>NZ_CP078091.1:0-2400000 GCF_025917005.1 Porphyrobacter sp. ULC335
ATCGATTCTGCGGAAGGGGAAGGCAGTACCTGTCGCAATGGGATTAAATAAGTCTGCGGACCCGTGTCCGGCAGGCTGTGGGTGAATTGGGGATGAGCTTGTGCACAGGACTGACAAGGCGCGGACGACTGGCCGCCAGGCCGACGAACATCTGATGGAAGATTCCGAAGCTGTAAATCTCGCGGCCGACTGGGCCGATATCAGTCAGGGCCTGCGCAAGGATCTGGGGCACCAGCTGCACAGCCAGTGGATCAAGCCGATCCAGCTTGGCGCGCTGACCCGCGATACCGGCACCCTCGATCTGTACCTGCCGACCGAATTCTCCGCCAACTGGGTGCGTGACCGCTTCCACGACCGCTTGCAGCTCGCCTGGAGCATTGCGCGCAGCGAAGTGCGCAAGGTTAACATCATCGTCCACCCGGGCCGCCGCCAGCTGCCCGACCTGCGCCTCGACGATGGTCGTCGCCCCGCCAATGATGGCGCGAGCGCGATTGCCATGGCCGCCGGCGCGCTGGGCGATGCGACCTTCACCTCCTCCGTCGGGCTCGACCCGTCGCTGACCTTCACCGCCTTCGTCACGGGCGAAGCGAACATCCTCGCCTGCAACGCGGCGCAGCGCATGGCGGCACTGGAACAGCCGCAGTTCTCGCCCCTGTATCTCAAGGCGGCGACCGGACAGGGCAAGACCCACCTGCTCCACGCCATCGGCCATGCCTATCTGCAGGCCCACCCGCGCGCCCGGATCTTCTACTGCTCGGCCGAGCGGTTCATGGTCGAGTTCGTGCAGGCTTTGAAGTCGAGCCAGACGATCGAGTTCAAGGCCCGGTTGCGCAGCTTCGACCTGCTGCTGGTGGACGATATCCAGTTCATCATCGGCAAGGCGAGCGCGCAGGAAGAACTGCTCTATACGATCGACGCGCTGCTGGCCGAAGGCAAACGGCTGGTCTTCGCCGCCGACCGCGCTCCGCAGGCGCTGGACGGGGTTGAACCGCGCCTGCTCAGCCGCCTGTCGATGGGCCTCGTCGCCGATATCCAGCCCGCCGATATCGAGCTGCGCAAGAAGATCCTCGTCTCCAAGCTGGTGCGCTTCGCGCCGCTCGCCGTGCCCGAGGACGTGGTCGAATTCCTCGCCCGCACCATCACCCGCAACATCCGCGAGCTGGTCGGCGGCCTCAACAAGCTGATCGCCTATGCCCAGCTGACCGGGCAGGAAGTCTCGCTCCAGCTGGCTGAAGAGCAGCTCACCGATATCCTTTCGGCCAACCGCCGCCGGATCACCATCGACGAGATCCAGCGCACCGTCTGCCAGTTCTACCGTATCGACCGTTCGGAGATGAGCTCCAAGCGGCGCGCACGCGCCGTGGTTCGCCCGCGGCAGGTGGCGATGTATCTGTCCAAGGTGCTCACCCCGCGTTCTTATCCCGAAATCGGGCGCAAGTTCGGCGGGCGCGACCATTCGACGGTGATCCACGCGGTGCGCCTGATCGAGGATCTGCGTCAGCGCGACGCCGACATGGACGGTGATGTGCGCAGCCTGCTGCGCCAGCTGGAGAGCTGATTACCCACAATCTGGCCACCGGCTTTGCACCGCGCTTTCGACAGGCTGATCCACAGCCCTGTCGACAGGCTGTGCACAGGCTGTAAACAGCCTGTCCATGCCTTCTCAGCGCCTTTCTCCCGACTGTATCGACCTGCCTGCCGGGTGGATTCCCGCGCTTGTCCGCGGCGCGCGGGGCAAGTGCCCGCGCTGCGGCGAGGCTGCGCTGTTCCGCGCATGGCTGAAACCCGTCGATCGCTGCGGCCATTGCAAGCAGGATTGGTCTGTGCAGCAGGCCGATGATTTCCCGGCCTATATCGGCATCTTCGTGGTTGGACACCTGCTCGCACCGGTGGTGATCGCGATGATCGGCACCTTCGGCATGTCGGCCTGGCTGACCCTTGCCATCATCCTGCCGGTGGCGATTGGGCTGCTGCTGGTGACGCTCCAGCCGACCAAGGGCGCGGTGATCGGCTTCCTGTGGTGGCATGGCATTGGTGCCTTCCGGCAAGAGCGCCGCGCGCCGGAGGACAAGCCGTGACGCTTTCTTCCGCCCGGCTTGACCGCTTCGCCCGCCACATCGTGCTGCCCGAAGTGGGCGGCGCAGGGCAGGTGCGGCTGGCCGAATCGCGCGTGGCGGTGATCGGGCTCGGCGGGATCGGAAGCCCTGCCCTGCAATATCTCGCCGCGAGCGGGATCGGCAGGCTCGCGCTGGTCGATGATGACGTGGTCGATGTCAGCAACCTCCAGCGGCAGACGATCTTCACCCAGCGCGATGTCGGCTATGGCAAGGCGGTATCGGCGCGGCGCTGGCTCGCCAATTTCGATGATGCCTTGCAGGTCGACGTCTCCGACGCGCGGATCACGCCCGAAAACGCCGCCAGCC
The DNA here is from genome assembly GCF_025917005.1 of Porphyrobacter sp. ULC335. Taxonomy (NCBI): domain Bacteria; kingdom Pseudomonadati; phylum Pseudomonadota; class Alphaproteobacteria; order Sphingomonadales; family Erythrobacteraceae; genus Porphyrobacter; species Porphyrobacter sp. ULC335. The sequence continues at coordinate 2,424 of NZ_CP078091.1, forward strand.
TGATCGCAGGCGCGGACCTGGTGCTCGACGGTACCGACAATTTCGCCACCCGCCTCGCCGTATCGGACGCCTGCGTCGCGGCGAGAATTCCCTTGCTGTCAGCCGCCGTGGGCCGCTTTCAGGGGCAGGTCGGCGCTTTTGCCGGACACCTTGCCGGAGAGTCCTGTTATCGTTGCTTCGTCGGCGATGCCTTCGATGCCGAGGATTGCGACACTTGCGCGGATGACGGAATGCTCGGCGCGATGGCGGGCTGGGCGGGCAGTTTTGCCGCAATGCAGGCGGTCAAAGTGCTGCTGGCGGGGGTGAGCACGCTGGGCGATCCGCAATGGGGCCGCGTCCATATTCTCGACGGCATGGAGCCATCCTTGCGCACCATCCGCATCGGCAAGGACCCCGGCTGCCGAACCTGCGGCCCGGCTTCGGCCTGACCTGCGCCCGCCACGGCACGGCACGAAACTTCGCCCCGGCGCGGAACAAGCATCCCTCCTTCACGGTCGCCCCCTTCCCCAAGCAAGGAGGCTGACCCGATGAATTTCGACTTTGATATCGTGATGGTCCTGGCGCTGTTCACGATCGGCTCGGCGCTGGTGTACGGCATCGCCTCGTGGATGCGCGCCAACAAGGCGCAGGCCAATCATGAAGACGCGGCGGTGGCCCAGCGCCAGCGCGAGGAAGACGCCGTCCCCGATGCCGATGCCCAGAACGAAGGCTTCACCGCTGCCAATGGTTCAGGGCGCACTTGGACCGAAGAGCGCGGCGCCAATCCGCCCACGCCTACGCCGCCCCGGAACTGAGCACTTCGCCAACCCACTGCGGCACCAGCGCGCTGGCCGGGCCGTGGCGGGTTTCGTCGAACAGGCGAGAGCCTTCGCTCGGTTCGAGATTGAGTTCGAGCGTTCGCGCACCGGCCGCCCGTGCCTCCTGCACGAAGCCGGCGGCAGGATAGACCGCGCCGGATGTGCCGATGCTGACAAACAGATCGCAGCTTTCAAGCGCGCGGTAGATGCGGCCCATTTCATAAGGCATCTCGCCGAACCACACGACATCGGGGCGCAGGGTCGGCGCGCGGCAGACGGGGCATGGCGGGCGGTCGATCATGGTCGCGTCCCATCGGCTGCGGGTCTCGCATGATTGGCACAGCGCCGATTTCAGCTCGCCATGCATATGCAGCACCCGCGCCGATCCGCCGCGTTCGTGCAGGTCGTCGACATTCTGGGTGACGAGCAGCAGATCGCCGCGAAATTCGCGCTCCAGTTGCGCCAGCGCCATGTGCGCAGGGTTGGGCGCCACATTGCCTAACGCGGCGCGCCGCATGTCGTAGAAGTTCAAAACAAGGTCGGGGTTGCGGGCGAAACCTTCGGGCGTGGCGACATCCTCGACCCGGTGCTGCTCCCAAAGTCCGCCCGCCGAGCGGAAGGTATCGATCCCGCTTTCGGCGGAAATCCCTGCGCCGGTGAGGATGACGATGCGTTTAATCTCTGCCATGAGGCCTTCAAGCATGGGGCATAGAGGCAAGGCAATGGCACAGCTCAAATTCGGGGTGATCGGACACAAGGGCCGGATGGGACAGGCGCTGGAGACAGCGATTGCTGACGCGGGCCATGCGATGTGTGTCGGCGTGGATGCCGGAGGCAGCATCGGCCCCCATGCCAGCCAGTGCGACGTGCTGATCGATTTCTCCGCGCCGGATGCCCTCGCCGCGAACCTTGGCGCGGCAAAGGTGGCGGGCAAGCCGATCGTTATCGGCACGACCGGACTTGAAGAGCCACATTTCGTGATGCTGGCCGAAGCCGCGCGCGCCGTGCCGGTACTGCAATCGGGCAACTTCTCGCTGGGCGTGACGCTGATGGCGCATCTGGTGCGCGAGGCCGCGGCGCGGCTGGGGCCGGAATGGGATATCGAGGTGCTGGAAATGCACCACCGCATGAAGGTCGATGCGCCGTCCGGCACGGCCAAACTGCTCGGCGAGGCGGCCGCGGCAGGGCGCGGGATCGTGCTCGGCGACAACATGGAAAGCGGCCGCCACGGTATGACCGGCGCGCGGGCTGAAGGCGCAATCGGCTTTGCCACCCTGCGCGGCGGCACTGTGGCGGGCGAACACAGCGTGATCTTTGCAGGAAGCGAAGAGCGGCTGACCCTCAGCCACTCGGCCGAAAATCGCATGATCTTCGCACGCGGGGCGGTGCGAGCGGCGCAGTGGCTGACGGGTCAAAGCGCCGGACGCTACACCATGAACGACGTGCTGGGGCTCTGAGCCTTGAACAGTTCGGCGCGCGGTGTACTGCGCGACTAATGCACATTGATCCATAGGGGAGCGATCATCGCCATGGCCATCAACCTCACCCCCGCGCAGCAGGCCGCGCGTCTGGTCGACAGTCTTGGCCCTGACGCGCTGGCACAGGCGCAGGCCTACACCACCGGCAATCACTGGCTGCTGTTCCTGAACGTCGGTGTGTCGCTGCTGGTCGCTTTCATCATGGTCCGCCTGCGGCTGCTCGACCGGATTGCCGATCGCATGGCGCATCGCAAGCCGTGGCTTTCCACCTTCACGATCAGCGCCGCTTTCCTGATCATCTCCACGCTGATCGCTCTCCCCTGGACGATCTACACCAACTGGTATCGTGAGCGGTCCTATAGCCTGTCGAGCCAGCCGCTTGGCGATTTCCTCGGGCAGATGGCGACGGGCGAATTGATCGGGATGGTGCTGGGCGGGCTGTTCCTGACCGGGGTCTATGCGCTGATCCGCCGCACCGGCCAGCGCTGGTGGCTGTGGAGCGGCGGCCTTGCCGGCGTGGCCGCACTGGTCGGGCTGCTGGCCGGCCCGGCCCTGATCGAGCCGCTGTTCAACGAATACAAGCCCGTGCCTCCGGGCGAAGTGCGCACCGCGCTGGAAGAGATCGCCGACGACGTCGACATCCCGCACGACCGCATCTTCATGTATGATGGCTCGCGCCAGTCCGACCGCTTCACCGCCAATGTCTCCGGCATCGGCCCCACGGCGCGGATCGCGATTTCGGACGTGGCGCTGAAACAAGCCTCGGTCGCCGAGGTGCGCGCTGTGACCGGGCATGAGGCCGGGCATTACAAGCTCGGCCATATCTGGCGCTATGCTGTGATCTTCCCGGTGTTGGCGATGGTGTTCTTCTTCCTGATGAACCGCCTGTTCGCGCCCACCGCGCGGGCGCTGGGCAGCGATGCGCGGCTTGACGAGCCGCGCGGCCTGCCGGTCTTTGCCGTGGTGGGATCGGTGCTGGGCCTGCTGGTCACCCCCGTCACCAACACCCTTACCCGCGTCGGCGAGACCGAGGCGGACCGTTATTCGCTGGAGACGGTGAACGAGCCGGACGCGCTGGCCACAGCCTTGGTGAAGACCGCCGAATACCGCTACCCGCGCCCCAGCGCGCTGCAGGAGGCGCTGTTCTATACCCACCCCTCGGTCGAAAAGCGCGCGCTCATGGCCATGGAGTGGAAGGCGACGCATCCCCCTGAGGTCACGAAATAAGCAAGGGCGGAAAGACGATGGAGGACGACTTTGACGATCTGGCCTATCTGCGCGATCAGGTGAGCACATTGGTGGAATCGGGTTTCTTCAACGAGGACGACCTTGAAACCTACATCGCCGACCTTGCCTTCGACCCCCACAGCGCGCCGCACGCGGGCGTAGTACGGCAACATGCGCTTGCTGCCTTGGCTACCAAGCGCGCGGCCGAGGCAACATGGCCAGCGGTGACCGACTGGGACCGCCTTGCCCGCGCCTTCGATGCGCTGGAGGCAGACGGCATCCTCGCGCTTCACAATGCCGGGATGACAACCAGCGACGCGCATGGCGACGCATGGGACCTGATTGGCCGCGATCCGCCGGACAGTTGGCGCGGCTTTGCCTATTATCACGGTCAGGATATCGAACGGGTGCTCGGCGGGCACGCGCTGTTCATCGGCTTCGACGCGGTGGCAGAAGGGGTCGAGGCCAAGCGGGGGATCGGCGAGTCGGTCGTCGCCGCGCTCAAGGCGGAAGGCTTTGCGCCTTCGTGGAACGGCGATCCCGAAACGCGCCTCGATGTGCCGGGGATCGTATGGCACAAGCGCACCGACTGGGTGCGCCCGGCTGGCCCCGCGGCTCCTCTTCCCCCGCCCCCGCCACCGCCACCAAGGCGCCCGCGCGGTGCCGCTGCGGGAAGCGACTTGTGGCAAAGGCTCTTCGGCCGCTAAGCGCAAGGCGATGACCAAGGACCAGATCTTCGAATTCTTCCGCCGTCTGGCCGAGGACAATCCCTCGCCCCAGACCGAGCTGGAATATGGCAATGCCTACCAGCTGCTCGTCGCCGTGGCGCTATCCGCGCAGGCGACCGATGTGGGCGTGAACAAGGCGACCCGCGCGCTGTTCGCCAAGGTCGAAACGCCGCAGCAGATGCTCGATCTCGGCGAGGACGGGCTGAAGGAGCACATCAAGACCATCGGGCTCTTCAATTCCAAGGCCAAGAATGTCATCGCGCTCAGCCAAATCCTCGTCGACGAACATGGCGGCGCGGTGCCTGACACGCGCGAGGCGCTGGTCCGGCTCCCCGGCGTCGGGCGCAAGACGGCCAATGTGGTGCTCAATTGCTGGTTCGGGCAGGAAACTTTCGCGGTCGATACGCACATTTTCCGCCTAGGAAACCGCACCGGAATGGCCAAGGGCAAGACCCCCGATCATGTCGAAGCCAAGCTGGAAAAGCGCGTGCCCCAGCCCTTCCGCCGGGATTCGCACCACTGGATGATCCTGCACGGGCGATACGTCTGCAAGGCGCGGCAGCCCGAATGCTGGCGCTGCACGGTCGTGGACCTTTGCAGTTTCAAGAAGAAAGTTCTCGAGAACCCGCGCGTCTGACACGCCGCAATCCCGTTGCAAAACCATACCATTAGGCGTGTGGCCCGAATCGCGTTACGCTCCCCTTCCATAACAGGGGAGATGAGCCATGCGCTTTACCATGTCGTCCCGCCGCGCTCTGATGTTGAGCGCCTGTCTGTCGCTCGCGGTTTCGCCCGCCCTTGCGCAGGACGCCTCTCCCCCGCCTGAAGACGAAGAGGAAAACTACGACGCCGTGATCGTCACCGGCACGCGCATCACGCAGGGCGGCGCGCAGGATGTGAAGCATTTCCGCTCCATCGCACTTGGCGAGTCCGACGACGGAGGTCTCCCGCAGGCATCGAGCTTCACGGTCGAAGGTCTGCTGAGCGAACATGATCTGGTGCTGCCCTCCAAGCGCGACTGCACGCAGCTGTTCTGCGTCGCCACCCACGCCAAGGCTTCGGCGCGGACGACGGGCGAGCACTTCGTCGGCATCGGCTTTGAAAGCGGGATCGACGGCGCGGCCTATGCTGCCGAACCGATCAGCCTGATTGCGGTGATCGACCGCTCGGGCTCGATGACGGGCGAACCGATGGCGCGGGTCAAGGAAGGCCTGCACGCCGTGATCGACCTGCTGGGCGAAGGTGACCGGCTCGGCATCGTTATCTACGGCACCACCTCGCTGGTGCATCAGCCGGTGATCGAGGTTGCGGGCAACAAGGATGTGCTGCACCTCGCGGTCGATGCGATCGGGATTGACGGATCGACTTCGATGGAAGCGGGCATGAAGCTGGGCTTTGCCACCGCCTTTGCCGAACGGCCCAACAGCCGCGGCAAGACCCGCATGATGCTGTTCACTGACGAGAACCCGAATACCGGCAACACCAGCGCCGAAGGCTTCATGGCGCAAGCCATCGATGGATCGCGCAAGGGCGTGGGCCTCACCACCATCGGCGTAGGCGCCCATTTCGACGGCGCGCTCGCCACCAAGGTATCGAGCGTGCGCGGCGGCAACCTGTTCTTCGTCCCGCGCGAAGGCGCTGCCACTGACCTGTTCGCCAAGGAATTCGGCAACATGGTGAGCGAGGTGGCGCAGGATCTGGTCATCTCCATCGACCCGGCGGACGGCGTGAAGGTCGGCACGATTTACGGCGTGCCGGGCGAGCTGATCGCCGATGCAGGCAATGGCACGGTGACGGTCACCATCGGCAGCGCCTTCCTGTCGAACAATGGCGGCGGGATTTTCGCTACGCTGGAAGGTGACCCTAGGGGCGCTCCGCTTGCGGACATTGCGGTCAGCTACACCAACGCCGTCACCCAGAAGCGCGAGAGCGATACAGACCGGGTCGCGCTCTCGGAAGAAGGCGTGCCCGCCAACCTCGCCAAGGCCGAGCTGCTGGTCGATCAATATGTCACCACCCGCGCGGCGCTGGCGGCCTATCACCAGAACCGTGATGCCAAGCGCGCGGCGGAGCTGCTGGCAGGTCTTTCGGAGCGGATCGCGGCCTCGGGCGTGACCGGCATCGATGGCGAGGTCCAGCTTGTCGCCGGGCTTCAGGCCAAGGCCACGCGCCTCGCCGGGTTGCCGCAGACCACCCTGCCGGGCCAGATCGGCCAAGTGTTCGGCGAATGGAAGGTTGTGCGCCACAAGGGCGTGGACGATGTGTCGCGCGGCGATCTGATCGCAATCACCCAGGACGGCGAATTCATCACCGAGCGCAACAGCGGCCGCGATGCCGGAGAAGAAATCTATCAGGGCTACGCGATCAACGAAAAGCAGCTGCACATCGAGGGAACGGACCTCGTATTCAATTACAGTGTCAGCGGCGACCGCCTGTTCCTGCGCAACGCGCGTGACGGGGTGGAAATCCTGATGGAGCGCGACGCGACCTGATCCCCGCATGGATTAAGGCGCGGTTCAAGCGGCGGGGCGATGATGGCGGCTCTTTTGGTGGAGAGACATGCCATGATCCCCCGCTTGCTCGCTCTCGTGTCTGCGCCGTTGATCCTTGCCGCCTGCGCGCCATCCGATCCCGCCGCGCGTGCCGAAGCCGATGCCGCGCGCACGCCTGCGGTGAGAGTGCTGGGTGCCGGGCAGAACTGCATCGACCGCTCGCAGGTGCGCAACTCCGTGGTGCGCAGCGACAGGGTGATCGATTTCGAGATGATCGGCGGCAAGGTCTATCGCAGCACGCTCACCAACCGCTGCCCCGGCCTCGGCTGGGACCGCGCAATCACTTACGAAACCTCGATCAACCAGCTGTGCACGCAGCAGATCGTCTACAGCCTCACCAACATCGGCGGCGTCCCGCAACGCGGCGCGGGCTGCGCACTGGGTGAGTTTGTGCCGGTGGAGTATGTGAAGGAGTAGGCGGGGCGGACAGCCCTACCCCTTCCCCTCGTCGAAATTGCTCGGGTCCAGTTCCAGCCCCGCGCGGCCATCGGCCGCCGTGTGGGCGGGTGCGTGGGGGTGCTCGACGACCTCGGGCTCTTCGACCTCCAGCATCCCTTCCCACTTGGTGATCACCGCGGTCGCCACCGCGTTGCCGACCACGTTGGTCGCGGTGCGGCCCATGTCGAGGAACTGGTCGATGGCGAGGATGATCGCCACGCCCTCCACCGGCAGCCCGAACATCGCCAGCGTGCCGGTAATCACCACGAGGCTGGCGCGCGGCACGGCGGCGATGCCCTTGGACGAGATCATCAGCGTCAGCAGGATCATGATCTGCGTGCCGATGGGGAGATCGATCCCGTAAGCCTGCGCGATGAACAAAGTCGCGAAGCTCATATACATCATCGAGCCATCGAGATTGAACGAGTACCCCAGCGGCAGCATGAAGCCCGAAATGCGGCGCGGCACGCCGAAGCGGTCGAGCTGTTCGAACAGCTTGGGCAGCGCGGCTTCCGACGAAGCGGTCGAGAAAGCGATCATCAGCGGTTGGCGGATGTAACGGATCAGCTGCCAGATGCGCTTGCCGAGGAATACCGCGCCTGCGCTGAGCAGGATGACCCACAGCAGCACCAGCGACAGATAGAATTCGACCAACAAGGTCAGATAGGTGCCGAGGATCGCCAGCCCGCTCGCCGCGACCACGTTGGCCAGCGCGCCGAACACCGCAATGGGCGCATAGCGCATCACATAGCCGGTGACCTGCAGCATCATCTCGGCCAGCGCATCCGCGCCGGTGACCAGCGCCTTGCCGCGCTCCCCGATGGCCGACAGGGCGACGCCTGCGAAGATCGAGAACACCAGAATTTGCAGGATATTATTGGTCGCCAGCGCCTCGACCGCGTTCTTGGGGAAGATCGAGAGGATGAACTCTGTCGCCTTCAGCTCCTTCACTTCGCCCACCGCAGCGGTTGCAGCTGCGGCATCGGGGATCGGCGCGCCGATGCCAGGCTGGAAGATGTTGACCAAAACCAACCCCAACCCGATCGAAACGAGGCTCGCGGTGATGAACCACGCCAGCGCGCGCACGCCGATGCGGCCCAGCGCGGCGCTATCGCCCATATGCGCGATGCCGACGACGATGGTCGACAGCACCAGCGGCGCAACCAGCATCTTGATGAGATTGAGGAAGATGTCCGACAGCAGCTTGAACCACGGCGCGATCGATTCCTTGATCACGTCGGCGGGCACCATCTGGTTGAGCGTCTGCCCAACGATCACGCCCAGCACCATGCCGGCAAGGATATAGAGGGTCAGCTTGCGGTCCATGATTTCCGGTTCTCTCCCGCGCGCCCGGAGGCGCTAGTTTTCCGTCTCGGCGAGGGCCAGCGCGTTGTGCGCAATGCGGGCGTAGATGCGCGCGAGCACATCCAGATCGGGTATCGCCACCGCCTCGTCGCGCTTGTGCATCGTCGCGTTGCACAGGCCGAATTCGATCACCGGGCACACGGCGCGCAGGAAACGCGCGTCGGACGTGCCGCCGGTGGTGCTGAGTTCAGGCGCCACACCCGTTTCAGCCTCGACCGCCGCCGCGACCAGTTTCGAGAACGCCCCCGGCTCGGTCAGGAAGGGCTCGCCCGAGATGACGGGACGGGCCTTGCCGCCGTGCTTTTCTGCGATCGCGCACACCCGGTCGGACAGGCTCTTGCCGGTGTGCAGGTCGTTGAAGCGGATCGAGATGCGCGCCGCGCCCGCTGCCGGGATCACGTTATGCGCGCGGTTGCCGACATTGATATCGGTGATCTCCAGGTTGGAAGGCTGGAACCACTTTGTCCCTGTATCCAGCGTCAGCGCGTCCAGTTCTCCGAGGATCGCAACCAGCTTGGGCAGCGGATTATCGGCAAGGTGCGGATAGGCGACATGGCCCTGCGTGCCCTCGACGTCGATGAAGATATTGACCGACCCGCGCCGCCCGATCTTCACCATATCGCCAAGGCGGTTCACCGAAGTCGGCTCGCCCACCAGACACAGGTCAGGCTGGATGCCTGCTTCGGTCATGTAATCGATCAGCGCGCGAGTGCCGTGGAGCGCGGGGCCTTCCTCGTCGCCGGTGATGATGAAGCTGATCGTCCCGGCCTCTTGCGGAACCTCGGCCACGGCGGCGACCATCGCGGCGATCGCGCCCTTCATGTCGACTGCGCCGCGTCCGTGGAGCAACTCACCGCGCACCTGCGGCTCGAAAGGATCACTCGCCCAGCCTTCTCCCGGCGGGACGACGTCGAGATGCCCGGCAAAGGCAAAGTGCTTCGATCCCGCAGGACCGGCGCGCAGGGCGAACAGGTTCTCGACCGGCGCTTCCTCGCTCCCTTCGGCCCCGTCGCCCCGCGTAAAACGGTGGACGGCAAAGCCCAGAGGGACCAGCATGGCCTCCAGTTCAGTGAACACCGCACCGGTCGCTGGCGTCACGGAAGGCGCGGCGATCAGGCGCTTGGCAAGGTCGGCTACGTCAAGCATTGTCCAAGGCCTAGCAGGAGTTGCCGCCAATGCCCAAGCTTGATCTTGCCGCCATTCCCCAGACGAATGTGACCGGCTATCCGCCGCCATTCGATGCGGCGGTGGATGGGCGCTGGTATCGCCGCCTTGCCCCGGTCGCGGGCCTGACCATGATGGGCGCAAGCCACGTCACCCTGCTGCCCGGTGCTTTCTCTTCGCAGCGGCACTGGCATCGCGGTCAGGACGAGCTGGTGGTGATGCTGTCGGGCGCAGCGGTGCTGATCGACGACCACGGCGAACTCCCGGTCGGCCCCGGCGATGTGCTCACGTTCCCCGCGGGCGTGGAAAACGGGCATTGCCTGCACAACCGCTCGGATGAACCCTGTGTCTTCGTCGCCATCAGCGCCGGCAGCCGGGAGGCTGACAGCGGCGAGTATTCCGATATCGACATGGTGTTCGATGCCGAAGGCTACGCCCGTAAGGATGGCACTCGGTACGAGGCAACGCGCATCCCGTGATCGACCCCGTAGTCAACTGGGCCGGGTTTGCATTGGCGGTGTTGCTGATCGAGATGACGCCCGGACCCAACATGGCGTGGCTGGTCACGCTGACGCTGGCCGAAGGGCGCCGCGCCGGGCTTGGGGCGATCTTCGGGGTGGCGCTCGGCCTCACCGCCAATGCCGCCTTGAGCGTGCTTGCGGCCAGCCTGATCCTTGCGCAGGGCCCGGCGCTGACCAAGGCGGTTTCGGTGCTGGCCGCGGCGATGATGGCGTGGCTGGCGTGGGAAGCGTGGAAAGGTTCAGGCGAGAGTTCACCCGCCGCCACCCCGCGCCAGAGCACCGAGCGTCATGCCCTCGCGGGTTTCGCGATCAACCTGCTCAATCCCAAGTCGGCGCTGTTTTTCATCACGGTGATGCCGCAGTTCATCCCCGATGGTCAGCCGGGTTTCGGCGAAGGCCTGACGCTGGCGGCGATCAGCGTGAGCATAGCCACCGCGATCCACCTGACGCTGGTGCTGCTGGCCGAGCAAGCTCGCGGCGTGCTCATGGCCGAAGCGCGCGCGCGGATCGTCCGGCGGGTGCTGGCGCTGGCGATGCTGGGCGTGGGCCTGTGGTTCCTTGCGAAGGCCTTCGTCGCCTAGCGGCGGCGTTCGTCCGGCACCACCAGCGGCCCCGGCGCAAAGGCGCTTTCGAGCAGATCGGCGATCCGCAAGCCCGCCTGCTGCACCCGCCGCTTGGCAATTGGCACGCCGCGCACGATGTCCTCCTGGCTGAGAGCCGTCTTTGCCGGCAGCGGCGCCGCGCAGACGTTCTCGGTATCGAAGGCGGTGGGATAGACGAAGCTGCGCGCGATTTCCCAGCTTTCGCGGCCCCAGTCGTCGGGCAATCCGCCGCCCAGCTCCGAACGCTCGGCGGGAGAATAGCGCCGCACCACCGGATCGGCGGGATCGCTGATCGCGCGTTCGGCCAGCGGGCCATCCCAGATCCAGTGCAGGTTGAGGCTGGGGATGATGCCGTAATCGGTCTCGCGGTCATTGCCGCCGCGGTCCTCGTTGTCGCCCGAATGCAGCGGCATGTGCACATCACCGGCGAAGTGGACCATAAAGGCCAGCGCTTCGAGCCGGACGGGGGCGGGCAGGCTTTCATCGGCAAGGACGCGATGCGCGCGGGTGATCTGCGCGGTCACACAATTGCCGCCCGCACAATTGGCGCGCGGGTTGAACGCTTCGCAGATCGGCGCGGTGCGGTAATGCCATGCCGAAGTGTAGCCCCAGCGCCAGCCTTCGTTGCGCACGCAATCGGCCCATACAGCGGCATCCTGCAAGGTCTTGAGCGGGCAATCGGGCGTGCCGAGATCCTTCTCGCGCGCAAGCAATGCGCGGATCTTGGCGCGCGCTTCGGGCGAGACATTCGCCTCGGCAATACTGGCGGTCTGCTGATGGGCGTAGAAGCCCCAGGCGCTTGCCGGGGCAGGCACCAGCGCCAGCAGGCCCAGCAAAAATGCGGCGATGCCCCTCATGCGATTTTCTCCCATTGCTCGATCACCCATTCCTCTGCCTCGGCAGCCCCGATCCATTCGCGCATCCAGTCGTGCTCGAGGATCGCCTGCATATAGGCCTGCGCAAAGCCGGGGACGCCGATGCCGTAGGTGACGAAGCGCGTCACCACCGGAGCATAAAAGATATCCGCCGCGCCGAAGGTTCCGAACAGATAGGGCCCCGCGCTGCCATGGCGCGCGCGGGCTTCTGCCCACAGGCCGAGGATGCGGACGATATCGTGCTTCGCGCCTTCGGAAACGCCCGGCAGTTCCACGCGGCGGCGGATGTTCATCGGCAGCTCGCGGCGCAGGGAGAGATAGCCCGAGTGCATTTCGGCAACCATCGCCCGCGCCATGCCGCGCGCGGCCTCATCCTTGGGCCAGAACCGCTCACGCCCGACCTTGTCGGCGCAATATTCGAGGATGGCGAGGCTATCCCACACCACGGTCTCGTCATCCCACAGGACCGGCACCTTGCCGCTGGAGGGCTGGACCTCGCCCATGTCCTGCTTGATCCGGTCCCACTCCTCGCCCAGCAGCGGAACGGTCAGTTCCTCGAAATGAAGGCCCGACTGCTTGACCGCGAGCCAGCCGCGCAGGGACCAACTCGAATAGTTCTTGTTGCCGATGATGAGTTTCATGTCGGTCTGCTCCACCTGCAAGACTGATTGAAGGCCGCCGTAGTTATTAAGGCTTCCCCTGTCGAGGCTGAACGGATTAGACGTGCAGGAACAGGAGAGCATGATGACCCTTCCCCCCTTCCACCTCGCCTTCCCGGTCGATGATCTTGCCGAGGCGCGCCGTTTCTATGGCGGAGTGATGGGCTGCCCCGAAGGGCGTTCGAGCGACGAGTGGATCGATTTCGATTTCCACGGCCACCAGATTGTCGCACACCTCGCGCCCGGGCAGGCGGGAGACCGGGCGAGCAACCATGTCGACGGCCACGGCGTGCCAGTCCCGCATTTCGGGCTGGTGCTGGCGATGGAGGCTTGGGAGGCGCTGGCGGAACGCTTGCAGGCGGGGGGATGCGAATTCGTGATCGCGCCGACCATCCGCTTCAAAGGCCAACCGGGTGAGCAGGCGACGATGTTCCTGCGCGATCCGGCGGGAAATGCGCTCGAGTTCAAGGCATTTGCCGACCCGGCTAACCTGTTTGCTACCTGAGCCTAAAACGCGCTCCTGCAATCCTTTGCGAAAATTATCACTAACGGAAAAATAACCATTCCTGCGTAATTCCCCGGGGCATGACCACCAATGCCCGCCTTTACGCTTCGTTAGCCACGGTTCTCGTCCCTGCCATGCTGGCTGGCGCATTTGCGCCCGCGCCTGTGCTGGCTGGGGGGGGTGACCGCGGGCACGCTGATCGAGAATACCGCTGTCGCCAACTACGACGAAGCGGGCGTGCCGCGCAGCGTCAATTCGAACACGGTGACGGTGCGCGTTGACGAGCTGCTGGATGTCACGCTGACTTCGCTCGACCCCGGCCCGGTGACCGCGCGCCCGGGCGATGCGGTGCTGACCTTCGAACTCACCAATCAGGGCAACGGCCCGGAAGCCTTCCGCCTGCTCGCCAATCCCGCGGTGGCCGGCAATGATTTCGACACGGTGGTCCGCGCGGTCGCCGTGGATAGCAACGGCAACGGCACCTACGAGGACGGGATCGACCAGATCCTCGGCCAGCCGCAGACCACCGCCGTGCTCGCGCCCGATGCGCGGCTGACGGTGTTCGTGCTCGTCACTGTGCCGCAGACCGCCAGGGACGGCCAGCGCAGCAATGTCGATCTGGCCACCGAAGCCGTGACCGGCACCGGCACCCCCGGTACTTCCTTTGCGGGCGCGGGCGTGGATGGTGGCGATGCAATCATCGGCACCACCGGCGCGGCTGCCACCGCGCGCGGGGCGCTGATCAATGCCGTCGCAGGCGTCCAGCTCGTCAAGTCGGTTGCTCTGCGCGATCCCTTCGGCGGGACCAGCGCCGTGCCCGGAACCATTGCCACTTTCACCATCGAAGCCCGCGTCAGCGGCACCGGATCGGTCAACAACCTTGTGGTGACCGACGCCATTCCCGCCGGCACGACCTACGTGCCCGGCACACTCGCACTGGATGCCACCGCGCTGACCGATGCTGCCGATGGCGACGCGGGCGCGGCTTCGAATGCGAGCGGAATCACCGTCAACCTTGGAAGCGTGGCTGCGGGAACCAGCCGCGCTGTCACCTTCAACGTCACCGTCAACCAGTAAGAATCTCAGCTTTCTTCAATAAAAACAAACGAAAATCGGGGCAGTACCATGAAGTCACTCACGAAACTGATGCTCGCTGTGGCAGCCACGCTTGCATTGCCCGCCGTGCCGCTGGGCGCGCAGAACACCAGCCAGGTCGCGCTGACCGGCGACGTGAAGGCGGTGAAAGTCGTCACCGACGCCGATGGCAAGGAACGCACCGAACTGGTCGATCCGACCACGATCGTGCCGGGTGACCGGCTGGTGTTCGGCACCGACTACGCCAATAAGGGCGCAGATGCGGTGACCAACTTCACCGTTACCAACCCGCTGCCCGCCGCCGTGCGCCTGTCGCCAGAAGCCGATCCGGCGCTCGAGCTGTCGGTCGACGGGGGCAAGACCTGGGGCGTGCTCGGCGCGCTCACAATCGCAAATTCCGACGGGACATCGCGCCCCGCCACCCATGCCGACGTGACCCACGTCCGCTGGGTGCTGGCGAGCATCGCCCCCGGCGCATCGGGGCGGCTCACCTATCCTGCCATCATCCGCTGACCAGCGGGAGATAACCGCCACGTCCTGCGGGCGGAATTCATCACGCAGGACTAACACTCGGGACCAGACCAATGAAGACCACCAAGCAATTGCTGGGTGCGGTGAGTGCGTTTGCGCTCGTCGCGATGTCCAGCGCTCCTGCCATGGCCGAAGGGACCAATGCAGGCGCAACGATCACCAACAATGTCTCCGTCAGCTTCAACGTCAACGGCGTTTCGCAGAACGCCCAGACCGCAAGCAACAGCTTCACCGTCGACCGGCGCGTGAACGTCAATGTCAACTATATCGGCCCAGCCACCTCGGTCGCGCCGGGTTCAGACGATCAGGTTGTCGCGTTCGACGTGACCAACCTGTCGAACGACACGGTTGACCTTGCGCTCGCTTCGGCACTGACCGGCGGCAACCCGGTCAATATCGGCAACTTCCGCATCTACCGCGACCTCGACGGTGACCGCGTGCTCGATGCAGCCGAAGTGACGGCAGGCCCGATCACCTACCTCGATGAAGTCGCTGAAGATGCGACCGTGGCAGTGCTCGTTGTGTCCGACATCGGCCTCAACGCCGTGAACGGCAACACCTTCGACGTTACGCTGACCGCCAATTCGCACCTCGCCGGCACCGCCGGTTCGCTGGGCGCGGAACTGGTCGGCACCTCGGGCGCGAACACTGCGGGCATCGATACCGTGCTGTTCGACGGTCAGGGCGACACCGATGCCGCCAACGACGGGGCCTTCTCCGACACCGGCCGCTACACTGTTGCGGGCGCGGTCGTGACCCTGACCAAGGCAAGCCGCGTGGTCAGCGATCCGGTCAACGGGTCGACCAACCCCAAGGCGATCCCCGGCGCGACGGTCGAATACTGCATCACCGTGGCCAACGCCTCGGGCGCAGCAACGGCGACCAACGTGGCCGTGACCGACGATCTGCCGGTCGATGTGACCTATGACGCGGCCTTCGGCATCTTCGTCAACGGCAATGCGACCTGCACCAGCGGAACGCCGGGCGGCACCTTTACCGTCGGCGCCGGACCGGCAGGTGAAGACCGGGTGACGGGCAGCCTCAGCGATGTCGCTGCCGGCGAAACCCGCTCGCTCTACTTCCAGGTCGTGATCGACTGATCTTCGATCGGGAACTGGGTCTTGCGTGTTTCCCCCTCCTTGCGGCGCGTGGCTGCGGCACTGCTTGCAGTGCTGCTGCCATTCGGCGTGCCGCAGGAGGGGGTTCACGCCCAGACGGGTGGTGCCGCATCGGCGCGCACCGTCACCAATATTGCCGAAGCAAGCTGGGAGGCCGATGGATCGCGCCAGCGCGTGTCCAGCAATCCGGTGCGCTTCGATGTTTCCGCGCTCCCGCTTACGCCCCCCTCCATCCGCGTTTTCCGCCGTTCGCCCGGATCGGGTTCGGAACTGGTGTACCGCCAGCCGCGCTGCGGCCCGGCCAACGGCCCCGTCCAGCGGCTGGCCGATACCGCGACCGCCAGCATCTCGCCCGGCGGCTCCGCCATTTCCTCGGTCGCCACCGCCACCGTCCAGCAGACCGACAGGCTGCGCGGGGGTGAGCCCCTGTTTTTCCAGATCACCGCCGCTGCGGCGAACCGCGACTCCACCGTCATCGACAGCCTCGCCGTGGTGCTCACCACGGTGGAGGGCGACCGCGAAACGATCACGGTGTTCGAGACCGCGCCCGATAGCGGCATCTTCACCGGCGTGATCGACACGCTGCGCATCCCCCCGCCGCTGGTCCAGGAAGACTGCCGCCTGAGCGTGGGGGCGGATTCGCGCATCACCATCGCCGCGCGCCGCCCGGGCAGTGACGAGGTGATGGTGTCCGCCGATGTCACCGTGCTGGTCGATCCCTTCGGCGTGGTGTTCGACAGCGAAACCGGCGCGCCGGTCGATGGCGCGCGGGTCACGCTGGTCAATGCCGATACCAATGCGCCCGCCACAGTCTTTGCCGAGGATGGCATAACCGCATGGCCGTCCAGCGTTATTTCCGGTCAGCCGATCATCGATGGTTCGGGCCGCAGCGTGCCTATGGGGCCGGGGGAGTTCTGGTTCCCGCTCACCGCGCAAGGGCGCTTCCGCCTCGTGGTCGAGCCGCCGACCCCCTACACCGCGCCCTCCACCGCCCCGCGCGAGCTGCTGGCGCGCGTGTTGCGACCTGACGGGCGGCCCTATGTGATCCGCGAAGGATCGTTCGGCGATGTCTTCCTGCTCGACAATCCCGTGCCGTTCGAAGTCGATCTGCCGGTCGACCGTCCGGTGCAGGATCTGGCGATTGCCAAAACCGCCTCGCGCACCCGTGCTGCGCCGGGCGATGTCGTGTTTTACACTGTCACCGTCGGCAACAGCGATCCGGCGCGTGTGCGCCGCGGCGTGACGCTGACCGACACGCCCTCGCAATGGCTGCGCCTGCGGCCCGACAGCATCCGCATCAACGGCGCAGCCGCCCCGCAGGCGGCCACAAGCATTTCGCCCGATGGCCGGGTGGTGACGATTGCGCTCGGCGATCTGGCCGCCGGCACCAGCGCGCGCGTGACCTATGCCATGACCGTGCGCCCCGATGCGCCTCCGGGTCGGGTGCTCAACGCGGCGATTGCCCGCGACGGGCTGGGTCGTCAGGCGCGCGCGAGCGCGGCGGTCGATCTGGTGCGCGATGGCATTGCCGACCGCATGACGATCATCGGCCGTGTCACCGCAGGAGCCTGCACCCTTGCCGAGGCCGAGCGCCGCGGGATCGCGGGCGTGCGGGTGATGCTGGAAGACGGTAGCTTCGCAATCACGGATGCCGACGGGCGCTATCACTTCGAAGGCGTCGTCCCCGGCACCCACGTGGTGCAGGTCGCACGCATGACCCTGCCCGAAGGCGCGCGCATGACCGATTGCACCGCATCGACCCGCAGCGCGGGCAGCGCATTCTCGCGCTTTGCGATCGGTCAGGGCGGCAGCCTGGTGGTCGCCGATTTCCATGCCGTGGTGCCTGAAGGCGCGCTTCCGGTCGCTCCGTCCGCCGCGGTGAAGACCGAGGATGGCGCGAAGGACGAAGCCAAGGATGCGCCCGCCGAAACCGGCCCCTCCGCCGGGGATTTCCTGTCGCTGGGCGATGGCGAGGATGGCTTCATCGCCCCCGCCATCGACGCCAACCCGCGCGCCCCGGCGATCCGC
This sequence comes from Porphyrobacter sp. ULC335, assembly GCF_025917005.1. NCBI lineage: Bacteria > Pseudomonadati > Pseudomonadota > Alphaproteobacteria > Sphingomonadales > Erythrobacteraceae > Porphyrobacter > Porphyrobacter sp. ULC335. The sequence goes on from NZ_CP078091.1 coordinate 20,107, forward strand.
GTCGCGATCCGCCACCGCCGCGGGCAGACGGTCGAACTGCTGGTCGATGGCAAGCCTGTCGACCCACTCGCCTTCGATGGCACCCAGACGCCCGAGCGCGGCAAGTGGGCGATCAGCCAGTGGCGCGGCGTGCAGCTGCTGACCGACCGCACCGTGCTGGAAGCCAGGATCATCAACTCCTTCGGCGAGGTCTCCAAGACCTTCACCCGCGAAGTGTTCTTCACCCGCGCGCCCGCCAAGGTCGAATTTCTGCCTGCCCAGTCCCAGCTTGTTGCCGATGGCCGCACCCGTCCGGTGGTGGCGATCCGCGTGCTGGACCGCAACAACCGCCCCTTGCGCGAAGGCATTTCGGGCAGCTTCACGCTCAACGCCCCTTACCAGAGCGCCGAGCTGATTGACCGCCAACAGCTCAACCAGCTGACCGGCACCGCGCCGGTCACCGCGCGCTGGGTGGTCAAGGGGACTGATGGCATTGCCCTGATCGAACTCGCCCCGACCATGGTCAGCGGCTCGCTCCGCCTCGATTTTGCCTTCGACGATGGCGAGATCACCCGTCGTCAGGAGCTGGAAGCATGGATCGAGCCGGGCGAAGTGGAGTGGACCATCGTCGGCCTTGCGGAAGGCACGCTGGGCGCACGTTCGGTCGCCGATAACATGGAACGCGCCGGCCAGTTCGACAGCGATCTGGGCGATGATGCGCGCGTCGCGCTCTATGCCAAGGGGCGGGTTCTGGGCAAATACCTGCTGACCCTCGCCTATGACAGCGCCAAGCAGCGGGACGACCAGCAGGTGCTCGGCGCGATTGATCCGACCGCCTATTACACCGTGTTCGGCGATGCCTCGGCCCGCCAGTTCGACGCGGCGAGCCGCGAGAATCTGTATGTCCGGATCGAGACCGCGACGTTCTACGCGCTCTATGGCGACTTCCAGACCGCCTTCAACCAGACCCGCCTCGCCAATTACAACCGCACGGCAACCGGCGTGAAGGCCGAGGCGCGGTTCGGCCGGGTCAAGGCGCAGGGCTTTGCCGCCGAGATTTCGAGCCGCTTCCAGCGTCAGGAAATCCAGGGTCAGGGCATCTCCGGCCCCTACAGCCTGTCGAGCCGCCGCATCCTCGCCAATTCCGAGCGCGTGACCATCGAAGTGCGCGACCGTTTCCGCCCGGAACAGATCGTGTCGAGCCGGGTGCTGACCCGCTTCACCGATTACGACATCGACCTGCTGGCGGGCACGATCCGCTTTGCCGCGCCGGTGCTGAGCCGCGACGAAAACCTCAACCCGCAATTCATCGTCATCGAATTCGAAACCGATGGCGCGGGCGAAGCCGAGATGAACGCAGGCCTGCGCGCCGACTGGACCAGCGCCAACGGCACGATCCGGATCGGTGCGAGTGCGATTAGCGATGCCGGACTTGAAGGCGCAGCCGGCCAGACGCAGCGCACCGATATCGGCGCGGTCGACCTGCTCGCCCGCGTTGGCGACAACACCGAAATCCGCGCCGAAATTGGCGTCAGCCGCCGCGAAGGCGATGCGGCGACGGGCTGGATCGCCGAAGTCCAGCACCAGACCGGCACCATCGATCTGCTCGCCTATGCTCGCCAGATCGACAGCGATTATGGCATCGGCCAACAGAACGCCGCCGAGCGCGGCCGCCGCAAGCTAGGCGTCGACGGGCGCGTGCTGCTGAGCCAGGATCTGAGCTTCGTGGGCAGCCTGTGGCAGGACGAAAGCCTGACCGATACCGCCCGCCGCCGCGCCGCGCAGGGCCAGCTGATGCTGACCCGCCAGCGCACCGACCTGCGCTTCGGCATCACCCATTTCAACGACCGGCTGGTCGATGGCAGCAACGCCGCCTCGACCGTGCTGGAAGCGGGCGCGACCCAGCGCCTGTTCGACAACAAGCTGGAACTCTCCGCCGGAACCGCCATCGCGCTCGACAAGGCCGAAAGCCTCGATCTGCCCGCACGGCACCGCCTCGGCGTGCGCTATGCGATCACGCAGGATGTGCGGCTGGTGGGCACCTATGAACTGTCCGACGGCAAAACGCTCAAGGCGCGCCAGCTGCGCGGCGGGATCGAAGTCGCCCCGTGGCAGGGCGGCCAGATCGTCACCACGCTGGGCGAGGAAACCATCGGCGAAAGCGGCACCCGCAGTTTTGCTGCCTTCGGCCTGTCGCAGACGCTGCAGATCAGCCCCAGTCTGACCATCGACGCCACGATTGACGGCAACCGCACCCTCGGCGGCAACCCGGGAACCGGCGGCGTCATCAACCCAGCCCAGCCCCCGGCCAGCGGCGGGCAGATCACCGGCGGGCTGTTGTTCGAGGACTTCACCGCCGCCACCTTCGGCGCAGCCTGGCGCAAGGACCGCTGGAGCATCACCGCACGCGGCGAAGTGCGCGATGGCGAAACTGCCGACCGCAAGGGCGCGCTGCTTGGCGCGATCCGCCAGCTTGGCGAAGGCAGCCTCGTCGGATCGGGCTTCACCTGGACGCTGTCCGAAAGCGCCGGTGGGGCCAAGGCCGAAATCCTCGACGCGAGCATCGCCTTTGCCCACCGCCCCGACGCCTCACCGCTCGCCCTGCTTGGCCGGGTGGAGTTCCGCAGCGACCGGATCACCGGGGGCGTCGCAGGCGAGATCGGCGGCGCGGGCGGGGCCGGACGCACTGCGCTGGTGGTCGACGGCAACGCCACCTCGCGCCGCCTCGTCGGCAGTTTCTCAGCCAATCTCTCCCCGCGCGGGCAAGACAACGGCGCCGAAGTGCGCCGCCACGAATTTGCGCTGTTCCTCGGCGCGCGGCACAATCTCGACCGGTTCGAAGGCACCGAATTTGCCGGCACCTCGGTGCTGGTCGGCGGCGATGCCCGCTTCGGCATCGGCGAGCGCTTCGAGATCGGGGCAAGCACCACGGTGCGCAGCAACATCACCGACCACGTGACCAGCTTCGCCTACGGCCCGACCATCGGCGTCGTCCCGGTCGAAGGAATGCTGGTAACCGTGGGCTACAATGTCGAAGGCTTCCGCGACGGCGATTTCGGCGCGGCGCGCAACAGCGACAAGGGCGCGTTTGCGGCGGTGCGGATGAAGTTCGATGCCGACAGCTTCGGCTTCCTCGGGCTGGGGCGCTGATCATGGCCGGCCCCCGTAAAAGCCGGTTTGCTAACCGCGTGTTTACCACGATTTCCTATAGCGGGGCGATGTCCGCCGTGCCGTCCAATCTCCGCCGCTTGCTGGCTGTGCTGCTGATGGTCTGCGGGCTGATGTGGAGCGGCGCGGCGCAGGCGCAGAACTGCGGGCAGGCGACCACCCAGGGCACCGCACCGGCCAGCTGGCAGACCTATTGCTGGCTCAACATGGGCAATTACAACGATGCCACCGCGCGCAGCACAGCGGGGCAGAACCTCAGTTTCACCCTGCCCGACGGATCAACCCTGACCTTCAACGCGCGCGTTACCGGAACCAACCCCGCCTATAACGCCGTGACCGCGCCTTCATGGAGCGGGTCGGCAGTGGGCAATTCCGCCTTTGTCGGCATTCCCGGACGGCCGGTGCTCTACACCGCCCAAGCGGGGACGAGCAGGATCGCGCTGACCAACATCGCCGTCACCCCGCCTGCTGGCGGGGGCGTGACGGTGTTCTCCTTTGTCGTCGCCGATGCCGAATCCAGCAATGATAGTGAAGCCTTGCGGATGAGCACCAATGGCGGCGCGTGGCAGCTGCTGGATTCGGTGCCGCCGATCTCGGGCTCTACGATGCCGCCGATCACCGGCGTGGGCAGCAGCAACGTCAACATCACCGGAGCCTCGGGCACGGTCGGGGCCTATATCCTCGGCAGCAACAGCCCGACGAGCGTGACGGTGGAAACGCAGGCGGGGGGCTTGCAAGGCGTGATGTTCGCGATCCGCTTTGCCACAATCCGGCTGCAGACCCAGATCCTCGGCACGCGCATCAATGCCGCCGACCAGCTCAATTTCCAGATCGCCTCGACCGCCACCACCACGGCGATCACCACAGGTACCACCACCGGGACGGGCACCGGGCCTTTCACCACGGTCCCGCTCAACATGTCCGCCGGTGTGCCGATCACGCTGCGGCTCGGCATGGCGGGGGGCAGCGTCAGCGCGATAACGGACTATACCGCGAACCTGACCTGCGTGAACACCGCAGGGGCGACGCGCGCCGCCCTGCCCAACAACCTGTCGGCAACCAGCGCCAACATCGGACAGCTGCAATTCGGCGAATTCCTGGTCTGCACCTTCCAGGCCGGAGCGCAGCCGCGCCTGCGCCTGCGCAAGCTGCTGGGAACGGGCGGACGGCGGTTCAACACCGACCAGTTCACGGTGCGCATCATGAATGGCACGACTGTGGTCGCTTCCTCCACCACCACCGGCACCAGCGGGACGGTGACGGCTGGCGACACAAACCTGATTCAGGTGGTGAACCAGCAGGCCTATACGCTCGATGAAGTCGCCGCAGGCACCACCTCACTCGGCAATTACACCGCGACGATCGCCTGCACCAATGCCACCAGCGGATCGACGACCGTGCTGCCGACCACCGTGGGCGGATCGATCACGCTGCGGCCGGGGGATTCGATCACCTGCGCCATTACCAACACCCGCCGCGCCACGGCGGTGTTGGTCATCGACAAGACCAGTCAGGTCATCTCCGATCCGGTCAACGGGACGACCAATCCCAAGCTGATTCCCGGCGCTGTGGTGGAATACACCATAAGCGTGCGCAACGTGGGCACGCAGCCCGTGGATTCGAGTTCGATCGTGATCACCGACATCATGCCGCAGGAAATGGCCTTTGCGGTCGGCACTCCGGTGACCTTCACCAACGGCACGCCGACGAGCGGTCTGAACACCTTCAGCCAATCGAGCATGGTGCGCTTCTCTTCGGCGAGCGGCGGGGTGGCGCCCTATACCTACACGCCGACGGGAGCGTTCGATGTGAACGTGCGCGGCATCCGTATCGCCCCCACCGGCACCATGGCCGCCGCGACCAGCGCGACCAGCCAGCCAAGCTTCACGATCCGGTTCCGGGCGCGGATGCAGTAGAGACTGGCGGCTACCCCGCCCAGCCCTCGCCCAGAGCGTCGGACACCACGGCGGCACGCAGGGCTTCGATGCCCATGCCCTTTTCGCTGCTGGTGAGGTGGAGTTCGGGATAGGCGGCGACATGCTTGCGCACTTCGGCGGCGGTCGCTTCGGCCACCGCGTCAAGCTCGCTCGCCTTGATCTTGTCGGTCTTGGTCAGGACGACGCGGTAGCCGACGGCGGCGTCATCGAGCATCTTCATCATCACCCGGTCGACCTCCTTGAGGCCGTGACGGCTGTCGACCAGCACCAGCGTGCGCACCAGCACCTGCCGCCCGCGCAGGTAGGAGTTCACCAGCGCCTTCCACTTGTCGACCACCTTGATCGGCGCCTTGGCAAAGCCGTAGCCGGGCATATCGACCAGCCGGAACAGCGGCAGCGCGTCTTCTTCCTGCGGGCGGCCCACATCGAAGAAGTTCAGCTCCTGCGTGCGCCCCGGCGTCACCGATGCACGCGCGATCGCCTTGCGGCCCGTCAGCGCGTTGAGCAGCGACGACTTGCCGACGTTGCTCCGCCCGCAGAACGCGATTTCCGGCACCACCGGATCGGGCAGGAATTGCAGCTGCGGCGCGGAACGCAGGAAGTCCACCGGCCCGGAAAAGAGCTTCGATGCGGCTTCCTCACGCGCCTGCCAGTCGTCGGGATCGATCACGCTGCTATCCCTTTGCCTTCTGCTTATCCGCCGCCGCATTCGCTGCCTTGAGCTGCGGGTGCTTCGAATAGAGGTAGCTCTGCTGCGCGACGGTGAGGATGTTCGAGGTCACCCAGTAAAGCAGGAGGCCTGCCGCGAACGGCGCCATCACGAACATCAGGATCCACGGCATGATCGCAAACATCTGCTGCTGCACCGGATCCATCGCCGAAGGGTTGAGCTTGAAGGTCAGCCACATGGTGATCCCGAGCAAGACCGCGAGCGGGCCGATGGCAAAGAACCCGGTCACTTCGAAAGGCAGCATCCCGAACAGGTTGAGGATATGCGCCGGATCGGGCGCGGCCAGATCCTTGATCCACAGGATGAACGGCTCGTGCCGCATCTCGATGGCGAGAACCAGCACCTTGTAGAGCGCGAAGAAGATCGGGATCTGGATGACAAGCGGCAGACACCCGGCCAGCGGGTTCACCTTTTCATCCTTGTAGAGCTTCATGATCTCCTGCTGCTGACGCTGCTTGTCGTCCTTGAAGCGCTCCTGGATCTCTTTCATCTTCGGCTGCACGGCCTTCATCTGCGCCATCGAAGCAAACTGCTTCTGCGCGACCGGGAACATCAGCCCGCGGATGATGACCGTGAGCAGGATGATCGCGACGCCGAAATTGCCGACGAGGCCGTTGAGCGTGCGCAGCAGCCACAGGATCGGCTTTTCGATCAGCGCGAACCAGCCCCAGCTGATCGCCAGACCGAAATTGGTGATGCCGGCATCCTGATAGACATCGAGGATCTGGCTATCCTTGGCCCCGGCATAAAGGCGGGTCTGCTGGGTCAAGCTGCCGCCCGCCGGAACGGTGCTGGCGCCATAGAGCAGATCGGTGCGGAACAGGTTGGTCCCCAGCGAACGGAAGCCCGCATCATCGACCTTCACGTTGCCCTTGCCATCACCCGGCACCAGCGCGGCAAGCCAGTATTGATCGGTAAAGCCCAGCCAGTCGGGCGAGCCTTCGGGTGTCTCGCCGCCCAGTTCGGCCAGTTCGTCATAGGAATGCGGATCCCACAGCGTGCCGCCGAACACGCCGACTGGGCCGGAGTGGGCGACAAACTGGTCGAGCGTCGCGTTGCTGCTGGTCCGCTTGATCAGCGCGAAGGGCTGGATGACAGTGGGCGCGGCACCCGCGTTGGTGACGGTCTGGGTGGCGGTGATCATGTAGTTGGCATCGACCGCGAACTTGATCGCATAGGTCACGCCGTTGGCATCGGTCCGCGTCAGGGTGACGGGCGTGGCCGGGGTCAGCTTCGCGCCGTCCGCCTGCCACAGCAGGTTCGAAGGCTGGCGCGCGCCGCCTGCAACAAAACCGAATTCGGCGAAGTATTGTCCGGGCGTGCCTTCGGGCGCGAAGAGGCGCACCGGGCCGGAGTCCTTCTTCAGCGTCTCGCGATAATCCTTCAGCTCGACATCATCGATCCGCGCACCGACGAGGTTGATCGAACCCGACAGACGCGGGGTATCGATCGCGACGCGTGTGGGGCTGGCGAGCGCGGCTTTCAGATCGACCCGCGGCGTGCCAACGTCTCCGCCAAGCGTGCCGGCACCGCCCGCAGCTGGCGCAGCACCGCCCGCAGCAGCGGTCTTCCCAGCGGGGGCGGGCTTGATCGGATCGGCCTGCGCCGAAATCGCCGCTTCGGGATAGAAGTAGCGCATGCCCACGTCCCACCCGAGAATAAGCAGGCCCGAAAGCACGACAGCGAGCAGAAGATTGCGATTGTCCAAGTGTATGCCCCGAGAGAATGCGACGGTTGGGTGTATTATGGGGTTAAGGCGGTCCCGTTTCCAGACCCCACGAAATTCGGCCCTAGGGAACGGGATCGTGACCGTGCCCGCCCCATGGGTGGCAGCGCATTAGCCGCTTGAATGCCATCCATCCACCCTTAAGCGCGCCATACTTGCCGAGAGCCTCGATCGCGTACTGGCTGCACGACGGGTGATAGCGGCAGGTGGGCGGCAGGATGCGCGAAGGGCCGATCTGCCAGCCGCGCGCGATGAGGATAAGCAGCTGCTTCATTTGCGGCGATTCCCCTTGCGGGGACGCCGCCCACCGGAAGGATCGCCCCGCCCTTCGCGCGCGCGTTCCAGGGCCTTGGCGAGTTCATCCGCCAGCAGATGAAAATCGCGCTCGACGCCGCCCGCGCGGCCGATCAGCACATGATCGTGATCCGGCAGGCCCAAGGTGGGCAGCGCCGCGCGCAGCAATTCGCGGAACCGCCGCTTCATGCGATTGCGCACCACAGCGTTGCCGATCTTCTTGGTGACGGTAATCCCGAAGCGGATACCCTGCCCGTCATTGGGCCGGGTCAGCAGCACGAAGCCCGAGCGCGCATTGCGAAGCCCGGAATTCGCCGCGAGAAAGTCGCTACGCTTGGTGAGGACAGAAATCACGCGGGTCACCTTACGACAAACGTCAACGGGCTCCCGAAGGGAGCCCGCAAGGCCGACCGGCCGCCCGCAGCGACGCGATCTTCAGATCGCGTGAGCGAGGATGCCGCAGCCCGGAGGGGCTGCGAAACCAAATTACGCGCAGAGCTTCTTGCGGCCGCGGTTGCGGCGGGCGCGGAGCACCTTGCGGCCACCCGGAGTCGCCTTGCGTGCGAAGAAACCGTGACGACGGGCGCGCACGAGATTGCTGGGTTGGAAGGTACGCTTCATATCATCCTCGAAAAATGTGACCGGCCGGATCGTATCGGTTTACCCGCACACCAACCGGGGCCGCACACCAGCGACCTCGAAACAGACCGGGGCCGTTATGGGAAAGCCGTCAATGAGTCAAGCAAACCCGCGCCCGGATCGGCGTAAGCAAGGCGCGGGGCAAGGATCGGTGCGCCAGCAGGCGCGTGCGGGAGGCGCCAAGGAGCGCGCAGGGCACCGGCCAGCGCCTCGCCCGACCGCGCCAGCGCCAGTCGCAGTCCGGATTCGAGCCACGGGTCGAGCGAGCGGGTAGCAGGGGCGCGGCTCTCAGAGGCGATCCATTGCGCCATCTGCGCGCCCTCAAGCCATAGCGCGCCTGCGTGCGGCACCGAATTGGTCATAGCGTAAAAGGCGCGCGCCTGATCGGCGCTCATGCCCATTTCGGCATAGTAGTCGAGATAGAGGCGGTTTTCCGGCGCATCAGGGGCGAAATCGGCCGGCTCGCGCCCGGCCTCGTCGCGCCAAGAATGGACCGCGAAAAGCGCGCCCGGATCGACCGTGCGGCGGGTTCCGGCAAGGAACAGCTCGACCGCGCCCGATCGCGCCGATCCGCCCGCCGGGACATGAGTGGCGAGGCCCGCAGCGCGGATCGCGCGCCCGAGGCGCAAGTTCGCGATATCGTTGCTGGTGCCAGCCGCATCGGCGAATTCGATCACTTCAAGGCCGGGATAGGCCGCCAGCATTGCGATGAAGGCTTGCGGCGATGCGGCGTCGGTCGCGGCCACAAGAGCCGCGCGCTTGCCGTCAATCACGCGGAACGGACCGAAGGCGGCGACACCGGCGAGCTGCGCGGTCATGCGAGCCGAAACCGCCGGACTTTGAGCAATGAAGCGCACCGGCTGCTCGACAATCGTCTCGGTGATGGTCACGCCGCCTGCGCGCGCGACGGTGGTGGTCGCGGTCTCGTAACTGGCGGGGGCGATGGTGGCGGGGCTCTCCTCGACGCGCACCCATTGCTGGCTGACCGGGTCCCATTCCTCGACCCAGCTGACCGTGGAAACCACGCGGGCGCCCGACTGCGCCAGCGCGCCGCCGCCGGGAAGCAGCAGCGCCAGAGCGGCCAGCAGAAGGGCAAGAGCGCGGGTCATGGCCCACGTTGTCGCCCGCCGCGCCTTCCGAATTCGCCAAGATTTATGCTTTAGAAAAGCCTTAATCCCGGGCAATGGTGCGGATACGCGCCAAGATCGCGAACTTGCGGCACCTGCCCGAACCGCTCGACAAGCCCCTCACAACCCTGCACAATCAGCCTCTAGGGGCGGACAGGGGTCAAGCAGATGGTCGCGCTGGTAAGAACGGTTGCCTACCTCGGGCTGGAGGCGCGCGCGGTGGAGGTGCAATGCCAGGTCGCGCCGGGGATGCCCCGGTTCAACGTGGTGGGCCTTCCCGACAAGGCAGTGAGCGAGAGCCGGGAGCGGGTGCAATCCGCGCTCGCCGCGATGGGGCTTGCGCTTCCGCCGAAGCGGATCACGGTCAACCTCTCGCCCGCCGACCTGCCCAAGGACGGGTCGCATTACGACCTCCCCATTGCGCTGGCCCTGCTCGCAGCGATGGGCGTAACCGATGCCGAGCAGCTGGGTGACTGGATCGCAGTGGGCGAGCTGTCGCTGGATGGCAGGGTGGTTGCCAGCCCCGGTGTGCTGATCGCCGCGCTCCATGCCAGCGAGGTCGGCGCGGGCCTCATCTGCCCTGCCGAACAAGGCCCCGAAGCCCGTTGGGCCAGCGGTGTGCCGGTGCTTGCCCCGCGTGATCTGACGAGCCTGCTGGGGCATCTGAAAGGCAGCCTCGTCCTGCCCGAGCCGCCGCGCGGCGGGGTCGCCGATGCGGCCGGGGGCAATGACCTCAGGCAGGTCAAGGGGCAGGAAACCGCCAAGCGCGCGCTCGAGATTGCCGCTGCGGGTGGCCATAATCTGCTGATGGTCGGCCCGCCGGGATCGGGCAAGAGCCTGCTCGCCAGCTGCCTGCCCGGCATCCTCCCCGACCTGACACCGCCCGAGGCGCTGGAGGTTTCGATGGTGCAGTCAGTGGCGGGCACGTTGGAAGCGGGCCGCATCAGCCGCGCCCGCCCGTTCCGCGCGCCGCACCATTCGGCCAGCATGGCCGCGCTCACCGGCGGCGGGTTGAAGGTGCGCCCGGGCGAGGTGAGCCTCGCGCATCTCGGCGTGTTGTTCCTCGACGAGCTGCCCGAGTTCCAGCGTCCGGTGCTCGATTCGCTGCGCCAGCCGCTCGAGACCGGCAAGGTCGATGTCGCCCGCGCCAATGCCCATGTGACCTTCCCGGCCCGCGTTCAGCTGGTCGCGGCGATGAACCCGTGCCGCTGCGGCTATGCGGGCGACCCCGCGCGCAATTGCAACAAGTACCCGCGCTGCGTCGGCGACTACCAGTCGCGGCTATCCGGCCCGCTGCTCGACCGGATTGACCTCCACGTTCACGTGGCAGCGGTCAGCGCGCTCGACATGGCGCTGCCTCCGCCTGCCGAAGGCAGCGCCGAGGTCGCCACCCGCGTCGCGACCGCTCGCGCGCGGCAGACGGCACGCGGCGTCCGCTCCAATGCCGAGCTGGAGGGCGAGAAGCTCGACACCTTCGCCAATCCTGACGAGGCAGGGCGCAAACTGTTGCTGCAAGCGGCGGAGAAGCTGCGGCTCTCGGCGCGCGGCTATACGAGGATGCTGCGGGTTTCGCGTACCATCGCCGATCTTGCCGGTGCCGACACGGTTGGCCGGGCCCACATTGCCGAGGCGCTATCCTACCGGCTGATGACAGGTTAAGGGACAGCGCAAGCCGCCCCCTCCACGCGGCCGATCAAAGGCGCAGCGGCGATTTCGGACGATTCGACAGCTTGGGTGGACGACCAACCCCGGGGCATTGCCGCGCTGATCGCCGCTTTCCGCGATGCATCGCGGCGGCGCAAGCTGGCGGGTCTGGCAATCGCCCTCGCGATCGAGGCGCTGATCCTTCTTCTGCTCCTGACGCTCGGCGTGACCATTGCGGGGGACGAGGATGGCAAGGAGAAGGTGACAAACCTCACGGCGGTCGAATTCGCCGCGCCGCCCGCGCCGGAACCCGAACAGGCGGCCGAGGCGAGCGCGGCCGATACGCCGCAGGAAACCCAGCCTGTGCCCGATCAACCGTTGCCGCAGCCCGCGCAGCCCTCGCCGCAGGTGCTGCTGCCCCGGCCCGCGCCTGAATCGCCACCGCCAGCCGCCCCGCCATCCAAACCAGAGCCGCCACAGCCGCGGCCCTCGCCCAAGATCGGTGCGCGGATCCGGCCCAATGCAGGGGGCTACGGCCCGGCCGATACCGGCAACCCGCGCACTGCGGGCGTTAGCCAGCAGGTCGGAACGATGGCCAATGGCGAGCCGCTCTACGCCGCGCGCTGGTATCGCGAGCCTTCCGATCAGGAGCTCAGCGGCTACCTCTCGACCGCCAACGGCCCCGGCTATGCGCTGATCGCCTGCAAGACCGTGACGGGCTACTATGTCGAGGATTGCCAGCTGCTGAGCGAAGGCCCGCAAGGCTCGCAGATCGGGCGGGCGGTGTTGGCCGCGGCCTGGCAGTTCCGGGTCCGCCCCGCACGGGTCGGCGGGCGAGAACAATTCGGCAGTTGGGTGCGCATCCGGATCGATTACACGGTGCGCAGAGCCAAGCCCTAACCCCTCAGGTGATCCTTGATCACCGCGATGAAATCCGCTCCCCAGGTCTCCAGCTTCTTCGCCCCGACACCCGGCACCGTGCCGAGTTCGGCGAGCGTCTCGGGGCATTGATGCGCCATGTCGCGCAGCACCGAATCGTGGAAGATGACATAGGCGGGCAGGCCATGCTCGCTGGCGAGTGCCTTGCGCTTCGCCCGCAACGCCTCGAACAGCGGATTGCCGATCGGGTTGGCTGCCTCGCCGCCTGCGCGGGCGCGGCGACCGCGGCGTTCCCGCTTGGGCGGCGGTTCAGCGATGGTGACGCCTGCCTCGCCCTTGAGGACGGGCCGTGCATCGGGGCCGAGCATCAGCCCGCCATGCTCGGTCGCCGCCAGCATCCCTCTTGCGACCAGCGTGCGCGCCAGCGGGCGCAGCAGTGCCGCCTCTCCCGCGCCAACGATCCCGAATACCGACAGCGCATCATGTCCGCGGCTGGTGATCCGCTCGTCGCTCTGCCCGGTCAGCACCTTCTCGATATGGCCGATGCCGAAGCTCTGGCCGGTGCGATAGACCGCCGACAGCAACTTCCTCGCCAGCTCGCTGGCGTCGACCACCTGCGGCGGGTTGTCGCAATTGTCGCAGTTGCCGCAAGTCGCGGACGGGTGCTCGCCAAAGTGCCGCAGCAGGATCGCGCGGCGACAGGTGGGGGCTTCTACCAGCTGCGCGAGCATGTTGAGGCGCGCCTGTTCGGCAGGCAGACGCTCCGGCTCGACCTCGCCGAGCCATTGCCGCGCGCGGGCAAAGTCGCTCACCCCCCAGAACAGATGCGCCTCGGCAGGATCGCCATCGCGGCCTGCGCGGCCGGTTTCCTGATAATAGGCCTCGATCGATTTGGGCAGACCGGCATGGACAACAAAGCGCACATCGGGCTTGTCGATGCCCATGCCGAAGGCAATCGTGGCGACCATCACCATGCTTTCCGAGGCGACGAACTCCGCCTGCACCGCCGCGCGACGTTCCGGCTCTAGTCCCGCGTGGTAAAACGACGCCTCGCGCCCCGAACGGGCAATCTGCGCGGCGAGGTCTTCGGCCTGCTTGCGGCTGGGCGCGTAGACGATGCCCGCCCCTTCGAGCCGCTGGAGTAGTTCGGTGATCTGGCGCGGCCCCGAATCGCGCGGGGTGATTGCGTAGCGGATATTGGGCCGGTCGAACCCCGCAACGATCAGCCCCTCGTCAGGAATGCCGAGCTGGCGCAGGATGTCGACCCGCGTCGCCTGATCCGCCGTGGCAGTGAGCGCGAGGCGCGGGACATCGGGGAAGCGGTCGAGCACCGGGCGCAGCATGCGGTAATCCGGGCGGAAATCATGGCCCCACTCGGACACGCAATGTGCCTCGTCGATGGCAAAGAGCGCGATGGGTGCACGCTCGATGAGCGCGTGGAAGCCTGCGGTCGAGGCGCGCTCGGGGGCGACATAGAGCAGGTCGAGGTCGCCATTGCGAAACGCCTCGGCGGTGGCAGCGTTGTCGCTATCGGCCGAAGTCATTGATGCAGCGCGTATGCCCGCCGCGCGGGCCGAACGGATCTGGTCGTGCATCAGCGCGATCAGAGGCGAAATGACGATGGCCGTTCCCGTCCGCGCCAGCGCCGGCACCTGATAGCACAGGCTTTTGCCCGCCCCCGTCGGCATCAGCGCGAGGGTGTGCTGCGCGCGCATCACGCGCCCGATCACCGCCTCCTGCTGCCCGCGAAACGCCGGGAAGCCGAAGGTGCGATGCAGGATGTCATGACATTCCGGGGGCGCAGCCACGCTCATGCGGGCCGCCCTAGCCCATGGCTTGGCGCAAAGGCACCCGCCCGCGCGAAGCTATCGACGGATTATCCGGCGCGTCCTTACCGGAGGGCGGCTTTCTTCGAGGCGAGGTCGACGACATCGCCTTCGCCAAGGTTGGCGCCCTGCGTCGCGATGGTCCCATCCGCCCGCTTGCCGAGGTTTTCGGGACGGACCAGCCACAGGTCCTGATGGCCGAGAATGCGCCCGTCATGCGCGAGGATCGAGACGGGCCCGATCGGCAGACGGTCATGCTCGTCGACCAGCACCGGGTCCTCGATCACCGTTTCGGCGCCATATTTCTGTCCCCACTGGCGCAGCGCCAGCATCGCCGGGAGCAGATCGAAGCCCTTTTCCGTCAGCCGGTATTCGATTTTGCGGCGGTCATCGGCGCAGGGTTCGCGCTTGAGAATGCCGTGCTCGACCAGCTTGGCGAGTCGGTTGGAGAGGATGTTGCGGGCAATCCCGAGCTCGCTCAGGAATTCCTCGAAGTGTTTGAGACCATTGAAACTCGCCCGCAGGATCATGAACGACCAGCGTTCACCCATTACCTCCAGCGCCTGCGGCAATCCGCATTCGATCAGTTCGCGCAGCGGTTCTCTCAGCTCACCCATGGATCGTTTCCCTTCCCCTTCCGGGGTGTTGTGTAACCGATTTTACGCGGCTCACAAAAAAAATTAAGTTTTCGGTTGCAACTCACAACCTAGTTAGTTAGGTAGCGAATAGCAACCGGTTTCGAATCGAAATGTTGCATTGCAAAAGACGGTGACTGAGACCATGGGGCGGCGCCCCACAAGAAAATGAAAAGGCAAAGGATACCCCCTATGATCAACACCCTCTCCCTCCCCCGCACCGGCAAGTTCGCCATCCTCGCTTCGGCGCTGGTTTACACCGGCCTCAGCTTTGGCGTTGCCACCAGCGGCGCGCCGCTGAACGCTGCCGGCACCCCCTATTACAGCGCCACCCTGGCTGCCCCGGCGAGCGAAACCCGCTTCGTGGCTGGCGGCGTCGCCTGGACCTGCGAAGGGGCCACCTGCGTTGCCGGCAAGGCAAGCGCGCGTCCGCTGCGCATCTGCCGCGGCCTGAACCGCAAGTCGGGCGAAATCGCCAACTTCAAGGTGCTCGGTCAGCCGATCGAGGCCGAAGAACTGGCCAAGTGCAACGGCTGATCACCGGCCGGTTGATACAAGTCCCTCTCTGTCCGGCGTCCCCCTCTCCAACCGGACAGAGCTCCACGAGCCCCCGGCGCGCTTTCCCCAAGGCGCGGCCGGGGGTTTTGGATTCTCGAGCCACTGTGAGTCCCCGCGCAGGCGGGGACCTCGTTCGGACTGGCATGAAGCTGACTGAGGTCCCCGCCTGCGCGGGGACTCGCGCGGCCTAAAGCAGGCCCGCTGCGACCAACTGCGCTTCAAGCGCCCCTGCATCAGTAAACAGATGCGCGTCCCATCCACGCGCCTTGGCGGCGGCGATGTTGTCGGGGTTGTCGTCGGTGAAGAACAGCGCTGCGCCCTCGCGCCCGCTACGTTCCTCAACGATTTCGTAGATCCGCGCCTGCGGCTTGGCGACCTTCTCGACGCCCGAGACGATGATGTCCTCGAAGTGATCGAAGATCGCCTGGGTGGGGCGGAACATCTGCCAGAACTCGTCACCGAAATTGGTCAGGCAGAACAGGGGTACGCCGGCCGCAGCAAGCCGCTCCACCAGCTCATGCGAGCCTTCGACAGGCCCTGGCACGGTCTCGTTGAAGCGCGAGGCATAAGCGCGGATGTGGTCTTCATACTGCGGGTAGAGCGCAATCCGTTCGGGCACCATGTCAGCCAGCGCGCGGCCGCGGTCGTGTTCGAAATGCCATTCCTCGGTGACGACATGGCTGAGGAACCAGTCCAGCTCCTCACGGTCATCAATCAGCTTTTCGAACAACGCGCCCAGCTGCCAGTGGAACAGCACCCGCCCGACATCGAACACCGCAGCCTTGCGCATCATAACCTCAATCGCCTGAGCCCCAAAAGCCTGCGGCCCGCGCTCCGGTGAGGAGGCGGGCCGCGAATTCCATCAGCCGCCCATGCCGGGCAGCCGCGTCAGCTTAGCCCTGGCGGGCCTTGAAGCGACGGTCGGTCTTGTTGATCACATAGGTGCGGCCGCGACGACGGATCACGCGGTTATCGCGGTGACGGCCCTTCAGCGACTTGAGGCTGTTGACGATCTTCATGGCGCTCGTTTCCAAAAGAGAAGCGCGCCAGACAAGGCCGACGCGCGTTAAATCGAAGGGTGCCGTTAGCGACACCGGCCTGCGGCGTCAATGCGAGTCTGACCCGTTCACCCTCTCAGATCGCTCAATTTGCGCTCCCATGCCAGCGCATGGGCGATGATTGTGTCGAGATCGGCGTGCTGCGGCCCCCAGCCGAGCGTCTGCTTGAGTCGCGCCGGGTTCGAGATCAGCGAATCGGGATCACCCGCCCGGCGCCCCTCGATCCGGCGGTCGAGCTTGCGATTCGTCACCCGGTCGACGGCGTCGAGCACCTCCTGCACCGAGAACCCCCGGCCATAGCCGCAATTCATCGTCAACGAGCGCGACGGATCAGCGATCAGCGCCTCCAGCGTCAGCACATGCGCGGCGGCCAGATCGCTCACATGGATATAGTCGCGCACGCCTGTGCCATCGGGGGTTTCGTAATCGGTCCCGAACACCGCGACCGATTCGCGCTTGCCCAGCGCAGCCTCGATCGCGACCTTGATGAGATGCGTCGCACCAGCGGTCGATTGACCGCTGCGCGCCTGCGGATCAGCGCCCGCAACGTTGAAATAGCGCAGCACGCCGTAATTCATCGGGTGCGCGGCAGCGACATCGGCGAGCATCTGCTCGGTCATCAGCTTCGACCAGCCATAGGGGTTGATCGGGCGCTGCGGGGTATCCTCATCCACCGCCGCGACCTCGGGGATGCCGTAGGTTGCCGCAGTCGACGAGAAGATGACGTGCGGCACGCCCGCTGCCACCGCCGCTGCGATCAGCGCGCGGCTTTTGGCGGTGTTGTTGTGATAATACTTGAGCGGGTCCGAGACGCTTTCGGGCACCACGATCGAACCGGCGAAATGCATGATCGCGCGGGTGTTCTGCTCGGAAAAGATCCGCGCCAGCAGGCCCGCATCCTCGATATCGCCTTCATAAAGAGGCACGCCTTCGGGGATCGCAAATCGGAAGCCGGTCGTCAGATTGTCGATCACCGCGACCGGCCAGCCTGCATCGCGCAGGGCAAGCACCGCGTGGCTGCCAATATATCCAGCCCCGCCGGTTACGAGGACGGATGGTTTGCTTTGAGAGGTCATGCCGCGCGCTCTAGCACAAATTCTGCTTAGAAAATCTCAACCTGAATCAGACACACATCCCTCCAACGCAGAGGTCTGTGCACGTTCATCCGTGCATCGTATAAGGTGCAGGCCACGAAAGGAACCACCCCATGATCCGCCTGCCCCTTCCTGCTTCGTTCGCCGCCCTTGCCGCCGCTACGCTGGCACTCTCGGCCTGCGCGACCTCTCCCTATACCGGCCCGGTCGAAGTCACGCGCTTTGTCGCGCCGAACCCCGCAGGGCTTGGCAAGGGGACGATCGCGATCACCTTCCCTGACGAGGTCAAGAACGAAGGCGCACGCCAGGCCTTTGCCGCCGCAGTCAGTGCCGAGCTGGCGCGGCTCGGCTATACCGTGGTCGCGGAAGGTTCGTCCGCCGGGCAGATCGCAGCAGTCCGCACGAGCCGCGCGCCGATTGCCGCCGCACCGGTCGAAGGCCGTCGCGGGCCGGTCAACGTCGGAGTCGGCGGAGGCACCGGCGGCTTCGGATCGGGTGTCGGCATGGGTGTCGGCATCAATCTGGGCGGCGGGCGCGAAAGCCCGGAAGCCATGACCGAATTGTCGGTGCGCATCAGCACAGCTGACGGCAACACCCTGTGGGAAGGCCGTTCCCAGATCGCGACCGGCGTGAAATCGCCCTACTCGCAGGTTGATACCAGCGCGCGCACGCTCGCGGCCGGGTTGTTCCGGGACTTCCCCGGTGGCAATGGCGAGACCGTGGCGATCGACGCCAGGAAGCTTCAAGGAACCAAATGACCTCTCTTTTCATCGATGCCGGGTTCGACAGCGGCAATATCGAGGTGCTGGGGATTGACGGACGCACAGCGCGCCTTGCGATCCGCCGCGACAATGCATCGGACTTCTTCCAGTGGTTCCACTTCCGGGTCAGCGCACCTGCGGGCGAGGAGGTCGTGCTCAAGCTCACCGGCCTCAATGCCAGCGCCTATCCGGGCGGCTGGCCGGACTATGACGCCTGCGTCTCCGAAGACCGTGACTATTGGGCCCGCGCGACGAGCACCTTTGACAAGGATGAGGACGGCGGCACGCTGACAGTGCGCTACGTCCCGTCGGCCGGCGTGTTCTGGTGCGCCTATTTCGCGCCTTACTCGATGGAGCGTCACCATGATCTGATTGCCGAGACGGCGTCATGCGAGGGCGTGGATTACGTTCGTCTCGGCACCACGCTCGATGGCCAGCCGATCGATTGTCTGGAGATGGGCGAGGGCAATGTGAAGGTGTGGCTCTATGCCCGCCAGCATCCGGGCGAGACGCAGGCCGAATGGTGGATGGAGGGCGCGATCGAGTGCCTGATCGATCCGGCTGATCCGGTCGCGCGCGCGCTGCGCAAGCAATGCCGCATCCACATCGTTCCGAATTGTAACCCAGATGGTTCGCGCCGCGGCCATTTGCGAACCAATGCGGTGGGCACCAATCTCAACCGCGAATGGGCCGAGCCCACCCCAGAACGCTCGCCCGAAGTGCTGGCGATCCGGAACCGCATGGATGAAACCGGCGTCGATTTCGCGATGGATGTCCATGCCGACGAAGCGATCCCGGCCGTGTTCATCGCCGGGTTCGACGGTATCCCGTCGTGGACCCAGGCACAGGGCGACGGTTATGATCGCTACCAGCGCATCCTCGACCGCCGCACGCCCGATTTCCAGACGAAGCTGGGCTATCCCAGGGCCCCGGCAGGCCGCGCCAACCTGACAATGAGCACCAATCAGCTTGCCGAACGCTTCGGCGCGGTCGCGATGACGCTGGAGATGCCATACAAGGACCTGGCCGACTTCCCCGAGCCCGAGCAGGGCTGGTCGCCGGAACGCTGCAAGCTTCTGGGCCGCGAATGTCTGGCGGCGCTGGTGGAATGGCTTGAGGGCAGCGAAGGCTGATCAAATCCCGGCGGCCAGCGCCGCGGCTCTCCCGGGAATGCAGCGCCAGTCTAACATGAACTGGTACATGAAACCGATGCTCAACGTGAAAGCGATGAGCTAGCGGACCGCTCTGCCAAGAATATATTCCAATATAAAAGGAAATGCAGATGAAGCGGTTTTCGATTGCCCTTGCTCTGGGGGTGTCGCTGTTTGCCGTGCCCGCCGCGGCGCAGGAAGAAACGAGTGACAATGGAGGCTTCGCCGTCGGCGTAGTCCTCGGGTTTGACGCGATTGGTGTTGAAGCAAACAACAGGACCGAGAGCGACTCCGGCGTCGTGACCGGCTTGACCGCCGGGTACGACATTGTCTCGGGCAAAGGCATTATCGGCGTTGAAGCCGAAGTGACCGACACGTCGATCGGCGACGGCGTCGGCATGGACGGCTATCTCGGCCTGCGCCTCGGCTACGAGATGGACTCGAACGACGTCATCTACCTGAAGGGCGGATACACCTGCATCGAGGTGGACGAAGACGAGGAGCTCGAGGGCATCCGCGCCGGTGCTGGCTTCGAACACAACTTCGGCGGCTTCTTCGGCCGTGTCGAATATCGCTATTCGAACTACAACGTGAGCGACGTTCTCGGCGAAGGATTGAACGGCAACCGCCACCAGGTGATGATTGCTGCAGGCGCCAAGTTCTAAGTTTAGCTCTGCAACACCACGCAGTGACGGGCCGGGAGCAGCGCTTCCGGCCCGTTTCTTGTTTGTCAGACGGTTTCAAACATCCAAATCGGCCCGTGTCAGGCCAGATGCCCCGGCCCAAAGGCGTGCGGCAGCAGGGCTGACAGGCTCACGCGCCGCACGTCGTCCTTGCTCACGCACAGCACCAGCGGATCGGTGCCGCCCAAGGCAGCGACTTCGTTGAGGACCTGGCGGCAGCGGCCGCACGGGGTGATCGGTTCGGCATCGGCCTTCAGCCCCACCACCGCCACAGCCACCAGACCGCCGCGCCGCCCCTCGCCCATGGCCTTGGCGATGGCGACTGTCTCGGCGCACAGCGCAAGGCCGTAGCTCGCGTTCTCGACATTGCAGCCGGTGATCACCGCCCCGTCATCGAACAGCAGCGCCGCGCCCACGGGGTAGTCCGAATAGGGGGCGTAAGCATGCTCCGCTGCGGCAAAGGCGGCACCGATCAGGGCCTTTTCCTGTGCGCTATCCAGAGTCATTTCTGCACCACCACCCATTCGACCGGCTCCTCGCTCGCCTCGGTCACGCGCGCACCATTCGCGCTCCATAGCAGCCAGGGGCGCCCCGCATAGTCAGGCCGCGCCCGGTCACGCGCCAGCCAAAGGTCTCGCGCCAATGTGGTTGCGGTCCCGTGCCGCTCCTGAAACGCGGGCGAAAGCTTGAGGATGACCGGCTTCCCCGCGTGCATCTCGATCTGGTTGATCAGGGTCATCAGCTCGCTCTCGACCGCGGCATCGCTGACCTTGGGGTCGCAGTCAGTGGCGAGCTGACCAAGATTGATGGCAGGCGGCAAAAGCTCGGGATCGCGCGGCACCATCTGGGCAAACATCCCGCTCTGCGCGTCGGCCCCCGCGCAAGGATCGAATTCAAGCACCACGCCCACCTGCAAGCCAGCGTCGCGCGCGCGGATGAAACGGTCGGCAAATCCGCCGGGCGAATCCGCTCCCGGCCCTGCAACCAGCGGGAGATAGGCGAACTGCGCGCCCACCGCTTTCAGCGTCTCGAACTTGACCGGCGATCCGCCCGCCGGAACCAGCGCACCCTGTTCGGGATAGAGCGCGGGATCAGGGCGCCATTCGCGCATGTCCCACCACAGCCACGCGGCAAAGGCGAGGCCGAACAGCACCGCCAGCGCTGCAAGCCGCCACAACCAGCGGCGCGGCGCATTGCGCGACCCGGCGCGCGCCCGGCCCTTGCCCCCTTTTGCCATGCCCCTCAGCCCTTGATGTGCAGCACGCAGATCAGCGTGAACAGCCGCCGCGCTGTGGCGAAATCGGTCTCGACCTTGCCTTCGAGCCGCTCGAGCAGCAGCTCGGCGGCGTTGTTGTGGATGCCGCGGCGGGCCATGTCGATCGTCTCGATCTCGGCCGGGGTCGCCTTGCGGATTGCCTGATAATAGGAATCGCAGATCGCGAAATATTCGCGGATCGGGCGGCGGAAGCGAGCCATGCCGATCAATAGCGTTTCGAGCAGCGTCTCGCCGGTATCGCGGATGTCCATCGCCAGCCGCCCGTCGGTGACGGACAGATGCAGGTGATAGGGCCCACTCGCCCCTCGCTCGGCCGATCGCACGGGTTTGAAGGTGTTTTCCTCGATCAGATCATAGATCGCGACGCGGCGTTCCTGTTCGACATCGGCATTGCGCCACAGGATCGTCGCCTCGTCGAGCGTCACCTGGGCAATGCGCTGCGCCCCCGCAGCACCGGGTGCGGGCGAGACAGGGAGGGAATCGGGCGGCGTATCGGCCATCGGGATACGCCTTCGCAGATCGGGGGGCCGGACTTCAAGCACTTCGACACGCTCTCCCCACTATCCACAGCGTCGGAAATAAATATTGGGCACTTCAGACCTTGCGCGAACGGGGCAAGCGCGCGCATCTGGCCGGCATGGCCGAACCCGAAAAAGTGACCCCGATCAAACCGCAAAGCCCCGATGGCGAACTGCCTGTGCGCAAGCTGCCCGCCAATCTCGAGGCGGAGGCCGCGTTCCTCGGCGCGGTGCTGATCGACAACCGGGTGATCGAGGAATTGCAGGTGCCGATCCGGGCCGAGCACTTTTTCGAGCCGCTGCACGCGCGCATCTATGGCCGCGTGCTCACTCTGATCGAGCGCAACGCCACCGCATCGCCCGTCACGCTGCGCCCCTTCTTCGAGGCGGACGAGGCGCTGAAGGAATTGGGCGGCACGTCATACCTCGCGCAGCTGACTGCCAGCGGCGCAGGCCTGCTGGTGCCGCGCGAACTGGCCCAGCAGATCTACGACCTCGCCTTGCTGCGCGAGCTGGTGAGCGTGGGGCGCGGGCTGGTTGAAGGCGCGCTCGATACCTCGGAAGACACCTCGCCGATGGACCGCATCGCGCAGGCCGAGGCGGATCTGTTCCGCGTGGCCGAAGGCGCGGCGACGGGGCGCGAGGCGGCGACCTTCCGCGAGGCTGCGATGCACGCAATCAAGCTTGCCGAAGCGGCGATGAATTCGGGCGGGGGCCTGTCGGGCAAGACCACCGGGCTTTCGAGCATCGACCAGAAAACCTCGGGCCTGCACAATTCCGACCTTATCATCCTCGCCGGGCGTCCGGGCATGGGGAAGACCTCGCTCGCCACCAACATCGCCTTCAACTGCGCCGAAAAGCACCTCGAATGGCAGCGTGATGGCGGCGAGTTCAATTACGGGGCGCCGGTCGCTTTCTTCAGCCTCGAAATGAGCGCGGATCAGCTGGCGACGCGTATTCTGGCGGAACAGGCGGAAATTTCGTCCGAGGCACTGCGCAGCGGCAAGCTGAGCCGTGAGGATTTCCAGAAGCTGTCCTATGCCAGCCAGCGCCTCGCCGAATTGCCGCTCTACATCGACGATACGCCCGCGCTGACCATCGGCGCCCTGCGCACCCGCGCGCGGCGCATGAAGCGGCGGCACGATATCGGGCTGATCATCGTCGATTACCTCCAGCTGCTGCAAGGATCGGGCCGCGCCAACGACAACCGGGTGAACGAAATCTCCGAAATCAGCCGCGGGCTGAAGACCCTGGCAAAGGAATTGCAGGTCCCTGTGATTGCGCTCTCGCAGCTGTCCCGCGCGGTCGAAAGCCGCGAGGACAAGCGCCCGATGCTGTCCGACCTGCGCGAATCCGGATCGATCGAACAGGACGCCGACATGGTGTGGTTCATCTTCCGCGGCGATTACTACCACCTGCTGGTCAAGCCCGACACACCGGACGCCGCCTCGACGCCCGACGTGCAGGAGAAGTACCGCCAGTGGGAGGAGAAGTTCGAAGGCCTTCAGGGCCGCGCGACGCTGATCGTCGCCAAGCAGCGCCACGGTTCAACCGGCAACGTCCCGCTCCATTTCCAGAGCGACATCACCAAGTTCACCTCGCCCAATTACAAGGACTATTCGGACTACGGGTTCGAGTAGGTCAGGCGGTCACCGCAACCGGGTCGGCAGTTGTGGGCCCGCAGAGCGTTGCGCCCTTGGCCTGGTAAAGCGCGCGGTCGGCGAATTCGAAAAGGTCGTCGGCACGCGCGCCATCTTGCGGCCATTGGGCCACGCCGACGCTTGCGCTGACATTGACCGGCACCCCGTCGATGACGTGCGGGCGCACCAGCGCGATCAGGATCCGCTCGGCAAGCGGCGCGGCACTGAGCGGCGAGTGCGGCGGGATCAGCACCGCGAATTCATCGCCCCCCTGACGCACCACCAATCCGCCATCGCCGATGGTCTCGCGCAGACGGTCGGCCACCGCGCGCAGCAGCTTGTCGCCAAAGCCATGGCCAAAGCGGTCATTGACCGGTTTGAAGCCGTCGAGATCGAGCAGCGCCAGCCGGAAGCCCGGGGCGTCCTCGCCCTTGGCCAGCAAGGCCGCGATGCGCGCATCAAGCGCGCGGCGATTGGCCAGCCCGGTCAGCGGATCGGTGTTGGCAAGGTCGCGGGTCTGCTGCTGCAATTGCAGCAGATCGACCAGCATCGCATGACCTTGAAGGATGAAACGCACGAGGATCGCGGTTCCCAGGATTAGACTGGTTGCCGCTGCCATCTCCGCCGGACGGCCCGAGGCCAGCATCAGCGCCGAGATCGGCACGACCCCGATCACCAGATTGAGGACGGCGGCAAAGCGGATCGCCGAAAGACAATAGGCGGTGGCCAAAGCGCCCATCGCGATGATCATGGCGAAGCTCGCGTGGTTGCTGGTCGGCGATGCAAGCCAGTTGATCACCGCCCAACTGCTGCACATCACCCCGACCCAACCAGACACGCTGGCGGTCTTCCTGACGATCAACTGCGCTCGCCGAAGGCTCAGGTGGCGGCTGCGGCTGATCTTGTTTTCGATCAGGCCCAGCACGCAGAGCACCGCGAGCAGTGCCGGCATCCCGTATTTGATACCCCAGTGCAGATCGGCCGAGCCTGCCCATGCCGCGGTCGGCGTGGTGGCAAGCAACATCAGATACATCACCGGCGTCTGGGTCTCGACCCGCCGCGCGCGCAGCATGGTGAAATCGTCCCGGATGGCATCCGGGATCGGCGGCAGCAGCCGCCGCCGTAAAGCTCTCAGTCCCCCACTCATTGGAAAGGCCTTAAGGGCAGACCGTAAAATGCGCGTTAATCAAACCCGCACCGATGCAACGTCAGTTGCCGCGCCATTTAAGCAGCAGCCATGGCACCCGGTCCGGGGCGAACTGCACGCGGCTCTTACGGTCGAAATAAGGCGGCATGTGATCGCCGACCAGCAGGATATCGGTGGGCGGGAAATCGGCGGCGGTGATCTCTTTCACGATCGCCGCGTCGATGGAATCCCAGATCGCGATCTGACGGCAGATCATCGGGTAATCGGCTGCCAGCTTGGCGGATACGCGCTTGCAATCATCGACGTTGAGATTGTTGTTCGCGGGCACCGGCAGGTGGGAGTTAACGGTGAGCCAGTAGACGAATTGCGGCTTTTCGGCAGCCTTCAGGCGCGCGGCCAATTGCCGTGGCACATCGCGGTCGCAGGCTCCCGGGAATACCCCGCCGCACACCTCGGCTCCTGCCTTTAACAGGTCCGTGCGGAAGATCAGGTTCTGGAAGCCGACATTCGGATACCACGCACTGCGCGCAAAAAAGTCGCCATCAAAGCTGTGATATGCCGATGTCTCGAAGCCTTGGCGAGCAAGCCGGGCAGGCAGGCAGCCCGCATCGCTCTGGTCGACGAGCGCATAGTAGTCGTCCCAGCGCCCGCACAGTTCGCGCATTTCGCCAGCGGTGGTCGAGCCGAAATAGGTGGTGGTGCCAGTGGACACCTCGAACCGCGAGCGTACCGCCGGATCGTTGTAACGCTCGAAGATCAGCCGGCGCATTTCCGCATTGTCGACCGGGACGCCCAGCGATTCCACCATCACCAACAGCACGTGGCGCGGAGGCGCGGCACTCGCGGGCACAAGTCCCGCGTTGGAGACAGCGGACGAGAACGGCGCGTCTGCGGTCTGCAGGCGCTTGTAATGGCCGCTGATCCCGTAGGTCATGTAGTAATCGACCGCCGCGACCATCGCGACCGCACTTGCTGCCAGCAAAAGCGAGCGCGGATCGGCGAAATGACGGGGCTTTCGCAGGGCAAGGAAGGCCGCGATAACCAGACCGGCAAGGAACACGCCAATCAGCATGTATTCCAGCGAATTGAACGCGTTGAGCTCGCCAATGAAGACGACCGACCGGCTGAGTGAGTAGATCGGCAAATTGAACAGCGCGCTCAGCAGCGACACGAGCGCATAAGCCAGTCCCGCGATGAACCCGGCGCATTGGATAAGCCAGGGCATACGCCGGACGAACAGGCCGAGAGCGCCGAAGATCACGATCGAAGACACACGCGGCGGCGAGCCGACCAGATACATCAGGCTGAAGGCGAGATTGGCCAGCACCACCCACACCAGCAGCCACCGCGCCAGCGCAGCCTTCTCGTCAGGCTCCAGAGCGAGCGAGGGAAAACGGCTCAAGATGGCTTGGCGCACGCTGTATTTGCTCCGCTCGGGGAGATCGCAGCCCTTGCCGGTTGGCGCCGCGTCTCTTCAGGGCAGCGCTATGAAGGAACAAGGTTAGCAGCTGGTAAATCGCTGCCCTTTAGAGCACTTTCCGACCATTCTGGCTTACGACGCGCTGACCTTGCTGATCCGGTAATCCGCAAGGCTCATCCAGTAGGCAATCCGCCAGCGAAGCCGGTTGAGCGGGGTGCTGTGGCGGGCGTACCATGCAGGGGTGATCGCCTCGCTCGAGGCTTCCATGTGATCGATCAGCTCGCGCAATTTGGCGGCGAGGGTGGCATCCTCTATTCGCACCATCAGCTCGACATTGATGCGGAAGCTGCGCTTGTCGAGGTTGGCGCTGCCGACATAGCTCGCATCGTCCACCACCATCAGCTTCATGTGGAGCTTGCAAACCCCGAACTCGAAGATCTTCACGCCCGCGCGCAGCAGCTTGCCGTACAGCAGGCGCGCCATGTCGATGGCGGCGGAAATGTCGGACTTTCCGGCCATGATCATCCGCACCTGTCCGCGCCGCCCGACGCGCGCAATCAGGCGGCGGAAGCTGCGCGGCGGGGAGAAATAGGCCGAGACCGTGTCCAGCCGCCTGGCTGTCACCAGATCCTTGCGCAGGACCCAGGCCCAGTGGCCCTGTCGCACCAGCGGGCCGCCGACGAGCAGGCGGACCGGTCCGTCGCCGCCATCCCATTGCTTGACGATGTCGCGCAGCGCCCGCAGCTGGCGGGTCCGCCCCTCTGCCTCGTTGGCGACCCAGCGTTGCAGCAGCCCGAACCAGCGGACGAATTGTTCCAGCACCGGCCCTTCGATCACCACCGACAGATCGCACCAGCCGTTGTCGGCAGGGGTCGCAAAATAGTGGTCCGAGACGTTCGCGCCTCCGGTCATCACACGCGCATCATCGGCGATGGCGATCTTCTGGTGGTTGCGGACGAAATACCGCTTGCCCCATTTGGGCGAGAAGATTGCAAAGGTGCCGCCCGCTTCAATCAGCGGTTCGAAGAACTCCGCGCCGGCGTCATTGCCGAAATCATCGACGATCAGGTCGACCGACACCCCGCGCCGCGCCGCCGCGACCAGCGCATCACGCACCATCGTGCCCGAACCATCACTGTCGAACAGGTAATAGAACACCTTGAGCGACTGCTGCGCCGATCCGATC
The DNA here is from genome assembly GCF_025917005.1 of Porphyrobacter sp. ULC335. Lineage (NCBI taxonomy): Bacteria > Pseudomonadati > Pseudomonadota > Alphaproteobacteria > Sphingomonadales > Erythrobacteraceae > Porphyrobacter > Porphyrobacter sp. ULC335. Next base: position 47,183 of record NZ_CP078091.1, read on the forward strand.
AGATCGACCAGCCCCTTCAACCGGTCCTGTCCATGCGGGTAGAAGGTGAAATCATGACCGGCTGCGGTCAGGCTGAACGGATCGAGATCGCAGTAATCCGGCGCATCCGTGGCTGTCGGGTCGGCGGACGATTCGGCGGAGGATGTGGCCATGTGCCAAGGTGTAGCGCGTCATCGGGGCAAAGCGACAGGCTTACGCGACGAACGGGTTATTTGCTGCGGGCGCGCCCCGATCTTGACCTCATTGCCTACCGGGCAGATAGACAATTTCCATGCTCTCGCAGAAGACCCGCTATGCGATCCGCGCCATGCAGCACCTTGCCGATGCTTACGGACAAGGCCCGGTGCAGCTTGCGGCAATCGCCGATGAACAGAAGATTCCGGCCAAGTTCCTCACCGTGATCCTGTCCGAGCTGACGCGTTCGGGCCTGGTCGAATCCCAGCGCGGGCGGGATGGCGGATATTGGCTGGCGATCCCGCCGATCGATATCACCTATGGCGATCTGATCCGGCATATGCGTGGCAGCCTTGCGCTGGTGCCCTGTGCCAGCCGCTACGCGCACGAGAAGTGCAAGAACTGCCTGGAGGAAGGCGAGTGCCGCACCCGCGCGTTGCTGCTGGATGTGAGGGATCGCACCGCGCAGATTCTCGACTCTATCCGTCTGTCCGATCCGATTGCGCCGGTGCCGTCCTTTGCCGGGGACACCGCCTGACAAAGGCGCGCTGATCGCCCCGGCGCGCAAAGCCCACCTTTCGGCCTGCAACAGAATTTCTGTCCTGCTCGCCCTATTGTCAATCAAATCACTAGAGTTTAATTCGGTCGTTGCGGGCACCTCCCGCGCAACGAAAGGCCCAATCATGGACCATAGCGAGAAACGCTCTGTCGAAGGCGGGGTTCTGCCTGACGCTCTGGCGCTGGTACGCGAAGCGCTCGGGCGGCTGCGCTACGGCGCGATCCATCTGACCGTGCACGACGGCAAAGTCATGCAGATCGACATTACCGAAAGGAAGCGGCTGACCGACTGACAGGCAGGCCTCACCGCTTCACGAACCAACCAACAGGGACCCGCAGACCGGACAGCCGGATGCATTGCCCGCTTTTTCAGGCGAGACACAATGTATCCGATTTCCACCCGCAGCGCCGCGCTGCTCGGCGCGGCATGGGCCGCAAGCCTTGCTACCCATGCCGCAGCGCAGAACGACGCCTCCGGACCGACGAACACCGAAACCAACGCACAGGAGCAGGACAGCAATGACATCATCGTCACCGCCCGCCGCCGTTCCGAAAGCGCGCAGGACATCCCGCTCGCCGTGTCGGTGATCGACGCCAAGCAAATCGACGAGACCGGAGCGTTCAACGTCAACCGGCTCCAGCAGCTTGCCCCGACGTTGCAGTTCTATTCCTCGAACCCGCGCAACACGGCGGTGAACATCCGCGGCCTCGGCGTGCCGTTCGGCCTGACCAGCGACGGGTTCGAACAGGGCGTCGGCATCTATGTCGACGACGTCTATTATTCGCGCGTTGCTTCGGCGACCTTCGACTTCCTCGATGTCGCCCAGATCGAAGTGCTGCGCGGGCCGCAGGGGACGCTCTACGGCAAGAACACCACCGCGGGCGCGATCAACATCACCACCAACCAGCCGAGCTTCGATTTCGAAGGGCGGGCGGAGCTGAGCCTCGGCAATTACGAGTTCCGGCAGGCGCGGCTCGCGCTGTCCGGCCCGCTTTCGGAAAATGTCGCGGCGCGCGTCGCCTTCTCGGGCACAAGCCGCAGGGGCACAATCCGCAACCTTACCACCGGGCAGGACATCCAGAGCCTCGACAATCTCGGGGTGCGCGCGCAGGTCTTGTGGGAGGCCGCCGACAACCTCAAGATCACGCTGGTCGGCGATTACAACAAGCAGGACGCCAATTGCTGCGGATCGGTGTTCGTGCGCACCGGCGCGACCCAGCGCCCGTTGAACCGCCAGTTTGCCGCACTCGCCGCCGCGCAGAACTATGCGCCGCCCAGCGACAATCCCTTCGACCGCGTGACCGATCTCGACTCGCAGCTCAACGCGGGCAACGTGATCGCGGGCGCATCGCTGCGGCTGGTGTGGGACATCGGGCCGGGCACCTTCACCTCGGTCACCGCGTGGCGGTACTGGGACTGGAAGCCGGAGAACGACCGCGACTTTACCGGGCTGTCGATCGTGGCCCTGTCGCAGAACCCTTCGCAGCAGAACCAGTACACGCAGGAATTTCGCTACGCCTACACCGGCGATACATTCGACTTCGTGCTCGGCGCTTTTGCCTTCGACCAGCGGATCGACACACAGGGCACCGAAGCGCAGGGCCGCGCCGCCAGCCGCTGGAACATCGCGCCGGGCAATGCCCTGTCGCTCGACCCGACCGTGCTCGACGGGCTGACCGCGCGCAACACGCAGTCGCTTGAAAGCACCAGCCTCGCCCTGTTCGGGCAGCTGAGCTGGAAGGTGACGGACGCCTTCACCATCCAGCCGGGCGCGCGGCTCAACTACGACAGGAAGGCGGGGTTCTATCAACGCCGCGTGTTCACCGGCACCGGGGCGGAACTGACCGGCACCGAGACCGACGCGCGATCCCGCGCACAGCTGGCGGTGTTCCAGCCGCAGGTGAGCAGCCCTGAGGACACCGACTGGAACCTCACTTACGACCTCACGCTGAGTTACGAGCTGGCTCCCGATGTGCTGGCCTATGGCACCTATGCCAAGAGCTTCAAGACCATCGGGATCAACCAGAACGGACTTCCGACCGACGCGAATGGCCAGCCGATTGCAGCGGCAGGGACGATCCGCCCGGAAAAGGTCGATCATTTCGAGCTGGGCCTGAAAACCCGGTTCTGGGATCGCCGCGCGACCTTCAACCTGGCCGCCTTCCGCACCGACATCCGCGATTATCAGGCGACGGTGAACAACGGCCAGTTCGGGGTTTTGCGCGGGTTCCTCGCCAATGCGGGCAAGGTGCGTTCGCAGGGGATCGAAGCAGACTTCAACATCCGCCCGAGCGAGCGTTTCACCGCCTATGCGAGCGGCGCTTACACCGATGCGAAGTACGTGCGCTTTGTCGATGCGCCCTGCCCGCCGGAACTTGCGGGCGGCACCACGGCGACCGCTGGCCAGACCCCTTCCGCCCCCGGCACGCCCGGGGGGATCAGCCCGGCCAATTGCGACATCTCCGGCCAGCGCCTGCCCGGCGTGTCGAAGTGGGCGTTCTCCTTCGGGGCGGAGGGCAATGTGCCCGCCACCTTCCTCGGCAAAAGCGGCGAGGCCTATCTGGGTTATGACGGATCGTACCGGTCGAACTTCTCGTCCAACCCCTCGCCTTCGGCCTATACCTTCGTGGACGGCTACCACCTGTCCAATTTCCGCCTTGGTTTCCGTTCAGACGATGGGCTCAACATCTTTGCCTGGGTCAGGAACGCGTTTGACGAGAACTACTTCGAGCAGCTGTTCGTCGGCCCCGGCAATACCGGGCTGATCGCAGGCCTGCCCGGCGATCCGCGCACATGGGGCGCGACCGCCAGCATTACCTTCTGACCGCTGCCACAAGCAGAGAGGACCGCCTCATGCCCGACATTATCCAGCTCCTGATCGACATCGCGCCGTTCATCGCCATCGGCTTTGCAGCGCAGATGATCGACGGGGCGCTGGGCATGGCCTTCGGCGTTACCACGCAGACCCTGCTGGTGAGCGCCATGGGCGTGCCCCCGGCAAGCGCATCGGCCAGTGTCCATCTGGTCGAGCTGTTCACCACCGGGGCTTCGGGGCTCAGCCATGCTTGGCACCGCAATGTCGACTGGGGGCTGTTCCGGCGGCTGGTGCCCTACGGCGTGCTGGGCGGGGTGACGGGCGCCTATGTCCTGTCGAATGTCGATGCCTCGGCGGCGCGGCCTTTCGTGATGATCTATCTGACGGGAATCGGATTTTACCTCCTGTGGCGCGCGATCCGGATGGCCAAGCCCCGCTTCGAAGACCCGCGCTACACCCGCCCGCTCGCCGTGGCCGGAGGCTTCCTCGACGCGGCGGGCGGCGGCGGGTGGGGGCCGGTTGTGACGAGCAACCTGCTGATCCAGGGCGGCGATCCGAGGAAGATCATCGGGACGGTCAACACCGCCGAATTCCTGCTGACCCTGTCGATCTCGATCACCTTCCTGATCACCCTCGGCCCGGCAGCCTTCACGATCATCACCGGCGGCTTGATCATCGGCGGCGTGGTCGCCGCGCCATTCGGCGCGCTGCTGGCGAGCCGGGTGCAGCCGCGCCTGCTTTTGCTCGCGGTGGCACTGGTGCTGATCATCACCAGCGCTTACAGCATCGCCAAGGCGTGGCCGATTATCTAGGGCCGATTATCTAGGGCCGCTCTTCCACGCCGAGGGATGCCGGAATGGACACCGAACTGCTGCTGATCTGCGCGCTGACCGGCGTGATCAACCTGATTGGCGCGCTCGCCTATGCGGCGCGGATCGCGGGCGTGCGCACCGGACGCATCGCCCTGTCGTTTGCGCTGTTCAACGTGCTGCTGCTGGTCTCGCGCACCTCGAACGGGTTCCTTGGCCCCTTCCTTGCCAAGCGGATCGAGACCGCACTGACAAGCGGCGGGGGAGACGCGCTGATCTGGGAACTGCGACTGGTTCTGTTCGCCGCCGCTGCTTCCGTGGCGCTGGGGATCGTGCTGGTGCCGACCGGGCAGCGGGTCTTTGCCGCGGCGATCACTTTTTTCCAGACCAACCGTTCGACCACCAAGCTGATCCTGCGCAGCATGACGCCCGCAGGCCTCGGGACTTTGCGGGATTCAGTCGCGCTCCCCTCGGGCGAGACGCTGCGTTCGCTGAAAGGCCCGCGCGGCGTGAGCTGGTCGGTGCTGATCGCCAACGCGCTGGCGCAGGCGCTGCTGGCGGTGGGGGTGATCGCATCGCTCTACGCCGGCTATCTCGTCCCCGAATTCCGCGTCACCGCCTCGCAGATGACCGCGATCGTCAACGGCTTTGCCACGATCCTGCTGTTCGCGCTGATCGACCCGCAGATTTCCGCGCTGACCGACGATGTCGTCGATGGCTCGGTGAGCGAGGCGACCTTCCGCCGTGCGATGATCTGGGTCTCGCTCAGCCGTCTGGCGGGCACGCTGCTGGCGCAGGTGATGCTGGTGCCTGCCGCGGTGGTGATCGCTTACGCCGCCGGCTGGATCTAGAGCACTTCCCGACCACTCCGGTCGGGAAGTGCTCTAACCAGCAAGGCTGAGCGCAAGGCCGCCAAGCGCCGACACGCCGAGCAGTCGCAGCACGCCCCACCTGGCCCCGAAAGCCAACGCGAAGGCGAGCGCCGCCAGAAGCCCGGCGCGCCAGTCGAAGCTTGCAAGCTCGGGCCAATCGAACCGCAGCGGCCCCGCCTCGACCTCGCCGACGCGGGCAAACAGCACGTGCAGCGCGAACCACACGGTGAGGTTCGCAATAACGCCGACCACCGCCGCCGTCACCGCCGCCAGACCGCCCTTAAGCCACACCGCCTGCCCCATCCGGTCTATCCATGGCGCAAAGGCGAAGATCCACAGGAAGCACGGCGCAAAGGTCACCCAGGTCGTCAGCCCCGCCCCCAGCAATCCGGCTACCAGCGGCGAGAAGGGCTCGGGCGCACGGAACGCGGCGAGGTAGCCGACGAACTGCGTCACGAGGATCAGCGGCCCCGGCGTGGTTTCGGCCAGCCCCAGCCCGTCCGCCATCTCGCCCGCCTGAAGCCAGCCAAAGCCCTGCACCGCCTCCTGCGCCATATAGGCGAGCACCGCGTAGGCGCCGCCGAAGGTCACGATCGCCAGCTGTGAGAAGAACGCGCCGATCTGCCACAGCACGTGATCCTGCCCGAGCGTCGCCGCAATCAGCGCCATCGGCGCGGCCCAGATTGCGCCCCACACCAGCACCGAGATTATGGTCGTGCGCCATGGCCGCGCGGGTAGCGCGCCGCCCGCCTTGCCGGGCTTCAACGCCAGCCAATCGGGCCGCGTCCGGGCAATCGCGATCCCGATCAGCCCCGATCCCAACACGATCAGCGGGAAGGGAAGATCGAACAGGAACAGCCCTGCAAAGGCTGCGACCGCCAGTCCCCGCTTGAGGTTCGTATCGAGCGCACGTCCGGCAATCCGCAGCAACGCCTGCACCACAATCGCCAGCACCGCAGCCTTCACGCCGAGGAACAGCGCGGCAACCCAGCCAAGGTTCGCGGCCAGTGCGTAGAGCACCGACAGCGCAAGGATGATGCAAGCGCCCGGGATCACAAACAGCAGCCCGGCCGCCAGCCCTCCGCGCCAGCCATGCAGCCGCCAGCCGATCCACGTCGCCAACTGTTGCGCCTCGGGCCCCGGCAGGAGGTGGCAGAAATTGAGCGCGTGAAGGTAATCCTCCTCCGCCACCCAGTGCCGCTCCTCCACCAACTCGCGGTGCATCAGCGCGATCTGTCCGGCCGGTCCGCCAAAACTGAGGAAGCCGATCCGCGTGAACACGCGCAGGAGATCGGAGAATGCGATGGTTTCGGGAGTGTCCCCCGCCCGAGACGCGGAATGCGATACGTCCAATTCGGCCATGCCTACCTCGCAAAGAGCCCTGACGCGCGCGTCAGGGGATGATGACGAGGCAACGCTTGGGCTTTTCTCGGCCTGGACGGGAGGTTGCTGGGCCCCGTGGCGAGGGAGATAATCGGGGCGGCGGGGCCGTGCAAGCACGCAGTTCTGGCCGCTCTACTTCCCCTGCGCTTCACTGCGCACGGCGATGAGCCTGGCAGCGGCCTGCGCCATAAGACCGTTTTTGTGGCCGACGCCGGGGACGAAATCGATCTGCCAGCCAAAGGGCGTCCCCAGACGCTCGGCCAGCGCGCGCCCTTCGGCGTGGAAGCTCTGCCCGCGCGCAAAGCGGTGCGGTCCTTGCCGGTTTGCCTCTTCCGTGGTGCGCAGATCGGGATCGGCCATATCGGTGTCTGCCGTGCCGAGCAGCACGGTGAGCGGCTTTGCCAAGGCGGCGGCAAGTATCTCGCCGGTGATCGGCGCGCCCTTGGTGCCATAGGGAAAGGCAAGCGCCGGGTCGGGCATGGTGTACCATCCGGCGTTGGCGGTAATCGCCTGCTCGATCCGCGCTTCGGGCATGAACATCACGAAGCGGTGGACGAATTGCGCGCCGGCCGAATGGCCGTAGATCGTGTAGCGCTCGGCAGCGGTGCCGAAGCGGCGGCGGACGTCGTCGAACAGGGGCTCGATCGCGGCAAAGGACCACAGGCTGCGCGGGCGCGGGGTGCCGTCGGCATTGGTGAAGAAACCGGTGTTGTAGCCCCCCGATCCGGGAAAGTCGGCATTGCTGAACTCGGGCACGATCACGATGAAGCGCTGTTCCCGCGCCAGCTCCGACCATTCGTCGCGGTAGCGATCGGCATCGCGGTTCACGCCGTGCATCACCACCACCACCGGCGTTTCGGGCGTGACCTCCTCGGGCAGCTGATACCACACCGGCAGCGGCGGCCCTTCCCAGCCCGAGAAGACGAAGCGCCCACGACCCGTTTCCGCCACAGGCCCGGCAGCGGTTGTGGCCACCGGCACAGCCAGCCCGGCGAGGAGGATCATCGCCATCATAGTGCGGAGCAACCGCGCAAAGGAGGCAGCGTGCTTCATTCCATATCCAATCCGGCTGGCCTTACCGCGTTCATCGGAAGTGCGAAGGCTTGAGATCATACTTCGTCAGCTTGTCATAGATGGTCTTGCGCGGCGTTTGCAGCATCGCCTGCAGCGTGGCGATATCGCCGCGGCACTGGCGCAGCGCGTCTTCGAGCACGGTACGTTCGAAATCGGCAACGATCTGCTGCAACGGACGCTGCCCGGCCAGCGATGTGCCGGGCGTGTCGATATCCGACAGACCCAGCACGAAAGCACGCGCATAGCCGCTCAGTTCATGCAGGTTGCCCGGCCAGTCATGCGACTGGATATGCCGCCACTGCGCTTCGCCGATGGAGGGTGCGGGCAGGCCGGTTTCTCGCGCGTGGGCGGCGACGAACAGGCGGAAGATCTCGGGCACATCCTCGCGCCGCTCGGCCAGCGGGGGAAAGGCGATCTGCACAGCGCCCAGCCGGTGCCACAGCGGATCGCGGTCATTTTCGCGGGATTGCTCGCCCGCGCTTGCGATGATGATGCGGATATTGAGCCGCCGCGCCTGCGATGCGCTAATCGGCCACACCTCGCGCTTCTCCATCAGTGACGCCAGCCGCGCGGTCAGCACGCTGCTGGCCGCGGCAATCTCGTCAAGGAACAGCGTCCCGCCATTGGCGCGTTCGATCAGGCCGGTGCGCGACAGGCCCCCGCCCGCCGGCCCCGCCCCCGGATCGCGCCCGAACAGCAGCAGTTCGGCATCCTCGTGGGCCAGCACCCCGGCATCGGCGACCACGAAGGGCCGGCTGCGGCGGGGGCTCAGGTCATGGATCAGCCGCGCGCCGTGGCTCTTGCCGGTTCCGGCCGGGCCGGTCAGCACCACGTCGATTTCCGAACGCGCGACCCCCTCGATCACCGACCGCAGCCGCTGCGCCGCTGCCGAGGAGCCCGGAACCGCCAGACCGACGCTGCGCCCGGCTTCCTCACGCAGTCGCCGGTTTTCCAGCGCCAGCGCGCGCCGTTCGCTCGCGCTGCGCACCGCGCGGATCAGATCGGCAGAGGCATAGGGCTTGGTCAGGAAGTCGGCCGCACCGTTCTTCATCGCCGCCACCGCCATGGCGATATCGCCGTGGCCGGTGGTGAGGATGACCGGCAGATCGGGATCAATCTCCCGCAGCCGCGCGAAGAAGGCGATCCCGTCAATCCCGGGCATCCGCACGTCGCTAACCACCACACCGGGGAAGTCGGCATCAAGCGCGGCGAGCGCGGCGCGGGCATCGGGGAAAGCCACCACCTCGGCCCCTTCAAGCGCGAGGGTCTGCATCGTAGCATCGCGCAGCGGCGGATCATCCTCGACCAGCGCAACCCGAAGCGGCAGAGCGGCGGCGGTCATGCGGCGGGTATCTCCATGATGAAGCACGCGCCGGTGGCGCTGGGGGCGTGGATCAGATCGCCGCCCAGCTGGCGCATGATGTCGCGCGCGATGGCAAGGCCCAGCCCGATCCCGTCGCTCCTGGCAGTGACGAAGGGCTGGAACAGCGTGTCGCGGACCTCGGGACTGACCCCCGGCCCGTCATCGGTGACGCTAAGGCTGACGGTCTGCGCGCTGGTGGTGATCGCCAGCACGATCCGGCCACCCGGCGCGCAGGCATGCACCGCATTCTGCAGCAGGTTGACCAGCACCTGTTCCAGCTGGACATGCCGCGCGCGGACAGTGGTCGCGGCAAGGTCTGCGGCGGGGCGTTCCAGCGTCAGCTCCTTGTGCCGGATCTGGTCGCGCAGCAGCAGCAGCGAACCATCGATGACGTCCGCCAGCCGGATATCACGCGGCTCCTCGGCAGAGCGGCGGCTGAAGTTGAGCTGTTCGGCCGTGATCTCGCCGATCCGCCCGGCCAGCTGGGCAATCTTGCCGAAATTCTCCGCCGCCTCGGCCTGCCGGTCAGCGGCCAGCAAGCGCTCGCCATTCTCGGCATAGACGCGCATCGCGGCGAGCGGCTGACGGATCTCGTGCCCCAGCCCGGCGGTGACCTGCCCCAGTGTCGCGAGCCGGTTGGCCTGCTGAAGCTGTTCGCGCAAGGTGGCAGTCTGGGCCGCGATCTCGGCAGCGGCGCGGGCTTGGCGCTGGCGCCGCCACACATAGCCCCCCGCGCCCGCCAGCCCCAGCAGCGCAAGCACGATCACGCCCGCCAGCCGGCCATTGGCCAGCGCGACCGACAGGCGCGGCGCGGGATCGGCGAGCAGGTGCAGCTCCCACCCCGTCGGCGCAATCGGCTGGATCTTCTCGATCATCCGCACCGGCGATCCGGCATCCCCGCCGGGCAGGGCAAAAGGCTTCAGCTCGGCCGCGCCAAACCGCATCGCATTGCGCGCCGGATTGCGGGTTCCGGCATCTTCCGTCGCCCGGAACCGCCATGCCGGATCGCTGGCAAGCAGCACGATCCCGTCGCTGTCGGTGACAAACACGCCATCCTCGGCATCGCGCCACTTGGTCTCGAGGCTGTCGAATTCGACCTTCACCGCCACCACCCCGCGCGGCGCGCTGGCGGGGCCGACCCGCTCGGCAAGATAAAGCCCCGGGCGGCGGCTGACCGTGCCCAGCGCAAACTCGCTCGCAGTGCCATCCTTCAGCGCACCGCTGAAATAACCGCGGAAGCGATAATTGGAGCCCACGAAGCTGTCCGGCCGGTCCCAGTTGCTCGCGGCCAAGGTCATCCCGCGCGCATCCATCAGATAGATCGCGGCCGCATTGGTCTGACCGGCCAGCGCGGCAAGGCGGCGGTTCAGCACCGCGCTGCCGCCCGGTTCTCCGCCCAGCAGCGCGGCGACCTCGGGATCGACAGCCAGTACGCGCGGCACCAGACTGAACTTGTTGAGCTCGCTCTCCAGCCCGGCGGCAAGAATGGCTGCCTGACTGGTCGCTGCGGCACGGGTCTCGGCGAGCGCATTGACCCGCACAGCGCGATCAAGGACGAGCATGGCCAGTGCGGCCAGCAGGGCAAGGGCCACCAGTCCGATCGCCACCAGATAGCGGCGCCCCAGCGTGACCTGCCTTGCCATGCGAACGCCCCCTTCCCTGACACTGCTTGTGCGTTTTTCCGCACAGGACGCAACATATTTGTGCGGAATTCCGCACAAAGCGACACCAGTGCTGCCGTAACATTCTGATTTCGAGCAACTCCCGCCCTCCACAAGCAGCGCTTGCGGTTGGGCGAGCGAGGCTCGATTGTCCCGCGCGGAGAGATAAAGCAGGGGAGGACACGGCTAGCCCATGGGTTCGCACGCAGCCACGATACAGGACGCGAATGGCGTGCCTGCGCGCAAGCCGTTCTATCGCCAGCTTTACGTGCAGGTGCTGACCGCCATCGCCTTAGGCGCGTTGGTCGGCCACCTGTTCCCCGAATTCGGCGCCGCGCTGAAGCCGCTGGGCGATGGCTTTATCAAGCTGGTGAAGATGATCATCGCGCCGGTGATCTTCGTGACCGTTGCCACCGGCATTGCCGGGATGCGCGACATGAAGGCGGTCGGCTCGGTCGCGGGCAAGGCCTTCGCCTATTTCCTGACCTTCTCGACACTGGCGCTGATCATCGGGCTGGTGGTCGGCAACGTGGTGCGCCCGGGCGAAGGGCTGAACATTGATCCGGCCACGCTCGATACCGCCGCTGTCGCCGATTATGCCGACAAGGCCGAAGCGACGAGCATCACCGGATTCCTGCTGGGCATTATCCCCGACACCCTGTTCAGCGCAGTGACCGACGGGCAGATCCTGCAGGTTCTGCTGGTGGCGATCCTGGCCGGCGTGGCCATCGCCATGACCCGTCCGGCGAGTGATCTGGTGATGGATGTGCTCGCATCATTCGGCGAGGTCGTCTTCAAGCTGGTGCACATGCTGATGAAGCTTGCGCCCATCGGAGCCTTCGGGGCGATGGCCTTCACCATCGGCGAATTCGGGATCGGCAGCCTTGCCAATCTCGCGGCGCTGGTGGCGACGTTCTACGTCACCTCGCTGTTGTTCGTGCTGGTGGTTCTGGGGCTGGTCGGCTGGTTTAACGGCTTTTCGATCTTCGCGCTGATCCGCTTCCTGCGCGAAGAACTGCTGCTGGTGCTGGGCACATCCTCATCCGAAGCCGCCTTGCCGAGCCTGATGGAGAAGATGGAGATCGCCGGGTGCCGCAAAGCGGTGGTCGGGCTGGTCGTGCCGACCGGCTATTCCTTCAATCTCGATGGCACCAATATCTACATGACGCTGGCCACGCTGTTCATCGCGCAGGCGGTGGGGGTGGAACTGAGCCTCGGCGAGCAGCTGACGCTGGTGCTGGTGGCAATGATCAGCTCCAAGGGAGCAGCAGGCGTGACGGGATCGGGTTTCGTGATCCTTGCCGCCACGCTCTCTGTGGTGCCGGGCGTGCCGGTGGCGGGCATGGCGCTGATCCTCGGCATCGACCGCTTCATGAGCGAATGCCGCGCGCTGACCAATTTCGTCGGCAATGCGGTGGCGACGATCGTGGTCGCACGCTGGGAAGGCGCGCTCGACCGCGAACGGCTGACAGCGGCGCTGGCGGGATCGCCGATGCCGCTTCCCGAGGAGGATATCGAGCGCCACGAGCGCAGCGGGCCGGTGAGCGAAAAGATCGCCGACATACTGGAGAAGACGCCGTGATCCGCCGCGCGATCATTGCGCTGGCCGCCGCGCTGGCGCTGCTGGCCCCGGCGCTGCCGCTGGCGGCAGAAACGCCCGCGCCGCTCGAGGAAATCCGTCTGTGGCCGGGCACCCCGCCGGGCAATGGCAAGGTCACCGGCGAGGAGAAGATCGGCGGCGAAGGCAGCGGTCTGGGCGCGATCTCGAACATCGCGACGCCGCGGATGCGCGTCTATCGCCCGGCCGTGCCGAACGGCGCTGCCGTGCTGGTGGCGGGCGGTGGCGGTTACTTCCGCATCCAGCTCAAGAAGGAAAGCACCCCCGCCGCCGAGTGGCTGCGCGGTCAGGGCTTCACCGTGTTCGAGCTGCTCTACCGTCTGCCCAATGATGGCTGGGATTCCAGCGCGCCCTTCATGGATGCGCAGCGGGCCATGAAGATCATCCGCACCCGCGCGGGCGAATTCGGCATCGATCCGCAGCGGATCGGGATCATGGGCTTTTCGGCAGGCGGACATCTGGCGGGCTTCACCGCCTACCAGCCCGCCCGCGCGCTTTATGAAGGGCGCGACCGTTTCGAGCATGTCTCGGCCCGGCCCGATTTTGCGGTGCTGCTGTTTCCGGTCGTCACCCTGCGCAAGCCCTACGACACCACCCGCACCCGCCGCGAGATCGTGGGTGACAAGGCGACGCCCGAGGCCGAGGCGGCGTGGTCGCTCGATACCTATGCGAGCAAGGACGCACCGCCGACCATCATCTTTGCCGCCGCCGACGATCCGACCACGCCGCCGGGGCACGGCATCCTTCTGTTCCAGACCCTCATTGCCGCCGGGGCGAGCGCGGAACTGCACCTGTTCCGCGACGGCGGGCACGGATGGGGGCTGGGTCAGCCGGAACAGGTCATCAGCCAATGGCCGGGGCTTTTCGCCCACTGGGCGCAATCACTCAAAATTACTGAAAAACGGGGAGAATAACCATGTCGAGGAAGTTCCTGAGCAGGCTTGTCCTGCTGTGCGGCAGCAGCCTGATCGCCGCCACCGCCGCCCACGCGCAAGAGGCCGATCCTGCCGCGCCCGCGCCCGAAGACGATGTCTCGCGCGAGATTATCGTCACCGGCACCCAGATCCAGGGCGCCAAGATCAATGATGTCCTGCCCGTCACCGTGCTCGACGAGGTCGACATCGCCAACGTCGCGGCAACCTCGGGCGACGAGCTGTTCCGCTCGATCCCGCAGGCGGGCGGGGTCGCCTTCAACGAACAGAACGACACCACCGTCAACAACGCGCGCGGCGATGCCGCCTCGATCAACCTGCGCGATCTTGGCACCGGCAACACGCTGCTGCTCATCAACGGCCGCCGCATGGTGCTGAACCCCGGCTTCCAGACCGAACTGCTGGTCCCCGTGGTCAGCCCCGACACCAACGAAATCGCACCGGGTTCCGTGCGCCGGATCGAAGTGCTGCGCGACGGTGCTTCGGCGATCTACGGCGCGGATGCTGTGGCGGGCGTGGTCAACACCGTGCTGCGCGGCAACCGCAAGGGCGGCTTCATCGAAGGCGAGTTCCGCACCTCGGAAGGTACCAGCCTCGACACCACCTCGGTCGCGGGCGGCTACGGCTTCGATTTTGCCGGGGGCAAGGCCAACTTCACCGTCTATGGCGGCTATTTCCACGAAACCGGCATGCCCTCGTCCGAGCGCGATTATGCCGCCGATGATGACCGCCGTTCGCTGGTGGTGGGCACGCCGTTCGAAGGCGACACCCAGTTCAACAACCGCAACACCTTTGGCCCGTTCGGGCAGTTCGACATTCAGGCGCCCACCAACCGGACGCCGCTGGCGGATGACGACTTTTACTACCAGCCCTCCACCCAGACCGGCTGCCGCATCAACCTGCCGAACGGGCTGTGCATGCGCCCCGGCATCACGCCCGATGTGCCGGTGCGTTACAACACCAATTTCGGCACCACGCTGATCAGCGAAAAGACCCGCATCAACACCATGGCGCTGCTGAATTACGAGTTCAGCAACAGCCTCGAAGCCTATTTCGAGGGCAGCTATTACCGCTCGGAAAGCGAACGCAACATCACCCCGGCCGCGATCCTCAGCGCAGTGCCGGTGGGGATCAGCCGCAATGCCTACTGGAACCCGTTCGGTCCGGTGACCTTCCCCGGCGGCGCGACCAACCCCAACCGCATCGACGGCACCTCCATCCCCACCACCGGCGCGGACGTGATCATGGAGCGGTACCGCTTCGTCGATGCGGGCAACCGCACGGTTTCGGTCGACAAGGATTCCTATCGCCTCGTCGCCGGTTTGAAGGGCAATTTCGGATCGTGGGACTTCGACACCGGCTTCGTCTATTCCGAAGCCCGGACCACCGATCTTGAAGGCAACCGCGTCTCGCTCACGCTGCTCCAGCAGGCGATCAACCGGTCGACGCCGGACGCCTACAACCCCTTCAACGGCGGCTGCGTGACCGGCGATCCGGGTAATGGCGATTGCACCCCCAACCCCGCCAGTTCGATCGATCCGTTCCGCATCAGCGTGTTCCGCAAGGGCGGCACCAGCCTTGCACTGGCCGATTTCAAGGTCAGCAATTCCCGCTTGCTCACTCTGCCCGGCGGCGATGTCGGGATCGCGGCGGGGATCGAATGGCGGCGCGAGACCTTCTTCGACGATCGCGACCCGCGGCTTGATGGCACCATCACCTGGACCGATAGCGTCATCCCCGGCGTGACCTTCGGCAGCGACGTGGTCGGCACCAGCCCCTCGCCCGATACCCGCGGCACGCGCGATGTGTGGTCGGCCTTTGCCGAAACCTTCGTGCCGCTGGTCAGCGAGGATATGGACATTCCGCTGGTCGAGGCACTGAACCTCCAGCTTGCTGGCCGCATGGAGCATTTCCGCGACATCGACCAGACCGCCATCGTCCCGCGCGTCGCCGTGTCATGGACCACCATTCCCGGCGTGACCTTCCGCGGGGCGTGGTCGCAGGGCTTCCGCGCGCCGAACCTCGTGCAGGTCAATGACGAAGGCACCACCCGTTCCAACACCCGCGATGACTTCGTGATCTGTCAGGCGCAGGTCGCCAAGGGGCAGCTCGCCAATCTCGGCGTATGTCCGGGTGAAGGGGTGATCAGCTTCCGTTCGGGCACCGATCAGCTCGAGCCGGAAGACAGCGAGAGCATCAACCTGGGCATCGTGCTCGAACCCAGCTTCATCCCCGGCCTGACCCTGACGGCGGACTACTGGCGGGTGAAGCAGACCGGCCTGGTTGGCACTTTCGGCGATGACAACGCCATCGCGCTCGATCTGCTGCGGCGTCTTGACGGCGGTAGCAACCCCGCGGTGATCCGCGACACGCCTTCGGCAGAGCAGATCGCACTGTTTGCGGGCACCGGCCTTGCCCCGGCGGGCGAGATCCTGCTGGTCAACGATCCCTATCTCAACCTCGACAGCCGCGTATCGAAGGGCTGGGACTTCGGACTGTTCTACGACGTGCCCGATTTCGGCGCGGGTGACTTCCGCCTGCGCTTCAACGCGGCGCGACTGGTCGGCTTCGTGCAGTCGGCAGGCGCTGACGGTCAGGAACTGCTCGACGGGATCGCCGCTGGCGTGCTGCCGGCGGAAGTCACCGTGGGCGGGCTCGGCCAGCTGCTTGAAGTCGAAGGGCGGCCCAAGTGGCGCTTCAGCAGCTCGGTCAACTGGGGCAGCGGCCCGGTCGATGTGTCGCTGTTCGCGCAATATGTCGGGCAGGTGTGGGACACCAGCGTCAGCCGCGACGTGCCGTTCACCTCGGATGATCCCAACATCAACTTCTTCCGCGTGGACGATTTCCTGACCTTCAACCTCGCGGTGGCCTACACCTTCGAAGACGGCGCGCTGGACGGCACCCGCATCCGGCTTGGCGTCAACAACCTGTTCGACAAGGACCCGCCGCTCGCAGACGAAGAACTCGGCTTCTTCAGCGCGCTGCATTCGGCCCGTGGACGGGTGTTCCGGGTTGAACTGCGCAAGAACTTCTGAGAGGCCTGCCGCCCATGGGCATCGTGAAGCGATACGTATGGGCCGGTCTCGCCCTGCTGGCGGGGGCGTGTGCTTCGGCACCGCCGCCGCCAGCAGGGATCGCAGCGCGGACGGGGACAGCGCCGATCGCGGCGTGCCGCACCGCCGCGGTCACCATCGCCTTCGACTTCGCAGGTGCGCCGCCGCTCGCTTGCGCCGTCACAGGCGCGCGCGACTTTACCCTGCTGGTCAGCCCCGAGCATGCGCCGCCGATCAATCCCAGCCCGTGGTATGCCTTCCGCTACACAGCGGCGGGCGGTGATCCGGTACGGGTGACGCTGCGCTATATCGAAGGGGCGCATCGCTATGCCCCCAAGCTGAGCGCGGACGGCGCCACATGGCGCGAACTGCCCGCCACGGTGAATGCCGAAGGGGAAAGCGCAAGCTTCGATCTGCCGCCGGGTGAAGGGCTGGTCGCGGCGCAAGAACTGATCACGCCGATCAACAACGAAACGAACCTTGAGGCATGGAGCGCGCTGGGCGGCGCGCCGGTGTTCACGATTGGCACTTCGCATGATGGCCGCGCGATCCACGCGATCCGGCTGGGCCGCGCCGATGCGCCCAGGCTGGTGGTACTGCTTGGCCGCCAGCATCCGCCCGAAGTGACCGGCGCCATCGCGATGGAAGCCTTCGTCGATGCGCTGGCAGAACGTGCCGACACGCTGGGCGATGTGCAGGTGCTGGTGGTGCCGATGCTCAACCCCGACGGTGTGGCGCGCGGCCACTGGCGCGCCAATCGCGGCGCGGTGGATCTCAACCGCGATTGGGGCGAATTCACCCAGCCCGAAACGCGGGCCGTAAAGGCGTGGCTGGATGCCTTGCCCGCAGGCGTGCGTCCGGTCCTGATGGTCGACTTCCACTCGACGGGGCGCAACCTGTTCTATGTGCAGGGTGACGAAGCGAGCCCGGCGCAGGCGCGCTTCCTTGCCGCATGGCTGGGCGGGCGTGAAGCGGCCTTTGCCGGCTATCCCTTCACCATCGAACCGCGCAACGCCAATCCCGGAAGCGGCACGGCCAAGAACTGGTTCCACGCCACCTATGCGATCCCGGCCTATACCTACGAGGTCGGCGACGTGGCGGACCGGGACGCTGCGCGCAAGGCGGCGCGGGAGCTGGCTGTCGGGCTGCTTCCGGCCCTCGCCAGTCTGGAAGAGTGAAGCGGGGCCGGACGCCCCCTTTTCCTTGACTTCTCGCCCCCCCGCGCCTACCTCGCGCGCTTCCCGATCCCTCGCGATTCTGAAAAAAGGCCGCCCATGGCACGCGTTACCGTTGAAGATTGCGTCGACAAGATTCCGAACCGGTTCGACCTGGTGTTGCTCGCTGCACAGCGTGCGCGCGAGATTTCGGGCGGAAGCGAGCTGACCATTGACCGCGATCGTGACAAGAACCCGGTCGTGGCGCTGCGCGAAATCGCCGAAGAGACTGTGACGCCTGGCGGTCTGCATGAATCGCTGGTCACGGGCTTGCAGAAGATTCTCCCCGATGACGAGGACGAGGCCGACGAAATCGGCTCGCTCAGCCAGTCGGCCGAAGCGCTGCGCATCACCGCCTCGGCACCGGCGCGCACTTCCTCGCTTGGCAGCGATTACGACGGGTAAGCATTGCAAGCGGAAGCTTATGCTTTCGCTTCAATGCTTTGGGTGATTTTCATGGGTCATCCAGGGTGGGTTTGGCCCCCTCTAGACCCCTGTTAGACCCCCTCAAGACCCCACTTTGACCCCCGTTTGACCGGTTCTTGACCGGCTTTGCCCGCGGCTTGCCATCCTCCGGATGAACGTTAACCCGTTTCACAGCGGCAAAGTCGCGGCAGCATGGGGGCAGCGCAGACGCATGGCATCGATTGCGGTTTACAGCGTCAAGGGCGGGGTCGGCAAAACCACGCTGGCGGTCAATCTGGCATGGTGCTCGGCCAGCATCTCGCGCCGCAAGACCCTGTTGTGGGACCTCGATGCGTCAAGCGGATCGGGCTTCCTGCTGGGGGTGGACCCCCGGAAGAAACGCAGCGCAGACAGTATCTTCGCCGAAGGGAGCGATCCCGCCAAGCTGATCGTGCCAACCGCCTATGCCGGGCTCGACCTGCTGCCCGCTGACGAAAGCATCCGGTCGCTGGACCGCGAACTGGACCGGCTCGGCAAGAAGAAGCGGATCGCCAAACTGACGGCGGAACTGGCCAAGGAATATGACCGGATCATCTTCGATTGTCCGCCTGTTCTCAACACCTTAAGCGCCCAGATCATCCGCGCCGCCGATGTCGTGATTGTCCCCCTGCCGCCCTCCCCCCTGTCCGCCCGCGCGCTGGACGTGGTGGTCGAGGAGGTCCGCGGTCAGGGCAAGGGCCATCCGCCGATCCTCCCTGTCCTGTCGATGATCGACCTGCGCCGCACCCTCCACCGCGAGGCGCGTGAGGCGAACCCGAAATGGCCCGTGATCCCGCTGGCCAGCGCAGTCGAGCAATGCGCGGTGGAGCGCAAGCCGGTAGGCGCCTTCGCCCCGCGCTCTCCGGCAGCGCGCGCCATCACCCAACTCTGGACCGCGATCGAACGGAAGCTGGCGCAGAAATAGCCGCTTTCGCAGGTGCGGAAACTCGGCTTATAACCACCGCCATTCGGAGCCGGAGGGGCGCAGGCGATGAGCGGATTTGGCGACAGCATCGGAACGGTCATCGAAGGCGGCCTGTTTGGCCGTGCCGTCGAACCGGGCGCTGGCGAGACAGCGGGTCACCCAGCAGGCCCCGTCACCTGCGGCAATTGCGGCACCAGCTATCAGGGCCACTTCTGCCCCCAGTGCGGCCAGAAGGCGCATATCCACCGCAGCCTCGCCGCGATCGGCCATGACATCATGCACGGCGTGCTGCACCTCGACGGCAAGCTCTGGGCGACGCTGCCCCTGCTGGCGTTCAAGCCGGGCGAGTTGACGCGCCGCTATGTCGTAGGTGAACGGGCAAAATTCGTCAGCCCGATGGCGATGTTCCTGTTCACCGTCTTCGCGATGTTCGCGGTATTCCAGATGGTGGGTATCGGCGCGCCGACCGAACTGGCGAATGACCTGTTCGGATCGGACAGCGACAATCCGGCCAAGACCGAGGTGCGCAACCAGATCAACGCGCTGGAGAAAGAGCGAGCGGCTCTGCCTGTCACCAGCGAGCGGCGATCACAAATCGACAAGGAGCTCAAAGGCCTCAACTTTGTGCTGGCACAGGGGACGACCGGAGCAAGCGCCCCGGAGAAAGGCGTCAACGTCAAGACGGGCGTTCCGTGGTTTGATGAGCATCTGGTTGAGAAGTGGAAGAAAAACCCCGGTCTGATGCTCTACAAGCTGCAGGCGAACGGGTACAAGTTCAGCTGGCTGCTGATCCCGCTATCGGTGCCGTTCCTGTGGCTGATGTTCGCATGGCGACGGCAGTTCAAGGCCTATGACCACGCGGTGTTCGTCACCTATTCGCTCAGCTTCATGTCGCTGCTGTTCATCGTCATGTCGATCATCAGCACCATTCCTGACGGAGCTGGCTGGGCGTTTCTGCTGTTCGTGGTGGGCGCGCCATTGCACCTCTACAAGCAGCTGCGCCACGCATACGGGCTGAGCCGTTTCTCAGCCTTCTGGCGCTTTTGCGTGCTGTTATTCTGCATGCAGATTGTGGTGATGCTGTTCGTGCTGATCCTGGGTGTGCTGGGCGCGTTCTGAGCGCCGCTTCATGGAACCTGAGAGGGACAGACAGCCACGGCCTTGTGCCGCTGGTCGATCAAAACCCTTTGACCCTTCAGAGCATGAGCACCGACCAGAACCTCGGGAAACTCGGCAACCACCCGGACAGGCACGTCAGTCAGCGTGGCTTCTCCGACCTGCACCGGGCCAGCGAATTGCCCTGCCGAAGATTCGATGCGCGTATTGGTCAGGCTGACGTTGCCAGCCGATTGCAACGGTGCACCTTGCAACTGGTCATAGAGCGCAGCGGGGATGACGAGGGTGACATCTGCTCCGGTATCGAGATTACCTGTGGTCTTCATGGACCCGAGGGTGACGGGCACACGGAAAGCGCGTTCATATGCCATTGCGCCGGACTGATCGGCGCGCAGTTCGCTGCTGTTGAAGAACCGGAGGCGTTTTGCCGGGAAGTCGATCATCAGCAAGCCATCAGCGAAGAATTCGCGTCCCAAAATGCCGGAGAAGGCCGCTTCGGCTGAAACACGGCTGCGGTAATCGCGGGCAATGACCGACACGTCGCTTCGCACCAGGTCGCCCAGCGCCAAGCTGGCGATGCGCACGGTGTCGACCTTGGCTGTCGCGATGCCATCCGACGTCTGGCCTTCCCCGTCATAAGGCAGTGCCAGTTCGGCAACGAGGCTGGCATCGGCGCGGCCAATCCCGCTTGCACCAGTATCGACAGCAAAGACAAACGGCCCGCGCCCGTCGACCAGAACATCGAGATAGATCCTGCCGTCGATTGTCCGGAACGGCAGATCAACCACGGGATCGCCATTCACGCCAGCCGACAGGTCCGCCGCCAGCGCACAGGCTTGCGTCGGCGGTGAGGCGGCTGCGGGAAAGGCGGCACCTGCGATCGCCGCAAAGACCGACAAAGAACGCCATGCATTGGACATTGGAGAGCCTCGCTGTTGTGTATTGCTGCAATAATACACTAAAGCGGAGGGTGTCAAATCCGGAGATTTACGCGCTACACGCATTCTGACCACGGTGGCGGGGCTGACGTCAGCTCCGCAGCCAACCTGTGATCGAGTACCGGCGGTAGGGCGCCGCCCGCGTGACTTCCGAAACGGAATGCATCTGCGGGACGCTGAACAGGTTGAGCCGGTTAAACCCGGGCACCAGCGCAGCGGCACCATGACCCTGTGCGTCGTGCATCAGCAGCAGGCCGCCCCATTCGATGCGCCAGACGGGATTGAGGCTCATCACATAGGCCGCCACGCGATTCTTTCCCGCTACCGCGTCGTCGTGACGTGTCAGGAAATCGCCTGGCGAATAGGCCGTCGCTTGCGCATCGGCGAAGCGGATGGCCGCCGTGCCGGTCACGGTACGCAGAAGTTCTCGGGCAGGACCGGAGGACATGAACCGGGCAAAGGCGAACAACGGGTCTTCGGATGCAGCGCGCGCAGCATCTTCATCGGGGACCCGCACGGTCTCGTAGCGGAACTGGAAATCGTGCCGCGCGCCTGCGTAAACAGCCTCGTCGAGAGCACTGCGCTGGTCAGCTGACATGCCGCCTTGTGCCGCACGGTCGAGTTCGAACACTCGCTCTGCACCGCTGTTGATGACCTTCCGCCAATCGCCCCGTTCGCGGAGTTGATGGTGGAGTGCCTCGGCCTCGGCGTCTGCCAGAAACGGTGCAATCGTAACGCGCCCGCTACGGGCATATTCCGCAGCGAGCGCGTCGGCGTCGATTGCTTCATGAAGCGTGAACACCACAGCGGAGCCTAACCTATCAGGTCGGTATGCAGCCGCTGGATTGGCTTACGCCCCCTGCGGAGCCTCGTCACCACCAGCATCCTTGGCACCGAAGCGCTTGCCCGCCTTGGGGATCGCCGATCCACGCACGGGGTTGGCGACCAGCGGTCCACGCGGGGTATCGGGACGATCAATCTTGCCGTTTTCGAGCAGCGAATTGATCTCATCGCCAGTCAGCGTCTCGTATTCGAGCAGCGCCTGGGCGAGCAGGTGGAGCTGGTCCTCGTGAGTCTTGAGGATGTCGGTGGCGCGGGCATGAGCACCTTCGACAAGGCCCTTGATCTCGTTGTCGATCAACTCGTTGGTCTGGCCCGAACGGAATGTCCGCTGCGAGGCCCCGTAACCCAGATAGCCCTCGGACTGCTCCTCGTACTGGAGCGGGCCGAGCTTGTCCGACATGCCCCACTGGGTCACCATGCTGCGCGCCAGTTTGGTCGCATACTGGATGTCCGAGGAGGCACCCGAGCTGACCTTGCTGTGGCCGAAGATGATCTCCTCCGCCACACGGCCGCCCATGCTGACCGAGAGGTTCGCGTGCATCTTGTCGCGGTGGTAGGAATAGCTGTCACGCTCCGGCAGACGCATCACCATGCCCAGCGCACGACCGCGCGGGATGATGGTCGCCTTGTGGATCGGATCGGACGCTTCTTCGTGCACCGAGACGATGGCGTGGCCGGCCTCGTGATAGGCGGTCATGCGCTTTTCGTCGTCGGTCATCACCATGCTGCGACGCTCCGCGCCCATCATGACCTTGTCCTTGGCGTCCTCGAACTCCTGCATTGCCACCAACCGCTTGTTGCGGCGCGCGGCCAGCAAGGCGGCTTCGTTGACGAGGTTGGCAAGGTCCGCACCCGAGAAGCCCGGAGTGCCCCGCGCAATCACGCGCGAGTTGACGTCGGGGGCCAGCGGCACCTTCTTCATGTGCACGCCGAGGATCTTCTCGCGCCCGTCGATATCGGGGATGGGGACGACCACCTGACGATCGAACCGGCCCGGACGCAGCAGCGCAGGGTCAAGCACGTCGGGGCGGTTGGTCGCGGCGATGATGATGATGCCTTCATTGGCTTCGAAGCCATCCATCTCCACCAGCAGCTGGTTCAGCGTCTGCTCGCGCTCGTCATTCGAATTGCCGAGGCCGTTGCCACGCGAACGGCCGACCGCGTCGATTTCGTCGATGAAGACGATGCACGGCGCGTTCTTCTTGGCTTGCTCGAACATGTCGCGCACACGGCTCGCGCCGACGCCGACGAACATCTCGACAAAGTCGGAACCCGAGATGGTGAAGAACGGCACGCCCGCTTCACCCGCGATGGCGCGGGCCAGCAGGGTCTTGCCGGTACCGGGCGAGCCGACCAGCAGCGCGCCCTTGGGGATCTGGCCGCCGAGCTTTGAGAACCGCTGCGGATCGCGCAGGAATTCGACGATTTCCTGAAGTTCCTCGCGCGCTTCATCGATACCGGCAACGTCGTCAAACGTCACGCGGCCCGAACGTTCGGTCAGCATCTTGGCCTTGGACTTGCCGAAGCCCATCGCGCCGCCGCCGCCGCCCTTCTGCACCTGACGCAGCGCGAAGAAGGCGATGCCGAGGATGAGGATGAACGGCAGGGAATTGAGCAGGATGAAAAGAAGGACGTTCTGCCCTTCACGCTGCTTGCCGGTGAAGCGCACGCCGTTGTCTTCCATCAGCTTGGTGATTTCGACATCATTGGGCACAGGGACGGTGGTGAATGCCTCGCCGTTCTTGAGCGTGCCGGTGATCAGTTCTTCACCGATCTGCACATCCTGCACCTCGCCTTCCGCCACTGCGGAGCGGAAGTCGGAATAGCGCATCGCCGTGCCGGCCGTCTGGCCCGCGTTGCTGAACATGGTCACGACGAGCAGCAGGGCGAGAAAAATCCCGCCCCAGATCATCAGCTGCTTGACCCAGGGGTTGGGGCCTTCGCCTTGCGGCTGGGGTTCGTTCGGCTGACTCATCTCGGGCAATTCCTTTCGTCATCCACAATGTAGGACGCTGAGGCTGAATGGCAAGATAATGCGCCGGACTGCGCGTGATGCTAATTTTCGAACAGCGTGATGCGAATTATCGATCCTGCGCGCGCGCAGCATGCGTGCCGTAGGCGGCGAGGAAAACGTCGACCGCGCCTGCGATCCGATGGTCGCGCTGTGCCGGGCAAACCTCCGCACCGAACCGCCGTTCGAGATCGCCCATGCCCTTGCACATCGAAACGAATTGCTCGGCAGCGAGCATAGGGTCGGGAATGACCAGCTCACCCGCCTCCACCGCGTGCGCAAGCCATGCGCCGAAGGCCTGCTTCATGCGCCGCGGCCCGGCTTCGAGAAAGGCCGCGCCGATTGCCGGATCCACTTCGGTCTCGGCCGCAATACGGCGTTCGAACTGCATCATTTCCGGGCGGAACAGAAAGGCGAAGATCGCCTGGCCGATGGCTGTCAGACGCTCGCGGATCGTGCCCTGCGGCATCGCATCCATGGAGAAATGCCCGCGCATCTTTTCGCATTCGGATTCGACCGCTGCGGCGAACAAGGCGCGCTTGTCGCCGAACTGGTTGTAGATCGTCACCTTGGAAACGCCCGCGTCGGAAGCGACCTGCTCGATCGCGGTGGCGGCGTAACCGTGATGAAAGAAGTGATGTGCCGCAGCATGGACAATCGCAGACCGTTTGGCAGCGTCGAGCGGCCGCCCGACCTTGCGCCGACCAGAATTATTTTCGGGCTCGGATGAACCTCCGATTGACAAAATGAACGGCTCCGTTCAGTTAAACGCTACCGTTCAATAATGCGCCGAATCGATTATTCGCGCAACCCTATCTGCTGATAAAGGTTCCTGCCAACGTGCTTTGGATCGCCATCAGGATGCTCACCGGGGACGCCCAGAAGTTCTATGGGCTGTTGTTCGGTATCGGTTTTTCCACCCTCCTTATCACCCAGCAGATGACGATCTTCGTCAACCTCGTCGAACGCGGGGCGAGCGGCGTTTACAACGCGCCCGAGGCCGAGGTGTGGGTGATGGACCCGGTCAGCCGCACGACCGATGTCAGCTATGCCATGCCGGGAACCGCGCTCGACAAGGTGCGGTCGGTGCGCGGAGTCGAATGGGCGGTGCCGCACCTGCGGGCGCAGGCCAACGTCCGCACCAAGGACGGCGACCTTGAGGGCGTGGCGGTGATCGGGGTCGACGATTCAACGCTGATCGGCCTGCCCAAGCGCATGGCCGATGGTGACAGGGCTGTGCTGTTCGCCCCCGATACCGTGGTGATCGACGATGTCGGCACGACCCGCCTGTTCTCCAACGGCGCAAGCGCGATCGGCGAGCGGCTCGAACTCAATGACCAGCGTGCGGTGATTCGCGGCATCGCGGATTCGATCCCCAGCTTCACCAGCACCGTGGTGCTCTACACCCGCTATTCCAACGCATTGAACTTCGTCCCCGGCACCCGCAACCGCCTGTCCTTCGTGCTGGTCGGCGTGAGCGAAGGCGAAACGCCCGAGGCCGTCGCCGCGCGGATCGAGGCTGAGACGGGGTTGAAGGCGGAAACCCGCACAGAATTTGCGCGCGCAGGCGTCGATTTCATCATCGAGAACACCGGCATCCCCACCAATTTCGGCATCACCGTGTTTCTCGGATTCGTGGTTGGCGTGGCGATTGTCGGCCTGACCTTCAGCCTGTTCCTGCGTGACAACATCAAGCAGTTCGGCGCCTTGAAGGCGATTGGCGTCACCAATGCCAAGATCGTGCAGATGGTCGCGGCGCAGGCGGGAATGGTCGGTCTGATCGGCTATGCGCTGGGGGTGATCGGCACGGTCGCCTTCATCAAGGGTTTCGGCGCCAATCCCTTCTTCAAGGGGTTCTACATTCCTTGGCAGATCCCGCTCATCAGTCTCGCTGCGGTTTTCGTGATCCTGGCCATCACCGGCCTGATCGCGATCCGCTCTGTGCTCAATACCGAACCGGCATCGGTGTTCAGGTGAGCGGGGAAGCAATCATGGACACAACAACCATCGGCGGTTGCGCCCCCGAAGCGGCGATCTGCGCGCGCGGCATCTCGCGCGATTTCGAGGCCGGGCAGACCACCATCCGCGTGCTGCACGACATCAATACCGATATCCGCCCGGGCGAGATGACCTATGTCGTGGGCGAGAGCGGGTCGGGCAAGACGACGCTGATCTCGATCATGTGCGGCATCCTGTGGCCGACCGAGGGCGAGGTGAAGGTGTTCGGCACCGACATCTACAAGCTGTCGGACACCGAACTGGTGAAGTTCCGGCTCAACAATATCGGCTTCATCTTCCAGCAGTATAACCTGATCCCCTCGATTGATGTTGCCAGCAACGCCGCCGTACCGCTGATCGCGCAGGGTGTACCCCGCGAGGAAGCGCGCGAGCGGGCCAAGGTGCTGCTCGACAAGCTCAACATCGGCAATCAGGCCGACAAGCTGCCGCGCCAGCTTTCCGGCGGGCAGCAGCAGCGCGTCGCCATCGCCCGCGCACTGGTGCACGAACCGCGCCTTGTCGTGTGCGACGAGCCGACCGCCGCGCTCGACGCCAGTTCGGGCCGCCGGGTGATGGACCTGCTGCGCGAAGTCGCGGTCGCACCGGATCGCGCCTGCATCATCGTCACCCACGATAACCGCATCTTCGATCTGGCTGACCGGATCATCGTTCTGGAAGACGGACGCATCACCCATGACGGCAAGGAAATGCCCGATGATCATTGATGCGGCTCTTTCCGCCCCCCTCTCCCTCCTGAACCCGCTGAGGACGCCATGCTGCGCAATGTGAGCTTTGCCCGCCAGATCCTGCCGATTGCCGCGCTGATCGGCGTGGCCTTTGCCGCCTGGCTGATCTTTTTCGGCCTGCCCGACCGTTCGACCGCCGAGCCGACCGAGCAGCCGCCCAAGGCAGTCGGCAAGCTTGCCAACCAGCCGCGCGTCGCAGGGGCCGGAATTGTCGAGCCGGCGAGCGAAGTGATCGACATCGGCTCGGCACTATCGGGCCTCGTCACCGATGTCCGGGTACGCCCCGGCGACAGGGTCGCGAAGGGTGACGTGCTATTCCTGGTGGACGCCCGCGCCGCCCGCGCGCAGTTCGATCAGGCCAATGCCGCAATCCAGGAAGCGCGCGCATCGATTGCCGAGGCTAGCGCCGCGCAAAAGACCGCGCGTGAGCAGCTGGCGCTGTATCGCAACCTGACCGACACCGCTGCCGTCAGCCGGTCCGAGGTGATCCGCGCCGAGGGGGAGGAAGCCGCCGCGACCAGCCGCCTCGGGCTCGCCCGTGCGCGCCTTGCCTCCGCCCAGTCCGCCGCCGCTACCGCGCGCACCGAGATCGAGCGACTGGTGATCCGCGCGCCGATTGCGGGCGAGATCCTCGCGGTGAATATCCGTGCGGGCGAGTTCGTAGCCACACAGGGCGGCGGCAACAGCCAACCCTTCATCCAGATGGGCGAGACCAACCCGCTGCACGTGCGCGTCGACATCGACGAGAACGAAGTGGCGCGCGTTGCGCTGGGCGAGCCTGCAGTGATCTCCCCGCGCGGCGCTGCCGAGCTGCACGTCAATGCCACCTTCGTGCGGGCCGAACCGCAAGTGGTGCCCAAGCGTTCGCTGACCAACAGCGCCGCCGAACGCGTCGATGTGCGCGTGCTCCAGCTGATCTACGCCCTCCCGCCGAGCGATGCTTTCCGCGTCGGCCAGCAGATCGATGCCTTCATCCCGGCCAAGCCTGGCGCGGCTGCCAAGAAGGGGAACTGAGGCCATGCGCCGCATTTCCTCCGCTGCTGTGGCCTTGCTCCCGCTGGCGCTCGCCGCCTGCGTGATGCAGCCCGCACCCGAGATCGCGACGCCCGCGCCCGATCTGCCGCAGGCGTTCTTCTTCCAGCCCGACGGGGGCACCGGCACGGCACTCGCCGCGCTAATGCCGGAAGGCGATCCGGCCTATCGCGCGCTGTCCCAAGCCGCGCTTGCGCAGGGCCCCAGCCTTGCCGAAGCGGTGGCGCGGATCGACGCGGCGCGTGCCGGCGCCCGCCGCGCCGGGGCGGAGCGCCTGCCCAACATCGGCGCCGATGGCGACGTCACCCGCAACCGTATCAACCCCGCGCAGTTCGGTCAGGCGGGGCAGCAGGGCTTCATCCCGCGCGAGCAGACTTCTTATGGCGCGAACATCACGGCGAGCTGGGACCCGGACATTTTCGGGCGCCTCAAGGCGGAAGAGCGCGCCGCGCTTGCCCGGATCGATGCCGCCAGCGCGCAGGCCCAAGCTGTGCGGCTGAGCCTGCTTGCCGAGATTGCTGCCAGCATCACCGACTGGCGGGTGCTCGACGCGCGCGCCGCTGCCATCAGCGAGGATATGCGCGCCGCACAGCAGCTCGCAGCGCTGGCGAAGGTGCGGGAGAACGCAGGCATCGCCCCCGGTTTCGACCGCGTCCGGGCCGAGGCGACCGCGAGTTCATCGCAAGTCCGGCTCGCCGCGCTCGATAGCGAACGCGCGCGGCTGATCGGACGGCTTGTGACGCTGACCGGCGAAAACGCAGCCAGCGTGCGCGCCGCGCTGGCGACCGCCGCGCCGGTGCTGGCCCCCGCGCCTGCGCCCGCCGGCTTGCCTTCCGAACTCCTCGCCAACCGCCCCGATGTGGCCGCTGCCGCTGCGAACCTCGCCGCCAGTGATGCCGACCTCGCCGCCGCCGCACGCGCCCGCTTCCCGCGCATCACCTTGTCCGGCGTCATCGGGCTTCTGGCTTTCGATCCCGAAGATTTCTTCAACGACTCCATCATCGGCACGCTGACCGCCGGGATTGCCGGGCCGCTGCTCGATTTCGGACGGGTCGGTGCCGGGATTGACCTCGCCGCAGCCGACAAGCGCGCTGCCTTTGCTGCCTATCGCGGGGCGGTGTTCACCGCTCTGGGCGATGCCGAGGCCGCTTACGGCGTGGTGGCAGCAGCCGATGCCGAGGCGCAGCTTTCGGTCAACGAGCGCGATCAGCTGACCCGCGCCGCCAGCCTTGCCGAAACCCGCTACCGTGCGGGCCTTGCCAGCTTCCTCGAAGTGCTCGAAGCCCGCCGCGCGGCAGATTCAAGCGGCGAGCGGGCAGCGGCGGCATTGGGCCGGGCAGCCCGCGCGCGGATCGTGTTGTGGCAGGCACTGGGCGGCGAGGTGATGGCCTCAGCCGCGACGGTGGATTAAGGCCGAACGTTCACACCGGCACACCACCTCGTCGCGCTGGTTCCACATTTCATGGACCCAGGTGACGATCCCGGCATCGGGCCGCGACTTGCTTTCGCGCAAGTCCTTGACCTCGGAATAGGCGCGCAGGGTATCGCCGATGAACACCGGTTTGGGTGTCACGACCTTGTCGAAGCCGAGATTGGCGACCAGCGTGCCCAGCGTCGTCTCCCCTACCGACAGGCCGACCAGCAGGCTGAAGGTGAAAGTGGAGTTGACGAGGATCTGCCCGAACCCGCTTGCCTTGGCGGCTTCCACATCGATGTGCAGCGGCTGCGGGTTGTGGGTCATCGTGGAGAACAGCAGGTTGTCGGTCTCGGTCACTGTCCGGCGGATCGGGTGTTCGATCCGTTCGCCCACCACCCATTCGTCGAAGAACTTGCCCGCCATTACGCGGCCCCCTGCCAACGGGAGACGACGTCCGCGCCATCATCGGCGCTGGAACGCACCGCCCCCGGCGTGCGGCTGAAGCGGGGGGCGGGGGCAGTGTGCCATGCGCCGTCATGCTCCACGTAAGCTCCGCGCGCCTTCATGTGCGGATGGTCACGCGCTTCCTCGATCCCCAGCACGGGGGCGAAGCAGGCGTCGGTCCCTTCGAGCAATTCGCACCATTCGGCCTGCGTCTTCGTCAGGAACAATGCGGCCAGCTTTTCGGCGTAGTCGTCCCAGTTGGCGGGATTCATCTGCGCCTGCGCGAGTTCCTCGGGCGCACCGGCGCGCTGGAGCATCTCGGCATAGAACTGCGGCTCGATCGACCCCAATGAGATTTCCTTCCCGTCCGCGCATTTGAAGCAGCGGTAGAAATGCGCCGCCCCGCCGAGCATCCCCTTGCCCCGCTCCGTGGAGAGGTGCGGCAGATGGCGCACGCCGAAGAAGAAGCTCATCAGGCTGGTCGCCCCGTCGACAATCGCAGCATCGACGACCTGCCCCTTGCCCGAGCGTTCGCGTTCATAGAGCGCCGCCATGATCCCGAAGGCGCAATACATCGACCCGCCGCCGAAATCGCCGACGAGGTTCTGTGGCGGGGTCGCGGTCTCGCCAGCCTTGCCGACCGCCGCAAGCGCGCCGGTGATGGCGATATAATTGATGTCGTGCCCGGCAGCCTGCGCGAGCGGCCCGTCCTGCCCCCAACCGGTCATGCGGGCATAGACAAGGCGCGGGTTGGCGGCGAGCAGCGCCTCCGGCCCCAGCCCCAGCCGCTCCATCACCCCGGGGCGGAAGCCTTCAATCAGCACGTCGGCGTGGGCGGCAGCAGCGCGCACTGCCGCTTTGCCCTCGTCGCTTTTCAGATCGACCGCCAGCCGGTGCCGCGCGCGTTCGACCACGGGGTTGCTCACCCCTGCCCCCGGCCGGTCGATCCGCACCACTTCGGCCCCCAGATCGGCCAGCAGCATCGCAACGTGCGGCCCCGGCCCGATACCGCTGAATTCGAGAACGCGAAGGCCCGAAAGCGGCCCTGACGATTGGCTCATATGTCTCTCCCTTTGCCCCAGCCTTAAGCAAGCCGGCCGAGCGAGAGCAAGTCTCCACATTGCCAGCCCCCCTGCCACCCTTCAAAGCCTCGCCTTGGCCATGCACAAGGCAATCTTGCTTGTGAGCGGCATTTGAGCGTCTAACTGCACCATCATGCGCTCCCTTACCCATCTCGAACGGCTCGAAGCCGAAAGCATCCACATCTTCCGCGAGGTCGTGGCCGAGGCGGAGAACCCGGTCATGCTCTATTCGGTGGGCAAGGACAGTTCGGTGATGCTGCATCTGGCGCGCAAGGCCTTCTACCCTGCGCCCCCGCCCTTCCCGATGTTGCATGTGGCAAGCGGGTGGGACTTCGCCGATCTGCTCGCCCATCGTGACAAGACCGTGCGCGAATACGGGCTGCGGCTGATCATCGCCCAGAATGACGAGGCCGAGGCGCAGGGCATCAATCCCTTCGACACGGGCAGCGCACTCTATAGTCAGGCCCAGCTCACCGACCCCTTGAAGCGCGCGCTGACCGCACACGGCTTCGATGCAGCCTTCGGCGGCGGGCGGCGCGACGAGGAAAAGGCCCGCGCCAAGGAACGCATTTTCAGCTTCCGCAGCGCCGCACACCGCTGGGACCCGAAGAACCAGCGCCCGGAATTGTGGAACCTCTACAATGCCAAGAAGGCCAAGGGCGAAAGCATCCGCGTCTTCCCGATCTCCAACTGGACCGAGCTCGACATCTGGCAATATATCGCGCTCGAAAACATCGGCATCGTGCCGCTCTATTTCAGCAAGCCCCGCCCCACGGTGGAGCGCGACGGGATGCTGCTGGTGGTTGATGATGGCCGGTTCCGGCTGGAACCGGGCGAGGAGCCGGTGACGCGTTCCGTCCGCTTCCGCACGCTGGGCTGCTACCCGCTGACCGGCGCGACGGTGAGCGAGGCGACCGCAATGAACGACATCATCCAGGAAATGCTGCTCGCCACCGGATCGGAACGCCAAGGCCGTGCAATCGACAAGGGGCAGTCGGCCAGCATGGAAGACAAGAAGGCGGAGGGGTACTTCTGATGAACGACCAATCGTCCTTCCAGACCGACGCGCTCATCGCCGAGGATATCGACGCCTATCTCGAAGCACACCAGCACAAGAGCTTGCTGCGCTTCATCACCTGCGGCTCGGTCGATGACGGCAAGTCCACCCTGATCGGGCGGCTGCTCTATGATTCCAAGATGATCTTCGAAGACCAGCTGACCGCGCTGGAAAGCGACAGCGTGAAGCATGGCACGCAAGGCGAAAACATCGACTTCGCGCTGCTGGTCGATGGCCTCGCCGCCGAGCGCGAGCAGGGGATCACCATCGACGTCGCCTACCGCTTCTTCACGACCGAGAAACGCAAGTTCATCGTCGCCGACACGCCGGGGCATGAACAATATACCCGCAACATGGTGACCGGCGCATCGACCGCCGATCTCGCCGTGATCCTGATCGACGCCCGCAAGGGCGTGCTGCAACAGACGCGGCGGCACTCCTACCTCGTCCACCTGCTCGGCATCCGCCACGTGGTGCTGGCGGTGAACAAGATGGATCTGGTCGGTTACGATCAGTCCGTTTTTGACAGCATCGTCGCCGATTACCGCACCTTTGCGACCAGCATCGGCATCACGGACTTCGCCGCCATTCCGATCTCGGGCTTCAAGGGCGACAATATCACGGCGCTGTCCGCCAACACGCCTTGGTACGGTGGGCCGGCACTGATCCAGCACCTCGAGACCGTCGAAGTCGATGCTGCCGCAGCGCAGGGGCAGCCGTTCCGGATGCCTGTGCAATGGGTCAACCGCCCCAATCTCGACTTCCGCGGGTTTGCGGGGCAGATCGCCAGCGGCGTGGTGCGCCCGGGCGATGCGGTGCGGATCGTGCCCTCTGGCAAGACCAGTACGGTGGCGCGGGTCGTCAGCTTCGATGGCGATCTTGACGAAGCAGTAGCTGGCCAGTCCGTCACCCTCACCCTCGCCGACGAGGTCGATTGCTCACGCGGCGACCTCATCGCCGCCGCAGGCGATCCGCCGCAAGCCTCGGACCAGTTCTGCGCGACCTTCGTGTGGATGGACGAGGAGGCGCTGAAGCCCGGGCGCGGCTACTGGCTGAAGCTCGGCACCCAGATGGTCACGGCCACGGTCCAGCCGCCCAAATATGAAATCGACGTCAACAGCCTCGAACATCTCGCGGCCAAGACCCTCGGCCTTAACGCTATCGGGGTCGCCGAATTCGCGACAGACCGCCCGGTCGCCTTCGAGCCCTATGCCACCAACCGCCACCTCGGCGGGTTCATCCTGATCGACAAGTTCACCAACGCGACGGTCGCGGCGGGGATGATCGAGTTCAACCTGCGCCGTGCCGAAAACGTCCACTGGCAGCCGGTTTCGATCACGCGGGACGATCACGCGGGGATGAAAAACCAGCGGCCCCGGGTGCTGTGGTTCACCGGCCTGTCGGGC
Source organism: Porphyrobacter sp. ULC335 (assembly GCF_025917005.1). NCBI lineage: Bacteria > Pseudomonadati > Pseudomonadota > Alphaproteobacteria > Sphingomonadales > Erythrobacteraceae > Porphyrobacter > Porphyrobacter sp. ULC335. The sequence goes on from NZ_CP078091.1 coordinate 80,169, forward strand.
AGCGGCAAATCGACCATCGCCAACGAGGTCGAAAAGCAGCTGTTCGTGATGAACCGGCACACCTTCCTGCTGGATGGCGACAATGTGCGCCACGGCCTCAACCGCGATCTCGGCTTTACCGAGGCCGACCGGATCGAGAATATCCGCCGCGTCGGCGAAGTCGCCAAACTGATGGCAGACGCGGGGCTGATCGTGCTCACCGCCTTCATCAGCCCCTTCCGTGCCGAGCGCGAGATGGTGCGCAAGATGCTGCCCGAGGGCGAGTTCATCGAAATCTTCGTCGACACGCCACTCTCGGTGGCCGAGGCGCGCGATGTGAAGGGGCTCTACAAGAAGGCACGTTCTGGTCAGCTCAAGAACTTCACCGGGATCGACAGTCCCTATGAACCGCCCGAACATCCGGAAATCCGGGTCAACACGGTGGACATGACCCCCGAGGAAGCGGCACGTTACATCATCGACCGGATCCTGCCGCTGAAATGACGCCCTCTGGACCCAACTTGGCCTACCGCGATGATGCCGCGCTGGCCGCGCAACTGGCCGAAGTCGCCGGGCGGCTGTTGCTGGAAGTGCGCGCGGGCAGCGGGCTGAGCGGCAAGGCGCTGGGCGATGCCGGGGACGCGGCCGCCAACCGGCTGCTGTGTGACGCGATCCGCAGCGCGCGGCCCGATGACGGCCTGCTTTCGGAAGAGGAGAAGGACAACCCCGCCCGCCTCGCCAAGTCGCGTGTGTGGATCATCGATCCGGTCGACGGCACGCGCGAGTACAGCGAGGGCCGATCCGATTGGGCGGTGCATGTCGCGCTGGCGGTCGATGGCATCCCCCGCGTCGGCGCGGTGGCCCTGCCGGGGCTGGACGGCGGTATCGTGCTGCGATCAGACCAGCCGCGCCCCCTGCCCCCGCCAGCCGAGTGCCCGCGCTTTGTCGTCAGCCGCACCCGCCCCCCGCGCGAGGCGGAGGCCGTCGCAGCCGCGCTTGGCGGCGAATTGATTGCGATGGGCAGTGCCGGGGCCAAGGCGATGGCGGTGGTGCGCGGCGAGGCCGAGGTCTATCTCCACTCCGGCGGCCAGCACGAATGGGACAGCTGCGCCCCCGTCGCCGTGGCGCTTGCGCATGGTCTCCACGCCTCATGCATCGATGGCCGCCCGCTGGTCTATAATCGGGCGGACACCTATATGCCCAACCTATTGATTTGTCGTCCGGAGTGGTCGGAACTTGTGCTAGGACAGACCGTGCGCCTATAGGTACTTTTACGATCAAGTGTTGCTTATCTGCGTTAGTTCGCAGGGCTGCTGTTTACTACGTTAAGATTCGATTGCTATCGACGAGCTAGGGGTGTCGCCGCGCGCCACCGGGGAAACATTGTGAACGTTGTGATTTTCGGACTGGGTTATGTCGGCTCGGCTGCGGCGGGCTGTATTGCCAGTCAGGGACACACCATCATCGGCGTCGATGTCAGCGACGCCAAGGTCGCAGCACTGAATTCGGGGCGCGCACCTGTTTACGAACCCGGCCTCGATGAACTGATTGCAGCTGCGCATGCCGATGGCCGGATCAAGGCTGTCACCCGTGTGTCGGACGAACTCGACAATTGCGACATCGCGATCGTCTGCGTCGGCACGCCGTCAGGCGTCGATGGCGCGCACGACATGAGCTTTATCGCGCAGGTCACCCGTGAAATCGCCGCCGCGCTGAAGCCTGATCGCGCGAGCCCGCTGACTCTCGTCTACCGTTCGACCATGCGTCCCGGATCGTGCGAGAACATCATCTGGCCGATCATCGAAAGCCACCTCGGCGCGGAAGCGGAAAAGACCGTGGAACTGGTCTACAATCCCGAATTCCTGCGCGAAGCTTCGGCCATCGAGGATTTCTTCCATCCGCCCAAGATCGTCATCGGCACGCTCGGCGGAAAGCCATCTGCCAACATGGCAAAGCTCAACGAGGGCATCAACGCGCCGGTCTTCGAAGTCGGCCTGCGCGAGGCCGAGATCACCAAGTTCGTCGACAATTCGTGGCATGCGGTGAAGGTCGCCTTCGCCAATGAGATCGGGCGCGTGTGCCAGAACCTCGGCATTTCCGCGAGCGAGGTGCACGCGATCTTCAAGAGCGACACCAAGCTCAACCTTTCCGCCTATTACACGCGCCCCGGCGGCCCGTTCGGCGGGAGCTGCCTGCCCAAGGACGTCCGCGCGCTGCAATACATCGCTGCCGACACCGGATCGGCGACACATTTGGTGGATGCGCTGATCCGGTCGAACGAGGCGCACAAGCATCACCAGTTCCTGCACGCCACGCAGGGCCTTGAAGCGGGCGCCAGGGTGCTGCTTGTTGGCCTCGCCTTCAAGCTGGAGACCGACGACCTGCGCGAAAGCCCGGCGGTGGACATGGCCCGCAAACTGCTCGAAGCGGGATACGACGTCGATATCTACGATCCCAAGGTCGCACCGAGCAGCCTTGTCGGCCAGAACCTCGGCTATGCCTATTCCGTGCTGCCGCGCATCGATGATCTGATGGTGACGCAGCAAACCGCAGAATCCCGCGAATATGCCCGGATCATCGCCACCAATCGCCTGATCGATACTCTCGCTATTGACCGTACCAAGCTCGTCGATACCAGCGCTATCGCCTGACGATGAGTAACGTTGCAGCCACCACGGCCGAAGAAGGCATCCCGGTCACCATACCGGGCGAACCGCTTGCGGGGCGGCACGTGCTGATCGTGGTCGAGAACCTGCCGCTGCCTTTCGACCGGCGGGTGTGGCAGGAAGCCCGCACGCTCAAGGCCGCCGGCGCGCATGTTTCGATCATCTGCCCCATCGGCAAGGGATACGAGGCGCGTTTCGAGGTGATCGAGGGGATCGAGATCCACCGTCACCCCCTGCCGTTTGAAGCCAAGACCGCGCTTGGCTTCCTCGCCGAATACAGCGCCGCGCTGTTCTGGGAGACGGTGCTGACATGGAAGATCCACCGCAAGCGCCGGATCGACGTGATCCAGGGCTGCAATCCGCCCGATCTGATCGTCCTCGTCGCGCTGCCGTTCAAGCTGGCGGGCACGCGCTACATTTTCGATCACCACGACATCAATCCCGAGCTTTACGAAGCCAAGTTCGGCAAGCGGGGCTTCTTCTGGTGGCTGATGAGGTTGTTCGAAAAGATGACCTTCAAGGCCGCTGACGTCTCAATCGCCACCAACCATTCCTACCGGAAGATTGCCATCGAACGCGGCGGGATGGCCCCCGATCGCGTCCACGTGGTGCGTTCAGGCCCCGATCTTTCCCGGCTCAAGCTGGTGCCGCCGGTGGAAAGCTGGAAGAACGGCCGCGCGCACATGGTCGGCTATGTCGGAGTCATGGGCGAGCAGGAGGGTATCGATCTGCTGATCGAAGCCACCGATCATATCGTGCGCAAGCTGGGCCGCGAGGACATCCAGTTCGTGCTGGTCGGCGCCGGGTCGTCACTCGACAAGTTGCAGGCCCTCACGGCCGCGCGCGGTCTGGACGACTTCATCACCTTCGCCGGACGCGCGCCCGACCAGACCCTGTTCGAAGTGCTTTCGACCATGGACCTCGGCGTCAACCCTGACCGGGTCAATCCGATGAACGACAAGTCGACCATGAACAAGATCATGGAATATATGAGCCTCGGCAAGCCGATGGTGCAGTTCGATGTGACCGAAGGGCGTTTCTCCGCGCAGGAGGCATCGCTCTATGCGGCGCCGAACGATCCGGTCGATCTGGCGGAAAAGATCGTCGCGCTGGTTGATGACCCTGCCGCGCGCGAACGCATGGGTGCCTATGGCCGTGCGCGCGTGGTGAACGAACTCAACTGGCAGCACCAGATTGCACCGCTGCTCGCCGCCTACCAGCAGGCGCTGGCGAAGTAAGCCAAACCTGCGCCTGCCCCCCCATGGTAAAAGCGTAGCAAGCCTAACGCGATTTTAAGGGCTTTGCGGCCATTGTTCCCGCTGAAAACCGGAACAAGACCTGCATGAACGCTCCATTCGATGCCACCGCAGCGCTCGGGCGCAAGGCCCTGGCTCATCCTGCCCCTGACCATCAGGTTGCGGTGATCGGGCTGGGCTATATCGGCCTGCCGACCGCAGCGCTGCTCGCCAGCTATGGCTGGAGCGTGTGCGGGGTGGATGTATCGCCGCGCGTGGTGGAAACGGTCAACGCAGGCGGTGTTCACATCGAGGAACGCGATCTCGACAAGCTGGTGCATGACGCCATCACCGCGCAGACGCTGGTCGCTTCGACCGAGGTGCCGACGGCGAGCTTTTACATGATCGCCGTGCCGACCCCGCTGGGGCCGGACAATGCGCCCGATGTTTCCTTTGTCGAGGCCGCCGCCCGCGCGATCGCGCCCAAGATTCTGCCGGGTGCCTGCGTGATCGTCGAGAGCACATCGCCGGTCGGCACCACCGAACGTGTCGCAGCGATCATCGCCGAATTGCGCCCGGATATCGTGGTGCCGCGCGACGGTTCCAGCGAAGAGGCAGACATTGCGCTGGCCTATTGCCCGGAACGCGTCTTGCCCGGACGGATCGTCAACGAACTCGTCCACAATGACCGCGTCATAGGCGGCGTGACTGCGGCCTGCGCCGAGCGGGCCGCGGTGCTCTATACCAGTTTCGTGAAGGGCGATTGTCTTTACACCACCGCCCGCGTGGCCGAGACGGTCAAGCTCGTCGAAAACAGCTTCCGCGACGTCAATATTGCGTTTGCAAACGAGCTGTCGATGATTGCCGACGTGATCGGCGTGGACGTGTGGGAGGTGATCCGCCTCGCCAACCGCCACCCGCGCGTCAGCATCCTCCAGCCCGGCCCCGGCGTCGGCGGGCACTGCATCGCGGTCGACCCGTGGTTCCTCGTCTCCGGCGCTCCGGAGGCGGCCCGCTTGGTGCGCACCGCGCGCGAGGTCAACGATCACAAAGCCGTCCACACCGAAAACAAGATCCGCGCGCTGCTTGATGCCGCGCCGGATGGCAAGGTCGCACTGCTTGGCCTCGCCTTCAAACCCGACATTGACGACTTCCGCGAAAGCCCCGCCCTCGAAATCGCCGAGGCGCTTTCCCACACGCATGGTGACCGGATACTGGTGGTCGAACCCTTCACCGACGATCTGCCCAAGGCGTTTGAAGGTACGGGCGCAGAGCTGGTGACGCTTGACGCAGGCCTCCGGCAGGCGGAGATTGTGGTGGTGCTGGTCGATCACACCGCGTTCAAACATCTCTCTCCGCACGAGCTGGCGGGGAAGATCGTGTTCGACACGCGGGGCATGCTGCGGCGATGACCGCCAGCGGCGGGAAGCCCCGCATTCTGGTGACCTTTGGTACCCGGCCCGAAGCGATCAAGATGTTCCCGGTGGTGTTCGCGCTGCGCGAAACCGGCCGGTTCGATGTGAAGGTGGTGGTGACGGCCCAACACCGCGAATTGCTCGACGCTGTGCTCGCTCTAGCCGGGCTTAGACCCGACCTAGACCTCGACTTGATGCTTCCAGACCAGTCCCTGGATGGCCTTTCGAGCCGCATTTTGACCAGCTTCGGGCAGGCTTTGGACACCCTACGGCCTGACCGGGTGCTGGTGCACGGCGATACGCTGACCACGATGATGGCATCGCTGGCGTGCTATTTTCGGCGGATTCCTGTGGGTCATGTCGAGGCTGGCCTGCGCAGCGGCGACATCTATTCGCCTTGGCCCGAAGAGGTGAACCGCAAGGTCACCGGCGTGGTCGCAGACCTTCACTTTGCCCCGACCGAGACTGCTGCGGCGGCCTTGCGCGCTGAAAACGTTGCGGAAAACTCCATACACGTTACCGGCAATACAGTGATTGATGCCCTACTGTTCGCGCAGGGTAAAATCGCCGCCGATCCGGCTCTGGCCCCCGCCATCGCACCGCTGAAAGAACGGTTCGCGGGCAAACGTATTATTGCCGTCACCGCCCACCGGCGCGAGAATTTCGGCGCGGGGATGGCGCAGATTGCACAAGGATTGCAGGCACTTGCCGCGCGGGATGATGTTGCCATCATCTACCCGCTGCACCCCAATCCCAATGTCGCAGACGTCATGCGTCCCGCGCTGGCGGGATATGGCAACATCGCGCTCATCAACCCTCTGGATTATCTAGATTTTGTCGCCATGATGGCGGCGAGCGACATTGTGCTGACCGATTCCGGCGGCATCCAGGAAGAGGCCCCGAGCCTCGGCAAACCGGTCCTGGTAATGCGCGATACGACCGAGCGCCCCGAGGGCGTGGCAGCCGGCACTGCCAAGCTGGTCGGGGCCGATGCATCTGTCATTGTTCGGGAAACGTCGCGCCTTCTTGATGATCCCGCCGCCTATCAGGCGATGGCGCGGGCCCACAATCCCTACGGCGACGGGACAGCGTCACGCCGGATTGCCGAACGCGTTATCGCTGCGACCGAGGCGGGCTAGCCGACCTGCCAGATGGTCCGGCCCGCACGACCCGGACATAGCGGACCGCGCAGCCCAGCACGATCAGGCTCAAGCCAAGATCGGCCACCCAGTTGAGCTTCAAGGTGCCATAAAGCAACTCGTCCACCGAGTGCAGCGAGACCAGACGCAGCGCCAGAAGAAACACCATACCGCCGGTGCAACCGATAGCGATGACCGCGGCAATGTTCCGCCGCCCCCTGATGCCGCGCGCTACGAAATTGAACAATCCGCCGGCAATCACAGTGGCCATGGCAAATACGAATACAAACAAAGGCGCCTGCAAGGAGCGGCGGTTCTGATAGACACCTTCAGTGTAGAGCTTGCCGCGAAGTTCGCTTCGCACCAACTCCTCGACTGCAAAAATGCGCATCAATACAAGGCCCAAGAATATGGCAGCAATCGCGCCCCATGCGATCTTGTGCCACGTAACCTGCTGCAGCCCGATCGCCCGCACAAAGGCCAGCACGACCGCTGCCACAACGATCATGTACATGCCCGCAGCAGCAAGGCTGAGCGCCGATGGTGCCCCGGTCATCAATGCGTGCTCCCGTCTTCTTGCGCCTGCCCCATCGCTAAACGCTTGATGCGCCGTGCAGGTCTGCGCCCGTGATGTATTCGCGTTCGCGCGCTCTTGCAAATGACCTCAAGGCACGGTTTCCTAGGATAGGTTAAAGACGACACGGCAGGCCGTGCTGCAGCGCGGATTCAATGATGTTGCGCCGCGTCATGCCAGAGGCTAAGGCCCGTTTTCCAAGCAGCGAGGGGAAAGATATGTCACATAATGCGCGCCGTGCAATTGGCACTTCCATCTGGCTTGCCGCAGCATTCTCGATAGCTGGTTGCGCCTCTACACCCGAACCAAAAATCGGTCGCGCTGCGAGCCAGCCAGTGGCCGAACTGGGTCAGGCGAACTTTAGCGTCACCCGCCCCACCACTTACGCACTGCGTCCTTCGGATCAGATTTCGGTGGTCGTTTTCCGCGAACCGGAACTGTCTCTTGAAGAGGTGCGGATTGGCGTCGAAGGCAATGTGTCGCTGCCCATGATCGGATCGATCCCCGCAGCCGGCATGACCGCCAAGCAGCTTGAGCAGGACGTGACCCGGCGTATGGCTGCCGCTGGCCTGAAAAACCCGATTGTCAGCGTGAACATCGCTGAATACGCCTCACATCTTGTCACTGTCGAAGGCGCGGTCGACAAGCCTGGCGTTTATGCATTCCAGCCCGGTGCCCGGCTATCGACTGCCGTCGCCTTGGCGAGCGGCCTCAAGCGGACAACCAAGGAATCCCAGATGGCGGTATTCCGGGAAACGCCCGAAGGCATCATGATCGCCAAGTTCGATTATGCTCAGATCCAGCAAGGCACGATGCTTGATCCGGTCCTAGAGCCGGGAGATCGTGTGGTCATGGGGACCGACGGGCTTTCGCAGTTCTGGGAAGACCTGCTCAAGGCGCTGCCTGCGTTCGGCGTCTTTGCAGTGGCAGGCATACAGTGAGATCATGACTGAACGTCCAATCATCAGTAGTGCTGAGCCCGCAGGTCAGGGCAATTGGCTTGATCCCTATATCGCATCGCGCCAAATGGCGGTGCAACAACCGTCGACACAGCTTATCAATGTGTCGGTCATTCGCGGGATCCTGTTCCGGCAGCGCTGGTTGGTGGCGGGCGTTCTGTTCGCAGCGGCTACGATCGGTCTGATCATCACCTTGCTGGTGACGCCGATGTATCAGGCGACTGCCAAGGTCAGCGTGAAGCCCTACGGCGAAACCGTAGTCGAGAGCCAGAACGACCAAAGCGTCCCGACCAACCAGATCTACGAATATCTCTCGACGCTGGTTGAACGGATCAAGAGCCGCAAGCTGGCCGCAGTGGTGGTCGACAATCTCAAATTGGCCGAGCGTAATGATCTGCTCGGGCCGAACGTCGATGAAGGCCGCGCCCCGGGAACAACTGACGCGCAGTGGCAGGCTGCCAAGCGCGAAATGGCAATCTCGAAGATTGCCGATTCAGTTATCGTCGAAGCACCCCAGGGGAACTGGGTGATCGAAATCGGCGTCCAGTCCGAAAGCCCGGTTCTGGCCGCAGAAATCGCCAATGGCTATGCTGATGCCTTCGTTGAGTCCGACACGCAAACATCGGTTGAAAGTAACAAGTATGCGCTGTCCTATCTGACAGAACAGATCGAACAGACCCGCGCCCGCCTGCAGGGCGCCGAAGAAGTGGCAAACGAATATGCCCGGTCGCGCGGGATCATTGTCCAGCCTGTCGGCGGCATGGAATCCGAGGATTCGGGCACTGCGGCGACGCTGACGAGTGCCAAACTCGGCAATATCAACCAGCGCTTCATCGAAGCACGCGCGGCCCGCATCGCGGCCGAGGAACGCTGGCGCGCGGTACAGAATCTGCCGGCGAGCCAACTTCCGGAAGTGCAGACCAGCGCGTCGCTCCAAGGTTTGGTGGCCGATCTGACCGCGAAGCGCGCCCAGCTTGCCGAATTGCGTCAGCGGTACAACAATGACTTCCCGCAGATCGTCAACCTGCGCGCGCAGATCGACACGATCAACGCCCAGCTCGAACGCAGCACCTCCGATATCAAATCGGCGCTGCGCAACCAGTTGACGGTCACCCGCAATCAGGAACAGGCGCTAGCCCGCGAGCTTGAGCAGCTGACCGGGGCAACCCTCGGCGAGCAGGACCAGAAGGTCGAGCTGAGCGTGCTTGACCGTGAGGCGCAGGCGCTTCGTGACCAGCTCAAGATCCTGCTTGATCGCTATAACGAAGTCACCAGCGCCGCCAACGTCAATCCCGGCACGCTGCAGACGCTGGATGCAGCGCTGGTACCGTCGTCGCCCTATTCGCCCAATTTGCTGCGCAATCTTTCGATTGCGCTAGCCTTGGGCGTGGCCTTGGCGGCCGGCCTGGCTGTGCTTCGCGAAACCTTTGACGATCGCATCCGCTCGCTGGAAGATGTCGAAGACAAGCTGGGGCTGCCGTTCATCGGCTATACCCCTTACGTGGCCGAACGCGACATTTCGATCGATGGTTCGAACCGCTTCAGCGCCTTGATGGAAGCTTACTCGTCGATCAGGGCCGGTATCGACTTTTCATTGCCGCGCAGCAGCAACGTCATCCAGATGACCAGCAGTCAGGCGGGCGAAGGCAAGTCGACGACCTCTGTGGTTCTGGCCGAGATGTTTGCGAGCTTCGGCCGAAAGACCCTGCTCGTCGATGCCGATCTCCGTCGCCCCTCGGTGGCCAAGCTGCTCGGCATCGAGAAGCCGAAGGTCGGATTGGTCGAGGTTGTGCTCGGCCACGTCCAGCTTGAAGACGCGATCGTCAAGGGCGTGCACGAAAACCTCGAAATCCTGCCGATCGGGGAGGTACCGCCGAACCCGACCGAAATCCTCGCTTCGCAGGAATTTGCGGACTTCATTGATCGCTGCCGTGGCCAATATTCGCTGGTGATCTTCGATTCCTGTCCGGTCATGGGGCTTGCTGATGCCCCCATGCTGGCCCGCCTCGTCGACGCCACGGTGTTCGTGCTCGAAGCAAATACGATGCCCTTCAGCCGCGCCCGTGCTGCCGTTCGCCGCATCTCGGCTGCTGGCGGCAAGACGGTCGGGGCGATCCTCACGAAGTATCGCGCGCTCGAAGCAGGCCAGTCCTACGATTATCAGTACACCTATTATCAGTACGGCCCGCGCGACTAAGCCTATCGCTCCGGGCGAACGCAAAAGCTCGCCCGGAGCCACACCCTGCAAGCAGCCCCCCGGGAGGAAGATATGCCGGACGGTCAGGGTGCGCTTACCGGGCGGCCACGAATACTCCACCTCAGCGCCGATTATCCCGACCTCATCGACCCGCGCAAAACTCCGGTCATTTCCCGGCTTATCGAGCTTGTCGAAGACCGGTACGACCATCGCGTCATTTCGCTGAACCGCCGCACCCCAAGTATTGTGCAGGTTGCCGAAGTCCTCACCGGGCGCGCGTCGCCTGTCCGTGCGGATTCGATCCGCGCGATCAAGGGTGGCGAATGCCTTGAATATCTGGCGCCGCCCAAAGGCATTCTCCACGCTGCAATGCTCGAGCGGTTGGCCGCATGGATCGTCCGTCGGCTGATCGCAGAGGATGCGGTGCCAGACCTCGTCATCGGGCACAAACTGACGGTGGAAGGGCTAATCGCCCGAGCAGTCGCCACGCAGCTCGGGATTCCGTACGCACTGACGATCCAGGGCAATACCGATCAGAAGATCCTGTCATTCCGCAGGGATCTCGCAGGCAGGTTCGGCGCCGTCTACCACGAGGCGGCCTGTGTATTTTCCTTTGCACCTTGGGCGCGCCGCGCTGTCGAGCAGCACCTCGGCGAAAGGCGCGGCCTGACCGTCGATCTGCCCTGCCCCACGGTCAACGACATGATCCGTGCTCCCGTCGCGCGGGGTTCGGGCGTCATCAGCGCATTTCACCTGCGCAATCATGCAATCAAGAATTTAACCGGCCTTGCCGCTGCCGTCCGGAGCGCAACCGCCGCCGGCCAGCCTTGCGAAGTGCGAATCTTCGGAGGCGGTACGCCGGAGGAAACTGCCCAATGCCAAGCCATCATCGGAGAAGTGCCGGGCATCCACCTGATGGGTCCGCGCACGCAAGATGAGCTCGGCCCGATCATGAACGGCGCAACCGCATTCGTGATGCCGTCGAAGCGGGAATCCTTCGGCCTTGTCTTCATCGAAGCACTGTTTGCGGGGCTTCCGATCATCTATCCGCAGCACGCTAGCGTCGACGGCTACTTTGACGGCCTCTCGTTTGCCATCGGTGTGGATTCGAGCAGCACGCGCGAAATCAGCAAGGCCATCCGGCACGTGATCGACCGCGAAGCCGAGCTCAAGGCCGACCTTGCCCAATGGCAAGCCACAGGAGGCTTGGAACGCTTTTCACGGTCAGCAATCGCTCGCACCTTCGCCGATGGACTGGATGGAGCTCTCGCCGCGCACAACTCATCTGTGCCGCACCGGAATATCCGCTCGCAATCTGCGCAAGACCATTAGCGGCGCGATCACACGCAAGCTATGGACAGCGCACACGCGCTCACAGCGTATCAGGGGTAAACAGGCGCAAACCGCATGGACGCAAGCATCGTCATCACGACCTACCGCCGCATGGAAATGCTGGCCGAACTGATTGCGGCTTTGCGTCCGCAGCTTGCGCATCGCTCCGTGGAAGTCGTCGTGGTCGACAACTGCCCGGATGCAAGCGCTCGCCCGGTCGTGGAAGGGGTTGACGATGCGTCGCTGCGCTATGTTCACGAAGGTCGGAGCGGAGTCGTACACGCGCGCAATCGCGGGGTCGCCAATGCGCGCGGAACCTATGTGATCTTTCTCGATGATGACGAAGTCCCCGCGCCCGGGTGGCTCGATGCGTGGCTGACGCAGGCCGATGGCCGCACAGATGCGAGCTTCGGCCGGATCGTGCCGCGGCTGCTCGGCCATTGCCCGGCCGACCTCTTTGCGCAGGTCGAACGCAATTTCAGCCGGAACATGCATTCGGCGACCGGCGACAATATCTCTGATCGCTCCGCCTATCTCGGCACTGGCAACGCGATGTTTCACAAAGCCCGCTGCCTCATCGGGGACGAGCCCTTCGATCTTCGCTTCAACGCGCGCGGCGGGGAGGATGTCTGGCTGATCCGAGGCCTGACGAAGCAAGGGCGGCAACTGTTGTGGAACCACGAGGCGCTGGTCGAAGAGCTTGTCCCGCAGGACCGCATGACGCTCCCCTCGCTCAGGTTGCGCCGGTTCAATCAGGGGCAGTTGCGCTGTGTTCTCGTATTCGGCGACGGCGGACTTTCCGGATTTGCGCGTGTCGCGATGTGGATGGCAATCGGCGCGGTTCAGTTCATTGGATACCGTTCCGCGGCGCTGGTCGCGTCAGCCATCGCCCGGCAGCGCAGATCCGACTTCCTTTGCCAAGAGAGTGGCGGTGCGGGCAAGATCCTATGGTGGCGTCAGGCGCGGATGCGCGGCTATAGCAACGGGTAGAGCGCGATCAGGACCGCTGCCATTCGCGAACAATGGCGATGATTTTGGGCCCTGACAGCAGATAGCGGCGCCACAGGCGGCGCGGTTCGGTGGCGAGTCTGAAAGCCCATTCGAGGCGCGCGGCCTGCATCCACTTCGGCGCTCTGGCCTTGCGGCCAAGCAAAAACTCGATCGACGCGCCGATACAGAATGCGACACCGCGCACCCCCTCTACCGCCATCAGCCGGTGGGCGATGATCTCGCTTCTGGGCGCTCCAATGGCGAAGAGGATATAATGCCAATCTCCGCCCTTCAGAAATTCCTCGATCCGGGCGATTGCCGGCTCGTTGTCGAGAACACCCATCGGGGGAATGTGCTGCGACAAATCGACCTCGGGAAACCGCGCCCTCAGGTCGGCGAGCATGCTTTCATCCCCGCCGACAAGTGCGACTTTGCGCCCGTCAAGCCAGCCGCCCCTGAAGAGCATTTCGGTGAGATCGCTACCCGTGATTACGTTCAGTTGAACGCCGCGCAACCAGGCTAGGCCCTGCAAAACCCTGCTATCGCATAGACGTAGCGTGGCAGATTGATATGCGCGGTCGAACCTTTGGGTTGTTTCGCTGGAGCTTTCGTTGCCCCGCAGCATTACGAAGTGATCGACGTTGGGGGTCACAACGAGGGACAAGCGGTCCTCGCGCGACAGGCGATCCAGCTCAGCCGCAACCTGCGCGTAAGTCGCGTTGACTAAATCGAATCCCAGGAAATTGGTGGTGCGCAAATCAGTCGGCATGCAAGCACCGGGGGGCCCTTTGATAACGCGGTTCCTGTATCTCGCGGCCCCGGAAAACTCAGACACCGGCCGCTGCGTTTCTGATGATCAAATAGGCGCCGCTTGTCGACAAGTTTTGTCGACTCGTCTCATTTTGGGGAGAGCGCGCCACAAAGCGCGCGTTACGCGGTTAGGTGGAATTCAACCGGGGAGGTCCACTCGCGGATATAGTCGCAACCCACCGCGCGATCGGGCGCAAACCTGAACGCGCAGGAACGTTAGTTGGTGTTTTGCCCATACCCTTTGAGCCAATGGCTGCGACTGCCCCAAAGTTCGAACCATGCGTCATTCTTCGGCCCGCCCTTGCCGATCACTTGCATCAATCTGCTCTTGATCACGTGGTTAAACGACCACAGCTGAAGGAGCAAAAGTCCAAGCCAGCGGGTCGCGGGGCTCCAGTGATCGTGGACCAGCGTCGCCCGCGCCTGCATCAGCTGGAGCAGCTTGCGCGCCAGTTGGGGGGTGGAGGCGCCGACCAGATGCATGATCTGGGCGTCGGGCGTAATCATCGGGCGGTATCCCGCCTTGGCCGCCCTCAGGCAAAGATCCGCCTCTTCCCCGTACATGAAGTATTTGGCCTGAAACCCGTCCAGCTTGCGCCACAAGGCGGTCGGGATCAGCAGAAAGCAGCCGACCACGATATCGACCTGACGGACGCTGTCGCGCTTCCAACCTCCGATGCCTTCGGGGTTGAAAATCGGGCTCGCCGGGAATGCGGCGGCAAGGCCGAATGCGTTGCAGATCAGGCTCCAGATTGTGATCTTGTTCCAGCACGAAGCGGGGTTGAGCGACCCATCGGGGAACACAGTGCGCCCACCGACGATCCCTGCGCGGGGATTGGCCTTGGCGAAGTCCAGCAAGGCCGCGATGGCATTGGGATAGGTTTCGGTATCCGGATTGAGCAGCAGCATCCATTCGCTGCGTACCATTTCCGATGCCCGATTATTGGCGACCGCGAATCCGAGATTATCGGGGCAGCGCACCAGTTCGACCTGGGGAAATGCTGCAGCGATCGCATCCGCGGAATCGTCAGCGGATGCGTTGTCCCAGACGATTACCCGCATCCGCACATCGCCTGCATTCTCGTAAAGCGTCTCAAGCGCACGAAGCGTAAGTGCCCTGGTATTGTAGCTGACGACAATGATCGTAAGCTCTTCGTCGAGCTCATTCTGCTGCGTAACGAAGTCCATCGTAAGATCGCCTAACATTTACTTCTTCATCTTCCCGAGGGGTGAACCGCGCGACCGGAATTGCAGACATGAAGACTGCCTTGCCCTTCTTGATTGAAGGAGATTTTTGATTTTCCTACTCGAAAATCAACAAATACCGAAACGCCTCCATTTGACCCTGCGAGGAGTTTCACATGTCATTCGACACCTTCGGCACAGCCCTTGATAGCCTCATTGCTCCTGCCCGCAATTGTTTTTCGATCACCCCGCACGATGTCGCGACTGTCCCCTCGCTGCCCAAAGCCATCTATGTCGGCACCGGCGGCAACATTGCCCTTCGGGCAGTCGACAGCGCCCAGGACGTGACGTTCATGAACGTCACTGGCGGCACCATCCTGGACGTGCGGGCAATGCATATCCGGGCGACCGGCACCACCGCCAGCAACATGATCGGCCTGGCCTGATGGCGCGCTTCGGTTTCGGCTATGGTCGTGCACCACGCCAGCGCAAGGTCGATGACGGCGCATCCTTGGCAAGCCAGGTCAGTCGGTCGGGGGTTACCTTCACCTTCGGATCGCCGCGACCCGCAGGCCAGTATGCAAACGGCGACTGGTGGGTCTTGGGACCGGTTACGATCACGGCGATCAGTCCGGCAAGTACCTTGCACAATGGCACGAGCGGCTTGCTCACCGGCTCTGGCAACACCACCCCGCCCTATACCGGACGCGTGGTGCACGGGACGATGATAAATCCCGGCAATCGCAGCTTTGCGTCCGGCGGCAACCTTGCCAACAACAGCACGAATACGCTGCAGGGCTGGGACAGCCTCGGGTTGGGCGGATTGCCTTCGCCGGTTTACAGCGCTCCGAGCAACGTCGATCCCGGCGCGACCGGTACGGCGCTGGCCGTGACCAGCGGAAGCGTAGTCAAGTTCGTCTCGCGCCTCACCGATCTGCCGATCAACAACCGCCCTGCCGGCAATGACATGGTGGTGCTCACCGTTGTCAGCGATGTTCCGGCGCCTGACGCAATCAGGCCGGGCGTTTCAAGGCAGAGCAAGGCAACGCAAGTTCGCGCCTCCGATTTCGATGTGTCAGTCTTCAAGAACTTCGCGCCGACGGCCAACACTCCCACCTACGGTCAGGCGATCAGTTGGGTGTCCCGGTATCACGAAACTTCGATGCCGGACTCGATCAACAACACCCGCACCAAGGGGATCAACAACCACCCCGAATACGGGCGCGACATCGCCCGGAACCTGCACAGCGCACTGCTGTGCCTGCACCTGTCGAGCTTTACCGCCACCCAGAAACGCGAGATTCTCACCGCGCTGGCAGCAATCGCTGATGATCTGGTCAGCCGCGCCGAGGAAGGTTCGATCACCTTGGGTGCAGGGGGTGGCAACAGCTGGAAGGTCCCGATCATCGTCGTCTGTGCCGCAGCCCTGGGTACCCGGGCCCCGGCATCATGGCTGGCGCAGCTGGCTCCGGACAAACGCTCCATCTGGGCCGAGAACAGCCAGATTTTCCGGGTAAGCGGCTACGACATCGCCTTGCCCCGCTTCACCGCGGACGGACGGCCACGCAGCGCATACACGCAGCAGATGATCGGCAGCGCGGAATGGGGCGAACAGCAGATGACAGCGCCGCAGAACAGCGGGTCGAACTGGGATGCCCTGTACCGCGACATCGTCAACTATTCACTGATCGGGGGCACCTTGGCGGTGGAGCTGACAACCGGTGCAAAGGCGCTTTGGGACTACCCGGAGTTCTGGCTGTACATGGACACGGTCTACGGACGGCGCACGGAAGGCGGGGCGGGCAATACCGTTCTTCCCTTCGTTCAGGAGATGCTGACCGCATATCGTGTGCCCAAATTGGCGGCACCGGCGATCGTTGAGGCTGGTGTGAAGAACGCCGCTGTCTGGATCAGGTTCGACCAGGCTCTCAACGAAAGCGTTTCCCCGCCCGCAGCCGCCGACTTTGTCGTAAAGGTCAACGGCGCGCCCGTGACCGTGAGCAACGCAAGCGTGTGGCGGCAGAATGCTGGCCTTACGCTGGCTGCCGCGGTGACGGGCAACGATACGGTGACGGTCAGCTATACCAGCGGCACCAACAAGCTGCGGAGCGTCGACAATGTCAATGTCGCCAGCTTTGTCGACCGAGCGTCCAGCAACGCGACCGATCGGGTGGGCGGGCCGAACCCGGCTTATCCGGTCGTCCGCTTCACCCCGGGCGTCCGCCGGACAATCGGCGGCACCCGGCGACTGGCCGAGGCGAACAGCGCTGTCTGCACGGCCGCGTTACTGAAGTTCCGGTTCCCCGCGCTGCCTTCTGCTGCCACCCGCATTTTCGGCTTCACTGCAGGAGCGCCTGCCCTCAGCCTGTTCCTCAACGCGAACGGGTCCATCGAGATGCGGTTGCTGAACGGGTCCGCAGCGATTGTCACCAGGCCGACAACGCCGGCCCTTTTGCCCAACACGGAATATGACATCTTGTGGAGCGTCGATCTGTCGCGAGCCACCGCCGCAATCGGGCATGACTGCTATATCAACGGGCAGCCGCAGACCCTCACCAATTTCAGCTGGGTGGTTGGCGGTTCGATCGGGTGGACAAATGTGGGCGATTACCAGTGGAACCACAACAACAACGCCACCTTCGATATGGGCGCATTCTGGCTGGATACGAGTGCCCGCCTCGATTTGAGCAACGCCGCGAACCGGGCGAAGTTCACCAATGTGATCACCGGCGACCTCGCCATCCTGACGCTCGGCAACGGGGTTACCGGCAGTCGGCCGACCCTGTTCCATGTGGGTGACGCCGAGCAATGGAACGAAAGTTCCGGGATAAACCGTGGGACTGGAAACAGGTTCTTTGTCACCGAAGGGACTGTGGCCCAGGTGAGCGGCAGCAAGTGGGTGTAATGCTTCGCCGGAGCGGCGGGTCAGGCCTTATGGAAGCCCTGCGGTGGAGGCGCGAAAAGGCTGCTCCGGGTCTGCATCATCCGTATTTGCGTCTGCACCTTGAGTTCGCCTTTGCCCCATTCCACCATTGACGCAAGCAGCGCGACCATGGTCATGAAGACCAGACCCGTCGAACCGAAGTAGTTCACCGTCTGCCCCACGATCACATAAACGAACATGGTGATATTGAGACCCAGCATGAGCGTGCGGTCTCTCGGAGTGAGGCTTGGCATGATCGTCCCGAGTTTGATCATGCCATAGATAATGCCCGCGAGAAAAATCACAGGCACGATCAATCCGTGGCGCATGGCAAGAAGAAGGAAATGTGCATCGACGCTATCGCCCGCCATCCAGCTGAGCCGGTCCCATTGCTGGTAGCCGATCCCGAACCAGGGATTTCTGACAACGCTGGCGGAACCATACTCCCAGATAAGGGTCCGGTATTCGGCGGTGGCCGGCGTCAGCGTCATTCGGGCGAGCACCGGCACAATGCCATTCTTTGTGCTCACGTGGACAGCACCAGCCAGCAGCACAAGCATCGAGACCAGAGTCCACCATGAGATCTTCGGGAAGTAGGGCTTCACGTGGTTCACCGCGATCGCGGCGATGGACATCATAAGTCCCAGAAAGGCCGCGGAACTCAGCGAGAAGAAGCCTGTGAAAGCGATGGCGATGCCAAAGAAGTAGGGCCACGATCGCAACCCGCTGAAATAGTAGAGCGGCAGGAAGCCCACCATCACGGCACCCGCAAGGATGGGGTGCGGGAACGGCCCGTAAGCCCGCAGCATGCCAATGCGATACTCGTGCTCGAGGAACAGGGCGCCAGTCGCTTCGCCCCCCGCGAAGGACTCGATATTGCCGAAGATCGATTGGAACATGGGCCGTAACAGGAGCTGTCCGGAGAGGCTCTCGACCGCCAGACTGCCTCCTGCGAACATCAGCCCGGGCAAGCACAGGATCAGGAAATATCGCAGCTCATCAGGCGCCCTGATGCACGCCCGCGCGATCATGTAGATCACGACAGTATCGGTCACGATCCCCGCACCGCGGATGATCCCGGATCCAAACCCGTAAATCGTCATGAACGAGAGCATGATCCAGAAGCCCATGATCATCACGACGATATCGATGGGCGAGACCGAGCCTCGTCGATTGTTCAGGATCATCCGCAAGGCTGGCACAGCCATCAGCAGCAGCGCTTGGCGGTACGACGGCAGGTTGACGCCGAAGACGTTGATTTCCACCTCGGGCGGCAGAAGCAGGAACGAATAAAAGACCACAAGCAGCGGGATAAGCGCGGTCGGCCGGCGGCTTTGGACCGCAGGCGCTTGCCACTGGGCCTGGTGCGGCGGAGCAGCCATATGTGGTGCGGGCAGGGGCATCACGTTTTCCACACGCTAGACAGGGGGCCTGACAGGGCGTGACCAAGCGGACCGGGGGCCTCTGGTAGGCCAGAGATCACCTGCGTTCAAGCCCGCAGCGGCCAGCGCTGGCACGGTTACCGCCCGATCCGCTGGTTGATCCAGCTGCGCGCTTCTTCGGGCATATGAAACCACGTGATCACCAGCAACGCCGAGCATAGCACGCTCGCTCCGATGATCCCCGCAAGCCAATCCTGCATCCATGGGGCAGCCGCCATCGCCGCAGCGATCAGCACTGCCGGGCCAGCAATCCGGGTCATGACGCCTGCATCGACAAAGCGAGCCTTGTGGAACAGCGCGGCACAATCGAGGATCACACGCAGGGTGAAGGCTAGCGCCACGCCATAAAGCCCGAAAAACACGCCGAAAACATACAGCATTGCGCCGTAGACCGGCAGTTCCAGCACATGCAGCAGCGCAGTGTAGCGCGAGTTTCCGCGCGCCTGGATCAGCGCATAGGGCACGTTGGCAAGCGCATTCACCCACACGCCGATGATCGTGATCTGTCCGACCAGAATGGAGCGAGGATCAAGCCCCTCTCCCAGCCACAGTCGCAGCAGCGGCGCGGCGAGGCAGATGAGACCGATGACAATGAAACCGTACAGCTGACCGATCAGCACGACCGAAGCCTTGCCCAGTCTTGCCGCCTCGGCGTCGTCTTGCGAGGCAAGGCGCGGGAATAGCGCCTGCACAATCGCCATCGGGAACATCACGGTGCGGGCCGCGATCTGGACTGGTACGGAATAGGCAACCACTGCTGCGGCCCCGAGCACGGCGCCAATCACGACACGGTCCGCCATCGTCATCAGCGGGCCGACGATCGCAGTCACCATGATCCAGCTTCCGAAAGAAAAGAGCCGCCGCAACTGCGCGCGCGACGGGTTGACCGGCTGGTGGCGCAGGAACACCGCGATCATGCTCGCCACGACCGGTATCAGGCCAATTGCCCTGCCGGCGAGCGAGGCTGCCAGCAGCCAGCTGAAATCCACCGAGTGCACACCAGCGACAACCAGCGGCAAGACCAGTGACAGCAGGTTGCCGATCGTCGTTCCAATGGAGACCACCCCGAACCGTTCGACGCCGACCAGCGCTCCGGAGGTCACGCCGGTCAGCATGATGACGGGCACGCACAGGGCGAACAGCCATACCGACGACAGCACCTCGCCCCGCAAGGCCGGCTCTGCATCGAAAAATGATCTGAAGAATATCTCGGCGACGAAATAGACCACGATGCCGCCAATAAGCGAAATGACCGCGGCCCCCGCCAATGCCGACCACACCACACCGGCACGATCTTGGGCGGAGGCATCGGGCATGGACGAAAGGCGCTGGGTTATCGCGCGCCCCAGCCCGAAATCCGCTTGACCGAAGTAGCCGAGCAGCACGAGCGCCAGGAGCAAGGCGCCATAGCGTTCGGTGCCGACGATCGAGAGATAGAACGGCACGGTCGCAATGCTGACGGCCACCCCGGTGAGGGTCGGCATCAGGTTCAGGACAGAGTTTCTGGCGAGCGCCATCAGCAACCCGCTCGCACGGGTCCGATCACCGTTTCGCCGACTGCAGATATCCGCTCGAGGGGGAGACGAAGGCGGGCCATCGCCCTTGCGCTCGCGTTCACTAGGGTCCGCCTCAATATCGCTGTATCAAACCACTTGCCGACCGCTATTGCCTGTGCGAGATGCGTTGCGCAACCGGTAAAAGCCCCGCGGCAAATCGCCGCAGAAAAGGCTCAGCCCGCGTTGCATTCGCCTCTCTCCTCTGGGTCGCCGCCAGAGAATACCCGTCTTTTGCGCCAGATTTTTTCAGGAAACGACATGGACGGTCCAGCAAGCCACAATGAGCTTGTCGAGCCCGCTTGGGATGACGGCCTGGAGAACTGTTCGAACTGCCTGTTTTGCGGCGGTGAGCAGAGCCATCAAGACGTGGTTGACGTGCGGGACGTGTTCTTTGCGGCTGATGAAGGCCGGTTTGATTTCCTGCGTTGTGACAATTGTGGTTCGCTCTGGCTAGGCAAGCGTCCCTTCGGACAGCGACTGCTGGACGCTTATGCCAACTACTACACCCATGGCTCTGAAGCGGGCGAGAATGGCGAGATGTCCGGTCTGCGGCGCTGGATCAGAGCATCCTATCTTCGCAGCCGGCTGCTGAAGGCCCCAGGCTTTACGGACCGGATCGTGGCGCGCGGCGTGATGCTTGCCGGGTACGATACGTCCGGGCTCGACAAGAGCCTGCGCTTTGCTCCGGCAGCACCTGCGCGGATCCTCGATTACGGCTGCGGCAGCGGCTTCTATCTCCTGCAGCTCAAGGAGATGGATTACGAGCTGCACGGCGCCGAGTATGATCCACACCTTCTCGGACAGCTGGCGAGATCAGGGATCGCGATCCATGATGTCGCTGCTTTGACCGATGATCATTGGGACGCGACATTCGATCACATCACCTTATCGCATGTGCTGGAACACGTGCCCGACCCGGTGGCTTTGCTGGGCCGTCTGTCCCGATGGCTGAAGCCGGGCGGTAGCTTGTATGTCGAGTTGCCGAACGCCGATGCGACGGGACTTGCGATTTTCGGCCGTTACTGGCGGGGGCTTGAGGCACCACGGCATTTCGCGCTGCCCAGCCAGAAAGCTCTGGTCGCGGCTTTTGCACGCGCCGGCCTGAAGATCGAGCGTCAGCATATTGACCCGGCAGCGCGCCCGTGGCTCTGGAACAAGTCCCTTTCGGCCAGCCCTGACAATCAGCATCAAGCAATGCGGCAGGGCATGGCTGATGCGCCGCCTGAGACCGAAACCAATGCAGAGCTCCTGACGTTCGTGGCACGAAAGCCTGCGTGATTTCGGCCACAATGCTTTTGAACCATCAAATATGCCCATTTCGCGCGCCGCCCGGTCGCTGGAGAACTTGGAAAAATGGCGAGACGTGAAACCCCTGCCCTGTTCGAGAAGGCCCAGGCGCGGTTCCGCGCGGCCCGGTTCCGGCAGGTCCAGACCCTGATCGAGCGGTTGGTACTTCGCCATGGCGAGATCACTGTGCTCGATGCCGGCGGACGGGCAGAGTACTGGAACATGCTCACCCCCGCACTGGCCGAAAAGGTGCAGCTGACGATCCTCAACTATTCGTCGGAGCTGGAAGATTACAGCGCTCTCACCGCGCCACATGTCCGCTACGAGAACCTGACCGGCGATGCCTGCAACATGCCGCAATTTGCCGATGGCGCATTCCACCTCGTCCACTCGAATTCGGTGATCGAGCATGTCGGCAATTACACCCGGATGATTGCCTTCGCTAACGAGATACGCCGCGTCGGGCAGGCCTATTATGTGCAGACGCCGAACTTCTGGTTCCCGATCGATCCGCACAATGCCTTCCCGCTGCTGCACTGGCTGCCCGACCCGATCCGCATCGGCATGGAGCAGCGGTTCGATATCGGGCTTGCCCGTCGCACCGATTTTGCGGGCGCCGTGAACCGGCTGGATGATTGCCGGATGATCAGCCAAGGCATGATGCGCACGCTGTTCCCTGATGCAAACCATTCGGCCGAGCGCTTCGCCCTGATCTTCAAGAAGTCCCTCATCGCACGCCGAACGGACTGAAGCAGTGTCCACCAACAAACCTTTGTTGCAGTCATTATGGGTAGGCGGCCCGGTGCTGGACGAGGTGCTGGCGGGGCGGGACAACAATCTCAACGTGATCCGCATGGTGGCGGCCGCCGCAGTGCTGGTCAGCCACGCGTGGCCGATTGCCTGGGGCGCCGCCGATCCGCTGTTTGCGCTGACCGGGTCGACAATCGGCCACTTTGCCGTGGCAGTGTTCTTCGGAATTTCGGGGCTGCTGATCGCGCGCAGTTTCGACCGTCGGCGCAGCTACGCGCATTTCGCCATCGCCCGCGTCTTGCGCCTGTTCCCGGGGCTATTGGCCGTGCTTGTCCTGACCGTCATTGCCGGAGCGTGGTTCACCCGGCTGTCCTTGCAGGACTATGTCACCCGCCCGGAGACCTGGCGTTATATCCCCGCCAACCTCAGCCTCTATTTTCTGCAATATCCGCTGCCCGGCGTTTTCGAGAGCAATCCTTATGGGCCGCCGATCAATGGCAGCCTGTGGACGCTGTTCTACGAGGTCGCATGTTATGGCGGGGTGGTCGTCCTCGGGCTTCTCGGCGGACTGAGAAGCCGCTGGCTGGCGCTCGGGGCGTTGGTGCTGGTCGCGCTGTTCCACTTTGCCGGAGAATGGATGACCGGAGAGGGCGGATTGCCCCTCTGGGGGCTGGCAGTGCCCGTCGGCCTTCTCGCCTCGCTCTCCTTCCCCTTCATGCTGGGCACTTTCGCCTATGTCTGGCGCGAGCATATCCGCCTGTCGGGATGGCTCGCCTTGCTGCTTTGGGTGCCGGTACCGTTCATGGCAGCGGGGCTGCTGATGGAGAGCTGGATCGTGCTGGCGCTGGTCTACTCCTCCCTATGGTTCGGCTTCGTTCCCAAAGGCGCGCTGCTCGCCTACAACCGGCTGGGGGACTATTCCTACGGGGTCTATATCTATGCATTCCCGGTGCAGCAGGCGGTCGCCTATCTGGTGCCGGGGGTAACACCCGCGGCCAATATCGCACTGGCATTGCCGGTTACGCTGGTCCTGGCGGTGCTGTCATGGACTCTGGTAGAGGCACGCGCGCTTAGCGCGGTTGGCCCGCTGGCCGATCTGTTTACGCGAGGCTCCGGGGCAAAGACGGCCTGACTGCGACGCGCCAGACTTAACGCTCCATGCCATCGTGCAAGGATGAAACCGCCGGGTCTTGGGCGCGCAACCGGCGCTCTGTTTCGTCCGCATCGAGAAATCGGCCGTAGCGGCCGACCTCGATATTGCTGCGGATCACCTTGGCAGGATTGCCCGCAACGACCGAGTTTGGCGGCACATCGCGCGTCACCACGCTGCCGGCACCGATCACGCAATTGTCGCCGATCGTGACGCCCGGCAGGATGATGCTTTCCCCGCCGATGAAGCAATTCCGTCCGATCCGGGTATGCACATACAGTCCGCGGGTGCGATCATGTGTCATGATCCGGGCGTTGAAGGCGACATAGCTGTATTCTGCGATGTGCAGGCCGCGCGGAAAGGTAAGATCGAGCTTGGCGCTGAGCGACAGCTCGACGGTCGGGTGGATGTCCATACCCATGACCGAGCGATAGAACCACATGCGCGGTCCGGTCAGCATCCGGCGCAGCAGCGAGAGCCGACCCAAAGTGAAGCTCACAACATTCCCCTACAGCCGACCCGGCTTCTTTGCGCGTCTGGGATGGCTCAAAACAGGTCTTCGTGCAATCCTGCCCCCAATACTGACCTGAAGGGCGCAGCTTTTGACCGGAACGCGGCGGTTCGCATTGCTAGGGCTTTTCTTGCTGCTCGCGCTGGTCGCCGCGGGATGGGAAGAATGGCCGCAATGGCGGATCGGCGGCGCAGCGCCTTTGCCGGCGGCTTCGCTATCGAGAGGCCGGGAGCGGCTCGCCTGCCCTGCCTCCGGTAGCCGGATCGCGATCTATGGCGATAGTCACGTGGCGGGCAACGGCGGCGATACGGTGCCGTTTGGCAAGGTAATGCAAAACACGTTGCGACTGCGCCTCACGGCCGATCTCAGGGGCGCGGGCGGCGATACCGCCGAGATGGGGGAACAGCGCTGGCTGGCAACAGCACAGCCGGAGGCCGATCTTGTCATCCTCGCCTATGGCACCAACGACGCCGCGCCTCGCGGCTGGCTGGGCGACAAGGAACCGGTCCCGATCCCACGTTTCACAAATGCGCTCAGGCGCCAGATCGACTTTTGGCAGGCGCGCGGCACGCAGACCGTGCTGATGGCCCCGCCGCCGGGCAGCAGCAGTGCCATGGCGAAAAGGCTCACCCCCTATCGCAAGGCTGTTGCCACGCTGGGCGAGGAAAGGGCGATAGCGGTTCTCGATCCGGCTGAAGCTTTTGCGCGCTGCACCGGATCAGGCAAACTGCTCGGCTATGACGGGCTGCACATGAGTGCGGCGGGCCACCAGTGCCTCGGCAGGTGGCTGGCAGAACAGCTCTGTCCCGGTGGGTCTTAAAGCAGCGGCCGCCACCAAGCTTCGTTGGCGAGATACCAGCGCAAGGTCTGGCGCATCCCGTCCTCGAAACCGTGCGCAGACGCATAGCCGAGTTCGGCGCGAGCCTTGGTTTCATCGATCGCATAGCGGCGATCGTGACCCGCGCGGTCGGTGACGAAGGTCTTGAGGCTGGCGGTCGCCTGCCCCTTGGCCGCAGGCGCATCGGGATAGCGCGCGGCCAGACCGTCGACTTCGGCAAAGGCGCGGTCCACCTCGGCGCAGATCGTATCGATCACGGTCATGTTGGGCAGCTCGGCCCCGCCGCCGATATTATAGGTCTCACCCGGCTGCCCGTGCAGCAGACAGGCCTCGATCCCGCGGCAGTGATCCTCGACATGCAGCCAGTCGCGCACGTTCATCCCGTCGCCATAGATCGGCAGATTGCGACCATGCAGCGCGTTGAGGAAGAACAGCGGGATCAGCTTTTCGGGGTACTGATACGGCCCGTAATTGTTCGAACAATTGCTGGTCGTCACCTCAAGACCGAAGGTGTGATGATAGGCGCGCACCAGATGGTCGGAAGCAGCCTTTGACGCCGAATAGGGCGAGTTGGGCGCGTAGGGTGTCACTTCCGAGAAGGCCGGATCATTGGGCCCGAGCGATCCGAACACCTCGTCGGTCGAGATGTGGTGGAAGCGGTGGGCCACGCCGCTGCCCGAAAGCCAGACGGCACGGGCGGCCTTCAGGAGGCTGTTGGTGCCGAGGATGTTGGTGTCGATGAAGGCATCCGGCCCGCTGATCGAACGGTCGACATGGCTTTCGGCAGCGAAGTGCACCAGCGTGGTGATGGCATGGTCGCGCAGCAGTGCTTCGACCAGCGCCGTATCGCGGATGTCACCTTCGACCAACTCTGCCGAAGTGCCCTCCAGCGTCGAGCGGTTCCCGGCATAGGTCAGCGCATCGAGCACGATCACCCGGTCTTCGGGATGCTTCGCATTCCAGTAATGCACGAAATTGCCGCCGATGAACCCGGCGCCGCCGGTGACAAGCACGTTAGCCAAGCTTCGCTTCCTCTTTCAGCATCAGGCGCAGGTTCTCGCGCCATGGCACCGGCGCATCACCCAGAAAGGCGCGGGTCGCCGAACTGTCGAGCAGCGAGAATGCGGGTCGGCGCGCAGGTGTGGGGTATTCGGCGGTGGTGATGGGGCGGATTACAGGAATGCGGGGCAGCAGGCCCAGCGCTTGGGCTTCCTCTGCTATCGCAACCGCGAATTCGTGCCAGCTGGCGGCCCCATCATCGGAGTGATGGAAGGTGCCGCTCGCCTGGCGTTCGGCAAGCCCCCAGATGGTCCGCGCAAGGCCCGTGGCCCAGGTCGGCGAACCGATCTGGTCGGCAACCACGCCAAGCTCCTCGCGCTCCTTCATCAGGCGGATCATGGTGCGCACGAAGTTCGCCCCGCCCGCTTCATAGACCCATGCGGTGCGCACCAGCAGGTCTTCAGGACGCAAGGCATCCTCACCTTCAGCCTTGGTGCGGCCATAGGCCGACTGCGGATTGCGCGCGGCGTCTGGCGGATAGGGCGAAGCGGCGGTGCCATCGAAGACATAGTCGGTGGAGACATGCACCACCTTGCCCCCCGTCTCGGCCATCGCCGCGACCATGGCGGCGACCGCTTCGGCATTGATCGCGCGGGCGAGTGCCTCGTCGGTCTCTGCCTTGTCGACCGCGGTGTAGGCTGCGGCATTGATGATCAGCTCAGGCGCCTCGACCACCAGCCGGGCGCGCAGCATCGGCACATCGGTGAGATCGCAGTCATCAACATCGATCGCGTTGATGTCGGCCCAGGCAGGTGCGGTTCGCTGCAAGGCACCGCCCAGCTGGCCGTTCGCTCCGGTGATCAGAACTCTCATGGGAACACCGGCACGTCGGCAAGGGCAAGCCCGCGCGTGTCCTTTTCGGAGATGATCGGATCAAGCCCCGCCACCGGCCATGCGATGCCGACCGCCGGATCGTCCCACGCCAGCGTGAATTCGCTCTGCGGGGCATAGGGCGCGGTGCATTTGTAGAGGAAGTCGGTATCGTCTTCGAGCGTCAGGAAGCCGTGGGCGAAGCCTTCCGGCACCCAGAACATGCGCTTGTTTTCCGCACTGAGTTCAACCCCGACCCACTGGCCGAAGGTGGGCGAAGACGCACGCAGATCGACCGCGACATCGAAGACTGCGCCATTGGTGACCCGCACCAGCTTGCCCTGTGGTCCCGGATTCTGGAAATGCAGGCCGCGCAGAACGCCCTTCTGCGAGCGGCTGTGATTGTCCTGCACGAAGGTCAGATCAAGCGCCGCTGCCGCAAAAGCGGCCGCGTTCCATGTTTCCATGAAGAACCCCCGCGCATCGCCGAAAACGCGCGGCTCGATGATCAGTACGCCGGGAAGAGCGGTTTCAATGATGTTCACGGCAGCACCGGGCTTTCGAGCAGCTTGATGAGATATTCGCCGTAACCCGATTTGCGCAGCGGTTCGGCGATTTCGCGCAGGCGGTCAGCCGTGATGAAGCCTTTGCGCCAGGCGATTTCCTCGGGGCAGCAAATCTTGAGGCCCTGCCGCTCCTCGGTGATGCGCACATAGGTCGCGGCGTCCAGAAGCGAGGCGTGGGTGCCGGTATCGAGCCACGCGAAGCCCCGGCCCATGATCTCGACCGACATCGCGCCTTCATCGAGATAGAGCCGGTTGAGATCGGTGATCTCCAGCTCGCCGCGCGGCGAGGGCTTGAGATCGCGGGCGCGATCAACCACCGTCTCGTCGTAGAAATAGAGGCCCGTCACCGCATAGTTCGACTTGGGCGCCGCCGGCTTTTCCTCGATCGAGATCGCCTTGCCTTCGGCATCGAAGGCGACAACGCCGAAGGCCTGCGGATCGTTGACCCGGTAAGCGAACACGGTTGACCCGGCTTCGCGGGCATTCGCGTTTTGCAGCAGGGCGGGCAGGCCGTGGCCATAGAAGATGTTATCGCCCAGAATCAGCGCACTCGGCCCGCCGCGCACGAAATCGGCGCCGATGTGGAAGGCCTGCGCCAGCCCTTCGGGCTTGGGCTGCACCGCATAGGACAGCGACACGCCGAAATCCGATCCGTCGCCCAGCACGCGCTGGAACTGCGCGGCGTCTTCGGGGGTGGTGATGATCAGGATGTCATTGATCCCCGCCAGCATCAGCGTGCTGAGCGGATAGTAGATCATCGGCTTGTCGAAGACCGGCATCAGCTGCTTCGAAACGCCGCGGGTCAGGGGGTAGAGCCGGGTTCCCGATCCGCCCGCCAGAATGATACCGCGCCTTGCCGGGCCGTCCTTAGCAGATATCACCTGTCTATCCTCAAACGCCCAAGAGCCAGCGACCGGGCGCTGCATTGCAGCAATGCCGTGCATCGTCAACAACTCTCGGGGTGGGTTATGCGAGGGCTGCGACGGGCACTAACGGGGCTGGCAAAGGGCAGCAAATTGACGCAAGAGACAGGCCATGAGCGTGTCCAGCCTGCAGTCCGGTACGGTTGACGATGCCACACAAGCGGCCGACAAGTTTCTGGCGTCCTGCGTGCCGGCCACGCTCGCCGATGCGCCCCTGCCTCCATGGCCGTTCGGTTCCGCTCAACAAAGCAGCCTTCCCGAGGCCGATCTGGCTGACGCCCTGATCAGGCGGGCCGAGTTCCACGGAATTGCCCTGCTGCTCACCTATCGCGGCACGCAGGGCAGCGACTGGCCCGGCCCGGTCATGGCGCAGCTGACGCAGCTCGCCCGCCTTTCCGGCCTGTGGGAAGAGCTGCACCGCCCGCGGATTGCCGGTCTGATAGACATGCTGGCGGACCGCGGGGTTGCCTCGATCGTGCTCAAGGGTTCGGCCCTCGCCTATCTGCATTACCCCGATCCGGCGCTGCGGCGCAGAGGCGATACCGATCTGCTGATCCAGCCCGAGGATCTGGATACAACCCGCGCGGCCTTGCGCGAAGCGGGCTGGATCAGCCCCCCGCCCAGCCGCGGCCTGTATTTTCAGGAAAGCTGGGACATCGATTGCGGCCTCGGCATGCTGCATACGCTCGACCTGCACTGGCACCCGACCGATCGCCCTGTGATCCAGAAAGTACTGCGACCCGAAGATTACTGGGCAAGCACTCGCCCGCTTCCCCGCCTGTCGCCGCGCGCCGCCGCGCCTGATCCGGTGATCATGCTGGTGCATGGCGCGATCAACCAGTTCTGGCACCAGACACGCGGCATCCTTGTCGAGGGCGAGCGTGTGGTCGGCGGTCGGCGCCTGATCTGGGCGGCGGACTACCACCATATGACCGCAAGTTTGACGCCTGCGGACTGGGAACGGCTGGCCGCTTTCTGCGCCGCACGCGATGCGGGGGGCATCGTCCACGCCGTATTGGCGGGCGCGCAGCAGGATATCGGCCTTGCCCTGCCAGATGGCTTTCCCGAGCGATTGCTCCCGGTATCAGGCCGGTCGCCGACCATGGACTACATCCGCCGCTTCGACCGATTGAAGGACATCCGCGCGGACTTCATGGCGGCGGATAGTACCGCAACCCGGCTTCGGCTGTTGAGTGCGTCCGTGCTGGTCTCGCGCGAGCAATTGGTGAAGCGCTATCCGCAGCATTCCCATTGGCCTACCGCGCTGTTGCAGCTGCGCCGCTATGGCGGAGCGCTCGCACGGGTGATCGGCCTGAGCCAGCGCGGTGCGGCCTATCAGCTGCGTCATGCTCCGGAAAAGCAGGGACCACGCCCGTGAACCTTGGCTTTCTGGTCACGCGGGCCCGGCCCTTCCTGCGCGATCTCATCCTTATAAGTGCCATGTCCGTGCTGGCATCGACCGCGACGCTGGCGATCCCCTGGCTGGCAGGGCAATTTCTCGCCGGGGTGATCGGGGACGCGAGCGTCGATTTATCGACCACCATCGCCCTACTGGTCACGGCACTGGCGGTGCTGACAGCGATCAGCATTCTCGTCCAGTATCTTTCCGCCGCTGCGGCGGGGCGCATTCTGGCGCGGCTTCGGCAGGAAACCTACGACCGGCTGCAGGCCATGCCGATCGCGTTCCATGATCGCAGCAAGAGCGGCGACCTGCTCTCGCTGATGACGTATGAGGTCAGCAACCTCAGCGGCTTTCTGACCGCCACGCTCGCCAATGTCCCCTCGATCCTGCTGACCGCGGCCGGCGCGGTGCTGCTGCTGTTCCTGCTCGATCCGGTGATGGCGCTGGTGGTGCCGGTGCTGGTGGCGCTGTTCTACCTCTTGATGAAGCTGGTCGGCCGCCGCCTGCGCACTGTGGCGCGCAAGGTTCGCAAGGCTGAATCCGACGTGATGTGGATCGGCGAGAGCGATCTCGAAATGCTCCCCGCGATCAAGGCCTTCGCAACTGAGGATTTCCAGCGCCGCCGCTATCACCAGGCGGTGGAAAAGGCGCGGGTTCTGTTCCTCGACCAGACGCGGATGATGGCTTTCATCAGCCCGCTGGTGGCCCTGGTCGCGGCCTTGGGGGCGATTGCCATCCTGCTGCTGGGCAGCGCGCAGCTAGCCGATGGCAGCCGCAGCCCTTCAGACCTGTTCGCGTTTCTTCTCTATGCCGCGCTGCTGACCCGCCCCGTTGGTCAACTGGCCGACACCTATGGCCGTTTCCAGGTGGCCAAAGGCACGCTCGCCCGGCTGGAGGCGGTTTTCGCCAAGAAGATCGAGCCGGGATATGGCGAGCCCGGCATCATCGACCGGGCTGCGGGTGCGATCGCATTCGAAGGCGTGAGCTTCGCCTACCCCGGACGCCCCGCAGTGCTGACATCGGTCAATCTGGCGATTGCGCCGGGAGAGATCGTTGCGCTTACCGGCGATAACGGCGTCGGCAAATCGACGCTCGTCCGCCTGCTGCTGCGCTTCTACGATCCCGATGGCGGGCGCATCACGCTTGACGGCGTCGACATCGCCGGCCTTCAAGTGCAGCATTTGCGCCGCCAGTTCGGCTATGTCCCGCAGCGCCCCCTATTGTTCAACGGCACCATCGCCGACAACATCGCCTTCGGCAACGACAACCCCGATCCTGCCGCGATCGAACGCGCCGTGCAGCTGGCGCAGGCGGGCGAATTCATCGCGCAGCTCCCCCGCGGATTAGCCACAGAGATTGGCGATAACGGCATCCGCTTGTCGGGCGGGCAGCAGCAGCGCCTGGCGCTTGCCCGCGCGCTGTTCCGCGATCCGCCGGTCTATATCTTCGATGAAGCCACCAGCATGTATGATCTGGATGGCGAGGCGGCGTTTGTTGAAACCTGCATCGATGTGTTGAAGGGCCGGACCGTGATCATCATCACACACCGGCCCGCGAGCCTGGCGCTGGCCGACCGGATCATCCACGCGACGCCTGAAGGATTGGTCTCGGGCCCGCCTGCCGCTCACCCCTGAAAGGGCAAGGTTCAGGCCGGGACGACCAGTGCCTTTTCCGAAAGCTGCGCCAGCAAGTCGCGCAAGTCCTGCTCGATCCGGTCGCGCGGCGCATCGAATTCGGCTTCGATCAGGTCGGCAAGTTCGACGAGGCTCGCCCCGTCTTCCGACAGCTTGCTCCACACGCGGGTTCCGACAGGGTCCAGCCCGAAATAGGTACCGCTAACAAGATCGAGCAGCACCATCTCTCCGCCAACCTCCCGAGCGACCACGTCGTCGGAGGCACGGAGGCGTTCACTATTAGTCATTCGCAGCCCCAACTTCGCTTATTGCTGTCGCGATTGCCGCGATCACCCGGGGCAATTCGTCGTAATCTCTGACGTAGTCAAGCGCGTAGCAGGGGGTGTTACAACACAGCCCCACTATGCGACTGAAATGTCCGCGCAGGCGGTTTTTGTCCTCCACATCGAGGACGAAGGAATGCGGCATCAACGCCTGTGCGGCCCGGTTCTCGGTCAGCCGAGTGATACCGAGCGGCGCTTCGTGATCCGCGCCGAGCACGAAGATCGCCGCCAGCGGCGCTGGCTCGTTGCGGAACGGCAGCCGCATCGCATCGGCCACATCGAACTTGGCGTCGGAATCGGCGTCGATGTGCTCCGCTCCGGTCAGGAAGGCAGCGCTGTCGGCATAGAGCCGCAGACCCGATGGCTTTGGCTGAAGCTGATAGCCGTCGTCGTCCGGCACAAGCTCGATCACATCCTCGGTCAGAAACGGATAGCCAGCCTTGGCAAAGGCGCCCGCCAGCGTGGTCTTGCCATCACCCGACTGTCCGAGGAACGCCGCCGCGCGTCCGTCAATCGTCACCGCGCTGCCGTGCAGAAACAATCCGCCCGCGTGATCCCCGATCAGCGGCAGGACGGCATTGTCGAACAGGCTGCGGAAATGATCGGGCGCGGTGTCCGGAACGGGCCAACCGGTCACTGCCGAGGTCGCGGGCAGAATTTCGAAGTCGGCCTCGTCCGGAAAGCGCAACAGGAACCCGTCAGGCAGACGGTGGAATTCCGCCTTCACAAAGCCGTCTGGCAGGATCCAGCGGTCAAAGGGCTGGCTTGCCAATGGTTGCTGCGCGCGCGCGGGTAAGGGTCGGAAATCGACCATCGCCGTCAGGCCGAACAATCGCGCTTCAGCACGGTTTCGACAAATTCGCGGATCGCGTCGGGCGTGGGCATGAGATCGGGGCGTTCTTCAAGCACCTTGGCGATAATCGCTTCGCGGGTGCGCTGGCCATCGACCTGCGCCAGGACAAAGGCCCGCGCCTCACCCACCTTGCCGAGAACAGGAGGACGGCCCTGGTCACGGGACATATCCTCGGGCGCGAGCGCACGGGCGTTGAAGGTCGAAAGCCGCTGCCGCTTGGCGTTGCGCGGCGGCTGGATGGTCCACGCAATCGGATCGCCATCCGCCGCGAACCGCAGCGTGATGCCGATCTCGTCTCCGGCGTTCACCGCAAAACTCTCGAGCGTGGGGAAGTAAGCCTGCGAGCGCCGGATGCTGGCGGGATCGAGCGGAGAATTCGTCATCCGCACATCGCCCGCCAACTGGCAGTCGAACCAGCCGGCAAAGCCGTGGAACTGTCCAGCTCGGTCGATTTGCAACACAGCCTCAAACCTGAAAAGCGACGGCGCGTCTTCGGCAAAATCGATCCGCCCTAGCCTTGCCGGGGCGCCCGCCAGCTCTTCGGGCTCAAAACTGTAGGCGAATCGCTGATTGCGGTTGAGCGTCTCAAGCCAGTGATACTGCTCCGGCACCGGGTCTTGCCCCCAGACCGCGGCTTTCTGAAGGCAGACATCGGACGATACCGGTGCGACCATCAGATCGAGCGCCTCGGGAATCATCCTTCCGCCGGGCTTGAGAAACCGCTGGCGCGCATCCTGCATCAGCCGGACGATGCCATAATCAAAGCCCATGTAGCCGACATGATCGCAGATAATCAGATCGACCGGTTCGGGCAGCTCGGTGCGGAAGGTGGAGCCGGCAATCGTGGTGTAGCGATCGGCCATACCAGCGCGCTGCATGGTGTCGCGCGCGAGGTGGATCGCTTCGCTGCTGTCGATGCCCCAGCAGTGGCTGGCCCCGGCCTCAAGGCAGAACAGGCCCAGCACGCCCACGCCGCAGCCAAGGTCGGCGACCGTGTCGCCATCACGCAGCGTTGCGCTGATCGCCTGACGATACAATGCATTACGCCCGGGCAGGGTCAGGTATTCGATATGTTCGCCCAGCGCGTTCGTCATTCGGAAACCCATCGGGCATCGCGCGGCGACAGGTCAGCCGCCGATGCGCGCGTCGTCACTGCATAAGGAAAGCCCCGGCCCCTTGGTAGAGGGCTGGGGCGATCACGGAAGCTGGGCGGCCAGGCCGCCACAGACCAAAAACTATAAGACGGCTGATTAGAGCATCATCGTCATCGAGCCGCCGCCATCGGAACCCGAGGCACCGCTGCCGCCGGTGAGGTTGCGCACGGAACCGTACTCGACGAGGCGCGGCGTCTCATAGACGGACTTTTCGGTAGGTTGAGCCATGGCAATCCCTTTTCAAATTCACTCGATCACATCGTTAACGAGTCTGTAAAAATGCTGCGACCGCACAACATCCCCATACTTCCCAGCCAAGTTCCGAGTCAACATGCATCTCGCTGTCAAGCTCCGTCAGCTTACGTAGCCCTGCCGCGGTACAAAACTGCGAATTCGGGCCATCTGTTCGCTCGCGGACGAAGCCGGCAAACGCGGCATTGAGATGGGGCGCGGTGAAGTCGGCCTTTGACCTTCGTTCAAGGATGTTCGCCGGCAAGACGTCCGCCATCGCTTTGCGATGCACCACTCTGGTCACGCCCGCCTGATTGCGAATCCATTCCGGCGTCTGGCAGGCAAACTCGATGAATTGCCGGGTCTGCATCGGCTCGCGCGTTTCCAGCCCGCTCTGCGCGCGTTGTCGCTGCATGATATCCAGCGCCAGCTGGCGGTAAGGCGAAAACAGACGCCCCCTCTTGCTGCGTTCCATCGTGCTTCCCGGCACCTGTGCCCGATAGGCCTCTTCCATCGTTTGCAGGCGGCGGCGCCATTCCGGTTTCAGCCAATGGACGAAAGCGGGATCGGCATAGCGCCGCTGCATGCGACGCGACCGCACCGCGCGGCGCAGCGGTTCGGGTACAAAGCCGACAAGACCTGCTCGCAGCGCGCGGGGCAGGGTCGCGCGCCAGCCATCGGCCCCGGCATCGCGCTGCAGCGCCGCAGCAAAACCGGGCAAATCAAGGTTAAGCGCCAGTTCCTGATAATAGAGAATCGACCCGTCGAGCCACTGGTCGCCCCCATCACCATGCAGCATGGCACGCGACCCGCGTGTGACCGCCGCCCCCTCCAGATCAATCTGCATCGCGCCGTTGGGAGGGATCATCAGGTCGCAATCTTGCCGCCCTCTCTCGATGAACCAGTCAATCCCGGGTCGGAACAGGGGAACTTCGGTCAGGCTGCGCCCGCAATGGTCGGCGACCGCTCTGGCGAAGGGGAGCTCATAGGCGTCGGTGCCTTCCTCTCCGGCAAGGGTATAGCCCTCAAAGCCCGGCGCAGGCAGGCGGCCCTGCTGCTCCAATTGATGCGCGATGCCGTAAATCGCAGAGGAATCCAGCCCTCCGCTGACCGTGACCGCCAGCGGCTGGTGCGAACGCGAAGTCCGGCGCACCGCATCGAACAGCATCGCGCGGTAGTGCTCGACATATTCTTCCTCGCGGGCGTAGCGGATCGTGACGTCGACCGGGAGATCGTAATATTGCCGCACCCGCGTGTCCGACCCGTCGCAAGTCAACCAGTGGGCCTGCGGTACACGTTCCACGCCATGCCAGACTGTCGCGTCGCGCAGGTACCAGTCCCCCGCAGCCACATTGGCCAGATAATCGAAGTTCGGGGCAGGTCGGTTCTGCGCAGCAGCGATGATCGCAGCGAGATCCGAACCGATCAGCAGCGCGTCCTTGTCCTGATAGAAGTGCAGCGGTCGCAAGCCCTGATGGTCGCGCGCGGCATAAATCCTGCCCTGGCGCTGATCGGCGATGACGAAGGCAAACTCGCCTTCGATCCGGTTGGCGCAATCCTCGCCCCATTGCTCGTAGGCGCGCAGCACGAGCTCTGCGTCCGATCGGTTGCGCAGCGTCGCCCCGCGGCTGGCCAGATCGGTGCGCAGCTCCTCCCAATTCGTGAGATATCCATCCAGCACCAGCGCCAGACTGGCGTCTTCATTGGTGAAGGGCTGAGGGGCTTCAAAGGATTCGGCCGTAGTGTGAAGCATCGCCGCGCCGAGCGCGAAACGGCCCTGAATCCACGTGCCGGTACCGTCATGCGCACGGTCCGCCATCGCGGCCATCATCCGGTCAAGCTGCTCCTGCCGCGCCGGGCCGGGCGCAAAGATTGCGGCAATGCCGGTCATCCGACGCTATCCGTCAGCCTTCCCCGGGCCGGCGCTCGCGCTCGAACAGATCGCAAAGCGCGCCGAGTTCGGGAATGCTGGTGAAATGGCTGGCCCAGCGCTTCGGCTCGACAAGATCGTC
Organism: Porphyrobacter sp. ULC335; assembly: GCF_025917005.1. NCBI lineage: Bacteria > Pseudomonadati > Pseudomonadota > Alphaproteobacteria > Sphingomonadales > Erythrobacteraceae > Porphyrobacter > Porphyrobacter sp. ULC335. The sequence goes on from NZ_CP078091.1 coordinate 116,074, forward strand.
ACAACCAGCCGGGTAATAATGGAAGAACAGCAGGTCACAGAACCCGCCCGTCGGGATGTTATTGCGGTAATGCCATTGCGAGCTGCCATTGAAGAGCAGCGCCTGATTGGGCTGGAGGATAAAGGCCCGGAAACCGAGCGCCGGATCGTCCTTCACCGCCACAGGATCAAACTGCCGGAACGTTTCGACCGTCGGCCAGTCCACCACCTGACTGAAATGGATCGGCCATTCGTCGCTCTGCTCGATACAGTAATCGAGCGTGAACATCGACATCGGCTCGTCCATATGCGGATCGCACAACCCGCCCGAACCGTAGAGACTGAGGAAGTTGTACCCGGTGCGCAGCGTGCATCCGGCGGCCTCGCTCGCCACGCCCAGCAGATCGCGTTGCAACTCGAGAAAATAGGGGTGATCCCAGACAACTTGCCTGCCGAAATACTCGCGCTCCCACTGACTCTTGAGCGAAAGGTCCTGATGGCCCGCTTTGATCGAACGGCTGATCGCCTTGATCTGCGCGCAGGTATCATCGTCGAACAGGTTCTGGAGCACCGATACATCAAAGCCAGGAGGCGGCTTCAGCGGATCGAACCCGCGTTCGAAGGTTGCAAGAGCGCCCGGATTGACGACCGCCAGATAATCACGGGCAACCTCGTAGCGGCGCAGGAAATGGGCATCATACCATGAGGTGGGCCCGACACGGTTGAGCGACCGGACAGCAGCGAGATGCAAATCCAGATAGGTGGGATCGCGCAGCTTTGTCTTGATGGCGTCGTCCAGCATGCGCGGCTCCCGGTCACAAGGGCGCTTGGAGTCACCCCGTGGCTGGTGCAATAGGAAATGCATGCCTTCCTTGCAATCGTCACCGGACCCGGCCCCGGCTCCAGATAGCCGCAAGAGCTTGCGCTTTAGCGATGCTGGCTGGGTGGCCGCATATTGCATGACCGGCTTGTTCGAACTGGTCCGCGCGCGCATCGCCTTTGCCCGGCTGGAAGCGCGTGACATTCCGGCGCGCAATCGCCGCGCGGCCGGACGGGCCAGTGCGATCACGCCACAGGGCGACGAGGCGGCGTTGCTCGCGCGCGTTAGCTATGTTCTGCCGCGCATCTCCGTGCGCCTGCCGTGGCGCAGCGATTGCCTTATCCAGGCCATCGCCGGGCAGAACTGGCTGGCGCGCCGGGGGCTTCCCAGCGAGATCCGAATCGGGGTCGAACGCCCGGAAAGCGGGCCTTTTGGGGCACATGCATGGCTTGTGCATGAAGACGCGGTCATCACCGGCGGCGACATTTCGCGTTATAGCCTGCTGCTCGGCGAACCGCGCCAAGGGCAAAGTGATGCCTGAGCGCTGAACGGTGCAGATCGCAAGACGATCTTTACCAAGTGGCCCTAAAGCGGGTTGCCAAGTTTGCTGCATTGCACTAGCTAGTTTTACGAAGTTTCCGAATATGGGGATTAAGTCCATGAAAACCGTTTCTCGCATCATCTTCGCCGCTGCGGCGTCCAGCCTCGCGATTGCGCCTATCGCAGCACAGGCCGGCACCCGCGCCAGCGACAGCGGTTCGGTTTACTCGGTCAGCGCGCCGGGCGCCGGTCGCGCCGCTAAAGGTGAATCGATCGAAGACGACGGCGGCACCATCATTCTGGCTCTGCTCGCCGGTGCTGCGATCATCACCGGCATCGTCTTTGCCACCCAGTCGGATGACGAAGGCCAGTCGCCCGGCACCTGATCTGGCGCTTTCGCTAGATACATCAGTGTTTTACAGGATCACGCCCGGACTTCGGCCCGGGCGTTTTCTTTTGGGGTGCCATGCCATTGTCCCCGCACCGCTCCCCTTTGCTGCCTGAGGCCTTGTCTTGAACAAAACTGCGGCTGATCGCGTTTCGCTCATCGCCCTTGTGGCGCTGTTGCTTGTCGCCTTCGCCTTTGGCGGCGGCGGTAGCCGGTACGGCCTTGCCAATCTTGCAGTCCAGCTGACCGCCCTGACCGTTCTCGCGATCCGGGGGGATTCGGCACGACGTTTCTGGCGCGAATCGCCGCTGCTGTTGCGGCTGCTCATCGCGGCCACCTTGCTGGTTCCGCTTGCTCAGGTCATTCCCTTGCCCGAACAGGTCTGGAAAGCCCTGCCCGGTCACGACCTTGTCGCCCGCGCCTATGAAGCCGCCGGGGTCGGTGGATGGATGACATGGAGCGTCAATCCGCTGCGAACGATGCTCGCATTGACCGCGCTGGTCACGCCGCTCGCGGTGGTGATGGCGGGCTGGTCCCTGCCGCGCCGCGAACTGATGCTGGCCGGCTGGCTGGTTGTCGCGCTCGGCATCGTCACGACGCTGATGGGCGTGGTGCAGCTCAATCCTGCTGGCGACAATGTCCTGCTCTATGCCGCGCGCGATCCCGGAAGCTTCCTTGTCGGCACCTTTGCGAACCGCAATTCCACCGCGATCCTGCTGGGCTTTTGCCTTGCCCTTGCCTGCCTCTTGCCTGCCCCCAGACCCCATCCAGCGGCGCTTTGGGTGCGGGTTGCCGTGGCCTCGCTGCTTGTCGTGGCGATCGTGCTGACGAAGTCGCGCACCGGCCTTGCGCTAGCGGTAATTCCGCTCGGGCTCGCCGGTCTCAAGGCATGGGCATGGATGCTGGAGCGGCGCCGGGCCACCGCCGACAAGCGGCGCGGCCTCAATCCGATCCTCATGGCGCTTGGCGCAGTAGCCCTCGGCGCGACAGCCCTCGGCGGTCTTGTCATCGCTGCGCCGGGCCGGGTCGGCGAGACATTGGAGCGGTTCGAGGCGAAGAACGATCCGCGCCGCTACATCTGGGAAGACGCGGCCTACGCCGTTGATCGATACTGGCCGGCCGGCTCGGGAATGGGCACCTTCGACGAAGTGTTCCAGATCGATGAATCGCTCGAAAACCTCACCCTGCGCACCGCTGGCCGCGCCCATAACGACTATATCGAACTGGCGATCGAGGCAGGTCTTGCGGGGATGACCATGGCCGCGCTGTGGTTTGTCGCGTGCCTCGTCATGGCTTGGCAAGCCCGTCGCTCCCAGATCGCCTGGGCGGGCTGGGCAGGCGGCGCGTTCCTGCTCGCCATCGCGCTGCAATCGATCACAGATTACCCCCTGCGCAACCAGGCGATCCTCGCCTTCGCGGGCTTTGCCCTGCTGCTGCTAGCCCGCGCCGCATGCGAGCGGGAAAGGGACGCGCGATGATCGGACGCATTCTCTGGATCACGGCGCTGCTGGGCGTCGCGGGCATCACGACTGCCCTGCAGTTCGACAGGCAGGCGGACACAACGCCGTCGATCGCGCCGCTGGTGCCGACCCCCATGCGCGGTTACGCCCAGACCGGAATCGCCATCGCCGCACTTGAGGCGAACAACCCTGCCGCAGCGCTGGCCGCCGCCGAGGAGCTGGTGCGCCGCCGCCCGATGCCTGCGGAACACCTCACCCTGCTCGCAACCGCGCAGGCCAAGGCTGGCAAGGCCGAGGCCGCCGGGTTTACCGTGCAGATGGCCGCACAGCGCGGATGGCGTGAGCCGGTGGCGCAGGAAACCGTGCTGCGGCTCGCGCTCGGAGCGGGGGACAAGGCCGAAGCTGCCCGTCGCTATGCCGCACTGTTCCGCCGCGATGCGACGCCCGATGCGCTGCTGATCGACCTCGGCCCGCAGGTACTGGGTGAGCCCAAGGGGCCTGCCCGCGAGACCTTTGCCGGGATCATCGCCGGTGCGACCCGCTGGCACGAAATGTTCCTCCAGCGCGGCGCGCGCGTCTTGCCGACCGACGCCTTCAGCGAAGTGGTCGCCGAAGCGATGGCGCGCAATGCGCAGTTCGAATGCGACCCGCTGAAGCGCGCGGTCGAAAGCCTGCGCCAGCGCGATGCCGCCGCTGCGCAGCAACTCGCAGCCACCGTCGCGGGGCAGTGCCCCTAAAGCGTGCGAATGATGCCGGAGAAATCGGTCCCGGCATTGTCCTTGGCAAAGGCTTCGTAGATCGCGCGGGCGTGTTCGCCGAGCGCGACTGTCGCCCCCGCACCCGCCGCCGCTTCCATCGCCAGCTTGAGATCCTTCAGCATCAGCCCGGCGGCGAATCCACCTTGATAGCCGTTGTCCGCCGGGGTCACCGGACCGACGCCGGGGACTGGGCAATAGGACGTCATCGACCAGCACTGGCCGGATGAAACGCTGGAGATGTCGTAGAAGGTCTGCGGATCAAGCCCCAGCTTTTCAGCCATGGCAAAGGCCTCGCAGGTGCCGATCATGTGGATCGCCAGCAGCATGTTGTTGCAGATCTTGGCTGCTTGTCCGGTGCCGGGCCCGCCTGCGTGGATCACCGCCTTGCCCATCGCGGCAAGGATCGGCTGAGCGCGGGCGAAGGCTTCGTCAGAACCGCCGACCATAAAGGTCAAGGTGCCGCCATTGGCTGCCGCGATGCCGCCCGAAACGGGCGCATCGACCATCTGGTAGCCATGCGCCTCGGTCACCTCGATCACCTCGCGCGCGGTGGCGACGTCGATGGTGGAGCAATCGAGCATGATCGCGCCCTCGGGGGCATGGCCGATCACGTCGTCCCAATAGACCTGTTTGACGATCTGGCCGTTGGGCAACATCGAGACGACCGCCTCAGCGGTGGCGCAGGCTTCCTTGGCGGTGGCGAAAGTGCTGCAACCCGCCTCACGCGCGGCGGTGAGCGCGGCTTCGCTCAGGTCGAAGGCGCGGACCTCGTGGCCTGCCTTCACAAGGTTCGCGGCCATCCCGCCGCCCATGTTGCCGAGGCCGATAAAGGCGATTTTCATGTCACTCTCCCTTACCCGATCTGCTCGATCAGGATTGCTACGCCGAGCAGCGCAACCAACACGCCGCCCACGCCGTAAAACCAACCCTCAATAATACTGGTGGTTTTCAAGAGGCGGGAGCGCGTGGCCCGGCGCGCCTGCCAGATGGCGATCCCGACGGTGCCAAGACCGCCGAAAAGCAGCATGAGGCCTGCAATCACCGCCCCTTCCACTGTCCTTCGCGCTTTTCGATAAACGCCGCCATGCCTTCGGCCTTATCCTCGGAGGCGGTGAGGATCTGGAAGATGCGGCGTTCGACGATCAAGCCCTGATCGAGGGTCATTTCAAACGCCGAGTTGACCATTTCCTTGTTGGCGATCACCGCCATCGGCGGCATTGCGGCAATGATCGCGGCGGTCTTGAGCGTTTCGGCGATCAGTTCTTCATGCGGAACCACGCGGGCAACGAGGTTGCTGCGCTCGGCCTCCTCGGCGTTCATCATCCGGCCCGTGAGGCACATCTCCATCGACTTCGACTTGCCGATCGCGCGGGTGAGCCGCTGGCTACCGCCCATGCCGGGAGCAACGCCAAGCTTGATTTCGGGCTGGCCAAAGCGCGCCTTGTCGGAGCAGATGATGAAGTCCGCCATCATCGCAAGCTCGCACCCGCCACCCAGAGCGAAGCCGTTGACTGCCGCGATCCATGGCTTGCGGGTCTTCTTGACGATCTCGGCCGTCCAGGGGCTGAAGAAATCGTCGAGGAAAAAGTCGGCGGCCGCCTTGTCGCTCATTTCCTTGATGTCCGCGCCTGCCGCAAAGGCCTTGTCACCGCTGCCGGTGAGGATCGCGCACAGCTGCGTTGCGTCCGCCTGATAGGCGGCGAAGGCATGGATCAGCTCTTCCAGCACCTTGGAATTGAGGGCATTCAGCGCCTGCGGGCGGTTGATCGTCAGCAGCGTGACGCCCTTTGTGCCGCGCGCGTCGGTTTCGACGAGAATCGTTTCGTAAGTGGCCATCGGCCTTTCTCTCCTTCGTCACCCTGAACTTGTTTGACCGGCGGTCAACTTCGTTTCCAGGGTCCATGCTTCGGTCCGCACCGATTTCGCTATTGGCAAAATGGATGCTGAAACAAGTTCAGCATGACGGTGCTGAGGTGATTAGGCGAGCGGCACCCACTCCTCGCCCGCTGGCAGTGGCGCGAAGATCGCGTCGAGCAGGTCGTCGGTGACCTCCTCGGGTGTGGCCGGGTTCCACTTGGGATCGCCCGTCTTGTCGACGATCACCGCGCGCACGCCTTCGGCGAAGTCCGGACGGGTCAGCACACGGCTGGCGATGCGGTACTCCATCCGCATGTTGTCGGCAAAGTCGGTCATGCCGGCACTCTCCGCCAGTTGGCGCAGCGCGACCTTGCAGGTCTGCGGGCTCTTTGTGCCGAGCGTATCGCGCTCCTTCATCGCCCAGTCGTCGCCCGCATCGGCTGCCGATTCAAGGCTGGCGAGAATGTCCTCGTATCGATCCGAGGCGAAGTGCTTGGCGATCTTGTCCGCGTTGGCCTCGATCCGCGCCTTGGGCGGGGTGCCGACGGGTTCACTAAGGATGCCGGGAATGCGATCAGGATGATCGTGGATGCGCGTCTTGAGATCCTCGATCATGTCGTGCGGCACGTAATGGCTAGCAAGTCCGGTCCACAGGCACTCGGCCCCGTCGAGCCGCGCGCCGGTGAGGGCGAGGAACTGGCCGAGCCGCCGCCCCAGCCGCGCAAGATACCAGCCGCCGCCGACATCGGGAAACAGGCCGATGCCGGTTTCGGGCATGGCGAAGCGGGTGTTTTCCGTCGCCACGCGATACTTCGCGGGCTGCGAGATGCCGACGCCGCCGCCCATCGTTATGCCGTCCATGAAGGCGACGATCGGCTTGGCATAGGTGAACATCTGGTGGTTGAGCTGGTATTCGTCGTGAAAGAACTTCCGGCCCGATGCGCCCCCGTCGTTCAGCGCCGAATCCCGCAGGAAGGCAATGTCGCCGCCCGCACAGAAGCCGCGCCCCTCGGCATGATCCAGGATCACCGCCTTGATGGTGTCATCGCGTGCCCATTCGGTCAGGGCCGCGCTCATCGCGTGGCACATCTCCAGCGTCAGCGCGTGCAGCGCCTTGGGCCGGTTAAGGCTGATATGGCCGATCGGGCCATTCGTACGGATCAGAACGTCTTCGGTCATTGCCCCGGTACTTTCGGTTCGATCAGGTCCCAGCGATTTCCAAATGGATCGCTGAACACCGCAACTGTGCCATAGCATTCGTGGCGCGGCTGCTCTTGAAACATCACCCCTGCGGCGACAAGCCGTGCATGGGATTCTGCGAAATCATCAGTGTGCGCGAAAAAGCCCACCCGGCCGCCGGTCTGATTGCCGATGGCGTCGGTTTGCGCGGCGTTGGCGGCCTGAGCGAGCAAAAGCCGTCCGCCATCCTTGCCGCCGACCACGACCCAGCGCTTGCCGCCGCCCATGTCGCTATCCTCGATCAGATCGAAGCCGAGCGCATCGACGCAGAATGCAATGCCGGCATCGTAATCGGGCACCACCAGCGTTGTCAGGGCAAGCCTAGTGGCCATCACTGGCGCAGCAGGTCCCGGCCCACGACCATGCGCATGATCTGGTTGGTGCCTTCGAGGATCGAATGCACGCGCAGATCGCGCCAGAAGCGCTCGATCGGGTAATCCTGAAGATAGCCGTAGCCCCCGAACAGCTGAAGCGCACGGTCGACCACGGACGAGCCGTTATCGGTCGCCAGCCGCTTGGCCATGGCAGAGAAGCGCGTCTTGTCCGGCGCGTTGTCAGTCACCTTGGCGGCCGCGAGATAAAGCAGCGCGCGCGCGGCCTCCAGATCGGTCGCCATGTCGGCAAGCATGAACTGGGTGTTCTGGAATTCCGACACGGGCTGGCCGAACTGGGTGCGTTCCTTGGTGTATTTGATCGCTTCGTCCAGGCACCTTTGCGCCCCGCCGAGCGAGCAGGCACCGATGTTCAGCCGCCCGCCATCAAGCCCCATCATCGCGATCCGGAAACCTTCGCCCTCGCCGCCGACGAGGTTCTCCACCGGCACGCGCACATCCTCGAGGATCAGCTGCGCGGTCGGCTGCGAGTGCCAGCCGAGCTTGCGCTCGTTCGCGCCGAAGCTGACGCCGGGCATGTCCTTTTCGATCACCATGCAGGTGATGCCCTTGGGGCCATCTTCGCCGGTGCGGACCATCACGACATAGACCTCGTTCGACCCCGCGCCGGAGATGAACTGCTTGGTGCCGTTGAGCACGTAGTGGTCGCCGTCCCGCCGCGCGATGGTGCGAAGCGCTGCTGCGTCAGACCCGCTCGAAGGCTCGGTCAGGCAATAGCTGGCAATCTGCTCCATGGTGATGAGGCTGGGCAGGTACTTGGCCTTGACCGCCTCCCCGCCGAAGCGGTCGATCATCCAGGCGGCCATGTTGTGGATCGAGATGAAGGCGGAGGTGGAAGGGCAGCCATAGGCCATCGCCTCCATGATCAGCGCCGCTTCCAGCCGCCCCAGCCCGATGCCGCCCGATTGTTCGGAAACATAGATCGCCCCGAAGCCGAGTTCGGCGCTGCGCTGGATCACATCCTTGGGGAAGATGTGCTTCTCGTCCCACTCTGCCGCGTGGGGCGTGATGTTGTCCGCGGTAAAGCGCTGCGCGACCTCGCGGATGGCGAGCTGATCGTCGGTGAGTTGGAATTGTCCGTGCATGGCGACGTGCTCTAGCCGCCTTGTGCGCCCGCGAAAAGAGCAGCACGCACCCATACCTCATGGAAATTTGTTAGGGCCGCCCCCACCCGCGAAACCAAACGAAGCCCTGGCATCGTATCTGGACACATGAAAGCCGCCACACCCACCTTGTTCATGGTCTATAATGCCGATGGCGGCATCCTGAGCGCGCTTGGCGACATGGTGCACAAGATCGTGTCACCATCGACCTATCCGTGCTCGCTATGCGCGCTCACCTATGGGCCGTTTTCGATGCGGCGCGAGTGGCGGGAGTTCCTGTCAGGGCTGCGGTATGCGAAAATCTTTCTATATCGCGACGAGCTGCGCAGCGATCTGGGAATGTCCGGACTGGCACTGCCGGCAATCCTGCGGGCGTGTGGCCCGGGAGAGCCCGAAGTGCTGGTGAGCGCGGCAGAACTCGATGCTCTGGCCGATCTCGCCGCCCTGATTGCGCTGGTTGAGGCGCGGCTGGCCGAGGTCAAGAACTGACGCGCAGCACCGCCTCGGCCTCGATCTCCACACGCCATTCGGGGCGGCATAGCCAAGCGACGCCCGCCATCGTAGCGGCGGGCCTGGCTTCCGCGAAGAAGCGCGCGTGTACCGCGCCGACGGCATCCTGATCTGCGGGGTCGGTGAGCAACATCCGCGTGCGCACCACATCGGCGGCAGTCCCTCCCAGTTCCTCGATTGCCGCGACGATGATTGTCAGGCAGCGCTCCGCCTGTTCCGCCGCGCCGCCCGGCGTGGTCGATCCGTCAGGCTCCACCGGACCGGTTCCGGCCACGATGATCCGGTCACCCTGCCGCACTGCGCGGGCAAAGCCGAAGGTCGCCTCGAACGGCGAGCCGGAGGTCGCCCAACGGCGCGCCGAAGGCTGATCGCTCATCCGCAGGTGACTTCGGTGATCTTCATGTTGGCGTCGTAGCGCACGTTCACGCGGTCCTCGCGGTAGTCCATCGTCCAAGCGCCGCCGGGAGGGCCCCAGCGCAGGCTGCGCGCGCCGCTATCCTTGAGGACGGCCTCGCCCATCGACTGGGTCGCATTGTGGCCGACATGGTACTGCGCCTTCTCGGCGTTGCAAATCATCGGCAGGGGCGGCGGCGGAACCGCTTCGGCGGTGTCGGGGTCATTGTCCTCGATGCTCACCACGCAGCCTGACACACCGATCGTCGCCACCACAGCCATCGCCGCACGCCGCGCTGTTTTCACTATCCGCATGATCTCTCCCTCGTGCCGACCGGGTTCTTCCGGCCTTACAAGATCAGGCTATCAGGCAGGGCGCGGAATTTGAAGTGGGCGCGGCGCTCAAGCCAGCGCCGCGACTTTCTCGGGCGGGAGCGAAGCTCCGGCCACCTTGGCGAGCGCATCGGGATCAAGCGGTCGCCCGATAAAGTAGCCCTGCGCGTAATCGCAGCCAATCGTCTCGAGGAAGGCGAGGCAGGCGGCCTCCTCGACCCCTTCGGCCACCACCTTGAGGCCCAGCTCATGGGCCAGTTGCACGGTGGAACGCACCAGCATCGCGTCGCCCTTGTCGACATGGGCCTGGGCGACGAACATCCGGTCGATCTTCAGTTCGGACAGCGGCAGCAGCTTCAGATAGTTGAGCGCCGACTGGCCCGTCCCGTAATCGTCCATCGAAATGCGGATGCCCGTCGCACGGAACCGTTCGAGCGTGGCGATGGCCGCATCGGTATCCTCGAACTGGGCGCTTTCGGTAACCTCGAAAGTGATCCGCTGGGCCGGCGCGCCTGCGCGGACCACCAGCGCCAAGGCGCGGTTGGCGAAACTTTCCGACGTCAGCAACGCCGCCGAGATATTGACCGCAACCCCGATCGTCAGTCCGCGATCGCACCAGCCGCGCATATCCTCGAGCGCCTTGGCCAGCACGGCAATGGTCAGATCGTCGATCCGGTTATGCTCTTCGAACAGGGGAATGAAGCAATCCGGCGGGAGCAGGCCGCGCTCCGGGTGGTTCCAGCGCACCAGCGCTTCCACTGCGTCGATTTCGCGCGTCGCAAGGTTGAGCTTGGGCTGGTAAAGCACCGTGATATTGCCGCTGCTCAGCGCATCATCAAGCTCACCGAGCAGCGAGAACTGCTGGGTCACGGCCTCGCCTGCCTCGACCGTGTGCAGGCGCCAGAACTTGCCCGCACGCTTGGCGATGCTGGCGGCATGGGCTGCATTGGCGGCAGGATCGCCGTTCTGATCCGCCACCCCGAAGGTCAGCGACACACCAAGCCTGCGCCCGGCGATCTCGAAAGGGCTACGCATCAGCGCACGGATGCCGGCAAGTTGCGGTTCGATTTCCGCCATGGGCAGCGCCGAGACCCATACGAGCGTGCGGTCCTCGGTCCGGTAGATCGTGGTACCGCCGCTGGCGACTTGCAAGCGCTCGGCGATACGGCACAACAATGTGCCGAGTCGGTCCCCTTCGGTGGCCAGCTTGAGCGCATCGAAATCATCGATCTGGGCGGCAATAACATAACGATCGGTAGCCGCAGCGGGACGGGCATCGAGCGCCTGCCGGTTGGGCAAGCCGGATTCCGGATCGATCTGTCGCTGCAGCGCCGCAAAGCGCTGGGTCAGCACGAGGTAACGGGTCAAGCCGGCAGCTCCCGCCAGCATGGTCGCGGGGACAATCTCGAACCACAGGTCGCCCGCGATCCGGGCAACCAGCCAGAGTGCCAGCAGCATCGCCACGACGCCGCCCGTCCGCAGCATCACAACACTGCGGCGCGGGCTGGCAAGGATCGTGAACGCCACCATCGCCGCCAGCACCATCGGCAGTTCCCAGGAGCCATAGACAGGAAGGCCTGCGCCAAGTGTCTCGGCACCGAGCGCCTGGATGATCACGCCGGGAATCACGCCATGAAGCGGGACGGCATAGCGATCGCCAAATTCGATGGCGGTCGCGCCGATGATTACATCCTTGCCCGCCAAGCTGCCGGGCGGGATCCTCCCGCGCTCGATGGCGATGAAGCTGTGCCGCGGAATGGTTGCCGGATCGATCGCGAAGTCGACCGGGAAGGCCTCGTCCACCTCTCCCGCGCGCCCGGCGACAAAGGCCGAGAGCGATGGCCGCGCGGTGGCGCTGGTCACCGTGCCCAACGGCAGCCGCCGGACATATCCGTCCGGGTCGGGCGGGACAGAGACCGAGGCGAGGTGGGCATGTTCGCGCAAGATCGGGATCGGCAGCGAATCTAGCTGGCGCATGTCTCCGGACGCGGCTTTCTGCGCAAACGTGGGCAAGGCGATTGACGCGCGGGCATTGCCGATCGCGGCGGCCAAAGCGCGGTCCCCCGCAGGGTCGGCATTGCTCGAAAAGTCGACGTCGAAGCTGATCGAGCGTACCCCCGCAGCGTCGAGCGCGGTGACGGCTCTGGCATAATGATCGCGCGGCCAGGGCCAGCGCCGAACCGCTGCCATGCTGGCAGCATCCATCTCGACCACATGGACTTGCCCGCTCGCCTCGCGGCTGAGCATGGAGAAGGTCGCTTCCGCAAAGCGATTTTCAACAGGGCGGAAGACCCCGGCCAACGCGCCCATCGACACCATCAGTGCGAGCGCACAGATCATCGGCACACTGGTGCGCCAGCCATCGGCGGCAAGCGAAGCTGCGGCACGCGCAAGATAAAGGCGCAGAGATTTCATGATTTTGGAGTGATAGGGATCAGCGCTGGCTATAGCCCGCCGGGGTAGCCATCACCCCGAGGTCAAGACCCTGCGCGCCCGTTGCGCGGATACGCCCGCCGTTGCCATTGCCGTTACCGCCGCCACCGTTCCCGCCGCCATTGCCCGGATCGCCGCCACCACCGTTGCCGCCCCCGCCGTTGCCGTTGCCGTTGCCGCCGCCACCATTTCCGCCACCATTGCCCGGATCGCCACCGCCGCCATTTCCGGGACCGTCACCGCCGTTGCCGTTGCCGTTGCCGTCGTCGTCATCGCCAGGGCCGTTATCGTCACCGTCGTTCCCGTTCCCGTTCCCGTTGCCGTTGCCGTTCCCGTTCCCGTTCCCGTTGCCATCGTCGCCATCGCCATCGCCGTCGCCGCCGCTGTTACCGTTGCCGTTGCCTTTTTCGCCGCCGTCATCATCGTTGCCGGCACCGCCATTGCCATTGCCATTGCCGTCGGAATTGCCGCCCGAGCCGCACGTCCCGTTGGCGCAGACTGGGCTATCATCGGGGCGCCCGCCCGAATTGCCGACCGGTGCCGCATTGCCGCGACCGGTGTTGTCCGACACCACCACCGCGGCGAGCACGGCAACTTCGCCCGACACAAAGCCGTTCGATACCTCGCCAAGATCACGCGGGGTGCTGACGATGGCCTGATCGATGCGTCCCTGTCCGCGGCTGCCCTGCGCTGCAGCCGGTTCGACCGCGCCCGATGCCGGGGGAGCCGCCGCCGGAGCGCCGCCGCTGCCGCGCGCAGGCGAATCGACAACCTTGCGCCCTTCGCCCTCGACCACCATCCGCAGCGGATCGCCCGCCGCGATCATTGCGACCGCACCCGGGCGGATCAGTTCGCGCACACCGCCGTCATTCGTCGCGGCCTCGACCGCGCCTTCGGTGACTTGCAGGCTCGTCCCCTCGTCGCTCACCGTGATGACGAAGGTCGTGCCCTTCACCACCGCCGCGAGATAGGGCGTTTCCACCCCGAAGTGGGGATTGGGCTGCTTGCCGATATTGAACAGCGCACTGCCATAGTCCTGAAGAATCTGGATGATACCGCGTTCACGTACGGCAGGGGCGATACGCAGCTGGGCGTTCTGCCGCATGGTCACGAATTCGCGGCCGCGCACCAGGACTGCCGAAGCACGCGCGTCTGTGCGGATCGTCGCGCCGGGAACCAGCGCCGTGCCGACCTTGGCGGGCCGCTGCCCACTGGCGTCGATTACTGTCACGACGCCCTTGGCCTCGCTAACAGTCCAGACCCCGCTCTGGGCAAGCGCAGGTGCGCCGCTGAAGAACAGCAGAAGTAACGGCAAGAGGAGGCGTGACAGGATGCGCATAGGTTTCTCCGTGCCTATCCAATACACGCAAGCCGCCGACATCCCGTTTAAGCAGTTGGTTAACAAGCCCTTACGATGAAATTTGATTAACCTTTGCATTGTAGGGATCAGGCTCGATTATTGATCATGGGGGCAAACTGATCCTTCGGCCGGTTAATCTTTGCGGGAGTGCTATCATGCTGCTGGCGGCGAATCCGCTGGCGGCACAGGATGCACTTGACCGGACCAATCCGGCCCAGCAGGTCAACCGCGATGATCTTGCCCCGCCCCCGCCCGATCAGGTGCGGATCGAGGTGCTCCCGGTGCTCGACACCCCGCTGGTAGGCGGCAGTTCCGAGATACTGGATGTCGGCGCAATCGTGATCGACGGGCTGGTGGCGCTCGACCGGGCGGATTTCGCCGCCGTGATCGAGCCCTACGCTGGCAGACCGCTCGACCGCGCCGAACTGCGCCGCCTGACCGATGCCGTGGCGGCGCGCGCACGCGAGAGCGGCTATGTCCTCGCCACCGCATGGATCCCCGAACAGACCCTGCTCGGCGGCATGCTGCGAGTGCGGATCGATGAAGGCACCATAGATGCGGTGCGCATCGAAGGCAGTGATGATCCGGCGATTCGCCGCCAGCTCGAACGGCTGGTGAATGGCCAACCCGTTACCCTCGCTGCCCTCCAGCGCGAGGTGCTGCTGGCCGACGATATCCCCGGCGTGTGGATTCGCGGCACCAGGTTCGCACGGGAAGGCACGCGGCGCATTCTGGTGGTGGATGCCGGGCGCAGCGATGCTGGCGGCAGCGTGCTGGTCGCCACCGATGGCACCAAGCCGCTCGGTCCGGTTCGCGCGCGGATCGATTTCGACGCCAATGGCCTCATCTCCCCGCGCGACCGCATTGATCTCAGCTTTTCGGCCACCCCCCTCGACCCGGAAGAGCTGGCGTTCTTCAGCGCGCGCTACACCGTGATCGTCAACGATGCCGGCACCAGTGTGGGCGCTTTCGGCTCCTTCTCGCGCACGGAACCCGGAGCCTACCTTGCCAATCGCGAGCTGCTGGGAGAGGCGTGGCAGGCAGGCATCCGCCTGCGCCACCCGCTGATGCGCACGCAATCGCGCAGCCTGTGGCTCGAAGCGAGCGGCGAAGTGCAGGACTTGCGGCAGGACAGCTTCGGCACGCTCGCGCGCTGGGACCGGATCGCGCTGGCCCGGATCGGCTTCTACGGCTTTGGCCCGCTGGCGGGCGGCACGCTGCAGGGCCGCGCAACCGCGAGCCAGGGGCTCAACATCCTCGGCGCGACCGACAGCCGCGATCCGCTCGCCTCGCGCTGGGATTCGCAGCCCGATTTCACCACCCTGTCGTGGTGGCTCAACTGGCGGCGCGGGATCGCCCCCCGCGTCAGTCTGTCGCTTGCCACGACCGGCCAGATCTCCAACACGCCGCTGCTGGTCGGCGAAAGCTTCGCATTAGGCGGCACGGGTTTCCTGCGCGGCTATGATTTCGCCCAGCGTATCGGGGACGAAGGCGCTGCCGGCCTCGCGGAGCTGCGTTACGACTGGCCCAAGGCGCTGGGCGCCGTGCGGCATGTACAGCTCTATGCCTTTGCCGATGCCGGCACGGTGTCAAACCTTGCGGGAGGCACGGGCGGCGGCACGCTGGCATCGAGCGGCGCTGGCCTGCGCACAGACATCACCCGCGATCTCGATCTCGATTTCGAGGTCGCCGTGCCGCTCACCGAAGACCGCTACGATACGGGCGACAATTCGCCGCGTCTCAATCTCAGGGTCAGCCAGTCGTTCTGAACGGCGTTGCGCCTGATTACCGGTCCTCGGGCGGGATAGCCTGCCAAGCTGCGAAATCGGGATAGATCACGGTTCCAGGCCAACGCGGATCGCGCTCAACCGACCACGTGAGGTGAACCTGCGCGACCGACCCATCATCGAGCTGGAACAGAAAATCATCATAGCCATTGCGGCGGCCTATCGCAGTTACCTTGCGGCCCGACAGCACATGGTCACGGCAAACCTCGCGGGCGAGTTCGAGCGAGAAGGCGCGTGCATCATCGGGGTTGTCGATGGCGTACCAACCGCCGTCCCAGACATGCCCTTCGGCCATCGCTTCAGTCCTTGTGCTTGTCCAGTTCGTCGCCCGTCACGCTCACCACGTGGAGCAGGTTGGTCGCCCCCGGTGTCCCGAACGGTACGCCTGCGAGCACGATCAGCTTTGATCCCGCCGCTGCAACCTTGTGGCGCAGCGCCATGCGCTTGCCCTTGCCGATCATCTCTTCGAAGCTGCCAATATCCTTGGTCGCCACCGCGTGCGCGCCCCACAGCAGCGCCATGCGCCGCGCAGTGCGCATCGAGGGCGTGAGCACGAGCACCGGCGTGGCGGGCCGTTCCCGCGCCACCCGCCGCGCGGTCGAGCCGCTGGTGGTGAACACCGTGATGGCGCTGATCGGCACGGTATCGGCGATCGTCATGCAGGCATGAGCCAGCGCGTCGGAGGTGGTCGCATCGGGCGGGGTATCGAGGAACCGCACCCGCGCCTTGTAGCCTTCGTCGCGTTCAACCTGTACCGCGATGCGGTCCATCATCGCCACGGATTCTTCCGGCCATGCGCCTGCCGCACTTTCGGCGGAAAGCATCACCGCATCCGCCCCGTCATAGACCGCGTTGGCAACGTCGGAGACTTCGGCGCGGGTCGGGGTCGGAGCCTCGATCATGCTTTCGAGCATCTGCGTCGCCACGATCACCGGCTTGCCCGCACGGCGCGCCATGTTGACGATCTTCTTCTGGAGCGGCGGCACCTCGTAAGGTTCAAGCTCCACACCGAGATCGCCACGGGCGACCATGATGCCGTCGGCCAATTCGATGATCGCATCAAGCCGGTGGACGGCCTGCGGCTTTTCGATCTTGGCGCAGATTGCGGTGCCATGGGTGCCGATCAACTTGCGGGCCTCGGCAATATCTTCGGGCCGCTGCACGAAGGACAGCGCGATCCAGTCCGCCCCATGCTCGGTGGCAAAGGCGAGATCGCGGCGATCCTTTTCGGTGAGTGCCGGGATCGGCACTTCGGCATCGGGAACGTTCACGCCCTTGCGATCGGAAATCACCCCGCCCACTTCTGCGCTGCACAGGATGCGGCTCTCGTCCGCTTCCAGCACCTTCAGCCGGATCTTGCCGTCGTTGATCAGCAGACGCTGCCCGCGTTCCATGATCCCGAACAGTTCGGGGTGCGGCAGGCAGACGCGGTTTTCGTCACCGGGCGTCTCGTCACGGTCGAGCACGAAGTGGCCCGAGTGGCGGATCACCGCCTGCCCGTCCTTGAAGGTCCCGACACGCAGCTTGGGACCCTGAAGGTCGGCAAGGATCGCGATGGGGCGGGCATATTGCTTTTCCAGCGCGCGGATGGCGTGGACGGCCGCCTCGTGATCGGCATGGTCGCCGTGGCTCATATTGAGGCGGAAGGCGTCCGCGCCTGCCCGCACCAGCCGTTCAAGCATCTCGGGCGAACGGCTCGCCGGGCCGATGGTGGCGAGAATCTTGACCTTGCGGCCGCGCGGGTCGATTCTGGACTGGTCGCGTCGTGACATTATTGGCTATCCCTATTGCGCCATGCCTATGGCACAGGCGTTTTTCAACTCAAGGAAAAGCCGCGATGAATAGCAATGCCGATCCGCTCGATACGCTGGACGATGCACAGGCCGCCGCTGCCTTCCGCCGGTTGGTGCGGCATCTGCGGCACCGCCATGATGCGCAGAACATCGAGCTGATGGGCCTCGCCGGCTTCTGCCGCAATTGTCTCGCCGACTGGATCCGCGATGCGGGCTTCCCCGGCGACAAGGATGCCGCGCGCGAGCTGATCCACGGCATGCCCGGCGCCGAATGGAAAGCCACCCGCCAGAGCCCCGCAACCGAGGAACAACTGGCGCGGATGGAAGCGAGTGTGGCGAAGAACGCACAGGAATAATTCGCGCCGCCTGTTCACCGGGGCCAAGAGGCTGGCTATCGCACCGGCCAACCGATTCTCATACCTATGGAGCCCCCTATGGCCGACAATGCCAATTCCACCGACGACCGCCTGCGTCTGCTGATCGAGCGCATCGAACGCCTCGAAGAGGAAAAGAAGGGCATCGCCGACGATATCCGCGACGTCTACATGGAAGCCAAGGCGGTCGGCTATGATCCCAAGATCATGCGCCAGATCGTGCGCCTGCGGAAAATGAAGCCCGATGACCGCAGCGAGCAGGACATGCTGCTGGAGACGTACAAGAACGCGCTCGGGATGGCGTGACGCCCACGGGGTTGCCATTGAATTGTCGCCAAGCCGTGTTATCTTCCTAACACAGCATCAAGAGGAGACACGACCAATGGCATCCCCCTGGAAAGATTCGCGCGGCGTGATCGTCAGCACCACACCGACGCTCGAAGGCCGCCCGATTCAGGACTACCTCGGAATCGTCACCGGCGAGGTGATCGTCGGCGCGAACCTGTTCCGCGATCTCTTCGCCAATATCCGCGACATCGTCGGCGGGCGCTCGGGCAGCTACGAGCGCATTCTGGCCGACGCGCGCAAGCAGGCGATCGAGGAACTGCAGGCCGAAGCGGCCTCGCTGGGTGCCAATGCGGTGGTGGCGATCGATCTCGATTACGAAGTGATTGGCCCCAACGGATCGATGCTGATGGTGTCGGCCAGCGGCACTGCGGTGCGGGTCTAGGCTCTCACCACCAGCCGTAATCCCCCGCCAGAAACACCGCATTATAGGCGGCGTGATGCGCCATCGCCGCACCCAGCCCCAGCCGGGTGCGGGTGTAGGCGAGCAGCAATCCGCCGATGGTCTGCGGCACCACCACCAGCAGGCCGAGAGGGTGGGTAAGCGGCTCGTAATTGCCCAGATGGATCAGCCCGAACAGTAACGTCGATCCCCACACAAACCAGTGAAAGTGACGGGTGAACCATGCGGGCACAGCGGTTTCCCGGTCACGCGTGGCCAGCCAGTGGATCAGTCCGGCAAAGGACAGCGCGATGCCCACCAAGGTCATCGGGATTGCGTATAGGTCAGCAGCAAATGCACTAGCCGTCAGCAGGCCTATCGCCGCCATACCATACACACCGAACCGCAGCGCCGCGATCCGCCCGGTCAACCAGCCCCGGAACGCCAGTTCTTCCATAATCGGCGCGAAAATCAGGAATTCGAACAGATCTTCAGCAAGCGTCTTTTCGACTTCCAGCGACAATGGCAGGAAATCCGCATAGTCATCCCACGCAAGGGTGAGTTCGCCAACCAGCGTATCGACCAGCAGATCAAGCGCAAATATCACCAGCAGCGCCAACGCCGCCGCCCGCCCCCACGCCATCGGTTGTGCAGCGAATGTCGGCCGCACCACAAACCGCGCCACATCCACAACCCGCTCACGCACGGTCATCGCCCCTGCAACGCGCGCCCTTGCATCGCCCGCGCCCATCGGAGTAAGGCCGCCGCTCAAATCTCCAACATTCCGGTGAAGTTCGTCCAATGGCAGGCCATTCCAAGTTCAAGAACATCATGCACCGCAAGGGTGCGCAGGACAAGAAACGCTCGGCGATGTTCTCCAAGCTTTCGCGCGAGATCACCGTGGCGGCCAAGATGGGCATGCCCGATCCCGACATGAACCCGCGTCTGCGGCTGGCGGTCAACGCAGCCAAGGCGCAGTCGATGCCCAAGGACAATATCCAGCGCGCCATCGACAAGGCGAGCATGGCCGGCGGCGAGGATTACGTCGAAATCCGCTACGAAGGCTACGGCCCGGGCGGCGTGGCGCTGATCGTCGAGGCGCTGACCGACAACCGCAACCGCACCGCCACCAATGTGCGCACCGCGTTCAGCAAGAACGGCGGAAACCTCGGCAGCGAAGGTTCGGTCAGCCACGGCTTCGAACGGCGCGGGCTGATCGAATATTCGGCCGCCGCAGGTGACGAAGAAAAGCTCCTCGAAGCCGCCATCGAGGCTGGCGCGGATGATGTCGAAAGCTCCGAAGACGGCCACACCATCTGGACCGCAGCCGACGCTCTCCACGGCGTTGCGGGCGAGCTTGAGAAGGTGCTCGGCCCGGCGGACAATGTGAAGCTCGCGTGGAAGCCGGTGCTCAGCGTCGACGTTGACGAGGCGACCGCCGGCACGCTGATGAAGCTGATCGATGCGCTCGACGATGATGACGACGTGCAGACCGTGTGGGGCAATTACGCGATCTCTGACGAGGTGATGGAGAAGCTGGGCTGAAAAAGCGCGAATGGCTGCTGGCAATAGCTTTGGGGGCTGCGTTCCTCGTTGCGATGCTGTGGCGGTTCGGCTTCAGGGTCGGGCTTTGATCCGTTGCTGATCCTCGGCCTCGACCCTTCACTCTCCTCGACCGGTTGGGGTGTAATCCGGGCCGAAGGCGCGCGGATCAGCCATGTGGCGAACGGGCAGATCAAGACCGATCCCGCCGCGCCGATGGCAGCGCGGCTCGCGATGCTCTCCGCAGGGGTCGCGGCTGTCATCGCCGCCCACCGCCCGACCCGCGCGGCCGCCGAGGAAATCTTCGTCAACAAGAACCCGCAATCCACCCTCAAGCTCGCTCAGGCGCGCGGGGCGGTGCTGGCGGCGTGCGGGGCGGCCGGCCTCACCGTGAACGAACACGCCGCGCGGCTGGTCAAGAAGGCCGTCACCGGCACGGGCGCGGCGGAGAAGACGCAGGTCGCCGCGATGGTCAAGGTGCTGCTGCCGGGTGTTGCCATCACCGGAAGCGACGCGGCGGACGCGCTCGCAGTGGCAATTGCAGACGCGCATCTGGCCCCGCGCCAATGAACAGGAGCGACGCATGATCCACCTCTACGGCATCCCCAACTGCGACACGGTGAAAAAGGCCCGCGTGTGGCTTGACGCGCAGGGGCGCGACTACACCTTCCACGATTACAAGAAGGAAGGCGCCGACCCCGCAAAGGTCGCCGCATGGATTGGCGCGGCGGGGCTCGACACTGTCGTCAACCGCAAGGGCACGACCTTCCGCGCGCTGTCTGATGCCGACAAGGCTGCGGCGGCGGACAGTCACACCGCTGTCGCTTTGCTCGTCCAGCAGCCCAGCATCATCAAGCGGCCCATCGCCGAACATCCGGGCGGCATTCTGGTCGGTTTCAAGGAAGACGAATGGTCCGCAACCTTGCTTTGATCACGCTTCTGGCGCTGGCGGCCACTCCGGCGATGGCGCAAGGAGACGATATGCTGATCATCGCCCACCGCGGCGCGAGTGCCGAGCGGCCCGAACATACGCTCGCCGCCTATGAGCGCGCGATCGATCAGGGCGCGGATTACATCGAGCCCGATCTGGTCGCGACCAAGGATCTGGTACTGGTCTCGCGCCACGAAAACGAGCTGTCGGGCACCACCGATGTCGCCAGCCGCGAAGAATTCGAGGATCGCCGCCGCGACAAGACCATCGATGGCCGGTTGGTGGCAGGCTGGTTTGCCGAGGACTTCACCCTCGCCGAATTGCGCACCTTGCGCGCCAAGGAACGCATCCCCTCGCTGCGCCCGGACAATGCCCGCTTCGACGGGCTGTATCAGGTGCCAACCTTCGCCGATGTGGTGAAGCTGGTGCGCGCCAAGGAGGCCGAAACGGGAAGGCGGATCGGGCTCTACCCGGAATTGAAGCACCCCACTTTCCTGCTCCAGAACGAAGGGATCGACCTTGTCGATCTGCTGCTGCGCGAGTTCCGCACCCTCGGCATCACGCCCACCGATCCGGTGTTCATCCAAAGCTTCGAGATCGCGCCCTTGCAACGCCTCAAGCAGCGCGGCGGCGGGTTCAAGCTGGTGCAGCTGGTCGCCCCCGGCGAAGGCCCGGCGGATGAACCCGCGATGCGCTATGCCGAAATGGTGACTCCCACGGGGCTGGCCGAAGTGGCGAAATATGCCGATGCGGTGGGGGCCAATACCGGCATGATTCTGCAAGACGATGGCGAGCCGACAGCGCTGGTCGCTGATGCCCATGCGGCGGGCCTTAAGGTGCACGCCTGGACGCTTCGGATCGAAAACGACTTTCTCCCAATGCGCATGCGCCGCCCCGGCGAAGGGGGAGAGGGCTGCTACAACAAGTTGTTTGCAGCGCTCCGAAAGGCCGGAGTCGACGGTGTGTTCACGGACAGCCCCAAGCAGATCGTCGCCGAACGCGAAGGCGTGATATGGAACGGTTGGTGCGCCCCTGAATGACCGTCTCCCCAGCGCAAGCTGGGATAACGATGTTAAGCCCGCCGCGCGCTCAGGATATAGTTCAACGACATATCGTCCGACAGGTGCAGCCCCTTGCCCGGGCGCCATGCAATGCCGCGTTTGGCCGTCACGGTCAGCCCCGCGTCGGTGAGCAGGCCCTCCAGCTCGTCAGGTGTGACGAAATCCTCCCAGTGGTGCGTGCCCTTGGGGACATAGCCCACCGCCTCCGCCGCGCCGACCAGTAGCACCCGCGAAGCCGCGGTGCGGTTGGGCGTGGACATGACCAGCAAGCCATCAGGCGCCACCCGCGCCGCCACGTCGCGCAGGAAGGCAGCCTTGTCAGCCACGTGCTCGATCACTTCGACACTGGTGACCAGATCGAAAGTGCCGATATCGAGAGCGGCAACCTCACCCGCCATGTAACGGATATCGAGGCCCACGCCTTCCGCATGGGCTGCTGCCGCCGCGACATTCTCTGCCGCCGCATCCACGCCTGTCACCGCCGCACCGAGCCGTGCCAGAGGCTCGCACACCAGCCCTGCCCCGCAACCGATATCGAGCGCGCTCTTCCCCGCTAGCGGCTTCGCAGCGCGCGCCGCCTCAGGCCAATGCGCGTCGATTGCGTCCCGGATAAACGCCATCCGCACCGGGTTGACCTGATGCAGGCTCGCCATCGGACCCTTGGGGTTCCACCAGTCCCGCGCGAGCTTGGCGAAGAAATCGGCTTCCTCGGGACGGATAGTTACATTCGATACGTTTGCGTTTCCCATGAACCGCCCTTAACAGCCGCCGCGGACACTCACCAGCAGGAGCTTCCTCTTGGCCCGCATTGTGATGAAATTCGGCGGCACGTCGATGGCCGGGACGGAGCGTATCCGCCGGGTGGCCAATATTGTGCGCGCTCAGGCCGCTCGCGGCGATCAGGTCGCGGTGGTCGTCAGCGCCATGGCGGGCGAGACTGACCGGCTGGTCAACTTCTGCCGCGAAGCCAATCCGCTTTACGATCCGGCGGAATATGATGTCGTGGTCGCCAGCGGGGAGCAGGTGACCAGCGGGCTGCTCGCCCTCACCCTTCAGGCGCTGGGCTGCAAATCGCGCAGCTGGCTCGGCTGGCAATTGCCGATCAACACCATCGAAGCCCACGCCAAGGCGCGCATCGATGCCATCGATGCCGACGCGCTGATCGCCTCGATGGAAGCGGGCGAGATCGCAGTGATCCCGGGCTTTCAGGGCGTGTCGGACGAAGGCCGCATCACCACATTGGGGCGCGGCGGATCGGACACTTCGGCGGTAGCGGTGGCGGCGGCGATCAAGGCGGATCGCTGCGACATCTACACCGATGTCGACGGCGTCTACACCACCGACCCGCGCATCGTCGCCAAGGCGAAGAAGCAGAAGGCGGTGACTTACGAGGAAATGCTCGAACTCGCATCGGTGGGCGCCAAGGTGCTCCAGACCCGCTCTGTGGGCCTCGCCATGAAGGAAAAGGTGCGGGTGCAGGTGCTTTCGAGCTTCATCGGCGAGGGCGCCCCGCCTGCTGATGATCTGCCGGGGACGATGATCGTCTCCGAACAGGAAATGGACGAATTGGTGGAGAATGGCCTGATGGAACGCCAGCTTGTAACCGGCATCGCGCATGACAAGAACGAGGCCAAGGTGATCCTCACCCGCGTGCCCGACCGCCCCGGCGCGGTGGCCAACATCTTCGAGCCGCTGGCCGCGGCCAGCATCAATGTCGACATGATCATCCAGAACGTCGGCCGCGACAAGGGCGAGACCGACGTGACTTTCACCGTCCCGCAGTCCGACCTCGCCCGCGCGCAGGCGCTGCTGGAGGACCGGCGCGACGCGATCGGCTTCAACCGCATCATCACCGACAGCAAGATCGCCAAGATTTCTGTCGTGGGCGTCGGCATGAAAAGCCACGCGGGCGTTGCCAGCACGATGTTCCGCGCGCTTTCGGATCGCGGCATCAACATCCAGGCGATCTCGACCAGCGAGATCAAGATCAGCGTGATGATCGACGAGGACGAGACCGAGTTGGCGGTGCGTGTGCTCCACACAGCTTACGGTCTGGATGCAGTTAGCTGAAAGGTAGCCCGCTTCACCGGAATTAACCATTCTTGGTGACTGCGCTTTAACTTTTAAGGCCAGAATGTGCGCGCTCTCGCACTGGGAGCGAAAGGGCGCACACCATGGCCATAAAGGCCCACCTCGATTCACACGATACAGGCGAAGGCCAGCGCATTGCGCCGCGCCGTGCGCTGCACCTTGAGACCTCTGGCTTTGCGGCCGGGGCGGAAGCCAACGTCACGATCCACAATATCTCGGCCGCGGGCCTGCTGCTCGAAACCGGGCTCGACCTTGCAACGGGCGAGCAGCTGGCGCTTGATCTGCCAGAGGCTGGTGCGGTCACCGCCACGGTCGCCTGGCGCAGCGAGCGGCTGTATGGCTGCGCGTTCGAACAGGCTCTCGGCCCGGCGGCGCTGGCGGCGGCGCAGCTTCAGGGCTTTGCCCCGGGCGTCCCCACCCAGACACTGCAAATGCCGTCAGCGGCCGCGCTTGGCTCGAGCGAAACGCTCGGCACGCGGCTCAACCGGTTGCGGCGCGAAGCCGGGCTGACGCTCGCCGATGTCGCCACCTCTCTCGGCGTCAGCAAGCCGACCGTGTGGGCCTGGGAAAAGGGCAAGGCCCGCCCCCTGCCCGAACGGCTCGACGCGATTGCCGCTGCGCTGGGCGTGGCGCCCGATCTTCTCTCGACGAATCCGGGCCTGCGCGAGGTCGACACGGTCATTGCCGAATGCCGCCAACGGATTGCCGACGCCTGCGGCACTGCGCCAGCCGCCGTGCGGATCATGATCGAATTGTAATTCGCAAGGGTCGGGCAACCGGCAAAACCTGCCAATTGCGCTAAATACGTATCGAAGCGACTGGCACTGTACAAATTTATGGTAAACAAAACCCAAAGGTGATTCGTTTTTTAGTCTTGTAATTTTACTAAACTAACAAGTTTACTGTTCGGTTATCGGAAAACAGGGGAACGTTTTCTTATTGCCGCCTCTCGTTAGTTACCAAGTAGCATTGACTAGAAGCGAATGGACGAGTCTTTCGTTGGACCGCTGGGGCACTGTCGGTATGAGAATTGGTTTAAGTGACGTCGAAGGTCATGTTCTGCATGGTCTTTTGGAAGAGACCTCCGGCGATATAGTGATCAGGCTCGACCGGCATGGCTTCATCATTCACGCCTCCGCAAACATTGCGGAGCTGGGGCAGGACTTTTCCGCCGCACTGCTGTTGCCGCACATCACCGATCTGGCGACCCGCGACTATTCCGCTTTTCTTGGCGAGCACGTGTCTGCGGCGCTGGCGGGACAAGCACGCCTCGGCTGGGTCGAATTCCCGGTCATTGCCTGCGCGGAGCGAGAGACCTGCCGCGAGGGGCGTTGCCAGAGCTGGTATGCGCTGAGCCTGCGGCCGATGCGCGATTCGACTGGCACGCCCGATGGCGCGATGTGCCTGATGCGCTCGGTCCAGCAGGTGCGCAGCCTTGAGGGCGAGCTGCACGCCCGCGCGGTCACCGATCCGCTGACAGGCCTCGCCAACCGCCAGGCCTTCTGCGCGAGCCTGAGGCGGCACCTGGCCAAGGGCGGCGGGCAAATGGTTGCGGTCTTCGCAGTCGATGGAATGCGCGCGCTGCTGCTGCGTTATGGCCAGCGCACGGCGGATGAAGTGCAGTGGGGGTTTGCCAAGTTCCTCGAAACAATGGCGTTGCCCGGTCAGGAGCTCGCCCAGCTCGATGGCGAGCGGTTTGCGGTTCTTCTGCCGGAACTGACAGCCCGCGCAGCGCGCGAATGGGCGCAGGATGTGGTGGCAACCTTCGCAGGCCTTGCCGCACCTGCCTCCGCCAAGGCGCCGCAATTGACGGCGAGCGCGGGCCTCGCGCGGGTCGAATGCACAGTCGACTGGACCCTGCGCGAGGCAGAGCTCGGGCTGGTGATGGCGCGAGCAGGCGGCGGGCGGCAGGTGGGCGTCGCGGGGTATCACCGGGTGGCATAACTGGACTCACGGCGATGGATGGTTAAACCCCGGCCCATGAGCCACATTGCCACCATCCTGCTGCTCGGTTCGGGCGAACTGGGCCGCGAATTCGTCATTTCCGCCAAGCGTCTCGGCGCGCGGGTGATCGCCTGTGACAGCTATGACAACGCCCCCGCGATGCAAATGGCGGACGGGCGCGAGGTGTTCTCGATGCTCGACGGTGCGGCCTTGCGCGCGGCGGCGGAAAAGCACCGGCCCGACCTGATCGTCCCTGAAATCGAAGCGATCCGCACCGAAGTGCTGGCCGATCTGGAGGCCGAAGGTTTCACCATTGTCCCCTCGGCCCGTGCAGCGCAGCTGACCATGAACCGCGATGCGATCCGCGATCTGGCGGCGGGTGAGCTGGGCCTCACAACCTCGCAATATGGCTATGCCGAGAGCTTTGCCGAAGCGCGGGAGGTCGCGGCGCGCATCGGCTATCCGCTGGTGATGAAGCCGGTGATGTCCTCATCGGGCAAGGGCCAGAGCAAGGTCGATTCCGCCGAGGCGCTGGAAGCCGCATGGGATTATGCCGTCGCCAATATGCGCGGCGACCGGGCGCGGGTGATCGCCGAGCAATTCATCGCCTTCGACTATGAAATCACGCTGCTGACCGTGCGCCATACAGGCGGGATCAGCTTCTGCTCGCCCATCGGCCATCGGCAGGAGCGCGGCGATTATCGTGAAAGCTGGCAGCCTGCCGCGATGTCGCCCGCCGCCCTCGCAAGCGCGCAGGAGATGGCGGCGAAAGTCGTCATGGCGCTGCAAGGCGAAGGGCGCGGCTGGGGGCTTTATGGGGTCGAGTTCTTCGTAAAGGGCGAGGAGGTGATCTTCTCCGAGCTGTCACCCCGCCCCCACGATACCGGCATGGTCACGCTGGCCAGCCAGGACCTCACCGAGTTCGACCTCCACGCCCGCGCGATCCTCGGCCTGCCAGTGCCGGACGACATCCCTGCACGCCCCGCCGCCTCAGCCGTGATCCTCGCCGACCGGGACAGCGACAGCTTCGCCTTCGAGGGGCTGGCCGATGCGCTCGCCCTCTCTCCGCACATCGACGTGCGAATCTTCGGCAAGCCTGTCACTCGCCCCTACCGCCGGATGGGCGTGGCGCTGGCCCGCGCCGCCGATGCTGCCAGCGCCGTCGACCTGGCCAAACAGGCTGCCGATGCGGTGCGGATTGTCTATTCGCCCGAAGCCGACTAGGGCGCGGCCCATGGAAACCTATCCCAAGACCGCCGCCCTCATGAAGCGCGGCACCGACTTTCTCGGCTGCGAGACCGCTATCCTGTGCGGCGCGATGAGCTGGGTGTCGGAACGCAACCTCGTCGCCGCCATCTCCAATGCGGGCGGCTTTGGCGTGATCGCCTGCGGGGCGATGACGCCCGAACTGCTCGACAAGGAAATCGCAGCGACCAAGGCGCTGACCTCCAAGCCCTTCGGCGTCAACCTCATCACCATGCACCCCGCGCTGTTCGATCTGATCGCGGTGTGCCGCAAGCATGGCGTGACCCACGTGGTGCTGGCAGGCGGCATCCCGCCCAAGGGCTCGGTAGAAGCGATCAAGGCCGACGAGAGCGGCATCAAGGTGATCTGCTTCGCGCCGACCCTTGCGCTCGCCAAGAAACTGCTGCGTTCCGGCGCGGACGCGCTGGTGATCGAGGGGATGGAAGCGGGCGGCCATATCGGCCCGGTCTCCACCTCGGTGCTGGCGCAGGAAATTCTGCCCGCTCTGGCCGAAGAACACCTGATCTTCGTCGCCGGCGGCATCGGCCGGGGCGAGGCGATCGCGAGCTACCTCGAAATGGGCGCGGCCGGCGTGCAATTGGGCACGCGCTTCGCCTGCGCGACCGAGAGCATCGCCCACCCCGATTTCAAGAAGGCCTTTTTCCGCGCCTCGGCCCGCGAGGCGGTCGCCTCCGTTCAGGTCGATCCGCGCCTGCCGGTGATCCCGGTGCGTGCGCTCAAGAACAAGGGCACCGAGGAATTCACCGCCAAGCAGCGCGAAGTCGCCGCGCTTCTGGATGCGGGCGAAGTCGACATGCTTGAGGCCCAGCTCCAGATCGAACACTTCTGGGCCGGCGCCCTGCGCCGCGCGGTGATCGACGGCGATGTCGAGAACGGCAGCGTCATGGCGGGCCAGTCGGTCGGCATGGTCACCAAGGAAGAACCCGCCGCCGATATCATCGCCGAGCTGATGGCGCAATGCGAGGCGGCGCTCGACCGCTAGAATGGCCGAACCGCTGATCCTCACCCTCGCCTGCCCTGACCGGCCCGGCATTACCGCGCGGGTCACCGGGTTCCTGTTCGAGCGCAATTGCAACATCCTCGACGCGCAGCAGTTCAATGATCGCGCCAGCAACGGCGGTGAAGACCGCTTCTTCATGCGCGTCGTGTTCGATCCCGACGGGTCCACGCCCGAAGCCTTGCGCACCGACTTCGCCAGCCTTGCGAGCGATTTCGGGATGGAATGGAAGATGGCGGCGGAAGACCGCCCGCGCCGCACCATCATCCTCGTCAGCAAGTTCGACCACTGCCTTGTCGATCTCATCTACCGCTGGCGGACGGGTGAGCTTGCCATTGATCCGGCGGCGATCGTCTCCAATCATCCGCGTGACGCCGCGATCCGGGTGGATATTGGCGATATCCCGTTCCACCACATCCCGGTAACCCCCGACACAAAGCCAAAGGCCGAAGCCGCCTTTCGCACGCTGGCCGAGGAAACCGACGCCGAACTGGTCGTGCTGGCGCGTTACATGCAGGTCTTCTCGGACGAACAATCCGCGCATTTCGCAGGGCGCTGCATCAATATCCACCACAGCTTCCTGCCCGGCTTCAAGGGCGCGCGGCCCTACCATCAGGCGCATGCGCGCGGGGTGAAGATCATCGGTGCGACCGCGCATTTCGTCACCGCCGATCTCGATGAAGGCCCGATCATCCATCAGGATGTCGAGCGGATCACCCATGCCGATTCCCCTGAGGATCTCGTGCGCAAGGGCCGCGATATCGAGCGCCGCGTGCTAGCGGAAGCCGTGCGGCTGTTCGTTGAGGAACGCGTGCTGATGAACGCAGGCCGCACGGTGGTATTCAGAGGCTGAGCCTTACGGCATGCCCGGCAGGCGGATATTGATCTGCGGCATGCAGGGCCGCCCGTTCTGCACCGAGTCGAACGCAGCGGCGATCGGCGGCGTCCCATAGGAATAGACCGTGTAGCTGAACCCGCGCCCGCCATTGGCCCACAGCGGGCAGGGCTCGCTGCCATAGGCATAGGGCACCGGCGCGCTGTAGAAGCTCTGCTGGTTCTGCAAGCGGAGCAGCTGGGTGCGCTTGCGCTCCAGACACACGCTGTCGAGTCCGCGGTTGCGGCCATCCCGGTCATAAACGGTACACTGGGCGTAGTCCCCGCTCGAAAGCGCCTGCGCGGTGGCAGGGACAGCGGGCAGCACGGCTGCGGCGGCAATCGCGGCAGAGGCAAGAATAAGCGGCTTCATGATATCTCCCCCGATAGTGAGGACACCAGCCTGCCTTGGCCGCTTTGACGCCTTCCTGAACGCTTCGGTTATCTGGCAGAAAGGTTTGGAGGGGTTTATCTGAACGGACGCTTTTGCCAGTGGCGCAAAGGCCAGCGGCGCCGCATCCTGCCGTGCATGATCGTACATCGCCTTGACCATGTGAACATCATCACCGACCGGCTTGCCGAGACCGCGCGGTTCTATGCCGAACTGCTCGATCTGGAGGAGCGCGACGGCCCGCCGCCGCTGCTGCCCGAGCATGTGCGGTGGATGTACGACCACGCGGGCAATGCGATCCTGCACCTCAATTCCGTGGACTGCCCGCGCGCCTTTGATCGCGCGGTCGCTCCGGGGGCGGAGACCGGGGCGATCCACCATGTCGCGCTGCGCTGCGGTGCGTTCGACACTGTGAAAGCGCGGCTCGATGCGCGGGGCGCGGATTACACGATCAACGACCTATCATCGGTGGGCTTGCGGCAGATCTTCACTGCCGATCCCAACAACGTGCTGCTGGAGCTGAACTTCTTCGCGAGCTAGCCCTCCAGCAGGGCACGCCATGCGGCGGGGGCATTCTCGTCTTCCAGCGGGTTCCAGATAGCCGCCATCCGCGCGCGGGCCTCGGGCTCCGGCACACCGCCGGCACGGTCGAGCAGGTAGAAGAACGCGGTCACCCGCCAGTTCATGATGCAATGCACGTGGATAGGGCCCGGCTGTGCGGCAAGCGCCTGCTCCAGCGCCGCGACATGATCGGGCGTGGGCGCATCGAAGGGCACAGGGATATGCGTGTAGGCAATCCCCTCGGCAGCCAGAAGCGCAGCCTCATCCGCCAGCGCCTCGGGGTGCGTGTTGAGCGCGAGGTTCACCACATGGCGCACGCCGATCGCGGCGAGGCGTGCGGGGTCACCGGCTTCGAGCTTGCCCGAAGTGGTGATCCCGTCGGGCCGCCGCTGCCAGTTGCGGATGTCCGCAGGATCGCCCGGCTGCATCAGCGCCGGGCGACCTTCTTCGTCCCCGTCTCCAGCGCCTTGTCCTCGTTGGCGCGCTTGATGACATAGGCGCGGATTGCCTCGATCTCCGGCTTGCTGAGCGATCCGGCGAAGCTGGCCATGCCATTGTCCTTCAGCGCTCCGTCATGCACCACCGCGCTCCACGCCTGTGCGCTTTCGAGCGATCCGGCGCGGCGCAGATCGGGCAGCACGGTCGATCCCACCGCGCCCGGCGCATGGCACACGGCGCAGTAGCGGCCATATTTCATCTGCCCCACGGCAATCACCTCGGGCGAAGCGGTGCTCGGCGGCGGATCGAGCGGCAAGTCGGCCAGCGCCGGTTCGGGCGGCAGCTTCGCAGTCCCGCCGATCTTGAACACCAGCAGGCGCGAGATGTTGCGCACCGGGGCCTTGCGGTTGATCAGGTCGCCATCGACCGACAGGGCATAGGCTCCGCCCCACCCGGCCAGCACTGCGACATATTGCTCGCCATTGACGGTGTAGGTGACAGGCGGCGCGACCACGCCGGTCTGCGCAGCGAAGCTCCAAAGCTTCTTGCCACTGCCCGCATCATAGGCGTTGAACTCGCTTCCGGTGGTGCCCTGGAACACAAGGCCCCCGCCCGTGGCCAGCAAGCCGCCGTTCCACGGCCCGGGATGCTCGACCGTCCAGCGCGGCTTTTGCGCCACCGGGTCCCACGCCACCAGCATCCCCTTGAGCGTCCCCGCGACCTGTTTGCGGAAGCCACCGTCAGGGGGCAGATCGCCAGCACCGAGGTTGAAACCGACATTGAACCCGCGCGCGGTGTCGGGCTTCCAGTCAGCCTCGGGCGCGTACATCATCCCCGCCTCGAAAGCCGGAATGTAGACGAGGTTCTCGGTCGGGCTGTAGGCCATCGGATGCCAGTTATGCCCGCCCAGCGCGCCGGGGGTGACCAGTGCTGGCTTGCCGGTCTTGTCCACCCGCGTTTCGGGGTTCTCGATCGGGCGGCCCGTCACAGGGTCGATGCCGCTTGCCCAATTGACGCTGACATAGGGCTTGGCGGAGATGAACTTCCCCGTCTCGCGGTCGATCACATAGAAGAAGCCGTTCTTGGGTGCCTGCATCAGCACCTTCCGCATTTTGCCCTCGATCTCCATGTCGGCGAGCATGATGTGCTGCGTGGCGGTGTAGTCCCAGGTCTCGCCCGGCGTGGTCTGATAGTGCCAGACATACTCGCCCGTCTTGGGCCGGATCGCGACGATGCTGGAGAGGTAGAGGTTGTCCCCCTCCCCCGTCCCGTCCTTGCCGGGACTGCGATAGGCGCGGTTCCACGGAGAGCCGTTTCCGACACCGATATAGAGGAGGTCGAGATCGGGGTCATAGGCCATCGAGTCCCACACGGTCCCCCCGCCGCCAATCGCGTCCGACGCGCCGAGCACGTCCATGTTCCACGTTTCGGCGGCCTTCTGGAGGTACGCGGGCTGGTCTTTCGCGTCACCGCCTTCAGGCACGGTGTAGAACTTCCACAGCTGCTTGCCGCTGTCCGCATCATAGGCGGCAACGAACCCGCGCACCCCGAACTCCGCCCCGCCATTGCCGATGATCACCTTGCCATCGATCACGCGCGGCGCGCCGGTGATGGTGTAGCTTTTGGACTGGTCGACCGTGACTGTCTCCCACGCGACGGCACCGGTGTCCCGATCAAGCGCGATCAACCGGCCATCCAGCGTGCCGAAGAACAGCTTGTCGCCGTAAGCCGCAAGGCCCCGGTTCACGACGTCACAGCAGGCCTTGACCGCGGTCTCGCCCGGAACCTTGGGATCATACTCCCACAGCGCCTTGCCGGTGGTGGCGTCAAACGCCTTCACCTTGCTCCACGCGGTGGTGAGGTAGAGCTTGCCATCCATCACCAGCGGGGTCGCCTCCTGCCCGCGCCCGGTGTCCATATCGGCATACCAGGCAAGGCCCAGCTGGCCGACATTCTCACGGTTCACCCCGTCGAGCGGGGAATAGCGCTGTTCGGAATAGGTGCGCCCGTGGCTGATCCAGTTGGCGCTATCGCCATCCGCGCCGACGAGCATGGCGGTGGTGATGCCCTCACCTTCTGCGCTGCCACCGAAAATCTGGCTGCAATTCGCCAGCATCCCCGCTGACAGCAATAGCCCCGCGCCAAGCGCCCACCGCTTCAGGTCCATCGATCCCTCTCCCTGTTTTCTTTTGCGGCATGTTGCCCCGCGATTGCAGGCTTGTCCATTGCTGCTTGCGACCCGCGCCCGGCCGCGCCACAAGCTGCGGTGTGGCTGAGGGGCCAACAGGAGAGATTTGCATGTGCGATGAGAGCAAGCTGGCCGATTGGGCCCGGCAAACCATCAGCCGCCGCCAGTTCGGCGCGCTGACCGGCGCGGCCGCGCTCGCCGCCTGTGCGCCCGGTGAAGGCATAGCGCAGAACAGCGCGGCGGGCCTCAAGGAAGGCGGCGTCACCTTTGCCACCGCTGACGGCACGATGGACGGGTTCTTCGTCCAGCCGGAGAGCGGCAACCACCCCGCCGTGATCCTGTGGCCCGACATCGCCAGCATCCGCGAGGCCAAGCGCGGCATCGCCCGCAAGCTGGCCGCCGCAGGCTATGCCGTGCTGGTGGTGAACCCCTATTACCGCGACGTCGCGGGCGAACAGTTCGCCGACTTTGCGGGCTTCATCGCGGGCGGCGGGTTCGGCAAGGTCGGCCCGTGGCGCAAGAAGCTGGATGCCGCCGCGATCATGCGCGACGCCACCGCGATCGTGGATTGGCTCGACGGGCAAGAGGGTGTCGACAAAAACAGGGGCATCGGCACGCAGGGCTATTGCATGGGTGGGCCCTTCACGGTGTGGAGCGCGGCGGCAGTGCCGTCCCGCATCAAGGCCGCAGCCAGCTTCCACGGCGGCGGTCTGGTGCGCCCCGACAATCCGATGAGCCCGCACGCGCTGCTGGACAAGGTCGATGCCGCGCTGCTGATCGCCGTTGCGCAGGATGATGACGCCGAGGCACCGAACGACAAGGCGACATTTGCCGCAGCCGCCGAAGCCGCCAAGGTCTCTGCGGTCGTCACCGTCTATCCCGGCGATCACGGCTGGATGGTGTCCGACAGCCCGGCCTACGACGCCACCGCCGCCGCGCGGGGCGAGGCCGACCTGAAAGCGCTCTACGCGAACGCGCTGGCTTAGAGGTCAACCACGCAAGCCGTCCGCTTCCGGGTGATGCTCATCGACCAGCTGATGGCCGCTAATGGCTGGAGATGAGCCCGGCAGAATTTGACCCGGAGACAGGAATGCTGACCGGGAGGCGGCCCTTGCCTTCGACATCGCAATCTGCAGCCGGACAAGCCCCCAGGACTTAATCCTTCTCGACGATCTTGGTGATCATAAGGTGAGGGATCCCGTTTGATGTCCGCTCGGCCGATCGTCCGTCCTTTCCGATTGTCCCTTGAACCCGGCGCCTCATATTTGAGAATGAGGCAAAGGTTACGGTGTCGACTGCCTGATCGAGCTGGATTGCAAGCCGGAGTTTCTGACCGTCTTCGGACGCGCTCACTATCCGGCCTGTGAAAGGCTGATTCATGTAACGCCCTTCCACCATCGCTCCGTGATGCAAGGTAAGAAAATCGATCTTCCGGGTGGCTGCTTCGGCCTTGGAGAGCCGCGCCACCAGCGTATTCCAGTCCTGTGCTCCCTGCTCCTTCGCGACCATCTCCAGCGCTTTGCCATGAGACAGCAACTGGCCCTTATCGGCCTCCATTTTCCGAAGGTGAACTGCCCGGGCCTTGGCCTCTTCTATCGAGTGGACGATCATGTTCGGGTGCTCCTCTTGCCAGCCCCGTTTCCCCGATGATCGGCGGATCCGATATGCCGAGCGAACAACATCAGGGCGACCATGAGAACTGCGCCATCCACCACCGGGAAAGCGAACCAGAGATGATCCGGTGCCGCAAGGTTTGCAAAGGCGAAGATCGCCAGGGGCGCCAGAACAAAGGGCTTCAGCAGCATCAGTGACGCAGTTCGAGTGGGCATGCCGATTGCTTGGAAATACATCGCCAGGACAAGGATCGGCCCGGAAAAAAGGTAGAAGATCAGGATTGGCCGAATGATCATACCGACCGCGGACACGACCTGCGCGTCATCGACAAAACCTGCCCCCAACCATCCGCTTGCCGTGAAAAGACCCAGCTCAAGCAGCAGGCAATATCCAAAGGCCAGACCAACTGCTCGGGTCAGAGCCTGATCCGATCGTGCATCGAGACCCGCTCCGCTGTTGGTTCCCACGATTGTCTGGGTTGCCAGGGCAAGCGCCATCAACGGCATGAAGGCAAATCCGAGGATGCGTGTCACGATGCCATAGGCCGCGACGACGGCGTTGTGATCCTCTGCCCCGGTCCGGTTGACTGCGCCGATTACCGCTCCAGATACCAAAGCCATGCCGATGAAGCTGAGACTGAGCGGCAGACCAAGCGCGAGGATCGCCCGCCAGCTATTCTTCCAGGGAAAACGCAGCAGCGTCGCCAGGGGCAGAAGGCGTGAATCTCGCCGCCGCAGTTCGATCAGCATAGCCAGCCCAAGGGCCTGCGCCAGCACCGTGCCCCAGGCAGACCCCGCCACACCCATTTGCAGAATGACGATCAATACATAATTGAGCGCAATGTTTGCGACTGTCACCCCAACGGACAGGATCGCCATGAAACCCGCCCGCCCTTCGCATCGCGCAGCGTCGGCGTGGAGATTCATCAGAAACTGGATGGGAGCCCCGCTGACGAGGATGAGCAGATAGGCGCTGGCAAGCGAAGCGACGTCGCCCTTGTCTTTCGCCATCGCCGCAAAACTCGAAGGGCCAAAGAGCCAGAAGACCGCAACCAACCCAAAACTGACAATCAGGCAGAGGCCATGCGCGCTGGCGAAAATCATCGCAGCCGATGTGCGGTCGCCCGCTCCCAGATAGCGCGCAAAGAGGCTCGACATTCCGCCGCCAACCAATGACCCCAAGGCGATCAATATCATGACGCCGGGAAAGCTGAAGGTCACCGCGGCCAGTGCGTCAGGCCCCACGTAATGCCCCAGGAATGCGGCATCGACGACATTGAGCAGTCCGCTCATCCCCATGACAAATGCCATGGGCACGGCATTGGCAGCCAACAAACGCCCGATAGGGGCTGTCAGGAACGAATATTCTTCAGAAGGTACAGACGACATCGCCCACTCTCCACAAAGAGCATTCAAAATGGGCGGGTGCCTGCGTTATCCACCTGCGAATGCTCTTCGAGGGTGAGGGTTTTGTCTGTTCCGGGCTTCACCGTGACTTGCGTCTGCAGGCGGCAGGTGCCCGGCACCTCGGCGCCCAATGCGGCGAGGTCATATCAATGTCAATGCTGGTCATGCCCTCCTGAAGGGGTGCCAGATGACTGCTATGGGGTAGATGGCTGCCTCGCAGCCTTTGGCCCACTCTCGGGGAAAGCAGGCGCAATAAAGGGGCCGCCCCCTTACCCCTTGCGCACCTTGGCCCGCTCGTTCGCCGCGCCAAAACGCCCGTGCTTGCGGTAACGCAGCATCCACTTGTCGAGGAACAGGCCGAGCGGCTTGGGCTCGATGCCGAGCTCTGCAAAGCCGCGCGCGTCCGGTGCGACGGTGCTGCCGGGCTTGAGCAGCGCCCACTGGTCGCGGCTCATCGGCGTCAGCGGCATCGCGGCAAAGGTCGCGCTGATCCCGTCCGGCATGGCGAGGAAGGTGCGCTTCCTGCCCTGTGCGGCAGCGATCCGCTCGTGGATTTCCATCATGGTGAGCTGTTCCGGCCCGCCCAGTTCATAGGTGTGCCCGCCGTGCAGCTCCGGATGTTCGAGCGCCACTGCCACCGCTTCGGCCACGTCATCGGCATAGACCAGTTGCAGCTTCGCCTGCGGCCCGAACACGGGGAGCACGGGCAGCATCTCGATCATGCCGCCGAACAGGTTGAGGAAATTGTCGTCCTTGCCGAACACGATGGAGGGACGCAGGATCGTCGCCTTGGGGAAGGCGGCGAGGACATTGGCCTCGCCCAGCCCCTTCCCGCGCGCATAGGCGGTGGGCGAGGCAGGGTCGGCGCCGATGGCGCTGATCTGGACGAGCGACTTGACGCCGCCGGCAGCAGCCAGCCGCGCGACGGTGCCGGGCGTCTCGCCGGTCAGCTTGATGAGATCGCCATCGAAAGCGCCGACCAGATTGACCACATGGCTCGCCCCCTCAAGCGCGGCGGCGACATGCTCCTCGTGGGTGACGTCGCAAGGCATCAGCTGAAGCTGGCCGAGATTGGCAAGCGGCTTGAGGCTCTGCGCCTTGCCGGGCGAACGGCTCGCCAATCGAACACGCGCGCCGCGCTGAAGAAGGCTCTGCGCAACGTAGTTGCCGATGTAACCGGTGCCGCCGAAAATCGTGACCAGCTGGCCGGAAAGCGGGGAGGAGATGGATGCGGAGGGCATGGGGGGTGCTCGCTCTTGGTGGCTGCCTGTGTGCTGGCAGCGCTTTGCGGCAAGCGCAGCGGAGAGGCAAGGGGTGCGATGGGGGCTGTTGCGGGTCGGCGCCGCATCGTTCGCGCGCAGGCCCGCTGCCCGGGGGAATTTTGCCCGCCGCCAGATGCCCCCTCGGCTGGACCTTGCGCGCTCCAGACCCCGGTTAGACCCCCTTTAGACCCCGCTTGAATCGCTCTTTAGGGTAGGTGCCGAAGGTGAGCTTCTGCTCGTTGCCGTAAATTCCCAGCTTCAGTTTCCAGAGCCCGGTCCCCGAACCGCTCGCCTCAGCCGCGCTCGACTCCGGTAACGGCGTTCCAATCGAGATTGAATTTGGCAAGGTATTTTCGAAGACGGTCGCCGTCATTGGTCGAGCTGCGCTGGCGCCGGGATGCGGCGAACAGACGGCGACCAGCGTCCGCAAGGCTCGCGCTCTGGCGGCATACGGAGACGACATAGTCGAGCTGCACCCTATCAAAGGGATCGATTTCTTCTAGCTGCCCGGCAGCGAACAACGCCTCAAGACACTGGCGGCCGAGTGTCTCGCCCGCCCACAGCCGTGCCAATCTGGCCGTTTCTGCGGCGACGGTCTCAGCGTCAATGCGGGCGCCGGGACTGAGTGTCGCCATCCGCGTGACGCTAGCCGCGAGATCCCGGAAATTGCCTGCCCAGCGCGCTGACGGGCCGGTGGCGAAGGCGAGGTAGCGCTCGCGTGCCTCCTTGTTGAAGGTCACTCGCGTGCCCTCTCTTTCTGCGAAGCGGTCGAGCTCGAAATCGAGGTTGGGTTCGATATCCTCGCGCCGCTCGGCAAGCCCCGGCAGGGTAAAGGTCCACAGGTTGAGGCGGGCGAAGAGGTCATCGCGAAACGATCCGGCTGCGACTGCGCTGACCAGATCGCGATTGGTGCCGGCGATGAGCTGGAACTCGCTCTTCGTCTCGCTGTCAGCGCCGACGGGGAGAAATCGCCCATCTTCGATCGCGCGCAGGATCATGGCCTGTTCGTCGAGACCAAGCTCGCCGATCTCGTCGAGGAACAATACGCCCTTGTTGGCGCTCTTCAGCAGGCCCGGGCGATCCTGCGCGGCGCCGGTGAACGCACCCTTCCTGTGCCCGAACAGTGCCGACATCGCGCTGTCGCCCTTCAACGTTGCGCAGTTGACCTCGACGAAGGGCCCGCTGACCTGGTGACGCAGCTTCTTCAATTCATAAACCTTGCGCGCCAGCTGGCTCTTGCCCGCGCCGGTTGGCCCCATCAGCAGGATGGGTGCGCGGCTTCGCACCGCGACCTGCTCAATCTCCTCGATCATGCGATTGAAGGCCGCGTTGCGGGTGTCGATACCGCTCTTGAGAAAGCTGGCGCTCTCCACGCTCGCTTCGGCAAAGCGGGTGGCGATCGAATCGTAGCGCGACAGATCGAGATCGATTGCGGCCCAGGTCCCCACCGGCTGCGGCACGCCCCGCGCCGGCTGGGTCTGCAGCAGGCGGCCGGGCAGATAACGCGCCTCGGTCAGCAGGAAGAGGCAGATCTGCGCGACGTGCGTGCCGGTCGTGATGTGGACGAGATAGTCCTGCACCTCGGGATCGAAAGGAAAGCCGCGCGCGAAATCGAGCAGCTTGCCGTAAACCTCCTCAAAGTCCCAGGCATCAGCAAAGTCCATCACGTGAGGGACGACCTCCGTCTCCGGCGAGACGCTGCGGATATCCTCGGCGATGAACTCGGCAAGACGGCTGTGGTAGCTGCCATGGATCAGCACGAAGCGATCGACCCTCAGATCCTCCTGCATGCAAATGCTGACCGTGGGCCGCCACTTGTTCCAGCGCGAGGGCCCGAACTTGGCGGCATCAAGAGTTGAGCCGAGAAAGCCGATGACGGTCGTAGGTTTCATGCCGCATACGATAAATTTTTATCGACTGCGATACAAGTATATCTAATTCAGGGATTGCTGCCCGAAGCGGCCCTTTCTCGCGTCCGCCATCAAGTCATTTAAAATCAGTATGATAAGAAATCTCCAAGCGTACCAAGTCGGTTTGGCACGCCCCATGCTGTAGGAAAAGTGCCGGGCGGTCGAACACCCGGCGTG
The DNA here is from genome assembly GCF_025917005.1 of Porphyrobacter sp. ULC335. Taxonomy (NCBI): domain Bacteria; kingdom Pseudomonadati; phylum Pseudomonadota; class Alphaproteobacteria; order Sphingomonadales; family Erythrobacteraceae; genus Porphyrobacter; species Porphyrobacter sp. ULC335. Next base: position 154,971 of record NZ_CP078091.1, read on the forward strand.
ATGCGGGATGAAGGGCGGCCGGAATGGGCCGGCCGCCCAAAGCCCCGCAGGACGAATTCACGATGGAGTTGGACGATGGCCAACAAGACGCTCTTTTCTTCGGCGCTCTCGCGCTTCCTGCCGCGAACCGACACGGTCAATGAGGCAGGCGGTGTCGCCTATGCTTATGGCCCCGAGGCGCTGCTTGCGCAGCTCGCCGCCACGGGTACGCTTTCGGACGGCTTCTATACCGATGCCGAAACGCAGCTCGCCAAGGCGCTTGAGGCAGCGCGCGCGGTTGATCCGCTGTGGGTCGCCAAGTGTGCAGTTTATGCCCGCCAGTCAGGCGCGATGAAGGACATGCCGGCGCTGCTCACCGCGGTGCTCTCGACGGCGGACCCGGACCTGATGGTTCCGGTGTTCCGGCGCGTGATCGACAACGGGCGAATGCTGCGCACTTTCGTGCAGATCATGCGCTCGGGCCAGGCCGGACGGACCTCACTGGGTTCGCGTCCGAAGCGGCTTGTGCGCGAGTGGCTGGAAAACGCCTCGACCCGCCAGCTGATGCAGGCGGCGACCGGCAATGATCCGAGCTTGGCGGACATCGTCAAGATGGTTCACCCGGCCCCGGCCTCGGCCGAGCGGCGCGCGTTCTATGGCTGGCTGATCGGCAAGCCCTATGACGTCGCCGCCCTGCCGGCGGAACTCGCGGCGTTCGAAGCATGGAAGGCGGACCGTTCGCGGCCGCTGCCCGATGTGCCCTTCGAATGGCTGACCGCCTTCGACCTCACGGCCAAGCAATGGGCTGTGCTGGCGGAGCGCATGGGCTGGCAGGCGCTGCGGATGAACCTCAACACGCTGGCCCGCAAGGGTGCGTTCCAGATCGACGGCGTGACCCAGGCGGTCGCGGCCCGGTTGTCGGACGAGACGGCGATGGCGAAGGTTCGTCCCGCGCCCTACCAGCTGATGACCGCGCTCGGCCAAGTGGGCGACGGGGTTCCGCTGCTGGTGCAGGCGGCGCTGGAAACGGCGCTCGAAGCCTCGCTGGCGCGGGTGCCGAAGCTGGAAGGTCATGTCGTGGTGTGTCCGGACGTGTCGGGCTCGATGAGCTCGCCCGCGACCGGGTACCGCAAGGGTGCGACCTCGGTCGTGCGCTGCATCGACATCGCCGCACTGGTGGCGGCCGCGATGCTGCGGAGCAATCCGCAGACCCGCGTGCTGCCGTTCGAGAACCGCGTCGTGGACGTGAAGCTTGATCCCAAAGCGCGCGTCGCGGTCAATGCGGCGAAGCTGGCGGCGGTCGGCGGCGGGGGCACCAGCGTGTCGGCGCCGCTCGAACTGCTTAACCGCGAGAAGGCCAAGGTCGATGTGGTGGTGATTGTGTCGGATAACGAATCCTGGCTCGATCCTTCCCGGCGCGGGGCAACGGCGACGATGAACGAGTGGACCCGGCTGAAGACCCGTAACCGGCAAGCGAAGCTGATCTGCATCGACATCCAGCCTTACGGCTCGACGCAGGCCAAGGACCGCAAGGACATCATGAATGTCGGTGGGTTCACCGACGCGGTGTTCGACACGATGGCGCGCTTTGCCAACGGGACGGCGCGCGACTGGGTCGAAGTCGTCAACGAAGTGGAGATTTGAATGAATTGAACAGTGCGGTCGCGGCGAATGCCGGGAAGGACTACATCCTGCAACGATGGTGGCTCTCAGCTGAGGGCGCCCGTCTTTCCCGAACCTCGTCGCCGCGACCGCACAAACACAACTTGGGAAATGGTCGGGGCGAATGCCGGTCGGGACTACATCCACCACGAAGAAGGCCCCGTCGGGCAAAGCGCCCCGGTTCCGGCAACGGTCCGGGGAGATAGGGTTCAAATCCCTCTTGGAGCAGTAGCTTAAGGGCCGCCGTCTCGACAAATCTTCGTCGCCACGACCTTTTCCCAACTCACGGCGAATGCCGGAAGGACTACATCGAATGTTAATCGCCTGGTCGCGGGTTCGAATCCCGCCAGGTCCACCAAATGCGGACCTGTAGCTCAGCTGGTAGAGCAGGAATGTCCTTTCAAACCTTCGTCGCCGAGAGAAGCATTACTTGAACAACACGCTGGCGGATGCCGGCGGGACTACATGGGTAGAGCGTCTGCGAAAGCAGAAGTTCGGCGGTTCAAGTCCGCCCCCGGGCAACCGGAGTAGCTCAGAAAAACGTCTCGCCACACCCTCGCCGTCGGCACTTTTAAAGCATAACAGGAGGTCGCGATGACCCGGACGACTTACGAATACCATCAGGCAGAGGGCGGATCGCCGATCAAGATGTGGACGCGCGGCGTGCCTGTCGATGACAAGGCGCGCGAGCAGCTGGCCCGTGCGGCGCAGATGCCGTTCATCTTCAAGCATGTCGCGGCGATGCCCGATGTGCACGTGGGGATCGGCGCAACCGTGGGCTCGGTGATCCCGACCAAGGGCGCGGTGATCCCGGCGGCAGTGGGCGTCGATATCGGCTGCGGCATGATGGCGGCGCGCACTTCGCTGGTCGCCAGCGACCTGCCGGATAACCTTGCGGCCATCCGCTCGGCGATCGAGGCGGCGGTGCCGCACGGTCGGACGGCGGGGCGTGGCAAGCGCGACAAGGGCGCGTGGGGCGAACCGCCCCGCGCGGCGGTCGATGCCTGGGCGAAGCTTGCCGAACGGTTCGGCCGGATCGTCGCCAAGCATCCGCGTCTGCGCAACACCAACAACCTGATGCACCTCGGCACGCTGGGGACGGGCAACCACTTCGTTGAACTGTGCCTCGACGAGGAACAGCGCGTGTGGGTGATGCTCCACTCCGGCAGCCGCGGAGTGGGCAACGCGATCGGCACGTTCTTCATCGAACTCGCCAAGCAGGACATGCGCAAGTGGCATATCAACCTGCCTGATCAGGACCTGGCCTACTTCCCGGAAGGGACCGACCATTTCGATGACTATGTCGAGGCGGTCGAATGGGCGCAGGACTTTGCCCGGCTCAACCGGCAGGTGATGATGGCTCATGTGCTGGATGCGGTACGCAGCCAGATTGCCAAGCCCTTCGATGCGGAGTGCGAGGCGGTGAACTGCCATCACAACTACGTGACGCGCGAGCATCACTTCGGCGAAAACGTGCTGGTCACCCGCAAGGGCGCGGTGCGTGCAGCCACGGGCGTGATGGGGATCATTCCGGGCTCGATGGGCGCGAAAAGCTTCATCGTGCGCGGGCTGGGCAACCCCGAAAGCTTCGACAGCTGCTCGCACGGGGCAGGCCGGGTGATGAGCCGGACCGAGGCGAAGAAGCTGGTGACGCTCGACGAGCACCTCGCCGACACGGCGGGCGTGGAGTGCCGCAAGGACGCGGGCGTGATCGACGAAACGCCGCGCGCCTACAAGCCGATCGAAGCCGTGATGGCCGCACAGGCCGATCTGGTTGAGATCGTACACACGCTGAAGCAGGTGGTGTGCGTGAAGGGGTAACCTTTCGCGGGCACCACCTGCCCAATTCCAGAGAAAGATCAATGATCACCATCGACGGCTCAGAAGGCGAAGGCGGGGGGCAGGTGCTGCGTTATGCGGCGGCGCTCTCGCTGCTGACCGGGGAGCCTTTCACCATTGCCAAGATCCGTGGCGGGCGGGCCAAGCCCGGCCTGATGCGCCAACACGTCACGGCCATCGAGGCGGCGGCAGCGGTTGGCTCGGCGGAGTGCTCGGGCCTCGCTGTCGGCTCCACCGAGCTGACCTTCCGTCCCGGCGCGGTCATGCCCGGCGAATACCACTTCGCCATCGGCACTGCCGGCAGCACCGCGCTGGTGGTGCAGACCGTGCTCGTTCCGCTGATGCTGGCGGACGCGCCCTCGCGCATCGTGATCGAGGGCGGGACTCACGCGGCCTCGGCCCCGCCGTTCGAGTTTCTCGCCCACACCCTGCTCCCGGTGCTCGCCCGCATGGGTCCGCGCCTGTCGGTGACGTTGGAGCGTCACGGCTTCTTCCCGCGCGGCGGGGGGCGGATCGTGCTGGAGATTGCGCCTGCGCCGCTCGCGCCCATCGCATGTATCGAACGCGGCGCGTTTCGAAGTGGCAAGGTCGAGGCATTGATCGCAGGCATCCCCTTCGACATCGCCGACCGCGAGCTGAAGGCCGCGCGCAAGGTGCTGGCCGATTGGCCCGAGGACGCCTTTGGCCCGGTCCAGCTACCCGCCGACCACGGTCCCGGCAACGCGCTTCTGATCACGGCGGAATGCGACCACGTGACCGAGGTGATGTCCGCCTTTGGCCAGATCGGCATTCCGGCCGAGCGCCTTGCCAAGACCGCCGCCAAGCGGATGGCGGGCTACCTTGCCTCCGGCGCGTTCGCCGGGCCGTACTTGCAGGACCAGCTGCTGCTGCCCTTCGCAATGGCAGGCGCGGGGGCGTTCACGACAGTCAAGCTGTCCGAACACACCCGCACCGCTGCGGCGCTGATCGCACGCTTCACCGGGCGTGAGTTTGCCTTCAACGAGGATGCCGAGGGGCGGTTGCTGGCGAGCCTCGGGTAAGCCAGCCACCGCCATCCCAGCACACGTCACGCCTTCAGCTTGAAGGCAGGGCCGGCATAGACCCGCACCGCATTGCCGCGCTCGAGCTCCTGATGGGCCTGCCATTGGGATCGGCGCGCATCGCAGAGCGCCTGCCCACGCCGTTCCTCCAGCATGATCGCGAGCTTCAGCCGCGCCAACTTGCGGTTGGCGTGCTGGGATCGCTGCTCTTGCGCCGTGGCGACAAGACCGGTGGGCAGGTGTGTCGCCCGCACCGCGCTGTCGGTCTTGTTGACATGCTGGCCGCCCGGCCCGCTCGCGCGCATGGCCTGATAGGCGACGTCGTGCTCCCCCAGATCGGGGACGGCATCGGGCTGCGGAGCCAGCGCCACGCCGACAAACCAGTTGCGGCGCTTGTGCCCTGGACGCTGGGGACTGGTGCCGATCCACTGGTTGGTGCCGACCCGCTCCATAGCAAAGGCGGACGCTCCCTCGCCCAGAATGCGCAGCAGGACGGAGGCTGGCAACGCCTCGGCCCCGTCGAGCACTTCGGCCTCCAGCCCGCTATCCCGCGCCTCCCGCGCAAAGGTGCGCGCCAGCTGCGCGACGACCCAGCGGCATTCCTGCGGGCCCTTGCCTGCCGTGATGTGAAGGATCACCTCAGCCATGCCGCCCCCTCGTCTTGTAGCTGAGCAGCGGGCGCAGCTGCGCGATCACACGGATCAGGCCCGCCTGCTCCAGATCGGCGATCACCATGGCGATGTCCTTGTAGGCATCGGGTGCCTCCTCGAAGATCAGGCGGCGGTCTTCGCAGATCACATGGCTGCCGAGCCCGGTGCGCTGCATGTCCGCCACGCTGAAGCGGCGCGAGAGGCGGGCGTGAGCGTCCTTGCGGCTCCATTTGCGGCCCGCACCATGCGCGAGCGAATGCAGCGCATGGTCGGCGTGATCGGCGAGCGGCTCGACCAGATAGCTGAAATCCCCGCGCGAGCCCGGGATTGTCACCAGACCACGGTCCGCAGGTGCAGCGCCCTTGCGGTGCAGCCAGCCGCCCTGATGTGGGGTCACGCTGTTGTGGCAGATATCCAGCACCTGCCTGCCATTCATGCCGAGGCACTCGAAAAAGCGCGTCGCAATGATCGCGCGGTTGACGATCCCCCACTGTAGAGCCGCATCGTGATCGGCGAGATAGGCTTGGGCTTCGGGGGTGTGGGCGATGATTCCGTGGGAGATGTCGGCCTGCCGATGCGCCTGCTGCACGGCCTGACCCAACCCGCGCGAGCCGCTATGGACCATCATCCACACCCGGTCGTGCCGAAGCCCAAGCGCCGCAAAGCGGCCCTCGTCCGGGACCTGTTCGATCCGCAGGAATTCGACAAAGTGGTTGCCGCCGCCAATTGTGCCGATTGCCGGACTTGCAAGATCAGGCGACAATCCGGCATCGGCCAGGGCGGCTCTCGCGTCGCCCGACCACGGCTCGTCCAGCCCCCGCAACTTGCGTTCGGCCGCAGCCAGCCTGAACTTGCGGACGAGACTATCAGTCTCCCACAGACCCATGCCGCAGCCGATGTCGCTTCCGACCAGATGCGGCCAGATCCGATCCGGCGACCAGAAGGCTGCACCAACGGCGATGCCGTTTCCGGCGTGCAGATCCGGCAGACCCACAACACGCGCCATCCCTTCATAGCCTGCCGTTTTTTCAAGCTGGTCGACGGCAAGGGGATCGAAGCGCCGGTGGTCGGTCGCGATCAGAGTGATCGGGCTCATGTCGTCACGCATGGCGAGCCTCCCCCGGATGAGGATAGGCCGTGACGGCAACGACATTCGAAATATTGAGAAAGTGGGCGGCTTCAATGCCACCTACAGCAATCAGGCGATAGCTATCGCCCTTGAGAGAATTGCCCATGCAATCTGTTCCTGAACACAGGGGAATAGGATTTGACGGTGGTGACGGGCGAAAGTTGCACGCATGGTCTTCTCCTTTCCTTTTTCAGAACAGGCCGTTATTGGCGCGGCGGCCGGTTATCCGAGAATCGGCTCTGATACAAGCGTCTCCCGCGCGGGCATTAATCGGATCGAACAAAATCTTGAAAAACATCCTGTTCATCTGCAGCCAGAACCGATTGCGCAGTCCGACTGCTGAGCAGGTTTTCGCAGAGCATCCGGGAATTCAGGTTTCCTCGGCAGGAACCAACCAAGACGCCGAAAACCCTCTGACGACCGAACTGGTCGCCTGGGCCGACATTATCGTTGTGATGGAACGCCAGCACCGGACAAAGCTTCAAAAGCGCTTTCGCAATGCGCTACGTGGACAGCGCGTTATCTGTCTGGATATTCCCGACGATTATGACTTCATGGACCCCGAACTTGTGAGGTTGCTAAAGTCGCGCATGGCTCAACATCTTCCGGTGATGGGGCCACCCCGCTCCTGACAAATATTCATCTGACCACGCCATCCGGCATTCCCGCGGACCCATGGGAATGATCGGGATCCGGGGCGGCAGAGCTTTCATTTCAAAGGGATGGGAACGCGATATCGCGCCTCGCCAAAGCACCTGCAGGACGAGGGACATTGCAAATGGCCCCTCGGACAAAACAGACCATTTGCTAAACCGAAACGATTTGCCATTAGGAACAAGCGCATAGCCAATTCGGGGGCCCGCTTGGTACTATCTCTGCAGAAGATCGAGCAAATGGCACCTGACCAAGGCTCTCTTGCAGCGGCGAAGAAGCTGCTCAAGCCATCGCTCTGGCCGTCCTTGCAGGAAAATGGCGAGGGGCTGGTTTGGGGGGAATGCCAGGGCTCTGGTGCCACGCCCTACCGGATCGCCGTGACGGAGGCGGATGCAGGGTACAAGTGCACCTGCCCGAGCCGGAAGTTCCCGTGCAAGCACACTCTCGCGCTGATGTGGATGCGCGCCGACAACCGCGCCCCCTTTTCGACAGGCACGCCGCCCCAATGGGTCAATGACTGGCTGGGACGGAGGCGCGGGCCAACGCCGGGCGCAGCCGCGCCCAAGGCGGCCGAGCCTGCCGCCGACCGCCCTTCGATCGCAGCAGTGGTCGACGATGCGGCGCCCGTGCCGGATGCCGAAGCGGAAGCGCGGGCCGAGGCGCAGCGTGCGCGCAACCGTGCGCAGCGCGAAAGTCTTATCGCCGAGGGCATTGGCGCGATGGAGCAATGGATCACCGATCAGCTTGAGCGCGGGCTGGCAGGGTTCGATCAGCGTGCCGCGCAGGACTGTGCCACACTCGCCAAGCGACTGGTCGACGCCAAGGCGGGCGGGCTCGCGAACCGCATCGCCGCGCTGCCTGCCGCGCTGTTCCGGGTGCCCGAGGACGAGCGCCCGCAAGTTGCCGCTCGCGCTCTGGCTGCCGCCTATCTCATCGGGCAAGCCTATACCCGGCAGGACAATCTGCCAGATCTGCTCAGGGCCGATGTCCGCCAGACCGTGGGTTGGAACCTGACGCGCGAGGCCTTGCTGGCGGACGCAAGCCTGCTGCGCGTCGATGGGCAATGGCGGGTACTGGCGGCGCGCGACGAAGTGCAACCCGATCGCCTGCGCCGGATCGAGACCTGGCTGCGGACTGATGCCGCAGGCGGGCATTGCGCCGTGCTGATCGACTTCATCCCGGTCAGCGGCGGAGCGACGGGGAACCTGTATGTGCCGGGCGAGGTGCTGGACGCCGAACTGGTCTATTACCCCTCTCCCGTCCCCTTGCGCGCTCAGATCATCGCCCATCGGGGCACGCGGGCCGCAGCGGACAGTTGGGCGGGCGAACATAACTCGCTTCCCGATGCCATCGACGCATGGCGTGGGGCGCTCGCCCGCAAGCCGTGGCTCGATACCTATCCGCTCGCCGCGTCGCAGGTGCGGGTACGCGCGGCCGGTGACCGCCTTTATGCCTGCGCAGGTGATCTCGCCCTGCCGCTCGCCGCGGCCAGTGACGAGGCGGCGCGGCCGCTCTGTACGGTCGATGCAATCAGCCTGTTCGGGTTGTGGGACGGGCGCGAATTGACGCCGTTGCTGGCGGAGACAGCGCTCGGCGAGTGGGTCGCACCGTGACGCCAGCCGCGATCCTCGACGCTCTGATGCAAGGGACCGGGCGCCGCCCGCTCCAGCCCGCTGGCGTGCTGGGGGAGGGGCTCGATGCGGGGTCGGACAACACACCCGCGCGAATGCTCGCGCTCGCCGTCCACGCGCATCTTTACGACCTGCCCGCGTCGCCTGAGCGTTTCGAAGAATCTGCCGCTGCTACCCGCGATGAGCGCCCGATCGTGCCCGAGGATGTGCGGCCGCTGATCGTGAAGCTGGTAACCGGCAAGGGCAACTTGACCGACGATCCGGCGGCGCTGGCTCTGGCGCAGAGCCTCGATCGCCACGGCTACCGGCTCCATCCCTTCGATGTCCCGCGCCTCGCAACTTTCGTGCGCAAGCATGCGGACCTCCTCGGCATCGCACTGGCCGAAGCGGAGGGTGAAACCGGCAATCACTGGACGAGCTGGGAAACCCTCGATGAGAGCACCTGGATGCTCGCCACACCGGCGCACAAGGCCAATTTCATCGCCGATCTGCGCCTGAGCGACCCGGCAAAGGCGCGTGCTCTCGTCGAGGCGCAATTGCCGCTCGAAAAGGCCGAAGTGAGGCTGCGCCTGATAGATGCTCTGGGCGCGGGGCTGAGCACCGATGATCGCCCCCTGCTGGAAAGCCTGGCGGGGGACCGCGCACCCACAGTCAAACGCGCGGTGACCCGGCTTCTGGCGCGACTTCCCGGCACTGGCGCGGCCGAGGCGCAGATTGCCGAGCTGCTGTCGCGGATCACACGGGGCAGCGCGGGACTTCTGCGCAAGCGCGTCACCCTGACCCTGCAAATGCCCGCCAACGTCAAATCGGCCACCGCCGAGACCGATTGGCTGGCGTCCAGTTTCGGGGGGGGTTGGCTGCTCTGCACTGGCTCAGGCATTCGGGATGACGCCCGCGGCGATGGTTGATGCCGCGCAACTTGATGCCCGCTTGATACGCGGGATCGCCTTTTCGGCCTGTGCCGAGCGCAACTGGCCGGTGCTTTCGGATATCTGCAATGGCCATGGGCCAGAGGTCTGGACCGCGTTTCTCCAAACCGGTCTTGCCAACTTCGGCCTCGTCACCCCTCGCGAACGGCTGGATTGGGCAAGCGCAGCCATTCGGGCGCAGCCGGGCCATTCGGGGCATGATCCGTTCCAGATTGTGGCGCTGCACCGCGCCATGGAGGGCCCTTTGCCGCTGGCACAGGCCCGCGCGATCTTTCAAGCCGCGACCCGATCGCGCCACATCACATCCGAAATGCTTACCGCCGCCGTTGCCTTGATGCCCGACGGCGGCCTCGAAGAGGTCAGCCTCATGCTCGGACAGATGCCCCCTGACATAGCCGGGCGCGTGCAACTGCTCGCCAACATCCTCATACGTCTCAAGGAAGGACCTCGCCCGTCATGACCAACCCTCGCCTGCGCCATAGCGCCGAAGACATCTATGCTGCCGAGCTGGACGCGCTGAAGCGCGACGATGACCGGCAGCGCCCGGCCAATTGGGCGATGTCGCCGCAGGCCGTGGTCGATTACATCATGGGCGGCACCGCCAGGGATGGCACCCAGATCAGCGCCAAGTACGTCGGCAACCGCCGCCTGATCGAAACAGCCGTGGCTACGCTGGCGACCGACCGCGCGTTGCTGCTGCTGGGCCTGCCCGGAACCGCCAAGTCGTGGGTATCCGAACACCTCGCCGCCGCGGTTTCCGGCACGTCCAACCGCGTGATCCAATGCACCGCGGGCACCGACGAGAACCAGATCCGCTATGGTTGGAACTACGCGCTGCTGCTCGCCAAAGGACCGAGCCACGAGGCGCTGGTGCGCACCCCGCTGATGCGGGCGATGCAGGATGGCACACTGGTCCGCCTTGAGGAACTGACCCGCATGGGATCGGACGTGCAGGACACCCTGATCACGGTGCTGTCGGAAAAGATGATGCCGATCCCCGAGCTTGACGATGCGGTGCACGCGCGGCCCGGTTTCAATGTGATTGCCACCGCAAACAACCGCGACAAGGGCGTGAACGAGCTGTCCTCCGCACTCAAGCGGCGGTTCAACGTGGTGGTGCTGCCGCCCCCGGCGACGATCGACGAGGAGACCGAGATTGTCACCCGCCGCGTCCGGGAGATCGGAACGAACCTCTCGCTCCCGCCCGTCGCTCCGGCAGACAAGGAGATTGCCCGGATCGTCATGCTGTTCCGTGAGCTGCGCTCTGGCCAGACGCTTGACGGCAAGCTGCGCCTCAAGACCGTCAGCGGTTCTCTGTCGACCGCCGAGGCGATCTCGGTGGGGATCAGCGCATGGGCGGAAGCGGCGCATTTCGGCAATGGCGCGATCGATGCGTCGGCGATGGCGGCCAACCTGGTCGGCGCGATCGTCAAGGACCCGGGAGCCGACACGCTGGCGCTGGAGGAGTATCTCGAGAACGTGGTGCGCAAGCGCGATGGCTGGAAGGATCTCTACGGCGCGATCCGGGATGTGATGTAAGCCGAGGATGGACTCGCGCGCGCATCTTTTCGGCATCCGCCACCATGGGCCGGGCTCGGCAGCGAGCCTAGTCGCGGCGCTCGATGCGCTCGATCCGGCGCTGGTGCTGATCGAGGGCGCGCCCGAGGCCGAGCCGCTGGCCGGATATGCCGCGCTTGCCGGAATGCAGCCGCCGCTGGCGATCCTGCATTATCAGGCAGATGATCCCGCCAATGCGATCTTCGCGCCTTTCGCGGAGTATTCGCCAGAGTGGCAGGCGATACGCTGGGCGCTCGCACGCGGTCGACCAATCCGTTTCATCGACTGGCCTGCCGCGCATGCCCTCGCTTATGGCAAGGAGCAGGATACGCCACCGCCGGAGGGGGACGGCGATGAGCAAGATACCCCCCCTGAACCGGTCCCGCCGCCAACCTATTCCGACCCGCTCGATATGCTCGCGGCGGTCGCGGGCTACTCCGATGGCGAGGCGTGGTGGAACGCCCTAGTCGAAAGTAGCCAGCCGGGCGCGGCGATGTTTGCTGCGATCGAGGCGGCCATCACCGAACTGCGCGGCGCAAGCGAGGCGGAAGGTGGCATTAGCCCGCAGCGCGAGGCGCGCGACAGGGTCCGCGAAGCCTTTATGCGGTTGGCTCTGCGTGCTGCGCTCAAGGACGAGCCGGGCGACATCGCGGTCGTGGTCGGCGCGTGGCATGTCCCTGCCCTGCGCGCCAAGGTGCCGCAGGCCGAGGACAAGGCGGCCATCCGTGCGTTGGAGAAGGTGAAGGTAGAATCCGCCTGGGTGCCCTGGAGCGACTCACGGCTTGCTTCGGCATCGGGGTACGGCGCGGGGGTGACGGCGCCGGGCTGGTATCGCCACCTTTGGCAGCTTCAGGGCGAGAGCGAGGCGATCTCGCCTGAAGCTTTCGCCGCCGGGTGGCAATCGCGCGTGTCGGGCCTGCTGCGCGAGGAAGGCCATGCGGTCGCCTCGGCCTCGACCATCGAGGCCTCGCGGCTGGCCATCACGCTCGCCGCACTGCGCGGGGAGGCGACACCGGGGCTCGCCGATATGCACGATGCAACCCTCGCAGCGCTGTGTCACGGCGACGAGATCGCCTACCGCCTGATCGAGCGCCGGCTCCTGTTCGGCGAGCGGGTGGGTGCTGTCGATCCGGCGGTGCCGCAGATGCCGCTCGCGGCGGATCTCGAGCGCTGGCAGAAGCGCTGCCGGTTAAAGCCCGAGGATCTCGAGCGCGAAATCGCGCTCGACCTGCGCACGGAGGCCGGGTTGATGAAATCGACCCTGCTGCACAGGTTGGCGCTGATCAACGTGCCTTGGGGCCGGCTGCTCGATGCCGAGGCCGGGCGCGGCACGTTTCGCCAGACCTGGCGCCTCGCGTGGAACCCGGGCCTCGCAGTCAATCTTGCGGAGGCGCTGGTCTATGGTGTCACCATCGAACAGGCCGCCGCGGGCAGGACGATGGCGCAGAGCCATGACACCAATGACGTCGCGGTCCTCGCTGGGCTGGTCAAGGCCGCCCTGCTCGCCGACCTGCCCGACGCCGCCGAGCAGTGCATCACCCGGCTCCAGGCCGCCGCGGTCGGCAGCGGCGATCTGGTGCAACTGATGGATACAGTCCCCACGCTGGTCTCAATTCTGCGCTATGGCACCGCCCGCCCGATCCCGTCCGAGCAATTGAGCGCGCTCGTCTCGGCATTGGCGGCGGAGATCAATGCGGGGGCGCAGGCCGCGGCGGTGGATATCGAACCCGCTGCGGCCGAGGCCATGCGCCGGGCGATGGCGGGCTACGACCGCGCGTTGGCACTCCATGACGAGGCGCATCTCACCGAAATGTGGCACCGTGAGCTGGCCGCCATCGTCCAGCATGATCGCAGCGCGCCGGCGGTCGCAGGCCTCGCGCTGCGATTGCTGCACGACGGGCAAGTGTGGGAGGTCGAGCGCATCGCGGCCGGTTTTTCCCGGGCGCTTACCCCGCCCGCACCTCCGGCGGCGGCGGGTGCGTTCGTCGAAAGCTTTCTGGCGGGCGGCGCGGAGGTGCTGATCCAAGATCGCCCCCTGCTCGCCGCGCTCGACACGTGGCTGGCCGAGCTCGATTCCGAGAGCTTCATCGAGTTGCTGCCGATGCTTCGGCGCGGGTTCAGCGGCTTTGCCGAGACAGGGCGCCAACGCATCATCGGGATCATCGGCAGCGGCACAGTCGCCGCAGCCAGCGGCCCCGGCGCGCAGGACAACGATGCTTCGCCCGCCTTCATCGCCGAAGCGCTGCCGCTGCTGCGCACCATCATGGGGATCACGCCATGACCGACACACCCGAGCGTCTGCGCCGCTGGCGGCTTGCCATGGGCGGCAATGACGACGCTGACCTCAGCGAGACCGATAACCGGATCGACCGCGCGCTCACCGCGCTATACGCGTCCACGGGCGAGCCCGGACGACGCAAAGGCGGGCTCGGTGCCTCAGCCCCGCGGGTGGCGCGCTGGCTCGGCGATATTCGCGAATTCTTCCCCTCGCCGGTGGTCCAGGTGATCCAGCGTGACGCCTTCGAACGGCTCAACTTGAAGGCGATGCTGCTCGAACCCGAGTTCCTCGAAACGCTCGAGGCCGATGTCCACCTCGTCGCCGATCTCATCACCCTGCGCGGGGCGATGCCCGAGAAGTCCCGCGCGACCGCGCGGATGGTGGTGGCGCAGGTGGTCGGCGAACTGATGAAGCGCCTCGCGCACAAAACCACCGAGACCATTCGGGGCGCGATCAACCGCAACCAGCGAACCCGCCGCCCGCGTCATGCCGATATCGACTGGCCGCGCACGATCCGCGCCAACCTGCAGCACTGGCAGGAAGACTATCAGACTGTGATCCCCGAAGTGCTGGTCGGCCACGCGCGCAAGAGCAAGGCCAAGGCCGATCTCGACCATGTGATCATGTGCGTCGACCAATCGGGTTCGATGGCGAGTTCGGTGGTCTACGCCTCGATCTTCTCCGCGGTGATGGCCTCGCTACCAGTGCTCGACACCAAGCTGGTGTGCTTCGATACCACGATCATCGACCTGTCTGATCAACTTGCTGATCCAGTCGAAGTGCTGTTCGGCGTGCAGCTGGGCGGCGGGACCGATATCAATGCGGCGCTGGCCTATTGCGAGGGGCTGATCGGTCAACCGGCCAAAACGCATCTGGTGCTGGTCAGCGACCTCTACGAAGGCGGGAATGCCCAGCAGATGCTGGCGCGGGCAGCGGCGCTCGTCAGCAGCGGCGTCAATCTCATTGCGCTGCTGGCGCTGTCTGATGACGGGCGGCCCGCCTATGATCAGGCCCATGCCCAGGCCTTAGCTGCGCTCGGCTGCCCCGTGTTTGCTTGTACGCCCGACCAGTTCCCCGATCTGATGGCTACTGCCCTTTCGCGGCAGGACACCGCCGCATGGGCCAGCCGGCAAGGGATAAACCTAATCCGGCCGGCCTGATGTCAGTTTTCGCGGCAGAGGCTTTAAGCGTCAGCACGCACCGGTCGGACTCCCAGCTTTACCCCGCTCGGCATAAGCCCCGCTCCATGCCCCTGATTGTGGGGGCACGGCCTGAAACAGCGCGAAACACGCGGCATCAAAATCCAAGCAAGAATGGCAGAATTCTGCGGTTTTTTCAAGATTTTTGATGCCACTCCCGCAGGAGTTTTGGTGCCAGAAGAGAAAACAATAATAACAAGTAATAAATTGTTATTATTTTTCAATGTAGATTTGGTTTTTATCGGTGGCACAAGTGCTGGCATCACCAAATGAGGATTTTAGTGGTTCGTGTTCTCTTATCTATTCGAGCCACATGATTTCTTTAGGTTCCGATTCGTCTTACTGCAACCCATTCGGTTCCGTTTCATTTGAGCCGGTGGTGATGAAAGGGCTAAGTTGCATGTCTGAATGCTAAGGCTTCGACCCGAATGGCACGACCCCTTGGATTGTGCTTCGGCGGCGATCTGGCAGGTACTGCTTGCAGTGGGTCCAGCTGGAGCGTGAGCTTGATGCTGGACCGTCCTGACTTTAGCCAAAGGCCGCCGCCCAGATCCAAGTGGCCGCATTGCCTATGTTCGGGTAGCATCGCGCCACAATACATTCCTGCGCTACAGACCTAGCGCCTGGTGGCAGCCGTTTCAGTTTCAGGCTTTTCCATGATCATTCTCCAGCACCACGACGGCCACCTGAATAAGGTCTGTCGGCCTGAAGATTGAACATTCTGCGACGCTCATCGACCTAGTCCTGGCCGTGCGCACCTGATTCGATAAGTCCTGAGTTCTGCCAAAAGCGGTCGCCCGCACGAGACGCAGCGGACCAACCTGCAAGTAAAGTATTGCTTCTACATCGAATTGGTGAGACGATGAGATTAAATTCGGGGGGAGGTCGGCAATTGAGTAGGCGACTAAGTAGGGGCGACACCGTTCTCGTTCTAAGGGGCGACTGGAACGCACAGAGCAAATATATCCGATGGTTTCCAGACGACCCCTGCCTCGACCGTGGGACCGACCTGAGCATGCTCCGGTCACGCCTCGGAAACCCGGTGAACGTCGGCACGATCAACGACTGCAAGTATGGCGCTCCTTATGAGGTGACACGATGCACAGTGGTCTGAAAAGGCACGGCCTGATTGCAGCATCGGCAGCAACTGCGGTTGCGCTGCTCGGCGGTTGCGCTCGCCCCGAGACTTACCGCTGGAGCAATCGGGAGGCGCCAATCTTCAGTGGAACGCCGACGGCACCAACCGACTCCTCATTTGGGAGTTGGCGCACCCCCGCCGTCTCGGTCTACAGCTTCGCCACCCCGTCACCGAACACGCCCGATGCCACTCTGCGAGATCTCTCCGATCGAGGTCAGGCGGCCTTGATAAAGGCGATGACGGCAGCCGGCGCGGATCCTGCGGCCATACGTGACGCGCTGCTCAAGACGCCGAAGCCGAAGAGCGAGGCAACGGAGGACGTGCTAACAGTGGAGGGCACATATAAGCGCACGCTCGTCGCGAACGTCACAAAGGGTTGGGATGCTGTTCCGGGCGAACGGCTGGTTTGGACATGGATCGACGTGCGGCCGCTCAACTTCTCGTTCGATGGCTACACCGTCCTTGCGACCGACAACCAGTTGCTGAACATCGCGCAGATTACGAACGCGACCACGGCTTCTGCAAACGCCTCGCTCGGAAAAACCGGATCAGAGACGACTGCAACGACCACGGCAGGATCGCCGATCTCCAAGGTCCTAACGGACGTTGCCGGGTCGACCGCCGGAATTGGCGGGTCACTGAGCAACACCTACACCACGACCGCATCGATTAATCAGCAATACCTAAAGCTGAGCGCGGACATCGTTCCCGGCGAGCTCAGGATCTTCCGCGAGAGCGAACGCAATCTGGATGTCGCGGGCAACACGTTGATCGCACTGACGCTCAAGCTCGACCCGTCAAAATGGACCGGCGTCGGCATGGAGACGTCCCTCCGCGTCTTGAAACAGGACCTTGCAAAGCCGGATGGCACTCTCGGCGAGCCCGCGGATGTCACCTTGGAGCTTGCCCAGAACGAGGCGCCGCCCAGATGTGCGCTACAGGCCTTGGTCACTCTGCACTACCAGACGCGTCGGCCCCGAAATGGACGAAGCTACGTCGAAGGTCAGCAGACAGTCACATATGCGCGAGCGTCAACGGAACCGATGGTCGTCGATATCGTCCCTGCTGACGAGGCTCGGAAACCGGCCTGGCGCGTCTACGCCAAAGCTGAGCCCACCATCGCTCTTCACGCATCCGGACCTTTCGAGAACAACCTGCCGATCGACTTCGCGACTTATGAACAGGCCCGCAACTTCGTGATTTGGCTGACGCGTATGGGATCGAAGATGCTAGGCAAGGACGAGCCCGCGATCGGCAAATCGGGACTTCGCCTCACGAGCGGTATCACTGACCAGCCGCTGTTCACTGGCGATTATTTCGTTAGGAAGGTGGCTGACCCGGGCGACTTGGCCATGCAATGCGCCGGGATGCGGACCCGGGCCCTGCCGCCAGTTTCGGCACCAGCGGATGCGGCAGGCCAGGTAGGACCAAAGTGAGTGGAACCGCCGTCAGCGGTTCAACATGAAACCGGCATATACGAACTAGCTTAGTCTCGGCTCCATCACTGCGCACTTCGCGGCGGAGACATAGCGATGCGGCTCGACCTAGAAGGTGAGGCTGGTCTCCCCTAGGATCGGCTTACAGGGAGGTGCGTTCAGTACATCCAAGGGGCTCTTGATAACGGGGCACACAGCAACACCTGACGACCCGGCGCGCGGAAACAGCTTAACGACCCGCTCATCATTTGAACGAATTGGGCTTTGAGACCGCTCCAACGTAATGACGAGGGTCTGGGTCGGATCCAATTCCGCTTCTAGGGTTATGACGCTGTCGGCTGATCCGACGATCGGCAGCTTCAAGCCCGTCGCGGGAAACACCAGAACCCCTTCTATGCCAACGGTCCGCCCGGCCCCGTCACGGTCTTCCTTCAAGATCGTAAGTTCGGCGTAGCGACCCGCGACTGGACCTCGCCAAGTTCCGACGTATCGATCGATCGGGTCGATGTAGAGCCATCGGTAGAGCTGGTCTGGCGAGATCAGAGCGGCCGCCAGGTATCCACCGATGGCGGTTATGACGCCGACGGCAATGGTTTTCCCGATGTCGCTTGAAAGGGCGGCTGAAAGACGAGCTGTCCAAGAGCTCAGAAGTTTCGTGTCAGGGACATGAGATGATGCCGTTGGTTCAGTCATTTTCAGGCTCCGCGCAGAGGTATGAAACTATCTTTCCATTCGTGGCAGACACCGAACGCTGACCCGCAACCTTTATGAATGCCGAGGGGCCGCCATCGAAAGCGAGTAACCAGTCGACCTTGCGCGGCGTGAGCGCTCCGACATCAACTGCGAACTGACGAAGGGTTACAGCGGACATACCTCCTCGGCTGCCGTTGAATGCCATCACCATGAAAATCTGCCCATCGACATACTTGCCGAGCGCTATCCGGTTCGCCTTGCCCTTCTTGAATGTCCCATCGATCTTGCCATCGAAGATCAGAATTGGCTGCGAGTAGATCTGGCTCGTCAAGGGCGACGCAGGTTGGACGGCGCTCCGGCGAACGAGGCTGGCCTGCGATCCGCGGATGTCTAAGACACCGCCATCCATGCGTGTAGTATGGGGGCTGACCTGTCGACCGTCGATGACGATCAGGCCTTCTGGGGCCGCCCGGCTCTTCAACGAATAGCCGCCGGTCATCGCGATCCCGGCGCACTGCACGTTCGTGTCCGCGTCTTGGACGTTGAATGGTCGAGGCACGCGTATTTTAAGGCGGAAGTTGTGCGGCACGTCCACCCACACGTAACCGATATCACGCACCTCCCTCGCGGAAATCTTCGGCACTGCTGGTTGGGAAGTCGACACCGACTCTGCTCGCACTCCTGTGAGCGTCAGCATTGCCGCGATGAATAACAGAATGGATCGAAGGTCTTGACTAGCCATGTTCGGGCCCCTTCGGACACGACAATAACTCAGGGCAGGTTAGACTGCCACATATTTGGCTCCGCTGTGGCAGTCTCGCCTGGACGAAGCTCAATGCGCCGCAAAGACTTGCAGCCCGCCCCAAAGTTTCTTTCCTCAGATAATGGTCTTGCCCACATTCCTTTAGCTCGACTTCTTTCAATGAAGGCTGGTGCGAGCTCGACTAGGCGGCTAACCTTGTGAGATGAGCAAGACCCCGCCAAAGTCGACGACGACTACGATCCGAGACTCAAAATCGGGTCGGCTGGTGACTGTCAAAGGTCTGGGTGCCCTCAAAGGGAAAATGAAAATCAGCAAGAACGTTGATCTTACGAAACCAATCTCCGGCCCAGCTTCAAGCGGTAAGTGGTCGTTAAAGGGCGGCAGTCGCTCTGCCGGGGAGTCGATCCACGGCAAAGGTGCGAACCGCACTTCTGCAAAGTGCTAATTTTGGCGGGCATTTTACTCGACACGCACGCCTTATTCTAGCTTGTGAGCGGGGAGGCCAACCTTCCTGAAGAGGCGTTGGTTGCGATCGGCGAAAATCAGCAAGCTGGCACGTTACATGTCTCGCCAACCACTTGCTGGGAGTTATCAGTCGCGACTCAGAAGGGTCGTGTGGCAGGCCGCCCACATTTGGGCGAGCAACCAGTGGCACGATGGTTCCGCGAAGCGATATCGGTGACTGAGGCCAAGATCATCCCAATCAAGCAACGGATTTCTTGCGAGGCAGCACAGGTTGTTGTCACAACCGGCCACAAAGACCCAGGAGATTGCTTCCTTATGGCGACCGCGCGCGTTAGCAAGCTATCGCTTGTAACGCGCGACGGCATAATAAGGCAGATCGCAGGCGCCGATCCGAACTACCTCGACATCGTGGTATGCTGACCTAACCGCTCGCTGCGCTCGCCAAGATCGGCAACCTCGAAGACGTGAATTTCACTTCGAGGCGCTCAACCAGTGCATTCGGGCAACGACAGGAGATTGTCGTTCCACTTGCCGTCAGCATAGGTCCGGAGATACTTGCCGTTCGGTCCATTGACGACGCCGATGTTGCCGCGATTGCCCGCAACCTTCGTGTAAAAGGTATTGGTCTTGGCTTCGATGGAGTCGATGACTTGCTTGCGCGTCCAGCGCCAGCCTGAACCGCCTAGGTGGGTGATGCCTTCGTGGGTGTTGTCGCGGGGCTGCTTGTTAATGCAGGTGACTTGAACGTCAGCCATTTGAGAGGGTACCTTTCTGATTTTTAGGAATTTGGGCCGTCACGGCCATCGGGTTCTTTGGCGACACCTTTGAACGGCGTCCCACCATTCTTGACGCTCATAAACTCGCCGGTGCGTTCGTTGCGCTTCTGGTAGTTGCCATCAGGGCGCTGGAACTGGGTGCGGCCGGTGACTGCGCCGCGGCGAAAGTTGTTTCCGGTATTCTTGGCCATGAAAACTCCTGTGACCTTAGCTGAATGAGTAACGCTTCCACGGGATCGCACTGATCGGCATCCGGGCTAGGAAGTTGGCGATGTCGCGGCGGCCAAAATAGGTGGGGCGCCCCCGCGAGTCTTGCGACATCAGGACAATCGGCATGCCAGGGAAATAGCGACCGAAGCTTCGCGTCGCTCTCTCCGCCTCATGCTGACTCTCTGTGATATGACGCTTCACCACCACGACCGCGAAGGTCTGGCCTTGTTCCTTAATTACAGCACCTTCGATCTGCATGGCAGCTCCTTTCTACGGGGGCCTCGGTGAAATCCCTTGGCACGAATCGCTATATGCCAAGGATCCAAAATGACGTCAATGCAAACATGCTGTATGTTTGCTAAGCAAACTAATGTTTGTGATGTTGACACTCTCGGTGTTGAGCGACTAAGGCGAAGGAATGGATGAACGCGCAATCTATGACGCGCTTGGCGAAGCGATGCTGGTTCGGCGGAAGCGCCTCAAACTGACCCAGGCACAAGTCGCCAAGAAAATAGGTGTTTCGCGAGAGTCAGTTGCCAATATGGAGGCGGGGCGCCAGCGAGTGTTGCTTCATCATGTCTACGGATTGATGCAGGCGCTTGAGCTGAAGGCGATCACGGATCTCATCCCGGCAAATTTGCCAAAAGCTTTGGGCGAAACTGCAATGGTGCTTGAGGTGTCCGGCGACCCTGTTTCCGATACACAAAAATCAGAAATCGAACGTCTTCTTAGCCAAGCGCTTGGCGACCGATCTGCGAGCGTGTCGCCGTGACTTCATTCAAGCAAACTGCTCGCGAATATGCAAAGGCAGTCCTCGCTGAATTTGGGGTGGAGAATGCCCCGGTCCCCGTCGAGAGGATCATAAAGCGTCGTAATATCAAGGTTCAATTCTCGCCGCTCGACAAAGAGCTGTCAGGCATGGCGCTCATCAAGGATGGTGTTGCAATCATTGGAGTGAATGCCCTTCACCATCCGAACCGCCAACGCTTTACAATGGCGCACGAGCTCGGCCACCATGTGATGCACCGCGAAGCGATCACCGGAACTGTGCACGTGGATAAAGGGTTCGCCATGATCCTGATGCGTGATGATTTGGCCTCGCAGGGCACCGACCGCATGGAAATCCAAGCCAATGCATTCGCTTCTGAACTCCTGATGCCAGAATCGATCTTGGAGAAAATGCTCGACGTCAGCTCGGTCGATCTTGACGACACAGAATCACTTCAAGCCATTGCAAGGAAATTCAAGGTTAGTTTATCTGCGCTACAGTATCGGCTTATGGCATTCACGTAAGCGAAGGAGTCCCCGGTGGGTTTTGTTTTTTACGACACCGAAACCACCGGAACAGATAGATTCTTCGATCAGATTCTTCAGTTCGCTGCCATCAAGACGGACGAGAATTTGAATGAACTTGATCGATTTGAGATACGCTGTCGCTTGCTTCCCCACATTGTCATGGCTCCAGGGGCGATGCTCGTTACGGGCGTAACGATCGAACAAGCTACCAATCCAAACCTGCCAACACACTATAACATGGTTCGGGCCATTCGAGAAAAGCTTCAGGAATGGTCTCCAGCGATATTCGTTGGCTACAACAGCATGGCATTTGATGAGGAACTGCTGCGCCAGGCGCAATACCAGACCTTGCACAATCCATACCTGACGCAGCGTCAAGGCAACGGCCGTGCGGACGCCATGATGCTTGTGAAGGCCATTTCGCAGTTCGAACCGGATTGTCTAACTGTTCCGGTAAAGCCAAACGGAAAACCCGTCTTCAAGCTCGACCAATTGGCTCCTGCAAATGGCTTTGATCATAGTAACGCCCATGATGCCATGGCTGATGTCGAGGCCGTCATCCACCTTTGCCGAATCGCGGCAGATCATGCCGACTCTGAATGGTCCAACTTCGTCCGATTTTCACAGAAGGCCGCTACCGATGCTTTCCTGATGGAGGGCGAGCCCGTCTTATTGACTGAATTCTATAGTTTTGGTGGTCAGAAGCATTACCCAATCATTAGAATCGGGGCAGATGCTGAGCAGCCAACGAAACACCTGTGCTACGATCTAAGCCATGACCCCAGCATATTCCGCTCGTTGTCTGACGCCTCTCTCCTGAAATGTTTTTCTAGCCAGCCCAAGCCCCTTCGGAAGGTCAAGAGCAACGCAGCGCCATCGCTACGAAACCTAGATGAGGCGCCTGCATGGTGTTTGAGTAACCTGACGGAAGCACAGCTCATTGACCGGGCCGAAAGTGTGGTTGCCGACGACGAACTCGTCGCTCGCCTAGTCGGGATCTATGAGCAATCAAAGATTGTCTATCCGGCCTCCGAGCATGTCGAGGAGCAAATCTACAGCGGCTTCCCGACGCCTGCCGATGAAGCCCTGATGGAAAGATTCCATGCAACGCCTTGGGCGGCACGTCACCAGCTGATTCCGCAGTTCGCTGATGAGCGCCTTTCTTTTCTGGCCGCCCGCCTAATCTATGTCGAGGATCCAAGCCACTTGCCGGGTGAGCTTCGCCAAACCGTTCAGGCGCATATCCGTGGCCGCGTGCACTTTGCGGGCGAGTGCAAATGGGGGACCGTGGCAAAGGCCATTGCCGAATGCGATGAGAAGCTAATGACCGCTGCGGGCGAGCAGATTGAAATGCTGCAGCGATACAAGGCGCATTTGCAAATCGCATATCTTTGAAACACGAAGCGGTTGCTCACACTCAGTTCTTGTAAAGGTCTGATGAGCCAACTGATCGCGCGGGGAGCAACGGCGGTCCAACAATGAATTTCGGACTGTGAGTGGCAATGCGCCGGCGTGGTATTCTCGCGATTTCGCTTAGCTCAGATTGCTGGCTCTGGAACCCGGGTGACGTTGATTAACGCAGCTTCATGTTTCGCTTGAGCCAAGTCGTGTGCCGACTGCATGCGAAGCATGGTAGCCGCCGATATACCGAACGCCTTCTCAAACCGAATTGCCATGCCAGGCGTAAGCGCAGCCCGGCCATTCAAGACCCGACTTAGTGCGGGACGGGTCACCTTGAGATGCTCAGCCGCGCTCGATACCGTCATCCCATACGGCTTCACAATCTCCTCAAGCAGCCATGGCCCTGGGTGGATCGCAAAGCTCTCATGCAGCGTGATAGCCATCAGTGATAGTCCTCCAGATCGAGGTCGGCGACCGTGGTGTCGTCGATCAATGTAAATGTCAGCCGCCAGTTTTTGGTGACCGTCATAGCGTAGTGCCCTTCGCGATCTCCGGTCAGGGCATGGAAGCCAAAGTTCGGTGGCACAGCCAGTTCCTCTACGCCTTCAGCCGCAGCTATATACGCGAGCATCCGCATCAGGCGGTCGGCTTCCATCAGGCCTTTCGGCTTCCCAGACTCTGCGAACTTGCGGAGAGCCTTGTGCCTGATACTGCCAATCTCCATAAGGGTGTAATGCCACGCGTTACACCTAGAGTCAATGCGAATGTAATGCGTCGGGTTACACCCGGTGATGTAACCGCTGCCTGATTTACGACGACCTCGGGCACTTGGCCCCACTATCAACGATGCGATCTAATGGCTACCATGGTCGGTCTGATCAGTTGCCGACCATGACAGAGCAGCGAACCGGAGCGCCCGTCTTTTCGGCTTTCGTCTTGCATGCTGACAACGCCTCGCGGTTCTGCGTCTCAATTTGAGCGCCAAACTGCATCGCCTTCCAGCCTACCGGGTCTTGCGACCGGATCAGCCGGACTCCTGCCTCCGCCACAGTAGGCGCATCGACCATTCTGGCCGCCATGCGCTCCGGCAACTGCCAGCTGTCGGGTAAGGCACGGGCAATAGTACCTGGCATAAACGACCATATCAAGGCCCCCGCCAGCGCGCCTGCGATTGCCGTCCGCAACACGATTGCGCGCTGATCGGCGGATGTGCGCACCGTGTTCGTGATGGCGCGAAGCTCCCGTGTCGCATATTGCAATTCGGTCCGGCTCTGAACAATCTGATCCTGGTCTGCGCGACGTGCCGATTGCGCCGCGACAGCAATACGATCGGCGACGGTTTCCGGGGTCAGCTGCATCGCCGGATGCGCTGTCATGGCCTTCAGGTATCCGCCGACTGCGCCAAGCTGTTTTGCCATCTCTTTCAGTGTAGGATCGTAATCAGGAATAACGATGTCAGCACGCTCAGCGGCGAGTTGCTGAACGGCTCGGCGCATCAGCGCCATTTCTTCTTCGAGGCGTGTGAATGCGGCAGCAGCCGGATCAATATCTGCGTCCGTTGGCTGAGGAGCGGCCTTGGGTTCAATCGCAATTTCGATATGGTCATGTTCGGTATTCGTCATTGTGCTTCTCCTAAATTTCCATGCCGAGAGTGCGGCTGCGTTTCATGGTCAGTGAGGCGGTAAGGTCGCGGGTCAGATTGCAACCCGGATCCATGCTGATCCCAAGCTCGCGGCTGCGACCCCGCAGCAGCGATTCCATTTGCGGATCGCGTTCGAGGCTCTTCGCCATGCCGGCCATCTGGCGGGAGACGTTGCTAGCGTCGGCTCCATTGCCCTCACGCAGAAGCGCATCGCGCGCCCTGCTAAGGCGCTGCCAGTCACTGACGAAGCGGTTGGCGCGCTGGGCAGGATCGGTACGGATTTCAGCTTCGAGCTGCATTTCGCGGATTGCGGTTTGTGTTCGGCCAGCGGCAGCCTCGCGCATCAGTTCAGGCTGACGTTTCAAAGCGCTGGAAAGATCGGCTGCAGCATCCGGACGGATCACGTCGAGTGCTCGCCCTGCCTTCTCCAGGGCGTCGCACTGGTGCGGAAGCACAGGCAAGCCTCGCTGACGCATCTCGGCAATGTCGACGGCGGCGCGCGCATAACGTTCGACGGCGCGCCTTTGATCGGGCGCTCCGATCTCGTTGTTCACTGCCGCGGAAGGCTGGCGCGTCGGTGGGCGGAAATTGGCGAAGATCGAACGTGCCTTCTCGGGCACCTTGCGAACGACCTCGGCGACGCGTTCGCGGAACGTGATCCCGCGCCGTTCGGCGAAGGTCTGCGCCGCATCGGTGTGCGCGTAATCAGAGGCCATGTCCTTGCCGCGCTCGCGGCTGAGCGTGCGGACCAGTTTCCCCTGATCAGCAAAGTCATCCTGACCGTAATGCAGCGCAACGCTGTCACGGTGGCGCGACATCGCCACATAGGCCCCGTGACTATCCATGCCCGGCGACGCCAGCACATGCGCCCGGTCCACGGTCATGCCCTGCGCCTTGTGGATCGTGGCAGCGTAACCGTGATCGACATGCGAATAGTCCTTGAGGTCGAAAGCAAGGCTGCGCCCGTCATCGACCCGTACGGTCATGCGCTGCGGCGTCACATGTTCAACCGTGCCGAGCGTGCCGTTCTTGACCCCAAGCTCGCGGTCATTGCGCAGGAACATGATGCGGTCACCGCTGGCAAACTGCCGCTGGCCGCGCTCAGTACTGATGGCCACATCATCCCCAAGCTCGGCCGCATCGCGCAGCCGCTCTCGCGCCGCTTCATTGAGTGCGCGCACCTCATCATTGGTGTGCGTGAGGATGATCTGCTTATCGCTGAGGCTAGCCTGCCGCTCGCGGTCCCAACGCTCGATCAGTTCGCCGCGCGCCGCATCGCGCGTGTCGGCGGCATGCACCATTCCTCGCTCGTCATATGCGGCGATCGCAAGTCCCGTGCGCCCCGTGGCAAGCTGCCGGGTCGCATCGCGCTGCCAGTCCTCGCGCTGCCGCCGCACCTCGGTGATCTCGACCCCGCCGTGGCGCTCGTGAATGGCGCGGAACGCCGCGCCCGCTTCGATCGCCTGGAGCTGCTGGGGATCGCCGACCAGCACGACCTTTGCGCCAGCACCGGCGGCATGGGCAAGCACGCGCTCCATCTGGCGCGTGCCGACCATGCCGGCCTCGTCGATCACCAGCACATCACGCGAAGTGAGCAATTCGCGGCCTTCGCTCCACTGATGTTCCAAGCTGGCGATCGTCCGCGAGGCAATGCCTGAACCGTTCTCCAGCCCTTCAGCTGCAATGCCCGACAGCGCCGCGCCGCGCACATTGTAGCCCGCGCTCTCCCAGGCCTCGTGTGCAACTCCGAGCATCGCGCTCTTGCCAGTCCCGGCATAGCCGACCACCACGCTGAGGCCGCGCTCGCCGGTCACATGCTCGAACGCGGCGCGCTGCTCGCCGGTGAGGACCAAACCCCGCTCTGCGCCACGTACGAGCGCCATGTCGCGGCCACGCTCATTGACCGCATGCTGCCTGCGCTCAGCCATCAGCTCCGACGCACGCTGCAAGCGCTGCTCGGTGTCGATCATCTGGCGCGAGGTGAACCGCTCCTCGCCGCGTCCGTCCTTGCCTAACGCGACCAAGTCGGGCGCGTTGCGCACCGCACTCATCACCGCATCGAACTGATCCTTGCCGTCGCTGTGACGGTGAACAAAGCGCGCAAGATCGCGGGTTGTGAAGGTGGCCTGCTGGTGCGTGATCGCATCGAGCGCGATGGTCGGATCGGCAATGATCCGTGCGCCATTGCGCTCGGCAATCGCGCGGTGTTCCTCGATGCGTTCCGCCTCAAGCCCGCGCCCCTCCATCCGCGAGGCGGCAGGGCCGATCTTGTCCTGTGGCTCCAAGCCAATGCCCTGCGCTTCCAGACTGCGGTGATCGATGCGCGCATCAATATCGAGCTCCGCCAGCCGCTGGTTGACGTGCTCTGCCCAACGCTCGCGCCAGTGCTCGACCAGTTCGGTGCGGTTCCAGTCGCGCACCTTTGCACCGAAGCCATCAGCATTAACCTCGCGCATCGTCAGCATGACATGCGCGTGCGGCTTGGCCAGGCCATCGGCCCCGATGTCCCAGTGCACATTGAGATCGGCAATCATGCCCCGATCGACGAACTCACGTTCGACAAAATCACGGGCGAGGGCGATGCCCTGTTCCTGATTCAGCTCTCTGGGGATCGCAAACTCGACCTCGCGCGACAGCTGCGCGTCCTTGCGTTTCTCGGATGCCTCGACCGCGTTCCACAATTGCTCGCGGTCCGACAGATGCTCGGGCGCCCCTTCGGGTAGCAGCACCTCCGAATGAACCACACCGCCCTTGTTGGTGAAGTCGTGGTCGCGATCGATCCGCTCGTCATGTAGCCGGCCGGCGCAGCGATAGGCAGCCGCCGCCACAGCGCTGCGCCCGGCCGAGCGGCTGATGACCTTCACGGAGAGATGGTAGATTGCCATAGCGGCAATCCAGTTACACCGCACAAGCCACGTCGGCACGACGTATAAGCGCGCCCTCACATGATAAAATCCTGTTCGGGACTACCCGGTCTCAATCGGTCCCGACGACCCTAAAGCCCTGAGGGCGTTCACGATCTACAATCAGCGCATCACCCCGAAACGGAGAACCATGATGCGCAAACCAAGAGACATCGATGCCGAGCTCAAGGCGCTCGCCGAGAAGACCAAGCAGCTCAAGGAACGCCGTGTGCTGCAGCTCGGCGAGCTGGTAATCGCCACCGGTGCCGACATCATCGACGCCGAGACCCTGGCCGGTGCACTGCTGGTCATCGCCGAGACCACGGATCCCGCCAAGAAGGAGAGCTGGCGCAAACGCGGCGCTGCGTTCTTTCAAGGCAAGAGCAGTAACGCTGGCAAAGGAGCTCAAGGCCAGCCGGACAGCACTCGCACGCCTGACAGCAACGCGGCACCGGCTTGAGGCCCGCAAGGCCCGCACCGACATGCGCGACTGGCAGATCAAGCGACGGACACGCACCAAACAGCTGATCGAACTCGGTGGGCTGGTCCAGAAGGCCGGGCTGATCGAACTCACCGATGATGATCTCCCTGTGCTGCTGGGCGCGTTCCTCGCCATTGCTGCCAAATTGCAGGGCGAGGAACGCGAGCAGGCATTGGCGCTGTGGCGACGCCGCGGCAAACGCGCCTTTGAACAAACAGAGTAAGAACAAAGGTGCGAGCCGACTCCGGCTTTGCTACACTCATCTGACCATGCGCACCGACCTTGATCATCTGCCCCCGCAAAAGCAGCGCGAGCTGGAGCGCGTGGTGCAGCTGATCTTCGAGGAGTTCGACGACGCCTTCGCGCTCGCCAAACACGAATGGAAGAAGGCCGGACGCATCCTCAAGGTGATCCTCTACGGGAGCTATGCGCGCGGCACCTGGGTTGATGAGCCCCACACCGCCAAGGGTTACCAGTCCGACTTCGATCTCCTGATCATCGTCAGCGACAAGCGGCTCACTGACCGGGTGAAGTACTGGGCCAAGCTCGATGAGCGGCTGATGCGCGAGTACGGTCTCACCGGCACCCTGCGCACGCCGGTCAACTTCATCGTCCACACCTTGCAGGAGGTGAACGACGGGCTCGCGCATGGTCGCTACTTCTTCATGGACGTGAAAGCCGAGGGGATCGCGGTCTACCAGTGTGATGACACGGAGCTGCACACGCCCAAGCCCAAGACGCCGACACAGGCGCTCGCGATGGCGCAGGAGTACTTTGTAGAATGGATGACGGCGGCCCAAGGTCGAGCGAAGCTTGCAAGGTATGCCGTTAATGAGGGCATGAACAAGCACGCGGCATTCGAATACCATCAGGCCACCGAAGGCCTCTATCACTGCGTGCTACTAGTGATGACCTTCTACACCCCTCATGTTCATAATCTCGCGTTCCTGCGCACCCAGGCTGAGCGGATTGATCCTCGCCTCACCTATGTCTGGCCGCGCGAGCTAAAGAAGGATCGCGCACGGTTCGAGAAGCTCAAGGACGCCTACGTCAAGGCCCGCTACTCGAAGCACTATCGCGTGACCAAGGAAGAGCTCGAATGGCTCGGCGCACAGGTCGAGGAACTCGGTCGCGTCGTGCACGAGGTCTGTTCAGAGCGGATCGAGAAGCTCAAGGCTGAGGCGAAGGCGAAGCCTGACAAGGTTCGTTGATCGAACCTCGCAGGGCTAAACTCGCCAGCCCCAAATTTCGCCTTATCGAACAATCGCCCGGCGATATCCTGCAGCCTGGGCCTCAGCCTCTGTGCAGAAATAGGCCTCCGCGCGGGTCACGTCGTAGTAGGGCATGCCCGGCAAGTGATAGATCCACTCACCGCGCCGGGAATGATTGCCCTTGATCAGGCACTGGCCATTGCCTTCGTAGCGGTGTGCGCGCCCCGCAGGTCGCAACGAGGCTTGCGCCGTTCGCGGCTGCGGGTCGGCCTGCTGGCTCGCCCGGTAATCTTCCGGCATCTGGAAGTCCCATTGCCAGATGCCGGCACGTGCAGCGCGCGCGCGCATCTCGGCGGCAACATAGTCATCGCCATATCGCCGAAACGCTGTGGCCCAGCCCGCTTCCACGAGTGCTTCGCCGATATCCACGCCGGATATCTGGCAGGTTGCCACGATCCGGCCATAGGTGTCCGTATCGCGCGGCTGACAGGCCAGAACTGAGTTTCCGATCAGTCCAGCAAGTACGTCCTTCGCCATCGCACCGCACGCGACCTCCGAGCCATTGCTGTAACAAGCTTGCGAGAATTCCGGGGCATCG
This sequence comes from Porphyrobacter sp. ULC335, assembly GCF_025917005.1. NCBI lineage: Bacteria > Pseudomonadati > Pseudomonadota > Alphaproteobacteria > Sphingomonadales > Erythrobacteraceae > Porphyrobacter > Porphyrobacter sp. ULC335. The sequence continues at coordinate 184,531 of NZ_CP078091.1, forward strand.
ACGCCGAACAGGCGAACCTCGGTTCCAGCGACACGCAAGGAGTCGCCATCAATGACTTCGGCAGGGCCTTCAATAACCTGCGCTGCGGCAAAGGACGGTGCACCCAGCGCTGCAAGCGCGGCGAGGATGTAGCGAATGTGTGTTCTCGGCATTGCGGATTTCCGGGTAACGATGCAGCGCGGCCTTATGGCGGGCCGGTTTACGATCTCGCGATTTTGCCAAGTGAGGCTTAACATTCCGGCCAATCCGTAAACTTTCGATATGCAAAGGATCCGCCCCGTCGCTTTGCACGTTCTTGTGACGTGCAAAGGAATCCTGCTTTTCTTCACATGTCGCATGATGCGCGGGGAGGCGTCACTGGCACATGCCCTTATGTCCCGTTCGGGAAATTTTCCGGAATCTCGTCGGGTCGGATGGCAAAATATCCCGTTCGGGAAATTTGACTTGCTTTTGAGCTAATCCGCGCGTATCTTTCCCGATCGGGAAAGGACGTGTTCACGTGCTCACTGTCACCACCATTGGCGCCATCATTCGCGACGAGCGCAAGGCGCTCGGCCTGCGGCAGGACGAGCTCGCGGCAGCGAGCGGCGTGGGCCTGCGGTTTCTGGTCGAGCTGGAGCGGGGCAAGCCCACCGTGCAGATGGGCAAGGTTCTCGATGTCCTCGCTGCCCTCGGATGCGATTTGCAAATCCTCGGCCCTGCCGGCGATGCCATTGTTCCGCAACCACCGGCATCTGTCAGGAGTTCAGGCGAATGACGCCGCCGATCCTCGATACTCTCAGGGTCTGGTGGGACCGGCGCCAGGCAGGCGAGCTTGCTATCGACAAGGGCGGCGCAATGCATTTCGCCTATTCGGCTGAATGGCTGGCGGATGACAGCGCACCCCCACTTTCGCAGGCCCTGCCCAAGCGAGGCGAAGCCTTTGACGATCACGTATGCAAGGCAGTCTTCGGAGGCCTCCTGCCTGAAGAGAGCCAGCGGACGGCGATAGCGCGCGCGCTCGGCGTGTCGCCGGACAATCCATTCCGCCTGCTTCAGGCTCTTGGCGGCGATGTGGCGGGAGCACTTTCGTTCCTGCCTGCGGGCGAGGAGCCCCTCCAGGACGAAACCAATGGTGATGCCGAGCCGCTCGATGAGGGGGAGCTGGCGGCCCTGCTCGACCGCCTCCCGGCGGCGCCCATGCTTGCCGGTGAAGGCGGGCCACGGCTGAGTCTGGCCGGTGCACAAAGCAAGCTCCCGGTGGTCCTGACAGCAAATGGCCGGATCGCGGTCCCGCGCCCGGGTGAACCTTCGACACACCTCATCAAGCCGGAGCCGGAGCGATTTGCCGGCCTTGCAGCGAATGAAGCCTTCTGTCTTGCTCTGGCCAGCGCGGTAGGTCTCGATACAGCCAGAGCCGAATGGCGGGAGGTAGACGGCAGGCCGCTGCTTCTCGTCGAAAGATACGACCGCGTATCGGTCGGAGGCAGGACGCAGCGCCTGCATCAGGAGGACTTCGCGCAGGCACTGGCGGTGCCTTCGAACAGGAAATACGCAGCCGAAGGCGGTCCGACATTCCTCGACAGTTTTGCGCTCCTGCGGAGCGCTGCGACGCGCCCGGCACGCGAAGTGCTGAAGCTCGCCGATGCGGCCATTTTCAATCTCATTGTCGGAAATGCCGATGCCCACGCCAAGAACTACAGCTTGCTGCGCCTGCAGACGGGTGAGGTCGTTCTTGCACCGCTCTACGATCATGTGGCCACCCATATGTGGAAAGAGCTGTCGCCCAGTCTGGCGATGCGATTTGGCCGGGCGGCCACGATAGAGGAACTCGGGAAGGACAATCTGGAACGATTTGCTGAGGATGCGGGGCTGCCCGCTCCTTTCGTGAAGCGAAGACTGTTCCAGATCGCGGTAGCCCTGAGCAGGGAGATCGCAAAAGGAGTGTTCGTGCGCGGTCTCGACGACCAGAATGCCATCGCACCAGTGGCAGAGGCGGTCGCGATGAGGGCAGCATACGCTCGCGATGGGCACCCGAGCACGTAGCCTGATCCTCTGCCAGCATCCGTATGCCGGGATAGACAATCTTGATGAGGCCAAGCTGGTCGAGGTTGGAGTTGGTGAAGCGCCAGCCCCTTCGCAGGTCATTCCATACCCGCTGCATCGATTTTTGCAGCAGGTGAGCGTCTATTGGAAATTGGGCAATTTGACGGATGCAAGTTTGTCGCGGCGCTGATGGCGGTGGGACGGACCAGTCGGAAAGACTGGCGCCTGTCATTACATCCGGAGCACGGATCGGGGGCTCAGATTGGCAAATGATCCAGTGAACCACTCCCCTCTTATGATGGTTCTCCCTTCCCCTTCAACTCCAGCACGCGCTTGGCATCGGCCCGAAGCTCCCCGGGTGCCAAAACGGCGAGGCACGCATTCAGCCCCGGTCTGCAATCCCGGGCACCCGAGATGCTGTCCTGATAGATCCGCTTGGGATCAACGCCTGCGGCAATGAGCGCATCGCGCTGCAGGTCATGGACCTGCCTGCCATCGGCTTTCGATACGCGGGTGTATCCGATCATTGATACGTTTTCGGCCATTTGAGCCCTTGGTCTCAACCGGACGGACACGCGGGTGTGGTAAAGCTGATCGTTCCGGCTAACAGACAGACGGTAAAGTTTTAGGCAGTCAGGCAGACACATGGCCCGCAAACATTCCAAACGAGAACAGTATCGCGAACTTCCGGAAAAGGAGGAGACTGAAGCTTCGGCGGCGCCGTGCTGGCTGTGTGGTCGGCCTACCGGCAAGACCATTGTGTGGCACCACCCCGTGCCCAAGAGCCGGGGTGGGCGCGATGTTGTGCCCATGCACTCCATTTGCCAGCAGACGCTGATCGCCAACTTCACCAATTCTGAACTGCAGCGCCATGGGACGGATGTCGAAAGTCTGCTGGCCTACCCGGCCGTCCGCAAATTCGTCGACTGGGTAGCCAACAAAGCCCCGGATTTCACCGCCACCATCTCCAAGAAGCCTCGCTGATCAGATTGGACTTTTCCGCGTTGATGCCGCTTGTTGCTCGCTCACATTGGCGGCGCGTGAGCCATATGCAGACTGTTCACTTCAGGCGTGCACGTGACGAGCAGGATTTGGCAGCTCGCAGGCGCGCCAAATCATCACACGCTCCATTCGGCAGGATTGGCATCGTTACCAATCAGCGCAAGGCCATGAGCAATGGACGTAAGCTCCCCGCCGGTGGCGATTTGCTCAGGCCTGAACCGCCGTTCAAACAGAGCCCGGATTGCCGGGATGAGTGACGAGCCGCCGGTCAGGAAAACCCGATCAATGGCGGCAGGCTCCAGTTCGGCTTTCATCAGTGCGGCATCCATTGCTGCTTCGATCCGCCGCAAATCTTCGGCGATCCATTGCTCGAACTCTCGCCGACTGACGATCGCATTGATCTCAACGCCGCCGCCAGCAAATGCGAACTGCGCTTCATCACTGGCTGATAGCGCCCGCTTCGTTCGTCCGACAGCTTCGTAAAGCGGGAAGCCCTGCTCATGTTCAATGAGGGCGATCATGCGTCCAATCGGAGCCGGATCGACCGCGTTGCGCTGCAATTTGCGAAGCTCCTCCAGCGTTCGCTTGTTGCGCATCATTGCAAGCCGGGACCAGTCGGCAAAGTCGCTGAAATAGCCGCCGGGTATCTCCAGAATCTTGTCGAAGCTCCGATACATCCCGCGCTTGCCGAGCAGCGGTAGGACGAGATGATCGACAATCCTCTTGTCGAAGCGATCGCCTGCGATGCCAACACCTGATGAAGCCAAAGGCTGGCAGCGGCGGCAGCTGCCAGGTTCCGCCACGCGAACAACCGAGAAGTCGGTAGTGCCGCCCCCGAAATCAGCGACGAGCAAGGTCGTCGGACGATCAAGCCGTGAGGCAAAGCTGAAAGCTGCGCCCAGTGGTTCGTAGACATAATGGAGCTCCGAACCCCATTGCTCAAACATCAGATCGTAGCGTTGACGCGCCAGGACTGGATCAGGACGCGGACCGGCATATTCGACAGGTCGGCCGACCACGATGAGCGGCGGCAGCCTGGATAGCTGGCCGCCGGCGTGATCGCGGAGCTTTTGCAGAAACAACTGCCCGAGATCTTCGAACCGGAACGCCCGCCCAAAGATCTGCGCGCGCTCGAAGATCGCACTTGCGGCAACAGTCTTGAACGACTGGACAAAGCGGCTGTCGAGTGGCGATTGTAGAAATTCAGCGATCGCCCATGGACCGGCTTCGCTGGCAATGCCGTTCGGCCCGCTGCCTTCTTCCCAGAAGCACAGCGCCGACCGGAAAATCTCGCCGGTCGCCTCCTCTCCGTCAAAGGAAATCAATTGCGACTCTTCCCCGCCGCCGCTGAGCGCAGCCACGGTGTTTGTGGTACCAAAGTCGAGGCCGAGGGCGGTCGGCGCAATACCAGACACGGGGCCGGGCCTTTCATATTCAGGATGAACCAGAAGGGCGGCGCCTATTGCACGCGTCACTAGGGGCGACAAGGTCGCTAGCGACCCCTGCAGCTTTACGCAGGCGGGTCATATGCACTGAACCTATAGCTTGAGAGCACATTTCTGAGAGGCAGCTGTCGACCCAGACCCCGTCGTCCCCGAGCATTAACGGCAATGTCTGCTTCCGCCGAAAGCCGCCATGCAGCTTTCTGGATCGCGCATTAGCCAGCCTCATGGCTGAAGCTGGGTGGTTTACTGACTGACTGCTTTTCGGGTGAGAGAACGAGAAAGCTGCCGTTGAACCTTGCCGAGAAATGTGTCTCCTGCCGACCAGAGCAGGTGGTTCACTTTTTACCAAATGGAGTCTGGTTTCGCCAAGAGCCGTTGTCCCGCTGTCCGGATCGCGCATCTACCTTTTTTAGGTAGAGGCCGCGCTAGCCCCCGGGCTTGGACGGGCTAGCACAGGACGAATGAAGAATTTGTCGCCCTGTCAGTGACATTTGGGGGATGACAGCACGTAGAAAGGTCATGTCTGGGCATTTGCCTCTTTTCATGCCGCGAATTGCGCGGCCACCGCCTGAAACAGTGCAAAGATTGTAGAATACAAAGATTCGACCAAAAAAGGCTGGAATGCAGACCTATTGCCAAGATTGCTGAAGCCGCTCCTGATAGAGTTTTGATGCCCGCAGAAAGCAAACAAGGGCACATGCAACGCCGGAGAGTTGCTCTTCGTCGACTTCTTTCGTGAATAGCCAAGCGAAATGGTTGCTAAGGGAGAGCGCCCTTGATGACGCTAAGGCGCTCTCCCTGATCGCGGATCCCTATCAGAACCGCACTTGGATGGTGGCTCTGGCACCGTGGTCGGTGACGGTGTTGCCGATCAGCCCGGTGTAGCCGAGCGAGATGGCGAGGTTCTCCTCGAGTTCCAGCGTCGCTTCGAAGCGGGCGGCGAGCGCAAGCTTGTCGAGTTGTGCGCCCGTTACTGCGAAGGCCTGCGCCGGGGCTGCGGCCAGCGCTAGCTGGGCCTGCGGATCGCGGTCGCCGAGCTGGCGGCGGCCGGCGAGCGTGCCGGCGATCTTGAGACTCTTGCCGACTGTCACCGCGCCGTCGATCCCGCCGGTCACCGTGGCGGTGTTGTAGCGCTGCTGGCGCATCGCCAGCACCGCTGCGCCGCCTGTCTCGGTCAGAGCGTCGAGCCTGAAGCTGCCGACCGTCCCGTTGACGAAAGGCCGCAGGGTGCTGCCCCCTGAACCGAAAGTCCAGGACAGCTCGGCAAAGGCCTGGCGGGCTTTGCCCTCGGTCCGGCCGGCGTTGGTCTCGGCAAAGCCCGGCAGGGCGATGTCGCGGAACGCGGTGAGATCGACGCTGGTCAACGTGCCGCCCAGCGCCGCGCCGAACCCGCCGCTGTTGAAGGCGCCATAAACGCCGCCGCCTGCCTGCCGGACCTCGGCCCGCGACACGCGCGCGGCGATGCTCACATCGCTCTGCACGCGCATCCCGAACGCGCCGAGGCGCCAACTGGCACTGTCGTTCGCCCCGCCAACATCGATGCCGGTTATGAACCCGGTGCGGTCAGCCTCGAAGCTGGCGGCGTTGCCATTGCTGTTGCCGTCGCCCCAGCCGCCGAACAGCTGGCCCCACGCGCCCGCGCCCTTGCCCGAAGCCGCATCGGCGCGCGCCGCTGCCGCCACCGTGCCGATCCGCCCGAGCACGGCTTCCTTGATGAGCCGCTCCTGCTCGATCCCGACGCCGGCCGCGGTCGCATAGACCTCGCCCGAGAGCTGGTTGAAGGCACCCGGCAGCTGCGCCGTCGGCAGGGCATAGATGTTGAACAGCGGCTGCGGGTTGTAGCCCGCTGCCACCGCGCCATCGATGCCGGTCAGCACCGAACGCTGGTTGGCGGTAAGCGCCGTGTTGCCGACGATGTTGGCGAGGGTGTTGGGCGCAAAGCGCAAACGGACTTGCGTGCCGGTGTAGACCAGTTCGGGCCGGTAAAGGATCCCGAACCCGGCCGTGCCAGTGGAGCCACTGAAGGTCCCGCTGCGCCCGCCATTCGCATGCAGCAGCACGATCTCGCTGTTGAAGGCATAAGTGCCGCCGAGGTTGGTGAGCGCGGCCGTACCGCCAAGCGCCGCCGTGCCGGACGCAAGGATCAGGTCGGAGGGGCCCGTGGCGCTGACTTCAAACTGTACCGTGCTGCCCGCCTGAAGCGTGACGTTGCCGTTGACGTTGAGCGTGCCCGGGCTGGTTCCCGGCGCGATCGTGCTGCCGCTCTGCGCCACCAATCCGCCGATCGCCCCCGTGCCCGACAGGGTCGTGCCGTTCTGGACGGTCACCACCGAGCGCGCGAGGCTGCCGTTCACTCTCAGTTCGCCGCCAGCCACGAAGGTGCCGCCGGTGAAGGCGCCGCTGTTGCCGCTGAGGGTGAGCAGCCCCGCGCCGGTCTTGTCGAAGCGACCTGCGCCCTGCAAGGACCCGGCATAGGTGCCCGCGGCCACCTGTGCGAACTCGAGCGCCGTGCCTGCGTCGATCTGGATAGGGCCCTGAAGCGAAGTGGTGGTCCCCACCAACCGACCGCCGCTGACGAACGTGCCGCCGGTGTAGGTGTTGGCCCCGGTCAGCGTGGTGTTGCCGGTGCCGAGCTGGACGAACTGGCCGGTACCGCTGACCACGCCCGCAAACGTCACCGCGTCCGAGCGGTTGATCAGGAGCATGCCGTTGTTGCGCACCGGACCCACGATCGAGCCGGAAGTGCCCGCGTTGCCGAGCACCAGCGCACCGCCGGTGATGGTGGTGCCGCCGGTGTAGGTGTTGGTCCCGGTCAGGGACTGCACCCCGGTGCCGACCTTCTCGAGGCTGCCCGAGCCGGCGATCACTCCGCCGAAGATCGCATTGGCGTTGAGCCCGCCCACGCTCAGCCGCGCGCCGCCGAGCGTGATGCTGCCCGCTCCGCTGAGCGCGCCGACTGCCGTGTCGAACCCGGCCAGGTCGAAGGTGCCGGCGCTCGTCTGATCGAAGACGCCGATGGCGGTGGTGGTGCCGGTCAGGGTGAAGATGCCGGTGTTGGCCACGTCGCCCGCCAGCGTGCCGCGCACCTGCGCGGCGCCGTTGTTGGTGAGCCCTTGGCTGATCGTCCCGCTCGAGGTCAGGGCGCCGTCGTTGCGCACCCCGAGCGCGAGCGTCCCGCTGTTGGTGGCGGTTCCGGTCGCGCCGTTGAAGAACAGGCCGCGCGTCACCCCGGCATTGTCGAAGACCGCCCTGTTGCCAAGGTTGCCCACGATTTCGGCGCCCGCCAGAAGCCGCAATGTGCCTGCGTTGACGAGAATAGTGCCGGTGTGGGTGTTGACCCCGGCCAGCGTCAGCGTACCGGTGCCGTTCTTGGACAGCGAGCCGATCCCCGAGATCATCCCGTTCACACGCGTGTCGCCTGCGCCGGTGATGGTCGCGGTGTTTGCTGCCAGGTCAATGTTCCCGAGCGTGAGCAGCCCCGCATCGCTGGCAATCGTGCTCGCACCGGCCAGCGTGATCGGGCCGGTAAAGCTGTTGTTACTCGCAACATTGCGCAAGCCGCCCAGCCCGCCGACGCCCGCTCCCGCAAGGCTCAGCGCCTCGCCGGTGATGGTCACGCCGCCCTGAAGGCCCAGCGTCGCGCCCATGCTCACCGTGGTGCCGCCCGCCGCACTGCCGAGCGCAGTATCGCTCGCCGCAATCAGCGTGCCGGCGTTGATGATGGTCGCTCCGGTATAGGTGTTGCTGCCCAATAGGCTTAGCAAGCCCGTGCCGAGCTTGGTCAACCCGCCGCTGCCGCTGATCACGCCGCGGAAGCCCGTGGAGGCATTGTCCGCGCCGACCGTCAGCCTTCCCGCTCCGAGCTGAACTGAACCAGATCCGATCAGGCTGCCGATGCTCGTGTCGAACCCGCCGAGGTTGAACAATCCAGTTGGGTTCTGGGTGAAACCCTGGATGCCGGTGGTCGCACCGTTCAAAATGACCGTGCCGGAATTAATGACAGAGCCGTTCATTGCGCCTGCCAAACCGGCTGTCGCGCCGACATTGTTCACCAAAAGACCGTTGACAGTCCCGGTGGACGCGAAGCTCTCTGAATTGACGATATTGCCGGTAACCGTCCCCGCGTTGGTCAAACTACCTGCCACCCCGATACTAATGTTACCGGTCCAGCTTGCGCCTGCCGCATTAACGATCTGTGCGCCCCGATCGACCAAGCCGTTGCCTAGAACCGCCCCCTCATTAGTGACCCGTCCGCCCACGATAGCGTTGATGATTTGCCCGTCGCTTAGCGAAATGTTGCCGCCCGCGCGGTTTATCAGCGTTGCGCTCGCGGACTCAGCCTGGATACCCAACCCATTTACCGTCCCGGTGTTTTCGAACACCCCGCTAATGATCCGCGATATGGCAAGTGCACTGGGAATGTCGCCAGCGGGAATCCTCCACAGGCCGCTGTTGGTGATCGTACCTCCATTCTGGATCGCGAATGCACCAAGCCAATTCCCGGAATTGGTAATCGCGCCCGAACTAACCACGAAGGCATTGACCGTGCCTGCATTTATGACGGTCGCCGAATTGCGCACCTCGCCTGAAAGGACGCCGCTGGCTGCCAGGGCTAGCGTCCCGGCATTGACAAAAGTTGTGCCGGTGTAAGTGTTGGCCCCCGAGAGCGTCAATGTGCCGGTACCGACCTTGGTCAGCCCGCCGCTCCCGGAGATGACGCCCGAGAAGTCGCCCGCGCTGGACGTGCCGCCGACCGTCAGCCTGCCCGATCCCAGCGAAATCGTACCCACGCCCACCAAGCGATCGATCGTGGTGCCAAATCCGGCGAGATTGAGCGCGCCGGTCGTGCCCTGACTCAGCGAACCAATCCGCGTGCCGGGAGCAGTCAGCGTCGCGGTGCCGAGGTTGATGAAATCAGCGTTCACCACACCCGCCAACAGGACTGTGCCGCCGGACTGGTTGTTCAGGACGCCATTCACACTCCCGGTCGAGGTAAAGCCGCCGAAGTTGAGGGTGCTGCCGTTGATCGTGCCTGAATTGGTAAATGTCGCCGAGTTGCGCACCTCGCCCGCAAGCACGCCGCCGGCCGCCACGGACAGTGTCCCCGCATTGACGAAAGTCGTGCCGGTGTAGGTATTGGCCGCGGACAGCGTAAGGGTGCCAGCGCCGGTCTTGGTCAGCGAACCGTCCCCCGAGATCACGGCCGAGATGGTCGCGCCCACGCCGCTCGCGGTGCTGATGCCGACCGGCCCGCTCAGCGCGAGGCGCGAGGCCGCATCGCCGCCTGCGATCACGTAGCCATTGGTCAGGAATGAAAGCCCCGAAGGCGCCACCGCCTCGCCCCCAGCAATGGTCACGGTCCCCGCCGTGCCGCCGAACACCGCAAGGCTGCCGTTGCCCGCCCACGGCCCGCTGACGGTGCCAGCCGCATTCGTGAAGTTGTTGCTGGTCAGGCCCCAAGTGCCATCGCCGCCGACGACCGCGCCAGTCGGGGTGACGCCCGAACCGTTCCACCACACCAGATCGCTGTTGTCGGCGGCATTCAAGACGATCGTGTTGCCGTTGACTGCCAGGTTGCCGATGAAGCCCCCGCCCAACGGATTAAGCGTCATGTTGCCAAGCGCGCCGGCCAGTGATCCGAACGACATCAGGGTGTACTGCCCGGTGCCGAAGCCCGCGCCGCGCACCACATCGATTGCACCGCCGTTAAGCGTCAGAGCGCCGGTCATCTGGATAAAGTCGTTGACCCCGTCGAGTTCGCTAAGCTCCAGACGCGTGATCGAGCCGGCGTTGAGCGTCAGCGAGTCGAACGTTATAACCCCGGGGCTCTGGCCCGGTGCCAAAATGCCGCCGTCTTCGATTGTGACTGCAGCCCTTATCGTGCCCGTGCCGCCCAGGGTGCCGCCGCCGCTGACATTGATCGTGCCCCCAAGCCTGCCATTCACCAGCAACGTGCCTCCCGTGACGGTCGTCGTGCCGGCGAAGGTATTTTTGTTGTTGAGGATCGTGGTGCCGGTCCCGGCCTGCACCAGGTTGCCGGTGCCGTTGATCACGTTCTCGACGGAGTAGGTGTTTGCGCGATTGAAACTCAGTGTGCCGTTCGCGCCGATCGTCACATCACCCGTGCCGAGCGTGCCCGTCGTTTCGCCAGCGCCGATCTGCAACGTACCGCCATTGATCGTGGTGGTGCCGGTGTAGGTGTTGGTGCCGGTCAGTGTCAGGGTGCCGGAACCTTGCTTGGTCAGGGACCCAATCGTCTGGAATTCGTAAATGGTGCCCGAAAATGTCGTATTGGATGCATCGCCTACGGTCAGAGTCGCGTCGACGAGCACGTCATTATCGACTAAGATCACCTCCCCGTTGCCCTCAAGGCTGCCAATCGTTTCCTCCTCAACAAAGAGCCGCCCGAAACCGTTGACCGTGATGCGGCTTTCATCCGGCAAGGCATTCCCACCGAGAAGGTCTAAGCTACCTCTCTCGATAATCGTTCGGCCGCTCCAGTTGCCGTTGCCAGTACCGCCAAGATCGACGGCACCTCTGAAATTGATAATGAGAGCGCCAGTGCCAAGCTGAAGACTGTCCCGGAAACTTATGCGGCCTTCGCCGGACAGCGTCAGATTCGTGTCCTGCCCACTAATATTGAAGAAGTTCATTCTGCCATTTCTGGCTCCGGCTATCACTGCATCTGCCGCAAGTGTGACGCTGCCAAACGAAACGAAAGCAACTGACCCACGAAGCGCGCCAGAACCGCCTACGCCGGCTCCGCTGATCGTGATCTGTTCGTTGAAGCGACCCGGATAACTTGCCGGACCAACAACGAGGCTGGCGCCGTCGGATATGATCGTCCCGCCTTCGGTACCACCCAGCGCAGCGGCATTAGTGATCGTCAACGTCCCAGCGTCGACGAGCGTCACGCCGGTATAATTGTTCGCGCCCAAAAGCGTCAGATTGCCCGCACCCAGCTTGGTCAGGCTGCCGCTGCCGCCGATTACGTTGCCGACCGTCAAGTCATTCGAGCGGTTGAAGATCAGGCTGGTGTTGTTTGTAACACCTCCCGTCCCGAGCGTGCCGGTGGTCCCGCCGTCGCCGATCTGCAAGGCGCCCGCGCTGATCGTGGTCGTGCCGGTGTAGGTGTTGTTGCCCGTTAGCGTCAGCGCGCCGAGCCCGATCTTGGTCAGCGCGCCTCCATCGAAGATACGGCCTGCAAAGGTGCTCGAAATATCGTTCGATCCCACCGTCAGGGTCCGGCCAGGAACGATGAACACCTGAGCACCGGAAGCGCCTGCTAGCCCCCCGATGGTTTCCGACCTCTCCACCAGCAGGTCACCTGCATTGATGGTTACGACGGCACTGTCACTGATCGCCGAACCGCCGCCCAGCTGCAGCACGCCGCCATTGATCATGACCGCACCGAAGGTGTTGCTGCCGGTGATGGCAATCTGGCCGATACCATCCTTGGTCAGCGTGCCGGTGCCGAGATTGATCGCGCTCGTGATAGACAGGATGCCCGTGCCGCCGATCGCGAGGTTCCGGTTGGCGCCAGTGATCCCCCCGGTGAGGAAGGTGGGGAAGCCGAAGTTGTCGCCGCTCGAATCCGAATTGATCCGTGCATCCGCCGTCAGCGTGATCGGTCCGCGCACCGACGACGCGCCGGAAATGATGCGGATCGCTCCGCCATTGCCCACCCCATTGCCCGCGATGCTGAACGCTTCTTGGACGGCGAGCGTGCCCTCGATCTCGACCGTCGCGCCGTCGTCGACGGTGGTGCCGGCGGCGGCGGTGCCGAACGCGGTCGCGCTGGCTGCTCTGAGCGTGCCTGCCGATACCGTGGTCAGGCCCGAATAGGTGTTCGCCCCCGACAGCGTCAGCGTGCCGCCATCATGTGTGAGGCCGAGCGTGCCCGCACCGTTCTGGATCACGCCTCCAAAGATGGTGTTGGCCAGCAGGTTCCGGGTTGTTAGCGTAGCCGCCCCGCCGCCGCCGGTGATCGTGCCGCTGCCGGTCAACTGGTTGAGCCTGGTAGAAATGCCATTGAGATCAAGCGTGCCATCAACATTGACGGCGCCGCCGATGCCGAATGATCCGACGTTACGGAGATAAGCGACAGACGCGGCATTGCCGATGCGGAGGGTTCCGCCATCGATGCTGACCGCTCTGCCATTACCTACAGTGACCGCGGAGAAAGGTGCACCCTGCCCGAACGCCAACACCACTGTGCCGGTGTCGGTGGTCGTTCCAAAGCGGGTGATTCCGTCGCTCAAGTCGGAGAACTCGTTGCCGGTCAAGGTTAGCGTCGTGCCGGAGGCGGCCGAGATCAGCGCATTGGTGTTGCTAGTGATCGTCAGATCATTGTCGAGCGTCGCATCGGCACCGCCGCGCAGCGCGCCGCCCGTGAACCGGATTTCGCCTGTGCCCAGCGCACCACTGGCGTTCACCTGCAGCGTGCCTTGCTGAATGGTGGTGGTGCCGGTGTAGGCGCTCCCGTCGAGCACCGCAGCCAGATTAAGCGTGCCCGCGCCCGTCTTGGTGAGGCCTGCGATCCCGGTCAGCGATCCCGTTAGAATGAAGCCGTTTGCGCCGGTATCGATGGTGCCGTTGAACGCTTGCGGCATGGACAGGATCAGCGTCGTCAGACTACCCGAATTCAGGATGGTGCCCGTTCCCGACAAGCGCGACAGTTCCACGCCGAAACCGTTCACGTCGAGCGTGCCGCCCGCTGCAACATTGATCCCGCCTTGAGATTGCACACCGAAATTGGGGTTCGCGAAGAAGCTGAGAACATTGGCGCCATTCGCGTTGCCCACCCGCACCGTGCCGCCATTGACCGAGAGGACGGATGAGGAAGAAATCGTGGCATCGGTCAACGCCAATACGATCGTCCCCGCTTCGGTTGCCGAGCCAAGATTTACGGTGGCGAGAGTCTGAGTCCTGAGGTCGGTAAAAGTCAGCGTGCGCCCGGTGGCCGCTGCGATCGTGCCGCTCACATTCGCATTGAAAATGGCTCTCCGGCTCAGACTACCGTCAAAATCACCGATCAGCTTGGCGCCGTTCGCGGTGAACGTGACCAGTCCAGAACCGAGCGCAGCATTCGAGCCGACCAGAATCGTCCCGCCCGCAATGTTGGTGCCGCCCGAATAGGTATTCGTCCCGCTCAGCGTCAGCGTGCCGGTGCCAGCCTTGGCCAGAATACCTGCTCCGGAAACTACATTGCCCAGCGTCTGATCGCTGGCGATAGCGAAGGTCGTCGTGCCCGAGGCGATCTCGACCCCGCCGGTTAGCGTGCCGATATTGGTGATGGTGTTGGTGCCCGAAAGGCGCATCGCCAGCGCGCGCGTCACGCCATCGCCGCTGAGCCCGCCCGCAATCATGCCGGTGTTGTTGATCCTCACGTTGGTGCCGATCAGGCCGATGCCGCCCATTCCGGGGGTCGTGCCGGTGCCGCCAGCGCCGCCTTGCAGAGTGCCGGCGTTATTGAGCGTCCCGCGCAGCAGGATCATCCCATCCCCGCCGTCACCGCCATTACCTGCAACAACCCCGGTGCCGCCATTGCCGCCCGCGCCGCCGCGCCACTCGCCGTCGGCGGTGAGGACGACCGTGCCGACCACATCAAAGTATATCCCAGCGCCGCCATCACCGCCGTTCCCGCCGTTCCCGGTCGCGCCGCCGGCCCCGCCAGCCCCGCCGGCCCCGCCGATCCGCAACCCCCGGTTCGTGAAAATCGCGCCGACCGCCTCGCTCACCCGTCCATTGGTGCCGCCAGCCCCGCCGCCGCCGCCTGAACCCGAACCGAGGCCCGCTCCGCCCAAGCCGCCAGCGAAGGCAGTGAATCCACCATCGAAAACGACATTTCCCGACGTAAACGAGATGCTTGACAAGGCGCCGCCGCCGCCGCCGCCGCCACTGTTGTTAGTGGTTGCGTTTCCGCCATTCCCTCCACGGAAGACGATACCCGAGCCGCCTGCTCCGCCCGCGCCGCCACCTGCGCCTTGCCCCGCGCCGCCAGCAGCGCCGGCGTTGCCGGCACCACCACCGCCGCCGCCCGAACCGGCAGCTACGCCATCGCCGCCCGCCGTTCCCGTGCCACCGGCTGCGAGGCTGCTTGCACCGCCCGCGCCGCCCCCGCTGCCGCCGTCACCGCCGGTCGACTGCGCAAATGCCGCGCCCGGAGCGACCAGCACGCCGGCTGCGGCCACAGCGCTGATCGCCGAGAAAAGCGCTGTGGAACTGAGCAGGCGATTCGCCGTGGCCGTGCTGCGGGCGCGCGAAGGGGCAGGCGCTGATGCGCGGATGGTGTGGCTGGACATATGGATTTCCCCTGAGTGAAGTGATATCGTCTCGCGTAGCAGGCGGCCCCGCCGAAACTGTGCGCCCTCGAAGAACGCCGGATCGGTCATAGTTATACTGCGTAGTCTAATGACATCGGCGCGTTAAGGCAATCCGCGAAATCGCCGCAAGGCTCGCCAGCACCGCTCATCCTGCCGCCGTCGCAGCGCTGATGAGGATTTTGCAATGCGCCCGCGATTCCGCTACAAGGCGCCAAGCGGCGTGCTACGGCGGGCCGCACGTTTTCTGCGCAGGCCACACCCCCGCTGGCCCGCATTCCAACCCGGCAAAGACCCGCATTCCTCATGGCAAGCGAACCGCCCCCAGCCCGTCCCAAAGGCGCCGCCGTCTCGACCCGATCGGAACAGGCCATCGTCGCCGCCGCGCGCTCGTTGTTTCTCGAACGCGGATACGAAGCTGTCAGCGTTGACGATATCGCCCGCATCGCAGGGGTTGCGCGCCAGACCGTGTTCAACCGCTTCAAGACCAAGGACGCTGTGTTCCGGGCGATGATCGCCGATCACTGGACCAACTGGGGCAAGGGCGCAGCGATGGAGCAGGTGCCTTATGACGCTCCGGTCGAACAGCACCTGCGCGCCATTGCCAACTCGATTGCCGCCTTTCAGGATGACACGCAGCAGATCCAGTTCCAGCGGCTGGTGGTCGCCGAATCCCGCCACCACCCGTGGATCGGGCCCGCCGCCTACCGTTCCGGCAAGCAGCCGCGCATGAAAGCGCTCGCCGCGCATTTCGGCCAGCTCCACAAGGAAGGGCGCCTGCACTGCGAAAATCCCGATATTGCCGCCTGGCAATTCGTGGCGCTGGTGCAGGAGTTCATCGTCTGGCCCAAGGTCATGGCGGCTGACGAACCGCGCGACATCCCATCGACCAAAACCGTGATCGATGAAGCTATCGCCACATTCATGGCGCGGTATGGTCCACGCCAGTAAGCAAGGCCTCCAACCCGACACAATGTGCCGGCTGCCCTGCTCGACACAGATGATCATGCGCTCGCTGTCGATGTCTCCGATCCTGAGGTGCGTCACCTCCGCCACGCCCAAGGCCCCGAACTGACGGCGCATCCTCACCGCAAACACCCCTGCCGCGGAGCGGGTTCGTCCAAGTCCCATTTTCAGCGGCTCCGTGGCCCATGAACACGTAGCTGCTTTCAGGAAGTCGCAGGTCGCCACCGAGTGTCTGACTTGGGGTCGCTTTCAGAATTTCGACTTTTGGCAGAACTCGGGCCGAAACCGACTGACCGGAATTGGCGGAAACGGTCATTCAAGCACGCAAATCCAACTGGCAGGAAAGTCCCAAATCTGGGTATACAGACCCATCGGCAGGCAACGCTCCTCTACGACGATTTCCCCTGCCCCTCGGCCTCTGTGCGGAAATAGGCCTCCGCGCGGGTCACGTCGTAATAGGGCATGCCCGGCAAGTGATAGATCCAATCACCGCGCCAGGAGTGGTTGCCCTTAATGAGGCACTGGCCATTGCCTTCATTTCGCCGGGGACGCGCGGCGGCGCAAGGCGAGCGGCGCGCGGTTCGAGTGCGGCCTGTTGCGTTGCCCGGTAATCTTCGGGCATCTGGAAGTCCCATTGCCAGATGCCGGCGCGTCCGGCGCGCGCGCGCAGCTCAGCGACAACGTAGTCATTGCCATATCGCCGGAACGCCGTGGCCCAGCCCGCTTCCACAAGTGATGCGCCAATATCCACGCCGGATATCTGGCAGGTTGCCACGATCCGGCCATAGGTGTCCGCATCGCGCGGCTGACAGGTCAGAACTGAGTTTCCGATCTGACCGGCAAGCACATCCTTGGCCATTGTTCCGCATGCGACCTCGGATCCGTTGCTGTAACACGGTTGCGAGAGCTCCGGCGCGTCGACACCGAACAGACGGACCTCGGTTCCGGCGACACGCAAGGAGTCACCATCAATGACTTCGGCGATCCCTTCGATGACCTGGGCAGCAGCCATCGATGGAATGCTCAGCGCGATGAGCGCGGCAAGGCAGGAGGATAGATTTGATCTCGGCATGGTATCGTTCGGGATAGGAGATTGTGTTGTCGCATCAGTACGTTAAGAAGCTGTGAGGCCTGACGTGAGCCCTCTTTATGTCCGAAATCGCATAGAATGAGGCGACCAAGCTGCAGTCAGCCACCGTCCGAACCGTTGATCAGGCGGTCGAATGCACAATCCTTGATGTCCGAAATATGTATACAAGTTTCGGACAACAGCGGCCTCGTCGATCGGATGAGGTTGGTGGTCTCCGCAAACGGCAAGGCCGGGCGCTAAGCGCCCGGCTGTACCTCCTTGGCCTCGTCGTCGAGCGGCGTGCGCAGGACGATCCGGCTATTGATCGGTACGACCTCCAGCTGGAGCGACAGGCCCTTGTGGTCGCGGTGGAACCAGGCGGCTCCGACCTTGGTCCAGAAGGCTTTGTCGCCGCGATTGCTGACATGCCAGGCGATGAAATCCGGAGCCTTGGGCTCGGGCGCGGCGGCTGGGGCGGATGCTTGGGTTGTGCGGGCCATGGAATGTTCCTTTCGTGTTGGTGGCTCGTTGCACCAAACAGGAAGGCCGCGCGGCAAAGGGCGCGGGATCATGTCCTACACGGGTGACTGCAAGGAACCGGTGCGGGCCGGACATTGACCCGCGCCCGCGCGCGGCCAGTGCGGGTGCTCAGAACGAAGCCGCCACACCGCGGAACACCAAGACCGCCTCTGAATCCCCCGCTTGCACACCGCCGCGCTCTGCCCCAAACCCTTGTCATGGCAATGGAAGGCACCGAGCGAAAACGCTGGAGCAAAGAGGAGACGGTGCTCGCGCTCTACCTCTATTTCCAGCTGCCGTTCGGGAAGTTGCACTCGGGCAATCCGGAGATCCAGACGCTGGCCGCCGCCATTGACCGGTCGAACAGCTCGGTGGCGATGAAGCTGTGCAACTTCGCCAGCCTCGATCCCAAGATCACCGAGAGCGGGCGCAAGGGTCTCGACGGTGCATCAAAGCTCGACCGCGCGACCTATGCCGAGTTCGGACAAGACTGGTCGGGTCTGGTGGCGCGAGCTGAAGAGCTGTGGTTCAGCCAGGTCGACCGCCAGGTCGCCGCCGCGCAATCAATTCCGCCGACAAGCCAGCTCCTCCACGAAAAGCGCAGCGAGTTCAAATTCGAGCCCTGGCAAGGCGAGTCCACCACCCAGGCGGTCGTGAACCAACGGGTCGGCCAGGACTTCTTCCGTCGTGCAGTGCTCGCCAATTACGAAGAGGCCTGCTGCATCACCGGCATTGCTGACCCGCGCCTGCTGACCGCCAGCCATATCAAGCCGTGGGGCAAGGACAGCCAGAACCGCCATAATCCCGCAAATGGCTTGCTGCTATCCGCCACGCTCGACCGCGCCTTCGATCGCGGGCTGATCACGGTAGACCGCGCCCGCCGCATTCATGTCTCGCGCCAGTTGCACGAAAGCCCCAGCCGTGAGACCCGCGACTATTTCCAGCAATTCGAGAAGGCGACACTGCGCCCGGCGGCAAGGTTCGATCCAGAGCCGGCATTTCTCGACTGGCACAATGAACACTGCTTTGTGGATCACCGCGCCGCCTGACGTGTCAGGCGGCGCGCTTGGCCAGCAGACCCCAATCCACCGACCACATCAGAACAGGGTCAGCTGCGCCTCCTCGCCTGCGACGAAGATGATGGCCGGACCGACCATCACAAGTTCCCGCCCGGCATGGCGCACCGTAATGCCATCATAAAATCCCGCCTGATCACTGCGCGCGCGATCGCCATCCCGGCAGCGCTCGGCATAGGTGCGCGCAATGCCGCCATAGAGCGACGGGTGCACAAGCCGGTAGGCCTCGGCGCCCGCAGGACCGGTGCCAACACAGACCCATAAGTCTCCGGCGTATCGGAATGGCTTGCGGATGGGCTGACCCATGCCGATGCGGTCGGCGCTGTAGCTGGCCCGAATATCGCCTTCGCCAATATGCCTGTCGGTGGCGTGGCACCACGCACCGAAAGCAAGGCGCGAGGGTTCCACCGTGTGGGAGCGGGCAGCCATATCAATACTCGCTCGCCAACATGATGGTCAGCACCCGCCGGGTCATGGCGGGATCGGCGGGGTCTTCGCTGCCGAACCGCAACTCGCGGTCGTAGGCATCGATCTTCCAGAACACGGTGACCGCAACATCAACAGGCCGCGAAGTCGACCAGACCCCGTCCACCCCCTGATAGATCGCCCCGAAGTCGCGCTCGCCATAGGGATCATTGTCGGGCGTGAAGGCATCGAAGGTCTCGACCAGCTCCCGCAGCCGTGACTGATCGGCCTCGGGCAAGGCCCGAATACCCTCGGTCGCCACCACCACGCAGGCAATCCCCATGGCACGGCGCGCCAGATCATTCAGCAGCGCAATCCGCTCGGCCCGCGTCAGCACCGCGCCGCTCATGACGCAAGGCTCCCGCCGCATTCGCACAGGCGCACTAGCTCGCCAAAATCCTCGCGCTCGCCCAGCTCATCGGCCAGCCGCTGCACCGCCACCAGCGGCAAGCCATTGTCATGCGCCAGCATGCGCAACCAGTCCTCCCGGCACTCGGCCCCGCACGCGCGGTAATTCAAGATCGGGTCACCCATGGTCCATTCTCCATCCGGCATAGCCGCATCCGTCACGCGGCATGCGGCTCTGCCTTCCGGCGAGGATGGGAGGGGGAGGGAAACCCCCAATCGATGCCCTGGCGCGGGCCAGCGGGCACAGCCCGCCACACGGGGGTGTCGATTGGGGTTTGGGAACGAGAGGGCAAAGCCCTTGGCGTTCCCCTCAAGGATCGCAGCAGCGATCCGCACAAGAACGGCGCCCTTGCACGGCGCGAAGCCGCCGAACGCCCTGCGCGCGGGCCAAGTGGGCCAGCGGGCGTCCGGCAATGAGAGAGGTGAGCGCGCCTGCGGGTCAGCTCAGGAACGCCGCGCCCTCAGGAGCATGGCCACAGGCCATGCGGGACAGAGCGCGTCCTCCAGAAACTCCCGCTCCGCTTGCACCCGCTCCTGATCGTCACCCGGATGGGCCGGGACTACAGGCCCGGTCCGCGCCAGCGGATAGAGCAGGCCGCCCGTGAGGGTAGCGGCCTCGAACATTATCGGCTCACGAAAGCATGGTGACTTGTGAATACCTTTTGGTAGGGTGTGTGCAGGTTTGTCTATCCTTCGAGACTGTTGGAATAGCTGACAAATAGCGGGGCCAAGCTGGTTGGACGAGGCAGAGAAGAAGAAATGCAGCGAGATTGATATCTGCGATCTGTTCATCACCCCTGCAATCAAGCAGGCGGGTTGGGACCAGATGCAGCAGATACGCCGGGAAGTGACACTCGCTCCCGGCCCGGTTGTCGTGCGCGGAAATCTGTCATCCCGGAACAAGAAGAAACGCAAGTTCGCGGACTACGTTCTTTCGCTCAAGCCGGGCTTGCCGCTGGCTGTCGTGGAAGCGAAGGACAACAAGCACACGATCAGCAGCGGGCTTCAGCAAGCGATGGGCTATGCTGAGATTATTGACGTACCGAGCGCCTTTAGTTCGAACGGCGACGGCTTCGCCGAGCACAATCGCGCTGCCCCAGAGTCGGAGCCTGCCGAAACCGAATTTGGCATGGAAGCATTTCCTCACCCAGACGTCCTATGGGAACGGTATCGGCGATTTCACAACATTGCCGATGAAGGTGAGGCCCTAGTCCAGCAGCCTTATCATTTGGATGCGTCGGGCAAAGAACCGCGATACTATCAGTTGGATGCGATTAACCGCACTGTTGAAGCTGTAGCAAAAGGGCAAAAGCGGGTTCTGCTCGTCATGGCGACCGGGACCGGGAAGACCTACACCACGTTCCAGATAATCTGGCGATTGTGGAAGGCAGGAACGGCGAAACGCATTCTGTTTCTGGCTGATCGCAACATTCTGGTCGATCAGACGCTCGTCAACGATTTCAAGCCGTTCGGCACGGCGATGACGAAGATCAAGAACCGCAAGATCGATCCAGCCTACGAAATCCATCTCGGTTTGTATCAGGCCATCACAGGAACGGATGAGGCCGACAAGATCTTCAAAACGGTCTCGCCGGATTTCTTCGATCTCATCGTCATCGACGAGTGCCACCGGGGCAGCGCGGCCGAGGATTCGGCGTGGCGAGAGATTCTCGAATACTTTGGCAACGCCGTGCAGGTCGGCATGACCGCAACGCCAAAGGAGACGGAATACGTCTCGAATATCACCTATTTCGGCGATCCGGTTTACACCTACACCCTGAAGCAGGGCATCGAGGACGGCTTCCTAGCACCCTACAAGGTTATCCGGATCGATATCGACCGCGATGTCCAGGGTTGGACGCCCCCGCCCGGCATGGTCGATGATCTTGGCGCGCCGTTGGAAGACCGCGAATACAACCAGAAGGACATGGACCGTACCCTAGTGCTCAACCAGCGCACCAAGCTGGTGGCCGAAAGGGTCATGAAGTTCCTGCGGGCTACCGATCCGATGTCGAAGACCATCATCTTCTGCGAAGACATCGACCACGCCGAGCGGATGCGGAAGGCCATTGTCAATGCGGCGGGCAAGCTGGCCAAGGACAACAGCAAATATGTCATGCGGATCACCGGGGACAGCGTCGAGGGCAAGGCTGAGCTCGACCGGTTTATCGACCCGGAAGAGCAGTACCCCGTCATTGCCACCACATCGCAGCTGCTGACGACTGGGGTCGATGCCAAGACCTGCAAGCTCATCGTTATCGATCGCACCATAAACTCGATGACCATGTTCAAGCAGATCATCGGGCGCGGCACCCGTATCGATGAGGACAACAACAAGTTCTTCTTCACGATCATGGACTTCAAGAAGGCAACCGAGCTTTTCCGCGACGATGCCTTTGACGGTCCGCCCATCGTTATTCTCACCGGGGACGACGATCCGAATGAACCGGGTCCGGACGACGATGATCAGGACATCGGCGAGGGTGGCGATGACGACGGCGATGATGACGACGAAACCACCGGTACCTGTAAATTCGTAGTCAGCGGTGTGACCGCCCGCGTCATGAACGAGCGGGTCGAGTACATTGGCAGCGACGGCAAGCTGGTGACTGAATCCTACCGCGATTACGCCCGCAAGCAGATCGCTGCCGAATACCGCTCGCTCGATGAGTTCATCTGGCACTGGAATGCCAGTGAACGCAAACAGGCCATCATCGACGAGCTGGAACAGCGCGGGGTGATTCTTGAAAATCTGGCCGAGGTCGTCGGCAAGGATTTCGGGGATTTCGATCTGCTGGTGCACGTCGCCTTCGGCGCTCCGCCGCTGACCCGGCGGGAACGGGCCGAGAAGGTCAAGAAGCGTGGCTACTTTGCGAAGTACGGCGAAAAGGCCCGCGCCGTGCTCGAGGCGCTGCTAGAGAAATACGCTGACGATGGTGTCGAAACCATTGAAGACGCCAAGGTTCTCCGCCTCCAACCGTTTAGCCAGCTCGGCACGCCGATGGAGATCATCAAGGGTGCGTTCGGCGGGAAAGCTGCCTATGAGGCCGCGCTGAGGGAGCTCGAAGACGAGATCTACGAGCTGGCAGGCAACGAATGAGTTTGAGCAAATGAGCAACGTTTCCGGTGTCATCAAATCCATCCAGGACATCATGCGCAAGGATGTCGGCGTCGATGGCGACGCCCAGCGGATTAGCCAGCTGGTCTGGATGTTCTTCCTCAAGATCCTTGATGATCGTGAAGCAGAGCTGGAACTGATCGACGATGATTTCCAGTCGCCGCTGCCAGAGCATCTGCGTTGGCGGAATTGGGCGGCGGACAAGGAAGGCGATACCGGCGAAAAGCTGCTCGATTTCGTCAACCTGCAACTCTTTGCCAAGTTGAAGGGCGATCTACCCGCTCAAGGCGATGTGGCCAAGCGCGCACAGGTGATCCGCGACGTGTTCGAGGATACCTACAATTACATGAAATCGGGCACCCTGCTGCGGCAGGTGATCAACAAGATCAACGAGATCGATTTCAACAATAGCGAAGATCGCCACACCTTCGGCGCAATCTACGAACAGGTGCTAAAGGATCTGCAAAGCGCCGGAAATGCGGGTGAATTTTACACACCGCGCGCCGTCACCCAGTTTATCATCAGCCGCCTCAACCCTACGCTGAACGAAGTCGTATTAGATCCCGCATGCGGCACCGGCGGATTCCTGACATGCGCCATCGAGCATAAGCGCAAGGCGGTGCAATCCACTTCGGATGAAGAGGTGTTGCGCGCATCCATCCGGGGCGTTGAGAAAAAATCGCTGCCACACATGTTGTGCATCACCAACATGATCCTGCACGGCATCGATACACCCAGCGGCATTCGCCACGGCAACACGCTCGCCCGCGCCTATAACGACTATACCGAAAAAGACCGGGTGCCCGTGATCGCCACTAACCCGCCTTTCGGCGGGATGGAGGAAGACGGGATCGAGAACAATTTCCCCGCCCGCTTGCGGACGCGGGAAACAGCTGACCTGTTCATGGCGCTGATCATTCGGATGCTGAAAACCGGCGGCCGCGCTGCCGTGGTTCTGCCCGATGGCTTCCTATTCGGCGAAGGGGTAAAGTCCATCCTGAAGCAGAGCCTGATTGAGGAGTGCAACCTGCACACCATCGTGCGCCTACCCAATGGCGTATTCGCGCCCTATACTGGGATCAAGACCAACATCCTGTTCTTCACCAAGGGTACGCCCACGAAAAACGTCTGGTTCTACGAGCACCCCTATCCGGAAGGGGTAACCAGCTACAATAAGACCAAGCCGATGCGGTTTGAAGAGTTCGCGGCAGAGCAGGCCTGGTGGGGTGAGGAATCCGATGGCTTCCGCGCCCGCAGGGAGACCGAGCGGGCCTGGAAGGTCAGCGCCGCCCATGTCGCGGCGCGCGGCTACAACCTTGACCTCAAAAACCCCCACACACCCGAGGCCAGAAGCCTTGATCCGGAAAAGTTGCTGAAAGACTTCGCTTGTCAGAAGAAAGCTATCCAGTCGATCCGCGACCAGTTGAAGAGCATTCTGGCCGACGCACTGGGGGGCAAGGCGTGAGCGACATTGCGGCACTTGTTGCCGATAATCTCGATATCTGGACTGGCGCGATCGAGCGGAAGAGCGGGGCCGGTCGCGGCGGCGGCAACAAGCGGATCAGTCTCTACGGGATCGAGCGCTTCCGGGCACTAATCCTCGATCTGGCGGTGCGCGGGAAGCTGGTGCCGCAAGAGGTCGGCGATGAACCTGCGTTGGATCAATTAGCCAACATCAGGACGTCCAAGCCGAAATACACTAAGCACCAGGGCCTTCCGAAGGCTCGGGTATCGCCTGACGCAATCGATCAAGTGCCGTTTGCCCTGCCGGGGGGCTGGGCCTGGTCCCGACTGGGCGACATCGCTGCATACATTCAACGAGGTAAATCACCCAAATACAGTGACGGCAGCGGTGTATATGTGGTGTCCCAACGCTGCGTTCAGTGGAGCGGTCTCGACCTGACCGTCGCCAAGGAGATCAGTCAAGCCTCACTGAGCAACTATGAGAGCTACCGCTTCCTGAAGTCAGGAGATCTACTGTGGAACTCGACGGGCACCGGCACGATTGGCCGCGTAATCGCCCTCGACGATGTGCCTGATGGGCTCGTCTGCGACTCCCATGTCACCCTGGTTCGCTCTCCATGGGTTAATGCACGATACCTTCAAGCATGGCTCGCGTCGGACAATGTTTATGGCCAAATTGAAGCCATTGCAGCCGGTTCGACCAATCAAATCGAATGGACTGCTCAACTCGCTTCTAATCAACTTGTACCGCTTCCTCCCCTCGCAGAGCAAAGCCGGATCGTCGCCAAGGTCGATAAGCTCATGGCGCTGTGCGATGCGCTGGAGCGGGAGAGCGCGGACGCGATGGCCGCGCATCAGACGCTGGTGGAAGCCCTCCTCGCCACGCTGGTGAGCAGCGTCGACGCGGCAGAACTCGCCGCCAACTGGGCGCGGCTGGAAAGCCATTTCGACACGCTTTTCACCACCGAAACCAGCATCGACGCCCTCAAGCAAACCATCCTCGACCTCGCGGTGCGCGGTAAGCTGTTGCAGCAGGATGTGGCTAACTGGCCAGTGGAACCCTTGGGCAAGTATGTGAAGGAAGCGGCGGCAGGCTGGAGCCCCAAGTGTATCGAAACACCTCGTTCTGACGACAATTGGGGCGTTCTAAAGGTCAGTGCCGTGACATGGGGACGGTTCCAGCCTGAAGAGAACAAGGAGCTCCCGCCGTCTCTTGAACCTCGACCAGAAATCGAAGTTGCACCCGGCGATTTCCTCATATCAAGGGCTAACACGGCAGAGCTCGTTGCTAGATCGGTTGTGGTCCCGCTCAACGCGCCCAGAAAACTGATGATGAGCGACAAAATCATCCGCTTTCGGTTCAACGACAAGATTGACTCGGAATACGTCAACCTCGTCCATGCATCGCCGTTCGCGAGAGCCTACTATGCCCGCGTCGCAGGCGGCACGAGCAGCTCAATGAAGAACGTTTCCCAGTCACAAATTCGCGCGCTGGCAATCCCCATCCCGCCCCTCGCCGAACAACACCGCATCGTCGCCAAGGTCGATGAACTCATGGCGCTGTGCGATGTTTTGAAGGCGCGGCTTGCTGACGCCGCCGAAACCCGCCGCCACTTGGCCGACGCCATCGTCGAACGGGCCGCCGCCTGATGCGGCTGCGCTCGGTATGGATCAGCCAGTACAAGAACCTGCGTGATTTTACGATTGGTTTCGATGGCGACGGCTTCATCGACATCTTCGTGGGGAAGAACGGATCGGGCAAATCCAACTTCCTCGAAGCGCTGATCGAGATTTTCGACCACATCTTTGCCTTCGACCCCGATGCAGAGGGGCCGGGCTTCGATTACGCTGTCCGCTTCGAAATTGCCGGCGCCGAAACCAGCATCGTATGGCGCGAGGGCCAGCTGAACATCAACGACGATGCTGGCCGCCGCACCCTTGGCGCCACGCCGCTACCGGACAATGTTCTGGTCTATTACTCGGGCCAGAACGACAATGTAACCGCGCTGGTTGGTCGCTACGAAGAGCGATACCGTGGCCAATTGCGCCGCGCCGCTGCGACAATGACCCCGCGTTTCGTAGGCATCGGCCCAGCCTGCAAGAAGCTGCTTATAGTTGTTCTTCTCTTGCTGCCCGAAGCGAACCTCGCGCGCCAGTACCTGTGCGCAAAGCTGGGTATTCTAGGGAATCGCCGCACGGTTCGCATCGCGCTCAAACGACCACATTTCGCAGCCGCCGGTGACCATGACCCTTTCGAGGAGGCGCAGCGCTTCTGGGGCGCGCAAGGGCCGGTCCGCGGCTTTCTCGACCAGCTCTTGGGATGCATTGAAGGCGAATTCACTCCGGGGTCGATCTATGATCGCGAAGCGGACAAATATGTCCTCGACTGCAATCTTGATGCCCTTCGCGAAGGTATGGGCGAAGATGCCAGCGAGATGCTGTTCCGTTCTTTCGACGCCTTGCGCATCGTCGGGATGCTGGATGATATAGGCATCGCCATCACGCTAGAGAGTCTGGAGGTTTCCGAGCTGAACCATTTCAGCGATGGCCAATTTCAGTCGGTGTATGTCTTTGCTGTCTCCGAGATATTCAAACGCCGCAACTGTCTAACCCTGCTGGATGAACCGGATGCCTTCCTGCATCCCGAGTGGCAATTCGATTTCCTCGATCAGGTCACCGCAATCTCGGCTGAAGCGGCAAGCACGAACCACATCCTGCTTAGCAGCCATAGTGCGTCTACCGTGGCTGCGAAGTGTGACAATCGCATCCGGCTGTTTTCCTCTGGCGCTGGCGTCGTGACTATCGAGCAACCGGACAAGTCCAACATCGTCCGTTCGCTCTCAGCAGGGCTGATCACGTTTTCGGAAATTGAGGCCTCATTAAGCATCGAGCACATCCTGCTGAACACGGACGGGCCAATTCTTTTTACGGAGGGCGTTTCCGACACGCTCGTATTGACGACGGCCTGGGAGCGCCTCTTCCCCGGCGTGCAGCGAAGGTTCGCCATCGAGTCAGCCTTCGGCTGCGCTTATCTAAGGAAAATGCTTCAGGAGCAGGATTTTTTTGCTCAACACTCAGCGCGAAAGATATTTGGCCTCTTTGATTTCGATACCGCCTACAATGAATGGAAGAACCTCGGCGAGCTGATTGAAGTTGACCCTTCGAAGTGCCTTGTTCGCAAGCGGGCAGTTGGTGATTGGTTCGCGATACTGCTTCCAGTTTATCCGGCATTATCCATTCGGAATCAGGTTCTGCGTGCTGGAACGGACGAAAATTTTGCCCACAAATCCAAACTCGACATGGAACTGATGTTTTACGACGCGTTCGGGATTGGTCAGCACTTTGAACTGGATCCCGCAGAACCCTATGAATGCATCAGGTTTATCGGAAACAAGACACGGTTTGCAAAGGAGTTCGTTCCGAACCTTGACGTTCAGTACTTCGAACCATTCCGCCCTATTTTTGACTTCATAACCAGCAAGATCGAGGCTGCGTAGCAGGGGAGCGTTCTTGGGCTACCATCCAAGGGAATATCTGATGCGCGAGGCGGAATTTCGAGGCTTGTTGGACAGGCGGCCTTGTAAGGGCGCGTGCAATAGTCGGCGCCCGCTTACCGACTCTAACTTTCGAGAGGGATGGTCACTACGTCTGAGACCGCCACAGATCAGCGAGCACCCAACCGTCCTTGCTTTGCAACTCCCAATCGTTCCACCCGTTTCGGCTAGTTTGCGTCACGGCAACTGACGCACCTGAGAATGAATTGAATGCCCCGTCAATGCCGTCGACTTCCAGTTTCCTGACTTTAACAACTCCCCGATAGGTATTGCCGCCGTAACTGAACCGGCAAATGGTTCCTTCACGTGGGAGGTTCCCGTTTTCTCCCAGTCGGCCAAGGTCAGGAAAAGCGGTGTCGATCTGCTGCGGCGGCGCCCACACCTTTCGGGCAATCTCGAACAGCGCAGCCCCTCGCAGCTTAACGCATTCCTCGTCCCAATAATCGAACCCGTTGAGGTCACGGTTCAAGGCGAGGCTCGTGAAGGCTTTGATCTGCGGCATCTTTGTGGCGAACGGGCCATTCGAAACCGATGAGTTCAGCGGCTGTGTGATCAGCGTCAGGTTACCGAGCTTGTTGATGCAGCCGTCGCGCTCTACCTCGGCCACGAGCTGATCAGTGTCGAAGTCCCCATCCGCAACATGCTCGAAGCCGGGAACGGGCCAATTTTCCCGCCAGCGCTGAGGCATGATGTGCTCGATTGTCAGCGCAGACCTGATTTCGATGTCTTCACTGAGAGTGGTTCGTTTGGCCTGCTCAAGACGTTCGAAAACGTACCGCAAGCGCGGCTGTCTGGCATTTTTGTACTGGTCACGGCCAAGCCAACCTTGGCGAAACTCGTTGTCGTTCGGCCAACGGTCGGTTTCGTTCGGACGAGTGGACAGCCAGCGCGCGAGCGCTTCAACCTTGCACCCCTCGCTCTCGCGGAGCCTGTCGATCGTGCCAACGAAGAAGCGGTTATAGTTCTTGGTAGACAGCCCGGCGATGTCACGCCGCAGGATGTAACTTTCCAACATGGCCAAGGCCTCTGAGAGCTTTTCGCCAACGTCTGCTTCGGACGCAAGGTAGACGACAAGCGGGAAAGCCGTGCTGACGTCAAAGGCCTCAGCAACAAGGCCAAATTTTCCAATCGGATCAGCCTTGTTCTGCTCGAAAATCTTGTGTTCCACCGCCGCCGATGCGGTGATCGACTCAAGTTCTTCCTCGACGGAGGCGAACGGCTGCGTTTCGATGATCCAGCGCCTGTAGTTGTCGAACAAATTCTCTTTCGAGACGATATCAGCCTTCTTCATCGACAGGTGATCTGTCAGCATCCAATCGAGCTTGGCGGCACCTTGTCGGCCGCGATTAACGCCCTGGCTCCAGAGGGGCCCGTCTAGCGGAAGCCAGTGCTTCTCATAAAGCTTGTCTACGGCGAGAGAGGCTTCGGAATCCTGGCCCAGCCCTTTCGCTCTTTGGAAGATGAAATTGCGCATGAGATCACCGGGCGTCAGATCGACGCCTCGGCTATTGAGCGTCTCGAAAATGGTCTGGGGATCGTCGCCGCCCTCAAGTTCGATGGATACAACGGCAAGCCCGTCTTTCATGGCTTCGAAAAGCTTCTCCAGTTTGAATTCGTCGTAGTTTTCGCCGGTGCCAACATGGGCGTTGATCTGTGAACGGAACCACTCGTAAGCTATCGCAGCCTTCCGCGCATTTCCATCCTCGCCGGGAATCGGCTGCGCGATCTCGTCCAGATCAACCTTCGCATCTACAACGCAAGCGAATGCACGACGGTCCATTCGCGACGGCCAGATCTTGAACCGCTCAATATGCGGTTTCTCCATGATCCCATCGTTGAGGAGATACCTCTGCAGGTGGGCAGCATAACGCGATCCGTTCGCTGCTGCGACGTCCCGAAGTGCGGCGAGAAGAAGCTGAAACGTGGTCAGGCGCTGCTGGCCATCGATCACCTCGTAAGCCTGGACCTCTTTCCCGAATGTTTTCAGTTGGGAAATGACCATTGCCCCCATGAAGTGGGGCACCAATGATGCACGATCAGTAACCACCCGATCATACGCACGTCCAATGTCACCCCAAAGGAGTCGGAGCTGCGGTTCTACGTTCCAGGCATACTGCCGCTGATACAGCGGGATGAGGTAGCGCTTCTCGCCATCGAAAAGGTCGATGATTGAACGAGTAAATGGTTTCACAGCTGCCCCAGTCCCCTTGCCACCTATCGTGCGACAACATTGCTGACCGGTTGCAGCGGGTCAAGCACAAGCCCGAGCTAAACCATTTAGAACATCAGCGAAATTTTCGTTCGGCAGGCTCACCCTTCTGCTTCCCCCAACCACTCCGCCGCCTTCGCCGCCGCACTGGCGGCAGTGAAAATCGCTCGGTTGTCGCCCTTGAGCACCTTCAGCCAGCTGGCGAGGTAGCAGGCATGATCAGGACGCGGGGTGACCGACAGGCCCAGATCACCGCACAGGAAGGCTGAGCCAAGCTCCGCGACCAACTCTTCCATCGCATAGGCCTCGTCGCCGAAGCGCTTGCCGAAAGTGCGAGCGAGACGGTGATCGGCCCCGGTCCAGTGCACGAGCTCATGGAGCAGAATGGCACACCAGTTCTGCACCGCGCTGGCGGTGTTTGTGGCGAAGAACCGCTCGCGGTCGGGCATGGTGATCGTGTCGGTGGAGGGCGTGTAGTGGGCGCTGTCGCCCTGGATGCGGATGGCGGCACCCGTGGCAGCGATGAAGGCCTCGACATCGGGGACAGGATCAAAGGCCTCGGCTTCCGGTACCTCGGGCAAAGCATAGCCCTCGACCTGCGCGATGTTGAATACATGCGAGCCCTGCGCGAAGATCCTGCCCACGTTCTCGCGCGCCTCGTCTTCGCTGCCTTCGGCCTTGTCCAGCACCTTGTAGAACACGATCGGCGAGGCCTTCTCGCCCTTGCGGACCTGCGCGCCGAGTGACTGCCACTGGCGATAGGTCGCCCAGAGACCGTGGCCGAAGTCCTGTGCCTCGGCGCTGGCCCAGAGGGCGAGGACATTGACCCCGCGATAGGCCTTGCGGGTGACCGCATTGATCGGCCGCGTCAGCGGGGCGCTACTGCGGTGCCAGGGAAGAGTGTAGTCGGCGGTGCCGCGCTCCAGCGCGGCGATGATCTGGTTGGTGATGGTGTCGTAGATGCTGGCGGTTACGGTATGGGCCATGGGAGTAATCCTTCGTCCTGTCGTTGGGAACGCGGATGAAGGGGCGGGCCGGATCGGCCGGGCGGGTCAGCGCGAAGCGCGGAACAGCCAAAACGGGAGGGCGTGAGCCCGAATTGAGCGGGCAGGCTGTTGATCCCGCCCGGCACGGGCCGTCACACAGGAGCAGTTCATTCCAACAGCAGGTCGAGAGATGCCATGGCGGTGCCATCGCGTATTTCCGCTTCATCGATGCGCCCGCCTGAAACAAGCTCCAGCGGCGGTGTCGAGGCCGACCTTGGCTTCCGAATCTGGCAAGGCGGCGTTGGCGCCTGCCTGTCGATTGCCGCCGTTACTACGCCGTAGCCGCAGACGAAGAGTTTGCGGTTGCGTGACGGCCGCTGGTTTCGTTGACTTTGGTCATTGGGTGCCACTCACGGCCAACCGATAGGAGCCAGTCTCATGTCGAACGCAACCGACAGGATCATCCGCCTAAAAACAGTTCTCGACCGAACGGGTCTCTCCCGCTCGACGGTCTATCGCAAGATCGCCGAGGGCACGTTTCCGAGCCAGGTCAGGATCAGCGTGCACGGCGCTGGCTGGCGCGAATCCGCCATCAATCGCTGGATCGCTGACCCGGTCGGCTATCGAGAGGAGATTGCCGCCCAAGGCGCGCAGACACAAAACGCCGTGGAAGGCTCACGCTAGGCCCGTACCCTGGCTTTCCTGACGGGTTCATCCGAGACATCCGCCCGCAATTCGTCGAGATAGTCGCTCCACCACTGGTGCATCGCGACACGCTCATCCCAATAACGGCCACGATTGTAGGTGCCACGAATGGCGTTAGTGTCGGCATGGGCGAGCGATCTCTCGATCGCATCGGGCGACCACTTGCCGCTTTCGTTGAGGAGGGTTGAGGCGGTGGTTCGCAAGCCATGCGCGGTAACTTCCCCGACTGCGTAGCCCATCCGCCGGAAGCACTGATTGATGGTGTTCTCACTGAGTGGGCGCCGCCAGGTGTGGAACGCGGGAAAGACGTAACCGTCAGGTCCGGTTAGCTCGAACAGCTCGTGCAGGTAGGCGAGGACTTGGCGGGACAGCGGAACCTCGTGGGGGCGGCGCATCTTCATGCGCTCTGCCGGAATCTTCCAAACCGCGTTATCGAGGTCGAACTCCGACCAGACAGCCATGCGTAGTTCACCTGGACGCGTCATGACATGGGGCGAGACCTGCATCGCGAGCCGGGAAATCTTGTGTCCGCTGTAGCTGTCCATCGCGCGCAGCAACTCGCCCAGCTGCTTGGGATCGAGGATCGCGGCGTGGTGCTTTGTCTTCGGGACCACCAGCGCCCCTCGTAGGATCGCGCTCGGGTCGCTCTCGCCTCGCCCAGTTGCCACGGCGTAGCGGAACACGCGGCCAGCAAAGGAACGACAGCGTCGCGCCGTCTCATACTTGCCCTGCGCCTCGACGCGCTTGAGCGCGGCCAGAAGGTCGACGGGCTTGATGTCGGTGACCGGGAAGGTCCAGAGCGGCTTGAGCTGCTCCAGCAACCAATTGGCTTTCTGGGTCGTCGCATCCGATTGACCTTCGGCCACGCGCTTGTCGATGTACTCCTTGGCAATGTCGCCAAAGGTGTTCGCAGCACTGAAGCGAGCGACGAGCTTCTCGCGCTTGCGCTCCAGCAGCGGATCAATGCCAGCTTCAACCTTCTTGCGGGCCTCGTCACGCCTCGCGCGGGCTTCTGCAAGGCCGACATCGGGATAGCGGCCGAGCGCGAGCCGCTTTTGCTTGCCAGCGTATCGGTATTTGTAGCGCCACAGCTTCGATCCGCTTGGATGCACCTCAACGTACAGGCCACGATCGTCGGTGTGCCGGGTGATCTTCTCCGACGGGCGGAGGCTGCGGATTTTCAGATCTGTGAGCGCCATTTTCGATTCTCCTCAGCAGGTCCCGGAAGGGACCAGCGAGGGGCAACGGGGTCATGGGGCCACTGCGATTTTTAGCGGGGCCATATCGACCCTGGCGTGGCACTTCATGGCCCCGGATTGCCTGAAATCGGCTGGCACAATCCGGGATTGGTGAGGGTCAAAAATGGCAGATTTCCGCCGTTTTGTCGACCCTTTCGGGATGTCATGGGATTGAGAAATGGTGCCCAGAAGAGGACTCGAACCTCCACGCCCTTGCGAGCGCCGCCACCTGAAGACGGTGCGTCTACCAATTCCGCCATCTGGGCACGGTGCCTGCCGGTCATCGCTGCCGGGAGGCTGGGTAGGGGCGCGCCTCTAGCGGGGGGTGAGGGGTGCTGTCAATGCAAACCTCACCATCCCCTAAGATCGCGCTGGCCGCTTCTCCGCAGCAGTCCTTCGCCGGACGCTTCGATGCGGTGGGGGAGCTGGAGGAGAACCTCATGATCTCGGCCGGCTACACCCGCTTGATCCTATCATGGGCCGCCGCAGCGCAAACTTTCAGCATTGCGGATACCCAAATTTGGCTCCGTTCCGGGACCAGTCACGAGCGAATAGCATTCCGCGCCATCACTCTCTAATGCCGCGCCATGTTGCGCATCACCGAACTGACCCTGCCGCTCCATCATCCGGACGAGGCCTTGCCCGCTGCCATCTGCAAGCGGCTGAGGATCACCCCGCGCGATCTGGTCCGCTTTGTCGTCGCGCGCCGCGGCCATGACGCGCGCGACAAGACGAACATCCAGCTGGTCTATTCGGTCGACGTGAATGTGAAGAACGAGGCGGCGGTGCTCCAGCGCTTTCGCAAGGATCGCGGTGTCCAGCCTGCCCCGGACCCGCGCTACCATCTGGTGGCCACAGCGCCCGAAGGCGGCACGGCCAAGCGGCCCGTCGTCATCGGCGCGGGGCCTTGCGGCCTGTTTGCCGGCCTGATCCTCGCCCAGATGGGTTTTCGCCCGATCATCCTCGACCGCGGGAAAGTGGTTCGCGAGCGGACCAAAGACACTTGGGGCCTGTGGCGGCAGGGGGTTCTCAACCCCGAATCCAACGCCCAGTTCGGTGAGGGCGGCGCGGGCACCTTTTCCGATGGCAAGCTCTACAGCCGGATCAAGGACCCGCTCAATCGCGACCGCAAGGTTCTGACCGAGTTCGTGAAAGCGGGAGCACCGTCCGAGATCCTCACCGAGGCGCACCCGCATATCGGCACCTTCCGGCTCGTGACGATGGTCGAAAGCATGCGCAAGAGTATCGAGGCGCTCGGCGGCGAATACCGCTTCTCGAACAGGGTCGACGGCATCGATATCACGACCGACGCCAAAGGCGACCGCCGCGTTCGCGGAGTCCATCTGAGTACGGGTGAATATCTGGAAGCTGACCATGTCGTGCTCGCCATCGGTCACAGCGCGCGTGACACGTTTGCGATGCTCCACGCCGCGGGCGTCCATGTCGAGGCGAAGCCGTTCTCGATCGGTGTCAGGATCGAACACCCGCAATCATGGATCGACAAGTCGCGGTTCGGCATCGAAGCTGGTAACCGCATCCTCGGCGCGGCCGAGTATCACATCTCGCACCACTGCAAGAATGACCGGACGGTCTACAGTTTCTGCATGTGCCCCGGCGGCACCGTGGTCGCGGCGACATCCGAGGAAGGGCGCGTCGCCACCAATGGTATGAGCCAGTATTCCCGCAACGAGCGCAACGCAAACTCCGGCCTGGTCGTCGCGATTGATCCGGTGCGCGATTTCCCCGGCGATCCGCTCGCCGGGATCGCGCTGCAACGCCACTGGGAATCGCGGGCCTATGTTGCCGGCGGATCAAGCTATAAAGCCCCGGCCCAACGACTGGGTGACTTCCTCGCCGGACGCCCCTCCGAAACGCTTGGTGCGGTGGTGCCGTCGTACAAGCCGGGCGTGCATCTGACCGATTTGGCGCAATGCCTGCCCGACTATGCTGTAACGGCGATGCGTGAGGCGCTGCCTGTCTTCGGTCGGCAAATCCCGGGGTATGATCACCCCGACGTGTTGATGACCGGTGTCGAAACCCGCACGTCGTCGCCGATCCGTTTCACACGCGGCAAGGATTTACAAAGCCTCAACACGAAGGGGCTGTTTCCTGCCGGAGAAGGTGCCGGTTATGCCGGAGGGATTCTGTCGGCAGCGGTGGACGGGATCAAGATTGCCGAGGCAGTGGCGTTAAGCCTCGGCGCCGCCTTGGACGCGTGATCGTTCGGCAGTAATCCACTGCGGGACTGTGAGCGCCTTCCAACTGCTCGCCGCCCATTAGCTGCCGACCACTGCGGGGGGTCAGGCGGCCGCGCGGGTCAGTCTGGCGCGTGCTTCTGCTTCGCCGATCAGGGGGAGCAACTCCCCCATATCGGGTCCGTGGTCCATGCCGGTGAGCGCCTGACGCAGCGGCAGGAACAGCGCGCGTCCCTTGCGCCCCGTCGCATCCTTGAGCGCGCCGGTGAGCGCCCCCCACGGATTGTCGCCCCATTCCAGAGCACGCTCGGCATCGGCAAGGAACGCCTTGTCCTCGTCCGAGAACTCCGGCTGCTGGATCGGTCCTGTGACCAGCCGCCACCAGTCCGCCGCCTCGCCGAGATGGGCGAGATTGGGCCGGACCGCATGCCAGCCTGAAGCGTCCATCCCCTCGGGCAAGCGGTTTGCGACCGCCTCGAACGGCAATTGGTGGACGATCCCGGCATTGAGCCGTTCCAGATCCTCATCATCGAACTTGGCCGGAGCGCGGCCGAAGGTGGCAAGGTCAAAGCTCGCCACCAGAATGCTGCGGTCGGCAATCGGCTCCACCGGCTGCGAGGTGCCGAGCCGCGCGAGATGCGCAATGATCGCCTCGGGCTCGATCCCGCGTTCGCGGAAGGCATCACAGCCCAGCGAGCCAAGGCGCTTCGACAGCTTGCCCTCGCGCCCCACGAGAAGTGCTTCATGCGCAAAGGCGGGAAGCATTTTTGCTGCACTTTCCGGCGCAGCAAATGCTGCAGCAAAAAGTGCGGTAAAGATCTGAATTTGAACGGCTGTGTTCGAGACATGATCCTCGCCGCGCAGCACCTGCGTCACGCCCATATCGATGTCATCGACGGCGCTCGGCATCATATAGAGCCAGGAGCCATCAGCCCGGCGGATCACGGGATCGGAGAGCTGCGCCGCGTCGAATTTCTGGGTGCCGCGGATGCCGTCCTCCCAAACGATAGGCTCGGCATGGTCGAGCAGGAAACGCCAGTGCGGCGCTATGCCTTCGGCTTCCTTGGCTGTGCGCTTTTCTGCCGTCAGCTTCAATGCGGCACGGTCGTAGGTGGGCGGTAGCCCGCGCGAGAGCTGGATCTTGCGTTTGACATCGAGTTCCTGCGCGCTCTCGTAGCAGGGGTAGATCCGGCCTGCTGCCTGCAACGCACCGAAGGCCGCCTGGTAGCGGTCAAGCCGTGCGGACTGACGCTCCTCGCGGTCCCATGTCAGGCCGAGCCACGTCAGATCCGCGCGGATCGCGTCGACATAGTGCTCACGGC
Source organism: Porphyrobacter sp. ULC335 (assembly GCF_025917005.1). Classification (NCBI taxonomy): domain Bacteria; kingdom Pseudomonadati; phylum Pseudomonadota; class Alphaproteobacteria; order Sphingomonadales; family Erythrobacteraceae; genus Porphyrobacter; species Porphyrobacter sp. ULC335. The sequence goes on from NZ_CP078091.1 coordinate 220,619, forward strand.
TCCGCTCGGCATCGGTGTCGTCGATCCGGAGAATGAACGTGCCACCCGCCTGCCGCGCCAGCATCCAGTTGTGGAGCGCGGTGCGGATATTGCCGACATGAAGCCGGCCGGTGGGCGAAGGGGCGAAACGCGTGGTGGTCATGCGCGTGCGGTAGAGCGCGCCGCCGCCGCCCGCAAGCGCTCACAAGCCGCGCAGTTCCGCCGCGGTCAGCGCCAGCGCGCCTTCCCACAACCGGTGCATCCGGTCAGCACGGATCAGCCCGGACAGCGCGGCTTCAAAGCCCATGCGGTCGGCATCCGACGCGGCATCGATGAAGGCACCGATCGTGATCTCGTCATGGCTGAGGAGACGGCAACAGAAACGCGAAACGTGGATGTTCTCGGGCCAGCTGGCAGAGACCGCGTGGGCGAGGAGCAACGCTTTTGCGGCGACCTCCACGCTGCCAAGGCGCACCGCCAGTTCGGGCACTGGATCGCGCCCCATCCGCTCGTGCAGCGCGATCAGCCGTAGCGCATGGATGAAGCGTCCGGCGATCGGCCCGAGCCGCTCGATGCGGCGCGGTGCGGCGAGGTCGGCGATGATGCTCTGGGCGGCGGCGGAGGGTGTGTGGTGCCGGGACATGAAACCTCGCGAAGGCAGATGGTGGTGACGGATCGCCATCATATTTATTTGCGAATGATTTGCAATAACGATTAGCGTCGTAGTTCCACAATCTCCGCCCCATAAGAAAAGCCCCGCCGGAGCATGGTGGCTCCGGCGGGGCGATGTCTTGCCGTGAGTGGCGGAGAGGAGCTTATTCCTCGCCGTCGTCCTCGATGTCAGCCGCGGGGGCCGCAGCCGCCATTGCGGCCATTGCAGCCTTCATCTTCTCTTCCGAACCGATCGCATCAGCGGCCGGTTCGACTTCGCGCTGGCCGGTCGCAACAAGTGCGTCCTGCTGCTTCTTCCACGCTGCCTTCAGGGCCGCATCGCGGCTGTTGGCGGTGACGCGCAGACGGTTCATGCCCGCGCCGGTACCGGCGGGGATGAGACGGCCGACGATCACGTTTTCCTTCAGACCGATCAGGGTGTCCTTCTTCCCTTCAACCGCCGCCTGCGTCAGCACGCGGGTGGTTTCCTGGAACGAAGCCGCCGAGATGAAGCTGCGGGTCTGCAGCGACGCCTTGGTGATGCCGAGCAGCACCGGCTTGCCTTCCGCGGGCTGCTTGCCCTTGGCCAGCTTGCCGTTGATCTCGAGCATCTCGGCCAGATCGACCTGCTCGCCCGGCAGCAGGGTGGTGTCCCCGCCTTCGGTGATCTCGACCTTCTGCAGCATCTGGCGAACGATCACCTCGATGTGCTTGTCGTTGATCTTCACGCCCTGCAAGCGATAGACTTCCTGGATCTCGTCGACGAGATACTCGGCCAGCGCTTCGACGCCCATGACCTCGAGGATGTCGTGCGGGTTGGGCGAGCCGGAAACAAGGGTATCACCCTTCTTCACGTAATCGCCTTCCTGCACGTCGATCACCTTGGTCTTGGCGATCAGGTATTCCACCGGATCCCCTTCCTCGGGAATGATCGCGATCTTGCGCTTCGCCTTGTATTCGCGGACGAATTCGATCCGGCCAGAGATCTTGGCGATAACCGAGACGTCCTTGGGCATACGCGCCTCGAACAGTTCGGCCACGCGCGGCAGACCGCCGGTGATGTCGCGGGTCTTGGCGGCTTCGCGGCTGGCACGGGCGAGAATGTCGCCCGCTTCGACCGTCTGGCCATCCTCGACCGACAGCGTCGTGCCCGGAGCGAGCATGTAGCGCGCCGCTTCGGTTTCGCCGCTGCCTTCCGCCAGCAGGGTGAGCCGCGGACGAAGGTCTTCCTTCTTCTTGCGGCCCGTTGCACGGTTCTCGGTCACCACGCGCTGCGCAATGCCGGTGGCATCATCCATCTGTTCTTCGAGCGTGATGCCCTCGGCCAGATCGACATACCGCACCACACCCGACTGTTCGGTGATGATCGGCAGGGTGAACGGATCCCACTCTGCCAGACGATCGCCGATCTTGACGTGATCACCGTCCTTGAACTTGATCACCGTCCCGTAAGGCACCTTGTGCATTTCGCGCTCGCGCCCTTCGGCGTCGATCACGGCGATTTCGCCGCTGCGCGACAGGCTGAGGATGCGGCCCATCTTGTCGGAGATGGTCTGCATCTCGCGGTACTCGACGCGGCCTTCCGAAATCGCCTCGAGGTGCGAGGTTTCGTTGAGCTGCGCCGCGCCGCCGATGTGGAAGGTCCGCATCGTCAGCTGGGTGCCGGGCTCACCGATCGACTGCGCCGCGATAACGCCGACAGCCTCACCGATGTTCACCGGAGTCCCGCGTGCCAGATCGCGTCCGTAACAGGTCGCACACACGCCCATTTCGGCTTCGCAGACCAGCGGACTGCGAATTTTCGCCGACTGCACTTCGGCCGCTTCGATGGCCTTGACCATCGCTTCGTCGAGCAGCGTCAGCTTGGGCACGATGACCTCGCCGCTGGTGGCGTTGACGATATCCTCCATGGTCGTACGACCGAGGATACGCTCGCCGAGCGAGGCGATGACACTACCGCCCTGAACGATCGCGCGCATTTCGAGGTAGTTCTCGGTGCCGCAATCTTCCTCAACGATGACGCAATCCTGCGACACGTCGACGAGACGACGGGTCAGGTAACCCGAGTTCGCGGTCTTCAGCGCGGTGTCCGCGAGGCCCTTACGGGCACCGTGGGTCGAGTTGAAGTATTCAAGAACGGTCAGACCTTCCTTGAAGTTCGAGATGATCGGGGTCTCGATGATCTCGCCCGATGGCTTGGCCATCAGCCCGCGCATCCCCGCGAGCTGCTTCATCTGCGCCGGGCTACCACGCGCACCGGAGTGGCTCATCATATAGATCGAGTTGATCTGGGCTTCCTTGCCCGTCTCGCCATCGATCGGCTGCGCCTTAATCTCGGCCATCATCGCGTCGGCGACCATGTCACCGCACTTCGACCAGGCGTCGATCACCTTGTTGTACTTTTCCTGCTGGGTGATGAGACCGTCCTGGTACTGCTGTTCGTAACCAGCCACCAGATCCTTGGTCTCGTCGACCAGCTTCACCTTGGAATCGGGGATGATCATGTCATCCTTGCCGAAGCTGATCCCCGCCTTGAACGCGTGACGGAAGCCCAGCGCCATGATCGCGTCAGCGAACAGCACCGTGTCCTTCTGGCCGGTGTGACGATAGACCTGATCGATCACGTCGCCGATCTCACGCTTGGTGAGCAGGCGGTTGATGATGTCGAAGGGAACCTTGTGGTTCTTCGGCAGGCATTCGCCGATCAGCATGCGGCCCGGCGTGGTCACGAAGCGCTGCATCGTCACCTTGCCGCTTTCATCGGCCTGCGGAACGCGGGCCATGATGCGGGTGTGGAGCGTGACAGCTTTCACTTCGAGCGCCTGGTGCACTTCGGCCATGTCCGAGAAGCGCGGCAGCTTCTCGATCTTGGTGCCATCAGCCTCTTCGATGTACTCGGGGTGCTTCTCCTGCCGCTCCATAGAGAGGTAGTAGATCCCCAGAACCATGTCCTGCGAAGGCACGATGATCGGCTTGCCGTTGGCGGGAGAGAGGATGTTGTTGGTCGACATCATCAGCACGCGCGCTTCGAGCTGGGCTTCCAGCGAAAGCGGCACGTGGACCGCCATCTGGTCACCGTCGAAGTCGGCGTTGAAGGCCGAGCAGACCAGCGGGTGCAGCTGGATCGCCTTGCCTTCGATCAGCACGGGCTCGAATGCCTGGATGCCCAGACGGTGCAGCGTCGGTGCGCGGTTCAGCAGCACCGGGTGTTCGCGGATCACCTCGTCGAGGATGTCCCAGACTTCCTTGCGCTCCTTTTCGACCCACTTCTTGGCCTGCTTCAGGGTCATCGACAGACCCTTGGCATCCAGACGCGCGTAGATGAACGGCTTGAACAGCTCGAGCGCCATCTTCTTGGGCAGGCCGCACTGGTGCAGCTTGAGTTCGGGACCGGTCACGATCACCGAACGGCCCGAATAGTCGACGCGCTTGCCGAGCAGGTTCTGACGGAAGCGGCCCTGCTTGCCCTTGAGCATGTCGGAAAGCGACTTCAGCGGACGCTTGTTGGCGCCGGTGATGACGCGGCCACGGCGGCCGTTGTCGAAGAGCGCGTCAACGGCTTCCTGCAACATGCGCTTTTCGTTGCGGACGATGATGTCCGGCGCGCGCAGTTCGATCAGACGCTTCAAGCGGTTGTTACGGTTGATCACGCGGCGATAGAGATCGTTGAGATCCGACGTCGCGAAGCGGCCACCGTCGAGCGGCACCAGCGGGCGCAGTTCGGGCGGGATCACAGGGATCACTTCGAGGATCATCCACTCGGGACGGTTGCCCGAATCGATGAAGCTTTCGACGACCTTCAGACGCTTGATGATCTTCTTGGGCTTGAGCGTCGACTTGGTGGTCGCCAGCTCTTCCATCAGCACGTCACGCTCGTTCTCGAGGTCGAGCTGCATCAGCATGGTGCGCACGGCTTCCGCGCCGATATCGGCGGTGAAGGCGTCTTCGCCATACTCGTCCTGCGCTTCGAGCAGTTCGTCTTCGGTCATCAGCTGGAACTTCTCCAGCGGGGTCAGACCGGGTTCGGTGACGATGTAGCTTTCGAAGTAGAGCACGCGCTCAAGCTGCTTGAGCTGCATGTCGAGCAGCAGACCGATGCGCGACGGCAGCGACTTCAGGAACCAGATGTGCGCAACCGGCGCGGCCAGTTCGATGTGGCCCATGCGCTCGCGGCGCACCTTGGTCACGGTCACTTCGACGCCGCACTTTTCGCAGACGACGCCCTTGTACTTCATGCGCTTGTACTTGCCGCACAGGCATTCGTAGTCCTTCACGGGACCGAAGATGCGCGCGCAGAACAGGCCGTCACGCTCGGGCTTGAACGTACGGTAGTTGATGGTTTCCGGCTTCTTGATCTCGCCATAGGACCACGAGCGGATGCGCTCGGGGCTGGCGATGCCGATCTGGATCTGGTCGAAGGTTTCGGGCTTCGCCAGCTGGTTGGTGAATTTGGTCAGGTCGTTCATGTTTCAGTCCCTCTAGGGGTGAAGATCAAAGGTCTTTGGCCAGGAGTTCGATAAGGATCACGAAGGCTAGAACCGGAGTGAGGAGGATGGCGCCAAAAACTGACATCCTCACCCCAAGGCTCAGGCCTCGATATTCCTTCATCAAGATCACTCCGCTGCAATCGCGCTGTAGTCGGTCTGGTCTTCGTCCTCGTCGAGGATCGACTTCAGTTCGACGTTCAGACCCAGCGAGCGCATTTCCTTGACGAGCACGTTGAAGCTCTCGGGAATGCCGGCCTCGAAGGTGTCGTCACCCTTGACGATCGCTTCGTAGACCTTGGTGCGGCCGACCACGTCGTCGGACTTCACCGTCAGCATTTCCTGCAAGGTATAGGCGGCGCCGTAGGCCTGGAGCGCCCAGACCTCCATTTCGCCGAAGCGCTGGCCGCCGAACTGCGCCTTACCGCCCAGCGGCTGCTGGGTGACGAGGCTGTACGGCCCGATCGAACGTGCGTGGATCTTGTCGTCGACCAAGTGGTGCAGCTTGAGCATGTAGATGATGCCCACGGTGACCTTGCGGTCGAACGCCTCGCCGGTGCGGCCGTCATACAGCGTGGACTGACCCGAAGAGTCGATCCCTGCCTTGATCAGCATTTCCGACACGTCCGGTTCGCGCGCGCCGTCGAACACCGGGGTCCCCATCGGCACACCAGCCGCAAGGTTGCCCGCCAGTTCGACGATATCGGCCGTGGTACGGCTGTCGATGTCCTCGAAATACTGCTCGCCGTAGATGTCCTTGAGACGATCGACCACAGCGGCGGGCGGAGCCACACCGGCGTAATCGGACGCCGCATTCGGATTGGCAGCGCGCCATTCGTCCAGCTTCGCCTTGATCTCGTGACCCAGCGCGCGGGCTGCGAAGCCCAGGTGGGTTTCGAAGATCTGCCCGACGTTCATGCGCGAAGGCACGCCCAGCGGGTTGAGCACGAGGTCGACCGGCGTACCGTCTTCGAGGAACGGCATGTCTTCGGCCGGCAGAATGCGGCTGATTACACCCTTGTTCCCGTGGCGGCCGGCCATCTTGTCGCCCGGCTGCAGCTTGCGCTTCACCGCGACGAAGACCTTGACCATCTTGAGCACGCCCGGAGCGAGTTCGTCGCCGCGTTCCAGCTTTTCCTTGCGGTCATGGAACTTGGCATCGATCACCGCGACGGCTTCGTCGTACTGCGTCTTCACCGCTTCGATCTGCGCCTGACGGCCATCATCCGCGACCGCGAACTTGAACCATTCGAAGCGCTCGAGCTCATCGAGCATCTCGGCAGTGATTTCGACGCCCTTCTTCGCGCCCTTGGGAGCAGCCGATGCGGTCTGGCCGATCAGCATGTCGCGCAGGCGGTTGTAGGTCGCACGGTTGAGGATGTTGCGTTCATCGGCCGCATCCTTGCGGAGGCGTTCGATTTCCTCGTTCTGGATCGCACGGGTACGGTCGTCGATCTCGATACCGTGGCGGTTGAACACCCGGACCTCGACGATGGTGCCCGCAACGCCCGGCGGCAGACGCAGCGAGGTGTCACGCACATCGCTCGCCTTTTCGCCGAAGATCGCGCGCAGCAGCTTTTCTTCCGGCGTCATCGGAGATTCGCCCTTGGGCGTGATCTTGCCGACAAGGATGTCACCCGGGTGCACTTCTGCACCGATGTAGACGATGCCTGCTTCGTCGAGGTTGCGCAGGGCTTCCTCGCCGACGTTGGGGATGTCGCGGGTGATGTCCTCTGGCCCGAGCTTGGTGTCGCGGGCCATGACTTCGAACTCCTCGATGTGGATCGAGGTGAAGACGTCGTCCTTCACGATGCGTTCGCTGATCAGGATCGAGTCTTCGTAGTTGTAGCCGTTCCAGGGCATGAAGGCGACGAGGCTGTTCTTGCCCAGCGCCAGCTCGCCCAGATCGGTCGAGGGACCATCGGCGATGATGTCGCCCTGTTCGATCACGTCACCCACCTTCACCAGCGGACGCTGGTTGATGCAGGTGTTCTGGTTCGAACGCTGGAACTTCTGCAGCGTGTAGATGTCGACGCCCGACTGGCCGGGTTCGACATCGCCGATCGCACGGATCACGATGCGGGTGGCGTCGACCTGGTCAACGATCCCGCCGCGCTTGGCAGCGATCGCCGCGCCGGAATCGCGCGCCACGGTTTCTTCCATGCCGGTGCCGACCCACGGCGCTTCCGCCTTGACGAGCGGCACGGCCTGACGCTGCATGTTCGAGCCCATCAGCGCGCGGTTGGCGTCATCGTTTTCCAGGAACGGAATGAGCGATGCCGCGACCGAGACGAGCTGCTTGGGGCTGACATCCATCAGCGTGACGTGCTCGCGCATCGCCATCAGGTTGTCGCCGTTGTGACGGGCCGAGACCAGTTCCTCGACGAAGGAGCCGTCCTCGTTCAGTTCAGCCGAAGCCTGCGCAACGGTGTGCTTCTGCTCTTCCATCGCGGAAAGGTAGATCACGTCCGCCGTCACCTTGCCGTCGATCACCTTGCGGTACGGCGTTTCGATGAAGCCATACTTGTTGACGCGGCTGAACGACGCCAGCGAGTTGATCAGACCGATGTTCGGGCCTTCCGGCGTTTCAATCGGGCAGATGCGGCCATAGTGGGTCGGGTGAACGTCGCGGACTTCGAAGCCTGCGCGCTCACGGGTGAGACCGCCCGGGCCCAAGGCCGAAACGCGGCGCTTGTGGGTGACTTCCGAGAGCGGATTGGTCTGGTCCATGAACTGCGAGAGCTGCGAGGAACCGAAGAACTCACGCACTGCGGCCACGGCGGGCTTGGCGTTGATGAGGTCGTTCGGCATCACGGTCGATACGTCGACCGAGCTCATGCGCTCCTTCACGGCGCGCTCCATGCGCAGCAGGCCGACGCGGTACTGGTTTTCCAGCAGCTCGCCCACCGAACGCACGCGGCGGTTGCCGAGGTTGTCGATGTCGTCGACTTCGCCCTTGCCGTCCTTGAGGCCGACAAGCTCCTTCACCACCGCGAGGATATCTTCCTTGCGCAGCGTGGTGACGGTGTCTTCGCACTCGAGGCCGAGACGCATGTTGAGCTTCACGCGGCCCACGGCCGACAGGTCATAGCGTTCGGCATCGAAGAACAGGCCTTCGAACAGCGCTTCGGCGGTTTCCTTCGTCGGCGGTTCGCCCGGACGCATGACCTTGTAGATCGCTTCCAGACCCTCGTCGCGGTTCTCGGCCTTGTCGGCCTTGAGCGTGTTGCGGATCCACGGACCAGTGTTGATCTCGTCGATGTCGAGCAGCGTGAGGGTGTCGATGCCAGCCTTGTCGAAGGCCTCGACATGCTCGAGCGTCACTTCATCACCGGCTTCAATGTAGATGCGGCCGGTGCTTTCGTCGATCATGTCGGCGGCGGCATAGCGGCTGACGACTTCTTCAACCGGCAGCAGCAGGTTGGCGAGGCCATCCTTTGCGGCCTTGTTGGCGGCGCGCGGGCTGATCTTGGTGCCGGCAGCGAAGACTTCCTCGCCGGTGGCCGCGTCGATCAGCGCGAAGGTCGGCTTGGCGCCGCGCCATTGCTCGGCCACGAACGGGATCTTCCAGCCATCCTTGGCGCGCTCCCACACCACGGTGTTGTAGAAGTGGTGGAGGATATCCTCGGCATCGAGGCCGAGCGAATAGAGCAGCGCGGTGACCGGCAGCTTGCGCTTGCGGTCGATGCGGACGTTGACGATGTCCTTGGCGTCGAACTCGAAATCGAGCCACGAGCCGCGATACGGGATCACGCGGGCGGCAAACAGCAGCTTGCCCGAAGAGTGGGTCTTGCCGCGGTCATGGTCGAACAGCACGCCCGGCGAACGGTGCATCTGGCTGACGATCACACGCTCGGTGCCGTTGATGATGAAGGTGCCGTTGTCCGTCATCAAGGGCATGTCGCCCATGTAGACGTCCTGCTCCTTGATATCGAGCACGGAGCGGGTTTCGGTTTCGCTGTCGACCTCGAAAACGATGAGACGCAGGGTCACCTTCATCGGGGCAGCATAGGTGATGCCGCGCTGACGGCACTCGGTTGTGTCGTACTTGGGCTCTTCGAGTTCGTAATGCACGAAATCAAGCTCGGCAGAGCCGGCGAAATCGCGGATCGGGAAGACCGAGCGCAGGGTCTTTTCGAGGCCCGAGACATAGCCGGTGGCCTTGTCGGACCGCAGGAACTGTTCGTAGCTTTCGCGCTGAACCTCGATGAGGTTCGGCATCTGCACGACTTCGTGAATGTCACCGAAGATCTTGCGGATGCGCTTCTTGGCGGTCCCTTGCGCCTTGCGGCTGCGGGTCACGGGCGGCTTCGCCTTGGTTGCCATGGAAGATTGGGCCTCTTGATAGGCCGCGCGGGAGAGCCGCGCGGACGGGAAAAATCGCTGTCGGTCGCCGCAGAGAAAGTGCCAGTTCCGACGCAAAAACGCCGCATTGCCATACCCCCTGTCAGGAGGGCGTTTGCAGCAGCATTATGTTTGCATCGCGAGATTGGCTTTCCGCCGCTTCCATTTCGGGACCGATCCCCGCGTTTGAATCGGTCTTGCTCGAAGCTGGCGTGAGGGGCGCATGTAGGATTGCACCCCCGCCCTGTCAACGCTCCGGCGGGCGCGGATCGTCACAAAAGGCGGCTTTGCCGAAAATCGACGCGGGCTATATCGTTTTTCAATATTATTGATTGACGATATGCAGCGAATCGGATTAGAGAGCACTTATCGAATTACGATACGCCTCACATAGGAGAACGATATGACCCGCTTCCTCAACACCACCCTCGCCGCCTGCGCCGCGCTGGCCCTTTCGCTCGGTTCGATCAGCGCAATCGTGTCGGTCCCCAGCGCGCAGGCCGAAACGCCGACGGTGCTTGCGCTGCCCGCCATCGCCTGACCACGAACCTGAAGGATTAAGCCATGAAATTCCGCAGCACTGACCCGCTCCTAACCGCGGCCAAAGTTGTCGTCGCATTGCTGATCGCCCTGAGCATCTTCGTGATGGTGATGCTGACGATCGGGCTTGGCGCTATCTTCACCGTTGAACGCAGCGACCTGCTCGCCAAGCTGGCTTCGGCCGGTGCGCCCCAATACGCTTACTGGATGGTTGCACTGGTGATCGCCATGCTCATCGGGCTGTTCTGGCACGCCTTCCAGTTCCTGCGCGATCTGTGGTCGATCATCGCATCGGTCGATGCGGGCGATCCCTTCCGTCCGGCGAATGCTGACCTCCTCAATCGGATGGGCTGGACCGTCTTGGGCGCCTATATCACCGCGCTTCTGATCGCCTTGCAGGCGGCCTGGCTGGAGCAGTTCGACCCGCTCGACAGCATCGACGCCGATGTGAACATTGATCTGGGCGCGGGCGGTCTGCTGCTGATGCTGACCCTGTTCATCCTCGCCCGCGTGTTCCGCCATGGCGCCGCGATGCGCGAAGACCTGGAAGGAACCGTGTGATGCCCCCCATCAACGATGACCTCGAAGGAACCCGCATCATGGTGAAGCTCGACGACCTGCTCTACGCCCGCCGCATGACGCTGACCGAACTGGCCGAGCGTGTCGGCCTCACCCTCGCCAACCTGTCGATCCTCAAGACCGGCAAGGCCAAGGCGATCCGTTTCTCCACCCTCGCCGCGATCTGCCGCGAGTTGGAGTGCCAGCCGGGCGATCTGCTCGCTTACGAAGCGGAATGAATGGCCGGACGGGTCGGGGTTCGCCCCGGCCCGCTCGCCATATTCAGTCAGAACGGACGCGGCCCATCACCAGCGCGGCAAAGGCCAGCAGCAGGATCGCCCCCGCCTCGTAAACGACGTTTTCTGCGTCCATGTCCTTGCCTTGCAGCACGATCAGCCGTGCAATCGCGGTGATGGCGATGAAGATCGGAAAGACGAACGACGAGCCCTTGCCGGTGTAGAACACCGCGATCATCGCGATCACCTCGGTATAGAGGAACATCAGCAGGATATCGGCCAGCACGATTGAACCGCGCTGGTAGACCGACCAGACCTCCACCCCCGCAGCCACCAGCGTCATGATCGCGGCGAGCATCAGCAGGCCTTGTTCGATCAGCTTGAACAGTTTGCCCGCAGGGCTGTCCTGCAAAACCGGTTCGGGCCGGGCGTCGTCGGGCTGGGGCTTGTTCATCGGGCGCAGCTATAAGGCAAAGGTCGGTGCTTTACCAAGGATTTGGCACTTGAAGGCAGCGACGATCGCCGCGGCCGAGGGGGGCCAGTGACGGGACAATTGGCTTGACTCGTCGCCACGCATGGCTAATGCGCCCGCCGACCGGCCAAGCCTTTGGCTGATCCGGTCATCCGTCCGAGACAGTTGGTGAAGGCAATCAGGCCTTCTTAATTTCCAGCCTAGACGGGGAAACGAGATTTCGCAGGCAGCCCCGGCTGCTTGCTTGCGTGCCTGCCATGATGCCGGCGCACACCCTCCTTCCCTTTCGACGGACTCGCCCGTGTTCGGAGCCCTGGCGGCCCTGTGCGCGGACAAACGTAGCCGGTCGTTCGGGCACCCGCCCGCACGGCCATTAGTGAAGGAGTATGGCATGGATCGTTCGCAGAAAGCCGACGCGGTTGCCCAGCTCAATGCGGTCTTCAACGAGGTTTCCGTGGTGGTCGTCACCCGCAACCTCGGCATGACGGTGGCTCAGTCCACTGCCCTGCGTCTGAAGATGCGCGATGCTGGCGCCACCTACAAGGTTGCGAAGAACCGTCTCGCCAATCTCGCCCTCGAAAACACCGACTATGTCGGACTTGGTGACATGCTCACCGGTCCGGTCGGGCTGGCCTGGTCGACTGACCCGGTCGCGGCTGCCAAGGCCGCTGTCGAATTCGCCAAGACGAATGACAAGCTCGAAATCGTCGGCGGTTCGATGGGTTCGGTCGTTCTCGACGAAGCAGGGATCCGGGCGCTTGCCTCGATGCCGAGCCTCGACGAGCTGCGCGCCAAGCTCATCGGTCTGGTCAACGCACCTGCGACGAAGATCGCCCAGGTCGTTACCGCACCCGCCGCGAAGGTCGCCCGTGTGTTCGCCGCTTACGCGGACAAGGCAGCTTAAGAGACGTTTTTCGTCAGACGAAACAATCTGGGGCGCATTTGCCCCGCCACAATTTGGAGTGAACCATCATGGCCGATATTGCCAAGCTTGTTGAAGAACTTTCGAAGCTGACCGTGCTCGAAGCAGCCGATCTCGCCAAGGCCCTCGAAGAAGCATGGGGCGTTAGCGCCGCTGCTGCTGTCGCGGTTGCCGCTGGCCCGGCCGCTGCTGCCGAAGCTGTCGAAGAGCAGACCGAATTCGACGTCATCCTGACCGGCGACGGCGGGAAGAAGATCCAGGTCATCAAGGAAGTCCGTGCCATCACCGGCCTCGGTCTGACTGAAGCCAAGGCTCTCGTCGAAGGCGCGCCCAAGGCCGTCAAGGAAGGCGTGAACAAGGCTGAAGCCGAAGACATCAAGAAGAAGATCGAAGAAGCCGGCGGCACCGTCGAGCTCAAGTAATCTTTCTTGCAAGTTTTGCGGGCGTCTTGAAGCGTCCGCAGATGGAAGGGCGGCGCCAGCAATGGCGTCGCTCTTTTTTTGTTTACCTGAAATCGGGTGGCGCTAACTGACGTGGTGATCCCGACAAGGGGATCACGAAACAGGGGGACGTCACTACATGAAGTTCAAGCTTATCGCTCTCGCCATGCTGGCGGGCGCATCACTGAGCGGCTGCGCGACCGTTATCAACGGCACCAATGTCGATTACGCCACCGACACCGATCCGACCGGAGCCGACGTGGTGTTCCTGAACGGTCTCAAGTGCACTTCGCCCTGCACCGTCGAACTCAGGCGCGGTTCCGACACGCGGGTCGATATCAGCAAGCCCGGATTCGAGCCGGTTTACGTCCTCCTCCAGTCGCGTCTGGCCGGGTCGACCTTCGGCAACATTATCGCAGGCGGGATTATCGGCGGTGTCGTCGATGGCGGAAACGGGGCCAGCAACACACTCTTCCCGCGCCCGCTGATGGTGCGCCTCGCACCGGCTGGCTCGGGCAACGCGGCAATGCTGCTCGACAAGGATGGCAAGGAGCTGATGACGGTCGAGGAGCACAACGAAAAGGTTCGGGCCGACGTCGCCAAAACAATCGGCAATACCCTTGCCGGCGTCGACCAGACGGCGCCGTCCAACTAACCCGGCGACATATCTCATGAAACATAAAGGGTGGCGCCAGCGATGGCGTCGCTCTTTTTTTGGCGTTGGATAAGGCGCGAAACAGGCTGCATTTATTGCAAACCGGCACTGACCCAGCGCCGGCCGCGCTCGCCGTCCCTCAAAAACCACGGCCCGATTGCATCCTTTGCAATCGTTTAGGAACCGGACGGTCAAGCCAGCCGGACGATGTAACATGGTTAAGTTACTTTACACCGTGTTAATACTACCTAACATCTCATTACCGGGTCGCCGAGTCGCATGACTTTGCCGAGCTGAATGGGGGCATCCCCCGTTAGCCGGTTCCTGGTTGAGTTTGGGGGGAAATAATGTCGTATCTGAAGGCATGCCTTGTGGGCTGCGCTGTGCTGTGCGGTACGCCGCTTGCGGCTCAGGATGTGGTTTACGAGCCCATCAGCCCGACTTTCGGCGGCAACCCGTTCAATTCGAACCACGTGCTCGGCGTCGCCAACGCGAACAATGATTTCCGCGATCCGAGTGCGGCAAACCGCAACTCGCAGGCCGATATCTTCTCCAGACAGCTGCAATCGCGCCTGCTCTCGGCGCTGTCTTCGCAGATCGTCGATGCGATCTTCGGCGACAATCCGCAGGAATCCGGCACCATCAGCTTCGGCGGGCAGACGATTGAATTCTTCCGCTCGCTCGAGGAAGTGACGCTGATCATCCGCGACGACACCACGGGCGAGGAAACCCGCATCGTCGTGCCGCTGTTCATTGACGTGAACTGAGCCGGACGATGCGCAGACTTCTCACTCTTGCCCTGACGTCGCTCACCGCGCTGTCGCTTGCCGGCTGCATGAGCATGCCGCAGGACGGGCGCAATTCGATGGCGACCACCACCAGCCTCGCCTATTTCCCGAAGAAGACCCAGACCCAGAACCTGCTCAACCAGCTGCCTGCGCCGCAGCGGCCGGTGGCGATTGCGGTCTATGGCTTCACCGACCAGACCGGTCAGTTCAAGCCGAGCGAACAGGGGCAAACCCTGTCGCGCGCGGTCACGCAGGGCGCAAGCTCGATGCTGGTCAAGGCGCTGCAGGACGCGGGGAACCGCGGATGGTTTACCGTGGTGGAACGCGAGCGGCTGGATAACCTGCTGCGCGAACGCCAGATCATCGGCGAGATGCGCAAGCGCTATCTGGGCGAACAGGAAATCGATCCCAATGCCCTGCCTGCGCTGCTGTTTGCGGGCGTGCTGCTGGAAGGCGGGATTGTCGGATACGACACCAACACCGTCACCGGCGGCGCTGGCGCGGCCTTCCTTGGGATTGGTGCCCGCACCGAATACCGGCAGGACACGGTGACCGTCTACCTGCGCGCTGTCTCGGTACGCACCGGCGAAGTGCTCGCCAACGTGACTTCGTCCAAGACCATCGCCAGCCAGGCGATCGGCGCGAGCGCGTTCAAGTTCGTGGCGTTCCGCGAGCTGCTCGAAGCCGAGGCCGGGATCACCTCCAACGAGCCCGATCAGGTCGCCCTGCAACAGGCGATCGAAAAGGCTGTCTACGGCCTCGTGCTCGAGGGTGTGGAGCTGGATCTGTGGCGGTTCGAGGACATGTCGGCCGCCGTGCCGCTGCTCTCGGCCTACCGCGCAGAGCGTGACGGCGTTTACGACGCCAGCGATATCCAGAAGGCGATCAAGCGCGCTGGCTCGCTGACGGCGCTGACAGTCGTCGATGGCGAAAAGGAGAATGAACGGCGGGACGGTTCGTAACGCCGGAAGCTATTCCCCGAAGGACGCGGCAGTCCGGCGGGGTCAACTGAAAGGCGCAAAAAGCGCCAAGGGCCGCACAAAATAAAGCACGCAAAGGAGCGGCAACTCCGATGCGCGCGAGGAAAAGGTAAGCGATCACCTGATTGACCCGGCGTCTATGCGCGCCGTGGTCGATGCTCGGTATCGCCTATCACCAAGGCGGATGCAATAATGAATACCGAGCGGTTAACTGCGTATCACCTGACAAGCATCCAACCGGCCGACATGGCCGGACCGGTGACCTGCGTGTGCGCCAGCCCAGCCTCCCACCCTGCCTCAAGCCTTGCCAACCCCATCCCGGCACCCGCGACGCATGAACGTCTGCGGGGCCGGATAACGTCGCACATCTTCGTAAATCCAGAAGGAACAATGCAATGAAGAGAATGATCAAAACCGGTGTTTCGATGCTCGCGATTTCGCTGGCCGGCGCTGCGATGGCACAGGCTGTCCCCAACACCTCCGACGTCGAGCAGACCGGCAGCGGCGAAACCGCCGTCGTGGGCCAGTCGGGCACCGGCACCAACACCTCGGACATCGATCAGGACGGCAGCGACAACACTGCCACCGTCACCCAGTCGAGCGTTGCGGGCGGCACCAACGCCTCCACCATCCTCCAGTCGGTAACCGCCAGCGGCAACGAAGCCACCGTGGGCCAGACGGGCGAAGGCAACACCAGCAACGTCACCCAGGATGGTGATGACAGCGACGTGACCGTCGACCAGGACGGCACCGACAACGTTTCGGGCGTGACCCAGAACGCGCTCGCTTCTTCCGCCACCGTCACCCAGACCGGCAATGCCAACGCCAGCACGGTCGGCCAGACGGGCGACAGCTCCACCATCCTCGTCAGCCAGAACAATGATGACGGCGCGATCGACGGGAACGATTCCTTCGTCACCCAGAGCGGCGATGATGCTCTGGCGACCATCGACCAGAACGGTCAGGGCAACGTTTCGACCGTTACCCAGACCGGCACAGCCTCGCTGACCAACATCATCCAGGATGGCACCGGCAACACTTCGACGGTCACTCAGGGTGGCATTTCGGCGGATGCGTTTGTCGACCAAACCGGCGAAGGCAATATCTCGGTGATCGGCCAGACCGGCTTCAGCTCGGTGACCGATGTCACGCAGAACGGCGATGATAACCAGTCGACGGTCACGCAGTCGGCTTCGCTGGCCGACACCACGATCCAGCAGAATGGCACGGGCAACCGCTCGACCGTCACGCAGTCCGGACTGGATTCCTCCACCCTGGTGACCCAGAACAATTTCCCCGGTATTCCGGTCGGCAACAACTCGCCGATCGGTAACACCTCATTCGTGACCCAAAGCGGAGCCGGGTCGGAAACCGAAATCCTCCAGAACGGAACGGGCAACTCCTCGACCCTCACCCAGTCGGGCATCGGTGCCGTAGCCTATGTTGAACAGAACGACTTCAACAACGTCTCGACCGCCAACGAAACCGGCGCCGGGTCGGACCTTTTCGTGCGGCAGATCGGCACGGGCAATGATTCCAACGTCCGTCAGAACGGGATTGGATCGGAGGTCGACGTTTTCCAGAACGGCACCACGAACAATTCTCTGGTGATCGGCACCGGGCTTAACTCGACCATTGATGTGTTCCAGGGCGGGTTGAACAACTCCAGCACGATCAACCAGACCTCTCTCAACACCAATGCAACTGTGTTCCAGGACGGTAATGCCAACCAGTCGGTGATCGCGCAGCTTGCCGGTGAAGCCGATGTCGATGTGACCCAGACCGGGATGACCAACTTCTCCGACGTGCGCGGTGTGGCGAACTTCTCGGACGTGACGGTGAACCAGAACGGCACGAGCAACCGCTCGGAAGTCGATCAGAACTCGGCGAGCATCCGGGTCGGCATCTTCACCCTGCCCCTGCTCAACGAGAATCAGAGCGCTTCGGTGACCCAGGACGGCGTCGACAATACCTCGCGCGTCGACCAGTACGGCCGCAACCAGGTCGCGCAGATCAACCAGATCGGTGAAGGCAACATCTCGGGCGCCCCGGGCGGCCTTGCCGGGATCACCCAGGTCGGCGAGAACCAGACCGCCACCCTGCTGCAGGAAGGCGACGGCAACCGCTCGGTCATCAATCAGGGCATCAGCGGCAGCTTCACGATCATCACCGCGGCTGCCAGCGACGGCAACAACGCCGATGTGACCCAAAACGGCGATGATGGCGTGTCCAGCATCACCCAGAACGGCGATCTCAACACGGCGACGCTCGAACAGGATGGCCTGCTGAACGATTCAACCATCGTCCAGCTCGGCACTTCGAACACCGCAACCGTCACGCAGGCGGCGACCGGCAACGCGTCGGACGTCAACCAGAACGGCACGGGCAACAGCGCGATCGTCAGCCAGGGCATGTGACCCCGGCGTGTGGAAGGCGCGGCAAGCGCCGCCGCCTTCCACGCCCCCGCGGTCACGCATCACAAATCAAAGGACAGTCAATCATGAAGAACATCATCATCAGCGGCGTATCGCTTGTGGCCTTGGCCATCGCGACCCCCGCCCTCGCCCAGAGTGTTTCCACCGTGGATCAGATCGGCACCGGCAACGGCGCCACCGTGACCCAGACCGGCAGCAACAATTCGGATGTCGATCAGGACGGCACCACCAATACCGCCACAGTGACCCAGGCCGGCACTGCCGGTGTCTCGATCATCGACCAGACCGGTTCGGGCAACACCGCCACGACCGATCAGGACACGCTCGGCGGCTTTGCCGACGTGACCCAGATCGGTGACGAAAACACCTCGGACATCGAACAGACCGATACCGCCACCCTCGGCAGCACCGGCGCCGTTCCGGAAGACCCGGAAGCGGTCGTCAACCAGCAGGGCAATGCCAACGCCTCGACCATCGGCCAGTCCAACCTCACGGGCAGCTACAACCTGTTCGCGAGCGTGACCCAGAACGGTGATGAGAGCATCTCGACCGTGACCCAGAGCGCAGCCGGCACCGGTGCGGGCAACCTCAACGCGATCGTCAACCAGACCGACGGCGCGACCTCGACGATCACGCAGACCGCCAATGCGCAGCAGGCTGTGAACCAGTTTGCCTACGCCACGCAGACCGGCCCGAACGAATCCACCATCTCGCAGTCGTTCACGGTCGACAATTCGAACTCGTTCCTCGCTTCTGTCTACCAGAGCGGCACGGACAACACCTCGACCATCACGCAGGCCGATATGGCTCCGGGCAACAGCAACCCGGACAACAACATCACCGGCCAGGTGACCCAGACCGGCGACAACAACTCGTCCGATCTGACCCAGCTGAACAAGGCTGCGACCGCCACGATCCTGCAGACCGGCAATGACAACATCAGCATCGCCAGCCAGACCTTCTCGACCAACACCCTGACTGTCACCCAGTCGGGCAACGACAACCTGTCGGAAATCGAGCAGGCCTGGGGATCGAGCTCGCAGGCAACCGTGCTCCAGTCGGGCAGCAACGTGGAATCCGACATCTTCCAGTCGGGCCGCTTTGACGAAGTCTATGTCGACCAGCTGGTCGGTTCCGACGGATCGACCTCGAAGGTCACCCAGACGGGTGCCTTGGTGCTGACCCCGACCAACAATCTGGCGCAGATCACCCAGACCGGCGCGAACAACATGTCGGACGTGACCCAGAACGTCTTCGATGGCGATGCCACCGTCGACCAGTCGGGTGAGAACAACAACAGCACGATCCAGCAGATCGGTAACGTCATCGGTGGCACCAACACCGCCAGCGTGAACCAGTCGGGCGACGACAACGGATCGGATGTGTTCCAGGAAGGCTCGCTCAACGAAGCCACCGTGCTGCAATCGGGCAACGGCAACACCGCCGGCGTCTCGCAGACCGGTGCCGGCAACGTGTCCGATATCCTGCAGAGCGGAGCGACCAACACGGCGACCGTGACGCAGACCGACAATGGCAACGTGTCGAACATCATCCAGGCCGGCACCAACGGCTCGGTGACGGTCACCCAGGGCTCGTAACGAGACCACTCAGGCGCTCCGGGCGGGACTTTGGTCTCGCCCGGAGGTCCATAATCGACTACCGGGAAAACCCATGTCCTCACGCGCCCTCATCCCTGCCTTGTGCCTCATGACGGGCGCGGCTGTGCTGGGCGCGCTCGGCACGCCGGGGGCCGCGCAAACAGTACCGAACGGCCCCGAGCGCGGCGTGTTCGTAACGCAGATCGGCGACGGCAGCCGCACCGAAATCGTCCAGCAGAATTCCGATAGCCTCGCGCAGATCGTGCAGGATGGCGAAGCCAACCAGATCGACCTTGCCCAGAAGGGTGCGGCACCGCACCGCGCACAGATCGCGCAGGATGGTGACGGCAACCTTGTCGATGCACAGCAGGATGGCGACGGTTCGACCGATCTTGCCCTGCTTCAGGAAGGCAACGGCAACTCTGCGCTGGTCATGCAGAGCGAAATCTCGGCCGCCGAACAGACCAGTGCCGCCATTGCGCAACGCGGCAATGGCAATCGCCTGATCCTTGCCCAGAACGGCAGCGACAATTCGGCAGAGCTTGAACAGCTTGGCGACGCCAACACCATGTCCGCCACCCAGCTCGACAGTGGCAATCACCTCGAATGGAGCCAGATCGGAGACGGCCTCGCCGATCTCCAGATCACCCAGACCGGCGGCGGCAATCTTCAGGTCACGCAAAGCAACACCGGCGCGCAATTCGCGCCCCCGCCGGGCGGATAGGGCCGCGATGATCCGGTTGCCCCGCCTTGCCCTGATGGCGTCCGCTGTGACTGCGGCGGGGCTGATGGCGAACGGTGCGATGGCCCGGCAGGACGAAACGGCCTCGCCAGCCAGCCGCACTGAAGCCACCCAGATCACGCAGCCCGGTGCGCCTGCCGCATCCGGGCCGGGCCGCGCCTATCTCGACGAGACCGGACGACCGGTCCCACCGCAGCCGCCCCGCGCCAGCCTGATGCAAACCACCGGCGACCAGATCTCGCGCGGAGAGGGCAGCGCGCCCACCAGCCAGATTTCCGCACGCGGGCAAGGCGGGCCGGGCATGGCGCAGCTTTCCAGCGCCGATCTTGACGCGACCCTCGCCCAGCTTTCGCCAGCCGAGCGGCTCGTGCTGCTGCAGGCGATCACGGGGAGCGACATCTGCGACAATCCGCCTGCCGTTGCAGCGGTTCTGGCGCTGTGCCAGAACCGGCTGGAAACCCGCTCGGGCGAGTTCGCCGCGCGCACCGACCGCCCCCTCAGCGCCGAAGAAAGCCTGCTGCGCGGCGATTTTGAAAACAGCGCCCTGCCGAGCATCGATCAGGTGATAGAACGGCTGGCACGCGGCAGCGCGTCGAGCGGCGATTTCAGCAATCAGGCGATCGCCTCGATCGCTTTGGGATCGGCTGCCACCGCGCCCGCCAATCCCCAAGGCAATGCCGAACCTGAAACCCAGGGCCTCGGCGAAGAAACGCAGGCGCTCGTCAATGCGCTGATCAACCAGCTTGGAGGCCGCGCGCCATGACCACTGCCCTTCCCGCAGGCGCGCTTGCGCTCATGCTCCTTTCCCATGCCACCGTGGAGCCTGTGATGACTGACGCGCCGCACGCCCTCACCCTTGATGTCGAAAGCCGTGACGGAATGCTCGAAGTCCGGCTCACCGGCCTGTCGCCACACGCGCAGGGGGTAAGCTATGCGCTCGAAGTGACGGGGCAATCGACCTCGCGCCATCGCGGCTCGACCACGCTGGCCGCCGGCACGCAGGCGGTGCTTTCGACCATGCGCACGCCCGCGGGCGAGAACTGGTGCGTGAAGCTGGTGGCCGAGGACGAGGGCGGCGCGCCCTACGAAATCACCCGCGGGAATTGCACCGCCGGTTAGGCTTCAGCGCGGGCGCGGCACCTGTGCCATGCCGGTTGCGCCAAGCCCGCGTTCGGGCGCGCTGATCTGGTCCATGTGGACCTTGCGCGCGGCCTTGGGCCGGGTATCGGTGCGGCCGATATTGAACTCGTCATAGACCGGATCATAACTGATCGGGATGCCCTGCGCCTGCAACTCGGCAAGCGAGACATAGGCATTCCCCGCCGCCGAAGTGCGGATGCGGGCGAGCTGCGCGTCGTCGTAACGGTCGGCCAGAACCTCCACCACCGATCCCAGCCGCACCTTGAGCCCGGCGGCGGTCTGCTGGAAATCGAGCGCGCCTGCCGTCCGGCCATCGACGCGGGTGACAAGCTGCGACTTGGACGCGAGATCGGCGATCGGCGACGGGCTGGCCGAAACGGGCGCGGCCAGCGCGGGCGCGGGCTTGGGCACGACGACAGCGGCAGGCGGCGACGGGGCGGCGCTGACCGGCGCGCGGGCGGCGGGTGCAGCGACAGGCGCCTTGGCAACGATCGGTGCAGGCGCGATTTGCGGCGCGGGAGCAGTCTGGACAGGGCGCGCAGCCGGAGCTGCAGAAGCGGCAATCCGTGCCGGGCCGACCTGCTCGATTGCTCCCAGCATGGCGGGTTGCACCGGCACAACCGGCGCAGCGACGGAGACGACCCGCGCCGCCGCCTCCGGGACAGGCACGGATGCCGGAGCGGCTTCAGGCACCGGCTCGGCCAACGTCCCGGCGGGGGCGCGTAGGGCCGGCTGCTCATCGGGCAGGAGGATCGCGAAGGCGGAGTTGTCAGCAGCAGGTTCGGGTAACGAAGCTTCCTGTGCCGACTCTGGCAGCCACGCCGATTGCGTGGCGACAGACGGCGTCACCGGCGCGGCAACAGCCGCAACAGGCTCGGCGGGCAAGGGGGGAGCCTGCACGGCCGCCTCCGCCAGACCCGGCGGCACAGCGCGTGACTGGGGTACCGGCACAGCAGGCGCAACTTCGGGTAGCGGACGTGATGCAGCCGACAGCGATGGTTCCGCCAGGACAGCCAGAGGCACAGCAGCAACCGCGCGAACGGGATCGGTAACCGCGCGAACGGGATCGGTACCGAGATCGAGAATCGGCGCGTAGCGGACACCCGCCAGCCCCGGCTTGGCCGTCTCTGACCCGCGGTTAACCCCCGCTTGGCCCCGCCTTGCGGCAGGTTCGGGCGGGTCAGACAGCCCTTCGCCCCCGCCCAGATCACCCGCGCCGACCGAGAATTCGGGCAAGGCCAGCGCGGCCATGACCATCACCCCGCCGGGCAGGATACGGGTCAGCAACCGGCGGCCCGGCCCCCTACGGCGCACGGCATCGCCCGCACCATCCACGGTGCGGCCTCCGCCAGCGTCGTCAGAAAAACCTCGGCCCTGTGTCACTATGCCCCCAAGCCGCGAATTATGCGGCGCGCGGGCGATTCGACAAAGCGGATTCGCCCAAATTGCGCCATTTCGGGACGATGTTCAGTCAATGTTCCTCTGAATGGAGCGCCACCTCCTCCCCCATTGCGGCAAAGTGATGTGACAAGCGGGCTTTTGCCCTTCCCCCGAATCATCCCTGCCCCTATCCGGACCGGCTCGCCTGACCGCGGGCCTCAAGGCGACCCAAGCACCGATCATGCAACACACAAGCACACTCGACACGCCCAGCTGGGGGCAGGAACTGCGCGCGACGCTGGCCTTGGCCGTGCCGCTTGCGGCGACGAACCTGTTGCAGATGCTGATCCACGCGGTCGATGTGATCTTCATTGCCCGGCTCGGCGACAAGCCGCTGGCCGCATCGAGCCTCGGCATCGCGATCTTCGGTCTGACCGTCTGGGCTATGACCGGGCTGGTCGGTGCCTGCGCCCCGCTGATCTCGGCCGAGCGCGGGCGGCGGCTCAATTCTGTGCGCGATATCCGCCGCACGGTGCGGATGGGCATGTGGGTGGCGGTGCTGTTCGGGCTGGTCGGCATGGCCATCGCGTTCGGCGGAGAGGCGCTACTGCTGGCGAGCGGGCAGGAGCCCGAGATTGCCGCACTGGCGGGCGATTTCCTCGCAATCATTGCCTTTGCGATGATCCCGATGGTGCTGGCGGGCGTGTTCCGCATCTTCGTCGCCGCGCTGGGCAAGCCGGGCTATGCGACCGCGATCACCCTGCTGGCGCTGGGCACCAACCTTCTGGGCAACTGGGCGCTGGTGTTCGGCAATCTCGGGATGCCCGCGCTCGGCCTGACAGGCTCGGCGCTGTCGAGCGTCATCACCGCGTTGGCGATGCTCGCGGCCTATGTGTTCGTCATTGGCCATGACCGCACCTTGCGGCGTTATCGTATCTTCGGGCGCTGGTGGCGGCCGGAATGGTCGCGTCTGAAGCAGATCATGGTGATCGGGACGCCGATTGCGCTGACCGTGCTGGCAGAGGCCGGTCTGTTCAGCGGCGCGGCGCTGCTGATGGGCCGCATCGGCGAGACCGAACTGGCCGCGCACACGCTGGCGCTGAACATCGCCGCGCTCGCGTTCCAGATCCCGTTCGGCACCGCGCAGGCGGCGACCATTCGCGTCGGCTTCCACCATGGCGCGGGCGACCGCGTGGCGGCGGGGCGCGCGGGCTGGGTCGCGCTGGTGATCGGCACCGGCTTCATGAGCACGACCGCGCTGGCGATGGTGCTGGTGCCAGAGGCGATGCTGTGGGTCTATGTCGATCCCGATGCACCCGCCAACGCCGCGCTGGTGGCCTTTGCGCTGCAATACCTTGTGCTCGCCGCGATCTTCCAGTTGGCTGACGGGGTGCAGGCGGTGGGTGCGGGCGCGCTGCGCGGATTGCAGGATACCCGCGTGCCGATGTGGATCGCGATCTTCAGCTACTGGGTGCCGGGCTTCGGCATAGCGATCTGGCTCGGCTTCTACACCCCGCTCGAAGGGACAGGGGTGTGGATCGGGCTTGCCACCGGGCTGTTCTTCGCGGCGGCAGGGCTGCTGTGGCGCTGGGCGCGGCGCGATGCGCTGGGCCTGACGCGCTACGAAGACGCCGCCTAGCGCGCGGCGGCCGGTGCCGGTGCGACGCCGGTCGGGATCGTCAAACCGAGTTCATCGAACTTCAGCTTCACACCCTCGTTCAAGGCCCATGACAGCGCGAGATAATCGCCGGTCATGCACCACACCCTGAGGCCGACACGCACCGAGTTGTCGGCCAGCGCCGCCACAAAGGCGACCGGCGCTGGATCAGCCAGCACGCGCGGATCGGAGTTCGCCAGTTCGAGCATCGCCGCACGCGCCGCCCGCAAATCGTCCTCGTAATTGATCGGCACCACCAGTTCGAACCGGCGGGTCGGCATCCGCGAATGGTTAACCACCGCCTTGTTCCACAACTCGTTATTGGGAACCATGACGTAGAGCCCGTCGAGCTGGAGGATCTCGGTCGTGAACAGGCCGATGGCCTGCACCGATCCTGCGACTGTGCCTGCGGTGATGTACTCGCCCACGCGGAAGGGGCGCTGGATCAGGATCATCACGCCTGCCGCGACATTGCTGAGCGTGCCTTGCAGCGCGAGGCCCACTGCCAGCGCGAGGCCGCCGAGCGCCGCGATGATGCTTGTCGTCTGCACCCCGAACTGCGTCAGCACCGTGATCGCGACGATCGACCACAAGGCATATTTGATGATGTTGCTGAGGAACTTTGCGACTGTGGGCTCGATCCGGCTGTTGCCGGTCAGCGCGCGGTCCGCCCAGCGCGACAGCAGCCGGGCAAGGATCACGCCGATGACCAGCACGGCCACCGCGCCGGTCAGATAGGCGAGATTGGTTTTCAGCCAGACCCACGCTTCGGCCGTTACGTTGATCTCGTCATTAAGGGCCGCGAGGCGGGCGGGCAGCTTGGGGGCAGTCATCGTCGCAAAAGGCTCCTTGAAGGGCGGGAGGCTGGATAACCGAGCCTGCTTGCGCTGACCACCCCGCACCCGGAAACGCATCGGCTGCGAAATTTTTGCGTGTGCAGGGGTTGATTCATTCAGTCCCCACGACCAAATGCCGGTTCGTTGGCACTCTCAGAGGGAGAGTGCCAAGCAAACTCACCCCATCAAGGAAAGGTCATAACCATGGCATTTCGTCCGCTGCACGACCGCGTTGTGGTCCGTCGCATCGAAGCCGACCAGAAGACCGCTGGCGGCATCATCATCCCCGATAGCGCCCAGGAAAAGCCCAGCGAAGGCGAAGTTGTCGCCGTCGGCGAAGGCAACCGTGACGAAGACGGCGATCGTATCCCGCTCGACGTCAAGGTTGGCGATCGCGTGCTGTTCGGCAAGTGGTCGGGCACCGAAGTCAAGATCAACGGCGAAGACCTGCTGATCATGAAGGAAAGCGACATCATGGGGATCATGGGCTGATCGCCTGATCCCTTCCGCTTCCTTCCAATACCAACCCAATCTCAGGAGAAACAATCATGGCAGCCAAGGACGTCAAGTTCGGCCGCGAAGCCCGCGAAGGCATTCTGCGCGGCGTCGATATCCTCGCCAACGCCGTCAAGGTGACGTTGGGCCCCAAGGGCCGCAACGTCGTCATCGACAAGAGCTTCGGTGCGCCCCGCATCACCAAGGACGGCGTCACCGTCGCCAAGGAAATCGAACTCAAGGACAAGTTCGAGAACATGGGCGCCCAGATGCTGCGCGAAGTCGCCAGCAAGGCGAACGACAGCGCCGGTGACGGCACCACCACCGCCACCGTGCTCGCCCAGGCGATCGTCACCGAAGGCATGAAGTCGGTTGCCGCCGGCATGAACCCGATGGATCTCAAGCGCGGGATCGATCAGGCCGTGATCGCGGTTGTCGAGAACCTCAAGAGCCGTTCCAAGGACGTCTCGGACAGCTCGGAAATCGCGCAGGTCGGGATCATCTCGGCCAATGGCGACCGTGAAGTCGGCGAGAAGATCGCCGAAGCCATGGAAAAGGTCGGCAAGGAAGGCGTGATCACCGTCGAGGAAGCCAAGGGCCTCGAGTTCGAACTCGATGTCGTCGAAGGTATGCAGTTCGACCGTGGTTACCTGTCGCCCTACTTCATCACCAACCCCGACAAGATGACCGTGGAACTGGATAACCCCTACATCCTGATCCACGAAAAGAAGCTGTCGAACCTGCAGGCGATGCTGCCGATCCTCGAAGCCGTGGTGCAGGCGGGCCGTCCGCTGCTCATCATCGCTGAGGACATCGAAGGCGAAGCACTGGCGACTCTCGTGGTCAACAAGCTGCGCGGCGGCCTCAAGGTCGCGGCTGTGAAGGCTCCGGGCTTCGGCGATCGTCGCAAGGCGATGCTGCAGGACATCGCGATCCTCACCAAGGGCGAGATGATCAGCGAAGACCTCGGCATCAAGCTCGAGAACGTCACCGTCGGTATGCTCGGCCAGGCCAAGAAGGTCTCGATCGACAAGGACAACACCACCATCGTCGATGGCGCCGGTGATGCCGAAGACATCAAGGCCCGCGTTGCCGAGATCCGCACCCAGATCGACAACACCTCCAGCGATTACGACCGCGAGAAGCTGCAAGAGCGTCTCGCCAAGCTTGCTGGCGGCGTGGCCGTGATCAAGGTTGGCGGTGCGACCGAAGTCGAAGTGAAGGAACGCAAGGACCGCGTCGACGACGCTCTCCACGCGACCCGCGCTGCGGTTGAAGAAGGCATCGTCCCCGGCGGCGGCACGGCTCTGCTTTACGCCACCAAGGCTCTCGAAGGCCTGAAGGGCGCGAACGAAGACCAGACCCGCGGCATCGACATCATCCGCAAGGCGATCACCGCCCCGATCAAGCAGATCGCCCAGAACGCCGGCCATGATGGTGCGGTCGTTGCAGGCAACCTGCTGCGCGAGAATGACGAAACGCAGGGCTTCAACGCTTCGACCGACGTTTACGAGAACCTGGTCAAGGCCGGCGTGATCGACCCGACCAAGGTCGTCCGCACCGCGCTGCAGGATGCAGCTTCGGTCGCCGGCCTGCTGATCACCACCGAAGCGGCCATCGTCGAGCGTCCGGAAGACAAGCCGGCTTCGCCCCCGATGCCCGACATGGGCGGCATGGGCTTCTGATCGGATAGCGGCCCGGCCAGCCATGCTGGCCGGTGCTCGCGCCGATCCGGCCAGCGGAGCGCAGCTCCGACTGACGACTCGGGCTTTGCCCGAGGCGGCCCAGGCACCAGCACAGGAAAACCCCGGCGGAGCGATCCGCCGGGGTTTTTTGGTGCGCGGTCGCTTTTCTGGCAAGGCGGTCGGCAGACGCCGCCGGGCGCGCGATGCTGCGGAACGGGCCTGAAACCAGCGACGCGTGATTATCAAGTCCCCGGAATTTCTGTCCTATCCCAAGGAAGACCCTAGCCTGATTTCCCGCAACTCCGGATCAGCGCTGCTTAACCTTGGGGCGCAAATACGTCATCCCACGCTTGTGCGGCATAATGTCGAAAACGTCCTGGATAACACAGGTGCCGCCATCCTGTTGGCATTGCTGGAGGACGAGCGCTTCCGCTTCTTCCCGGCTTTGGCCGCCTGCAGTCGTGTAATGAAGTTTGTCGGTTCGCTTTCCAATCGCCAGCCACTGGTTTGAGATCACCCGGTTGGCCTGGCAGGACACGCCGCGGCTATCGCACTCGATCTCCATTTGGACCTGCGCAGATGTTGGTGAAATATATCCGCGCGCGACGATATAGCCATAATCACCGTCGCTCTTTGCATACCATGCAATCGAGCCATAGTTGCTGTTGCTGCGGATCTCTCCCGGACCCCAGTTCGACGGACGTGCGAGGATGTCAGCCACTGTCGCAGCCCGCCCTTCTTCCTGTGGCTTGATGACATGCTCATAGACCTCAGCGTCGGTCATCTGGGCGCTGGCCGGGGCAAGTGACCCTGCTGCGATCGAGAGGACACCCGCTACCCGTGCCAAAGTCCGGCGCGACAACATTTGGTTGGCTATCAGTTCGGGCATCGGAAACTCCGTACATGGCGATGAAGGGGCAAGCGATTTCAATGCCATGCAGAACGACGGCGATGCCTCTTGTTGTCAATATGCCACCACGAACCGGTACGCATTATGCGCATTCCGGCAATTCAGGGGAAACGGCACATAACGCCGTGAACCCCGCGACAGCGGGACCACGGGTCAAGCCCGGAAGGACGGAATAACTGCCCCTCAGCTTTGGGACTCAGGATGACCGATCTGACGTGAATGGTGGTCGGGGAAATTCGGAATGGCGGCTTCCGGATTGAACTATCTCGCCAGCAATTCTGCCGCATCCACTACCTGCACGTCGGCCATCATGCCAAGATAGGCGTCAAACCATGGCTTGTGTGCCGAGCCTACAATTACCAGAACACGCCCGCCGGGGTGGCGGGCAGCAACTTCACGGATGTTTGCGACCATGCGAAGATTGCGCACCTCCCACAGCGCCACACGGCGGCGGCCAACCTGATCGGGGCTGGGGCGGTTCAGCATGTTGAGCCACTGCCCGTCGGCATCGATCCGGCCTGCGGCCCCGCTGTTGAGCATGCGATATGTCGCCAAGGTTTCGTTAGGTGTCGTGAGCTTGCCGGATGCCTCGACCAAAGCCTTGAAGCGCGGTTCGACCAGCAGATCAGTAAGCCACGGCTCGGCCATGAAGGCCTCCATCGGCTTGGCCATTGCCGGGTCCGACTCGTCACTTTGATCGTCGGTGGGGTTCACACGATCCAGGCCCAGGCGCACGGCCAAACGGGCGGCAATCAGATGATTTTCATTGCGGCGGGCAGCGAAGGCATCAAGCTCACGCGCCAGAAGCGGTGAAATGCTTGCATCCGCAATGCGATCTGCCGGTGCCAGTCGCCACCATTGCACCAGCGCCGAGTTCGGGTCCCCAGCGGCAACGAACAACGCTGCAAGTCGCCGCCGCTGTTCGGGCGTGGGCGCGGCCGGCCAGGTAGCCAAGGTGCGGCGCATTTCGGCTTCGGCCTGGGGCATGTCCATCGCCAAGGTCGAGCGCGATATACCGGCCAGCGCCATAGCCCTGGCACCATAGGTTGTTGCCACGTCCGGGTAGGCTTCCCGATATGCCCACATTGCGTGGATGCCGACCCCGGTTAGCGCCTCGATCGCGATCGCATCGGGCTTGAAGCCAGCCAAGCGATCAAGCAGCGGTTCCAGCACCGCCGGGTCCCAGCCATCGGGTGTGCCGCTGAGGTGCGGTGTGCCCAGAACCAAGATTTGCGTTGCTTCGCCAATATGGACTTGCTGGTACGTGCGCGGATCGAAAGAAGCCACTGGGTCCTGCGCCGCAGCCATTGGCGCTGCAACCAAACTTGCGAGCAGAGCCATCAAGGCTGAAATCGAATATCCTGACATCTCGCCTCACCCTTCCCGCGGTAGGAATGACAAGATCTACGATTACAACTGTCATCACTATCCGGTCAACGGCACCGTTGACACTAGTTCATCCAGTGCCAATGGTTTGCCGAGGCATCTGATGATGACTGATGCGATAGCTTGTGCCGGACCGCATTTGGCTTCCCGGAAGATTCCGGCTGGGAGTCGATAGCCGAACGGCAGTTAGCGGCTCGAAACGCGCGAAAGCTGTCCTTCGCCCTCACGCGATCCGGTGTTCACCCCTGATCCAGCGTACTGTCCCGCTCGATGCCCGCATCACCACGCTTTCGGTGGTCAGGATCACTTCGCCCGTGGGCTTGCGGCGGCGCTTTACGCCGCGCAGCAGCGAACCGTCGGTGACGCCCGTGGCCGCAAAGATGCAGTCGCCCTTGGCGAGGTCTTCCAGCTTGTAGATGCGGTTCAGGTCCTCGATGCCCCACTTGCGGGCGCGGGCCTTTTCGTCGTCGTTGCGGAACACCAGACGGCCGTTGAACTGCCCGCCGACGCAGCGCAGCGCCGCGGCCGCGAGCACGCCTTCCGGTGCGCCGCCCTGGCCCATATACATGTCGATGGTGGTTTCCTCGTCGGTCACCGCGATCACGCCGGCGACGTCGCCGTCACCGATCAGCACCACGCCGCAGCCCAGTGCGCGCAGCTCTGCAATCAGTTCGGCATGGCGCGGACGATCAAGTACGCAGACATTGATCTCTGACGGCTTCACGCCCTTGGCATTGGCGACCGCGCAGACATTCTCGGTCGCGCTCTTGGCAAGGTCGATGATGCCTTCGGGGTAGCCCGGGCCGACCGCCAGCTTGTCCATATAAACGTCAGGCGCATTGAGCAGGCAGCCTTCTTCCGCCGCCGCCAGCACGGCGAGCGCATTGGGCCCGGCCTTGGCGGTGATGGTGGTGCCTTCCAGCGGATCGAGCGCGATGTCGATCTTGGGCCCTTTGCCCATGCCGACCTTTTCGCCGATGAACAGCATCGGGGCTTCGTCACGCTCGCCCTCGCCGATTACCACGGTGCCGTCCATGTAGAGGTTGTCGAAGGCCCGGCGCATGGCTTCCACGGCCGCCGCGTCCGCCGCCTTCTCGTCGCCGCGCCCGATCAGCTGCGCCGCAGCCACCGCCGCCGCCTCGGTGACGCGCACCATTTCGAGCACGAGCACGCGCTGGATGGCGTTTTCGTCAATGCCTTGTGCGCTCGTGGCGAGCTGGGTATCGGTCGAGGAGTTCATGTGAAATTCAGCCCTCTGTTGGTCTGGTGGCCGCAAGGGTTGCAGCCACCTTTGGAATGCCCCCGGCGCTTAAGCGGATGGAGACGGGTTTGTCGAGCAATGCCACGCCTGCCCTGCCCTGTTTTCGTCACGCCCTGTCTGCGTTGACGCTGGGTTTGGCGCCTGTCTGTTTTGCGCCTCTGGCCGCACAGGATGACACCGCAGCGACAGCATCGCCTTCGCCCGCTGCCGATCCTGCCGCTACGCCTGCCCCGGCACCGGTCACCGCGCCGCCGCAGCGGATCAATGTGCTGGTCACCGTGCCGCGCGGCGAGGTCAATCAGGCGCAGCTTCAGGAATGCCGCGATGATTCCGATGCAGGCACGATCAGCGGCGAGATCGTGGTGTGCCGCGAGGTGGGGAGCGATGGCACCGGGCTGACCGGCAGCCGTGCCGAAAGCCAGAAGCGCTATGCCGAGGAAACCGCGCTGAAGGGCGCCCCGCGCGCGCCGGAGATGTTTGGCATTCCCGATAACGGCAAGGGCATCGGCTTTGGCGGGGTGCCGCCGCCAGCCCTGATGATCGATGTCGCCGCTCTGCCCAAGGCGCCCTCGGGCTCAGATGCGGACCGCATTGCGCAGGGTCTGCCGCCGCTGGGTCAGGACGGCGAATTGTCCGAGGAACAGGAAAAGGCCCGGCGCGAGGCAGCAGGGATCAAGACCACCGTGCCGCCGCGCCCGAAGAAGAAGGGCGGGTAGAGAACCGCGCGGTGATCGCCAATCTTCTCGCGGCCGCACTGCTGCTGGCGTCAGGTGCACAGCCGATGCCGTCAGCCTCGCGCCTGCCGCCCCGCCTTCCGCCTGCCACCACTGAACAGCCTGCACCCCAACGTGTGCCGATCGACCTCGGCCCCGATGCACCGGGCAGCGAACCGCCCCAGCAGATCGACATTCTCGCCGCCCCGCAAACCTCCGAAGCGGCCAATGCGGCCGAGCTCAAGGAGTGTGCCGACCAGACCGAACGCGGGGTGGTGCAGGGCGAGATCGTGGTGTGCCGCGAGCTTCCGGCTGATACCTCGCAGCTCTACAGCGGCAGCCGCGAGGCGTGGCTGAAGGACTATGCCGAGCGGACGCAGAACGCAGGCACGCTGCCGCCGCCCGATGTTGCCGGGGCGGGCATCTTCCGCGGCCCACCCACAGTGAGCGGGTTGTGCTTCATCCCGCCCTGCCCCAAGGACCCTGCGCTGATCGTCGATGTCGAAGCTATCCCGCCGCCGCCCGAGGGTTCGGACGCCGAGCGGGTGGCACAAGGCCTGCCGCCGATCGAGACAGACGATGCGCCGCTTTCGGACGAGGACCGCCGGCGGGTCGAAGCGGAGCTGGGCTTGCCTGAAAAGCCTGTGCCAGAGGAATAGCGCTTAAAGCGGCAGGATCGGCAGCACCAGCGGCTCGCCCGAGAGGCTGTCCGATCCTTCGAGCAGCGCCAGCGCCTTGGCCACGCAGCGCTCTGGCCCTTCATGCGTCACCATCGCCACCATCACCTCGCCCCCGCTTTGCGAGCGGCCCTGCTGGATGAGGCTCTCGATCGAGACGTCCCCGTCACGCAAAGCGGCGGTGAGTTCGGCGAGCACGCCGGGACGGTCCTTGACCATGAAGCGGATATAGGTGCGCTCGGTACGGTGGCCGGGTTCGGCGGGAGGCAGCGCGGCAAGCTGGCTGCTCGGGATCGAGAAGGGCGCGCCCACTTCATCGCGCGCAATGTCGATCAGGTCGGCAGCGACCGCGCTCGCCGTTGGCCCGTCGCCCGCGCCGGGACCCTGAAACAGCAGGCGGCCGGAGAAATTGCCCTCGGCCACGACCGCATTGGTCGGGCCGTCGACGGCGCTGAGCGGGTGGCCCTTGGCGACAAGGCAGGGGCGCACGCGCTGGAGCAGGCGCTGGCCCTGCGGTGTCTCCTCGACATCGGCCTCGCCGATCAGGCGGATCACAAAGCCCAGCGCATCGGCCTGCGCGATGTCGGCAGCGCGCACCTGGGTGATGCCGCTGACCCGCACGCCCGCGAAATCGACCCGCGTGCCAAAGCCGATGGCGGCAAGGATCGCCAGCTTGTGCGCCGCGTCCACACCCTCGATATCGAAGGCGGGATCAGCCTCGGCAAAGCCCAGCCTTTGCGCCTCGGCCAGCACGTCGGCGAAATCGGCGCCGGTCGCCTCCATCTCGGACAGGATGTAATTGCAGGTGCCGTTGAGGATGCCGTAAACCTTGGTGAGCGCGTTGGCCGAGGTGCCTTCGCGCAGACCCTTGATAACCGGGATGCCGCCGCCCACCGCCGCTTCGAATTTCAATGCCGCGCCCGCAGCCTCGGCCAGTTCGGCCAATTCCAGCCCGTGATGCGCGATCATCGCCTTGTTGGCGGTGACGAGGCCCTTGCCCGCACCAAAAGCTGCACGCGACAGCGCCAGCGCCGGGCCGTCCGATCCGCCGACCAGTTCCACCACCACATCCACATCATCGCGGCGGGCGAGCGCGGTCATGTCGTCTTCCCACGCGAAGCGGGCAATATCGACGCCGCGATCCTTGCCGCGGTCGCGCGCGCTCACGGCGACCACCTCGATGGCGCGACCGGCGCGCGCCGCGATCAGCTTGGCATTGGTGTCGAGCAGCCGGATCACGCCCACGCCAACGGTGCCGAGCCCGGCGATGGCAATACGTAGGGGGGCAATGGTCAAGGGTTGCGGTGTGGCGGTATCAGTCAAGCGGCCCTCCATCGGTGACGGGACCCGGCGCTTAACCGTGCAAGCCGCGCGGTCAAGCGCGGATGCGCGACATCAGCCCGTGGTGATCCGCCGCGCGCACGGCCCCAGCGCCTCGCGCACATAGGCATAGTCCCCCGCCGCCAGCCGCCGCTCGGCCGGATCGCGGGCGAGGTTGGCATTGCTGGGCAACTGCGCGGGAAGCGAACAGGCGAGGCGATACCAGCGCAGCGTTTCGGGCGCGGGCGGGCGCGCCGCCGAATCGATGATCTCGCCCCAGGACACGCCCCATTGCGGCCGCTGGCCCGGGCGGCGCAGCACGGTTATCGAGACCGGCGAGCGATTTTCGGTGGCCAGAAAGATCTGCGTCTCTGATTCGCCGGTCAAGGTGCCCTGCACCGCCAGCGCATCGCTGATCCCGGTGATGCGCGGGGGGGGCGCCCTCGCCACTGTAAAGCTCGGTCAGGATCGGGCGCAGCCGCGCTTCGAGTGCCGGCGTGTAAGCCAGCTGCGCTCCCGGTGCGACCAGCTGCACCTCACCCGCGCGGCCCGCCACAGGCTTCGCAAACAGCAGAAACTCCCGCTTTTTCAGCTTGGGCACCTTCCCCTTGGGGTCTAGCGGCACGTCCACCAGATAGGCCAGCGTCCCGCCGACGCTGCTCCGCCCGGCGATCAGCGCGGTGGTCTGCGCCTGGATATACAGCCGCGCGAATCCCGGCGCGACACCGGGCGCGCGGTCGGGCTTGAGAGCGGTTTGTTGGCGAATCTGCACCTTCAGAACCAGTGCCGCCGCGTCAGAAAGTGTCGCGAGATCGGCATAGGTCGGCACAGATGATGCGTCTTGCACAGCTGCGACTTGTGTCTGTGCCTGCGCCGCAGCAACCCCCAGCGGGAGCCCGCAAAGCGCCACCAGCGCCACCTTCAGAGTCTTGAAAAACGGCATTAATTCACCTTTAACTTATGGCCTGACCGGCGCCCTGGCGAGCGGCTTTGCCAGCGCACTTTAGCAGGGGCTATTGCACATGGCTCGCAGTGAATCCGCCCTGAACCGCAAAAGCGTTTGATCGGCTTGGGGTTGCCGGTTAAAGCCCGAGTGATTGATCGCGCGGGATTGGGGACATTGCCGCGGGAACAATTCAGGTTGCGTTCTGGTCATCCATGAGCAGAGCGTGCCAGCCGGGAAAAATTCGGGCGCAGCGCCAGCCGCACGCCCGCGTTTTCATTCCCGGCGTGGGAGGACCGAAATTACCGGGATCCGCTCGCCGGCCGCTATGGCCGAGGGGTGGGGAGTGTGCCGATCGTATGATCGGCTAGTATTTGGAGAGAAAGCGCTGGATGTCCTACGCTAGCCAACAACAAGGTTTGACCGGGCCCAAGCTTGTGTCGCTGATTATCGCGCTGTCGATCGTCGGCCTCGTGGGTACGGGTATGGTCCTGTTCCTTGCCGTCGACGCCGTGAAGGAAATGGTCGAACGTGTGACGACCGTTAACGTAGAGGAAGAGCCGCCGCCACCCGAGGAAGAGCCGCCGCCGCCGCCGGAAGATATGCCGGAGCCGACATCGCCGCCGCCGCCGGTTACTCCGCCGCAACAGCTCAACATCGCGCCCAATCCGCCGCCGGTGGAGACGCGTCAGGACATTCCGCCGCCGACCCGTACGGACACGCGGCCGACCACGAGCCCGACCGCACCTCCGGGTCCGCCGACCCCTCCGCGGGTGTCGAAGGCACGCGGCGTGCAGCCCAAGAACCAGCGTAGCTGGGCTGCCCGCATTCAGGAAAATTACCCGCGTCGTGCAGCGCAGGAAGAAATCGAAGGTACCGTGGGCGTTCGCGTCACCGTTACGGCTGATGGTCGTGCAACAGGTTGCTCGGTCACGGGTTCGAGCGGATCGGACATCCTTGATGGTGCCGCCTGCAAGGATCTCGAACGCTACGGCCGGTTCGACCCCGCATTGGATGCGGACGGCAATCCGATCAGCGCGAGCTGGTCAACCCGCATTACCTACAAGCTGAACTGACGGATCAATCGGGCTGGCGGCTCAAGGGACTTCTGGCCCGCCGGCCCTTATGACAATTCTTTCAAAAGGACTTTCGCAATGAACCTTTACCTTCTCGCTGCCGCCGCTGGTGAAGCCGCGCCCGAAAACAAGTTCGGCTTCGTCGAAGCCATGAA
Source organism: Porphyrobacter sp. ULC335 (assembly GCF_025917005.1). Taxonomy (NCBI): domain Bacteria; kingdom Pseudomonadati; phylum Pseudomonadota; class Alphaproteobacteria; order Sphingomonadales; family Erythrobacteraceae; genus Porphyrobacter; species Porphyrobacter sp. ULC335. Next base: position 256,077 of record NZ_CP078091.1, read on the forward strand.
GGAAGGCGGCCCGGTTGCCTGGTCGATCCTCGCCATCATGATCATCATGTCTGTCGGTTCGTTCTACATCATGTTCACCAAGATGTTCGAACAGAACAAGGTGATGAAGCAGTACAAGAACGTGCAGACCCAGTTCTGGCGCACGTCGAGCCTCAAGGAAGGCGCGACCAAGCTGGACAAGGACAGCCCGTGGCGCCAGCTGGCCGACGACGCCGTGAAGGCGCAGGAAGACCACGGCAAGATGACCGACAGCCTCGAATCGCATGATTACATGCATGGTTCGCTGCAGCGTTCGGAAGATTCGATCAACGCCGTACTCTCGGGCGGTCTGTCGTTCCTCGCCACCGTCGGCGCGACCGCGCCGTTCGTCGGTCTGCTCGGCACCGTGATCGGGATCTACCGCGCGCTGATCAACATCGGCATCGCCGGTAACGCCTCGATCGACAAGGTCGCCGGCCCGGTCGGTGAAGCGCTGATCATGACCGCCATCGGTCTGCTCGTCGCTGTGCCTGCGGTGTTCGCGTTCAACTGGCTGCAGTCGCGCAACCGCAAGATCGGCGCCATGCTCAGCACCTTCTCGACCGACCTGCTCGCCTACATGAACTCGAACGGTGCGGTGAAGCCGGCGGTTCAGGGTGCAGCCCCGGCCGCCAAGCCGGCTGCAAAGCCCGCCGCCAGCCCGACCACGATCACCAAGTCCTGATCGTCATTGCCGCAAGCCGGCGGGATCGACCTTCGGGTCGCTCCCGCCGCCGGACGGCAAGCCGCATTTGCGGCGCCCGGACGGGGCAGGCATTTCAAGTCAATGTTTTGACAGGCTAGGAATTCACAATGGCGATTTCTACGGGAGGCGGGGCAGAAACCCCCATGTCCGACATCAACACCACGCCGCTGGTGGACGTGATGCTGGTGCTCCTGATCATCTTCCTCATCGCGGTTCCGGTCGCGATCCAGACGATCGAGAAGCTGGAGATTCCGGTGTTCGAATCGCTGGAATCGAAGGACAAGGTGGAAAACCTGCTGCTCACCGTCAGCACCACCGACGATGCTGGCCGTAGCGCGGGTGATCCCGGCTTTACGGGCGCATCGCGGAACGGCGAGTGCCGGATCTACTTCAACAACATCACCCCTGTCGATTCGCAGGAACTTCAGGACCAGGCGTTCAAGCGGCTTGATGCGATCGTGAAGCGCGCAGGCGGTCCCGAGGCGCTGATGGCCGATCCCGAACTGATCCCGCAGGTCCACATCCGCGGCGACGTTGAGGCCCCGTGGAAGTGCGTCGCTGGCGCTATCTTCCGCGTGCAGCTGGCGGGTTATCCGATTGTCGGGTTCATCTCGAACCCGGTCGCACCCGGCATCTGATCGTCCAGGCCAATCTAAGGAGAATACACAATGGGTATGTCCGGAGGAAAGCTTGACGGCGAACCGATGATGGAAATGAACATGACGCCGCTGATCGACGTTTTGCTCGTTCTGCTGATCATGTTCATCATTACCATTCCCGTGGCCACGCACTCGGTCGATATCGATCTGCCGCAGCCGCAACCGAATGACACGCCGCCTCCGATCGATCCGGTCAAGAACAAGCTTGTTCTGACCCCGGATGATCAGATCCTGTGGAACGGCACGGCCATCAGCGAAGGTCAGCTGGTCGAAACGCTGCGCCAGACCACCACGATGGCGGTGGAACCCGAGCTCCAGTACGAGCCCGAGGCCCTCGCCAGCTACGACCTGTCGGTCAAGGTGTTGAGGGACATCAAGGCATCGGGCGTGACCAAGTTCGGCTTCGTCGGTAACGACAAATACCGCGACTTCGCGAAGTAATAAGGCCCGCCAGGGGTGCCCTAGGGTGCCTCCAGGGGTGGCTTAGAGGGGGCGCTGCGAGGTTTCGCGGCGCCCCTTTTGCTTGGCAGGGGTAGGCTTTCCCTCACTGCCAATGTTTCACGTGAAACATTTCATGAACATCGGGCGGCGCTGGCAAAGGGTTGCGATCCCCGTACCGGTACGCGTTAGGCAACCTGCTCTTTTTGCGATATTCTTGCCGCATCAGCGCGGCCGCCGTCCCGGGCTCGTCCGGTTGGGGCCGCCCTGAGCAGGGAGATCGACCATGCCGCACACCGTGACCCGCCCCAATCTCTACGCCCGCCGCCTGCCGATTGCCGAGATGAACGTGACCCCCTTCATCGACGTGCTGCTGGTGCTGCTGATCATGCTGATCCTCGCGATACCCATGCCCACCAATGTCACCCCGGTCGACCTCCCCGCCGATACCGCGCGGCTTCCCGTGCTCGAGAGCAATGCGATCACCATCGACGCGAATGACCGCCTGTCATGGAACGGCGTGCCGGTTTCGGCCGAGGAACTGCGCGCGCAAGTCTCCGCTGCAAGCGCGCTCAAGGTATCCCCGGTGCTGCGCTTCGAACCCGACGCACTCGCCAGCTACGACACCGCCGCCCGCACCATCGCCCTGATCCGCGAGGAGGGCGCGGAAAGCTTCACCTTCATCGGCAACGAGAAGCACCGGAACTTCTGACAGCCGGGCCCGCTGGAGGGGGACGCTAATCCCCCTCCAGCGGCACATCCGGTCGCATCGCCGCGGCGATCAGCCCCTCAGCTTCGAGCAGCAGTTCGTCATCCACCGCACCCTGCGGCACGGCCTCGCGCCCGATCATCGTCATGACCGGCACCGCGAGCGGCGACACGCGGTCGAGGGTGACATGGACCAGCTCGCGCTGGGACCGCTCCAGCAGGTCGGCGAGGCGGCCCACATCGGTCATCCGCGCCCGGGCATCGGCCCAGGCGGCCTCGATCAGCACATGATCGGGCTCGTACTTCCTCAGCACATCGTAGATCAGGTCGGTCGAGAAGGTCACCTGCTTGCCGGTCTTCTTCTGCCCCGGGTGCTGGCGTTCGACGAGGCCCGAGATCACCGCCACTTCGCGGAACGCGCGGCGTAGCAGGTGGCTTTCGGTCACCCACTCGACGAACTCCCCCGTCAGAATATCGGGAGACAAGAGTGGCGCGGGGTTCTCCACGGGCTTCAGTCCCCACACCGCAAGGCAATAGTCGTTCGCCACGAACCCGCCCGGCAATAGCCCGCGATCCTCCATCCGGCGGGTGATCAGCATCCCCAACGACTGGTTCGCGTTCCAGCCCTCAAAGGTGTAATAGGCGGTGTAGTGCTTGCCCCCGTGGGGGAAGCTTTCGACCAGCAGCTCGCCGGGCGCAGGAAGCCGCGAGCGGTAGTCCTGCATCTCCAGCCATTCGCGCACATCATCGGGGAAGCGCCCCCAGCCGGCCCGGTCGGCAAGCAGCGCCTGCACGCGGGTGGAGAGGTGGGTGGTCAGCGGCAGGCGCAGCCCGCCATAGGAGGGGATGGTGGCGCTCTTCTTGGCGGCGCGCACCACGACGTCCATGTCCTTCACGCCTTCGACCTCAAGGCTCATGCCCGCAAAGAAGAAGGTGTCTCCGGGGGAGAGCTGCGCGGCGAAACGCTCCTCGACCTTGCCGAGGCTGCGACCGTTTTTGAAGCGCACGGTGAGCATCTCGGAATCGACGATGATCCCGGCATTCATCCGGTGGCGCTGCGCCTGATTGGGGTGGGCCAGCCGCCACACGCCGTCCTTGCCGCGCACGATCCGCTGGAAGCGGTCATAGGCCTTGAGCGCGTAGCCCCCGTTCGAGACGAACCCCAGCACCCGCGCAAAGGTTTCCGCATCGACCCAGCTATAGGCAAGGCTGCTGCGCACCTCGGCCAGCAGCGCGGCCTCGTGGAACGGTGCAGCGCAGGCGCAGGCCATCACGTGCTGGGCGAGCACATCAAGGCTACCGGGGCGGAAGGCCTCGCCATCGCGCTGGCCCTCGTCGACCGCCTGTTTTGCGGCAGTGGCTTCGAGGAATTCGAAGCGATTGCCCGGCACCAGAACCGCGCGGCTTGGCGTGTCGAGCCGGTGCCCGGCCCGCCCGATCCGCTGGAGCAGCCGCGACGAACCCTTGGGCGCGCCCATCTGCACGACGAGATCGATATCACCCCAGTCGATCCCCAGATCGAGGCTGGCGGTGCAGACCAATGCGCGCAATTCCCCCCGCGCCATCGCCTCTTCGACCTTGCGGCGCGCTTCGGTGGAAAGGCTGCCGTGGTGGATACCGATAGGCAGGTGATCCTCGTTTTCCTCCCACAAGCACTGGAAGATAAACTCGGCGAGGAAGCGTGTGTTGGTGAAGACCAGCGTGGTGCGGTTGGCCTTGATCGCCTCGTAAAGCTGCGGGACGGCCCAGCGCCCCGCGTGCCCGCCCCAGGGGATACGTTCTTCGATGGGGAGCAGGATCTCGACCTCGGGATCGGCCCCCTCCTCGCCCAGCACCAGCGCGGCTGCAGCGATTTCGCCGCTCTCGCCGGTTTGCGGGGCGAGCCATTCCTGAAAGTCGCGGGGGTTTGCCAGCGTGGCGGAAAGGGCAACCCGCTGCGCCTGCGGTGCCAAAGCGTGGAGCCGCGCGAGGCTCAGCGCCAGCAGATCGCCGCGCTTGTCGGTGGCGAAGGCGTGGACCTCGTCGATGACGATGCGTTTCAGCCCCGCGAACAGATCGGCGCTCTCGGGATAGGAGAGCAGCAGCGAGAGGCTTTCGGGCGTGGTCAGCAGGATATGCGGCGGGCGTTCTCGCTGGCGTTTCTTGCGATCGGACGGGGTGTCGCCGCTGCGGGTCTCGACCCGGATTGGCAGGCCGACCTCCTCGATCGGGGTCAGCAGGTTGCGCTTCACGTCCTGCGCCAGCGCCTTCAGCGGCGATATGTAGAGCGTGTGCAGGCCTTCGGGCGGCGGCGTATCACTCGCAAAGTCGCACAGGGTCGGCAGGAAGCCCGCGAGCGTCTTGCCCGCGCCGGTGTCCGCCACGAGCAGCGCATGATCGCCTGCACGCGCCTTCTCCAGCATCTCCCACTGGTGCCGCCGCACCCGCCACCCGCGTGCATCGAACCACGCGGCGATTTCGGGCGGGAGCGCTGCGCTGGCAGGATCGGCAGGGGTCACGTCAGCCATGTGGGCGCTAACCCCCGCCCCGGCAAGCCTCGCGCGGGTTACTCCGAAACGGGCTCGGGCAGCATTTCCCTGATCTGGGCAGCGCTCATGCCAGTTAGCGCAACGACGCGCGCCTGTTCCGCCTTGGACAGCGCATCGAAGCCGCGCTTGGCGGGCAGGTCTGCACCGGCCGCTGCCATCTTCTGCTCCATGCTGCCAAAGGCGCCCATCAGCTGCGGGAGGGACTCCATGGTCGCCCCGATGATGCGCGGATCGCTCGACATGGCGTAACTCTTGCGGGCATAGGCGGCGCCGGTTTCGGTCATGAAGAACGCCTCGATATCGTCGAGCTCGGTCTGGTTGAAATTGATCGCGTAAAGCTCGGACATGGCCTTGCGCATGGTGGGTTCCATGACGGTCATCATGTCGCGCATCAACCCCGGCATCAGTGCCATTTCGCGCTGGTGCCGTTCGGCATAGGCGGGATCGAACAGCGCGGCGAGTTCGGCGATCTGCTCTTCGGAAAGATCGAGATCGCCAGGGCTGATGCCAATACCCTTTTGGACCACGCTATTCGCCGGAGATTCGGTCGCGGCCATGATCGGGCCCATGATCTTGTCGAACATGCTGCCCATCATTTCGCCCAGCGTTCCTTCGGGGATCATGCGATTGATCACCCGCTGCGCCTGCGGCAGGCGGGCCTGCTGTTCTTCGGTGAGCGGCTCGGCCGGGAACATGCTGCCCAGCATCGCCATCGTCTGATCCATTTCCTCGCCTTCGGGCGAGACGGCTTCCACTGGCGGAGGGCTGTCCTGCGCGGCGACAGCAGCCGGAACGGCGAGCAGCGAAAGCGCCGAAGCAGCCAGCAGAATTCTGAATTTCATATGCGAGTCTCCCCTGAACATCACGCGATGATGCCCGCTCGTCGTCGGGCTTGCCAGCCCCATTCGCAAGGAGGTCAAAGGGGTCAGAGCCCCTTCATCACATCCTTGGGCACCGGCCGCGATGATGCGCGCGCGGCCTCGATCAGCGATGCCTCGGCGGTGCAGCGGTCGGCGCTTTCGGGATCGGTCAGTGCAGCGACCATCCGCTTTTCGGGCAGCCCGCTGCGCTTGATCACATCCTCGACCAGCCAGCCGGGAATGCTGTACCGGAACTCCCCGCTCTCGACCCTCTGGCCCAGCAGCTTTGCGTCGAGCAATTGCCGCAGCAATGCCCGCTCCCGGTCCCGTTCCTTGCCGGTCAGGTCGAGATCAATGCCGAGGAACTTCGCCGTCATCACCTCGCGGCACACGGCATCCGATTGGCGGCGGGCGGCGGTCATCCACAGGCTCTTGAGATCGGCGCGCACGGCAAGATTGGCCTCATCGGCAGATGTGGCCGAGGCAATCGCCTTCATCCGGACATAGGCCAGCAGCGCGCCCTTGGCCTGCGCGGGGAAGGCCACCAGCGGGTCCAGCTGATCGGCGAAGGCTGGATCGGCGGCGCGAACTTGTGTGATGCCCACACCCTCGCCGAAGACCTCGGCGATCTGCGCGTCGATCTCCTCGGCGCTTGGCGCGGCCTCGATAACCGGCGGAGCGGAATTTCGGTCCTTCCATTCCAGCGCGTCGGCCACGAAGCCGAGCACCATGATCACGCAAAACGCAACAACGATACCGCGCACGATCCGCGGCACGAGCCCACCCGGATTGCCCTCAAGCGAGCCCTGCTTGTCCCACGAGGCGACCCGTTCGGAATCGAGATGGCTTTCCAGTTCGGGATAGCGCTGGCGGATGCCGGTCAAAAGCTTGTCGACCTCAAGCCGCTTGACCCGCAGCCGGTCCAGCACCCCCGCCTTCCCCGGCCGGGAAAGTTCCACCCACGCCTTGTGCAGCGGATGGCCGGGCTGCTGCACCTTCTCGTGGAAGCGCATCCCCTTGAGGCGATCATTGAGGAAGCGCAGCGCCGCGCGTTCGTCCAGCGCGCCGGCCTCGTCGATCCAGTGGAAGGCGGCATTGGCGGGTTCAACAAACGGCGCCGAGCGCGGCCAGGTGCGCGCGAAGAGATCGGCGAGCCCGCTGTCGAGCGCGTCATGCTCTTCAAGATCGGCTTCCTCGGCCCGCGCGATCAGCGTGTGCAACGCGGCGAGACCATCGTCCAGCTCGGCGTGGGTGACCGCCTCGTCGCTCGGATCACCATCAGGGTAGAGCACGTCTAGCAGCCGGTTCCACGCGGCCTGCGCGCGAACCTGAGCCTCGCTCAGTTCGGATGTGGGAGCAGGTGTGGGTGCGGATGAGGGTGCGGGTGTGGGTGTGGACGGAGCCGGAACTGGGCGCTGGATGCCCGGCGCAATGTCCCATGCGCCATCATCATCGTCCCAATCGTCCGCGTCGTCGTCCCAGTCGCCGAGGCCGAGATCATCCTCCTCAGCCTCGCCGCGTTGGCTCTGTGCCGCCAGCCACAGCGCCTGATCGCGTGCGCGGCGCAGCTCGGCATAGCCGGCGATGTCCTCATCGACATTGGTCGCGCGCAACGCGTCGGCATAGGCCTTGCGGATCGCCCCGGTATCGCTGGTCTCGTCGATCCCGAGGCGGTTCCAGGGGAAGCGGCGGCTCATAGCGGGGAGTGGGCGTCGACCTCGTCGAGCAACCGCCCCAGCCCTTCGCGCGCGTCGGCGATGATGCGCGGGTCCTGCTTGTCGAGCGCGCCCTGAAACTCGGTCAGCGCTTGCCCGATGAAGTCGCGGACATGGCCGGTGAAGCCCTCATAGGCCCGCTCAGCTCGCGCCAGCATGGCAACATTCTCGGCCTCGTCGCGCGGATGGACCTTCAGCTTTTCGAGCAGCTTGCGGCGGCCCTCGATATCCTTCTGGGTGCGCCGGTCTTCCTCGTCGACAATCACCAGATTGCGCGTCAATCCGGTCTCGGGCACCGCAACATCGACTTCGAGCAGCCCGCTGGTGTCATAGGTGAACCGCACATCCACCCCGATCTCGCCTGCCGGGCGCGGCGGCACGGGCACGGTCAGCTCGCCCAGCTTGACGTTCTTTTTCACGTCGCGCGCTTCGCCCTGATAGATCGCGAAGACCACTTGCCGCTGGTTGTCGGCAAGGGTGCGGAACCCCTCCATCCGGCTGACCGGCACGGGGGTGTTGCGCTCGATGATCGGCGCGAAAATGTCATCATGATACCGCCCGTGCTGGTCGCGGGTCGCGGTGTTGACGCCCAGCGTGAAGGGCGCGACGTCGGTGATGCGGATCTCCTCGAGCCCGTCCCCGCCCGACAGCAGCCCCGCCTGGATCGCAGCCCCCAGCGCGACGGCGTGATCGGGGTGAACGGTGGCGTTGGGGAAGCGCCCGAACATCCGGGTGAGCGCCTTGCGCACCACCGGCATTCGCGTCGCCCCGCCGACCAGCACGATGTCCGACAGGCTCTTCACGTCGATATGGCAATCGCGCAGCGCCCGGATCACCGGATCGCGCAGGCGTTTGACGAGAGCGGCAGCGGCTTCCTCGAAAGCCTCGGTCGTGACGCGCGCGGTCAGTGCCGTATCATCCGCAACCACGGTGAAATCGGCCTCCTCGGCGCTGGAAAGCGCGCGGCGGGTGCGTTCCGCCGCAAGCGTCAGCAGCGCGCGGCGGCGGTCCGCGGGAAGGGTGTCGAGCGCGCCGGCGGGCAGCATCGGTTCGACCAGCTTGACCAGCACATCGTCGAAATCATCGCCGCCCAAGCGGTTGTCGCCGGCCGAGGCGCGCACCTCGACAATGCCTTCGAACATCTCGACAATCGAGACGTCGAACGTGCCGCCGCCCAGATCGAAGACGAGGAAGGGCTCGCGGTCGCCCCGGTCGGTCAGCCCGAAAGCGAGTGCGGCGGCGGTCGGTTCGTTGATGAGGCGCTTGACCTCAAGCCCCGCAATCTCTCCTGCGCGACGGGTGGCGCGGCGCTGGCGCTCGTTGAAATAGGCTGGAACCGTGATGACCGCCGCGGTGGGCCGTTCGCCCGTCGCCGCCTCGACATCATCGGCAAGACTGCGCAGGACCATCGCCGATAGGTCCTCGGGCGTCAGCGTGGTGCCTGCCAAGGTGACGGTGCTCGCCGTCCCCATCATCCGTTTGAAGCTGGTAGCCGTGTCCGCCGGATGGGTCGCCATCCGGTCAAGCGCGGCTTGCCCCACCCAGCTCTGCCCGCCTTTGGCGAGGCTGACAGCGGAAGGGGTCAGCTCCTTGCCCAAGGCATTGGGCACAAGCTGCGGCGCACCGTCCTGCCAAAGCGCCACGGCGCTGTTGGTGGTGCCAAGATCAATCCCGACAAGCATTGAAGCCGTCATAGCGCGGGTCGCGCCTCAGGCAATTGGAATTGCAGTGGTCCCGGCGGCTAGTGCGCGACACTCTCACCGCGTTCCAGCCCCGACAAAGCAAGCTGTGCGTCGATCTGGGCGAGCAGCCGCTCCAGACCTTCGGGCGTTTCGCTTTCGGCACGGGCCACCAGCACGTCCTGCGTGTTCGAGGCGCGCAGCAGCCACCAGCCGTCAGCGGTGTTGACCCTGACGCCATCGGTCGCGTTGACGCTTTCGACGTCCGGGCCGGGCGCCGTGGTGAGCCGTCCGGCGATTTCCTCCATCGCGGCGAACTTGCGGCTCTCGTCGACCTGGAAACGCAGTTCCGGCGTGTTGAGCATCGGCGGGATCGCCCCGCGCAGCTCGGTCACCGATTTGCCAAGCCGCGCTGCGGCCGCAAGCAGCCGGACCCCTGCGTAAAGCGCATCGTCGAACCCGTAATACTCGTCGGCAAAGAACACGTGCCCGCTCATCTCGCCTGCCAGCGGCGCGCCGGTTTCCTTCATTTTGGACTTGATTAGTGAATGGCCGGTTTTCCACATCAGGGGCTTCCCGCCCAGCTCGGCCACCCGGTCGAACAGCGCACGGCTGGCCTTCACATCGGCGATAATCGTGGAACCCGGGCGGTTCTTGAGCAGATCCTCGGCGTAGATCATCAGCAGCTGATCGCCCCAGATAACCCGGCCGGTGCCGTCGATCGCGCCAATCCGGTCGCCATCGCCATCGAAAGCCACTCCGAAATCGAGCTGCTTGTCGGCGACGAGCGCGCGCAGATCGGCCAGATTGGCTTCCACAGTCGGATCTGGATGGTGATTGGGAAAATGTCCGTCAACTTCGGTAAACAGCAGATGGTGTTCCCCGGGCAACCGGGCAGCCAGCGCCTCGAGCGCGGGCCCGGCGGCGCCATTGCCGGCATCCCAGCCGACGCGCAGACCTTCGAGCTTCGCGGGATCGATACCGGTCAGGCCTTCGAGCAGGCGCTCGACATACTCGCCCATGATGTCGCGCGTGGTGACCTGACCCGCTCCGCTGGCGAAGGCACCGTCTGCTGCCAGTTTCCCGAGCTTCTGGATATCGGCGCCGAAGAAGGGCCGCCCCAGAAATACCATCTTGAAGCCATTGTAATTGGGGGGATTGTGGCTGCCAGTTATCTGAATGCCGCCATCAACCTGTTCGGCTGAAGCTTCCGCGTAATAGAGCATCGGGGTCGCGCTCATGCCGATCCGCACGACATCGCACCCGCTCGCGGTAACCCCTTCGACGAGTGCATGTTCGAGCATGGGCGAACTTACCCGCCCGTCGTAACCCACCGCCACGGTTTGCCCCCCCGCCTCGCGCAGCAGCGTGCCGAAAGCCCGCCCGATCGCGCGCGCATCCTCCGCGCCGAGCGTCTCGCCGATGATCCCGCGAATGTCGTATTCGCGCAGCACGGTGGGGTGGAAGTGGTGTTGCATGATCGAATTAGGTCCTTGTCGGCCCGGCCGGTGGGGAAACGGAAAACTGGCGAAGGTCTGTCTGGTTTAACGATTGGCGCCGCCGTTTCATTCCCGCAGGCCGCACATTGATCAAGGCCCTTGGCGCCCGATTGTGTCAATGCGGCGATGCCATTTCGCGCAATCTCAGACGTCAGCCCCCTCGCCCGGCAAAGGCAGATCGTCGAGCAGCAGATCGCGCGCCGCATTCGCTTCCTGCATCGCCGCGGTGGTGCCGCCCTTGTCGGGATGCACCAGTGTTGTCAGTCGGCGGTGCGCCGCAACGATTTCGTCACGCCCCGCACCCGCCTCCACACCGAGCAGCTTGCGCGCCCGGAACACAGCCTGACTGCGGGTCGGCGCCGACCGCAGGAAGTCCCACGGCCACTTGCCGAATGCCCAGCGGCAAAAGACGCAGACCACCGCGATAAGGATCAGTGCACGCATCATGAGGCCAGCTCCAGCTCGCCCTGTTCGCGGTTGAACTCCGGCAGGCTCAGCGCCTTGACCAGTGCTCGCAGCTCCTGCCGGGCGACCAAGTGACTGGTGCCGAGTTCGCCGAGATGCCCCTTGTCGAGCAGCGTCAGGCCCGAGGGGAACAGCTCGCGGTAGATCACCCGTTCGCTGAGACCCTGCGTCACCCGGAAGCCGACCCGCTTAGACATCTCATTGAGCGCCTTGTGCAGACGCGCCTGGTTCTTCGCTTCGACATGGCCGGTGCGGTTGCGCACCACGATCCAATCCATTTCCGGACGCTGCTGTTCGATCGTCATGCGGCTGCGCTTCATCCGCGCCTCCCAGATCAGCTCGGCGAAGAAGGACAGCTTCTTGACCTTGAAGGTCTCGGAATCGACCTGCCCGATGAGGTCGAAATCGACAAAACTGTCGTTCATCGGTGTGACCAGCGTGTCGGCATGTTCCACCGCAATGCGGGCAAACGGATCGTCACGCCCGGGATTGTCGATGATCAGGAAATCGCAGCTCGCCTCGAGCCTGCGGATCATTGCGATCAGATCGCCGGTGTTCTCACCCCGAAACACCTCGCAATCGGGCGTCGGCAAGGTCAGCCCGCGCTTTTCGAGCGTGCCGAGCCGGTTCTCGATATAGCGGTGCATGGTGCGCTGACGCGGATCGAGATCGATCGAAGCCACCCGCGCGCCGAGATAGGACAAGGCCACCGCAGTATGCACCGCCGTGGTCGACTTGCCGGTGCCGCCCTTCTCGTTGGCGAACACGATCCGGTGCGCCTGCCCCTTGCGCAAGGCGCGGGGTGCCGTCACGGGTTCGGAAGCGGGGGCGGAGGGCATCACGGGTCTCTCGGAGGAGCGGCTTGAAATGGGACAGTAAGCGCCGCTAGGGCGTGGCTTTGCGTTTATCCTTGGAGGCCCCGCGGTGCAAACGGTCAAAACGCTGCAAATGTTGAGAACCGCTTTGGCACAGTTGCGCAGCGATGGCGCGACAATAGCGCTGGTGCCGACGATGGGCGCGCTGCACGAAGGGCACCTTACCCTGGTGCGCCGCGCACGCGCGGCCGCTGATCATGTGGTCGCCTCGATCTTCGTGAACCCGAAGCAATTCGGCGTGAACGAGGATCTGTACGCCTACCCCCGCCAATTGGCCGAGGATGCCGCGATGCTTGAGGCAGAGGGCTGCGCGCTGCTGTGGGCGCCCACGGTCGAGGCGATGTATCCGCAGGGCTTCGCCACCAATATCAGCGTTGCCGGAGTGAGCGAAGGCCTGTGCAGTGCGGCGCGCCCCGGCCATTTCGACGGCGTGGCAACGGTGGTGTGCAAGCTCTTCAACCAGGTCGCGCCCGACATGGCGTTCTTCGGCGAGAAGGATTTCCAGCAGCTTGCCGTGATCCGGGCGATGGCGCGCGATCTCGATCTGACCCGCCCCCATGTGGACAACATCATCGGCGTGCCGACCGTGCGCGAGGCGGACGGATTGGCGTTGAGCAGCCGCAACCGATACCTGACGCCCGAACAGCGCGCTGCCGCCGCAGCTCTACCACGCGCGATGCAGGCCGCCGTGCATGCGATCAAAGGCGGCGCGCCGGTGGCAGACACGCTCGCGCGGTTGCAGGCGCAGGTGCTCGGCGCAGGGTTTGCAAGCATCGATTATGCCGAGCTGGCCGATGCCAACAGCCTCGCCCCGCTCGCCACGCTGGGCGAACACCCCGCGCGCCTGTTGGTGGCCGCCCGGATCGGTGGCACCCGTCTGATCGACAATCTGCCAGTTGGGAGCGCGCTCAAGTAGCAGACCGACATCACGGCAAGGCCTCAACCGATATTGACGCACCCGCGCCTTCGGTGGCATGGGCGGCTTACGGCACCACGCGGGTATAGCTTAGTGGTAAAGCTCCAGCCTTCCAAGCTGGCTATGCGGGTTCGATTCCCGCTACCCGCTCCATCACCCCCTTCCCCAAACGTCCGATTTTGTCTATAAAGCCCTTGGATTTCCGAGGGTTTTCCGCACATCGCCGTCCACCCAAATCTTCGCATTTCCACCCGCATCCAACGTCTGTGGGGGCCAAATGATCGAAGAATCGAGGGCGGCTTTTAGGCCTGGCCCCCAACCATGGGGCCACGATGGACAAAGGAGGCTTGATCATGCCGCTTACCGACGTCGCGATCCGCAACGCAAAACCGCGCGAGAAGCCGTACAAGATGGGCGATGCGCTGGGACTGTTCCTGCTGGTGCAGCCCACCGGAACCAAGCTCTGGCGACTCAAATACCGCATTCACGGGCGCGAAAAGAAGGTCGCGCTGGGCAAGTACCCCGAGATCGGCCTGGCCGATGCGCGTAACCGGACGCGTGAGGCGAGAGAGCAGCTGGCTCATGGGCTTGATCCGGGACGGGAAAAGCAGAAGGCGAAGCTTCGCGCTCAGCTTGAAGCGAACAACACGTTCTCGGAGATCGCGCGGGAGTACTGCGAGAAGCGTAAACGCGATGGGGCAAAGGCTTGGTCGCCTGCGACGTCGAGGCGCTGCGAATATCTGTTGTCGCTGCTGTCGGGCTCGATCGGCAAGCTGCCCATCACCGACATTGAGCCCATAGACGTTCTGGAGGCGGTGCGGCGCATCGAGCGGCAGGGCAAATACGAGAGCTCGCGCCGGACGATGCAGCTGGCAGGCGCAGTGTTCCGCTATGCAGTGGCGACAGCGCGGGTGCGCTCAGATCCCACGCGCGATCTGCGCGGTGCACTGATTACGCCGACGGTCACGCACTATGGCGCGATCATCGATCCCGAGCGGGTCGGGCCGCTCATGCGTGCCATCGATGAATATGACGGCCAGCCGATTACGAGGCTTGCGCTGCAGCTGGCTCCGCATGTGTTCGTTCGTCCCGGCGAATTGCGCCATGCCGAATGGCAAGAGTTCGACCTTGACGGGGCTCTGTGGACCATCCCGGCTGACAAGACCAAGATGCGCAAGGACCACCGGGTGCCGCTGTCGCGGCAGTCGATTGCGATCCTTGAGGAGACCTATGCTCTGACTGGACCCAAGGGATATGTGTTCCCGTCGATCCGGACCCGCAAGCGCCCCATGAGCGACAACACCATCAATGCTGCGCTTCGCCGTCTTGGGTACTCCACCCACGAGATGACGGCGCACGGATTCAGGGCGATGGCCTCCACCCTGCTCAACGAGTGTGGCAAGTGGCATCCCGATGCGATCGAGCGCGCGCTGGCGCATGGCGATGCGGACAAGGTGCGCGCGGCCTATCATCGCGGCGCGCACTGGGATGAACGCGTCGAGATGATGCAATGGTGGAGCGACTATCTTGTCCAACTGCGCGACGGCGGCGGCGAGGTGGTCCCGATCCGCCGAGGGGCCAGACGATGAGCGACGGTCAGCACCCCGGCGCGCCGCTCCTCAGCGCTTTGGTGTGCGCCGTCCCGGCGCGCCTGTGCACAGGGCAGGTGCAAGCCGTTCAACCGCTTGCTAGTATCCGTTGATGCGCACCGACCTCGACCATCTGCCCCCGCAAAAACAGCGCGAGCTTGAGCGCGTGGTGCAGCTGATCTTCGAGGAGTTCGACGACGCCTTCGCGCTCGCCAAGCACGAGTGGAAGAAGGCCGGGCGCATCCTCAAGGTGATCCTCTATGGCAGCTATGCGCGCGGCACCTGGGTCGATGAGCCGCACACCGCCAAGGGCTACCGGTCGGACTTCGATTTGCTGATTATCGTCAGCGACAAGCGGCTCACGGACCGGGTCAAGTACTGGGCCAAGCTCGATGAGCGGCTGATCCGCGAGTATGGCCTTACGGGCACGCTGCGCACGCCGGTCAACTTCATCGTCCACACCCTGCAGGAGGTGAACGACGGTCTCGCCCACGGGCGCTACTTCTTCATGGACGTGAAGGCCGAAGGGATCGCGGTCTATCAGTCTGACGACACCGAGCTCCACACGCCCAAGCCGAAGACGCCGTCGCAGGCTCTGAACATGGCGAAGGAGTACTTCGAAGAGTGGTTTCCATCAGCGCAGAAACGCTACGGTGGCGCTCAATACTATATCTCGCAAGGGCACCTAAAGGACGCCGCGTTCGATATGCATCAGGCGACAGAACGGCTTTACCACTGCGTCCTTCTGGTCTGCACCTTCTACACACCCCACGTCCACAATCTCGGCTTCCTCCGCACCCAGGCCGAGCGGATCGATCCTCGTCTGACCTATGTCTGGCCGCGTGAGACGAAGCGGGATCGCGCGCGGTTCGAGAAGCTCAAGGACGCCTACGTCAAGGCTCGGTACTCCAAGCACTACCGCGTGACCAAAGAGGAACTCGAATGGCTCGGCGCTCAGGTCGAGGAACTCGGTCGTGTGGTGCACGAAGTCTGCTCGGAGCGCATCGAGAAGCTTAAGTCAGAAGCGAGGGCGAAGCCTGATAAGGTTCGGTGAACCGAGTCCCGGAGTTGGCTGTTCGACTAGTAGCCTTAGCTTTTCCCCTTGCCCGGCTTTGCCTTCGTAGACCGTACCGGTTTCGCTGACTTAGTCGGTTTCCCTTTCGTGAGTTTCTGTCCGCCCAGCTTAAAGGTCGGCTCCCACGGCGTCACAAGCGCGCCCACGATTTCGCGAGCAAGGTCGACAAATTCACGCATTTCACGCTCGGTTGCAAACGCGCCCCGGTGCACAATAGCATTGCGTTTCTTGTTCAGTCGCTCGGCTCGCTTCTTCAGGCTGCGAAGGGCCTTCCTCTGCGCCTCGTCTCGCTCCGCCGGAATGATCAAGCGATTAAACTTCCCCTCGATGCCGTTGGCCCAGATCAGCAGGGAATCTATGAATTCCGGCGAGAACTCACTTTCGATTTCGAAACGCTTTCGGATCGCTATGTTCGCAGCGATCTCGGCCGCCGTCGCGGCCCTAACGATCGCTGCCGACCACTCCTTCTGGCGCTCAATAATGCCATCGATCTTCTTCCATTGAGATCGAAGCTTCTCCAGATCTTCTCGATCATCATACGGTTTCTTGCTCATGCAATGCTAATTGCACGGGTTCGCGTGAGGGAATAGTAGTAGGATCGGCGCATGAGCGAAAAAAAGACCAAGATCAGCTTTGGTGGCAGACAGGCACGCGCCCTATGCAACATGAGCCACTCGGATCGCCTCGACTTCATAGCCGAAGGCCTGCCAATCATACTTCAAAGTGCGCAGGGATTTTGGCGAGCGGCGGAGGCGTTGGCGGACAGTCCCCGTGAGGCAGCAGTGCTCGCTGGCTTTGCCGAGGAAGAATCAGCGAAGGCCCTTATCCTCATCGATCTGGTACGATGCCCTGTGCCCGAGGTCAGCAAGCGCATCGGTCGGATCGTGAAGAAGACACTCTACGACCACCTCTCGCGCATGATCTATGCGGGCGCCCAGTCATGGCGGCCAACCAACACCGCTCAGCTTCAGGAGTATGTCGACAACGAGCGGCAAGGCCACTTTCTCGATGGCGGCATAAGCGAATACATCGTTCCCAATTGGTCGCTCTATCGGCGCGAGAGCACGATGTATGCCGACATCGAGGTCCACGAAGACAGCATACCGCAATGGAATGATCCCAATCGCTGGACCATTTCGACAATCACCCTGCGGCCCGTCGCATTGGACATCGTTGAAGCGCTTGATGCTCTGGGGGTGCTAACTCGTGCAGGCCTTCAAGCTACCAGTGATATCTGGGGCAGCGTCGACTTCGTAAAGGAAGAAGGACCGGTCGAAGCGCGCGAGCTGACCAAACAACTCAGCGCTCACCTGGACTCGGAAGGGCTGGTTACGGACCGCGCCACCGAGCATCATGCGCGGCTTTTCTACAACCACTGGCAGCTTCCAATGTACAATCTCAAATTCGATTTGATCGACGTGCCGCTGGAACGGCTAGAGGCACAGCGACAGGCCGCGTTCTGGAACGAGGTCGGCGACCGCTGAGCAGCAAATGCCGCCCATGTACCATCAGAACGGAAAGTCCGCAGGCGTCCGGATTGCGATGGCAAATAAGACTGCAAGATAAAAGCACCGCCGTCGGCTTGGGTGCAGGTGGTTGGTTTTGCTGCACTTTATGCGACGGCATTCACATCACCCCAGCCGCCGGTAGTTCCGAGAAATCCTGAGAAATCAATGATCACTGAGACGGCTGTCTGATATTCGAGCCAATCTGGTCAATTTGAGGCTGCGATCAGACGAATCCAGCCCCGCCCAATCCCATGTGTGTGCGTCCGATCTGATGCGGGATCCTTCGCTATCCGGAGCGCGGCGTAGCTTTGGTTGCTCCAGCGTACGAACGTCATCTCGACCTTGCTGGCTCTCGTGCCCGATAATCGCGGCGATGGCGGGCTCGTCTTCGTCCCCCCTCCAAGCTCCGAGGGCTGGTCCGTCATCACCCGAAAGATGCAAAGGACCAGTCCGATGGCCGCATATCCAAACCGATCCGCTACACATGCAGGCAGGCAGCAGTCACATGGGGTTCACCGAGGGTCCCGGATGGCATTCCGGACGGAACTACAGGCCGACGCTGGTGCCTCAGGCGATAGCGCGCATGACATTGAGCCGATCACCATGCGTGTGCCCGACGCTTGCCGCTACATCGGCATCAGTCGCAGCACGCTCTACGTTCTCATTGCGGATGGGGAGATCGAAATCGTCAAGCTGGGATGCTCAACTCTCGTGCTTACCGAAAGTCTCAAAGCGCTCGTCGCGAAGCGGCGAAGCCAGGCCACCATCTCATCCGATCAGCATCCCGGATGACCATTCATCCGGATCTCCAAGCCATCATCTTTGCTTCGAAAAAATCGAAATGAAGGAATCAAGAAATTCCAATAACATTAGAAATGTGAAATCAGTCAGCACTAATAGAATTTAGGTGGACGTCAGGTACTCGAATTTTTTCATCACTTCCCTAAGGGCAGGATCTTTTTCTGCAATCCGATGCAAAAGCTCCCACACGTCGTCCCCCGCAAATTTCTGTATGAGCGCAAATCTGTCATCTGAGGGCGTTACATCTGAACGAATTAGCATCGACGCCAGTAATTCAACGTAAACTACACGACACTCTGTGAGCACAGAATCCCAGCCTTGTACTGTAACTCTCTGATCGTCTGCTCGGTAGCCTGGGCTTGGGCCAACGTTGCCAACCAACACTCCTGAGATTTGAGCACTAGGGTAGTGCTGAGATATATGGTCCAGATATGCAACGAGTTGCCGCTCATTCCGTTTCTGTAGAGTATCGCCGCCCGGTGCCTTAAGCTCAATCACTTTAATGTTTTTATCGCCGGCGTCTGATAGAAAGACAAAATCAGCCCTAGAAGACTCCGGTATCTCTTTGATCATCGCAAGGGGCTCGTAGCGATCTCCATCAAATTTATCAGCGAGATTGTTAATTGTAGTCTTGAGATGCCTGTCCGCAGTCACCAAAGCACCGGACGGATCAATGATCCATGGAAATTCTTCAATCAGGTCCTGTAAGTTCTGCTCTGACCGTTCGTTTACAAGCTTCGCCAGAACAGTGACTGCATAAGCTCTCTGTGCGAAGGTTATCGCCAAGCCCATTGACTCGGGAACCGAATTCTTATGCAAACCAGTGAGAATCGCTTCGAAAGTTTTGCTCGGGTTTCCCCCTTCGCTCAATGTGTCCCATAGTTGCTTAACGAGAATCCGAGTTGGTTCGTTTGCCCAAGCTTTGGTAACCGCTTCCAACAATCCTTCCCGAGAGGCTTCAATCTGTGACTTTGGCAATTCCGCAGTTGCCTTCGCGACTAGAGTGTCGATCTCCTCATTTTCGGTCTGTGAAAAGTTGTAAATCTTCCTTTCTTCACGAAGCGCCCTAGCTGCCTTTGACGTCTCGCTCTTGTGAAGCGATTTTCGGAATGCGTCATACTGTGAGAGCCATGAATTTACTTTTTTCCGGCCCCACTCTGCCATTTCTTCGAGTTGATCGTGTTCCCAGTTTACGCTTGTGCGGTCAGTCGAGATCACATCATCCTCGAGCTCGTCAATCCAGTCAGCTTCCACCACTGCATAAAGATATCTCTGGAATACTTCTTTTCCTTTGGAGTAGAAAAAGAAAGGGCGGTCTTGTGCTATCTTTCCATGAGCATAGACACCAACACCTGCTTCGTCTGTCGCTGTTTCAGCTTTCTTGAAAAAACCAGCCCACGCTTTCACCTTTCGCCCGCCGATTTCCACTTCTTCGAAGCCATCGCTCGGTATACGAAGCTCAAACTCTGGCATTGCCGTCTCATATTCAATTTCGTCTTCGTTCACCCAAACGGTAAAGTCATCGCGCGCTAAAATCGTCGTAAATCGGGCTGCCATCCGTTCTAACACGTATTCGGGAGTTGGGACTCGATTAGATGTGAGCCTACTCAGAATAATTAGTGTGCCTGTGCCTCGATCCTTAACACGATGAAGGAACTTTGTTACCGAGTCTGCATACTCGAAATCGCCTAGATCAATTTCAGAGATTGCATCATTCTTGCATCGGAATTTTGGCTCATATCTTTTTTGAGGCTGTGCCTCGATGATTTCATCCAAATCTAGGGTGAACCAATTTGCGAGACCATCCTTGAGGCTGACCACTTCAACTGTACGTGCTATGCCGAACGGAGCGAGCTTACCTATACCTTTCCGACCCATGGGCTTTCTTTCCCGGCCAGCAAGGTCCGTCGGTTCCTCTCGCTTCTGCAAGCCTATGATAAGGTATCGAGAGGCAATATCGTTCAGACTCATGCCCGAGCCGTCATCGGATACGCAAATCAGATTCTGGTCAGAAGAGACATCGATCCACGTATTCAGCGCACCCGCATCCCAGCTGTTCGAAACCAATTCTGCCAACACATTGACAGGACGATTTTGGTAAAGCTTAATGCCAAGATGCTCGATTATATTATGGTCGAAGTCGAGCGTCGGATTTGACATAATGTTTCCATCAATTGAAAAAATTAAACTACTTTGCTGAAGAAAATTTCATCGATGAAGCTGACTACTGGAGGCGAAACCCCTTCGCCAAAAACACGATAGATTTGATTATACGTCAATTCAGAGAAATTTTTCTCTTTTACACCCATAATGCGACATAGTTCATGTGGTAGGGGCAGTCTTGATCGGATTTTTTTTCCATCTACGAACAAGAATTTTTGTCGACTTGACCCTCCTGTTGGCGCTCTCAAGCAACCGGCGTGGTCATTGAAGCTGATCTCAGCACGTTGGACGTTGTTACCATCTTTTGTTGGTCGCATGCGCCTATAGATACCAAATACCTGTCGCTCACCTTTAGATATAACAGCTTCTAGCTTTGATTGATGTAGTGGAGATAGAAGTTTGAGCAATGCTTGCGTCTGAGTCATATCGTCCCAAGCGCTCTGATCTACCTGCCAATCCATAATGCTGGTCAAGGTAACGTTGCGGGCAACCTGAGGGCCCGCTGCGAGCCAAAACCAATCAGGCGAATCGTTTAGTCTGGTCTCATAGATTGTGCGCGTAAGGTACTTGGGATAGAGCCAGTTCGGCTGCACGTCTGCGATAGCCGCGTGCCTAAGGGCATCGTGGTGGACTGCCAAGATAAACACGCGTGGGCGAGATTGGGGCACGAAGTGTTTCGCATCCACGACAATGGCTGTGCATGCATACCCAAGCCCCGTCACCGCTCGAATAGCCGAAACAAAATCCTGCCCGCCATTTTGAGAAACAAACCCTGGCACGTTCTCAAATGCGAGGACTTGCGGACGGTGGCCTCTATTTTTCGCCTTTGCTATAAGTTCAATAACCGACCAAAAATAACCAGACCGAGACCCCGACAAGCCGCTTCTGTTGCCTGCAAGGGAGAGATCTTGGCACGGGAACGATGCCCAGACTAGGCTGGTTCCATCAGTGATCCGCTCTTCCGAAATTTCGCTTACATCAGCCCGCTCGAACGCTTCTTCACCCCAGAGGCATTTGTAAGCTTCTTCTTTTGTCCCATCCCAATCGACCGCAAGGCTACACGACCAACGATTATCGAGGCCGAGGCGAACCAAGCCGCCCCCGCAGAACAGATCGATAAAATTTGGCTTGGGTTGAACGGGTGGCACGTGGGTCGAGGAGGCCACGGAGACCTTTTCGAACACTAGCCTTGACTCAAAATTCATCGCGTCAACCCTCTTCACCCGAGGGTCTCTATGCTATTCAGCCAAATCGACCAAATTTATGAGAGTCGATATCCGCAGGTCCGCCACGCCAAATGCGCTAACCGTCTCTCCAGGTCGCGAGCCTACATTTTGCTGTCTGACCATCGTCTAATGATCCCTGTGATTCCATTTTCGAATGCGACGAACAACACATTCGAATTGAGGTGGGTGCCTAGCACCGCCGATCGGTGTTATTGCTGCGTCGATCCGTCCATTATCGGACCACGATTCCGCGTCCAGTGAAGTCCAATTGCATCAACTTGTTCCCGGGATATTGTTGGGGGCCAAATCTAAAACCGGCAATTTAAATATCTGATTTCAGATACTTAAAGTCCGCCAATTCCATTCCCGCTACCCGCTCCAGCCCTCCCTTCCCAAATAGCCCCAGAAAGTCCATAAAATCCTTGGAAACCCGAGGGATTTAGACCCTCGGTCGTCCGAGAATGTCCCTAGTCTTCCCGCTGCATCCGGGGCCCTTGGGGGCCACATTGCGCGAGAAGCCCTACGAGGTTGGCGATACGCTCGGCCTGTTCCTGCTGGTGGAGCCTTCCGGCGGCAAGCGGTGACAGGTTAAACATCGCATTGACGACAAAAAGAAGCAGCTGGCGATCGGCATCTACCCTCGGGCCGGTTTGGCCGAGGCGGAAAATTGCGATTTTCCCGCAGGCGGCTTAAGCGGATGCACGAGCGTATCGGGGGAGATCGCGTGGAGCGCTTGCAGAGTTGGGCTGGACGGATAGGGCCTTCCTTGGCGGGTTTTGCGGCGCTCGCGGTTGTGATGCTTGTGGCGGCTGGCAACCCGATGCCGCTCCAGCGCGCCGAGGCCATCGCGTTCGATACCTTTCAACGCATTGCGCCATGGCAAGGGCAGCCCGTTTCGCGTGTCGCGGTGGTCGATATTGATGAGGAATCGATCCGGCGTTCCGGCCAATGGCCCTGGCCCCGCACCGAACTTGCAACGCTGACACGGCGCCTGGGCGAGGCCGGCGCGAAGGTGGTCGCCTATGATATCGTGTTCTCGGAAGCCGACCGAACGTCACCCGAAGCCGTTGCCGCGCGGTACCCCCAAAGCCCGCTTGCACCGACTCTGCTCACGCTACCGAGCCACGACCGTCTGTTCGTCGAAAGTTTCGACAAGGTGCCCGTGGTGGCCGGCTACTTTTTCCTCGGACCGGGCGAAGGCGGGAGCGATGTCGAGGCACGCGCGAGCTTTACCATCGCCGGGACCCTGCCCGAACGCGATGTGGCGACCTATGCTGGCGCACTGCGACCGCTCCCCTTGATCGAGCAAGCCGCGGCGGGCACCGGCTTCGTTACCCTGCAGGGGGACGATGACGGGATTGTGCGCCGTGTGCCGCTGACCGCAATACAGGGAGGCAAACCCCTCCCCGGATTGGCTCTGGAGGCGGTGCGGATGGCACTGGGTGCTGGTTCGCCCAATCTTCTGGCCAGCGACGGCACCGGCGAGACGCTGGCCAGCCCGGGCGCGGCCGTTTCGATCCGGGTCGGGCCTGCCGAAATTCCGCTCACCGATGCGGGCGAGATGTGGGTGCACTATGCTGCGACCCCTCGGACCGAAACCCTGCCCGCATGGCGCATCATCGGCGGTGACATCTCCGATGCGGCGCTGAAGGCGGCCGTGGCGGGCAAGATCGTGTTCGTGGGTGGCAGCGCAGAAGGCTTGCAAGATCTGGTTGCGACACCGCTCAGCCAAAGCGTCGCCGGCGTCAATGTCCATGCCGCCGCCGCCGAGCAGATTCTGGCTGGCCATTATCTTGAGCGGCCGGATTGGGCGGGCGCGCTCGAAGGCCTGTTGGCGGTACTGGCGGGTGCAGGCCTTGCGCTTTTGCTGCCGCGTCTTGGCGCTGCGCTGGGGGCGCTGGCTGCGCTCGGCCTGATTGTGGCAAGCGGCTTCAGCAGCTGGCTTGCCTTCACCCGCGCAGGATACCTGCTCGATCCGGTGCTACCGGTTCTGGCAATCCTTGCGGTCTACGCGGTGCAAACCGTTGCGGCCTTCTACCGCGAGGAGCACCAGCGCCGCTTCATCCATGCCGCCTTCGACCGCTACCTCTCACCCGAACTCGTGCGCCAGATTGCCGCCGATCCGGGCAAGCTCGAGCTTGGCGGTGAGGAGCGCGACATGAGCGTGATGATGTGTGACATCCGTGGCTTCAGCCGCATCTCCGAACGCTATTCTCCGCGCGAGGTCATCGAATTTCTGATCGCGTTTTTGACGCCGATGAGCGCCATCCTGTTCGCTCACAAGGCAACGCTCGACAAGTATATCGGCGATGCCATCCTCGCGTTCTGGAATGCGCCGCTGGATGACCCTGACCATCCCGTCCATGCGGCGCGGGCAGCTTTGGCTATGATCGACGAGACCCGTGCGCTTAATGCTGCCATGGCGCAGCAGGACGAGGTCCCTTGGCCGGGCGAAGTCGAGATCGGGATCGGCCTCAATGCCGGATTGTGCTGCGTCGGCAACATGGGGTCGCGTGAACGGCTGTCCTACACCCTGATCGGCGATACGGTGAACGTCGCCTCCCGACTTGAGGGTCTCACCAAGCTCTACGGGGTGCCTGTGATTATGGGTGAAGCGCTCGCCCTTCGCTTGCCTGACTTTGCGGTTATCGAACTCGACCGTGTCCGCGTCGTTGGCCGTGATGCGCCGATGGCGATTTACGCGCTACTGGGTGACGAACGATTGCGTGCCGAAGCAAGCTTTGCCGCCATGGCCGCCTCGCACGCGGCGATGCTGGAAGCCTATCGCGCGCAGACGTGGCCGCAGGCACTGGCCGCTCTGGAAGGGGCGAAACCGCACTTCGCCCGCTTCGGGATCGCCAGCCTTGGCGCCCTTTTTGCCGATCGGATTGCCAGTCTCTCCGTCAACCCGCCCGACAAGGATTGGGACGGCACCTATCAGGCAACCGCCAAGTAGCGTTCAACGCGGCCGGCAGGGTATCTGTCGCCCTGCGGCGTCGCGGCACACCGGATCGGGCTGATTGCTTCCCTGATTGGTGGTGGCCGTCTGGTTGGGGTTACCCGCCTGCCCGTTATTCTGGTCCGGCTCGTCCCGCCCGCGGTTGCCGAGCAGGATGCCGCCGATCACCGCGGCTGCGGCTGCGCCCGCGATCGCTTCAGTCGGGATGCCGCCTTTGAAACTGCGCGCCCATCGCGGGGCGAGTTCGTCCTGCAGCCGTGCAAGCCCCCTGTCGCCAATTCGGAACGGCCCGATCGGGGCAGCACCCTGGCGCGGAATATAGGCTGCGAGGCCGGGCTGATCGAGGACCACCGTGACATCTGCGCCGCTCACTTCGACACGCCCGGGCGCGAGGCCGGGCTGGGCCATGCTCCCCGGCCCGCGCAACACCACCAGCGTCGCCTCGTTCTTGTTGCCGCGAACATTGCCGACCGCTGGCTCCTTCTCGGCGATGTCGCGCGCGCCCTCGCCCACGATCATGTCGACCGCAGTTCCTCGAATGCCGATCCGACCGGATGGCGTGGAGATCTCGCCGCTGCGCCTGCCGCTCTCCTCTCCAGAGAAAAAGCGCAAGGCACCCTTGATCAGGGTCGCGACAACCGACCTTTCCTTGTTCGGATCATAGACGAACCGGTCGATCCGGATACGCGATCTCTGCCCGATGCCGAAGTTTGACCGATCCAGCAGCAGGATCTGCATCTGCGCGTTGCGACCGGTCTCGATCAGGTCGCCCCAGGCAATGCGCTGGCGCCGCTGGACATTGACCGGCTTCCTCGTCTGGCTGTTTGCGAGCGTGACATCGCCGGCTACGCTGGCAGCATTGCCGACCTCCACACGCTGCTGCGCTGCGGCCGGACTGGCAAGCGCGCTGATCGCGACAAGGCTGGCGCCGGCAATTGACAGAAAGGGCAAACGCGCAGTTATCATGACTGGCGTTCCCCGGCAGCGATCCGGCAGTTCGCGATGGCCTGTTTCACCTGTTGGGGTGGATAGTCCTTGTCCTTCAGCCTGTCGAACTCGATCAGAGCACCCTGTGGATCACCGATCCTGCACAACAACATGGCATGATTGAAGCGCGCCTCCGCCGATCCAGGAAACAGGGTCAGGACACGCTCGATTGTCGCCAATGCCTCAAGCAGTTCGCCCCGCTCGGTCTGTTTGAGAGCCAAAGCGATCCCGGTCTGTTCGTCGACGGTCTCGTCCGAAAGCGCATCAAGCTGCTGAAGCGTCTGCGAAAACGCCGGGGTGCTGACCAAAATCAGAAAAGCAAAAGGTATGGCTCGGAACGACGAAACAATCATTGCTGTCACCGCTTTCAAGTTAGGCATGCCACAGCCGGTTCTTTGATTGCAAGCAAGCATGGATTGAAGGCCCGGATTAACGCTGCGGAAATCCCAACGATTATGGTGATAGCCGCCATGCGCTCCCGGGATCACGCATCGGCCCCCGTCAGGGGGTTGGCACTTCGATCGGCACGACGTTGTATTCGCGCGCCTCGTTCTGATTGAGGCAATATCGGGTACTCGGATCGCCTTCGCTTTTCACGGCTTGCTGCTTGTAGATGATGTCCGTCAGGAGCTTCCGGCTGACGCCCATGCGGATCAGAAAATCATTGTCTTCGCTTGCCAGCATGGCCGAGGATTGCTCGATACTGGCGATGAGTTCGGTGGTTGCCGTGCTGCCTTCGATCACGACCTCGTCAATCAGCGCACGATCATTGGTATGCGTGAACATGTGGACCATGAACACGCCGCCCTCATCAACCGCCCGGCGGTCGCCGCCCATGAACACGAAATTGCAGGCCGAAAAGCACGCCCAACCGCGCGGCACCCGTGTCAACATCCCGCGGTAGGACCGGATGACCTTGCCCGCTTCGTTCCCTGCGCGGGCATTGCCGCCGCGCGAGCGCAGCCAGATCTCCTCGATCCGATCATCCGCCTCGATCGCTGCCTTGAGCCTGGCAGGCAAGGTCGAATCGATCGCACCTTCAGCCAGCAGGACGCGCTTGCCATCGCGATCGGCAGGGGTCAGCGTCATGGCGGTTCTCGGCCCGAAATCGGGTTCCGCCGGACAGGTAGGATTGTCCGGATCCATCTTCGTCGCGCCGGCCAGCATAAGCCATGCCATCAAACCGATCAGGATGCGTGCACCGCGCATCAGGCCACGATGGAGTAGCGAGCCGACCCCGGCGCCCGGCACATGCGCTTTTCGGCGCGGGCTTCCTCGCCGTCGATAATGACGATATCGGTCACGGTGATGCAGTCGAGATTGCTACCGGACGCCTGACGCCCGGTCACGGTCGAACTGCCGCTCACATCGTTGCGGGTGTTCGAACTCCAGGACGAGCTTGCTCCGACTTCGGGCAGGGTGTCATCCCCGTCGGTGCGGGTGATGCTGAGCGTTGCCTCTGCGGCCTGCTTTTGCTCCTCGGGATCGAGCCGACAGGCGATGCTTTCGGTAAGCTGATCGGAGAATTCGGGAATGGGGACATAGGATCGGAGCCCAGCGGAGCGGGTCAATTCGTCGACGGCGCCGCCCAGCATGCCGCCCAGAACGCCGCGGCCCTTGTCGCCCTTTTTGCCCTTGCCGCAGGCATCCGCCTTGTCCGCGCCGCGCTTGCCACCGTTGATGAGACTGCCGAGCTGCGCCTGCGCAGGCATAGACGTGAGGGCGCAAGCCAAGGCACCGATGGCGAGCGCTGTCCTTGCACCTTTG
The DNA here is from genome assembly GCF_025917005.1 of Porphyrobacter sp. ULC335. Classification (NCBI taxonomy): domain Bacteria; kingdom Pseudomonadati; phylum Pseudomonadota; class Alphaproteobacteria; order Sphingomonadales; family Erythrobacteraceae; genus Porphyrobacter; species Porphyrobacter sp. ULC335. Next base: position 283,218 of record NZ_CP078091.1, read on the forward strand.
AAGACCGGCATGGCATCCCCCCACCCTCGAACGTCGCCGACATTAGGCCTCGCACTGTGCAAGGTCAAATATACGCAGGCGGGAAGGGTCACGTGGGGACGGCCACGCGCTGGCCCTTACCCCACTATTCGCATAGGCCCGCGGCGCGCTCTGCCAAGCCCTTCAGGCCTTTGCACTTGGGCTTCCGCGGCTTTGTGTCCGTGGTCCCGCTCGCACCGGGTTCCGTCCGGTCCATGCCTCCAGCCATGCCTTCCATTCCCGGGATCAGCATGGTTGAAGAGCGAAACCGCACGCGCGCGACCCATTCCGGATTCCACGGCTTGCGGGCATCCGCCGGACGCGGCGGATAGGCGAAATCGGCCTGCGGACCATAGGCTTGGAGATTGACCATCATCCCCTCGCCGCTGGCTTTGATCACTTCGGCGGGAATGGTGCAGTCCCGCTGCTCGGGCGGCATCACCGTTCCGGCCGCGATCAACTTTCGCACCCCGGCTGGCGAGATCCAGTCCCACAAGGGGCCGCCAAAGGCCTGCTGCTTCGACGAAGCCCACCACACCATCTCGGTCGGCGCGCCGCCTCGTCCCCCGTCCTTGGCGCCGATCGCCCAGGCGTAATAGCCGGTTGCCTTGTCGATCCCGCCCCACGCGAGTTGGCTGGCGCCTCCCGCTATGCTGCTGGTGCTGGCCTGCAACGGAGGCATGAAGTCGTCACCAAGCGTGAAGTTTATCTCCTTTGAATAATTCGCGGCAATCCGGTGCGCGCCGATCAGCGAGCCGCTTGCGGGCACAGCCTTCCTGTCCTTGCCGTTGGGCCAGGTCGTGTAGGTGGGACTGTTGGCCATGATGGCCTGCCAGTCGTCGGACAGGTCCGCGCCGCTCATGAACAAGCCGGGCGGCATTTGGCCCGCAGCGAGTTTGGCAAAGTCGATCACAACCGGCTGGCCTTTGGGTGCGCGCGCGCCGCAGCCCCAATACAGCAGCAAGCGTCCGCTCGGCCGCTCGAAGCCCGCTTCGCCCCCGGTCTCGCCGCGGGGCGGGGGGAGCAGCCGCACGGATGCGCCAAGCCCTGCGCCCTTGGGCATGAAGTGATCGGCCTGCGGTTTGGGTGCGGTGATGCCCGCACTGTGGCGAAGGGTCAGCTGCCGCACCGGCTCGGGCGCACCACCGCGCATCATGCCCATCATCGCGCCGAGCCCGCCTCCGCCGGCCATTGCCCCCATGCCGCTCATGGTCGCAGCGTCCATGGCATAACGCACCGGGCCGGACGCGGCGGGCTGCGACATGGCGGTGGCTGATAGAAGCGCCGCGGCGCAACCCGCCCCGCCAAAGATGACAAGAGCCGACCAAGTGCGTCGCATAACGATTCTCCCTCCCAGAGCCCGCTCGTTGATAACACAAAGCAGGCACCGAACTATAGAGAGGACTGGCGCGCCGCGAGGGGCCATTGCGTGACGACGGCTACGGGACCGCGTCCTAGAAATGTCGGGCTTGGCGAAACGGACGTTGACTACTTCCGTTTCACGGACTGAGCGGGGCAGTGTCAGCTAGCGACCAGACCCAGTCGTTCACGATCGCCACTTCGAATGTCTGGTCTTGACAGAAGGCGCCGACGGTCACTTCGGACCGAACGGTCGGCAAGGCTATCTTCTAGCGGGATCGACGCGGCGACCACTTTTGGAACGCCGCGTCGCTGTCTTGTCCTCAGAACCGCACTTGTACCGTTGCGCGCGCGCCGTGGTCGGTCTGGGTGGAGCCGATCAGGCCGGTGTAGCCGACCGAGATCATGAGATTCTCTTCAAGTTCCAGCACCGCATCGAAGCGTCCGGCGAAGGCCACTTCGTCGAGCTGCGCGGCGTCGATCGCGAAGGCCTGCTGCGGAGCAGCGGCCAGCGCGATCAGGGCCTGCGGATCGCGGTCACCCAGCTGGGCACGCGCACCGAGCGAACCGCCCAGACGCAGGACCTTGCCGACCTTGACCGATCCGTCGATCCCGCCGGTCACCGTGCCGGTCGAGTAGCTCTGGCGGGCGACATCAAGCGCCGCAGCGCCGCCTGTCTCGCGCAGACCATCCAGCTTGAAGGTGCCGATCGACCCGGCCACGAAGGGACGGATCAGCGCCTTGCCGGCCTCGATCGTGTAGGACAGCTCGGCAAAGGCCTGACGGCCCTTGCCCTCGGTCACGCCGACATTGGTCTCGGCAAAGCCGGGCAGGTTGATGTTGCGGAAGGCCCGCAGATCAACCTCGGTCAGATAACCGCCCAGCGTCACGCCGAACCCGCCGGTGGTGAGCGATGCGTAAGCACCAGCACCCGACTGCTCGACCTCGCTCGCCGATCCGCGTGCGTCGATGGTGACATCGCTCTGGATCTGCATCCCGAACACACCCGCGCGCCAGCTGCCGTTCTCGTTCGCCTTGCCGTAATCAAGGCCGGTGACGAAGCCCATACGGTCGGTGTCGAAGGCGGCGGCATTGCCGTCGCTATCGCCATCGCCCCAACCGCCGAACAGCTGGCCCCAGGCGCCCACGCCCGAACCCGCACCGGGCGTCGTGCGTGCCGCCATCGCCGCCGAGGCAGCACGGCCCAGCACCGCTTCACGCAGCAGACGCTCCTGCTCGATCCCGACGCCGGCCGCGGTCGCATAGACCTCGCCCGAGAGCTGGTCGAAGGCACCCGGCAGCTGCGCGGTCGGCAGGGCGTAGATGTTGAACAGCGGTTGCGGGTTGTAACCCGCGGCCACCGCGCCATCGATGCGGTTCACCACCGAACGCTGGTTGGCGGTCAGCGCCGTGTTGCCGACGATGTTGGCCAGAAGGTTCGGCGCGAACCGCAGCGACACCTGCGTGCCGGTGTAGACCAGTTCGGGCCGGTAGATGTTCCCGAACCCGGCAAAGCCGGTGGTGTTCGCAAAGGTGCCGGTGCGCCCGCCATCGGCCTGCAGCAGCAGGTAGGTGCTGCCAAAGGCGTAGGCATTTGCTCCGCTGAGGTTGGTGAAGGCAGCGGTGCCGTTCAGCGAGGCCGTGCCGGTGGCGAGGATCCGGTCCCAAGGTGCCGTTGCGGCGATCCCGTACTGCACCGTGCTGCCCGCCGCGAGGCTGACATTGCCGTTGACGGTCAGCGTGCCCGGGCTGGTGCCCGGCGCGATGGTGCTGCCGCTCTGGGCGACGAGCCCGCCGATGATGCCGGTGCCCGACAGGGTCGTGCCGGTTTGGACCGTAACCACCGAGCTACGGTAGTCACCGTTGACCCGCAGCTCTCCGCCGATCACGAAGGTGCCGCCGGTGTAAGTGCTGCTGTTGCCGGTGAGGGTGAGCAGCCCCGCCCCGGTCTTGTCGAAGCGGCCCGTGCCGAGGAGCGAACCAGCATAGGTGCCCGCGGTCGCTTGCGCGAACTCGAGCACGCCGGGTGCGTCGGTCTGGATTGGTCCCTGCAGCGACATGGCATTGCCCACCAGGCGCCCGGCGGTGATCAGCGTGCCGCCCGCATAAGTGTTGGTCCCGGTCAGCGTGGTGATCCCGGTGCCGACCTGCGCGAACATGCCCGTGCCCGAGATGTTGCCCGCCAGCGTGTTGGCATCCGAGCGGTTGACGATCAGCATGCTGTTGTTGACGATCGGGCCGACGATCGAGCCGGTGGTCCCGCCATCGCCGAGCTGCAGCGCGCCGCCGGTGATGGTGGTGCCGCCGCTGTAGCTGTTGGCGCCGGTCAGGGTGAACCGTCCGGTGCCAACCTTCTCGAGGCTGCCTGTGCCGCCGATCACGCCGCTGAGCAGCGTGTTCAGGTTGAGGCCGCCGGTGGTAAGGCGCGCGCTACCGAGGTTGACGCTGCCCGCACCGGTGAGCGCACCCAGCGTGGTGTTGAACCCGGCAAGGTTGAAGGTGCCCGCCGCCGACTGGTCGAAGATGGTGATCCCGGTGGTGGAGCCCGTCAGCGTGATCGTGCCGCTGTTCGTCACGAAGCCGTTCAGCGCGCCGCTAATCTGCGCAATGCCCGAGTTCTCAAGCCCGGTGTTGATCGTGCCGGTCGAGGTGAAGGTGCCGGCATTGTTGACCCCGCCCCCGATCGTGCCGCTGTTGGTCGCCGTCCCGGTTGCGACGTTGGCAAGGACACCGCGCACGGTCCCGGCATTGTTGAACGTCGCTGCGTTGCGGACAGAGCCCTCCAGCTCGCCGCCCGCCGCCAGCACCAGCGTGCCTGCGTCGACAAAGGTCGTGCCGGTATAGGTGTTGACGCCCGTCAGGGTGAAGGTGCCGGTGCCGAGCTTGATCAGCGGGCCGCTGCCAGAGATCACGCCCGAGAAGTTGGTCGAGGTATTGAGACCGCCCACCGTCAGCTGGCCCGAGCCGAGCGAAACCGTGCCCGACCCGGCAAGGCTGCCGAGCGAGGCGGCAAAGCCGGCAAGGTTGAAGCTGCCCGTCGCGGTCTGGTTGAACGCCCCGCTGGCGGCCAGGTTGCCGAAAAGCGTGATCGCACCCGAGTTGCTGACACCGCCGTTGACAGTTCCAGCCAGCTCAGCGGTCGCACCCGCATTGTTGATCAGCCCGCCATTGATGGTGCCGGCCGAAGTCAAGGAGCCGTTGTTGGTCACCAGGCCGCCGACGGTACCAGCGTTGATGAAGGTCGCGTTATTGAGCACCGGACCGGCAATCATCGCACCGACATCAAGGCCGATCGACCCTGCGCTCACCGTGGTGAGGCCAGTGTAAGTGTTGACGCCGGTCAGGTTGATCAGCCCCGTGCCGACCTTGGTCAGACCGCCGCCGCCCGAAATCACGCCGCCGAAATTGGTCAAGGTGTTGCTGCCGCCGGTCGTCAGCGTCGCCGAACCGAGGTTCACCGCGCCAAGCCCGGACAGCGTACCGATCGTGGTGTTGAACCCGGCGAGGTTGAACACCCCGGTGCCGGTCTGCGCGACGGTGTTGATCCCGGTACTGATGCCGGTCAGCGTGATCGTGCCCGAGTTGTCGATGTCGCCGTTCACCGCGCCGCCCAGCTGCGACGTGCCGCTGTTCAACAGGCCGCCATTCAGCGTTCCGGTCGAGGTGAAGGTGCCGTTGTTGATGACCCGCCCGGTGATCGTGCCACTATTGGTCGCACTCGCCCCGGCGTTGTTCATCAGTATGCCGCCGACCGAGCCGTCATTGTTGAAGGTTGCGTTGTTCTGCACCGCACCCACGATACCGCCAGTCGAGGCGACGCTCAGAGTGCCGGCGCTGATCGTGGTCAGGCCGGTGTAGGTGTTGAGGCCCGAAAGGGTGGAGACCCCCGTTCCGACCTTGGTCAGCGCGCCGCTGCCGCTGATGACGCCCCCGAAGGTGGAGTCGGTGTTGTCCGTGCCCGTGGTCAGCATCGCCGAACCGAGCAGCACTGTGCCGCCACCGGCAAGGCTGCCGATGGTCGAATCGAACCCGTTGAGTTCGAAGCTGCCGCCTGCCCCTTGCGTGATGCGCGACAGGTAGGTGGTCCGGCCGAGGCTCGTGAGACGACCGTCGTTCTGGACGGCGCCATCGACCTGGCCGAAGATTTCGGCGAAGCCGGTGCCGGTGTTGGTCAGATCGCCGAACAGGCGGCTGCCCGTGAGCCCACCGAGCGAGAAGCCCGCATTATTGAGCACCGAACCGGCGAGGCTGCCGTCGAATACGACCTGGAAGCCGCCGTCAATCTGGGTGAGACCGGTGTAGGTCTGCGCGCCGGAGAAGACCTGCGTGCCGTCACCAACCTTGGTCACGCCGCCGCTGCCCGAAATCTCGCCGAAGAAGCCGGTCGAGCCGCTCCCCGTGCCAATCGTCAGCGTGCCCGAACCGAGCCGCACCGAACCGCCGCCCGAAAGGCTGCCGATCGCGGTGTTGAAACCGGCCATGTCGAAGGTGCCGTCCAAGATGCCCTGGTTGAGGTTGGTGATACCGGTGGTGATGCCGGTCAGCGTGATCAGACCAGTGTTGTCGATATTGCCGTTCATGGCTCCTTCGAGCAGCACCGTGCCGGTGAGCTGGTTCACCAGCGTGCCGGTGATCGTGCCGGTCGAGGTGACGCGCGCGGCATTGTTCACGCCGCCCAGGATCGTGCCGCTGTTGATTAAAGTCCCGCCGAGCACCGAGGTGAGGCCGGTATAGGTGTTGTCGCCCGAGAGGGTCAGCGTGCCGGCCCCGGTCTTGGTCAGCGAGCCGCCACCCGAAATGATCGCGGAGATGGTCGCACCGACGCCGCTAGCGGTGCTGATTCCGGTCGGGCCGGCCAGCTCGAGCCGCGATGCCGCGTCGCCGCCGACGATGGTGTAGCCGTCGGTCACGAAGTCGAGGCCGACCGGCGCAACAGTCTCGCCCGCCGCGATCGTCACCGTACCGCCGCTCGCCCCTCCGAACACCGCGAGGTTGCCGTTGCCCGCCCACGGCCCGCTGACCGTACCGGCGGCATTGGTGAAGTTGACGCCGGCAAGGCTCCAGGTGCCCGACCCGCCGACGATCGCACCGGTCGGGACGGTGGTCGAGCCGTTCCAGTGGACGAGGTCGCCGGCGCCCGCGACGTTGAGCAACACCGTATCCGTCCCCAGCGCAAGGTTGCCGAAATAGCCGCCACCGAGCGGGTTCAGCGTCATGCTGCCGAGCGCGCCTGCGAGCGAGCCGTATTCGAACAGCGTGTACTGCCCGGTCGAGAAGCCCGCCCCGCGCACGATGTCGATGGAGCCGCCGTTCAAGGTCAGGGGACCGGTCACCCGCACGAGATCATTGTTAACACCGCCCGCGACCCCCGCCTCGCCGAGTTCGAAGATGGTCGTCGAACCCGCGTTGAGCGTCAGGGCAGCGACGGTCATCGTGCCGGGGCTCTGCCCAGCGGCGAGGATGCCGCCCTCGTTGATCGTCACCGGGCCGGTGAGCCTGCCTGTGCCGCCGAGCGTCCCGCCGTTGACGTTGATCCCGCCGCCGAGCGTGCCGTTCACCTCCAGCCGGCCGCCGAGGAGCGTGGTGGTGCCGGTGAAGCTGCTGCTGTCGCCGGACAGGGTGGTGCTGCCTGCAATTTGGCGCAGCGTGCCATTCCCCGAGATGTTTGCGGCCAGCTCGAAGTTGCTTGCGGTGTGGTTGAAGACGATCGTGCCGGTGCCCGCGCCAAAAATGATGCTCGAAGCTTCGAGCGTGCCCGCGCCTGCCGCCGGGCTGCCTTCGGCCGCGCCAAAGATCAGCGTGCCGGTACCGGACTCGAATCGCCCGATGGTCAATGTCGGAGTGGCCGCGACACCTCCTTCGGCAAGCTTCAGCGCGCCTTCGCCCCGATCACCGACGATCAGGAACCTCGGCGCTTCGAGGCGACTCCCGACGCCCCTCACCACCACCGCTCCGGACGCGCCGCTGTTGGCACCGACCGAGCCGAAGCCGGTCGCGACCACGCCGCCATCCGCGATCGTCAACGTGCCCTTGCCCGAGATGCCCACGCCGAGCCCGGACATCTCCCAGCGACTGCCCCCACCCGTGACAGTGCCGACGCTACCGGGACCCGACCTCGAATCGACCGAGCCCTGCAAGCTAGTCGTGACCACGCCCCCGTCCGCGATCGTCAGCGAAGCCGAGCCAAGCCCGCCTGCAAACAGCAAAGTAGAGTTCCATCGGCTACCTTGGCCCGTGATCGTGACACTGCCGGTCGTGAGTGCGTCCGGGGCGATGATGGCAGTAATGGTGTTGACCCGTCCCCCACTCTCGACACGGAGCGACGTACCCTCGGCCAAACCTCCGATATTGAGGCTCTCGCCCAGATCCAGGAACCCAGTGATCAGCACGCTGCCTCCGGATACCAGGTGCGGGCCCGAGAAGGTCCGGTTACCTCTCAACGTACCTGCAACCGTTCCGCCGCTTAGAAGGATTCTTCCGGTCACACCCACATTCACGGTGGCGCCGGCTTCCAGCGTTCCGCCCGACTGCGTGTAGTTGCCATTGACGTTGAGCGTACCCGCCCCGGTGATGCTGCCCGAGGTGAGGGTGACGCTGGCGGCGGTGTTGGTGAAGCTGCCGAGGGAAAGGGTGCCCCCCGCGATCTCCACGGCAGACGAGCCGGACAGCGTGCCATTTGTCCCCAGTGCCAGCATTCCGCCCTCGACGCGCAAGGTACCTCTGGTCGTGTTGGCACCGGTCAGCGTCAGCGTGCCGGTGCCTACTTTGGTGAGTGCGATGGCGCCCCTGAAGTCGAGGTTTTGCACCAGCTGGCCCCCGAACGTCGTCGATTGGCCATTGCCGCCCACCGTCAGGGTAATCGTGCCGCTGCCGTTGTTTTGTACCCTCCCCCCGGTTCCTGCGAGCGCGCCGATGGTCTCGTCATTGTTCAGCCCGAAAAGCCCGCCCGTCATCTCCACCGCACCCAGGTCAGAGATGGCGGACCCTCCCGAAGCGACAAGGTTGCCGCTGTTGATGGTGGTGGTTCCGGTATAGGTGTTGGCGCCTTCGAGGATGATTGTGCCTTCGTTCAGGGTCAGCCCGCCGGACCCGGACAGGGTGCCGCTGGTCTGGAGCAGGCCGGCGCCCATCTTTGTCAGCAGGTGCCCGGCGTTGTTGATGCCGCCGGTCACCGAGACAAATTCGTCGGTCGAGATCGTTGCCGCAGAGCCCAGCGTGATATCGCCCGTCAGGGTGGTCGCGCCGCTGAGGCTCCACAGCGCCCCGCGGCCGCCTACCCCGGTGCCGTTGAGGGTAATGGCATTGCCGAAAGTGGCAGGCACTGACCCGACCCCGACGTCGAACGCCAGCATCCCCCCGTCGAGCACCACGATGCTGCCCGCAGGCGAGCCGAGCGCCGATGCGCCCGCGACCCGCAACGCGCCTTGCTCGATCGTCGTCCTGCCGCCGTAGGTGTTGGCTCCGGAAAGGGACAGCGTCCCCGCCCCCTTCTTGGTCAGCGAACCCGAGCCGCTGATGATGCCGCCAACCGTCACGTCGTCCGAGCGGTTGAACACCAGCGCGGCGTTGTTGACGATATTGCCGGTGCCGAGCGTGCCGGTCGTCCCGCCATCCCCGATCTGAAGCGTGCCGGCGCTGATGCGGGTTTCACCGGTATAGGTGTTCGCACCGCTCAGGGTCACGGTGCCGCTTGTCGTCTTTTGGAGGCCGACGGAACCTGCCAGAGCGGCCGAAATGTTGCCGGAGCGGGCGTCGATGTCCGAATACGTCGTCAAAGTGCCGGGGCCGGTGATCGACCCTCCGGCGAGGATGACGCTGGCGGCCTCGCGGTCCGCAAGCAATTCGAGCGTTCCGCCATCGACCTCCAGGTACGCGGCCGGGTCTCCCGTTCCGCCGAGGCGCAGCGCGCCATTGGACACCCGATAGGTGCCGGTGAATTCATGGTCCCCGTCCAATTGGAGAGTCAATTCGGGTGCAGCCAGGCGGAAGACGCCCGCCCCGCGCAGCTTGACGGAACTGTTCGCGGTGAAGGGCGCGCCCACCCCGCCGACCAGAAGTGTCTGGCCGTTCATCTCCAGCGTTCCGAGGTCGCCGCCAACCAGAGCGCCGATCGTCTCGCTGTTGAGCAGCCTGACAGTGCCCTCGCCGATGTTGAGGATATTCTGGTCACCGACGGCATTCCCGCCTTGCAGCTGCAGCGTGCCCTCGAGGACGTCCAGACGACGCCCGCCGGTCGTGGTGTTGGCGCCCGCAAGGGTCAGCGTGGCTGTTCCCGATTTGGCGAAGTAGGTGGTGTTGAAACTGCCGCTGCCGGTGAGAGCACCCGAGAAGGAGCCGTCGACCGATTGATTGACGGTCAACCGTGTCCCGTTCCCGAAGCTGATCGTCCCGCCCCGGCCCGACAACGACCCGATTGTGTCGGAGCGGACCACGTTCACCAGACCCCCGTTGACCGTGAAGGCAGCGGTGTCGGAGAAATTGGAATTGAAGCTTATCTCGACGGTCCCGCCGTTGATCGTCGTCGTGCCCGTGACGACCCCGTAGTTGAAGAACCTCGCATTGCCAGAGGCGACCGGGGCGAACAGCACGTTGCCGTTGATAGTCGTGTTGTTGGAAAGAACCGCGTCGCGACCTCGCACCTCGACATCACCGTTCAGCCTGCCATTGAGTGCGATGATCAGTTGCGCGCTGTCCAGCAGCGTGGTCCTGATCGCCGTCAATTGCGCCCTGGCCACCAGAGACGCGCGATCCTGGATCGTGAGAAAGTTCAGGTTGGCGGAATCGGTCGTGAGCTCCACCCGGTCCGTCTGGTCGAGGCTGACAGACCGGTTATCGATGGGGACTCCATCAGGGTTCCAGTTCGCGGCGTCGGACCAGTTCTGGGTGCCCGCCCCCCCATCCCAGCTCTGCGCCGCCGCGGGCGCGGCGGCCATCACCATCAGCGCCGGGACGAGCGCGGTGGTGGCGAGCAGCTTGGCGCTGCGGCGGGTTGCGGCGACGGTGGTCATGGAAAAGTTCCCCTGAAGATCACGACGTGACCGGCCCGCCTGCGCTCCAGGCCGATTTTCATGGGGCAGCTACTTATACGAGGTTCGGGCGCGGCGAGAGGCCCTGCGTCTCACGACATTTGGCAGATCGTCTCATGCACGGCTGGTGCGCAGCTCCTCACGGAACTCGCTGGGGCTGAGCCCCTCGTGGCGGCGGAAGGCCCGCGCGAAGGAGGCGCTGTCGTACCATCCGCAGCGCGCCGCCACGACGCCGACGGGCAGATCGGGCGAGGTGGCGAGGACCGCCTTGGCTCGCTTGATGCGCAACTGGGCGATGGCGTTGGAAACGCTCGTCCCGGCCTCGGCAAAGGCGCGGTATAGCGTCGCGCGCGAGCAGCCGAGATGCGTCTGAATCATCCGGGCATCGAGGCCCGGCCGCCCGATGTTCTGCTCGATCAGCGCAACCGCCGCGCCGAACAGGTCACGGCGCGGCGCGGCGCGCGCGGCTGTCCCGGCGGTGACGGTCTCGCAGGAGAACAGCGCAAGCTGCATCAGCTGGCCGAGCATGAAGTCGCGCTCCACCTCGTTGGCCGCCGCCATGTGCTTGGCCGAAAGCAGCATCTGGTGCTTGAGCACCTCGCCCATGTGCGATTCACCGAGCAGCCGCACCATTGTCGCAGGATCGGGGATGCGCTCGCCGATGCGCTGCTCAAGTTCCGCACGCGGGACCGACACCTGCACCGCCCGGTGATCGCTCCACGCGACGCGCGAATGCCAGCGGTTGTCGAAGACGAAAAAGTCGCTCGCCCGGCTGACGACCGGCGCCGCGCTGTCCTCCTGCTCGTAGGTGCGCGCGCCCTCGAGCACCACGCCGATAGTGTAGGTCTCTCGGTCGTTGGCCAGGTCTGCAGGGACGCCGCGGCCGCTCACCGCACAGCTGCGGTAGCGCAGCAATTGAACCGGATCGGTGATCAGGCACTGGGTGCGCGCGCTGAAATCGCGCGCGGATTGCGCCGACAGGGGATCGCCCTCGAAGCTGTAATAGAGCAGGGTGCGCCACATCTCGTATCGTACCTGCGGGGGCATGGCATCGGTGGAGACATCGAAATAGACGGGCGACTTGGGCATGCCGAGATCGAGCGACCAGCGCACCGTCTCGGGCGACCAGGCCCAGTCGGCCGGTGACCAGGACCACAGCCCGGCCCCCTTGGCCGCATTCCACAGTTCCCCCATTCGCACCCCCAGTGCACGATTGCTTCTGCGTAGATTAATCCGGATCGGATGCAACGCAACTCCCTGCTAGCGACGGCAGTTCGGAGGTTTTGTGAAAGGACGCGGCGGGCGGGTCCTGCAGAAAGACCCCGTGTCGACAGTCCGCACAAACTTCGCAGGCAGCGTAGCCGTCGCGCTGACAAAGAAGTTCTGGGCCTTCAGCGGTGATCCGGCGAGAAAGGCTCCGCTTTGTCGAATAACCCCACGACTGCGAGCGTGCATTGCGTCAGGTCGATTTTGCGCCCCGAGACGACATATTGGTGGGACTAGAACAAGCCGTCGTCGAAATCATCTTCATCTACATCACAAGGAGAGTCCACCTCTGTTCTGAGTGTATCGAGGCCAAGCTCTCCAAGGATCCTGTTGTGAAGGTCCCGCTCGGCATTCATGGTATATGCGGCAAACAGCGAGCCATAAATCTCGCTCAACTTCGCGTTCGGATCCGCTTCCGCGGGCGCTAAATCGAGATCACATGCATCAAAGATCGAGATCGTGTTTGCGAGATTGCCTGTATCGCCAATCAGTGGTTCCAGATCTGTGATGGCCCGGTTCAACGCTGACTGAACATTGCCCGCGTTTGCGTCAACGAAGGCAAGCGAGGAGGTTGTTCGACGACCACATTCGCCGATGACATCCACGAAGTCGGACAGTTGGCCGAGCGATGTAGTTCCCTTAGCCCCTTGCCCGCCCATCCGGGAGGAGCTTTCGATCAAGGCTGTCTCTGCCCTCGAAATAGAAGACACGATCAGATCGAGCCGATCAGAATAACTTCTGATCTCATTCGCTACGACCGCGATCGGCTTGCCGGTTTCGCCGACGTTTCGGCATCTCAGGCCGATATTGATGGCCATGTTGCGAACTTCCAATCGCAATTCGGTTATGGCTGCCATCTGTGCGGCAACATCATTGACCGTCGCCAATATCTGTTCGCGCGTGGCGGCGCCCTGGCGCTCGGCCTGGCTCAACTGGTCGATTATGCCATTCGCCTCGGCAATCCCGCACTTTAGCAGGTCGAGAAAACCGTGCCCCTCTTCGTCGCAACCGGGGCCTTGTAGGGCAGTCAGGTGTGCGGAGGTTTCCTTGAGCCGGTGCAGCGAGACGACAAGGGCCTCTGCATCGTCAGCGAACTCGGCAGCGGCAGCGCGCGTCAGTGCACCCAGAAGAGGCAGAAGGTGCCTTTGCAATTCATCGACACGAAGCATGTCATCATCGCCCCCGGCGGAGACATTTTCGGCGAGCTGGCAGCCGAACATTACGTGCTCGAGCCGCTGGCGAACGCGGTCCCCGATCTGAATGGCGCTTATTGCCAAACCAAGTTCGGTCCGGGTTGCCTTCGCCACATCGTTTGTTGCCTGCGCAAGTCTGACCAGACCTGCCTGATGCTGCCTGAGTGCTTGAGCATCTTGCATCAGCCGGTCCGGGACCTGCGGCACGACCTTGGCACATTCCTCGACGAGCAATTCATCGTTGCGGATCATCTCGCGCAGGCTGCTTTCCAGCCGTTCGAGCGTCTTGTCGAGGCTCCGTACCTCGCCGCTTGCCGCAAAGAGTTTCTCGCGCATCCGGTCGGCGAAGTCCATGAACTCCGCAGCGCCGCACGCGTTGATCTTCACGTTCATGCCGTAAACGTCGAGAACCTGAATACAGCGCAGGATATCGCCGGCGCAGGAGCGCAGACTGATGCTGCTGCTACGGATCTCGGCAACAGCCTGAGCGCGAACACCGGCTTGCGCGGGCACCGTTTGCAGATTGTCGGCGGCCTCCATCAGATTGCTCACTGCGGCAGCCGCCTCGCCCGTATCGAAAACGCTCGCAATTTCCTGGAGCGCATTCACGATCTGATCGATGGTGGTTACCGCATCGCCGAGTGCCAGACTCGCGGTGTCGAAACGGGCCGTGAGTACGCCGACGATCTCGCCAAGTTGAGCACGCAGTGTCGTGGCCATGGACGAATAGTCCTGCCGATCGAGCGGCTCATCTGTTTTGACCGCCAGCATGGCTCAGCGTGCCGTGGCCTGGAGGATCTCCCTGGCGATGGAACCAAGGGGACAGACCTTGTCGGCCGCACCACGCGCGATCGCCTCCTTGGGCATCCCGAACACGATCGAGGTTGCCTCATCCTGCGCAAAGGTGCGCGCACCGCCCTCGTGCATCTCGAGCAGACCGCGAGCGCCGTCGTCGCCCATGCCGGTCATGATCACTCCGACTGCGTTTGAACCGGCACATCGCGCGGCCGAGCGGAACAGAACGTCGACGGAGGGGCGATGGCGCGAGACCAGCGGTCCATCACGCACCGAGACGAGGTAGCGCGCCCCCTGCCGCTCGAGCATGGTGTGTTTTCCTCCCGGCGCGATGAGGACATGCCCGCGCATCACGGTGTCTCCGTCTTCCGCTTCCTTCACGCTCACCTCGCAAAGTGAGTCGAGGCGGGCGGCGAAGGCGCGGGTGAAGCGTTCCGGCATGTGCTGCACCACCACGATGCCGGGGGAATTGGCAGGCAGCGCCTCGAGCACTTCGCGCAGCGCTTCGGTTCCGCCGGTCGAGGCCCCGATGCACACGACCATCTCCGTCGTGCGGCTCATGGCCTTGCCGCTGGGCGGCGGCAGAACCGCGTCGGCGGTAAGCTTGGCCTGCGGCTCCAAACGCGGCGTGCCGGGCTGTCGTGCCTGAACGCGTGCGCGCGCAGCGCCCTTGACCACCTGCCGGATCGCTGCGCGCGCTTCGTTGAGGTGATCTGCCACGCCGATCCGCGGCTTGAGAATGATGTCGACGGCGCCCGCTTCGAGCGCCTGCATCAGCGTATCTGAGCCCTCCTCGGTCAGGGATGAGCACATTACCACAGGAAGCGGGCATTGGCTCATCACCTTGCGCAGGAAGGTGATGCCGTCCATCCGGGGCATCTCGACATCGAGCGTAATGACATCGGGCACCTGCGACTGGATGATCCGCGCTGCGGCAAAAGGATCGGCGGCCGTGCCGATGACTTCGATGTCACCATCTTCTTCTAGGATAGCCTTCATCGTCTGACGAACGCTTGCGCTGTCATCGACAATGAGGACACGGACCTTCTTGATCCCTATAGGCACCTAGATTCTCCTGAACACGGTGCCTGCCACCTGCGTGAGACAGTCGGCGAAGCCGGTGATGGATTCGGAATGGCCAAGGAAAAGATAGCCGCCCGGACGCAGCCGCTCGCACAGGCGGTTGATTACGGCTTCCTGCGTGGCCTTGTCGAAATAGATCAGGACATTTCGGCAGAAGATGATGTCCATGAGTTCGTCCAGCGGATAGCGCGCATCCATCAGGTTGAGCCTGCCGAAGGCGACCTTCCGCCGCAGTTCAGGCACGATCCGAACCTCGTTGCGGCCTGGTTTCTTGGCCGTCAGCACGTAACGTCGACGCAAATGATCGGGCACTGGGTCAACCAATTCCCGAGGGTAGATTCCCTTGATAGCGGTCGAGAGAACCTCGGTATCGAGATCGGTAGCGATAACCTGGTAATCCATTCCGCGGTTCTGTCCGGCAAACTCGTCGAGCAGCATGGCGAGAGTATAGGGCTCGGCACCGGTCGAACATGCCGCGCTCCAGCAACGGACCAGGCGTTGGCGATTCTCGGCGAATTCCGGCAGCACCGTCTCGAGCAGCACATCGAAATGGAGCGGCTCGCGGAAGAAATCGGTCTTGTTCGTCGTGACGGCGTTTATGAGATTTTCGATCTCGTTCGGAGCCACGCCCGGGCTAAGGACGAAATCGCAATACTCCCCGATGGTCGCAAACCCGGAGGCACGCGCGCGTCGGCGCAACCGCCCTTCAAGCATGGTCTGCTTGCTGGCCTTGAGGTTGATGCCTGCCTTGGCATGGATCAGCGCCGCCAGCGCCTTGAACTGCCTTGCGCCGATCTGGTCCGTATCAGGCGCCAGATCGAAGGCGGCGTGGGTCATGTCGTTCATGCCGCGCGGCCGAACTGGCCGTCATCGGCGTCAAGGCCGCCGCTCGTCAGGTCGAGCGCAAAGCCGGATGCTCGCTCCTGCTGGTGCGCCACCGAATTCGTCGCGGCCGTAACCTGCGCTGGAGCAGGCGCGCGCGCAGCCCGGTTGGGTGCCGCAGTGCGCGGAGCCGGCTTGGAAGTGGCAGCCTTACGCGGTGCTGCGGCACTTCGCGTCCCCATGATAGATGGGGCGGCGGTATCGAGCTGGAAGAAGGCCATCGACTGCTGAAGCTCCTCCGCTCGCGAGGCTAGCGTTTCCGATGTTGCGGAGATCTGGTCTGACGCGCTCGCGTTCTGTTGCGTGACCTTGTCGAGCTGCTGGATCGCCTCGTTGATCTGCGAGGCCCCGATATCCTGTTCTCGGCAGGCGGCGCTGATTTCGGTCACAAGCTCCGCAGTGCGGCGGATGTCGGGGACCAGTTTGGCGAGCATTTCCCCGGCCTCGGCTGCGGCTTTCACCGTGTCGGAGGAGACGGAGACGATTTCTGCCGCAGCGCTTTGGCTGCGTTCGGCCAGTTTGCGGACCTCGGATGCGACGACGGCGAAACCCTTGCCGTGTTCGCCCGCGCGGGCTGCCTCGACGGCGGCGTTGAGCGCCAGAAGATCGGTCTGACGCGCGATTTCCTGGACGATGCTGATTTTCTCCGCGATCGTCCGCATAGCGCCGACAGCCTTTTCAACCGCAGTGCCTGACGATTCTGCATCCTTGGAAGATTGCCGGGCGATCTTCTCTGTCTGCGCGGCGTTATCGGCGTTCTGTTTGATGTTGGCGGCCATCTGCTCCATCGATGCCGAGGCTTCCTCGGCAGAGGCGGCCTGTTCGGTGGCCCCTTCGGAGAGCTGCTGCGAGCTGGCCGCCATCTGAGTGCTGCCCTCGGCCACTTCGGTTGCTGCCTGGCTGACGTTGCTGGCAAACGCGCGCAAGTTGTCGACGGTGGCGTTGATGGCATCGCGCATGTGCTTGTGATCGCCCCGGCATTCGATCTCGACCCGCTCGCTCAGATCGCCTGCACCCAGCTTGGCGAGGATGCGGTTGCCTTCCTCGATCGGCTGGAGCGTGGCATCGAGCATGCCATTGATGCCGACAATAAGTTCAGAAAAATCGCCCACGAAACGCTTGTCGTCGCCGCGCTCACTTAGGCGACCCTCCGTGGAGGCAAGGATCAGACCCTGTATTTCGGAGGTTATTGCGCGAAGATTACGGCGCAGCGTTTCGATCGTCTCGTTTATGAAGGCCTTCTTGCCGGGAAACTGTTCGAGCGGCGCGTCGAAGTTGCCTTGGCCGAATTCCTTGACGCAGGCCATGGCCTTCTTCTTCACGGCGATGTGGCCGGCGACCATGTTGTTGATGCCGCGTGCGACGGCAGCGAAATCACCGGAGAACGCCGTGTCATCGAGGGCGACGTCGATGTCGCCACGGTCGTGTTCGGCAGACATGTGGTTCATCTGTGCAATCAGACCGGAAAGATTGCCGCGAAGGGTCTCGATGATTTCGTTGATGAAAGCTTTCTTGCCCGGCAACTGTTCGAGCGGCGCCTTGAAGTTGCCCTCGCCTATTTCCTTGACGCAGGCCATTGCCATTTTCTTGACCGAGATGTGCGCGTCCACGAGATCGTTGATGTCCCGCGCGATGTCCGAGTAATGGCCGGGCAGGTCGACTGTCTGGATCTTGACATCGATATCGCCGCGCTGATGCTCGTCCGCCATGTGCCTGATGGCTTTCGACAGATCGAATGACGGTTGAGAGGCCTTGTCGAGCAGCCGATTGACGGCCTCTGTCACCGCGCGGGTCGCGGCATTGCCGGTGTGGGTGACGAGGCGTTCGGCGCAGTTCCCGCTGGTCATCGCCGCTTCAACCCGGGCGATTTCATCGAGAACCACGGCTGTCGAAACAGCGGCAAAGGGGTTGAGTGGCATTGATTCCTCTTTCGTTGTCTTGGCGGGCTGCCACTTTCAGTGCGTCAGTTCCGACCGGTTGTTTCAGGCGTCGATCAATTGCGACTCATCGCCGGTCATGGCCGCGTCTTGCGAGGTGAAGATGCGGGCAGCGTCGATGATCACGGCAAAACCGGTTTCGCGCCTGACGACGCCGGTGATGTATTGGGATTTCCAGCGCACTCCGATGTCGGGTGCCTGTTCGATCTGCGCCGCGTCGTAGCTGCTGACGCTGAGCACACGGTCGATCACGACACCGAGCGTCAGCGCGCGGTCGGGCAGAGCAATGTCAAGGATCAGGATACGCGTGGCGAGGGTTGGTTCGATCGCCTCCAGACCCAGACGCCGCCGCAGGTCCAGCGTTGGAACACCCTGGCCGCGCACATCGGTCAGCCCGACGAAATGGTCCGGACCATTGGGCACGTGCGCAGGCGGCGCATAGTCGAGTATCTCGCGGACGAGCTTGACGGGCACAGCGAAGACTTCGCTTCCGAGGCCGAACTCGACGACTTGGAGATCATCCGGGCGATTCATGCCGCGCGTCCGAATTCGGCGTCGTCGGGGTCGGCCCCGCCGTCGGTGAGGTTGAGCGCGAAACCGGCAACGCGTTCCTGCTGGTCGGCCACTGAATTGCGATTAGGCGCAGCGGCGGCGGCACGACGGGCGGCGGGCGCGCTGCGGGTCACCGGCTTCGACTTGCCCGGCGCGGCGCTGACCGTCCGGCTGCCGGAGCCATGGCCGGGGTCAAAGGTGAAGAACGAAATCGCCTGCCGCAATTCATCGGCTTGCGAAGCGAGCTCTTCTGACGTCGAGGAAATCTGGTCCGAAGCGCTCGCGTTCTGCTGCGTCACCTTGTCAAGCTGTTGGATCGCTTCGTTGATCTGCGAGGCCCCGATATCCTGTTCACGACACGCGGCGCTGATTTCGGTGACCAGTTCGGCCGTGCGGCGGATGTCGGGCACCAGCTTGGCGAGCATTTCTCCTGCGTCGGTCGCGACCTTCACGGTGTTGGAGGAAACGGCACTGATTTCCGCGGCCGCTGTCTGGCTGCGTTCGGCAAGCTTGCGCACTTCGGATGCCACGACGGCAAAGCCCTTACCGTGTTCGCCGGCGCGAGCCGCCTCGACCGCCGCGTTGAGCGCGAGCAGATCTGTCTGGCGAGCGATCTCCTGAACGATGCCGATCTTGTCGGCGATCGTCCGCATGGCACTGACAGCTTGCTCCACCGCCTGCCCCGACAGCTCGGCATCCTTGGAGGACTGGCGCGCGATCTTCTCCGTCTGGGCGGCGTTGTCGGCGGTCTGTTTGATGTTAGCTGCCATCTGCTCCATCGACGCGGAGGCCTCTTCGGCCGAAGCAGCCTGTTCAGTCGCGCCCTGCGCGACCTGTTCGGAACTTGCGGCAAGCTGCCTGCTTCCGGTCGAGACGTTCTCGGCGGCGACAGACGTGCTGCCGACCACCGCCCCAAGGCGTTCGATCATGCTCGCGAGCGCGGTGCCGAGCTGGTCGTCTTCCGAAAGCGCTGTGTGGCGCACGGTCAGATCGCCTTCGGCAATCCGGTCAGCCACACTGGCGCTGGTGCGCAGGTTGTCCACCAGCTCGTTGATGGCATCGCGCATGCGCTGATGGTCGCCGCCGCAATCGAGCTCCACGCGCTCGTTGAAGTTGCCACGGCTGACAAGGCGGAGCACACGGTTGCCTTCGTCGATCGGCTTTATCGTGGCATCCAGCATCCCGTTGATGCCCGAAATCAGCATCGCGAAGTCACCGACGAAGCGTTTGGCGTCGCCCCGCGTGCCAAGCTCGCCGGCGGTCGATGCGTCGATCAGCCGGTTGATTTCCGCCGTGATCGCCCGAAGATTGGCACGCAGGGTGTCGATCGTTTCGTTGATGAAGGCCTTTTTGCCGGGGAACTGTTCGAGAGGAGCATTAAAGTCTCCTTCGCCGAACGCCTTGACGCAGGCCATCGCCTTCTTTTTCACATCTATATGGCCCGCAACCATCTGGTTGATGCCGCGCGCCATGACTCCGAAGTCGCCACGGAACCGGGTGTCATCGACCATGGCGTCAATGTCGCCGCGATCGTGCTCGGCCGACATGGCGTTCAGTTCGCCGATCAGTCCGGTAAGGTTGTTGCGTAGCGTTTCGACCGTGTCGTTGATGAAGGCCTTCTTGCCGGGGAACTGTTCGAGAGGCGCCTCGAAGTTGCCTTCGGCTAAGCCCTTCACGCAGGCCATCGCCTTCTTCTTCACGGCGATATGACCAGCGACCATGTCGTTGATCCCGCGTGCCATCACGCCGAACTCTCCGGGGAACTTGTCGGCATCGACGACCACGTCAATATCGCCGCGATCATGTTCGGCGGACATGTTGTTCATCTCAGCAATCAGCCCGGAAAGGCTGCCGCGAAGGGTCTCGATCGTGTCGTTGAGAAACGCTTTCTTGCCGGGGAATTGCTCCAGCGGCGCCGAGAAAGTGCCGCGGCTGAACTCAGCCACGCAGGCCATCGCTTTCTTCTTCGTCGTGATATGCGCGGTCACGAGGTCGTTGATGCCGTGGGCGATCTCCTTGTAGCGGCCGGAGAACTGGTCTGCCGGGATCACGACATCGATATCGCCACGGTCATGCTCGGCCGCCATTGCGCCGATTTGTCCGGCGAGCTCTTCCACCGGGCGCGCGGCAGTCTCGAGCAGGCGGTTGAAAGCCTCAATCACCGCGCGAGTCGGAGCGTTGCATGCGCCCGTATCAAGGCGTAGCGAATGATCACCCGTGGATGCAATCGCAGCTTCGAGACGCGCGATCTCGGTAAGAACCTGATCTTCGGATACCCGCGAAAACATTTGGAACGGCATCGGGTCTTATCCCTTCAGATTGAGCATGGAAGACGGGGCGGGCGTCATGCGGCGCCGGCCAGTGATCGGAAGATCTCCTGGAGGTCGGGAAGCACGATCACGCTTTCGGGCTGCCGCACGAGTTCGCGTACGAATTCGCGCTTCCAGCGCATCCCCAGAACCGGCGGTTCACTGCTGTCGCGCTTGTCGAGCGTGGCGACTTCGTGGACCTTGTCGGCACGCAAGCCGATCTGGATCAGCTCACTGTCGAGTTCGGTTTCGATGACGACAATGCGATGGTCCACGGCGGCGTTGGCCGCACAGGTGCCCTCGGCATCGGATCCGGATTCCTCCGCCGTGCCATAACTGATGCCGAAGATGACTCTGAGGTCGGCAATCGGGATGATCTTGCCGCGAAAATTGACGACGCTCGAGACGATTTCGGGCGCGCCCGGCACACGTGTCTCGGGCAGCAGATCGAGGATCTCGCGGATGTTTATGGCCTCGATCGCGAGCCGTTCCTCGCCGATGTCGAAGGTAAGGACTTCGAGCTGGCCGTTTTCGTCCCACTCGGTTGTGTTGCTATTCTGCATGGCGTTACCCGGCGGCACGAAGCCGCTCCTCCCGGTTTTGGCCCAGCGCAACCAGCTGGACGACATCGAGGATCAGCGCCACGCCGCCGTCACCCAGGATGGTTGCGCCCGAAAAGCTCGGTATCGAGCGGTGGAGGCTCGACATGGATTTGATCACCGTCTGGTGGCTGCCGATGATCTGATCCACCACCAAGCCAACCCGTTCGCCGCCGGTGGCGATGACGACGATTTTCTGAAACGCGTCGGGCCGCGTGCCGGTGTCGAACAGCTCGCGCAGCCTCAGGAACGGCACGAGCCTCTCGCGCAGCTGGATCATGCTCCGCCCGCGCGAACGGATGTCCTCTTCAAGGCTAAGTTCGAGGCATTCCTCGACCGCCGACAGCGGGATGACGTAATTGCCGCCGCCAACGCGAACCAGCAGGCCGTCGATGATGGCGAGCGTGAGCGGTATGCGCAGGGTGATGGTCGAACCCTTGCCGGGTTCGCTGGTCATCTCGATTTGTCCGCGCAGGCCTTCGATGGTGCGCTTCACGACATCCATGCCGACACCGCGGCCGGACAGGTTGGTGACCTGCGCGGCTGTCGAGAAGCCCGGCTCGAAGATCAGCTGGAGCAGCTCGCTATCCGGCATCAGCTGGCCCGGCTGGATCAGCCCGGTGGCTTCGGCCTTGGCGCGCACGCGGTCCCGGCTTATGCCGCGTCCGTTATCTTCGATCGTGATGAGGACCTCGCCCCCGGTCTGCCGCGCGGAGAGGCGGATCTGTCCCGCGGCCGACTTCCCCGATGCAAGGCGCTCCTCCTCGGTTTCGAGGCCGTGGTCGCAGGCGTTGCGGATCAGGTGCACGATCGGGTCGGCGAGCCTTTCGGAGACAGTCTTGTCGATTTCGGTGCTCTCGCCGTCTGTCACCAAGTCGATGGTCTTGCCGGTTTCGCGCGCAAGATCGTGGACGAGGCGGCGGAACCGCCCGAACAGCGTGGCGATCGGCACCATGCGGAGCACCATCATGGTGTCGCGCAGTTCGTTCGCGAGGCGTTCGACTTCTTCCGAGATCGAGCGCAGCGCGAGTTCGCCCGCTGCTCCGGAAACCCCGCCGCAGGCGAGCTGCGCAAGGCGGCTTTGGACGATGACGAGTTCCCCGACACGGTCCATCAACACGTCGAGCCGTTCCGCAGGAACGCGCACGCTTTCACCTGCCGGTTTGGCCGGGCGGTTCCTTTCGGGTTCGGCCGAGCCTTGCGAAACTTGCGGGGGAAGAGCGGTGTCGGGATCCACGGTGATCGGCAATGCAGCCTCGTCGCTGTCCGCTGGGGCCGCTTGTGCCGCACGTTCGATGACCAGTTCCATGTCGTCCATGACGAAGATGAAGACGTCTTCGATGGCCTCACGCGTGACCGTGGCGGGCAGGTCGACGTCCCAGGCGATATGGCACTGCATTGGATCGAGCGCGTCGAGGGCTGGGACAGCACCGGTGATCGCCGCCACCCGGGTGGCCCCGAGATCGCGCAACTCGTCGAGAAGGATGAGCGGATTGGTGCCGTTGGCCATCGCCTCGACCGGAAGCCGGAAGTGGATATGCCACGGCGCACCGGGGGTCGTTTCCTCGCCTGGGTCGCTTCCGCTCGCCTGTGAAGAAGGTCCTGCCGAGGCCTCCTGCACGGCGTCGGCGTCTGTGCCGATGGCGGCCTGCAAGCGTTCAAGGATGATTGCGCTCTCGGCGCTGTGATCGTCGCCCGCGCAATCGACCAGCGCCCGCATGTGATCCATCGCGGAAAGCGTCACCGCGACAAGCTCTTCCGTTGCCGGGACCTGACCCTTGCGGACCCTGTCGAAGGCGCTCTCGCAGTGGTGGGTGAACGCCGCCAGCGCGTCGAAGCCGAACATCGCGCCCGAGCCCTTCAGCGTGTGCATGCCACGAAAGACCGTGTCGATCAGATCGCGGCTATCGAGCCGATGCGTCAGATCGAGCAGCGCCTGCTCGGTCATGTCGAGCAGCTCTCCGGCCTCGATCCGGAAGGACTCGACCGGATCGTGCGCGCTCATGATCCCAGAACCTTGCGGGTAACCTTCAGCAGGTGGTCTGCCACGAAGGGCTTCACCAGCCAGCCGGTCGCGCCGGCGGACTTGGCTTCCTGCTTCATGGCATCATCGGATTCGGTGGTCAGGAAGATGATCGGCGTTCCCGCCTGGATCGGCAACTTGCGGATCTCGCGGATCATCTCGAGCCCGTTCATATTGGGCATGTTGAGATCGGTGATGATCAGATTGAACTTGGCATCGCGCGCCTTGGCGAGGCCCTCGGCGCCATCGGCGGCTTCGGCCACGTCATGGCCGGCGCCAGACAGGGCGATCCGGATGGCCATCCGAATGCTGGCGGAATCATCGACCGTGAGGATGGATGTCACTGGACGCCTCCCTCAAGCCAGAAATGGGAGGCGTCAGCGTTCCCCTTGGCCAGAAACCCGGCGCGCTCGAGCAGGGAAACGAAGACAGGACCGGCTGGGGCCACGAGCCGGAACCGCTTGCCCTCGGCAACAGCCAGCTTGCGTGCCGCAACCACGAGCTGGAGGAAACTTACGTCCGCATCTGCCAGCTGCGATATGTCGAGTTCGAGATCCTCATGGATCTGGAATTCCTCCAGCATCGCGGTGCGTAGGTTTTCGATCACTCGTATGTTGGCGGTATTGCTGATTGCCAAAGCCATCTGTCTTTCCCGATCTCGGCGTCGGGGAGTGGTCTACAATCGGAGATATGACTTATCGTGCCAGAGCGGCTAGCGGAGACCACGCTGACATTCATTAGCGTGAAAATAGGGACGTTCGGCGCATCTAGCTTACGCAGTGTCTCCAAGCCCCGGAGTGCGCCCGAATGCACTGCACGACAGCTTGTGCGAGCGGACCGATCCCCGCCCAAAAGGCATGACTGAGCCCTCGGCTCTAAGCTTATCGGCGCGTGCATAGCGATGCGGTCTCATCGCCTCGGTACGAGGAGCGGGAGCGTCCTTCATCGGGTTTTCAAGACCAACCATTCAGAATTGTCAGCGATACTCTTCAGAAGCATTCTGGCGCCTTGTCTGCCCGAGTATCGCACATCGCCGCTGCAAGTCTTCGTCTTCGAACAGACCCGCGATCGGAGCCGCGAGGCGGCGCCGCCAGTTGGGATGGGTGTCGACGGTGCCCGGAAGGTTCGGTTGCTCGTCGATGCCAAGCATGTCCTCGAGCGAAACCAGCGCAAGGCAGGATGGCGCGCGCGCGATGTGAGTAATCGCCGCATCGACAACGGGTGCGGGATCATCGGGCGCAGGGCGCGGGCTTGCGTGGTCCAAGGTCGACCACAACAAGCCGCGGTCCCATTCGCGTATCGCCTCGGCCTCTGCGCGGTCGACACCTTGGGGCAAGCGATCAAGCCGCTCCGCCCAGTCGAGATCGCGGCCCCGCCACCAGCCGGCGACGGTTACGGTGTCATGCGTCCCGCTCATGGCCGCGCTGAGCGGTTCGTAATCCTGCGCGCCGATGAAGCCGTGATCGGCGGCGCGTTCAAACCACAGAACCCGCATCCCCAGCATCTGCCGCTGGGTCACGGCGTGCGTAAAGCCATGCGGCGCGGTGCCGAGATCCTCGGCAATGACAAGCGCCCCCGCCCGGTGCGCCTCCAGTGTGGCGAGGCGGATCAGGTCTTCGAAGGGATAGGAAAGGTAAGCCCCGTCCTGCGTGCGCCCGCCCTCGGGGATCACCCACAGCCGCGCGAGGCCGAACGCGTGATCAATCCGCAGGCCCCCGCCCGCGCCAAGGCTGGCGCGGATCATTGCAATCCACGGTGCGTACCCGGATTCCCGCAGACCATCGGGCGAGAAGCCGGTGATCGACCAGTTCTGTCCTTGTGGCCCCAGCGGATCGGGCGGCGCACCAATGGTAAGGCCGTCCAGCATGGCATGGCGCAGCGACCAGGCATCACTGCCCGCAGGATCGACCCCCACGGCCAGATCGCCGATCAAGCCGATAGCCATGCCCGCGTCTTTGGCCGCTGACTGGGCAGCAGCGAGCCCTTTGCGCGCGAGCCATTGCACGAAGAGGTGGAAGGCGATTTCGTCCGGATTCTCGGCGGCGAAACGGGCTGCCGCTTGCCCCATGGGATCGTGGAAGGCAGCAGGCCAATCGCGCCAGCCATGCGCGCCGTGCGGCCGGAAGTGGCAATCGAGCGCATCGAACAGGGCGTGGCGATGGAGCATCGCGTTGTCCGCCGGGCTGGCTGCGGCAACGGCAGCGCGGCGTTGCGGATCGAGGGCGGCAAACACCGCACGCAAGGCTGCAAGGCGGCGCGGCAGCGCGCTTGCCCAGTCAATAAACTCCCCGGCCTCGCCGCCTTCGGTTAGCGGCGGCAAGCCCACCAGCGCCGGATCGCCCAGCGCGCCGTTGAGAAACAGGCGGCTGGAGGGGGAATAGGGGCTGTAGCCCTCCCCATGCCCGGGAAACAGCGCATACACCGGGTTGATCGCAAGCGCATCGGTTCCCGCATGGCCGAAGTGCCGCGCTGCCTCGGCCAATTCGCCGAAGGTGCCGAAAGGCGAAGGCCGCTCGCCCCGCAAAGCCGGGATCTGCACCGACACGCCCCAAGGGCGCCGCCTTTCAGAAGCGGGTAGCGGGCATTTCAGGGGTGCGACGGCGAGCCTGACTGTCTGGCGATCAATGACGAGATCGTAATAGCCCGGCTCTGCGGGGACGATCAGGCGGCGGCCTTCGATGGCCAGCGGGCGGGTGATGCCGTCCTCCCCTGTCGCTTCGGCGCTGTGGGCGGGAAACGGCAGGTCGGTACTGCCCCCCGCATCGGCGACCAGCATCGCGGCAAGCCGCTCGCGCCGGGCCGTGATCTCTGCGAGGCTGCGTGCAATCTGGAGCTCGCTCCCGGCATCGTGGCCGAGCGCTTGCAGCACCGCGACCAGCGCGGCATCGCTCACCTGCTGGCAACGACCTTCGACATCGGTCCATTCGCGCGCAAGGTCGCAGGCCTGTGCCAGCACGTGCAGTTGGTCCATCGCCGCCTCCTTGAGCGCCCTCGCATCGGGCCACCTGCGCCATCTGGCAAGCCATCGATGCCTTTTCCGGCGCTGAATACGATTGTCGGGTCACTTCTGCGATTGCTGCGCAGCGTTGCACCTGATTAGTGTGTAACCCGAGGCTGGGGGTCAGCTAACAGGGGTCAAGCCGCACTTAAGGCCGGTCAGCCCCCTGTAAGACGGCGCTTCAACAAGGAGTGTGAGCCGCGTGACGAATAGCCAGAATGGCAAGACAACCGATCTTGAGGCCCGCATCGTCGGGGCCCTGCGGAACCGCGTCGGCAAGACCGAACGGGCCGCCAAGCCGCATGACTGGTACAATGCCGCGGTGCTCGCGCTGCGCGATGACATCATCGACAACTGGTTCGCTTCGACCTCGCGCACGCATGAGGTGGGGGGCAAGCGGGTCTATTACCTCAGCCTTGAATTCCTGATCGGGCGGCTGCTGCGCGATGCCCTGTCGAACCTTGGCTGCACCCGCGCGATGGAGCAGGCGCTCAGCGAGCACGGGCTGGACTTGGCCCGGCTCGAAGAGCTCGAACCCGACGCCGCGCTCGGCAATGGCGGGCTCGGGCGGCTCGCGGCGTGCTTCATGGAGAGCCTCGCCAGTCTCGACATCCCTGCCTTTGGCTACGGCATCCGCTACATCAACGGCATGTTCCGCCAGCGCATCGACGAAGGCTGGCAGGTCGAGCTGCCCGAGACATGGCTCGCCCACGGCAACCCCTGGGAGTTCGAGCGGCGCGAGAGTGCCTACATCATCGGCTTCGGCGGCGAGGTGTCCAGCGATGGCGGAGTGATCCGCTGGAACCCGGGAGAGAAGATCGAAGCGACGGCCTTCGATACCCCGGTCGTCGGGTGGCGCGGCGCGCGGGTCAACACGCTGCGGTTGTGGAGCGCGACTGCGGTGGACCCGATCCAGCTTGCCGCCTTCAACGCGGGCGACCACGCCGGGGCGCTTGCCGCGCAGGTGCGGGCCGATAGTCTGGTGCGGGTGCTCTACCCGGCTGACTCCACCCCCGCCGGTCAGGAATTGCGGCTGCGGCAGGAGTTCTTCTTCTCTTCCGCATCGATCCAGGACATCGTGCGGCGCCATATCCAGTATCATGGCGACATCCGCACCCTGCCGGACAAGGCGGCGATCCAGCTCAACGACACCCACCCCTCGGTCGCGGTGGCAGAGCTGATGCGGCTGCTGATGGATGAACAGCACCTCGCCTTCGAAGAGGCATGGGGCATCACGCGGCGTACCATCGGCTATACCAACCACACCCTGCTGCCCGAAGCGCTGGAAAGCTGGCCGCTGCCGCTCTTCGAACGGATGCTGCCGCGCCATATGCAGATCATCTATGCCATCAATGCCACGGTGCTGCGCGAGGCGCGCAAGGCGGGGCTGGATGATGCCGCCATCGCTGCGATCTCGCTGATCGACGAACATGGCGAGCGGCGCGTGCGAATGGCGAACCTCGCTTTCGTTGGCGCGCATTCGGTCAATGGCGTGGCTGCGCTGCACACCGATCTGATGAAGCAGACGGTGTTCGCCGACCTGCACAAGCTTTACCCCGAGCGGATCAACAACAAGACCAACGGCGTCACCCCGCGGCGCTGGCTGCACCAGTCAAACCCGCGTCTGACCGGGCTGATCCGTGAAGGCATCGGCGATGGCTTCATGGCCGATGCCGAACAGCTTGCCAGCCTTTCGAAATTCGCTGGCGACGCTGCCTTTGGCGAGCGGGTGGACGAGATCAAGCGCGCCAACAAGGTCGATCTGTCGAACACCTTGCGCGAGTTGACCGGCATCCGCCTCGATCCCGATGCGCTCTTCGATGTGCAGATCAAGCGCATCCATGAATACAAGCGCCAGCTGCTCAATCTGATCGAGACAGTGGCGCTGTATGACCAGATCCGCAGCCATCCCGAACGCGACTGGGTGCCGCGGGTGAAGATCTTCGGCGGCAAGGCGGCGCCGACCTATCACAACGCCAAACTGATCATCAAACTCGCCAATGATATCGCCCGGCGGATCAATAGCGATCCTTCGGTGGGCGAGGTGCTGAAGGTCGTGTTCGTTCCGAACTATAACGTCAGTCTGGCCGAACGGATCATCCCGGCAGCTGACCTGTCGGAGCAAATCTCCACTGCGGGGATGGAGGCTTCGGGCACCGGCAACATGAAGTTCGCCTTCAACGGCGCGCTGACCATCGGGACGCTCGACGGGGCCAACATCGAGATCATGGAGCGGGTCGGGCGCGAGAATATCGTGATCTTCGGTCTTACCGCCGAAGAAGTCGCGGCCAAGCGCGCCGATGGCTATGCTCCGCGTGAAGTGATCGCAGGATCGCGCGAGTTGGCGCAGGCCGTCCACTCGATCGCCAGCGGCGTGTTCAGCCCGGACGAACCAGACCGTTACAAGGGGTTGATGGACGCGCTCTACAACTCCGACTGGTTCATGGTGGCCGCCGATTTCGATGCCTATGCCGCCGCCCAGCGCGAGGTTGACCGGCGCTGGTGCGACCGCACGGCGTGGCGCAAGTCGGCGATCATGAACATCGCCAATGTCGGCTGGTTCTCGTCCGACCGCACCATCGGCGAATATGCGCGCGAGATCTGGGGCGTGCTGTGAAGCCACCGCCCGAGGCCATCGCAGCGCTGATTGACGGAACGCATACCGATCCGTTTGCGCTGCTGGGGCCGCATGACGGGCCGGAAGGCACCTTTGCCCGCGCGATCCTGCACGGCGCGGAAGAGGCCGAAGCCTTCTCGCTGAAAGGTGGGCGGTTGGGCCGGATGACGCGGGTGGATGGCCCGCTGTTCGAAGGCATTCTGCGCGGAAAGCCCAAGCCGATCCGCTATCGCTGCCGCTCTGCCGGTGCCGAATGGTGGGTGACCGATCCTTACAGCTTCGGCCCGGTGCTTGGGCCCATGGACGATTTCCTGATCGCCGAGGGCACGCATTTCCGCCTGTTCGACAAGCTGGGCGCGCATGTGATCGAGCATGAGGGCGCGGCTGGCGTCCACTTCGCGGTCTGGGCACCCAATGCCCTCAGCGTGAATCTAGTCGGCGATTTCAACGGCTGGAACGGCGCCGCGCACATGTTGCGC
Source organism: Porphyrobacter sp. ULC335 (assembly GCF_025917005.1). NCBI lineage: Bacteria > Pseudomonadati > Pseudomonadota > Alphaproteobacteria > Sphingomonadales > Erythrobacteraceae > Porphyrobacter > Porphyrobacter sp. ULC335. Next base: position 312,354 of record NZ_CP078091.1, read on the forward strand.
CGCCGGGCCGACATTGGCGTATGGGAGATCTTCGTCCCCGACATCGGGGAAGGCACCGCCTACAAATACCGCATCACCGGCGCGGACGGCACGGTGCTGCCGCTAAAGGCCGATCCCTTCGCCTTCGCCAGCGAGCTGCGCCCCAAGACCGCCTCGATCGTGGCCCGTCCCGGCAAGCGCGAATGGGGCGACGCTGCCCACCGCAAGCATTGGGCCAGCGTCGATCCCCGCCGCGAGGCGATTGCGATTTACGAAGTCCACCCCGGATCATGGCAGCGCGACGACAATGGCTGGTTCCTGAGCTGGGACGAAATGGCCGCGCGGCTGATCCCTTACGTGACCGAAATGGGCTTCACCCATATCGAATTCCTGCCGGTCTCCGAACACCCCTATGACCCGAGCTGGGGCTACCAGACCACCGGGCTTTATGCCCCTTCGGCCCGGTTTGGCGATGTCGAGGGCTTCGCGCGCTTCGTCGATGGCGCACACCGCGCGGGCGTGGGCGTGTTGATCGACTGGGTGCCTGCGCACTTCCCCGTCGACGAACACGGCCTCGCCCGCTTCGACGGAACCGCGCTCTACGAACACGAAGACCCGCGGCTCGGTTTCCATCCCGACTGGAACACCGCGATCTACAATTTCGGGCGCAAGGAAGTGCGCTCCTTCCTCGTCAACAATGCGCTGTTCTGGGCCGAACAGTACCATGTCGACGGGCTGCGCGTGGATGCGGTCGCCTCGATGCTTTACCGGGATTACTCCCGCAAAGCGGACGAATGGATCCCCAATGCCGAGGGCGGGCGCGAGAACTGGGAAGCGGTCGAATTCATGCGCGCCACCAACCGCGCGCTGTATGGCTCCCACGCAGGCGTGATGACGATTGCCGAAGAATCGACGTCGTGGCCGGGCGTGTCCCAGCCCGCTTTCGATGAAGGGCCGCGCACTGCGCTCGGCTTCGGGTTCAAGTGGAACATGGGCTTCATGCACGACACGCTGCAATACATGGCGCGTGATCCGATCCACCGCCGCTACCACCATGACGAGATCACCTTCGGCCTCGTTTATGCCTTCTCCGAGAATTTCGTCCTGCCACTGAGCCACGACGAGGTGGTGCACGGCAAGGGCACGATCCTCGGCAAGATGAGCGGCGATGACTGGCAGCAATTCGCCAATCTGCGCGCCTACTATGCGATCATGTGGGGCTATCCCGGCAAGAAGCTGTTGTTCATGGGGCAGGAATTCGCCCAGCGCCGCGAGTGGAGCGAAGAGCGGGCGCTCGACTGGGAGCTGATGGACGCGCCCGCGCATCGCGGCGTGGCCGACCTGATCCGCGACCTGAACCGCCTTTACCGCAGCACCCCCGCGCTCCATGCGCGCGATTGCGAGGGCGAGGGGTTCAGCTGGCTGATTGCGGACGATGCGGAGAATTCGGTCTTCGCATGGCTGCGCATGGCACCGGGCGAGGCTCCCGTCGCGGTGATCGCCAACATGACGCCCGCGCTCCACACCGCATACCGCGTGCCGCTACCGCATGATGGGACATGGGCTGAAGTGCTCAACAGCGACGCGCAAATCTACGGCGGCAGCGGACAGGGTAATCTGGGCAGCGTCATCGCAAAGGACGGCGCGGCGCATATCGTCCTGCCGCCGCTCGCCACGATAATGCTGCAATTCACAGGATAAGAAGGCGCAAAAGCCAAATCCACGGGGAGAGACTGGGATGATCGAGAGGACTTCGGGGCGGCCGCTGGCACGTGATGCCATGGCCTATGTGCTGGCTGGCGGACGCGGCAGCAGGCTGATGGAACTGACCGACCGCCGCGCCAAGCCTGCGGTCTATTTCGGCGGCAAATCGCGCATCATCGATTTCGCGCTGTCGAACGCGATCAACTCCGGCATCCGGCGTATCGGCGTGGCGACGCAGTACAAGGCGCACTCGCTGATCCGCCACATGCAGCGCGGCTGGAACTTCATGCGTCCGGAACGCAACGAAAGTTTCGACATTCTCCCAGCCAGCCAGCGTGTGTCGGAAAACCAGTGGTACGAAGGCACGGCGGACGCGGTGTTCCAGAACATCGACATCATCGCCGCCCACGCGCCCAAATACATGGTGATCCTCGCCGGCGACCACATCTACAAGATGGACTACGAATTGATGCTGCAACAGCACGTCAATTCGGGCGCGGATGTCACGATTGGCTGCCTGGTGGTGCCGCGCATGGAAGCGACCGGGTTCGGCGTGATGCAGGTGGACGGGGCCGACAACATCACAGCCTTCGTCGAGAAGCCCAAAGACCCGCCGGGCATTCCGGGGGACGAGGGCATGGCGCTCGCCTCGATGGGCATCTACGTCTTCAACACCGATTTCCTGTTCGAACAATTGCTGCGCGATGCCGACGATCCGGCGTCCAGCCGCGATTTCGGCGGGGACATCATCCCTTACATCGTCAAGCACGGCAAAGCAGTCGCCCACCGCTTCACCAGCAGCTGCATCCGCGCAGCGGAAGAGATCGAGGAATACTGGCGCGATGTCGGCACGCTGGATGCCTATTTCGAAGCCAATCTCGACCTCACGGACACGGTGCCCAAACTCAACCTCTATGACCGCGACTGGCCGATCTGGACCGATGCGGTGGTCGCGGCCCCGGCCAAGTTCGTCCATGACGAGGACGGGCGGCGTGGCTTTGCGGTGTCATCGCTGGTGTCGGGGGATTGCATCATCTCGGGCAGCGAAGTGCGCCGCAGCCTGCTGTTCACCGGGGTCAAGATCGGCAGCTATTCGAACGTCAGCGAGGCGGTGATCCTGCCCTATTGCAACATCGGTCGCGGCGCGAAGCTCAGCAAGGTGATCATCGATTCCGGCGTGCGCATTCCCGAAGGCATGGTGATTGGCGAGGACCCGGTGCTGGATGCGCAGCGCTTCCGCGTGTCGGAGAAAGGCGTGGTGCTCGTCACCCGCGACATGATGGCGCGCTTGAAACTATGACGGTGAAGGTCCTGTCGGTCGCATCGGAGGCGGTGCCGCTGGTCAAGACCGGCGGGCTTGCCGATGTGGCAGGCGCTCTGCCGGGGGCTCTGGCAGCGCAGGGCGTGGAGGTGACCACCTTCATCCCCGGCTATCCGGCGGTGCTGGCTAAGCTGGGCAAGGGCAAGGCGATTCACAAGTGGGACGGACTGCTCGGCGCACCGGCGCGACTGCTGTCGGGCACGATCGGCGATCACCCCCTCCTCGTGCTCGATGCACCCGCACTGTTCGCCCGCGAGGGAGGGCCATATTCCGATGGCTCGGGCCGCGACTGGGACGACAACTGGCGCCGCTTTGCCGCTTTCGCCCGCGCCGCCGCCGATATTGCGGGCGGCGCGGTGAAGGGCCGCGTCTTCGATCTGGTCCACGCCCACGACTGGCAGACAGGCCTGGTGCCCGCCTATCTGCGCCTCGCCCCGCTGGAGGGCGGGCGCGATGTGCCGAGCATCATCACCATCCACAACATGGCCTTTCAGGGATACTATCCCGCCGAGGTCTTCCCGCAGCTGGGCCTGCCGCCCACCGCTTGGACGGTCGACGGGGTCGAAAGCTACGGCGGGGTGGGTTTCCTGAAAGCGGGCATGCAACTCGCCGATGCCATCACCACCGTCAGCCCGACCTATGCGGGCGAAGTCCGCAGCATCGAGTTCGGCATGGGGCTGGAAGGGCTGGTGCAAGCGCGATCGAACCGCGTCCACGGCATTCTCAACGGCATCGACACGGCAGAGTGGAACCCGGCCAGCGATCCGCATCTCGCCGCCACCTACACCGCCGGCAAGCTGGCGGCGCGGGCGAAGAACAAGCGCGCGGTGGAGCAGGCATTCGGCCTCGACCGTGATGATGGCCCGCTGTTTGTCGTCGTCAGCCGCCTGACCTGGCAGAAGGGCATGGATGTGCTCGCCGAGGTGCTCGATCACCTTGTCGGGATCGGTGGACGGCTGGCGCTGCTCGGCGCAGGCGATGCAGAGATCGAACAACGCTTCCTTGCCGCCGCGGCGCGCCATCCCGGGCGTGTCGGGGTCCGGCTGGGCTATGACGAGGCCGCATCGCACCGCTTGCAAGGCGGAGGCGATGCGATCCTGATCCCCAGCCGCTTCGAACCCTGCGGCCTGACGCAGCTTTACGGGCTGGCTTACGGCTGCGTGCCCATCGTTTCGCGCACCGGAGGGCTCGCCGACACGGTAATCGACGCAAATCCGGCTGCGCTGGCTGCGGAGGTGGCAACCGGCATCCAGATGAACGCCGTCAGCCACAACGCGCTGGCGATGGCGATCAGCCGTGCTGTGGAGCTGTATGCCCAACCTGCGACATGGAAGCGGCTCCAGAAGAACGGGATGCAGGCGGACTTCTCGTGGGGCGCAAGCGGCGCTGCCTATGCGGCACTCTACCGCCAGCTGATTGAGGAACAGGGATGATCACGACCGTCGCCACCACGCCGTTCGAGGGACAGAAACCCGGCACTTCGGGCCTGCGCAAGAAGGTGCGGGTGTTCCAGCAGCCGAACTACGCCGAGAATTTCATCCAGAGCGTGTTTGACGTGGCCGAGCGGCCCGCAGGCTCGACATTGGTGATCGGCGGAGACGGTCGCTTCCACAACCGCGCGGTGATTGCCCAGGCGGCCCGCATGGCGGCAGCAAACGGCTATGCCCGCGTGCTGGTGGGGCAAGGCGGCATCCTCTCCACCCCTGCCGCCAGTCACGTGATCCGCAAATATGGCGCAAGCGGCGGGCTGATCCTTTCAGCGAGCCACAATCCCGGCGGACCGGAGGAAGATTTCGGCATCAAGTACAACATCGCCAATGGCGGCCCCGCACCCGAAGCGGTGACCGAGGCGATCTATGCCCGCACGCAGACCATCGACCGCTGGCTGATCGTGGAGGGCGACGCGGAGATCGATCTGGACCGCATCGGCGTCAGCCAGATCGGCGATATGGTGGTCGAAGTGATCGACCCCGTCGCCGACTATGCTGATCTGATGGAGGACCTGTTCGATTTCGGCGCCATCCGCGCGGCGGTGCGCAATGGGCTGTCGATGGCCTTCGACGCAATGCACGCCGTGACCGGGCCCTATGCGACCGAGATATTGGAACGCCGCCTCGGCTTTCCTGCCGGTACCGTGCACAACGGCCAGCCGCTGGAAGATTTCGGCGGACATCACCCCGACCCCAATCTGGTCCACGCGCGGGTGCTCTACGATCTGATGATGTCGCCAGAAGCTCCCGCGCTGGGTGCAGCCTCTGACGGCGACGGGGACCGCAACCTCATCATCGGCAAGGGGGTCTTCATCACCCCCTCGGATTCGCTGGCGATGCTGGCGGCGAACGCGCATTTGGCCCCTGCCTATGCGGGCGGGCTGAAGGGCATTGCCCGATCCATGCCGACCAGCACGGCGGCGGACAAGGTGGCACAGGCGCTGGGTATTCCGGCCTGGGAAACGCCGACGGGGTGGAAGTTCTTCGGCACGCTTCTCGATGCCGGAATGGCCACGATCTGCGGCGAGGAAAGCGCCGGCACCGGCAGCGATCATGTGCGCGAGAAGGACGGGCTGTGGGCCGTGCTGTTGTGGCTCAACATCCTCGCCGTGACGGGCAAGCCGGTGATGCGACTCGCCACCGAGCACTGGGCGCGGTTCGGGCGCAATTACTATGCCCGCCACGATTACGAGGCGATCGATACCGCCAAGGCAAACGCGTTGATGGTAGCGTTGGAAAGCGCGCTTGCGGGCCTGCCGGGGCGCAGCTTCGGCCCGCTGACCGTCAGCGCCGCCGACCAGTTCGCCTATGTCGATCCGGTCGATGGTTCGGAAAGCCGCAATCAGGGCGTGCGGGTGATGTTCGCCTGCGGTTCGCGGATCGTGTTCCGGCTTTCAGGCACGGGAACCGAAGGCGCGACGCTGCGGGTCTATCTTGAGCGGTATGAAACGCCCGGCGGAAGGCTGGGTGAGGAAACGCCCGCGATGCTCGCCGATCTGGTCGCGGCGGCTGAAGCCATCGCCGGAATCGCGATGCATACGGGCCGGGGCGCGCCCGATGTGGTGACGTGACGCAGACGTTGGGCGCGCATGTGGCGGGCGGCGCGACCCGCTTTGCCGTGCGCGCGCCGCTGGCCGATGCGGTCGAGCTGTGTCTGTTCGATGGCGGGGTTGAAACCCGACATGCCATGACCCGGCAAGGTGAAGAATGGACGGCGGAATTGCCCGGCGATCTGACCGGCACCCGCTACGGCTACCGCGCCCACGGAGCCTATGATCCCGCCAGCAACCTGTGGTTCGACCCGGCCAAGCTGCTGGTTGATCCCTATGCGCTGGAACTTGACCGCCGCTTCCTCCAGCACCCGCGCCTTGCCACCTTTGGCGAGGACACTGCCGACATCGTCCCGCGCGCCATAGTGCCCGGGCCGCTGCCACAGGTGCCGCGCCATCCGCCCCGCTTCCAGCGCGGCGGGCTGATCTACGAATTGAACGTCGCGGGGTTCACCGCGCTCCACCCCGATGTGCCGGAAGGCCAGCGCGGCACGATCGCCGCCCTCGCCCATCCGGCGGTGATTGCGCACTTGAAAAAGCTCCACGTCAGCGCGGTCGAACTGATGCCGGTCGTCGCGTGGGTCGACGAGCGCCACCTGCCCCCGCTCGGCCTCGCCAACCACTGGGGTTACAATCCCGTGGCGATGATGGCGCTCGATCCCGGTCTGTGCCCCGGCGGGGTCGCCGAACTGCGGGCGGCAGTGGCAGCGCTCCACACGGCGGGGATCGGCGTGATCCTCGATCTGGTGTTCAACCATTCGGGCGAGAGCGATGTCCTCGGCGGCACGCTCAGCCTGCGCGGGCTTGATCCGGCCGCCTATGCCCGCGCGCCTGACGGTGCGCTGATCAATGATACGGGCTGCGGCAACACGCTCGAGTTCGCCAAGCCTGCCGTGCGCCGCCTGATGATCGACACCCTGATGCATTTCGTGGAGCATTGCGGGATCGACGGGTTCCGCTTCGATCTCGCCCCGGTCATCGCACGCGGGCCAGGGTTCGACCCGCAGGCGCCGATCTTCGCCGAGCTTGCGGCAGAGCCTTGCCTTGCTGACCGGGTGATGATCGCCGAGCCATGGGACATTGGTCCGGGCGGCTACCAGCTGGGACGCTTCCCTGCGAACTGGCTCGAATGGAACGACCGTTACCGCGACGATGTCCGCCGCTTCTGGCGCGGCGATGCCACCGTGGGGGAGCTGGCCATGCGCCTTGCCGGATCGTCCGACCTGTTCGGTGATGACTGCCGTAGCGTCAATTTCCTTGCCGCGCATGATGGCTTCACGCTCGCCGATACGGTCGCCTACGAACAGCGCCACAACCATGCCAATGGCGAGGATAATCGCGACGGGCATGGCGAGAACCATTCGTGGAATTGCGGGGTGGAGGGTCCGACCGACCACCCCGATATCCTTGCCCGCCGCGCGGCCGATCTGCGCGCCTTGCTCGGCACGCTGTTCGCATCGACAGGCACGATCATGTTGACCGCGGGGGATGAATTCGGCCGGACTCAAGGAGGCAACAACAACGCCTATTGCCAGCACATGCCGGTCGACTGGGAACGGCGTGACGTGGCGCTCGAAGCCCATGTCGCCGAGCTGGCCACCCGGCGCGCCGAACGGCTTGCAACTTTTGCGCGCTTTCCGGAAGGCGGGCAGTGGTTATCGCTCGCCGGCACGCCCCTGACCGATAGGCAATGGGAGGATCAGGCGACCGATGGGTTCCGTCACGTTTTTCCGTCGGACTTGGACCGCCCCCCGTTCCGGGTGAGCCGCAACACGCGCGAGGTTTCGACGGGCGGTTGACGCGCCCAGGCATGGCGGTTTTTCGGTTAGGTACCTGACGATACCAAGTATCTTGCTTGCATGCTTGTCACTTGACGGTGTGCTCCGCTTGGCAGATGATCCGACTCACCCCGAAAAGGACAATCGTCACGGGTGCAGGCGAGGCCGTTACAGCCGCAGTGTCGCCAGCGATAATATGGTGGTGGATGGGGATCGTCTGCCTGGTTCTACTGGTCGTGCGCTGGCTCGTCCTGTCCAACTCGTGATCCCCGGTCGCAGACGAGGGGATGAGTGATGTTGCAGAGTTCCGGCAGCGAAGCAGACGATACCGAATGGATCGGCTGTCTGACGTATAAAAGCGTCGCCACGGCCGCCCCCAGCAATCACGATCTGCGCGCGCTGGTGGGCAAGGCCCGAATGCGCAACCGGAACATGAGCATCACCGGAATGCTGCTCTATGAAACCGGTTCATTCCTGCAGACGCTTGAAGGGCCGCCAGACAAGCTGGGCGCGCTCTGGACCTCGATCAAGCAGGACAGCCGTCACGACCATATCGAGGTTCTGAGCGAACATATCGCCCCCGCGCGGCTGTTTTCGGATTGGGATCTTCTGCTGCACAGCCGGCTCGATCCGGCGCAACCGCAGCGCATGCCCGACCGGCCGGCACCGGTTGCTGTCGCAGGCCACATCGACAAGCTCGTCGATATGGCGCTGAATGCCGATGATATCGGCATCAACGCCTTCATCGCATCGTTGGCGGAGCAAGGCTGGACCAGCAGCGCCATCATCACCTTGCTGATCGAGCCGACGGCGCGGGCAATGGGTGACGCCTGGTTTGCCGATGATTGCAGCGAGCTCGATCTGACCATCGGGCTGAGCATGCTGCAACTGGCAGGCCATGCCGTGCGCTACGAAGCCAGCGGACAGTCCATCGGCAACAACCGTTACAGCATCCTGCTGGCGACCGCGCCGGGCGAACAGCACATGCTGGGCACCTCGCTACTGGCGGACCAGTTTACCGATGCCGGGTGGCTGGTAGAAATGGCGTTCCCCGGCAGTGACGAAGCGCTGGCCAATCAGCTGAGCGCCCAGCACCCCGATGCCGTCGATATCGGCTTGTCGGACGCCATGCCCCGTCACCACGCGCTCGACAGGCTGCGCGCGACGATCGGTCACACCCGGCTTGCCGTGCCCGATCAGCCGACCGTGATTTCGGTGGGCGGGCGCCTGTTCGCCGAGGCGGCGGAAACGGCCCTGTCCGTCGGCGCTGACCACGCGCGCATGACTGCGGCAGGCGCAAGCATCCGCATGGCTGAGCTCGTCAAGCAAAGCCGCGCGCGCAGACGCTAGGCGGAGCGCTCCGTCCGCCAGACCGAGGCGAACCCGACAATTCGTATGACGCACGAATTTAACGCTTGCGTGCAAAGAGGTGTCCATGGATGAAGCCGCGGAGGCCCGCACGGGTCTCATCGGGGATCACCAATGCGCAGCACAGGATGCTTGTCATTCCTTGTGCAATTGAACGGAAAATTGCCTCCGTTTGTGTGAACCGCACGGGACAGCGGTCTGACGCAGACGCCAGCACATGAACCTGGAATTTGCTGTCTTGAATAAGAATATGACGTTCGATCACAATTCCGCTGCGCAAGAAGCCGCACCGGATCCGCGCCACCTGATGGCCGCCCTCAAGCCCTTTTCGATCCCGAGCACCGGGCGGAGCGTCTGGGAACTGGCGGCAACGCTGGTGCCTTTTGCCGCTGCCATCCTGGTGATGCTGATCGCCATCGACGCGGGCTATTACATCGCGCTGGTGCTCTCTCCGGTCGCGGGCTTGCTGCTGCTGAGAGCCTTCATCATTCAGCACGATTGTGGCCACAGCGCGTTCTTTGCCAAGCGGGCAGGCAATGACTGGACCGGCAGAGCGCTGGGCGTCCTGACCTTCACGCCCTATGATTGCTGGCGCCGGTCGCACACGCTCCACCATGCCAACACCGGCAACCTTGATGCTCGCGGATATGGCGATGTCGACACTCTGACGGTTCGCGAGTTCCAGTCGCGCAGCCCGATGCAACGGTTCTGGTATCGTGTTTACCGTCATCCGGTGGTGCTGTTCGGGATTGGCCCCGCCTACCTGTTCCTGCTGCGCCACCGCCTGCCGATCGGGTTGATGCGGGCAGGATCGCAATACTGGGTCAGCGCTTTGGCGACCAACCTTGTCACTGCGGCGATCCTTGGCGGTCTTGTCTGGGCGTTCGGGCTGACCGCGACCGTTCTGGCCATCATTCCGGCGCTGCTGATCGCGGCGTCCACAGGCGTCTGGCTGTTCTACATCCAGCACCAGTTCGAAGACGCGCACTGGGATTCGCGGAAAGACTGGTCGTTCCACGAGGCTGCCTTGCATGGCAGCTCCCATCTCGATCTGCCGCAGCCGCTGCGCTGGTTCACCGGGAATATCGGTATCCACCACGTGCACCATTTGATGAGCCGGATCCCGTTCTATCGCTTGCCCGAAGTGCTCAAGGCCTTTCCCGAACTGCGCGGACTGAACCGCTTCACCATGTCGCAGACGCTCCGTCCGCTGATGCTCACCTTGTGGGATGAGGAAAAGCGCAAGCTTGTGACGTTCCGGGATGCTGCGACGAGCTGAAGCGCCGGGGTACGGTAACGCGCCCTAATCGCCCGCGAAGTCTCCGGGCGTTCCATCATGCGGGGCCTCATGCGTAGCCCAGTCGGCGCCGCCCGGCGGAGGGGCAGGTTGATCTGCGGGACCGGGCGCCTCGCTCGCCTCGCCCTGCCGCAGCCGGTGCAGGTGCACCTTGGCAATCATGTTGGCGCTGATCGGCGCGGTCATGAACAGGAACAGCGAAACCAGCAGCTCGTGGGTGGTCCACACCCCCTCGACTAGCTGGAACCACAATACGGAACCAAGCAGCACCGCTCCCAGCCCCAGCGTCGTCGCCTTGGTGGGGCCGTGGAGCCGCTCCATCAGCGAAGGCAGGCGCACCAGCCCCCAACTGCCCACCAGCGCAAAACCGCCGCCAAGCAGGATCAGCGCGCTCACCATCACCTCGGCAAAAGGCACAGCCGCGCTCATTCGATGATGTCCCCGCGCAGCAGGAACTTGGCATAGGCGACCGTCCCGACAAAGCCGACCATCGCCAGCAGCAGCGCCGCTTCAAAGGACGTGCCGCTGCCCTCGGCGATGCCGGTGAGCACGATCAATCCGATCACGTTGATGACCATCGTATCGAGCGCGAGGATGCGGTCGGCGACACCCGGCCCCTTGAACAGCCGCCACAGGTTCATCGCCAGCGCCAGGCCGAACGCGGCAAAGCCGAAGGCGAGCGCATATGCGATCATGCGAAGATCTCCTTCAGCCGCGCTTCGTATCGCACCTTGGCCTTCGCGACCTCACCAGCCGGATCCGGCGCGTGGAGCGCATGGACGAGCAGATATTTCCCGCAAGCCGAAACATCGACCGAGACCGTGCCGGGGGTGAGGCTGATCGTCCCGGCAAACACCGTGATCGCCTCGGGTGAGGTCAGTTCAAGCGGGATCGTCAGCCACGCAGGGCGCAGGTCGCGGGTGGGCTTGAACAGGATGATCGCGGCAACCTGGAAATTGGCGACCACGATGTCCCGGACGACCAATCCGACGTAGATGAAGGCTGGCAGGAACCGCACACGGGGCCGCCCGGGCCACCACGGCGCGGTCAGAACCGGCACCAGCACGCCGACCACCAGCCCGAGAAACAGTGCGCCGAAGGTCAGGTCATTGACCATCACGACCCATAACACGACCAGCAGAACGGTAAGACCGGGATGGGGCAGCAGGCGGCTCATGACGCGGGCTCCGTCAACACGGCTGCGGCGCTCTGCGCGGGATCGAGGACCTGCTCGGCGGCAGCATGAGCATAGGCGCTTGCCCAGCCGGCCCCGACCGAAAGCACTCCGAGCAAAGCCAGCGCGATGAGCGGCGCGGCCAGATCGGCGCGGGAAGCAGGCGCGGCGGGCATCTCGCCTTCCGCTGTCTTCCAGAACACCGCGCTCCCGACCCGTGCGAAGCCGACCACCCCGATGAAGGTCGTCCCGAGGATCACGCCCCACGCCCAGCCCCAGTCCGGCAGGGCCGCCACCGATTTGAGGATCAGCAGCTTGCCGATAAAGCCGGACAATGGCGGCAGGCCGGTTGCCGCGATGGCGGCAGCCATGAACATCAGCGCGATGCCGCTGCGCGCTGCAAAGACCGGGCTGGGGCTGGCCAGGTCTCCATCCGCGCCGCGTCGCCGCGCAACAACATCGGCGACAAGAAACAGCGCTGCTGCGGCCAGTGTCGAATGGACGAGGTAATAAAGCCCCGCGCCAAGGCTGTCGGCGCTCCATCCCGCGACCGCTAACAGCAATGTGCCGGTCGAACCGATCACCGCAAATGCGGCCTGTTCGGACAAGCTCCTCGCCACAAACACGCCCGCAAAGCCGACGATGGCACTCGCTATCGCGGCAGGCAGCAGCCATGGGGCAGGCACCCACGCCGCCGCGCCTGCGCCCTCGCCAAACACCTGCGGCACCACCCGGATCAGGGAATAGACGCCCACCTTGGTCATGATCGCGAACAGCGCAGCGACCGCGGGGGTCGAGACGGCATAGGTGCGCGGCAGCCACAGGTGCAGCGGCGCCACTGCCGCCTTCAGCGCAAACACGCTGACCAGCAGCAGCGCGGCGATCCGCAGCAGGCCCTGATCCTCGGGGGCAACCGCAGCCACCCTCAATCCCATGTCGGCCATGTTGAGCGTACCGGTCAGCGCGTAAAGCATCCCCAGCGCGATCAGGAATACCGATGAGCCGACGAGGTTCACCACCACATATTGCACCCCGGCCTTAAGCCGCTCAGGGCCCTGCCCGTGCAGCATCAGCCCGTAGGACGCGATCAGCAGCACCTCGAAAAAGACGAACAGGTTGAACAGGTCGCCGGTCAGGAAAGCGCCGTTGAGACCCATCAGCTGGAACTGGAACAGGGCATGGAAATGCCAGCCTTTCCGGTCCGCGCCGGTCACCACCGTATGCAGCAGCGCTACCAGCGCCAGCACCGATGCGAGCACCAGCATCATCGCCGCCAGCCTGTCAGCGACCAGCACGATCCCGAAGGGCGCGGGCCATTCTCCGACCGCGTAGGCAAGGATCTCCCCACCCGACACGCGCACCATCAGTGCAATCGCGCAGGCGAGCATCGCAAGGCACGACAGGAGCGAAATCACGATGCCCAGCTCGCGCCGCCGCCGCATCACCAGCAGCGCCAGCGGCGCGGCAAGCGCCGGGATGACCACAGGCAGGATCGGGAGATGATCGGCGAAGGTCACGGCTGCGCGTCCTTCTCCGTCACGCCGTCCTGCGCGTCGCACGGCACATTATCGCCATCGACATGATCGCTGCCGGTCTCGATAAAGCTGCGCAGGGCAAGGATCACCACAAATGCGGTCATCCCGAAGGTGATGACGATCGCGGTCAGCACCAGCGCCTGCGGCAGGGGATCGGTGTATTCGCTGATTGCCCCGCCCTTCACAGCGTCCCAGATCGGCGGGCGGCCGATGACCAGTCTCCCGCTCGCAAACAGGAACAGGTTCACCGCATAGGAAATGAGCGTGAGGCCGAGGACCACCTGGAAGGTGCGGGCGCGCAGGGCGAGGAATATCCCACCCGCCACCAGCACGCCGATCGCGCTTGCCACAAGGAATTCGTAGCTCATCATGCGCCCCCGCCGTCTGCTTCGGCAGCGCGGCCAGCGCGCTGGGCGATGTGGCTCAATTGCGCCAGCGCAAGCATCACCGCGCCGAAGACTGTCAGGAACACCCCGGCATCAAACGCCATCGCGCTCGCCAATTCGAACTTGCCGATCAGCGGCAGGCTGAAATAATCGAACCACGATGTCAGGAAGTTGGCGCCGAACACCGTCGCGCCAAGGCCCGTTACCATCGCGACCAGCACGCCCGCTGCGATCATCTGATGCTCGCCAAAGCGGCGGCGCGCGTCGGACCAGTCGAACCCGGCAGCGAGGTATTGGACGAGGAAGGCAATCGCCACCACCAGCGCTGCAATGAAGCCGCCGCCCGGCTGGTTATGGCCGCGCAGGAACAGGTAAATCCCCACGCTGAGCGTCAGCGGCAGGATGATGCGGCTGGCGGCGACCAGCATCATCGGGTGCCGCTCCGGCGAATGCGGCATGTCGGCCCGCCATGCTCTCAGCCGCTCCCCCGCCTTGCCCGTCGCCGCAGTATCGAGCAGCGCGAAGATGCCCAGCCCGGCGATGCCGAGGACGATAATCTCGCCCAGCGTGTCGAAAGCGCGGAAATCGACAAGGATGACGTTGACCACGTTCGTCCCGCCGCCGCCCGGCTTGGCATTAGCGAGGTGATAGGCCGCGATGCTCGGCCCCGGGTCGCGGGTCAGCATCGCCCAGGCGATTCCCCCGATCAGCAGGCCGCCGGTAATCGCCAGCGCCCCGTCGCGCCACTTGAGCGGGGCCGAGGAGAGCAGCGGCGGCCGCTTGGGCAGCAGGTTGAGCGCGAGCAGAAGCAGCAGGATCGTCACCACCTCGACCGAGATCTGGGTCAGCGCCAGATCGGGCGCGGAGAACACCACAAAGGTAAGACTGACGACAAGGCCGATCACGCTGATGTAGATCAGCACGCGCAGGCGGTTCCGGGAATCGTTCACGACGGCCACGGTCGCCGCGATGAGCAGCGCCCATGCGACAATCGCCGGCGCAGGGGCAGGCAATCCGGGGCGTGAGCCGGTGAGCATTCCGCCCCCGGTCAAAGCGCCCTCGACCACCAGCAGGACGATCACCGTGAAACTCGCCAGCAGCATGGTCTGGAGGGAGGGGGTGTGCGTGGCGACGATCGCCTTCCTCACCCACGCGTCTGCAAAGGCGAAGGCGCTTTCGAACATGCGTTTGGCATCGGGCAGGCGCGCGCGCTCCCATGCGGCGAGCAGCGGCTTGTGCTGCCACAGCAGCAGCACCCCGCCCGCGACGGCGGCGAGGCTGAGGATCAGTGCGAGGTTGATGCCGTGCCACAAGGCAAGATCGAACTCAGGCACAGGCGCGCCGGTGACAGCACCCGTCACCGCGCCCACCAGCGGCGCGGCGAGGGTCATGGGGATCAGGCCCAGCAACACCGCCAACGCCGTCAGCACGGCGGGCGCCACCCACATCCCTGCGCCCGGATCATGCGCGCGGGCAAAGGGTTCAGCCTCGCGCGGCTTGCCGAAGAACAGGTGCGCAGCGAGCCGCAGCGAATAGGCGACCGAAAGGGTCGCACCCAGGGTTGCCAGCGCGGGAAGCAGCCAAGGCAGACCGAACAGCACGAGCTTGGGCGTCTCGTAAAGCATCGCCTCCTTGGAGATGAACCCGCCCAGCGGCGGCAGGCCCGCCATCGAGGCTGCGGCGAGCGTGGCGATCAGTGCTGTGACCGGCATCGCCTTAGCCAACCCGCCCAGCCTGCGAATGTCGCGCGTGCCGGTTTCGTGCTCGACGATCCCGGCGCTCATGAACAGGGCGGCCTTGAAGGCTGCGTGGTTGAGAATGTGCAGCACCGCCGCGAGCGCCGCGGCCTCCAGCGAAAAGCCGAGCAGCATTACGAGCATGCCGAGCTGCGATATCGTCGAATAGGCGAGGATGCTCTTCAGATCATGCCGGAACAGCGCGACGCCTGCGCCGAAGATCATTGTAATCAGGCCAACACTGGTCACGATCAGCGTATAGACTTCCGTGCCTGCCAGCACCGGCCACAACCGGGCAAGCAGGAACACCCCCGCCTTCACCATCGTCGCCGAGTGAAGATAGGCGCTCACCGGAGTCGGCGCGGCCATCGCGTGGGGAAGCCAGAAGTGGAACGGGAACTGCGCCGACTTGGTGAAGCAACCAATCAGCGCCAGACCGAGGATCGCAGGGTACAGCGGCGATCCGCGCACCACGTCACCCCGCGTCAAAATCGTCGCAAGATCGAAGCTGCCCGCCACCATGCCGAGCAGCACCATCCCGCCGATCAGTGCGAGCCCCCCGCCCCCCGTCACCGCCAGCGCCATGCGCGCGCCCTGCCGCGCTTCGGCCTTGTGCTGCCAGAAGCCGATGAGGAGGAAGGACGCGAGGCTCGTCATCTCCCAGAACACCAGCAGCAGCAGCACATTGCCCGCGATCACGATGCCCAGCATCGCGCCCTGGAACAGCATCAGGCTGGCAAAGAACCGGCCGGTGGCCTCACCCTTGTAAAGGTAGAAATGGGCAAAGATGATCACTAGCAGCCCGATGCCGAGGATCAGTCCGGCAAACATCAGCCCGAGCGGATCGACCATCAGCGTCAGATCGAGCCCCAGCGCTGGCACCCACGCCCATTGTGCCGACGGCACCGATCCCGCAATCACGGCGGGAGCAAGGCCTGCCAGAAGCGCCAATCCGCCCGCGCTTGCCGCGCCCGCGATCGCCGAGTGAACCGCGCGCGAGGCATGGTGCAGCAGCGCGATGGCAAGCGCGGCTATAAAGGGAAGCGCGATCAGCGTCAGAAGCGTCAAGCCTGTCGGCATCGGCGGCCCCGGTCGTCCTTCCTCACGCGCAATTGTGTGGTGTGGCGCGGGTTTGCGCCACCGTCAGGCATAGACGAGGGGTCTTGGCGTACACAACCGAAACCGGTCAGTCGCCTGCCCGGAAAAGTGTCATTCAGGGCGTCAGTCGCCCTCGAAATCCATCAGCGCGCTGACCGTGATGCCCGCAGCCCGGAGCCGTTCGGCACCGCCAAGGTCTGGCAGGTCGATGACGAACAAGGCGTGCTCGATCACGGCCCCGGCTTTGCGCAGCAGTTCCGCCGAAGCCAGCGCGGTGCCGCCGGTGGCGATCAGGTCATCGACGATCACCACCTTCTGTCCGGCCTCGATCGCATCGGGGTCCATTTCAAGCCGGTCGGTGCCGTATTCGAGCGCGTAGTCGATGCCGATGGTCTTGATCGGCAGCTTGCCCGGCTTGCGCACCGGCACGAAACCGACGCCGAGCTGCACCGCGACCGCCGCGCCGAAGATGAACCCGCGCGCTTCCATGCCCGCGATCTTGTGGGCTCCCGCCGCATCCGCCAACCCGGCGAGGTGGTGGACGCTCGCCGCCATCCCCTGATGGTGTCCGATCAGCGTGGTGATATCGCGGAACTGGATGCCCGGATGCGGAAAGTCCGGCACGGTGCGCACAAGCGCCTTGAGCTCTTCGGGAGAGAGATGCTGCGCGGTCATATCGGAATGGCCCCTTTCGCACGCTTCAAAGCAGAGCGCCCCGCCATCCGCAAGGGATGACGGGGCGCGTCCGCAATTCGTGGGAAGAAAGGCTTAGCCCTTCTTCGGCTTCAGCCCGGCCCAGATCTGCTTGTACGACAGGAAGGCCAGCATCGTGGCGAACAGCAGGAAGCCAAGGACGAACCAACCGGTCTGCTTGCGTTCGATCAGCGAAGGCTCGGCAGTCCAGGTCAGGAACGCAGCCACATCCTTCGCCATCTGCGGGATCGTGGCATTGGTGCCATCAGCATAGGTCACCTGACCATCCACCGCGAGCGGCGCAGCCATTGCGATGTTCACGTTGGGGAAGTGCTTGTTGAAATAGAGGCCATCGGGCGTTTCGAAGCCGACCTTCGCCGCCTTCGCCGGATCGGCTTCGCCGTAACCGGTCAACAGGCTGTAGACGTAGTTCGAACCGTCATGGCGCGCCTTGGTCATCAGCGAGAGATCTGGCGGGATGGCGTTATTGTTGGCAGCCGCCGCCGCGATGGCGTTGGGGAACGGCATCGGGAAGTAGTCGGTCGGCTCACCCGGACGGGTGGTGACTTCGCCAGTCGCCGGATCGATTCCGGGGACGGTCCAGCTTGCTGCTTCGGCGTCAACCTCGGCCTCGGTGTAGCCGAGTTCCTGCAGGTTGCGGAAGGCCACGAACTTCAGGCTGTGGCAGGCCGAGCAGACCTCCTTGTAGACCTGATAGCCGCGCTGCAGCTGGGCCATGTCCCACTTGCCGAAGGCACCGTCGAACGAGAAGCCGCCTTCGGGGCCTTCGCCATGCTCGTAGAAGGCGTAGGACGGCTGCTTTTCGGCCGGAGGGCCGAAGGCGTAGTTATAGGCACCGGGCAGGAACGACCACAGAACCAGCACCAGAGTGATGGCGAGGCCTGCAAGGATGCCGCCGAGACGAATAGACATGTCCGAACTCTTTCTCGTTATCGGTTCAGATTGCGTGAGGACTGCGGCCTGCCGATTACTCGGCGGGCTGCAGCGAACCATCGGTAGCGGTGCCGGGCAGACCCTCGACAACGGTTTCAGGATCGATCTTCCCGCCACCCGACGTGCCGCCGGGCTTGTCCCCGCCGACCACCGCTTCGGTGATCGAGAAGGGCAGGGGCTTGGGCACTTCAATCTGGCTGATGATCGGCAGGATCACCAGGAAGTGCATGAAGTAGTAAGCCGTGAAGATCTGGCTGAGCATGATGTACGGCTCTTCCGCGTGTGCACCACCCAGGTAGAACAGCGCCGCCATGGTCGGGATCAGGCCGAACCAGAAGAACTTGCGGAACAGCGGACGGTAGTGACCCGAGCGCACCGGGCTCTTGTCGAGCCAGGGCAGGAAGAACCACACCAGGATCGCACCGAACATCCCGATCACGCCGAGCAGCTTGGCCGGGACCAAAACGATGCCGGTGAAGGGAATGGTGAGGTCACCGGTGAAGGCACGCAGGATCGCGTAGAACGGATAGAAATACCATTCCGGAACGATCAGCGCCGGGGTCGAGAGCGGGTTCGCCTCGATGTAGTTGTCCGGGTGGCCAAGCGCGTTGGGCAGGAAGAACACCATCAGGGTGAAGGCGATCAGGAACACGCCAAGGCCGAAGCCGTCCTTGGCGGTGTAGTAGGGGTGGAACGGCACGGTGTCCGATTCCTGCTTCACTTCCACGCCGGTCGGGTTCGACGAGCCCGGGATGTGCAGCGCCCAGATGTGCAGGATGACAACACCCGCGATCACGAAGGGCAGCAGGAAGTGCAGCGAGAAGAAGCGGTTCAGCGCGGCGTTGTCCGGCGCGAAGCCGCCCAGCAGCCACACTTGCAGCGGCTCACCCACGAACGGGATCGCGGTGAACAGACCGGTGATGACCTGTGCGCCCCAGAAGCTCATCTGGCCCCACGGCAGGACGTAGCCCATGAAGGCGGTCGCCATCATGAGCAGGAAGATCACCACGCCCAGCAGCCAGATCATCTCGCGCGGGGCCTTGTAGGACGAATAGAAGAACCCGCGGAAAATGTGCAGGTAAATCACGATGAAGAAGAAGCTCGCGCCGTTGGCGTGGGCGTAACGCAGCATCCAGCCGTAATTGACGTTGCGCATGATGTGCTCGACCGTCCCGAAGGCGACAGTCTGGTTGGCAGCATAATGCATCGCCAGCACGACGCCGGTGACAATCTGCAGCATCAGGCAGAAGCCGGCGAGCACGCCGAAGTTCCACATGTAGTTGAGGTTGCGCGGAACCGGATAGCCGGCCCCTACCGCGTTGTAGACCAGACGCGGAAACGGAAGTTTCTCGTCGATCCACTTGGTAAGAGCGGTTTTCGGTTCGTACTGCTTGGCCCAGGCGAAACTCATGGCGTTCTCTCGGCTTGATCGAAGTTGAAGGTCAGTCGGTTATAGTCTTGGTGCAGATACGCGGGATCACCCGACGCGGATGACCGTGTCGGAAGTGAACTCGTATTCGGGCACGAGAAGGTTCTTGGGGGCGGGGCCCTTCCGGATGCGTCCGGCCACGTCGTAGTGCGAACCATGGCAGGGGCAGAAATATCCGCCGAACTCGCCCTTGTTCTCGCCCTCGGCGGCGCCCAGCGGCACGCAGCCGAGGTGGGTGCACACGCCCATGGTGACGAGCACGTCTTCATGGCCGGTCTTGGTGCGGGTCGAAAGGGTTGCCGGATCGCGCATGTCGGTGGCGTCGTCGGCCTTGGCACGGGCGATTTCCTCAGGCGTGAGGCGCTTCACGAAGAGCGGCTGCTTGCGGAAGGTTGCCTTGATGCTCTGGCCGGGCTGGATCGCGCCGACATCGATTTCGGTCGTGCTGGCGGCCAGAACGTCTTCCGAAGGTGCCATCTGGCTGACCAGCGGGAACAGGAGCGAAGCCCCGCCCACGCCCGCCGTGCTGAGCGCGGCGATATGGATCCAGTCGCGGCGGCGCACGCCGTCCTCGGTGCTGAGTTGGTTGGTAGCGGCCGTGTCAGTAGCCATTTCGTCTTACCCTGCTCGTTTTGCCGCGCCGGGTTGAAAGCCTGCGCGGCGTGCTGTTCCAGTGCGGGGACGATGCCCCGTATCAAATCCGTCGATTGATCCCTGTTTCGGACCAGAGGAGCGCTTGTCGGCGCACCATGGCAGAAACTCGCGGCGGCAATTAACGGCAATCCTTGGAGATTCCAACCGTGTTTTAAGCAAGGCGCATTCGCTCACGTGCAAGCCGGTGTCAGGGCAGCGCGATCATACTGATCTGACGCCCATAATTCGCCTCGCGCGCCTGCGTGGAGCGCCTGTGGGAATGGTAACGCGCGACATGGGAGAATGTATCCCGGCCCGTATCCGCAATTTTGCTAAGCCCCGACGCGGCGAGCTGACCCATGATGAAGCCGGGCAAGTCGAAATGCCATCGGGCGACGCCCTCACGCTCCGGCGCGGGGGCGAAAAAGCGCTCGGCTCCGGCGGCGAACTGCGTGCGGAAGGCCGGATCGACCTCGTAGCTGGCTTGCGCAATGGTTGGCCCGAGGACAGCCGCGATGTGCCCGCGCCGCGCGCCCAGTGCCTCCATGGCGGCAATCGTGTTCTCGAGCACGCCGTCCACCGCCCCGCGCCATCCGGCATGGGCCGCCCCGATGATGCCCGCTTGCGCGTCGGCAAACAGGATCGGACCGCAATCGGCGGTGACAATTCCCAGTACGATGCCCGGAGTCGCCGTCACCACCGCATCGGCGACCGGGCGACCCTCGGCCGCATCATCCCATGCATCGCTGACGGTCACCACATCGGGCGAATGCACCTGATGCGGCGCGGCAAGCTGGCCGCCGGGCAGGATTGCCTCGGCCGCCGCCGCCCTCAACGACCGGACCTCTGCCGCATCACCCGGACCGCCGAAGCCGAACTGGTGCACGCCCCCGGCACTGCCGAAGAAGCCGTGCGGGATACCTGCCAGCAGCGGCGAATCCTCGATCTGGAAGGCTGTCACCCTCAGCCCTCCAGACTGCGGCTGACCTGTTCGAAAGTATCGCGCGAGAGGTTGCCGGCCGCCAGGATGCGCTCAAGCTCGGCCTTCATCAGCGCCGCCCGCCCCGGCTCGATCCGCCGCCAGCGCCCGAGCGCCGGGACGAACCGCGCCGCCGTCTGCGGGTTGATCGGATCAAGCGCAAGGATCACGTCGGCGACCATCCGGTAGCCCTCGCCATCAGCTTTGTGGAAGCCCTTGGGATTGCCGGCGAAGGCCATATGCAAGGACCGCACGCGGTTGGGGTTCTTCACCGTGAAATCGGGATGCTCGGCCAGCGCGCGGACATGGGCGATCACATCGGGGTGGAGTGACAGCGCCTGAAGCGTGAACCACTTGTCGATGACCAGCGCATTGCCCCGGTAGCGGTCATAGAACGCCGCCAGCTTTTCGGGACGCGCGGGGTGATCGAGGCCGCACAGCACCATCAGCGCGCCCTGCCGGTCGGTCATATTGTCCGCCACGTCATATTGCCACGCTGCCAGCTCTGCCGCACGGGCCGGATCGGATGCGGCGATCAGGCCGAGCGCGATGGTCTTGACCTTGCGCGCGCCGCGGCCCGCCGGATCGTCCAGCATCACCGCCGAAGCGCGGGCATGGAGCGCCTGCAACTCGGCCGAGAGCGCCGTGCCGATGGCCGCCTTCAAGCCTTCGCGCGCTGTGTGGATCGCACCCGGATCAGCCTTGCGTTCGCCCGTGGCCATCACCTCGAAAAGGTAAGTTTCCGATGGCAGCACCATCAGCTCGCCGCGCATCGCATCCTCTAGCGCGTTGTCGGCGAGGCTGGAGCGGAACGCACCGATGATCGCCGCTTCGCCCGCGGCCTGCTCTTCCGCCGACAAAGACCCGCTGGCCGTGCCGACAAGATGCGTGACGGCCAGTTCCTGCAACGCCTCCGAACGGGCGAAGGGATCATCGTCATGCGCGGCGAGAAACACGAGGTCCTCGCGCGCCAGATCACGCTCGATCACCACCGGAGCGGTGTAGCCACGGTTGATCGAGACCACCGGATCGGCCCCTGCGAGCGGCAGGTCGAAGCTCTGTTCGTCATCCTCCAGAACCACCAGCTGCTCCGCGCCGAGCGTGCCGCTGCGCGCATGCACCGCCAGCTTGAGCGGAATCGGCATCGGCAGCTTGTCGGGCTGGCCGGGGGTGGCCGGCACGGTCTGCTTCAGCGTCAGGGTGAGGGTATTGCCATTCACCACCTGCGACACCGCAACGCGCGGCGTGCCAGCCTGCGAATACCAGCGCCGGAACTGCGTGAGGTCGATCCCCGCCCCGTCCTCGATCGCTGTGATGAAATCCTCGCAGGTCGCCGCCTCGCCGTCGTGCCGGTCGAAATAAAGGTCGGTGCCCGCGCGGAACCGTTCGGCGCCCACCATGCTGCGCATCATGCGGATCACTTCGGCGCCCTTGTTATAAACGGTCGCGGTGTAGAAGTTGCTGATCTCGCGGTAGCTGTCAGGCCGGATCGGGTGGGCAAGCGGCCCCGCATCCTCGGGGAACTGCGCGGCGCGCAGGATGCGCACATCCTCGATCCGCTTGACCGCCTCGCCCCGCATATCCTGCGAGAATAGCTGATCACGCAGCACGGTGAAGCCTTCCTTCAGCGAGAGCTGGAACCAGTCGCGGCAGGTGATGCGGTTGCCCGACCAGTTGTGGAAATACTCGTGCGCGATCACGCCTTCGACCGCGTCGAAATCAGCGTCGGTCGCGGTGTCGGGATCGGCCAGCACGTATTTCGTGTTGAAGACGTTGAGCCCCTTGTTCTCCATCGCCCCCATGTTGAAGTCGGACACGGCGACGATGTTGTAGAGATCAAGGTCGTATTCGCGGCCGAACACCTGTTCGTCCCATTCCATCGAGCGGTGGAGCGATTCCAGAGCGTGATCGGTGCGTTCGATGTCCTCCGCACGCACCCAGACGTTGCATTCGACAGCGCGGCCCGAGCGGGTGGTGAAGGGCTTGGAATTCGCCACCAGATCGCCCGCGACCAGAGCGAACAGGTAGGACGGTTTGGGCCACGGGTCGTGCCACTCGGCCCAGTGGGTGCCATCCGCGTTCTCGCCCGTGGCGGTACGGTTGCCGTTGCACAGCAGGATCGGGAAAGCGGCCTTGTCGCCCTCCATCCGCACGCCATAGGTCGACAGCACGTCAGGCCGGTCGGGGAAGAAGGTGATGCGGCGGAAGCCTTCCGATTCGCACTGGGTGCAGAGCATCCCGTTCGAGGCATAGAGGCCCATCAGCTGGGTGTTGGCGCTTGGGTCGATAGTGGTGACGACTTCGACCGTGTGCTTGCTGCCAGAAAGCATGACGACAAGATCGGGGCCATCCATCCGCCACTCGGCCGCGATGCCATCTACGGTCACGCTCTGCGCGGTCAGACTGTCGCCATCGAGCCGCAGTTCGGGCGAGGCGTCGGCGGCCGGATTGCGCTCAACATGAAGGGTGGCGGTGACAGTGGTCTCCGTCAGCCCGAGCCGGAAATCGAGGTGGGTCGTCGGCACCAGCCAGGGGTAGGGCCGGTAATCCTCGCGCCGGATCACAGGCGGCTCGTGCGGGGTGGGGGCCGCATCCGCGATTTCAGGGTTGCCGTCGGGTGTGGTGGGGGTCGTTGCAATGTCCATGCCCCGCTCTCTACCCGTTCGTGTCGAGCCCTTCGACAGGCAATTTGAAAAAATTGCCGCTCAGGGTAAACTTCACGGCGAAGCCGTGAAGTCGAGACACCTTAGACCAATGGACTCTCGACTTCGCTCGAGGCGAACGGCAGGAAGGGGCTATGGCGAACCTCCTGATCTTCGGCCTCGGCTACACCGCGACCCGAATCGCCGTCGCCATGCACACGCACGGGTGGCAGGTCGCGGCAACGGGGAGCGCGGGCGACATCGCCTTTGCCAACCGCGACGCGGTGCTGGCGGCCGTTGGGGAAGCAACGCATATCCTCTCCTCCGTCCCGCCCGACCGCGCGTCAGGCGGCGATCCGGTGCTCGAAGCCTATGGCGATGCGATACACGGCAAGGCCCTGTTCTACCTCTCCTCCACCGGCGTCTATGGCGACCGCGCCGGGGCGTGGGTGGATGAGGCGACGCCCACCATCGCGCAATCCGGCGAAGGCCGCCGCAATGCCCGCGCCGAGGCGGATCTGGCGTGGCTCACCATGGGCGCGCGGGTATTCCGCCTGCCCGGGATCTACGGGCCGGGGCGCAGTGCGTTGGACCGCGTGAAGGAGGGCAAGGCCCGCCGGATCGACTTGCCGGATCAGGTGTTCAGCCGCGTCCATGTCGACGATATCGCCAGCGGGGTCGTCGCCGCGCTGACGCAGGATGCGCCCGCAGGAGCCTACAACCTCGGCGACGATCTCCCGTGCAGCGGCAACGAGGTGACGGAGCACGCCTGCCGCCTGCTCGGCCTGCCGCTGCCGCCGCTGGAGTCGCTCGAAGAGGCCAACCTCTCGGACATGGCGCGCGGCTTCTATATGGAGAACCGCCGCGTCGCGAACGGCAAAGCCAAGCGGGTGCTGGGGTGGGAGCCCGCCTATCCGACCTATGTGGAAGGTTTAGCGGCGCTGCTTTGACCGAAGGGCCAAGCCCATGCCGATCAGCGCCAGCGCCATGCCGCCTGCCGACAGCGCGTCCCACTTGAACCCTTCGAACAGGGTCGACAGCAGCATCGCCACGCACACCGTGACGATCCCGTTATAGGCCGTGCGCCCCGCACCGATTTCGCGCACCAGATTGTAGTGCAGCGGGAAGGTCACCACCGAGCCGATGATCGCCAGATAGGCCGTCCCGGCCCAGAACTCCCAAGCGGTCGGAATTTGCGGCGGGCCTGCTGTCAGCAGTGCATAGCCGAGGTCGAAGGTCGTGCCGTAAAGCATCGCCCAGGCCAGCAGGCTCACCATCGGCACCCCGCGCCCGGTGGGGTTGGCCTGCACCACATTGGCAATCGAGGCGGCCAGCATCCCGCCAATCGCCAGCACGATGCCGAGGCCGACGTTACCGCCGAGCGGTGCCGCGTTCCATTCATGCACCAGCAGCATTGCCACGCCCGCAATCGCCACAAGGCTGCCACCGACGAAGCCGCCCTGCACCTTCTCGCCGATGAACACCTTGGCGAAGATCGCATTGGGCACCATCAGCAGCGCAAACATCACCGCGACGATGCCGGAGGTGATGTGGCTCTCCGCATGATAGACGAACAGGAAGTTGCCGCTGAATTGCGCGATGCCGACGCCCAGCGCCAGCATATGCTCCGCGCGGTTCAGCTTCAGCCGGTTGCCCATCGCCAGTGCCAGCACGAACAGCGCCGGGGTCGCCAGCATGAAGCGGTAGAACACACCCCAAGCCGCAGGCACATCGGCGATCTGGCCGGTGATGACGAACCAGGTCGAACCCCAGATCGTCCCCGTCAGCATGAAGGGGATCAGCACGCGCGGGCTGAGCATCGCGGGCACGGCGGCGTTGCTCATAATGCGGCGATGGCCTTGCCGAGCGCGACCGCATCCTCCGAACGGGTGTTCCACGCGGTGACGAAGCGGGCCGACTCCGGCCCCCAATCATAGAAGGCAAAATCCTGCGCCCGCAGCGCGGCCCGTTCAGCCTCGGTCAGATGCACGAACAGCTCGTTCGCCTCGACCGGGTGGAGCAGGCGGTCAGCGCAACCCGCGGCGACCTCCTGCGCTGCCGCGTTGGCGTGCGCGGCATTGGCGAGCCACAGACCGTCGTCGAGCATCGCGAGGATCTGCGCGGCGAGGTAGCGGCCCTTGCATTGCAGGTGTCCGGCACGCTTGCGGCGATAGCGGACCTGCATCGCGGCTTCGGGATCGAACAGCACCACGGCTTCCGCCCCCATCCCGCCATTCTTGATGAAGCCGAAGGCAAGGCTGTCGACCGGGCCGCTCGCCGCCCGCGCCGCTGCTTCGGGCGAGCCGCCCAGAAACGCCGCCGCATTGGCAAAGCGCGCGCCGTCCATATGCAGGCCGAGGCGGCGTTCCTTCGCAAACGCGCCCAGGTCCGCCAATTCGGACGGCGAGTAGGTGCGGCCATATTCGCTCGCCTGCGTGATCGCGATGGCGTGCGGCTGCACCTGGTGCACATCGTTGCGGATCGGATCAATCAGCGCGGCGATATCGGCCGGGGTCAGCTTCGCGCCCTCGCCCTCTGCCAGCATCAGCTTGGCGCCGTGCAGGAAGAACCCGGGCGCGCCGCCCTCGTCGACCTCGATATGCGCCTCGCGGTGGCACACAACCCCACCGTGGGGCGCGCACATCGTGGCGAGCGCGAGGCAGTTCGCCGCCGTCCCTGTTGCCACCCACAGCGCCGCACAATCACGGCCGAACAGCGCGGTGAAGCGCGCGTCCAGCTCGGCAGAAAGCGCGTCTCCGTCGTACGGGTTGTCCGGTTGGTCGGCGCGGCGCATCGCATCCCACAGCTTGGGGTGGACGGCGGCGGCGTTGTCGGACAGGAAAGGCTTGGACAGGGTCATCAGCTCACGCCCTTAGCTGGACATTCGGGCGTGACAAGCGGGAGTACACACCAGTGAGCGATGAAAGCGTAAAGCTGACAATCACCCACCACGTGGCCGGACAAGGCGGGCGCTATGTCGCCATGCTCCAGGGCGAGGCGGAGGAAGGCTATCTCGAATGGGAGCCCGGCGCGGTGCGTGACGGCAAGGAAGTCCGCATCGCTGCCCACACCATCGTCCCGCGCGCCATCGGCGGGCGCGGAGTGGCGGGCGCACTGGTCGAGCGGCTGGTGGAGGATGCGCAGCGGCAGGGCTTCCTGATCCGCCCCGATTGCTCCTACGTCGCGCGCAAGTTCTCCGAGAACCCGGGCTGGGCCGCACTGAAGGCCTGATCCGCGCTGTCTTCCAGCGGGGCATCAAGCCGCGAATAATCGGTCGCGGCGATGGTTTCGAGCACGCTGGCGCGAAGACTGCGCGCCTCGGCCAGCGGGACGCCCTGCATCGCGAAACTGCCGCCTGCCAGCCCGAGATGCACCGTCGCATAGCCGCGCCAGCGCGCCAACGGCCCCTGCGCAATCTCGACCGAGTGGAGCTTCAGCCGCGTCGCAATCGTCTGGGTGGGCGAGAGGAAGCCGTGGCTGGCATAGACCTGCGTGCCGTCGATGGCATGGCGGCGGAACTCCCACGCATAAAGGTTGGCCGCCACTCCCAGCACCGCGAGGCCGAGCGGGATCAGGAACAGGCCGGACGGCGCAAAGATCGCTGTCGCGATGGTCGGGATCACGAAGATCGCCGCATCAAGCAGCGTCTTGTCGGTGCGCTGGCGCTTGCTGGCGCGGCGCCATGCGGTGTCTTCGCCCGGCAGGCGGAAGCCCGCCGCGCTGACGATCGGCGCGATCTCCTCCATCTTGGCGAAGGGAGCGACCACGTGGCTCTCTCCCTCGGCATCCTGCGCGAGGCTGACAAAGCTCAGCGAATGCCAGCCGAAGCGGTAGCGCACCAGGCCGGTGCCGATCACCAACCCCTGCACGCGGTGCGCGGGCATCACCACATCGGTGCGGGTCAGCAATCCGCGTTGCCGCCGGAAGCCGCGTGCCGAGCGGGTCAGGCTGAAGCCCCAGTCGCGCAAACCCGTGCGCACCACGCCGGTGGCAGAGCCGACCACCACCAGCCCGATCAGTCCTGCCAGAGCGCCTGCCGCCTGCACATAGGGGCCAAGTCCGGCGACGACGCTGCCCTGCTCCTCCAGCCAGCTGCGCCACAGGTCGACATTCCAGACATCTATATCGGTGACGTTGTCGACATATTGCAGCAGACCGCCGAGCACCGCGAACACCGCGAGCGAGAATTCGAACAGGCCAAAGGTGACGAGCCGCCCGGGCGTGAGGGCGTAGAGCACCTCACCCTCCTCTACGCCGGGAGAGGCCGCGGGCGCGGAAGGATCGGCGCTGGCAGCGGCCTCTTCCTCGCGCCGCTCGCGCACCAGCTGGCGCAGGCGCTCGCCCTCGGCAGAGGTAAGGTATTCGAGCGCAAGGTCATCCGCCCCGCCCGCCCCTGTTTCAAACTTGACCGAGACCAGCCCGAACAGGCGCGGCAGGGGTTTGGCCTCCAGGCTGACATCCTGAATGCGTTCATAGGGCACCGAGCGCGCATCACGGCTGAAGATGCCGCTTTCAACGCGAATGTCCTGTTCGCCGATGGTGTAGGTCAGACGTCTCCAGCCGATATAGCTGGAGGCGATTCCGATCGCGGCCGCCACCACGCCGACCCCGATGGCGATCAGGAACCGCCCGTCGCCGCCGATCCCCGAAAAGGCGATGGCGATAGCGGGGACGATGGCGCTGCGCAGGCTGCCAAGCGCGCCGAGAACAACACTGACCGGCGCGGTGCGTTGCGGTTCGGTCATAGCGTCTCGCGCCGGATATGCGCGCGGATATCCTCGCGCATCTCGCGCGCCAGTGGCTCGCCGAGACCGGGCAGGGACACGCTGGCATTGTGGTTGCCCGCAGTGTGCAAGGTCAGCGTGGCGATCCCGAAGAACCGGTCGAGCGGGCCCTGATGCACGTCGATATGCTGCACCCGCCCGAACGGCACCACGGTGTCGGAACGGAACATCAGCCCGCGCACCACCCGCAGCCGGTCAGCGCTGATCTGGTAACCGCGCGCGTTATAGCGGGTCGAAGGGACGCGGATGATCAGCGCCAGCGCGATCAGCAGCACGGGGCCGGCAATGATCCCGCTCGGGAACAGGCCCTGACCGCGAAATGCGGTTTCTAGCACCAGCGCGCCGATCAGAAACGGGATCGATGTCAGCGTCGCGCGCACCCGCATGGCGTGGGCATAGTTGCGATGAAGCTTTGTCAGCTCGCCCCCATCGTCGTGCAAGGCATCGTCGAGCGGGTAACCGGCGGGTGCGGGCGCAGGGGTGTGATTCATGGTGCCTTACTTGCGCAACACAGCATCCCCCGCAAGCGATTTCGCGCCTGCCCCCTAGTGCATTTATGAGGGCGACGGCTTGGCCTCGTGCCCTTAGAACCTCCTGCAAAACCTTATCGGGAGAGACACATGACCACGCTCCATTCCAGCCTCGGCCCCAATCCGCGTCTTGTGCGGATGTTCATGGTTGAAAAGGGCCTTGAGGAAGGGCGCGATTTCACCCGCGTGCATTACGACATCATCACCGGCCAGAACCGGCAGGATGCGGGCTATGTGGCGAAGAACCCGCAGGGCACCACGCCGACGCTGGAACTGGATGACGGCACCTGCCTCACCGAAAGCTGGCCGATCTGCGAATATATCGAGGAACTGCACCCCACCCCCAACCTGTTCGGCGAGACCCCGGTCGAGAGGGCGACAGTGCGCAAATGGGCGCGGCTGTTCGATCAGGAGGTGGTCGTGCCGATGACCATGGGCTTCCGCGCAGGTCTGGGCCGCCCGATGTTCGAACCGCGCATGGCGGTGGTCTCTCCCGAAGCTGGCGCCGAGCTCTCAGCGATGTCGGACGCAAAGTGGCGGATGTTCGATGGCTACCTCGGCAGCAGCAACCACATCGCGCTGGGCCGCTTCACCTTTGCCGATCTGCTGATCTTCGCCTTCGCCAATTTCGGTTTCACGGTGGGGTGGAAGCTGCCCGAGGGGACGGACAACCTCGCCCGCTTCGTGGCGACACATAACCAGCGCCCCTGCGCCGCGATCTGGACGCAGGCGGAGTAATGCCTGACCTCAAGGGCAAGGTCGCGATCGTCACCGGCTGCGCAAGCGGGATCGGTGCGGCAACCGTGCGGCGCTTGGTTTCCGACGGAGCGCAGGTGCTCGGCACCGATCTTGACGCGGCGCGCGGCGCGGCCCTTTGCGCCGAGGCAGGCGCGTTGTTCGCGGTGCAGGATGTGTCAGACCGCGCCCTGTGGCCGCAGATCGTCGCCCGCGCGGTCGAGGCCTTCGGGCGGCTCGACATACTGGTCAACAATGCCGGGATGGTCTCGGGCGCGGGCATCGGCGATCTGGATGACGAGGCGATGTTCGCCGCGTGGGACACGGTGCTGGCCGTGAACCTGACCGGCACGATGGCGGGCTGCCGCGCGGCGATTGCGGCGATGCGGGCAAACCCCGGCGGCGCGAAAGGCGCGATCGTCAACATCGCCTCGACCACCGCGATTGCTCCGCTGCCCACAGATGTCGGCTATTCGGCGAGCAAGGGCGCGGTGCGCGTGCTGTCGAAATCGGTGGCGACATGGTGCGCGCAACATGGCCTCGCCATCCGCTGCAATACCGTGATCCCGGGCGCGACGATGACCGGGATACTCGCCGCCGCAGAGGTGCAGACCCCCGGCCTGATCGCGGCGGTGGCGAAGACCTCACCGCTGAACCGCCTTGCCGATCCGTCCGAGACAGCGGCGGCGATTGCCTTCCTCGCCAGCGACGAATGCCCGTTCATGACCGGCGCGGAGATGCTGGTCGATGGCGCGGCGATGGCGATCCATCCCGGTTTTTAGGCCGGGGTTCTAGCCGCCCCGCATCTTCTCCAGATACCCGCTCGGCCCCATCTGCGCCGCGGTCCAGACGAAGATCGCGAGGCTGGCGATCCCTGCGGCAAGGCACACGCCGAACACCGCCACTGCCAGCGCGCTGTCGCCCTGTGTCGGGCCGAGCTGGTCGCTCACCGCACCGATCACCCCGAGGCCGAGCGTCTGGCCGATCAGGTTGTTGAAGAACAGCGCGATCGCCACCGCAAAGCCACGGCTCGCCGGTTCGACCGCCGCCTGAATTCCCGACAGGATGCCCGCCTGGCTGGCGACATAAATCGCATAGGCGAGGCCGAACCAGCCGAGGAAGGCGAAGAACCCGCTTGATGTCAGACTGAGTGCCAGCGGTGCCACGCAGCCTAGGCTCACCATACCCGGCAACCACGCCCGCCAGCGTTCGTCACGCAGCGTCAGCCAATGGGTAAGATAGCCGCCAAGGATCGGCCCCGGTATTCCGCCCAGAAAGAAGGTGAAGCCGAGATACAGCCCGACATCGCCGGTCGAGATCGGGAACTGGCGCAGCATCACCGCCGCCATCCAGAAGGCGAGGCCATAACCGATCATGATCTGCACCGCCCAGCCCAGCGCCAGACCCATGAACACGCGGTTGGTCAGCAGGCTGCGGATCGTCTGCCCCAATGGCAGCTGCGCCATGTCGGTCCCCGCAGGCGCATAGCGCCCG
Source organism: Porphyrobacter sp. ULC335 (assembly GCF_025917005.1). NCBI lineage: Bacteria > Pseudomonadati > Pseudomonadota > Alphaproteobacteria > Sphingomonadales > Erythrobacteraceae > Porphyrobacter > Porphyrobacter sp. ULC335. Next base: position 343,643 of record NZ_CP078091.1, read on the forward strand.
CGCACAGGCTCTCGCACGGTGAGATAGATCACTCCGCCCAACAGCAGCCCCGGCAGGCCCATCAGCACAAACGCCCAGCGCCAGTTGAACATTTCGGCCAGCTGTCCGCCGATGATCAGCCCGCCCGCTGTCCCCATGCTCGCCCCGATGGTGAGATAGCCCATCGCCTTGGCGAGTTCGGCGCGGGAGAAGTAATCGGCAACGACGCTTTGGGACGAGGGGCCGGAACAGCCTTCGCCCACGCCAACGCCGGTGCGGGCGAGGAACAGCGTCCAGAACCCCGTCGCCAACCCGCAGGCGGCGGTCATCAGGCTCCAGAAGGCGATTGCGCTGGCCACGATATTCTTGCGGGTCGACCGGTCGGCGAGCCGCGCCGCGGGGAAGCCCGCGAGCACATAGACAAGGCTGAACGCCAGCCCGCCCAGCAAGCCAAGCTCGAAGTCCGAAAGCTGGAACTCGGCCTTGATGTCCTGCACCAGAATGCCGAACACCAGCCGGTCAGCGACGCTGAACGCGCTCGTCAGCGTCAGCAGTCCAAGCACGTACCAGCGGTATGCGCCCGGCTTGTCGGTTACGCCGTCAGTGGTGCGGTCTGGCGTAGAGGCCATTGTCCACCGGGATCGTCAGGCCATTGAGAAACCGCGCTTCGTCCGAGGCGAGGAACAGCACGCAGCCCGCCACATCCTTGGGGTGGCCGAGCGCATCGGACGCCAGCGGGCCTTCGGGAATGTCCATCGGCGTGGTGCCGCCGCGTCCGGAAATGCCCATCACCATCGGTGTCTCGATCCCGCCAGGTGCGAGCGCGTTGACGCGGACCCCGTAACCCTTGTCCTGGAAATCGACGGCAAGGCTGCGGGTCATCCCCGCAATCGCCGCCTTCGACGCGGCATAGGCCGGGATGTTGCCATAGCCCATCAGCGCCGCGGTCGAGGCCATGTTGATGATCGACGATCCGCCCCCGCCGACCACTTTGTCGCGGTTCTTCATCAGCGGCAGCGCGTGCTTGCAGCCGAAGAAGGTGCCCATCACGTGGATATCCAGATGCAGGCGGAAATGTGCGGTGGAGCAATCCTCGATGCTCTCGAAGATGACGTTGCCGGCATTGTTGACGAGAATATCGAGCCCGCCGTGGCGTTCCTTCACGGCGCGGATCACCTCGGCCCACTGGTCCTCGTTGGTCACATCGAGCGCCATGGCATCGCCGCCGATGCTGGCTGCGACATGGTGAGCGAGTTCGGCATCGCGGTCGGTGACGATCACTGTGGCCCCTTCGCGTGCCAGCACCTCGCAATCGGCCTTGCCCAGCCCCATTGCCCCGCCTGTCACGAGCGCAACCTTGCCCGCTACCCGTCCTGCCATGCTGCTCTCTCCCAAAAGCCCTCGTGATTATGGGGCGTGTTTATCGGGGCCAGCCTATCGGAGGGGCCAAGGCAAGCCACTGTCGAAAGCGCGAGGACGCTACGGAACACAGCCAATGTATTCTCGCGCCCCGAGGGAGAGGCGAGATGATGGAGCCAAGCGAGGTCGAGCGGCTCAAGGCGCTGATGGAGTGGGAAGGTAAGCGCACCGCGCCGCCTGAAGGCTTCCCGCGCCTGCCTGACATGCCCGCCGGGCGCTACACCTCGGCGGAATACTTCGCGCTGGAACAGAGCCATGTGTTCCGCAAGTCGTGGCTGTTCGCAGGACACCTCGACGAAATTCCCGAGCCCGGCTGCTACATGCGCTGGCACAATGCTGGCGATCCGATCGTGATCGTGCACGGCATGGACGGCGTGGTGCGCGCCTTCCACAACACCTGCCGCCACCGCGGCGCGCCGGTCGTCACCGAGGATCGCGGCAAGTCGTCACGCCTGATGTGCGGCTACCACAACTGGACCTACAAGACTGACGGGAGCCTGGTGGGCGTGCCCGAGCGGCGCGACTTTCCGGCCGATTTCGACATGAGCTGCCGGGGCCTGCTTCCCGTCAGGTGCGAGTTGTTCGGCAAGATCATCTATGTCAACTTCGACATGGAGGCGATGCCGCTGATCGACTGGCTCGGCCCGCTGGCGCGCGAGTGGGAGGAGTTCGCTTTCGACCGCATCAGGCTCGCCGCGCGGCACTCCTTCGATCTCCAGTGCAACTGGAAGGTCGCGATGGAGGCCAACATGGAGGTCTACCATGTGCCCTTCATCCACCCCAACACGGTCGCCCCGCTGGTCGATCCGGCGCGCAATCTCAACACCATGTACCCGAATGGCCACGCGCGGATGCTCGCCCCGCCGCCGCGCACGACCGACCGCGAGCATGTGCGCGCCATCGATAGCCCGGCTGGCTGGCAGCAGATCGAGACGGTGGGCGAGCTCGGCAGGACTTGCACGCAGAGCTACACGCTGTTCCCCAACTGGGTCTCGCCGCTCAGCAACTACTTCGTCCCGCCGCTGGTGTTCTGGCCGACATCGCTCGGAACCACACGGCTCGAACTGGTGACAATGGCGCTCGACTGGGGCGATGCGCCCGCGCCCGACCTTTGGACGGTGCCAGACGCCAGCCAGCCGAACGGGCGGCAGATGAGCCCGATCATCCTTGAAGACACCCAGTTCGGCGAGGCGATCCAGCAGTCGATGCAGGGATCGGCCTTCCGGTCGGTGCCGCTGTCCTATCAGGAGGCGCGGATCTATTCGTTCCACCAGAGCCTCGACCGGATGATCGGGCTGGACAATGTGCCGGCCGATCTCAGGGTCGAACAGGTGATCGGGCCGGAGTGGGTGTGGCCCAATGATCCGCGTGACAGCCAGATGCAGCGCGAGGCAGCGCAGGCGCGCGAGGCAGCCGAATGACGCTACGGAATCAGCATTTCGGGGAGCGCTGTGGCGTTTTTGTCGCAGTTTGGCGGGCTCACTATCGCTTTTGCTGATGGTGCGCTTTGCGCAGGCCCATACACCTGCAAGCCTACCTGAAGGCATTGGCCGCAAGGCGTGAGGAGACACGCTGAGGGTTGGGGAAGAACAGGGTACGCGGGAGAGCCGCGGCCCGATGGGGAGAGAGAGCCATGACTACACTTCGTGCCCGAGTTGCATCTGGCGCATACGCTGGCGGGCTGCGGCGCGCCTTGCTGTGCGGCGCCGCACTGAGCGGCATTGCCGCTATCCCGAGCGCCGCTTTCGCACAGGACGCGGCAGCCGAAGCGGACGAGGTTGACGACACCCAGGTGATCGTCGTGCAGGCCCGCCGCCAGAATGAAACCCTTCAGGAAGTGCCGGTCACGGTCACCGCGATCGGCGGCGAGACCCTTCAGCGGTACAGCATCGACCAGGTGGCCGATTTCACCAGCCGCGTGCCGACCCTCAACGTGCAGGTCGGCGGTTCGGGTTCGGGCGGCCAGCTTTCGCTTCGCGGTGTCGGCTCGTCGAACATCTCGGCAGCCTTCGATTCCGCCGTGGCCTTCGAATATGACGGTGTCGTCGTCTCGACCATGCGCATGGTGCAGGCCGGCTTCTTCGATGTCGAGCAGGTCGACGTGCTGCGCGGCCCGCAATCGCTGTTCTTCGGCAAGTCGGCAACCGCCGGCGTGCTCTCGCTGCGGTCGGCCAACCCCACCTCCACCTGGGAAGTCGGGATGCGGGGCAGCTACGAATTCGAAGAGAAGGGCTACCTCCTCAGCGGCTACATTTCCGGTCCGATCAGCGACACGCTGGGCATCCGCCTTGCCGCGCAGTTCAACGACATCGACGAATTCCAGCTGCTTCAGCCGGGCACCCCGGCGGTCAATCAGGAACGCGGGCTGACCGATTTCATCGGCCGCCTGACCCTCGACTGGAACCCGTCCGACCGGTTCCGCGCCAACCTCAAGTTCCAGTACACCAAGAACGAGAACGACGGCGCCATCGGCACGGCTGAAATCAACTGCGGCGCCAATGGCCGGGCGGACTCGATCTTCCTGCTTCAGGGCGGTTTGCAGATCCCAGCGGGTTACGATTGCAACACCAGCGACCAGCGCTACTTCCTGATGGATGCCGCGCCGCAGCTGGCACCGGGCGTGCCGGGCAATTCGCCCGCCGCGGGCCGCAATGGCGTGCCCTTCGGCGAGACCGAAATCTGGTTCAGCCGTCTGCAGTTCGAACTCGACCTGTCAGACTCGCTGTCCCTGACCTCGGTTTCGGGCATCCTCAACATGGATGCGATCGACTTCGACTGCTATTCCTACGGCGGTCGCTTCCCCGGCCCGAACGGCACCTTCATCCCCGGCGGTGCGGGCTGTTCGGACCCGATCAACAAGCTGGAACAGTACAGCCAGGAACTGCGCCTTGCTTCGGACTTCGACGGGCCGATCAACTTCATGCTCGGCGCGTTCTACGAAGACCGCACCTTCACCTTCGACACCGCGCAGCAGGGGGTGAACATCTCCTTCGCCGGTGCCGATCCGACCTTGCGGATTTCGCCCAGATCGCCCCGCAATCCGGGTGGAACCGCCGTGGGCACCGGATTTACCTACGACTGGGACAAGACCCACCTCACCAAGACCGAGGCGCTTTCGTTCTTCGGCAGCGTGATGATCGATCTGACCGAAAAGCTGGAACTGTCGGGCGGTCTCCGCTGGACTGATGAAAGCAAGATCCAGACGATCTCGGTGCCCTACGTCCACAACCTGCTCGCCTACGTTCCTGACGCGGCCAATCCCGGCACGTTCTTGCCGAGCCCCGCGTTCCTGCAGAGCGGGTTCTTCTCGGGCCCGATCGAGTTCAACGACGACAACTTCTCGCCCGAAGCGACCCTGCGGTACAAGGCGACCGACGACATCAACGTCTTCGCTTCGTTCAAGACCGGCTTCAAGTCGGGCGGGATCGACAACTCGGCACTGCCTTCCAACAGCCTCAGCGCGGCTGCGGCGAGCGGCAACTTCAGCTCGCTGATCTTCCAGTCGGAAGAGGCGATCGGCGGTGAAATCGGGATCAAGTCGCAGTGGGCTGATCGCACCTTCACTCTGAACGCGACCGCCTACCAGTATGTGTTCAAGGATCTGCAAGTGCAGAACTTCAACGCCTCGACTGTGCAGTTCATCACCAGCAACGCTGGCGAGCTGACCACCAAGGGCGTCGATCTTGAAGCCAACTGGCGCACTCCGGTGGACGGCCTGCGCCTGAGCGCCAACCTGTCCTACCTCGATGCCCAATACACCGCGCCCTTCCTGCAGCCCGGCGGTGCGGGCGGCACCGTCGACCTCAATGGTCGCCGCGGCAGCCAGGCCCCCGAATGGGCAGGCAACATCGCCGTCGACTGGACCGTTCCGCTCAGCGACAGCCTCGAATTGTTCCTGTCGGGCAACGCGGCCTACAATGATGGCTACATCACCGACGAAGCTGCACTGAACGACTATGTCCAGCCGAGCTTCTGGACGCTGGATACCAACATCGCCATCGGTCACCCGGATGGTAACTGGAAGCTGTCGCTGATCGCGCAGAACCTCACCGACGAGATCTTCACCATCACCACCGGCGGGCGTCCGTTCCTGCCCCCGGGTGGCGACGATTTCGTGATGACCCAGAACCGCGGGCGTCAGGTGTTTGCGGAAGTCAGCTTCCGCTTCTGATACGGCCAAGCGGGGGGAATGCGAGGGGCGGGCCAGCGATGGCCCGCCCCTTTGCTTTGGCCCTTATGCATTGGGGGCCTCTCTGCCAAAAGTGAGCATTGCCGCAATGGCCGCGAGGGGGGATGCTGCCGGCCAGGGATCGATGGGTCCGGGAGAGGAACACCATGTCACGCGAAACTCTGGTCGCAATGACCCGCAATCTGGTCGCCCACGGCGCTGCCGATACAATGGAATATGCCGACGACGTCGTGCGCGTTCCGGCCAGCGCCTATACCGACCAGGCCCTGTTCGAGCTGGAAAAGAAGCAGATCTTCCGCCGCCTGCCGCTGTTGGTCGCGCCCTCGTGCGAGCTTCCCAATCCCGGCGACTTCAAGGCAATGGACATCTGCGGCGTGCCGCTGCTGCTATCGCGTCAGAAGGACGGCAGCATGGGCGCCTTCCTAAACATGTGCACCCACCGCGGCAATCCGCTCGCGGCGGGCTGCGGCAATGCCAGCCGCTTCACCTGCGGCTATCACGGCTGGACCTTCAAGGCGACCGGCGACCTGATCGGGGTGGCCGATGCGAAGGATTTCGGATCGATCGACAAGAGCCAGCATTGCCTGACCAAATTCCCGGTCTACGAAAATGCCGGGCTGATCTGGGTGACGCTCGACCCGCAGTCGAGGCTGTCGATCCCCGATTACCTGTGCGGCTATGACGATCTGCTCAAGGCGTTCGAGTTCGAAGGGTGGACCCTGTTTGCACAGCGCACGCTGCCGGGGCCGAACTGGAAGACGGCGTACGACGGCTATCTCGATTTCTACCACCTGCCGGTGCTCCACAAGGACACTTTTGGCGCGGACTTCTATAATCGGGCGAACTACTTTGCTTTCGGCCCGCACCAGCGCCTGTCCACCCCTTCGCAATTCGCGATCAAGGTGCAGGGCGATGATGACGGGCAGATGGACCTCGCCAAGATGAGCGATGACGAACTGCCGCAGGAAGTGCTGGTGCAGGGCGTGTGGACGATCTTCCCGCACATCTCGATCGCCAGCTTCTACGGCGGCGGGCAACGCGGGGCGATGATCAGCCAGCTATTCCCCGGCGCGGCGGTGGGCGAGAGCTACACGACCCAGTTCTACGTCATGGAAAACCAGCCCGAGACGCCGGAGCAGGTCCAGGCCGCGCACGACCAGTTCAACTTCCTGGAAATCGTGGTGCGCGACGAGGATTACGCCACGGGCAAGCGCCAGCAGCAGGCGCTGGCTTCGGGCTTGATGAAAGAGGTCTTGTTCGGCCGAAACGAAAAGGGCGGACAGGTCTTCCACGGCTGGGTGGAGCGACTGGTCGCGGCCAGCGACGATGATCTGGTCGACATCTTCGCAGCCGAGCACCGCCAGGCAGCTGAATAGGCTGGGAAGGCGCCTCCGCGCCTTCCTCCTCGCTAGACGCGCAGCAAAGCTGCGCCCGCTGCGGTCGGCCGGTCGGCCTTGCGGTCGCTTATACGACCGGGCAGCGTCTTTCAGCGATGGGCCTCAAAACGCGAAGGGCCGGGCCGGAACGCTCGGCCCTTTTGATGTCGGGTTGTCGTTGAGCGCCAGTTCGACCAGCGCGGTGTCGAAGAATTCGTGCAGCTCCACGATCAGGCCGTCCCGGATCGTCATGATCTGGCAGTAGGTCTGGAGATATTCGTGGCCGTTGGTGGCCATCCCGCCGCCACGCATCAGCCCGACAACGCGATCCTCGTCCGCGCACATGATCCGCCATTCGCGCGAGAAGCGGATGGTTTCGGCCACCAGCTTGCCGATCACGCCGTCCGCCACGATCGGGCCGAAGCACACCGCTTTGCCTTCCCACCGGCCCGAGACCGGGGTGGTGCCGACCAGATTGAAGATGATATCGTCCGAATGCAGGGCGGCGAGCGCATCGAAATCGCCCGCCGCCAGTGCCTCGTAGAACCGCGTGGCGACCGCGATATTGGCCGCACGAAGCTCGCTCATGGTCTTACCCGAATGCCGGGCGATAATTGCTTTCGCCCCATTCCTGCTTCTTGGTCCATTCGCCCATCGTCTCAAGCTTGCCGTCAAGCTCGGGGAAGCGTTCGTAGACGTGGTCCATGTCGACCGCGAAGGGCCGGGTGGGGGCGTTGTTGTTGTATTCGTAGAATGCTTCGATCCCCTTGGCGAACTCTTCGCGCGCCTCGGCGGGCATGCCGTCGCCGGCCGCTTCGACCAGATAGCGCCCGAATTCGGCCGGGGTGCAGGGATCGTACTTGATCTCCTTGCCCAGCGCTTCGGAAAGGCACTGCGTCACCTGCTTGCCGACCATCCGCTCCGGCCCGCCGATGTTCAGCCACGCGCCTTCCATGTCGGGACGTTCGAGACTGGCGAGCATGAACCGCGCGACGTCATCAAGGCTGATCCAGTTCGCCTCCAGCGCCGGGTTGTGCGGGTACACATAGCGCCCTTCATTGACGATGAAGGGCCGCGCCCAGTTGGTCAGCAGGTTGTCCATGAACAGCACGCTGCCGAACACCGTCCCCGGCGCGCCGCTGCGCCACAGGGCGTTGATCCCGGCCGTGTTGCCGGCATAGGTGAAGGCATCGCCGGGCTTGTCGGGAATCCAGCTCGAAGTGTTCCACACCACGCGCTTCACGTTCAGATGCGCGGCAACCTTGCCGACCTCACCGACCAGATAGGCGCGATCGGCGCGGGCTTGCAGCGGGTGGGTGTAGAAGATGTAGTCCGAGCCTTCGAGCGCGGCGGCGAAGGTGCTGGTATCGTACAGGTCCATCGGCCGCACTTCGACCTTCTCGATCCCCTCTACCGGCGCGCCCTCCAGCGCATCGGGGCGGCGCGAGATCGCGCGCACATCATAGCCTGCAGCCAGCGCCTGACGTATCTGCGCAAGGCCTTGCCGCCCGCTCGCGCCGATCACTGTGATAAGTGCCATTGGTGTCTCTCCCTCTTCCTCTTGTGGCGGAAAGACTAGGAAGCCCCCACCCCCCGCGCACCGCGCCAAAGTGATAGCGGCGGCCTTCGGGGCACTAGCGAAAAGGCGGGGTTGCCGTAGCGGCGCGAGGGACCAACAAGATGGCATGGACAACCGCTTCTGGCGCATCGCGCGCCGCCCTGAAGGGACCGATTTCGCCGCCGCGCTGGAAATGGCGGAGGAGGCCTTCGCGCCGCTGGCTGAAGGTTCGATCCGCATCCGCAACACGCACCTGTCGATGGATGCGGGCACACGGATGTGGCTGTCGGACCGCGAGGACGGTTACCAGCCGCCGCTGCCGGTGGGCGGGCCGATGACGGGACTGGTGCTGGGCGAGGTGATCGAGAGCCGCGCGGAAGGTTTCAGCGAAGGCGATCTGGTGCGCGCGTTCGGCCAGTGGGCCGATATCAGCACGGTCGATGCGATAATGTCGGGCGCGATCCTGCTCGATCCGACGGTGGCTGACCGGCGCGCATGGTTCGGCCCGCTCGGGATGAACGGGTGGACCGCGCTGTGGGGCATTGAGCAGACCGGCGCGGCCAAGCCGGGCGAGCGGGTGCTGGTGTCCGCCGCCGCAGGGGCGACGGGTATTCTGGCGGTGCAGATCGCCAAGCTGCTCGGCTGCGAAGCGTGGGGGATCGCGGGCGGCGCGGCGAAATGTGCTTACCTGACAGACGAACTCGGGATCGCCGGGGCGGTCGATTACAAGTCCGGCGATGTCGCGGCGCAGCTGGACCAAGCAGCAGGCTTCGATGTCTATTTCGACAATGTCGGCGGGCCGCTGCTCGATTCTGTGCTCACCCGCATGAACCACTATGGCCGGATCGCGGTGTGCGGATTGCTGGCGGACTACACCGCCGGCACCCGCACCGCCCCGCGCGAGTTCGATCAGGTGCTGATGCGGCGGCTGCGGATCGAGGGATTCTTCTCGCCCGATTTCATGCATGAAGGCCCCGCCCTCACCCGCCGGTTGCGCGAATGGACGGAAAGCGGCGATCTGGTCATGCCCTATGATGTGACACAGGGCCTCGAGAATACCCTCACCGCCTATGCCAGGCTGTTCACCGGCGGCAATATCGGCAAGGTGATCGTGGAGCTGGAACCGTGACCATACGCCTCGAAGACCGCGAAGCCATCCGCGACATTCTCGCCGCCTATGCCCATGCGATCGACCGGCGGCGCTGGGGGATGATGGAGCGCCTGTTCCACCCCGATGCGACCTTCAAGTTCGGCCTGGTCGAAGGCGACTGGCGCGGCTTCGTGGAACAGGCCCGCGCGATCATCGACCCGTGCCTTGCGACCCAGCACCAGCTCGGCCAGACGATCTTCGGATTTGATGGCGAGACGGTCTGCCACACCGAAACCTACATGACCGCGATGCACACCATTCCGCCGGGCTATCCGATGACGGCGGCCTTTCCGGACAAGGGGATGATCTATTCGGGGATCGTCGCGGGCCGTTATGTCGACCGTTTCGAAAAGCGCAGCGGCGCAAACGGAGCGGAGTGGCGCATCGCGCAGCGCACCGGACTATACGACTGGCGCGAGTTCCGGGTGGTGGAGGGCGTTGACCTCAGCAACACGGCTGAAGGCGCGGCGGGATACCACGATGAACGCGATCCCTCGACCGCTGCTGTGCAGGGGTGGCTGGGTTAGGGGCACATCCAAATTCTTCGTCACCCTGAACTTGTTTCAGGGTCCATCTCTCCGCCCGCACCAGCCTCGCCTGCGGAGAAATGGATGCTGAAACAAGTTCAGCATGACGGCAGTAGAGAGATATCAGCGCCGGATCGCAAACACCCCGCTCATCGTCGCCACTTGCTCCTCGCCGCGCCAGATACCGCCTGAGGTATAGGCGGTGCGCCCGCCCAGCCGGTCGATCCGCACCCGCGCCTCCAGCCAGTCACCCAACCGCGCGCCGCTCAGATAATTGACCGTCAGCGTCACGGTAGACGGCGCGAGCCGGGGGCGCTCGGCATCATAAACCGCATGGCTCAGCGCCACATCGGCGAAGGTCGAGATGACCCCGCCGTGGGCAGCGTCCTGGTAATTGATATGGTGTGCCAAAATCAGCAGACCCACCACGCGCACGCCGCCCGCAGCCGGCCCGAGGTAATAGGGCCCGCCGTGATCGAGGAAGCCGGGGGTGAAGCTGGCAGGCTCAAAATCCGAGGGAATATCCATCCCTCCACCCTACCGCCCCCACCGCCTGACGCCGCTATGAATTGTGCCAATGACATGGCTCTCGCCAAGGGGTATCCCTCGCCCATGGGAGAAAACACAGCACTGGCAGCGGAGTCCTTCTGCGACGTCGTGCGCGAGCACGCGCGGACGCAGGGCGACATTATCGCCTTCACCTATGGTCACGAGGAACTGAGCTTCGCCGAGATCGACGAGGGCGCTGACCGCGTGGCGAACGGCCTTACCGCGCTGGGCGTAAAGCCGGGCGAGCGCGTGGCCTTCCTCGGCAAGAACCACCCGCTCTATTTCGAAGCCTTCCTTGGCGCGAACCGGATGGGCGCGGTGATGACCCCGGTGAACTGGCGCCTCGCCGCGCCCGAGATCGCCTATGTGCTCGATAACTCGCAGGCCCGCGTGGTGTTCGTCGGCGAGGGTTTTGCCGAGGTGCTGGCAGTGATCCGCGCCGATTGTCCGCATGTCGAACAGGTGATCGGCATCGACGCGCCCGAGTTTGCCGGCACCGATTACCGCATCTGGCGCGATGGCTTTCCGGCCAAGCCCCCGACCCACCGGGTACGGGCGGAAGACGACGCGCTCCAGCTTTACACCTCCGGCACCACCGGCAAGCCCAAGGGCGCAGTCATCACCCATGGCTCGATCCTGTCCAGCCGCGATGCGACCGCCAGCGGCGAGGACATGCGCGGCTGGCAGGAGCCGATCCCGGGCGATGTAACGCTGCTCGCCATGCCGTGCTTCCACATCAGCGGCACTGGCACCGGCATCGGCACGCTGGTCGCGGGGACGAACGCCATTGTCCTGCCCGAATATGATCCGACCAAGGCGCTCGATCTGATCGCCAATTTCAACATCTCGAAGATCTTCCTCGTGCCCGCCGCGATCCAGATCCTGCTCAATCACCCGCGCGTGAACGAGGTCGATTTCAGCCGGTTGAAATACGTCACCTATGGCGCCTCCCCCATCCCGCTCGAACTGATGCGCGAGGCGATGCGGGTGCTGGGCTGCGGATTCGTGCAGATGTACGGCATGACCGAGACCAGCGGCACGATCGTCGCGCTCGATCCCGAAGATCACGTGCCCGAAGGATCGCCCCGGATGCGGTCCGTCGGCAAGGCGCTGGCGGGGGTCGAGATCAAGGTGGTCGATGAAGCGGGCAACCCCGTCCCCACCGGCGAAGTGGGCGAGATCGCCACGCGGTCATCCAAGAACATGCGCGGGTACTGGAACAATCCCGATGCCACCGCCTCCACCATCGATGCCGAAGGCTGGCTGCGCACCGGTGACGCGGGATACCTAGACGAGGACGGGTACCTGTATATCCACGACCGGGTGAAGGACATGATCATCTCGGGCGGCGAGAACGTCTACCCCGCCGAGGTCGAGAACGCGCTCTATTCGCACCCCAAGGTCGCGGACGTGGCGGTGATCGGCGTGCCAGACGCCAAGTGGGGCGAGGCGGTGAAGGCCTGTGTGGTGGTGAAGGCGGGCGAGGAGCTGACCGAAGCCGAGTTGATCGCCCACGCGCGGACGCTGATCGCGGGCTACAAGTGCCCCAAGTCGGTCGATTTCATCCCCGCCCTGCCCCGCAATCCCAGCGGCAAGATCTTGCGGCGGGAACTGCGCGCACCCTACTGGGTGGGCAAGGACCGCGCGGTCAATTGACCGGATTGCCGATCCGCCAGCTGGCTTACAAGGTCAATGATCTTGAGGCCGCGGCAGCGGCGCATCACCGGCAGTTCGGTTCTGGCCCGTTCTTCGTGCTGCGCCATGTCGCGCTCGCCTCCTCGCAGCATCGCGGGGTGGAGCGGCGCTTCGACCATTCCAGCGCCTATGGCCAATGGGGCAGCGTGATGGTGGAGCTGGTGGTGCAGCATAACCCTGACGATAGCGCGCTGCATGACATGTTCCCGCGGGGTTCGGGCAAGGAAGGGCTGCATCACGCAGCGCTGTTCGTCGATGATCTGGACGCCGCGATTGCGCGCTTCGCGGTCGAGGGCGCGCCGCTGGCGCAGCTTTCGGTGACGACGGGCGGCACAGCGTTCGCCTTCGTCGATACCCGCGCGAGTCTTGGGCATATGCTGGAATTGTACGAACCGACCGGGCAGTTGACCGGGTTCTACGATTTTGTCGCTGACGCCGCGAAAGGCTGGGACGGGCGCGATTTATTGCGCGAGCTGGGTTAGCCCGCCGCCAACTCCGGTAGCCCCACCAGTGCCGCGCGGCATTCGGCATCGGCCAGCGCGGTCACCACCGAAAAAGCGACAAACCCCGGCTCGCCGAGATGCGTGACGACCGCCGCCGCCTCGGCGTCGGTGATCGCCGTGTGCTCGAACGGCATCCGCCGCGCATAGGCCAGGCACAGCTTCGTGCCCTCGTCGAGGGCGCTCTCGTCAACGGGCGCGGCGTCGATCCCGTGCACCGCCGCCACCGCCTGACGCACCAGCGCGACCAGCGCGGGGTCAAGCGCGCCTTCGGCCTTGGCGCGGAAATCGGCATAGTGCGCCGCCAGCACCGGATCGCCCGCCAGCGCGGCGCAGACGGCGCTCATTCGGCGGCCTCCAGCACGGCGGGCGTGGGCAGCACGGTGCGGTCCATCACCTCCGGCTCCAGCCCCATCGTGATCAGCGCCTTGGCCAGCGCGAGGAACAGCGTCACCCCCAGCCCCAGTTCGGCGATCTGCGCCGGGGTGAGGTGCCGCTGAAGCGCAACCCGCGCATCGCCGTTCAGCAATTCGGGATCATGGATCAGTGCATCGGTGAACTTCAGCACCGCCTTTTCGGTATCGGTCAGCTTGGCCGAGGTCTCGTAGCCATCGGTGATGTCGTCCAGCACCTCCTCGCCCAGCCCCTGCGCCACCGCCTTGTCGAAACGGACGTTGCGGCAGAACCCGCATTCGGTGACGCGCGCGTTGCGCATCCGCGCGACCTCCTTGATCCGCGCCGCCAGCACGTCCGAACCCCAGAACCGCCCGTAGAGCGCGAAGAAGCTCTCGGCGATTGCGGGCTGATGCGCCAGCACAGAACCGAAATGCGCAGGCTCTCCGGCAATGGCCGATGATACGCGGGGGGTGGTCGACATGGCTCTCTCCTTGGGGAGCAAGATAACAGCGGGTGCCGTAAGGTTACCCTCGCCATTTTCGCAGGGGCAGGCTTGCGCGCAGCCATGGCAAAAGCCGTGCGACACATCAGGAGAGAGCACATGCCCGGCGAAGCACAGCGCGTGATCGAGGATTTCTGGCGCATCCAGGACGATGGGGACTACACCAAGCTGGTCGATCTGTTCGCCGAGGACGCCTTTCTCGAAGACCCGATCTGGGGGCAATATCGCGGGCGCGATGCGATCATGGGCTTCATGACCACGATGGTCGCGGAGATGGGGGAGCGCAAAGTGCACTTCACCGTCGATGAAATCTGCGGCGACGATCACGCCGTGTGGGCGCGCTGGACGATGCACATGGAAGGCCACGCCCCGCGCGGAGGCGTCGGCATCTACAAGATCGAAGGCGGGAAAATGACCTATTACCGCGATTATCTGGACCCGGCGGAGTAAGTTTCGTCATTGCGAGGCCGAAGGCCGCGGCAATCCATGGACCGAGCGCTTGCTGAAAAGTCAGGCGATGGATTGCTTCGTCGCCTGCGGCTCCTCGCAATGACGAGGATCAAAAGCGGTGGATCACATCACCCGGTAATCCGGATGCCCGCTGGCGATGATCTGCAACACCGGCAGCGGGAAATCGGGGTTGGGTTCGTTGCCGGGCTGATCGTCCAGCGGGGTCTTCCAGTCCATGATGTATTTGCGGCTGGCGATGCGCCACTCGCCATCGCGCTTGGCAAACGCGTCGAGATAGCGGCCGCCATACAATCCGCCTGACCAGCTGCCATCCTCAGCCTCGCGAATGCCGGTCGCCATACCATAGCATTCGACCTGCGCCTGATCGGGCGCGGTAAAGGCAATCGCCGGGGCGGAGAGGAAATGCCAGCGCCGCTGGCTGGATCGCTCGATGGCCATGACCACCGGAACAAAGTCATCAGCGCGCCCGGTGAAAAAGCCGTAGTCGATATGCGCATCGGGCCAGAAACAGCCCGCTTGCCCCTCGTCATCCAGCCAATCGAGGGTGCGCGAATAGCGTTGCAGCACCTCGGCGATAGCCTGCTTGTCCAGCAGTTGCTGCACCTGTTCTTCAAGGCTCATGCTCGCGCACCCCACCATGCGGGGATCGACAAGGGGAAGCGTTCCTGCGCAGTCCGCATCGCCTCGCTCGCATCATCGGGCAGCGCCGGATCAGCCGTGTGCGGCAGTCCTCCGCCCGCGCCCTCGACCGGATCGATATATTCCAGCGTGATCCCCGCCAGCACGTCAGCGAAATCGTGGCCTTCGTGATGGTCGGACATCTGGTGGTGATAGAAGGCCCATTTGTCCTTGAAGCTGAGCAGGCAGTAATAGCTCAGCGGCTCCTGCCCCTTCCAGTATTCGTAGCGGATCACACCTTCCTCGGTGCCGAAGGTGTGGTGGACCATGTCGTGCATGATCCCCTCCCACTTGGCTTCCTTGCCGGGCTGGATTTTGATGTGCGCGAGCAGTGTGGCCATGGGTCTGTCTCCCTTCAGGCGGGTGTGAGGTTCAAAAGCAGCCGGTGAATGCCGAGCATGATCCCGCCCTGATGGCGGAAGTCATTGCCGGGCGCGTAGGCCATGTCGGCGAAGGCATCGGCGAGGCGATCCCACGCGATCATCTGTTCCAGCCGCGAGATGTTCGATCCCGGACAGGAACGCGGCCCCTGGCTGAAGGCGAGATGGCGGGTGGCGGCCTTGCGGTTGAGGTTCAGGTCCAGCGGATCCTCGAACTCGTCAGCATCGATATTGGCTGCCGCCCAGCGCAGGTGGAGCATCGATCCGGCGGGCACGTTCACGCCCTGAAACACCTCGTCGGCGGCACAGATGCGGGTCGACAGCCCCTGTGTGGGTGAGCGCAGCCGCATGCCTTCTTCGATGAAGGTGCGGATCGCCCCGCGGTCGCCGCGCAGCGTGGCGAACATGCCCGGCCGCTCGCACAGCAATTGCGCCTGTTCGGCGACGGCATATTGGGTCGTCTCCAGCCCGCCGATCACCATTGCGTAGACCACGCCATTGATCTCGTCGTCGGTCAGCTTGCGGCCCAGCGCGGCATACTCGACCTGCGTGAGGAAGCTGATCATGTCGTCCTGCGGGGCCGCGCGCTTTACGCGGGTTTTCTCCGCGACATATTCCTTCATCCCCGCCAGCAGCCGGAACTTCTCGGCCGTCTGTTCCGGGGTGAGGATGTTCTTGTGCGTCGTCCCGATCACATAGGACATGACCTGAGCATTGCCCCATTGCTCCAGCCGGGGAATGTCCTCCATCGGAAAGCCCAGCACGCTTGCCATCACCCGCTGCGGCAGGGGCCGGGCGAAGTCGGCGACGAAGTCCACCACCTCGCCCGCGCGGGCCTTGGCCAGCATGCCGGCGATCAGATCATCGACGTGGGCAGCGATCATCGCGGCGTGGCGCGTGCAGCCCGGCCCGACCCATGGATCGGTCAGTTCTTTCCTGTGCGCGCGCCACAATTCGGGATCGGGGCGCAGCGTCACGATGGATGCGATCATCGCGTCGAGATCGGGAATGTGCGTGGGCATTTCACCCGATTGCTGGATATGCGCGACCAGCAGCGACAGCGTCGGCGGGAAGCGGTCCCAATCCTTCACCACGCGGGAAATGTCGTCGTATTTGGTGAGAACGAAGGCGTCGGTGCCGGGGGTCAACCCCTCGCCCGCGAGCCGCTGCACCGGAGCTTCGGCGTGGAGGATCGCATAGGCATCATACCAGTGCTCCTGCGCGCCGGGGGCGAACAGGTCGACATCGGCCAAGCTGCGCGGTGGCTGCGCCTGCAATCCGCCTCTCCCCATGCGGGGCGGTCCGCTTAGCGAATCCGCCAATTGCTGTTGCCGGGGTTGTCCCGCAGCGTCGACCTTACGGAAACGGGCTAATTTGCCAGTGCCGACGCCAACGTCTTTGGGGAGAGAGAACCGTGAGCCGTATCGAGAAGCTGGCGCCGGACCAGTGGGACGCGCGCCTTGTCGCCGCGATCCAACCGGACAACCTGACCGATCTGGAACAGGGCCTCACCCGTTACTTCGCGCATTGCCCCGAACAGGCGCTGGGCCTGATGGGCTTTGGCGGAGCCTTGAAGCGGAATCGCACCCTGCCCGACCGACTGGTCGAACTGGTGCGGCTGCGTGTCGCCTTCTTCAACCAGTGCCGTAGCTGCATGGCGATACGCTATTCCGATGCCGTGGCCGACGGCGTGACCGAGGGGCTGGTGTGCTCCTTGGAGCGCCCGCAGGAGGCCGAGAACCTCTCGGCGGCAGAAAAGGTCGCGATCCGTTACGGCGAGCTGATGGCGACCGATCATCTGGCGATCGACGATGCGGTCTATGCCGACCTGCGCGCCCATTTCAGCGAGGCGCAGATTGTCGAACTCGGGATGACGGTCGCCTTCTTCGTCGGCTTCGGCAGGCTGGCTGCGACGTGGCACATGGTCGAGGAACTGCCCGAGGCATTCAAGACCGCCGAGAAAATCGCGCCGTGGGGCGTGGAAAAGATCGAGGTACGGTGATGAACTCGCAACCCCAGATCAACCTGTTCGATCCCGCGCTCCAGCAATGCCCCTATGATGCTTACAAGCAGCTGCGCGACGAGGCTCCGGTCTACAACATTCCCGGCACGCAGATCTATGTCGTCAGCCGCTATGACCATGTGCGCGAAGTGCTGATGGACCCGGCGCGCTTCCCCTCGACCGCCAGCAACGAATTGCTGCGCGCCAGCCCGACCGATGCCGAACGCGGGCGCAAGGTTGCCGAACGCTTCCGCGAAAAGGGCTGGCTCCCCGCCCCCACCCTCGCCGGGCGCGACGATCCGAACCACAAGCAGATGCGTGCGATGTTCAACGAGGCGTTCAAGCCCTCCCGTATCAAGGACATCGACCCGCGCGTCGAAACGCTTGCCTACGAGCTGATCGACGCCTTCGTGGATGACGGCCATTGCGACTGGGTGCGCCAGTTCTGCGTGCCGCTGCCGCTGTTCATCATCGGCGAGCAGATGGGCGCCAAGCGCGAGGATATGTGGCGGATCAAGGGCTGGACCGATGCCTTCTTCCACCGCATCTCGCTGATGCTGCCCGAGGACAAGCATCTGGAGATGGTCGACCGCGAGATCGAGGCGCAGCATTACTTCCAGCCGATCTTCGAGCGCCTGCGCGAGCATCCCGATGGCTCGCTGATTTCGGTGCTGGTCAACACCGTGATCGAAGGCTGGGGCCGCCCCCTCAATAACGAGGAACTCCACGCCGAGATGATGGCGGATACCTTCGTCGGCGGCAGCGAGACCACCACCAATGCGCTCGCGGCGGGAATGAAGCTGCTGATCGAGAACAAGGACGTGTGGCACAAGCTGAAGGCCGATCCCGACAAGTACATGCGCAACTTCGTCGAGGAGGTGTTGCGGCTGGAAAGCCCGGTGCAGAGCCTGATGCGCTTCACCCACAAGGACGTCGAGCTGGACGGCGTGACGATACCCGCCGGATCGGTCGTCAATGTCCGCTACGGCGCGGCCAACCGTGACGAGCGCTTCTTCGAATGCCCGGAAAAGCTCGATCTGGAGCGCCCCAAGGCGGGCGCGCATATGGCCTTCGGGTCGGGCACGCACCACTGCCTCGGCGCCCCGCTGGCAAGGCGCGAGCTGACCTGGGGCTTTCAGGCGGTGGTCGACCGGTTCGAGGACATGGGCTTCGCGGAAGGCAAGAACGACTTCACCTACCATCCGCACTTCCTGCTGCGATCGCTGAAGCAGCTCCACATCGAGTTCGAGGTGAAGAGGCGCTGACATGGCAACGCTCCTGAAGCCGGTGCCGAACCGGATCGACGTTACCCCGCAGCCCATGCCGGCGCTGTCGGACAGGCCGATCGAGGGCAGCCGCTACTGGTCGCGCGAGTTCATGGACCGCGAGTGGGACGGCATCTGGACCAAGTCCTGGCTGATCGGCGGGCTCGCGGCGCAAGTCGCCAAGCCGGGCGACTTCTTCACCTACGACATCGGGCGCGAAAGCATCCTCGTGACTCGCGGCGAGGACGGCGTGGTGCGCGCCTTCTACAATGTCTGCCCGCACCGCGGCAAACGCCTCGTCATGGAGGAGGAAGGCCATTCCAAGCGGATCGCTTGTTCCTATCACGGCTGGCGTTTCACACCCGAGGGCGATCTGAATTTCGTCCCCTGCCCCGAGGATTTCCCGCAAGGCACACCTTGCGGGAAGGTGCGGCTCGAAGAGGTCCGCTGCGAGTTCTTCGCCAGCTTCGTCTGGGTCAATCTCGATCCGCAGGCGACCTCGCTCGCCGATCACCTCGGCCCGGTCGCCGACCAGATCGCGGGTTACCGGATGGAGCAGATGCACCGCACCCATTGGGTCACGCTGGAGGGCGACTGGAACTGGAAGTGCGTGCAGGACAATTTCAACGAGAGCTATCACCTGCCCTTCGTCCACCCGCAAACCCGCTTCGTGATGGAGCAGAGCTACAAGGACTGCCAGTTCGATCTCTACGCGCCGCAGGGCCATGCGCGGATGTTCATGCCCGGATCACGGCCAGCGCGGAGCCTGCGCGGGCACACCGACACGGTGCTCGAAATGATGGCGAAAGAACTGACCTATTGGGGCCTCGACCCGGAGGACTTCCGCGATGATCCGCTGCGCACCCGCGAGGCGCTCCAGCAGGCCAAACGCGCGCTCGGGGCAGAGAAGGGATATGATTTCAGCCACTTCCACGATGCGCAGCTGACCGATCACTTCCACTACACGATTTTTCCCAACATCAGCTTCAGCCTGAAGCCCGATGGCTGCATCTGGCTGCGCGCCGATCCGCACCCGACCGATCCCGAGCGGTGCTATTTCGACATGTGGTACTTCACCTGGTTCCCCGAGGGCGTGGACCGTTACTATGCCTATTCGATGGGGCAGGAGGTCGACCGCACCGTCCCCGTCCCGCACCAGCGCGGCGTGGTGGGCGAACTCTCCTGCGGGCCGGGCATCGATCAGGATGTGAGCATCTGGAGCGAACAGCAGAAGGGCCTGCGCTCACGCGGCTACAAGGGCGGGCACCTGGCGGGGCAGGAGGCGCGGGTGCGGTTCTTCCACGATACGATCGACCGCTGGGTGGGGGACTAACCACCACCTCGTCATTGCGAGGAGCCGCAGGCGACGAAGCAATCCATGGACGAAGGTCCGACGCAAGCGCGACTGACGTAAAGGCCGCTAACATCCGTTCATGGATTGCTTCGCTACGCTCGCAATGACGAACTAAGCATTCGCCAGAGCCGCCGTGCGCCCCGCGATATACCCAAACGTCAACGCCGGACCCAAAGTCCCCCCCGCGCCGGCATAAATCCCGCCGGTCGGACAGGCGATGGCATTGCCCGCGCCCAACAAGCCGGGGATCGGCTCCCCGTCATGCCCCAATATGCGCGCCTGTCCATCGGTGCGCGGCCCGCCATTGGTGCCGAGCAGGCCCGAAGCGATCTCCACTGCATAGAACGGCGCTTCGCGGATCGCGCCGAGCGTCACCGCTGTGCCTTCCCGCGATCGGTCGCCGTAGAAGTGGTCATAGGCGCTGGTGCCGCGCCCGAAATCGGGGTCGTGCCCTTCGTCGGCATGGACGTTGAACCGCGCGACGGTTTCGGTCAGCGCCGCCGCATCAATCCCGATCTGCTCCGCCAGTCCCTCCAGCGTGTCGGCCCGCATCACCCAATCGGGGATCGGCTGACCCGGCTGGCGGGTGCCGAGGGGATAGCGCGCGGCATATTGCGCGTCGAAAATCAGATAGGCAGGCAGGTTGCGGTAATCATAACTCGCCGGATCGAACTGGTGGAACACCCCGCCCAGCGCCGAGTAATTCGCCGCCTCGTTGCAGAAGCGCTGCGCTCGCCGGTTGACCATGATCCCGTGCGGCACGGTGCGTTCGATCAGGATGATCTGCGCGCGTTGTTCGCCGCTGGCCCACGGTGCGTCCGGCGTCACCAAGGTCGGCGCCCACCACGCGCTGGTCATGTTGCCGAGCTTCGCGCCTGCCGCCATCGCCAGCTTCAACCCGCCGCCGGTGCCGGTGGGCGGGCTGGCGGGGGCGGTGACAGGGCCGCGCAGGAAAGTCTGGCGCAATTCGGTGTCCCACTCGAAACCGCCGGTGGTGATGATGACGCCGCGCCTTGCGGTCATGGCGAAGGGCTGGCCGTCCTTCTCGCCTTCGATCCCGGTGATCCGGTCGCCGTCGCGCACCAGCTGCTTTGTCTCCACGCCGAGGATCGGCTCGATCCCGCGCTCGATGCAGGCCTTGAGCAGCCGCGCCACCATCGCCTGACCGAAGCCGCATTGCCGCGCCGCCATGCGCTGGCCCAGCACCTCCATTGGCGGCATGGCAGTCGCCCCGCCCAGCGGCGTTTCGCGCAGCATCAGCGGCTTGGGCTCTTCGATGGCGTAGATTTTTGCCGCCCACTCGCCGAGATCGCCCAAGCCGAACAGATCATGATCGAGCGCGCGGCTGCCTTCGGGCTTCGCGCCCGGGCGGTCGAGATAATAGTCGGGATAGCCGGGCAGCACCGCTACTTTCAGCGCCTCGATCCCCTCCAGAAACGCGAGCGCCTCCGGCCCCTTGTCGACAAAGGCCTCCAGCGTCTCGTCCACCAGATCGCCGTGATCGAGGCTGCGGAAATAGGCGAGCGCATCTGCGCGGCTGTCGGCCATTCCGGCGGCGCGCATCCGGGGGTTGTCCGCCACCCAGATCACCCCGCCCGAAATCGCCGAGGTGCCGCCGATACGATCCCACCGCTCGACCAGAGCGACCGACGCGCCCGCTTCGTGTGCCGCAAGCGCGGCGGTCATGCCAGCCGCGCCCGTTCCGAGAATGATGACGTCGACTTCTTTCATGCGGCGGTTAGACGCCCTGCGCGCGGCTTCCGGCAACCCGTCATTTTGGCAAGGTGCGTTTGGCTTCCCCCTCCCCTACTCGTCATTGCGAGGAGCCGAAGGCGGAAGCGAAGCTGTTTCGCAGAAACACCCGGCAATCCATGACCCGCCCATCGCGATTGCACGGTTGGTCGATGGATTGCTTCGCTACGCTCGCAATGACGAGACAGAGAGGAACCACAATGAAACTGGCAGGAAAAATCGCCGCGATCACCGGGGGCACGGCGGGCATGGGGCGCGGCATCGCCGAGGCGTTCCTGGCCGAGGGCGCAAGCGTCGCACTGTTCGCGCGGAACGCGGACAAGGGCGCGAAGGTGCTGGAGGAACTGGGAGCCGGTGACCGCGCTATCTTCATCGCGGGCGACGTGATGGAGCAGTCCGACCTCGAAGGCTTCGTCGACAAGGTCATCGCCCATTTCGGCACGCTCGACATCCTCGTGAACAATGCGGGCGGCGCGGGCGATTTGCAGCCTTTGGTGAACCTCTCCGACCACGCCTTTGACGAGGCGATGAAGTGGAACGTCTATTCGACCTTCTGGGCCACCCGCCGCGCGCTGCCGGTGATGCTGGGCAAGGGTGACGGGCGCGTGATCAACATCTCCTCGATGGAGGGCAAGCACGGCAAGGCGGTGCTGACAGCTTACAGCGCCGCCAAGCACGCGGTGAACGGCATGACCAAAAGCCTCGCCCGCGAAGTCGGCGTTCAGGGCGTTACGGTCAACGCGATTTGCCCCGGGATCGTCATCACCGACATCATCAAGAACAACGGCCCCGCCACTGCGAAAGCGATGGGCATGGAGCTGGACGAGATGATCGCCATGTTCGCGGCGGATTCGGCGATCAAGCGGCCGAACACGGTCGAGGAAGTGGCGGCGGTTGCCGTGTTGCTCGCCAGCGCGGCAGGGGCAGGGATCACCGGCCAGCAGATCAGCGTCGATGGCGGGACGGCGCAGTACTAGGCCGCCTCCAGACCGGTGCCATTGGGCGCCAGACCCCGGCTAGACCCCCTCTAGACCCCGGTTAGACCCCTTTCAGGCTGCGGCAGGCGGCACTGTTTCACGTGAAACAATGCCGCCTCGCCGATTCACGCCTGCAACTTTGCCATCGCCGCGCCAATCGCCGCCGCGACATCACCGGCCTGCGGATTGCCACGCATCGCGAGGCCGCCGTTGGGTTGGATATTCGCCCCCGTGACATAGGCCTGATCGGTGCTGAGCCACAGGCAGGCATGGGCGACATCGTCCACCGTATTGAGCCTACCCATCGGATAACGCGGCAGAAATGCGTCGGTCAGGCCCGGCACCTGGAAGCTCTCGTGCGTCATCGGGCTGTCGGTGAAGGCAGGGGAGACGGTGTTGGCCTTGATCCCCAAGTGCCCGTAATCATTGGCAACACACTCGATCAGCGCCTCAGAACCGCGCTTGGTGCCGATATAGGCGGCGTGGTTGGTGATGATCGCCTTGGTGGTCGCCGAAGACAGGCTGATCAGCGAACCGCCAGTAGGGGCTTGCGCGCTCATAACCCTCACGAAAGCCTGAAGAAAATGGTGCACGCCCTTGAACTGGAGATCAACGATCTGGTCGAGCTGTTCGTCGGTGATTTCTTCCATGCTGGCGAGCAGGCCCCAGCCGGTGGTGTTGATCGCGATGTCGACCCGCCCGAAAGTAGCCGCCGCCTTGTCGGCCATGGCGTTGACCTCGGGCTTGGAGGAAATGTCGCACAGGGCATATTCTCCTCCGATTTCAGAGGCTAATGCCGCCAGCGGGCCTTCCTTGCGGCCCGCAACCATCACTTTGGCACCCTCCTTGGCGAACAGGCGGGCGATGGTCTGTCCCATGTTCCCCTCCGACGCTGCGCCCAGCACGACCGCTGTCTTGCCCTCTAACTGTCCCATCATGTGTCTCCTCTCCCTCAAGCGAGTAACACGGCGCGGCCCACCCTCACCCTTCCCAAAAGTGGGCATTGTCGCTTGCGCCCCTCGGGGCCGATAGCCGGTCCCAACAAAGGGAGAGCGAGCGATGTTTACAGGGCCTCTGGAGGATCGCGTGGCGATCACCGAATTGAACGGCACCTATGCCGATGGCGTGGTGCGGATCGATGCCGACACCTGGGCGACAGTCTGGGCGGACGATGCCGACTGGGACCTGATGGGGCACAAGACCAAGGGCAAGGAGGCGATCGTGGCCTTCTGGAACGGCGCGATGGGCGGGCTGGAGGCAGTCAGCTTCCACTGCGTGCCGTGCATGATCGAAGTCACCGGAAACACAGCGAAATCCCGCGTCCAGACGCAGGAAATCCTCAAGCCCAAGGACGGCAAGGCGCGCCATGTTGGCGGGCTTTACGAAGACACGCTGGCGAAGATCGACGGGCGCTGGCTGTTCACTTCGCGCACATTCAAGATCGTCGCCGAATTCGGCGTGGAGGGCTGATACCAATGGCAAAAATCCTGATTTCCGCACAGATCGACCTCGACCCCGCCCAGCGTGAAGAGGCCCTGCGTAGCGCCCGCCCGCACATCGAGGCCGCGCTCGCGGAAAAGGGCTGCATCCACTACGACTGGAGCGCCTGTTCGATGAACCCCGCGCGGGTCAACGTCTTCGAGGAGTGGGAAAGCGAGGAGGCGCTCGCGGCGCACTTCAAGGATCCTGCCTACACAGGGATGCGCGATCACATCGGCCAGTTCGGGATTACCGGCGCCGTCAGCGCCAAGTACCGCGTCGATGCCGAAGGCCCGGTCTACAACGCCGAAGGCAATGCGACCGAGGCGTTTGACTAACCTGCTCGGGGCGATCCTTGCCGGCGGTCAGGCACGGCGGTTCGGCAGCGACAAGGCGCAGGCGATGTATGAAGGCGAGCGGCTGATCGACCGGGTCGCTGCGGCACTTTGCGTACAGTGCGAAAGCGTGGTGGTGTGCGGGCGCGAGGAGGCGGGGTTCACCTGCATCCCCGACTGGCCGGAGGCGGGTCTCGGCCCGCTCGGCGGGCTCGCCGCGGCGCTGCGGCATGCTGCGGACGGGAACTTCACCCACGTGCTCTCCGCCGGAGTCGATGTGCCTGATTTGCCGCACGATCTCGCCGCGATACTGGCGGGAGAAAGTGCGGCCATCGTGGAAAGTCAGCCGGTCGTCGGGCTCTGGCCTGTCGCCAAAGCCTCTGCTCTCGAAGCGTTTCTCAGCGGCGGAGGAAGATCACTCTACCGCTTCGCCGACCACATCGGCGCGCGGCAGATCGAGCTTCAAGCGCCGCTGATGAACGTCAACCGGCCGGAGGACCTGCCCCCGGCCTGAGGCGTCACAGCTTCAGCAATTGCTTGCCGCGGTTCTGCCCGCTGAACAGCCGCTGCAAGGTGGTCGGCGCGTTCTCGAAGCCGTGCTGGATATCTTCCTGATATTTCAGACTGCCATCCTTGACGAAGCCCTCCAGCCGCTTGCGGATAACGGGAAACTCGCTGGCCCAATCGAGCACGATGAAGCCTGCCATCGTGCCGCGCCGGAAGACGAGGTTGAAGTAGTTCTCCGGCCCGGCCGGAAGCGAGCCTGTCTCGTAACGGCTGATCCCGCCGCAGATCACTACGCGGGCATTGGTGGCAATGCAGGCTAGCATATCATTGAGGATCTTGCCGCCGACATTGTCGTAGATCACGTCCACACCGCGCGGGCAGTGCTCCTTGATCTGCGCCTTCACATTGTCCGCCTTGTAATCGATGGCGGCGTCATAGCCCGCTTCGCGCACCAGCCAATCGCACTTGTCCTGTCCGCCTGCGATGCCGACGACGCGGCATCCGGCGATCTTGGCGAGCTGGCCGACAATGCTCCCCGTCGCGCCCGCTGCACCCGAAACCAGCACGGTGTCACCCGCAACCGGCTTGCCGACCTTGAACAGCCCGCAATAGGCAGTCAGCCCGGTGGTCCCCAGCACCGAAAGCACGGCGGTGGGCGACAGATCGGTTTCGACCTTGGTCAATTCCTTGCCATCGGTGACCAGATACTCGGCCCAGCCGGTGGTGCCGAAAACCATGTCGCCGACAGCATAACGCCCACCGTTAGAGGCCACGACTTCTGCAATCCCGCTGCCGCGCATGACATCACCGATCGCCATCGGGGCGACATAGTCGGCGATGTTCTCCATCCAGCCCTTCTGCGCCGGATCGAAGCCGAGATAGTGCGTCTTGAGCAGCATCTCGCCGGGGCCGGGGTCGGCCAGTTCGGTTGTGGCAAGCTTGAAGTCGCTGTCGATCTCGATCCCGCGACCCCGCGGGTGTCCATTCAGGAGCCATTGGCGGGTGGTGGTGGGCATCGGGTCTCTCCTTTATTTGCCTGCCCTATTGCGGCTGCGGCGCGCAGCCCTCCACGGACAAAAGTGTCAGTCGAGTGGTTCGGCCCCTGTGGTAGTTTGCTACGCAAAGGGAGAGCCACGATGGGCATTCAGACTCACAAGACCTTCTGCCGCTTCTGCCACGCCAATTGCGCGATGGAAGTCGATGTCGAGGACGGGAAAGTGATCGAGGTCCGCGGCGATCCCGACGATCCGGCCTATGGCGGTTATACCTGCATGAAGGGACGCGAACTGCCGGATTCGCACAATTCGGCAAACCGCCTGCATCATAGCCTAGTCCGCAATGAAGCGGGCGAATTTGTCGAAACCCCGATGCCCGAGGCTTTGGCCCATGTCGCAAGCGAATTGCGCCGGATTATCGACCAGCATGGCCCGCACTCGGTCGCGGTGTTCATGGGTTCGGGGGGCTTCCAGAACAGCGCTGCCATGTCTGCCTCGGTGAGCTTTGCGCAGGCTGTCGGCAGCCGCAATTTCTACACCTCGGTGACGCTTGATCAGCCGGCGAAGGTGTTCACCACCGCCCGCTACGGCAAGTGGTTGGCGGGGCCGAACACGTTCAGCGAAAGCGACGTTGCCATGTTCATCGGCAACAACCCGATCGTCTCACACTATTCGCCGGTTGGCGGAGTTCCGCCCTTCAGCCCCTCGCGCCGCATCCGCGACCAGAAGGCGCAAGGGCTGAAGCTGATCGTGGCAGACCCGCGCGAGAGCGATGTGGCGCGGCTGGCCGACATCTATCTGCCGGTAAAGCCCGGCGAAGATCCGGCTATGCTGGCGGGCATGCTCAACGTGATCATCGCCGAGGGGTTGTATGATCGCAATTTCGTCGCCGCCCATGTCGACGGGTTCGACGAGCTGGCCGAGGCAGTGAAAGCCTTCACGCCCGAGGTGGCGGCGGAACGCGCGGGCCTCGACAAGGACCAGCTTGTCGCCGCCGCGCGGATGTTCGCGACCGGCTCGAAGGGCTGCGCCGTCACCGGCACCGGCCCCGAAATGGCGGGCAACGGGACGCTGACCGAATATCTTGTGGTATGCCTCAACACGATCTGTGCGCGCTTCAAGCAGGAAGGCGAGAAGGCCGCGATCCCCGGCGTGTTCAGCCCCTACCAGACCGCCCGCCGCGCACAGGTCGGCCCGCCGGTGCCGATGTTCGGCGCGGAAGGAATGCCGAAATCGCGCTTCCGCGGGCTCGGCCACCTTGGGTGGGAGATGCCTTGCAACGTGCTGGCGGACGAAATCCTTACCCCCGGCGAAGGCCAGGTTCGTGCGCTGATATCGGTCGGCGGCAACCCGGTTGTCGGCTTCCCCGATCAGGTCAAGATGGCCCGCGCGCTCGACGATCTTGAACTGTTCGTGCAGATTGATCCGTGGATGAGCGCCAGCGCGCGCCGCGCCGACGTGGTGCTCGCGCCTTCGCAATGCCTTGAGCGGGAGGACATCACCAGCCTTTCGGAATGGTGGCACGAGGAGCCTTACGCGCGCTACACCGAAGCGGTGGTCGAGGCGCCGGGCGACGTGATCGACGAGTACGAGATGTTCTGGACGCTCGCGCACCACCTTGGCATCCAGATGATGCTCAATGGCGGCCCGCTGCCGATGGACCGCAAGCCGACCAAGCAGGAGTTCCTCGATCTGGCAGTGACCGGCTGCCTCGTTACGCCCAGCCAGGTGCGCGAGGATTGCCGCGCCAATGGCGGTGCGGCGGTGTTCTATCCCGAACAGCACCCGACCGTGGGACCGGTCGACGAGAACGAGTTCCACCGCTTCGATCTGGCAGTCGGGGCCATGCCATCCGAAATCCTGAAATACGCCGAGAACCGGACAGCGCGCGAGGGCTTCGACTTCCGCCTCATTTCGCGGCGCTCGAAGACGCGGTTCAATTCGATCGGCCACCCGCTCAAGAAGTTGCAGGCCAAGACCACCACCAACCCCGCCTATATCCACCCCGATGATATCGCCGCGCTCGGCCTTGAGGAAGGCGGGTTGGTCGCGATCACTTCACCCCACGCCACCATCCACGGCGTCGTGAAAGCGAGCGACAAGGTGCGGCGCGGGATCGTGTCGATGGCGCATGCTTACGGGGATGCCGACGCGACCAAGGAGGATGTGCGGGAACGCGGATCCTCGACCAACCGGCTGGTCAGCGAGGTGGTCGATTACGACCCGATCACCGGCCAATCCCTGCAAAGCGCCATTCCGGTGAAGCTGGAACCGGCCTGATCCCCCCTCTCAATCCAAGGAATATTATGCCCACCAACCGCCGCTTTCTGCTGCAACGCCGCCCCGATGGGACGCCTGTTCAGGACGATTTCGAACTGGTCAGCGAACCCACCCCTGCGCTGGAGGAGGGCCAGTTCCTGATCCGCAACCACTACGCCTCGCTCGATCCGGCGATGCGCGGGTGGATGGATGCCGAGGGCAATTACATGCCGCCGATCCCGCTCGGCGATCCGGTGCGCGCCAGCATTATCGGCGTGGTCGAGGAAAGCCGCGCGGAAGGCTTTGCGCCCGGGCAATGGGTGATGGGGCTGAACGCGCTGGAGGATTACTCGGTTAGTGCGGTCGGCGGATTCACCCAGCCGATTGACCCGTCACTGGTGCCAAGCGTCACCAACTACCTGTCGATTTTCGGTGCGGTGGGGATGACCGCCTATTTCGGGTTCCTCGAGGTTTGCGAGCCAAAGGCGGGCGAAACCGTGCTGGTCACCGGTGCGGCCGGGGCCGTCGGCAGCCTCGTCGGCCAACTCGCCAAGATCCACGGCTGCCGCGCGGTCGGCATTGCCGGCGGCCCGGCCAAATGCGCGCGCCTGATCGAGAAATACGGCTTTGACGCCGCCATCGACTATCGCGGCAAGGATGAGGCCGCGCTCACCGCTGCCATCGCCGAAGCCTGCCCTGACGGGGTCGACGTGATCTTCGAGAATGTCGGCGGGATCATCCTCGATGCCGGTTTGATGAACCTCAACCTGCACTCCCGCGTCGGGCTATGCGGCCTGATCAGCGAATACAACACCGAGCCGCGCGGCATCCGCAACCTGTGGCAGCTGATCGTCAAGCGTGCCCACATCCGCGGGCTGCTGGTCGCCGACTACGTCCCCCGCTTCGGCGAGGGCGCGCAGCAAATGGGCGTCTGGGCCGCGCAAGGCAAACTCACCATCGACGAGCATGTCGACGAAGGGCTGGAGCACGCCTTCGACAGCTTCATGCGGCTGTTCGCCGGCACCAATGACGGCAAGATGATCCTCAAGATCGCCTGACACCGTGACACGTTCGCTGCTCGTGCTGTCCGGGGGGCATCCTTACGAGGAAGCCCCCTTCGCCGAATTGCTGGCCGGACTGGACGATTGGGAGCTGACGCATCTCGTCCATCCCGAGGGCGGCGAGGCTGATGCGGCGGGAGCGATCGCGGCGTCGGACGCACTGCTGTTCTACGACATGGCGGGCTACACTTTCGCCGATGGCACGGTGACAACACGCCCGCCTTCGCCCGCTTTCCGCGAGGCCATCGCAGCGCGGTTTGCCAGTGGCAGGGGTGCGGTAGCGATGCACCACGCACTGGCCGGGTGGGCCGATTGGCCGGAATGGCATGCATGGCTTGGCGGGCAGTTCCACTACCAACCCGGCGCGCATGGGCCCGACTCCGGCTATCGCCACGATGTTGCTTATGAGGCGCGGATTGTCGCCGATCATCCGGTTACCCGCGGGTTGCCGGACAGCTTCCCGGTCAGCGACGAGCTTTACCTCTGCCCGGTCGACGAAAGCGCTTTTGCCCCCCTGATGCGCGCCGAGGGCTTCGCCTTCACGGCTGACAATTTCTATTCCGCTGCCAACGCGGTGGCGGGCGCGATGTTCAGCCGCGAAGGCTGGAACCACCCGCCCGGCAGCAACTGCATCGCGTGGGAGAGCCACAGATGCCCCGCCCCGCTCGTCTATCTGCAATGCGGCGATGGCCCGGCGACCTACGCCAACCCCCACGTGCGACGGATGCTGCGGCAGGCGCTCGACTACACCTCAGGAGGAACCGCATGACACCCCAGCAAACCGTCGAGGCTTTCATCGGCCATTGGAACGCCTGCGACATCGACGCGATGCTCGCCCTGTGCGCCGACGATATCGTCTATCACAACATCCCCATGGAACCGGTTCGCGGCACGACGGAAATGCGCGCGATGGTCGAAGGCTTCCTCGCCAACATCGCGTCGTGCGACTGGCAGACCCACGCCATCGCGGTGAACGGCGACACCGTGCTGACCGAACGCACCGATGGCTTCATCTTCAAGGATGGCCGCCGCGCTGCGATCCGTGTCATGGGCACGTTCGAACTGGGCGCAGACGGTCGCATCATCGCATGGCGTGACTATTTCGATATGCTTGAATTCCAGCGCGAATTCGCGGGCGGATGATGCAGGCGCAGCAACCCTAACACAAACGTGCATCGCAACAGGGGCGCGGGTTTGGTTAGGCTTGCACCATGATTTCCCCAGGGTCTGGAGCCGCCTGACATGAACAAGCCCGAAGGCAATGTCTTTGCGCCTGAAACGCTGATCGATCCGTTCGATTACTACCGCGCTATCCACGATGCCGGGATCGCGATCGAGCATCTGGAAGGCATGAACACCTGGGTCGTCTATTCTTACGACCTGTGCAGCGAAGCGGCGGCCAATCCGGAGGTGTTCTCCAACGACTTTACCGCGCTCATGGGGCGCGAGGCGGACGAGGATATCCAGGCGATCCTTTCCGAAGGCTGGCCTGACCTGCCCACGCTGTTGACCGCCGACCACCCGGTTCACACCCGCAACCGCAAGCTCGTGAACCTCGCCTTCTCGGCCCCGCGCGTGAACGCAATTGAAGCGGACATGCGCACCAAATCAATCGAGTTGATCGAGGCGTTTGCGGATCGCGGGGAGTGCGAGTTCGTCGAGGAATTCGGCGTGCCGCTGCCGGTGGCGATGATCGCCGGGCAGATCGGGCTGGATGACGATCCGGCGCGGGTGAAGCGCTGGTCTGACGCGGCGGTCGACCGCTTCAGCCAGATGGTCGATCACGAGCGCAAGCTCGAATGTGCGCGTAGCCTTGTCGAATTCCAGCACTACATCAAAGGCCTGATCGACGACCGCCGCGCCAATGGCGGGAACGATCTTCTGACCGACCTCGTCGAAGCGCGGGTCGAGGGCGAGACTCCGCTCATCGATCCCGAAATCATGTCGCTGATGCAGCAGTTCATGGTCGCGGGCAACGAGACCACCACTTCGACGCTGGCGGGCGGGTTGCTTCAACTCATCCGCAATCCCGATCAGATGGCCAAGGCCAAGGCTGCGGCTGGCGGGCGCGATCCCAAGCTGCTCGGCAATCTGGTGGAAGAAGCGCTGCGTTACGAAACGCCGACGGCAGGGATGTGGCGCATCGTCAAGGCGGACACCGAACTGGGCGGAATGGCGATCCCGGCGGGCGCAGTCGTGCAGCTGCGCTATGCCGCGGCCAACCGCGATCCGAAGAAGTTCCCTGATCCCGACAAGTTCGACATCGATCGCACCAACGCCCGCACGCATCTCAGCTTCGGCAAGGGCCCGCATATGTGTGTGGGCAACATGCTGTCCCGCAAGGAGATGGTCGTCGCCTTCGACGAGCTTCTGGAGCGTCTCGATAACTTCGCGGTTCCTGACGAGAGCGCGATCCGCATCATGCCCAACATCCTGCTGCGCGGCGTGACGCACCTGCCGATCACCTTCACGCGGAAAGCCTGAGCCGACATGAATTTCGACCTTTCCGAAGAACAGCAGATGTTCGTCACATCGGTCGAGCGCTTTGCCGCGCCGGTCGATGTCGAGGCGCGCCGCAAGCTGCGGCTTTCGCCGACCGGCTATGACCGGGCACGCTGGCAGAGCCTTGCCGAGATGGGCCTGATTGCGCTCGCGGCGGGCGAAGAGGCGGGCGGCATGGGCGGCTCTGCGGTTGATCTGTCCTTGGTCGCTGAAGCGATTGGCAAGGCCAATGCGCCCGATCCATTGCTGGAACATGGCATCCTGCCCGCGCTGCTTCTGGAGCGCGGCGGAGCCACCGAGACGCTGGAAGGCGTTTTGTCGGGCACCACCATCGCGACCCTTGCATGGACCGAGCGCGGCCAGCGCTACAGCCTCAAGGCCAAGGGCATGAAGGCGGAGACTGGCGGAGATGGCTTTGTGCTCTCCGGCGAGAAGACGATGGTGATGGGCGCGCTGATGGCCGATCTGTTCATCGTCACTGCCGATCTGGGCGGCGAGACAGCCTGCTTCCTCGTGCCGCGCGACGCGCCCGGTCTGGAAGTGCGCGCCTATCGCCTTGCCGACGGCAGCATTGCGGGCGAGATCAAGCTGACCCGCGCACCTGCGAGCGCGAAGCTGTCCCTCGACATGGCAGGCCTCGCCGCCGTCGCTGCGGACATGCGGCTTTATGCTGCCGCCGAGATGGTCGGCCTCGGCCAGCGCCTGCTCGACGACACGCTGACCTACGTGAAGGAGCGCGAGCAGTTCGGCGTCGCGATCGGCAGCTTTCAGGCACTGCAGCACCGGCTCGTCGATTGCTACGCCAAGGAGGAGCAAGCGCGTTCGATGCTTTATCGCGCCGCGCTGACCGACCGCGCGGACGCCGCCAAATGGCAGCGCGCCGCCGCCGGGGCCAAGGCCTTCATCGGCGAGAATGTCGACGCCATCGCCCGTGAAGCAGTGCAAATGCATGGCGGCATGGGGATCACCGACGAACTCGCCATCGGCCACGCCTTGAAGCGCGTGCTGGTGCTCGCCCGTCTGTTCGGCGACGTCGATACCGTGCTGGCGGAATATGCCCTGGCGGCATGATTGGGCCGCTTGAAAAGGCGGACAGGAGGGGACTGGAACATGGGCGAGAAGATCGACCCGAATCTGTGGAGTGACGGCGCGCAGCCGCATCTGATGGGCGGCAAGCTGCCTTCGGGCGAGATTGTGTTCCCCATGCCGGTTGGCGATGCGGCGCAAGGCGTGGAGCCATACAAGCTGTCGCGTCGTGGCAAGCTGTGGTCGTGGACCTCGCAAGGTTTCCTGCCCAAGGAACCTTATCAAGGCCCCGGAAGTGGCCCCGGCGAAGGCCCGCCCGATTTCCAGCCGTTCCTGCTCGGCTATGTCGAGCTGCCCGGCGAAGTGATCGTCGAAAGCCGCATCGTCGATGCGCGGCTGGAAGACCTTCACCTCGGCATGGACCTCGAATTCTGCATCGTGCCCTTCAACATGACGCACGACACCTTCGCCTTCCGTCCCCTCGCAGCAGCAGAAAGTCAGGCCGCATGAGCGAGAATGTCTATATCATCGGCGCCGGGATCCACCCGTTTGGCCGCACCGACAGCCGATCAGGCCGCGAACAGGGCGTCTACGCCGTGCGCGAGGCGCTTTCCGACGCGGGGCTCGATTGGCCTGACATCGAATGCGCCTATGGCGGCTCGGCTGCGGCAGGCAATGCCGACATCATGGTCAACGAGCTGGGGCTGACCAGCCTTCCCTTCACCAATGTCGCCAATGGCTGCGCCACCGGTGGCAGCGCGCTCGCCGCCTCGCAGCAGGCCATCGCGAGCGGGATGTACGACCTTGCGCTGGCAGTCGGCTTCGACAAGCACCCGAGGGGCGCGTTCAATGCCAAGCCCTCCGATTATGGCCTGCCCGAATGGTATGGCCAGACCGGGATGATGCTGACAACGCAGTTCTTCGCCTTGAAGATCCAGCGTTACATGCAGCTCCACGGGATCAGCCGGACGACTCTGGGCCGGGTGGCCGAGAAGGCGTTTCGCAACGGCACCCTGACCCCGCACGCCTGGCGGCGCAGCCCGGTTGATCTGGAAACAATCCTCAACGCGCCGATGATCAATGACCCGCTGACCAAATACATGTTCTGCTCGCCTGCCGAGGGCGCGGTGGCGTTGATCCTCGCCTCGGAAAGCAAGATGCGCCAGCTGGGCGCGGACGGGGTCAAGATCCGCGCGGTCTCGGTGAAAACACGTCCGCCCAACTCCTTCGAGGTGTTCCAGGCCGGCGTCAGCATTGAGGAGGGCGGCAAGCCCACGGTGCTCGCCAGCAAGGGTGCGTTCGAGAAAGCAGGCGTCGGCCCCGAGGATATCGGCGTCGCTCAGCTTCAGGATACCGAGAGCGGCGCGGAAATCATGCACATGGCCGAAAACGGATTCTGCAAGGATGGCGATCAGGAAGAATGGCTCGCCAATGGCTGGACCGAGATCCGCGGCGGGAAGCTGCCGGTCAACACCGATGGCGGCTGCCTTGCCTGCGGGGAACCGATCGGGGCTTCGGGTCTGCGGCAAGTCTATGAAAACGTCCAGCAGCTGCGCCAGCGCGGCGGCGAACGGCAGGTGCCGGAGAAGAACGGCAAGGGCCCCCGCTTCGGCTATTCCCACGTCTACGGCGCACCGGGCCTCTCGGCTGTCGCGATTCTGGAACGCGAATGAGCCGGATGCGGGGCAAGGTCGCCCTCGTCTCGGGCGGCGCTGAAGGGATCGGGGCTGCGGTTGCACGCCTGATCGTGGCCGAAGGCGGCAGCGTGATGCTCGGCGATGTGCAGCTGGACAAGGCGCAAGCACTGGCCGCCGAACTGGGCGAGCGGGCCGCCGCGACGCTGCTCGATGTGCGCCAGCTTTCGCAATGGGAGGCCGCCGTTGCCGCGACGCTTTCGCGCTTCGGTAAGCTGACCGTGCTGTGCAACATCGCCGGCATCTCGGAGCCCGGCAACGTCCCCGATGGGGCGCTGGACGTGTGGCAGCGCACCATCGACATCAACCTGCACGGCCCGTTCTACGGCATGCGGGCGGCGATCCCGGCGATGGAAGCGAGCGGTGAGCCTTGCGCCATCGTCAATATCGGCTCGATGATCGCGCTGCGCCCGGCGGCCTTCGTCGCCGCCTACAGCGCTTCAAAGACCGGCCTTCGCGGCCTCACGCAATCGGTCGCGCTCGATCTTGCCGAGCGGGGACTGCCGATCCGCGCCAACATGGTCCACCCCGGCGCAATCCGCACGCCGATGTACAACCGCTACAAGTTCTCCGGTGCCGACACGCCCGAGAACATCGAGACCAATTTCGCCGCCACCCACCCGATGAACCGCATCGGCGAGCCCGAGGAAGTCGCCCGCGCGGTGGTGTTCCTCGCCAGCGACGACGCAAGCTTTACCACAGGCTGCGATTTGACCGTCGATGGCGGCGGCAGCATCAGGAGCTGACATGCCAGAACAACCCGCCACCCGCATCGACGCGCACTTCATTGCCGCGGGCAAGTATCACGATATCGACTACCCCCGGCTCGAAATTCTCAAGCTGCTGGCCGAGCATCCTCACATCCGCACCACGGTGGCAGCGGATTATTCGGGACTTGAGCGGCTTGATCAGTGCCGCTTCCTCATCACCTACACCTGCGATCTGATGCCGACGCCCGAGCAAGCCGCCCAGTTGAAGGCGTGGATGGAGAAGGGCGGCAAGTGGATGGCACTCCACGGCACCAACTCGATCCTCGTCTTCACCGCCGACGGCCTCGTCGATGCGCCCGATGATCGCCCCGACGTGATGGAGATGCTCGGTACGCAATTCGTTGCCCACCCGCCGATCGGCAAGTTCCCGGTCGAGGTCGTCAACAAGGACCACGAGCTTACGAAAGGCATCGAGGATTTCGAGGTGGTGGACGAGCTTTACCTGTCGAAAACCACCGCACCTATCGACACGCTGATGCAGACCACCTTCGAAGGCGAGGCAACCGGCTTCACCCAAAGCCAGTGGGGCAAGACCACCGTACCTATCGTTTATACGAGGGATATCGGCGCGGGTCAGATCGTATACAATGCATTGGGCCATTGTCGCGGGCACTACGACCTTCCGGGCATGGCCGATTTCTACCCGCACAAGGAAATGTGCGCCTGGAATTACGACGTCTATTATGACCTCCTGCGGCGCACGATCCGCTGGGCCATGCGAGACGGGGCCTGACTGAATTACGTACGGGATCGACTGCAATGGATATGGACTTCTCCCCCGAGGACATCGCCTTCCGCGAAGAAGTGCGCGCTTTCCTCAAGGACAACCTGCCCGAACGCCTGCGTGATGGCGCGCGCCGAACGCCCGGCGTGTTCGTCGAGCCCGATATCGGCATGGAATGGCACCGCATTCTCTACCGGCAAGGCTGGGTCGCACCGCACTGGCCCGAGGCTGACGGCGGGACCGGCTGGTCACCGACGCAGAAGTTCATCTTCGAAAAGGAATGCGCGCTGGCCGGTGCGCCCGCGCTCGCGATCCTCGGCTTGCGCCTCGTCGGGCCTGTGATCTGCGCATTCGGCACGCCCGGACAGAAGGCGCGCTTCCTGCCGCGCATCCTGTCGGGCGACGATTATTGGTGCCAGGGCTATTCGGAGCCGGGTTCGGGCTCCGACCTTGCCAGCCTCAAGACCAGCGCCCGCCTGGACGGCGACGAATACGTCATCAACGGCTCCAAGATCTGGACCACTCACGCCCACCACGCCGACTGGATCTTCGCGCTAGTGCGCACCGATGCGACCGTAAAGAAGCAGGCCGGGATCAGCTTCCTGCTGGTCCCGATGGGTCAACCGGGCGTGGAAGTGACGCCGATCTATTCGATGTCGGGCGATCACGAGGTCAACGCGGTGTTCTTCACCGACGCCCGCACGCCCGCGGAAAACCGCATCGGCGAAGAAGGCCAGGGCTGGACCATCGCCAAGTTCTTGCTCGAGAACGAGCGCGGCGGATCGTGCTACGCCCCGCGCCTGCTGCAATCGATCGGACGGCTCGAAGCCCTTGCCCAGACCCAGCCTTCGGGCGTCAACGGCGCGATCGCGCATGACGCGCGCTTCCGCGACAAGCTCGCCCGCGTGCGGCTGGAGGCCGAAGCGCTGGAGGTGACCGAACTGCGCATCCTTGCCGAACTCGCCAAGGGCCGCGCACCTGGCCCGCAGACCTCGCTGGTGAAGCTTCTGGGATCGAACCTCGGTCAGCAAGTTGATGTGCTGCGGCTCGAACTGCTCGGACCGGATGCGTTGCAATTGCCGCTCGAACGCCCGCTTTATGGCAACGAAGCGCCTGAGCCGGTGGGAAGCGAATATGCCCAGACCGCGATGGGCCGCTACCTCAACAATCGCGCCGCGACGATCTTCGGCGGATCGGACGAGGTGCAGAAGAACATCATCGCCAAGACCGTTCTCGGTCTCTGAGAGGACTGCAAGAATGGACGTTTCGAAGCTGATGTTCCGCGAAGGCCTGATGACGGGCGAGCGGATCCTTGTCACCGGTGGCGGCACGGGGCTCGGGCGCGAGATGGCCGAGGCCTTCCTGAAGCTCGGCGCCACCGTCTACATCTGCGGTCGGCGGCAGAACAAGCTGGATGAAACGGCCGCGGAGCTCACCGCGCTCCATGGCGGCAAAATCGTCGGCATGGCCTGCGACATCCGCGATGCGGACGCGATCCACGCTATGGTCGATGCGATCTGGGCTGACGGCGGCGCGCTGACGGGCGTGGTCAACAACGCCGCCGGCAACTTCGTCAGCCGCACCGAGGATCTTTCGGTCAACGGCTTCAACGCCATCGCCGACATCGTGATGCGCGGCACCTTCTACGTAACGCTCGACATCGGCAAGCGGTTGATCGCCGAGAAGAAGAAGGCCAGCTTCCTGTCGATCCTGACCACCTGGGTGTGGTCTGGCAGCGCCTTCGTTGTGCCGTCTGCCATGAGCAAGACTGCGATCAACGCCATGACCCAGAGCCTTGCCACCGAATGGGGCCGCTATGGCCTGCGCTTCAACGCCATCGCTCCCGGCCTCTTCCCCACCAAGGGCATGAGCGCGCGGCTGCATCCGGGTGGCGCGGGCGGCAATTCGGGCAATTCGCTGAACCCTATGGGCCGCGCGGGCGAGATGCACGAGCTGGCCAACCTCGCGGTGTTCCTGATGGGGCCGGGGGCGGAGTACGTGAACGGCCAGACCATCGCGATCGACGGCGCGGGCTTCCAGGCCAATGGCGGGACGTTCTACCCGATGCTCAGCGCGCTCGGCGATGCCGAATGGGATCAGATGCGCGCGATGATCAAGGGCACGAACGAAAAGGATAAATCAGAAAGAACCGTGGGCTGAGAAGCCTTCAGGTCACCGCCGCACGTTCCTGAAATTCTTCCCGCTCCCACTCTCCACTCGCCAGCACATCGGCGAGATGGCGCGCAGCGTCAGCGATGTCGGCAAAGCTCAGGTAAGCGGGCGCAAAGCCCAGCCGCAGCACATCTGGCGCACGGAAATCGCCGATCACCCCGCGCGCGATCAGCGCCTGGCAGATGGCATAGGCTTCAGGGTGACGGAACGAGAGCTGGCTGCCTCGCTCGGTGCTTTTGGGCGGGCTGACCAGTTCCAGATCGACGCCATGCGCCATCAGACATTCGAGGAAGAATTCCGAAAGCGCCTGCGACTTGGCGTAAAGCCGGTCAACACCGATCTCCGCAATCAGATCGACCCCCACCTCCAGCGCCGCCAGCCCGAGCACCGGCGGGGTGCCACACTGGAGCCGGTCGATACCGTGAGCACCGGTGTAATCATCGGAGAAAGCGAAAGGCGCAGCGTGTCCGAACCAGCCGGTCAATGGCTGGGCAAGGTCAGCATGGTGCCGCTCTGCAACGAAGGCAAAGGCAGGAGCCCCCGGTCCGCCACACAGATACTTGTACCCGCAGCCCACCGCGAAATCCGCGCCCACCGCGTTCAGTTCAACGGGGAGCGCTCCGGTCGAATGCGACAGGTCCCACAGGACCAATGCGCCCGCTTCATGCGCAGCGCGAGTGAGCGCCGCCATGTCGTGCAGCGCCCCGGCTTTGTAATGGACATGGGTGAGCATCAGCAGCGCCACATCCCCGTCCAGCGCCGCCGCGAGCCTATCCCGCTGTGCCAACCGTCGCTCGGCGAGGCCCTGCGCTTCGAGCCCGGCAATCATATAGATATCAGTGGGGAAATTGCCCGGCTCGGACAGCACCACCTTCCGGCCCGGCCGCATCGCAAGCGCGGCGGCGATCAGCTTGAAAAGGTTTACGCTGGTCGAATCGCAGGCGATGACCTCGTGCGGCGCGGCCCCGACAAGCGGTGCGATCTTCGCGCCGACCCTTCCTGCCGCCTCGAACCAACCGGCGCTGTTCCACGAACGGATCAGCCCCTCGCCCCACTCCTGCTCCACCACCTGTGCCATCGCCGCAGGAGTCGCCTTGGGCAGCGCGCCCAGTGAATTGCCGTCGAGGTAGATCACACCCTCGGGCAGCGTGAACCGGTCGCGATACCCCGCCAGCGGATCGGCTGCATCGAATTCGGCAGCACGGCTTTCGGGAGTCATATTGCTGTTCTCACGCTCAACAGTTCGGGGAAGAAAGCCTGCTTCAGCACCCCTTCGAGATAGGGCACGCCGGGGGTGCCGCCAGTGCCGCGCTTGAACCCGATGATCCGCTCCACCGTCTTGAGGTGACCGAACCGCCAGCGCTGGAAGTGGTATTCAAGATCGACCAGCTTTTCGGCGAGTTCATACAGATCCCAGTGGCTCTGCGGGTCGCGGTAGATCGCTGCCCATGCTTCCTCGACACTGGCGTTGGCGGCGTAAGCGCTCGCCGGATCACGCTCCAGCGCAGCTGCATCGATCGCTAGGCCGCGGCGTGCCAGCAGCCGGATCGCCGCATCATACAGGCTTGCCCGCGCGCATTCCGCTTCCAGCCGCCCGGCCCAGTCGGCGTTGGATTTGTGAAGCCGCACATGCTTTCCGTCGCGGCCGCCGAGCATGAACTCCATCATGCGGTACTGGGCTGACTGGAAACCGCTCGACGCGCCCAGATGCGGCCGGATGGCCGAGTAATCATGCGGGGTCATCGTGGAAAGCACGTCCCAGCTCTGGATCAGTTGTTGCTGCGCCCGCGCCACCCGGGCGAGCATCTTGAAGGCCGGGCGCAAATCGTCGGCCTCGATGCATTCGCGGGCCGCCGTCAGTTCATGCAGGCACAGCTTGAGCCATAGCTCGCTCGCCTGATGGACAATGATGAACAACAGCTCGTCATGCGCCTGCGATGCCGGGTGCTGCGCGGCAAGGATGCGGTCAAGATCGAGATAGCTCGCGTAGGTAACATCAGCGCTCATGGCAGCGCTTTAGCGCGGGGGCTGCCACAAGGAAACTAGCCCTCGATCACCCGCGCTTCGGGATGGTGCTTGTCGATGTGCTTCAGGATGATCCTGAGATTCTTGCTGTTCGAGCGGAACACTAGGTCAGCCGCGTCACCCACCACCGGAATGGCGCCGATCGCGGTGTCGAACAAGACATTGGCACCCATTCGCGCCAACTTCCACTTGGGCATGCCAAGATTGCGGGCTTCCCAGATGACATAAGCGCCCATCGCCGTGGTCACGATTTCACCCAGCACCGGCACGAGGCCGACGATGGCATCAAGACCGACGGGCATATTGATACCGGGGATCGTGAAACTGCGCTCCAGCACCTTTTCTATCGCCGTCACACGAGCGCGCACCGAAGCGGCGTCGGTTCCGGTCGGCAGAGCAAAGGTCATGGTTTCAGGGCGGCGGGGCATGGGCGTCTCCATGCGACCTATGTGGTGGGCTGCGAAAGCGGGAACAAGGGGTGCATCCCCCAGGCATTGGGCAGATAGTTGCGCAGCGAACCACGCACCAGCGACCAGCGCACCGGCGCGCCCAGCGGAATATAGACCTCGCGTTCGACCAGCGCAGCATGGGCTTCGACGAGCAGCTGCTCGCGGCGCGCCGGATCACGCTCGCCCAATGTCTCGCGCACCAGCGCATCGGCGCGGGGCGCGCACAGTCCGGCTCCGAGGCTGCAATTGAACTGGTTCAGGTACCAGCGCGGCGACGTGTAGCGCGCCAGTGTGTCCCGCAACTCGATATCGGCGGCCTCCCCCGGCGCTGCGCGTTTGACCGATACCCCGATAGCGCCCCACGCCTGCACCAGCTGCTTGAAAAGAAGGTCGCTGCCCGTTCCGCGCGGCAGGGCCACTCGCACCACCGGATCCCTGCCCGGCCCGGCCCAGGCACGCACTCTTCCGGCTGCGACCCTGCGCCGGTCCTCGATCGAGGCACCGTTCCAGCGGTCTTCTTCGTGGGGCGCAGCAGCGAACATATCGGGCGGCACGATCCAGCTGCTTTCGCGCCAGCCGCTCAGTCCGAAGCTCTGGATCAGCGCGGCGCGATCTATCGCCATCGAAAGCGCTTCACGGCGGGCCGGATCGGCCAACAGGCCCGTTTCGCGCTTTACGGTCAGCCCCAACAGGCCGAGCGCCGGATCAACCTGGATCGTCCCGCGCGAAAGTGGCCCGGCCTCGGCCTGCGGAAAATCGACGATGCTGCCGCCCAGCACCAGATCGACATCCCCGCGCGAGAACGCTGCGACGGCATTCTTGGCAGAGAGCGCCCTGACGGCGACCGGCCGGGCAACATCCTCCCAGTCCTCACGCGCAGGCAGGCCGCGCGATTCTGGTGGCAAAGCCGACAGCCGTGCGCTTGCATCCGCCTCGCTGCGCGACATCACCATTGGACCGGCACCGCTGCCGTTCCTGGAGAAGCCGAGTTCGGGCTGGGCGAGCAGGCGAAGAAAATCCGACATCGGGGAGGTCAGACGGACCTCGATCACCCGCCCCGTCATCGCCCGGATATCGCGCACCTTGCCCAGATCAAGCCCGAGCGATGTGCCGCGCACCCGGGCAATCGCCCCGCGCAACTGATCGCGGACTTCTGTCGCCGTGATCTCCTCACCACCCGGCCAGGTGCTGTCGCGCAAGCGGAAGATGTAGCTCAGGCCATCTTCGGTGACGATCCAGCGCTCGGCGATGGCGGGCACCACCTGCCCCGCCTGATCGAGCGTGACCAGACCTTCAAAGGTCGCGCCGCGGACGTGCTGCGCAGGCAGCGCAAGGCGCACGCCTTGCTGGTAGAGGCTGTCAGGCGCTCCGATGATCGCGACCTCGACCGGGCCGCCGCCGCCCGAAGGGCCGCAGGACGAGAGCACGAGGGCAGCAAACAGAGGCAACCAGAATCGCATTGCGCCCTGCCTAGCAGGTTGCGATGCGCCGGTCAGCTTGCAGGAAATGTAGCGTGGGGACAGTGCCCGGATAATCGGGTCAGATCTTGCGAAGCTGGCTCGGTTCAGGCGGGGGAGGTGCGCGGTGCGCCCAGGAAGGCTTGACGATCGCAGCCGCCGGATCTTCGGCAGTTTGCAAGGGTCTGCGCGCTTTCTGGGAATCGACCTCTTCGTCGAAAGCAACGCCGAAGCGGTTGTCCTGCACCCAGGCGACTGTTCCGCCGACGGCACCGATGTTGCGCAGTTCAACCGAAACGCGGTGCCCGCGTTGGATGCGCATGTGGCCTTCGCCCATCATTCCGCCATCGGAAAGGTTGCGCACCCGCACGCTGTGCAGTTCGGCGCTTTGTTCGACACGAATGTCAGCCAGCAAAAACAGGCTGTCGCGCGCAACGCTGCGTGTCTCTACTCCTGTCATCGTGCAGAACGCCTCCTCAGCGGAACTTTGATCGAGCCGGCTGCCCTGATGATGCGTGACAGGCCCCTCTCGCAATACCGCTATTGAAGCATTTGCAGTTAACGCGAGGTAAAATGACGCCCGAGGGCGTGGGTCTTGTTCTCTGGCGTCCCAAGGCGGCACAGCACGCGGGCCGCCCGTTTACGCTTAATCGTCGCGAGAGACCTTTTCGCGCCGCTCGTGCGCTTCTTGCGCTTCGACCGTCATGGTCGCGACCGGCCGCGCGATCAGGCGGCGCAGGCCGATCGGATCGCCGGTGACCTCGCAATAGCCATATTCTCCTGAATCGATCCGGCGCAGCGCAGAATCGATCTTGGAAACGAGCTTGCGCTGGCGGTCGCGGGTGCGCAGTTCGATGCCCCAGTCGGTTTCGCTTGAGGCACGATCGGTCAGATCTGCCTCACGGATCGGGCCATCCTGCAATGATTGCAGCGTCTGCCCCGCGGCGGAATGGATCGAGCGCTTCCATTCGATCAGCAGCATCCGGAAATAGGCCTGCTGGCGTTCGTTCATGTACTCCTCGTCCTCGCTCGGCACATAGTCCGGAGCGAGCAGGCGTTTGGCCTTTTCGAGGATATCGATATCGTCAGACGCGGTGGTTGGCATCAAGCTCTCTCATCCCGTGAGCTGCTGGGAAGACCATCGCGTCCTGACGCCTTGAATTTTTTCATTGGCTCACTTGGTCCCAGCAAGCTGAAGCAATGCGGGCCCTATAGGCAAGGCCCCGTAGGCGCACAAGCGGCTTTGGTAAGGAGGCGGGGCAAAAGAGGCCGGCGCATAAAGTCCAAACGGCGTTAACCAATTTTTGACCATAAACGCCGCACTTCTCTCATTACGGAAGGTCGCCTTGGGGGGTGGCCAGGTGACTGAGGAAGTTCAACATGGCAATCATCGCAATCGGAGCGAATGTTTCACGGGAAACATCGGGCGAAGGCCTGCTTGGGGGATGGCTGGCGGCGGCTGGACGGGGTCAAGCGGGGGCCTGCTTCGATCTGGGCGTCGCTTTCTCGACGGGTAGCAACGGCGCGACCTGCGATCTCATTGAAGCGCACAAGTGGTTCAACCTCGCCGCCGCCCGCGGCCATGAGGAAGCCGCCTATTGCCGCGCCGACATTTCGGAAGAAATGACCGCCCGTGAAATCGCCGAAGCCCAGCGCCGCGCGCGCCAGTGGCTGGCCG
Organism: Porphyrobacter sp. ULC335; assembly: GCF_025917005.1. Classification (NCBI taxonomy): domain Bacteria; kingdom Pseudomonadati; phylum Pseudomonadota; class Alphaproteobacteria; order Sphingomonadales; family Erythrobacteraceae; genus Porphyrobacter; species Porphyrobacter sp. ULC335. The sequence goes on from NZ_CP078091.1 coordinate 387,495, forward strand.
AAGGTCGCCTGCGCGCGGCCTAAGCCTTCTTGAACGGCGTGCGGCTGCCGAGATACATCTGGTCGCTCGCCACCCCTTCGCGCTCGCGTTCGAGAAAGTCGGCGACGGCTGCGCGAAACCCGGGATCGGCGATCCAGTGCGCTGACCATGTCTGCACCGGTTCGTAACCGCGGGCCAGCTTGTGCCCGCCTTGCGCGCCCGCCTCGACACGCGAAAGCCCGCGCGCGATCGCGATGTCGATGGCCTGATAGTAGCACAGCTCGAAATGCAGGAAGCGCACCTCGCGCGTGCAGCCCCAGTAGCGCCCGTAGAGCGCGTCGCTGCCAACGAAGTTCAACGCTCCGGCAATCGGCACATCTCCGTCATAGGCGAGGATCAGCACGATCCGATCCCCCATCCTTTGCCCGAGCAGGCTGAAGGCCTCGCGCGTCAGATAGGGCTGCCCCCATTTTCGCGCGCCGGTGTCCTGATAGAAAATCCAGAAGGCGTCCCAATGCGCCTCGGTAATCTCGCCGCCGGTGAAGTGCCGGATGGTGAGGCCTTCCACCGCGCTGCTGCGTTCCTTGCGCAGATCCTTGCGCTTGCGCGATGACAGCTGGCCAAGGAAATCGTCGAAGCTCGCATAGCCGCGGTTGAACCAGTGGAACTGGATATCGGCGCGCGGCATCCATCCGCCTTCTTCGAACACCGGCAATTGCTCGGGATCGATAAAGGTCGCGTGGGCCGAGGACATTTTGTTCTGAAGGCACACCGCTTCCGCGCCCTTCAGCAGGTGCGGGGCAAGCGCCGGATCGCTGAGCAGCAGGCGCGGGCCGGTTGCGGGAGTGAAAGGCGCCGCAATCTGGAGCTTGGGGTAATATCGCCCGCCCGCGCGGTGCCATGCATCGGCCCAGGCGTGATCGAAGACATATTCGCCTTGGCTGTGCCCCTTGGCGTAGGACGGCATTGCGGCGAGCAGCGTGCCCGCCTCGTCGGTGATGGCGATCGGTGCCGGTTCCCAGCCGGTGCCGGGGCCAACGCTGCCAGAGTCCTCCATTGCGGTCAGGAACTCGTGCGATACGAAGGGGTTATCGCACCCGCCCAGCGCGTTCCATTCCTCGCGGTCGAAAGCGCCGACCGAAGAGGCAATGCGAACGGTCAGCTCGCCGGAATTTTCGGGGCGATCGCTCACGCCAGCCCTGCCCCTTCGGCAATCAGCGCATCGGCATGGGCAAGGCCGGTGGCGCGGGTCTCGGGCGAGCGGACGGTCCAGGTCAGCAGCGGCTTGCCACCGGCGCGCCACGCCCCCGCCTCGGGCCGCGTCAGATCGCGCACGTCGACGGCGAGGAACTCGGGCTGTGCTTCAGCGAGCACTGACGGGTCGCGCCAGACGCCTTCAAAGCCGTTCTGCAAACTGTCAGTGCCCACCAGCCCGCGCGTCATGTGCGGCGCTTCGGCGGCAAACCATGCCGCAACACGCGGATCGAAACTCATTACGGCAAAGTGGCCCGCGTAATCCGCCAGCAAAAGCGAGACCTGACGGCACGAGCGCGCCACATCATACCCCGGCATCGACTTGATCTCGATCAGCAGCGGCACGCGGCCCGCGATTGCCTCAAGGAAACGGCCCAGCCGCACCGGATGTTGATCCGTGCCGAGCAGGTTCAGCGCTTCAAACGCGTCGGCACTGACCATCGCGGCCAGACCTGCCGTGCCGGTCAGGCGGGGCAGATCCCAGTCGTGAAACACCATCGGCACGCCATCGGCGCTCATCTGGATATCGCATTCGATCCCCATGCCTGCCGCAATGGCGCCTTCGGCTGCTGCCAGCGAGTTTTCAGGCACGCCATCGTGGTGCAATCCGCGGTGGGCATACTCCCACTGCGTCAACCAGTCGGGAGCCCGGCGTGGAGTCATGCCTTCAGCGCGACAACCGCATCAACCTCGACCGCGGCACCGCGCGGAAGCGCAGGCACACCGACCGCAGCGCGGGCGTGTTGCCCTGCGCCGCCGAAGATCTGCTCCATCAGGTCCGACGCACCATTGGCAACTTCGGGCTGCTGCGTGAATTCCGCCGTGCAGTTGATGAACGCGCCAAGCTTCACCACCCGCTCGACAGAATCGAGCAGGCCTGCGGCCTGAAGCTGGGCCACGATCATCAGCCCGCAGGCACGCGCGGCGGCCTTCCCGGCTTCAACGTCGACATCATCGCCGAGCCGGCCTGTCACCACAACGCCATCGACGAACGGGAGCTGGCCCGAAACATAGGCCATGCCGCCATGCACCACCACCGGGACATAGCTGGCGACCGGGGCCGCGGCCTTGGGCAGAGTGATGCCGAGTTCGGCGAGTTTTGCGGTGTAGGTCATTCTCAATTCTCCAGTCGTTCCAGCAGCCACGGCAGGGCTTCATCCCAGCGGTCGATCCGGGCTTCGGCGTGGCCTGATTTATGGGCGCAATCAATGGCGTGGGCGATCATTGGCTCGCCGCACAGGTGTAGCCGCGTGACGTGCGGGGTGATTTCGGCGACCGAGGCGTGGTGCTGGGCGAGATCATCGATGAACAGCGCGCGGGTCGGGGCATATTCGTCGATGATCGCCTTCAGCGCCGGGCCTTTCGGACCCTGATTGGTGAAGACGCGGGCATTGATGCCGACCTTGGCAAGCTGCTCGGCACGCGCGTCGCGGTGGCCATCGACGAGGTTGGTGAGGATCACCACATCGGCCTTTTCCGCGAGGGTGTTGATCCCCTCCACCGCGCCCGCGATGGGCTTCTGGCTGTCCATCTCGTTATCGAAGAAGCGGCCCAGCATCTTCCAGATATCGGCAGGTGCGAGCAGGTCCCCGCTTTCCTGCCAGCGCAGGGCTTCGGCGAAGTTATGGCCTTCCAGATGGAAGCTCACGCCCTGGCTAGCTTCCAGCCAGTCCTTGAAGGGCGCGACCATGTGCAGCAGCACTTCGTCGCAATCGGAGATGATCAGGGGGCGGGTCATGAAAGCAAAGCGTCCTTGGCGGCGACCAGTTCCTCCGGGGTGACGGCAAGTGCTTCTGCCGCGCGGATCAGGTCTGTTTCGTGATTGGCGAGGAATTCGAGCGCCGAGGCAAGGATCATGGGATCGCCCAGTCCGGCACGCAGAGAATCGGGATCGAGACCGGTCAATTCAAGGTAGCGCGCGGCGCGATCTTCGCATTCCAGCACCCAGCCGAGCGCCGCCAGCGCGAGCGTTTGCGGGTTTGCGGGTTCGGAAGGTGGGCGAAGCGGGATTGTCCTGTCCTTCGGGCGAGGTTAGTCGTAAGCAGGGCGAATGCGGGGCAAGCAGTGACAAAGCGGATCATGGTTGTCGAGGACAATGACCTCAACAGGAAATTGTTCTGCGATGTGCTTAGGGCCAATGGTTTCGATGTCGAGCCGGTGGCCGATGGCGACAAGGTGCTTGATACGGCGCGGCTGGTGTCGCCCGATCTCATCATCATGGATATCCAGCTGGGCGGGATTTCCGGCGTCGACCTGATCGAAGCCGCCAAGCGCGATCGCAGGCTCGCGGGCATCCCCGTGCTGGCGGTAACTGCTTTCGCCGCCAAGGGTGACGAGGAACGCATCAGGGCGGCAGGGGCAGAAGGCTATCTGTCGAAGCCCGTCTCGATCGGGCCTTTCATGTCGGCGGTCAACGCGCTCGTCTAGGCCGCCGCGCCCCCTTGCGGCGCGCCGAAAACTTGACAAGCTGCATCATCCGCCGCTTTGCAGGCGTAACTCAGGGCGACAGCCCGCCCGACCAGACGAAAGCACTCCGCGCCATGACCCCCGCAGACGTTGACGCCTCCATCCGCACCCTCATCGAACCCTTCAACAAGAAGGGCGTCGCGATCGAGGATTCGACCACCTTTGCCGGCGATCTCGAATTCGACAGCCTGACCGTGATGGATTTCGTCGCCGAGATCGAAGACGAATTCGATGTGATCATCTCGATGAACCAGCAGGCAGAGATCGAAAACTGGGGCCAGCTCGTCGCGGCAGTCCACAAGCTGCAGGATAGCTGATAATGGCGACTTCCATGACCGAGACCCTTACCGCCTCCGAGCCGGTTGACCTGCTCGCCAAGTTCGATCCGATTATCCAGACCCGCGAAGCGCTGCTCGCTGCTGGCGTGGAGGACCCGTTCAACCTCGTGATGGAGGAAGTGCTCTCGCCCACCCGCGCGATTTGCAACGGGCGCGACACGATCCTGCTCGGCACCTATAATTACATGGGCATGACCTTCGATCCGGACGTGATCGCGGCGGGCAAGCAGGCGATGGAAGACTTCGGCGCCGGCACCACCGGCAGCCGCGTGCTCAACGGCACCTTCCGCGATCACCGCGACGTCGAAACCGCGCTGCGCGAATTCTACGATATGGACCACGCGATGGTCTTCTCGACCGGGTATCAGGCCAATCTCGGGATCATCTCGACGCTGGCGGGCAAGGGTGATTACGTCATCCTCGACATCGACAGCCACGCCTCGATCTATGATGGCTGCGCGATGGGCAACGCCGAGATCGTGCCGTTCAGGCACAACGACGTCGAAGCCCTGGAGAAGCGCCTCAAGCGTATTCCCGAAGGCGCGGGCAAGCTTGTGGTGCTCGAAGGCGTCTATTCGATGATGGGCGACGTCGCCCCGCTCAAGGAAATGGTGCGCGTCTCCAAGGAAAACGGCGCGATGGTGCTGGTCGACGAGGCGCATTCGATGGGCTTCATCGGCGAACACGGCCGCGGCGTCGCCGAAGAACAGGGCGTGCTGGATCAGGTCGATTTCATCATCGGCACCTTCTCCAAGAGCGTCGGCACCGTCGGCGGCTTCTGCGTGTCGAACCACCCGAAGTTCGAAGTGCTGCGGCTGGTGTGCCGCCCTTATGTCTTCACCGCCGCGCTGCCGCCTGCGGTGATGGCTAGCTCGGCCACCTCGATCCGCAAGCTGATGCATGGCGGCAACAAGCGCGCGCATCTGTGGGAGAACAGCCGGACCCTCCACAAGGGCCTGCGCGATCTGGGCTTCAAGCTCGGCACCGAAACCCCGCAGAGCGCGATCATCGCGGTGATCATGCCCGATCTCGAAAAGGGTGCGATGATGTGGGAGGCGCTGTTGAAGGAAGGCCTCTACGTCAACCTCGCGCGGCCTCCGGCGACGCCTGCGGGCATGACCCTGCTGCGCTGCTCGCTTTGTGCAGAGCATACCGCGGAGCAGGTGCAGACCATCCTCGGCATGTTCGAGCGGGCGGGTAAGGCAATCGGGATTATCTGAGCAAGGCGACGCGAAAGGCGATTGCCTTTTGCTGTCCTGCCGATAGCATGCCCCTGTTTTTTCAAGGGGTCGCATCCGATGGTATTCTTTTCATCCGCGAAACGGATTGCTCTGACCGCGTCCGCTAGCCTTGCCGTGCTGGCTCTGTCGGGGTGCGGCGGAGGGGGCAGCAGTGGCGGGTCGGGCCCACCATCGGCGGGCGCGCCGACGCGTCCCAGCTTCACCTCATCCGCCGCGCCAAGCATTGTCGAGAACATCGCGACCGTCTTCTACACGGCGACAGCCACCGATCCGCAGGGTGACCCGATCACCTTCTCGCTGTCCAGCGGACCCGACGCCGACAAACTGGTGCTCGACAGCAACGGCGGGCTGCGGTTCAATCAGGCGCCCAATTACGACCTGCCAATCGACGCCAATCTCGACAATGTCTACGAAGTGACCTTGCGTGCCACCGCGGGGGGCGAGACCACCGACCTCGCGCTGCGCGTCCGCGTCACCAACGATGTCGAAGGCGTGCAGGTTACCCGCGTGGCAACCGGGATGGTCGATCCGGTCAGCATTGCCAGAGTGTCGGGCGAAGACACGCTGCTGATCGCTGAAAAAGGCGGGCGCGTGCTGCGCTATAACGGCGCCACTGGCGCTCTCAGCGAAGACACTTTCGTGCGCGACAACCGGCGTCCCGGTGAAGTGCTGGCGGTCAGCTACGGTTTTGAAGGAAGCGTTTACCAGGAGGGGATCTATCTGGTCACGCACAGCGCCGCCGATGGTCTGACGGTGCAGGCTTTCAACCCCAAGCGGAGCGTTACCGGCTTTGTCACGCTGGGTGGAGCCTGGAGCGCGCCGACCACCGTGTCGATGATCCGTACCGGCAGCATTTTTATCGCAGTCGGCTCTCCGGCTGAGAGTGATGCGCAGGACGCATCGAAACCCTACGGCAAGCTGATCGAGCTTCCCTTCATCGACCCCTTCGCCGGAGCGAGCGTCCCGCCGTCGGATCGCATCAACTTCCGACCGCAGACCGTCGGCGATGGCATCCGCCGCCCGGGCGGCTTTTCCTACGGCAATGCCAGCATTTTCCTCTCGGACCGCGGCGGAAGTCGCGAGCACGAGATGACGATTTTCCAGCCCAACTGGCGCCCACTCGATTTCGGCTGGCCGTTCTACGAAGGCTCGCAGGAAACCCGCGCCAATCCGCCTGCGGCGGTCAACGGGCCGACTCTGGTCTATCCCTTCGGCACCGGGAACCGGCAGGGCGAAGGGATCGTCGCAGGCGTGCTCAACGATTACCGCTTCCTGCCCGCATTGGGCGACACCTATATCTTCGCCGATATCAACGGCACGATCTTCTCCGTTCACCAGCTTCGCCTGAATGACGGCTTCCGTCACACGACCAATGTGTTCGAGACCAAGACCGAAGACTTTGTGCCGGATGCCGGGCGGATAGACGGGCCGGTTGGGTTCGCGCTCGGCAACGGCACCGATCACTTCTTCATCCTCGACCGCGACGGCGAGATCTTCCGGGTGTCGCAGCGCCCCACCTGACCGGATGGCGGCGGCCGGCGGTGGGCGCACCGCGCGGTCACCTGATAACCATTCTGGTTATTTTTCTTGACATCGTGACGCTTTCTGGTTAGAGATAGGCATAGTCGAAAAATAGCGATTCGCCAGCGGGCGGCCCTCCCCATCGGAGTGCCGCCCGTTTGTCGTTCGCCAACAGAGTGGTGCCTATGGCCAGAGCCACGCCTGCCCGATCCCGTCGTGACACTGCCGCACCCGGCCGGCATTGGCGCACGCGCTTCCTCGATACGCTGGCGACCAGCTCCAATGTCACGCGTGCTGCCGAAGCCGCGGGGATCAACCTTGCCCGCGCCTATCGCACCCGCCGCGCCGAGCCCGATTTCGCCCGGGCCTGGCAGGCAGCGCTCACCGACGGCTATCTCCACCTCGAAATGGAGGTCATCCGCCGGCTGCGGGAAGGCGATTTCAAGACTGCTGACGGCGACAAGTTCGACTTCGCCAATGCCATCCGCCTCCTCTCCGCCCACCGGGACAGCGCCGCGCGCGGCCAAAGCCAGACCCGCGACGTCAGCGCCGCCGAAGTGCGTGCCTCGATCGACCGCAAAATCGAGGAAATCCGGCGGCGCCTGGAACGGGAAAAGGCCCGCAAAGGCTCCCCAGGATGAGCGAGCCCTTCAGGTGGATGATCGACGAAAAGAACGAGGACGGCCCCAAGGTCCAACGCGAACTCAGCAACAAGCTCAACCAGACCGAAAGGAACGGCTTCAATTACCTGTGGGCATACCGCGCCCGCCCTGAACAACTGCCTCCGCCGGGCAACTGGCGGGTATGGATGATCATGGCCGGACGCGGGTTCGGCAAGACCCGGTCGGGTGCGGAATGGGTGCATATGATCGCCGACACCAACCCCGATGCGCGTATCGCGCTGGTGTCGTCCTCGCTGGCAGAAGCCCGCGCGGTGATGGTCGAGGGCGAAAGCGGGCTGATGGCGATCTGCCAGCCGGAACACAGACCGGTCTTCGAGCCTTCGCTGCACCGCGTCCGCTTCCGCAGCGGTGCGCAGGCACAGCTTTTCTCCGCTGCCGAGCCGGAAGGCCTGCGCGGCCCCCAACACAGCCACGCCTGGTGTGACGAGATCGGCAAGTGGCCACTATCACATGATCGCGCCATGCGCTGCTGGGACAATCTGTTGCTTGGCCTCCGGTTAGGCAGTGATACGCGCATCGCCGTCACCACCACCCCGCGCGCCATGCCGCTGGTGCAGCGGCTGGTGAAGCAGGCCGCTACCACGGGGGAAGTCGTCATCAGTCGCGGCAGGACAGGCGACAACACGGAACACCTCGCGATAGGCTTCATCGAGGCGATCGCCAGCGAGTTCGGCGGCACGCAATTGGCGCGGCAGGAGATTGATGGCGAGCTGCTCGAGGATATCGAGGGCGCGCTCTGGACCCGCTCGCTGCTCGAGCAGGCGCGAGAAAGTGGCACAGCGCCGGATGCAGCGCGGGTGGTGGTGGCGGTCGATCCGCCTGCCAGCGCCAATGGTGACGAATGCGGGATCATCGTCGCCGCGCTGGGGCAGGACGGGATCGCGAGAGTGCTGGCGGATTGCTCGACCTCTGGCGCATCGCCCGGCGCATGGGCACGGCGCGTGGCCGACGCTGCCCGCGAATGGAACGCCGACCGCGTGGTCGCCGAAGCCAACCAGGGCGGAGACATGGTCGCCAGCGTGCTGCGCGCCGCCGATCAGGCGCTACCGATCAAGCTGGTGCACGCCAGCCGCGGCAAGATCGCCCGCGCCGAGCCGGTCGCCGCGCTCTACGCCGCTGGCCGGGTGCGTCATGTCGGGGTGTTCGCACGGCTGGAGGACCAGCTGTGCGGGCTGCTGGTGGGCGGCAGCTACGCCGGGCCGGGACGGAGCCCCGACCGCGCGGATGCGCTGGTTTGGGCGTTGAGCGAGTTGATGCTGGGCAGGCAGATGCGGCCAAGCATCACGGCGCTGTGATGGTGCCGATGCCTAGCGGACGGTGCAGGCCTTGACCCACGTGCTTTTGATGCGGGTGGTGATCGCCGTGGTCATTCTGGCGCTGGCCATGTGCATATCGGCTGTGCCGTCGATACCGGTGCCGGTCTTCGATCCTTTGAACGTCACAGTGAAATCGGACGCTTTGCCGCACTTCGCCGTGATCGCGAAATTGTCGCCCGAAACGGTGCGTTCGGTGATCGTGCATTCGGCCGCAATGCTCACACCCGGCAGGACAAGATCGCCGTTGGCCGAGAGGCCGTTGCCGAGGCAGTCGGTGGTGTTGAACACACTGCCCTGCACGGCTTTGGCCCCTGCGATGGCCTCGGCCATGTCGGCATCGTCCGCCATGTCGGGGGTTGGGGTGACGACCATATTCTCGACTGTGAGAACCGTAGCCCACTCGCCCTCAGCAAGGCCAATCGCCCGGAACAGGTCGAGCTTGTCGTAACCCTCGGCAAGGGCCGGGGCGGCAACACCGGCGATCAGCGCCAGACAAACGAATCCGCGATGCATGGAGCCTCCCGCGCAGGTTGCCGCAGAAATAAGCGCACCCGCTCGGCCCGTCCAGACAAACAAAGGAAATCCAATGGCCTTCCTCGACAATTTCCTCTCCGCCTTCAAGGGCGGGGAGCGCACCCGTGTGCCGCTTGCGCATGGCGCCATGCAGGGGTGGCTGCCGGCTTTCGAGACCGGCCCTGCCACGTCCCACTACACCTACACCCGCGGCATCACCGAAGGCTTCCTCGCCAATCCCATCGCCCAGCGATCGGTGCGATTGCTGGCCGAGGGGATCGGCCAGGCTCCGCTCACTTGCTCCGATCCGCGGCTTGCGGCGCTGGTGACGGCGACCAGCGCGGGGCAATCGCTGATCGAGACCCTCGCCGCCAACCTGCTGCTGCACGGCAATGGCTATGTGCAGATCCTCAAGGATGCGAGCGGCACGCCGGTCGAGCTGTTCGCGCTGCGGCCTGACAGGGTGCGGGTGGTGCTCGACGGCAATGGCTGGCCCTGCGGCTATGATTATGGCGTCGCCGGAAACGTCACGCGGCTGCCGGTCGAGGACGAGAACGGCTGGCCGGAAGTGATCGCGATCCGTGCGATGCATCCGCTCGACGACCATCGCGGGGCGGGCGCGCTCGAAGCGGCGTGGCAGGCGGTGCTGATCCACAATGCCGCCACCCACTGGAACCGCGCGCTGCTCGAGAATGCGGCGCGGCCCTCGGGCGCGCTGGTTTACGAAACCGGCGACGGGGCAACGCTGGCGCATGAGCAGTTCGAACGGCTGAAGCGCGAGCTCGACATCGCTTTCTCCGGCGCGGCCAATGCGGGGCGTCCGATGCTGCTCGACGGGGGTCTGAAGTGGCAGAGCATGGCGCTCACCCCTGCCGACATGGACTTCGCGACACTCAAGAGCGCGGCGGCGCGGGACATCGCGATGGCGTTTGGCGTCCCGCCAATGCTGCTCGGCCTGCCGGGCGACAATACCTACGCCAATTACCGCGAGGCGAGCCGCGCATTGTGGCGGCTCACCCTTCTGCCGCTTGCCGAGAAATTGTTCGCAGCGCTCCGCGAAGGGCTCGCCCCGTGGTTCCCTGACACGACGTTGGGGATCGATCTCGACCGCGTGCCCGCCCTGTCCGAAGACCGCGAGCGGCTGTGGTCGCAGGTCTCCGACGCCGATTTCCTGAGCCGCGCTGAAAAGCGCCAGATGCTGGGCCTGAGCCCCGAGGAGACTGCCCCATGAGCCGCGAAGACATTCTCGCCAGCCTGATGGCCCAAGCGCGCGACGAGGGGGCCGAACTGGTGTCCTTGCGCGCGATTGTCGAGGAGGCGAGCGCGCTGGCCGCCGATCGCGTGCTCGAAAGGCTCGGGCTTGGCGATTCAGGGGCTGAGAGCGATCTGGTCGAACTGCGCGAACTGCTGCGGGCGTGGCGTGACGCGAAGACGAGCGCGTGGAAGGCCTTCATCGAATGGCTGATCCGCGGCGCGCTGGCGCTGCTGCTCATCGGCATCGCGGTGCGGTTCGGCGCGTGGGACCGGCTGTGACGCGTTCCGCCTCAGCCACCCGCTTTGCCGGCTATGCCGCGCTGTTCGACATTGCCGATGCGGCGCGCGACACGATCCGGCGCGGGGCATTTGCCCGAACGCTGGCGGCGCGCAGTGCGCCGCTGCCGCTCTACTGGCAGCACCGCCCCGACCAGCCGATCGGCGTGATCGAGCAGGTGTCCGAAGATGCACGCGGGCTGCGCGTCATCGCCCGGATCGACCGTCCCGACAGCCGCGCGGCGCACCTGCTCGCTGAAGGCAAGGTCAACGGTCTCAGCTTCGGCTTCCGCACCCGCGCCGCCCGCCAGTCCGATGCGGGCCGCGAGCTGCTTGACGTCGAACTCTTCGAAGTGAGCCTCGTCACGCATCCGCTGCATCCGCTTGCCCGGGTCCATCTGGTCACCTGACCTGACCCGCCCCACCCGCTCTCCCACCGGCTGCCTCAAGGGCGGCCTTTTTTCTGCCCAACCGAAAGGCCTCTGCCCCATGGACAATATTGCCACTGCCCCCGCCGCCCCCGCCGTCGACCCGCTGGATGCCAGCTTCGACATAATCGCCCGCCAGGATCAGGCCGATGCCGACATTGCCGCGCTGCGCGGCGATGTGGACGAAGTGAAGTCGCGGCTCGACAAGGTCGCCCGTGCCGCCAGCCGCCCGGCTATGGGCGGAGCGGCAGCAACCGGCGATGCGCCCGAGATCAAGAGCTTCATCGACGGCTACCTGCGCCGCGGCCGGGAGACCGAGCTCAAGTCGATCACCGGCACCACGCCCGGCGACGGCGGCTTTGCCGTGCCGCGCCAGATCGACGCCGCGATCAACGCGCAGCTCGTCGACATCAGCCCGATCCGCGCGATTGCCCAGGTCGTGCAGACCGGCACCGCCGGCTATCGCAAGCTGGTGGCCACGGGCGGCATTGCCTCCGGCTGGGTCAGCGAGACCGCATCGCGCCCCGAAACCGCGACGCCGCAGTTCGCCGAAATCGCCCCGCCCTCGGGCGATCTCTTCGCCAATCCCGCAGCAAGCCAGACGATGCTGGACGATGCCGCCTTCGACATCGAATCCTGGCTCGCCAGCGAGATTGCGCTGGAATTCGCCCGGGCCGAGGGCATGGCCTTCGTGCGCGGTACCGGGGTCAACCAGCCCGAAGGCTTCCTGACCGGGGCCAAAGCGACTGCCGAGGATGGTGTCCGGGCCTTCGGGACATTGCAATATATCGGATCAGGCAACGCCACCGGCCTGGGCTCGGCGCTCGACACCAGGCTGATCGACCTCATCCATTCGCTGCGTTCTGGCCACCGCCAGGGCGCGGTGTTCGTGATGAATGCGACGACGCTGGCAAGCGTGCGCAAGCTCAAGACTGCCGATGGTGCCTTCGTGTGGCAGCCGGGCCTGGTTGAAGGCCAGCCCGACCGCCTGCTCGGCTACCCGGTGATCGAGGCCGAGGACATGCCCGATGTCGCAGGCGGCACCTTCCCGATCGCTTTCGGCAACTTCCGCCACGGCTATCTTATCGCCGAACGCAGCGCGACCCGGGTGCTGCGCGATCCCTTCACCAACAAGCCCTTCGTCCACTTCTACGCGACCAAGCGGATTGGCGGGAAGGTGCTGGATTCGAACGCGATCAAGCTGCTGAAGATCGAGGCCTAGGCCGCCCCGCCAGGTCTTGACCCCCGGCTGGTGCGCGTGTCCCCCTTCGCCCCCACCCGCCGGGTTCTCGCGCCCGCATCGCCTCAGCGCGATGCGGGCGCACTTGTTCTGATCATATTCTTGGAGAAACCGCGATGCAGCGGATAATCGTGCAGCCCCCGGTGCCGGGCGACGCTCCGCTGGCGGAGCTCAAGCACTGGCTCGGGATCAGTCGTCCCAACGAGGACGAAGCGCTTGGCCAGCTCCTCGATGCCAGCCTGACCATCTGCGAAGCCTTCACCGGCAAGACGCCCCTGCGCCAGACGGTCGAGGAGATCATGCCGCTTGCCAGCGGCTGGCAGGAGCTGGTGTCGCGCCCCGTTCGGGAGATTGTCGCTGCGGCGGTGATCGCCAATGATGGCACGCGCACCGCCATCACCGCGTTGCCGGACGCAATCGAATGGCGCATTTCCGGTAGCGCCTGCGTGCGACTGCTGCGCCCGGTCGAAGGGCAGGGCCTGGCCCTGCAACTGACGGTCGGGATCGCACCGGACTGGGCGAGCCTGCCGGCTCCGCTGCGCCACGGGATCATCCGCCTCGCCGCACACCACTTCCGCGACCGCGACGGCAAGGCCAGCGCTGTGCCGCCCGCCAGTGTCACTGCCTTGTGGCGGCCGTGGCGCGATGTGCGGCTCGGATGATCCGGGTCACCGCGCGCGCGAGCGAACTGGTGCAGCGCCTGCGCAAACGTGCCGCGCGAATTGCTGCCGGACACGCAGCCGGGCAGCGCAAGCGCGCCGTCAGCCGCCGCGCGGACTGGCATTCGGCCAGCGCCCTCTGGCCCGATCTGTTTGGAGACCGCCGCGATGGAAAATGACCTGCGCGCCGCGCTGATCGCTTGGCTGCTGGCCGATCCGGCGCTTGGGGCGATCAATGCGATCGAGGAAGAGGCCCCGCTCAGCGCCACACCTCCGTGGCTCGGCATTGCGGCCAGCGCCTCGATCGACTGGGGCACCAAGGACCGGCCAGGCCGCGAAATGCGCATCGCGCTCGAGCTGGAAAGCCGCACCGACCAGACCGCCGCCGATGCCTCACTGCTGACTGCAATCGAGCGCCGCGTGCTCGATCTGCCACCGTTCCAGCCGGGCTTCGAAATCGCATCGATCCGATTCCTGCGCTCCCGCAGCGAAGCCCGCGCCGACAACCTGCGGGGCGCGCTGCTCGAATACCGCTTCCGCATTCTCGAACCGAATTAGGAGTAAGCCCCCATGCCCGCACAATCCGGCGCCGCCTTCCTGCTCAAGATCACCGACGGCGCAACGCCGCCGGTATACCGCACCATCGCTGGTCTCAGGACGACACAGATGTCGATCAACGGCGACACGGTGGTCGTCACGCACAAGCAATCGGGGGGATGGCGCGACCTGCTTTCGGGTGCAGGCACCCGTTCGGTTTCGGTCAGCGCGGCGGGGATCTTCCTCGGCAGCGCGGCCGAGAATGCCGTGCGCGGCCATGCGCTGGCCGGTACGCTCGACGATTACGAACTGTCCTTCGAAGACGGCGCAAAGCTGCGCGGCAGGTTCCTTGTTCAGCGGCTCGACTACGCCGGCGATTTCAACGGAGAGCGCAGCTACACCCTCCAGCTGGAAAGCTCCGGAGCGGTGGTGGCGGCATGACCGCCGCCGCCAATCCCCTGCGCGGCGAGAGCGCCTTGACCGTCAATGGTGTCAGCTATGTGCTGCGCCCGAGCTTCGAGAGCCTTGTACTGGCCGAGGCCGAGCTTGGCTCGCTGTTCGCGCTGGTGGAGCGTGCCGCTGGCGGCGCGCTGACGCTGACGGAGATGACCGCCCTGCTGTGGCACTGCCTCCCCGGTGAAAGCCGCCCCGAACGTGTCGCGGTAGGCCAGGCGGTGCTGGCGATGGGGTTGGTCGGTGCCACCGGGCCGGTGCGTGCCGTGCTCGCGCAGGTGCTTCAGGGCGAGGCATGACCGCCACTTTCGCGGACGCTGCAAGCCGCTGGTGCGGCCTGGCCGCGCGTCTGCTCGGCTGGCGCCCTGCCGAGTTCTGGAGCGCCACGCCTGCCGAACTGGCGATGGCGCTATCGGCCGCAGACGATCTTGCCGCCCTTCCCCCGCCGACCCGCGAGACAATCGCCCGCATGATGGAGCGTGACGCCGATGAATGACAATTTCGAGGAACTGGTGATCGATGTGCGCGCCCGAACCGATGGCTTTGCCAGCGATGTCGAAGCGATGCGTCGCTCGCTCGACACGTCGTTGATCGACGGGTTCGGGCGGGCGGGCAATGTGCTCGAAAACGGCCTGCTCGGAGCGCTGCGGCGCGGAAGTCTCGGCTTTGACGACCTGAAACGGGTCGCCTTCAGCGCGCTCTCCGAGATCGCAGGCTATGCGCTGCAATCGGGGATCGGCAGCCTGTTCGGCGGCGGCGGAATGGGCGGCGGTGGGGGAGGCGGCGGCGGGCTCGGCGGTCTGATCAGCCAGTCGCTCGGCGCGTTGTTCGGACTGCCGGGACGCGCCACGGGCGGTCCGGTTGCGCCGGGGCGTGCCTACCTCGTTGGAGAGCGCGGGCCAGAGGTTTTCGTGCCGACCGCCGCCGGGCGGGTCGAAACCGGCCAAGCCGCAACGGGCCGCGATGTGCGCGTTGCGATCCAGGTCGCGGTGCCGCGCGAGCAGGCCGCGCCCACCGCGATGCAGCGCTCGTCCCGCCAGATCGCCAGCGCCGTACGCCGCGCTTTGCAACAGGCCTGAGCAAGGGAGCTCCCGATGGCATTCTGGCTGGCACGCGAACGCCGCGCGCAGGAAAGCACCTTCATGCAGCGCTTCGATCCGCGCTTCTGGACCGTCAATTTTCCCCGCCCCGCCATGGCCTCGGTGGTGACGACCGGGCCTGACAGCCTGCGGGTCGATGTCGAACTGCACAATGCGGGCGAACTGGTCGGGCTGATCTGGGACAGCGTCGATACGCTCGACCACCCGCTGCTCGCCTACCAGGCCGACCGCGATTACGCGCACACGACGCTCAGCTTCCGCTGGCGATCGGAGGGGGTGATCGCGCTCGACCAGCCCAACGGCCCGACGCTGACCATCGAAGGGCGAGATGCGGCAGGCCTGCCGCGCACATGGTACGTCCGGCTGTGGAACTATGCGCAAGGCACGCCGACTGACGCGCGCATCACCTTGCCCTTCTCGCGTCTCGAGAGCGGCTACGGCCTGCCGGGCGAGCCGATCCATCCCGGGGATATCGACCGCATGTTCATCTCGCTGGTCGCCCCCGGGCACGTGCCGGGCAGCACCGCGCCCTTGCCCGCGATGTTCGGTGGCTCGGTGGAAATGACCGATATCGTCGCGGATGGTGCGCGGGCGATGATCGAGCTGGGCGATGTGCTCGTCCCTCCGCATGGCGAGCGCATGGCCACCGCCTATGACGATGCCTACAACCAGACCCCCGCGCGATTGCTGCGCGCGGTGATCGGCCTCGGGTACCGCGAGGACATCGTCCATTACGTCGGGATGAGCCATTTCATGCGGCTCGCGCGGCAGGCGGGCGGAGAGCTGCACGTCGAGGCAGGCGGCCAGCTATGTGAGCCGGCAGTCGTATGGCACCGCAACCTGTTCGAACTGGCAAAGGTGGCCGAGCTTGAGGTGATTGCCTCGCTCTCATACGAGCTGTTCGATGCCTATTGCCCCGAAAGCTGGAAGCAGCGCACCGCCAGCGGTGCACCGGCGCTAACCGGTTGGGTGCCGCCCTCGACGTTGCTCTCGCCTGCAAATCCGGCGGCGATGGAGTGGCTGGCCGATGTGGCCCGCGTCTTTGTCGCGCTGCTGGAAGCTGCAGACTTGCCGGTACGGTTCCAGATTGGCGAGCCGTGGTGGTGGGTGACGCCCACCCGACAGATCTGCCTCTATGACGATGCTGCCAAAGCGGCCTTCGGAGGCAACCCGCCGATCATCGCCAGCGTCGCCGCTCAAATGGATGCCGCTGCAAAGGCGTTGCTTGATGCGGCAGGGGCGCTGCTCGCACAGTCGACTGCGGCCCTGACCGCCTCCGTACGCGACGCGGCACAGGGGCCAGCTGAGATCCTGCTGCTTGCCTTCACGCCGACAATCCTCGGTTCGAAAACACCCGAACTCTACCGCGCCAATCTGCCGGCAGGATGGGCATGGCCCGCCTTCGACCGCTTGCAGCTGGAGGATTACGACTGGCTCACCGGCGGCGCAGATGCGGCGCGGCGCGCGGCCTACGCCTTCGTGGACACATGGCTCGGCTATCCCTTGGCCGATCAGGACTATCTTGCCGGCTTCGTGCTCGATCCTGCCGACGCCGAGCTCTTCTGGACACGCATCGACAAGGGCATCGACGAAGCCGCCATGCGCGGTGTCGATCGCCGCTATGTCTGGGCGCTGCCGCAGGTCAACCGCGATGGCTACACCCGCCTCGCCCCTCCGCCGGAGCAAGCCATGGATCCCTTCGACGACGTGCCTTATCCCTTCGCGCTCGGCCGGAGTGCCTCGGTCGCGCCTGAATTCTCGACATCGATCGCGGTAACGGCATCGGGACATGAGCGGCGCAACTCGCTGTGGTCGGACGCGCGCCTGCATTTCGATGTCGGCCCCGGCATCCGGTCAGAGGCCGAGTTGTCTGAACTCATCACATTCTTCCGCGCCCGGCGCGGTCCGGCGCGGGGGTTCCGGCTGACGGACCCCTTCGACAACAGCTCGAACGCGATGAACGGCAACCCGACCATGCTCGATCAACTGATCGGCATCGGCAATGGAGAGCGGGCCGACTTCCAGCTCGTCAAATCCTATGGCGGCGGCGCGGAGCCACAGGTCCGGGCGATCACCCGGCCGCGCCCGGAAACGCTGGTGGTCAGCGTGGGCGGAGCGGCAACGACGGCCTGGACACTGGGCGAGAAGGGCATGTTGCGCCTGCTTTCCGCTCCTCCCCCGGGTGCCGAAGTCCGGGTCGGCTACCGCTTCGACGTGCCGGTGCGCTTTGCCGAAGACCGTCTCGACATCTCGGCGGTCAACTTCGCAGCCGGGGAAGCGCCTTCGGTGCCGCTGATCGAAATCAGGGAGACGGCCTGATGCGCGTGTTCTTCGACCGCGAGCTCGACACCGTTGCAACATTCTGGCGAATCTACCGCCGCGACGGCGCAGCCCTCGCCTTCACCAGCCATGACCGCGATCTCAGTTTCGGCGGCCTGCGGCATCTCGCCGCGCCCGGAATGATCCCGGCAGCAATCCGCCTCACCGCAGAACTCGCCAATGACAGTGCCGAAGTGCAGGGCGCGCTCAACCACGAATCGATCCGCGAGGCTGAACTGGCCGCCGGTCTCTTCGACGAAGCCGCCATCGAGATCGGCGCGGTCGACTGGACGAGCCTTGATCACCACACGCTCTACACCGGCCAGATCGGGCGGATCGAGGACGACAGCACGCAATTCGCTGCCGAGTTGCAGTCCACCAAGAGCCTGCTCGAACAGGACCTCGTCCCGCGCACCAGCCCGACCTGCCGCGCCGAGTTTTGCGGGCGCGGGTGCGGCCTTTCGGCGGTGCGCTTCACCTCCCTTCAAGTGCTCGCCGGAATCGATCTCGAAGCGAACCGCGTGCGCTTTGCCGGTCTAGACGGAGAAGCGCATGTCGATGGCCGGCTTCGGTTCATGGAGGGGCCGCAGACGGGCGTCGCCTTCGGGATCATCGACGCGGCAGATGATTGGCTGGTGCTTAACCGACCCCTGGTGGACGGCACCCCCGTCGGCGCACGCGCGGAGCTGCGCGAGGGATGTGATCACACCATCACGACATGCGCGGATCGATTCGGCAACGCCGCCAATTTTCGGGGCGAGCCTTTCCTTCCGGGCAATGATCTGCTGGCCCGTTACGGTCAGCCATGAGCGACCCCGGCGACGCGCTGGCCAAGGCCGCGCTTGCTCTGGTCGGATGCCCGTTCCGGCTGCATGGACGCGATCCGGTGACGGGGCTCGATTGCGTCGGGCTGGTTGCTGCCGCCCTTGCTGCGACCGGTCGGCGACCTGCCGCCCTGACCGGCTACGGGCTGCGCAATATCGGGGTCGATCAATGGTTGCCCTTGGCGTCGCCATCGGGGCTTGAGCCTGCCTCGGCCCCGGTGTGTGCGGGCGACGTGCTGTTGTTCGCGCTCGGTTTTGCCCAACACCATCTCGTGATCGCCGCCGATGCGTCGAGCGTGATCCACGCACATGCCGGGCTACGACGGGTTGTCCGTCAACCGCGCGATCCCGCGTGGCACATCTGCGCGATGTGGCGCATCGCCGCAAATCCGGAAAGCTAGTCTCATGGCGACATTGATCCTCACAGCGGTGGGCAGTGCGTTCGGCGGTCCAATCGGCGGTACGATCGGCGCCTTGATCGGCCAGCAGATCGATTCTCGGATTTTTGGTCCTAGCGGACGCGAGGGGCCTCGGCTGAAGGAGCTGACGATCAGCACTTCCAGCTATGGCCAGCCGATACCGCGCCAGTTCGGGCGCATGCGGGTGGCGGGGACGGTGATCTGGTCGACCGACCTGATCGAAAGCAAGCGCAAGGAAAAGGGGCGCAAGGGCCAGCCATCGACGACGGTCTATGCCTATTCCGCCTCGTTTGCTGTCGCCTTGTCGAGCACGCCGATCAACCGCGTGGGGCGGATCTGGGCAGACGGCAATCTGTTGCGCGGCGCTCAGGACGATCTCAAGGTGGGCGGGACATTGCGCATCTATCGCGGGTTCGGCGACGATCCGGTCGATCCCCTGATCGCCGCTGCCAAAGGCGAATCTGCGCCGGCCTTCCGCGACTGCGCCTATGTGGTGTTCGAAAACCTCGAATTGGGTGACTATGGCAATCGTATCCCGGCGCTGAGCTTCGAGATTTTTGCTGATGGCGGCGACGACACCGTGTCGCTCGCACAGCTCGTGCCGGATGGCACCGCGATTCCCGCTGCGCCGCCGCTGGCGCAAACCCGCGGCTTTGCAGACGAGGGCGGACCACTTGCCTCGACACTCGCGGCCATCGATCAGGTGATTCCGCTGGTCTGCATGTCCGGCAACGACGGGCTGACTGTCGCCGTACGCGGCGTACCAGATAGCGAGATCATGACGCTGCCGGACAAGCTTGCCGTGATTGCCGACGAGCCGGACGCAGCGCGCCACAAGCAACGTTCCGGCATCCCTGTCCGCTCGCCCGCAGCGCTGCGCTACTATGATGAGGAGCGCGACTATCAGACCGGGGTGCAGCGCGCGACCGGGGCGCGGCGTGCTGGGCGCGAGCTGATGATCGACCTGCCTGCCACCCTGACCGCGAGCGGTGCACGCCAGCTGGCAAACGATGGCGCCAACCGCGCACGGTGGCAGCACGAAGCCGTGACATGGCGCATCGGCGAACTTGATCCACGCATTACGCCCGGCACGATTGTCCGGTTACCGGATACGCCGGGGCACTGGCTGCTGCGCAGCTGGGAGTGGCTCGACCGCGGCATCGCGCTCGAGCTTGAACGGCTTGCTCCCGCAGGCGGCGCGCCGCGCGTCAGCGATCCGGGCGAAAACCTGCCCCCGACCGATCTGCTGGTCCCCCCAACCCGGCTCGCTGCGATCGAGGTGCCGCCCGAGGCCAATGCCAATCCCGCCCAGCCTCTGATCTTCGCCGCAGCATCGGCCGCAAACACTGCGTGGCGCGGCGCGGCTCTGTTTGCGGTGCAAGGAAGTGCGCTCATCGATCTTGGCACCACCGGCACCCGCCGTGCGGTTATGGGCGTGCTGGTTGCCCCGCTTGAGGGATCAAAAGCGCTGCTGTTCGAGCCGAAGGCAGAGGCAGTTGTCGAGCTGGTTGCCGCCGATCTCGATCTGCCAGAGACAGACATCGCCGGCCTTGCTGCTGGTGCCAACAAGCTGATGATTGGCGGGGAGCTGGTGCAATTCCTCCACGCCGAGCCAGAGGGATCGGGGCGCTGGCGTCTCCGCGGCTTGCTGCGCGGGCGCGGTGGGACCGAACCGGCTGCGGCTCTCGGCCATGCTGCTGGGGCCCAAGCCCTTCTGCTTGATGATAGTCTTGTGCCACTCGATCCTCTCCTCGTTCCGCCACTGGCCAGCTCGAGGGTTGCGGCGCTTGGCACAGGCGACGTTGAAACGGTTATCGCACCGCTGGCGAATGCGGGCCTATCGCGCCGACCGCCTTGTCCGGTTCATCCGCGAATCACCCGCGCTGCCGACGGCGTCAGCACATACCGTTGGACGCGGCGAGCGCGCGGACATTGGCGCTGGGACGATGCTGTCGAAGTGCCATTGATCGAGGAGCGCGAGGCCTATCTCGTAGGTTTCGGTCCGGCCGATGCGCCGCACGTGGCTTGGCAGTCTGATGAGCCCCTGCTTCGCCTGACATCCTCGGAGCACGCCTCCCTTATCGCCGCCTATGGCCCCGGTGCCCTCTGGGTCAGGCAAGTGGGGACGTTCGATCGATCATCGCCATTGCTGCTCGCTTCACTTTTCTGATCTTCGGGAGTTTTTCATGTCTGATCCGATCGCATTCGCCAGTTCAACACCGTCCCTGAGTCTGCCGCTGCTCATCGCAGGTCAGGCGCAGAAGGAATTCTTCGTCAACCAGGCCCTCAGCCTGATTGATGCCATGTACGCCAGATCGGTCACTTCATCCCGTCCGACGCCCCCGCCGAGCGCCGATGAAGGCGAGTGTTTCCTTATATCCGCGCCCGCAGCAGGGGTCTGGACAGCCCGCGAAGACCAGATCGCTGTCCGCATCGCGGGCGACTGGCACTTTGTCGAGCCCACTGAAGGGATGCAGTTGTTTGATCGGGACAAGGAGCGGATATTGGTGTTCCGGTCACAATGGATGCCTGCGATCGCGCCTGCACTTCCGACCGGAGGAACGGTGATAGACACTGAAGCCAGGGCAAGCCTGGCAGCGCTTGTGCAGGCGTTGCTTGCTATCGGCGTGCTTGGCTCACCCACGCCCTAAGCCGGTAGAATGGCGGATTTACGCGGCTTTTCCGATCAGATTTTTATCCACAGGGCGGTCAGAGCGACATTCTTGCAACACCCAACGGGCATTGATTGCTTGCCTCTGGCAAGGGGAAAAGATAGAGACGGCCGGTGCCTCAAGACTAATGCAAAGGGGAATTTTGGAAATGCGCAAACTCGTCATTGGAATGGCGATGGCCTCGACCGCGCTGACCACGCCCGCCATGGCCCGTGAAGGCCAGTGGTATATCCAGGGTGATGGCGGCGTCATGATCGTCGAAGACCAGTCTCTCGATGTCAACGCTGCGGCGAACAACGCCACGGCTAACTACGACACCGACTACGATTTCGGCGGGATTGTCGGCTATGACTTCGGTGCCTTCCGGCTCGAAGCTGAAGCCAGCTACCGTGCTGCCGATCTGCAGGACGTGTCGGCCGGAAACCAGGGCCTCGCGCTCAATCCGGTCACTGGCGGTACCTTCAACACCTTCACCGGCACCCGTGAAGCGCTGGGCGAAGTGAACGCGCTGAGCTTCATGCTCAATGGCCTGTTCGACTTCGGTCCGGATGATGGCCTGCAGGCCTTCGCTGGTGGTGGTATCGGTGTTGCCCGTGTCGACATGGACGGCCGCGTCAACACCAACGGTCCGGGCGTGTGGGACGATTCGGACACTGGCCTCGCATGGCAGCTGCTTGCTGGCGTTCGTGCGCCGCTGAGCGATTCGTGGGATGTCGGTCTGAAGTATCGCTACTTCAACGTGCCCGATATCGGCCTGATCGATCCGCTGGGCCGCTCGCTTGAAACCAAGCTCAGCAGCCACTCGATCCTCGGTTCGATCACCTACAACTTCGGTGGCGAAGAAGCTCAGCCGCCGCCGGCTCCGGTCGTAGCACCGCCGCCGCCGCCGCCGGCTCCGCCGCCCCCGCCGCGTCCGGCTCCGCCGCCGCCGCCGAAGGCAGCGTGCAACACCGGTCCGTACATCGTGTTCTTCGACTTCGATAAGTCGGACATCACTTCGGAAGCCGCTGGCATCCTCAACAGCGCCGTCACCGCTTACGCGAACTGCGGCACTGCGAGCGTCATGCTGGCCGGTCACACCGACCGTGCGGGTAGCGTGAAGTACAACGTCGGTCTGGCCGAGCGTCGCAATGCGGCGGTCCGCACCTACCTCAGCGGTCGTGGCATCCCCGCGGCTCGCATCACCGGCGAAGCCTTCGGCGAAGCCAAGCCGCGGGTCCCCACCGCCGATGGCGTGCGCGAAGCGCAGAACCGTCGCGTGGAAGTGACCTACGGTCCGGGCTCGGGCATGTAAGCTCGAGTTCCAACGGAACAGAAAGAGGGGCCGGAGCAATCCGGCCCCTTTTTTGTTGCCCCACGCATTCACCAGTTTGCCGAGAAAAGCCGCTGACACGGGAGTTCGTCAGCCTTCAGCTCTGCCGGGCTGCGTTCAATGATGCGGGCTGGACTGCTGCCCCCGTGTGACGACGTTTTAGCGTCGACCTCCGCAAGCCTCAGGATGCCTTCTGGCCGAGTGCAATGCTCCTGCATGGGCGCGGCAGGCGGTTTCCCCGAATGTTCAAGCGTGCACTGTCCTGCGGGCGAGCAACGCTCACCCTAAGCAGTCAGCGTCATCTGCTTTCCGCCGCCTGCGCGCGCTGGGCGATTGTCGCCTCCGCCTCGGGCAAGGTGCGATAGGCATAGATCAGCAGCGCCAACGAGATGGGCGCAACGCCGATCAGCGACAGCACCCCGATTCGCATGCTTCCGCTCAGTTCCGAAATCTGGCCCACCATGTATGGCCCGATCGCCAAACCGACGAGCGTCGTCGCAAGGAAGAACGAGGCGGTCGCAGTCCCGCGCATTCGGGGCAGCACAAGATCCTGCGTGGTCGCCGCTGCAGCCCCCAAGGCGGTTGCGGCAAACAGACCCGCAAGGAAGTTCATGACATAGAACACTGTGGGATTCTCGGTCGTGAAACCGACCCAGATGGGGATCACCGGCGCAATAATCCCGAACATCACCACAAGGATGCGCCCTGACGGATTGCGACCACGCAGCCAGTCTGACATCCGCCCGCCGAGGATTACACCGAGGAAGCCCGACAGCGCACCGCTTCCGCCGAGGACAAAAGCCAGCTCGCTTTTCGGCAACTTCAGCACGGTTTCTGCGTAGGGCGCCGACCAGAACGCCAGCGCGTAGGCGCCCAGCGACACCAGCCCATAGCCCAGCGCGGTGCAGATGAAGGCGGGCGTACCCCAGATCAGGCTGAAGGTGGCGGGATCGTGCCTCCGCAACGTCGCGGCCCACGAGAACACGGCGTAGTAGCCGAAAGCCATCGCTGACCATTGCGGCAAATTGCCGGTCAGGCGGATCATGACCAACGCCAGCCCGATCATCATCGCTGCCATCGCCAGATTGATGAAAGCCGCCATCGGCCCACGCCGCATCGCGTGATAGAACGTGAAGGGCGGCAACAGCATCGACAGGTCGACGAAGAAATCGTGCAGCGGATGGCGCGCACTGGCTTTCTCGTCCGGCTGGCGCTCTGGTTCGCGCAGCGACGCCACCCACAGCGCGACAATCAGGCCTGGCAGGCCGACCGCAAGGAAAGCCGCTTGCCAACCGACCAACCCGCCCATGCCGCCACCCGGATAGGCCGCGTCCCACACCTGCGAGATCTTCGCACCGATAAACAGCGAAATGCCTCCCCCGAGATACAGTCCCGACGAATAGATCGCGAGCGCCGTCGCGCGCTGGCGCGAGGGGAAGTAGTCCGAGATCAGAGAATAGGCCGTCGGACTGGCGGTCGCCTCGCCCACACCCACACCCATACGCGCGAGCGAAAGGGTGAGGTAATTGCGCGCAAATCCCGACAGTGCGGTCATCGTCGACCAAAGCACCAAACCGATGGTCAGAAGACGCACGCGGTGCCAGCGGTCCGCCAACCGGCCAAGCGGCACGCCGAACAGCGCATAGAACACCGCGAAGGCGGCTCCCCCGAGAAAACCGAGCTGTCCGTCAGTGAGCGAGAGATCGCGCTTGATGTCGACGGCGAGGATCGAAAGGATCTGCCGGTCGATGAAATTCAGGATGTAGACCACAACCAGTACGCCGAGCACATACCAGCTATAGGTCGACGCGGCCTCTTCCCCGCGGCTTTCGACCGCCTTGGTGTCATCGCTCAAAGCCGATCCCCTATCCCGTTCGTTCTGATTGTCGACCGGTGCGCGGCCGATCAGGCGTGGTAGCGCGTGCTATCGGTAATCCCAGCCTCGGCAAAACCCTTTTTCCGTAAGCGACACGAATCGCACAGCCCGCAGGCAAGCCCCTCGGGCGTGGGATCGTAGCATGACCAGCTCCACGCCGGATCAAGCCCTAGACGATCGCATTCGCGGGCGATGTCTGCCTTGGTCATGTGCTGAAGCGGGGCGTGGATCGAAAACGGCGCGCCCTCGACGCCGGCCTTGGTGCCCAGCCTTGCGGTCTCTGCGAAGCTGGCGATGAATTCGGGGCGGCAATCGGGATAGCCCGAATAGTCGAGCGCATTGACCCCGATGAAAACGTCACGCGCCCCCGCCGCTTCGGCACAGGCGGTCGTCAGCGCCAGAAAAACGAGATTGCGCGCCGGTACATAGGTCACAGGGATATCATCCCCCACCCCGCCCTTGGGCACATCGATCATGTCGGTCAGAGCTGAACCGCCAAAGGCGCGCAGATCGAGCGCAATCTGCGTGTGCCGCGCAAGGCCCAACCGGCTTGCAATGCGCGCGGCTGATTCAAGCTCAAGCTTGTGGCGCTGGCCGTAATCGACCGTCAGTGCGTGGACCGCGAAGCCGGCTTCCTGCGCCAGCGCCGCCGTCACCATCGAGTCCAGCCCGCCCGAAAGCAGCACCACTGCCAGCGGCTGGGCGGGGGTATCTTCAGAACCGCTCATACCCCGGCCCTAACACCCTTGCAGGCAAAGGCAATCCGGCGGGTCGTTCAGCACGGCCCGGTACGTCGTGCCTCGGCAGTCATTTGGAACGGCATTCCATCGTGAATGCCCTGGCTCTCCAGCTGCACCAGTGCGCTCGTCTCGCGGCGAATGCTGGTCCGGCCATAGCCGTTGCCCGGGCAGGTGTACTGCACCGTGACGCGCGCCGCGCCATCCTCCACCACGAATTGGCTGCACCCGCCTTCGCGGTGCATCAGCTGGATCAGTTCAGCCCCAGACTTTACGCAGATCTTCCGATCCTTCGCCACGCCGCGTTGCTTGATCGTCCACTCGCCCTTGGCCAGCGTGCCAAGCATCGCGAGACCATTGCCCTGCGCAAGTCCCGGTGCGGCGAACCACAGCGCGGCCCCGACGGCGAGCGTCCCCAGCGCCAGCACATGCATTCGGTTGTCGGTTCGATTGGTCATTCGTGTCCTCATGCCATTTGATGGCCCCGGCGACTTGCACATAATGGCCAATTGGGCGGGATTCTCGGATTTTTTCGACGAAACGTCAGATGGCAAGCGCGAACGTCCGCGAACAGAACGCGCAATCAACCGCAATCACCCCGTCAGCGCCGCGCATCGCCTCCTGCTCGTCCGGCGGGAAGCGAGCGATGATCGTTTCGTAGTGCGCAGCACTGCACCGGCACCCGCGCGATAGCGAAGCCCCTGCATGCACGCGCACTTCCTCTTCCTCGTGGAACAGGCGCCACGCAATCCCCTCCAAGGACAGCCGGGTATCGAGCAATTCCTCATGGCTGATCGTTGCCGCGAGCACCGCGACGTGCTCCCAGTCGGGATGGTCAAGGCGGACATTCAGGCGCTCCCGACCTTCCTCGCCATCGGGCAGATGCTGGATCAGCAGGCCCGCCGCCATCCGTCCGCTTGCACCCGCGCGGCTGGCAACCCGGATCAGCGTCGGGATCTGTTCCGACTGGCTGAAATAGGCCTCGCACGCTTCGGCAAGGCTGTCCCCTTCCAGCGGCACGATCCCCTGATAGCGTTGGCGCTGTTCGGTTTCGAAAGTGATCGCGAGATAGCCGTCGCCGAATAGCGCCGCGAGACCGGGATTGGCGCCCAGGTTGGCAAGCCGCTCGGCATCGAAATCGGCATAGCCACGCACCGCGCCGCCACGATAATCGCACACCAGCAGATTGACGACCCCGCCATTGGTCTGCGCCTGCATGGTCAGCTGTGCGTTTTCACCCTTGAGCAATCCGCCCATCAGCGCGCCAAGCACCAGCACCTCGCCCAGCAAATGGGTGATCGGAGCGGGATAATCATGCGCGGCGAGCACCTCTTCAAGCACGCTGTCGAGCCGCAGAATGCGCCCGCGCGCATTGCGCCCCGGCAGGGTGAAGCCCATCAGGGCATCGGAAAAGGTCTCGGTGATGTCGGTCGTTTCAGCCATGTGGCGCCATATGGGGATCGATCGCGTCAGGCGGAAGACCCTGATCGGCGCCGCTCAGTTGCCAAGCAGGCCAAAGCTCCACAACAGCACCGATTTTTGCGCATGGATGCGGTTTTCGGCCTCGTCGAAGACCACGGACTGCGGGCCTTCGAACACATCTTCACTTACCTCCTCGCCGACATGCGCGGGGAGGCAGTGGAGGAAGATGGCGTCAGGCTTGGCGAGCGACATCAACGCGGCATTGACCTGATAGGGCGCCATTGCCGCAAGCTTTTCCTCGGCATGGGCCTGACCCATCGACACCCAGGTATCGGTCACGATCACATCCGCGCCGCGCGCTGCCGCTTGGGCATCCTGCGTCAGCGTAACGGTCGCGCCACCCGCACGGGCCAGTTCCACGAAGGCAGCCTCGGGTTCGTATCCTGCGGGCGTTGCCACGCGGACGTTGAACTTGAACAGCCCCGCCGCCTCCAGGATGGAGTGCAGGACGTTGTTCCCGTCCCCAAACCACGCGACTTCGAGCCCGGGCAACGCCTTGCCGTGCTCGATTGCCGTGAGCAGGTCGGCGACGATCTGGCACGGGTGCGTCTTGTCGGTCAGACCGTTGATGACCGGCACGGTGGCATGGCGCGCCATTTCCTCGATCTTGGCATGATCGTCGGTGCGCAGCATGATGGCATCGACCATCCGGCTGAGCACGCGCGCGGTATCGGCAATACTCTCCCCCCGCCCGAGCTGGCTTGAAGCCGAATCGAGCAACAGAACCGTGCCGCCGAGCTGGCGCATCGCGATGTCGAAGCTCACGCGGGTGCGGGTCGAGTTCTTCTCGAACACCAGCGCCAGCACGCGGCCGGCGAGCGGCGCATCGGCATCGGGCGCGCCTTTGGGCTTGCCTGCGCGCGCCGCCTTGCGGTCGATCGCGTCGTTGATCATCGCTGCAACATCATCGCCCCCGGCATCGCCGAGATCGAGGAAGTGGCGCCAGGTTGCCTGGCTTCCCCCCGTTGCCGCGGTCATGCCGCCTCGGGCACCTTGAAGCTCGCCGCACCCGCCGAAAGCTTGTCGAAGAACTCTTCGATCTCGGCGTCACCGATCACCAGCGGCGGAATGACGCGGATGGTGTTGTCACCCGCCGCGACCGTCAGCAACTGGTGATGATCGCGCAGGTGGACGTAGAAGGGGCGGCTCTCCATCTTCATCTTGAGGCCGAGCATCAGGCCCTTGCCGCGCACCAGTTCGAACAGTTCGGGATAATTGCCGATGAATTGTTCGAGCCGCGAGCGCAGGCGCTCACCCTTTTCGGCGACCGATGCGAGAAATTCGTCATTGGCGACAGCTTCCATCACTGCCGTGCCCGCAGCCATGGCCAGCGGGTTGCCGCCATAGGTGGAGCCATGCGTGCCGAAGGTCATCCCGCGCGCCGCCTTTTCAGTGGCAATGCAGGCGCCGAGCGGGAAGCCGCCGCCAATGCCCTTGGCGGTTGCCATGATGTCCGGCTCGATCCCGTAATGCTCGTAGGCGTAAAGCTTGCCGGTGCGCGCGACACCGCACTGCACCTCGTCGAGGATCAGCATCAACCCGTGCTCGTCACACAGCGCGCGCAGACCGGTCATGAACTCCTGCGATGCGGGACGAATGCCGCCCTCGCCCTGGATCGGCTCGACCAGAATGCCCGCGGTCTTGGGCCCGATCAGCGCCTTGACCGCTTCCAGATCATCGAAGGGCGCATACTTGAAGCCTTCGAGCAGCGGCGCGAAGCCGTGATGCATCTTGGTCTGGTTGGACGCGCTGATGGTCGCCATGGTGCGGCCGTGGAAGGCGTTGTGGAAGGTGATGATCTCGAACCGGCTGGCATCACCATCGTCACCGGCATTCTGGTGATAGGCGCGCGCGGTCTTGATCGCGCATTCGCAGGCTTCCGCACCGGAATTGGTGAAGAACACCGTATCGCCAAAGGTCGTATCGACCAGCATCTGCGCCAACCGCTCGCCCTGCGGGCTGCCGTAGAGGTTCGACACGTGCATCAAGGTCGCTGCCTGCTGCTGGATCGCGCCGATCAGCCCTTCATGCGAATGGCCGAGCAGATTGACCGCAATGCCGCTCGCGAAATCGAGATAGCGGGTGCCGTCCTCGTCGATCAGATGGCAGTGCTCGCCGCGCACCGGCCGGACACCGCTACGCGGATAGACGGGCATGAGCGGGGTGATCGACATCGGCAACATCCTGAATTGAAGAAACGTAAGGGGGCGAAACGCAAATGGCGGCCCCGAACCAGAGCCGCCATCCGCATTCCGTTAATCTTCCGCTGGTCCCGCGTCAAACCGCGGGGGGCGGTTTCGGCCGGGTCAGCCTTCGATCGGTGCCAGATTGACGGCGGAATGCTTTCCGCGTCGATCGACTTCGAGATCGAATTCATAGCGCTCGCCTTCGTTAAGGGCGGAAAGCCCCGAACGCTCGACCGCGCTGATGTGCACAAAGGCATCCGGCTGCCCATCATCGCGGACGAGGAAGCCGAAGCCCTTCATCGCGTTGAAGAACTTGACCGTGCCCTTGGCGCGCTCACCGGTCAGTTCGCGACTGGGAGCGGCAGGCTTGGCTGCCACTGCAATCACATCGCCGACGACCTGAAGATCCTGCGCCGACACTTTGCCGCCGCGATCCACGAGGTTGTACTGGAGCTCCTGACCTTCGGCGAGGCCTTCAAGACCCGCACGCTCCACCGCACTGATGTGGACGAAGACATCTTCGCCGCCGCCATCCTGCTGGATGAAGCCAAAGCCCTTCTGGGTGTTGAAGAACTTCACCGTGCCCTTGCCGGTACCGACGATCTGCGCGGGCATACGGCTGAAACCGCCACCGCCTGCGCCGCCGCCGCCGCCCGGGCCACCGGGACCACGCGGGCCGCCACCGCCGCCGCCGCGCGGAGCACCGCCGCCGAAGCGGTCGCCACCGCCACCGCCTCCGCCGAAGCGATCACCGCCGCCGCCGAAGCGGTCGCCGCCGCCACCAAAATCGCGCGGAGGCGAGAAACCGTCATTCCCGCCGCCAAACGGATCGAAGCCATCTTCGCCGAAACCGTCGCGCTTGTCGCGGCCGCGCCGGCGTCCCCTATCGTAACCCATAGATTCTTACGTACCTTGTCACACTGCCCGTCCTCCGTTGCGCCGGTGACGTGGACAGTGAGCCGCACCGGACACAGACGCGCCGAGCTTGTCATCCGGAGCGCACGTGGGCGAATGTATAGCGCACAAAAGGTTGCTTTGCGAACGATTTTACCGGCCCGCCTCGGGCGCATTGGCGGCACCTCGGGGGAATGCTTGTGCGCGGTTGCGGGTTTCGGCATGACAAGGCCCGACAACACCGGGCAAAGCAGGATTGATCATGAGCGAATTTCGCCGTCTTACCGAAAATATTCTTGTAAGTCAGCAGATTACTGCCGAAGATGTAGCGGCGGCGGCCGGACTTGGCGTCAACCTGATCGTCAATAATCGCCCCGATGGCGAAGAGCCTTCCGCGCCGCAAGGCGACGAAATCGCCGCTGCCGCTGCCGCAGCGGGCATGAATTACGTGGCCATTCCGATCGGCCATTCCGGCTTCAGCGAGCCGCAGGTGGACGCGATGATTGCCGCGCTGGAGCAAGCCGAAGGGCCGATTCTCGCCTATTGCCGCTCGGGCACGCGGTCGACCCTGCTGTGGGCGCTGGCTGCTGCCAAGCAGGGCGAGAACCCGGACACGATTGCCCGAACAGCGGCGCAGGCGGGATACGACGTCAGCCCGATTCGTCCGATGATCGACATGCTGGCAGCGCGCTGAGGCGCTCTGCCGCGTGGAACTGCCGCCGCTCGTTCTCCAGACCGCCGGTTCGCTGGTCGCGATCATCGCGCTGGCGGGGCTTGCGCGGTGGATGAAGCTGGGCGGTACACAGCCCCTCGACAGCGATGAAGCCGTGCGCCGCGCCGCGGGCGAGGTAGAAGACGGCTTCGATCCCATCAAAGCTGCTCGCGCTGCAGACGGGTTGGCGGCGCTGGCACGCGACGCCACGGGGCGCATCATGCTCATCAAGCGCCACGGCAACCGCTTTGTCGGGCGAATACTCGGCCCCGGCGCCCGGGCGCGCCTGTGGAAGGACCTCGGCAAGGCGGCGCTCGAGGTCGATTGCGGCGAGGCTCGATTTGGCAAGGTGTTTCTCGACATCACCGAACCCGAAGCTTGGGCTGACGCGATCAATCGGGTAAGCGGAACGCACCATGCCTGACTTCAAACCCATCGACTATGCTGTGCCGCTGTTCGTGGTCGCTGTGCTGGCCGAGATGATCTGGGCGAAGCTGCGCGCCCCCGAAGCCTACGAGCCGAAGGACACTCTGGTCAGCCTGGCCTTCGGGCTGGGTTCGACCGTAGCGGGCGCGCTGCTCGGCGGATTTGCGCTGACGCTGTTTATCAAGACCTATGACTACCGGATCTTCGATTTCGGCCCCGAATGGTGGGCGGTGTGGTGGGCCTGGCCCGTGTGCTTCATTCTCGACGATCTCAAATATTACTGGGTCCATCGCGCCGGGCACCGCATCCGCTGGATGTGGGCGAGCCACGTGAACCACCACTCCAGCCAGCATTACAACCTCTCCACCGCCTTGCGGCAGACGTGGACCGGGATGTTCACCTTCGGCTTCCTGTTCGCGGTGCCGCTGGTGCTGCTCGGTTTCCACCCGGCGATGATCGCGATCTGCGGCGGGTTCAATCTCATCTACCAGTTCTGGATTCACACCGAGGCGATCAAGCGGATGCCCGCCTGGTTCGAGTCGGTGATGAACACCCCCAGCCATCACCGCGTCCACCACGCCACCAACCCACGCTATCTCGACACAAACTACGCGGGTGTGTTCATCGTCTGGGACCGGATGTTCGGCACCTTCGAGCCCGAGGTCGATGACGAGCTGATCCGTTACGGGATCGTCAAGCAGCTCGGCAGCTTCAACCTGTTATGGTCGGTGTTCCACGAATGGATCGGGATGATCTCGGACATCTGGCGCGCGCCTTGGAAGCACAAGCTGTCTTACCTGCTGCGCGAACCCGGCTGGAGCCATGACGGCAGCCGCGATACCAGCGACATGATCCGCAGCCGGTGGCAATCGCGCGTCGGCAACGGCGTTGCACCTTCTGCAACTTCAGTGGCGGATCGAAACCGGATTGCAGAGGGCCGCGAAGCTTTCTAGTCTCCTCCGCCAAAGGGAGAGATCATGGAAAGTTTCGACTACATCGTCATTGGCGGTGGCAGTGCCGGTAGCGCGGTTGCCGGGCGGCTCGCAGTGGATGGCACGCGGCGGGTCTGCCTGCTCGAAGCCGGCGGCCACAACAACAACGTCTGGATCAAGACACCGGGCTTCATGCCCTTCATCCCGCAAAAGTCGAACTACCGCTACGATACGGTCCCGCAGAAGGGCTTGAACGGCCGCACCGGGTATCAGCCGCGCGGTCGCGGGCTCGGCGGCTCATCGGCGATCAACGCGATGGTCTATATCCGCGGCAACCGCTGGGATTACGACAACTGGGCCGCGCAAGGCTGCGACGGTTGGGCCTATGACGACGTGCTCCCCTACTTCAAGCGCGCCGAAGCGAACGAGCGCGGCGGTGACGATTATCACGGACACGGCGGCCCGCTGTTTGTGGAGGACCAGAAGCACGCCAACCCGGCGAGCCACGCTTTTGTCGAGGCGGCAGCCGCGCTCCAACTGCGCACCAACAGCGATTTCAACGGCGAGCGGCAAGATGGCTTCGGCCTCTATCAGGTGACCCAGCGCAAGGGCGAACGCTGGTCTGCGGCCCGCGCCTATGTCGAACCGATCCGCGACGCCGGCAACTTCACCGTGCGCACCGATACGCTGGTCGAGAAGCTCGTGATCGAAGCCGGGCGCGTTACCGGTGTCCAGATCCGGCGCGGCGGCAAGTCCGAGACGCTGCTGGCCCGCCGCGGTGTGGTGCTGAGCGCAGGCGCGTTCAACTCCCCGCAAATCCTGATGCTTTCGGGCATCGGTCCGGCGGAGCACCTGAAGGCGCAAGGCATCGACGTGCTGCTCGATCGCGCAGACGTCGGCGGCAATCTTCAGGATCACATCGACTATGTCTCCGGTTGGGAGACGGAAAGCGATGTGCCGATCGGCAGTACGCTCAAAGGCACCCTGCGCATGGCCGCCGCGATAGTCGAACACCGCCGCAAGCGGACGGGGGTGATGACCACGTGCTATGCCGAAGCGGGCGGCTTCTGGACGGTGATGCCCGATGCTCCCGCCCCCGATGTTCAGTGGCACTTTGTGCCCGCCGTGCTCGAAGATCACGGGCGAGAGAAGGTGAAGGCGCACGGCTTCTCGCTCCACGCCTGTGTGCTGCGGCCAGAGAGCCGGGGCACGGTGCGCCTGGGCAGCGCCGATCCGGCGGCGGCACCGGTGATTGATCCCAACTTCCTTGATGACGATCGCGATATGGCGATCTTGCGCGCGGGCGTGCGCCTGTCGCACCGTATTGCCGAAGCCCCGCCGATGCAGGCCTTCGGTCCGAAGGATCGCCACCCGGTCGACCTGAATGACGACGCGGCGCTCGACGCACTGATCCGCAACCGTTCGGACTCGGTCTATCACCCCGTCGGCACCTGCCGCATGGGATCGGACGCGGACGCGGTGGTCGATCCGACGCTGAAGCTGAACGGGCTTGAAGGCCTGTGGGTGGCAGATGCCAGCATCATGCCGAAGCTGGTCAGCGGCAACACCAACGCGCCGAGCATCATGATCGGCGAAAGGTGCGCCGACTTCGTCATGGCGGCGGAAAGAGGCTAAACACACCCCTGAATGCAAAGCGCTGATCCGGCCCGCCGAAGGACGGGCCGCAAGGGCGACCGCCCGCCCGCAGGCGCTCGCGCGGCACGCGCGAAACAGCGCCGAGGACGACCCCGCGGAGGCGGGGTCGCACACAAACAGCAAACAAAAAAAGGCCGGAGCGCTTTCGCGACTCCGGCCATGTTCAGTTTGTTCGTTCGCAGGAGGAACAAGGTGAGGCGGGGGGAGGGGAGAGGGAGAGAGAGGCCTCCCCCCGCCAAGCTGGTGATTCTTTGTTGGTCGCATCGCGAAGGGCAAAAACCGGTGCCCACTTTTTGCGCGATGCTCCCGGCTTAGTTGTAGGCGCGCTCCCCGTGTTCGGAGATGTCGAGGCCGTTGGTTTCGGCTTCGGCGTCCGGGCGCAGGCCCAGAGTGTACTTGAGGATCAGGAACAGCGCGGCCGAGACAACGCCGGTCCACACGATGGTGGTCCCCACGGCCCAGCACTGGGTGATGACCTGCCCGACCATGTCGAACTCGCCAGCCACAGCCACCGGAGCGGTGTAGTCGATCCAGCCCTGACCGCCGAGCGCGGGGTCAGCGACGATGCCGGTGCCGATCGCGCCGACAATCCCGCCCACGGCATGGATGCCGAACACGTCGAGGCTGTCGTCGTAGTTCAGCTTGTTCTTCACCGTGGTGACGAAGAAGTAGCAGACCACCGAAGCCACAGCGCCGAGGATGATCGCGGTGCCGGGGTGGGCAAAGCCCGCCGCCGGGGTGATCGCCACAAGGCCAGCCACCACACCCGAGACCGCGCCAAGCAGCGAGGGCTTCTTGTGGGTGATCTGTTCGATGATCGCCCAAGCCGCACCTGCTGCCGCGGTGGCAACGAAGGTGTTGATGAAGGCGAGAGCGGCGAAGGCATTGGATTCGAGCGCCGAGCCGGCGTTGAACCCGAACCAGCCGATCCACAGCAGGCTGGCGCCGATCATGGTCATCACCAGGTTGTGCGGGGGCATGGGCTCTTTCTTGTAGCCGATGCGCGGGCCGATGATGAGGCAGCCGATCAGTCCAGCAATCCCGGCGTTGATGTGCACCACGGTGCCGCCGGCGAAGTCGAGCGCGCCCCAGCCCCACAGCAGACCCATGTCGGTCGGCGCGGTGTGCAGGAAGTCCGGGCCAGCCCAGTACCACACCATGTGCGCGATCGGGAAATAGGCGAGCGTCATCCACGCGACCACGAAGAGGATCAGCGAGGTGAACTTCACACGCTCGGCAAAGGCTCCGACGATCAGCGCCGGCGTGATGCAGGCGAAGGTCATCTGGAACATCACGAAGACCAGCTCGGGCAGGTAAACCCCGTTCGAGAAGGTGGCGGCCAGCGAGGAGACCGAAACGCCCTTGAGGAACGCCTTGTCGAGCCCGCCGAACAGCGCCGGGAACGGCGTTCCGGTGGAGGTGAAGGCCATCGAGTAGCCCCAGCCGAACCATACCAGTGCAGCAACGCAGACGATGGTGAGCACCTGCATCAGCACGCTCAGCATGTTCTTGGCGCGCACCAGGCCGCCGTAGAACAATGCGAGTGCGGGGACGCTCATCATCAGGACCAGCGCGGTCGAGACCATCATCCAGGCGACGTCGCCCTTGTTGACCATTTCGGCGGTGGGCGTGAACGCGGCGGGTGCCGCGGCGGCTGCGTCTGCCACAGGCGCAGCGAAAGCCGGCGCCGCCAGCATGACCGCCCCGGTCGCCAGCATCGCGGTTTTGGAGAGAATGCGCTTCATTGAATGGGTCCCCTTACAGCGCGGTTTCGCCGGACTCGCCGGTACGGATGCGGGTGGCAGACGCGAGATCGAGTACGAAGATCTTGCCGTCGCCGATCGCCCCGGTGTTGGCGGTCTGCTGGATGGTTTCGACCACCTGCGCGGCGATATCGTCGCTGGCAGCGATCTCGAGCTTCACCTTGGGAAGCATGTTGGTGGAGTATTCCGCACCGCGGTAGATTTCGGTCTGGCCCTTCTGGCGACCAAAGCCCTTGACCTCGGTCACGGTCAGACCGGCGATGCCGATACCGCTCAACGCCTCACGAACGGTGTCGAGCTTGAACGGCTTGATGATGGCGATGATGAACTTCATCTGTGGCCCCTGTTGCACCGGACATTCCGGCCAACTCAGTCACAGCAACAAGCGTGCCATATTTGTGTAATGGTACTGACGCAGCGGAATCAGCGCGTTTCTTCGCACCTGCGGAAGAATGCCTGCCTATAATTTAATCACGTGATTAACGGTTAGGCAATTTTTGGCGCAGGGCAGCTCATTCGCCCGCAATGTAGCGATCCGTCGTGCGGGTCGGCAGGCCATCAATGCTGCGGGTGCGCTTGGCCATCTTGGTGATCCAGGCGTCAGGATCGGACTGGCCATGCGCCTTCTTCAGCGTCTCGCGCTCGCCCTCCAGCGTCATGAAGGGCACGCCCCAGCCGCAGGAGGACTGCACGCTCTCCACCGCAATGTCGAAGATCTGGCGCGTTCCCGGCAGCAGCGTGAAGTGGCTTGCGAGGCCCTCCCATTCAGCGTCCTGCGGCAAAACCGCCCGCCCCCGCCCGTACATCCTGAGGATCAGCGCGGGCTGCTGGAAGTTGCAGAACATCAGCGTAATCCGG
Organism: Porphyrobacter sp. ULC335; assembly: GCF_025917005.1. Lineage (NCBI taxonomy): Bacteria > Pseudomonadati > Pseudomonadota > Alphaproteobacteria > Sphingomonadales > Erythrobacteraceae > Porphyrobacter > Porphyrobacter sp. ULC335. The sequence goes on from NZ_CP078091.1 coordinate 423,821, forward strand.
CCCGCATCGGCCTGTTCAGCGGCGAGATGCGCGTGGGTCTCATTCCCTGACCCGCCGAGATCAAGGTAGGCGACCCGCGTCGGCGACAGCACCCGAAAGGCGTCATACCCTTTGGGGCTGAGGTTGATCCGCCCCTCTGCCGCCGCAGTTGCCACGAAGAACACCGGCTGGGCGGCGATCATGGCGATGTGCTTTTCGTTCAATGCCTCGAAAAAATCCGCCATCACTACCCGCCCTTGGTTTGGTTCAGAGGAAATCCCGCAGTGTTGCGATGAAGCGGTCGAACTGGTCGTGGTGGAGCCAGTGGCCCGCTTTCTCGAACTCGATCACGCTTGCGGTCTTGAAGTGGGCGATCCGCCCGTCCTTCTCGGGGTTCGAGGCCCAGCTATCTGCTCCGTAGAGCAGCAGCGTCGGGCAAGTGATTGCGCCCCACAGCGCCTCGATGAACTCGTCACCGATGTCCTCCACCGGCCAGACATTGAGGTGGGGATCGAACTTCCAGCTATAGGTCCCGTCCTCGTTGCGGTTGACGCCGTGGACGGTGAGATGCCGCGCCTGGTCCGGGGTGAGGTAGGCGTTTTCCTCGATCATCCGCGCAAAGGCGGCTTCGATGCTCTCATATTTGCGCGGGGAGCGGCCTGCTGCCTTGCGCTTCTTCTCGATAAATTCAGCGAGGCGTTCAGGGTAAGGCACGGCGCGCTGCTTTTCGCGCCATTCGGGCGATGGGCCGAGCCCTTCGATCGCCACCAGCTTGCTCACCATGTCGGGGAAAGCGCCCGCATAGCGCAGCGCGACATTGCCGCCCATCGAATGGGCCACCATCCGCACCGGGCCGACGCCCAACTGATGGATCAGCTGCGCGAGGTCATAGACCATGTCCGCGGCGGAATAGACCCCGTCCGACACCCAGTCGCTGTCGCCATGCCCGCGGTGATCCATGGCGATGACGTGATAATCCTCGCGCAGCGCCTCGGCGGTCCAATCCCAGCTGCGCGCATGATCGCGCCCGCCATGCACCAGCACCAGTGGCGGTTTGCCCCTACCACCCCAATCGAGGTAGTTCAGGCGGAGGCGCTGCGAGATGAAGGTCTGCGAGGTTGGGCCGGTGTCGTGCATGGGAAATGCCATGCCGCGAACCTGCCCGTCCTGCAAGATTACCGTTCCTTCGTGGCCGAGAAGGTCAGCTGCGGGTTCTTCTCGACCTGATAGCTGACGTCCCAAGGGCTCTTGGCCATGAACACCATGTCCCCGTCGCGGTCGCGGGCCACATTGGCGCGGTTGAAGCTGGCGAATTCGTCGAGAGTTTTGTCGTCGCCCTTGATCCAACGCGCCGTGGCGAAGGGCGAAGGCTCGAGCACGGCTTCGACCTTGTATTCCGCCTCCAGCCGCGAGATCAGCACTTCGAGCTGAAGCTGGCCGACCACCCCGACGATGTGGGCCGAGCCGATCTCGGGGTAGAACACCTGGATCACGCCCTCTTCCGAAAGGTCATCCAGCGCCTTGCGCAACTGCTTGGTCTTGGTCGGATCGCGCAGCTGCACCCGGCGCAGAATTTCCGGCGCGAAGTTGGGCAGGCCGGTGAAGCGCACCTGATTGCGCTCCGACAAGGTATCGCCCACGCGCAAGGTGCCGTGGTTGGGGATGCCGATGATATCGCCCGCCTCGGCCGTATCCGCCAGCTCGCGGTCCTGCGCGAAGAACAGGATAGGCGAGTGCACCGCAATCGGCTTGCCCAGCCCTGACGGCGTCAGCTTCATGCCGCGTTTGAAGGTGCCCGAAACCTGCCGCATGAACGCGATACGATCGCGGTGGTTGGGGTCCATGTTGGCCTGCACCTTGAAGATGAAGCCGGTGACCTCGTCGCGATCAGGGCTGATCTGCTCAGCGCCTGCGGGCTGGGGCCGCGGCGGCGGGGCAAAGCGCGCAATGGCCTCGATCAACTCGTTGACGCCGAAGTTCTTGAGCGCCGATCCGAAATAGACGGGCGTCAGATCGCCGTGACGGAACGCCTCGATGTCGAATTCCAGATAGCCGCCGCGCGCCAATTCAATCTCGTCAGCGAAGCGTTCGGGGATCGCAGCGGTGTCACGGGTGCCGAGGAACTCGCGCGACGGGCCTTCCGGGCGGCTGACGGTTTCTGTGGCGAAATCGAGCAAGCCCTCGAACTCGCCGCCCATCCCGATCGGCCACATCTGCGGGCTGACGTCGAGCGCCAGCATGTCGGCAACCTCGTCCAGCGTCTCGAAGGGATCGCGCCCCTCGCGGTCGACCTTGTTGACGAAGGTGATGATCGGCACGCTCCGCAAGCGGCAGACCTCGAACAGCTTGCGGGTCTGCGGCTCGATGCCCTTCGCCGCGTCGATCACCATCACCGCTGAGTCCACCGCGGTCAGCGTGCGATAGGTGTCCTCGCTGAAATCCTCGTGCCCCGGGGTGTCGAGCAGGTTGAAGACGATCCCGTCCTTCTGGAAGGTCATCACCGAGGACGTCACCGAGATCCCGCGCTGCTGCTCGATCTTCATCCAGTCCGACCGCGCCCGCCGCGCCTGCCCGCGCGCCTTGACCTCGCCCGCAAGGTGGATCGCGCCGCCTTGCAGCAGCAGCTTTTCGGTGAGCGTGGTCTTGCCCGCGTCAGGGTGCGAAATGATCGCGAAGGTGCGGCGGTTGGAGGTCATTGCGGGTCGCGCGCGACGCGGAAGCCCGCGAAGTCCTGGTTGACCGGCATCAGCTCGATCCGGTTGATGTTGAGATGCGGCGGCAGGCTGGCGATCCAGCCGATGGTGTCGGCGATGTCCTCGCCCGTCATCGGGTTGACGCCGCGATAGAGATCGTCGGAGGCCTGCTGGCTGCCTGTGCGCACCACGGTGAATTCGGTCTCGACCATGCCCGGCTCGATGCTGGTGACGCGCACACCGGTGCCGTGCAGATCGGCGCGCAGCGCGAGCGTGAAGTGGTTCGCGAAGGCCTTGGACCCAGCGTAGACATTGCCGCCCGGATAGACATAGCTGCCCGCGACCGAGCCGATGGCGATGATCGCCCCGCGCCGTTCGATCAGCTTCGGCAGCAGCTTGCGGGTCAGCACCACCATAGCGGTGATGTTGGTATCGATCATCGTCTGCCAGTCGTCGAGATTGGCGTTCTGCGCCGCCGAAAGCCCCTGCGCGAGGCCGGCGTTGTTCACCAGCAGGTCGATGTCGCGAAAAGCCTCGGGCAGGCCCGCGAGCGCGGCATCGAGCGCGTCGGTATCGCGCACGTCGAAGCACACTGCGTGGACCTTGTCCGCGCCGAGTTCGGCAACCAGCGCGTCCAGCCGCTCCTGCCGCCGCCCGGTGGCAACGCAGCGCCAACCATCAGCGACCAGACGACGCACGGTGGCAAGGCCGATTCCGGCGGTGGCGCCGGTGACGAATGCCGTTTTCATCCGCGCAGCTCCCCGCCCAGCTTGGTGGCCGCCGCGACGACCTTCTCTGCGATGGCCTTCAGGTCGGCGTCCTTGAAACTGGCCTCACCCGGCTGGAGCGTGACTTCGACGGCGATCGACTTGTGGCCCTCGGGCACACCCTGCCCTGCGAAAACGTCGAACACGCGCACGCCGGTGATGAAGGCCTTGTCCGCCCCCTGCACGGCGCGGACGAGGTCGCCCGCTGCCAGCGTTGCCGGAACGAGGAAGGCGAAGTCGCGGGTCACGGCCTGCAATGCGGGCGGCGTGAAGCCAGGACGCGCAAAGGCTGCGCCCTTCTTGGCCGGGATCGCATCGAGGAACAACTCCACCGCAGCAATCGGCCCGTCGACATCGAAGGCCTTCAAGGTCGCCGGATGCACCATCCCGAAGCGCGCCAGCACCACCTTGGGGCCAAGCCTCAGGGTGGCCGACTGGCCGGGGTGGAACTGCGCCCCCGCCTCACCCATCACCATCAGATTGCCAACCGGTGCCCCTGCCGCTTCCAGCAATTGGAACGCCAGCGCCTTGGCGTCATAGGCGTCAAAGGCCTTGGCCTTGCCCGATTGCCACCCGCGCGGGGTCTTCTCGCCTGCCAGCACGATGCCCAGCGTCGGCTTCTCCTCGCTGAGACCGTCAGCCGCGCGGAAATACCGCCGTCCGATCTCGAACAGGCGCGAGGAGGCCGCGCCGCGATCGGCATTGCGCTTGGCCGCCATCAGCAGACCCGGCAGCAGTGCGGGGCGCATGGCCTTGAGGTCTTCGCTGATCGGGTTCGCGAGCACCCATGGCGGCTCGTTACCGGACGCGAAATGCTCTGCCGCCCATTCGGGGAGGAAGGACCAGGTCACCGCCTCGTTCAGCCCGCTGGCGGCGGCAGCACGGCGAAGTCCCCGCTCCAGCTTCTGCTGCGGCGTGGCGGTGGGGCGGGCGACGCCCTCGGCACGGGGGAGCGCGACACTTGCCACCTTGTCGAGCCCGTGGATGCGCACGACTTCCTCGACCAGATCGGCCGGACCTTCGATGTCGTTGCGGCGCAGCGGGCAGGTCACCTGCCAGTCGGCGCTGACCGAGAAGCCAAGGCTTTCGAGGATACGCTGCTGCTCGCCCTCGGGCACATCGACCCCGCCAAGACGCGCAGTCAGGCCCGGGTCGAAGGCGATCACCTTGGCGGTGGTCGGCGGCGAACCGGCGCGCATGATGTCGCTGGGCGCGCCGCCTGCGAGCTCGACGATCAGGCCGGTGAGCAGATCGAGCCCCTGATCGAGGAACTCGGGATCAACCCCGCGCTCGAATCGCGTGCGCGCGTCGGACGATAGCCCCAGCTTGCGCCCGGTCGCACCGATGCGCGCCGGATCGAAATAGGCGATTTCGAGCAGCACATCGGTGGTCGTCTCGCTGACGCCCGAATGCTCGCCCCCCATGATCCCGGCGATGTCGTGCACGCCGTTGTCGTCGGCGATGACGGTCATCTCGCTGTCGAGCGTGTAGGTCTTCTCGTTAAGCGCCAGCACCTCTTCACCGTCCTGCGCGCGCCGCGCGACCACTGCGCCTTGCAGCTTGGCAAGGTCATAGGCGTGCGCTGGGCGCCCGAAGCCGAGCATCAGGTAGTTGGTGAGGTCCACCAACAGCGAGATCGGACGCTGGCCCGCGCTTTTGAGCCGCGCCTGAAGCCAGTCGGGCGAGGTGCCGTTGGTCACGCCCTTCACCACGCGGCCATAGAAGGCGGGGCAGCCTTCCGGATCGTCGGTGCGGATTTCGACGGGGCACGCGCCTGCCGCGCTGAACGCGGGCATGGCAATCGGCTTCAGCGTCCCCAGCCCCTTGGCCGCCAGATCGCGGGCGATGCCGTAGACGCCCATGCAGTCGGGGCGGTTGGGGGTCACCGTGACCTCGATCACCGGATCGGCGCCGTGGTAATCGGCAAAGCTGGTTCCGACCGGCGCATCGCCGGGCAGTTCGATGATCCCGTCGTGATCGTCGCCCAGTTCCAGCTCGCGCGTCGAGCACATCATGCCGTTCGATTCGACGCCGCGGATCGCGCTCTTGCGCAGCACCATGCCATTGGCGGGAACGACCGCGCCGGGCAGGCCCAGCACGCCCTTCATCCCCGCGCGCGCATTGGGCGCGCCGCACACGACTTGCAGCGGGTTGCCGTCTCCGGTGTCGACAGTCAGCACTTGCAGCTTGTCCGCATCGGGGTGGCGCGCGGCGGTCAGCACGTGGGCGATGCGGAAACCGGCGAGCTTCTCGGCCGGGTCTTCCACGCCCTCTACCTCAAGCCCGATGGCATTCAGCGCATCGCAGATTTCGGCGACAGTGGCGGTGGTCTCGAGGTAATCCTTGAGCCAGGTCAGCGAGAACTTCATGCGCGTGCTCCCACGCCGGCAGACAGGGTCGGCTGGTCGAAGGGCGAGAAGCCGTAATGCGCCAGCCAGCGCGGGTCGCCATCAAAGAAGGCGCGCAGGTCGTTCATCCCGTATTTGAGCATGGCGATCCGGTCGATCCCGAGGCCAAAGGCGAAGCCCTGATATTCGGCAGGATCAACGCCTGCGAACGCAAGCACGCGCGCATTGACCATCCCGCTGCCGCCGATTTCCATCCACGCATGGCCGGGCGTGTCGCCGTGCCCGCCAACCACGCGGCGGCCACCTTCGGTCGAGTAGCCGACATCGACCTCGACGCTGGGTTCGGTGAAGGGGAAGTAACTCGGGCGCAGGCGCAGCACGATGTCCTCACGCTCGAAGAAGGCCTTGAAGAAAGTCTCCAGCGTCCACTTGAGGTGACCGAGGTGGATATCGCGGTCGATCACCAGCCCTTCGACCTGATGGAACATCGGCGTGTGGGTGGCGTCGCTATCGCTGCGGTAGACGCGGCCCGGGGCGATGATGCGGATCGGCGCGCCCTGATCCAGCATCGAGCGGATCTGCACCGGCGAGGTGTGGGTGCGCAGCAGGATCTCGCGGCCTTCAGCGGTCTTGTCCGGGAAGTAGAACGTGTCGTGCATCGCCCGCGCCGGGTGGGTTTCATCCATGTTGAGCGCGGTGAAATTGTGCCAGTCGTCCTCGATCTCCGGGCCGGTGGCGACTGCGAAGCCGAGGTCGGCGAAGATTTCGGCCAGTTCGTCCATCACCTGGCTGACGGGGTGCACCGAACCCTTCGGGGCAGCGGGCGCAGGCAAAGTGAGGTCGATCGTCTCGCGCGCCAGCTGCTCTTCAAGCGCGGCGGCTTCCAGCGCGGCTTTCTTCGCGTCGAGCGCCTCGGCAATCGCGGCGCGGGCCGACTGGATTGCGGGGGCTGCGACAGTACGCTCATCAGGGCTCATGCCGCCCAGCGTCTTCAGGGCAAGGCTCACCCAGCCCTTCTTGCCGAGCGTTTCGAGCCGCTCGGTCTCGAGCGCATCGAGGCTCTTCGCTGCGGCAATCGCGGCCAGCGCGGCCTCGGTCTGGGATGTGATATCGGTCATGGTTCTGAATGTTCTGCCCGCGGGATTTCGCCGCCGCCCGCTAGCGGCAAATCGCGTGCATTGCAAAGCGCCAGTGCCGCGCGAGCGCAGTCAGCGCAGCGGCGGCGGCGGGTCGAGGGTCTGTGCGGCGCTGCCCCATACCCGCGCACGGGCTTCCATGAAGGAGGTCAGGATCGGATGGTCGAGCGCGGCATATTCGCTCGGGTTCATGGTCATGAACTCGCGAAACTCGCGGCTGAATTGCGCCTGATCGTGATAATCCGCGTCCATCGCCTCGGTCCAGCGGGTGCCGCGATGGAGCATGAAGGTGGTGAGGCTGCGCATGAAGCGCTGGCGCCGCATCAGCAGCTTGGGCGAAAAGCCGAAATAGCGCATGCAGGTGCGCTCCAGCGTGCGCATGCTCATCCCGCAAGCTTCTGCCAGGTCGTGCACGGAGGCGTGGTCCCCGCTCACCAGCGCGCCATGGACGCGGGCGATGCGCGGCTCGTCACGGTTGGGGCGCATCGCGGCGGCCATGCCTGCGACCAGTGCGGCATATTGCTCGTCAAGCGTGGCCTCGGGATCGCACAGCGCGTCGGTCAGTCCGGCGAAATGGGCAAAAGCCGGGTGCGCCGCGCCGTCGCAGATGACGTTGGCGCAGGCACTCGCATCGGCATTGAAAAATCGCGCCCAGCCCAGCGGCAGGAAGCCGACCCCCCACATCCGCACCGGCCCCATCGAAAATCGGCACGGCAGAGAGCTCGGCCCCGTGCCGACGAACCGCGCCCCGCTGACGCGCGTGGCGGCAATTTCAGCCTCGGGGCCGGTGCCGCAGAAGAAGCGGATATTGGCCCATTCGGGCTGGAGGTAATCCGTTACCCGCGCTTCCCCGCCCTCGGGCAGATCGAGCGTCAGGTGGTAGAAGGTGGTGAAGCAGCCCGCGAAAGCCTCCGGCGGCTCGCGGAACTCAGCCGTCAGCCGCTGCCCTGACGGCAGCAAAGGTCCGCGCGCGGCGCGCTGATGTTCTCCATCCCCCATAGATGCAGAGTGCCGCAGATGGCGCGGTTCTACAAGGCCGATGGCGGGTTTCTACAAAACGGGACGCAAAAGGGGCGGGCTCCCGCGAAGGAACCCGCCCCTGAATGTCGTACGGGGGGAAGCCGGAACGCTTAGGCCGGCAGTGCCGCCTTCGCCTGAGCGATCACGGCCTTGAAGGCGCCGCCTTCGTTCATGGCCAGATCGGCCATCGCCTTGCGATCGAGTTCGATGCCGGCCAGCTTGATGCCGTGCATGAACTGCGAATAGGTCAGGCCTTCCATGCGAACGGCAGCGTTGATGCGCTGGATCCACAGGGCGCGGAACGTGCGCTTCTTAACCTTGCGGTCGCGGTAGGCGTATTGGCCAGCCTTTTCGACCGCCTGACGGGCGATGCGGATGGTGTTCTTGCGGCGACCGCGATAGCCCTTGGCCTGGTCCAGAATCCGCTTGTGCTTTGCGCGGGTGGTAACACCGCGTTTGATGCGTGGCATATCAGTATATCCTTATCTTGAGATAGCGGGGCCGATGGCCGCTCGCATCAATCGAGGCCGTAGGGCGCCCACTTCTTGATCGTCGGCGTATCATTGGCCGACAGGACCGAGGTGCCACGGTTGGTGCGGATATACTTCGCGTTGTGGCTGATCAGCCGGTGGCGCTTGCCAGCGACGCCGTGCTTGACCTTGCCGGTGGCGGTGATCTTGAAGCGTTTCTTCACACCGCTCTTGGTCTTCAGCTTGGGCATTTTCATCTCCTGATTGAGACACGTCGGAACCGGCCATGGCAGCCCTTGTCGCCAGGCTGGCTGATTGATTCGTGTCAGTGAAGTGCGCGCGCTTAGGCGGGGAGGGCGCGAAAGGCAAGAGGGTTGGCCGGGGTTAGGCGGTGCACTCCGGTCGGCAGGACGAGCCACCAGTTGCATTGCCTGCATTGCCCAGCGCTGCAAATCCCCTAGTAGGGAATGCGCATGAACACGAAGAAACTCAACGCATCGCCCGCCCGTCCCCGCAGCAACGGGCTGCTGCGATTCGCGCGCTCGGCGGCGATCTTCCTGCGCGGGTTTATCGAACACCCCGCCATGGTCGCCTCGGTCGTCCCCTCGTCGCAGGCCACCATCGACGCGATGCTGGCGAAGGTCGACTGGGACCACTGCAAGCTGTTTGTCGAATACGGGCCAGGAGTCGGCACCTTCACCACGCGGATCCTCGATTGCCTGCCGCCTGACGGACGCTTGCTTGCGATCGATACCAACCCGCGCTTCGTCGACTTCCTCAGAAAGACCATCGACGATCCGCGCTTTGAAGCCGTGCTCGGCTCCGCCGCCGATGTCGAAAGCTTCGTTCGGGCAAGCGGACATGCCCACGCAGACTACGTTATCTCGGGCCTGCCCTTTTCGTCCCTGCCCCCGCAAGTGGCCGATGAGATCGTCGCCGCGACCTACGCGGTGCTACGCGATGGCGGCGCCTTCATGACCTACCAGTTCCGCCCCACCGCCCGCGATCTGACGCAGGCGCATTTCCAGCAGGTCGATACGGGTCTGGCGCTGTTCAACGTGCCCCCTTGCGTGCTGGCCTGGGGCTGGAAGCGCGAGCCGCTGTCGGCGCGCGAAGCGGCGGAATAGGCACAAAAAAGGGCGGCTCCGGACAACCGGAACCGCCCCTTGAATGCATCAGCGTCGCTTAGAAGCGCGCGCCGAGCGCGACGCCGAAGTGGCGGCGCTGCGTGTTGATGGTGAAGACCTCGCCCAGATCGGCATAACCGCCTTCGACGCGTCCGTAGAAGTTTGCGCCGAAGCTGTGCTCGTAGCCCAATGCGAAGGCAAAGCCCGAACCCTTGTCGGAGACATCAAGGCCTGCGCCTTCGAAGGTGTAGTCCTGTTCGGCATAGCCGACCTTGCCGTAGAACTGGCCGTCAATGCTGGTGGCGAGCCCGACGTGCAAACCGGCTTCAAGGTAGCCATCGGCGCTGAGGCACAGGCCCTCTTCACAGGATTCGACGGTCGAGAATTCGTACTGGGCGTAGGGCCCGACAACGACCGTGTCGCTGACAGCGAAGTCATACCCGGCTTCGCCGCCGAATGCGAAGGCGCTGCCGATCTTGAAGACGTCGCCTTCCTCTTCGATGCTGCTGACGGTCGGCGTTTCATAGGTGGCGCGGGCTTCGATGCGGAAGCCGTCGCGGGCCATCGAGGTGTTGCCGGTTTCTTCCTGCGCGAAGGCAGGGCTTGCCATGGCCGCGCCAAGCGCGGTGGCAAGGATCAACTTTTTCATGAGTGCCCCTAATTGCAAAACTGTCCGGAATAGGACGGCGGCCCAAATACCGGCTGATCCCGATGTGACAATATTTGCGAAGCGTACCGCGCTGATTATGCAGGATGTTGTTGCAGCGGCGCAACGCTGGCCTGACCGGGAACGGGCTTCAGCCCATCGCCTCCAGCACATCTTCAAGCCGCGCCGGATCGCCCAGCGCGATCACCGTGCCGTCGGACCCTGCGTCGAGCGGGTTGCCCTGCCAGTCGGCCATCATGCCCCCCGCCCCTTCGACCACCGGGACGAGCGCCGCATAGTCATAGAGCTTCAGCCCGGCCTCGATCACCACGTCGACATGGCCGCTCGCCACAAGGCCGTAATTGTAGCAGTCCCCGCCGAACACGATCTTCTTTTCGGCGACCTGTTTGGCGACCGACATGAAGGCGTCGGCCTCTTCATTGGTGAAGAGATGCGGGCTGGTGGTGGCGAGCACCGCGTCACCGAGTTCCTTGAGCGGCTTGGTCGTGGCGGGTTTGCCGTTGAACAAAGTCGGCTGGCCGATGCGGCCCACCCAGCGTTCGCCGCTGATCGGCTGGTCGATGATGCCCAGCACCGGCCAGCCATCCTGCAGCAAGGCGATCAGCGTGCCGAAGATCGGGCGTCCGGCGATGAAGCTGGTGGTGCCGTCGATCGGATCGAGAACCCACTGGCGGCCCGCGCCTTCGTTGCGGGTGCCATATTCCTCGCCGATGATCCCGTCGGCGGAGAACTCCGCTTCGATCAACCGGCGCATCGCGGCTTCGGCGGCGCGGTCCGCTTCGGTGACGAAGCTGCGGTCGGCCTTCTTCTCCTCGGACCATTGGCCGCGGAACAGCGGGCGGATGGCAGCGCCTGCCAGATCGGCAAGGCGCAGGGCTAGGGCGAGATCTTTATCGGTCATGGGGCTTCCCAATAATCGAACGCCTCGGCCTGTCGAGCCTCGGTATAGCGGCGCGCTTCCGGCCCCTCCCATTCGCGCGGCAGGTCGTCGTACACGCCGATGCGGCTGACAAACCAGCCCTGCCCCGGCAACCCGTCCGACTGGCGCACCACCAGAACCGCGAGACCGGGTTCGCCTGCCGCCCGCCCGTCCTCGTCGATCCGGTCGAGCACCTTGCAAAGCTGGCGCATCAGCGGGCGGGTGAAGGCGTGGCCGAGAATGTTGAGCAATGCGCCATAGGTGAACGCCTGCCGCGCACGGGCCGCTTCGATCAGGAGGGCGCGGATTTCGGAGGGGTCGAACATCGCTTCACCCCTTCGTCATTGCGAGGAGCGAAGCGACGCGGCAATCCATGGTCTGCCGTCGCCGCTTGCCGAGAGGTTGGGCCATGGATTGCTTCGCCTGCGGCTCGCAATGACGAAGTCAGTCGAACAGGCTGGAAACCGAGCTTTCATCGGCAATCCGCCGGATCGCCTCGCCTACCAGCGGCGCAATCGGCAGGATGCGGATGCGGTCGGAGGCTTCGGCGGCTTCGGTGGGCCGGATCGAATCCGTGATCACCAGCTCCTTGAGGCTCGACCCGTTGATCCGCGCCACTGCCCCGCCCGAAAGCACGCCGTGGGTGATGTAGGCCGCGACCGACTTGGCCCCGCCTTCCAGCAAAGCCTCTGCCGCGTTGCACAGCGTGCCACCCGAATCGACGATGTCGTCGATCAGGATGCAGTGCCGGCCGGAAACGTCGCCGATGATGTTCATCACCTCGCTCTCGCCCGGACGGTCGCGGCGCTTGTCGACGATGGCGAGCGGCGCATTGTCGAGCCGCTTGGCGAGCGCACGCGCGCGCACCACGCCGCCGACGTCGGGCGAGACCACCATCAGCGCCTGATCGCCATACCGCGCCTGAATATCAGCCGCCATGACGGGCGCGGCATAGAGGTTATCGGTCGGGATATCGAAGAAGCCCTGGATCTGCCCGGCGTGGAGGTCCACCGCCAGCATCCGGTCAGCGCCCGCTTCGGTAATCAGGTTCGCCACCAGCTTGGCCGAGATCGGGGTGCGCGGGCCGGGCTTCCGGTCCTGCCGGGCATAGCCGAAGTACGGCACCACCGCAGTGATCCGCTTGGCCGAGGCACGGCGCAGCGCATCGATGCAGATCAGCAGTTCCATCAGGTTGTCGTTGGCCGGGAAGTTGGTCGGCTGGACGACGAACACGTCTTCCCCGCGCACGTTTTCGTGAATCTCGACGAAGACTTCCTCGTCCGAGAAGCGCCGCACGCTGGCATCGGTCAGCGGGATTTCGAGATAGGCCGCAATGGCCCGGGCGAGCGGCAAGTTCGAATTGCCGGACATGATCTTCATCGGATGCGAATCCCCGTTGGCGCGACGCAAACCGCCTAGCGCCGCGTCATGGAATTGCAAAGGAGCGCGGGCGTGTTCTCGTCAGGTTAGGGTCGAGGGCGCGCGCATCGGAATGATCGGGTCCGCTTTCAGGTCATGTGCGAGAGAGTGCCGATGACCAGAAGTGGGTGGTTAACTGCCGTCAGGCCGCCCCTTCGGCAAGAAACGTCGATAATTGCGCGAAGCTGTCCGGGGCGTCATCCCAAAAAGGGGAAAGGTCTCGCGGGTTACGTTGCCGCAGGTCTGCCAAGATCGGCTCGTAGGCAGGTTCGGTCAATCGAATGAGCCATTCGACGATTGGCAGGCCCGCGCGAGCCATGCCGCACAAGATGGCCTCGGTTTGGTCGATCCAACCGTCGTTCGCGTGAAGTGAGCCTCGCTCAAGCGCCACGGAAAACCATGCGTCGATGAACTCAAGAACAGCCTCTCTCTCCGCCGCTTTCCATGTTTCCCATCGGGCAAGAGCGAGTTTGCCAAGCACGATTTCCGTGTTCGGCACGCCGAAAGGGCCAACTGCGGCCAACTCAAAAATCCGGGGCATCAGATACCGAAAATCTCGGTCCCCTCCTACCGTCAGGTATGCGCCAGTGATGTAGCGCCACAGCTGATCCCCATTCAGTTCCCGGAGGGGGCTAGAGAGCAAAACATCGACCTTCCGCGTGTCGATACAACAGGGGCACCCCTCGATGAGGGGCGGAGCCTTTGAAGAGAACACTCGATACAGGTCTTCGATTGAGGCCGCCAATCTTGCGTGGCTCGGAGTCGGTGGCGGGGTAATCATTTCCGAAGCTTATGATTCGGGCTAAACGACCGCAACGGGGTCGCTTTCAGAATTTCGTCTTTCGGCGAGAAACCCGCTGAAGCTGCCCGGCAGGTATCGGGATCGCGCATCCGCCTCGCTCATGGCCGCTCGTGGGTGGGAAGTTGCCGCTTACATCGCGACGGTTTCGTAGCTGACCGAAACGCCAGCAACCGAATTATCCTGTTCAAAGATCCGAGACTTATCGGCATGCCGGATGAGTAGGCGGTCTGAAGCAAGCCATTTGATTTCAGCCCATGAGCCGCCCCAATCTCCGACTTTTGCGGCCCCATGATCATCATCCGCGCGGAACGTATTACCTCCTCCTTCTGGGGCTTCTCCGGCTCCCACAATCGAGATTTGCGTCGAATATCCGCTAGTCGCGCCGCAGTCGCGTTGAAACATCACCGCTTCGTGCTTGCCATCTGGCGAAACCAGTCGGGTTATGACTTCGTTGGTGCAAGCATCATCACAGGCGCCCACGGCAAGGGACAGAACCAAAAGGAGCAAAGCGCGGATCACTGGCGCAAATTAGCCCTCTCTTGAAACGGCAGCAATGGGGTGGCTTTCAGAATTTCGTCTTTCGGCGAGAAACCCGCTGAAGCTGCCCGGCAGGTATCGGGATCGCGCATCCGCCTCGCTCATGGCCGCTCGTGGGTGGAAAGCTGCCATACCAGCAGTGGGAATCAGAATTCGATTGAGGCAATGAGCCCACGCGTCTGCTCCAACTCTGTTGCCACATCGGGCTCAGTTGGCTCCATGGACGTGTAGGTAACGAGCGCAACGTCTTGACCGTTCGACAGATACCACGCGGCTAAAACCTCGCCTGCTGCACTGCCTACACAACCAACAGACATAACTCGCGTGTTAGTTTCCTCAAAATGCCGACAATTCAAAGATTTGCGGGCAAAAAAGTCTCCAAGCAGCATTCGCAAGCTGTCAACCGTGACTTCTGGATTTGCGCCGCCGCGGTAGGTCGCGGTCGAAAACTGAATTACACCCCGACCAAAAGGCCGAGCCAGCGTCGGCGGAGCGCCTTCAATCAAATCATCCGTGATGTCCGTCCAATCGGGCGGCAAATCGAAGCGCAGCCCATGAAATTGAACCCGCATACGTTTTCCTTAGGCTCGCCAAAGATCGTTACATATCGATCGTATTCGAGGGCCGCTATGGGGTCGTTACCGGAACGGCAGCTTTTTGACCGAAATTTCAAAAAGCTGCCGTTCGTAAGTAGCCCCGCGCGCCTCAGCCGCCCTTGCGGCTGGCCTTGGCGGCATCGATTACGCGCTTGTCCCACGTCACGCGGGTCTGGGTCTGCGGGTTGAAGCGGTCGTCCTCGTACTTGGCGCCCAGCGCGGCGGCGATTTCGGCCTTGGTCAGGTGTTCGGTCGGCTTCAGCGTGAAGACGTCGATCCCGCGGGTGATCTCGGTGCCGTAGATGTGGCCCTTGTACCAATAGACCGACCAGTATCCGCCCAGCACCATCTGCTTGGCGTCAATCGGGCCGCGGTCGAAATAGGCGATTTCCTTGGGATTGGCGCTGTCGGTGAAGTCCATCACGCTGAGGCCGCCCTGATACCACGCCTGCGCAAACAGATCGCGGCCCGGGACGGGGACAATCGATCCGTTGTGCGCGACGCAGTTCTCCTTGTCGGTCTGCGGCGCGGGCATTTTGTAGTGGGCGCGGAACACCAGCTTGCCGTCGACGATGTCATAGACCGCGTTGGCGCCCCACGTGGCCGGATCGGACGCCTTGCAGCGCGGACGCCCGCCGCCGCCCCATTCGTCGGTGAAGATCACCTTGGTGCCATCATTGTTGAAGGTCGCCGAGTGCCAATAGGCAAAGCCGGTGTCGGTCACGACATCGATGCGCTTGGGGTTCAGCGGATCGGCAATGTCGAACAGGATGCCGTTGCCCGAACACGCGCCTGCCGCCAGCTTCAATGCGGGGAAGACGGTGATGTCGTGGCACTGATCGGTCGGCGCGGTGTTCTGGGTGTCGTCGCCATGATCGCCGCCGGTCCACAGGCCCGCAATCGAGCCGGTCTTCTCGTCGGCAAACACCCGCGGGCTCTTGACGATGCGCGACTTGGAGGGATCGGCCAGCGGGATTTCGATCACGTCGATCGAGAACAGCGCGGTGCGGGTGTCGCCCGCGATTTCGCCGACGCAGCCGGCCAGCTCTTCCCCGTCGCGGATGCCGGCGGTGCCCGAGTTGTAAACGATCAGGCGCGTGTCATCGGCGCTGACGATGGAGTGGGTGTGGCTGCCGCGGCAGGTCTGGACGCCGCCGACCTGCACGGGGCGGGCAAGGTCGGAGATGTCGAAGATGCGCAGACCCCGGAAACGCTCCGCATTGACCTTGCCCGGCGCGCCTTCCAGCCCGCAATCGACACGGCCGCGGGTCTGCTCGACGCTCATCACGAGGATGTTGCCGACCACCGAGACGTCGCCCTGACCGCCGGGGCACACGACGCTGCTCTTGAGGGTCGGCACCCCGTCAACGCCGAGCTTGTAGATGTTGAACCCGTGATACGAGCCCGCCACCATGACATCGCCGAAGAACGCCATGTCGGTGTTGGCGAAATCGAGCAGCGGGGAGCGTTCGGCGTATTCGGTGAGGTCTTCCTCCTCGCGCGCGGGCGAGGCGGCGGCAACCGCTGCGCCTTCGGCAGGGGCGGGAGCCTCGGTCGCGGCGGCAGCGGCTTCGACAGCAGCGGCGGCTTCAACAGCTGCCGCTTCGGCTGCGCCCTCGTCCTTGTCCTTTTTGGGCGGGACGGGCGGGCGCAGGTCGGCAGGGTTGGCGGGGTTGAAGAAGCCGGCAGGCTTGGGCAGCGTCGCGACCTTGGTGAGGCCCATGATCGCCTCGCCCGCATTGTCGAACCCGGCTGCAAGGCCCGAGCGCGGATCTTCCGACAGGCGCGCCAGCACCTTGTCCATCCGCTTGATCTCGCTGGTCTGCTCGCTGTCGATATCGCCGACGAACTGGTAGAGCACCGGATCGGCAGCGGTGCCTTCCTCTTCGAGCAGCTTTTCGACCATGTCGACCGCGCCTTCGTGGTGGGCGATCATCAGGGTCAGGAACTGGCGGTCGAAGGCGACGCCCTTGGCCGCGGCCAGCGCCTTCATGTCCTCAGGCGAGGCCATGCCCTTCATCATGTGGTGCATGTGTTCGCCGTGGCCCTTCATCATCGGGTCTTCGACAGGCTCGCCGCGCTCCTTCAGCCAGGTCTGCATGAAGGCGATTTCATCGGCCTGGCTGGATTCGATCCGGCCCGCGATCGTCACCAGATCCTCGGTATTGGTGCGGTCCTTGACCAGCTTGGCCATGTCGAGCGCCTGCTGATGGTGCACGATCATATGCTGCATGAAGGCGACATCGGAGGGGAGATAGCTCGCCTGCGCCAGCTTGGTCGCCTGTTCGGCGGTCAGGGTCTTGCTGGCCTGCCCCGGCGCGCCCGGCTGGACGATCTGCACGCTTTGGGCATAGGCGATGCCCGAAGCGGAAAGCAGCAAGGCGGCAAAGGCAGCGCGCGAGGCGCCGCGCGTGGCGGTTACGGTCATGGAAGTCCCCTAAGATCGAAAGTCGGTGGACAGACTGCCGCAGCCCCGCACGCAGTCAAGCCCGCTTGTTGGTCTGCAAGACGGCAATCGACGAACCTCCGATCACGGTCGAGCAAGGGCGAGCCCCGCTCTAGACGCCTGATGGAGCCGCCGCGCCGTCCCTGTCGCGCCCCACGCACCGTTCACCGCACGCGGCGAAATGCGCGCTTGTCGCGACGAATCGTGCGTGGATAAGTGCATCGTTAAGCCCGCCGCAACCCTGTTGGAGTAGCCTGTAGATATGGCACGCCCCCGCTTTTTCGCTGTTCTGACCGGCCTTGCCGCTTCCTTCGCGGCTCTGGCGAGCCCGGCGGCGGCGAACCAGGACGAGCTGCAGGCGACCTTCGACAGCACCTTCGGCACGCAGGAACGCAACCCGCAAAGCTTTGATGCGGTCTATGCCTCGACCTTCGAACAGCGCATTGCCGAACTCGCCAACCCCGCGATGGGGCGGATCGGTGTTGCTGCGGTAGACCTTGCCACGGGCGAGGAAGTGATGGTGCTGGGCGATCAGCTGTTCCCGATGGCCTCGACCAGCAAGGTCGCGGTGGCCGCCACCTTCCTCGAGATGGTGGAACAAGGGCGTTACACCCTCACATCGGAATTCCCGCTGATGATGCCGGTGGTTTCGGCCAAGTATTCATCGGCCAAGGCGCCGGTGCGCCCGGGGCAGTATATGCCCGCGATCGACCTGATCGAGATCATGATCACCCGTTCCTCCAACCCGGCAACCGATGCGCTGCTCGCCGCAGTGGGCGGGCCGGCTGTGGTCAATGACTGGATGAAGCGGCAGGGGATTTCCAGCTTCTCGATCAACCGCGACATTGCGACGCTGGTGCGCGATGACGGGGAGTATAACCCCGCCGTCCACATCGACACGCGCGACGCGGCGACCCCGCGCGCCATGGTGCGCCTGCTCGCCGGGCTGCATCGCGGCGATTTCCTGTCCGACCAGAGCCGTCAGGTGCTGCTCTCCGCGATGAGCCGCACCGTGACCGGCAAGCGCCGCATCCCCGCGCACATCCCGCTGGAAGCGCGGGTGAGCCACAAGACCGGATCGCTCAACAACACCTCGAGCGACGTGGGCTTGATCGAATGCCCCGATGGCCGGGTGATCGCGGTGGCGATCTACGTCACCGGTCAGGGCGGCAAGCAGGCCCGCGAAGAGCGGATCGCAGCCATTGCCCGCGCGCTGTATGATGGTTTTGCGGTCAGGGCCCAGCAGAACCCGACCCGCAACTGGGCCAGCGCCCCCTACGCAACCGGCGGCTGACCGCCTCGCCTGACGACAGGCAGCAAAAAGGGCGGCGCCTTGCGGTGCCGCCCTTCCTGTTTGTGACTGTCCCCGCCACTGGAGCGGGGCAGGCAGCAACCGATTATTCGGCAGCTTCTTCGGCTTCGGCAGCCACGTTGGCAGCCGCATCGCCGACTTCGTCAGCGGTCTTCTCGGCGGTTTCGGCTGCACCGTCGGCAGCGGCTTCAACGCCGGCAGCGGTCTGGTCAGCAGCGCCTTCGATGGCGTCGCCGGCGGCGTCGGCATTGGCTTCGGCGTCTTCGGCCATGGCGTCGACAGCTTCACCGGTTTCGGATTCGGTCTTTTCGCTGCAAGCGGCGAGGCCGAGGGCCGAGGTGGCGATGGCGGCGGCGAGGATGATCTTGCGCATGATATGAATTCCTTCTTCCTGCAGATGACACGCGACCTGAAAGGGCGCGTCGACCGGCGTTCTCTCTCGTCCGGTTCACTGGGGAATCTAGGGCCTCATATCTCGGGATACAAGCAGATTAGGGCGTCGCGCCCAAATTTTGCCGTATTTTTGCCACATTTTCGGAAAGCCGAGATCCCGCGCCAAACCCCTACCCGCGCGCGGCGGCGGATGCTAGCAGACGCCATGTCCGATAAGCAGCACCTCTATCTCGTCGATGGCTCGTCCTATATTTTCCGGGCTTACCACCGCCTGCCCCCGCTGACGAACCCGGAAGGGACGCCGGTCGGCGCTGTATATGGCTACACCACAATGCTGTGGAAGCTCGCCGCCGATCTCGACGAGGCTGAGGGGCCGACCCACCTTGCAGTGATCCTTGATGCCGGATCAATCAGCTTCCGCAACGACATCTACGAGCATTACAAGGCACACCGGCCCGACCCGCCAGAGGATCTCGTCCCGCAATTCCCGCTGATCCGCGATGCCACCCGCGCCTTCAGCCTGCCTTGCATCGAAGTGCCGGGGCTGGAAGCGGACGATCTGATCGCCACCTATGCCCGCCGCGCGCAGGAGCGGGGTTGGGACGTGACCATCGTTTCCAGCGACAAGGACCTGATGCAGCTCATCGGCGAGATCGAGACCCCCCACGGTCCGGCGCGCATCGACATGCTCGACACGATGAAGAACCAGCGCATCTGGCTGCCCGAGGTCGAGGAAAAGTTCGGCGTCGCACCCGAGTTGGTGGGCGATGTGCTGGCGCTGATGGGCGATGCGGTGGACAATGTGCCGGGCATCTTCGGCATCGGCCCCAAGACCGCGTCGAAGCTGATTGCCGAACATGGCTCGCTCACCGCGGCGCTGGATTCGGCGCCTGCGATGAAGCCTTCCAAACTGAAGGACCGCCTGATCGAAGGGCGCGCGGATGCGGAACTCAGCAAGGTGCTGGTCACGCTGAAGGAGGATTGCGACCTCCCCCAGCCGCTCGATGAAATGGTGCTCGGCCCGGTGCCGCCCGAGCCGCTCGCTGCATTCCTCCAGCACCATGGCTTCACTTCGCTACTGCGGCGGCTTGATGCCGGATCGGGCAGCCCCTCGCGCACGACCGATCTCAACCCGCCCAAGCCGACCACACCCGGCGCCAATGGGGCTTCCGCCAACGGGAGCGGCGAGGGCAACCGCCAGCCTCTGCCCGAGATGCCGCCGGTCGAGCACTCTGCCTATGAGACGGTGCAGACGATGGAACGGCTGGCCGCGTGGATTGCCCGCGCTGCCGCCGCGCGGCGGGTGGCGGTCGATACCGAAACCACCTCGCTCGATGCGATGCGCGCCGATCTGGTCGGGGTCAGCCTTGCGCTCGGCCCGAATGACGCGTGCTACATTCCCCTGGGCCATGGCGGCAGCGATATGTTTGCCGAAAAGCCCGAGCAGGTGCCCAAGGCCGAGGCCATCGCCGCGCTGAAGCCGCTGCTGGAGGACGAGGCCCTCCTCAAGATCTTCCAGAACGGCAAGTATGATCTCAACGTGCTGGCGCGGCAGGGGATCGCGGTCAGCCCGATCGACGATACGATGGTGATCAGCTTCGCGCTCGACGCCGGGCGCGGCGAGGAGGGCATGGGGGGCGGCCACGGGATGGACGAGCTGAGCCAGCGCCACCTTGGTCACACCCCGATCCCGTTCAAGGACCTGTGCGGCACCGGCAAGAAGACGATCAGCTTTGCCGAAGTCCCGCTCGACCGCGCCACCGCCTACGCCGCCGAGGATGCGGACGTGACCTGGCGGCTCCATGCGCACCTCAAGCCGCGGCTGGCGGTGGAGGGGGGCAGTCGGGTCTATGAACGCGTCGACCGTCCGCTGATCCCCGTGGTTGCCGCAATGGAGCGTGAAGGCATCCGGGTCGACCGCGCGCGGCTCGCCAAACTGTCCGAGGAATTCGCCCGCGAGATCGGTCGGCTGGAAGGCGAAATCCACGTTGTCGCCGGGCAGGAATTCACCGTCGGCAGCCCCAAGCAGCTGGGCGACATCCTGTTCGACAAGCTTGGCTACAAGGGCGGCAAGAAGGGCAAGAGCGGGCAGTATTCCACCGACGTTTCGGTGCTGGAAAAGCTCGCAGGCGAAGGCGCGCCGATAGCGCGGCTGGTGCTGGAATGGCGGCAGCTCTCCAAGCTCAAATCGACCTATACCGATGCGCTTCAGCAGGCGATCAACCCCGATACGGGGCGGGTCCATACCAGCTACAGCCTTGTCGGCGCGCAGACCGGGCGGTTGTCCTCGACCGATCCGAACCTGCAGAACATCCCGATCCGCACCGCCATCGGCCGCCAGATCCGCGAGGCCTTTGTGCCGGAACCCGGCAATGTGCTGCTGGCGGCGGACTATTCGCAGATAGAACTGCGGCTCGCCGCGCATATGGCCGATGTCGACAGCCTGAAGGAAGCCTTCGCCCACGGCGAGGACATCCACGCCCGCACCGCCCGCGAAATGTTCGGCGAAGTCACCCGTGACACCCGCGCCCGCGCCAAGACGATCAACTTCGCGATCCTCTACGGCATCAGCCGCTGGGGCCTCGCCGCGCGGCTGGAAGTGCCGCCGGAAGAGGCGCAGGCCATGATCGACACCTATTTCCAGCGCTTCCCCGGCATCCAGCGTTACATCCACGAGACGCTCGAAAGCGTGCGGGCCAAGGGCTATTCGGAGACATTGTTCGGCCGCAAGACTTGGTTCCCGCGGATCAATTCCAAGAACCAGGCCGAACGGCAGGGGTCAGAGCGCGCCGCGATCAACGCGCCGATCCAGGGGACCAGCGCCGACATTATCAAGCGTGCCATGGCGCGGATGCTCCCGGCGCTGGCGGACGCAGGCCTGCACGATGTGCGGATGCTGTTGCAGGTGCACGACGAATTGGTGTTCGAACTGCCCGAAGGCCGGGTGGAGGCCGCGACCCCGATTATCCGTCAGGTGATGGCCGAAGCGGCGCTGCCATCGGTGGAGCTGACCGTGCCGCTCGGCGTCGATATCGGCACCGGATTGAGCTGGGACGCGGCGCATTAGCACAGAGCAGGTTTGCTGCGGGTTAGACCCAGGCTAGACCCCCTCTACACCCCGCCTCCGTTCGCCCTGAGCTTGTCGAAGGGCCGCATTTTCTTGCTCCTCGCACCGCGGCGGGAAGAAAGAACGGTCCTTCGACAAGCTCAGGATGAACGGGATGAGCAATGTTTCACGTGAAACATTTCGCGAACATCAATCGTGCTTCCGCTCCCGCGTCGGCTTGAGCATGTCAGGCGAGAAGAACCCGATCGGCTGCACCGCAGCGGCGCGCTTCTTCAACTCGCCGCGCATTTTCTTGTACTCGTCCTCCATCTCGGCCGTCACGGTCGCGCGCGAATCCTTCAGCGCTGCGTCAAAATCGCGGCCCTCGACGGTGCTGACTTCGCTGCCCACACGGCGCAGCGCGGCAAGCCCGGCGCGGCGCACGAGGTCTTCTAGGTCGGCGCCGGTGAAACGCTCGGTCTGCGCCGCCATCGCCGCCAGATCGACGTCATCGCCCAGCGGCATCTTGTCGGTGTGAATGCCCAGAATATGCTCGCGCCCCGCCTTGTCCGGGGTGCCGACATAAACCAGCTCGTCAAACCGACCCGGTCGTAGCAGCGCCGGATCGACCAGCGTCGGACGGTTGGTCGCGCCGATCACCACCACCGATTGCAGCTCCTCCAGCCCGTCCATTTCGGCGAGGATGGTGTTGACCACGCGGCCCGTGACTTGCGGCTCGCCCTGCCCTGACCCGCGCGCGGGAACCAGCGAATCGATCTCGTCGATGAACACGACACAGGGCGCGACCGCGCGGGCGCGGGCGAAAAGGCGGGCGATCTGCTGCTCGCTCTCGCCGTACCATTTCGACAGCAAGTCGCTCGATTTCATCGAGATGAAGTTCGCTTCTGCCTCCTTGGCGACAGCCTTGGCCAGCAGGGTCTTGCCGGTGCCGGGCGGGCCGTAGAGCAGGAAGCCCTTCGCCGGGCGAATGCCGAGGCGGCGGAAGGCATCGGGGTTCTTGAGGGGCAGCTCGATCCCCTCCTTGAGCTTGTCGATCGCCTCGCCCGCGCCGCCAATATCGCTCCAGGCGACATTCGGCACCTGCACCATCACTTCGCGCATCGCCGAGGGTTGGACGCGCTTGAGCGCCGCGAGGAAATCGTCGCGCGAAACGCACAGGTCTTCGAGCACTTCGGGCGGAATCGTGCGTTCATCGAGATCGAGACGCGGCATGATCCGGCGCACCGCTTCGATGGCGGCTTCCCGTGCCAGAGCGGCAATATCCGCACCGACAAAGCCGTGGGTGACGCGGGCGAGTTCATCGAGATCGACCGCACTTTCGAGCGGCATCCCGCGGGTGTGAATGGCGAGAATCTCGCGCCGCCCGCGCTGGTCGGGGACGCCGATCACGATCTCTCGGTCGAACCGGCCCGGACGGCGCAGCGCCTCGTCAATCGCGTCGGGGCGATTGGTGGCGGCGATCACCACGAGGTTGGCGCGCTTCTCCAACCCGTCCATCAGGGTGAGCAGCTGGGCGACAAGACGTTTTTCCGCCTCGCCCGGCACCTGCGTGCGCTTGGGCGCGATCGAGTCGATCTCGTCGATGAAGATGATCGCAGGCGCAGCGCGGCTCGCCTCCTCGAACACTTCGCGCAGGCGCTTTTCGCTCTCGCCATAGCCCGATCCCATGATTTCCGGGCCGTTGATGGTGAAGAATTCGGCGTCGCTCTCATTGGCGACCGCCTGCGCGAGGCGGGTCTTGCCGGTGCCCGGCGGGCCGTGGAGCAACACGCCCTTGGGCGGCTCTACGCCGAGGCGGATGAACAGTTCGGGGTAGCGGAGCGGCAGCTCGACCATCTCGCGCAGCGCGCGGATGGTGTCCTCCATTCCGCCGACGTCGTCGTAGTTGACGACCGCCCGGCCATCGCGCGGTTCCTCGAACTCGGCGCGCAATTCGACCTCGGTGTTCTCGTCGATATGGACGATGCCCTTCGGGCTGGTCGAGGCAACGGTCAGGCGGATTTGGGTCAAGGCATAGGCTGGCGCGCGCAAGAGCTGGCGCACATCGGCAGGCATGTTCTGCACCGGCTGCTGTCCGGTCGTCGCCACCAGATCGCCCGCCACCAGCGGCCGGCGGAAGAAGTTGCGCTTCAACGCCTGGGTCGGCCCCTGAAGACGCATCTCGCGCTGGGCGGGAGCGAAGACCACGCGTGTGGCTGGGCGCGATTCGCCGCGCGCGATCTCGACATGCTCACCCGATCCGCCCTGCGCATTGCCGCGCTGCAGCCCGTCGAGCCGCACCACGTCGAGCGCGTCGTCTTCAGGATAGGCGGCCATGGCGATCGCGGCCGTCACGCGCTTGCCGCGGATTTCGACCACATCACCTTCGGTAATTCCGAGCTTCTGGAACGCCGAACGGGGGATTCGGGCGATCCCCGCGCCGGATTCCTCCTGACGGGCAGGCGCGACCTGTAGCCGCACGGTGCGGGTCGGAGTGGCGGTTTCGGCGTCGGCCATCGTGGGCGTTCCTGTGCAAGCGACTATCGGGTCTGCGAAACCGATAGCTAGGAACAGCGCCAATCGAATGCAATCTGCGGGCGGCGCAAGGGGGCGTGCTCACTGCAGCCATACCGTCACACTCCGCTGCCAGAGGTTTGCGTCGGGCGAAAAAAAGCCCGGCACTGGGCCGGGCTTTGAAAGTTTGGGAGAGGATGCCTGAAAGGCACCTTTCAAATGCCGCAACTCAGGCGATTGTGCAAGTGCGAAAGCAGCCCAATTGGTTGCAAAGACCGCAACAGACTCGCGATTATGTGCCGTTTCATGCGCAAACTTGCATATTTCTGCCCAATCGCGCGGCATTCGCTTAAAGATTGAGCAGATTTTTGCCGTGTTACCGTTTTGCGACGCAACATGAACCGCGATTCGACTTGGCGACTCGCGCGGGCGTGACAGCGCCCCCCGAACGCACTAATCAGAGGATCGATCCCGCAGGAGGGATTGTCCTTGCTCGACACAATAAGAGGCAGTCAGGCCCGATGACCAAGCTTTACCCCGACGCCAACAGCGCACTTGCTGGTGTGCTGCGCGACGACATGCTGATCGCTGCCGGGGGCTTTGGCCTGTGCGGCCTTCCCGAACGGCTGCTTGATGCGATTCGCGATTCGGGCGTCGGCGGCCTGACCTTCGCCAGCAACAATGCCGGGATCGACAACGAAGGCATCGGCAAGTTGCTGCGCACCCGTCAGGTCAGAAAGATGATCAGCTCCTATGTCGGCGAGAACAAGGAGTTCGAGCGGCAATATCTGGCGGGCGAGCTCGAAGTCGAATTCTGTCCGCAAGGCACGCTGGCCGAGCGGATGCGGGCGGGCGGCGCGGGTATTCCCGGCTTCTACACCCGCACCGGCGTCGGCACCGAAGTTGCCAAGGGGAAGGAACACAAGGACTTCCCCGATCGCGACGGGGTGATGCAGACCTATAT
Organism: Porphyrobacter sp. ULC335; assembly: GCF_025917005.1. Taxonomy (NCBI): domain Bacteria; kingdom Pseudomonadati; phylum Pseudomonadota; class Alphaproteobacteria; order Sphingomonadales; family Erythrobacteraceae; genus Porphyrobacter; species Porphyrobacter sp. ULC335. The sequence goes on from NZ_CP078091.1 coordinate 448,976, forward strand.
CCTCGAACACGGTATCTTTGCCGACCTTGCCATCATCAAGGCGTGGAAGGCGGACGAGACAGGCAATCTGGTGTTCCGCAAGACCGCGCGCAACTTCAACCTGCCCGCAGCAACCTGCGGCAGGATCTGCGTTGCCGAAGTCGAGGAGGTGGTACCGGCAGGCGCACTTGATCCTGACCAGATCCATCTGGCAGGCGTGTTCGTTAACCGGATCGTGCTGGGCGCGCCCTACGACAAGAAGATAGAATTCCGCACCGTTCGGGAGAGGGAGACGGCGTGATGAACAAGAAGCTTGCCTTGATGCCACTGGTGCTGCTGGCGGGGACGTCGCTTTCGGGCTGCATCGCGGCGGCCATTCCGGCGATCGCCGGATCGGCGATGGTCGGATCACGGGTGGTCGACGGAGATGGCAAGGAGGCTGCGGCCAAGCCCGCCCCTGTGGCGGCGGTACCAGCACCGAAACCGGCCCCAGCCCCTGCGCCGGTCCAGCCCAAGCCGGCCCCTGTGCCAACGGTGACGCTGGTCCCGGTGCCGCCTGCGCCTGCGCCCGCGCCTGTTCCGGCACCCACACCGCGTCCGGTTGCCATTCCCGCTCCGGCTCCCGCTCCGGTAATTGCTTCTGCTCCGGTAATCGCTCCGGCACCCGCACCCGTTGCCGCAGCGGTTGTACCGGCAGCCACCCCTGCGGCGCGCCCGGCGCTGCCAGCGGTTGCGTCCTATCCCGATCCTGACCGTCCGCTCCCGCCCGAACAGGCCGGTTTCGCCCGCTTCGTGCGCTATGGCCACGCCTCCGCGCGCGGCGCGGCGGGCGGGGCCGATCTGCCCTCGGCGGTCCTCACCGACCCGGTCGCGCTCGATGGCAAGCGCCGCCGCTGTGCGGTGGGCGAGCAGCTGGTGGCGGTGATCGATCTCGACCCGGCGGGCGGCGTGTTTGCCCCCCCGGCCAACCCTGCCAAGCTGCCCAGTCTGGCGCTTGGTCTTGCTGTGCTGCGCGAAGCGGGCGTGGAGATCGCCTGGCTCTCCGACATGCCGGTCAACCAATCGGGCTCGCTGCGGGCGGCGCTGGAGCAATCCGGGCTTGATCCGCGCGGTGAGGATATCATCTCGCTGCGCCGCGATGGCGAGGATGGCAAACAGCAGCGCAAGGAAAACCTTGCCGGGATCGCCTGCATCGTCGCCATTGCCGGAGACGAGCGTCCGGACTTTGACGAGCGCTTCAAGTATCTCCTCAACGCCGAAGCGGGCGCGGGTATCGAGCCGCTGATCGGCGACGGCTGGTTCCTGATTGCGCCCTTGCTGGGCAACTGACCCGGTGATTGCCTCCGTCCGTCTTCTTGCGCTGCTGGCCGCGCTGGCCGCTGCGTTGCCGCAAGCTGCGGCGGCGGGCAGTGGCGCGCCGACGGATGCCACGCGCCTCAGCCATTCACCGTGGTTGGCGCTGCGGTTCGAACAGGGCGGTGCCGAAGTCCCGCTCACTGCAAAGGACATGTTGCGATCCGAGGTTACGCTGAAGCGCGCACCTTTTTCGATCGTGCTGCCGGTGCGCGGGACTGACGACACCTACTGGATCGCCGCGTGGCGCGACGACAGCATCTTTGCCGCTGCCGAGCCCGAAGCACGCGCAAACCCCGAACCCCCCGTTGCGTTGCCACCCTATTTCCTGCCCGGCACTGGCTTTGCCGACACGGCGGCCGGATCGGGCACCCTGATACTGGGCGCCGAGGGACACAACCACCTCTACGGGCTGAGGCTCGGTCCCGACTATTACCGCCACGTCTTCAATGTCTCTGCCATCGGCGGCGATGATGCGCGTGGGGAATGGCGCGAAGACCCGGTCAGCGCCACCAAGGGACCGCTCTACCTCGTCGCCTGGTTCGACGAGGATGGTGACGACATCATGCGTCATGGCGAGTTCGAATTTCTCGTGCTGCATTTCCGTTAGGCTGCAGCCGCAATTTCTCAGGGAGTTTCTTTGATGGCCGAGGCCGCTGTTTTGACCGGTTGGACACGCGACCAGATGGCCGCCCGCGCCGCGCGCGAGCTGAAGGACGGCTATTACGTCAACCTCGGCATCGGCATCCCGACGCTGGTGGCGAACCACATTCCCGAAGGCATGCTTGTAACGCTGCAGAGCGAGAACGGGATGCTCGGCATCGGGCCCTTCCCCTATGACGACGAGGTCGATCCCGATCTCATCAACGCCGGCAAGCAGACGATCAGCGAACTTCCCCACAGCGCCTATTTCGACAGTGCGACCAGTTTCGCGATGATCCGCGGCGGGCATATCGACCTCACCGTCCTGGGCGCCATGGAAGTGGCCGAGAACGGCGACATCGCCAACTGGATGATCCCGGGCAAGATGATCAAGGGCATGGGCGGCGCGATGGATCTTGTCGCCGGAGTGAAGAAAATCATCGTGGTGATGGATCACACGTCCAAGGACGGCGCGCCCAAGTTCATCCCGGCCTGCACCCTGCCGCTGACCGGAGCAGGGGTGGTCGACATGGTCATAACCAACCTTGCGGTGTTTGCGCGGACCGATCACGCCTCGCCGTTCCGGTTGATCGAGATGGCACCGGGCGTGACGGAGGCCGATATCGCAGCGACCACCACCGCGCATTACGTCGTCTGATGAGGCGTGGAATTGCGCTCGGCCTTGCCCTGCTGCTTGTCATGATCGGCAGCATCCTCGCCTTCACCTCGCCGCCGCGACTGCTCTCCTATTACGACCGGATGGCAGGCGGTAGTGCGGGCGCGCGGCTGGTGGCGGAGGGTGTGGCTTTCGGGAGCCACGGCCAAACGCTGGACATCTGGGCCCCTGATGCCAAGGCCAAGGGTCAGCTGCCGGTGGTGATCTTCTGGTACGGCGGTGGCTGGGCCAAGGGCGACCGTGCCGCCTACGCCTTTGCCGGGAGAGCGCTGGCACGCGAGGGATTCCTTGTGGTCATCCCGGACTACCGCAAGGTGCCCGAGGTTCACTTCCCCGCCTTCCTCGATGACGGGACCGAGGCTGTCGCATGGGTGCAGGACAACATCGCCAAGCACGGCGGCGATCCGGCGCGGGTTGCCTTCATGGGTCACTCGGCAGGAGCCTATCAGGCGGTGATGCTGGCGCTGGACGCGAAGCGGCTGACGGCAGCGGGTGCCGATCCAGCCAACGTCAAGGCGGCGGTTGGCCTGTCCGGCCCCTATGACTTCTATCCTTTCGACAGCCCGCGTTCGGTTGCAGCCTTCAGCCAATGGCCGCGCCCGGAAGAGACGCAGCCGATTGCGTTTGCGCGCAAGGATGCGCCGCCACTGCTGCTCGTCACATCGGACGGCGACGAGACGGTGCGCCCGAGGAACGCCAACAACCTCGGCGCGAAGCTGCGGGAACTGGGTGCGCCGGTCGAGGTCAGGAACTACGGCCCGCTTGATCACGAGGAGGTGGTCATGGCGATCTCGGTGCCGTTCCGCGGCAAGGGGCCGGTGCTTGCCGACAGCGTGTCCTTCCTCAGAAAGCATCTGGGCGAATGACCATGTGGCTCCCCGAACCCCGCAACCCCAATGCCCCGTTGGCGGGCCTCAAGGTCGTCGAACTCGCCCGCGTTCTGGCGGGGCCGTTCTGCGGGCAGATTCTCGCGGACCTCGGCGCGGATGTGATCAAGGTCGAGAGCCCGGAAGGCGACGGCACCCGGCTGTGGGGGCCGCCCTGGGTCGAGCGCACCGATGCCAACGGCACCGTCCACCGCGAAGCCGCCTATTATCACGCCTGCAACCGCGGCAAGCGCTCGATCATTGCCGACTTTGGTGATGCGGATGATCTCGCGCGGGTGCGCGCGCTGTGCGGTGACGCCGATGTCGTGATCGAGAACTTCAAGACTGGCAGCCTCGCCAAATTCGGGCTCGATTACGCCAGCCTCTCGGCCGCGAACCCCGCCCTTGTCTATTGCTCGATCACCGGTTTCGGCCAGACCGGACCGCGCGCCCACGAGGCAGGGTATGACTTCGTGGCGCAGGGGATGAGCGGTCTGATGTCGCTGACCGGCGAACCGGAGGGGCATCCGGTCAAGATGGGCATCTCGATCAGCGACCTTGCCACCGGCGTCTGGGCGGCGAACGGCGTTCAGGCTGCGCTGTTGATGCGGGCGCGGACCGGCCCAAGGCAGGGACTCGGCCAGCAGGTCGATATGAGCCTGCTCGATTGCTCGGTCGGGCTGCTCGCCAATCAGGCGACCTATCTCTTCACCACAGGCGAGAACCCGCCGCGCATGGGCAATGCCCACGCACAGGTCGCGCCCTACGGTGTGTTTGCGGTGACCGATGGTCACGTGATCCTCGCGCCGGCCAATGACGGGTTGTTCCACAAGCTGATGGCGGTGCTCGGGCGGAGCGAACTGTGTGACGATCCACGCTTTCTCGCCAATGGTGATCGGACAGCGAATGCCCGGGCGCTTGATGCCGAGATTGCGGCGGCGACAGCGGGCTGGACCAAGCAGGGCCTGCTCGATGCCTGCCATGCGGCAGGTGTCCCCGCCGGACCGATCAACCGGTTGGACGAAGTCTTTGCCGACCCGCAGGTGATCGCGCGCGGGATGCGGGTCGAGCTCGGCGGGATGGCCGGGGTGCGCAGCCCCTTCACTTTCTCCGACGCCGAACTCGCGCTCGACCGCCCCTCACCGATCCACGGCGCTGACGACCCTCCCCGCTAAGGGGCAGGCAACGCACTGGCGCTTTCCCACTTGACTCCCAATCCGTGTCAGCTATTTCTGTTTTTACAGAAATTGGTGATGCGATGCGAGTCTATGACATTCCCGAAGCCAGATCCTTCATCCTCCATTGGGGGGAGATGGGGACGCATTGGGGGGTCAACCGCTCGGTCGCGCAGATCCATGCGCTGCTCTATCTGAGCGATCGTCCGCTTCACGCCGAGGAAATCTGCGAGACGCTTGGTCTTGCGCGGTCCAACGTCTCGACCGGGGTCAAGGAGCTGCAATCCTACGGCATCATCCGTCGCACCCATGTGGAGGGCGACAGGCGCGACCACTTCGTCGCGGAAACCGACCTGTGGGAAATGCTCATCCGGATCGTCAGCGAGCGCAAGAAGCGTGAGATCGACCCGACCATTACTGCCCTGCGGCAGTTGAGCGCCGACATGGCGACACGCAGTGATGTGCCGCCGCACGTAATCGAGCGGATCGGACGGATGCACGAATTCATCGGGACGCTGGCACACTGGTACGACGATGTGCGCAGCCTGCCCAAATCGACCCTCGTCACGCTGATGAAGCTGGGCGGCCGGGTCGCACGCCTGATCCCCGGAAAATCCCGCAACTGACACAGGAGGCCAGACCCACCATCATTTCCGCTTGCCCGTCTATTTCGGTGTTTACAGAAACAACAGGAGGTATCGATGCATGAATCCCTGAGCTATCTCGCCTACCTTGCCATCAGCATCGGGCTGACGGTGTGGGTGGCGCGCACCCTGTCGAAGAACGGCGAGGTGTTTCTGGTCGATTGCTTCGGCCATGATCAAGTGCTGGCCCGTTCGACCAACCATCTGCTGGTGGTCGGCTTCTATCTGGTGAACCTCGGCTTCATCCTGCTGGCGCTACAATTCGGCAAGCCGCCGGAAAGCGTGCCCGAAGCGATCCGCTACCTGTCGAGCAAAGTCGGCTTCGCGGTGCTGGTGCTGGGCGCCATGCACTTCTTCAACATGAACGCGATCGCCAAGTTCGGCCGCAAGGTCGGGGCGTGGTTCCGCGAGGAGCAGTGGGCCGCCAACGCGCGCCCCGCTGCGCCCGAGGCGTAACGACCGGTAAGGACGGGCGGCCACCGCGCCGCCTGTTCCACCGATGGAAAGGAACGCAAGATGACCAACGGTTTTACAGCTTTCGCCCGCGCGGTGGGTTGGGGAACGGTAGCCGGGGCTGCACCCTACACGGTGCTGTTCATGATCCCGCTGGCGTTTGCCGGTTTGGAATATCGGAGCCTTGGCGAGACCGCGCTGGTGCTTGCCTACCCCCTGATGCTTTCGGGCGCGATCGTGCTCGCATCGGCAGTGCTGTTAGGCCTGCCCTTGACGTTGATCTTGTCTGGCAGCGGTCAGGACAGAAGCCGCACCTATGCGGCGGCGGGGATGCTTCTCGGCGCTTTCGTGCCTGCTGCAATTGTCACGGCCATGGCTGGCGAGCTTAGCGAAGAATCCCTGTTCTTCGCGCTGCCGGGGACCCTTGCGGGTCTTGTTACCGGCACCATTTGGGGCCGGTGGCGTGAGGCGCTGAACCGCTAAGCGGGTCCAGCGCCTCAATCAGGATCAGGCCAGTGCGGCCTTCAGATCGTCCACCAGATCAAGCCGTTCCCACGGGAAGTAGTCGCCTTCCGCGGTGCGGCCGAAGTGGCCGTAGGCGGCGGTCGGCCGGTAGATCGGCTTGTTGAGGCCAAGATGCGTGCGGATGCTGCGCGGGGTCAGGCCGCCGAGCTTGGCGATGCCGAGGATCGCCTGTTCGATGACGTCGTCGCCCACGGTGCCGGTTTCGTGCGTGTCGACATAGAGCGACAGTGGCTTCGACACCCCGATCGCATAGGCGATCTGGATGGTGCAGCGCGTGGCAAGACCAGCGGCCACCACGTTCTTGGCGAGGTAGCGGGTGATATAGGCCGCCGAACGGTCAACCTTGGTCGGATCCTTGCCGCTGAACGCGCCGCCGCCGTGCGGGGCTGCGCCGCCATAGGTGTCGACGATGATCTTGCGGCCCGTCAGGCCCGCGTCGCCATCCGGTCCGCCGATTTCGAAGCTGCCGGTGGGGTTGATGAAGTACTCGGTTTCGCGCAGCAGCTCGGCCGGGATCACGTCGGCGATCACGCCCTTCACATAGGCTTCGAGCTCGGCCTGCTTGGCCGGTTCGTTTTCGTCATATCCGGCCTTGTGCTGGGTCGAGACGACCACCGCAGTCGCCGCCACCGGGATCGAGCCTTCGTAACGCAGGGTCACCTGGCTCTTGGCGTCGGGCTCGAGGAAAGGCGCCGCGCCCGAGTGGCGGTCAGCCGCCATACGCTCGAGGATCTTGTGGCTGTAATAGAGCGTCGCCGGCATCAGGCCGGGGGTCTCGTCGGTCGCGTAACCGAACATGATGCCCTGGTCGCCCGCGCCTTCATCCTTGTTCTCGCCCGCGTCCACGCCCTGCGCGATGTGCGCCGACTGGCCGTGCAGGCGGTTGATGAATTCAAACTTCTCCCAGTGGAAGCCGTCCTGCTCGTAGCCGATGCGCTTCACCGTATCGCGGACGGTCTTTTCGATCTCGGCTTCGGCGCCCGGCGCCCATTCGTCGTTCTCGAACACGCCCTTGCAGCGGATTTCGCCGGCCAGCACCACCAGCTGCGTGGTGGTAAGGGTTTCGCAGGCGATGCGCGCTTCGGCGTCCTTCGAGAGGAACAGGTCGACAATCGCGTCGGAAATCTGGTCGGCGACCTTGTCGGGATGGCCTTCGGAGACGCTTTCGGAGGTGAAGAGATAGTTGGTGCGCATGAATACCCCGGGGGCTGGAATGGGCGGATCGGTGCGGGAAGAAGGACAACTTATAGAGATATAAGGAAACCTTTATGTCCGCGCGTTTTCCCGTTCGCCCTAGCGGCGCGCGCGGATGAGCGCAAGCACTCTCGGCAGGCCAAGGCCGAGGAGAAGCAGCAGCGCAGCCCATGCCAGTGTCAGTCCGTGGCCGAACTGCGCGAACAGGGTCGGGGGCTTGGCCTTGGGGATGAAACCTTCAAGCTTGTCCGCCTTCCCCTGCAGGATTGTTCCGCGCACCACGCCACTGGCGTCGATCACGGCGCTGATCCCGGTGGTGGTGGAACGCAGCACCGGCAGTCCCTCCTCGATCGCGCGCATCCGTGCCTGCGCGAGATGCTGCGGCGGGCCCCAGCTGCCAAACCAGCCATCGTTCGAGGGATTGAAGATGTAATCGGGGCGATTGGCCTTGTCGGCGACTGCGCCCGAGAAGACGATCTCGTAACAGATCATCACCCCCGCCTTGCCATGGACGCCGAGGTCGAGCGTGCGCGGCCCGGGGCCGGGCAGGTAATCGATGCTGCCCGCCACCAGCCGCGACAGGCCGAGCGGTTCAAGGATCGGGCGCAGCGGCAGGTATTCGCCATAGGGCACCAGATGCGCCTTGTCGTAGCCCGCAAGGATTGCGCCCTTGCCGTTGATCGCCATCACGGAATTGCGCGCGCTGACCGCCGCGGGCACGCCGGAGGGGCCTGTGCCGATGTTGAGGTTGACCACGCCCGCGAGCAGCGTCGATTGCGGGCCGATCACCTGGCCGATCCGCCGCCGCGCTACCACCGGGTCAGCGTCCGCGGTCATCTGGATATAGTATCGCTCCGGATAGCCTTCCTCGAGATAGTCGGGGACCGCGCTTTCCGGCCAGAGCACAAGGCGCGACTGATCGCGCGAAGGTGCGGTCAGGCGGGTGAGGCGGGCGAATTGCTCCTCGAACTTGGAGCCGTCGTTGATTTCCGACTGCGGGATATAGGGCTGGACAAGGGTGTAGCGAACGCCTTCCGTCTGCGGGGCGCGCTCCTTCAGCGGAGCGATCATGCCCACGATGAGCAGCAGCGCAAGGCCGCCCGTATTGACCCAACGGCGTGAGACAAGGCCCGCAAGCAACACAGCCGCGATCAGGAGAGTGAGCCCTGACAACGCATATGTGCCGGTGATTGTCATGTATCGCGCCAAGCCCGGCGTGTCCCACGTCCCGAGCAGCATCAGCCCCAAGGGCGGCCAAGGGTATCCGGTGAACACCCATCCGCGCAGCCATTCGGTGACGACCCACGCGCCCGCCAGCACCAGACCGAAGGCCCACAGCGGCTGACGACGGGCCAGAACATGCGCCGCTAGTGCGGCCAATGCGGGATAGATCGCGAGATAGATGCACAGCAGCGGCACCGCCAGCCACCCGAGAAATTCGGGCATCTTCGCCTGATGGGTGAAGGCGGTGGCGATCCAGTTGTTGGCGAGCGTCAGATGCGCCCAGCCGAAACACCACCCGACCCACAGCGCCGCGCGCTTGGTGGGCGCGGCGAAAACGAGCCACACGAACCCCGCCAGCGCGGCGAGGCCCAAAGGCCACAGGTGCAGCGGCGGGTAGGCGCAGGCGGCGATAAGCCCCAGCACGATCGCGGCAAGCGCCGGAAAGCGCTGCGCCAACGCAGGCACTGCGGCCAGCCGCTCGATCACGGCAGCTTACTCGACCGTTTCGAGCGCGCCGCCGCTTTCGCCGGACCCGGTGTCATCGCCGCGGATCGAGGGCGGGAGGATCGAACTGTCGATCACGCCGCGGCCATCATCATCGGCGGGCTTGCGCGGCTTGCGGCCACGCCCGGGCTTTTCGGTGCGTTCTGCAACGCGCTCCGGACGCTCAGTGCGCTCGGGACGCTCAGCGCGTTCAGGACGATCAGCCCGCTTCTCGCTGCGCCCGCCGTCACGTCCCTCTTCGCGAGGCTTGCGCTGCTGTGGCTGGCGGCGCGGGCCACGCTGGCGGTTATCGTCGCGGTTGCCGTCACGGTCATCACCGCGATCATTGCCGCGATCTTCGGTGAGGAAGGCTTCGCCTTCCTGCCCCGGTTCGCCTTCCATCACGTCGCCGCGCGATTCGTTGTCGGGCTGTTCGTAGGGCGAGCGCGTCGGCGCTTCGCTGCGACGGCCACGGTCGAAATCGAAATCGTCTTCGAAGTCCTCGGCCTGTTCGCGCTCGTCGTTGCGACGCGGATTCCCGCCGACACCGCCGCGCTGTTCGTCCAGACGGGCCTTGTTGTCGGCAATCACCCGGAAATAGTGGTCGGCAAACTGGAGGTAGTACTCCATCTGCACCCGGTCGCCGTTATGCTGGGCGTCCTGCGCGAGCTTCTTGTACTTGTCGAGCATCTGCGGGGCATTGCCACGCGCCCGGCTGTCGATCCGGTTGAGCTGGCTGGGGTTGCCGCCTTGGTTGCGATTTCCGCGACCGCGACGACGGTTATTCCGGTTGTTGTTATTGTTATTCAAGGAAAACGTTCCTTATCAGCGACCTGGCGCGAAAAACTCTTTGCCCGCGCGGTCAACAGACCCCTTGCCCTTCGTCACGCATGGTCCCGGCGATGGCCTTGCCATAGCGTGCCGCGCGCTCCGCGCTGCCGCAGTCGGGGTCGTGCCCTGACGGCCGTATCAGCTAAGTTTAGGAGCTTGGCCTAGCGATTTGCGCCCTTCGCAGATCGTCTGGCCTGATAAGGACGTAGCGATGCAAAACCGGTTTGCCAACCCCTGCCTTGTTTTTCCTTCACCTTAGGATCAACGCCCTCGCGCGCCCGGCGAGATCGCGGCGCAGATCGGCGGCAAAGCCCGATGCTGCCGCAAGCGCGCTCACCTGCTCCGCCTGATTCGCACCGATTTCCAAAATAACGACCGCCTGCGGGTTCATCAGCGCGCGCAGCTGGGGGATCAGGATGCGGTAATCGTCCAGCCCCTCGGGGCCAGCGAAGAGCGCGCTGGCGGGCTCAAAGTCGCGCACTTGGCGGTCCAGCACGGCCTCTTCTTCAACGTAGGGGGGGTTGCAGAGGATCAGGTCGAAGCTGGCCAGATCGTCTGTCCAGCCGGGGTTGCGCCAATCACGGCACCGCCAGACGCTCCGCTCCGCAAGGCCGAGCGAAGCGGCGTTCCGGCCTGCGACAGAAAGCGCGGCCTGCGAGGCGTCCACGCCCACACCATGCCAGCCCGCCCGGTTTGACAGCAGGGCGAGCAGCAGTGCGCCCGTTCCCGTGCCGAGATCGATTGCCCGGCCCGCCTCCCCTGCATGCTCCAGCGCCGCTTCGACCAGTGTTTCGCTGTCCCCGCGCGGGATCAGGGTGGCGGGGGTGACGGCGAGGGTGAGGCCGTGGAACTCGGCCGTGCCGATGATGTAGGCGACCGGCTCATGGCCCATGCGGCGTTCGATCAGCGCGGCGAAACCCTCTGGCGCAGGATCTCGCATCGCCCGCAGCAGCATGTCCGAACGGGTCGAACCGAGCGCATGGGCCATCAGCAGCTCCGCATCCAGCCGTGCGGTGTCGCTGACAGGTGCGAGGCGCTCGGCAGCGGCGCGGATCGCTTCGCCGACGGTCACTCAGCCCCCATCACTCGGCTAACGCCGCCAGCCGCTTGCCTTCGTCCTCGGCGATCAGCGCATCGACCAGCTCGCCCAGCCCCGGTCCGGCGAGCACTTCTTCAAGCTTGTGCAGCGTCAGCCCGATGCGGTGATCGGTAACGCGGCCCTGGGGGAAGTTGTAGGTGCGGATGCGTTCGGAACGGTCGCCAGAACCGACCATCGCCTTCCGCGCCTCGGCCTCGGCGCCCTGGGTGGCTTCGCGCTGGGCATCGTAGAGCCGCGTGCGCAGCACCTGCATCGCCTTTTCCTTGTTCTTGTGCTGGCTGCGCCCGTCCTGACAGGTGACCACGGTGCCCGTCGGCAAGTGCGTGATGCGCACCGCCGAATCCGTGGTGTTGACGTGCTGACCACCTGCTCCGGACGCGCGGTAGACGTCGATCTTGAGGTCTTTCTCCTCGACCGAGACGTCCACTTCGTCCGGCTCGGGAAGCACCGCCACAGTCGCCGCCGAGGTATGGATGCGTCCGCCGCTTTCGGTCACGGGGACGCGCTGGACGCGGTGGACCCCGCTTTCGAATTTCAGCTTGGCGAAGACGCCGGTGCCGGTGACGTTGGCGATCACTTCCTTGAAGCCGCCAATATCGCTGGCGTTGATGCTGACCGCCTCGACCTTCCACCCCTGCTCGGCGGCGTAGCGTTCGTACATGCGGTAGAGATCGGCGGCGAACAGCGCGGCCTCATCGCCCCCGGTGCCGGCGCGGATTTCGAGCATCGCGGGCTTGGCGTCCGCGCTGTCACGCGGCAGCAGCGCGATAGCGAGGCGGCGTTCGAGATCGGGGAGGGTGGCCTTGATCTGGGCGAGCTCGTCCTCGGCCATCGCCTTCATCTCGGGGTCGGCGAGCATTTCGGCCAGCCCCGCCATTTCCTCGCGCGCCGCCTTCACCTCGGCTGCGATCTTGGCGACGGGTTCGAGTTCCGCATAGTCGCGGGAGGCGCGGACGAAGGCCTCACCCTCCAGCGTGCCCGAGGCCATGCGCGCTTCCAGCTCCGCAAAGCGGTGCGCGATCTGGTCAAGGCGTTCGGGGGGGATCGCTGTCAATTTGCGTCATCCAACGCGTCGACGGCGCCTTCCAGATCGCCCAGCATGGTATCGATTCCGCCGGCATCACGATCCAGCCGCAGTTCCCAGGCACGCTCGACCGACCCTGCGAGGTCGACGGTCGATTGTTCGCCGGTCGCCAGATTCTTGAATTGCAGCGTGCCCGAAGCAATCTCGTCATCGCCGATGATCATGGCGGCCATAGCTCCAGCCTGATCGGCGCGATTGAAGCGCTTCTTGACGTTACCGCGCGCAAAAATCTCGGTCGAAAATCCGGATAGACGGAATTCCTGCGCCACTTCGATCGCCTTTAGCAACGCGCCCTCGTTCATGGGGATTACGGCGATCTCGATGGGCTCTTCGGGCCTCTGTCCGACCAGCATCGCCAGCCGCTCGATTCCCGCAGCCCAGCCCACCGCAGGCGTCGGCGCGCCGCCGAGCGACTCCATCAGCCCGTCATAACGCCCACCGCCCAGAACCGTGCTCTGGCTGCCCAAGGCTGCCGCCGAAGCACTCCCCTCATCAGGGATGAATTCAAACGCGGTGTGGCGGTAGTAATCCAGCCCGCGGACAAGGCTTTCGGCCCGCACCCACTTCACGCCCGCCGCATCCAGCCCGCTGGTGACGGCGGCGAAGAAGGCGCTCGCCTCCTCTGACAGAAACGCGTCGATCTTGGGAGCGTCGGCAAGGAACGGCTTGTCCCTCGGGTCCTTCGAATCGAGGATGCGCAGCGGATTCTTCTCCAGCCGCTCCTGCGATTCTTCTGACAGCTGGTCCTTCACGGCGCGGAAGTATTCGATCAACGCCGCCCGCCATGCCTCACGGCTTTCACCATCGCCCAGCGTATTGAGGTGCAGGGTGACATCATGGATGCCAAGCTCGCGCAGCAGCTGATCCGCCATCGCCAGCAGTTCCACATCCGCTTGCGGCTCACCCGCGCCGATCACTTCGGCGTCGATCTGGTGGAACTGGCGGTAGCGGCCTTTCTGCGGGCGCTCGTAGCGGAACAGGGGGCCGTGGGTGGCGACCTTCAGCGGCGCATATTGCTGCCAGCCATTGGTGAGGAAGGCGCGCGCGATCCCGGCGGTGAATTCGGGGCGCAGGGTCAGGCTTTCGCCGCCGCGATCGTCGAAGGAATACATCTCCTTCGACACGACATCGGTCGTCTCGCCCAGAGAACGGGCGAACACCTCGGTCTTTTCGAAGACCGGCATCTCGACCCGGCGGAAGCGGTAGAGCCGCCGGACGCGCTCGAACGTCTCGACCACGAAGGCGAAAGCCTCGGCATCGGCGCCGAAGATATCCTGGGTGCCACGGATGGCTTGGGGTGTCTTCTTGCTCATAGGGGTGCGCGATTAGGCTTACACAGGCTCTTTCGCAATCCTGCGGCACGCATTAAGGGGCCGCGCGTTACCTCTCACACCGATCATCCGCAAAAGAGAACAATCATGCGCATCGACAAGATCCCCACCGGCGTGAACCCGCCCGACGATCTCAACGTGATCATCGAAGTGCCGGCCGGCGGCGAGCCGGTGAAGTACGAGTTCGACAAGGAAAGCGGCGCCCTGTTCGTCGATCGTATTCTGCACACGCCGATGCGCTATCCGGCGAACTACGGTTTCGTGCCGCACACGCTTTCGCCTGATGGCGATCCGCTCGATGCGCTGGTGATCTCGCGCTCGCCCTTCATCCCGGGCTGCGTGGTGCGTGCCCGCCCGATCGGCGTGCTGAACCTCGAAGACGAGCAGGGCGGCGACGAGAAGCTGATCTGCGTGCCGGTCAACGAGACGTTCCCCTATTATGCCGACGTGGTCGAGACGAGCGATCTTCCGAACATCATCTTCCAGCAGATCGAGCACTTCTTCACGCACTACAAGGACTTGGAAGCCGAAAAGTGGGTGCGCGTGGGCAAGTGGGGCGACGCTGCCGAAGCGCGCCAGATCACGATCGAAGCGATCGAAAGATACGCTTCCAAGTAGTGCAGTCGCCGCCGCGGCTGCATCCTCAGTGCTGTTCCCGTGGCTGACGTCACGGGGCACCTGCGGCTCGCGCGCGTGCGCTCGCGGCCCTGAGAGCCGAACCAGTGTGAACATTAAAGGGATGCGCTGGCATCGGTTGCCTTGGCAACCGCAAGCCCGACCGGGCGACCGCAGCGATGCGGCTTTCAGGCCGCGAGAGCGAGGATTTCGCACGCCGGATGGCGTGCGGGACTCAGAATAGGCTCAACAGCATCTTGAAGATCAGAGTGATGCCGAAGGGCAGCCCGATGGCCAGCGCCCACAGCGTTATGGCGTCGCGCTTGAATGCCGGCGCGAAGCCGGGATCCGCCGCCTGCACGTCATCAAGGCCGGCCCAGCGTTTCTCGAACCAGCGGCACACAGGGATGATCGCCGAAACCAGCACGATCAGCGCCAGATAAGGCAGCGCGGTCGAGGAGCCCTCTGACAGGGCCTTGACGGTGACGAAGATCTGGAGCGCGGTATAGACCAGCAGGCCATAAGCCACGTGGTCGCTCATCGCCTTGCGCCAGTCGCGCACCTTGTTGCCGGAAAGTACATGGGCTTTGGCGCGCTTGTCTGAATTCACCATATCTGCCGCTCCCCAACGGTTGATTGCTGATGACGCAGTATCGCTCAGCCGTCACGGAGTTGCAACATGTCGTGCGCTGCGGTCATAATGTTGCGCCGGACGCATGGGTGCCAATGCAAGTTGCTCAAAACCCACAAGCAAGCGCAATGGCCCTACCCCTGACCCAGGGTTGCCTCAACACTAAGCAAAAATCCTGCCAAACGCCCAGCAACCCTTTTCTGGCGCTCCAAGGGTGCTAAAGACGAAATCCTGATGAGCACCACCACCCTTTCCCATGCGCCGAATCCGGCTGCCGTCCAGCCGCTCGGCAGCGGGCTGGAGGTCATCTCGATCGCCAAGAGCTATGACAAGCGCTCGGTGCTCTCTGACATCTCCCTGACCGTGGCGAAGGGCGAGGTGCTCGGGCTGCTCGGCCCCAACGGCGCGGGCAAGACCACCTGCTTTTATTCGATCATGGGCTTGGTGAAGCCGGATTCGGGCCGGATCCTGATGGATGGCGAGGATGTGACCAAGCTGCCGATGTATCGCCGTGCGATCCTCGGCCTCGGTTACCTGCCGCAGGAAACCAGCATTTTCCGCGGCATGACTGTGGAACAGAACATCGCCTGCGTGCTCGAACTGGTCGAGCCCGACAAGGCCACCCGCGCAAGCGAACTGGAACGCCTGCTCGTGGAATTCGGCCTCACCCGGCTGCGCGAATCGCCGGCGATGGCGCTTTCGGGCGGGGAGCGGCGACGCTGCGAGATTGCGCGCGCGCTGGCGGCCAAGCCTTCGATCATGCTGCTGGATGAGCCCTTCGCGGGCATTGACCCGCTGTCGATCAGCGACATCCGCGAGTTGGTGCGCGATCTGAAGGCGCGCGGCATCGGCGTGCTGATCACCGACCACAACGTGCGCGAGACGCTCGATATCGTGGACCGCGCCTGCATCATCTATGGCGGGCAGGTGCTGTTTGCCGGTTCCCCGCAGGAACTCGTCGCCGACGAGAACGTGCGGCGGCTCTATCTCGGCGAGAGCTTCACGCTCTAGGCCCTGAACGATGGCGTTAGGTCCCCGCCTTGACCTGAGGCAATCGCAATCGCTGGTGATGACGCCGCAATTGCAGCAGGCGATCAAGCTGCTGGCGGCCTCCAACCTCGAGATCGAAACCTTCATCGCGGAGGCGCTGGATGCCAATCCGCTGCTCGACACCGGCGGCCCGGCAGACAGCGGCGCAGAGCCCGAGCGGATCGAGCTCGCCCCCCCGCCGGGTGAGGATGCCCCTGCCGATCAACTGATGCTGGCGGGCGGCGGTGAAGGTGATGCCCCGCTCGACCTCGCCTCTGTCGACCGCGACTGGGACACCGGCGATGGCGATGCGCGGGGAGCCCGCGATGCCGAATGGGGCGCGGCGGCGTCGGCAGGCGGCGGCGACTTTGACGACATGCCCGACTGGGAGCAGCTGCGCGCCGCCGAGGTGACGCTGGCTGAGCACCTTGAAGGGCAGATCGGCGCGCTGACGAATGACCCCCGCACCGCTTTCATCGCCCGCCATATCGTCGGCCTGCTCGACGATGCAGGCTATCTCGGCACGCCGCTCGACGAAGTCGCTGACGATCTGGGTGTCGAATTGTTCGAGGCCGAAGCCGCGCTGACACTGGTGCAATCGCTTGATCCCTCAGGCGTGGGCGCGCGCAATCTTGCCGAATGCATCGCCATCCAGGCGCGCGAAGCGGACCGCTATGACCCCTGCATGGCGGCGCTGATCTCCAATCTCGACCTTGTGGCGCGGGGCGAAGTTGATCGCCTCAAGCGCCTGTGCCGCGTCGATGACGAGGATTTCGCCGACATGCTGCGCGAATTGCGCAGTTACAATCCGCGCCCCGGCCTGGCCTTCGTCCCTTCCGACAGCAGCACCGTGGTGCCGGACATCCTCGTCACCGCCAACGCTGCCGGGGGCTGGGACATCGCGATCAACGAGGAGACGCTGCCAAAGCTGATCGTCAACCGCGGCTATTTCCTCGAATTGAACGCCGGGGCGGCGAACAAGGAATCGCAGGGCTGGCTCAAGGAGAAGCTGGCAGACGCGCACTGGCTGATTCGCGCATTGGACCAGCGCCAGAAGACGATCCTGAAGACCGCGGCCGAGATCGTGAAGCAGCAGGACGGGTTCTTCCGCCGCGGCGTTTCCGAACTGCGCCCGCTCACGCTTCGCGAGGTCGCCGAAAAGATCGAGATGCACGAAAGCACGGTCAGCCGCGTCACCAGCAACAAATACCTCGCCTGCGCGCGCGGGACGTTCGAGCTGAAATACTTCTTCACCAGCGGGGTTGCCTCCGCCGATGGTGAAGGCGCGTCGAGCGCGGCGATCAAGGCGCGGATCAAGGCGCTGATCGATGCCGAAACCGCGAAAAACATCCTTTCCGACCAGCAGCTTGCCGAAATGCTCCAGAAAGAGGGTTTCGACCTTGCCCGGCGCACGGTGGCCAAATACCGCGAGGCGATCGGGCTGGGATCGAGCGCGGAGCGGCGGCGGGCCAAGAAGCTGGCAGGCGCATCTTAGTACTTTCGTGGAGGCGACGGCTCCTCCGTAAAGGTCTATCCCAGCGACAGAATTCCCCCACACGGGGGTGTGACTCGAAAGACTCACTCCAAAAAGTTAACGACCTAAACTTCTTATTAACCTTTTTTGGTGAGAAGTGGCGTGGTTAACAGACGGCAACCTCTCCTAAGCAGGGGTTACCACGGGGACATACAGGGGACGAAAATGCGCGTTCTGCTCATCGAAGACGAACCGACCACTGCCAAGGCAATCGAGCTGATGCTCACCACCGAAGGCTTCAATGTCTATTCGACCGACCTCGGCGAGGAAGGCCTCGATCTGGGCAAGCTGTATGATTACGACATCATCCTGCTCGATTTGAACCTGCCTGACATGCATGGCTATGACGTGCTCAAGAAGCTGCGTGTCGCCAAGGTGCAGACCCCGGTGCTGATCCTTTCGGGCATCAGCGAAATGGATTCGAAGATCCGCAGCTTTGGCTTCGGCGCTGACGATTACGTCACCAAGCCGTTCCACCGCGAAGAACTGGTCGCCCGCATCTATGCCGTGGTGCGCCGTTCGAAGGGTCACTCGCAGTCGGTCATCCGCACCGGCAAACTCGCCGTGAACCTCGACGCCAAAACGGTCGAAGTCGACGGCAGCCGCGTGCACCTGACCGGCAAGGAATATGCGATGCTGGAGCTGCTCTCGCTTCGCAAGGGCACCACGCTGACCAAGGAAATGTTCCTCAACCACCTCTATGGCGGGATGGACGAGCCCGAACTCAAGATCATCGACGTGTTCATCTGCAAGCTGCGCAAGAAGCTGTCGCTGGCTTGCGGCGGTGAAAATTACATCGAGACCGTCTGGGGCCGCGGCTATGTCCTGCGCGACGACGAGACGGTGGTCGAAGCGGCGTAATTGATTGGGCGCCCGCCTCCGCGGGTGCCTCCTCGGCGCTGTTTCAAGCCCTGCGGGCTTAAGCGCCTGCGGCTCGGCCCCGTGGCCTCGCGGCCCTTGCGGGCCGGATCAGATCACTACTGACATTGTAGACGCCCGGAGCCTTGGCTCCGGGCGCTCTGCGTTTCAGCCGATGCGGGTGAAGGTTGTGGTCTTGGGTTCGGGCATTTCACCGTTCGCCCAGATGATCGTCTCGGTCATCGACTTGCCGTCCTTGGCGACGGTATAGACCCGCGTCGAAACCGGCGCGCCATTCTTGCTCAACGTCATCACCAGCGTGTCCGCAGCCGGGTGGCGCAGCGATACCGTGTCGATGAACGCCATGGTGCCGCTGACGGGAACCGGCACGCCGTCCACCTTTGCAGTCGAATCGGCGTGGCGCACCGTGCCGTCCGCGTCCGTGATCTCGACCCGGGTGGTCCATTGTTCACCGCCCACTTGGGCGAATGCGATCTTCACGCCTTGCGGACGCTCGTCAGCCGGGATGCGGGCGACATCAAGCGCCCAGCGCCCGACCAGCGGCGAAGTGGCAGCCGACATAGCAGCATGGCTCTGAGTGGTTGCAGGCTGATGCTGCGTGACAGTGTTGGCGGTAACGGCGAGGCCGAGCGCGGCGGCGGGTAGCAGGATAAGCATGGCAATCTGTCCTTTCGTCCATTCGAACCCCGGGTTGCGGGGCCGTGCCGGACTGTCGGCAGAACCATCGCGGCGCGACAGATCAATATTTTCGTCCCAGATTTTCTGGGCGTCCAGCAGACGCGCCAATTCGCGGCTGCTGGACGCACCGGTCTTGCGACGAGCAACGCGCAGCCGTTCATTGATGGCGGTTTCGGACCGGCCGAGACTTGCCGCGATCGATTTGGTCGTGTGCCCGCTGGCAAGCAGGCGCAGGATTTCCAGCTCGGTGTTGCTGAGGGTCGCGGGCGAACCGGTGAGGGGCTTCGGGATCGACATGGGCTCAGATCATCACGGGGCCGTCCAAACGTCCAGCACGATTTTTTTGGAAGTGCGGCGGGTGGTGCGTATCGCAGGCGGCCCGCGCTTGATTTGCGGCGGAGCACCTGCCAAGCGCCCCGCCCATGACAGCGTTCAAGGAAGGCGATCCGACCACCATTGCCCGGCTGTACGGGCGCAGCGTCGGCAAGAAGTTGCGCACCAAGCAGCAGGGGTTGGTCGACAACCTTCTGCCGAAAATCAGCGTGCCTGCCGAAGGGCCGGTGACGAGCGCCGTGCTGTTTGGTGACGCCCCCGGTCATGGGCGCCCGCTGCATTTCGAGATCGGCTTCGGCGGGGGTGAGCATCTCGCCTACCGCGCCGATCTGTTGCCCGATCACGGCTTCATCGGTGCAGAACCCTTCGTCAACGGCGTCGCGCAGGCGCTCACCCATATCGAGGAGCAGCGGCTCGCCAATGTGCGGCTGCATCATGGCGACGCACTGGAGGTGCTGGCGCGCATTCCCGATGGCGCGCTGACGATGCTCTACCTGCTGCACCCCGATCCCTGGCCCAAGGCCCGCCATGCCAAGCGTCGGATGATGAATGACGGGCCGGTGCGGCTGATGGCGCAGAAGATGAAGCCCGGGGGCGAGTTCCGCTTCGGCACCGACCACGCGGTGTACCTGCGCCACGCGCTGATGGTGATGCAGCGCCACACCGACCTGTTCGAGTGGGTGGTGGAGAAGCCCGCCGACTGGCAGGTGCGCCCCTCAGGCTGGCCCGAGACGCGCTACGAGCACAAGGCGCGGACCGTGTACGGGCACGAGGTCTGGTACTTCCGGTTCCGGCGCAAAGCTTACTGGCAGGCCCCATCAATCTGTTGAGCACCGCGATCCGATCGGTACCCGAGTTCCTTCCGCGGGTCCTTGGCGATCTGGTATCGAAGCAGCGCTTCTGGCCGATCACCTGCCTCAACGATCCATGCAGACATGGGGCCATCGGGCGTATCGACGTCTTCACTGCCGATCACGCGAACCGTGAACGTGCCGAAGCCTTTGTCGTATTGCCAGAATGGAATTGCGTAACTTCCGCCTTCGGCAAGCGGAAGTGCAGCAAAGGTCGCGCCCCAAAGATTGCCGTCCCACACAGGGGCCGACAGCGGCTCATCCAGCGTTGTGACGCCATCGGCTGTTTCCTTCGTCCCCTGAATCCGGTTGTTGGCGTAGGTCACCCTGACGCGGTGCCAGCCACGTTCACTGCGTTCGCGCCCGCGCGCACTTTCCATACGGACGGGCAGCATCGAATCGCGAGCAAGAACGAAGTGATCGCGCATATCGAACGCACCCCCACCTGCGCTCTGATGAACCACGATGTCCCATACCGGCACCCCACCTTCATCCGAAGCCGTTATGGTCTGACGCGTCGTCCCGATGCGCGTGTTTCCTGCGGAGATGGAATAACACGCATCCCCCTCCTGAAGGCGCGCTCCCTGCATGTCGGTGTATTCAACTGTGGTTCCGGCGATGGCTGCGAGAAAAGTCAGAAGCATGAGAACCGCCTTCTGGTTTGGAGCGAATATTCGGTCAGAAAATTGTCCGAGCGCGCCAGGCGCGGGATTCATCTTGAGTATCAAAATGCATCTCGAGCGGGCCACTGGGAACAAAAGCAAGGAACTGGTTCATTTAAGCTCCGAAACTTAGGGGCACCGGGGCACAACGCGGTCCTTTGAAGGACGGCTGACCGGCTATCGCCTCACCCGCCACCACGGCATCAGCGCGAACACCACCTGCCCTGCCAGCCCCAGCAGCGCGTGTGGCTGTCGCGGTCCTGCGAGCCATTGCGCCGGGCTCTGTCCCGTCAGGACCGAAGCGAGCGCGCACTCCGCCGCCATCAGGATGGCGAAGGCAAGCGCGCCTGCGGCAAGCGCCTCGCCGCGGCTCGCAATCGCAAATCGGCGCACCAGCCATCCCGCGGCGAACCAGCTTGCGGTCAGGATCACCGGCAACTCGAGCATAGTCGCGGGTAGCAGACCAATCGCCGGGGCAACCCACAGCACCCGCAGCGTGCCGAGCACAAACCCCAGCGCAAAAACAATCGCCCAGTAGGCCGCCCCTGCCATTGCCACCCGCATCGCCTGCCCTCCCTTCGCTTTGCCGCAACGCCCCTGCGCCTCGTCCTGTCACGGCAGAATACCACACCCATGACAGGACATCTGCGCTGGATGCGGCCCAAGACCTGATGGGGGCTTATGCTATCACCGGAGACGAACACCATGACCATCAGCACGCTGAAGGATCTCTATATCGACCAGCTTCAGGACCTCTACAGCGCCAACCGTCAGGCCCTGAAGGCGACCCGCGAGCTGAAGGACGCGGCGAGCTCTGCCCAGTTGCGCACCGCGCTTGAGGCCGGGGCAGATGGCATCGAACAGGGCATGGACCATCTCAAGACCCTGATCGAAAACCATAATGCCAACCCGCGCGGCGAGCATTGCCGCGGCATGGAAGGCCTTGTCGCCGAAGCCCGCGCGCATGGTGTGGAAGCGGATTTCTCGGACGAGGATGTGCGCGATGCATCGATCATCGCGCAGTACCAGCGGATGACGCATTACGGCATCTCGGGCTACGGGACGGTGGCCGCCTTTGCGCGCCGGCTTGGGCTGGAGAATGACGCCAGCGTGCTCGCGCAGTGCCTCGAGGACACCCGCGGCGGCGACAAGAAGATGACCGCTATCGCTTCGGGCGAGGTCAACCCGGCGGCTGCCGAAGCCTGACCGGACAGGCGGCCTGCGTCATTGTTTCACGTGAAACAGTGACGCAGGCGCCATGCTGAAGGGGGTCTGGAAGGGGTCTAAGGGGGGTCTAACGGGGGTCTATACCCGCCTGCACCTCCGCAAGACGCCGTCTCAGCCGACCACGCCCGCGCCTGCGAGCACTGCCAGTGTCAACACATCGGGCACGCTCGCGGTCATCGGCACGATCTGCACCGGCTTGGCCATTCCGATCATCATCGGCCCGATCGTGGCATTGCTGCCCAATTCGCGCAGCAGCTTGGCCGAAAGGTTGGCCGATTGCAGCCCCGGCATGATCAGCACATTGGCCGGACCGGACAGGCGGCTGAACGGATAGAGCGCCATGACCTTGGGGTTGAGCGCGGCATCGGGCGCCATTTCGCCTTCGTACTCGAAGCCCGGATCCTCGCGGTCGAGGATCGCCACCGCTTCGCGGATGGCGCCGAGCCACTGGCCCGAGGGGTTGCCGAAGGTCGAGTAGCTGAGGAACGCCACCCGCGGTTCATGCCCCATGCGCCGGGCGACCGCCGCCGTTTCCTTGGCAATATGCGCCAGTTCCGCCGCGTTGGGCCGTTCGTTGATCGTGGTGTCGGCAAGGAACGTCGTGTGGTTCTTGCCGATCATCATGTGAATGCCGAACGGCAGCGCGCCGACCTTGGGGTCGAGCACCAGGTTCACCTCGCGCACGGTCTGGGCGAAGGTGCGGGTCATCCCGGTGATGATCCCGTCGCCATGCCCCAGCGCCACCAGCAGCGAAGCGAAGACATTGCGGTCCTGATTGACCATGCGCCGCACATCGCGCTCGGTATATCCGCGCCGCTGGAGCCGCTTGTAGAGATAATCGACCATCTCCGGCACGTGCTCGCTATCGGCCGAGTTCTGGATTTCGAAGCTGCCCGGATCGCCGACCGAAAGCTGGTGCAGCTTGTCGAGCACCGCCTTGGTGCGGCCCACCAGAATGGGCGTGCCATAGCCGAAATCGCGGAACTGGATCGCGGCACGCAGCACCACTTCTTCCTCGGCTTCGGCAAACACCATCCGCTTCGGGTTCGCCTTGGCAATCTCGTAGACGCCCGAAAGCACCGATGTGGTGGGGTTCAGGCGCGAACGCAGCGCGACGCGGTAGGCGTCGAAATCCTCGATCCGCGCGCGGGCGACGCCCGAATCCATCGCCGCCTTGGCCACGGCGGAGGACACCACCTCGATCAGGCGCGGGTCGAAGGGCGCGGGGATGATGTAATCGGTGCCGAACTTGTGGTTCTTGCCATAGGCCGACGCGACTTCCTCGGGCACCTGACGGCGCGCCAGTTCCGCGATGGCGTGGGCGGCGGCGACTTTCATTTCTTCGTTGATGGTGGTCGCCTGCACATCCAGCGCGCCACGGAAGATGAAGGGAAAGCCGAGGACATTGTTGACCTGATTGGGGAAATCGCTGCGCCCGGTGGCGATGATCGCATCGGGGCGCATCGCCTTGGCTTCGTCCGGCATGATTTCCGGCACGGGGTTGGCCATGGCGAAGATGATCGGCTTGTCTGCCATCTTCTTCACCCAGTCGGGCTTCAATGCGCCCGCTGCGGACAGGCCGAGGAAGATGTCCGCGCCCACCAATGCCTCTTCAAGGCTGGTGGCGGAGGTCTCGACCGCGTGGGCGCTCTTCCACTGGTCCATGCCGTCGCGGCCGGGCGTGATCGGGCCGGTCCGGTCGCACATGATCACGTTTTCATGGCGCACGCCCATCGCCTTGATCAGCGCGGTGCAGGCAATCGCCGCCGCGCCTGCGCCGTTCACCACCACCTTCACATCACGGAAATCGCGGCCCGTGATGTAGCAGGCATTGAGCAGACCGGCGGCGGTAATGATCGCGGTGCCGTGCTGGTCATCATGCATCACCGGGATCTTCATCCGCTCGCGCAGGGCGGCTTCGATGATGAAGCATTCGGGGGCCTTGATATCCTCAAGATTGATGCCGCCGAAGGTCGGCTCCATCAGTGCGACCGCGTTGATGAAGGCTTCGGGGTCTTCGGTGTCGAGCTCGATGTCGATCGAATCCACGTCGGCAAAGCGCTTGAACAGCACCGCCTTGCCTTCCATCACCGGCTTGGACGCCAGCGCGCCGAGATTGCCCAGACCGAGGATCGCGGTGCCGTTGGAGATCACCGCCACAAGGTTCGCCTTGGCGGTGTAGCGCGCGGCGAGCGAGGGATCGGCGGCGATGGCTTCCACCGGCACGGCCACGCCGGGCGAATAGGCGAGGGAAAGGTCGCGCTGCGAGGTCATCGGCTTGGTCGCGACAATCTCGAGCTTACCGGGGCGGATGGTCTCGTGATAGAACAGAGCCTCGCGCGCGGTGAACCCGCCCTTATTCTCTTCGGCCATGCTGCTGATCCCTATTGCAGTCCGTAACGTCATGCGCCGCTTAGCCTCACACAGGCCGATGCGATAGGCCGGAAATCGCAAGGGGTCGGGGGAAAGCTGCAAGTGTCAAGATTTCCGAATCGGGTCAGCCCGCGCTAGGCGAAGGAATGGCCGCCCTCGATGACCCCAAGCCGCTCGGCAAACCGACGCCGATGATGGCGCAATACCTCGCCCTGCGCGAGGAAGCGGGCGATGCGCTGCTGTTCTACCGGATGGGCGATTTCTTCGAGCTGTTCTTCGAGGACGCGCGCACGGCGGCGCAGATTCTCGACATCGCGCTGACCACGCGGGGCGAACATGGCGGCGCACCGATCCCGATGTGCGGGGTGCCGGTGCATTCGGCAGAGGGCTATCTGGCGCGGCTCATCAAGGCCGGCTGCCGGGTGGCGATTGCCGAACAGGTCGAAACGCCGGACGAAGCCAAGGCGCGGGCCAAGCGCGAAGGCACGCCGTCCTCCAAGGTGCTGGTGGGCCGCGCGATTGTGCGGCTGGTCACGGCGGGGACGCTGACAGAGGAAGCCCTGCTCGAACCGCGCCGCGCCAATGTGCTGGCGGCGCTGGCGGAATTGCGCGGGAGCATCGGGATTGCCGCTGTGGACGTCTCGACCGGTGCGATGGTGCTGGAAGAATGCGCGGCGGATCAGCTGGGCGCGGCGTTGGCGCGGCTTTCTCCGAGCGAAGTCGTGGTGCCGGAAGATTGGCAACATGGCCCCGATGAGGCCATCTACCGCCCGCGCAGCACCTTCGCGAGCGATGCCGGGGCCGAGCGGCTGAAGGCGGTGCACGGTGTGGCGACGCTCGATGCCTTTGGCGCTTTCACCCGCGCGATGCTGGCGGCGGCGGGCGGCTTGATCGCCTATCTCGACCATGTCGGGCGCGGGAAACTGCCGCTGTTGCTCCCTCCGGTGGCGCGTGAGGCGCAATCGGGCATGGCAATGGACGCGGCGACCCGGGCGAGCCTCGAAATCCTTGAAAGCACCAACGGGGGCTCCCGGGCGGGCAGCCTGATCGGCGCGGTGGATCGCTGCGTCACCGGCGCAGGGTCGCGGCTGCTGGCCGAGGATCTGTCCGCCCCGTTGCTCGATGCCGCGGCCATCGAGGCGCGCCTCGCGCTGGTGCAGTTCTGGCACGACCGCCCGATCGAGCGCGCGCAGTTGCGCGACACGCTGCGCGCCATTCCGGACCTCGGCCGCGCGCTGGGACGCGTGGTGGCGGGACGGGGCAGCCCGCGCGATCTCGGCCAACTGCGCGACGGATTGTCGGAAGCGATGCGCCTGCATCACTGGCTCAGCGGCGCGCCGGATCGGCCCGCGCTGCTCGATCAGGTGCTGTCGCGCCTGACCGGACACGGGGCGCTGACCGACTGGCTGGCCCGCGCGCTAGTGCCGACGCCCCCGACAGAGCGCTCCAGCGGCGGGTTCATCGCTGACGGCTATGATGCGGCGCTGGACGAATTGCGGGCAACGTCGGGCGATGCGCGCCGGGCGATTGCGGCAATGGAAGCCCGCTACCGCGACGAGACCGGCGTCGCCACGCTCAAGATCCGCCACAACGGGGTGCTGGGATATTTCATCGAGGTTGGCGCGCGCCATGCCGATGCGCTGATGGCGCCGGACAGCGGCTTCACCCATCGCCAGACGATGGCTGGCGCAGTGCGGTTCAACTCGCTGAAACTGCACGAGGAAGCTGCGCGCATCGCCCAGGCGGGCGGCCATGCGCTGGCGGCGGAAGAGGCGCATTTTGAGGAATTGGTGTTCGCAGTCGCCGCCGCGCGCGAGGCCATCGCCGCCACTGCCGCCGCACTCGCCCGGATCGACGTTGCCGCGGGCAATGCCGAGCGGGCGAGCGAAGCGGATTGGTGCCGCCCCGAGATTTCCGAAGGGTCAGGCCTCGCCATCACCGCCGGGCGGCATCCGGTGGTCGAAGCGGCGCTCGCCAAGGCAGGCGAACGGTTCGTGGCGAATGATTGCGTCCTTGGCGCGGCGGACCGCCTGTGGCTGATCGGCGGGCCGAACATGGGCGGCAAGTCGACCTTCCTGCGCCAGAATGCGTTGATCGTTTTGCTGGCGCAGGCGGGCTGCTTCGTGCCTGCAAGCGCGGCCCGGATCGGCCTCGTCGACTGCCTGTTCAGCCGGGTCGGTGCGGCGGACAATCTGGCGCGCGGGCGCTCCACCTTCATGGTCGAGATGGTCGAAACAGCGGCGATCCTCGCGCAGGCCACGCCGCGCAGCTTCGTGATCCTCGACGAGGTCGGGCGCGGCACGTCGACCTACGACGGGCTGGCGCTCGCCTGGGCGGTGGCCGAGGCGGTGCATTCGCAGATCACCTGCCGCTGCCTGTTCGCCACCCATTATCATGAACTCGCCCGTCTGGCGGAGACCTGCGAGGCGCTCTCGCTCCACCACGTTCGCGCGCGTGAATGGCAGAGCGATCTGGTGCTGCTGCACGAGCTGGCCGATGGCCCCGCGGACCGGTCCTATGGCCTCGCCGTCGCGCGGCTTGCCGGTGTGCCTGCGCCGGTGGTGGCGCGGGCCAAGGCGGTGCTCGAAAAGCTCGAAGCGACGCGCGAGGCGACCGGCGGGATTGCGGCGGGGTTGGGCGACCTGCCATTGTTCGCCAACCTGCATGCCGCCGAGTCCGCGCCCGCATCGCCCGAACAGCAATTGGCCGACGCCCTGCGCACCGCCGATCTCGACGCGCTGACCCCGCGTGAGGCGCTCGACCTGCTTTACGAATGGAAACGCGGACTGCCCAAGGGCGGCGGCCCTTCGGGGCACTGACGGCAACCAAGGATTAACCGCATTCCGGTTATGGCCCTGTCATGTACAAAGCCGTTTTCCAGAACAGCAAATATGCGCTCATCTTCGCGGTGCTCACACTGATCAGCGCAGTGTCGATGGTCGGCACTTCGGAAGACGGCGGCGTGGTCGGCAAGGTGACCAGCCTCGTCGAGGCCCGCCGTGACCAGATCGCCAGCAACGCGCAAGCCTATGCCGAATCGCAGAGTGAGGGCGACCAGCCTCCCGCAGCCGAGGCGAGCGCCGCGCCTTCGGTGTTCGGCGATTATGGCGGGGGCCCTGCGCAAGGCGCCGCCACGCCGGGCTCCGCCACACCAGCCAGAAATGTCGGCAACCCGATGACAGCGCGGCTTTCCCCGACCGCCACAGTGGTCGAGCGCGGCTCGAGCTTCCCCACCGGCGAGCCATTCATTTCCGAACGCGAGATGACGATCGAGCCCGAGTAAGCGGCCAAGCGAGGCGAAACGCAGTCCGCCTCGCTTGCAGGCAGCTATTCTTCCTCGTCGCCCAAAGCGTCATCGTCATCGGGCACGGGTATCTCGACGGGATCACCTTCGCCGGGTGCCTGCCATTCCTCGTCATGGTCGTCGGTGGTTTCCCCGCCGAAGGTCTCGGGCTCGTCATCATGGTTGGGCTCGCCGGCATAGGCCGACATGTCGATGCGACCCTCGCCTTCCATGCGCCGCATCTCTTCAATAAGATCGGCTTTGCTGTCAGGGGCGGGATCGTAGTCGTTTGATGGCGCCTTGGTGCTTTCGAGCGGGCTGGAGGTGCGGCTGTCCTCGTGGCGGGCATCCTCGGCCACGTCCTGTGCCTGTTCGCCGTGGCCATCCTGCTCGTCATTGTGCAGTTCGGTCGGCAGGCCTTCGGGACGGGCGGGCTCGTTCTTGTCTTGGTCGATCATCGCGCTTCTCCTTCACCGCACCTGACCGGGCGGAGAGGAGAATTGTTGCATCGCTTTCGGCAAGCCGCGCGGCGCGTGCGACGGATCAGCGAGTGGGGACCGGAACTTCGCCCGTATAGTCGTAGAAGCCGCGCCCGGTCTTGCGGCCCAGCCACCCGGCCTCGACATATTTCACCAGCAGCGGTGCGGGCCGGTACTTGCTGTCGCGGGTGGTGGTGTAGAGCACGTTGATGATGTCGAGGCAGGTGTCCAGGCCGACGAAATCGGCCAGTTGCAGCGGCCCCATCGGGTGGTTGAGGCCAAGGCGGCAGCCCTTGTCGATATCCTCGATCCCCGCCGTCGACTGGCCGAGCACGAAGACCGCCTCGTTGATCATCGGCAGCAGGATGCGGTTGACGACAAAGCCGGGTTCGTCCTGGCTCAGCACCACTTCTTTGCCCAGACCCTTGGCGAAGGCCGTGACCCGGTCGGTGGTGTCGGCTGCGGTGGCGAGGCCGGGGATCACCTCGATCAGGCCCATCACCGGCACCGGATTAAAGAAGTGCAGCCCGATGAAGCGCGCCGGATCGGGCGAGTGGTTGGCCATGCGCGTGATCGGGATCGACGAGGTGTTCGATGCCATGATCGCCGCGGAATTGAGCACCTTGCCCGCGCTCTCGAAGATCACGTTCTTGATCTCCTCGCGCTCGGTCGCGGCCTCGATGATCAGGTCGGCCTCGGCGAAGGGGGCGTAATCGGCAACGGGGGTGATGCGGGCGAGCAGCGCCTCGGCCTCGGCGGCTTCGATCTTGCCGCGACCCATCAGCTTTGCCAGCGCCTTTTCGACATTGGCCTTGCCCGCTTCCGCACGGGCGAGGTCGACGTCGGTCAGCATGACCTTCATGCCGTTGGCGGCAACGGTCTGGGCGATGCCGGTGCCCATCTGTCCGGCTCCGATAACAGCGATGTTGCGCATGGGTGGTGTCGTCCTTCGCAAGTGCAGCAAGAGCGCCGCCCTAGCGGGGAAGAATGCGGCTGGCTAGCAGCCTATTTGGCTAGCGGTTTGCGCCCGGGACCCACTTCACATCCGCGCGGCCATCATCATTCGCCACCCGGGCGAGCACGAACAGCAGGTCGGAAAGGCGGTTAATATAGGCGAGCGCCGCCGGATTGACCGGCACCTCGGCTGCCAGCATCACCATCGCCCGCTCGGCCGCACGGGTCGTGGCGCGGGCGACATGGACGCGCGCCGCCGCCTCGCTCCCGCCGGGGAGGACAAAGCTGGTCAGCGGCTCAAGCCGTTCGTTGAGCGCGTCGATCTGCCCCTCGATCCACTCGGGCTGCGCCGGGACGATGCGCAGCACCATTTCCGAAGGGGTGAAGTCATCATCCTGTGCCGGTGTCGCAAGATCGGCGCCCAGATCGAACAGGTCATTTTGCACCCGCGTCAGCAGCGCGCGCTCGGCATCGTCGGTCAGCGCGCAGATGGCGAGGCCGATGGCGGAGTTCGCTTCATCCACCAGCCCCATCGCGGCGATCCGCGCGGAATGCTTCGGGCAGCGCGAGCCATCGACGAGCCCCGTGGTCCCGTCATCCCCGGTGCGGGTGTAAATCTTGTTGAGCTTGACCATCAGGCGAAGGGCTTAGCGGGAAACCGCCAGAAGGATGGCCACCACCGCGATCGCCAGCCCCTGATACTTGATGCGGGCAAACATCGCCTTGTTCTGGGCGAGCTGCATATCGGTCGCGGTGGAGCCTTCGCCCGTTTCGAGGTCGATCTTGGTCGTACGCAGGAAGGCGATAATGCCGCGGATCAGCGAATAAGCGGTCAGCCCCATGAGGACGACAAGCACAAGGATGAGGAAAACGTTCATGGGCTTATAATGGTCGCTCGGGCGCTAGGTTCCAAGCACCAATTGTTGCAACCTGAGTTGTCCGGCGAGCATGCGCCCGTCCTCGCCCGCTTCGCGCCGTTCAGCCAGCGCGGGAGAGCCACGGCGCTTGGCAAGTTTCTCCCCGTCCTCGCCCATCAACAGCGGGTGGTGATGCCAGCGCGGCACGGGCAGGCCGAGCAGCGCTTGCAGCGTGCGATGCACATGGCTCGCCGCGAACAGATCGGCCCCGCGTGCCACCAGCGTCACGGCGTCCGCCGCATCGTCGAGCGTGACGGCGAGATGGTAGCTGGCGGGCAGATCCTTGCGCACCAGCACCACATCGCCGAGGCCCGACAGGTCGACCGTGACCGGCCCCGCCAGATCGTCCGCCCACACCAGCGGGCCGGTTTCAGCGAGCGCCTTGGCTGCATCGAGCCGCCAAGCTGCGGGGCGGGATGGATCAGGCGCGCGATGCTTGCAGGTGCCGGGATAGATTAGCCCCTCAAGCCCCGGCAGCGCTCCCGCCGCTTCGATCTCGGAACGGGTGCAGGTGCAGGGGTAGAGCAGCCCGCGTGCCTTCAGGTCTGCGGCGGCTTCGGCATAGCTGGCAAGGCGGGTCGATTGCGCGGGCACCTCGTCCCATTCCAGCCCCAGCCATTCCAGATCGCGGCGGAATTCGTCGGCCAGTTCGGGGCGCGATCTCGGCCCGTCAATATCCTCGATCCGCAGCAGGAACCGCCCGCCCCCGGCCTTCGCCAGATCATGCGCGATGATGGCGCTCAATGCATGGCCGAGATGCAGCCACCCGTTGGGGCTCGGCGCGAAACGGGTCACCAGAGGAGGCGCTGCGTTCATCGTGTCGGCCATGCCACAGGACACAATCTTGCGCTATCCACAGGCTCTCCACAGCGTGTCCCTGTGGATACCCACCCTGTAACGGGTTTGACTCTTTGTCCTGTCAGGTCAGGATGCAGATCAATCAGGGAGCAACGCTAGCCGTGTTCAATGCCGAACTGATCGAGAAGGTGGCCAAGTTCCGCGGGGTCGATGAAGACCCGACGCGCAATCTTTCGGCCTGCCCGGCGCTGGTGCTCAACGCCGATTACACCCCCTTGTCCTATTACCCGCTGAGCCTGTGGCCGTGGCAGACCGCGATCAAGGCGGTGTTCCTCGACCGGGTGGACATCGTCGCCAGCTATGACCGCGAGGTGCACTCGCCCAGCTTCGACATGAAAATCCCCAGCGTGATCGCGCTGCGGCAATATGTGAAGCAGAGCGAATTTCCCGCCTTCACCCGCTTCAACGTGTTCCTGCGCGACCGCTTCCAGTGCCAGTATTGCGGCAGCCACGAACATCTGACCTTCGACCACGTGACCCCGCGCCGGCTGGGCGGGCGCACCACGTAGGAGAACATCATCACCGCCTGCGCGCCCTGCAATATGAAGAAGGGCGGGCGCACGCCGAAACAGGCGGGCATGTCGCTGCACAAGGCCCCGATCCGCCCGACCAGCTGGCAGCTGCAACAGCACGGCAAGCTGTTCCCTCCGGGCTACCTGCACGAAACGTGGCGGGACTGGCTGTACTGGGATGTCGAGCTGGAGGCGTAACGCCGGGTTACGCTCCACGCTCAAGCCACGGCGTTCAGACTGCCTCCACCCGCGCCAGTCTGGGCGTGAGCAGGTGGATCACCACCACCGCGAGGAAATAGACCACGGTGCAGGCGGCGAATATCACGGTGTAATTGCCCGCAGTCACATCGAGGATCGCGCCGACCGATGCGGCCATGATCATCCCGCCCACGCCTCCGGCAAAGCCGCCCAGCCCGACCACCGATCCCACCGCGCGCCTCGGGAACATGTCCGGCGGCAGCGACAGCAGGTTGCACGAGAACGACTGGTGCCCCGCCAGGGCAAGGCCGATAAGCGCCACTGCCGCCCACATATTGTCGAGGCTGGTGACGAAAAGCAACGGCAGCACGCAGCAGCCTGACACCAGCATGGTCACCTTGCGCGCGAAATTGGCGCTTCGCCCGCCTTGCATCAGCCGCGATGACAGCCAGCCGCCGCCGATGCTTCCCACATCGGACAGCAGGTACATGATGATCATCGGCAGCAGGATGACCTTCAGATCGACGCCGAAGGTGCTGTCGAAATATTTGGGCAGCCAGAACAGCATCAGGAACCACACCGGATCGGTCAGGAATTTGGCGCTCGCATAGGCCCAGGTTGAACGATGGCGGGCAATCCGCCCCCAGCCGAGCTGCTCCACGGGTTCGGGGGGATCATGTTCGATCCAGGCGAGCTCGCCCGCGCTGACCCGTCCGCTCTCGCGCGGGTTGCTGTACAACCACCACCACAGTGCCAGAAGCGTGACGCCGAACAGCGAGGAGACGATGAACGTCTCGCGCCACCCCAGCCCGAACACGGTCATGAACAAGGCGATCGTCGGTGCGGCAAGGATGACGCCGAAGGTGGTGGCGCTGTTGACCCAGCCGATCGCGTAGGAGCGCTCGTTCTGCGGAAACCATTCGCTGCTGGCGCGCACGACCGCGGGGAAATGCCCGGCCTCGCCCGCGCCGAGCACCATGCGTGCCGCCATGAACCCGGCTATCGAACTGGCAAAGCCGTGCGCCGCATGCCCGAGGGTCCACACGGCGATGGCGATGGCATAGCCGACCTTCGGCCCGAACCGGTCGATCAGCCCGCCCATCACCAGAAAGCCGAGCGCATAGGCGGCCTGAAAGGCGAGCACGATGTTGCCGTAGTCGCTCTCGTCCCAGCCAAGCTCGCGGCCCAGATCAGGTGCCAGCAGCCCCAGCATCGTGCGGTCGATGTAATTGACCGTGGTCGCCAGAAACAGCAGCGCGATGATCGCCCAGCGATACCGTCCGGTCTTGACCGGAGCCCCGCTATCCTGAGTCATTGTAGCCTGATCCATCGCCTGATCTTTCTGTTGAATCACAATGCGGTAAAGCGAAAATCGCGGAATGCGGCCTGCGCGGGCCCTGTTGGTCGCAAAGGTGACGATATGTTCGCAATTGGTGACGCCGCTGTCATGCCTGCCCCTTCGATCGGGCCCAGGCAAGCCAAGCCTCCGGCCAGACGGCAACCGGTTTGCCCGCCGCGCGGCTGATGCCGAAGCCGTGCCCGCCTGCAGCGTAGAGGTGTGTGTCGACCGCAATACCGCGTGCCTTGATCGCATCGCGCATCGCCAGCGCGTTGCCGACCGGCACGGCGTCATCGTCCTCGGCATGGAGGATAAAGAAAGGGGGCGCATCCGCCGGGACCTGCTGGTCGGGCGAATGCGCCAGTTCGAGCATCGCAGGGGGGGGCGATGCCTAACAGCCTCTCGCGCGAGCCGGGGTGGGCAAGACCGGCGCGCATCGAAATCACGGGATAGATCAGCGCCGCCGCATCAGGACGGGCCGGAAGCGCATCGGCGGTATCAAGCGGCGCATAGGTCCCGTCGGCAAAGCGCGTGGCGAGCGAGGCAGCGACATGACCGCCAGCGGAAAAGCCCATCACGGATACCCGCTGCGGATCAATACGCCACGCGGCGTGACTGTGCCGGATCAGGCGCATCGCCCGCTGCGCATCGGCCAGAGCGACATCCGGCCCTGCTGCCCAGCCCTGATGCGGCAGGCGGTAGAACAGCACAAAGGCGGTGATCCCGCGCGCCGCCAGCCAGCGCGCCATCTCGAAGCCTTCCTTGTCGATCACCACATGGCGGTAGCCCCCGCCCGGCGCGATCAGCACAGCGGTGCCGTCTGGCCGGGCGGGTCGGAACACCGCCATGCGCGGCCGGGCAATGGCCTGCATGATCCGGTCCGGGCTCGCCGGATTGGTGGACCGTTCGACAATCTGTTCCTCGGGCAGCACGCTTGGTGCACCCGGTGCCGTCTCCGGCCAGAGCGCCACCCAATCGTCCGGCTCGATTTGGTTTGCCAAGGCCGCGGCAGATGCAGGCGTCGCCGCACGGGCGAGCGCCGGAGCAGCAGCACCAATCCCGATGCCCGCCAAGGCTGTGCGACGATCGATCAACGGCCCATCCCGGCAAGCACAAGGACAAGGCGGCGCTGGCGCGGCCGTGCCGGCCTGGCCCACGCCGCCCGATGGATCACAGCGTGAAACGCGCGCCGATCAGCACCGTCCGTCCGGTGCGGTGGAAGGTCACCGGACGATCCCCCACGCTGTCGACGAATTGCGGGCGAACCTCGTCCGTAAGGTTGATCCCTTCGATCGTGACGCGGATGTTGTCGGTAATCGCGTAACTCATCGCGGCGTCGACGTTGAAGGTCGCGCGCGTCCCTTCGATGTCGTTGCCGTTGCGTCCGGGTACGAGGGTGAGGAAGTCGCTGCGATAGGCCCCCGAAACGCGGGCGCTGAACTTCTTGTCCTCGTAATAGAGCGTCGTGTTGAACCCGGTCCGCGACAGGCCGGTCAGCTGCTCACGCAGCGGGGCGTTGGCGGTGCCATAGTTCACGTCGGAATCGAGCAGCGTCACATTGCCGAGGAAGCCGAAGTTCTTCAGCACACCGGGCAGGAAGGTGAAGGGCTGCTGGTACTGGATCTCGATCCCCTTGAGCTCGCCCCCCTCGCCATTGATGTTGCGCTGGACGATGAAGATGTCATCCGGCTCGGCGGGAGAACCGGCGAGTAAGCTGTCGGGCAGGCCCAGAGTATTGAAGGGGACCGAGGCCGTCTCGCGGGTCACGAAGGTCGCAATATCCTTGTAGAACACCGCAACAGACAGCAGCGATTCCGGTGCAAAATACCACTCCACCCCGATATCGAATGAATTGGCGCGGAAGGGATCAAGCTGCGGATTGCCGAAATTGAGGGTCTGCGAAAACGGATTGAGCGTGCCCCCGGGGGTCAGGCTCGCCAGCGTCGGGCGGGCCATCTGCCGCGCGACATTGGCGCGGATCAGCAATGCGTCGGTCGGCTCGAGCACGACCGAGACCGAGGGCAGCCAATCGGTATAGGTGTTGGCGACGGTGACGGTGTTGGTGCTGAGGATGCCGGTCGCGTCCACCTCGGTGCGGACATAGCGCAGACCGGCCACCGCGCGCAGACCCCATGAGCCGAGCGTCGTGTCGAGCGAGCCTTGCAGGAAGGCTGCGTAATCGTTTTCGACCACCTCGTTGACCGCGCCGTCCTGCCGCACCAGCGGGAAGTTGCCGGTATAGAGCCCGACCCGCGCGGCGATGGCATCAATATCGGGCACCACCCAGGTCCGGTCATTGCCTGCCGCACCCGGCGCGCCAGAGGTCATGTTGGCGCGGCCGGATTCGTTCGCAGTCAGGATGAAGGGCTGCACCACAGTGGTCGCGGTCAGCACCCGGTCGCGCCGGGATTCGGTCGATTCGAAGCCGAACCGCTTGTAGGAACCGCCCGCCTGGACGCTGAAGCTGTCGCTCAGCTCCCAATCGCCTTCGACAGCCAGCGTGCTGAATTCATTGAGCGTCGATTGCGGGCGATCGCGCACCTCGTTGACGAGGAAGTTCGCCGGGTTGGTGACATCGATATTGTAATCAATGACCGGCGTGTTCGGCCTGCCGGTGAAGTCGATGGAATAGCCATCGACATTGAGCGCATCGGCGATGATCGTCGTCTGGCGGGCAATGTTGAAATCGGATTCCGAAATGCCGCCCAGCACCCGCACCTTGAAGCGGTCGGAGAAGCGGTGATCGAGTTCAAGCGTCGCCTGCTTGAACTCGGTCTCCATATCGTCGAGCCGGTTTTCGATCCGCACATCAACATCATCGAAGGTGCCGCGCACAAGGTTACGGGTGGCGGGATCAATTTCGAGCGAGACGACATCGGTCTGGCGGATGCCGTCAGCGGTATTGCGGCTGAAGGAGATGACCTCGAGAAACTCCTCGCGCCGCGTGCCGGCGAAGCGCGAGTAGAGCAGATCGAGACTGACCGTGGTCCGCTCTGACGGGGCGAACTGGAATGCGCCGGTGATGCCAAGCCGGTCCTGATCGGATGTCAGCACGCCATAACGCGGGATGCGCGGGAAGAAGGCGGTGGCGGCTTGCGGGAAGGCCGCCTCGTTCTGGAAGGCGTTGCGCTGCGCGAAGCTCTGCGCGGCCCCGGTGGCGGGCACGGGGTTGCCCGCAAAACGCACGGTGCTGAACCCTTCCTCGACAATGTCACGCGGGGTCCAGGCGACCGAGAGGAGCGCGCCAAAGGTCTCCGAATTGTTGGCGTAGCTGGCGAGCGCGGCGATCCGCGGGTTCACCTTGCGCGAGGCATCATTGTAGAGCGCCTGCGCCGAACCGGCCAGCGTCAGGCCCGCGCCGTAATCGAGCGGGCGCGAGGTCGCGAGGTCGACCACCGCGCCCAGCGAACCTTCTTCGGTCGAGGGATTGGGCGACTTCGACACCTTGATGCTGCGGAACAGCTCGGAAGCGAAGGTGTTGAAATCGAAACCGCGCCCGCGGTTGGTGCCGCCCGATGAATCGGTCGAACCCGTGGTCGACAATGTCTCCATGCCGTTGATGCGCACGCGCGTGAAATCGGGGTTGAGGCCGCGCACGGTGATGGTGCGGCCTTCGCCATTGTCACGGTCGATCGAGACGCCGGGGATGCGCTGGATCGATTCCGCAAGGTTGAGATCGGGGAAATCGGCAATGTCCTCGGCAAGGATCACGTCCACGGCGTTGACCGCTTCACGCTTCTGGCCCAGCGCGGCGTTGAGGCTGCCGCGGAAACCGGCAACGACGATCTCGCCGGTGTCGTCTCCATCCTGATCGGGAGTGGTCACCGAGACCGGAGGCTGGCTTGCTGCGGGCGCGGTCTGCGCGGCCGCAACGGCAGGCATGAAAACGGCGCCGCCCAGCAGCAGGGCGGACTTCAAACGGAACATCCCGGAATTCTGTGACACGCAGCCTACTCCCTCTTTAACCCCGAGAGAGTGACACCGGTTTCCGCAGCGGTCGGCAAGCGACCGGCGTAACCCCACCTCTCCCTGATCCCCGATTTTGGTAACCGGTGTCATTATGGATTGCCATGCCCTGTGGATTCTGTCAAGCAGCCCCTGAGAACTTGGGAGAGTGACGGAAATGCGCGGATTTTTCGCCAATCTGGCGGCCTTGCTGCTGATCGCTGTGTTCTTGCCGCAACAGGCTTTCGCGCATCCCCAGGACCCGACGCAGGGCGGCGCGGGCGGCCGGATTA
This sequence comes from Porphyrobacter sp. ULC335, assembly GCF_025917005.1. Lineage (NCBI taxonomy): Bacteria > Pseudomonadati > Pseudomonadota > Alphaproteobacteria > Sphingomonadales > Erythrobacteraceae > Porphyrobacter > Porphyrobacter sp. ULC335. Next base: position 486,125 of record NZ_CP078091.1, read on the forward strand.
TCCGGGTCACCACACTTGCGGCAGACGGGCCCGGGTCCTTGCGCGCCGCGATCAAGGCCAATGGCCCCCGCATCATCGTTTTCGAAGTGGCCGGCACAATCGATCTCGGTCGCACCAGCCTCGACATCAACAAGCCCTTCGTCACCATCGCCGGGCAAACCGCGCCCGCGCCGGGCATCACGATCATCAAGGGCGGGATCGACATCAAGACCCATGACGTGAAGCTGCAACACATCCGCGTGCTGACCGGCGCCGATGGCCAGCCCAAGCGCAGCGGGTGGGAGGCCGACGCGCTTTCCACAGTCCGTGCGGCGCGGGTCGTGGTCGAAAACTGCACGTTCCTGTGGGGGATTGACGAGAACATGTCCGCCTCCGGCCCGCGCTTCACCGGTGCCACGGTGGAGGAATGGCGCGCCGGCACCAGCCGCGACATCGTGTTCCGCCTGAACCTCGCGGCTGAGGGCCTGGCGGATTCCAGCCATCCCAAGGGCGAACATTCCAAGGGCTCACTGGTGCACGACAATGCCACCGGTATCGTCTTTGATCGCAACATCTGGGCCCATAATGTCGAACGCAACCCGCTGGTGAAGGGCGGCGCGCAGGTGCTGATGGTCAACAACCTGATCTACAACCCGCAGCGCCGCGCGGTGCATTACAACCTGATGGACCTCGAATGGGCGGGCCAGCCCCATGTCACGGGCGAGATCACTGCTGTCGGCAACGTGATGCGCGGGGGTAACGACACCGATCCGGGCCTGCCGTTCCTGATGCTTGGCGGAGTGGGCGATCTCGCATTTTACGGGCGCGACAATATCGCGGTCGACCGGCTCGATAACCCGCTCCCGCAATTCGGGCGCTACGGCAAGACGCAGGCGAAGCTGATCGAGGCCGAAGCACCGCTTGCCAGCCTTGACGGCTACCGCATCCTGCCTGCCGAGGACGTCGAGACGACGTTGCTCGCCACTGCCGGGGCGCGTCCGTGGGATCGCGGCAGCGAGGAACTGCGGGTGCTGTTCTTCATCGCGGAAGGCCGCGGCGAGGTGATCGATGACGAGAGTGAAGTCGGCGGTTATCCCGTGATCGAGGCGACCGCTGCGCCATTCGTCGAAGCCGACTGGGATCTGGCCACGATGATGCCGAAATCGGGCGCCTATCCCGGCCAGAAGCCCGGCGCGCAGGAGCATCTTTCACCCCGTGACCGCCAGATGCGGACCGGCAGCAAGTAACCGTTGTTATTCAGGTTCCCGGCTGGACGTAAGGCACGCGGGCGAACAGCTCGCGCTCCCACTGGCGCGGATCGCTGACGACTATGCTCTGCTGATCAAAGATCATCGTCTGGCGTGCGGCCAGATCATAGGCGGGCCAACCGGGATCGCCGCTGCGGGCGAAGCGGACGAAGGCATCCATCATGGTTGCGCTCATGGCGGCCTGCGCGGGGGTGGCGTCGGGCGTGGTACCGAAGGCCAGTCCGATATCGTCGGTGTGCCGGGCTTGCTCGAAATCGAGTTGATAGACAAAGGTGTTGCCCCGCCCGTCCCGCGCGCGCGCCTCGGCCTCCTCCACCTGCCCGCGCCAGCTGCGTGCGGCGGTGACGATGCGGTGGAACAGCTCTACCGGCGCGTCTTCTGGATAGCGGGCACGGAACTGCTCGACCACCCAGCCGGGGTGGATATCGACCCGCATCTCGGGTGTGATCCGCTCCGCCAGATTGTCGAAGTCCAACCCTTTCAGAACCTTGCCGTCCGCCGGATAGAAGGCGCGGGTTTCGGCCACGGTGTTGCCCAGCAGCATGGGAATGTGCGCCGATTGCGGCGGGGCATCGGGCCAGAAGGGGTGGCGCGGCACGTTCCGCATATCCACCACCGGCCCGAAATAGACCCTGCCGCCCAGCACCGGATCGGGGGTATCCAGCGCCTGCAACAGGGTGTCGAGAGGGGCCTGGAGGGGGTCTGACCCCGCTCCGAGCGCAGCAAGGAAGGCCTGCGCACGGCGCGCGGCATTGATCGGACCGGAAGCGGTGACCTGCTGGCCGCTCATCGTGATGGCCTTGTGGAACAGCCCCGCCGCCGCCGGCATTGCCATCAGCGTGGCGATCTTTGCACCGCCGCCGGATTGGCCGAACAGCGTGACATTGCCCGGATCGCCGCCAAAACCCGCGATGTTCCGCTGCACCCATTCCAGTGCCGCGATCAGATCCAGCTGCCCGGCATTCCCGCTGTCGGGAAAGCGATCAGGCAGATAGAGGTAGCCGAGCGCGTGCAGCCGGTGATTGACCGTCACCACCACCACATCGCCCCGCGCCGCCAGCGCCGCTCCGTCATTGAGCGGATCGGTGACGCTGCCGCTGGAATAGGCTCCGCCATGGACATAGACCATCACCGGCAGGCCCTGCCCTCCTCTTGCCGGAACCCAGACATTCAGGAACAGGCAGTCCTCGGACTGCGGCCGGTAGGCCTTGCCGGGTTGCGGACAGGCCGGGCCGAAGCCGGGGGCCTGTTCCGCCATCGGCGCGCTTGAGACGACCTGCACCGGAGGCTGAAACCGCGCTGCCCGGGCATAGCGGATGCCGGCGAAGCGGTGGGCACGCACCGTCACGGGGTCAGCCGGATCGGTGATGAAACTCCCGATATAATGCCCCGAAGGCGCGCGCACTTCCGGCAGGCGGATCACTGTAGCCCGTCCCGTCACCCCTGCCGCACCGATCATTGCCACTCCGCCCGCCAGCACGGCGCGGCGGGAGAGGCCCTCAGCGGCGGACATCGTCCGCGCCCGCGCTGAAACTGTCCAGCATGGCGCGGCTGACCGGGCACATATCGCCGGGGATGCTATGCTTGAGCGCGGCGAGTGCCAGCCCGCGGCCTGCCATCACCGCCAGATCGCCGCCATCAAGCCAGCCGTCGAGCACACCTGCGGCAAAGGCATCACCGGTGCCGATCCGGTCGACGATGCCGGTGACGTCGATCTCGTCGGTCTGCACGCCGCCCGCGCGGGCGTCGACCCGCGCCGATATGCGGTGATGGTCGCTCGTCACCAGATGCCGCGCGGTCGAGGCGATCAGTTCAAGGTTCGGGAAAGCGTCGAAAGCCGCCTCGGCCGCTTCGCGCCGCCGCTCCTCGCCCTCGCCGGAGAACGGTCGCCCCAGCAGCAGCGCAATATCGCGGTGATTGCCGATCAGGATCGTCGCGTCAGCCACCAGCTCGCGCAGGATCGACGCCGGATCGCTATCCCACGCCGCCCAAAGCTGCGCGCGGTAATTGCCGTCAAAGCAGATCGGCACGCCCGCTGACCGCGCCGCCTCCTGCGCTGCCTTGGCCAGAGCCACGCCCTTGGGGCCGAGCGCCGGGGTGATCCCCCCGCAATGAAGCAGCTGCGCGCCCGCCAGCGCCTCGGCAAAGTCGATGCTTTCGGGCGCAGCGCAGGCAAAGGCACTGCCCGCCCGGTCATAGGTGATCGCCGCCGGACGCGGGCCGGAGCCTGCCTCCAGAAAATAGAGCCCCATGCGTCCGGGTGCGCGGGCGACATGGCTGGTATCGATCCCGCAGCCGCGCAGGGCCGCCAGCGCCTTGTCGCCCAGCGGATTGTCGCTCACCACGCCCGCAAAGCGCACCGCGTGGCCCAGCGCCGCCAGCGCCGAGGCGACATTCGCCTCAGCCCCGCCGACGACGATGTCGAGGCTCCCCGCCTGCACCAGCAAATGCCGGTCAGGCGGCGAGAGGCGCAGCAATATCTCGCCAAAGCAGGTGACTGTCATGGGCCGGGATTACCGCGCCAGCCAGCCGCCGTCGACCGCGAGGATATGTCCGGTGACATAGTCCGACGCGGGCGAGGCGAGGAACACCGCCGCCCCGGCGATGTCCTCCGGGCGGCCCCAGCGGCCTGCCGGAATGCGCTCCATGATCTGGCGGTTGCGGGTCTCGTCCGCTTGCAGCGCGGCGGTGTTGTTGGTGGTGATATATCCGGGCGCGATGGCGTTGACCTGCACGCCCTTGGGCGCGAGTTCGTTGGCCAGCGCTCTGGTCAGCCCCGCCACGCCCGATTTCGCTGCCGCATAGCTCGGCACACGGATGCCGCCCTGAAAGCTGAGCAGCGAGGCGATGTTGATGATCTTGCCCGCGCCCTGCCCCATCATCACGCGCGCTGCGGCCTGACTGAGGAAGAACAGCGTCTTGAGGTTGGTGTCGATCACCGCGTCCCAGTCATCCTCGGTGAAGTCCGCCAGATCGTTGCGGCGGATGATCCCGGCATTGTTGACGAGGATGTCCAGCCCGCCCAGCACTTCCACCGCATTGTCGACCAGCCCCTGCACCGGCGCGATCGAGGACAGGTCGGCGCGCAGATCCACGGCCTTGCGCCCGCTCGCCGCAATCATCGCCAGGGTTTCGGCGGGCGCGCTGCGTCCGGCCAGCGCGATATCGGCGCCCGCCTGAGCCAGAGCGACCGCAATCGCCTGACCGATGCCGGTATTGGCGCCGGTCACCAGCGCGCGCTTGCCGGTCAGATCGAAGGAAATGCCCATTGCCTGCCCTCCCCGTGCTGGCGATTAGATGCTCTTGAGATAGGCGGCGATCTGGTCGTCCTGGCAATTGGCGTAGAAGTATTCGGCGAAGCGCTCTCCGGCAATCGCGGCGCGCAGCAGGTCCTGATCGACGGTCTGCAATACGGTCAGCATATCGTGGCAGCTCGCCGCCTTGAGATCGGCCAGCTTGCCGCGATTGGTTGCCATGATCGCGGCGCGTTCCTTGGGGTAACCGGCGCCCGGCTCGCCTTCGAAAAGCTTGCGGTAGCAATCTTCAAGGTTCAGCTCCGCCGCCCAGCCGAAACCTTTGGCATAGGGCATGGAAATGGCATTTCCGGCGTTGATCTGGCTGAACAGGAATGCGTCAGTGGGATCGATCACCAGCCCGCAGAACACGCCGGGCATGGCGTTGCAGGCGAGCATCGAGCCCATGCCCGTGCCGCAACCGGTCACGACGAAATCGGCGGCCTTCGAATTCAGCAGGATACCGGTCAGCAGCCCGTTCATCACGTAAGTCAGCGATGCCGAATCCTCTGCGGTGTACATCCCGTAGTTGAAGACCTGGTGACCCAGCGGTTCGGCCACGGCGGTCAGCGCCTGATGGATGATGCCGTTCTTGGCGGCCTGGCTGTTTTCGGAGATGAGCGCGATCTTCATGGCTGGTCCTCTTGTACCCGTGGCCTCCTTCAGGAAACCGGTGTCATAGACTCACTTAGCCGCATTGTGCCCACGGTTTCAACCGCGATTTATGGCGCTGCGTTCAACTGCGGGGCGGAGCGACGGACTGGCGCTTGACCAGCGTCGCGGGGAAGCGGAACTGGCCTGCCGCCTCGTCATCCGGCGCGACCAGCTTGAGCGCGGCGGCGCGGCCCATTTCGCGCACCGGCCAGCCCACCGTGGTCATCGGCGGCCAGATATGGGCGGCAATCGGCGAATCGTCGAACCCGATGATCGAAAGGTCGTCCGGCACCTTCAGCGCACGCTGGCGGGCGGCGTGGAACGCCCCCGACGCCATTTCGTCATTGCTGGCGAAGATCGCGGTTGGCCGCTCTGCCGCATCAAGCAGCCGGCTGGCCGCGGCCATCCCCGAATCGAAGCGGTAGGTGCCTTGCGCGCGCGCTTCGGGCGGGACGGGCAATCCGTGCGCCTGCATCGCGGCAAGGAATCCCTCGCGCCGTTCAAAGGCTGACCGGAAGCCCTCGGGCCCTTCGATCAGCGCGATCCGCCGGTGACCCAGTTCAACCAGATAATCGACCGCCTGCCCCACCATCTCGCGATCGTTCGAAGCGACGATATGGTCCTCGTCGTCCAGCATCGCAGAACCCATGCGGACATAACCGCAGCCCATCTCCACGCACAGCTGCGCCAGCGCGTCATTTTCCGAAATCGGCGGCAGGATCAGCACGCCGTAAAGCCGCTGCTGTTCGAGAAAACGGCGGATGTCGTCGATCATCGTTGGCGCGTGGCGATCAACGGGGCGTACCACCAGCGCGAATTCAGTGTCGCGGATCGCGTCGAGCACGCCTTCCTGAAAGTTCAGCACGGTCTGCGCGTTGGGGTTGTCGTGCAGCAGGCCGAGCAGGAAATTGCGGCGCAGCGCCAGCGCGCGCGCCTGCGGATTGGGCACATAGCCCAGTTCCATGATGACCGTTTCGACCTTGGTGCGGGTGTCCTCGCTGAGCAACGCCGACCGGTTGATCACCCGGCTGACGGTTTTCTTCGATACGCCGGCAAGCCGGGCCACATCATTGATCGTTGGCGTCTTGTTCGATTTGGGCATCGTCGGTGTTGAACGCCTTTTCCTTGCTCGCGCCCTTCTAAAGGGCAATTCGGCGAATGCAAAACCGGCTCCTGCGATCCACCCGAAACGCGCGAAGAAAGCTTTTGACACCGGTTTCCTTTTTCGCCAAGGCTCATCGCGTGGGGAAGGACGACGAGAGGATTTTTGTGCTTTCCGAAGCTCGCGACATTGCTGGCGCGTTCGTCGCGGCGCGCCGCAGCGGGACAGCTCTCACGCAGTTTCCGGGTCGTCCCCCGCAGGATCTCGCCAGCGCCTATGCCGTGCAGGATTGCGCACTTTCGCTGTGGGAGCGGGAGGTCGGCGGCTGGAAAGTCGGGAGGATCAAACCGCCCAGCGATGCCGTGTTAGGCGCGGACCGGCTGGTCGGCCCGGCGTTCAGCGACACGATCCTGATGGCCACCGCCGAGCCCTGCCGGCTCCAGACCTTTCGCAACGGATTTGCCGCCGCCGAAGCCGAATTCATGCTCCGCCTTGCGCCTCAGCCCGGGCCGCTTCCGGCCACGCCGGATGCCGCGATGGACTGGATCGACGAAGTGCGCATCGGCATCGAGATCGCCTCGTCACCCTATCCCCGGATCAATGCCGACGGGCCATGCGTCACGATTGCCGATCACGGCAATAATGCCGGACTCTTGCTGGGACAGATTGTCGAACGCGACCGCTGGGATCGGCTCGAAGAGGTCGAGGTATCGCTGGCGATCGATGGCAGGATCGCGGGCCGGGCGACGACCGCGACGATGCTCGACGGCCCCTTCGGCGCGGCACGCTTTCTCATCGGCAACCTGCTGAGCCGCGGGATCGCCCTCAAGCCCGGCTGGTGGATTTCCAGCGGTGCGATCACCGGTGTGCACGAGGTTTCACCCGGCAGCCAAGTCACGGCCAGCTTCAGCGGGATCGGTTCGGTCGAGGCGTTGATCGGCTGAAGGCAGGGCCTTGGCCGCGGCACGTGCTGACGTGGCGGCTTAAGGAGCCTGCGCCCTACCCCTCGGCTGCCTTGTTCTTCTCCAGCCACGGGCGCAGCGGGAAGAGCCATTGTTCCTTGATCGACAGCCGCTTGCGATCATCCTGCCCGACAACCTCGCTCTCACCCTCCTTGTAGGTGCCGAACACGCGGTCCCAGAAGATCACCGAGTTGCCGTAATTGCAGCGCGTGTCCTCGTAAGACAGCGCGGTGTGGTGCAGGCTGTGGTTGCGGATGGTGGTGAAGAAGAAGCCGAACCAGATCGGCGGATCGGCGCGCACATTGGCATGGGCATAGACCGCAATCGCGCCCGAAGCGGTGATCGCGCCGAACAGCGCGTTGAGGTCCACATCAAGCAGTGAAATCACGCCAAGGCTGATCAGGAAAAGCTCGATCGGATTGCCGATAAAGCCCTTCATCGCATTGAGCTGCGTGATGTGGTGATGTGGCGCATGGGTCAGCCACAGCGGCGTCCAGTTGTGCATCGCGCGGTGCATCCAGTACTGGCCGAATTCGAAGGTGAACATCACCACCAGCACCTGCACAAGGAAGGGGCTGGCCGCGAGCCACGGGGTGGCGATGCCCCATGCCTCTTTCAATTCGCCCAGCGGCCCGTTGACCAGCGTGTCGGTCATGAAGCCGATCACGCCATAGCCGAAGGCGACATAGAAGATATCGGTCGCCAGCTCTCGGGTGTTGATGCGCCAGCCCTCGTGCCGCTCGAACACCAGTTCGAGCAGCTGGACAAAGGCGATCGTGCCAAGGCCAACCGCCATGATCGCCCACGGCCCCTGGGTCCATGCGGCAGGCGCAAGCCCCCAGAAGGCGAGGATCGCCGCGACAGTGGCAGGCGGCAGCAGATTGATGAGCGACTGTTTCACCGGATCATCCCCTATTCGGATCGCGGCCTGCTCTATGGCGGCGTCAGCGGCGGAGAGAATACGCCATTCTGCGCAGAGGGTCGAGAGGGAGGGGATTGGCAACGTCCGACTGGGCGAGACCGGCCGTTCGTTCAGCCCAAATCATTCAGCTGCTCTTGGGCCGGGAGCGAACGGGCAGGTTTTGGCGGTCGATCTATGTGAATCGGACGCTCAACTCCCACAAATTGACGATCGCGACAATGTAAGCGGTTCGGCATTTGGTTCGACGGGTAGCAAACGGTCGTGGGGCGAAGGTCATCGTCAGTTTTCTAGTAAACTACTGATTTGGTTGATCGTATCTTCGTCAACCGCTTTGTGCCTATCTGACAAAACCGCGCCTTGCCCAAGATAAGCCCAATAAATGAATGTGGCTCGACCTTGGGCGAGTTTTGAATTGAGCCCAGCTTTTTCCAGGAGTTGCGCAATATAATCAACACGCTGAGCATCGATCGTTGCGACAATGGAGGCCACTTTACGGTCTTGCGACGCCCAAGCGCGAACAGCCTGCTCTAACCCACGTTCCGCCACAAAGGCCCGCGTCAGCAGTAGTTTCAGGCGATGGCTGTCAGCGTGCTTGGCCAGATCGCGGATTATCCGGTCGGTCGCAATCTTTTGCCATGTTTTCAGAAGCTCGGACCTATAATCCTCCAGATCGCCAAAGTGCCAATAGAAGCTCCCTCGGCTCACATTCATTGATTTGGCGAGCGGCAAGACCCTGATTGCGTCAATTCCGTGGTCTGCAAGCACGCTGAGGCCATGCTTGATCCAAGCCGATTTGGTAAGTCGATCCGTCATGAGGTAACCATACACAAGTGTATTGACCGATAGCAAGGAGCGGGGTAGTGACCATACAGAGGTGTATGGTTTATGGCATGGCAGGATATTGCATTGATGGCAGCAGGCGCCATCGGCGGCGGTGTCGCCCTGATTCACGGTCTGTTGGTGCGCCGATTGATGGCGGCCCCTATCAATAGCCTCTTCCAGGCAGAACCAGCCATTTCGCAGCCGGTCAAAAGGTTGGTTCCGCTGTTGCTGGATTTCAGTGCCTACAATTGGTTTCTCAGCGGCATGGCCCTCGTAGCTGCCGCAATCTGGCTCGGGTCCGAGGCAAAGATGATGGTCGGTCTCCTTGCCGGAACTTCGTTCCTCTTTGCCGCGCTAGGCAATTTCTGGGGAACGAAGGGACGCCATATGGGCTGGGTGCCTTACGCGATTTCGACTGCTGCTATCTTCATCGCTTTAGTAGGTTAGCAATGGAAACAGGCGGCTGCAGACATGGTAGATTCTAGCGGCTTCATCATCGGTGTGGCTAATTGGAAAGCGCAACTGCGACCTCGTTCCCAATATACTACGGGGGCGTGCTTGAGGTGTGCTGCCGTGTTGCGTCAGGCGAAAGTCTGGAGCAATTTCCAGCCGTTGCCCAAAGTGGCTAATCTCCGAATTGTATCGCAAAGGTTGGCGTGATTGCGCTCTGCCAACAGATTTGCGCTCCCCATCTTACCGTCGCGATGCAAGGAAGGCGGTCAGTCCTAAACCACCGACTTCCAGACACGCTCGCCCGATCGCGGACTTCCCGGAAGCAGAAACCCCCTCACGCCCGCGCGGCGATCTCCGCCGCATCGAAGTAATGGATGCGCAGCTCGCGGAGCAGGCCGTCCTCGAAGCACCCGGCCTCGCAAATGGTCTGGGTGAAGGGCGCGGAGCCATCCTTGGGGTGCATGGTGAGACGGATCACCATCACCGCCCAGGTGTCACCCCCCGTGCAATCGAGCATCTCGAGCTTGGTATCGGCCCAGGTGCCATACATCGCCGCAGCGCAGCGCTGCAGCGCGTCCTTGCCCCGCCACTCGCCCGCGAAGGGCAGCGAGTTCGCTTCGTAGAGCACGAAATCGGGGTGGATCAGCGCCTCGACCGCGTTCCAGTCGCGCGTGCCGGCGGTGGCATAGACCCTCGACAGAAGTTCCCTCGGCGTGAGTCCTTGTTGTCCTACCGCTTCGCTACTTGAGGACATCACTCCTCAATCGTCCCGATCAGGTCGCCGACCTTGTAGACCGCACCTTCCTCGCCGGTTGGATGGATGATCCCGCTGGCCTGCGCCTCGATCTCGGTCGTGCTTTTGTCGGTCTCGACCGTGTAGATGATGTCGCCCTTCTCCACGCGCTCGCCCTCGCCGAACATCCATTCGACGAGGGTCATTTCAACCGCGCTCATGCCGAGCTTGGGGATGCGGATTTCCGATGCCATTCTAGACCTTACCTACCGATGCCTTGATCTGTGCGATCATGTCCGACTTCTGCGGAATCCATGCCTGCTCGAGGTGCGAGGCGAAGGGAACGGCCGAGAACGTCCCGCCGATGCGCCGCACCGGGCCCTTGAGGCTGTCCCAGCACTTTTCCTGGATGTTGGCGGCAATCTCCGCCCCGGTGCCGAACGGGCGCACGGCTTCGTGCAGGGTGATCGCACGGCCGGTCTTGCGCACCGATGCCAGAACGGTCGCCTCGTCATACGGAGCGATAGTTCTGAGGTCGATCACCTCGACCGAAATGCCTTCCTTGGCGAGATCATCGGCCACGGCGAGCGCATCCAGAACCGTGCGGCCATAGGTGATGAGGCTGATGTCGGTGCCCTCACGCGCAATCGCCGCCTTGCCGAGCGGTACGCGGTAGCCCGGGCCGGGATCTTCCGACTTCAGGCCGTAGCACAGGATGTTCTCGATGAAGATCACCGGGTCGTTGGCGTCGATGCTCGCCCGCATCAGCCCGCGGGCATCGGCGGCGTTGCTGGGCGTGACGACATGGATGCCTGCGACGTGGGCGAACCACGCTTCGAGCATGTCCGAATGCTGCCCGCCGAAGCCGACACCGACGCCGGTGGTGGTGCGGATCACCATCGGGCACGGCGTCTGCCCGCCCGACATGAAGCGCAGCTTGGCCGCGTGGTTGACGATCTGGTCCATGCAGACGCCGACGAAGTTCATCAGCATGATTTCGGCAATCGGCCGCTGCCCGGCCAGAGCCGCGCCAACCGCTGCACCGATGATCGCGGTTTCCGAAATCGGCGTCGCGCGGATGCGGTGTTCGCCATACTTCTCGGTCAGACCCGAGGTGACCTTGAACACCCCGCCGCCCTGCTTGGCGCTGACGTCTTCGCCAAGGCAGAACACGCCCGCGTCTTCGGCCATCGCCTCGTCGATTGCGAGGTTCAGCGCCTGGGTCATGGTGATCTGGGCCATCAGGCGGTCTCCTCGAGCACGTCTTTGTAGATTTCATCGGTATCGGGCAGCGGCGCGTTGAGCGCGTGCTCCACAGCAGCATCGATCTGCGCATTGATATCGGCGACGATCGCGTCCAGCTCTTCCTCGGTGAACTGGTGCTCCAGCATCACCTTGCGCAGCTTGGGCAGCGGGTCTTCGGCCTTCATCTCGGCGATATGCTCGGGCGGCATGTAGCTGAAGTCCGCGCCGAAGAAGTGGCCCATCATGCGGTAGCACATGGCCTCGACCAGCGTCGGCCCTTCGCCAGCACGGGCGCGGGCGACGGCTTCCTGCATCGCCGGGTAGATCTGGTGGACGTCATTGCCGTCAACGGTCACGCCCTTCATCCCGTAACCCGCAGCGCGGGTGGCGATGTTGGGGCTGTCGGTGTGATCGGCATAGGCGGTGTGTTCGCCATAGCGGTTGTTCTGGCACAGGAAAATGACCGGCAGCTTGTAGAGCTGGGCCATGTTCATCGCTTCGTGGAAGCCGCCGATATTGGCCGCGCCGTCACCGAAGCTCACCAGCGTCACGCGGCCATCGCCATTGTTCTGGCTCGCCATCGCAAGGCCGTTGGCGATGGGGAGGCCCGAGCCGACCACGCCGGTGGTGACCATGATGCCGGTGTCGGGATCGGTGATGTGCATGGTGCCGCCCTTGCCCTTGCAGGTGCCGGTCGCCTTGCCGAGGCATTCGCCCCACCACTTCTCCATCGGGATGCCCTTGGCGGTCTGCTCGCCCTGCCCGCGATAGGTGCAGACGACGTAGTCTTCCTTCTCGAGCGCCGCCATCGCCGCGGCCGAGACCAGCTCCTGCCCGCGCACGCAGTAATACATCACCGCCACCTTGCCGCCCATCAGCAGCTCGCGGAACTTCTCGTCGGTGCGGTTCACCTTCATCGTGCGGGTGTAGATGTCGAGCAGCTTGTCGCGGTCGATCTGGGCCATGTGTGTCACCTTTAGCGGTAAGCGGGAATTAGAACTGGACGCGCTGGGTGAACCCGCCGTCGACGACGATGTTCGCCCCCGTCATGTAAGGCACCGCGGGGCTGGCGACGAAGACGATCGCCTTGGCGACCTCCACCGGCTCGCCGAAGCGGCCCATCGGCATCTTGGCGAGGGTGCCATCGTAGAGCGGCTTCATGTGCTCTTCGATGATCTCCCAGTTGCCGCCCTTGTAATAGATCGCTCCCGGCGAAACGGTGTTCACCCGGATGCCCTTGGAGGCGTAGGCCTGCGAAAGCTGCGAGGCATAGGTGATCAGCGCGGCCTTCAGCGCGTTGAACGGGTTGGGGGCGATGAAGGTCTCGAGCGCGGCGGTCGAGGACAGCATCACGATCGAGCCGGTGCCCGAGGCTTCCAGATAAGGCGTCAGGGTCTCGACCGCATAGGCCGCGCCCTTGATGTCCATGTCGAGACAGGCCTGCCAGTCCCCCGCCCCGCCGGTGCCCGAGGCGCTGGCGGTGTGGACGAAGATATCGCAGCCGCCGAGTTCCTTCACCGCTTTCTCAAGCCACGCCTGATAGGCTTCGGTGCCGGTCGCCATGTCGAAGACCTCGGCAAACACCTTGCCCGGCCCGGCCGCGTCGATCTCGGCCACGGCCGCGGCGATCTTGTCTTCCTTGCGGCTGAAGAAGGCAACATCCGCGCCCTCGGCAGCGAACAGCTTGAGCGACTGAAGCCCGAGGCCATGCGCCCCGCCGTTCATGATGACCTTCTTGCCCTTGAGTCCCAGATCCATAGCGCCTCTCCCCGGCTTTAGCTTTACAGGCTGAGGGGATAGCCGAGTGGGGGGGGCGGGGCGTATCGTCAATTTTGGGGGGTTTGAAAGCACGCCCTGGCCGTCGGCCCGTGCTTGACACATCACGATGACGAGCGATCTAGAGATCGATTGCGTACTCCTCCAAGGATACCAGGTCGCCGCCCTTCAGCACCAGATGATACTTTCCATCGATCGGGCGACCTTTTACGTGCCAGTATTGCCTGTGCTCCAAGGTCGTTTGGTATAGAGACAAAGTATACTGTCTCATTTTTTCCAACGGGATTGCGTACGCTCGATCTAGATCAACGCAGCCGAGCACAAAGTACCCGCTGTTAGCCTCGGCGAGAAATTGATCCTGAGTTGGATGATAGGCATACCAATAGGGTTCTGCCTTGTTTTCGTACCGTTTAGAAATGACCGCGACGGCCCGGACAGTATCGTTAGGCGATGAGTAAGATGCACGTCGCTCCCGCACGAGTTTACAACCAAGCTTATCCCCAAGGGCCTTGATGGCTTCAGAACGTTTGGCCTCCAATAGTCCTTTCGAGGTTGGGTTTTGGATTTTCGGCCCTTCACTCGTAATGACGCTGCCGGCGTCACCCTCCTCGAGTTCGTCGGCTTCGGCACTTTCCACATCGACCGTAGCGTCAAACATCAGGTCAACAAACCCATCAAGTCGGGTGTATTCTACAGGTTGCAGGAGAGCCTGGATCCGCTTCACGATCTGGTCAGAGGAAGATTTCTCTTTAAGCTTGAGCAAGCGAAGCAAACTATCTGCCCCGATGACCCTCATAGTCCAAGCGTGACGTGAGCCTCGGATTTGAGCCTCGAGAGAACCTGTATCTTGGCGCCCGACAACAAAAAGAACGGCCGAATCAGGAGAAACGGTCCCTTGCGCAATAAGCTTCTTCCGATAGTCAGCGACTGTTTCGAGCTTAACATTGTACAAGTCTGTGGTTTTCACCTCAACGACCAAATCTGCCCCGTCCCCTTGCCAAATGCCGTCGAAGCCAACGGAACCTGGCTTTCCCCTATACAGGCCATTTTCAACCAAGAACTCCAAACGTCGGCCCATTTCGTTGACAACGTCCTGCAAAACCAAGCCGCTGTTTTCAAATGTGTCGACCAAGCACTCGTCGGTAAACTTGGCTAAAGCATCTGAATCAACTTCTTTGAGAAAGTCGCGCAATTCCGATGAGCATAGAGAGCTGTCTCTCAGCTTTCCATCGCCTGCAATCGCAACTATTTGCCGGATAGCGTAGGCATTAAAGGTCTCAGGTTTTGAATGCCAAAGGCTAAGTAGAGACATGCAAACTCCTGGAAGTCCTTAGGGTTCTTCCCTTCATGCCCCACCCCGATCTGGACGTCTACTGATCCGCACACACACACCTATGTATATCTGATCTGCAATGGCATTGAGCATGGCAATGCGACTCTAGAATGGAGCCAGCGAGCCGCAGGTGCCCGGAACGAAGCGTAGCGAAGTGGAGGATTGGCGCCGAGGACGTCGGCGCGGACGCGCCGGTGAAACCACAAGGACTCATCTTCGCCCCCGCTGGGGCGAAGATGGTGCTGCTGGGGAGGATTGAACTCCCGACCTCACCCTTACCAAGGGTGCGCTCTACCACTGAGCTACAGCAGCGCCGGACAAGGCGCGCCCTATTGTCGTGCCGCCCTGCATTGTCAACGTTCTTGTTGCGCTATCGCTTCGCTGCGTGAGCGCGGCCTTGATGGCGGCGCCTCTAATCTGCAAGGCGTTTCATATGAGTGAAGAGCCTCGCAAGAATATGTCGCATGCGGAAGCCCGCGCGGAGCGTCTCGCGGCCAAGCTGCGCGAGAACCTGCGGCGGCGCAAAGCGCAGGCGCGCGCGATTGGCGAATCACCAACAGAAACGCTTCCCAATCCGCCTCGCGAAAGCTAACCCCCCGCGCTCTGATGTAGTGAGAGGACCAGGCCGCCCGCTCCCCCACCCTTCCACCCGGAGCCTGCCGGGTTACCATCCGGGTGGAAGGGTGGGGGAGCGGGCGGCGCGGCAAGACGGAGTTAGAATGCCCAAGCTCATCCTCGTCCGCCACGGCCAGAGCCAGTGGAACCTCGAAAACCGCTTCACCGGCTGGTGGGATGTTGACCTGACCGAGCAAGGTGTGGCCGAAGCCACGGCGGCAGGCGTGCTGCTGCGCGACAAGGGCGTGCTGCCCTCTTACGCCTTCACCTCGCTCCAGACCCGCGCGATCAAGACGCTGCATCTGGCGCTGGAAGCCGCCCACCGCCTGTGGATCCCCGAGACCAAGGACTGGCGGCTGAACGAGCGGCACTATGGCGGGCTCACCGGGCTCGACAAGCAGGAGACCCGCGAGAAGCATGGCGACGAGCAGGTGCTGATCTGGCGCCGCAGCTTCGACGTGCCGCCGCCGGTGCTCGAGGCGGGGAGCGAGTTCGATCTCGCGGCTGACCCGCGCTATGCCGGGATCCCCATTCCTTCGACCGAGAGCCTCAAGCTGACGATCGAACGCGTGCTGCCCTATTGGGAAAGCGCAATCCTCCCGGTGCTGACCAGTGGCGAGACGGTGATCATCGCCGCCCACGGCAACAGCCTGCGCGCGCTGGTCAAGCACCTGTCGGGCATTTCGGATGCGGACATCACCGACCTCGAGATTCCCACCGGCCAGCCGATCATCTATGAGTTCGGGGCCGATATGGTGCCCGGCGAGCGGTACTATCTGAAGGACGCATGATGGAAGCCACCGGGGGCAAGGTCGCGATCGTGATGGGCAGCCAGTCGGACTGGCCGACCATGAAGGCCGCCGCCGAGGTGCTGGACGAGCTGGAAGTGCCTTACGAGGCGCGCATCACCTCCGCGCACCGCACGCCTGACCGGATGGTGGCCTTTGCCAAGGGGGCCGAGGGCGAAGGCTTCAGCGTCATCATCGCAGGCGCAGGCGGCGCGGCGCATCTGCCCGGCATGATCGCCAGCATGACGCATCTTCCGGTGCTGGGCGTGCCGGTGCAGTCCAAGGCTTTGAGCGGCATGGATAGCCTGCTCTCGATCGTGCAGATGCCGGGCGGCATTCCCGTCGGCACGCTCGCCATCGGCGAGGCCGGGGCGAAGAACGCGGGCCTGCTGGCCGCCGCGATCCTCGCGCTTTCAGATGAGGCTCTCTCCGAACGGTTGCAGGACTGGCGCGCGGCCAAGAGCGCCGCCGTGGCCGAAACGCCGGCCGAAGAACCTTTACGCTGATGCTCGCGCCCGGCTCCACTATCGGCATTCTGGGCGGCGGGCAGCTGGGCCGGATGATGGCCGTCGCCGCCTTGCAGCTCGGCTACAAGGTGGTGGGTTTTGCGCCAGAGGGCGACAATGTCGCGGCTGATGCCTGCACCGCTTTCATCACTGCCGACTGGGATGACGCTGCTGCGCTCGCACGGTTCGCGGCAGCTTGCGATGTGGTAACCTGGGAGTTCGAAAACGTCCCCCTCGGCACGGTTGCCGCGATCCCTGACGCCTTGCTCCCCTGCCCTCCGCGCGCGCTTCAGGTCGCGCAGGACCGGCTTAGCGAAAAAGCCTTTGCCGCCAGCCTTGGCGGGGTACCCGCGCCCTACAGCGCGGTTTCGAGCGAGGCCGATTTTGCCGCAGCGCTCGCCAGCGTCGGCACCCCCGGCATCCTCAAGACCGCGCGTGATGGCTATGACGGCAAGGGCCAATGGCGGGTGCGTTCCGTGCTGGAAGCGGGCGGCATCGCCTTCCCCGGCGTCACCTGCATCTACGAAGGCTTCGTCATGTACGAGACGGAGTTCTCGGTGATCCTTGTGCGCGGGCAGGACGGGACAGTGAAGTTCTGGGATTCGACCGCCAACCTCCACGAAGGCGGGATGCTGTCGCTTTCGGTCCTGCCGGCGGGCGCGATGGTCGAGGCGCAGGTGCCCGCCGCACGCCAGCTTGCCGCCAAGGTCGCCGACGCGCTCGGCTATGTCGGGGTGCTGACGCTGGAGTTTTTCGCCACGCGGGAAGGCCCGGTGTTCAACGAGATGGCCCCGCGGGTGCACAATTCTGGCCACTGGACCATCGAGGGCGCGGCCACCAGCCAGTTCGAAAACCACATCCGCGCGATCTGCGGGTTGCCGCTGGGGGGCACAAAGACCCGCTTCGCCAGCATCGAGATGCGCAACATCGTCGGCGACGATGCCCTGCGCGCCCACGCCATCCTCGCTGAACCGGGCGAGCCGCACCTGCACCTCTACGGCAAGGCCGAAGCGCGTGAAGGGCGCAAGATGGGCCACGTCACCCGCGTCGGACACGCGCTGAAATGACCCCCGAGATCGTGCTGATCTACGCGCGCGCCGCCAATGGCGCGATCGGGCTCGACGACGATCTGCCGTGGCGGCTGCCCGCTGATCTCAAGCGGTTCAAGGCGCTGACAATGAGCAAGCCGATGGTGATGGGCCGCAAGACCTTCGAGAGCCTGCCCGGTCTGCTGCCGGGTCGCCGCCATATCGTGCTGACCCGCGATGCCGGGTGGGCTGCCGAGGGAGCAGAGACCGCCGCCACGCTCGACGATGCAGTGGCGCTCGCGGGGGGCGAGACGATCGCCATCATCGGCGGGTCGGCGGTGTTCGAAGCCTTTTTGCCGCGCGCTGACAGAGTCGAACTCACCAGGATCCATGCCGACTATGAGGGCGACACCTTCATGCCGGAACTCGGCCCCGATTGGCACGAGGTGGCGCGCGAGGATCACGCGGCCGAGGGCGATTACCCCGCCTTCTCCTTCCTCACCTATCGCAAGGTCGCAAGCTGATGCGCTGGCTCGATCATCGCGATTCCATGCCCGAGGCGCTGCGCGGCGCGATCATCGCGCTCGGCAATTTCGACGGGTTCCATCGCGGCCATCAGGCCGTGGCGGGTGAAGCGATCCGCTGGGCGCAGGCCGAGGGTCGCCCCTCGATCATCGCCACCTTCGATCCGCATCCGGTGCGCTTCTTCCGGCCCGATGTGCCGCCCTTCCGCCTGACGACGCTCGAACAGCGGCAGGAACTCTACCTCGCCGCGGGGGCAACCGCGATGCTGGTGTTCCACTTCGACGCCGAACTGGCGGGGAAGAGCGCGGAGGACTTTATCCGCGCCATCCTGATCGACCGCTTCGGCGCGCACGGGGTGGTGACGGGGGGGCGATTTCACCTTCGGCAAGGGTGCCAAGGGCAATGTGGATCTGCTGCGCACCCTCGGCGGCGAATTGGGCCTGCAATCGCGCGTTGTCGCGGCGGTCAGCGAGGGCGACGAGGTCGTCTCCTCCAGCCGCATTCGTCAGGCCCTGCGCGAAGGCGACCCGCAGGAAGCCGCACGCTTGCTGACCCGGCCCTTCGCGATCCGCGGCATCGTCGAACATGGCGACAAACGCGGGCGCACCATCGGCTATCCGACGGCGAACCTCGGCGTCGAGAATTACCTGCGGCCCAAATACGGCATCTACGCCGTGACGGGCCGCATTCTGGCGACCGGACAGGTGCTGCACGGCGCGGCCAATATCGGCATCCGCCCGCAGTTCGAACCGCCCAAGGAGCTGCTCGAACCCTTCTTCTTCGACTTCTCCGGCGACCTTTACGGACAGGAGATCGAGATCGCCTTCCACCACTTCCTGCGCGGCGAGGCGAAGTTCGATAGCCTTGAAGCCCTGATCGAGCAGATGGACAAGGATTGCGCCGAGGCGCGGCGCCTGCTCGGTTGAATTTGTTCACGCGAAGACGCGAAGAGGTTGCAGCTGGCCGCAGGCCGAGCACCCTCCATGAACCAATTGCCTGATGTTGTGTTCGGCTGCGCCGGAACGGCCGACATCTTCGCGTCTTCGCGTGAAACACCCGTTCCCACCAAGACAAATTGCGCAAACCCCGCACGCCCGCTAAGGCCCGCCGCATCATGAGCGACGACAGCACGCAGCGCGATTACCGGGACACCGTCTTCCTGCCGAAGACCGAGTTCCCGATGAAGGCCGGCCTTCCGCAGAAGGAGCCGGGCATTGCCGCGCGCTGGGAAGCGATTGGCCTCTATGACGCCCTGCGCGCCGCACGCCGCGGCCGCGAGAAGTTCATCCTCCATGATGGCCCGCCCTACGCCAATGGCGACATGCATATCGGCCATGCGCTCAACCACATCCTCAAGGACATGGTCTGCCGCACCCAGAACCTGCTGGGCCGCGATGCGCCTTACGTGCCCGGCTGGGACTGCCACGGCCTCCCCATCGAATGGAAGGTCGAGGAGCAGTATCGCAAGGAGAAGAAGGCCAAGCCCGTCCTCACCGGCGCGGGCCGAGACGAGGCGGCGGTCAAGGCGTTCCGCGACGAGTGCCGCGCCTATGCGCAACGCTGGGTCGATGCGCAGCGCGGGCAGCTGAAGCGCCTCGGCATCATGGGCGATTGGGACCACCCCTACCTCACCATGCAGAAGGAGAGCGAGGCGGTGATCGTCGCCGAGCTTCTGAAGCTGGCCGAGGCGGGGAATGTCTACCGCGGATCGAAGCCGGTGATGTGGTCCCCGGTCGAACAGACCGCGCTCGCCGAGGCGGAGGTCGAATACGAGGACATCACCTCGACCCAGATCGACGTGGCGTTCGAGATTGTTGAATCGCCCATTCCGGAGCTGGTCGGCGCCCACGCGGTGATCTGGACGACGACGCCGTGGACGATCCCGGTGAACCAGGCTTTGGCTTACGGGCCCGAGGTTGAATACGTCTTGCTCCGAACAACCTCCGGTTTGAAAATTCTGGTCGCAAAGGAATTGCAGGGCGCCATGGGTGTGCGCGGACGCTCCGCAGGAGCGAACGGCGGCTACCTCGACGATCGGCTGTCCGATGGTAATGACGTCGAATTGTGGGCAGGCAAAGGTTCCGAACTCGCCGGAACCCTCGCCCGCCACCCGATGCACCACCTCGGCGGGTTCTACGCCGCGCCGCGCCCGCTGCTCCCCGGCGATTTCGTTACCACCGACAGCGGCACCGGCCTCGTCCACATGGCGCCCGACCACGGCGAGGACGACTTCGACCTGTGCAAGGCGAACGGGATCAACCCCGTCTTCGCGGTGATGGACGACGGGCGCTACCGCGACGATTGGGGCTGGCTGGGCGCGGCGGATGAGCGCCGCATGAGCGTCATCAACCCCAAGTTTAACGCGCCGCCCAATTCTGAAGGGACTGGGGGCCCGATCTGCGAGGACCTGCGCGAAGCGGGCGCGTTGCTCGCCGCGAGTGCGGACTACGCGCACTCCTACCCGCATTCGTGGCGCTCCAAGGCCAAGGTGATCTTCCGCTGCACCCCGCAGTGGTTCGTGCCGATGGACAAGCCGCTGGGTGACGGCACCACGCTGCGCGACACGGCCATTGCCGAAATCGCCCGCGTCCAGTTCATCCCCGAAAAGGGCCGCAACCGCATCGGCGCGATGGTCGAGGGGCGGCCCGACTGGGTGCTCTCCCGCCAGCGCGCATGGGGCGTGCCGATCACGCTGTTCGTGCGGCCGGATGGTTCGTACCTGCAAGACGCCGAGGTCAACGCCCGTATCGTCGCGGCGGTGAACGCGGATGGCATGGACGCGTGGAACAGCGCCAACAAAGCGGCGTTCCTCGGCCCGGACTACGACCCCGCAGAGTTCGAGATGGTCACCGACATTCTCGACGTGTGGTTCGATAGCGGCTGCACCCATGCCTTCGTGCTGGAGTCGGGGCGCTGGCCGGACCTGCAATGGCCCGCCAACCTCTACCTTGAAGGCAGCGACCAGCATCGCGGCTGGTTCCAGTCCTCGCTGCTTGAAAGCTGCGTCACCCGCGGCCGCGCGCCTTACGATCAGGTTCTCACCCACGGCTTCACCATGGATGCCAAGGGCAAGAAGATGTCCAAGAGCCTCGGCAACACGGTCGATCCGCTCAAGGTGATGGAGACCTACGGCGCGGACATCATCCGGCTGTGGGCGCTTTCGGTCGATTTCACCGAGGATCACCGCATCGGCGATGAAATCCTCAAAGGCGTGGGCGACCAGTACCGCAAGCTGCGCAACACCTTCCGCTACCTGCTCGGCGCGCTCGACGGGTTTGTGGGCGATATGAGCGATTCGGGAGAACTGCCCGAGCTCGAAGTCTATGTGCTGGCGCTGCTGGCCGACCTCGATCGCAAGTTGAAGGCGGCGGCGGAGGCTTACGACTTCAACCTCTACACCCGCCTGTTGGTCGATTTCTGCAACGAGGACCTTTCGGCGTTCTTCTTCGATATCCGCAAGGACTCGCTCTATTGCGACGGCCCGGATTCGACCACGCGCAACGCCTATCGCACCGTGCTCGACCTGCTGTTCCACGCGCTGGTGCGCTATGCCGCGCCGGTGCTGGTGTTCACCGCCGAGGAAGTGTGGATGAGCCGCTATCCCGAGGACGGCGAGGAGGATGACGCCGGCCAGCGCGGGTCTGTCCACCTGCTCGAATGGCCGAGCGTGCCGGGCGTGGTGGTCGAGAATGCCAAGTGGGCGCAGCTGCGCGCCCTTCGCGATTCCGTCAACGAAGCGATCGAACCGCTGCGCCGCGACAAGACCATCCGCTCCAGCCTCGAGGCCGAAGTGGTCGTCCCCGCCAGCATGGTGCCCGAAGGTGTCAGCGACGAACAACTCGCCGAGCTGTTCATCACCGCGACAGTCACCCGCGGGCAGGGCGATGCCGTGATCGTCACCAAGACCGCCCACCACAAGTGCTCGCGCTGCTGGCGCCATCTGCCCGACGTGGCGGATGACGGCGCGCTGTGCGGTCGCTGTGACGATGTGGTCAGCGTTATGGACGGTGCCGCATGAGCGCGCTGTTCACCCGCAACCGGCTGATCGGCCTCGCCATCGCCGCCCTGATCGCGATCGTCGATCAGGCGGTGAAGTGGTACGTGGTCGGCCCGCTGGCGCTGCGGCAGGTGGGGCGGATCGACCTGCTCCCCTTCTTCGACCTAACCTATACCGAGAACAAGGGCATCTCGCTGGGGATGTTCCAGGCCTATGACATGGAAACCCGCTGGCTGCTGGTGGCGCTCACCGCAGGCATCGCGCTGGTCGTGCTGGTGTGGATGATGCGCGAAAAGGCCATGGGTGAGATCGCCGGGCTCGCGCTGATCCTCGGCGGGGCGCTGGGCAATATCCGTGACCGCTTCGATCTGGGCTATGTCATCGACTATGCCGATTTCCACATCGGAACATTCCGGCCCTTCCTGATCTTCAACATTGCCGACGCCGCGATCACCATTGGCGTCGTCATTATCCTTGCCCGCAGCCTGCTGGTGCGCGACAAGGCGGACACCGAAACCGGGGAAGCGCCCCGTGGAGAGCGACAAGATGCGTAAGTTTGCACCCCTGATCCTGTTGGCTGGCGCTTCGGCGATGCTGGCTGCCTGTGGCGGCGGCGGCGGGGTGTTCGATCGCGCACGGCCGGACGAATTCGCCGTGCAGCGTCAGGCGCCCTTGGTTGTGCCGCCCGATTTCACGCTGACCCCGCCCGCCCCCGGCGCCCCGCGCCCGGCTGAGGGTACCGCGTCCGAACAGGCGCTTGATGCCCTGTTCGGCGGTCCGGCCCCGCGCAGCCGCGTCGAAGCCAGCTTGATCGACCGCGCCGGCGCGGCCGCGCCGAGCATCCGCAGCCAAGTCGGCGATACCGGCACCAACACCGTCGCCAAGGGCCGGGTGACCCGCGACATCATCGCCGCGCCGGAAGGCGACGGGCAAGCGGCAAGCACGGTTATCCCTTCTTGATGTTCCGCACGCCTCCGGCGTGCGAAATCCTCGCTCACGGGGCCTGAAGGCCCCGTCGCTGCGGGCGGCCGGTCGGCCTTGCGGTCGCTGGCGCGACCGATTCCAGCGCAAACCGCCGGGGCAGCAAAAAACTTAATCCCCCTCGTGGGCCCGGCTCACCAGCAGCTTGTCGATCCGGCGGCCATCCATGTCGACGACCTCGAAGCGCCAGCCCTGGTCGATGAAATACTCGCCCTCGCCCGGCAGCTTCTTCATCACCGACAGCGCATAGCCCGCAGCCGTGCCGAACTCGCGGTCCTCGCCATATTCGAGCCCCAACCGGTCGGATAGCGCATCGGCCGACAGTGAGCCCGACACCAGCAGCGAACCGTCTTCGCGCTCGACCACCGAAGGCAGATCGCCGTCGTCGCTATCGCTGGCGAAATTGCCGACGATCGCGGTGAGCAGGTCGACCGGCGTCACGATCCCTTCGAAGTGCCCGTATTCGTCGTGCACCAGAGCCATCGCGACTTCTGCCGATTGCAGCACCCGCAGCGCGTCCATCGCGTCGAGCTGATCGGGCACCACCTCGACCTTGCGCATCATGTCGCGCAGGGCGACCGGGCGGCTGGCGACCAGCGCGGCAAGCACATCGCGCACCTTCACCACGCCGAGGATCGTGTCGGGAGAACCTTCGCCGACGGGCAACAGCGAGTGGGTGCTGCCCTCGATCGTCTCGCGGATCGCGGCGATATCGGCATCGGCCTCGATCCAGTCGACCAATTTGCGCGGGGTCATCATTTCGCGCACCGGACGCTCGGCAAGGCGCACCACGCCGGTCAACAGCTGGCGCTGCTCGTCCTCGATGACGCCCGATCGGGTCGCTTCGGCGAAGATCATCTGCAATTCTTCGGCGGTGACCCTGCCTTCGTCCCCGCGGCGGATGCCGAACAGGCTGATGATCGCCGCCGAGCTGGAATCGAGCAACCACACCAGGGGCGCGGCGGCCTTGGCCAGGAACGCCATCGGGCGGGCCATCACCAGCGACACCGGAACCGCCACCTGCAAGGCAAGCTGTTTGGGAACCAGCTCGCCGATAATCAGGCTGAGGTAAGTGGTAATGGCAATCACCACCGCGAAACCGCTCTCCTCGGCATATTCCAGCGGCACGCCCAGCGCTGCGAGCCGCTCGCCCACCGGTCCGCCAAGGCTCGCGCCGGAATAGGCGCCGTTGATGATCCCGATCAGGGTGATGCCGATCTGCACGGTCGACAGGAACTTGCCGGGATTGGCCGCAAGGCTGATCGCGATCCGTGCACTCGTCGATCCGGCTTCGGCGCGCGTTTCGAGCGTGCTGGTCTTGGCCGAGACGATGGCAAGCTCCGACATCGCGAACACGCCATTGATGACGATGAGCACGAAGATAATGGCAAGGTCTGACCAGGGAAAAGGTGTCACGCGCCTCCGCTAGCACAAACTGGCGGTGTTGCCAGCCATGCAACCGGGCGGCGGTCGGCGATAAGGCACCCACAGCCGCTTTGTTCAACATGGGTCAATGAAACTGGTCACAGGAGCCACTAGTCCAATCGGCGTGACGCCTTGCCGCCAAAGGGGCTGCATGGCATCGTCGCCAAGACACAAGAGGGAGGCACTTCACATGACTATTTCGCGTATCCTGCTTACGGGCACCGCCGCGATCGCTTTGCTGGGCACCACTGCCTGCGTGACCGATCCCAACACCGGCGAAAAGAAGATTTCGCGCACCGCCATCGGCACCGGCCTTGGCGGCACGCTGGGCTACCTGCTTGGCGGGGCGATCGGTGGAGACACCGGGCGCATCATCGGCGCAGGCATCGGCGGTTCGGCCGGCGCGGTGCTGGGCAAGCAGTATGACGACCAGATCAAGGAACTGAAGGAACAGACCGTCGGCAGCGGCGTCGATGTCGAGGAAGTCGGCGATCAGGAAGCCATTCTGGTGCGCCTGCCCGACGGCGTGACCTTCGCCACCGGTTCGGCCGCGATCAACCCCGGCTTCTCGGACACGCTCAACAACGTGGCGGAAAGCCTGATCAAGTACCCCAACAGCCTGATCGACGTTTACGGCTTCACCGACACGACCGGATCGAACGCGACCAACCAGCGTCTGTCGGAACAGCGGGCACAGGCCGTCGCCGATTACCTTGCGGCGCGCGGCGTGGCGCGGGCCCGGATGGCGACCAAGGGCTATGGCGAGCAGTATGATTACCTGCGCGTCAAGACCGGCGACAACGTCAACGAACCGCTCAACCGCCGTGTCGAGATCAAGATCATCCCGGTCAGCCAGGACGATGTGAGCGCGGCGCGGGGGAACTAAGACGAGAGGTGTGGCGGGGGTGCGAGAGCGCTCCCGCCTCGCTCTTGAGTTTTTTCACGCGAAGACGCGAAGAGGGAATGCCACGGTTCAGCCCGGCGCGTAACCTTCGCGTCTTCGCGTGACACAGATCCGCAGCTTCGCCGCACAAGATCGCTCGCGCCTTTGCGCGAAATCCGTTTCTTCTTTTTACCGCAGCGCCTTGGCCCGCTCTGCCAGCCGCTCTACCGCCGCGGCGTGGATGGCGGGCGAACACACCAGCACCCCGAAATCGCGGGGGTCGTGCTTGTTATACGCCAGCGGCCCACCGAACGCGTCGGTGACCTCGGCCCCGGCCTCGCGCGCGATCAGGGTCGCGGCGGCGATGTCCCATTCAAAGCCCCAGCGAAGCGTGGCGACGAGGTCTGCCCGGTCATCCGCCACCATCGCGATCCGCAAGGCGATCGAATTGGGCTGCTCCACCGCGACGAGGTCCGAATCGTCCTTGGGAAGGCTGTGTGTCGGCACCCTCGCGCCTGCAAAGGTGGTGCGCTGGCTGGCCCGGATCGGCACATCGTTGAGCGTCGCGCCCTGCCCCGCGACCGCCACCCACTCCTCGCCCCGGGCAGGCGCGGCGAGCATGCCGATCAGCGGCCGGCCAGAGCTGACCAGCGCCACCGACACTGCCCAGCCCGGCCGTCCGCCGACAAAATCGCGGGTGCCGTCAATCGGATCGACCAGCCAGATCAGCCCGCTCTGCGTGCGCACCTTGTCGTCGGCGGTTTCTTCGGAAAGCCACGCGGCAGACGGCAGCAACCGGTGCAGCTCGCGCTTGAGGAAGCGGTCAACCTCGAGATCGGCCTCGCTGACCGGATTGCCCGGGGTCTTGTCCCAGCTGTGCAAGTCATGCCCCGCCCCCGGCCAGCGCGAATGGGCAATCCTGCCCGCCTCGCGGACAATGGCCAGAAGGTGATCACGGTCTATCATTTTTGGCAATCATGACGGGCCTCCGTGTTGGCCGTGCTTCAGGCACTTTTCAAGCCTGTCGATCCGTGCTTAGGCCGCCCGCAGACAAACCTCTCCCCAGGATTTGCAAGAAGGGATCACTACGCCATGAACGTCCACGAATATCAGGCCAAGGAACTGCTCGCCCAGCACGGGATCGCAATCCCGGCAGGCCATGCCGCGCTGACCGTCGCCGAAGCGGTCGAGGCCGCCAAGAAGCTCCCCGGGCCGCTTTATGTCGTGAAGGCGCAGATCCACGCTGGTGGGCGCGGCAAGGGCAAGTTCAAGGAATTGGGCGCGGACGCCAAGGGCGGCGTGCGCCTCGCCAAGAGCCTTGAGGAAGTGGAAGCCCACGCCAAGGAAATGCTCGGCAACACGCTGGTCACCATCCAGACGGGGGATGCGGGCAAGCAGGTCAACCGCCTCTACATCACCGACGGCGTCGACATCGCCAAGGAATACTACCTCTCGCTGCTGGTCGACCGTGCCACCGGCCGCGTCGCTTTCGTCGTTTCGACCGAGGGCGGCATGGACATCGAGACCGTCGCGCATGACACGCCCGAACTGATCACCACCTTCAGCGTCGATCCCGCACAGGGCTTCCAGCCGCACCACGGCCGCGCCGTGGCCTTTGCGCTGAAGCTGACGGGCGATCTCAACAAGCAGGCGCAGAAGCTCGCCAAGCAGCTCTATGACGCCTTCATCGCCACCGATTGCGAGATGCTGGAAATCAACCCGCTGGTCGAAAGCGAAGACGGCAAGCTGCTGGTGCTCGACGCCAAGATGAGCTTCGACGGTAACGCGCTTTACCGCCACCCCGATATCGAAGCCCTGCGCGACGAGACCGAGGAAGACCCGGCCGAAGTCGAAGCCAGCGAATATGACCTCGCCTACATCAAGCTCGATGGCAACATCGGCTGCATGGTGAACGGCGCGGGCCTCGCGATGGCGACGATGGACATCATCAAGCTCAACGGCGCCTTCCCGGCGAACTTCCTCGACGTGGGCGGCGGCGCCACCACCGAGAAGGTCACCGCAGCCTTCAAGATCATCCTCAAGGACCCGGCGGTGGAAGGCATCCTCGTCAACATCTTTGGTGGGATCATGAAGTGCGACGTGATCGCCAACGGCATCGTCCAGGCGGCCAAGGATGTGAACCTTCAGGTTCCGCTGGTCGTGCGTCTGGAAGGCACCAACGTGGCCGAAGGCAAGGCGATCCTCGCCAATTCGGGCCTCGCGATCGTGGCCGCCGACAACCTTGGTGACGCCGCGCAGAAGATCGTGGCCGAGGTGAAGAAGGCCGCCTGATAGGCGCAGCTACATCCCGGGCGGGGCGGCACACGTATCCTCTCTGCCCGGCCAAATCGCGGCCCGCCTCGCTTGACGTTTACGTAAACGCAAGCTAGGCGGGCGGCCAAGGCTGAACAGCCACGTGATTCTTTGAGAGGAAGGAACGCCCCATGAAGATCCTCGTCCCCGTCAAGCGGGTGATCGATTACAACGTCAAGCCGCGGGTCAAGGCCGATGGCACGGGCGTTGACCTTGCCAACGTCAAGATGAGCATGAACCCGTTCGACGAGATCGCGGTCGAGGAAGCCATCCGCCTCAAGGAAAAGGGTGCGGCTACCGAGATCGTGGCGATCAGCGTCGGCCCGGCCAAGGCGCAGGAAACGCTCCGCACCGCGCTCGCCATGGGCGCTGACCGTGCGATCCTGATCGAGACCGATGAGGAAGTCGAACCGCTGGCCGTTGCCAAGATCCTCAAGGCGATTGCCGATGAGGAAGCCCCCGGCCTCGTCATCCTCGGCAAGCAGTCGATTTCGGACGATTCGAACCAGACCGGCCAGATGCTCGCTGCCCTGATGGGCCGTCCGCAGGGCACCTTTGCCAACACCGTCGAGGTTGATGGCGACAGTGTTATCGTGAAGCGCGAAGTCGATGGCGGCTTGCAGACCGTGAAGCTGGCCATGCCCGCGATCGTCACCACCGACCTTCGCCTGAACGAGCCGCGCTATGCCTCTTTGCCGAACATCATGAAGGCCAAGCAAAAGCCGCTCGCGACCAAGACTGCTGCCGATTACGGCGTCGACCTTACCCCGCGTCTCAAGACGCTGAAGGTGCAGGAACCCGCCGTGCGTCAGGCCGGCGTGAAGGTCGCCGACGTCGCCGAGCTGGTTGGCAAGATCAAGACGCTCGGCATCGCCTAAGGATTAACCCCGCCCCCGTTCGTGTCGAGCGGAGGGCGCAGCCCGTAGTCGAGACAGGCTTCTCGACTTCGCTCGAAGCGAACGGGTTTCAAGTGAGAGGTAAGTTCAATGAAGACTCTCGTTCTCGTCGAACATGACAACACCAAGGTGCAGGACGCGACGCTCGCGGTCGTCACCGCCGCATCGAAGCTGGGCGAAGTGCACCTGCTGGTCGCGGGCCACAATTGCGGCTCGGTGGCCGAAGCGGCTGCGAAGATCGCGGGCGTGGGCAAGGTCCACGTTGCGGACGACGCCGCCTATGCCAACGGCCTTGCCGAAAACGTCGCACCGCTGGCTGCGGCGCTGATGGATCACCACGACGCCTTCCTCGCGGCGGCCACCACGCAGGGCAAGAACGTGGCTCCGCGCGTCGCCGCTCACCTTGATGTGATGCAGGTCTCGGAAATTCTGTCGGTTGAAGGCCCCAAGACCTTCACCCGCCCGATCTACGCCGGAAACGCCATCGCCACCGTCGAATCGACCGATGCCAAGCTGGTGATCACCGTGCGCGGCACCGCCTTCGACAAGGCAGAAACCGAGGGCGGTTCGGGCACCATCGAAGCTGTGGGCGGCCCCGGTGAAGCGGGCATCTCGAGCTTCGTCAGCTCGGAAATCGCCAAGAGCGAGCGTCCGGAACTGACCAGCGCGAAGATCATCGTCTCGGGCGGCCGCGCGCTGAAGGATGCTGAGACCTTCGAAGCCGTGATCACGCCGCTCGCCGACAAGCTCGGCGCAGCCATCGGCGCGAGCCGCGCGGCGGTCGATGCGGGCTATGTCCCCAACGACTACCAGGTCGGCCAGACCGGCAAGATCGTCGCCCCCGAAGTCTACTTCGCGATCGGCATCTCCGGCGCGATCCAGCACCTTGCCGGGATGAAGGACTCCAAGGTCATCATCGCCATCAACAAGGACGATGACGCCCCGATCTTCCAGGTCGCGGATATCGGCCTTGTGGGCGACCTGTTCACGGCCGTGCCGGAGTTGACTGCGGCGCTGTAAGCGTCCCGGCTCTAGCAGCTTGTAAATATGGGAAACCTCCGGCAGGTTCTGCGCCTGCCGGAGGTTTTTTCATGCGCCACGTCGCCACCACCCTCGCCGCACTTGCCGCCGCGATCAGTCCTGTCTCGGCCGCCGAGCCCGTGGTGCTCGCGCCGGGCGGCAAATGGGTCGCGGACTTCGCCAAGGACAAGTGCCGGCTGGTGCGCTTCTTCGGGCCGGAGTCCGCGCGCAATGTCATGATCCTCGAGCAGTACGAGCCGGGTGAAAGGTTCGCTCTGTTGTTCGGCGGCCCTGCTTTCGGCTCTATCAGCGCGCGCAGGGAAAGCACCGTCCGCTTCCTTGCAGACGGCGCGCCGACGAAGGCGGAGCCGCTGGTCGGCCCAATGGACGGCTATGGCCGCTCGCTGTTATACCTCAGCGTGGCGCTGGCCGAATCCGGGGCCAAGCCCGATCCCAAGGCCCCCGCCAAGGCCCCCGCGCTGCTCGACACGGCGCTCGCCGCGCAGGTGCAGTTTGTCGAGGTCTCCGATGGCCCCGGCACAGTGCGGCTGATAACCGGGCCACTCGAAGGCGCTGCCAAGGTGATGAACCAGTGCACGCTTGATCTGCTGGGCACCTGGGGGCTCGATCCCGAACAGCACCGCACCGCCACCCGTCGCCCGCAGTTAGCGAACCAGCAGTCGGTGACCGAAAAGCTCGGCCAGACCATTCCGTGGCAAAAGCTGGACAATGGCAACGGCACCGATGCCTTGCGCATCCGCCTGATCACCTCGGCCGATGGCAAGGTGGAAAGCTGCACACTGGTCGAAAGCCCCGACCCCAGGATCACCGAGCGCATGTGCAAGAGCCTTGCGAAGGCGCAGGTGGAGCCGGGGCTGGATTCCGCCGGACAGCCGATGCGCTCTCATATCACCATCAACATCTTCGTCGGCGCACCCATCACCGTCACGAAGGTGATCGGGACCTAGAGCCCTCTCTCTAGAGCACCGTATTGATGAAGTGCAGCGTCATGCCGACGAGCCCGCCCACCAGCGTGCCGTTGATGCGGATGAACTGGAGGTCGCGGCCAACGGCGCCTTCGACGCGGTCGGTGATGGTGCGGGCATCCCATCGCTTGACCGTTTCTGACACTAGCCGGACGATCTGGTCACCATAACGGGTCGCCACGCCAACCGCCGTGCGGCGGGCGAAGCGGTTGATCTGGAGTTGCAGGCGCTCGTCCGCTTGCAGGACCTGTCCGAGTTCAGAGAGCATGTTGCGCATTTCCTCGCCCATGCCGCTTTCGGGATCGCGCGCGCGGGAAATCAGCGAGCGGCGGATGCGCTCCCACACGCCGGTCCACCATACAGCCACGGCGGGGTTGGCAATCAGGTCGCGCTTCATCTCCTCAACCTTGGCGCGGGTCTCGGGATCATGCTGCAAATCCTGTCCGAGCTTCGCCAGACCTTCCTCGATCTTGCCGCGCAGGGGGTGGTCGGGGTTCACCAGCACCTCGGCCAGCAGCTTGTACAGCCCGTCCAGCACGCTGGAGGAGATGGTCTTGTCGATCCCCGCCCAGCGCAGCACGCCCGCAACGCGCTGGTGGATGATCTCGCGCAGGGTTTCCTCGTTATCCTCGATCGTCAGCCCGGCCCAGCGCACGAAGCCATCAATCAGCGGTTGGTGGCGCTTGTCGGCCATGGTGGTCTCGATCATCCGGCCGGCGAGCGGCGCGATGTCGAGTTTCGCCAGCTGACCCGCGAGGCCAGAGCGCACCTGATTGCCGAGCCGGTCGGGATCGAGCGATTCGAGCACCTCGGCCAGCAGTTCCGCCGCACCGCTGGTGATGCGTGAGCGGTGGTCGGTGCCGCCGCGTTCGGGCGAGGCTGCTAGGAACTCGCCCGCTGCCTTGGCGATGTTCATCCCCGCCATGCGCCGCGCGACGACCGCGGGGGTGAGGAAATTCTCGCGCAGGAATTGCGCCATAGTCTCGGCGATGCGGTCCTTGTTTTCGGGGATGATCGCGGTGTGCGGGATCGGCAGGCCGAGCGGATGGCGGAACAGCGCGGTGACCGCGAACCAGTCGGCAAGGCCGCCCACCATTGCCGCTTCGGCAAAGGCGTTGAGATAGCCCCAAGCCGGGTGGCCGGTGGTGGCAAGGCCATGGGTGGCGATAAACAGCACCGCCATCGCAGCGAGCATCCCGGTCGCCGTCCAGCGCATCCGCCTTGCGCGGTCGACCGTAAGCGGCTGGCCGCCGAACGTCAGGGGCCTCAGAGAGCGCGTCGCCATAGCAAGGGCCTTAGCGCGGTTGGGGCGTGGCAGTCACGCCCTAACGCGTCATTCCGCCGGTTCGTGGCCGGGAGGGAGCTTGGCAAGTCCCGGGAACGGACGGTCGGCCGCGACCTCGATGCCGCGGTTTTCGTCGCCCGGCTTGTAGGTCAGCATCTTCCCTCGCAGCCATGGGCCGACGCGCTTTTCGAAGCTGTCTGCCAGGCTGAAGCCCGCGGGCACGATCAGCAGGGTGAGCAGGGTCGAAAGCACCAGCCCGCCGATCACCACGATGCCCATCGGCTGGCGCCACGCCCCGTCGCCCGAAAGCGACAGCGCCACCGGCACCATGCCTGCGGTCATCGCCACGGTGGTCATCACGATCGGCTGCGCACGCTTGTGGCCCGCATCCAGGATCGCATCGATCTGGCCGACTCCCTTGTTCATCTCCTCGATCGCGAAGTCGATCAGCAGGATCGAGTTCTTCGACACGATGCCGAGCAGCAACAGGATACCGATATACACCGGCATCGAGTTCGGCTGACCGATCAGCCAGATCAGCAGGATACCGCCGAGCGGGGCGAGCGCGAGCGAGGTCATGTTCACCAGCGGACTCATCAACCGCTTGTAGAGGAGCACAAGCACGGCAAACACCAGCAGCACGCCAGCGGTCACAGCGATGATGAGGTTCTGCACCAGCTCCTGCTGCCACTCTTCTTCGCCCACCACATCGCGAATCACGCCGAGGGGCAGGTTCTGGAGGACCGGCAGCGCATCGATCTGCGCCTGCGCATCGCCCTTCAACACTCCGGAGGCAAGGTCTGCGCCCACCAGCACACGGCGGTTCTGGTTGTAACGCTGGATCGCGGTCGGGCCCGAACCGAAGGTGATGTCGGCCACCCGGCTCAGCGGCACCGATCCGCCATTGGCGAGCGGCACGGGCAGGTTCTCGATTGTGCGGTAATCCGTGCGCGCCTCGGCCGACAGGCGCACGACGATCGGGATCTGACGGTCCGACAGCGAGAAGCGCGCGGCGTTCTGCTCGATCTCGCCCAAGGTCGCGATGCGGATCGTTTGCGACAGCGCAGCAGTGGTGATGCCCAGTTCGGCAGCGATCTTGCCGCGCGGCGTGATGATGATTTCGGGACGGTTCAAGTCCGCGCTGATGCGCGGCGCAACAAGCGTGTTGAGCCCGCGCATCTCCTCGACAAGCCGCGCCGCGGTCTGATCGAGCAGCACCGGATCGGAGCCGGCCAGCATCACGGTCATGTCGCGGCCCGAGCCGAAGCCGCCCGATTGCGACTGGAACCGCACGCGCGCATCGGCAATCTTGGCGAGGTCGGGCGCAATCTCGCGCTCGAACTCGACCGACGAGCGGGCGCGATCTTCCTTGAGCTTGACGAAGATCGACGAGGTATCGCCCAGCCGGATACGTTCGAGCAGGCGTTCAACCTCGGGCTCGCCGCGCAAGCGGTTGGCGACACTGTTCACGACCCGCTTGGTTTCGGCGAGCGTGGTGCCGGGCACCATTTCGATTTCGACGCGGCTGTTCTCGTCGTCGATCGTGGGCTGGAACTGGCCAGGGATCAGCCCGAACAGCAAGATCGTCACCAGCAGGGAGAACCAGCCGATACCGAGCATCCAGATGCGGTGGTCGTAGAATCGTGCCGTCAGCCAGCGCTGGTTGCGGGCAAAGGCACTGCCGCCGCCGCTTGGTGCCTCGATCGCCTTGAAAGCGGCGAAGGCGGCAAGGAAGGACAACAGCGAAACCAGCAGCACGATCACAATTTCGAACAGCTTGGCGACGAGCTTGTGGACGGTCGCATTCGTGTCGGCGGAGACCGCGGTCGCGATCTGCTTGTGCACGTCGAGCCCGATCAGACCCTTCCACGCACCGCTCACCGAGCCATTGGCGAATTCGAACATGGCTAGCGCAGGCACCACCAGCAGAACGATGACGGTCAGCAGCAGCGAGAATACATAGGCTACCCGCCTGCGCGGGCCGGTCAGTCCGGCGCGGCGCGCCGTCATCTTGCCCTTGTCGAGTGTCCAGGCCAGCACCCGCATATAGGCGTTGATCGCCGGCCCCTCGCCATGTTCGGCAATGCCTTTGGACTTGAGGAAATAGGCCGCCATCAGCGGCGTCACCATGCGCGCGACGGCCAGCGACATCAGCACCGCGACCACCACCGTGATCCCGAAGTTCTGGAAGAACTGGCCCGAAATGCCCGGCATCAGGCCCACCGGCAGGAACACCGCGACGATGCAGAAACTGGTAGCGACCACCGGAAGGCCGATTTCGTCGGCAGCGTCGATGCTTGCCTGATAGGCCGATTTGCCCATCCGCATATGTCTGACGATG
Source organism: Porphyrobacter sp. ULC335 (assembly GCF_025917005.1). Classification (NCBI taxonomy): domain Bacteria; kingdom Pseudomonadati; phylum Pseudomonadota; class Alphaproteobacteria; order Sphingomonadales; family Erythrobacteraceae; genus Porphyrobacter; species Porphyrobacter sp. ULC335. Next base: position 520,256 of record NZ_CP078091.1, read on the forward strand.
TTCTCGATTTCCACGATCGCATCGTCGACCAGCACCCCCGCGACCAGCGCGAGCGCGAGCAGCGAGAGGAAGTTGAGGTTGAAGCCGAGCAGATCCATGAACCAGAAGGTCGGGATTGCCGAAAGCGGGATCGCCACCGCGCTGATGAAGGTCGCGCGCCAATCGCGCAGGAACAGGAACACCACGACCACGGCCAGAACCGCGCCTTCGACCAGTGCCCACATCGAGGACTTGTACTGGCCGCGCGTATAGGTGGTGCTGGTCGAGAACTTGATGAACTTGACGCCCGGATTCTCGGCCTCGATCTTGTCCATCTCCTCCAGCGCCGCATCATAGACCGTGAGGTCCGATGCGCCGCGCGCGCGGTTCATCAGGAAGTTGACGACCTCCTTGCCGCCGACCTCGGAAATCGAGGTGCGCTCGGAATAGCCGTCGCGCACTTGTGCAATATCGGCGAGCCGCACGGTGCGCCCGCCACCAAGCTGCAACTGGGTCTGCGAAAGCTGGAACGCGGTGTCCGAATTGCCCAGCACCCGCAGCGACTGCCGCGTGCCGCCGATTTCGGCCAGACCGCCCGCAGCGTCGAGATTGCCCTGACGCAGCGCGGCGTTGATCTGCGAGGCGGTAACGCCAAAGGACTGCATCCGCGACGGATCGAGAATAACCTCGATCTGCCGGTCGACCCCGCCGATGCGCTGAACCTCGGCCATGCCCTCGATCTTGAGCAGCCGCTTGGCGACGGTGTCGTCGACGAACCAGCTCAATTGTTCGAGCGTCATGTCATTGGCTTCGACTCCGACATAGCCGATCGGCTCGCCCACGACGTCGACCTTGGAGACCTGTGGTTCGAGAATGCCGTCGGGCAAGCTGCCGCGGACCGAATCAATCGCTGTCTCGACCTCGTTGACCGCTTCGATCAGGTTGGTGCCGATCTCGAACTCGACGAAGGTCTGCGAGCTACCTTCGCGTGCGGTCGACTGGATCGAATTGACCCCGCTGATCGAGCGCAGCGCGCTTTCGACCCGCTGCGTGATCTGGTTCTCGATTTCGGTCGGCGAGGCGCCCGGCTGGGAGATGTTGACGATCACCGCCGGAAAATCGACGTCCGGGTTGTTGGTCACGTCCATCCGCATAAAGCTGACGATCCCGGCAAACAGCAGGCCGGTGAAGAAGACGAGCGGGATCACCGGGTTGCGGATCGACCAGGCCGAGATGTCGCGAAGTGCCATGATATTCCTGCCTGTATTTCGCCGATCCGGTGCTCCCTGCCAGTTACGCGGCGAACCGCAGCAGGGATGGACGCCTTACTTCTTCTGGACTTGCGGGTTGACCGTTTCGCCCGGGTTGAGGAATCCGCCGGCGCGCAGCACCACACGTTCCTTGCCCGTCAAACCCCCGATGATCGCGATGCCCTGCGCGGTCACGGCGCCGGTCTTGACCGCGCGGCGCGCCGCCTTGTTGTCACTGCCGACAACGTAGACGAAGCTGCCCTGGGAATCGGCCAGCACCGCGCTTTCGGGAAGGACCGTTGCGGTAAAGCTGCCACTGTTGATCCGCGCTGTGGCAAAGCCGCCGGGGCGCAATTCAGGCGCGAAGGACAGGGCAATACGCGCCGTACCCTGACGGGAGGCTTGATCGATCACCGGGGCCACCTGCCAGACCTGCCCGGTGAACTGCTTGTCAGATCCAGTGGGGATGATGGTCGCCGGAGTTCCGACCGAGATCTTGGCGAGCTGTTCCTCGGAAAGCTGCGCGAGCATTTCCATCTCGCCGCCGCTGGCGATGGTGAACAGGGCCGGGCTGCCCGCGCCGACCGTCTGGCCGGGTTCGACACTGCGCGACAGCACATAGCCCGTCGCCGGCGCGAGGATGTTGAGCCGCTGGTTGCGCGCACGCTGCTCACCCAGTTGCGCCTGGGCGACCTTGACGCGGGCGACGGCGGCATCACGGGTGGAGGTCAGCCGGTCAACATCGGCCTTGGAGACGAACCCGCGCGCCACCAGTTGCAGGGCGCGGTCGAGATTGGCCTGCGCGAGATTGGCATCGGCCTTGGCGACTTCGATCTGCGCGGACTGGGCGGCGGCCTGCTGAACCTGCACCGAACGGTCGATCACCACCAGCACCTGCCCCTGCTGCACCCAGTCACCCGCATCGACAGTCACGCGCAGCACCTGCCCGCCTTCACCAACGACGCCAACCGGCATCGGGCGGCGCGCAGCAAGCGTGCCGGGCGCTTCGATCTCGCCGGCCACCGTGGTGGTGCCGGGGGTGACGACCGTAACCGAAGGCGATTGGGAATTGTCGTCATCAACCGCCACGGGCTCTCCGCCCGCGAGGGCAAAATAGCCCGCGATCAACAGCAACAGCACAAACAATCCGAGTCCGCCGACGATCAGCCAGCGCGGAATTGCAGGCGCGCCAAGCGTGCGCGCACCGGAAAACTCGGTGGTCACCCCGTCGGCGGCTTCTGCCGTGATCGTCGTCTCGTAATTCATTGCCGTTCCTTCACCCGGACCAGTGCCGCGCAGAGCGCCTGACCGATCGCCAAGTGTATTACTTACATAAGTCACCAAGTGCAACGCCTGATAGAATGCCGTGGCTGTTGCCGCAACTTACGGATCGACCGATGACTTTCAGCCTAGACGAAGGGCGGCGGCACACATTTCAGCGCACCCGGCCGCGCTGCACCAGATTGACGATTCCGAGCAATATCACCGCACCCAGCAGCGCGCCGACCACGCCCGACCAATCCGGCGGCCACGCGCCGATTGTTCCGCCACCGGTGATGAAGGACAGCACGCTGTTGCCGATGAACGAGCCGAGCACGCCGACAATGATGTTGAGCAGCACGCCCATCGAGGCATCGCGCCGCATCATCAGGCTGGCCAGCCAGCCGATCACGCCGCCCATGATGATGAACCAGATGATTCCCAGCATCACGATCCTCCGCAAGCTGCCGCGCGCCGACCGGCGACGCTTCAGGACGGAGAGTGACGCGAATCAGCGACTGCCCGCAACGCTTTACGGGCAGGGCGTGATTGTGGCGGGATAAACCGAGCGCTGCGCGTCAGTACTTCAGCTGGCGCTCGTATAGGTCGCGGTAGTGCTGGATCTTGGTGACGCGCAAACCGTGCATCCCCGACCGGTCCACCGCCCGCTGCCACGAGGCAAATTCCTCGAGCGTCAGGCCGTAGCGGGCGAGCGCCTCGTCAAGTGTCAGCAGCCCGCCATTGACGGCGGCCACGACCTCGGCCTTGCGCCGCACGACCCAGCGCTTGGTTTCCGGAGCAGGCAGATCGGCAAGGGTCAGCGGCTCGCCGAGGGGGCCGATAACCTGTGCGGGGCGGATGTCCTGGTTCTCAATCATTGCCTGTCTCTCGCATCGCCGCGGGGCGCATCGGATCGGGGTCCTGCTGCATCGCGCGGGCGGTTCGCATCGCTGGAACCAACCTTTGCACCCAGAGCTTTAGGTTGCCCTAAAGCATCAGGGTTAACATGCGGTTCGCTATCCTCGAGAAGTGCGAAGTAACTAGCCGCCGCATCGCCGAAGCTGGCCGCAACCGCTTCGATCGGAGCCCGCGATTCGTTGCGCAGCAGCAGCCGCAGATCGCGCGCGGCGTTGAGCCGGGCGGTAATCTCGCTCCATTCGACCGCGCGCAGGGCATCGCCCGCCCGCCGTGCCGAGCGGCTGACGAATCGCTCGTCGCCGCCCCCATTGGCTGCAACACGCAAACGCGCGCGTTCCTCGGCGGTAAGTCCCCCGCCAGCAGCGCCTGGAGACGCATTGATAGGCTTCGCTTTCTCGAACATCATCCCCCTTGCTAGCGCGATTGCGTCAAAATCCGGTAAAGCCTGCATTTACTCCGGCTTAGGATTAGTGCTGGCGGGCGGTGCAAGTTTGGGCCAATTTTGGCGGCACTGGCGAAGGGGGGAAAGGCTCGCTATATCGCGGGCCGCCCATGGAAACCCCTGCCCTTCTCGACGCCGGCCCGCTGACCGGGCCCGAAGCCGCCGCGCTGTTCGATCTGCCGCGCGCCGCCGCCGATTGCCGCATCGTCGTGGCGATGAGCGGCGGGGTCGATTCCTCGGTGGTCGCAGCGCTAGCCCATGCGAGCGGCGCGGAGGTGATCGGCATCACGCTCCAGCTTTATGATTATGGCGCTGCCACGGGCCGCAAGGGCGCGTGCTGCGCTGGCGACGATATTCGCGATGCGCGCGCCGTGGCCGACCGGCTCGGCATCGCGCATTATGTCTTCGATCACGAAAGCGCCTTCCGCGAAGAAGTGGTCGAGCAGTTCGCCGACGAATATCTCGCCGGGCGCACGCCGGTGCCCTGCATCCGCTGCAATATGGGCCCCAAGTTCACCGACCTGTTCCGCATGGCACGGGAGTTGGGTGCGGATTGCCTCGCGACCGGGCATTATGTGCGGCGGGTGATGACGGCTGACGGCCCGCAACTGCACCGCGCCTTCGATCCCGCACGCGACCAGTCCTACTTCCTCTATGGCACCACCGAAGCGCAGCTCGATTACCTGCGCTTCCCGCTGGGCGGAATGCCCAAGCCGCAGGTGCGCGAGCTGGCGGAGGCGGCAGGCCTGCGCAACGCGGCCAAGCCCGATAGTCAGGACATCTGCTTCGTGCCCGATGGCAACTACGCCAAGATCGTCACCAAGGTGCGCCCCGAAGGCGCCGCGCCGGGAGCCATCGTCCATGCGGCAACCGGCGAGACGCTGGGCGAGCATAAGGGCATCGTCCACTTCACCGTCGGCCAGCGCAAGGGCCTCGAAATCGGCGGCCAGCCGGAACCGCTTTACGTCATCGGGCTCGACGCCGCGGCCCGCCAGGTGCGGGTCGGGCCGAAGCGGATGCTGGCGGTGAGCGCGGCGCGGCTGACCGAAACCAACCGCATCGGGCCTTTGCCGGATGTGCCGCTGACCGCGAAGGTGCGCAGTCTCGCCAAGCCGGTGCCGGTGACGCTGGAAGGCGCATTGGGCGATGGCGCGGCGGTGACGATCCGCTTCGATGCGCCCGAATTTGGCGTCGCGCCTGGGCAGGCCGCGGTGATCTATGCAGGCGAGCGCGTGATCGGCGGCGGCTGGATCGATTCGACCGAGGCGGTCACCGCTTAACCCTCCCAAGGCTCCAGCACGCAGCCATAGCCCTTGCGGTAGGTCGCGGTCGCTTCAGCCACCAGCGGGAAGCGCGCGGTGACGCTCTTCGTCTCATCATCATCGACGAGTGTGACCGCTTCCATCCCGGACAGCTTGTCCTTGCGGCAATCTTCCAGACTGCGGCCCGCGACATAGCGGCACGAACACGCCACCCGTGCCGAATAGGCAGAAGCGATGCTGCCATAGCCATTGATCGGCTCGCGGAAGGCCCAGGCTGCACCGCCCACGGCCAGCGCAATGACCGCCAGCAGCCACAATCCATAGCGCGGGCGGCGCGCAGAGCGGGAAGAAGGTGATTTCGCCATTGCCAAGCCCCATTGCCAAACCCGAGCGCATCGGGAAATGAGGGCGCGATGACCCTGCCACCCGCCGTCCTTAATCGCGCGATCCTGCTCGCGCCAGCCCTGCTTGCGCTGGCCGCGTGCGGTGATGCACCGCCTGTCGAAAAGGCGCTTTCGCCCGATGCGCTGGCCGCCGTCACCACGGACGCAGGCGCACCCAAGGACCAGCTGGCACGCGCGATCGACGATGTTTTCACCGCACCGGGCGTGGGCGAAACACGCGCCGTGGTGGTGATGGCCAACGGCAAGCTCGCCGCGGAGCGTTACGCGCCGGGCTATGACAAGGACACGCGCTTCATCAGCTGGTCGATGGCCAAGACCGTCACCGGCGTGCTGATCGGGATGCTGGTTTCGGACGGGCTGCTTGCGCTTGACGCCCCCGCCCCTGTCCCGCTGTGGCAGCGCCCGGGCGATCCGCGCGCCGAGATCACCTTGCGCCAGCTGCTCCAGATGCGCAGCGGCTTGCGCCATACCGAGGCGGGCGATCCGCCCTACGAATCCTCCGAGGTCAGGATGCTGTTCCTCGACGGGCGCGACAATATGGCCAAGTGGGCGCAGGAGCAGCCGCTCGAGGCGGAGCCGGGCAAGCAGTTCGAATATTCATCGAACACCAGCGTGATCCTTGCCGATATCGCCGCGCGCGCGCTCACCACCAGTGACCGGCCCGAGGCGCGGCGCAAGGCGGTGGCCGATTATCTCCAGCAGCGCTTGTTCGGCCCGCTCGGCATGACCAGCATGGTGCCGGAATTCGACGCGTCGGGCACGCTGATCGGTGGCAGCCTGATGCATGCCAGCGCGCGCGACTGGGCCAAGCTGGGCGAGTTCCTTCGGCTGAAAGGCCGCGCCCCGGCGGGCGAGCAGCTTGTGCCGATCCGCTGGGTCGAGGCGATGGTGACGCCCAGCCCTGCCAGCCCGCATTACGGCTTCCAGATCTGGCTCAACCGGCCAATTCCCGGCGTTCCCGCAGGCGAGCACCCGCTGTTCCCCGACCGTGCGCCCAAAAGCCTGTTCAGCCTGATCGGGCATATGGGGCAATATGTGCTGGTCTCGCCCAGCCAGCGGGTAACACTGGTGCGGCTCGGCCATTCGGACAGCGCCGAGCGTCCGGTGATGCTGCAACAGGCGGCGGATGTGCTGGAGCTCTATCCGAGTTCCTAGTGTTCCGCAGCCCATCCGGGCTGCGAAATCCTCGCTCATGATGGCTTCGCCAGCGTCGCTGCGGGCGGGCGGTCGCCCTTGCGGTCGCTTCGCGACCGATTGCCTCAGAGGTAAAAGGCGCCCTCGACCACGGTCACACACGGCCCGCCAAGCCACGCCCTGTCGCCATCAAGCCGCAAGGTCAGATCGCCGCCACGCGCTGACGCCTGATGCGCGGTGAAGCTGTCGCGCCCCAGCCGCTTTGCCCAGAACGGTGTCAGCACCGCGTGGGCCGATCCGGTGACAGAGTCCTCGTCCACCCCGCCGCCGGGGACGAAGACGCGGCTGACGATGTCGGTTGTGTCACCGGGAGCGGTGCAGATGAACTGGTCGGTCCCCAGTGCCCCCAGCCCGCGAATATCGGGATCGAGTGCGCGGATCTCCGCCTCGTTTTCGAACAGGAAGACGTTGTAGCGGGTGTCGTTGCGCCACACCTCGACCGGCGTGGCCCCGAGCAGCGCGACCGCTTCGGGATAATCACGCGGCGCAGTTTCAATGGCGGGCAGCGCGAGTTCGTAAGCACCCGCCGCCTTCACCACTTCCAGGATGCCAGACTTGCGGGTGCGGAAGGTGATCCGCTCAAGCGCCTGTCCTTCGGCGTCGCGCGTCAGCAGAATATGCCCGCTCGCCAGCGTCGCATGGCCACACAGCGCGATTTCGTAAGTCGGCGTACACCAGCGCAGCTCCCAATCCGCTTCGCCGGTGGTGTCGCGCACCACGAAGGCGGTTTCGGCGAACAGGTTCTCGCCGCCGATCTTCACCAGCACATCATCTGGCAGCCATTCGTCGAGCACCATCACAGCCGCTTGGTTCCCGCCAAAGGGTTGCGAAGCGAAGGCATCGACATGCCAATAGGGGATTTTCTGGGGCATCAGGGGCGTCCTTGGGGATAGAGCCTAATCAGGGGTACAAAAGCGTGTCGGACCACGGGGCGTCGGCGCTCTCGCGGATGAATTCGCGGCGGTCATGCAGCCGGTTGTCGCGATCGATCCAGAATTCGATTCTTGTCGGGCACAAAGTAAATCCCGTCCAATGCGGCGGGCGCGGCACTTTCCCTTCGGCCTCGTGCGCGGCCCAGAGTTCCTGCACGCGGTCGAGATAGGTCTGCCGCTCCGGCAGCGGGCGCGACTGGTCGCTCGCCGCGCTGCCGACCTGGCTTTTGTAGGGGCGCGAGTGGAAATAGGCGTCGGCGCGTTCCGGGCTGACCTCGACCAGCGGCCCTTCGATACGGATCTGGCGGCGCAGGCTCTTCCAGTGGAACAGCAGCGCAGCCTGCATGTTGGCGCGGATATGCGTGCCCTTGCGGCTTTCGGCATTGGTGAAGAAGGTGAAGCCGCCGCCTGCGATCTCGCCCTTGCCGTGGCCCTTCAGCAGCACCATCCGCGCCGAGGGCGCGGCATCGGGGGTGGCTGTGGCGAGCGCCATCGCATTGGGATCGTTCAGCTCGCCCACCTGCGCAGCGGCGAACCACTCCTCGAACAGCACGAAGGGATCGGCGCCCGCAGGAAGCACAGAATCGGCAAGCTGGGCGTCATCAAGGGGGGTGGCGTCGGACATTGTTGCGTTCCTGTGTGGCTGCGGCATGGCTCATAGCTACGTGAGTGCCCCGCGAAAAGGCGCAAGCCGGTTACCGGGCGAAGCTGAAACGTCGCTTGTCGATGCCTTGAATCCGCGCAGGCCTGTGTCTTGCATCCAGCCCAAGCTTGCGCATGGCGACTGTCTCACCTAGCTAACACGCTATGGCTGATCCTTACAGCACCCTTGGCATTGCGCGCACCGCTTCGGAGGCGGACATCAAGAGCGCCTATCGCAAGCTCGCCAAGGAGCTGCACCCCGATCGCAACAAGGACAATCCCAAGGCGGCCGAGAAATTCTCGGTCGTGACGCGGGCCTATGATCTGCTGTCGGACAAGGCCAAGCGCGCGCAATATGATCGCGGCGAGATTGATGGCGAGGGCAATCCCGCCAATCCCTTCGCCGGGATGGGCGCACGCGGCGGATATAGCCGGGGCGGCACCTATGGCGCAGGGCCTGGCGGCGGGCCCGGAGCGGGCGGCGATTTTGGCGGGTTCGGCACCGAAGACGTCGATCTGGGCGATCTGTTCGAAGGCCTGTTCGGCGGGCGCAACCGCCAGCAGCAGCAACCCAAGCGCGGTTTCGGCCGTCAGCCGCCGCCACCCCCGCCCAAGCGCGGCGGTGATATCCAGTACCGGCTCGCCGTGCCGTTCGTCGATGCCGCTGCGGGGCGTGACCAGCGCATCACGCTGGCAGACGGCAAGGCGATCAACCTGAAGCTCCCCGCAGGCGTCGAAGACGGCACGATGATGCGCCTGAAGGACAAGGGTCACGCCGGCCCCGGCGGCAATGGCGACGGGATCGTGATGGTCGATGTCGGCAGCCATCCCTTCTTCCGGCGCGAGGGCGACAATATCCGCATGGACCTGCCGATTACCCTCGACGAGGCGGTGCGCGGGGCCAAGGTCAAGTGCCCGACAGTCGACGGCGCGGTGATGCTGACGATCAAACCCGGCAGCTCCGGCGGAACAGTTCTTCGTCTGGGCGGTAAGGGCTGGACCAAGAAGAACGGCGCGCTTATCGACGGCAAGCACGAGCGCGGCGATCAACTGGTCACGCTGGAGATTCAGCTCCCTGCCGATCTCGCAACGCTTGAAGAACGGCTTGAGGGTTGGATCGACCCTGCCCGCCCCCGCGAGAAGTTCGGCCTGTAAGGGCCGCACGCCAGCCGGAGGGCTGACTTTATGACCGCAACCGACAATCCAGCGTCAGCCCCGCATTCCGGCGGGAGACAGCGTGTCTGGGCGGTGACCCGCCGCGTTGCGGTCCACACCTTCAACGACGGGTTCATCCACGCGGGCAACCTCGCCTACCTGTCGATGCTGGCAATATTTCCCTTCTTCATCCTCGGCGCGGCGCTGTTCGACATCATCGGCGGGCGCGAGAATGCGCAGACGATTGTTCTGTCCGTCGCGCGGGCCATGCCGAGTTCGGTCGCCACGGTGATCGTGCCGGTCGCCGAGACGGTGATCTATGCGCGCTCGGGCTGGCTGTTGTGGGCGGGCGGAGCAGTTGGCCTGTGGACCGTTTCGAGCCTGATCGAAACGATCCGCGACATCCTGCACCGCGCATATGGCACCAAGAATGTGAGCGCTTTCTGGAAGACCCGCCTTTTCTCGGCCGGATTGATCCTTGCGGCGGTGGTGATGCTGATGCTCTCGCTGTTCGCGCAGGTGCTGATCGGCGGGGCGCAGGAGGTGATCCGGGCCGCCGCGCCGCAGCTTGCCGAATGGATCGACACGCTCAGCCTGTCGCGAATCCTGCCCGGGCTCGGGCTTGCCTTGTCGCTGTGGGTATTGTTCATCACCCTCACCCCGTCCCGCTATCGCGGCAGACGATGGCCGAAATGGCCGGGCGCGGTGTTCACCACAGCATGGTGGCTGGCGGTCACAGCGGCGCTGCCAGTGCTGCTGCGGAGCGCATTTTCCTATGACGTCACCTACGGCAGTCTTGCCGGAAGTATCGTCACTTTGCTGTTTTTCTGGCTCGTCGGTCTCGGCCTCGTTATTGGCGCGCAGCTGAATGCGGCGTTGGCGCTGGAATCGTTGCCGTCCGCCGAGCCATCCAAGGAGTAGGCATCAATGAACGGTTTGATGGCAGGAAAGCGCGGCCTGATCATGGGTCTTGCCAATGACAAGTCGCTGGCGTGGGGCATCGCCAAGAAGCTCGCCGAGCAGGGGGCCGAACTGGCCTTCTCCTATCAGGGCGAGGCGCTGGCCAAGCGGGTGATCCCGCTCGCCGCCGAACTGGGCAGCGATTTCACCTTCGAATGCGACGTTGCGCGGATGGAATCGCTCGACGCAGCCTTCGCAACGCTGAAACAGCGCTGGGACACGCTCGACTTCGTTGTCCATGCGATCGGCTATTCCGACAAGAACGAGCTGCGGGGGCTTTATGTCGACACCAGCCTCGAGAATTTCCTGAATACCATGAACATCTCGGCCTATTCGCTGGTGGCGATCAGCCAGCGTGCGTCTGCAATGATGCCGGATACCGGCGGGGCGATCCTGACGCTGAGCTATTACGGCGCGGAAAAGGTCGTGCCGCATTACAACGTCATGGGCGTTGCCAAGGCGGCACTGGAAACCAGCGTCAAATATCTCGCCAATGACCTTGGCCCGCGCAACATCCGCGTCAACGCGATCAGCGCAGGGCCGATCAAGACGCTGGCGGCGAGCGGGATCGGCGACTTCCGCTACATCCTGAAGTGGAACGAATTGAACGCGCCGCTGCGCCGCAATGTCACGATCGAGGATGTCGGCGGCGCAGGGCTTTACCTGCTGTCCGACCTTGCCTCCGGCGTCACCGGCGAGACGCACCATGTCGACGCGGGCTACCATGTGGTCGGCATGAAGCAGGAAGACGCACCCGATATCGCGCTTTCTTGAGGGTGCTTTCCTGAAACCCCTCGCCTAAGGCTCGGTTTATGCGCAAGGTTCTCGTCACCGGCACGGCCGGCTTCATCGGCTTTCATCTCTCGCAGCTGCTGCTGGAGGAAGGCTTCAGCGTCGTCGGCTATGACGGCATGACCGATTACTATGATGTGCGGATCAAGCAGCGGCGGCACCAGATGCTGCTCCAGCACCCGCACTTCACCTGCACCGAAGGGATGCTCGAGGATCTCGACACCCTGCGCGCGCTGGCGCTGGCGGAAAAGCCCGATGTGATCGTCCACCTCGCCGCGCAGGCAGGGGTGCGCTACTCGCTCGAGAACCCGCGCGCTTATGTCGACGCGAACCTCATCGGCACCTTCAACGTCATGGAATGCGCACGCGAGCTTGGCGTCGATCATCTGCTGATGGCTTCGACCAGCTCGGTCTACGGTGCGAACACCGAGATGCCCTTCGGCGAGGACCAGAAAGTTGACACGCCCCTGACCTTCTACGCCGCGACCAAGAAGGCGAACGAGGCGATGGCGCATTCCTACGCGCACCTCTGGGACTTGCCGGTGACGATGTTCCGCTTCTTCACGGTCTACGGCCCATGGGGACGGCCCGACATGGCGCTGTTCAAGTTCACCCGCGGGATCCTCGAAGGCACGCCGATCGACATCTACAATAATGGCGAGATGTACCGCGATTTCACCTATGTCAGCGATCTGGTGCGCGGCATCCGCCTGCTGATCGACGCGGCCCCGGTGCGGCCCGAGACGCCCGAGGACATCGCCGAGGGTGACAGCCTCTCCCCCGTCGCCCCGTACCGTGTGGTCAATATCGGCAATGGCGACAAGGTGCGCCTGATGGACTTCATCACCGCCATCGAAGAGGAATGCGGGCGCGAGGCGGTGAAGAACTTCATGCCGATGCAGCAGGGCGATGTGCCCGCGACCTGGGCTGATGCGTCACTGCTCAAATCCCTGACCGGATATGCGCCGCAGACCCCGTTCCGCGAAGGGGTGGCGCGGTTTGTGGCGTGGTATCGGGATTATTACAGAGTGTAAGGCTGGCTTACTTGGGCGGCTGCGGCAGGGCGCCTTCACCCGGCACCTCGCCTGCGCGCTCACGCTCCAGCCGCTGCATATATTCGCGCTCGATCATCTCGACCCGCTCCTGCTCCGCGGCGGCATCGGCATCGATGGTGGAGAGACGCTCGGCCCGCGCTTCCTCGATCAGCTTGCCAAAGCGCACGCCGTCTTCCTCGGCGCGGTCCTTGTAGGCGGCTTCGATGAACTTCTGCGTGCAGCCGGTGAACCCGCCCGCGCCCGCCGGGCTGCAGCTCATCGCACCGAAATCGCCGACATATTTGATCTCTTCGACCAGCCCCGCGCGCGACCTGTTCTCCGGCGAATCGCTGTAACGCAGGTTGGAGGGGATGCGATACCGGTCGGCCTCGACCAGAATTTCGCAGATCACCACTTCGCCCGGCTTGGCGACGGGACATTCGGCTTCGCTATAGGCGATGACCATGTTGATCTTCTCGTCGGCGCTTTGCGCGACAGCTGGGCTGCCGACGGCGACAAGCGCGGCAAGAGCGGCAGCGGGGGCGATCAGATGCTTCATGGCGCTGTGATCCTCTATCGGTACGCGGACGTCGGCGAAAGCCATGCCCCCGCGCGGGACCGCTTGTCTAGTGGGCGGGGACTGAACGCGCGGTGAAGGGAGTAATCAGACCCGCTCGCTCAGCCGGATGGCGATACGGCACCCCAAACGGATCACACCCGCCAGCAGCGGATAGGCAGGCGCCCGCTCGGCACCATTCGCCATGGCCGCATCGAGATGCTCCAGCTCTTCGGCACGAAACGCCTCGATCATTTCGGCGAGCTCGGGGTCGGCTCCGGTCGCCTGGAGCCGCTCGAGCTGCTCGGTGTAATGCTTGTCGATTTCAGTCTCGACCGCTGCGGTGCAGGCCATTGCGGCTTCCGGGCCGAGCAGCGCTGTGCCAGCGCCCAGCGCATAGCCCGCCGCCGACCAGAAGGGATGGAGCGCCGTCGGACGCACGCCGCGCCTGGCGAGCAGGGCATCGAACTTGGCGCGGTGCTCGGCTTCCTGCGCCGCCATATGGCGGATCTCGGCCGAGTGCGGCCCGCGATCGCCCATCACGGCAAGCTGGCCTTCATAGATGCGGGTCGCGCCGAATTCGCCGGCCTGGTCGACCCGGATCATCCGGTGGAGTTCATCGCGTTGCATCATCGGCTCCTTTGCCAACCCCTTACTTGCGATACGCAGCCAGCGCCACAATGGCCGCACCCGCAAGGCTCGAAATCAGGAAATTGAAGCCCGCGAGCGAAATACCGAACAAAGTCCACGGCGCCACGTCGCAGCGGATCAGCGGCGCGGCGTTGAAATCGAGGACGTTCACGCCCGACGCCGGAGCGGTGCAGGCGGTGATCCCCTCCCACCAGTGATATTCGACCCCCGCATGGAATCCGCCGATCAGGCCAGAGGTGAGGATCGCCAACCCTGCCAGCGCGGTCCACACCTGCGGCGGCTTCAGCCAGTAAGCGGCAATGCCCAGCCCGAGCGCCGCGAAATGCGGGTAGCGTTGCCACCAGCACATTTCGCACGGGTACAGGCCGAAGCCGTATTGCGACACGTAAGCCCCGCCCAGCAAGACCGCCGGGACCAGCACGGCGAGCGCGCGGGCCTTCCCCAGATTGTCCATTCGTCGGCCCTTACGGCTTGGCCGGACGCACAGCGGGACGCAGCGCCACGGTGCTCTTGGTGGTGCGGCGCAGGGTATCCATCGCGTAATTCAGCTGGAAGTCCTTGACCCCCTGCTCCTCAAGCTGGGCGGCGGTCAGCTGGAAGCGCGGATCGGCGATCTTGTCCGCCTCCATCTCTTCGTCCTTGATGCCAAGCTCGTTGATCAGGTGCCCGCGCAGATCGCTCTCGCGGGTCTGGTACTTCTGGCGCAGCACGAAGTCAGGGTCCGAGATTTGCGGCACAGTGATGTCCGGCTTGATCCCGCCTTCCTGCACCGATTTGCCCGTGGGCGTGTAATAGCGCGCGGTCGTCAGTTTCAGCGCGGCGTCCTTGCCCAGCGGCAGCAACGACTGCACCGAACCCTTGCCGAAGCTGCGTTCGCCCATGATCAGCGCGCGGCGGTGGTCCTGCAATGCGCCCGCGACGATTTCCGAAGCCGAGGCCGAGCCTGCGTTGATCAGCACGATCATCGGCACGCCTTCGGCCATGTCGCCGCGATAGACCGTCTCGGCATCATAGAGCATCGTCTCGCCCCGCGCGCGCCCGCGCTGGCTGACAATCCGTCCATCGGTCAGGAACAGGTCGGAGAGCGCCACGGATTCATCGAGGCTGCCGCCCGGATTGTTGCGCAGGTCGAGCACCAGCCCGCTGACGCGCCCGCCGGGGGCCTTCTTCTTGATCTCCTGCCACGCGGCAAAGACATCCGCGCCGACATTGGCGGAGAATTCGTTGACGGTGATGACGCCGATATTGCCCGACGCCAGTTCGGAGGTGACCGGCTCCAGCTCGATCACGCCGCGCGTCACGTTCACCTCAAGCGGTTCGGTGCGGCCCGGACGGAAGATGGTGAGCTGGATCGAGGTGCCTTTCGGCCCGCGCATCTGCGCCACGGCGTCATCCAGCTTGGTGTCGACGATCAGCTTGCCATCAAGGTGCGTGATGAAATCGCCCGCCTTGATGCCGGCGACTTCGGCCGGGCTGCCGCGGAACGGCGAGACGACCTTGACCGCCCCATCCTCCATCACGACCGACAGGCCGAGGCCCGAATACTGCCCGTCGATCATGGTTTCGAGGCGCTGGAGATCGCTCCCGTCGAGATAGGCCGAGTGCGGGTCGAGCGCGGCCAGCATCCCGTCAATCGCGCCGCGGATCAGCACGTCATCCTCGACCGGTTCGACGTAACTCGCCTTCACCCGCTGGAACACCGCGAAGAGCTTGGCAAATTCAGGCCCGGCGCGGCCATCGACCTGCGCCATGGTGGCAGTGGTGGCGGGAATCAGCGCGACGGCGGTGACCAGCGCGGCGCTGCGCAGGAGAGCGGCGATTTTCATGTGACGGGCAAGGCTCCTTTGTCACGCGAATGTATAGGTTTGCCGGGCTGAACGCCAGATGAGAGCGAAGGGCGTCCTGCAAACGTGCCTGCGCGGGACAAGGCCGCGTCGGCCTCGACCCCAACTCGTGAATTTATCGTAGATATTGCAAGGGATTGACGGGCTTTCCGTCACGCCGCAATTCGATCGTCACCGGCTGCGCTGCGCCGCTCGCCCGCCCCACCGGGCTGCCACCGATCACACTATCGCCCACCGCGACGTCCACGCGTTCCAGCCCGGTGACGAGGCTGGTCCAGCCGCCCGCGTGTTCAATGATGACGATTCGCCCGAAGCCGCGATAGGCGCCGGCAAAGGCCACCCGCCCGCGTGCCGGGGCAACGACCTGCGCGCCTTGGGCCGGAGCGAGCGTCAACCCGGTCGATGCCAGCCCGCTTTCCCGCTTGGCACCGAACCCGGTCAACGTGCGGCCCTGTACCGGAAGCTGGAAATCGGCGGGCGGCGGCGCGCTCGCGCTGGGGGCGGGCGCAGGCTCGGGCGGCAAGGCTGCGGCAAGATCGGCAGGGCGCAGCACCGGTCCGGGGAGCGCGGCAAGCTCGCTGCGCAGCGCGGCGACTTCGCCCAGCTTGTCGACCAGTCCATCAAGATCGCGCGCTTCCTCGGCCAGTGCCAGCGCGCGCTCGCCCTCGCGCAGAGCCGCGCCCCTGGCGGTGCGCGAGGCGATGCGCTGCTGCTGTTCGAGCGCGGCAAGCTGGCTGCGGCGCTGGCGCAAGGCACTCTCGCCGTCGCGCAGCTGGGTGAGCGCGCGTGCGGCCTGCGCTTCCAGTGCGCGGCCCCGATCAAGATCGCTGCGCAGCGCGGCGGTGCGCTTGCGGATTTGCGGCACAGCGCTCCCCAGTACGGCGCGGACATGGACCACGTCCTGCAATGACCCCGGCTGCAAGGCGGACAGCGCCAGCGGGCGGCGGGAGGCAGTCTGAAGTGCGGCAGCGAGGCGCGCGGTCGGCTCCTGCTTGGCGGCAAGACGCGCGGTCAGGGTGGCGCGCTGGCCCTTGGCGATGGTGAGCTTCGCGCGGGCGACTTCGATCTCGGCTTCCGCCTGCTGGATGCGCGCGGCGAGCGCGGCGGCTTCGCTGGCGGTGCGGGTTGCGGCCTCGGTCGCGGCTTCGGCCTCGGCAGTCAGGCGCGCGGCGCGGGTTTCGGCAAGGCGGCTTTCGCGGGTGGCGCGGGCGAGCGCGGCTTCGGCATCGTCCGCTTCGAGCAGCGTTGTCGCCGGGGCTGCCAGCGTTGCGGGCAAAGCGAAGGCCAGCGCCGCAACGGTGCCGGTCATGGTCAGCAATGCGAGAGCGATGTGCCGTGGCATGATGGCGTCATGCCCGATGATAGGGATGCCCTGCAAGGATCGTGGTGGCGCGGTAGAGCTGTTCCATCAACATCGCGCGGGCCATCATGTGCGGCCAGGTCGCCGGGCCAAAGGCGAGCAGCAGGTCGGCGCTCGCCCGCTCGGCATCGGAATGGCCATCCGCCGCGCCCAGCATGAAGCGCGTCTCGCGCACGCCCTCATCGCGCCAGCGCCCGAGCAGATGGGCAAAATCCTCCGAAGACATCGCCTTCCCGCGCTCGTCGAGCAGCACCGTGCGGCAGGGCGTCAACGGATCAGCCACCTTGCCAGCGCCGGTATCGGGCCATTCGGTGAACTTCACCGGCCAAGTCAGGCGCTTGGCATAGCGATCGACCAACTCGCCCTCGGGCGAGCGACCGATTTTGCCACGAGCGATGATGTGGAGAAGCAAAACGCCACCCTATGCTGTGGGCGCTGATTCGGCCCGCAAAGCGGGCCGCGAGCGCACGGCGCGAGCCGCAGGCGCTCGAGCCCGAAGGGCTCGAAACAGCGCCGAGGACGAGGGCGCGGAGGCGCCCTCGTAAAGAAAACTAATTACGCCCCAACATCGACGCTTCCGACCCCTCGAACGACCACATGCGTTCAAGGTTGTAGAAGGTGCGCACTTCGGGGCGGAACAGGTGGATGACCACGTCGCCCGCGTCGATCAGCACCCAGTCGGCAGCCGGAAGGCCTTCGATCCGCGCGTGGCCGAACCCGGCGTGCTTGATTTTCTCGGCCAGCTTCTGCGCCATCGACGCGACCTGACGGGTCGAACGACCGCTGGCGATCACCATGTGATCGGCAATCGAGCTCTTCCCTTCGAGCGGGATCGAGACAACTTCCTGCGCCTGATCATCGTCAAGCTGTGCGAGCACCAGCTGGTGCAGGGCTGCAGCGCCCATTTCAGGCTTGCCCAGCGACTGGGAAAGCTGGGCGGCGGCTTGCACCGCGCCCTGCGGCAGGGATGCGATCAAGGCTTCGGTCATCGGCAATCACGTATCTCCAGAGTTCAGGGCGAAGGAAGCACACACCACGCAGGCCAGCCAAAGAACGAGCCGAAACGCCGGTACAGCGCCTCATGCGTCCTCCTCTGAGCGGACTTTGCGGAATGTCAGCCGATCACGCACCGGTGCCATTCGATGCGTCCGATCCGAACCTTGGCCGAGATAATTCGCGGCCCACCCGGCATTGGCACGGCGAATCGCCGTGGCCGAGCGGTAATCTGGATCGAAACGCAATAACACCAGGGCCGGTGCGCTCCATTGCCCCCGTTTCCGAATACTGGTGGCAGACACTCGATAGCGTCTGAACCAGGCCATGGCGGGGCTCGTCATAGCGGCACCATCATAGCCGGGGCGGGCGATTACCGCAATCGGCATTGTCCGCGCGATGCGTCGCCAGTCCTTCCAGCGGTGCAACTGGGCGAGATTATCGCTCCCCATCAGCCAGATGAAGCGCCGCTTGGGGTAGCGCCGGACGAGCTTGGCGAGAGTCTCCACGGTGTAGCGCGTGCCAAGCTGCTGCTCGATCGCGGTCGGCACGATCCGTGCGCGGCGGGCCTGTTTGCGGGCAGACAGCAGCCGCGCCTTGAGCGGGGCCATCCCCGTCTGCGGCTTCAGCGGATTGCCGGGTGAAACCAGCCACCAGGTCTCGTCCAACCCCAGCGCCGCTTGGGCGAACAGCGTGATTCGCTGGTGCCCGCCATGCGCGGGATTGAAGCTGCCGCCAAGGAGGCCGGTATAGGTGGAGCGTGACGCCAAGGCGGTTACGGGCGGGTCTGGCCCGCGCCGCGGACCTGCCACTTGTAGGTCGTCAGCCCCTCCAGCGCGACAGGCCCGCGCGCGTGAAGCCGTCCGGTGGCAATCCCGATCTCCGCGCCAAGGCCGAATTCGCCCCCGTCTGCGAATTGCGAGGAGGCATTGTGCATGACGATGGCACTGTCGACCTCGGTGAGGAAACGCTCTGCCACCACATCGTCCGACGTCACGATGGCATCGGTGTGCGCCGAGGAATGGCGGGCGATATGCGCCAGCGCGTCCTCCAGCCCGTCGACCACCGCGACCGAGAGGATCGCGTCGAGATATTCGGTGTCCCAGTCATTGGCGCTCGCAGGGATCACCCGCCGGTCGAGCGCCTGGGTGCGTCCATCACCGCGCACTTCGCAGCCCCCGTCAATCAGCGCGCTTACCAGCGCGGGGCCTTGCGGGAAGGCCGAATCGATCAGCAGTGTCTCCATCGCCCCGCAGATTCCGGTGCGGCGCAGCTTGGCGTTGAGCGCGATTCGCTCCGCCATCGCAGGGTCGGCCGCCGCATGGATGTACGTGTGGCAGATGCCGTCGAGGTGCGCGAGCACCGGCACCCGCGCATCAGCCTGCACGCGGGCGACGAGGCTCTTGCCCCCGCGCGGCACGATCATGTCGATCAGGCCGCTCGCGGTCAGCATCGCGCCGACGCAGGCACGGTCCTGCGAGGGGATGAGTTGCACGGCATCAGCCGGGACGCCGCCCGCCACCAGACCTT
Source organism: Porphyrobacter sp. ULC335 (assembly GCF_025917005.1). Classification (NCBI taxonomy): domain Bacteria; kingdom Pseudomonadati; phylum Pseudomonadota; class Alphaproteobacteria; order Sphingomonadales; family Erythrobacteraceae; genus Porphyrobacter; species Porphyrobacter sp. ULC335. The sequence continues at coordinate 539,414 of NZ_CP078091.1, forward strand.
CGACGAGGGCAGCATGGATCGCGCGGTTGGAATGCACCGCCTCGCTCCCCCCGCGCAGCAGCGCCGCATTGCCCGCGCGCACGCACAGCGCGGCGGCATCGGCGGTGACGTTGGGGCGGCTTTCGTAGATGATCCCGATCGTGCCGATGGGAACGCGGATACGCTGGAATTTCAGCCCGTTGGGCTGCTCGGACCGGTCGATCACCTGCCCCACCGGATCGGGCAGGCTGGCGACCGCCGCCACCGCATCGGCAATGCTGGCGAGCCGTGCCTCGTCAAGCGCCAGCCGGTCGAGCATCGCTTTCGACAACCCGTTCGCCTCACCCGCTGCCAGATCGAGAGCATTGGCTTCCAGCACCGCTGGCGTCGCCGCCCGCAGCGCTTCGGCCGCGCGGTGGAGCGCGGCGGCGCGCGCGGCGCTCGGCATTGCGGCAAGCTGGCGCTGGGCGATTCGTGCGGCCTTGGCGAGGCCCGTCACCAGCGCTTCGGGATCGGCGGGAGAAAGAGGCGCGGTCTGGTTCATGATGGCCCGTCTAGCATTCGCGCGGCCAAGTGTCAGGCCCGTCGACGCATTGGCGATTCGCTCGGGATGCGGAGGATTCGCAAGGCCTGTCACACCGGTATTGCATTAACCGCATCAAACCCGATCACTTCACCGTGAATCCACACCGATTCACCTGTGATGGCGACGTAGGATTCGACCATAGGTGGTCTGCCTGTTAGCGGCGCGCCGTGGGGCACACATAAAATAATCGGGGCCGCAATTGTCAGACAGGAATACCACACAAACGTGGGGAGACCGGCTGCGGCAGTGGTTCCCTGATCGTGAGTTCTTCATGCGCGCCGATGGTCAGGTGCGCTTTATCAAGCTTTCGTCGAAGCTGCAGATCCGCGTTGCCGCTGGTGTGGTCGCGGTCGCCTTCCTTTGGCTTGTCGCGCTCGCGGTCATGGCCTGGGGCCAGTATCGCGCCGAATCCGATCTTGCCTCCTTCGTTGAGGAAAAGGCACGGGTCGCCACCGCCAGCGAGCGTCTGAAGGCCTATGGCGGCAATCTCGACAAGGTGGTCGACGATCTTCAGGAACGTCAGGAATTCCTCGAAGAAATGGCGCGGATGCTGCCCGAGGACATGGTCAAGGAAGGCGCGGCCAGCGGCACCATCACCGATTCGACCGCAGAAGCCGGCGCGACAGTGAAGAAGGTCAGCGCACTGATCCCCCAGGCCAAGGGTCTTGCCGAAATCGAAGCCCGCCAGCTCGCCTTTGCCGAGCGGCTCACGCGTTTCGCCGATGCCCGCGCCCGCCGCGCCGAGGCCGCGATGCGCAAGCTGAACCTCGATCCCAAGGCCATGAGCCGCCAGACGCAAGCCGCCATGGGCGGTCCTTTCGAAGCGATCATGGGCGGGGGCGACGATATCGACCCGCGCTTTGAACGCCTCGGCCTCAGCCTCGCGCGTATGGCGGTGCTCGAACGCGCGATGGACGGCATTCCGCAGGTCGTGCCGGCCAGCGTGGAAAATATCACCTCGGGCTTCGGCTATCGCCGCGATCCCTTCAATGGTCACGGCGCAATGCATGCCGGGATCGACTTCAAGGGCGCCATCGGTTCACCGATCTTCGCCGCCGCCGATGGGCGGGTCAGCTTTGCCGGATGGAAATCGGGCTATGGCCAGACAATCGAGATCACGCATGGTAACGGGATGTTGACCCGTTACGCCCACTTGTCGCGGATCGGCGTGAAGGTCGGCCAGCCGGTCGCCGCCGGAGCCACGATCGGCGGTCTCGGCAGCACTGGTCGCTCTACGGGTCCGCACCTGCATTTCGAAGTCCGCATCAATGACCGCGCGGTCAATCCGCGCCCGTTTCTGGAGGCTGCCCCCGATGTTCTCAAGGAAGTCCGCCGAACCGGATCTGACCGCCCCGCCGCCCCCGCGGCCCGCTAACAGGAGCAGTTTCATGGCCTCGGGTTCGACCTTTTCGGTGATCGGCGCGGATGTGGTGATCAAGGGCGATATCAGCGCCACCGCCGATCTGCACATCGACGGCACCATCGAAGGCGACATCAAGTGCGCCGCGCTGGTCCAAGGCGAGAAGAGCAGCATCCACGGCGCCGTGGTGGCTGAAAGCGCGCGGCTTTCGGGCAAGGTTTCCGGATCGATCACCGCCCGCGAACTCGTGATCCTCAAGAGCGCGCAGATCGATGGCGATGTGCATTATGATGCGCTGACGATCGAACAGGGCGCGCAGGTCGATGGCCGCTTTGCGCCGAATGCACGCCAGGCGGTCAAGGCTGTCCCGACCGCGCGTGTCGAGGCGGCGGAATAAGCCGCCCCAAACCGCAATGTTTCACGTGAAACATCCTTGCAGCACAGGCGCTGCGAGGGGTGTGAACGTGGCTGGAAGGGGTCTAGCGGGGGTCTGGTCCGCGCTGGACAGGGTCTAGAGCACCTCGGCGCGCAGCGTCTTGCGATCCAGCTTGCCGATCATGGTCTTGGGCAGGCTTTCGCGCACCACCACCTGATCCACGCGCTCGTGCTTGCCGATCTTGGCGTTGAGCCAAGCCGCCAGTTCCGCGCCGGTTGCCGCCGCGCCTTCGTTCAGCGTCACATAGGCGCGCGGCACCTCGCCGCGCTGTTCGTCGGGCACACCGATCACCAGCGCCTCCTTCACGGCGGGGTTCTCGAGGATCACATCCTCGACCACGCTGGGGAAGACCTTGAACCCGTTCACCGCGATCATGTCCTTGATGCGGTCGACGATCTCGAGGAAGCCCTCGGCATCGATCCGCGCGACATCGCCGGTGCGCAGGTAGCGCTTGCCGCCGCGCTCCACGAAGGTCTCGGCATCCGTCTCAGGCCGGTTCCAGTAGCCGCGCATGATCTGCGGGCCGTGGACGGCGAGTTCGCCCGGTTCGCCTTCGGGCGCGAGCTGTGACGCGTCTTCCTTGTCGAGCAACACCACTTCGGTCCCCGGGATCAGCTGGCCGATCGTCCCGCGCTTGCGGGTGCCGTCATAGGGGTTGGCCGAAACGACGCCCGCGCTTTCGGTGAGGCCATAGCCTTCGACCAGACGCACGCCGGTGGTCTCCTCGAAACGGACATGCACCGGGCCTGGCATCGGCGCGCCGCCGGAAATGCAGACCTTGAGGCTGGAAAGGTCGGTCTTGGCGAGGTCGGGGTGATCGAGCATCGCCTGAAACATCGTCGGCACGCCGGGAAAGCCGGTGCAGCGGTACTTCTGGATCGTGGCGAGCACCTGCTTCGTCTCGAAGCGCGGCACCATCGCAATCGACGCGCCCGTCACGCAGGCGTGGTTGAGCAGCGCGGTGTTGGCAAAGACGTGGAAGAACGGCAGCGCCCCCATGAACACCTCGGCGGTGGCATTGCCGAAGGGGTTGAGCGCGGCGACCTGCTGCGCGTTCACGGAAAGCTGGTCATGCCCGAGCATCGCGCCCTTCGGCCGCCCGGTCGTTCCACCGGTATATTGCAACAGGGCGAGATCCTGCGCGGTGACTTCGACCGGCGCGCAGGGACGCCCCGGCGTCATCTCCGTCCAGCTGCGCACTGCGGGGCCATAGGCAACCTTGGCAATCTGGCTGCGCTTCAGCAGCTTGAGCGCAATGCCCTTGTACCACGGCAGCATGTCGGCAAGGCTGCCCACCACCAGCGTCTCCAGCGATGAGCCTTCGAGCACCTTGTGCGCTGTCTTGTAGAGTTCGGGCACATCGAGCGTCACCAGGACCCGCGTACCACTATCGCCCACCTGCCAGGCGAGTTCCTCGACCGAATAGAGCGGCGAGAAGTTCACCACCACCGCGCCGGCCATCATCGCGCCGTAATAGGCTGCGGCGTAGATCGGCACATTGGGCAGGAACAGGCCGACCCGGTCGCCCTTGGCGATGCCGATCGCCTGCAAGCCAGCGGCAAAGGCCTGCGCCTGTGTGAAGATGTGGTGGTAGCTGTAGGTCCGCCCCAGAAAATGCAGGAATGGCGCTTCCGGATTGGCGCGCATCGTGCGCTCGAACATCGCCGGAAGGCTCATCGCCTCGAACACGGTATCCAGCGGAAGGGGGTGGTGATAGGCGGCGCTACTACTGACAGTCATGTCAATAATAGTGACTCACATTGGCTTGGCGCACAAGCGAAACTGCGGGGTTCGCGTCACTTCATCACCCCAAAACCGCGTCGCCCCGTGCTTGACACGGGGCTCGGCTTTTTCTTCGGCGTTCAGATCCGAAGTTAGCCAAGCCCCGTGTCAAGCACGGGGCGACGAACTTATTCAGAAAGCGTGCGGCCTCAGATGAACCCGCTCTCGGGATCGATCTTCTTCTCGGCAGCTTCGGCAGCGCGGCGCGCGGCAAGCCATTCTGCGGCCTCGGCTTCCTGTGCGGCGGCGCCTGCGGCCTTGACGTTGGCGTCACGCTCGGCACGCAGTTCGGCGATCAGGTTTTCGCGATCATTGCGGTCGCTGCGCACGGGCGCATCCGCATCTTCGACGATCCCGGCGCGCTTGGCGGCCTTGGCGACCATCGCATCCAGTTCACGCTGCGAACACAGGCCGAGGGTCACCGGATCCTTGGGCTGGATGTTCGAGATGTTCCAGTGGGTGCGGTCACGCAGCGCGCCGATGGTGTTGCGGGTGGTGCCGATCAGCTTGCTGATCTGCGCGTCCGACACTTCGGGGTGGTTGCGCAGGATCCAGGCGATGCCATCGGGCTTGTCCTGACGCTTCGACACGGGGGTGTAACGCGGGCCCTTGGTACGGGTCACTTCGACCGGCGCCTTGTGCATCTTGAGCGAATAGGTCGAATCGGCCTGGCCGAGCTCGATTTCGCCCTGCGTCAGCTCGCCCGCGTGCACGGGATCGCGGCCGGTGTACTTGCTGCCCGCAAGATCATCGGCCATCGCCTGCACTTCGAGGATGTGCAGACCGCAGAACTCGGCAATCTGCTCGAACGACAGCGCGGTATTGTCCACCAGCCACGTCGCGGTGGCGTGCGGCATCAGCGGCTTGGGCTGATCCTTGGTAGCCATGGGAATCTCCGTTGAAAATAGAAGGGCCGCCCCTTTCGGAGCGGCCGCATTACAGCGCTAGATAGGCGATCAACGGGGAAACGGCAAGGAAAAGGGAGTCAGAACGCAGGAAGCGCTGCAAGCGACTCCGCTTCCTCTTCCTCCAGTGCCGCCAGGCCCGACAGGAACTGCCGCGTGGCCACATCCCACGAGTAACCCGCGCCATAGGCCGCACAGGCCGCGCGGTCGCAATATCGCGCCGCGTCGATCGCGCGGGTGAGGTCTTCGGACAGGGCGCCGACCGCATCGGTCACGATGTCGAGCGGCCCCGGCACCGGGAAGGCAGCCACCGGCGTCCCGCAGGCCAGCGCCTCGATCATCACAAGCCCGAAGGTGTCGGTGCGGCTCGGGAAGACGAATACGTCCGCGCCCGCATAGCAGCCCGCCAGTTCCACCCCGCTGCGCTTGCCGAGGAACAGCGCTTGCGGAAACTTCGCCTGCAATGCCGCGCGCGCCGGGCCATCGCCGACCACCACCTTGGTGCCGGGATAGGGACAGGCGAGGAAGGCTTCGATATTCTTTTCGACCGCGACCCGCCCGACATAGAGCAGGATCGGGCCCTGAACCGCGGCATATTCGGGCGGCGGCGGCGCATCGGGCGAGAAGCAGGAGAGATCGACACCGCGGCTCCAATGGGTGAGCCGGGTCAGCCCCTGTTCGCGCAATTGCGCGCGGATCGTCTCGGTGGCGACCATGATGCGTGCGGCCGGGCGGTGGAACCAGCGGATATAGGGCCAGAAGACACGCGCCGGCAGGCCGGTGCGGCGCGAAAGGTAATCGGGGAACTGGGTGTGATAGGCGGTGGTGAAGGGCACCTTGCGCCTCAGGCAATATCGCCGCGCGGCAAGGCCCAGCGGGCCTTCGGTGGCGATATGCACCGCATCGGGCGCGATCCGTGCCAGCTGCCGCCCCACCGCCCCCGGCGCGGTCAGCGCGAGGCGGATTTCGGGATAGGTCGGCGCAGGGATCGAAGGATACCCTTCGGGCGAGATCACCGTGACCTGATGCCCCCAGCCGCGCAGCACCTCGCAGGTGGTGGACAGCGTGCGGACGACCCCGTTGGTCTGCGGGTGCCAGGCATCGGTGATAATGGCGATCGAGGCCGGGCCGTTCGCAGGCGGGATCAGCGCGGCACCATCGGGACGGATCGTCGTGTAACGGTTCACGCAGCCTCACGCGCAGGGCGGGCAGCGCGGATATCGACCGGCGCATCGGCATCGGTCACGGCGGTGCGGCGCTTCATCTCCTCGGGCCAGTGGAGGATTTCCATCCGCCCGTCGGGATGTTCGACCAGCGCATTGCAGCCTTCCACCCAGTCGCCATCGTTCCAGTATTCGACCGGCTTGCCATTATGTTCGAACATCCGGAATTCGGCGGTGTGGATGTGGCCGCACACCACCCCGTCGACCCCGCGCTCGCCCGCCGCACGGGCGACGACTTCCTCGTATTTGCCGATGAATTCGACCGCGTTCTTGACCTTGTGCTTGGCCGCCTTGGAGAGCGACCAGTAGGGCTTGCCCAGCCACCCGCGCACACGGTTCACGACGAGGTTCAACTTCATCATCAAATGATAGGCATGGTCTCCGACGAAGGCGAGCCAGCGATGCGACAGCATCACCGCGTCGAACTCGTCGCCGTGCAGCACCATCAGGCGGCGGCCATCAGCGGTGTCGTGGAAGGCGGCGCGGCGGATCTCGATCCCGCCGAAGTTCAGCCCGGTGAACTGGCGGAACATCTCGTCATGATTGCCCGGGATGTAGACGATCCGCGTGCCGCGATGCGCGCGCTTGAGGATGCGCCACACGATGTCGTTATGCGCGGCGGGCCAGTAGAACTTCTTCTTCAGCCGCCAGCCATCAATGATGTCACCAACGAGGTACATCGTCTCGCTGTCGACATTGTCGAGGAAGTCGATCAGCAGGTCGGCATTGCAGCCCTTGGTGCCCAGATGGACGTCGCTGATCCAGATCGTGCGGTAGCGGCGGCGCGTGTTGCCCTCCGGTTCGGGCGTGCGCGGCGGGCTGAGCGGGAGGCTCGCAATGTTGGTGTTGATCAGATCGGACAGGTCGGCACTGGTCATGGGGGGAACCCTCGAGCGTCATCTCTCGCTGGCACCCCCATGGCAGGCAATTGTTACAGGCGATTCACAACGGCGTGACGGTTCCGCGTCAAATCATAGGGATAAAGCCGGAAAGCGCCTGTATCCGCGCGATCCATGACTGGATGTGCGGATAATCGCCGAGCCGGAAGCCGCCCTCCTCCGCGACATGGGTGTAGGCGAACAGCGCAATATCGGCGAGGCTCGGTGTGTCGCCGCAGAAGAAGGCGTGGCCTGCCAGGTGGCTGTCCATCAGCGCCAGCGCCGCATTTCCCGCCGCACGCTTCGCCCCCACCAGCGCGCGCTGTTCGGGCGAGAGGTTGGCCTCGCCCATGATGCTCAGCCAGAACCGCAAGGTGGCCACGTTGGGTTCGTGATTATACTGTTCGAAGAACATCCAGCGCAGCATGTCCGCCTGCGCAAAGCGCTCCGCCGGGATCAGCGCGGAGCCGTGGGCGAGGTACCAGCAAGCGGCGTTGCTCTCGGGCAGGAAGCGCGCATCGGCGCCCTCCCCGATCTGCAGCACCGGAATGCGGCCATTGGCGTTGACCTGCGCAAGGAACTCCGGCGTGCGGGTCTCGCCCTTCGTGATGTCATAGCTGCGCGTCGTCAGCGGCACCCCGAGCAGCGCGGCGGTGAGCCTGATCTTGTAGCAGTTCCCGCTGCGGGGGTCTTCGTGGAGGGTGAGAGGTGCCATTGCGGTGCTCCGGTGATTGATCGCTGAGGCAAGCTGTTGCGCAAAATGGCGGGGCGTGACAATTGGCCGGATTGCCATTCCGAATAAGGATTCTGCCAATGGCGAATGACCAGTGCCGGGGGCCTTTCGCGGTTGCGCTGGGATTTCATGGTGCGCCGATGTTCGAACTGAGCATCCCGGCCGAGATCTTCGGCCTGCCCCGGCCCGAGTTCGGCGCGGATTGGTATCGCTTCGCGCTGGCCTCAGTCGATGGCCAGCCGATCCGCACCGGTCAGGGCTGGACCATCTCGGTCGATGGCGACCTGTCGCTGCTCGCGGAGGCGGATATCATCGTCATTCCCGGCTGGCCGACCGGCGACAGCACCGTGCCCGCCCCCATTGCCGAGGCCTGCCGCGCAGCCCATGCCCGCGGCGTACGGCTCGCTTCGATCTGTTCGGGCGCATTTCTGCTGGCAGAACTCGGCCTGCTCGACGGGCGGCGCGCGACGACACATTGGCGCTATGCCTCGCTGCTCGCCCGGCGCTACCCGCGCGTCGCGGTGGCGGCGGACATTCTCTACGCTGATTGCGGTGACGTCCTGACATCGGCAGGCTCGGCGGCGGGGATCGACCTCTTGCTGCATATGGTGCGCCGCGATTTCGGGGTGGCGCGGGCCAATGCGGTGGCAAAGGGCCTCGTGCTGCCCGCCCAGCGCGAGGGCGATCAGCGGCAATATGACGATTCGATGCGCGCCCCGCCCCCTTCCGACCGCGTTGCTGCGCTGATGACGCAGATCCTCTCGCGCCCGGCCGAGGACTGGCCGGTCAGCCGCCTCGCCAGCGAAGCGGGGATGAGCCTGAGGACGGTGGCGCGGGCCTTCACAACGCGGGCGGGGTGCGGACCGGGGACCTATGTCCTGAAGGCGCGGATCGCCCGGGCGCGCGAGCTGCTCGAGACCACCAACCTGCCTATTGAACGGATTGCGGAACTATCGGGCTTCGGCTCGGCCACCAGCCTCCAGCAGAACTTCCGCCGCCAGCTGGGCTGTTCGCCCACCGCTTACCGGCGCAATTTCGCGCCGGGTGGCGTTCAGACGGGATCACCCGCCACTGCCAGCACGATCTTGCCGATGTGATGTCCCGCTTCCATCCGCGCATGCGCGGCGGCGGCTTCGGCGAGGGGGAAGGTCATGTCCATCACCGGGGACAGCTCGCCATCGGCGAACAGCGGCCAGGCGTTATCGGCAATCTCGTCGGCGAGCGCGGATTTGAAGTTGTCGGAGCGCGGGCGCAGCGTTGATCCAGTCAGCGTCAGCCGCTTCATCATCACCAGCGCCATATTGAGGTCGGCCTTGGCCCCGCCCAGCACCGCGATGGTGACATGGCGGCCATCTTCGGCGAGGCATTTGAGGTTCTTCGCGACATAATCGCCCGACACCATGTCGAGCACGATGTTCACACCCTTGCCGCCCGTGTGGGCCATCACCGCCTCGGCAAAGTCGGTCTCGCGGTAATTGATCGCCAGATCCGCGCCGATGCGGGTCGCGGCGGCGCATTTGGCCGTGTCACCGCAGGTAACGATCACTTCGAGCCCGAAGGCCTTGCCCAGCATGATCGCCATCGTCCCGATGCCGCTGGTGCCGCCGTGGATCAGCACCGTCTCGCCATCGCGCGCCAACCCGCGCTCGAACAGGTTGTGCCAGACGGTGAACAGCGTTTCGGGCAAGGCGGCGGCTTCAGCCAGCATCATGCCTTCGGGAACGGGCAGGCAATGCTGCCAATGCGCGGCGCAATATTCGGCATAGCCCCCGCCCGGGGTGAGGGCGGCGACATATTGCCCGATCATCTCGCGCGGGACTTCATTGCCGACCGCGACGATCTCGCCCGAGACTTCCAGGCCCAGTAGCGGCGAAGCACCCGGCGGGGCGGGGTACATCCCGGCGCGCTGCAGGCAGTCCGGGCGGTTGACCCCGGCATAGGCGACGCGGATCAGCACATCGTCCGGGCGCACGCGCGGCAGGGGCGAGGTCTGGAGCCGCAACACCCCCGGCCCGCCCGGCGCGTCGAAGCCGACCGCGGTCATGGTCTCCGGCAAGCTCAACCCGTTACTTGCGACCATTACCCGTCTGCCCCCAAAACCCGCACATTAACCAACTTGATGTCGCGAATAACCGCGTCGCCGATTGACAGCAAGCTGCTTGGGCCTGATGCTGCGACGCAATGGAAGAACCAGATCGCCCCCGGCCCAGCGGAGACGCGGCGAGTCGCCTCGCGGGCGAGGATCTCGGCCCCTATTCGCAATCCGAGCTGGATGAACGGATCGCGCTTCTCGAAGCCGAGATTGCGCGGGTCAAGGCGCATCACAGCAAGGTTGCCGCGCACCGCGCCGCCGCCGATGCGCTGTTCGGAAAGGGCGGCGGATGAACCCTTTTTGCTTCTCGCGCGTATCATCTTCAGAGGATTCGCAATTCGCGCAAGCGCACCCATATTGTCGGAAAATGGCTCTCTCCGCTCGCTCGCCACGAGCAACCTCCCGCTGAAAAGGCCTCTCCCATGCCCAGCTTCGCCCAGAACCTCGAACGCACGCTGCACAATGCGCTTGGCAATGCGTCCGAGCGGCGGCACGAATATGCCACGCTCGAACACCTGCTGCTGGCGCTGATCGATGATGAAGATGCAGCCGCCGTGATGGCTGCCTGCGGTGTCGACCTGGCCGAACTGGGCGAGGTGGTGAAGCAGTATCTCGATCAGGAATACCAGTCGCTCAAGACCGAAGACGGCGCCGATCCGCAGCCCACGGCCGGCTTCCAGCGGGTGATCCAGCGCGCGATCCTGCACGTCCAGTCCTCGGGCAAGGACACCGTCACCGGCGCCAACGTGCTGGTCGCGCTGTTTTCCGAACGCGATTCCTACGCGGTCTATTTCCTGCAACAGCAGGACATGAGCCGTCTGGATGCGGTGAGCTATATCAGCCACGGCATCGGCAAGGGCGGCCGCCAGATCGAGGGTGGCAAGACCCCGCAAGGCGCCGACAAGGCCGAGGAAGCCGCGCAGACCAAGGAAACATCGAGCAACAAGAAGGAAACGGCGCTCGACCAGTTCACGGTCAACCTCAACACCAAGGCCGAGAATGGCAAGATCGACCCGCTGATCGGGCGTGGGCCGGAAGTTGACCGGACCATCCAGATCCTGTGCCGCCGTTCCAAGAACAACCCGCTTTATGTCGGCGATCCCGGCGTCGGGAAAACCGCGATTGCCGAAGGCCTGGCACGCAAGATCGTCGAAGGCGATGTGCCCGAAGTACTGGCCGAAGCGGTGATCTACTCGCTCGACATGGGCGCGCTGCTCGCCGGCACGCGCTATCGCGGCGATTTCGAAGAGCGGCTGAAGCAGGTCGTGACCGAGCTTGAGGCCATGCCCAATGCGGTGCTGTTCATCGACGAGATCCACACCGTGATCGGCGCGGGCGCAACCAGCGGCGGGGCGATGGATGCCTCGAACCTGCTGAAGCCCGCCCTGTCGAGCGGTGCGATCCGCTGCATCGGATCGACCACCTACAAGGAATTCCGCAACCACTTCGAAAAGGACCGCGCCCTGCTGCGCCGGTTCCAGAAGATCGACGTGAACGAGCCGACCATCGAGGACACGATCAAGATCCTGAAAGGTCTGCGTTCGGCCTTCGAGGATCACCACAAGGTCAAGTACACGCCCGAGGCGATCAAGACCGCGGTGGAGCTTTCGGCGCGCTACATCAATGACCGCAAGCTGCCCGACAAGGCGATCGACGTGATCGACGAAGTCGGCGCGATGCAGATGCTCGTCCCGCCCAGCCGCCGCAAGAAAACCATTACCGCACGCGAGATCGAACAGGTCATCGCGACGATGGCGCGCATCCCGGCCAAATCGGTCAGCAAGGATGACAAGAAGGCGCTCGAGAATCTCGAACGCGATCTGAAGCACGTCGTCTTCGGTCAGGACGAGGCGATCAAGCGGCTTTCCACCGCCATGAAGCTGGCGCGCGCGGGCCTGCGCGATCCGGACAAGCCGATCGGCTCGTTCCTGTTCTCCGGCCCCACCGGCGTCGGCAAGACGGAGGTTGCCCGCCAGCTCGCCACCATCATGGGGATCGAGCTGAAGCGCTTCGACATGTCGGAATATATGGAGCGGCATTCCGTGTCGCGCCTGATCGGCGCGCCTCCGGGCTATGTCGGTTACGATCAGGGCGGTCTGCTGACCGATGCGATCGACCAGAACCCGCATTGCGTGCTGCTGCTCGACGAGATCGAGAAGGCCCACCCTGACCTGTTCAACATCCTGTTGCAGGTGATGGATAATGGCCGCCTGACCGATCACCACGGCAAGACAGTCGATTTCCGCAATGTGGTGCTGATCATGACCACCAATGCCGGCGCGTCCGACATGGCGCGCAGCGGGATCGGCTTCGGCGATGTGTCCAAGGCCGATGCGGGGACCGAGGCAGTGAACAAGATGTTCACCCCCGAATTCCGCAACCGTCTCGATGCGATCGTGCCCTTCGCCTATCTCGGCAAGAGCATCGTGGCCCGCGTGGTCGACAAGTTCATCCTCCAGCTCGAGTTGCAGCTGGCCGAACAGAACGTCCACATCCAGTTCGACAGCGACGCCCGCGCGTGGCTGGGGGACAAGGGCTACGACAAGCTCTACGGCGCGCGCCCGATGTCTCGCCTGATCCAGGACCAGATCAAGCAGCCGCTCGCCGAGGAACTGCTGTTCGGCAAGCTGGCCGACGGCGGCGAGGTGCATGTCAGCATCAAGGACAACAAGCCGTCCTTCGAAATGACCCCGGCCCCGCCCAAGGTGAAGCCCGCGAAGAAGGTCTCGACCAAGAAGAAGGCCCCGGCGAAGAAGCCCGCGCCGGAAGCTGACGAAGGCTGACCAGGTTGCGCAAGATGATGACACTGGTGACGGCGGGCGCGCTCCTATGGGCGCCCGCCGTTCCCATTTCCGCGCAGCCCGCAGACCTCACGCCCGAGGCGACGGCCGCCCATCTCGCCGAAGTCGGCAGTTGGCGCTTCGAAACGCGTGCCAAGCGGTCGGACGGCAAGGCGGTCTGCGCAGAGGTGTGGCGCTTCAACGCCGACGGGACGGCGCTTATCGAAAGCGGCGAGGAACGTGTCACCAAGCGCTGGCGCACCGAAGCCGCAGATGGCGACCGCTGGCTTTACACCACCTCGCTAACGACCAACGGCGCGCCCGATTGCATGGGCAGCCGGAGCGAACCGGCGGACTATCCGAAGGATGAATCCGGCTTCGTGCTGATGTTCTTCAACAGCGGGATCGCGCTCACTTGCGAGCCCCCGGCCACCTTCGAAGGGCCCGACGGCAAGCCCGCGCGCCTCGTCAGCGACGAGAGCTGCTGGGGGAGCCTCGCGCCACTGCCCAAGGGTTGAGAGTCATTCCCACCCCCAGCCCCTCCCGCAAGCGGGAGGGGAGTATCAGCGCCAACCAGTCCCCCTCCCGCTTGCGGGAGGGGTTAGGGGTGGGCACGAGGCGGAACCTAATCCAGCCAAGCACCGTATCTCCTCCATGACTGCGCCCTTCTCCTGGATCCGGCCCGAACCGTGGGGCATCCATGTCGTCCCCGCCGATATCTGGGTCGATCCCTCGCGGGCTGTGCCGCGGGCGCTGGTGACGCATGGCCATGCCGATCACGCGCGCGGCGGGCATGGGGTGACGATCGCGACACCGGCAACGCTGGCGATCATGAAGTTGCGCTACGCGACTTCGGACGGCGCGCAGCCGGTCGAGTATGGCGAAACCGTGCCGATCGGCGGCGGGGTCAGCGCGACCTTCCTCCCCGCAGGCCACGTGCTCGGCTCGGCGCAGATCCTGCTCGAACTTGGCGGTGAGCGGGTCATCATCACCGGCGACTACAAGCGCGCACCCGATCCGACCTGTGCGCCGTTCCAGGTCACCCCCTGCGACATCTTCATCACCGAAGCGACCTTCGGTCTGCCGGTCTTCACCCACCCGCCTATCGGCGAGGAAATCGGCAAGCTGCTGGATGCACGCGCCGATAACCCGGAGTCCTGCATCCTCGTCGGCGCCTATGCGCTGGGCAAGGCGCAGCGCGTGATCGCGGAACTGCGGGCGGCGGGGCACAGCGACACGATCTGGCTCCACGGGGCGATGGAGGCGATGTGCCGGCTCTACGAGGATCACGGCGTGGCGCTGGGCGACCTGCGGCTAGTCAGCGATGCGCCATCAAAGGAGGCGATGCGCGGCCACATCATGCTCGCCCCGCCCTCGGCGCTGAATGATCGCTGGAGCCGCCGCCTGCCCGATCCGGTCACCGCGATGGCGAGCGGGTGGATGCGGGTGCGTGCCCGCGCGCGTCAGCGCGGGGTCGAATTGCCGCTGGTCATATCGGACCATGCCGACTGGAACGAGCTCACCGCCACCATCAAACAGGTCAACCCGCAGGAAACCTGGATCACCCACGGCCGCGAGGAAGCGCTGCTGCGCTGGTGCGAATTGAACCAGCGCCGCGCGCGTGCGCTGGCGCTGGTGGGATACGAGGACGAGGATGATTAGCAATCGAGCGCTGTCCCCCCTCCTTTTCAGAGGAGGGGCGCGAGACTTGCGAGCTCGCTCGCTAGTCGCAGCGGGGTGGTGCCTATGGCACGCGCGCCGCTTCCGCGCCGCGCCACCACCCCCTACCCCCTCCTTTGAAAAGGAGGGGGTACCTAGCTTACTTGATCGCGGCCAGATCGGCGCTGATCTTGGCCAGCACGTCCTCGTTGATGAGGCCCTGCGAGAACGGCGCGAGGGTCTTGAGGCTCAGCGCCTTGAAATCTTCGTAGGACGGGTGCTGATCGATCCCCGGCAGATGCTTGACCACGACAGCCTTGGCACGTTCGTCAGCCATCAGCGCCTCGATCGGGGTGTCGATCGAGAAAGCGGCGGCCGGTGCCGGCGCGTCCTGCGCGAGAACGGCGACAGGCGCAGTCACGCCAGCAAGAGCAAGGCCGAGGGCGGCAAGCGAGGCAAACTTCATGGGGCGGTATCCTTGTTGGCAACTGGGCTGACATCAATGTCAGCAACGCCCTCTAGCGCATCATTATGGCTGCGCAATGAATACTGCGGGGCGCGCTGATGGAGGAATTCGCCGCCCTGCTCGACGCATTGGTTTACACCACCAGCCGCAACCGCAAGCTGGCGCTGATCGCGGCCTATCTGCGCGACGCGCCTGACCCGGATCGCGGCTGGGCGCTCGCCGCGCTGACCGACGGGCTGGACTTCCCGGCGGTGAAATCCTCGACCGTGCGCAATCTGATGATGGAGCGGGTCGATCCGCTCTTATGGGCGCTGAGCCGCGACTTCGTAGGCGATACGGCCGAGACTGCGAGCCTGCTGTGGCCCGAGCCGGAGGATGCGCCGCCGCAGCCCGAACTCTCGCTGGCCGAGGTGGTGGAGCGCCTTGCCGCCCTCACCCGCGCGACTGCCTCCAAAGAATTGCCAGCCTTGTTCGACCGGATGGATGCCAAGGGCCGCTATGCCCTGATCAAGCTCGCCACCGGGGGCATGCGCGTCGGCGTGTCGGCGCGGCTCGCCAAGACGGCCTTTGCGCTGGCCTTCGATGTGGCGGTGGAGGAGGTCGAGGAATATTGGCACGCGCTCGCCCCGCCCTATGCCGAGCTGTTCGCCTGGGGCGCGGATGGCGGCCCTGCGCCCGATCTGGCGGGCGTCCCGCGCTTCCGCCCCTTCATGCTCGCCCACCCGCTTGAAGAGACGCAAGTCGATCTGGCCGACTATGCCGCCGAGTGGAAATGGGACGGAATCCGCGTCCAATTGGTCCGCGCGGGCGGGGAAACGCGGGTCTATTCGCGGTCGGGCGACGATATCTCGGCGACCTTCCCCGAATTGCTGGATGTCCTGCCCGTCGACGCGGTGCTCGATGGCGAATTGCTGGTGCGCGGCTCCGCGCAGGGGGGCGAAGCAGGCGGTGCGGCAAGCTTCAATGCGCTCCAGCAGCGGCTCGGGCGCAAGACCGTTTCCAGCAAGATGCTGAAGGAATTTCCCGCCTTCGTGCGGCTCTATGATGTCCTGCTACTGGAGGGCACCGACTGGCGCGAGCATCCGTGGAAGTCGCGCCGCGCGACTCTGGAAGGCCTGATGCCGCGCCTGCCCGCCAGCCATTTCGATCTCTCCGCGCTGGTCGAGGCCGAGGATTTCGCCGCCCTCGCCGCGATCCGCGACACAGCGCGCGACGAGGCGATCGAGGGGCTGATGCTCAAGCATCGCGACAGTCCCTATGTCGCAGGCCGCAAGATGGCGCTGTGGTACAAGTGGAAGCGCGATCCGCTGCTGATCGATTGCGTGGTGATGTACGCCCAGCGCGGCAGCGGGAAGCGTTCAAGCTTCCATTCGGACTTCACCTTCGGCTGCTGGAACGGCGATCCTGACGCAGGCGCGGAGCTGCTGCCGGTCGGCAAGGCCTATACCGGCTTCACCGATGCGGAATTGAAGCAGCTCGACAAGTTCGTGCGGCAGAGCACCATCAACAAGTTCGGCCCGGTGCGCGAGGTGAAGCGCGAACTGGTGTTCGAGGTGGCGTTTGACAGCGTGCACACCTCGAAACGCCACAAGAGCGGGCTCGCGATGCGCTTCCCCCGAATCCACCGCATCCGCTGGGACAAGCCCGCGCACGAGGCGGACCGGATTTGGAGTCTTCGTGCGCTAATCAAGGACTGATTTCTCCCCTCGTCATTGCGAGGAGCCGGAGGCGACGAAGCAATCCATGGCCTGCCCTTGCCCCTTGCGGCGCGGTCGGGTCGTGGATTGCTTCGCCTGCGGCTCGCAATGACGAAGAGGCGGCGTTGATAAAGGACTGGGCGCCGCCTACCTCCCCCGCACACAACGGGAGAGAAGAATGTCCTACGCCACCGCCGCGCTCGCCACCTATGCCAACATGCTCGGCACCCTCGATCATCTCGTCACCAAGGTGGAAAGCCACGAGAAGGGCGATGCGCTGCTGCAAGCCAAGCTGACCGATGACATGTTCCCGCTCCACACCCAGATCCGCTTCACCATCGATCAGGTGGTGACCGCGCTAAACCGGCTCGGGACTGCGGAGCATGCCTCCGATGACAGCGACATCGCCACCTTCGCCGAGGCGCACGAACGGATTGCCGCCGCAAAGGCGCTGGTCGCCTCCACCGATCCCGCGACCTGGCCCGCTGCGGGCGACATGGTGGAGTTCACCCTCCCCAACAACATGACCTTCGTCATGCAGGCGCACGAATATTGCCGCGACTGGGCAACGCCGCAGTTCTATTTCCACCTGATGGCCGCCTATTCCATCTTGCGCGCCGAGGGCCTCGCCATCGGCAAGATCGATTATGTCGGCTACATGATGAAATATATGAAACAGCCCAGCGCCGCCTGATGCACCGCTACGATCCCGCGCGCCAACGCCTTGCGCTTGGCCTCGCCGGATTGGCAGGGCTGGTCGATGCCACGGGGTTCGTGGTCGCGGGCGGGTATTTCACCTCCTTCATGTCGGGCAACACGACGCGGATGGGGGTGGGCGTGATGGAGCGACCGGCGTTGGCGCTGGCGCCGTTGGGGCTGATCGCGGCCTTCCTTGCCGGTGTGATTGGCGGCGCGATGATCGGGCGGCGGGTTGCGGGGCGGCACAAGCGCACGCTGCTGGGGCTGGTGGCCGCACTGCTCGGGATCGGGGCCGCGCTTCTGACGGCGGGATACCCCATCCCCTTCCTCGCGCTGGCGGCGATGGCGATGGGGGTCGCCAACAATGTCTTTGCCCGCGATGGCGAGGTGACGGTGGGCGTTACCTATATGACCGGGGCGCTGGTGCGCTTCGGTCAGGGGATCGCGGCGCGCTGGGGTGGTCAGCCGCTCGCTTCGACCCGTGGTTACGGGTTGCTGTGGAGCGCGCTCGCGCTCGGCGCGGTTGCGGGCGGAGCGCTGTGCCTGATCGCGCCCGCATGGGCGGCGCTCGCGGCCTTTGCCTGTGCGCTGGCGCTGTGGGGCTTTGCCTTCATGGTCGAACGGCAGCCCACAGCCTAGCCCAGCGCGGCGGCAACGGCCTCGGCATGTGCCTTGGCATTTTCGGCATAGTGCGCGACGCCCACCCGCATTCCGGCAATGGCGGGTTCGGGCAGATCGCGGAGCTTCACCGCCGGGCGGCCCGCCCATAGCTCGCGTTCGCCCATCACTTTGCGCTCGGTGAGCATCGCGCCTGCGGCCAACATCGCGTCTGAGCCGATCACCGCCTTGTTCATGACAATCGCGCCGAGGCCGACGAAGCCGCGATCATGGATCCTGCAGCCGTGCACCATCGCCATATGGCCGATCAGCACATCATCGCCGATCACCAGTGGGCAGCCATCAGGGTCGCCCGGGCGCGGCGGATCGCAGTGGAGCACGCTCCCGTCCTGCACATTGGTACGCTCGCCAATGCGGATGCTGAACACGTCGGCGCGCAGCACGCAATTGTACCAGATCGATGAACCCGCGCCGATTTCGACATCGCCGATGATCGTGCAGCCGGGGGCGATGAAGGCGGTGTCGTGGATGCGCGGCGTCTTGCCGTGGATCGGGATGATATTGACGCCGGGTCTAATGGTCATGGCTGGCTCTCCCAAGTGTCACGGGCGATGGCGTGGATGATGATGCGCGGGTTTTCGGGATCGAAATCGGCGCTGTCGAAATCGAGGTCCGGGCGCCGCTCCATCCCCAACCGGCGCATCAGGCCCCAGCTGCCGGTGTTGCCTTGGACCGTAAGCGCGATCACTTCGTCCACGCCGAACCTCTCGAAGGCCAGCGCGAGCGAGGCGGCGGCGGCTTCCTTGGCATAGCCCTGCCCCCAGGCATCCTCGCGCAGCCGCCAGCCGATCTCCATCATCCCCTGCGGCCCGCCCGGCTGGTTGGAACGCTTCAATCCGCAAAAGCCGAGCAGCGCGGCATCATCCTTGCGCTCGATCACCCAGAAAGTGTGGCCGTGATCGTTGCGGTACCCTTCCACCCTCGTCTGTGCAGCCGCGCGTGCAGCCTCGTCCTGCACACCGCCAAGCCAGCGCATCACCGCGGGCGTGTTGGTGGTGCGCCAGAACTCGGGCCAGTCATCCTCGCGCCAGTCGCGCAGGATGAGGCGCGCGGTTTCGTGCCGGAATTCCGTCTCGCTGTCAGCCATTGAGCAGGCGGGCGACGTGCGCGGCGTGATAGGTCAGAATCCCGCTGCACCCGGCGCGCTTGAAGGCGATCAGCTTTTCCAGCACCAGCGCGTCCCGGTCACCGATCCCGGCGGCCTGCGCGGCTTCGATCATCGCGTATTCGCCGCTCACCTGATAGGCGAAGACCGGCACGTCGAAGCGCTGCTTTACGCGGTAGATGATGTCGAGATAGGCAAGGCCCGGCTTCACCATCACCGAATCCGCGCCCTCGGCGATGTCGAGCGCGACTTCGCGCATCGCTTCGTCCGCGTTGGCGGGGTCCATCTGGTAGGCCTTCTTGTCGCCCTTCAGCAGCCCGCCGCTCCCCACCGCATCGCGGAAGGGGCCATAGAAGGCGCTGGCATATTTTGCGGCGTAGGACATGATCTGGACATTGGGGTGCCCGTTCATCTCCAGCGCCATGCGGATCGCCTTGATGCGGCCGTCCATCATGTCGGAAGGCGCGATGATGTCCGCGCCCGCATTCGCCTGATTGACCGCCTGATCGACCAGCATGGCGACCGTCTCGTCATTCACGACATAGCCCGCGTCATTCACAAGCCCGTCCTGCCCGTGGGAGGTATAGGGATCGAGCGCCACATCGGTCAGCACGCCGATGGAGTCCCCGCAGGCGTCCTTGATCGCCTTGATCGCCTGGCACATCAGGTTGTCGGGATTATGCGCCTCGGCCCCGTCATCGCTGCGCAATTCGCGCGGGGTGTTGGGGAACAGCGCCACCACCGGAATGCCAAGCGCCGCCGCTTCCTTGGCGCGCGCCACAATTCCATCGACCGACCAGCGCGAGACGCCGGGCAGCGTGGCGATCGGCTCCTCCACCCCCTTGCCCGAGGTGACGAACAGCGGCCAGATCAGGTCGGCGGGGGTGAGCACGGTTTCGCGGTGGAGCGCGCGGCTCCAGCCGGTGGCGCGGGTGCGGCGAAGGCGGGTGTTGGGATAGCTTCCGGTCATGCGCGCAGACTTACGCGCAATCCGCGCCGGACGACAAGTGCCGGTTACAGCGTCGCGCCCGGTGTCTCGCCGCGTGTCCCTCGACGCGCCGTATCCACCTTCTCGATCTCGCGCACCGGCTCCTTGGTCTCGCCCGGCTGCGGGGCGAGATCGAGCAGCGCCGCGCCGACCTCGATTTCCTTGAGCCTGATCAGCTGGCGGCGGAAATCGATCAGCTCGGTGCCGGAAAGCAGCGCGCGGTTGACGAACTGCACTGTCGCCGGATTGATCGCCCGCCCGCCGCGATACATCTCGTAATGGAGGTGCGGGCCGGTGGAGAGGCCGGTCGAGCCGACATAGCCGATCACCTGTCCGCGCCGCACCGTCTGGCCGGCGCGCACCGCCATCTGGCTCATGTGGCAATAGCGGGTGGAAAGATTGCCGCTATGCTCCAGCCGCACCGCGATGCCGCAGCCGCCCGAGCGGCCCGCCGCGCTGACCCGCCCGTCGCTCACCGCGACGATCGGGGTGCCATAGCGCGCCTTGAAATCCATACCGGCGTGCATCCGGGTATAGCCGAGGATCGGGTGGCGGCGCATCCCGAAGTTCGAAGTGATTGGCCCCGGCACCGGCGCCAGCAGCCCGCGCCGCTGCTCGCCCACGCCCGAGGCTTCGTAGAAGCGGCCCTCGCCGCCCCAGCGCATCAGCTGGGTGCGCGGCTGTCCATTGCGGTCAACCCCGGCATAGAGCAATTGCCCCGCCTGCCGTTCGCCCGTGGCGGCGCGGCGATAGGCGATGATGACATCGAATTCGTCGTTCGCGCGGACTTCGCGGTCCATGTCGATCTGCGCGTCGAGTGCCTTGAGATATTCCTGCACCGCGCTGGCGGGGACGCCGGCCTGCCGCATCGAGCGGTAGAGGCTGGAACCGACCAGCCCGCGCACCCGCAGCGGGGTTTCGTCGACGCGGATGATGTTGCGCTTCAGCGCCAGCGGCCCCGTTGGCGCGACAGGGGTGCCGTCCTCGGCAACCACGCCCACGCCGGAGCGTGCGAGTTCAAGTTCCAGATCGAACCGCGCGCGGAAGGCAAGACTGTCGAGCGGGCGCGGCACATTCGGCCCCGGACGGCGGCCAAGCACCAGGTCCATCTGCGTGCCGGGCGCGATGTCGCCAACCGCCACCGCCTGCCCGACCAGCGCAGCGGCACGGTCGATATCCCCGGGGGCAACCCCGGCGCGGCGCAGCATCGAGGCAAAGCTGTCGCCCGGCGCGAGCGTGACGACGAACTGGATCTGCGGCCGTTCGGGCGCGCTCTTGAGCGGGATCACCGCGGTGGTCGGCCCCATTCGCCGGCCACTGTCTGCGCCGAGTGCGAGCGGCAGGATCATCTGGCTGCGCAATTCGCTCTGGATGGCATCGCCCTGCGGCATCGCGGGGCGGGCTTCCAGCGGGGTGAGATCGGGCCAGAAGGCAAGCGCCACCACGCCCAGCCCCACCATCGTGCCCAGCCCGCGCAACCAGCGGCGGCTGCCGATCTGCTCGGCAAGGTCAGGGGCAAGGTCGAGCCGGTCGAACCAGCCGGAGGCGTCAAGACGCCATGTTTCATAGCGCGCGGCCAGCGCATCGAACCGCGCGGCAAGCTTGCGCTTCGCCTTCTGCGCCTGGGTCGGCTTGGCGAGCTGCCGCGAATTGCGCAGATAGGGGAGGAGGTCGCGCGCGGTTTCCGGATCGATCGCACCGGGCGTAACAGGCACGAGGGCGCGGCTTTCCGACGCGTCACCATCCACGAGCGCGGCGTCGTCCGGATCGCCTCCGTCATTCACTTTGCGCGCTTGATCCAACATTCCTGCCCCGAAAGCGGTGCCCTGTCGGGGCGATCATGACACGACCCGAGGGCGCACCCCGGAACCCGCCTTGTCGCATTTTTCTGCCAGAACAAAGTAAATCCGGCGTTAACCAGCGACCAGCCGCATTGCGCATGCGGTAAGGTGTTGTGCGTAGATGGGTCTGCCCCCCACGCATGGCCTTGCCCGCTCCGGTCAAGCCTGACAGAACCGCCCGCACTGTGCCAGTTCCCCCGCCCGCCCGTCCCGCTTCGTTGCGGGGCAACACCGCCAGAGACGCCGCTCGCGACGAGCGGGTGCGTGCGGTGCTCGGGCCGACCAATACCGGCAAGACGCACCTCGCCATCGAACGGATGTGCGGCCACTCCTCTGGCATGATGGGCTTTCCGCTGCGGCTGCTGGCGCGCGAGGTCTATGACCGGGTGCGCGCGATCAAGGGCGACAAGCAGGTGGCGCTGATCACCGGCGAGGAACGGATCGAACCGCCCGACGCGCGCTATTTCCTCTGCACCGCCGAAGCCATGCCGCGCACGGCGGGAGACGTCGCCTTCGTCGCGATCGACGAGGCGCAGTTGGGCGCGGATCCCGAACGCGGGCATATCTTCACCGACCGGCTGCTCCACGCACGCGGGCGGGAGGAGACGATGATCCTCGGCTCGGCCACCCTGGAACCGATGGTCAAGGCGCTGATCCCCAAGGCGGAAGTGACCAGCCGCCCGCGTTTCTCGACATTGAGCCATGCGGGGGTCTGCAAGCTGTCGCGCCTGCCCAAGCGCTCTGCCGTCGTCGCTTTCAGCGTCGAGCAGGTCTACGCTATGGCCGAAGCCTTGCGGCGCTTCCGCGGCGGGGCGGCGGTGGTGATGGGGGCGCTCTCGCCCGAAACGCGCAACAAGCAGGTCGCCATGTTCCAGTCGGGTGAGGTCGATTACATCGTCGCCACCGATGCTATCGGCATGGGGTTGAACCTCGATCTCGATCATGTCGCCTTCGCCGCGCTGAGCAAGTTCGACGGGCGGCGCAAGCGGCGGCTCACCCCCTCGGAGATGGCGCAGATCGCCGGACGCGCGGGGCGGCACCAGCGCGATGGCACCTTCGGAACACTCTCGGGCACCGGAAAAGGTGATGGCGAACCACTCGAATTCACCGACGAGGAAGTCTACGCGATCGAGGAGCACAAGTTCGCGCCCCTCACCCACCTGTTCTGGCGTGATGCCGATCCGCGCTTCGACCGGCTTGAAACGCTGATCGCCGATCTGGAGGCGCGGCCCGATCACGCCGTGCTCAAAGCCGCGCCCGAGGCCATCGACATGGCGGTGCTGCGCCGTCTCGCCGCAGACCCCATCGCCGATTCCGTGCGTGGCGCTGGATCGGTGCGACGGTTCTGGGAGGCGTGCTCGCTCCCCGATTTCCGCAGCCTCGGCGTCGAACAGCATGCACGCTTTGTCGCGCGGCTGTGGGAGGACTTGCGCGGCGGCTATCTCGGCGCGGATTTCGTCGCCGCACGCATCGCCGAGCTTGACCGGATGCAAGGCGACATCGACACGCTGCAAGGGCGGATTGCGGCGATTCGCAGCTGGGCTTACATTTGCCAGCGGCCCGATTGGGTGCTGGCACGCGACGAAATGGCCGCACGCGCACGCGCGGTCGAGGCGAAGCTTTCGGATGCGCTGCACGCGCGGCTGACCGAGCGCTTCGTGAACCGAAGGACGACACTCTTGATGAAATCGCTGGGGCAGGACGCAAGCGCGCTGCCCGTCACGCTTGAACCCGATGGCCACCTCACCGTGGAAGGGGAAAGCATCGGCCGGCTTGAAGGCTTCCGTTTCCATGTCGACCCGAATGCGGGCGTCGCCGACCGGCGGATGCTGCTGGCCGCCGGAGAGAAAGCGCTGCCCGCATTGTTGGAACGCCGCGCAGACTGGCTGCTGTCGCAGGGCATCACCGAACTGGAAATCTCGGGCGGGGCGATCCGCTGGCAAAGCCGCGCGCTGGCCGACATCTCCTTCCCCGGGCATCCCGGTTCGGGCAATTTCGGCACACCGAAGCTCGCCCTGACCCGCGATGTCGTGCTGCTGCCAGAAGCCGCGAAGGCCAAGCTGGAGGCGGGCCTTGCCGCATGGCTCGACAAGCAGCTCGAACCGCTTGAACCCTTGCGCAAGCTGGCCGAAGCCGCGCGCGATCCCAATGCCGGGTCGCAGGCGCGCGCGCTGGTCATCACCCTGATCGAAGCGCGCGGCGTGATCAGCCGCGAGGAAGCGGGGCTGGAAAACCTGCCCAAGGAAATGCGCCCCTATCTGCGCAAGCTCGGGATCACCTTCGGCGCGCTCGATATCTTCGATGCGCCGCTGCTGAAGCCCGCGCCGCGCAAGCTGCTCCACGCACTGGGCCTTGATCTGCGCCCGGTGCAGGACGCGATGCTGCCGGTGCTCGCCGAGGGGAGCTGGGCCAAGGGACGCCTTCCCGCAGGATACCGCTATGCCGGCGCGCAGGCGATCCGCGTCGATCTGGCCGAGAAGATTCTGCGTGCCGCTTTCGAGGCGCGTGCTGCGGTAACGGCGGCCCACCCCAAGGAGCGCAACCGGCCCTTCCGGGTCGACCTGTCGCTGGCCGTTTCGGTCGGGCTGGAGGCGGAGAATGCGCGCCGCTTGCTCGGCAGCGCAGGCTTCCGCTGCGACCGCGCCCGCACTCTGCCTGAAGGCGCACACGGCCCCGCCGCGCCCGATCGCTGGCACTGGCGCCCGCGCCGCCCCGGTGAACGCGAGGAGCGCCGTCCGGATCGCAAGGATGGTCGCCCCGACCGCGCCCAGGAACGCGCCCGGCCCCGCAGCAAGGGGCGTCCCGACAAGAGTGCCGACGGCAAGGAACGCAAGGGCGGCGACCGGCCGGACAACAAATCCAGACCCCCGCGTGAAGGCGGTCAGCGGCCCGCCAGACCGGCCCAGACCCCCCCTAGACCCGTCGCAGACACCGGCCCGGCCCGCGCCGGGGGTGCCTTCGACAAGCTGGCGGACCTGCTCAAGGGATGACGGCGGAGGGTGCGGGACAGTCGCTCAGGATCGACCGCCTGCTGGTCTATCTCCGCTTCGCCCGCACCCGGTCTGCTGCGCAGGCACTGATCGATACCCACGCTTTGCGCCGCAACAGAAAGCATGTGCTGCGCGGATCGGAGCAGGCCCGTATCGGGGACGTGCTGACTTTGGCGCTGGGCACGAACGTACGGGTGATCGAGCTTACCGCCCTGCCCGATCGGCGCGGCTCTCCCGCACAGGCGGCTTCGCATTATCGGGAGGTTGATTCTGACGGGCTTGACCGTAAAGGGCAAATGACCATAGCAGCGTCGCCTTCCTTGGCGGATCATCCGCCGGACGAACCCGAAGACTTCCTTTGAAAGAGCCGCAATGACTTACGTCGTCACTGAAGACTGCATAAAGTGCAAGTACACCGACTGTGTGGAAGTGTGCCCGGTCGACTGCTTCTATGAAGGCGAGAACATGCTGGTGATCAATCCCAGCGAGTGCATCGATTGCGGCGTGTGCGAGCCGGAATGCCCGGCCGAGGCGATTCTGCCCGACACGGAAGACGGGCTGGAAAAGTGGCTCGAGCTGAACACCAAGTTCTCGGCGCAGTGGCCCAACATCACCAGCCAGAAGGCGCCGCCCGAAGATGCCGACGCGCACAAGGGCGAAAAGGACAAGTTCGAGAAGTATTTCAGCGCCGATCCGGGTGATGGCGACTGATTTTTGCGCCTAACCTATCAATCTGCATAGCTGCATAGGCCTGCGCAAATCGCCGACTCGCAATTTTGTTGCAGACGTGCTATATAATCGGATGACCGCGCTGGGCAGAGCCCGCGCAGGCGTTGAAAACCAGGAAGGCCCGACACCAGCAACCCCCTAACCGGATGATCTACACCCGGCGCTCTCTCCGTGAGGGGAAAGGTCGCGCTGCCGGGTAAGTCGTCCGCTCTCTCCCGTTGCCAGGTCGGCCGATTGAAAGGAACTTGCATGGCAAGCACCGCGAACGCATTCACCGTCGGCGATTATGTTGTCTACCCCAAGCACGGCGTAGGCCGGGTGATCGAGCTCCAGAGCGAGGAAATCGCCGGGATGCAGCTCGAACTCTACGTCCTCCGTTTCGAGAAAGAGCGCATGACTCTGCGTGTGCCGGTGGGCAAGGTCGAAGCGATCGGAATGCGCAAGCTGTCTTCCGACAAGACCCTCAGGCAGGCGATGGAAACCCTCAAGGGCAAGCCCAAGGTGAAGCGCACCATGTGGTCGCGCCGCGCCCAGGAATATGAAGCGAAGATCAACTCGGGCGACCTCGTGTCGATTGCCGAAGTGACCCGCGACCTGTTCCGCCCGGAAGACCAGCCCGAGCAGTCCTATTCGGAGCGCCAGATCTTCGAAGCGGCATCGAGCCGCCTCGCTCGCGAACTCGCGGCGATGGAAGAGACTGACGAGCCCACCGCGCTCGGCAAGATCCTCGACGTGCTGCGCGAACACGCTCCGCAATATTACGACACCGCCGAAGAAGCCTGAGGCACCTTCCGCGACAAGCGAACATCAAGGGCTGCCCTGCGGGGCGGCCCTTTTTGTTTGCACCATGCCAGTAGGTGTATTACACAGGCAACACGCCAACCGGCTCACGGGAGAGACCGCATGATCCACGCCATCTACCACCGCCTCGCTCCGGCTGCGCTGATCGCCCTTGCCATCCCGCTCGCCGGTTGTGACGGCGCGGATATCGAGATCAACGGGCAGAAGGGCGTGCCGCTCTCCGACATCGAGATCGCCGGCGCCCCGCCGTCCAAGGTGTTCCTTGCCTCTGGTGACACCGTGATCCTGACCGAGGGCGATACCTTCGCGATCAAGGTCGAAGGCAGCGGCACCGAAGGCCTGCGCTTCGTGCGCGACAGCGAGCTGATCGGCATCACCCGCGAGGAAGGCTGGGAGGGCGAGACGAACGCCACCATCCGCATCACCATGCCCGCGCCCAAGGAAGTCGTGATCGGCGGCAGCGGCACGGTGAAGGCGCAAGGTCTGGCGAGCGAGGCGGATATCAACATCGGCGGCAGCGGGCTGGTCGAATTCGGCAGCATTGCGGCGCAGCGACTCGCCATCAATATCGGCGGCAGCGGCACGGTGCGCGGGGCTGGCACCACCAAAGAGCTGGAAGTGCTGATCGGCGGCAGCGGTGAAGTGGAACTGGCCGGATTGAAGGCCGATACGGCGGAAGTCACCATCGGCGGCGCGGGCGATATCGCCTTTGCCTCGGACGGCACGGTTGAAGCCAACATCATGGGCGCAGGCGATGTCACCGTTACGGGAACGGCCAAGTGCACGGTCAATGCCGTGGGATCGGGCGCGCTGAACTGCTCGCCCGGCGGTAGCGGAGCGACAGCCTCGATCCCGGCGCCTGCGCAAAGCCCCGAGGTACCGGTCGCGCCCAAGGCACCGGCCGCGCCGGTAGCGGCCAAACCCGCAGAATAGCATTTGCCTTATGGCAGGCGACGCGCGACATTGTTCGCGTGATGCACGCAATTCGTCTCCTGGCTCTCTCTGTAGCGGCCCTCGCCTTGCAGGGCTGCCTTGCGCGCGCAGCCGTGGATGTGGTCACCCTGCCGGTACGCGCGGTGAGCAAGGGCGTGGATGTCGCCACCACCAGCCAGTCCGAAGCAGACGAGAAGCGCGGACGCGACATCCGCAAGCGCGAGGAACGGCTCGGCAAGCTTGAGCGCGATTACGACAAGCAGATGGAACGCTGCGCCGACGGCAATGACGAAGCCTGCGACAAGGCTCAGGCGATCCGGGCCGAGATGAAGGCGATTATGCCGGGTGTGCCGGTGGAGCCAGACGGGGATTAAGCCGCCGCCCGCCGCAACCGGTCATTGATCGCGCGGCCCACGCCACCCTCCGGCACCAGTGCGACCGCAATGCGGGGCTGAGAGGCAAGCGCAGCTTCGTGCAGGCAGGCGTAAAGGCGCGCCGCCGCTTCGGTGACGTCTCCGCTGGCTGACAGCGTGCAGTCACCCGCGATCTTCCCAAAGCCGATCAGGAATTCGCCAGCCTCGGCAGCTTCGGCATTCAGCCGCACCGGCTTGCCCGGCGCATAGTGGCTGGCGAGCTGTCCCGGTGCCTCGATATGCGCTCCGCTTCCGCGCACCCCGATCGAAAGCGGGCCGGGGCGCAATTCCTCGACGCGGCCATCGGCGCGCACAGCAACAATCGTCGACTCCACCCCCGCCCTGGTCGGCCCACCGTCGAGCACAAGATCGATCCGCCCGTCGAGCGAGGCGAGCACGTGTCCGGGCGTGGTCGGGCTGATAAAGCCACTGCGGTTGGCCGAGGGCGCGGCGAGCGGAAAGTCGAGTTGCTCCAGCAACGCCCGCATCGCCGGATGGGCGGGCGCACGCAGGGCAATGGTCGCAAGGCCCGCGGTGACCGCGTCAGCAAGACCGCTATCGGCACGGCGCGGCACAACCAGTGTCAGCGGCCCGGGCCAATGCGCCTCCGCCAACGCGCGGGCCTCGGGCGAGAACACGCCATAACGCGCCGCCTGCTCAACCCCGGTGACATGCACGATCAGCGGGTTGAAATCCGGGCGGCCCTTCGCGGCATAGATCTTCGCCACCGCCTCGGCGCTGTCCGCCCGCGCGGCGAGGCCGTAGACCGTTTCGGTCGGCACCGCGACAAGCCCACCCGATTCGAGGCAACGCGCCGCCCGCGCGATCCCCGCGGCGTCTGCCAGCACCACTTCCGTAACGTCCTTGCCGCTCATGCCCCGGCGCTATATTCAAACCCCCGCCCTGCCAAGTGTGCAGGCGTTTTCCCACCTGAAGGACGCCCCCAAGTGACCCCCTTTACCCCGCCGACCGCCGACCAGTTGCTCGCCATCCGCGTCAATGCCGGGATCGACGAACTCGCCCAGACCGAGCGCTTCGCCCATGCCGAACCCGATCTCGTCGAAGCCATCGTTGCCGGCGTTGGCCAGTTCGCCGCCGGGGAATTCGCGCCATTGAACCGCAAGGGCGATCTTGAAGGTGCAAAGCTCGAAAACGGCGTGGTGCGCCTGCCCGACGGGTTCGACGCTGCCTATCGCGCCTATGTCGAGCAGGGCTGGAATGCGATTGCCTCGCCCATCGCTCACGGCGGGCAAGGCCTGCCCTTCACGCTGGCCTGCAACGTGCTCGAAAACCTCGGCGCGGCGAATATGGCCTTCACGCTGCTGCCGATGCTCTCTGTCGGCGCGATCGAGGCGCTGGAACATCACGGGTCGAACGACCAGCAGGCGAAGTATCTTCCCAAACTGGTCAGCGGCGAATGGTCGGGCACGATGAACCTCACCGAGCCCGCCGCAGGGAGCGATGTCGGCGCACTGCGTTCGGTCGCGGAGCCAATCGTCAACGGCCCCCACGCAGGCAAGTATCTGATCACCGGCCAGAAGATCTACATCACCTGGGGCGAGCATGATCTGGCCGCGAACATCATCCACCTCGTCCTCGCCCGCCTGCCGGGCGCGCCCGAGGGATCGCGCGGCATCTCGCTGTTCGTTGTGCCGAAATATCATGTGAACGAGGACGGCAGCCTCGGCCCGCATAATGACCTTCGCTGCGTCAGCCTCGAACACAAGCTCGGCATCAACGCCTCGCCCACCTGCGTGATGAGCTATGGCGACAATGGCGAATGCATCGGCGAGTTGGTCGGCCAGCCGAACAAGGGCCTCGCCGCGATGTTCACGATGATGAACAATGCGCGCATCAATGTCGGCAATCAGGGCGTGCAGATCGGCGAGCGGGCGACGCAGCAGGCGCTCGCCTATGCGCGCGACCGGGTGCAATCCGCCCGCGCCGGTTCGCCTGACAAGACCCCGGTGGCGATCATCGAGCATCCCGACGTGCGCCGCATGATCCTGCGCATGAAGGCGCTGACCGAGGGGAGCCGCGCGCTGCTCTATTACTGCGCCGGGCAGGTCGATCGCGGCAATCTGGGCGATGAAGCGGCGAAGAACCGGTCGGAGCTGATTGTCCCGATGCTCAAGGCGTGGGGCACGGATATCGGCGTGGAGGTGGCGGGCCTCGGCATCCAGATCCACGGCGGGATGGGCTTTGTCGAGGAAACCGGCGCGGCGCAGCACTGGCGGGATTCGCGGATCGCGCCGATCTATGAAGGCACCAACGGGATCCAGGCCGCCGACCTTGTGACCCGCAAGCTTGGCCTTGATGGCGGGGAAGCGCTGGTGACGCTGCTCGATACGATTGCCGTTGAAGCCGCCGAGGAATTCGCCCTGTCCGCACTCGCGCGCGATTGCGCCAACGTAGCGCGCTGGATGCGTGACGAGGCAAGCCTCGACGATCGCCTGGCCGGGAGCGTCCCCTTCTGCACCATGGCCGCCGTCACGGTCGCCGGGTGGCAGCTGATGAAGCAGGCCGAGGCGGTTGCGGCAGGCGCTGCGCCGGAACTCGCGGCGATCAAGCCGGTGACGGTGCGCTTCTTCCTCGACCGGATCGTGCCGGAGGCCGCTGGCCTTAAGGCCGGAGCGGTCGCGGGGGCAGAACTGCTTTACGCCCTGCCCGCCGAAGCCCTGGTTGGCTGAGGTGACGGACGAGGCGCTCGAACGGATTGCCGCCGCGCTAGAGCGGCTTGCGCCTCCGCCGCCTCCGCCGACCGATTGGCTCGCCCATCCTGCCTATATCTGGGAGGGCGAGGCCGCGCGCGCTGTGCCGGTGCTGAATGCACTGCCGCTCGACGCGCTCCACGGGATTGACGCCCAGAAAGTCGCGCTGCGCAACAATTGCGCGCGGCTTGCTGCGGGCGCGGCGGCGCATGATGTACTGCTGTGGGGCGCGCGCGGCATGGGCAAATCGGCGCTGGTGCGCGCGGTGGTGGCCGATGTGCAGGCGGAGCGGCCGGAGTTTCTGGCGCTGGTGCAGCTCGCCCCGGAATCCCTGCCTCACTTCCCCGCACTGATCGCGCAATTGGCGCAGCAACCGCGCGCCTTTCTGCTGTTCATCGACGATCTCGGCTTCGGCGCGGACGGGCGGGCGGAGATGCTGGCGCTCAGAAGCCTGCTCGACGGCGGTGTTGCGCCGCGTCCGGCGCACATCCGCCTCGCCGTGACCGCCAACCGCCGCGCGATTGTCGAGCGGGAGGATACCTCCGCCGCCATCCACGAACGCGACGAGCGGGACGATGCGCTGGCGCTTGCCGACCGCTTCGGGCTGACGCTGGGGTTCCACCCGGCGGACAAGGACACCTACCTCGCAATTATCGCGGCTTACACAGCGCCGCTCGGCCTCAGCTTCGATCCCGAGGAGGCGATGGCCTTCGCCATCCAGCGCGGCAACCGGTCAGGCCGCACCGCACTGCAATTCGCCACCGAACTCGCCGGACGGGCGGGGGTCAGGCTCTAATTGACCTTCTGCCCCGCCTGCTTGCGCAGGTAATCCGCTTCGAAATCGGCGCGCGGGTCGGTCAGCTGGCGCGGGGGGAGCGACTCGCCTTGCAGGCGCGCAATCGCAGTCGCAGGCGTGGCCGAGGGTGAACGCACCCGCCAGATGATCCCGGCCGTATCGTCCGACACCAGCAGCGACCCGTCACCCGCCCATTCGACCCAGGTCGGACGACCGCGCGTCGTGCCCTCGCCGGTGAGGAAGCCGGTCAGCACCGGCTTGGGCTTGCCCACCGGATTGCCGCGATCATCGAAGTCCACGAACACCACGTCATAGCCCGAGGGCGGCTTGCGGTTCCACGACCCGTGCCGCGCGATGAAGGCCCCGCCCGCAAAGCCGCTGCCCATCCGGTCACCTTCCTTCGAGAACACCAGCCCCAGCGCCGCGACGTGCGGGCCGAGCGCGAATTCGGGCTTGCGGACATATTCCATCAGGAAGCGCGGCATCGGCGCGTCGACCCGGCGGTCACGGTTGGTCTTGTAGTAGACCCACGGCCAGCCATACTGCGCGCCGACCGGCACATTGGTGAGGTAATCGGGCACGAGGTCCGATCCGAGCATGTCGCGCTCGTTCACGGTGGTCCACAGCTCGCCCGACCAGGGGCTGAAATCCATGCCATTGGGATTGCGCAGACCCGCGCCGAACTGGCGCTGGCGACGCTTGGCGAGATCATATTCCCAGATCATCGCCCGGCCTTCTTCGACCTTCATGCCCTGCTCGCCGATATTGCTGACCGAGCCGACAGCGACATACAGCCGCTCCCCATCGGGCGAGAGTTCGAGGTTGCGCATCCAGTGCCCGCCGCCCGCCGGCAGGTCCATCAGCTTGCGCGGCGCTCCGATCACCTTCTCGCCGCCCAGTTCATAGGGGAAGGCGAGCACCGCATTGTGGTTGGCCACGTACAGCGTGCCGTCCTTCCACGCGAGGCCCGAGGGCGAATCGAGCCCTTCGGTCAGGATCACCTGCTTCGTTTCGGCGCTTCCGTTGCCGTCGGTATCGCGCAACAGCACGATCTGGTTGGGCGATTTACCGCCCGCCCCTGCCTTGGCGAACAGGATACCTTCGACCCAGCCACGAATCGTCGCCATCACCCCGGTGTCGCGGTTCTTCTTCTCCGGCGCGCGGGTCAGCGAGACCAGTACATCGCCATTGGGGAGCGCGAACAGCGTGCGCGGATGGTCAAGCCCCTCGGCAAAGCGCACCACCTCCAGCCCCTCGGCCGGGGTCGGCGCCTCGCCCGCCTTCCAGCCCACCGGCTCGGCGATCTGGACGGTCGGGAAGTTCTGCGGATCGCCCTCCTGCAGCACCGGATCGGTGCCGGCGACCTCGTCGACCGGCAGATCGGCGGTATCGCCGCGGCTGAGGAAATAAAGAGCGATGCCCGCCACCACGATCAGGGTGACGAGAGCGATTGCGATTTTGCGGAAAATGGCCATGTGCGGTGGGATAAGCCCCGGCTGCGCTTGCGGCAACCTAGAACCGTGGGCGGGAAGCGACGAAAGGCCGTTACGCCATGTATGATTTCAAACCCGCCACGCCGCTCGCGCCGGAAGAGCTCTATCGCGAGCTGCTGGCCGCTACCGATGCGCTGACTGCGGACGAACCCGATTCGGTCGCCAACATGGCCAATGTTGCGGCGCTTTTGTGGGAATTCCTGCCAGATCTGAACTGGGCGGGCTTCTACCGCGTCGGCGCGGCGAAGAATGGTGCGGTTGACGAGCTGGTGCTCGGCCCGTTCGTGGGCCGCCCGGCCTGCATCCGCATCCCCTTCGGCACAGGCGTGTGCGGCACGGCGGCGCAAAGTCGCGCCACGCAACTTGTTGCCGATGTCCACGCTTTCCCCGGGCATATCGCCTGCGACGCCGCGAGCCAGTCCGAACTGGTCGTCCCGGTGCTGCGCGATGGGGTGGTTGTGGCGGTGATCGATCTCGACAGCCCCTCCCCCGCCCGCTTTGCCGAGGCTGACGCGGCGGGGATCGAGGCGCTGGCCGCAATGCTTTCGGCACGCATCTGAAGGCGGCCCACACCCGCGACCTTCCCGAAACGGGACAGAGGCGACGGCATCCTTGGGCGGACGGTGGTTCCGGTGGTAGGCTTTTGTTAACCATCAGCCGCGCCCGGCTGATTCAGGGGGATTTGCCCATGTCCAAGACTTTGCCCGCCCTTTCGCCCGCTGTTGCGGTTGCCGCGTTCGCACTTGCCCTTCCGGCCGCGGCGCAGGCCCAGAACTACACCGATCTGCCGCCGCTCACCCCGATGAGCGAGGCGGAATTGCGCACTTTGCCTGCCGACATGCGCAGCGGCCCGGTAACGGCGCAGGCGGGCGAGACGGTGACCACGGTCAACGGGGTCGAGACGATCACTCGCACCCGCCGCATTGATACGCCGCGGCCCTTGCCCGCAACTCCCGCCGCGCCGCCCCAGGGCTACAGCCACGCCTATGCCGCGCCAGTGGCCTATGCGCCCACCCCGATGGTGTTCGAGCGCCAGCAATGGATCGACGAATGCCAGCGCCGCACGCGCGGGCAGGACCGGGATGACACCGGCCTGATCATCGGCGGCCTTTTGGGCGCAATCGCAGGCGGCTTTGCCGGATATGAAATCGCCGGTGCCGGTGACCGCGTGCTGGGCACCGTGCTCGGCGTGGGCGGCGGCGGGTTGATCGGTGGATTGCTCGGCAGCATCTTCGATGGCGACGATGACGAGGACCGCTACGATTGCGCAGCCGCGCTCGACAGCTACCTGTCGCATTACGGCACCCCCGGCGCGCGCATCGCCAGCCGCGAGATCGCCTATCCGGCGCAGGCCTATGGCTATGGCTACCCGGCGAGCTACGGTTACACCTATGCCCCGCCGCCGCAGATGGTGATGGTGCCGGTGCGCACCGAGGTGCAGCAGCAGGTGGTGGTGCGCGAGACCGAGCGTTTCGAAACCTATACCGTCCCCGGCGCAGCGCGCGTGATCCCGGCCCCCGCGCCGCGCCCCTCGCCCAAGATGATCAAATCCGATCGGTAAGCTCTGACCGTCCCCTAAGGGACAAACAGGAAGCCCCGCAGAGTCAGGCGACCTGCGGGGCTTTTGCTTGTCTGGTAGAGGGTTGGTCCGCGCCTAAAACTCGCCGCCGGTCAGGCGCTGGCACAGCAGGTCAAGCTGATCGAGCGTGGTGTAGCGGATCGTCACCGTACCCTTGCGCGGATCGATCTCCGGCTTGATCCTGACGCTGAGGCCGAGGAATTCCTCAAGGTGCTGCTGAACGGCAACAATATCTGCATTTTCAGTGGGTTGGAAAGGTGCGGGCGCGGGCGCAGCATCGCGCTTAGCCGGCTTGCGGGTGAGCGTTTCCACATCGCGCACCGAAAGCCCTTCGGCCGCGGCGATCTGGGCGATTTCCAGTGCATCCTCGCGCCCGATCAGCGCGCGGGCGTGGCCCATCGTCAGCTTGCCTTCCTGAATTAGGTCCAGCACCGGATCGGGCAGCGTCACCAGCCGCATCATGTTGGCGACGTGGCTGCGCGATTTCTCCACCATCTTGGCGATATCGACCTGGATCATCCCCTCGACTTCCGAGAGGCGGTGATAGGCGCGCGCTTCCTCGACCGGGTTGAGGTCTTCGCGCTGAAGATTCTCGATCAGCGCCAGCGCCATCACTTCGCGCTCGGACAGATCGCGGACCAGCGCGGGAATCTCGTGCAGCCGCGCCTTCTGGGCTGCGCGCCAACGGCGTTCGCCCGCAACCAACTGATAACCCTCACCATTGGGGTGCGGGCGGACGATGATCGGTTGGATCACCCCGCGCGTCGCGATCGACGCAGCCAGCTCGTCCAGCGCCGCTTCGTCGAAATATTTGCGCGGGTTGCCGGGGAGCGGCTTGATCGCGGCCAGCGCCAGCATCCGCAGCGGCGAGCTTCCCGCCACCTGCTGCGTCTCGTCCGTCGCATCATCGCGGCGCACCAAAGGTTCCTCGCGCCGGGTCTCGCCCATCAGCGCGCCGAGCCCCTTGCCCAGCCGGCGCGGCCGATCCACGGCGGATCGGGCCGCTGCAACGAGGCTGACGGGTTCAGGTTGCTTGCTCATGCGGCTTGTCTTTCTGCGGGAAATCGCCCGATCAATTCGCGCGCCAGGGACATATAGGCGCGGCTACCGGTGCAGTGCTGGTCATAGATGAGCGCCGGGAGCCCGTGGCTCGGCGCTTCGGAGAGGCGGACGTTGCGGGGGATCACCGTTTCGAACACAAGCTTGCCAAGGCAATCGCGCACATCATCGGAGACCTGATCGGTCAGCCGGTTGCGCCGGTCATACATGGTCAGCGCAATGCCAATGATGCCGAGATCCGGGTTGAACCGCTGCTGCACCTGATCGACCGTCTGGAGCAGCTGGCTGAGCCCTTCCAGCGCGAAGAACTCGCACTGCAGCGGGACCAGCAGCGTATCGGCAGCACACAGCGCGTTAAGCGTGAGCAGGCCCAGCGACGGCGGGCAGTCGATAAAGCAGATGTCGTGGCCCGTGTGGTTGGCCAGCGCCTTGTCGAGCCGGTGGGTACGACCTTCGACCGCGACGAGCTCCACCTCGGCGCCCGACAGGTCGACCGTGGCAGGGATGATGTCGAGGCGCGGAATGGTGGTCGGCACGATCGCCGTATCCAGCGGAACCTCGTCCACCAGAAGATCATAGCTCGAGACCTCGCGCGCGGCGGCATAGACGCCCAGCCCGGTCGAGGCATTGCCTTGCGGATCGAGGTCGATCAGCAGCGTGCGCCATCCGGTCGCTGCCATTGCCGTGGCAATGTTGATCGCGGTGGTGGTTTTACCCACCCCGCCCTTCTGATTGGCGATCGCGATTACGAACATGGAGGGGTCAGCATGGCGTTGTTCCGTCCTTCCCGCGCGGATTCAAGTGAACCTGCGCGTGTTTCGCGTGTCAGGCCTTCACGATGATCCCGGCCTCGGGATCGGTCAAGGAATGTTTCACGTGAAACATTGCCCGACTCGAAGGCTTGAGCGTCTCCAACTCTTGCGCGGCGGAACGCCCCTTCGGCAACACGTAGGCGGTCTGCCTTGTGTAGAAGGGTGCGGACAAGCTGAGGAGTTTGGGAAGCGGAGCAAAAGCACGTGCCGAAATGGCGCGGGCCGCAAAGGGCGTAACCCGCTCCAGACGCTGCCCCTCGACCCGGCATTTGCTCAGGCCAAGCGCGGTAATGGCGCGATTGAGGAACTCCACACGCCGCGCGCGGGATTCAACAAGGACCACCGGCATATTCGGACAAAGCGCGGCAATCACCAATCCGGGAAAGCCCGGGCCGCTTCCCAGATCGAGCCACGGGCCACCCGCATTGGGCCCCAATGTTTCACGTGAAACATTTTCGAGGAGCTGCGCGGAGTCCGCGATATGGCGCTGCCACAGGTGCGGTTCGGTCGCTTTGGCGATCAGGTTCTGCAGCTGGTTCTCTTCAAGCACCAGTGCGGCAAAGGCCTCAAGCCGGGCCATGCCCTCAGCATCGGTCAACCCGGCGACATAGGCGCGGGCTTCGGTTTCGTTGGTAATCATGCCGCGCGCTGCCCGTCAGTCATGCGCCGGCGGGCATGCACCAGCAGGGCCGAGAGCGCGGCGGGCGTGACGCCCGGCACCCGCCCTGCTGCCGCCAGCGTGCCCGGCGCAGCCTTGCTGAGCCGCTCGACCATTTCGTTGGAGAGACCGGGCACCTCGCCATAGGGGAAGTCCGAAGGCAGCGACAGCGCCTCACTGGCACGCAGATCGCGCAGTTCGGCATCCTGCCGCGCCAGATAGGGCGCATAGGCGGCATCCTCGGCCATTTCCTCGGCCAGCAGCGGATCAAGCGCGGTCACTTCGCCCAGCCAGGGGGTCAGCGCCTCGGGCGAGACACCGTCGAAGCGCAGCCATTCCGCGAGCGACTTCTCGCCATGATCGCGCCGAACGGGCAGGCCGAGATCGGCGAGTTCGCGGGCGTGGACCTTCTCGGAATGTTTCACGTGAAACATTTCGCGCATCGCCTCGCGCCGTTCCCACCACAGGCGGCGCTCTTCGCCGATGCAGCCTGCCTCGATGCCCAGCCCTGTCAGGCGGGTTGCGGCATTGTTGGCGCGCAGGCGCAGGCGATATTCGGCGCGGGCCGTGAGCATACGGTAGGGCTCCGACACGCCCTGAAGCGTAAGATCATCGACCATGACAGCGATATAGCTGTTCGCCCGGTCAAGCCGGGGCGCAGCCTTGCCGAGCGAGGCCGCCGCCGCCTCCATCCCGGCAACAAGACCTTGAGCGGCGGCTTCCTCGTAACCCGTGGTGCCGTTGATCTGGCCCGCGCAGTAAAGTCCGGGGATGGCGCGCACCTGCAAGTCGGGCGTCAGAGCGCGCGGATCAATGTGGTCGTACTCCACGGCGTAACCCGGCTGCACGATGGCGACCCGCTCGCAGCCCGGCATGGTGCGAACCACGGTTTCCTGCACATCGACGGGAAGCGAGGTGCTGATACCGTTGGGATAGACGACGTGGCTATCCAGCCCCTCGGGTTCGAGGAACACTTGGTGCCCCTCGCGGTCGCCGAAGCGGTGGATCTTATCCTCGATCGACGGGCAATAGCGCGGCCCTGCCGCCGCAATCGCACCGGAGAACAGCGGGGAGCGGTGGAGATTCGCGCGGATCGCGTCATGCCCCGCCTGCGTCGTGCGGGTGATCGCGCAGAACACCTGCGGATTGATACGGCGCGGGGTGAGCGGGGACATGGTCCACGCCTCGCCATCGGAAGCTTGCTCCTCCAACACCGCCCAATTGATTGTCCGCCCGTCAAGACGCGGCGGGGTGCCGGTCTTGAGGCGCGCCATCGGCAAATCCGCCGAACGAAGCTGCTGCGCGAGCCGCTTGGCAGCATTCTCGCCGATGCGACCGCCCTCGAAGCGCTCGTCGCCGCGGAACAGCACGCCGCCAAGGAAGGTGCCAGTACACAGCACAACGCGGGGGGCATCGAGGATGGTGCCATCGGCGAGCTCGAGACCTGCGACCGCCCCGCCCTGCATCACCAGCGCCGCAGCCTCGCCCTGAACAAGCGCAAGGTTCGCCTGCGCGCGGACAATCGCCTGCACCGCCGCCTTGAACCGCACCCGGTCAGCCTGGACCCGCGGACCCCATACAGCGCTGCCCTTGGAGCGGTTGAGCATCCGGTAGTGGATCGCGCCCGCATCTGCCGCGCGCCCGATCACACCGTCGAGCGCATCGACCTCGCGCACCAGATGACCCTTGCCCAGACCACCAATCGCGGGATTGCAGCTCATCGCTCCGATGGCGGAAAGGTCGAAACTGACCAGCGCCGTGCGCGCACCCATCCGCGCCGAAGCGCGGGCGGCTTCGACCCCGGCGTGACCGCCGCCGATGATGATGACATCAAACTGGTGCATGGGCGGGCAAATAGGCCGCCGGGGGCAGACAGTCAAAGCGGATTCACGGGCCAAAATGTTTCACGTGAAACATTTTGCGGCCGCCATCACTTGCCGATGCAGAACCGTCCGAACAGCGTGTCGAGCATGTCTTCGGTCGTTGCGCGCCCGATCAACCGATCGAATGCCAACCGAGCACGCCGCAACTCCTCGGCGACGAGCAGAGGATCAGACAGTCGCAGCGCCGCTTCCAGCGCCTCGCCCGCCTCGGATAGTCGCGTATGCTGGCGCGCATTCAGCGATGCCTCGCCCGGCTTGGGGAGCCCATCGCGGGCCGTCTGCGCCAATGCATTCTTGAGCGCTGCCGTTCCCTCACCCGTGGCCGCAGAGAGCGTGAAGCGCGCGCCCGCTTTGGGTACAAACCCCGCACGGTCGGCCTGCGCGGCAATTTCCCATGCGCCTTGCGGCCCTTCGCCTTCCGGCCCCAGCCACAGCACCAGATCAGCCCGAACCAACTCGGCCTCGGCGCGGGCGATGCCGATGGCTTCGATCTGGTCGGCCTCTGCCCCACCCTCGACTGCCCTTAACCCGGCGGTGTCGACGAAGGTGAAAGGCACCCCGCCGATCGCAACACTGCGTTCGATCACATCGCGGGTGGTTCCGGCAATCGGCGAGGTGATGGCGGCCTCGCTCTCGATCAGGGCGTTGAAAAGTGTTGATTTACCAGCGTTTGGCGGCCCGGCGAGGACGACGCGGTATCCCTCGCCCAACCTCTCGGAGCGCGGCCGGGCCAGCCATTCCCTAATCTCGCCCGCCAGCGCAGAAATGTTCCACGTGAAACATTCGGGCAAATCGGCGGAGTCTTCCTCGTCGGAAAAATCGAGCACACCCTCCACTTCGGCGGACAACCCGAGAACCTGTTCACGCCAGCCCTCGACCTGACGGGACAATGCGCCGCCCAAATTCGCCAGGGCGGCGGCGCGCGCCAGCTCGGTTTCAGCGGAGAGCAGATCGGCCAGCCCTTCGGCCTCGGCCAGATCGATCCGGCCGTTGGCGAAGGCGCGGCGGGTGAATTCACCCGGTTCGGCGCGGCGCAGACCCGCAAGTGCCCCCAGCGCACCCTCCACCGCCGCAATCACCGCACGGCCGCCGTGGCAGTGGAATTCAGCGAGATCTTCGCCTGTCGCCGTGTTCGGGCCGGGGAACCACAGCACCAGCGCCTCGTCCAGCAATGCGCCTGCCGTATCGCGCAGCTTGGCCAGCGAGGCCCGCCGCGCGGGCGGCACCCTGCCCGCGAGCGCCTCCAAGGCCGCACCGGCACGCGGGCCGGACACCCGGATCACCCCGACGCCAGCAGGCGGCGCGCCGCTCGATAGCGCAAAGATCGTCGGGGTCTCGCTCATCAGGATCTATTCGGAGGGCTTCGATCCGCCCTGGGCGGCCTTCATCCCGCCTTCGACAAAGCTCTGGAACAGCTTCAGCCCCACCTGCCCCATCGGCGCGAGGGCCGAGGCATATTGCTGCAACTGGTCAGGATTGGAGATGCCCTGCATCGCCTTGGCTATATTCTCGACATAGACATTATTGGCCACGCTGACATCGGGCAGGCCCATGAAGCTGCGGGCCTCCTCGGGCGTGCATTCGATTTCGATGTTGATCTTCATGGGGCTGGTCTCCTCTCCCGCTCACCTCACTCATTTGGGCTTGGCAGCCGAGCAAGGCAAGAGATAGACCACGTGGCAAGCCTTGCGAACCACGAGAGAGACACCCCATGAGCCTCAATGCCACCATCCCCACGCTAGAAGGTGACGCCAGCTTCGGCGCCTATGTCGCGCAGCCCGTGGGCACGCCGCGCGGGGCGATCATCGTCATTCAGGAGATCTTCGGGGTGAACCCCGGCATCCGCCAGAAGTGCGACAAGCTGGCGGCCGAGGGCTATCTGGCCGTCGCGCCCGATCTGTTCTGGCGGATCGAGCCGGGCATCGTGCTCGATCCCGATGTCGAGCCGGAATTCCAGCGCGCGCTTGGCCTGTTCGGGGAATTCGACCAGGACGCCGGCATCCGCGATATCGAGGCGACCATCCATCACATCCGCCGCACCCTCGGCGTGGCGAAAGTGGGCTGCGTCGGATACTGCCTTGGCGGAAGGCTCGCCTATATGACCGCGGCGCGCACCGATATCGACGCGTCGGTCGGATATTACGGGGTCGGCATTGATGGCCTGCTGAACGAGAAGCACGCCATCGCCCATCCGCTGATGCTGCACATCCCGACGAATGATGGCTTTGTTCCACGTGAAACACAGGACGCCATGCACGCGGGGCTGGACGATCACCCCAAGGTGACGCTGCACGATTACGAGGGCCTGGACCACGGCTTTGCCACCGAGCACGGCAAGCGCCGTCAGGAGGACGCTGCGAACCTCGCCGATGGGCGCACCGCCGCCTTCTTCTCAGAACATCTGGGATGAGCCGCCTTGCCCTCCTCGCGCTCGCGCTGGCCGCCTCTCCCGTCGCCGCACAGGAGGGGCCGCAGGCGTTTTTAAACGCGGGCGAGACCATCGAGGTGGAGCTTCGCGCCGACTTCAACGGCGATGGCAATCCCGATCTTGCCTATGTTGCGGCGAAGGAGGATGCGCGCGAGCTGCGGGTGGTGACAAGCTATGTCAACGAGACTGACTTCGGCGAAAATCCCGTGCAGATCCTCGCGCTCGATGCCTACCCGCTCGCCGATGCGGCGCTTGCCGTAAAGGGCAATTTGCGGGGCAAGGTGCTGGTGCTTGAGGAATTGACCGGCGGCACCACCGCGGTCGCGTCCACCCACCGCTTCCGCTGGGACAGCACGCAGGGGGTGATGATGCTGATCGGCCTGGATGCGACGCTCTACAGTCGCACCTTCGCGCATGATGGGCGCGAGGCGAGCTGGAACCTGCTGACCGGCGATCTTGTCA
Source organism: Porphyrobacter sp. ULC335 (assembly GCF_025917005.1). Taxonomy (NCBI): domain Bacteria; kingdom Pseudomonadati; phylum Pseudomonadota; class Alphaproteobacteria; order Sphingomonadales; family Erythrobacteraceae; genus Porphyrobacter; species Porphyrobacter sp. ULC335. Next base: position 581,048 of record NZ_CP078091.1, read on the forward strand.
CCCGCACCTTGCAGCTCAACACCGGCGGCGGAGATGCCGCCTATGCCAAGGTCGACGAGAAGCGCCGCAAGAAGCCCAGCCCGCCACTGGCGCTGGAGGAATCGCCCAGCGGGGACGAATTGCTCGGGTGGCTGGTGGCCGGTCCGGATCGGTAGACAGGGGGACGATAATGAGTTCAGGACACGCAGGCCTCGCCCGGTGGCACGAATACATGATGGGCGGCGCCGATCCTGCCGTGTTGTCAGACCTGCTCGCCGATGACGCGGTGTTCCATTCGCCGGTGGTGCATACCCCGCAGGCGGGCAAGCCCGTGGTGATGGCCTATCTCGTCGCCGCCAGCCATGTGCTGGGGAACGACAGCTTCCACTATGTCCGCGAGCTGGTGGACGGGGACGACATGATGCTCGAATTCGTTACCGAACTCGACGGAATCAGCATCAACGGGGTCGATATCATCCGCTTCAATCAAGACGGAAAGATCAGCGATTTCAAGGTTATGGTTCGTCCCTTGAAGGCGATCAACAAGGTCTGGGAGATGATGGCTGCGCAGCTTCAGACAGCGAAGGGCTGACCCCCGCCGGAGCGGCAGTCACGAAGGACTCCACAATCGGACGGATCAGATCGGGGCCGAGGAAATCGAGCACAGCCTCGCGCACCAGCCGCGGTACATCCCCACCCGCTCCCTCGTTCATCTGCGCCAGCATCCGGGGGATGTTGCGGCCATCGAAATAACGCATCCGCCAGCCGCCAAAGGCGGGTTCGGGAATCAGGCGCTCGTCGAGCACCTCGACGCATCTGTGGCGCGGATCGCGGCGGATGTTCTCGAAAGTGGCGACCAGCTTCCACGTCGGGCCTTCGAGCACTTGGAGGATGCGGTCATCAATATGCACAAGGAAACCACCCAGCCCCCGCGCCTCATTGGCGACGCGGGCCTGGTAGACGAGCCTGAACATTTCAACCCGGTCCAGATCGGGTGAAGCGAAGCTGCGATAAATGATCCTGCGCAATTGCGGTCCCCCAAATAGTCGGGGCCCTGTCTAGCGCATGAAGGTCTGAAAGCCGGTTGCCCCTGCCTAAGGGATTTACGCTAGACGTCAGTTCAGAACCGCGAAATTGACGATCATCTTGCGCACATCGGGATCGAGATCCTGCGGCAGATCACGCTCGAGCATGTCGCGGCGGCTCTCGATGCTCTCGGCGATCATCACGCGCTTCATCGCCCAATCCGGGCAGGCACGCGCCGCGATCGCGCGGCGATCGAGCACTGACACCCCGGCGTGGCGCGGATCGGCGGTGATGGTCTCCATCAGCGACGAAACCTCGCCCTCCTCGCCTTCAAGCAGCTGGAGGAAGTTGCGACCGTTGAACAGCAGCAGCCCGGTGATACCGCGTGCCGGGTTGTTGCGCGCGCTCGCGGCGAGGATGGCGTCCACCTCCTCGCGCGGCAGGGTCGGCGCGGTGCTGATATAGAGATACTGGCTGAGCACGAATCCCGTCCTGTCCTTCAATCCTGTCCGCGCGGGCCGACCCCATGGCCCGCTTGGCAGGGCAAACTATTGATTCATCGTGGCGAAGAAGTCCTCGTTGGTCTTGGAATCCTTCATCTTGTCGAGCAGGAACTCCATCGCATCTACGGTGCCCATCTGCATCAGGATGCGGCGCAGCACCCACATCTTGCTGAGGTTGTCCTTCTGGACCAGCAGTTCTTCCTTGCGGGTGCCGGACTTGCCGACATCCAGCGCGGGGAAGATGCGCTTGTCGGACACCTTGCGATCGAGGACGATTTCCGAGTTACCGGTGCCCTTGAACTCTTCGAAGATGACTTCATCCATGCGGCTGCCGGTGTCGATCAGCGCGGTAGCGATGATGGACAGGGAGCCACCTTCCTCGATGTTCCGCGCGGCGCCGAAGAAGCGCTTCGGGCGCTGGAGCGCGTTAGCGTCTACACCGCCGGTCAGCACCTTGCCCGAGGACGGCACAACGGTGTTGTAGGCGCGGCCGAGGCGGGTGATGGAGTCGAGCAGGATCACCACGTCATGCTTGTGCTCGACCAGGCGTTTGGCCTTTTCGATCACCATTTCAGCGACTTGAACGTGACGGTTGGCGGGTTCGTCGAAGGTCGAGGAGATCACCTCACCCTTCACCGAACGCTGCATGTCGGTGACTTCCTCGGGGCGTTCGTCCACCAGCAGGACGATCAGGAACACCTCGGGATGGTTGTCGGTGATCGCCTTGGCGATGTTCTGCAGCAGCACGGTCTTACCGGTGCGCGGCGGGGCGACGATCAGCGCGCGCTGGCCCTTGCCCTGCGGGGCGATGATGTCGATCACCCGCGCGCTCTTGTCCTTCACCGTCGGATCGAGGGTGTCGAGGTTGAGCTTCTGGTCCGGATAAAGCGGCGTCAGGTTGTCGAAATTGGTGCGCAGACGGACTGCGTCGGGATCGTCGAAATTGACCTTGGTGAGGGTGGTCAGCGCAAAATAGCGTTCACCTTCACGCGGTGCGCGGATCTCGCCTTCGACGGTGTCACCGGTGCGCAGGCCCCAGCGGCGCACCTGGTTGGGCGAGACATAGATATCGTCCGGCCCGGCAAGGTAATTCGCCTCGGGCGAGCGCAGGAAGCCGAAACCGTCCTGCAGCACCTCGATGGTGCCGATGCCCATGATCTTTTCTTCGTATTCCTCGTCCTCGGCCAGTTCGCGCAGGATGCTGAACAGCAGATCCTGGCGGCGCATGGTCGAAGCGCCTTCGACGCCGAGTTCTTCCGCCATTGCGACCAATTCGGCCGGGGTCTTTCGCTTGAGGTCCTTGAGATGCATTTTTGTATTTCCGAAAGTCAGGAGTGGCCGGATGGTCAGTACCGCCGTGAAGGTGGCGGCGCCCCGATGTGTCAGGGCTGGGCTTGGAGAAAGCAGACCGTGGCGAAGCGGATTGGCGCTCCGGCAACCGGATAGGTCAGGAGGAAATAGGAGCGCGCGCCCGTCAGGTCAATCGGCGATTGCGGCGGCGCGCGCCCGTGTTTGAAACCGTCAGAACGGCTTGAGGTAAACCAGCACCACGATCAGCACCAGCAGCAGGCCCGGCACTTCGCCGATCATGCGCAGCTGCTTTTCGGTCAGAGGACGCTCGCCCCGTGCCATCTTCTTGGTCTGGCCCACCAGCCAGCCGTGATAGCCGGTCATGATCAGCACCAGCGTCAGCTTGGCGTGGAGCCAGCCTTCACTGAACCACCCGCCCGACCAGGCCATCGACAGCCCCAGCACCCAGACGATGATCATGCTCGGCGTGAGGATGATCGCGCGCAGCTTGCCCATGCGGGTCGCCCACTTGGCCTCCCCCGCAGATTTGGGTTCATGGTCGAGCATGTAGATGCACTGGCGCGGCAGCATGAATAGCCCCGCCAGCCAGAACACCATGAAAATCACGTGGCCCGATTTGAGGAACAGGTAAATCGAGGAGAGCAGTTCTTGCATCAGATCAACCTCTTAGGGCTGCGAGCAGTTCCTCGACGTGCGAAATCGGCGTGAACTGGCCGATCCCATGGCCGAGGTTGAAGACATGCGGACGATCCTCGAAGGCGGCGATGATGGTCTTGACCCGCGCGGCCACGGCAGGGCCGCCAGCCTCAAGCAACAGCGGATCGAAGTTGCCCTGCACCGGCATGCCTTGCGGCAGGCTGGCATGGGCCCATGCAGGATCGAGCGTCTCGTCGAGACCCACCGCATCCACGCCCGTCTCGCGGGCATAGGCGGGCAGCTTCGCGCCCGCGCCCTTGGGGAAGCCGATGACCGGCGTGTCCGGGTGCGTTTCCTTGAGCTTGGCGGTGATCGCGGCATTCGGCGCAATCACCCACTTTTCGAACTGGTCGGGCGCAAGACTGCCAGCCCAGCTGTCGAACAGCTGCACCGCTTCTGCGCCCGCATCGATCTGGCCGCGCAGATAGGTCACCGAAACATCGATGATCGCATCGATGATCGCCTGCATGTGGGCCGGATCGCGATAGGCGAGCAACCGCGCCGGGCCCTGATCCTTGGAGCCTTCGCCCGCGATCATATAGGTCGCGACCGTCCAGGGGCTCCCCGCAAAGCCCAGCATGGTCACCGCCGGGCCAATCTGCTGGCGGGTCAGGCGCACGGTCTCGTAAACCGGCTCGAACCGCTCGAAAGCCTGCGTGAACGAGTCGAGTCCAACCTCCAGCAGCGTCGGCGCAAGGTGCGGGCCTTCACCCGCCGCGAAGGTCAGCCCCTGCCCCATCGCGTGCGGCACGATCAGGATATCGGAGAACAGGATCGCGCCATCAAACCCGAAGCGCCGGATCGGCTGCACGGTGATTTCAGCCGCCGCCTCACTGTCGTAAACCAGCTCGAGGAACCCGCCCTTTTCGGCGCGAAGTTCCCGGTATTCAGGAAGATAGCGCCCGGCTTGGCGCATCAGCCAGACGGGGGCAACGTCCTGACGGACACCTTTGAGCGTATCGAGAAGCGGACCGGGCATAGGGTTCCTTTAGACAAAACAAATCAAATTATAAAAGGATTGATGGAGTCTGTTGGCCCTGTGGAAAGCGGGAATTACCGGGCCTTGCCGGATTACCCCCACCTCACCTGTCTTCCCAAGCCCCCACCGAATCCGCATGGATTGGACGTCAAGCCAGCTTTATCCCCACTCTTCACAGACTGTCGACAAAACTTGTCCCATGTGGGCAAATACCCCGAGGAAAAGGCCGGTAGCGGGGAGGAAAATTGCTCCCCAGCTTGTCCGCTTCCCCCTCCCGTGGTTTATGCCCCCTTCTGTCCACAGGCGCGCCGGGATCAATTGGCAATGAACCGACTCAACCTGCACCTTGTATCGGATTCGACCGGCGAGACGCTGGAAATGATTGCCAAGGCGGCGCTGGCGCAGTTCGATAACCCGAGCGTGAACCGCCATTTCTGGCCGATGGTGCGGTCCTTGCAGCATCTCGACCGGATCGTCCCCGATCTCGCCGCGCATCCCGGGCTGGTGTTCTACACGCTGGTGAACCCCGAAACCCGCAAGCGGCTGGAGGAGCATTGCCGCCATCTCGGCCTGCCCGCGGTGCCGGTGCTCGATCAGGTGACCGCCGCACTGGAAGCGCAGCTCGGCCAGGAAGCGCATGGCCGGCCGGGCCGCCAGCACATGATGGACGAGAACTATTTCAAGCGCGTCGATGCCATCCAGTACACCATCGCCCATGATGACGGTCTGGCGCATGAGGATTGGGAGGAAGCCGATATCCTCCTTGTCGGGGTCTCGCGCTCGTCCAAGACGCCGACCTCGATCTACCTCGCCAATCGCGGCTACAAGGTCGCCAATATTCCGCTGGTGGTGGAAAGCCCCCCGCCGCAGACACTCTACCGGCTGCGGCACCCGCTGGTGGTCGGGCTGACGACCTCGCCCGAGCGTCTCATCCAGATCCGTCGCAACCGGCTGTTATCCCTCAACGAAGCGACAGAGACCGCCTATGTCGACAATGACCGCGTCAAGGCCGAGCTGCAATTTGCGCGCCGGATGTTCGGCGACAATGGCTGGCCGGTGATCGACGTGACCCGCCGCTCGATCGAGGAAACCGCCGCGGCCATTATCCGCCTGGCGCAGGAGCGCGAGCGCAAGCCGGCGAGCGAAGGCGGGGTGGGTAAGCCGATATGACATTGATCCTCGCCAGCAAATCCGCTTCGCGCCGCGCCATGCTCGATGCGGCAGGTGTCACTTACGAAAGCGTCCCCGCCGATATCGACGAACGCGCGGTGGAGGCCGGTTTGGCGGGTGCCTCGCCCGCCGAAGTGGCCGAGGCGCTGGCGGTCGCCAAGGCGGCGGCGGTCGCAGCGCTGCATCCGCAAGCGCTTGTTCTTGGGTCGGATTCTCTGGTGGTCGCTGCCGGACGGCGGTTCGACAAGCCGCGCAGCCGCGAGGAAGCGGGGGAGCATCTGCGGTTCTTCTCCGGCAAGGTGATGGAGCTCCACAGCGCCGCCGCGCTGGTCAGGGACGCGGGGTGCGAATGGAGCTACGCCAGCATCGCGCGGCTGCATGTGCGCGAATTGTCCGACGCATTTATCGAACATTATCTAACGCTTGAATGGCCGGAGATCGGCCACACCGTAGGGGCCTTCCGGATCGAGGGGCCGGGGGTGCAGCTGTTCGAAGCGATCGAGGGTGACCAGTTCACCGTGCTCGGGATGCCGCTGCTTCCCCTGCTCGGCGCGCTGCGCGAGGAAGGGGTGCTGATCGCATGACCATCCCCTATGCCGAGGTGATCGGCGATCCGATCGCGCAGTCCAAATCCCCGAAAATCCACGGTTTCTGGCTCGGGAAGCTGGGGATCGAGGCTGATTACCGCGCGGCGCATGTGCGACCCGACCAACTTGCCGACTATCTGGCCGAACGCCGGCAGGACCCGCTGTGGCGCGGGTGCAATGTCACCATGCCGCACAAGCAGGCGGTGATGCCGCATCTCGACCGGATCGACTCCGCTGCCGGTGCGATAGGGGCGGTGAACACGGTGCTGAAGGGGGTCGAGAGCGGGCTAGCGGGTACCAACACCGATGCAAGCGGGTTTCTGGAGCCGCTCAAAGCCGATCTGGCAGAGACGCACTATTACCGCATGGCCCGGATCATCGGCACCGGCGGCGCGGCGCGGGCGATTATCACCGCGCTGGCCGACAAGGGCTTCACGCTGGTGGTCGCGGGCCGCGATCCGGACAAGGCGCGCGCCCTGCTCGATGAGCTCGCACCCAAGGGGGAGCACCACGCCATCCACCTGTCGCACTTCGCCGACCCGACCGATTTTGCCTTCGATGACCGCGAGGGGTGCCTCGATCTGGTGATCAACGCCTCCAGCCTCGGGATGCAGGGGCAGCCGCCGCTCGCCTTCGACTGGAGCCATGCCCCGCCCGGCAGCATCGCCTATGACATCGTCACCGCGCCGCTTGATACGCCCTTCCTTGAAGGTGCGCGGGCCAAAGGACACCGCACTATCGACGGGCTCTCGATGCTGATCGGGCAGGCGGCGGTCGCCTTCGAGAGGTTCTTCGGTGCAGCCACGCCGCGCGAACATGATGCCGAATTGCGGGCGCTGCTAACATCATGACCCGCCCGAAAATCATCGGCCTCACCGGCAGCATCGGCATGGGCAAATCGACCGTCGCTGCGATGTTTGCCGAGGCCGGCATTCCGGTGTTCGACGCCGATGCCGCAGTGCGAGCGATGCAGGGGCCAGGCGGCGAACTTGTCCCCGCGATCGAGGCCGCCTTCCCCGGATCGACCGGCCCCGAAGGTGTCGACCGTGACCGGCTCGGCCATCAGGTCTTCGGCGACAAGGAGGCCCTCGCCCGGCTCGAAGCCATCGTCCACCCCGCCGTGGCGGCGAAACGCGCAGGCTTTCTCGCCGAACATCACGACAAGCCCGCCGTGGTGTTCGACATCCCGCTTTTGTTCGAACGCGGCGGGCACGAGTCGGTCGACACCATCGTCGTCGTCTCCGCGCCCGAGCATGTCCAGCGCGCCCGTGTGCTCGCTCGTCCGGGCATGACCCCGCAGAAATTCGAGCATATTTTCGGCCTGCAGCTTCACGACACGCACAAGCGCGACCGCGCCCACCACGTGATCGACACCGGCACCAGCCTCGAAGAAACCCGCGCGCAGGTGGCAGCCCTTATTGCTGCACTTTGATTGCAAGCAGGCCTTGCAAGTCCTGCCGCATGGGAGGATAGTCCGGCAAATGGCGCTTCAGACACGCGAAGTCATCTTCGACACCGAAACCACCGGACTCGATCCCAAGACGGGAGACCGCATGGTGGAAATCGGCTGCATCGAAATGATTGGCCGGGTGGAAACGGGCCGCAGCTTCCACGCTTATTTCAATCCCGATCGCGATATGCCGGTCGAGGCCGAGCGGGTCCACGGACTCAGCGCCGCCTTCCTTGCCACCAAGCCGCGCTTTGCCGAACTGGCGGACGATCTGCTCGACTTCCTCGGCGATTCCGATCTCGTCGCGCACAATGCCGGGTTCGATTTCGGCTTTCTCAACAACGAGCTTGAACTGGCGGGCCGCGCGCCGATCAGCATGGAGCGGATGGTCGACACCGTCGCCATCGCCCGCAAGAAACACCCCGGCGCAAAACTGTCGCTGGACGCACTTTGCACCCGTTACGGTATCGACCGCAGCCACCGCGTAAAGCACGGCGCGCTGCTCGATGCCGAGCTGCTCGCGCAGGTCTATGTCGAACTGACGGGCGGGCGGCAGATCGGTCTGGGGCTGGTCGATGCACCGGCAGACAATGCGGATCTCGCCCACCCCACCCCCAATGCGCCCTGGCACCGTCCGGCAACGGACAAGCCCCGGCGCGAACCTCGCCCCCATGTTGCCAGCCAGGAGGAGCTGGAACGCCACCGCGAATTCATCGCAGGGATAGCCAACGCAATCTGGTCCCGTTGACCACGTCAACCGAACCCGGGCGCACGGCCATTCCTCATACTGGGATCCTCATCAGCGACGGGAGGACTAAACTACATGGATATTCGGATTTCTGGCCACCAGATGGACACCGGCAGCGCGCTTCAGGCGCATGCATCTGACCGGTTGGGCGCAATCGTCGACAAGTATTTCGACCGCGCCCTTTCGTCGCACGTGACCTTCGGCAAGGCCCCTGCCGGCGCCTTTACCTGCGATATCATCACCCATGTGATGCAGGGATTGATCCTCAAGGCGCAAGGCTCCGCGCAGGACGCGCACTTTGCCTTCGATGATGCGGTCGCCAAGATCGAAAAGCAGCTGCGCCGCTACAAGCGCCGCCTGACCGACCGCCATCAGCAGGCCGATCATGCGCGCGGCGAGGAAGAGGCGGCCTACACGATCTTCGCCGTCGAAGAGGACCAGGAAGAGGAAATCGTCGCCGACGCACCGCTGGTGATCGCCGAGACCCGCGTCGACATTCCCACCGCCAGCGTCGCCGATGCGGTGATGATGATGGACCTCAGGAACACCACCGCGCTGTTCTTCAAAAACGCTGGCACCGGGCGGCATAATATGGTCTACAGGCGTGCCGATGGCTCGATCGGATGGGTCGAGCCGAGATAGGGCACAGATCTGCCCTTGCCGTAAGGGAATTCCTTGCGGCGGGGGCCCGATCCGAAAGCTCAGGCGGCGGTAGCAGGAGGGGCTCCGCCCCGGCCCCGATCTGCTCCCCAACGGGGACGACCGGACCGGATCATCGCCAGACGGGCGCACATTCAATCGGGATCATTATCACAATGGACGTCAACCTCGCTCTCTCACCGCAGGCGATCGCGTTCGCCCGGCTGGATACCAAGCCGAAGGTTCTGGCGCGCACCGCGCAGCTGCTCAGCACCGCTTACGGGCTGGACGAGAGTGAAGTGCTGGAAAATCTCGAAGCGCGCGAGGCGCTGGGGAGCACCGGCTTCGGGCGCGGCGTCGCCATCCCGCACTGCCGCAGCAAGGATGTCCGCCGTCCCAGCCTCGCGCTGATCCGGCTGGAAACCCCCATCGATTTTGCCGCTGCCGATGCGCGGCCGGTAACGCTGGTGTGCGGCCTTGTCTCGCCGGAGAATGCCGGGGCGACCCACCTCCACGCTCTCGCCGCAATTTCGCGCCTGACGCGTGACGAGACGACGTTGCAGATGCTCGCCGATGCGCCCGATGCCGAGGCGGTCTATGCGCTGCTGACCAACCAGTTCCTGCGCACCGCGGCCTGACCCGATCTGAACAGCAATGCCTGCAAGTGATGAATTTGCTTCGGCCGGCGTGCCGGAAACCGGGGCTCAGCAGCACTACCGCGCGCTGGAGCGGCTCTATTCCTCCGCGCCGGTCAACGCCAAGTTTGCCAGCACGCTGCATATCCCGGGCGAGGGGCAATCGCGCCTGACCTTCACAGTCACGCCGGAAGATTACCACGCGGCAGGGGCGGCGCACGGGACCATCTATTTCAAGATGCTCGACGATGCGGCTTTCTATGCCGCCAACTCGCTGGTGACTGACCGTTTCCTGCTGACCACCAGCTTCAACCTGTTCTTCAGCAAGCCGGTGCGCGCCGGAACCGTTACCGCCGAAGGGCGCTGGGTGAGCGGCCGCCGCCGCGTGTTCGTCGCCGAAGCGCGGCTGGTCGATAGCGAGGGCGACGAAATCGGGCGCGGCACGGGCACCTTCATGCGCTCGCGGATCGCCTTGTCGAGCTTGCCGGGTTACGCTGCGGACGGGCCTTCGGGCCTCTGATCGTGGAAGGCAGGCTCCCAGCGCATATCGAGGCGAGCGGGATTCTTCGCCTGGCCGAGTCCCGGGGTGGCTTTGCCACGGTGCTGGCCAAGGGCGAGCATGATGCCGGGACGATCCTCCTCGTAACCCTGTGTCGCGGCAGGGATGGTGTCCTGTACGAAAGGATGCCGCAACTTGACGGATCGCGTAAGTTTATTGCGGCAAAGCGGGAAAACCCTGAGAATCCTCAGGAATTTTCCGAATATCTGGCCAGAAGACGCCATCAAGACAGTGATATGTGGCTAATCGAGGTGGATATCGCGGATCCTGAACGGTTCGTCGCGCAGCTCGACGAATTGCGTTGACGTAAACGGCAGGCGCCGTCAGAGGCCCGCTCCAATTCCTCGCGCAGGCTGGCAGGGCGGCAATTCGGCCGTATCGACCAGCACGCAGACGGGGAGCGGCCGGCAGGCTTCTTCGAACCCCCCACATCCTTCAAACGGTCTGGAAAAGGTTCTCGCCTGCGTCTGTGCGCGCTCACCGCCCGATTTGTAGAATTCATGAGTCGCAAGACCACCACGATTGCTGCGATCGCCGCTGTGGCGTTCGCAACCACGATGTTTCCGAGCGGCCGTAACGCCGCCGCGCTGGCGCAAGCCGCGACTGACCAGCTCACCGCCCCCGTTACGGTCGATGCGCCCGAGTTGGTCCCCGATTCCATCACCTATATCGCGCAGGAAGTGGTCCAGCCGCTTGCTGACGCAACGCCTGCGGCCGCAACGCTGACCGAAGCCGGATCGCTGTCCGAGCTGGTTGGCATGGTCGACACTGATGCTGCGTTGGACGAACAGATGCGCTGCCTTGCCGGTGCCGTATATTTCGAAGCGCGCGGCGAACCGCTGGCCGGCCAGCTGGCTGTGGCGCAGGTCATCATCAACCGCACCGAGGACGGCCGCTTCCCCCGCTCCTATTGCGGTGTGGTCGCCCAGCCGGGCCAGTTCTCCTTCATGCGTGGCCGGCACATGCCGCAGGTGCGCGAAGGATCAGCCGCCTGGAACCGCGCCGTCGCCGTCGCGCAGATCGCGCACAAGGGCCTGTGGGAATCCGAAGCGGGCAATGCGGTGTTCTTCCACGCCCGCTACGTGCGTCCGGGCTGGAGCCACACCAAAACGCGGCTCGCCCAGATCGACACGCATATCTTTTATAGGTGATCCTCGCCGCTTTTCGCCCTGACGGGCGAGCGGCTGCGGGCGGGCGGTCGCCCTTGCGGCCCTGCGGGCCGGTCAGCGCAATAAGGCTGGATCAGGTGTTAAGCCGCACCCAAACCGGCGTGTGGTCGCTGGCCTTTTCCCGGCCGCGATAGGCCTTGTCGACCCCGCAAGCCTCCAGACGGTCGGCGCATTCGGGCGAGAGCAGGATGTGGTCGATCCGGAAGCCGTGGTCGCGCTGCCAGGCACCCGCCTGATAGTCCCAATAGGTCCACACGCCGCCGCGCGGGTTGTGGGTGCGGATGGCGTCCGTCCAGCCGTCTGCCAGCATCCGTGCATAGGCGGCGCGGCTTTCGGGCTGCATCAGCGCATCGTCCTGCATCGCCTTGACCGACCAGACGTCGTCATCTTCGGGGATGACGTTGAAATCGCCAAGCACCACGGCGGGCACTTCTTCGGCCCAGATGTCGGCCATGCGTTCCCGCAGCTTTGCCATCCACGCCAGCTTGTAGGTGAATTTCGGCCCCGGATGGGGGTTGCCGTTGGGCAGGTACAGGCAGGCGACCCGCACGCCGGAGACGTCGGCCTCGAGATAGCGGGCCTGTTCGTCATCACCTTCGTTGGGGCCAGGGATACCGAGTCCGCGCTGCACCTCGGTGAGAGTGTAGCCCGCGGCGGTATCGACCAGAATGGCGACCCCGTTGAAGCTCTTCTGCCCATGCCAGATCGCGGAATAACCGATCGCCTCGAAATCGGCGGCGGGGAAGCCATCGTCCTGCGACTTGATCTCCTGCAAGCAGGCGACCGCGGGGCGGGTTTCCTCGAGCCATTCGAGCAGGCGCGGCAGGCGGGCCTTGATCCCGTTGATGTTGAAGGTGGCGATTTTCATGCGCGCCCTGATGCCTCAGAAGCGCGCGCGGGTCTAACCTAAATCCCGAAGCTGGATCCGCAGCCGCACCCGGCGGCGGCCTGCGGGTTTTCGACCTTGAAGGCCGCGCCGCCCAGCGATTCGACGAAATCGACGGTGCTTCCCGCAATCAGATCGAGGCTCATCGGGTCGACCACCAGCTTCACCCCATCGGTTTCGCTGACGCTGTCGTCCGAATCCGCCGCGTCGGCGAGGTCGAACTTGTACTGGAAGCCCGAACAGCCCCCGCCTTCGACCGCCAGTCGCAGGATCGCGGGACGCGATTGCTTGGCCGCAATCAGCGCAATGCGCTTGGCGGCGGACGGGGTGAGGATCAGGGGCTCTGCGGTCATGGTTCTAATCTAGGGCCTCGCCGGACGATCCTCAAGCGTCACACCGCCTGAATATAGTTGCGCAGCGCTTCGGCCTCGTGCTGCACCTCGTCCATCTTGTGCTTCACGAGGTCACCGATCGAGATGAAGCCGATCAGCGTGCCTTCCTCGACCACCGGGAAATGGCGGAACCGGCGACGGGTCATCATGGCCAGCGCCTCGTCGACTGTAGTGCCGGGTTCGACCGTGACGGCGGGCGAGGTCATGATCTGCTCCACCGGCATGTCGAGGCACGCTCCACCATGATCGGCGAGTCGGTAGATCACGTCGCGCTCCGAAACGATGCCGGCCACACGCCCGTCACGCAGCACCGGCAATGCGCCGATGCGTTTGCTGGCGAGGGTCTGCACGACCTGCGAAACAGGCGTCGCTACGTCGCAGGCGATGATGTCGGATGGGCCGCGCTGGGCGATGATTCGGGCAATGGTCATGGAAGACTCCCTCTCTCAGGCAGGGAAAATGCCATGCATTGAAGGAAAAAGCGAATCCCTCACTTGCACCGCGCGTATCGCTCCTTGCAGCTTTCGCGCGTTGCAATGCAGCAGAGCGCACGCCATGTCGGGGGCATGACACGCAAATCCCCGCTCGATGATCCTGTGAACGCCGCGCACGCCTGGGCGCGCTATCGACAGATCATGAAATGGCTGCTGGCCGCGACCACGCTGACCGTCATGCTGGCGATGGGCCTGCTATTTGCATATAACGGCATGATTTCGGTGCATTTCTACATCGCGGCGGCGCTGGGCATCAGCCTTACCATGCTGCTCGGCGGAGGGCTGATGGGCCTTGTGTTCCTGTCCAACGGGACGGGTCACGACGAATCGGTCGACAACCAGCTTCCCGGCAAGGACGAGTTCTGGAGCCCGAAGGACGATTAGGCAGGTTTGAGGATGTAATCCTCGACCGGCACGCCGCCGACCAGATGTTCCTGAATGATCCGTTCGAGCACCTTGGGGCTGCACGAATGGTACCACACCCCGTCCGGCCAAACGACCGCGATCGGCCCCGCCGCGCAGATCTGGAAGCAATCGGCCTTGGTGCGCTGTACGCCCCCGCCCGACCCGCGCTTGCTATCGTCGTTACGCTGCGGGCCGACGAGGCCGAGTTCCTTCAGGCGTGATTTGAGGAAGCTCCACGCCTCCTCGCCTTCCTTGCGCGAACAGCATTTCTGCTTGTCCGAAACGGCGCAGATCATGATGTGCCGCTGGATCGCGGTCCCTTCCGCCGGATCACCATAATGCTTGGCAAGCGAATGCTGCGCGGAAGCGAGTTCCTGTCGGCTCACTTCTGCGCGTCCTGCTTCAGCCAGCGATCCAGCCACGCGAAGACGGTGTTGTGCCATTGCAGCGAGTTCTTCGCGCCGAGCACCCAGTGATTCTCGTCAGGGAAGACCAGCAATTGCGACGGGATGCCGCGTTCCTGCAAGGCGGTGAAGCTCTGGATGCCCTGGGTGTAGGGGACGCGGAAATCCTGCTGCCCGGTGATGACCAGCATCGGCGTCTTCCACTTGTCGATGTGGTTCGCGGGGTTCCACTTCTCGTAGGTCTCACGCGCCTCTTCATAGGAGCCGCCGAAGTCCCAGCGGGGGAACCACAATTCCTCCGTGGCATAGTAGAAGCTGCGGTTGTCGAAGATGCCATCGTGCTGGACGATGCAATCGAAACGGTCGGGCCACTTTCCGGCGATCCAGTTGACCATGAAGCCGCCATAGCTCGCGCCCATGGCGCACGCCTTGGTGCCGTCGATCTGCGAGTCGAGGGTGAGCGCGGCGTCCAGACCCTTCTGCAAATCCTCCAGCGGCTTGCCGCCCCAGTCCTTGTTGATCGCATCGGTAAAGGCCTGCCCGTATCCGGTGCTGCCGTGGAAATCGATCGAGATCACCGCATAGCCCTGGCTGGCGGTGACGCGCGGGTTCCAGCGGTTCGACCAGCTGTCGTTGTAGCTGCCCTGCGGCCCGCCGTGGATGTAGAGGATCGCCGGGATCGGGCCGGTCTGGTCGGCGAGGCGGGTGATCTGGCCCCAAACCGTATCGCCGTTGGCGCCTGCAAAGCTGAAGCGGCGGGTGACTATACTGGCGAGGCCGCCCATGCGCGATGTCGCCACATCGGTCAGCGGACGGGCTTGGCCCATGCCGTCCGACAGGAACAATTCGGCCGGTTGCCCGAGCGAATCCCGCGTGAACAGCGCCCGGCCCCCCGGCAGCGGGACGAGATTGGCGACATGCGCTTCGTTCCCGGCCATCAGGTTGAGTTCGGTGACCTTGCCCGTCGCCGGATCGATGTTGAAGGCGGGGGTGTCGAGCACCTTTTGCGCGGTGGCGATCAGGTGCTTGCCGTCAGTGCTCCATGCAAGGCTGGCGAAGCTGAGATCGGTGTCCTTCGTCAGATTGCGCATCTGCCCGGTCTTGAGATCGAGCAGGCGCACCGACAGCTTGTCGGCTTCGTAGGTCGGCCGGTCCATCGCCAGCCACGCGAGGTAGCGGCCATCCGGGGAGACGGCGGGGGTGGTGTCGGTCGCCTCATTGGCGGCGGTCAGCAGCTTGGGCGCAGCACCCGACAGGTCGGAGGCGTAGATATCGAGATTGGTGGAGGTCGGCTCCGCCCCGTCCGAAAGGCGCGCCGTGAAATAGAGCGTGCTGCCATCGGGCGCGAAGGCGATTTCCTCCCCGCCGCCGAAGGGCATGGTAGGGCTGTCGGCGGTGATCCCCGTGGCGGGATCCGTGCCGTCGACCGGAGCGCCCTGCCCTTGCGCCACGCCGTCCTTCAGCGGGAAGGTGAAGATGCGGTTGGGGGTGCCCGGCGTTGCCCAGCGGTCCCAGTGGCGCACGAAGCCGTCCTTGCCGTCATAGAGCCGGCCGGTGCCGGGGCCGGGGAGATGCTGCGGCTTGGCGTCCGCGCAGCCGAAGGTCGGGCAATCGCGCGGCACTTCCGCCCACAGCGCGATGGCCTTTCCGTTGGGCGCGAGCTTGAAGCCGGCGATCTCGACATGGGGATAATCGGCGACCACTTGCGGCTGACCGGCGGTCCCGTCCTTGGCAAGGCTGACGCGCCACACCCGGCTACGCGCTGCGGCCTGCTTGTCAGGGCTTTCGCTGCTGAGGAAATAGATCTGCCCATCCGCGCCGAAGGTGAGCGACGAGGCGCGGATGCCGAGGTCCAGCGCAACCGGCGAAGCGCCCGGCTTGGCGAGATCGAGCAGGAAGTGTGCGGGGCTGCGCGCCAGGCTTTCGGGATCGGTGACCGTGACGCTGTAGACGGCCAGCGTGCCGCCCGCGTTCACCGCGGGCGCGCCGAGCCGAGGGAGGGTGACCAGATCCTCGGCGCTCATCGGCGGGGCAGTGACACCCGGAACGGCAGACACATCCTGCGCGGCGAGCGGTGCGGCCAGCAGGGACGCGGCGACGGCGATCAGGGCGCCGGAAACTTTGAGATTGTGCATGTTGGCGGGATTAGCCCGCCTTGGCGCGGCGCGCCAGTGATTGCCCTTAAGTCTCGGCGCGAATCAGCGGTGCTTGCCGACAATCCGTGCGATTTCCGCCTGCACGAGGCTCTCCACCATCGTCGGCAGATTGGCTTCGAGCCATTCGGCCAGCATCGGGCGCAGCAGTTCGCGGGTCAGACCTTCAAGCGAGGTCTCTCCCGAACGGACGATTTGCGGGCGGGCCGGCGGTTCGGCCAGCATGGCGAGCGCGGCGAGGTTTTCCTGCATCGCATCGCGCACCTGATCGGCGATCAGCGGGGTTTCTTCCTGCTGCTCCATCGGCAAGGCAGAGGGTTCCGCGGGCACTTCCATATCCGACAGATCGAGCACTTCATCCGCGTCGCGCACGGTGTGCGTCCGGGCGAGGGGCGCGGGCTCGGCATCGTCATCTTCGGAAACGAGCATCCGCCGCCGCCGCGCTTCGAGCGCACCAACGCGGTTGTCACGCGCGATCACTTTCTTGATCGATTCGAGGATTTCCTCGACCGACGCCTCGTTATCCTGCGCCATCACTTGCCCCGTTTTCTGCCCCCGGCCTGTCCCGAATCGGGACCGGATTTACTCGCCGGGCAGCAATTGCGGGCCAATTGTTGCGTTGGCGGGCGGAATGTCAACGGTTCTGGTCGATTTCGGGGCGGGCTCGGGATCGCGGTCCCAGTCCCACATCTTGCTGCTGACGCGGTCGGCGTTGATGGTGGGATCGTAGAGCACGCCTGAATCCAGGTTGAGATCGCGTGCCTCTGCCCGGCCCATCAGTGCCAGCAGGTTGAAACCGGCGACATAGGCATTGCGCCGCGCGGTCACCAGCTGGGCGCGGGCGTTGACCAGCTCCTGCTCGGCATTGAGCACGTCGAGGATCTGGCGGTTACCGATCGAGTTTTCGGCGCGCACGCCTTCAAGGCTGAGCTCGGCCGCTTCGACCGCGGCCTGCGCGCTGCGGATCACCCCGTTGGCGGCTTGCCAGTTGGAATAGGTCGAGCGAGTTTCGGCAATGATCTGGCGCTCGGAGGCGATCACATCCTCAAGAGCAGCGCTCTCGCGCGCCCCGGCCTGACGCTGCCGCGCGGCGGGGAGGCCACCCTGAAACAGCGGAATGGTCACACGCACGCCCGCGTTGGCGGTCTTTTCGCTCTGCGCGAAGCGCGGCGCGGTGGGGTTGTTGGGATCGACCTGGTTGGCGAGCGACCCGCCCAGCGTACCGAAGAAGTCGCTGTAATCGCCGTTCACGAAGAAATTGACGGTCGGCAGACGACCAGCGCCGGCCACCTTGGTATCGAACCCGGCGGCCTCGGCGCGCTGTTTGGCCGCATCGAGGTTGGGATTGTTGTCGAGTGCGGCCACAATCGCTTCGCCCACCGTATCAGGAAGGCCCGGAAGCGGCGGCGGCGCCTCAAGTTCGCCCGGCTCGTTGCCGACCAGGCGAATATAGGTTTCGCGCGCGGCGATGAGGTTGGCTTCGGCAGACTGGAGATCCCCTTCCGCCACCGCGAGGCGCGAGCGCGACTGGGCGACGTCGGTGATGGTCAGATCGCCGATCTGGAACCGGTCGCTGGTCGCTTCGAGATTGGTGCGAAGGACGGCAACGTTGTTGGTTGCGAGGGCCACTAGCGCCTCGGTGCGCAGCACATCCATGTAGGCGGCAACCACTTGGGCGAAGAGCGTGCTTTCGGTGTTGCGCAGGTCAGCCTGTCCCGCCTCGACCCGTTCCTTGGCGGCGGCGATTCCGTTGCGCACGGCGCCGCCGGAATAGACCGGCACCAGCACCTGCGCATTGACGCCGAGGTTACGATCGGGGGCGGTGAAGGCGTTGGCCGATTGCTGGATGAATTCGATATGTGTCGCGGTGATGTTGGCCGAAGGCAGGCCCGGCGCACGGCTAATCGGCACGCCTTCATCCGTCGCGCGCTGGTTGGCGCGGGCGGATTCGAGCGTGGGGTTGGTGTTATAGGCCTTGGCCAGCGCCTCGCGCAGGTTATCGGCATGAGCGGGCGCGGCCAACGCGGTAAGCGTCAGCAGGCTCGCCGATCCGGCCAGCAGCAGCGAGGCGTTTCGTGCCTTCACGCGAAAGTCCAGCCCTTGGGCGCCGCGAAAGCGGTCAGCACCGGAATGCCGAGATCCTCGATCGGCTGGAGATTGACCTGGCCCGCAACCTTCCGCCCCGAGGCGAGGCGCGTGACCTGCCGCAGCACGAGACCTGTGACGATCCGCCCGCCATCGGCAAGCTGCGCGGCAAGGCTATCGGGCAGCTGTTCGATCGCGCCATCGATCACGATCAGCGAATAATTGCCTGTACCGGCTGCCGAGACAGCATCGGCAGCGGTCATCTCGGTCAGGTCGGCCACCAGCGGGCGCAGCAGTTCGGCGAGGTAGGCGGTGCCGCCGCCGACCAGCAGCACGCGATCTTCCGGCATGGGCGCGGCTTCAAGCAGCAGCTTGCCATAGAACAGCGGCGAGGCGAGGTGGCCACCATCGCCCAGCGCAATCGCGCGGTCGATATAGGCCTGCGATGCCTTGTCGGCGGGCAGAAAATCCTCACGCGGAACAGCCAGCATCCGGGCCAGCACATATTCCTCGTTGACGCCGCTGGTGCGCAGCTGGCTGTCGATCATTGCGCGGCGCGCGATCCGGGTGTCGGGAAGGCCAGAATGCATTTGGGTTGTTGTCATGGTGCTCATGTTCTCTCGGCAAAGCTGTATTAGTTACGCAATACAGCTCGTCAACCCTCTCCTTAAACGTGCAGCGGCGCGGTTCCAAGGCTTTTGGCCCCCGTTACGCGTCCGCAAACTTGGCGATTTCGGCCTTTGACCACGCCCGAGCAGGGGCTTAGGGGAGCGCCGTACCCTGTGGGGCTCAATTCGACTTAATGAGGGATAGCTTCGATGAGTGACATGACGGCGAACGGTGAGGACGTGCGGATCGAGACCGATTCGCTGGGCGAAGTGGCGGTTCCGGCCCGGATGCATTGGGGCGCACAGACGCAGCGCTCGATCGTCAACTTCCCGATCGGCGGCGAAACGATGCCCCCCGCTCTGGTCCGCGCGCTGGGAATCCAGAAGCTTGCGGCAGCCAAGGCCAATATGAAGCTCGGCGTGCTGGATGCGACGCTGGGCGAGGCGATCGTTGCCGCCGCGCGCGAAGTGATCGACGGGACGCTTGCCGACCAGTTCCCGCTGGTGGTGTGGCAGACCGGATCTGGAACCCAGTCGAACATGAACGCCAACGAGGTGATCGCCAGCCGCGCCAACGAGATGCTGACCGGCAACAAGGGCGGCAAGACACCGGTTCACCCCAACGATCATTGCAACATGGGCCAGTCGTCCAACGACACCTTCCCCACCGCGATGCACATCGCCGCCGCGACCGAGGCGCTGGATCACCTGATTCCGGCCTTGAAGAAGCTCCACGGCGCGCTGGATGCCAAGGCCAAGGAATTCGCCGACATCGTCAAGATCGGCCGCACCCACTTGCAGGACGCCACCCCGATGACGCTGGGGCAGGAGTTCTCCGGCTATGCCAAGCAGATCGAATACGGCATTGCCCGCGTCGAAGCGGCGCTGCCGCGCGTGCTGGAACTGGCGCAGGGCGGCACGGCCGTCGGCACCGGGATCAACGCCAAGGTCGGCTTTGATACGGCCTTCGCCGCGGAGGCCGCTGCCGAAACCGGCCATGCTTTCGTCACCGCGCCCAACAAGTTCGAGGCGCTGGCCGCGCATGACGCGATGGTCGAGATTTCGGGCGCGTTGAATGTTCTCGCGGTCAGCCTGATGAAGATCGCCAACGACATCCGCTTGCTTGGCTCCGGCCCCCGCTCCGGCCTTGGCGAACTCAGCCTCCCCGCCAACGAGCCGGGCTCCTCGATCATGCCGGGCAAGGTCAATCCGACCCAGTGCGAGGCAATGACGATGGTCTGCGCGCAGGTGATGGGCAACCACATGACGGTGACGGTTGCGGGATCGCACGGGCATCTTGAGCTCAACGTGTTCAAGCCGGTGATCATCTACAACGTGCTGCAATCGATGAAGCTGATCGGCGATGCCGCCCACGCCTTCACCGATAATTGTGTTGTGGGCATCGAAGCCAACACGGATCGCATCACCCAATTGCTCAATGAAAGCCTGATGCTGGTGACCGCGCTCAATCCGCATATCGGGTATGACAACGCCGCCAAGATCGCCAAGAAGGCGCATGCCGAGGGAACGACCCTGAAGGCCGCCGCTCTTGCGCTGGGTCTGCTCACCGAAGAGCAGTTCGCGCTTTGGGTGGTGCCCGCGGACATGATCAAGCCCCGCGACTGACCCCGCGAGTGAAGGTCAGGCCGTTCAGCGTCCCTGAATGGCTGTTCATCTTTCGACCAAAGCCTGACCCCGCCCGACGATGAACGCCTCTGCTAGTGGTCATCGCCGGGCAGGGGCGTTATCGCTGCCCGGCATAATGACGATGACCATGACCAGCGACGCCATCCCCGGCGAGCCCGCCGCCACCGTGTCTTTCCGCACGGTGCTGTTGTCGATGGTGGTGCTGTGGGCGACCTATTTCGCGCTGACCACCTTCCGCAGTCTGGTGATGGACTTCGGCCTGCAGTTCGAACTCGGCTGGCGGCGGCTGATGGTGACCGGCATTGGCGTGCTTCTGACACTGGTGCTGTGGCTGCTGCTGCGCCTGTTCGACAACCGCCCGCTGTGGCTCAAGATTTCCGCCGCGATTGCCTTTGCCTTCCCGGTCGCCCTGGCGATCGGGCAGGTCAACCAGTGGGTGTTCAAGGACATGGAGCTGGCGCAGGAGAAGCTCTACGCCAAGAAGTACAACATCAACCTGCGCCGCGATGAAAGCGGGAACCTGCTGGTCGATGTGCCGGTGCGGCGGGTCAGCCCGGCCGGGCCGGGCAGTGACGCGGATGCCACGCGTGAAGAAGTGGTCGGATCCGAGGCGGTGATGATCGCGCCTGCGGAAACCTACTCCGATTTCTGGCGCAAGCTGCTCGACGTCGCGCTGGGGCGGTATTTCCTGCTGCTGGCATGGGCATCGACCTATTTCGCGCTGCTGGCGGGTGTGCAGGCGCGTGCGGCACAGCGGCGCGAGGAACAGTTCCGCTCTGCCGCCAAGGCCGCCGAGCTGCTGTCCCTGCGCTATCAGGTGAACCCGCATTTCCTGTTCAACACACTGAATTCGCTATCCGCACTGGTTATGACCGGCCGGGCCGACCGTGCGGAGAAGATGAT
This sequence comes from Porphyrobacter sp. ULC335, assembly GCF_025917005.1. Classification (NCBI taxonomy): domain Bacteria; kingdom Pseudomonadati; phylum Pseudomonadota; class Alphaproteobacteria; order Sphingomonadales; family Erythrobacteraceae; genus Porphyrobacter; species Porphyrobacter sp. ULC335. The sequence continues at coordinate 602,476 of NZ_CP078091.1, forward strand.
CCAGACGATCAGCCGCTTCTACCGTCACAGCCTCGCCAATGAACCGACCGCCGATGTTGCGCTGCTGGACGAGTTTGACCTCCAGAAGCTTTATCTCGATATCGAGACTGTGCGTTTTCCCACGCGGCTGGTGACGGTGTTCGACCTGCCGCCCGATCTGGAGGAAGCCCGCGTGCCGGGGATGATCCTGCAACCACTGGTCGAGAATTCGGTGAAATATGCGGTCTCGCCCGTGTCGCGTCCGGTTACGATCACGCTTGCCGCGCGCGAGGAATTCGACCGGTTGGTCATCACCGTCGGCGATGACGGACCCGGCGTGCCGCAGGGCACCACCCACGGTTTCGGCATCGGCCTGGCCAATGTCCGCGACCGGCTGGAGGCGCGCTTCGGCCCCGATATCGGCTTCAGCTCCGCCCCTGTGCCGGGCGGCTATTGCACGGAAATCCGTATTCCCTTGTCGCGACCCATCAACCACCAGACAAACCGCCATGCATGATAGCGAAACCGAAGACACCGCACTGCGGACCCTGATCGTCGATGACGAGCCCCTTGCCGTCGAGCGGGTGCAGGTCATCTGTGCCGAAATCCCATCCGTGCGCGTGGTCGGCACCGCGAGTGATGGCGCCGCCGCGCTGCGGCTGGCGGAAAAGCTCGCACCCGACCTCGTCCTGCTCGACATGACCATGCCCGAAATGGACGGGCTTGGCGTGGCGCGGCATTTTGCCGAGCAGTCGCAATCGCCGGTGGTGATCTTCGTCACCGCGCATGATCACTTCGCGGTCGAAGCCTTCGATCTGGAAGCGGTCGATTATGTGCTGAAGCCCGTCTCTGCCGACCGGCTGGAGCGCGCGATCGAGCGTGCCGTCGCCCGCCGCGGCCAGCGCCGCCAGAAGGCCAGCCGCCATCTCGACGAGCTGTGGGTGCCGCACCGGTCGGAACTGCTGCGCATCGCGGTCAGCGAAGTGCACCAGATCGATGCCGAGCGCGATTATGTGCGCCTGCATGTCGGCGGTGCGGAGGCGGGGCGTTCCTACCTCCTCCTCCAGACCATCGCGGGGCTGGAGGAACGGCTCGATCCCGAACAGTTCATCCGCATCCACCGCTCCACCATCCTGCGCCGCGATCATATCCGCGGGTTGCGGCACGATGGCTTGGGCGTGTGGTCGGCGGAACTGGTCAATGGCGAGGCGCTGCGCATCGGCCGCACCTATCTGGCCCGCGTCAAAGCCATGGCGGGACGGTAGAGTCTTTGTTTGCGTGCCACCTTCGGTGGCGCAGACCACCCGCCCCGCAGTTCGCGTCAGCGAATCCAAATAAAAAACGGCCCGAACCCCAGGGACTGGAAGGGTTCGGGCCGTATGGCCTGCGCGTTGAGTTAGGCGCAGGACGAAACGTGCGCGCGGTTCAGCCGCCGCGCTGCTCGTTCGAGATCAGTGCAGCGACCTGCTGCTTGGCATTGCTGCGGGCCTTGGCGAGGCAGGCCAGCGCCTCCTGGCTCATCACCCGCGAACCAGTGGTCGGGCTGGTCGTCCGGCAAACCGAACGCACTGCCTTTTCCACGCGCTGGTCGAGCGTGCGCTGACCGGCGGCAGTGCCGAGATCGAGGTCGTTCGTGGGGACCGAAATGGTCATGTGCTGCATATCGCCGCCAGTGGCCGGGCCGGCGAAGGCAGGGGAAGCGACAGCACCGGCAAGGCCAAGCGCCGCAAGCGTGTGGGTGATTGTTTTCGCAAGGGGTTTCATCTCTCTATCCTCCAAAAGCAGGGACTTGAGATCGGGCGGGGGGTCCGATCCGGGGGGTCAAGTGTCCTGCCGAAACCCCTGATACGACGCTGCTGACCCCTGCGCATTCGACCTTCGATGAAGCCGCTTGCGCCGCTCGACGGGCGGACAGGCCGGATGACCAATGGTGTTGGCCGGGCGACAAATGGCGGTTTCCAATCGACCGGCGCAGCGCCATAGTGCCGCCATGAGTTGGGCGACGGTCATCATCTTCCTGCTGGGAATCGCCAACTTCGCGATCAACCGTGCGGTGTTCGATCGCGGACACCCGCTATTCGCGCGCCTGCCGCAAGCCAGCCAGACACTCGGCCAGCGCGCGGCGCTTGCCAGCGAGTTCGCGGTCCTGTTCTTCGCGCTGCTGCTCTCGGTCGAAGGCTGGCCGGGCTATGCCTGGGCCTATGCGGTCTACACCGCCGTCAACGCGGGCGCTGCGTGGCTTATCCTTACCCGGCGGGTATAGGGCCGCCATGCCAACCCGCCTGTTCCATATCAGCGATGTCCATTTCGGGGTGGAAGACCGCGCCGCTCTCGACGCCGTGGCCGGAGCGGTCGCGGCCGAGCGGCCGGATGCAGTGGTCTGCACCGGCGATCTGACGCAGCGCGCCAAGCATTCCGAATATGCCGCCGCGCGCGAGTGGTTCGCCGCGCTGGGCGTGCCTGTGGTGCTCGAGCCGGGCAATCACGACATGCCCTATTACAATCCGTGGGAGCGCTTCACCGATCCTTTCCGTCGCTACGAACGCCTGCGCGCGGCGGTGAGCGGCGGGTTTGAATCCCCCGACGTGGTGTTGGTGCCGCTGCGCACGACGGTGCGCGCGCAAACCCGCTTTCCATGGTCGGACGGGGTGGTGAAGCCCACCGCCCTCAACGCGGCGCTTGCCTTGATGGAGGCGCTGAAGGGCGATCCGCGCACGATTATCGTCATCGCCCACCATCCGCTGCTGGGTGACGAGGGCAAGCCGCACAATCCCACGATCGGCGGCGATACTGCTTTCGCCCGGCTTGCCGCTGCGGGTGCCCATGCGGTGATCTCTGGCCATGTCCATGTCCCCTTCGATCAGCAGCGCGCATGTGGCGGCCAAGCAATGCGGATGATCGGGACGGGCACGCTATCGACCCGCCTGCGGCATGATGCGCCGGCGAGCTGGCGGGTGATCGACTGCGCGCCGGGCGGTGCCATCGAAACCCACCTGCGGCTGGTGGGTGCGGGCGCACCATCGGTAATCTGACCGGGGGCTGTCTTAACCTTTTCTCTATTGCCGGTCTTAAGACTTTGTTGGTGATAAGGGCCTGCAGGCTCGGGATGCGTGTGCGTGCAGGCACTTTCCTGCCGTGCCCTGTTAACCGGCAAGCCGCCAATTGGGCGGCGTGTTCCTGTTTTGGGGAATGGCTATGGAGATGATCAAGGCGTTGACGCTCGGCGCGATCCTGTCCGCGACGATAGCGCTGGTGATTGGGTCGCAGGGGTCCAGCGGCGGGGCACTGGCGATCCACATGGCGCATATCGCCGATTTCAAGCTGTACTGGTCGTGGCCGATCTTCCTGTCCGGCAGCGGACTATCCTTCGGGCTCATGCTGATGCAACGTTAGGCTCCGGGTTTCCCCCCTAAGCGGTCGCAAGACGCGGAGGCGCGTGGCAAAACAAAAGGGCGGCTCCCTTGCGGGGCCGCCCTTGATGTTTCCGGAAACCGGAGTTTGGCTTTTGGCGGTTCGAGAAATGCCCCGGAAGCGCGATTAGCGCTTCGAGAACTGGAAGCTGCGGCGGGCCTTGGCCTTGCCGTACTTCTTACGCTCGACCACGCGGCTGTCGCGGGTCAGGAAGCCTTCTGCCTTCACGGCCGAACGCAGTTCCGGCTCGTACTTGGTGAGCGCCTGGGCGATGCCGTGCTTCACAGCGCCGGCCTGACCCGAAAGCCCGCCGCCGCGCACGGTGCAGACCACATCGTACTGACCGGTGCGGTCGGTGATGGTGAAGGGCTGGTTGATCACCAGACGCAGCGTCGGACGCGCGAAGTAGGTTTCCTGATCGCGGCCGTTGATGGTGATCTTGCCGGTGCCCGGCTTGACCCACACGCGGGCAACCGCATCCTTGCGGCGGCCGGTGGCGTAGGAACGGCCCTGTGCGTCGATTTCACGGTCGCGCAGCGGCATGGCCACGCGGGCGATCTCGGCAGCGTCGCCCTGCGGCACGCCGGCGGCGATGTCCTTGAGGTCGGCCAGGTCGGACACGGTGGTGGTTTCATCAGACATTATGCGGCCACCTTGTTCTTGCGGTTCATGGAAGCGACGTCGAGCACCTGCGGCTTCTGGCCGTCATGCGGATGCTCGGTCCCGACATAGAGGTGCAGCGCGCGCATCTGGTCACGACCGAGGGGGCCGCGCGGAATCATACGCTCGACAGCCTTCTCAAGCACGCGCTCGGGGAAGCGGCCGCCCAGCACCTTGGCCGGGGTCGTTTCCTTGATGCCGCCGGGGTGACCGGTGTGCTTGTAATAGATCTTGTCGGTCGACTTGTTGCCGGTGAACTTCACCTTCTCGACATTGATGACGATCACGTGATCGCCGCAATCAACGTGCGGGGTGTAGGTCGGCTTGGTCTTGCCGCGCAGGATGTTGGCGATGATCGCGGCCAGACGGCCGACGACGAGGCCATCGGCATCGATGATGTGCCAGTTCTTTTCGACCTCGGCCGGTTTGATCGACCGGGTCTGCTTGGTGAGCGCCTTCATGGCATGTATCCTTGGTTCGAAACTGTCTGCCGGGAGAATGTCCGGGAGAATCGCCCCCGCCGATCATGCGACCGAGCGGAGAAGTGGGGCGCAAATGTCGCCGACACCCGTCAAAGTCAAGCAAAAGCGCCATTTCGCGATACGGTAAAATAATACCGCTAGCCCGAAACGGCTCCGGTCAGCCATGCGAGCGTTGCCGGATGGGCCTCATCGACACGCCAGCCAAGGATCGCGGGCGTGTCGTAGGGATGCAGCTCACCGAGCCGCTCGACCACGTCATCCAGTCGCTCGGCGGTGGTCTTGAACAGCACTGCGGTCTCAGTGCCCGAAGCGCGGGCACCCTCCCAGACAAACCGGGATTCGATCGTGCCGAGGATATTGGCGCAGGCGATCAGCCCTTCATCGAGCAGCGTGTCGGCTGCGGCGCGAGCGCTCTCGATGTCAGGAAAGGGGCACCAGACGAGAGCGGCACCCATCAGGCGGCGGCTCCGCCCTGCCGTGCAACCCCGTCGCTATGCATCGCCCACACTGTTGCTGCGACCGTCAATGCGCCGACCAGCTGGTGCGACGCGGCGATCCACAGCGAGACGCCGCTCATCACCGTGGCAATGCCCAGCAATACCATCGTCCCGAAGGCGGTGTGCACGGCAAGGCTGGCGAACCTGTCAGACTTGCGCACCCGGCGCGCCAACCACACCAGCGCGGCGACCGCGATCCACGCCCACGAGCGGTGCAGGAAGTGGAGCAGGAAGGGATCATGGGTCAGTGACCAGAACACGCCGCGCGACCAGTCCAGCTCCGGCACCAGCCGCCCGTTCATCAGCGGCCAGTCATTGGCGGCAAGGCCTGCATTCAACCCCGCTACCCACGCGCCGAGCAGCAGCTGGATGAACAAAACGCCCGCCACCAGCGCAGCCCCGGCGGTCAGCGGCGCAGGGCGGGCCGTGTCGTCCCGCGCGAGCCGCCGCAAATCACGCGACGTCCACACCAGCCCCGCCAGCAGGAACAGCGCCGTCAGCAGATGCGCGGACAGGCGGAAGTGGCTCACGTCGGTAAGGTCGGTCTCGCCCACGCCCGAGGACACCATGTACCAGCCGAGCGCGCCCTGACCGAGGATCAGCGCAAACATCGCCGCCAGCCGCAGGCCGTAGCCCGCCGGGATCGCCCGGCGCAGCGCGAAGACGATCAGCGGCAGCAAAAAGGCCAGCCCGATCACGCGCCCGAGGATGCGGTGGAACCATTCCCAGAAGAAGATGAACTTGAAGGCGGCAAGGTCCATCCCGGCCGGGCCGCTCTCCATCCGGTACTCGGCGGTCAGCCGGTACTTGGCGAATTCGGCCTGCCATGCCGTCTCGTTCAGGGGCGGGAGAATGCCGCTGACGACGTTCCATTCGGTGATCGAAAGACCGCTCTCGGTCAGCCGCGTGATCCCGCCGACGACGACGATCATCACCACCAAAAAGGCGACAATCTCGAGCCAGCGGGCAATCGCCAGCGGACGGGCGCGGGTGTGGGGGGCGGGCCGGAACAGGTTCGACACGGAGGCGGACGTAGCCATGATCGGCGCTCTTTGTGCCCGCGCGACCGCTTTCGCAAGTCCGTTTGCCGCAAAGGCCTATGCGGTGGGTGCAAGTCGTCCTTGCACAATGTAACAACATTACATATGTGCGGTCACAGCATGCCCCAAAATGCCCTCCCTCCCGCGAGTCGAAGCTCGCTGCGCCCCACGCTGCGCCGCCGACTCGATCAGATCGGGATTGGGCTGGCAGGCCTGTGCGCGGTTCACTGTCTGGCGACGCTGGTGGTGATCTCGACACTCGGTTTCGGTGGGCACTTCCTGTTTGACGAGAGCATCCACCGCGTCGGCCTGGCGCTGGCGCTGGGCGTGGCAGCCGTGGCGATCGGCTGGGGCCTGCTCCGCCACGGACGGTTGCTGCCCTTCACCATTGCGCTCGGGGGCCTGCTGCTGATGGCGGCTGCGCTGATTGTGCCGCACGGGGCGAACGAATTCCTGCTCACCCTGCTGGGGGTTGCGCTGGTATCGGCCGGCCACTTGATGAACCTGCGCGCCGCGCGCTGAGCCCCTGCCTAAATCTCGTGGTTGCACCCTGTGGGCGAGCGCCTATGTCTCGCGCATTATGAACACCTCCAAGAGCATCACCCTCAACGGCGCGCCGCACCGTTCCGCCGCCACGACCATCGCCGATCTGGTCCGCGAGCTTGATCTTGCGCCCGAAAAGGTCGCGGTTGAACGCAATGGCGCAATCGTCCCGCGCTCGACTTTGGCCGAGGCCCCGCTGGCTGAGGGTGACACGCTGGAAATCGTGCATTTCGTCGGCGGGGGCGATCATGCCGCTGACACATGGACGGTCGCGGGGCGCACCTTCACCTCGCGGCTGATCGTCGGCACCGGCAAATACAAGAGCTTCGAGCAGAACGCGGCCGCCGTCGCCGCTTCGGGCGCGGAGATTGTCACGGTCGCGGTGCGGCGGGTGAACCTCAGCGATCCCAAAGCGCCGATGCTGACCGACTTCATCGACCCCAAAAAGATCACCTACCTGCCCAACACCGCGGGCTGTTTTACCGGCGAGGATGCGGTGCGCACGCTGCGGCTGGCGCGAGAGGCGGGGGGCTGGGATCTGGTCAAGCTGGAGGTGCTGGGCGAGGCGCGCACGCTCTATCCCGACATGCGCGAAACACTGAAGGCGACCGAGGTGCTGGCCAAGGAAGGCTTCCTGCCAATGGTCTATTGCGCCGACGATCCGATTGCGGCGAAGCAGCTTGAGGATGCGGGCGCGGTCGCCATCATGCCGCTTGGCGCGCCGATCGGATCGGGGCTGGGCATCCAGAACCGGGTGATGATCCGCCTGATCGTCGAAGGTGCGAAGGTGCCGGTGCTGGTCGACGCGGGCGTCGGCACGGCCTCGGACGCAGCCGTCGGCATGGAGCTGGGCTGCGATGGTATCCTGATGAACACCGCTATCGCCGAAGCCAAAGACCCGATCCGCATGGCCCGCGCGATGAAGCTGGCGGTGGAGGCGGGCCGCGAGGCCTATCTGGCTGGCCGCATGGCGCGGCGGATGTATGCCGATCCTAGCTCGCCGCTGGCGGGACTGATTTGATTGGATTCACGCGAAGACGCGAAGATCGTCGCGCTCGCGGCTCGTCAGGGCCACTAACATTAAGCCTTGCATGGTGTCAGTGAGCGGCCTCGCCGCATGACCCGACCTTTTCGCGCCTTTGCGTCTTCGCGTGAACAAAACACACCTAACCTTAAATTAACCATCCCGTGCGACGTTCTCCCCCGTCTGAAGGAGACACGCGCCATGATGATGTCGATTGCCGAAATGCGGGAATTTGCCGGGTTCGCTCCCTGCGAGCAGCGTTACATCAAGCGCAGTCTCGACATCGGCCTCGCCCGCACCGACGCCTTTCGGCGCTGGGGTCGCAGCGAGCATGAAAACACTGCGATCCGCCGGCAATATGTCGCCTATCAGGATCTCAAGACCCTGCGCGCGCTGATCCCCCAGGAGGGCACGCCGCAGGAGGTCGAGCGCTTTCTCGGCAAGCTGGTGCGCTGCGCCGCTTTCGATCTGGAACAGGAGCGGTTGGCGAGCTTCTCTGCCTTCCGCTTCCTCTACGAACGCCTGCTCGGCGCGCGGGTGCGGCCCTATCTTCCGGCCGCCTTCTGCGCCGCAAGCGCGCTTCCCGCGATCCGCCCGGAGCGCCGCAAATTGCTGCTGCAATCGCTCAGCGAAGCCGCCGCCACCGCGCCCGGCTGGTCCGAGCGCGAACCGGGCTTCTACCCCGAATATGTGGACGACTTCGAAGCGGCCTAATATTGGCGATGGGGATGGAGACGCCTTCCCCCTATCACCCCCCGGTCAAACGCTCGCTGAGTATCGCGGGCCACCAGACCTCAATCAGCCTCGAACCGCTGTTCTGGGACATGCTGAAGGCCGCCGCCACGCGCGAGGGGCTGGCGATTGCCGCCCTCGTCGCCCGGATCGATGCCGAACGGATCAAGTCCCCCACGCCCCCCGGCCTCGCCAGCGCGATCCGGGTGTGGTTGGTGGTGAACGCGCCGCCCGCTCAATCTGCCACGGGCTGAAGTCGCACGGCGCGGGCAACATAGCGGCCGGGAGCCAGCGCCAGCCGCACATCATCGCCCGGTGCCACCAACACGCGGTCAACCGGCACCGCATCGTAAGGTTCGCCTTCGCGAAACACCTCGACCACCCACGGCTCTCCGGTCGGGCGCAACGCAGGCGGGATCGGCACCGGATGCTGGCCGCCTGAAAACCGCCAATCGGGACGACCATGAAGAAACTTCACCGCCGGGTGATCAACATAGAGGTCGAACCACCCCTGCTTGTTGGCTGACGGCTGAGCGAGCCCGACCATGTCCGAACTGCCGCGACAATAGGTTTGGTCAATGGTCAGCGGGTCGATCCCGTGATCGCGCTTCAGGCGAGCGGCCATCCACGCATCGTCCCACCCGTCTTTTTCAATCACCACGGCTTCGCGAGCGTGGGAGTAACCGACGTGGACGATCAGCTTTTCCTCGGGTGCCATCGCATCCAGGATCGCAGCGAGATTCTGCGCCTGCTCGATCTCACGGTCGCGGATGTCGATGCGCCATTCCTCGTCTGTCGAAGCTTGAGGGCGGTCCGGATCGTACACCTGCTCGTAAGCGGCGAAGCGGTAGCCGAGGCGCTTGGCATCGCGCAGCATCGCGGCGAAGACGGGCTCACGGCTGTACCAGCCCAGATCCTGATGGATGTAGGGTAGCGCAGCATGAGCATCGACCACATCGGCACCGGGCTCGTCGGTGTTCGCGAAGGTCTCTGCCGCCAGCACGCTGTAGCCGAGCGGACGCAGCGCCGCGATCACTGTGCGGGTGAAGTCCCGGTGCTGCGTAACCGTGTGGCTTTCGTTGATGATAACGATACGATGCGTCTGCGCCGCATCCACGATCCGTGCGAGCACTTCGGCCTCGCCCTCGGCGCCCGGCGTCAGCGGCAGGCAGGGCGAGGAATCATATTCCTTCTTGCGCTGAGCCGCCAAGTCCTCGCGTCCGAGCATCGAGTAAGTCTGGGCCTTGCTCCCGCCCTGTTCGTCCATGGAGCCGGGATCGTCGTAGAGATAGGCCTGTCCCGTTTCCGACGCGTTGATTGGTGGCCCGGCCACCACCAGCTCCACCGCCGGATCGGCTCGATCCTGTGCGTGAAGCCCGCCCGCCAGCGCGACCAGCGCCGCCAGCATTGCGGGCCGCCGCATCAATCGTCGACCCGCTCGATATCCGCGCCGACGAGTTGGAGCTTCTCCTCCAGCCGCTCGTAGCCGCGGTCGAGGTGATAGAGCCGCCGCACGGTCGTCTCGCCTTCCGCGGCCAGCGCGGCGATGACGAGGCTCATCGAGGCACGCAGGTCGGTCGCCATGACTTCGGCGCCGGTCAGGCGGTCGACGCCCTTGACGATCGCGGTGCGGCCTTCGGTGGTGATGTCCGCACCCATGCGCGCCAGCTCGGGCACGTGCATGAAGCGGTTTTCGAAGATCGTTTCCTTCAGCACGCTCGCGCCTTCGGCCTTGCACAGCAGCGCCATCAGCTGCGCCTGCATGTCGGTGGCAAGGCCCGGATAGGGCGCGGTGGTCAGGTTGGTCGCCTTTAGTGTCCCGTCAGCTTTCACGGTGATGCTCTTGGCGTCCCACGTCACTTCGCAGCCGATGGCTTGCAATGCGTGGATCGTCGCCATCATGTCGTCAGCCTTGGCGCCTTCCAGACGGACCTCGCCTCCGGTGATCGCCGCCGCGCAGGCATAGGAGCCCGCCTCGATCCGGTCGGGCATGACGCGGTAGGTCGCGCCGTGCAAGCGCTTGACGCCGTGGATCGTGAGGTTGGAGGTGCCGATGCCCTCGATCTCCGCGCCCATCGCGGCGAGCATGTTGCACAGGTCGACAATCTCCGGCTCGCGTGCGGCGTTGAACAAGCGGCTGGTGCCGTTCGCCAGCACCGCGGCCATCAGCGCGTTCTCGGTCGCGCCGACGCTCACCACCGGGAAGTCGAAATCGCCGCCCGGCATGCCGCCATCGGGCTGGATCGCGCGGACATAGCCCGCTGCCAGCTCGATCTTCGCGCCGAAAGCTTCCAGCGCCTTCAAATGCAGGTCGATCGGGCGGTTGCCGATCGCGCAGCCGCCGGGCATCGACACGGTCGCCTCGCCGCTGCGGGCGAGCATCGGGCCGAGCACCAGGATCGAAGCGCGCATCTTGCGCACCAGATCATAGGGCGCGACGTTGGAGGTGATACGGGTCGCCTCAAGGCTCATCACCCGGCCGAAATCTTCCGGGCGCGTGCCCTGGATCACGGTGGTGACGCCGAACTGGTTCATCAGGTGCTGGAACCCGTCGATATCCGCCAGCCGCGGCAGGTTGCGCAGCGTCAGCGGTTCCTCGGTGAGCAGCGCGCAGGGAATGAGCGTCAATGCCGCATTCTTTGCGCCGGAAATGGGGATGGTGCCGGAAAGGCGGTTGCCGCCGCGGATGATCAGTTTGTCCATGCCTCGCAGCCTTAACGAAAAGCGCTTTTGGCGCAACTCGTGGTGCACGCTTCCGATCAATCATTGACCTCGGTTATGGCGCAAGGCACGGGTCCAGACGACGCGAGGCAACCGTCAGCAAGCAAAGAGGGCAGCAAATGTCTCCCAAACCGATCCGTAAGGCCGTGTTTCCCGTTGCCGGGCTCGGCACACGTTTCCTGCCCGCGACCAAGGTCGTGCCCAAGGAACTGCTGCCGGTCGTCGATCGTCCGCTGATCCAGTACGCCGTGGACGAGGCGCGCGAGGCGGGGATCGAGCAAATGATCTTCGTCACCGGTCGCGGCAAGACCGGAATCGTCGAGCATTTCGACATCGCCTTCGAACTCGAACAGACCATGACAGAGCGGGGCAAGGACCTCTCCGTGCTGGAATGCACCCGCGCAACGCCGGGCGATGTCATCGCGGTGCGCCAGCAGGTGCCGCTCGGCCTTGGCCACGCGATCTGGTGCGCTCGCGCAATCGTCGGGGACGAGCCCTTCGCGATCTTCCTGCCCGACGAGTTGATGGTCGCACGCGAAGGCGGCAGCGGCTGCATGAAGCAGATGGTGGAGGCCTACCACGAAGTGGGCGGTAACCTCATCTCCGTGCTCGAAGTGCCGATGGCGCAAGTCTCGTCTTACGGCGTGATCGATCCCGGCGAATCGCGCGGCGCGCTGACCGAAGTGCGCGGGCTGGTGGAAAAGCCCCCGGTGGCCGAAGCCCCCTCGAACAAGATCGTCTCGGGCCGCTACATCCTCCAGCCTGAAGTGATGCGTGTGCTGGAGAATCAGGGCAAGGGCGCGGGCGGAGAAATCCAGCTGACTGACGCGATGGCCAAGATGATCGGCACCCAGCCGTTCCACGCCGTGACCTTCGACGGCGCGCGCTATGACTGCGGAAGCAAGGTCGGCTTTGTCGAGGCGACGCTGGCAATCGCACTGGCGCGCGAGGACATGGGCGCCGAGGTGCGGGCGATTGCGCTCAATCTGCTGAAGTAACGCATCGGGGGCAACGTTTCCGCCGCCCCCTTTCGTCATTTACTCCGCTGCCTCGCCTGTCGGTGCATCATCGGCATCATTGTCGCGCGCGATGGCTTTTTGCTTGGCGGGCTTGGCCGGTGCGGGGGCGGGCTTTTCCGCCTCGGCGTCCGCCGCGCCTTTGACCAGACCCGACAGCGAGGAGCCGTCGAGCCCCAGCTCTTTCATCAGCCCGTCCAGCACCGGCGCCTGCGCGCGGTAGGCGAGGGCGGCTGACACGGCATCGCTGGCAAGGTTGCCCGAACCACCGCCTGCGCCGCCGCCTGATCCGTTGCCATCATTGGCCGCGCGGCCACCATTGGTGAGCCCGTCGACCTGCACGATCTTGATTGAATCGATCGCTTCCATCGGCTTGGCGCTTTCGCGGATGACTTCGGGCAAGACTTTCAGCAGCGCCAGCTTGGTCTGAAGCGAAATCTGGTCGTTCGAGAGGATGTTGGCCGCCTCGTTGATCGCCCGCTGACCCGCAGCTTCAACTTCGAAGCGCACCCGCGCGGCTTCGGCGCGGAGCTTTTCAGCCTCGGCCTCACCCGACGCTTCCAGCTTCAGCGCCTGAGCCCGATTGCTGGCGGCGTCCTTTTCCGCTTCAGCCTGTACCTTCACGCCGATGGCATCGCGTTCGGCCTGCTTGGCGGCTTCGATCAGCTCGATCTTCTTCTGACGCTCGGCGATTTCGCTTTCGCGCGCGGTGGTGACGCGTTCCTCGGCCTCGACCGCCTTGGCGCGCGCTTCATCAGCCTCGGCCTTGGCCTGGCTTTCCTCGCGCGACTTGTTCTGCACAGCAATCTGCTGCTCCTGCCGGGCGATTTCCAGCGCGCGCTGCTGGATGATGCGGGCCTCCTCGACAAGGCGGTCGGCCTCGATCTGCTGGGCATCGACCTGCTTCTTGGCCTCGATCTTGGCTGCATCGGCCTCACGATTGCGTTCGGCCTGTTCGCGGGCGATTTCGGCGGTCTGAGCAGCGCGACGCACTTCGACCTCGCGCTCCTGCTCCAACCGCGCATATTCCTGATCGCGCGCGATTTCGAAGCTGCGCTGGCTGGCTTCCAGGTTCTTTGTTTCGATCTGGACCCGGGTGTCCTGCTCGATATCGTTGCGCAGCTTCTTGCGCGCCTCGATCTGCTCGGTCAGTTTGGTCAGACCTTCGGCGTCAAACGCGTTGTTGGCGTTGAAGTGCTCGATCGAAGTCTGGTCGAGCCCGGTGAGCGAGACCGACTCCAGCTCCAGCCCGTTCATGGCGAGGTCGTTGGAGCTGACCTGTTGCACCTTCTGGACGAAATCGGCGCGCTGTTCGTGCAGCTCGTTCATCGTCATCCCCGCCGCGACCGAGCGCAGCGCGTCAACGAATTTGCCTTCGACCAGATCCTTGAGCAGATCGGGCTGCATGGTGCGCTGGCCCAGCGTTTGCGCGGCCATCGCAATCGCGGCGGCATCGGGACGCACGCGGACGTAGAATTCCGCCTTCACGTCGATCCGGAGCCGGTCGAGCGTGATCAGCGCCTCGGTATCGCGGCGCACCACCGGCAGCACCAGCGTGTTCATGTTGACCGGCATGGTTTCGTGGAACACCGGGAACACAAGCGCCCCGCCGTTCATCACCACGCGCTCTCCGCCAAGGCCGGTGCGAACGAAGGCGGTTTCCTTCGACGCGCGGCGGTAGAGTCTGGCAAGAAACGCGAGGGTGATGACGAGCAGCAGCAGCCCGCCGCCGACCATCACGCCGTATGTGATCAGATCCCCGGACGAGCTCACAACTTCCGTCGCCCCCGGATCAGCGGTTGTGGTCAAAGCCATCTGCGTTCCCCTTTAGCTATCCAGCCCCAACAGCGGGCTTTCATATTGCACGCCGTAGAAGATCTGCCCTTCGCGGCGCACCAGCAGGACGGTATCGCCTGCGTTGAATGCGAGTGTCTGGTCATGCGGTTCGACCATGACGAAATGGGCCTGCCCATGCACGTCAATCACCTTGGCGCGCGCGGGCGATCCGGCGCGGGCGGTGCCGATCTGGATTTCGGCATCGCGCCGGACCAGATCGTCGAGTTCGATCGCGGTAGTCTCATCCCTGGGAAGGATTGCGGCCAGCGGGCGCATGGCGATGCTGTTGAGCGGCAGCGCCGCCCCGCCCGCCAGCAGCGCGGCCCATCCGGCCGAGAGCGGCGCGCCGAGCATGCTTGTCAAAACCGATTGTCCGATCACGCCGATAGTGGCGAAGACAAAGAGCAGCGCCGCCAGCCAGATCAGCAGCGGCACGCGGCCCAGCCCCAGCAGCGTGGTCAGCGCCTCGCCAAGTCCGCCCATCTCGAGGCCATCGGCACCATTATCGCCAACGTCGAACTCGCCCGCGCCTTCGATGACTTCGGACACGCCGGTGAGTTGCAGCACGGCAATCACCGCGAGTGCGCCGAATGCGATCAGGAACGGCAGGTTATGCGGTTCAAGCAAGCTCACGCTGCCAACCCCGGCTGTGCAAGGCGAACATCAGATCCCATGGCCCGAAAGCTAGGGCAAATGGGGGCCAATCCATAGCAGAATCGGTCGATGCAATGCCGATTTCGGTCGATTTTTCAGGCTGCGGTGACCTTCAGCGGCAGTGTCTTGAGCCCGCCGACAAAGGTGCTGCTTGCCCTCTTCGCCTCGCCCGCGGGTTCCACCGCTCCCACCCGGTCGAGGATTGCCTCGAACAGGATCTTCATCTCCAGCCGCGCCAGGTGCAGGCCGAGGCATTGGTGCGCCCCCGCGCCGAACGCGAGGTGCCGGTTGGGCGAGCGGGCGGCATCGAAGCGGCGCGGATCGGGGAATTGCGCGGGGTCGTGGTTGGCGGCGACGTAGTTGATCATCAGCCAGTCGCCCTTCTTGATCTGTTGCCCGCCAAGCTCGCAGTCCTCGGCCGCGGTGCGCATGAAGTGCTGCACGGGGCTGGTCCAGCGGATCGCTTCCTCGACGATCCCGGGGAGCAGCGAGCGGTCAGCCTTGACCCGCGCCCATTGCTCCGGATCGTGCGCCAGCGCCTGCATCGCCCCGGCGGTGCTGGCCGAGGTCGTGTCGTGCCCCGCCGTGGCGACGATGATGTAATAGCCCGCCATGTCACGCGGGGGCAGCGGCTGGCCGTCCACCAGCGCATTGGCGATGACACTGGCCACATCGTCGGTCGGATGCTTGCGGCGGTCTTCGGCGATTCCGGCGAAGTAATCCTCGAAGGTCTTCACTGCGCCTGCGACGATCTGCACCACCTGTTCGGGCGTCATCTGGTCCATGCCGCTGCCCGACAGATCCTTGTCCTGCCCCCCGAACAATTGCTGGGTGAGCATCTGCATCCGGAATTCATCCTCCGGCGGCACGCCGAGGATTTGCATCACCACGCGCAAGGGATAGGGGCCGGAGACTTCCTTGACGAAGTCCACTTCGCCGCCCGAATCCTTCGAGCGCTCCAGCATCCGGTCGACCGTCGCCGCCGCCAGCGCGCGCAGCTCGCCTTCCAGCTTGGCGAGGTTCCTCGGCATGAACCATTCCTGGGTCAGCTTGCGGTATTTCGGGTGGATCGGCGCATCAAACACCACCAGCGAATCCACCAGCATGTTCGAGCCCGTAGCCGCGCGGCTGAATTCGATCGCCTGATTGAAGCTGAACACCACCGGGCGCGGGTTGTTGAGGAAGGCGGCGTTATCCTTGGATATCCGCATGACGTCGTCATAGGCGGTGACCAGCCAGAACGGCTCGAACAGCCCCGGCGTGTCCGGCTGCACCCGCGCCACCGGCGTGGACGCGCGAATATGGTCGAAGGTGTCGAGCAGCCCGTCCCATGCGGCATAGGCGTGCGGATCAATCACGCGGCGGGCAAGGTCGCCCGAAAGGACCGCGCCCCCGTCCTTGGCCGCGCTCACGCGGCGGCTTCTTTCGCCTTTGCCGCATATTCATCGCGCAGCTCGCGCTTGTAGAGCTTGCCATTGGCCTCGCGCGGCAGTTCCGGGCGGAAGTCGAACAGCTTGGGCATCTTGATCTTCGACAGGCTGGCGCTGAGGAAATCGCGCAACTCCGCCTCCAGCGCAGGCCCGGCATCCGCCATGTCCTTGGGCTGCACCACAGCCACGACCTGTTCGCCCAGATCAGGGCAAGGCGCGCCGATCACCGCCGCGTCCATCACCTTAGGATGGGTGACAAGCAGGTTCTCGATCTCCTGCGGGTAGATGTTTACGCCCCCGCTGATGATCATGTGGCTCTTGCGGTCGGTCAGGAACAGGAAGCCATCCTTGTCGAGATGGCCGATATCGCCCAGCGTCATCCAGCCTTGGGGGTGCATCGCCTCGGCGGTCTTGGCGGGATCATTGTGATAGGTCGGCAGGTTGACGTTTTCGAAGAAGATCAGCCCGTCCTGATCGGCGCCCAGCTCCTCGCCCTCTGGCCCGCAGACGTGGACCTTGCCGTGCACCGCGATGCCAACCGTGCCGGGCTTGGCGAGCCAGTGTTCGGACTTCACCAGCGTCATGCCGATCATCTCGCTGCCGGCGTAGTATTCGTTCACGATCGGCCCCCACCATTCGATCATGGCGCGTTTGATCGGCACCGGACAGGGCGCCGCTGCGTGGATCGCGCGCTGGTGGCTCGACAGGTCATAGCGGCTGCGCACTGCGGGATCGAGCTTGAGGAAGCGCACAAAGTGGGTCGGCACCCACTGGCTGTCGGTCACCTTGTAGCGCTCGATCGCCTTGAGGGCTTCCTCGGGTTCGAACTTCTCCATCATCACAACCGTCCCGCCGAGGCGGTGGACCACCGAGCACCAGCCGATCGGTGCGGCGTGATACAGCGGCGCGGGGGAGAGATAGATCATCGAGCCATCGGCCGGCATCCCCATGCCCATCGTCGCCAGACCGAGCAGCGGGACCGGCGCGGCGGGATCGGGATCTTCGGGCGGGGCGGGGCGAATGCCCTTTGGACGCCCGGTGGTGCCGCTTGAATAGAGCATCAGCAACCCGGCGCTCTGGTCCGGGATGGGATCGCTCGGCTGGGCGGCGAGTGCGGCGGCGAAATCTTCTGCATCGCCCGCATCCATGACGAGCACAGTGAGGCCGGGGCATTCCTTGCGGATATCGTCCAGCACGCCAGTAAAGTAGCCGCTGGTAATCAGCAGCTTCGCCTGCGCATCGCGGATGATATAGGCAGCCTCCGGCGCGGTCAGCCGCGAGGAGATCGGCACCAGCATGGTCCCTGCGCGCTGCGAGCCCCAGATCAGGGTGAAATACTCGATCCTGTTTTCCAGCAGCACCGCGAAGGCATCGCCCGCCTTGATCCCGTGCGCGCGCAGCAGGTGGGCGAAGCGGTTCGATTCCGCGTCCATTTCGCCATAGGTCATTTGCTTGCCCGATCCGGTCATGATGACGGCGGGATGATCAGGGCGGCGCGCGGCGTGCGCGATGGGGTGCATGGACATGTTCTCTCTCCCTTGCCGCTGCTGCGGCTTGGGGAGGAAATTACGCGAGGCGCGCCGCCCCGCAAGCAAAAACAGTATGGAAAATGCTACCCATTGATGCAGGCCATTGCAGCCGGTGTCATCGCGGGGTCATGGTGAGGCGTTAGCCCTGCGAACATAAAAAAAGGCGGCGGGTAAACCCGCCGCCCATGTTCGGACACCCTCTCCAATGTCCGGCCCGCTTTCGCGGGCAAGCTCGTGAAGCCTTACTCGCCGACCGTTATTCGCCACCTTGGCCGGTCAGACGAGCATCGCGGGCGTAGGCCAGCTGTGCTTCGCTCTCTACCATATACGGAATCGGATTGACTGCAAGACCCTCGACGCGAACTTCATAATGGAGGTGCGGACCGGTCGAACGGCCCGTCGATCCGACGTAGCCGATGAGGTCGCCCTTCTTCACATTGTCGCCCGCAGCAACCGCGAGGCGCGACAGGTGAGCGTAGCGCGTTTCCATCGAAGCGCCGTGGTTGATGCTGATGTAGAGGCCGTAGCTCGAATACCAGTCAGCGCGGCCGATCACGCCGTCAGCCGTGGCATAAACCGGTGTGCCGGTCGGCGCGGCAAGGTCAATGCCGGCGTGCTGGCGACGTCCGCCGAGAACGGGGTGGGTGCGCATTCCGAACCCGCTGGTGAGCGATGCGCCTTCAAGCGGCATGCGCGAAGGCACCGAGACGGCGCGCTGCGGGACGGGCGAGGAATAGGCGGTGACGACTTCGCCGGTGCCGACGGTGGGGCTGGTACGCTCGATCGCGGTCCAGCTGGCGAACAGCGACTTGAAACGGGTATCGCCGTTGTCGACGACTTCGCCCTGCGCTTCACGAACCGGCTCGACCATGTCGGCGCTGGTGGTGGCGGCGGAATTGGCGGTGTTGGCAAAGGCCGGAGCGGCGGCAGAAACCAGGAAAGCGGCGCAGCCCGACACAGCGAGCTTGAACACTTGGCGCACGGCAAATTTCATAACTGACCCGGTCCCGATTGCGGCCCCACTTGATAAGAGCGCCGTAGGAATGTTCCGGCACGTCTGATGCGCGCCTTTGCTGAAGTGTGGTTATCCGGGTGAGTCGTTAATGCGCAATCTCTGCATAGAAACCACGCGACAAACCGGCTGCAAGACGCGCTGAGTCGTTGAACGGCGGCTTAACGTGCCCCCTGAAGTGCTGTTTTACGAGGCTCTGCCAAAGGGATTCGGGTTCGGACTGCGCAATTTCGGCGCAGCGCAAAAAGTGTTTGGTGCCTGCCGCGACGTGGCGGATTTCGTCGTCAAGTATCCGCGCGAGAATTTTTGCGCCGCCCTCGTCACCCGCCGCGCGCACCCGGTCGAGCGTTGCGGGCGTGACGTCGAGCCCGCGCGCTTCCAGCACCATCGGCACCACGGCGAGCCGCGCGGCGACATCATGGCGGGTGGCGTGCGCTGCCTCCCACAATCCGGCATGGGCGGGGAGCGCGCCGTAATGGCTGCCGAGCTGTTCCAGCTTCCGCGCCAGCAAGGCGAAGTGCATCGCCTCGTCCGCCGCCACGGCGAGAAAGTCGGTGACGAAGTCCTCGCCCATCTCCGCGCCGAACCGCCCGGCCATGTCGAGCGCGAGGTCGATGGCGACAAACTCGATATGCGCGAGCGAATGCCACAGCGCGATTCGCCCGCGCTCGCTGCCGCCCTTGCGCCGCTTGGGCATCTGGCCGGGTGCAAGCAGTTCGGGCGAATCGGGCCAGGCGGGCTGATCCGGCATCGCCACGTCGAAGTCCCAGGCCAGCTTCCCCGACCGCCAGTCGCGCGCGACCTGACGGGTGGCAAAGCACTTGGCGCGCGGATCGGCGGTCAGCAGCGCGGCGCGGATGGCGCGGGCAAGGGTGGTCATGGGATGGGTGTCAGAGCGCTTTGGCGGCGGCGAGGACGTCCTCGGCGTGGCCGGCGACCTTCACCTTGTCCCAGATGCGCGCGATCTTGCCCGAGGCATCGACCAGATAGGTCGCGCGGACCATGCCCATGTAGGTCTTGCCGTACATCTGCTTCTCCGCCCACACGCCGAGCGCATCGGACAGCCCGCCTTCTTCGGCGTCAGTCGCCAACGGAGCGGTGAGGCCGTGCTTGGCGATGAACTTGGCGTGCTTCTTGGCCGGGTCCTTGCTGACGCCGAGCAGTTTCGTGCCAGCCGCTTCGAACTGATCCTTGAGTGCGGAGAAATCCTTGTTCTCGGTGGTGCAGCCGGGGGTGTCATCTTTCGGGTAGAAGAAGATTACCAGTTTGGAGCCGGCGAAATCCGATGGCTTCACGGTGCCGCCTTCGGGGGTTTCCATGGCGATATCGGGAATGGCGTCACCGACGCCGGGAAAAGTTGTCATGCGGGGTTCTCCTGTTCGATTGCGAGAATGTCTGGCCCGAGGATTTGTTTCCACACCGCCGCCACGCGCAGCCGTGCGGCGGTGAAGGCTTCGAGCAGCGCGTCATAGCTATCGCACCCGCAGGCCCGCGCCAGCGCCCGTGCGCCTGACGGCGGCGGCTCGCGCCCGTCGGGGGCGAGCAGGCGTCCGGCGACCAGCATCCGGCTCATCAAGGCATGAGGCGCGGCAAGATCGGCAGGGATCAGGCCCGCCTCCGCCAGCCCAGCCAGCGCTATCGCCAGATCGGGATCGAGCGCGTGGGGCGCGGCCTCGGCGAGGGACGTGCCATCCGCTGCTTCCCCCCGCAGTTGCAGATAGTGGACGAGGAACTCGATATCGACCAACCCGCCGCGCGCCAGTTTGGCATCGACCGGGCCGGTCGCCGGTTTGTGCTTCGCCATCTCGCCGCGCATCCCCAGCACCGCATCGCGCAACGAGTCGCGGTCGCGCGGCGCGTGCAGCACTTCGGCGAGCACCGCTTCCAGCCCGGCGCGGGCGTCAGGCGAGCCATAGAGCACCCGCGCGCGGGCCAGCGCCATGTGCTCCCACGTCCACGCCGCTTCGCGCTGGTACTTGCCGAAAGCCTCGCAGCTTACCGCCATCGGGCCCTGATTGCCCTGCGGCCTGAGGCGGGTGTCGACCTCGTAAAGCGCGCCCTGTGCCGTCGGTACTGACAGTGCCGCACTGACCCGGCTGGCGAGACGGTTGTAGTAGATCGTCGCCCCCAGCGGTCGATCCCCGTCCGACTGCGCGGCGAAATCGCCGGTGAACAGGTAGACGATGTCGAGGTCCGAGGCATGGGTCAGCGCCCCGCCGCCCAACCGCCCGAGGCCGAGGATCAGCAATTCGCTATCCGCAATCCGCCCGTGCTTGGCGGCGAACTCTGCCACCGTCGCCTCTGCCGCCAGCTGGAGCGCAGCTTCGGCTGTGCGGGACAGGGCGCGGGCGATATCGAGCGGATCGGCCAGCCCCTCGATCAGCTGGATGCCCAGCGCAAAGCGGATTTCGCCGGTGATGATGCGGATCGCGTCGAGCAGCGCCTCGTAATCGTCGCGCGCCGCCGCGCCGCGCATCCGCGCCATGATCGCTGGCGTTGCGCCGGGCAGATCCAGCGCATCGCGATCGATCAGCGTGTCAAGCAGTTCGGGCTTGCGCGCCAGCTCGTCCGACAGCGCCGGGGCGAGGGTCAGGGCGGCGACCAGCCGTGCGATGAGATCGGGCCTGGCATCGAGCAGGCGGAAGGTGGTGATGAGGCTGGGGACGCTCTCGATGATGCGTTCCCAGCGGGTGATCGCGCGTGTCGGATCATCGCTCGCCGCCATTGCTTCGAGCAGCGCCGGGGCCAGCCTGTCCCAAGCCGCGACCGCCTGCGGGGACCGGATCGCGGCATGCCGCCCGTCGCGCCAGCTTTCGATGCGTTCGGCAAGGGTGTCGGGCTCGGCAAAACCCCATTCAGCCAGCTGGTGGGTGAGCGCGCTCACCGGCATGGCGACCGGCGCGGGTGCGGTGTCGCGGCGACCGATCAGCTCTTCGTAGATGCTCCCAGTGCGCTCGGTCAGCGCGGTCAGCTCCGCGACCAGCGCCGCGCCGTCCGCCAACCCGTCGAGCTGCGCGACATTGTCGAGCGCTGCGCCTTCGGGAAGCGCATGGGTCTGGCGGTCGTGGACCATCTGCAAGCGGTGCTCGATCTGGCGCAGCCGGTCGTAACCTTCCCCGAGCACTGCCGCGTTATCGGCGGTGATCCACCCCGCTTGCGCCAAGGCATCCAGCGCCGCGCGGGTGCCGCGCACCCGCAGCGAGGCATCGCGCCCACCGTGGATCAGCTGGTGGGTCTGCGCGTAGAACTCGATTTCACGGATGCCGCCGCGCCCGCGCTTGACGTCGAAGCCGGGGCCGGGGGCGGGTGGGCCCTCGTGGCTGTCACGGATGCGGTGGGTGAGCGCGCTGATCTCCTCGATCGCGCCGAAATCGAGCTGGCCGCGCCACACGAAGGGACGGATCGCGGCGAGGAAATCCTCGCCCGCGGCAATGTCCCCGGCCGCTGCCCGCGCGCGGGTGAAGGCGGCGCGCTCCCACGCCAGCGCCGCGCCCTGATAATGGGTCAGCGCCGCACCCACCGGTACGCAGAGCGGGCTGACCTCGCTGGCGGGGCGCAGCCTGAGGTCGACCCGCAGCGCGTAACCATCGGCGGTGTTGCCGGCGAGCAGCGCGACGATCCGCCGCGCATAACGCTGCGCTGCCTCGCCCGGATCGTCGCTGGCGCGGCGCGGCAGGTGCTCGCGGTCGAACAGCAGGATCGGATCAATGTCTGATGAATAGTTGAGCTCGCCTGCCCCCTGCTTGCCCAGGGCCAGCGCGATGAAACCGTCGGCGCTGTCCTCTCCGGTGCGTTCGGCGATGGCGGTGCGGATCGCGCGGTCCAATGCGCGGTCGGCGAAACCGGTCAGCTCGCCCACCACCTGCGGCAGCGGAAAGGCGCCTGCCAGATCGCCCACCGCCAGCGCCGCTGCCAGTGCCAGCCGCTCGCGGCGCAGCGCCACTTCGGCGTCGGGCTCCTTCCCTTGCGCTTTGGCCCAAGCCAGCGCCGCCGCGCCATCCCCGGCGGCCAGCAGAGCGGCGAGTTCCGGCTGGCGATCAAGCGCGCGCGCCAGAAAGGGTGCGTGATTGCGCGCACGGTGGAGCGCGCTGCCCCAGTCTGCTTGCCGGTTATCTCCCATCACCGCCTCTCTGGCCGCGCCGCGCCGATGCTGCAAGGGGAGTCCTTTGCGCCCTACCGCTACGCTACTTGAGGGCGTCCTTGCGCGTCGCTCAAGCGTCTGCGATGGGGCCGCGATGACCATGATCATGCCTCCCGAATGGGCCCCGCAGGACTGGCTGTGGATCGGCTTCCCGCACCTCGCCGAGGAATGGCCCGGCTGGCTTGAACCCGCGCAGGAGCAGATTGCGGCCTTCGCCTCTGCCGTGGCCGAGAGCGGGCAGGCGGTGCGCCTGCTGGTGCGCGACGAAGCCAACGAGGCCCGCGCCCGCGCGCTGGTGAGCAGCAAGGTGACGCTGGAGCGGCGCGTCTATGGCGATGTCTGGCTGCGCGACACTGGCCCGCTGGTGGTCTTCGAGAACGGGACGCGCACCGCGCGGCGGTTCGGCTTCAATGGCTGGGGTGGCAAATATCTGATGCCCGGCGATCAGGAGATCGGTGCGCAGCTCGCGCGCGATGCGGGGCTGGAGATCACCGCCACGCCGATGATCCTTGAAGGCGGCGCGGTGGACGGTGACGGCACCGGGCTGGTGGCGACGACCGAGCAATGCCTGCTCAATCCCAATCGCAACCCGCACCTGTCCCGCGCAGACATCGAAGCAGAGCTTGCCGCGCAGCTCGGCTTCAACCGCGTGCTGTGGCTCGGCGATGGCCTCATCAACGACCATACCGATGGCCATGTCGATAACCTTGCGCGGTTCGTCGGCCCGAATCGGCTGGTGGTGCCGGAAGCGACCGGCGCGGATGATCCCAACGCCGAGATCTATGTCGATGCCGCCGCGCGCGCCGAGGCTTTCGGTGTCGAGGTGGTGCGCATACCCTCGCCCGGTCTGCTTACCCGCGACGGGGTGGTGGAACCGGCCAGCTATGTGAACTTCGCGATCACATCGCATCTGGTGGTGGTGCCGACCTTCGGCTCGCCCCATGATGCCGACGGGGTCGCTGCCATCGCAGCCCTGTTCCCCGACCGTGACACCATCGGCCTGCCGGGCGAGGCGGTGCTGGCAGGGGGCGGCGGGTTCCACTGCGCCAGCCAGCAGATGCCATCCGCCCTACAGGTAAATTAACGCTTCGTTAGGGATTTGGGAGCAGAGTGCGGCCCATGAACCGCGCTCTTGCTCTCGCCCTGCCGCTCGCCACCGCGACCCGCATCGATTCGCTTGATCTCGCGCGCCGCGTGATCGTACTCGGCTGTGCCGCTGCGCTGATCCTTGCGGGCAAGGCCCTGCCGTTCTGACCATAGCCGCGTAACCGGACGTCCGGTCAGCGCGAACCTATCCTCGACACAGAGTGCGAGGATGCCCCCGATGACCTTCAATCGCCCGACACTTGCGATGCTCGGCATTATTGCCGTGCTCGGCGCTGCCACCCTTGGCCTGCCGCAGGGCGCGCCCGCTGCCCCCAAGTCCAAGACCCCGGACATCGCCGCTTCGGGCGAGCCGGTGCTGCTCGAACTGTTCACCAGTCAGGGCTGCTCATCCTGCCCCCCGGCCGACAAGCTGGCGGAGACGCTCGTCCGGCAGCCGGGGCTCGTGGTGATCGCCCGGCCGGTGACCTATTGGGACCGGCTCGGGTGGAAGGACACGCTGGCGCGCGAGAGCAATACCGAGCTTCAGCGAGATTATGCGCGCCGCGGACTTGAGGGACGCAACGGTGTCTACACCCCGCAACTGGTGATCGACGGAACCTTCGGTGCGGTCGGCTCGCGCGGCGAGGACGTAGCTGCCGGGGTCAAGCGCTTTGGCGGCAAGGGCGGTGCGGCGATCGCGGTGACGGGCGGCGCGGCCAAGGGCTATACCGCCCGGATCGACGGCACAGTGAAGGGCGCGGCCGAGCTTGTGCTGGTCGCGGTCACCCGCAAGGTCGAAGTCGGCATCGGCAGCGGCGAGAATGGCGGGCGCAAGGTCAGCTACACCAACGTATTGCGCGCCGAGACCAGGCTCGCCGGTTGGCAGGGTGGCAAGGCGAGCATTGCGATCAGCCCCTCGCAATTGAAGGTGCAGGGCGCTGACCGCTATGCGCTGGTGCTCCGCCAGCCGGACGGCGGCAAGGTGTTGGCCGCGCGCTGGCTCGCCTGAGAGCCTCCGCTCAAGCCGCCAGATCGGGCGGCGTTCCCTCTGCCTTCAACATTGCGATCGCATCGGCGAGGCTCATCACCTTCTGATGTTCCGCGCCCAGCGTGCGGACCGCGACGGTGCCTTCCTCGGCCTCGCGCTTGCCGACCACCAGCAGGTGCGGGACCTTGGCGAGCGAGTGTTCGCGGACCTTGTAGTTGATCTTCTCGTTGCGGGTGTCGGTCTCCACGCGGATGCCCGCCGCGCGAAGCTGGGCGGCGACGTCTTCGGCATAGCCGTCCGCGTCCGAGACGATGGTCGCGACAACCGCCTGCACCGGGGCGAGCCATGTCGGCAGCTTGCCCGCAAAATGCTCGATCAGGATGCCGATGAAGCGCTCGTAGCTCCCGAAGATCGCGCGGTGGAGCATCACCGGGCGGTGCTTCTCGCCGTCCTCGCCGATGTAGTGCGCGTCGAGCCGCTCGGGCAGCACGCGGTCGGACTGGATCGTCCCGACCTGCCAGGTGCGCCCGATCGCGTCGGTCAGGTGCCACTCCAGCTTGGGAGCATAGAACGCGCCCTCACCGGGGAGTTCCTCCCATTCGAGGCCGTTGGCGGTGAGCGCGTCGCGCAATTCCTGCTCGGCCTTGTCCCAATCGGCTTCACTGCCGAAGCGCTTTTCGGGGCGCAGGGCGAGCTTGATGTCATAGGTGAAGCCGAAATCGCGGTAGACGCTATCGGCCAGCGCGATGAAGGCCTGAACCTCGGCCACGACCTGTGCCTCGGTGCAGAAGATATGCGCATCGTCCTGCGTGAACTGGCGCACCCGCATCAGCCCGTGGAGCGCGCCGTGGGGTTCGTTGCGGTGGCAGCAGCCCATCTCGCCCAGCCGGATCGGCAGATCGCGGTAGGACGTGATGCCCTGCTTGAACACCATCACATGCGCCGGGCAGTTCATCGGCTTGATCGCCAGCCATTCGGCATCGTCCGCCACCTTCGGCGAAGCTGCACCGCTATCCTCGTCGACATCGGGCACCATGTCCGGCACCGCGAACATGTTCTGCGCATACTTCCCCCAGTGGCCTGACTGCGTCCACTGGCGCACGTCCATCAGCTGCGGGGTCTTGATCTCGCGGTAGCCTGAACCGTCCATCTTGCGCCGCATATAGGCTTCGAGCTCGCGCCAGATGCGGTAGCCCTTGGGGTGCCAGAAGACGCTCCCGTGGGCCTCTTCCTGCAAATGGAACAGGTCCATCTCGCGCCCCAGCTTGCGGTGATCGCGCTTGGCGGCTTCCTCCAGCCGCGTGAGGTGCGCCTGAAGCTGCTTCTTGTTGAGCCAGCCGGTGCCGTAGATGCGCGTCAGCTGCGCATTGTTCTGGTCGCCGCGCCAGTAAGCGCCCGCGACGCGCATCAGCTTGAAGGCGTCGGGATCAAGCTTGCCGGTGGAGGGCAGGTGCGGCCCGCGGCACATGTCGAGCCAGTCGTTGCCGCTCCAATAGACGGTCAGTTCCTCGCCCTCTGGCAGTTCCTTGGCCCATTCGGCCTTGAAGGACTCGCCCTCGCCCGCCCACTTGGCGATCAGCGCTTCGCGGCTCCACACTTCACGGCGCAGCGGCTTGTCGGCGCGGATGATGCGGCGCATTTCCTCCTCGATGGCGGGAAGATCGTCCATGCTGAACGGCTCGCGGCTGTCGGGGGCTTTCACATCATAATAGAACCCGTCTTCGGTCGAGGGGCCGAAGGTGATCTGCGTGCCGGGGAACAGCGCCTGCACCGCTTCGGCCAGCACGTGGGCAAAGTCATGGCGCGCGAGTTCGAGCGCATCAGCCTCGTCCCGCGCCGTGACCAGCGCGAGGTTCGCGTCGCCATCGAAAGGCCGGGTCAGATCGCGCAACTCGCCGTCCACCCGCGCGGCAATCGCCGCCTTGGCGAGGCCCGGGCCGATCGCCGCGGCGATGTCCGCCGGGGTCGACCCGGCAGGCACTTCGCGCACCGATCCATCGGGCAGGCTGATCTTGAGCAGTTCGGTCATCGTCGCGGTTCCGTCTCGTTTGGGCGCGCCTTAGGGCAAAGGGGAACGCACCGGAAGAGCGGTGTTGAACGAAGAACCGGTCTGGGGAGAACACCGCGCCGCCCCGAACCGGGCGGCGAGTGCTTGGGACTTAGCCCGCGCGCCGCCGCCCCCGGATGGTAGTCCGGGTCGTCGTGGTGCGGGTTGTGGTCAGCAGCATGGCCATGGCAGACGATATAGGCTGCCAAGGGTTAAAAGTCACCTGCAAGTCGATGGAAAGCGACCTTGACACATGAGGCGACTCAAATGTAAAGTGTCCTTGTCATTGTGCAAAAGGAGCTTTCCATGACCCGCATCCAAGAGGCGCTTTGTCTCGCGACTGTCCTCCTCGCCATCGCCGTTCTGGCGGTGTTCGATGTGATCCCTGAACAGGTCGCCCGGTTCGCGCCGCTCGCGGTGGTGCCGTGGATCATCCGCCGCAACCCCGCCTGCGCGACGGGAAGGGCCTGAGCCATGGCCAGAAACCCCGCCGCGGCCCGCTACACCAGGCGCATGGTGCTGATCGCCGCGGTCTATGTCGCCGGGATCGTGGTTGCGAGCCTGACGATCGACCGCGCCGCGCCGCTCGGGCCTCTCACCATCGGCCTCGCCCTGATCCCCGGCCTCGCCATGCTCGCCGCCATCGGCGCGATCGGGCGCTTCGTGGCGGAGATCCCGGACGAGTATCTGCGAATGCTCGAGGTGCGGAAGATCATTGTCGCGACCGGCGTCACCCTCGCGATCACGAGCGTGTGGGGGCTGCTCGAGCTCTATTCCGACAGTCTGCCGCGCCTGCCGGTGTTCTACGTCTTCCCGATCTGGTGCGGGGGGCTGTTCGTCGGCCAGCTGGTCAACCGCTTCGCCTTTGGTGACGACGACGCGGGGAATTGCCCATGAACAACCGCCTGCGTGTGTTGCGCGCCGAGCATGGCTGGAGCCAGCAAGACCTCGCCGACCGGCTGGGCGTGTCGCGCCAAAGCGTCAACGCCATCGAGAAGGGTCGCTACGATCCCTCGCTCCCGCTCGCCTTCACCATTGCCGACGTATTCGGCCTGCCCATCGAGGCGATTTTCACCCGCAATTAAACCGCCAGCTTGCCCGAACCCTTCTCGGTCGCAATCCGCTTCGTGCCTGCCAGCTTTGTCGAACGCTGCTTTACACCGGTGCTGAAGCGGTATTCGGTCACCGCGCGCGCCGGGGTCAGCTCCACCACCATGTAGCCGCGCTGCGCGGTGTCGGCCCAGACAAGCTGGTCGTTTTCCTTGACGAGCGATGCGGCCAGCGCGTCGGGCTTGATGAAGGACAGGTAGCTTTCAAACCCCGGCGAGCTGACCGAGCAGACGCCGAGTTCGACGCCCACCGCCGCGCCTTCGTGCGCCAGTTCGAAGCCCCAGCCATTGTGGGTGTCGCCCGCCAGCACCAGCAGGTTGGCATCGGCGTTGAGCGCGGATTTGAACACCCGTTCGCGCGCGGCGGGGTATCCGTCCCACGCATCAAGGTTGGAAGGCAGGCCCACCCCGCTCGCCGCGATCGCCGTGGCGAGCCGTTCGCGGATAAAGTCCGGCAATTCCGCGCCCAGTTCGGCGGCGAGACTGGCGGGGGTCTTGAGATTGCCGATCAGCACCTGCTGCAC
Organism: Porphyrobacter sp. ULC335; assembly: GCF_025917005.1. Taxonomy (NCBI): domain Bacteria; kingdom Pseudomonadati; phylum Pseudomonadota; class Alphaproteobacteria; order Sphingomonadales; family Erythrobacteraceae; genus Porphyrobacter; species Porphyrobacter sp. ULC335. The sequence continues at coordinate 630,937 of NZ_CP078091.1, forward strand.
CAGCACCTGCCATGCCGTACCGCTGGCGGTGGAGGCGGCAAGCCCCTCGGCAAGCCACGTCTCCTGCGAGGCACCCAGCAATTGCCGGCCAGGCGCGGCCCAATCGCCATCCCTGAAAGTGGTCAGCGCGTCATTGATCGCCTTGGGATCGGTCTTCCCCCGCAGCACTGCCGCCAGATCAAGCTGCTTGTCGCGCCCTTCCAGGCGGGTGTCGAGCCGGAACAGAGTCGCCAGATCGCCGACCTGATAGGCGGCATAGGGCGCATCGGAGACGGGCATCCATTCGCGGTAGGCCTGCTTGGCCGCCGCCTTGCGCACGGCCCAGTCGCCCTCTGCGGGCTGGTGGTTCTGTGCGCCGTCCTTGTAGCTGTCGTTCGCGCTTTCGTGATCGTCCCACACAGCGATCATCGGCAGCACCTGATGCAGGCGCTGGCAATCGGGATCGGCGCGGTAGGTGGCGTAGCGCAGGCGGTAATCGGTCAGGGCGACGATCTCGCTCGTCGGCGCGATCACGCGGTCCGGGTGCGCTTGTCCGGTGGAGGGGAAAGTATCTACGCCATATTCGTAGATGTAATCGCCCAGATGCACCGCGAGGTCGGCGTCATTCGCCTCGACCGCATGGCCATAGGCGTTGAACCAGCCAAACCCGAAGTTGGAGCAGGAAAACACCGCCATGCGGAAACTGGTCGAAGGCCCTTCCGGGAGCGTGCGAGTGCGCCCGACCGGCGAGATCGCGCCGCCCGGCGCGACAAAGCGGAAGAAATACCAGCGATCGGGTGAAAGGCCGGTGGCGACACCCTTGGCGCACCAGTCGCGCTCCGGTACGGCGGTGACGCTGCCTTCGGCCACGGGACGGGTGAAATCCTCGCTCTCGCTCACCTGCCAGGTCAGCGTCGTCTCCGCCTCGGCGACATAGCGGGTCCACAGCAGCACCGACTTGGCCGAAGGCTCGCCGCTTGCGACATTATGGGTGAAGCCGGTGCCGAAACTGCGCGCAGCGAGCGGCGCTGCGGCCAGCGCGGCGCCAGCGCCGGCGAGGGTGAACAGGCTGCGGCGGGTCAGCGCCGTGGGTGAAGCGGCCGGCTGGGCGGCGGTGTCGGTCTTGAACATGGGCCTTCGCTTATCCCTCTCCCGTTGCGCTGCTGTGACAGTCGTGAGGTGTCACAATGGTTGCCTTTTCAGGGGCGCGCAAGGCATGGAGGGGCGCATGAGCGAGATCATGCACCACACCCTTTATGACGGCCGCCGCGTGGCCTTCCGCTACACCCACGGCAGCGGCCCGTGCCTCGTCTTCCTGCCCGGCTACATGTCCGACATGAGCGGCAGCAAGGCGACCGCGCTGTTCGCCGAGGCGCAGGAAAAAGGCCGCGCCTGCCTGCTGCTCGACTATTCGGGCTGCGGGCAGAGTGCCGGCGATTTTGCGGACGGAATGCTGAGCCGTTGGCGCGATGAAGTGCAGGCGCTGGTGGCCTCCTATGTCAGCGGGCCGGTGCTGCTGGTCGGATCGTCGATGGGCGGGTGGCTGATGCTGCTGGTGGCGGAGCATCTCAAGGACCGCCTCGCCGGAATGATCGGCATCGCCCCCGCGCCCGATTTCACCCGCTGGGGCTATGGCGAGGAACAGCGTGCAGCGCTGGCGGCGGGGGAGACGATCACCGAGCCCAATCCCTATGGCCCCGAACCCACGCCAACTTACGCGAAATTCTTCGCCGATGCCGAATGCCATCTGCGGCTGGACAGTGCGATCGACCTCACCTGCCCGGTGCGCCTGCTGCACGGCAAGGCCGACGCCGATGTGCCTTGGGAGACTTCGCTTCGTCTGAAAGCGGTGCTCCGGTCGGACGATATTCAGGTGACGCTGGTAGAAGACGGCGATCACCGCCTGTCGCGGGATAGCGATATCGCCGCTCTCAAAGCCATCGTGGCCGAATTCTACCGATAGGACGCCCAGTGTCACTGCTCCTCGCGCTGCTGCTGCAAGTCGGCCCCAATCCGCTGGGCGGGGCCATGCCGCAGGATGATCTGTTCCGCGACCGCCCGCCGCGTCCGGAAGCCGAGCAGGGGGAGCTGAACGCCACCAGCGCGTGGCTCGAAGGCTGCCTTGCCCAACTGGCCGAGGATCCGGCGCGCGCCCATTCCATGGCGCAAATCCGCCGCGCCGAGACCAAGGGCGCTGACCGGGTGATGGCCAACCACTGCATCGGCCTTGCGGCGAGCGAGCTGGGTCTGTGGGACGATGCCCGCACGGCCTTTACCGCCGCCCGCGCCGAAACCCCCGAGGATGAAGCCCGCACCCGCGCCCGCTTTGCCGCGCTGGCTGGCAATGCCGCACTGGCGGGCGGGGATCAGGCCGGTGCGCTTGAACTGCTGACGCTTGCAGAAGGCGAAGCGCGCTCCGCCAAGTCCGCGCCGCTCGAAGCCATCGCCGCGACCGACCGCGCCCGCGTGTTGGTAATGCTGGGGCGCGGCGAGGAGGCGCTGCCGTTGCTGGAGAACGCCACCACGCTTGCGCCCGACCGCGCCGAGGGCTGGCTGCTCAAGGCGACGCTGCTGCGCCGCCTCGACCGGCTGGGCGAAGCGCAGACCACCATCGAACGCGCCGCCGCGCTGGCCCCGACCAATCCCGAGATCGGCCTCGAAGCAGGCGTGATCGCTGTGCTGGCCGGGCGGGACGATGCCGCGCGGGCCAGCTGGCAGTCGGTGATCGACCTCGCCCCGGAAAGCCCCGTCGCCACTATCGCCAAGGACTACCTTGCGCAGCTCGGCAATGCGGGCGAGACTGCCAACGCCCCTCAGGAGACGCCGCAGCCATGACCCGATTTTCCGTGCTCGATCTGGTGCCGGTGCGCGAGGGCGGGACGCTGTCCGAAGCCTTCGCCGACGCTGCCGATCTCGCCCGTGCTGCCGAAGCTTTCGGTTGCGACCGTTTCTGGGTAGCCGAACATCACGCGATGGACGGGATCGCAGGCGGGGCAACTTCAGTGGTGCTCGCCCATATCGGCAACGCGACCAGCCGCATCCGCATCGGATCGGGCGGGATCATGCTGCCCAACCACACCCCGTTCCAGATCGCCGAGCAGTTCGGCACGCTGGACGCGCTGTTCCCGGGGCGGATTGACCTCGGGCTGGGCCGCGCGCCGGGGGCCGGGCCGGAATTGCAGCGGGCCTTGCGCAAGAACCTCAACCAGGCCGCCGAATATTTCCCGCAGGACGTGGTCGAACTGCGCGCGTTGCTGACGGGCGATTACGATCTGCCGATCACCGCCACGCCGGGTCTTGGTGCCAAGGTCGAGCTGTGGATGCTCGGATCGAGCCTGTTCGGCGCGCAGCTCGCCGCCAAGCTGGGGATGCCTTACGCCTTCGCCGCCCATTTCGCGCCCGATCACCTTGATGCCGCGCTGGCGGTCTATCGCCGCGATTTCCAGCCATCCGAGGCGCTGGACAAGCCCCATGTGATGGTGGCGATGAACGTCTTCGCCGCCGAGACCGAGGCCGGGGCCCGCCTGCTTGCCTCCAGCCAGCAGCAAAGCTTCGTGCGGCTACGCACCGGCCAGCCGGGCAAGCTGCCGCCGCCGATCGAAGGCTATACCGACACGCTCCCCGCCAGCGCGCAGGCGATGCTCGCGCATATCGGGCAGGCCGCCGCTGTCGGCACGCCGGCGCAGGTGCGCGATGGCATCGCCGCCTTCACCGCGCGCACCGGAGCGGACGAGATCCTGCTGTGCGGCGCGACCTACGATCCCGCCGCCCGCACCCGCAGCCTTGAAATGACGCTGGATGCGTGCCGCGCGATGGTTGACGCTTAGGTCAGCAATCATCTCACTTGCGCAGGGCGGGGGTAAAGGCGTATCGCGGTCAGACACGATAACAACAATCCGGCACAATAATATTGCTTGAAGGCGAAGCCGGATACGCAGGATGAGCAGGAGCCGAACATGGGGTCGAAGACCGTCGCCACCGCGACACCCAAAGCGCCCGAGCGCGCGCTGATCAAAGCCCTTCGTCACCAGCTGGAAGCCTCGCTGCTGCCCGGCGACGCCCCGATCGACAAGGCGGCGCTGGATGAAGCCGCCAGCTATCTCCTCACTTCCGCCGCAAACCGCGCCCCCGGCCAATCACTCGTGCAGGTCGAATCCGCCACCGGCGCGCGGCGCCACCTGCGCATCGCGGTGATCAATGACGACAAGCCCTTCCTCGTCGATTCGGTGGCTGCGGCCATCGCCACGCAAGGGGTCGGGATCGACCGGCTGCTGCACCCGGTCGTCCCCGTGGAGCGCGACGCATCGGGCGCGATCACCGCACTGGGCAAGACGGGCGGTCGCGAATCGCTGATCTATATCGAAACCCCGCGCGTCGACGCGCGCCAGCGCCGCGATCTTCTCGAAGCGCTGCAAACCACTCTGGCCGATGTGCAGGCGGCGGTGAGCGACTGGCTGAAAATGCAGGCCGCGATCAAGGCCGATGCCGCTCTCGCAGAAGCGATCGACCCCGAAGCGGGCGCTTTGCTCGCATGGCTGGGCGGCGGAATGCTGACCCAGCTCGGCCACATGACCCGCCGCCGTGATGGCACCACCGCCGAACGGCTCGGCATCTGCGCGGCGTCTGCCAGCGAGTTGCTGGCCGAGGTGTCCTATGATCGCGCTTTCGAATGGTTCGACAGCCACGACAAGGCGGACAAGCCCCGCGCGCTGCTGGCGATCAAGTCCAACGTGCAGGCGCGCGTCCACCGCGCCAGCCCGCTCGATCTGTTCATCGTGCCGGTACGGGAGGGCGGACGGGTCACCGCGCTTTCGATCCACGCCGGGCTGTGGACCAGCGCCGCGCTGAACGAGCGCCCGCTTGAGGTGCCTGTGCTGCGCGCGATGGTGGCGGATATGACCGTGCGGCTCGGCTTCGATCCGGCGGGGCATAATGGCAAGGCGCTGGTGCACGCCTTCACCTCGCTGCCCAATGATCTGCTCACCGCCTTCGAGCCGGATCGCGTGATCGATCTGGTGACCGCCAAGATGGCGCTGATCGACCGTCCGCGCCCGCGCCTGATCATGGTGCGCGCCACGCTGGAGCGGCACATCTTCGCCTTCGTCTGGCTGCCGCGCGACCAGCTTTCCACCGATGTGCGCTTGCAGATCCAGGCGATGCTGCTCGGCACGCCGGGCGCGGCGCTGCTCGACTGGAGCCTTGAGGTCGAAAGCAGCTCGCTCGCGCTGCTGCGTTTTCTGATTGATGTGCGCGGCTGCGATGACCTGCCAAACGATGCAGCGATCGAAGCGCAGCTGGTCGATCTGCTGCGCGGCTGGAACGAGGCGGTGGCGAACCACCTCGCCGATACCGAGGAAGAAGGCCGCGCCGCCGCGCTCGCCGCGCGCTATGCCCCCGCCTTCCCGACCGGCTACCGCCTGACCTATGGCGCGCATGAGGCAGCACGCGATATCGCCAAGCTGCGCACGCTCGCCGTGGCCGAGGGCGAAGCAACCCACACCGACCGTGCGGTGCGGCTCTACCGCCTGAACGGCGACGGGGCCGAGACGCTGCGGCTGAAGATTTACCTCACCCGCGGCGCGCTGGCGTTGTCCGATGCGGTGCCGGCACTGGAAAATTTCGGGTTCCGCGTGCTCGCCGAAGTGCCGACCTTCCTGACCGATGCGGCGCTCGGGTCGATCCACGACTTCATCCTGACCCTGCCCGCCGGGCGCGAGGCTGGCGCGCTGCTGGAGCGTGCTGCGCTGATCGAGAATGCGCTCGCCGATGTGCTGAATGGCGCGGCGGAGGATGATCCGTTCAACCGCCTCGTCCCCGCCGCCGGGCTGCTGCCGCGTGACGCGAACTGGATGCGCGCGATCTACCGCTACCTGCGCCAGACCGGGGTGAGCTACACGATCTACACCGTGGTCGATGCGCTGGTCGCCGCGCCGCAAGTGACGCGGGCGATGATCGCGCTGTTCGAAGCGCGCCATGATCCGGCCTTCACGGGTGACCGCGATGACGCCATCGCCGCCGCCGGGGCCGCCTTCACGCGGGGCCTGTCGAAAGTCACCGCGATCAACGACGACCGGTTGCTGCGGCTCTACCGCGCGGTGATCGATGCGGTGCTGCGCACCAATGCCTTTGCCCCTGCTTCCACCGAGGCACTGGCCTTCAAGCTCGACAGCCACCTCGTCCCCGGCCTGCCCAAGCCCGTGCCATGGCGCGAGATCTTCGTTTACAGCCCGCGGGTGGAGGGCATCCACCTGCGCTCGGGCGCGGTAGCGCGCGGGGGCCTGCGCTGGTCCGACCGGCGCGACGACTTCCGCACCGAAATCCTCGGCCTGATGAAGGCACAGCGGGTCAAGAACGCGGTGATCGTGCCGACCGGGGCGAAGGGCGGGTTCTATCCCAAGCAGCTTCCTTCCCCTGCCATCGACCGCGAAGGCTGGGCAGCCGAGGGCCGTGCATCCTACGAAATCTTCATCCGCACGCTGCTGTCGGTCACCGACAACATCGAAGACGGCAAGGTCGTCCACCCCAAGGGCGTGACCGTGCTCGACGGCGAAGACCCCTATTTCGTGGTCGCCGCGGACAAGGGCACCGCAACCTTCTCCGACATCGCCAACGGCATCGCGCAGGGCCGCGATTTCTGGCTGGATGACGCCTTCGCCAGCGGCGGATCGAACGGATACGACCACAAGGCGATGGGCATCACCGCGCGCGGCGCGTGGGTGAGCGTGCAGCGCCACTTCCGCGAAATGGGCGTCGATGTGCAGAGCGATTCCGTCACCGTCGCGGGCTGCGGCGATATGTCGGGCGATGTGTTCGGCAACGGGATGCTGCTGTCCAAGGCGCTGAAACTGGTCGCCGCCTTCGACCACCGCCACATCTTCATCGACCCCACCCCCGATCCGCTGGCGAGCTGGAACGAGCGCGCACGGATGTTCGCGCTGCCCCGGTCGAGCTGGGACGATTACGACAAGGCGCTGATCTCCAAGGGCGGCGGGGTGTTCCCGCGCAGTGCCAAGGTCATCAAGCTGTCCAAACAGGCGCGCGAGGTGCTGGGCATCGACGTGAAGGAGATCGAGCCCGAAGCGCTGATCTCCGCAATTCTGCGCAGCCCCGTGGACCTGATGTGGTTCGGCGGGATCGGCACCTATGTGAAGGCGCCGCAGGAAAACCACATCCAGGTCGGCGATCCGGCCAATGACGGCCTGCGCGTCGATGCCACCGAAATCCGCGCGCGGGTGATCGGTGAGGGCGCGAACCTCGGCGTGACGCAGGCGGGGCGCATCGCCTTCTCGCTGGCGGGGGGCCGCATCAACACCGACTTCATCGACAATTCGGCAGGCGTCGATTGCTCGGACAACGAGGTCAACATCAAGATCGCGCTGGCGGCGGCCACCGCGAGCGGCAAGCTGTCCGGGAAAAAGCGCAACACGCTGCTCGCCAGCATGACCGACGAAGTCGCCGCGCTGGTCCTGGAAGACAACCGCTTGCAGGCGCTCGCCCTGTCGGTCGCCGAAAGCGGCGGGGCCGGGGCCACGCCCGCCTATGTCCGCCTGATCGAGCGGCTGGAGGAAGTCAGCGATTTCGACCGGCGCACCGAAGGTCTGGCCGATGGCGAGGTGCTGACCCGCCGCGCGGCTGACGGGCAGGGGCTGACCCGCCCGGAACTCGCGGTGCTGCTGTCTTCGGCCAAGCTGGCGCTGCAGGAAGCCATCGAGGACAGCACGCTGCCCGACGATCCGGTGCTCGAACCGGTGCTGATCGCGCGCTTCCCCGCGCCGATGCGCAAGACCTATGCCGACGAGATTCGCGGCCACCGGCTACGGCGCGAGATGATCGCCACCAGCCTGTCGAACCGCATGGTCAACCGGCTGGGCATGGTCCACCCCTTCGAACTCGCTGAAGAGGAAGGCGTCGGCCTTGCCGAGGTGGCGGCGGCCTTTGTTGTGGCGGAACGCCTGTTCGGCCTCGAACCGCTATGGCGCGAGCTTGATGACGCCGCGATCCCCGAAGCCGCGCGCCTTGCGCTGTTCGGGCGGTTGGCGGCGGCGGTCGGCAACCTGATGAGCGATGTGCTGCGCACCGCTTCGGGCAAGGTGGTCGCAGGGGCGATGATCGGTGCCTTGGCGCAAGGCGTGACCGAGCTGGTCGCGGGCCGCGAGGATCTGCTCACGGCTGAACCGCGCGCCCGTTCGATGGAGCTGCGGCAGGGTTTTGTCGCCGTCGGCGCACCCGAGGCGCTGGCCGCGCGGGTGGCCAACCTGTTCGACTTCGACGGCGCTGTCGGCCTTGCCCAGAGCGCGCAGGCCAGCGGGATCGAACCGCGCCTGCTCACCCACGCCTTCACCGATATCGGCACGGCATTGGGCCTAGACTGGGCGCAGGGGACGGCGGCGCATATGAGCCCCTCCGACGTGTGGGAACGGCTGCTGGTCTCCGGCCTGGCGCGCGATTTCCAGCAGATGCGAATCGAGTTCCTGCGGCGGCTGATGCAGGCCAAGGCTGGGCCCAAGGCAGGCAACTTCGATCCGCGCGGCAGCGTGGCCGAATGGGCGGCGCGCAATGCGCAGGGTGTCGCGCAGTTCCGCGCAATGATCGCCCGCGCGCAGGCCCGCCCGCCGGTCGGCGCGGCAATGCTGGCGCAGATCGCCAGTCAGGCGCGGAACTTGCTCGAACGGTAGCACTCTTCCTATTGGCGGGTTGACCCTCCGACTGTTTGCGCCACATCAAGGGCCGCATTCAGCCGGAGGGGCATAGCCGCAGCATGACATCAGATAACCAAAGCCACGCAGACGTCGTGATCGTCGGCACCGGCCACGGCGGTGCGCAGGCGGCGATCGCCCTGCGCCAGCACGGCCACGAAGGCTCGATCCTGATGATCGGGCGCGACGATGCACCGCCCTATGAACGCCCGCCGCTCTCCAAGGAGTATCTCGCGGGCGACAAGGGGTTCGAACGGATCATGATCCGGCCCGAAAAGTTCTGGGCGGAAAAAGACATTGCCTTGCGCCTCGGCGCGGCGGTGACGGGGATTGATCCTGTCCGGCACACGCTGACCCTCAGCGATGGCGGGCAGGTGACCTACCGCAAGCTGATCTGGTCGGGCGGGGGCGATCCGCGCCGCCTGCCGGTGCCGGGCGCGGTGCTGCCGCAAGTCTTCTACGTCCGCGACAAGTCAGATGCCGATGCGATGATGCAGGCGCTGTCCGACGGGGCGAAGCGCGCGCTGGTGATCGGTGGCGGCTATATCGGGCTAGAAGCGGCGGCTGTGCTGCGCAAGCTCGGCTGCGAGGTCGTGCTGGTCGAGATGCTGCCCCGCCTGCTGGCGCGCGTGGCGGGCGAGGAGCTGTCGACCTTCTATGCCGAGGAGCACCGCAGGCAGGGCGTCGATGTGCGGCTGAGCACCGGCGTTCAAGCCGTGCTGGGTGAGGAGGCTGGGCGCGTCACCGGCGTCAGGCTCGACAATGGCGAGGAAGTGGCCTGCGACATGGTGATCGTCGGCATCGGCGTGGTCCCCGCAGTCGCGCCGCTGATCGCGGCCGGGGCGGCGGGATCGAACGGGGTCGATGTCGACTTCTGCTGCCGCACCACGCTGGATGATGTCTACGCCATCGGGGACTGCGCCGCGCACGCCAACGACTTTGCCGATGGTGCGGTGATCCGGCTCGAATCCGTGCAGAACGCGCATGACATGGCCAACACCGTCGCCAAGGCGATCATGGGCGAGAAGGAGCCTTACCATGCGCTGCCGTGGTTCTGGTCGAACCAGTATGATCTGAAGCTGCAAACGGCAGGATTGAGCCTCGGCTTCGATGCGACCGTGCTGCGCGGCGATCCGGACACGCGCAAGTTTACCGTGGTGTACCTCAAGGGCGGGGTGCCGATTGCCTTCGACTGCGTGGGAACGATGAAGGACTATGTGCAGGCGCGAAAGCTGCTGGAAAGCGGGGCGGGGAAGATCGATCCGGCGCTGCTGGCCGATCCCGAGGTGGCGTTGAAGGACCTGATCTGAATCTCCCCTCCCCTTGCGGGAGGGGCTGGGGGAGGGGACGAGGCCACTGGCCTCGCACGTGGCCGCTGGCGTGGAGCCCCCTCCCCCCAACCCCTCCCGCAAGGGGAGGGGGAGCGCGGCCGTCACTTCCCAAGCTTCTCCAAAGCCCACCCGGCCGCCTCGGCGACCACCGGATCGGGGTCTGCGGTTAACGCGCGCACCGGCGCGGTTAGCGCCGGGTTGCCGCTATTGCCCGCGGCATAGAGGCAGTTGCGCACGAACCTGTCCCGCCCGATTCGCTTGATCGGCGAGCCGGAGAACAGCGCGCGGAACCCCGCATCATCCAGCGCCAGCAGTTCGGAAAGGCGCGGCGCGACCAGTTCGGCGCGGGGGAGGAATTCGCGGATCGCCTGCGCTTCGCTCGCGAACTTGTTCCACGGGCAGACCGCAAGGCAATCGTCGCAGCCGTAGATGCGGTTGCCCAGTGCCTCGCGGAATTCCTCCGCAATCGGGCCTTTGTGCTCGATGGTGAGGTAGGAAATGCAGCGCCGCGCATCGAGCCTGTAGGGCGCGGGGAAGGCGTCCGTGGGGCAGGCGTCCAGGCAGGCGCGGCAGCTTCCGCATTGGTCGCGGTGCGGCTCTGCCGGGGCGAGGTCGAGCGTCGTGTAGATCGCGCCCAGAAACAGCCAGCTGCCGTGGGTGGGGCTGACCATGTTGGTGTGCTTGCCCTGCCACCCGATCCCCGCCGCTTCGCCCAGCGGCTTTTCCATCACCGGAGCGGTGTCGACGAACACCTTCACCTCAGCCTCCGGCGCCGTGGCGACCAGCCAGCGGGCGAGCGCCTTGAGGCGCTTTTTCACCACATCGTGATAGTCCTTGCCCTGCGCGTAAACCGAGATGCGGGCGTGATCGGGCGCGCCTTCCAGCGCCAGCGGATCATGCGCGGGGGCATAGCTCATCCCCAGCGCGATGACGCTGCGTGCGGCGGGCCACAGGCCCTGGGGCGAGCGGCGATGCTCGGCGCGCGCCTCCATCCACTCCATGCTGGCGTGATGTCCCTCGCCCAGCCACGTTTCGAGCCGCTGGCTGCGCAAGGGGTCTTCGCCCGCGCCGGTAAACCCGCAGACGGCAAAGCCCAACGCTGCCGCCTCCCCGGAAATCCGGGCCGCAAGATCATCTCTTGCCGGGGTGTTAACCATGTTCGGAGAGGCTCCCGTTTAATCCTGCCCGCTAACCGCGTAGGCTATGGACATGGCGGTAAGCGAACAAAACCTGTCGGGCAATCAAGCGGACGGCTTCAGCGCCATTCCCGCCGATGCACGCCCTCTGGCAATCGAGGCCCGCGGGCTGGTCAAAAGCTTTGACGGCACGCGCGCGGTCGACGGGGTGGACATTTCCGTTCCCGAAGGCGCGATCTACGGGATTCTCGGCCCGAACGGCGCAGGGAAAACCACGACGCTGCGGATGCTGCTCGGCATCATCGATCCTGACGAAGGCGTGCGCCGCGTGTTCGGGCATGACCGCCCGCATGATATCGGCCGGTTGATCGGCTACCTGCCCGAAGAGCGCGGACTTTACCCCGCGATGAAGTGCGTCGAGGCGATTGCCTTCATGGGCGCGCTGCGGGGACTTTCGCTGAAAGAAGGGCGGACGCGGGCGGTGGAACTGCTCGAACGCCACGGCCTGACCCACGCGGCGGACCGCCAGATCCGCCAGCTTTCGAAGGGTATGGCGCAGACCGTCCAGCTGCTCGGCACGCTGGTGCACAAGCCCCGGCTGGTGGTACTTGACGAGCCGTTCTCCGGCCTCGACGCGATCAACCAGGGCAAGCTCGAACTGATGATCCGCGCGCTGGCGGATGACGGCGTCACCGTTATCTTCTCCACCCACGTGATCCACCATGCCGAACGCCTGTGCGAAGGCGTGGCGATCATCGCCGGGGGCAAGGTGCCTTACGCCGGGAGTGTCGAGGCCGCGCGTGACCGGATCCCGGCGCAGGTGCGGCTGGAAACGCGGGCGCGCGAAGGCGCATGGCTTTCTGCCCTGCCTGCCGAAGCCCGCCGCAATGGTGATTTCTTCCAGTTCCCGCTCCCTGAATCCGGAGTCGAGCCGCTGCTGCGCCAGCTGATCGAAGGCGAGGCGGGTATCCTCTCGCTCTCGATCGAGCGCGCCGGGCTGCACGATGCCTTCGTCGCCATCGCGGGCGAGGCCGCCGCGCGCCAGCTTCAGGCCGATAATGAAGGAGCCGGCGCATGAGCCAGACCGAAGCCACGCTGCGCCCGCGCCTTTCGGCGCTCGAAGCGGCATGGGTGATCGCCCGGCGCGATTTCGTCGCGGTGCTGTTCAGCCGCGCTTTCCTATTCTTCCTGCTCGGCCCGCTGTTCCCGGTGATCGTCGGCGCGCTGGCCGGCAGCATCGGCGGCGAAGTGCAGCGCGATGCGGTGAGCCTTGAAGTCGGTCTCGCCATGAGCGCGGAAGATAACGCCGCGATGGTGACCGCTGGCGACCGGCTGAGGGGCCAGCTTGGCCCCGCCCTGCCGCTGCTGCGTCCCATTCCGGAAGCGGCGGGCGATCCCGCCTTCGATGCGCGCGCCTTCATGGAGGCGCGGCGCGGGAATTACGCTGCGATCATGACCGGATCGCTGGCATCGCCCACGCTGGTCGGCACTCCGAACCAGATCGCCCGCTGGCAAGGCCCGGTCGGGCTGGTTGCGGGCCATGCGCGCGCGGCCGAGCCGACCGCTTTCCCCGCCATTCAGGCAGAACCCGTCACCACCAGTGCGGCTTCCGAACGGTCGAGCCGCATCCAGACCGCGCAGATCGCGCAGATGCTGTTGTTCCTGCTGACGATGCTGCTGGCCGGCATGGTGCTGTCCAACCTGGTCGAGGAAAAGGCCAACAAGATCATCGAAATCCTTGCCGCGGCAATCCCGATGGACGCGGTGTTCATGGGCAAGCTGTTCGCGATGCTGGCGGTGTCCTTTGTCGGCATTGCGGTGTGGGGTTCGGCAGCGTGGTTGCTGTGGGCCGCTGGCGGCGATGCGATCACGCAGGTCACCGGTTTCGACCCCGCCAACCTCCCCGCGCCTGCCGTGGGCTGGCCGCTGTTCGTGGTGCTGGGGATCGTCTATTTCGCGATGGCCTACCTGCTGCTGGGCGCGCTGTTCCTGACCATCGGGTCGATGGCGACTTCGGTGCGCGAGGTGCAGACGCTTTCGATGCCGGTCACCATGCTGCAACTGATGGTGTTCTTCCTCGCCGCATACACGATCAAGCAGCCGGGATCCGGGCTGGAGATGGCGGCGATCGCTTTCCCGCTGTCCTCGCCCTTTGCGATGCTGGCGCGCGCCGCGATGGAGCCCGAATTGTGGACCCATGCTGTGGCGCTGGCGTGGCAGGGGCTGGCGGTGCTGCTGATCGTCAAGGGCGGATCGATGCTGTTCCGCAAGCGGGTGATGAAATCGGGCGGCGCCGGGCGCGACACATCGAAGAAGGGCCGCCGCCTCACCGCATGAGGCGGGCGGATCAGTCCCGAATCGCAACCGACTATTGACATGGCTGTCAGTTAAGGCAGATTGCGACTCGTACGGAGCGGCCCGCGCCAGAGGCTGCCTGACGGGAGACAGACATGGCCACCATCGCCCCGCCGACCCCGATGCAACGTCCGCAAGTGCGGCGCGAGCCGACTGCCTATGATGCGCTGAAGGCCCATTTTGCGGCGCATCCGGAAGAGCGCCTCCAGCACACCCATCCGTGGGACGTCAGCCGCTCGGACATCTATTTCGAAGACACCTGGCAGCCGATCTTTGCTGAAATGCGCGCTGCCGGTCAGCTGCACTGGATCCCCGACAGCCCGCTCGGGCCCTATTGGGCGGTGGTCGGCCACAAGGCGATCCAGCATATCGAGGCCCTGCCCGAAACCTTCTCGTCGAGCTGGGAATATGGCGGCATCACGATCCTCAACCGGTTGACCGAGGAAGAGGCCGCCGCCGCTGGCCTGGATGCTCCGCGCGAACTGCCGATGTTCATCGCGATGGACCGCCCGCAGCACACCGGCCAGCGCCGCACCGTCGCGCCCAAATTCACGCCGAGCGCGGTCGTGGACATGGAAGCCGAAATCCGCGCCCGCACCGGCGAGGTGCTCGATTCGCTCCCGCGCGGCGAGGTGTTCGATTGGGTTGAAAAGGTCTCGATCGAGCTGACGACGGGGATGCTGGCGATCCTGTTCGGCTTCCCTTGGGAAGACCGCCGCCTGCTGACCCTGTGGTCGGACTGGGCGGGCGATACCGAGCTCGCCACGGTGCGGGATCTCGATCAGATGCGCTGGAGCTTCCTTCAGGAAATGGGAGCCTATTTCCAGTCGCTGTGGATCGAGCGCACGATGGACAAGGAGCCGGGCAGCGATCTCATCTCGATGATGATCCATTCCGAAGCGATGAACCAGATGCGGCCCGAGGAATTCATGGGCAATCTGGTGCTGCTGATCGTTGGCGGGAACGACACCACCCGCAACACCATGAGCGGCATCATCCACGGGCTCGACAAGTTCCCCGACCAGCGCAAGGCCTTCGAGGAGCATCCCGAACTGATCCCCAACGCAGTGCAGGAATGCCTGCGGATGCAGACCCCGCTCGCCCACATGCGCCGCACCTGCACCGAGGATACCGAGGTGTTCGGGCAGACCATCAAGAAGGGCGATAAGGTGGTGCTGTGGTATCTCAGCGCCAACCGCGATGCCGAAGTGTTCGACAACCCCGACAAGCTCGACATCACGCGCGACAACGCCCGCCGCCATCTCTCCTTCGGCTACGGCATCCACCGCTGCGTCGGCGCGCGTCTGGCCGAACTGCAATTGAAGGTGCTGCTCGAAGAGATGCACAAGCGCCGGATGCGCGTGCATGTCGCAGGTGATGTCGAACGGGTGCGGGCAAACTTCGTCCACGGCTTCCGCAAGCTCGAGGTGGAGATTACCTCGTTTTGACCAGGCGGGGCCGGGTTCTGACGCGCAAGGCGGGCGGCGTGAAACTTCGCAGCGGTGTTGGACGTATATAGGGGGTGAGCCTGTTCACCCCCGTCCGCCGGAGCCATCAATGCGCCTGCCTCTGATAAGCCGCCGCCGCCTGATTGCCGCCAGCGCCGCGCTGCCCTTTCTGGGGGCGTGCAGCGCTGCCCCGGCCGAGGCCAAGACCTATCCCAAGGGCAGAACCGACGCCCAATGGCGCAAGGCCCTGACCAAGGACCAGTATTACGTGCTGCGTCAGGCCGGTACCGAGCGCGCCTTCACCTCGCCGCTCGACAAGGAAAAGGGCAAGGGCACCTTTGTGTGCGCGGGCTGCGGCAATGCGCTTTACGCCTCGGCGCACAAGTATGACAGCGGCACCGGCTGGCCGAGCTTCTGGCAGGCGATCGACAAGGGCGCGGTGGGCACCAGCACCGATTATGTGATCGGCTATCCCCGCACCGAAGTGCACTGCGCCGATTGCGGCGGGCATCTGGGGCATATCTTCGGCGATGGACCCAAGCCGACAGGCAAGCGCCACTGCATCAACGGCGTGGCGATGAAGTTCGTCCCCGCCTGAACGGGCGCGCGGCCTATTCGGTCAGCAGCGCCGGGGCCTGAAGCTGCGCCGCCAACCGCGCGAATTCGCCGAGCGTGAAGGTATCGTCGAACACCACGCCATATTGGTGATCCCGCCGCCAGCGCACCTTGGCGCGCACTTCGCGCTGCTTGCCGCGCGGACCGGGCACAGCGATGCGCAGGTTCTGGTCGATAGCGAGCATGGTTTCGCAGGTAATCCGCGCGCCCTGCTGTGAAAGATTTTCGACCACCGCATCGCAGCTGCCGGTCAGGCCGTGCAATGTCACCGGGAAACACAGGCCGAGCCGCAGGCCGCGCTTGGGATATTCACCCGATTCGTTGACCAGCTTTTCGACTTCGACGGGGTCGGTAAAGGTAAAGCCGGCCTCGTTCTCCCGCTGCCACACGCTGGTGACTTCGTAGATGGCGCCCGCAGGCATGTGCAGCGCGAATTCCTTGCAAGCAGGCAGCGTGTGGAACAGGCGGACGCTGACGCCGGTTTCCGATACGTCACGGATTACGCAGACGAATTCGCCCTGCGCCGAAACGAGCTTGGCCGCGCGAATCAGCAGCGTGAAACGCGGGGCTGAGCGCAGGTCTGCGCCGGGCTGTTCGGGTGCCGGCTCAAGACGTGCCGGATTACTCGCAATATCCATGTTTCGTGTCCCAACCCGACAGCCCCTGGTCCTGGCACTGGCGGGACGCGCTTACGGGACGCTATGTCCCATGCTTCCGACTCAACGTTAAGGCGCAAGGAATTAAGAGCGAGATAACAGGGTGAAGCGGTTTTCCTCGCGCCGCCATATTATTTGACGCGAGGTTGTCGGCTTTTGAAACGGCCGATGATGTACGGGCGGCGGGACTCGAACCCGCACGAGCAAAGCTCAGGGGATTTTAAGTCCCCGGCGTCTACCATTCCGCCACGCCCGCATGATCCGGCCCTTGCCACAGATTGCCGGGGGAATGCCAGAGCCCGCCCCGAAAGCTTGTCAGCGCAGGCGGGATCGCCCATTTGCGGGGCTCGGCATTTTCTCGAGCGGGGCGCAGCATGGCGGGCGAAGCATCAGACGCGCATTCGGTGGTCGCGACGATCCAGCCGGCGATCACGCTGCTGGGGCTCGGGATCGGTGCGGCACTGGCGAGCCGGGCGCTGCGATTGAACCCGATCGTCGGCTATCTCGGTCTGGGGTTGGGCCTCGCCAGCCTCGGCATGGCGCAGGATTTCAGCGGGCCGGTGGTGGCGGCGATGGCCGAAGCCGGGGTGATGTTCCTGCTGTTCAACCTCGGCCTGCATTTCTCGCTGGGGCGTATCCGGGCCGAGGCGGGCAATATCTTCGGGTTCGGCAGCTTGCAAATGCTGGTCGCGGGCGGAGGCTTCGCCGCGCTGTTCTGGGCGCTGGGCCTACCACCGGCCTTTGCGGTGATCGCGGGCTTCGGGATGGGGCTTTCGTCGACCGCCGTCGTCATCGGCCTGATCCGCGAGCGCGGGCAGGAGGATTGCCCCGTGGGCCGCGCCGCGCAATCGATCCTGATCTTTCAGGATATTGCCGCGATCCTGCTGCTGGTCACGGCAGGCGCGCTCGCCAGCGGCGGGGCGCTTGCGCCTGCGCTGGGCATCGCCGGAGCCAAAGCGCTCGCCGCCTTTGCCATTGCCGTGCTGTTTGCGCGCTTTCTCACAGAGCCGCTATTCGGCCTGATCGCCCGCGCGGGCACGACCGAGGTCTATACCGCGACCGCACTGTTCATCGCGCTCGCCGCCGGGTGGGCGACGGGGATGGCGGGTCTCTCGCTGACGCTGGGAGCCTTCCTTGGCGGCATGGCAGTGGCGGATTCGCGCTACCGCATTCTGGTACAGACCGAGATCGACGCGTTTCGCGGCCTGTTTCTGAGCTTCTTCTTCATTTCGGTCGGTCTCAGCATCGACCCTGCCCTGTTGGTCGCTGACTGGCAGCTGGTGGTGGCCATGACCGTGGGCGTGATCGCGCTGAAATGCGCCTTCAACGTCGCCGCGGCCCTGCTCAACCGCTGGTCGGTGCCGGGTTCGATCCAGCTCGGCTTTCTGCTCGGGCAGGGGAGCGAGTTCACGCTGGTGTTGCTGGCGCTGCCTGCGGTGGCGGGGCTGGCCGAGCCGCGGCTGGTTTCCGCGATGGTCACCGCCATCGCGATCAGCCTGGCGGTGACGCCCTTCGTCTCGAATGTCGGGCGCAAGCTGGCAGGCCGCCTGCGCGCCGGTCCGCCCGATGCCAAGCTGGCGGGTGACGATGCGCCGGTGCTGATTATCGGCATGACCGCTGCGGGGCGGGCCTTGGCCGATGCGCTGACCTTCAACGCCATCGACTATCTCGCGATCGATGCCGATCACGACCGCTTCCAGATCGCGCTGGCCGATGGCTACCACGTCCACAGCGCCAACCCCGCCGATCCGCGCAGCTGGGCTGCGATCGGGATCGACCGGCGGCAAGTGCTGGCGGTGACGACCGGCGTGACCGATGTTTCGCGCGAGCTGACGCCGCTGGTGCAGGACCGGATGCCCGGGCTGTCCCGCATCATCGCGGTGCCGGGCGCCGACGAGATCGACGAGATCGCCGAACTGGGCATGATTCCGGTCGACATGAGCATGAGCGGCGGGGCCGAACGCCTTATCGAACTGGTTTTCGCAGCGCTCGGCCGCGAACGCGCGCTGCCGGTGCCCAGCCTCGCCCATGACGAACCGATGCCGCGCGCGGCGTAGCTTGTTTGCGAAGGCGCCTCCGCGCGGTTTTTTGTTCCGCATCGCCTCCGCGATGCGAAATCCTCGCTCATGCGACCTGAAGGTCGCGTCGCTGCGGGAGGGCGGTCGCCCTTGCGGCCCGTCCGTTTGCGGGCCGGATCACCGCCTAAGTTTGATTTGCGCGCGAAGATCGGCCCCGCAGGGGCCGCGAGCGCACGCGCGCGAGCCGCAGGTGCCCGGAACGTAGCGTAGCGAAGTGAAGGATCAGCGCCGAGGACGTGCCCGCGGAGGCGGGCACGCAACTCAAGAACGCCTTACTTGTTCAGACGCTCGCGGATTTCCTTGCCGGCCTTGAAATAGGGAACGCGCTTTTCAGGCACGTCCACCGTTTCGCCGGTGCGCGGATTGCGACCGCTGCGGGCATCACGCTCGCGGGTCGAAAACGCGCCGAAGCCGCGCAGTTCGACCCGGCCGCCTTCGGCCAGCCGCTGGGCGATTTCGTCAAAGAAGATATCGACCACCTGCTCGATCTCGTCGGCGCGAAGGTCTGGATTGTCTTTGTGCAGTTCCTGCAACAGCTCGGATCTGATCATACCGATCTCCCGACGCCCGGCACGGTCAAGCCGTCCTGTCACGCCGCATTTGCGGGTTACCCCGTCGTTTATATACTCGCCTCCGACCCGTGAGGCGCCCCCTTTAATCGCAGGGTGGGCGCAGATGCAATCCCGGCCCATGCAATTGTATACAATGTGTCACAAAGCGGGAAATTCCGCAAGTTACACAAGTATCAGTCGTATGTTGGTCAGGAAACGAGAGCAAGGTCCGATGGACTGAGGCCGAGGCGCTGCATCCGGCTGCGGATCTCGGGCCATTCCTCGCGCAGGAAGGCCTCGCGCTCGGCGCTGCGCAGACGTTCGGCCGCGCCGCGCACCACATACATGCCGACGCCGCGCTGGACTTCGACAAGCCCGTCGTTCTGGAACTGCTGGTAGGCCTTGGCCACGGTCAGCGGGTTCGCGCCCTGCTCTGCCGCCAACGCCCGCACCGAAGGCAGCATCGCGCCTTCGGGATAAGCCCCATCGATGATCGCAGCGGCGATCTGGTCGCGCAGCTTGAGATAGACGGGCCGGTTGGGATTGGGGCGATTGGGGTTCAT
Organism: Porphyrobacter sp. ULC335; assembly: GCF_025917005.1. Lineage (NCBI taxonomy): Bacteria > Pseudomonadati > Pseudomonadota > Alphaproteobacteria > Sphingomonadales > Erythrobacteraceae > Porphyrobacter > Porphyrobacter sp. ULC335. The sequence continues at coordinate 650,345 of NZ_CP078091.1, forward strand.
GTCAGCAGTGTCCCTTGCGAGGTGCGTCAGTGCCATAATACAGCCATGCGGTCAAGTTTGTGCGGCAACCTGATGGCAGGCGATAGGTCAGCGCAACACGAACATAGCTACGCAACAAAAGCTTCACACGGACGCAAGAGGCGTTAGGGTGCGCCCCCATTGCGGCGGTGTGGTGAGGCACCGCTTAACCATTCGATGGGGATCGAATTCATGAAAGATATTTCGCTGTGGGCGGAGGCCGATTGGATTGCGGCCATCGCCGTGGCCGTGCTGATCGTGTTTCTTGCGATTGGAAGCAAGATCGCGGTGCAGAAGGAGCCTGAATTCGCCGGGCACCCCAAGGGCCTCTACATGCTGTTCTTCGCCGAGATGTGGGAACGCTTTTCCTACTACGGCATGCGCGCAATTCTGGTGTTCTATCTGGCCCAGCATTGGGACTTCACCGAGGGCAAGTCGAACCTGATCCTCGGCGCATATGCCAGCCTCGTCTACATCACTCCGGTGCTGGGTGGCTGGCTGGCTGACCGCTATCTCGGCCAGCGAAAGGCGGTCCTGTTCGGCGGCTTGCTGCTGGCGGTGGGCCATTCGCTGATGGCGGTGGAAGGCACTGGCGGGCAGGACGATCCCACGATCAACATATTCTGGGCGGCGCTGGCCTTCATCATCGTCGGCTCGGGTTTCCTGAAGGCCAACATCTCGGTGATGGTCGGCCAGCTTTACCCGATGACCGATATCCGCCGCGACGGTGCCTATACGATCTTCTACATGGGCATCAACGTCGGCGCGGCGATCGGGACGATCTTGGTCGCCTATCTCGGCCAGACGGTTGGCTGGGGCTTTGGCTTCGGTCTTGCCGGCATCGGGATGCTGCTGGGCCTCGTTGTCTTCGTGCTCGGCAAGTCAACGCTGGGCGGCGCGGGTGAGGCTCCCCGGCCGCTCGCCAAGGGGACGGAATACAGCCTCTATGGTATCGGCGTCGCTGCGGTTGCCGTGATCTGGGGGCTGGTGCAGTATCAGGACGTGATCCAGACGCTGCTGATCATCTCGGGCCTGTCGCTGCTCGGCTACGTCCTTTTCGAAAGCTTCAAGCTCGAAAAGGAACCGCGTGAACGCATGTTCGCGATCCTGTTCCTGATCAGCCTTAACCCGTTGTTCTGGGGCCTGTTCGAGCAAGCGGGCGGGTCGATGAACCAGTTCACCGACAAGTTCGTGGATCGCGGCGGTGTCCCGGCGGGCATCTTCCAGTCGATCAATCCGATCTACATCATCCTGCTCGCCCCGCTGTTCGCGGGCCTTTGGCAATGGCTTGGCACCAAGGGCAAGGAACCCTCGGCTCCGGCCAAGTTCGGATTGGCGCTGGCGCAGATGGGCCTTGCCAATCTCGTGCTGGTGTGGGGCGCGGAAGCCTATGGCATTGCGGCGATGACTCCGGTCATCCTCGTCTTCGCCTATTACTTCTTCGCCACCACGGCTGAACTGTGCCTTTCGCCGGTCGGTCTGTCAGCGATGAACCGGCTGGCACCCAAGCACCTCGCCTCGCTTATCATGGGCGCGTGGTTCTACATGACCGCGGTCGGCAATTTCGTTGCCGGCAAGATCGGCGAAGCGACCGGCGGTCACGATGGCGAGATGACCAAACAAGGCCTGCTCGACATTTACGAGGTGTTCGGCTGGATCGCGATCGGCGCGGCGGTGGCCGTGCTGCTGGTCAGCCCCGTAGTGAAGAAGTGGATGCACCTCGACACGCTCAAGGACGATGCGGGTAGCGGCCTCGAAGGGCAGTCCGAAGCTGGAATGGAGCCGCAGCAGGCAGGCATCCAACCCGCGACCCGCCCGACGCCATAGGCATGACACCTTGCAGGCCGGACCTTCGCCGTGGGGCATCGGTCCGGCCGCAGGAAGTGTTAACTAACTGAAAATATAACATATTTTAGCCATCAATTGATTGACGTTGCATGCCTATGACCTAGCCTCGCCTTGCGCAAAGCTGCGCCGGAAATGTGAGGAGAGGATCATGAAAAAGCTTATCAAGGTGGCTGTTGTGTCGATGGTTGCGGTGTCGGTCGGAACAGCTGCACCGGCTTACGCAGGCAAGGATGGCGAATCCGGTTACGCCCTTGGCTGTCTCATCGGTTGGTGGGTCTTCGGGCTGAAGAACACCTGCGGCGAGCTGTAAGGCGCGGCAGCATGCGCCTCGCGGCACGCGCGGCGGGGTAAGAAACTTCGGACACCAAAATCGTCCAACGCCATGGACAAACCTCGCGTTTTCCGTTCCAACATGCAGGACCGGAACAACGCGAGGTTTGAATGTTTGCAGATAAAAGCGCGCGCGGGCGCATTGCCGTGCTTGCCACACTCGCCAGCGCGCTTGCGCTCTCCGCCTGCGCGACCACCGGAGGATCGGGCGAAACCGCCAGCGCCTCCGCCTCCGCCAAATCCGACGAAAAGAAATTCGCCGCCACCAAGGCGGGCGATCCGGTGTTCGCCTCGACCTACAAGCCCTACCCCAATGTCGCCACGGCGATCCGCGGCGCGACGGTCTATGACGGCAAGGGCGGGACGATCCAGAACGGCGTCGTCTTCATGTCCGGCGGCAAGATCACTGCGGTGGGCGGCCCCGATACGCCTATCCCCGCCGACATCGCGGTGTTCGACGGCACGGGCAAATTCGTCACCCCCGGCATCATCGACATTCACTCGCACCTGGGCGACTACCCCTCGCCCGGTGTCGAGGCGCATTCCGACGGGAACGAGGCGACCAGCCCGACCACGCCCGAAGTCTGGGCCGAACATTCGGTCTGGCCGCAGGACCCCGGCTTCAGCCGCGCGCTCGCCAATGGCGGGGTGACGGCGCTGCAGATCCTCCCCGGATCGGCCAACCTGATGGGCGGCCGCTCGGTCACGCTCAAGAACGTGCCTGCGCGCACCATGCAGGGGATGAAGTTCCCCGGCGCGCCCTATTCGATGAAGATGGCCTGCGGCGAGAACCCCAAGCGCGTCTATGGCGCGCGCGGGCGGATGCCTTCGACCCGCATGGGCAACCTTGCCGTCAACCGCGAAACATGGCTCGCCGCGATTGATTACGCGAACGATCCGAAGGCCAAGCGCGATCTCGGCAAGGAGACGCTGGTCGGCGTGTTGAAGGGCGAAATCCTGATCCAGAACCACTGCTACCGCGCCGATGAAATGGCGCTGGTGCTCGATATGGCCAAGGAGATGGGCTACAAGGTCGCCGCCTTCCACCACGCGGTCGAAGCCTACAAGATCGGCGATCTGCTGCGCGAGAATGACGTGTGCAGCGCGATCTGGGCCGATTGGTACGGCTTCAAGATGGAAAGCTACGACGGGATCCTCGAAAACGCGGCCTTCCTCCAGCGCGAGGGCGCCTGCGTGGTGATCCACTCGGACGACCAGAACGATATCCAGAGGCTCAATCAGGAAGCCGCCAAGGCGCAGGCTGCCGGTGCGCGGGTCGGGATCGACATTCCCGATGCGACCGTGATCCAGTGGCTCACCTACAACGCCGCCAAGGCAATGGGCATTGCCGACATGACCGGCAGCCTCGAAACCGGCAAAATGGCCGATGTGGTGCTGTGGAACGGCGATCCGCTGAGCGTCTATTCGCGGCCCGAAAAGGTGTGGATCGACGGCGCGCTGATGTTCGATGCGATGAACCCCAAGACAAGGCCCGTCAGCGATTTCGAGCTTGGCCAGCCCGGTGAAGGAGATGTGAAGTGAAGCGCCTCCTGATCACAGCGGCCAGCGTTCTGGCCCTCACCGCCACCCCTGCTTTCGCGCAGGACATGGTCGTCACCAATGCCAGGCTGGTGATCGGCGATGGCGGCGCCCCGATCGAAGGCGGCGTGGTGATCGTGGACGATGGCAAGGTGGTGTTCGCGGGAGTGCCCACCCCGGGCCAGACCTTTTCCACCGACACCGTCATCGACGCGGGCGGGGCGTGGGTCACCCCCGGCCTGTTCGCCACGGTGACGACGCTGGGCCTCGCCGATGTGTCGGCGGTGGACGAAAGCAACGACATCACCGCCCGTGAAACGCCGTTCAGCGCGGCGCTGGATGCGGCAACCGCGATCAATCCGACCTCGCAGCACATCCTCGTCCACAAGGCCGCCGGGATCACCCGCGCCGCGACCTCGATGGTGCCGGCAGGCTCGATCTTTGCGGGGCAAGGTGCGATCATCGACCTTGATGGCGATGCCCGGCCGGTGATGCAGGCGCGCGCTTTCCAGATGATCAATCTGGGCGAAGGCGGGGCAGACCGCGCGGGCGGCAGCCGCGCTGCGGCCCATGTGCTGCTGCGTTCGGCCTTGCGCGAGGCGCAGGCGCTGGTCGGCAAGCCCGGCATCCCCGAGACGACCGAGATCGGCAAGGACGACGAAGTGTTCCTCAGCCGCTTCGATGCCGAGGCGCTGGTGCCGGTGGTGACGGGCAAGCAGAAGCTTTATGTCGCGGTCGAACGGATGGCCGACATCCGCGCCGTGCTGGCGCTGAAGACGGAATATCCGAAGCTCGATCTGGTGCTGGTCGGCGCGACCGAGGGCTGGCTAGTGGCGAGCGAAATCGCCGCGGCGGGCGTGCCGGTGATCGCCAATGGCCTCAACGACCTGCCCGAAACCTTCGAGCAACTGGGCGCCACCCAGTCCAATGCCGGACGGATGGCCAAGGCGGGCGTCAAGGTCGCAATCAATGCCGAAAGCTTGCAGAACCCGCGCCGCTTGCAGCAGGTGGCGGGCAACCTCGTCGCGCTGACCCGGATGCCCGGGGCGAGCGGGATGGACTGGGGCAAGGCCTTCGCCGCGATCAGCTCGGTCCCGGCCGAGATCAGCGGCATGGGCGGCAAGGCGGGCGTCTTGAAGCCCGGCGCGCTGGGCGATGTGGTGATCTGGACCGGCGATCCGCTCGAAGTCGGCTCGGTGCCGACACGGGTGTTCATCGACGGACGCGAGCAGGACCTCACCAACCACCAGACCCGCCTGCGGGATCGCTACATCGATCTCGATGAAAGCGACCGGCCCAAGGCCTACGACTGGTGAAAGGCCTGCCGATGAAGACTCTCGCCGCCGCCGCTTTGGCGGGCTCGCTGCTGCTCGCGCTCCACCCCGCCCATGCGCAGGAGAGCCCGAGCGAAGCCAAGGCCGATCCCAACGCGCAAAACTCCGCGTGGCATGCGCAGCAGCAGCTCTATCTGCTCGGCCTGACGCCGGAAGATGGCTGGCATTTCGCCGAAGGCGGGGTGCGCTGGCGCTGGATCAAGTATCTGGCATCGGACCGCAAGCCGACTGTCGCCGACAATGTCACCGTCCATTACGAGGGGCGATTGCTCGACGGGACGGTGTTCGACAGTTCCTACGCGCGCGGTATGCCGGCAACCTTCCCGCTGGGCCGGTTGGTCAAGGGCTGGCAGATTGCCATTCCGAACATGGGCATGGACGAGATCATCGAGATCGCGATCCCGGCAGACTCTGCCTATGGCCCGGTCGGGCGCGGTCCGATCCCCGGCAACGCGACGCTGGTCTTCAAGGTCGAGCTGATCGCGATCGAGAGCTATCCGTAGGCGCCTGCGGCCAACCATCCGCGCGTTCGCCCTCGCCGAACAGGTGCGCGCTGCTCCATCCGGCGAGTTCGGTGAAGGTCGGCACCAGTGCGCGGGCCTTGTCCGTGAGGACGTAGCGCGCGCGCTTGCCCTCCGGCGGGTCGCGCAGCATCAGCCCCGCCTCCTGCAAGATCGCCAGCCGCGAGGTCAGCGCCGCGCGGTTGATGCCGAGGCGCTCGACGAATTCCTCGAATCGCTCCGCCCCCAGAAAGGCATCACGCAGGATCAGCAGCACCCAGCGGTCGCCGAGCAAGCGGGCGGCGCGGCCCACCGGGCAGGGCGCGCGTGAGGGGCGGTAGGTCTTCATCGTCTGATTATCAGACTTGCAAGCGCACAAGGCAAGCGCCATAAAGTCTATAATTCAGACTTAAGGAGCCTCCCCCATGTCGACCTCCACCGCCTCCCGATTTGACTCGCCTGAAGCCTCCATCGCCTACATGAAGAAGGTCGCGGTCGCCCGTTCGGGGTTCTCCTCGTGGCTCGATGTCGAGCCGGTGAAGGTGTGGGAGGGGGAGAGCGAGTTGCTGCTCGTCATGCGGCCCGAGATGACCCAGCACCACGGCTATGCCCACGGCGCGATTGTCGGGCTGATGGCGGACAATGCCTGCGCTTGGGCGGGAGCATCGGTGGTCGGCGATGTGGTGACGGGGGGCTACACCATCGATTTCCTGCGCCCGGCCAAGGGCGAACGGCTGCGCGCCAAGGGCACCGTCATCAAGGCGGGCAAGCGGCAGGTGGTGGTGCGCGCCGATGTCTGGGCTGAAAGTGACGGCGAGCCGCCGGTGCATGTCGCCGCGGCGCAGGCAACGATTGTCCCCACCGGCGTTGTACCATGACAGCCTCCCCGCTAGGCGAAGCGCCGCGCAGCGGTTAATCTGCCGCCCATGAACGGGGACATCATCACACTCATCGCGGCGAATGCCGCATTCGTCGGCACGCATTTTGCCATGTCGCATCCCTTGCGCGCGCCGCTGGTGCGGGCCTTGGGGGCAAACGGCTTCCAGATCGCCTATACGCTGGTGAGCTTCGCCACGCTGGGCTGGGTCTACCTCGCCTTCATCGCCGCCCCGCCCGCTGACCTGCCCGGTTCGGGCGAGGCGGGCTGGATCGCGGCGACAATCATCACCTTGCCCGCGATGATCCTGTTGGCGGGATCCTTCCTCGGCAATCCGGCGCTGCCCACACCGATGGCCGAAGCCCAGGCCCGCGCCGAGCCCAAGGGCGTGTTCCGCGTCACCCGCCACCCGATGATGTGGAGCTTCGGGCTGTGGGCACTGTCGCACATGGTGCTGTTCTGGAGCACCCGCACCATGATTACCGCCTTCGCGATGGGCGTGCTCGCACTGGTCGGCGCGAAATTGCAGGATGGCAAGAAGGCGACGCTGATGGGCGATGCCTGGCGCGAATGGTCGCGCAAGACCTCCTACTGGCCGCGCTGGGGCCAGCTGTTCAGCGTTGGCGCGGTGCCGCTGGTGGCGGGCACGGTGCTGTGGCTGGCGGGAAGCTGGCTCCACCTGTGGCAGGCGGGCATCCCGGCGGGGGTGTGGAAGTGGTTCTAATTACCGCGCGTTCTGCTCGATAAGGCGCTTTATCTCGCTGCGCGACATGGCGGGCCGATAGCCGATCTCCTGCTCGACCAGATCGCGAAGCTCCACCTTCAGCGCCTGCCTGCCAAGCGGTTGTTCATCGACGAAGTAATCGACCGATTTCTCCTCCAGCACGATGCGCGCGTGCACTTCCCGCAAGGCGCGGTCGAGCAGCTTGTCGCGCCGGTCCTGCCGCCTCTTCTCCTTCTGGAGCTTCCACGCGAACAGCCATCCGCCCGCGGCAACCACAAGGCTGGTGAGATTGGCGCCGAGGGCGAGCCACATTTCCACCGACACAGGCATTTCTCCCCTTTGGCAAGCCGTCCCAACCGCTCCGGGGAAGGCGGTCTATTCCCCGGTGAACACCGCCGCCCGCTTCTCGATCAGTGCCGCGACGCCCTCGGCATGGTCGGCCGTGGTGTGCATCATAGCTTGCGTGTTGGCCGCAAGTTCCAGCGCGGTGTCATAACTCGTCTGCTGGCCCTGCCGCAGCAGGTTCTTGGTGTGGCGCAGCGAATGCGGCGGGAGCAGCGCGATCCTGGCCGCCAGCGCGCGCGCTTCGTCCATCAGCGCTTCGGGCGCGACCACGCGGCTGACAAGGCCCCAGTCCTTCGCCGTCGCGGCGTCGATCACATCCCCGGTGTAGAACAATTCCGCCGCGCGGCTCATGCCGATCACGCGGGGCAGGATCCACGTGCCGCCATCGCCGGGGATGATGCCCAGCTTGAGGAAGGTCACGCCGAACTTGGCGCTTTCCGATGCGATGCGGATATCGGCGAGGCAGGCTACATCGCAGCCCAGACCGATCGCCGGGCCGTTGACCGCTGCGATCACCGGCACGCGCAACCCGTACAGCGCACGCAGCATCTGGTGGATATTGTCGCGGTATCCATCGGAAATCGCGGGGGTCGTGCCGCCGAAGGTGCCGGTCTTGTCGCGCATCGCCTTGATATCGCCGCCCGCGCTGAAGGCCCGCCCGGCGCCGGTCAGGATCACCACCCGGCATTCCATATCGCGGTTGATCGCATTCGCGACACGGACAAACTCGTCCCCGTCGCCCGGCGCGCCGAGCGGGTTCATGCTTTCCGCCCGGTCGAGTGTGAGGATGGTGACAGGGCCTTCGCGGGTGATCTGGATCAGGGACATCGAATTTCATTTGCCTTTGTGGATCGATAATTCAGCTTGCGTATAGGGGGCGCAGGTAAAGGGCAAGAATCGCGCAGGCGGGGTCGTGCAACCGTACGACCCGTTTTTAGATAGGAAATTCATGCCGGGCTTTGCGATGCTTGCGACATCTCCCCCGCTGATGAGCGCCGCGCTGGCTGCGGCTGTTCCGGCCGTGCCGCCGCCGCCGCCCGTGATTGTCCCGATCGAATGGAGCCTTGCCGCCGTGCAGGACGCCGCAGGGCAAGACCCCGCGCTGCCGCCCGCGCCTGCCGAGGGCGAGGAGCCTCCAGCAGGCAACGAGATCGTGGTCGAAGGCCAGATCGGCCCGCCCAAAAGCGATCCGATGGAGCGCATCAACGAAGACAGCTACCGCGTCACCCAGGCGGTCGACCAGGCGCTGGTTGAACCGCTCGCCTACGCCTATCGCGACGGCCTGCCCGAACCGGTCCGCGATGGCCTCGGCAATGTCGTGCGCAACCTCGGCGAGCCGAGCAATGCGCTGAACTTCCTGCTGCAAGGCAAGGTCGGCAAGGCATTCGAGACGCTGGGGCGGATGGCGATCAACACCACCATCGGCGTGGGCGGGCTGTTCGATGTGGCGAAGAAGCCGGGCGTCGGTCTGCCCTACCGCCGCAACGGCTTTGCCAACACGCTGGGCTTTTACGGCGTCGGGCCGGGGGCCTATCTCTATCTGCCGGTCACGGGCGCGACTTCGGTGCGCGATCTGATCGGCAACACGCTGGATCAGTCGCTGCTGCCCTTCGTGGTGGGCAAGCCGTTCAACAAGCCCGCCTATGCGGTCGGCTATTTCGTGGTCAACGGCCTCGACCAGCGGCTGACCTTCGACGAGGAGATCGCCAGCATCGCTGCCTCGGACGATCCCTATCGCCTGCGCCGCGAGACCTACCTCGCCCAGCGCCGCCGCGATATCGCCGCGCTCAAGGGCGAGCCGATGTCGGAACGGGACCGGCAGTGGCTGGAGGAGCTGGAAGAGCTGAAAGCGGCTCAGGCTCCGGTGCCTGCGGAAACGGCTCCGGTACCGGATCAGGCAGATACCACCCCGGTCGAACCGCCCGCCAACCCCGAAGCGCTGCTGATCACCCAGCCGCGCTAGGCCGGGCGCCTAGCTGTTGGCGGCGATCCGTTCCGCCAACCGCTTCTCGAACTCGGTCATCGGGCGGTGTTCCGCCATTGCGTCGAGCAGCGCGCCTCGCGAGCAGTCTAGTACGTTCGTCCTGATCCATACATCGCCGAAGAAGCCCCGCGCCGCGCTGCCGTTGAGGCGATAGAGGAAGCGGCGGTGGCGGGTTTCGATCGGGTACTTCGCAGGCTTGTTGAGGATGAGGCTGATCTGGCCGAGGCCATCCGTCCGGACGCTCTTGATCGAGCGCAACGGAATCAGCGCTTCGCCATGTGCGCGGACGTAGATGCTCCTGTCGTGGAGCACCACTTGCGGGCGGCGGTCAAACAGGCGCATGGCGTGGACGGCGGCGATCCCGCCGAAGAACAGCACGCCCAGCCCGCCGAGCACCAGTACAAAAAGCTGCCCGCCGCTTGCGCCGCCCAGCAGGAACAGCAGGGCCAAAACGGCCATGCCACCGGAAACGGCGACCCAGGCAATCAGTTTGGGAATTGAAAAGCACGCCGCGAAAGGCTCGGGCGCGCTTTCCGCAACCGCGTCAGGCACGCGCCTCTTCGCCCGTGATCCCGGTGCTGTTGTGCTTCAGCGCCTTCAGCACCGTGTCCACGATCTGCGGCGCGTTCAGCCCGGCCTCGTCATACTGCTTCATCGGATCGTCGTGATCGATGAAGGTATCGGGCAGGCGCAGCGTACGGACCTTCAGCCCGTTATCGGTCAGGCCTTCATCGCTGGCGAAGGTCAGCACATGCGCGCCAAGACCGCCGATCGAGCCTTCCTCGACCGTGACGATAACCTCGTGGGTGCGCATCAGCTTGGCGATCAGGTCTTCATCGAGCGGCTTGGCAAAGCGCAGGTCGGCAACCGTGGTGGAAAGCCCCTTGGCCTCCAGCGTGTCGGCGGCCTTGAGCGCTTCGGTCAGGCGCGAGCCGATCGAGAGGATCGCCACCTTGGTGCCTTCACGCACCAACCGGCCCTTGCCGATTTCCAGCTTCACTGGAACCTCCGGCAGCGGGACACCGGTGCCGTTGCCGCGCGGGTAGCGGAAGGCGATCGGGCCGGCGTCATACTCGGCGGCGGTGTAGGTCATGTGGACCAGCTCCGCCTCGTCGGCGGCGGCCATCACCACCATGTTGGGCAGCGTGGCGAGATAGGTGATGTCGAACGACCCGGCGTGCGTGGCCCCGTCCGCGCCGACTAGCCCTGCGCGGTCGATGGCGAAGCGCACGGGCAGGTTCTGGATGCACACATCGTGCACCACCTGATCGTAAGCGCGCTGGAGGAAGGTGGAGTAAATCGCCGCGAAAGGCCGCATCCCCTCGGCAGCCAGGCCCGCCGCGAAAGTCACCGCGTGCTGTTCGGCAATGCCGACATCGAAGGTGCGGGTGGGGTGCGCCTTGGCGAACTTGTCCACCCCGGTGCCTGAAGGCATGGCGGCGGTGATCGCACAGATCCGGTCGTCCGTCTCGGCGAGCTTCGCCAGCGTCAACCCGAACACGTCCTGATAGGCCGGCGCGCTCGGCGCGCTCTTGGCCTTCTCGCCGGTGACGACGTTGAACTTGGGCACGCCGTGATACTTGTCGGCAGAGTTTTCAGCCGGGGCATAGCCCTTGCCCTTCTCGGTCACGACATGGATCAGCACCGGGCCTTCGGATGTGTCGCGCACATTCTCCAGCACCGGCAGCAGGTGATCGAGATTGTGCCCGTCGATCGGGCCGACATAGTAGAAGCCCAGTTCCTCGAACAGCGTCCCGCCGGTCACCATGCCGCGGGTGAATTCTTCCGCCTTGCCGATGGTGTCGTGCATCCGGCGGCTCATCTTCTGGATGACGCGCGATGCGAGGCTGCGGATGCCGAGATATTCGCTCGATGACACCATCCGCGCGAGATAGGCGGACAGGCCCCCCACCGGCGGCGCGATCGACATGTCGTTATCATTGAGGATCACGATCAGGCGATTGCCCGCCTGCGCGGCGTTGTTCATCGCCTCGTAGGCCATCCCTGCGCTCATCGAACCATCGCCGATCACCGCAATGCCGCGCCCGGACTTGCCCTGCATCTTGTTGGCCATGGCAAAGCCCAGCGCCGCCGAAATCGAGGTCGACGAGTGCGCCGCGCCGAAGGGATCGTACTCGCTCTCCGAACGCTTGGTGAAGCCGCTCAGCCCGCCGCCCTGACGCAGGGTGCGGATACGGTCCCGCCGGCCGGTGATGATCTTGTGCGGGTAACACTGGTGCCCCACGTCCCAGACCAGCTTGTCGTCGGGCGTGTTGAACACATAGTGGATCGCGACCGTCAGTTCGACCACGCCAAGGCCCGACCCCAGATGCCCGCCCGACGTGCTGACCGCATCGATCATCTCGGTGCGCAGTTCATCGGCGAGTTGGCGGAGCTGTTCAGGCTTGAGGCGGCGCAGATCGTCGGGCGTGTTGACCAGATCAAGCAGGGGCGTGTGAGGCGATTGAGTCATCCCTCCAGCCTTACACACGGAAATCCGGCGTGTCGATTGAAGGCTTGAGGGAGATCAAGAGAGCAGTTCCGGACCAGGCTTGCCCGCACCGGCCAGTTTTCCCTTGCAAATACGAAGAGATATGAGATTTTGAACGTGAAGAGGGGGGACGCTTCATGACAATACGAACGGGATTACGTTTGCGCGGCGTCTGCCTGCTGGGATTGGCGGCGGTTACGCTCGCGGGTTGCAGTGCCAAGTGGAACACCGCATTTCGCGACCGTCCGATTCCGGCAGGGCCATCGGTCATCACCGTTGACGCCAAGCAGCGCCATGTCCTGATCCAGCCCGAGTTCGAGCCCTCCCCCAATCCCGGCGAGGAGCCGCGCTTCGTCAAGCTGCGGATGTGCGCGGAACCTGCGCCGGATGTCTTCGCCGCCATCGCCACCGGCGGTTCGGGTTCGTTAGGAGTGGATGCGAAATCGCAATCGGGCGAAGGCGCCTTTGGCCTTTCGGCCTCGGAAACCGCGGCCTCGATCGAACGCACCCAAACGATTAACCTGCTGCGCGAAAGCTTTTTCCGCACTTGCGAGCGCTATCTCAACGGGGCGATATCGAAGGAATCCTTCATCGTTCAGGCCGGGCGCGATGCGCGCGCGATGGTCGCGGTGCTGGCGATCGAGCAACTGACCGGCGCCGTGAAGCCCCCTGCAACCATTATAAGCGGCCCCGCAGTCACCGCCAACGCGCAATTGTCGAGCGAGCTGGTGACGCTCTACGCCGCCGCCGCCAAGCGACGTGATGCGGCGGAGGCCGGCTTCAAGGGCAAGGAAGCCGATTTGACGGCGGATTGCACCAAGGGCACCGAAGACGAGAAAAAGGCGTGCGACGACAAGAAGAAAAAGGCGACCGACGCCAAGGCCGAGCTTGATACGGCGAACGCGCGTGTCGCCGAGATCGTCAAGCTGTCGGGCAATGTCGGGCAGGGCACGAGCGCGCTCGCCAGCACCACGGCGGGGACCAATCAGGGCGGCGGGGGCACGGAAAAGCCTTCGCCGAGCGAGATGGCAGTGGTTGCAGGGGCGGTCGAACGAATCGCGCTCAAAGTTATCGAGACCGATGACATGAAGCTGTATTGTATCGAACGCTTCGCGCGCGGCGAGAGTTCGGACGATTCGCTCGGACAAAGTTGCCTCAAGCTTCTCGCCCGGTCAGCCGATTTCGAAGCGGCCGGTTTGCAGGCCGATATCGTCACGCTCGAAGCGATCAGGGTTGAGCGGGTCGATCGGTTCGCTGCCGCTCGCGGCAAGCTCGCGGCGAATTGCACAACCACTTTAAAGGATCAAAATCTCACACCGTCGGAATTGCGCGCCGTGTGTGATCCGGCCCAGGCTGTGTCCATCGCTGCATTCAGACAACTGATCCCATCTGCACAGGAGCGGATTCTCCTTTTACTCGAAGAGGACAGCTGATCATGGAATCACGCATCGCAACCTATGTCGGGACAAGCGAAGCCCAGGTGCGCGAGCAGGTTCAGGCCGTTGGCGGGCAGGTACTCTATGCCAGCTACAGCGCTGGCGACAGAGTGGAGGAATACACTCACGTCGGCTTCATGGAGATGACCGGCGCACGCTCGGAAGACCTCAAAGTCAACCACTACGAGGAAGGCAAGCGCCTGTTCGTCGCGGTGGTCAAGCTGGCGATCTAGGCCCTCACGCGCAACCCTTGCACAGCCCGCGGATCTCCAGCACCGGGCGCTCCGCCTTGAAGCTGCGTGCGGCGGCGATGGCGCGGACGGCGCGGCTTACGTCCTCGTCATCAATGTGCACGGTTTCGCCGCATTCGTCGCAGACCAGGAAGATGCAGTCATGCGCGCAGCCCGGATGGGTGTTGGCGAGATAGGCGTTGGCGCTTTCCACGCGCAGCGCGAGGTTGTTCGTCACGAACACATCGAGGATGCGGTACACCGAATTGGGCGCCACCCGCTTGCCGCGCGCTGCCGAAAGGTTGTCGGCAATGTCATAGGCGGACACCGGGCGATCATGCCGCGCGAGTTCGGCAAACACCGATTCGCGCATCGACGTCCATTGCTCTCCGGCCGAGACAAGCGCCCGCGCCGCCTCGGCAACGAGATCGGGGCCGGAATGTTCGTGGTGGCTGTGCGCGTGCTGTCCCATGGGCGTTATATAAGCGTCCTTGCGGCAATCGCAAAGCTGGCATATGTTAGAGCGCTCTAGGTTCGCTTCCGCGATCCGGCCGATCAGGCATCCTTCAGGAAGCTCGCCCGGTACATCGTCGGGAACATCGCCTTCAGTGCCGCCACCTTGGGCGCGTCCCAGCGGACAATGTATCCGTGCTTCGGGTTGTTCGCCATGAAGTCCTGATGATAGCCCTCGGCCGGGTAGAACGCCTTGTAGGGCTCGATCTTCGTTGCGATCGGTTTCTTCCAGAGGCCCGACTTGCCGAGCTGGGCGATATACGCCTTGGCCACGGCAGTCTGTTCGGCGTTGGTGGGCACGATCGCGCTGCGGTAATGCGCGCCAACATCGGGGCCCTGCCGGTTCTTGAGTGTGGGATCGGCGACCACCGAGAAGAAGATGCGCAGCAGCTGGTCATACCGCACCACCGCCGGATCATAGGTGATCTTCACGGACTCGGCGTGATCGGTGATGCCGGAGGTGACGATATCGTACTTCGCGCTGGCCTTGGTGCCGCCGTGGAAGCCCGAGACTGCCGATTTGACGCCCTTGACGTGGCTGAACACGCCTTCGACCCCCCAGAAGCACCCGCCTGCGAAGACAGCGGTCTTCAGGCCTTTTGCCTCCTTGGCGACGCGGGTGGCAGCGGGAGCATCCACCGGTTCCTCGGCGGCGATGGCGGGGCCGGCACAAGCGCTCAGCGCCAGCGAACCGGCGGCGAGCAAAGAGGCGAATTTGTGCATGGGATCAGCCTTTGACAGGCGCGATCACGAACTCGTCCGAAGGGGCAGGGACGGTCTGCGCGGGGTCGCGCAATTCGGCCGCCTGTGCGGGCGAGGCCACCGCGCCGCTCCAGCTTTCCGCATTCGCGCCGACGATCAGCACGGCTCCGAGAACGAAGCCGATGCCGAAATTGCGGAACAGGTCAGGAGCAAAGAGACGCATCGGAGGACTCGTGATTCGCGTGGGTTTCCGCAAGTCCTTTGCCCGGCGCCGGATTGCGGCGGGATGAACTGGCAGCAAGGCCGTATTAGGTTCGTGGCCCTATACTGGTTACGGATCGGCTGAGAAAAAGTTGCAATGCAGCATGACACCGGACGGGCCGTGCGGCGGTTGCGGCAAAGCGTTCGTCAGCGGGCATCGGCGCTCAGACGACCGGGGCTTTCCTACATTTGCGGGGTGCGGATAGGGTGCACAGGCGGCGAAAAGCCGGTCTCCGCGGCATTTTGGGTGAGAACCGTTGCAAAAGTGATGAAAGCAGAGGAGTTACAGTAACAAAGGCTGAAGGCGGCGGCTTTCCAGACCCCACCTAGAGCGACCTAGACCCCGGTTAGATCCCCTCCAGACCACCGTTAGGGTCACATTCTGACGCCTCAGCCCAAGCCTGACATGACCCCCGCCAATGTAGGATGGCAAAATGCACCGCCGCTCGCCCCTCCACCATCCTGCGGATGGTCCCCCTCCCCTAGAGGGGAGGATCATCGGCCCAAGGGCCGCAAGGCCGACCGGCCGCCCGCAGGTGCCCGGAGCGTAGCGGAGGAACAGCACCGAGGACGAGGGCGCGGAGGCGCCCTCGCAACCAAGTCAGTGCCTGAAATGCCGCATTCCGGTGAACACCATTGCCAGCCCGGCACTATCAGCGGCGGCGATCACTTCGTCGTCGCGGATCGAGCCGCCCGGTTGGATCACCGCCGTCGCCCCCGCCTCGGCAGCCGAGATCAACCCGTCGGCGAAGGGGAAGAAGGCGTCGGAAGCGACCGCGCTGCCCACGGTGCGGGGGGCGGGCCAGCCATAGGTCTCGGCGGCTTCCTTGGCCTTGATCGCGGCAATGCGCGCCGAATCGCGGCGGTTCATCTGGCCCGCGCCGATCCCGGCAGTCGCGCCGTCCTTGGCATAGACGATCGCGTTGGACTTCACGTGCCGCGCCACGGTCCAGGCGAACAGGCAGTCCTTCAGCTCCTGATCGGTGGGTGCACGCTTGGTGACGACCTTCAGATCTTCAGGCAGGATCGCTCCGGCATCGCGCGACTGGATCAACACGCCCCCCGCGATGGTCTTCATCGTCAGGCCGCCCCGGCGCGGATCGGGAAGCTGGCCGCATTCGAGCAAGCGAAGGTTCTTCTTTCTGGCGAAGATCTCGCGCGCCTCGGCGGAGACGGAGGGGGCGATCACCACCTCGGTGAAGATCGCCGAGATGGCTTCGGCAGTCGCGGCGTCGAGTTCGGTATTCACCGCAACAATCCCGCCGAAGGCCGACACGGAGTCGCAAGCTAAGGCAGCTTCCCACGCTTCCAGCAGCGAGCCTGATTGTGCGACACCGCAGGGGTTGGCGTGCTTGACGATCACGACAGCGGGTTCCTGCCCGGCAAACTCCGCCGCCAGTTCCAGCGCGGCATCGGCGTCGTTCAAATTGTTGTAGCTCAGCTCCTTGCCCTGCAGCTGTGCCGCCTGCGGAACGCCCTTGGTGCCGACCACTTGCGGCACATAGATCGCCGCCGACTGGTGCGGGTTTTCGCCATAGCGCAGCGTGTCGGCGCGCTTGAAGGCGAGGGGGAGAGTCTCGGGAAACAGCGTCGGCGTGTCACTCGCGGCGGGCGAGAAGGCGAACCAGCTGGCAATCGCAGAATCATAGGCCGCGGTACGGGCATAGGCCTTGCCCGCCATGCGGGTGCGGAAGGCCTGCGTCGTCGCGCCGCCATTGGCGTCCATTTCTGCGACCAGCGTGGCATAGTCGGCGGGATCGGTGAGGATGGTGACGAAACCGTGGTTCTTCGCGGCAGAGCGCACCATCGAAGGCCCGCCTATGTCGATGTTTTCGATCACTTCTTCGCGGCTCGCGCCCTTGGCCACGGTCGCTTCGAAGGGGTAGAGGTTGACCACCACCAGATCGATCGCGCCGATCCCGTGGGCTTCCATCGCCGCGACATGCTCGGGATTGTCGCGCAGGGCGAGTAGGCCACCATGCACCGTGGGGTGGAGCGTCTTGACCCGCCCGTCCATCATCTCGGGAAAACCGGTGAGGTCGGAAACGTCCTTCACCGCCAGCCCCGCGTCGCGCAGCGCCTTGGCGGTGCCGCCGGTGCTGACCAGTTCGACACCCTTCGCGGCGAGCGCCGCGCCCAGTTCAGCCAAACCGCTCTTGTCGGACACTGACAGCAGCGCCCGCCGGATCACATTGTCGCTCATGGCTGAAATCTATCCTGTTTTCCGTAAGCGCCAGGAGAATTGCCCCCCGCTGCGCAATGCCAGTCCCTCGATCACCAGCTGTTCGGTGGCATGGGGCCGGCCGTCGCCGTCGACCCACAGGCTGTCCTCGGCAGACAGGGTGATCTCGCCGGCGCCCGCCCTATCGCCGCCCAGCCGGAATTGCCAGAGCCGACCGTCGGGAAGCAGCAGGCTTGCGCCGCGCTTGTCACCCGACATCTGCACCTCCACCCCGCGCCCCAGATGGAAGCGGATGGCGAAGGCGATCTTGCCGCGCTTGCCGTTCTTGGACGAGGGGACAAGGATGTCCTCGCCCGCCAATTCGGTGCCGTCGCCCGACAGCGTCAGAATGCGCTGGTGGGTCAGGCCGAAGCGCCCGGCATAGCCATCATGCGCGGCCTCGATCCGGGTCGCGTCGCGCGTGCCGGGCCGGGCGATTGCGCGGCGATCAAACTCCACCGTCTCGACCCCCTTGCCGAGTTGCCCGTGGAGCAGGACGGCGGTGGAATTGGCATTGTCGAGCACCATCGTCGAAAACGCGGCGGTCGCCCGCAGCCCCTGCCCGATGCGTGCGGGAACCTGACCGCCCGCCAGCGCCGCGCCGCCGCAATTGACGATGATCCGCTGCGGCCCATCGGACAGCTCGAAGGCAAGCGTGGAAGCGCAGCCGACCCGCGCATGCTTGGCGCGCGGCGGCGGAGCGGTGTCGAATTGCAGCAGGGTCTCGCCCGCCTTGATGCGCTGGTAGCCCCAGCCCGCCGCCGCACCGAGCGGACGGGTGCGCACGCCGCTCGCTTCGATCACGGCGTTCACCCGGTCGGCGGAAATCGCACCCTGTCCCTGCCAGCTGCCCAGCGATCCATCGCCATGGCGCAGCGCCAGCAGCGGCGGCACCAGCAGTTCGCGCATCACCGCCAGCGCGTCGGGCGGGGCAGTCTCTGCCGCTTCGTAACAGGCGATCAGATCGGTCAGCAGGCGGATCGCATCGAGCTGCGCGGCGGGGCAGCGCGACAGCACGCCGCCATCCTCGCCCACCATATCGCCCAGCGCCTTGACGAGGCCCGCCTCGCCAAAGATCCGCCGCGGCTTTCCGTGCGGGAGCAGCAATCCGGCCGCCACCACGCCTGCCCAAGCGGCGACCTGCCCGAACCCGGGAGCTTCGCGCGCGGCGCGCTTGTCGAGCCAGCTTGCAGTCTCGCCAATCGCCGACAGGAGACGGGATTTGAGCGCCTTGTCCGTGCCTCCCAGCATCAGCGGAGCATGGACCAGCCATGCGACCAGCCGCAAGCCTGCCAGCTCCGCTTCCCACGCCGGGCCCTTGCCGGGGGTGGAGTGCGCGTGGAGCCACTGCTTGGCGATCCGCTCGGCCACAGCAGCGCCATCGGCACGCGGAGCGCTGGCCGCCAGATCGGCGAGCCAGCTGAAGGCGTGCACCACCCGCTCCACGCCCGGCGCATGGTGGGCCGAGGGCGAGAAATCGAAGCTCGCAATCGGCAGGCGCGCACCGTGGATCAGAAAATGTCCGGCGCGCAGCGCGGTGCCGGCAGCCCGGTCGCCGCGATTGGGGCTTTCGACCGTCGCCAGCACGCGCAAGGCCTGCGGACGGCGGAACGGGGCGGCGATGGCATGACCAGGAATGCCGATGCGATAGGCGAAGCGGATCAGCGCCTCGCCCGGGCCGGACTTGACCGCGATGACATCGGACAGGGCCAGCGCGCGCGACGGTTCTTCGGGCGGCGGGGGCGGGGCAGGTTCGGCGCCCGGTTCGGCCCCGGCAGCCAGTGTCAGCAGCGGCGCCTCTCCGACCCGCTCCACCAGCGCATCGGCGCGGGTGCCGGCCGGGGTGCGCAGCAGCGTCGCCATTACCTCGCGCCCTTCAGCGCCGCGATATTGGCGGCATAGGCATCCGGCCCGCCCTTGAAGGTGGCCGAGCCTGCGACCAGCACATCGGCCCCCGCCTCGACACACATGCGCGCGGTTTCGGCATTCACGCCGCCATCAACCTCGAGATGGATGCCGCGGCCCGAGCGCGTGATCATCGAGCGGATGCGCGCGACCTTCTCCAGCTGCGAAGCGATGAAGCTCTGCCCGCCGAAGCCGGGGTTGACGCTCATCACCAGGATAAGGTCGGCAAGGTCCATCAGATTGTCGAGCACCTCAACCGGCGTACCCGGATTGATCACCACGCCCGCCTTCTTGCCCAGCGCCTTGATCGCCTGCAGCGTGCGGTGGATGTGCGGTCCGGCCTCGGGGTGGACGGTGATGATGTCGGCCCCGGCATCGGCGAAGGCCTGAAGGTAGGGATCGACTGGTGCGATCATCAGATGGACGTCGAACGGCTTGGTCGTGTGCGGACGCAGCGCCTTCACGACGTCAGAGCCGATGGTGATGTTCGGCACGAAATGCCCGTCCATCACGTCGATATGGATCCAGTCTGCCCCCGCCGCATCGACTGCGCGCACCTCTTCCCCCAACCGAGCGAAATCGGCCGACAGGATCGAAGGGGAAATCAAGGGTGCAGGCATGGCGTTGGCAGGAAGCCTCTCTGTGACGCTCTGCCAGCCATACGGGAGCCGCGAATCAGCAAACAAGGCGTAACCGCAGTCTTTTCCACCGTGAATGGCAGGTGCGTTGCCAATTAAGCCGCAATTCAGGCGCACTGCGCCATTGCGCAGGCGATATCCCGATGGCTGCGACATTGCTGCCCTGCTTGCGCGCCACCCCTCTTCCGCTTAACCATGAGACGCCCATGACCGGTTTACCGCTTAACTCCCGCCTGTCCGACCTTGCCCGCCGCCCGGCGGTGGCAGGTGTGGTGGCGGGTATTGCGCTGGCAGGTGCGATCACCGCGCCGCTGGCAGCGCAGGGTGCCAGCTATGGACGCATCGTGACCAATGACCTTGGCCAATGCGCCGCGGGCAAGGGTCCGGCGGTGCGGATCACGGTGACGGGCCTGAAGTCTTCGGACGGCCATCTGTTCGTGCGCACCTACTACGCCCGGAGCGGCGATTGGCTGGTGAGCAAGCGTTACACAATTCGCGTGGATGCACGGCCGCAGAAGGGCAGCACGACAGTGTGCGTGCCGCTGCCCGCGGCTGGCGATTATGCCATCGCGGTGCAGCACGACGCCAATGGCAACCGCAAGACCGATTTCTCGACCGACGGGGCGGGCATGTCGAACAATCCGAAGATCAAGAAGATCCTCGGCCTGGTTCCGCGTCCGCCGGGGCTTGAGAAGGTGCGCTTCAGCGCAGGCGCCGGGGTCACCAGCATGACGATCGCCATACAGTATATGTAAGGCGGTTAGCCGCCGCTGCGTTGGCGGCGGCGGTGACGCCTCAGGTCGAGCAGCACCTGCGGTGCCGCCAGCAGCGGAAAGCGCTCGCGGAACGGGGTGACGGCGACCGGCATCCCGGTATGCCGCTCGATCTTCCACGCGGCGTAGCGGGCCGCACCCTCGAAAGTGGTGCTGGCCTTGACCAGTCGCAGCAGGTTGAGCGGCTTGCCGAGACGGCGACGGCGGCTCCACCAGCTCAAGATGCGCGCGCGTTCGGCCGGCATCAGGCGCGGTGTCAGGATCGTGCCGTGCTGGCCGGGCGGAATGCCCCCCGCCTCCAGCGCCAGCGGCAGCAAGCCCGCGAAGTGATCGGCATTGACGCTGAGGATATCATTCTCCCGCCCGCCTTTCTCGACGCGGAACTCCGCGCTGTAAGTGGCGCGGAACAGCGTGCGCCAATATTCCTCCGCCGTGCCGCTGACCGGGCCCAAGGCGGCGGCAAGCCGCGCGGCGGTGGTGGCGGCCGAGGCGATGGCGGCAATCACCTCGCCGCGGGCGGCATCATCCGCCGCCCAGATCAATGCGCTCGGCTGGACGAAGCGCGCCCAGATGGTGGTGTCGGTCAGATCGCCGCTGGCCGCCTTGGCGAAGGTGGAGAGCGTCATGGTCGCCACCTTGGCGCGCAGGGTCGTGCCCTCATGCTCGCGCTCGTGATAGCTGACCGTGGGCCAGATCGCGCTCTCCCGCTGGCCGGGCAGTAGGATGTAGAAATCGAGCACACCTTCGAGCGATCCGGTGCGCAGGTTCGATCCGTAGAACAGCACCGCGCGCGCGCCTGCGGCATCCGCCAGGGCGCGGGCAAAGGTGGCAACGGCAGGATCGACGGGGACAGTGAGGCGCGCGGCAATCCGTTCGCCGAGCGCCGAAGGTTCACCGGTCATGGTGCGACGAAGGCGAGCTCCGGTCCCTGTTCGATGCGGTAATCACCCGGCGGGAAGGCCTCGCCATCAAGGATGAACTGGTCGTCGATCGACAGGTTGAAATGGGTCGCCGCGACCTGGTGGATGCCGCGCTCGCGCAGCCCGTTCCTGATCTTGCCGATCAGCACGAGCGGCACCAGCGCTGTGGTGCGGCGCGAGATCTGGTCAACCGCCACCAGCTTCAACCCGCTCTTGAGCGCGCCGAAAGGCTTGATCCCGGCCGGAAGCCGTTCGAGCGTCGAAGCGAACAAGAGCTGGCGCCGTTCCGGATCGCCCGACCCGCTATGCGCCATCGGCGCATCCGACGCGCCGAGGCCGATCCGCATCCGCGCGCCCCGACGCCATGGATTGTTGCGTCCTGCGAACAGCGATTGCAGCAGCGCCCACATGCCGGTGACGCCCACGACCATGCTGTTGAAAGCGCCAAGCTTGTGCGCGCTCTGCCCCGCCTGGATCGATTTGGTGAAGGCTCCTGCGCCCATGATGAAGCCTGCCACGCGCTTGCCGGGTTCGTCGGCGGGGGAGACCGCAATCGGGCGGCGGTACACGCGGGTGCCGTGATCAAGCGCGTCGATCGCGTCCTGCAGGCTCCAGTCGTCGGGCACGCCGAGGTCGACGGTCAGCGCATTGGTCTTGCCCTTGGGGAGCACGGCGACGGTCGGCCAGTCATCGCCGAAGATCGCCTGTCCGCAGGTCAGCACGTCGCGCACAGTGCCATCCCCGCCGTTGATGACGAGCAGGTCGATGCCCTTGGCGGCGAATTCGGCCAGCGCTTCGGGCAGTTGCGCGCGGGCGCGGGGCTGGGCGATGTGCACGTGCGGGCACAAGCCGCAGTCGAAATCGGCCCCCAGATTGCGGTGGCTGCGCGGATTGTAGATCACACCCACGGTCGGCGCCTGCCCCGCATCGCGCACCCGGCGGACACGCGTTTTGCCTGCGGGATCGACCCGCGGGATTTGCGCAAATTCATAGATCGGGGTGGCCATGCTCGTCCTATACGTGTCGGAAAACTAACTTTCTACCGCAATCTTGACCCGGAACTGTAACGCTTCGGCGCCTCGACATCGGGGCCACATCGGGTTTCCGCGCGCGAAAACAAGGATGCGTGCGGTCGGGCATGGCCACCGTGCGACGAACGTTTTGCCAGAACTTCCTACGACAACGGCCCGGGCGGGATCGGCTACTCGCCGCCCTCCAATGTACGGATCGTGAACTGGCTGACCAGCCGCTGCACACCGGGCAGGGCCGACAGAATCTCGCGGTGGATGCGCTCGTAACTGTCGTCGTCGCGCACCAGCACCTTGACGAGATAGTCCGATTGGCCGCTCATCAGATAGGCCTCCACCGCCTGCGGAGTGTCCGCCAGCGCGTCTTCGAAGGCGAGCATGGTCGCCTGCCGCTGGTCGGTGAGAGTGACCTGCACGAACACGGTCGAGGGATTACCCCGCGCCGCCTTGGACAACCGCGCGCGGTATCCGGTGATCGCCCCGCTTTCCTCCAGCGCCTTCACCCGCCGGTGCGCGGCAGAGGGCGACAGGCCGACGCGCTCCCCCAGCTGCTCTCCGGTGAGGCGCGAGTCAGCCGCCAGCAGATCAAGAATTTTCCGGTCGATGCGGTCCATGCGCGAAATCCATGCGACATTTGCCCGCACCACGCAAGATTTGCGCGCGCAGAGGCCGGCCCAAGCCGATCATTGCGAAGAATGCGCGGGCCCTTCCTGCTAAACCGCGCGCCAGAGAACAAGCAGGAGAGAGATCATGCGCGTCGGCGTTCCCACCGAGATCAAGAACAACGAATACCGCGTCGGCCTGACCCCGGCAGCGGTGGCGGAACTGACCCGCGCGGGTCACGATGTCGTGGTTCAGAGCGGCGCAGGTCTCGGCGTCGATTTCGCGGATAGCGCCTATGTGGCGGCCGGCGCGTCGATCCTTCCCGATGCGGCGGCGGTGTTCGAAGCCGCCGAGATGATCGTCAAGGTCAAGGAGCCGCAGGCGGTCGAGATCGCCATGCTGCGCCCTGACCACCTGCTGTTCACCTATCTCCACCTCGCCGCCGACAAGCCGCAGACCGAAGGGCTGATGGCAAGCGGCGCGACCTGCATCGCCTACGAAACCGTCACCGGCCCTGATGGCAGCCTGCCGCTCCTGAAGCCGATGTCGGAAGTCGCCGGGCGCATGTCGGTGCAGTGCGGTGCGCATTACCTCGAAAAGCATCAGGGCGGGCGCGGCGTGTTGCTGGGCGGCGTGCCGGGGGTGGAGCCTGGCAAGGTCGTGATCCTTGGCGGCGGAGTTGCGGGCGTGAACGCGGCGCAGATGGCCGTGGGCCTGCGCGCCGATGTGACGATCTTCGATATCTCCAACCGCCGTCTGGCCGAGCTGGACGCGCAGTTCGGCAACGGCATCAAGACCGCCTTTGCCTCGTCTGCGGCGATTGCCGATGCGGTGCGCGAGGCCGATCTGGTGATCGGCGCGGTGCTGGTGCCGGGGGCTGCCGCGCCCAAGCTGGTCACCCGCGACATGGTCCGCGCCATGCGGCGCGGCGCGGTGCTGGTCGATATCGCGATCGATCAGGGCGGCTGCTTTGAAACGAGCCACGCCACCACCCACGAAGACCCGGTGTTCGAAGTGGACGGCGTGATCCACTACTGCGTCGCCAACATGCCCGGCGCGGTGGCGCGCACCTCGACCATGGCGCTCGGCAATGCGACGCTGCCCTTCGTGCTGAAGCTCGCCAATCTGGGCGCGGAAGGCGCGATGGCGGCCGACCCGCATCTGGCCGCAGGGCTCAATGTGTCGGGAGGGAAGCTGCGCATCGCCGCGGTTGCCGAGGCGTTGGACATGCCGCTCGGCTAGAGCCGCAAGAAAGGGGCTTCATCCGGATTCCTTTGCCCGCTACCCCAGCGGCCTGCGCTGCAATCTTGCGCGATGAGGGACCTTCGATGATGCACAAGCTTTCCTTGACCGTCGCGACGGCGCTCGCCGCCGCGATGCTGCCCGCCGCATCCGTGCTGGCGCAAACGCCCGCTGCCAGTGCCACGCAGAGCGAGGACGCCCGCCTCACCGCATTCCTCGACGCCGAGTTCGAAAAATTGCTGAGATTGAGGCCGCAGCTCGCGACCCGGCTCGGGATCAAGGCGGGCGGGGATCGCTGGGACGATATCGGCGATGGCGCTGCTGCCGCCGAAGGCTATTGGCGCATGAAGAGCGTCGAGACGATGCGCGCGCAATTCGACCGCGCCAAGCTGTCCCCCGAAGGTCAGGTCAATTTTGACATCTGGGCGCTGGAGGCCGAACGCACCAGTCTGGCCTACAAGAACCGCATCTATCGCCCGCCGTTCTATTCGCGGCTCTATTCGGCGCACAGCCAGCTGCCCGATTTCCTGATCAACACCCATTCCGTCGCCGATGTGACGGACCTGAAGAATTACATCGCCCGGCTGCGCGGGATTCCCGCCGTGCTTGATGAAGCCATCTGGCGCACCCAGCAGAGCCAGACAGCCGGGATTTATCCGCCGCGCTTCCAGATCGAGACGATCATCGCCGGCAGCAAGCAGCTGATCTCGGGCGCGCCTTACGGGGAGGGCGAGGATGCGGCATTGTGGGCGGACGTGAAGGCCAAGACCGCCGCGCTTGTTACCGAAGGCAAGCTGCCGCAGGGCGAGGCGGATACCTTGCTGGAAGAGGCCCGCAACGCGATCCTCGCGCTGGCGCCCGCCTATGGCCGGGTGATCACATGGGCCGAGCGCAGCCTGCCCGATGCCCCGAGCGGCGTGGTCGGCGCGCTGACCTTTCCCTTCGGCGACCTCTATTACGCCGACGAGCTTAAGCTCAACACCACCACCGATATGACCGCCGCCGAGATCCACGCGACCGGCCGCGCCGAAGTCGCGCGGATCGAGGCCGAGCAGGATGCACTGGCCAAGCAGGCCGGTTTCGCCGACCGCCACGCCTATTATGCCGAGCGCGCCCGTTTGAACCCCCCGCGCCAGTATGATGATGCGGCGAGGAAGGAATATCTCGACACCGCCAACGCCTTCGTCGCGCGCACCCGCACGCTGTTGGCGCCCTATTTCGGAACGCTCCCGGCCTATGGCATCGAGGTGGTGCGCGAGCCTGCCTTCTCGGAAGTCGCAGGCGGCGCTGCGCACGCTTCTGCGCCCAGCCCCGACGGCAAGCGCCCGGCCAAGACCTATGTCCACCTCGTCGGCACCGTGCCCGATCCGGCGGCGATGTACACGCTGATGTGCCATGAAGCGGTGCCCGGGCATAACATGCAGGGCGATATTCAGGTGCGCCAGCAGGGCGGGCCGAAGTTCCGCGCCGTCACCGGCTATGTCGCATTCGGCGAGGGCTGGGCGCTCTATGCCGAGGCGCTGTGCAAGGAGATGGACGCCTTCCCCGATATCGCGGCGGACTTCATGCGCCTCGACGCCGAACTGTTCCGCGCCGCGCGGCTGGTGGTCGACACCGGCTTGCATGCGATGGGCTGGAGCGAGGACGAGGCGGTCACTTACATGAACACCACCGGCCGCCAGCCGATCGAGCGGTCACGGTCCGAAGTGCGGCGCTACATCACGCTGCCCGGACAGGCGACCGGCTACAAGATCGGAATGCTCAAGATCATGGAACTGCGCGCCCGCGCCGAAAAGACGCTGGGCGAGCGGTTCGACATCAAGGGCTTCCACGACCTGCTGATCGCCAGCGGATCGCAGCCGCTGTCGATCCTTGAGCGCCGTGTCGACGAGTGGATCGCCGCGAAAGCCGGTTAACCCCGAGCCGCTTATCCAACGTCGAAGCTGACCTTGCCGGTCATGGCATGGCCGTCGGCGGCGGCGGCCTGCCAGCGCACGTCATAGCTGCCGGACGGCAGGGGCTTCTTGAGCGTCAGTGTCAGGGTCTTGCCGTCCGCCGACCAGCTGGTGGTGAAATTGCGGATCGGCATTTCGCCGTGGTTCGCCATGCCCGGCATCGCGGTCATGATGATCGCGGCGGTCGCCTTGGCGGGATTGACCTTTTCGCTGAAGGTCAGCGTGATCGCCTTGGGGGCCTTGGCCTTGGCGCCTGCTACCGGGGTTGATGCGGCGAGCTTGACGTGCGCGAGGAGCGGAGCGCCGGGGACGAGCGCAGTCAGGGCGAGGGCGGCAAAAAGGGCAGCAATACGCATGGGGGAGTTACGTCCTTCGTGGGGTCAGAACCAGAATCGGATGCCTGCGACGAGGCTGGTGGCGGAAGGGTCTTCGCCGCGCAAGCGGGCAAAGTCGGCGCCCTGGCCGGTGCGCCAGGATTGCTCGATGCCGATATAGGGCGCGAATTCACGCCGGATTTCATAGCGGAGCCGCGCGCCGATCTCGATCTGGTCGATCCCTGCGCCGATACCAAGCTCGGGAATGTCCTGCGCCGACAGATTGGCCTCCACGCGCGGCTGGAGGATCAGGCGCTGGGTGATGCGCTGGTCGAACTCGGCCTCGATGCGCGCCGTGACGTCGCCGCGGTGCGAGAGGAACAGCGCGGCGTCCACTTCGAACATGTAGGGTGCGAGGCCCTGCACGCCGATCACCGCATGGGTGGTGTCCGGCCCGGCGATATCGTGGCGCACCCCTGCCTGCACATCCCAGAACGGCGCGAAAGCGCGGGCATAGAGCGCCTGCACCTCGGCATCCTCGGGGTTTGAGCCGAACTCGCCCTCGCCCTCGGACTTGAACCACAGCCGTTCGGTCGGGGTGCCGTAATAGCCCTGAATGTCCCA
This sequence comes from Porphyrobacter sp. ULC335, assembly GCF_025917005.1. Classification (NCBI taxonomy): domain Bacteria; kingdom Pseudomonadati; phylum Pseudomonadota; class Alphaproteobacteria; order Sphingomonadales; family Erythrobacteraceae; genus Porphyrobacter; species Porphyrobacter sp. ULC335. The sequence goes on from NZ_CP078091.1 coordinate 677,700, forward strand.
CAGATAGAGGTCTTCGCCCTGGCGCACCTGCGCCTCGATGCGGTCGCCCTGGAACCAGAAGACGGGGAAATCGCCATGGGTGCGGCGCAGGTCCTCGCGCGAGGCGGCCATGGCTTCGGCGCCCCAGATCGCGTCGGCAGCGCGCGGCGGGCCGCTGCCTGCTTCAGGCGGAGGCGGGGTCTCCATCGTCGGGCCGGGCGCTGAAGATTGCTCCATTTCGCCCATGTCATGCCCGGCATGAGGGTCCTGGGCAGGCGCGGGCATTGTGTGCCCTGCGTGCGGGTCCTGTGCGGCGAGCGGCGCGGCGGCCAGCAGGGCGAGCAGCGGAAGGGCGATCCTCATGTCCCGCTCTCCGGCCCCATCACCGTCACGGTCTGCATCATCCCGCCATGCATGTGATAGAGCAGGTGGCAGTGGAACGCCCAGTCGCCGGGTTCATTGGCGGTGAGATCGAACTGCGCGCTCGCGCCCGGCTGGACGATGACGATGTTCTTGCGCGGCTGGTGCGCGGGCCCCTCGCCATTGACCAGTTCGAAGAACATGCCGTGCAGGTGGATCGGGTGCGCCATCATGGTGTTGTTGACGAGCTTGACCCGCACCCGCTCGTTCCAGGCGAAACGGATCGGGACATCGCTGACGGCGGAATACATCTCGCCGTCGAACGACCACATGTAGCGTTCCATGTTGCCGGTGAGGTGCAGCTCCAGCAGGCGGCTCGGCTCGCGGGTGTCGCGGTTGGGCTCCAGCGCGGAGAGCATCCGGTAGTTGAGCACGCGGTGCTCCACATCGCGCAGGCCGAGGCCCGGATCGCCGAGCTTGTCGACGGGGGCCATCGAAACCATGTCGATGCCGGGGCCGACCTTTACATCGGGCGGCAGCAGCAGGGTGTCGCGCATCTTCATGCCGTCCATGCTGTGGCCGCCACCGTCACCATGGTTCATCCCCATGTCGCCCATGTCGAGCAGCGGGGGCTTGCGCGGCGGCGGAATAGGCGCACGTGCACCGGAGCGGCTGGTCAGCGCGGCCAGCGCCATGCCGGAACGGTCCATGCTTTCGGCAATGATGGTATAGGCCTCGGCGCGCGGCTCGATAATGACGTCGTAGGTCTCGGCCGCGCCGATCTGGAATTCATCGACCTCGACCGGCTTCACGTTCTGGCCGTCGGCAGCGATCACCGTCATCGGCAGGCCGGGAATGCGCAGGTTGAAGAAGGTCTGCGCCCCGCCGTTGATCACGCGCAGACGCACCCGCTCGCCGGGGGTGAAGAGGTATTCCAGCCCCTCCTTCGGCCCCCGCCCGTTGGCGAGGTAGGTGTAGGTCGATCCGGTCACATCCGCGATATCGGTCGCCGGCATCCGCATCTCGGCCCACATCCGGCGGTCTTCGGCGGTGAGCGGATAATCGTCGCTCCAGCTGGTCTGCTGGTAGTTGAAATAGCCTTCCCCCTTCCGCAGCCGGTCCATGATGAAATGGGGATGGAGCGGGGTGAACTCGCTAAGCAGCAGGATGAATTCGCGGTCGTATTGCACCGGCTCGTCGCCTGCCGGGTCGATGATCAGCGGGCCGTAATGCCCCTGCTGTTCCTGAAGCCCGGAATGGCTGTGATACCAATAGGTGCCCGACTGGCGGATCGGGAACTTGTAAGTGAAGGTCTGCCCCGGCTTGATTCCCGGGAAGCTGATCCCCGGCACACCGTCCATGTGGAAGGGCAGCAGCAGTCCGTGCCAGTGGATCGAGGTGTCCTCGTCAAGGTGGTTGGTGACGTTGAGGCGGACGTTTTGCCCTTCCTTGAGGCGGATCAGCGGCCCCGGCACCGAACCGTTCACCGCGATGCCGTGGCCCTTGCGCCCCTGCACCACGCGCGGGCCGTGGCCGACGGAGAGGTCGATCACTCCGCCCGACACCTCGTCAAAGCCGACACGGATCGGCGCACCGCCGCGCTGGCGATGCGTGGAATGCCCCTGCGCCCATGCGGGCAGCGCGGAGAAGGCCGATACGGCTCCGGCCCCGGCAAGCAGATGACGGCGGGAAAGACGGGAAAGGATCATGACGTCCTATACGCGCCGGGCGCGGGTCTGGTTGTTGACGGGGTTGGTTTTGGGCGAAATGCTGAAGGCGCCGAGGATCGGGCATGGCCCCTCCCCGCCCTGTGCGCAGTCCTTCACGAGGTCCTTGAGCGCGGCGCGCATCGTCTTGAGCGTCGCGATCTTCTCGTCGATCGCGGCAATCCGCGCCTCGGCGAGGGAGCGGGCGGCGGTGCGGTCATCGTGATCGAGGCCGAGCAGCGTGGCAATCTCCTCGAGCGTGAAGCCCGCCGTCTGCGCGGCACGGATCGAGCGTAGCCGCTCCAGATCGCCTTCCGAATAGCGTCGTGCCCCTGCGCCGCGCGGCGGCTCCGAAAGCAGCCCGCGGCGCTGATAGAAGCGGATCGTCTCGACCGAAACACCGCCCGCACGGGCCAGATCACCGATTTTCATTTTTGACCTCTTGAAACCGTACTACAGTACGGGACCTATATACGGGTCATCCGATAACTTTCAAGGGAACAATCGTGATGAATAACGCTACCCCAACCGCCGTCCTCCACCGCATGGTGATGCCCGGCCACACCTGCCCCTACGGGCTCAAGGCGCGCCATCTGCTGAAATCCAGAGGCTATTTGGTCGAGGATCACCTCCTCACCACCCGCGCCGAAACAGACCGTTTCAAAGCCGAACACGGCGTCGCCACCACGCCGCAGACCTTTATCGACGGCCATCGCATCGGCGGTTACGACGATCTGCGCCGCCACTTCGGTCTGAAAGTCGCCGATCCGAATGCGACCACCTACCGCCCGGTGATCGCGCTGTTCGCCATGACAGCGCTGATGGCGATGGCGGCCGCCTATGCTGTTGACGGCACCGCGATCAGCATCCGTGCCGCCGAATGGTTCATCGGGCTTTCGATGTGTGTGCTGGCGCTGATGAAGCTCCAGAATGTCGACAAGTTTGCCACCATGTTCCTGAATTACGACCTGCTGGCCAAGCGCTGGGTGCCGTACGGCACGATCTATCCCTTCGCCGAGGGGCTGGCCGGGGTGCTGATGGTTGCAGGTGTGCTTGACTGGGTGTCGATCCCGGTGGCGCTGTTCATCGGCACGATCGGCGCGGTGTCGGTCTTTAAGGCGGTCTATATCGACCGGCGCGAGTTGAAGTGCGCCTGTGTCGGCGGCGACAGCAACGTGCCGCTCGGCTTTGTGTCGCTGACCGAGAACCTGATGATGATCGCGATGGCCCTGTGGATGGCGGCCAGCCCGATGGCGATGGCCTGAGCGCATAACCGACAAGGCCCGCCCCCTCTGGCAAGGGAGCGGGCCTTGTTGGCGCACCCGACAGGATTCGAACCTGTGACCTCTGCCTTCGGAGGGCAGCACTCTATCCAGCTGAGCTACGGGTGCATGGTGCCATGCAGTGCATGCATTTTTGCGCGCGGGGCGCCGCTTAGCAAGAGGCGCGGCGCGGCGCTAGACAATTGTGTCGCGTCGCGGGACGACTCCGCCGCGGTAGGATGCGCTTAACCAATCGGCAAGGATGCCCGCCTAGCCTCACGCCCATGGCCACGCTTCCTCCCGAAACGATTCTTTCGCCGCCTGCGGGCCTGTCGGCAGATGCGGCCGCGCCCGAGGCGCTGGCCGAGGCACTGGTTGCGCTCCACGGGAAGGCATCGGCGCTGGCGATGCTGGCGCGGCTTGCGCCCGAGCCGGTCGAGATCGGCGGCGAACTTGGCGCGGTGATCGCGCGGGCAACACCGTGGCAGCGCGCGCTGGTGGCGCAGACGACGGCCGACTGCGCGGCAATGCTCGAAACCGGGCTATCCGCGCTGGGCACGCTCTCCCGCCGGGGGCAGGATACCGCCGCCCCCGCACTGGTGCTGTGGCGTGAATTTCACGCCGCCCGTGCGGCGATGGTCAGCGTGCTGGCGACCGCCGAACCGGCCTGAGACGCGCACCGCGCAGACTTGACTGCGTTCCGCTTTCGTTCCAACGCTGGACCATGTCCGGCAACCCGCTCTCCCAGCCTGATTCGCTTGCACCTCCGGTGCTTTCCGCGAGCGATGTGGCGCGCGGGATCGGGCGTTTGTTTGCCCGTAACGACATCTGGTGCCTGTCCGAGGTGCCGCTGAGAAACGGACGCCGCGCTGATCTGATGGGGATCGATGCCAAGGGTCTGGTGGTGATTGTCGAGATCAAGGTCGCGCGTGCCGATCTGCTCGGCGATGCCAAGTGGCCCGATTATCTCGACTTCTGCGATCGCTTTTACTGGGGCCTGCCCCCGGGTCTCGACCGTGCGCCGCTGGAAAACGAGGCCTATCGCCCCGAAACTTGCGGGGTGATCGTGGCGGATGGTTACGATGCCGAGATCCTGCGCCCCGCCGCGCTCGAACCGCTGGCCGCCGCGCGGCGCAAGACGCAGGTCGAGCATCTGGCGCGGATAGCGATGCGGCGGCACATGGCGCTGCTCGATCCGCTCTGCACCGCGCTGGATCAGCACGGCTGAGTTTGCGCTGTCACGGGTCCGCGAATTGCGGCATAGAATTGGCGCAATGCTCCCTGCCGATACCCCCGTTCCGCTGGCGCTATTGTTCGTCAGCCTTGCTGTCACTCTGATCGTGGCGCTTCGCTATGTGCTGACGAGCGGGCTGTTCGCGCTGGCGACGGCGAAAATCCGCCCCGGCCTCTATGATGGAAAGGCAGCCCAGATCCGGCGCGAGGTGCGCTGGTCGTTGCTGTCGGCGGCGATCTATGGCGCGCCTGCGGGGATGGTGCTGTGGGCCTGGAAGCACCACGGCTGGACGCAGATGACCGCCGACTGGAGCGCGCTGCCCTTGTGGTATCACCCGCTTTCGGTGCTGATCTACCTCTTCGTGCAGGACACCTGTTTCTACTGGAGCCACCGCTGGATGCACCGGCCCAAATGGTTCCGCCTCGCCCATGCCGTCCATCACGACAGCCGCCCGCCAACCGCGTGGACCGCGATGAGCTTCCACCCGATCGAGGCGGTGACCGGCGCGGTTGTGGTGCCGGTGCTGGTGTTTCTGGTGCCGATCCATGTCGCGATGCTCGGCCTCGTGCTCACGATCGCGACGGTGATGGGGGTCACCAATCACATGGGGTGGGAGATGTTCCCGCGCTGGCTTGTTCACTCGCCATTGGGAAACTGGCTGATAACGGCCAGCCATCACGAACGGCACCACGAGGAGTACAGATGCAATTACGGGCTCTATTTCCGGGTGTGGGACCGGCTGTGCGGGACGGACAAGGGTCTGTCGAAACGGATCGTGGCCGAGGCCGGGCACAGCGCGGGGGTGGTGGCTTCGTGAGGCTGTCGGTGCTGGCGCTGGCGGGCAGCACGGCGGTTCTTGCCGCAGCAACCCCGGCACAGGCGGGTGATGTGGTGATTACCGTCACCGATCTGCGATCGACCAAGGGCGTGGTGCGCGCCTGCATGACCACGCGGGCGGACATCTTCCCCAAATGCATCAAGGACCCTTCGGCCCACCGCGCGGTCGTATCCGCCAGCGGCAAGGTCGAAATCCGCTTTTCCGGCGTGAAGCCCGGCAATTACGCGATCGCGCTGCTGCATGACGAGAACGACAACGGCAAGGCCGACCGCGCGATGGGGATGATGCCCAAGGAAGGCTACGGCTTCTCTCGCGATGCGCCGGTCAAGATGGCGCCGCCCAAGTTCAGCGACGCGGTGATGGCCATCGGCGAGGGCACCGCGCGCCTGACAATCAAGATGCGGTACTTTCTCTAAGTCGCACCCTTCGCGGCAAACGCCCTTGCGTTTAACGTGATGTTTACCACACCGCGCCAGAACGGGCCGACACTGGTTCACCAAGGGGCGGATTACAGCCATGGACACTCTGCGCGGCACCTTCGATTCCGACTCAGCCGCGGATCGGGGCTGGGACGCATCCGAAGACGAAAGCGCGGGGCCGGCGAGCCGCCGCGAGCTTCCGCCGCACGCCATCGGCCAGGACGAGCGCCGCATGCAGGTGCGCGCCTATAATCACTGGGCAAGCCTGCTGGGCGAACGCATGTTCCCCAATATCGACGATCTCGACCCGGTCGATCTTCCCGATTTCGGCCCGCATTCGGTGCTGCTGGATTTCTCCTACGGGATCGACAATCCGGCGGTGCGCTTTCTTGGCGACAAGCTCGCCCATGAGTGCGGCACGCAAGGCGTCATCACGCGTCTTTCGGACGTGCCGCCCCGTTCGCTGCTGAGCCGCATTACCGATCACTACATGCAGATCCTCGCCAATCAGGCGCCGATCGGTTTCGAGGCAGAGTTCGTCAATTACGCGGGCGTTGCGATCCTCTACCGCGGGATCCTGCTGCCGTTCTCGAGCAACGACGAGACCATCGATTTCATCTATGGCGTGATCAACTGGAAGGAAATGGCCGACCAGCTGACCGCCGACGAGCTGCTGCTCGAGATTGATCAGGCGCTCGAACTCGGGAGCGAGCTCGAGCTTGGCGTCGAACCCGGCCCGCGCCCTGCCGACCCGGTCACGGATTGGGCCGATTCGCCCGCGCATGAAACCGACGAGGTCGTGCCCGACAACGGCTACAATGATTTCGCGTCCGAATTCGCCAACACCTACACCGATGAATTCGCGGGCCTCACCCCGCTGACCGGCGCGCCGGAAGATGGTGCCGGCTTCGATGACGAAAGCCTGCCCGATTTCAGCCAATACGGCCTCGGCGATGACGACGAGGAATATGACGAGGACGAAGGTGAGGGCGAGGCGCCCGGATACAGCTTCGCGTCGCTCGCCGACTATATCGAAGCGCCCACCAAGAAGGCGATCGACCTGACCGGGCTGGAGCCCGCACCGCTGGAAGATGGGGCCGAAGAGCCGGATTACGGCTTCGCGCCCGAACCTGTCGCCGCCCCTGTCGTGGTGGCTGCGCCCGTTCCCGAACCTGTTTCGGCACCGGTTCCAATGGCGGCTCCGACGGTCGCCGACCCGGTGTCCGAAGATGATGACGTCATTGCGGATGACCTTCCCGATGATGCGGGCCTCTACGATTACCTCGCCGCCGCGCGCGAACTCGCACGCGCTGCCGACAGCACCGAGGATCGCAGCCGCAGCGCGCTTTATGCCGCCGTCAGCCGCGCCTACGATTTCTCGCTCGCCGCGCAGGCCGCGCCCGAGGACTATGCCGAACTGATCGCCGAAAGCGGTCTGACGGTGCAGGACCGCGCGCCGATGACGCCGGTGGTCAAGCTCGTCTTCGGGCATGATTACGACAAGACGCGTCTGACCGAATATGCCGCCGTGCTGACCCACGCGCACCGCCTGAATCTGGATCGCGGGGGCCTCGCCGGCTTCCTTACCGAGACCGAGGGCGGGGTAAAAGCCGTGGTCAAGGCCGAACGCCGCCTGCGCCGCGAAGAGCAGGGCAAGCCGGTCGAGGATGCCGGAGCCGTGCGCGAGGCGCTGGCCCAGCAGCTGCGCGCGCTGGAAGCGATCACGCTCGAACATCTCGACGGGGCTGGACCCGAATTCGCGCTGGTGCTGGTGCGCCGTGACGAGATCGGCTGCGCGGAAATCCTTGCCGAAATCCCCGAGGATATCGCCCAGATCGAACGCGCCGCACGCAAACTCTTCGGCTGATCAGGGGGGCACCCCGCCCCGCCTTCACTTTGCGTTCAGCCGCAACTCCGGTAGGATGGCCGCAATGCGCGGTCGCCCCCATCCTTTCGCCTTCTGCCTTGCCTTGCTGGCGAGCCTCGTCGCCGCGGCCACCCCGGTCGCGGCGCAATCGATCCTGCGTGATGCGGAAACCGAGCAGCTTCTGCTCGATATGGCCGCGCCGCTGATCGAGGCGAGCGAGCTTGAGCCCGGCAATGTCGAGCTGGTGCTGATCAACGACAATTCGATCAATGCCTTCGTTGCGGGCGGGCAGGTGATCTACGTCCACACCGGCCTCATCAATGCCGCCGAAACCGCTAACGAGGTGCAGGGCGTCCTCGCGCACGAGCTGGGCCATATCACCGCAGGTCACGTGGTGCGCTTCAACGAGCGGAGCAAGGCGGCGAACGGCATCTCGATCCTCTCGCTGTTGCTCGGTGTCGGCGCGGCGCTGGCCGGGGCGGGTGATGCCGGGATGGGGATCATTGCTGCCGGACAGCAGGCCGCGCTTGGCAGCTTCCTGTCGTTCAACCGCGATCAGGAGGCCTCCACCGATCTTGCCGGGGTGCGCTATCTTTCGGGCGCGGGGATTTCGGGCAAGGGGATGATCAAGTTCTTCGAGCGGCTGCGCGGCAATGAAATCCGCGCCGGTTACAGCCAGTCCGACGAATCCGCCTATGGCCGCACCCACCCGCTCACCGGCGACCGGATCCAGACCCTGCGCGGGTTGCTGGAGCAGGACCGGCACTGGGATACGGAACCCGATCCGGCGCTGCAGGACCGCTTCGTGCGCGCCAAGGCCAAGCTCTACGGCTATCTGGCCGAGCCGCATCGGACGATGAACGCATTTCCCGCGCGCGACACCAGCGTGCCCGCCCGCTATGCCCGCGCCTATGCCTATCACAAGGACGCACGCGTCGATCTCGCGCTGGCGGAGGCCGATGCACTGCTCGATCTTGAGCCCGACAATCCCTGGTTCCTGGAGCTGAAGGGGCAGGTGCTGCTCGAATCCGGGCGACCGAAGGACGCGCTGGGGCCGCTGCGCCGCGCGACCGAACTGACCCGCGCCCATCCGCTGATTGCCGGGATGCTCGGCCACGCCCTGATCGCGACCGAGGACCGCGCCAATTTTGCCGAGGCCGAACAGGTGCTGCGCGCGTCTGTGGGGCGGGATCGCTACAATCCCTTCGCGTGGTACCAGCTCGGCGTCGTTTACGAAGCACGCGGTGACATCCCGCGCGCGCGGCTGGCGAGCGCGGAGCAGCAGGTGATGAACCGGCTCTACCCGCAGGCGCTCGCCAATGCGCAGGCGGCCGAGGCGAACCTGCCCTATGGCTCGGCGGACTGGATCCGCGCGCAGGATGTTGCCCTTGAGGCGCGCGCCGAACTGGAACGCGTGCGCGACAGGCGCTAGGCAGACCTGCGAACCCTTAGCTGATCCACGGAACACACCGCCCATGTCCTCCGAAACGCCTGCCGATGCGCCGCGCACGCTGACCTCGACCTTGCTGACCGCGCTGCTGGCGCTGGTGTTCGGCTTTCTGGGTGCGGCGGTGTGGTCCTATTCGGGCCTTGCCGACAATCGCACCCGCAGCTTTCTGCTCGATAACCCCGATATGCTGCCGCAGATGGCGCAGGCCTATGAGGAGCAGGAAGCGGGCAAGCGGCTGGCGCAGATGGGCGACGCGGTGTTCGATCCCTTCCCCGGCGTCGTGCTCGGCAATCCGAACGGCAAGCGGGTGCTGGTCGAGTTCACCGACTATAATTGCCCCTATTGCGAGGCGAGCCTCAAGGACGTGAACCGGCTGGTGGCCGAGGACCCCGATCTCAAGGTCGTGATCCGCGAATGGCCGATTTTCGAAGGCAGCGACGTTGCCTCGCGCATGGCATTGGCGGCGGGATTGCAGGGCAAGTACCGCGCCTTCCACGACGCCATGTTCGCCACCAATGATGTGGCAGCAGCAGCCAAGGCGGCCGGTCTAGACATGGCGCGGGCCGAGCGGGATGCCGTCTCCGAGGCAGTCTCGACCGAGATCGCCCGCAACCTCGATCACGCCCGGGCATTGGGCTTCACCGGCACGCCTGCCTGGATCGCTGGCAAGAAACCCTTCGGCGGGGCGGTCGGTTACGAGAAGCTCAAGGCCGCACTCACGGCTGCCAGCGAGGCGGGTTGATGCGGGCCAGGTTGCTGGCGGGCATCCTGCTTCTAGCGGCGCCGCTTGCGGTCCGCGCGGACGAGCCGCAGCCCAAATTCGACTACGCGGCAGAGCGCGCCGCGATCGCGCGCTATCAGGATGCTGACCAGCGCTTGCAGGATGTGGGCTGGCAACTCGCCTCCGCCAACGCACCTTTCTGCCAGAAGGTCACGCCGTCGATTGGTCTGCAATTGCAAGACATGGCGAGTTACGGCGCCCCCGCCGTCGCCCGCGCAGTTTTGGGCCTGAAGCGCGATTTCGCAGTGCAGACCGCCGCGCGCGGATCGCCTGCCGCGCTGACGGGGGCGTTTACCCGCAACCGCGAGGTCATCGGTCTCGTCGCGCTTGATCCCAACAGCCTGCCAGCGGGCGGACGGTTTGACTGGCAGCGGCTGAAACAGGTTCATGACCACGCCGAAGACCTGCTCAAAGCAAGAGGCAACGTCACAATCACCTTCGCCGATGGCGATAAGGTGCTCGTGGAATCCGTCCCCGTCTGCGCCACCCGTTTCGAACTGATGGGTGACGGGGACAAGGCCGTTGCCGACGGGGAGCGGGTGGTGATCGGCATGGGCTTTCCCGCCTTCGCCTATCAGGAGGAGGCGGTCTTTGCCGGACTGGTCGCGCATGAGCTGGCGCATAATGTGCTGGGCCACGACGCATGGCTCGACCGCAACGGACGCAAGGGGAAGCATGTGCGGGTGATCGAGCGGGAGGCCGACCGGCTGATCCCCTGGTTGCTCGCCAATGCCGGTTATGATCCGGAGGCCGGCGTGACCTTCATGACCCGCTGGGGATCGCAGCACGATTCCGGTCTCAAATACCGGCGCAAACACGAAGGCTGGGACGAACGGGCCGAAGCGATTGCGGCCGAAGTGCGGCTGGTGCGAGAGCTGCTGGAACGCGAAGGCAAGGCCGATTGGGCGACGCACTTTCGCCGCGAGATCGACCCTGCTGGCGGGCTTGTGCGCGCGCCCCGGCGCTGATCCTTGCGCCGAGCCGTTGCGCGGCCACGGCGGCATGACCATTTTGCGGTGCGGTTTGCGACGAAATGAGCTAGACCGCTTCGTCTATGGCAGTGCTCCAGATCCAGGCGGCGCCGTTCTTCGCCAGCAAGAACCGGGCGTTCTGGAACCTCCAGCTGGCGGGTTGGGGCGCGGCGTTCCTGCTGCGCGCGGTGTCGGCACTGGCCAACCAGCAGCCGCTCGATCTGCTGGCGCTGATCCTCGTCACCACCATCACCGGCTTCTCGATCAGCCTGATCCTTTCGGTGATCTATCGCAAGCTCATCCACCAGCAGCCACTCATCACCTGGGGGCTGACCGCGCTGGTGCTGATGTTTGCGGTGCTGCTGCACGCCTCGATCGATGCCTGGGTGCAGGGGGTCTATTACGCGGGCAGCCGCGAGACGACCTTTGCGCAGCGCCTGATCGGCCTGCTCTACCTGCCGCTCACCCTGCTGGGCGGGTGGAGCGCGCTTTATTATGCGATCAATTTCTTCCTGACGGTGGAGGAGCAGGCTGACCGGCTGGAACGGCTGGAAGCGCAGGCGACAGCCGCACAGCTGGCAATGCTGCGTTACCAGCTTAACCCGCACTTCCTGTTCAACACGCTCAATTCGATCAGCACGCTGGTGCTGCTGAAGCAGACCGAGCCTGCCAATGCGATGCTGACCCGCCTTTCGGGCTTCCTGCGCCACACGCTGATCGCCGAGCCGGGCAGTCAGGTCTGCCTCGCGCAGGAGATCGAGACCTTGCAGCTCTATCTCGATATCGAACGGATGCGGTTTGAAGAACGTCTGCGCACCCATTTCGAGATCGAGGACGCCGCGCTCACGGCGCAGCTGCCCGCGATGCTGCTGCAACCGCTGGTCGAGAATGCGATCAAATACGCCGTCAGCACGCAGGAAGAAGGCGCGCGCATTGCGCTGACGGCCCGCGTGATTGGCGACCGGCTGCGCCTGACTGTCGAGGATACCGGGCCGGGCGTGGATGAGGGGCAGCGTTACCCCGCCGCGATTTCGGGCGATCCGGTGCCGGGCCGCCCGGTATCGACCGGCGTCGGCCTCGCCAATATCCGCAACCGTCTGGCGCAAGCCTATGGCGACAATCATCTGTTTGAAACGCGTTCGGAAGCTGGGGGCGGCTTCACCGTGCTGATCGAGATTCCCTTCACTCAGGCCGCAAGAGCCGAGGAGGCGGCAGCACCTGCCGCAGCAGCCGTCGGGACTGCTGCGGGCGGGAGCGACAACATCATCCCCCTCAACCCCCCCCATAAAACCATCGGAACCTCCGCATGACCATCAGAACCATTCTCGTCGACGACGAAAAACTCGCCATTCAGGGGCTGCAATTGCGGCTCGCGCCCTTCGAGGACGTCGAGATCATCGACACCTGCGCCAACGGCCGCGAGGCGATCCGCAAGATCAAGACCGAAAAGCCCGATCTCGTGTTTCTCGACATCCAGATGCCCGGCTTTGACGGCTTCAGCGTTGTGAAGGGCGTGATGGAGATCGAACCGCCGCTGTTCGTCTTCGTCACTGCCTACGAAGAACACGCGATCCGCGCCTTCGAGGCCAATGCGGTCAATTACCTCATGAAGCCGGTCGACGAACAGAAGCTCGCCGACACCATCGAACGCGTGCGCCAGCGTCTGGCCGAGAAGAAATCGGCCGAGGATGCCGAGCAGCTGCTCGACGTGCTCGCCGAAGTCGCGCCTGATCGCGCTGCCGACTTCGTCGAGACCACCACGCCCGCCGCAGAAAGCGCCGATCGCTTCGAAAAGCTCATCAACGTCAAGGACCGCGGCCAGATCTTCCGCGTCGAAGTCGACACGATCGAGCATATCGAGGCCGCGGGCGATTACATGATCATCTCCACCGGCGACAATTCGCTGGTGCTGCGCGAGACGATGAAGGACCTTGAGCGCCGCCTCGACCCGCGCAAGTTCCAGCGCGTCCACCGCTCGACGATCGTCAACCTTGATCTGGTCCGGCAGGTGAAGCCGCACACCAACGGCGAATGCTTCTTGGTGCTGGAAAGCGGCGCGGAGGTGAAGGTTTCGCGCAGCTACAGGGATGTGGTCGCAAGGTTCGTACACTAATGGCCACCCCGCCCCGGGCTTGACCCGGGGCGGGGTAAGTCTCTCGACTAAGTTCAGGTCTAGAGGCTAGGGTGATGGCATGACCTTCACCCTCCCCGGCTTCGACCTCGCCACATTCATCCGCGAAACGCTGGCCGAAGACCTTGGCGCGGGCCTTCCCGGCGGCGGGCGCGATGTCACCAGTGAGAGCGTGATCCCTGCCGATGCGCGCTTCACCGGCGTGATGGACAGCCGCGATGCCATCGTTGTCGCGGGCCTGCCGCTGGCCGAAGCCTTCTTCCGCCACCTCGACCCGGATTGCACCCTCGAAACGCTGGTGCATGATGGCGACAAGGTGCCTGCCGGAACCGACCTGATGCGCATCGAGGGCCGCGCCCGCGCGTTGCTGACCGCCGAACGCAGCGCGCTCAATATCGTCCAGCATCTCTCGGGCATCGCCACCATGACGCAGGCCTATGTCACGGCGATGCGGGGGCCGGGCGGCAACCCGGCCTGCACCTTGCTCGACACCCGCAAGACCATTCCCGGCCTGCGCTTCCTTGAGAAATACGCCACCCGCCAGGGCGGCGCGCAGAACCACCGGATGGGGCTGTGGGATGCCGCGATGATCAAGGACAACCACGTCGCGGTCGCCGGATCGGTCGGCGAGGCGGTGCGGCGCGCGCGCGATGCAGGCGTCACGCGCATCATCTGCGAGGTTGACCGCCTCGACCAGATCGAACCGGCGCTTGCCGCAGGCGCGCATCACCTGCTGCTCGACAATATGGACCCCGCCACCCTTGCCGAGGCCGTGGTCATGGTCGCAGGTCGGGTGCCGACCGAGGCGAGCGGGGGTGTGAACCTCGGCACCATCGCCGCCAAGGCCGCGAGCGGGGTGGACTACATCTCGGTCGGCCGCCTCACGCAGAGCGCACCCGCCGCTGACATCGGGCTGGATTTCAAGCCGCTATGATCCCGCTTTCGCGGCGGCGTCCGGCGAGTATTGGCCTGTTCGCCGCGCTCTTCTTCGTCTCCGCGCTGGTGCCCTATGTCGCACGGATGCTCGATATCGCCGATGGATTGGCGATGCTCCAGCGGATGTATCCCGCCATCGGCTGGACGCGCGATGCATTGATAGTGTGGCACAGCGCATGGCTTTCGATCGCGCTGATCCCGATTGCGATGGTGTGGCTGTCAGCCATCAGCTTCGCCCGCTGGCTGGTGACCCTGATGGCGGGCATCAAGCTTTTGACCATCGTCGCAGTGGCAGCGGACAGCCCCGACCAGCTAATCCTGATCGCGCCGGAGCAATGGGCGGCGTTGCTGCTGGGCACAGCGGCCGTCGCGCTGCTGTTCACCCCCGCGAGCAACCGCTGGTTCGCGCACAGGGGAGAGGATGATCCTGCGCTCTTCGAATAGACAACCGCGTTCAGCATGTTAGCTTTGGCAGAATAGCAACAGGGGACACAGCAATGCGGCCGCCATCGATCGTCAAGTTCGACCAGCTTTACCTCGCCATCATCGTGACCGGGGTGATCGGTTTCGCGGTCAACTGGGAGAGCGCAATGGCCCAGCTCGAAGTGAATCCGGGCTTGAATGATTTCGGATGGGATGGCGCCGGGGTGCTGATCGGTATGTACGCCTTCAGCATCGCGATCTCGTTGCTGCTGTGGTTCTTCGTCTCGCGCCGGGCGAGCAATGTCGCGCGCTGGATTCTGACCGTTTTAACAGGTTACGGATTGGTCAGCCTGCCCTTCACACTCTTCCTTGTTCCCCTGCCCGTGCCGTCGCTGATCGTCGCGGTTGTCTCAGCCGCCCTGCAGATCGCGGTGCTGTGGTTCCTATTCCGCCCCGATGCCGCTGCGTGGTTCAAGCACGGCCCGCGCGGCATGGATGCCGACGTCTTTGAGTAAAGTCTGGCGACTTGCTGCGCTGGCGCTCGCGCTTCCGGGCGTCGCCCACGCGCAGGCCTATCAATGCCGTGCGCCGCAGGTGGCGAGCGTGCCGAAGATCAGCCCAGACGGCCCGCGCCGCACGATGGCGGTGACCGGCTACACCCTCGCACTCAGCTGGAGCCCCGAGTTCTGCAAGTCCCGCGCCGAGGATCGATCCCACGCCTTCCAGTGTTCGGGCAAGAGCGGCAGCTTCGGCTTGGTCGTCCACGGGTTATGGCCCGAAGGTGCCAGGAGCTGGCCGCAATGGTGCGAGGCGAAGAATGCGCTCACACCCGCCGACGTGCGCGGCGCGATGTGCCTGATGCCCTCCGAGCGGCTGGTCGCGCGCCAATGGGCCAAGCACGGCAGCTGCATGGTCAAACGCCCTGCGAATTACCTCAAGGTGATCGGCATCCTGCGATCGGGCCTGCGCTTTCCCGATTATGACCGCGTCAGCCGCGAAGAGGGCCTCACCGCAGGCCGCATCCGCGCCGCCTTTGCCGATGCCAACCCCGCCTGGCCGGAAAGCGCCATCGGGGTAAAGCTCAACGCGCGCGGGTGGCTTGAGGAAATTCGGCTATGCTATTCCAAACGCTTCCGCCCCGTGCGCTGCACGGCGTCGCGATGGGGCGCAAAGGACACCGCCCCGGCGAAGATCTGGCGGGGCATGTAATCGCTTCACACGGACAGGAGTCGCAGCTTCATGAATGCCTCAAGGAATATCTGGTCCCTCACGCTCGGGATCCTGTTTCTGCTGATCGTGGTGGTTGGCGGCGGGCTTGGATCATGTGCCGCCTATAACTCGATGCGCGTCTGGAATGCCGAGACCGCGGGCGAGGCCGAGCTCGCCCAGGCGCGCCAGAACCGCCAGATCGCGACGCTGGAGGCCGAAGCCAAGCTCGAAAGCGCCAAACTGCTCGCCCAGGCCGAGGTCGAGCGCGCCAAGGGTGTGGCTGAAGCCAATCGCATCGTCGCCAACGGGCTGGGCGGGCCGGAAGGCTATTTGCGGTATCTCTATATCGAGAACCTGTCCCAATCGCAGGGCAAGATCATCTATGTGCCGACCGAAGCGGGGCTGCCGATCCTCGAAGCGGGTAAACGCGGCGACGACGGGCAGTAGCGGCGGGCATTCCTGCATGCGGTAGGGCAGGTCTCGGGCGTTTGCCGCACCGGAGGAGATGGACGGTTTGGGTGGGCGCGGTTCCCACCGGTCGGCAAATGGAGCGACTGTCAACTTGCCAGTCGGGGGCCTGCAAATATCACCTGGCAAAGCGCCGGCGGCCATTCGGACGCCGGCGCTTTGGTCTCAATTCTTTGCTGCTCAGTCCTACCGTCGGCGGACCAGATTGAGGACCGCCAGCAGAATGACCGAGCCAAGCAGCGAAACAGCAATCGCGCTCAGGCGTAAATGGCTACGGCCATACGCCAAGGGGCGGCGCTCAATTGGTGACCTTGTCCACTGCGTCCTCGGCCGCATCGCCGACCCGCTCCGCAGCATTGCCCACCTTTTGAGCGGCTTCGCCAACGGCAGCATCTTTCGCCGCTTCGGAATCGCTCATCTGCGAGAACACAAACAGCGCCGCCGCGGCGAGCAGAACCAATACAAGCAAACCGATCCACTTGGTGCCGCCCCCAGAGTTCTGCTGCTCGGTGACGATTGTGGTCGTTGAATGGGTGTTGCCATCAGGTGTGCGCGTTTCAGTGATGCGTTCTTCGGTCATAGCGTTTTCCTAGTTGGTAAGACGCAATCATCCACGCGCAGGCGTTGGCCGTAACGCAACATCACTTGTTAGGAATCGAACCAGATAAATGAAGCCATCGGGCAGCCATTGGACGGCGCATCGGATCTCGCAAGGCAAGGGCGACAGCATCTGCGGCGAGGGCCTGCTGGTAGTTTCGGGGTCGATAGTCTGACGGTAGCTATTCGCCACAAGCCTGCAAAACCCGCCCCTCACCGCCGCTCGCGGAAGAAGCCTTTGAGCAGTTCGGCCGCCTCCGCCTCGCCGATGCCGGAATAGACCTCGGGGCGGTGGAGGGCCTGCGGCCGCTCGAACACCCGCGCGCCGTGCTCGACCGCGCCGCCTTTGGGATCGCTTGCGGCGTAGTATAGGCGCGCGATGCGGGCATGGGCGATGGCGCCGGCGCACATCGCGCAAGGTTCCAGCGTGACCCACAGCTCGCAGCCGGTCAGACGTTCGTCACCCAGCGCTTGCGCGGCGCGGCGAATCGCGAGGATTTCGGCGTGTGCGGTGGGATCATGATCTGCGCGCGGCGAGTTGTGCGCCTCGGCAATTACCGCCCCATCCTTGACGATCACCGCGCCGATCGGCACTTCGCCCATATCCGCCGCCGCCTGTGCTGCCGCGAGGGCGCGTTGCATCGGCAGAGGGAGCGGCCAGTGGGTCATCCGCCTGCGGCTAGCCGGGGTGGGCCGGGCGCGCAACTTGCTTGACGATTCGGCCCTGCCCCGTTATGCGCGCCGCTTTCCCTGTCCGGGCCTGTGCTCGGACCCGATTTTTCACGAGAAGAGACACACCATGTCGCGCATCTGCGAACTGACCGGCAAGGGCCGCATGACCGGCCACAATGTCAGCCACGCCAACAACAAGACCAAGCGCGTGTTTCTGCCCAACCTGCAGAACGTGACGCTGATGAGCGAGAAGCTGGAGCGTAGCTTCAAGTTCCGCGTTTCGACCCACGGCCTGCGCTCGGTGGAGCACAATGGCGGGCTCGATAACTGGCTGCTCAAGACCAGCGACGAAAAGCTTTCGGCCAGCGCGCTGAAGGTGAAGCGCGAGCTGGTGAAGGCGCAAGCCGCAGCCTGATTTTCGCCGCCCCCCGGGGCCGAAGCGAATCGATCAAGCGTCCGGAGTTTCCGGGCGCTTTTTCGTTTGCGGGGTGTCCGGGGCGGGGCTGGCTGTCTGACCGTCCCACATAAACCGCACCAGAATGCTGCGCTGGAACAGCGAGAAGTTGTCGTCGGCGATCACCCACACCGCACCGCGCGCCGGGTCTGCCGCTGACGGCACATAGGCCATGCCTTCGAAATTGTCGGCAAAGACCCCCGCTTCGAGCCGCTGGATCACCTGCGCGCGCCAGTCGCGCCCTGCGCGGATGGTGCGTGGATCGGCAATGGCAATTGCGGTGTCGAACCGCGCGGGCAGCGCATATTCGACCCGGCGCAGCAGGATCAGCACGCGCCCGTCGGGCAATTGCGCCGCATCGACCGGATCATAACTATCCGGGCTGACGAAGTGGAAGGCGAGCGGCTTGGCCCCTGCAACCGGATCGTCAGCGTACAGCAGCGCCTGGTGCGCGTTCGCGTCAACGCTGCCTGTCCCTTCCTCAATCACGAGGAAGCGCCCGTCGGCGAGCCGCTCCATCGTCTCCGGCCCGCTGTTCATGCTCCACTGCGCCATGTCCGGCGGCGCGGTGATTCGGCGTGTGCCATCGCGGGCGAAGCGGATGATCAGATTGTCATACTCGAACCCCGCCCACAGTGTCCCCGTTGCCGGATCGCGGGCGAGGGATTCGAGATCGATGACCTCCTCGCGCCCCTGGTCGCTGATGCCGACAAAGCGGAAACTACCGGGAAGGGCGCGCGGCGCTTCGCCCGAAATGTCGAGATCGAGCAGGAAGCCGCGGTCGCTCCCTGCGAGGAGGCCGCCCTCGCCATTCGCCGCCAGCGCGGAAAAGCCGCCGAACCAGCCATGCTCCGCGGTAAGCTCCCAGGCGCCGGTGAGTTCAAGCTCGCCAGCCACGCCCGTGCGCGCCGCGAGCGGCGTCACGGTGACAACTGCTGCCTCGCCGCGCGTCCGGACCGGAGCCCGCACGAAGGTGCCGGGGGCAAGCCCGATCACCACCACAGCAAGAAGCAGGAAGCGCAGCATCCGCGCACGCCCATTGGGCCTCGCGCGGGGGCGGTCAATCGCCATGAATGCGTAAGTCAGACGAGGCCGAGCAGGCGGCGCGTCGCGATCTCGGGCGTGGCATAGGCCTCCTGCCGCTCCGCGCTCCAATAGCGCAGTTCGGGCAGGGGAATGGCTTCACCAGTGACGGCGCACAGCACGTGGCTTCCCGGGCGCAGCACGCGGAAGCTGGAGGGGCCGTAGTAGAGCTTGGCGGCCTTGTCGGAAGGGGTCATCAGCATGGCAAGTCCCTTAGCACCGAGCGGCTAACCGAACAAATCATCTTGGGTGGAGGGCCGCGACGTCCGGGGCGCGGGCTTGCGCGGAGCAGGCGCGGGAGGCGTGCCGGCCGGAACCGCGTCCAGCGAGCCATCGCGGAATTGCAGCGTGAGCGCGCTCTCACCCGCCGCTTCGGCGCGGGTGGTCAGCGCCTTGCCCGCCGCATCGCGAATGATCGCATAGCCGCGCTCCAAGGGCTTTTCGGGGTGGAGCTGGCTCATCACGCGGGTCAGCGCGGCGAGACGGTCCGTGCCGGATCGCAGCGGGCGTTCGACCAGTGCGGGGCTGAGGCGCGCGCGGTCGAGCCGCCGTGCCGCCTCCGCTGCCGATCGCGACAGCAGGCTGGGCGAAAGCCGCGCGGCCACGCCAGCGAGCCGTTCGCGCCCCTTGGCGGAACGGTCACCCAGGGCACGCCGCAGCCGCTCGGACAGGTCGTCGAGCCGCTGGGCTTGCGGTTGCAGCAGATTTTCCGGGCGGGGCAGCATCCGGGCGCGCGCCGCCAGCCGTTCGCGCCCCAGTTCGACCGGGCGATACACCGTGCGGCGCTGGCGAGTGCCGAGATCGGCGAGGGTCAAAGCGAGGTCGGCGCGCACCGGCACGGCCATTTCGGCAGCGGCGGTGGGGGTGGGCGCGCGGCGGTCGGCGGCATAGTCGGCTAGCGTCGTGTCAGTTTCGTGCCCCACGGCGCTGATCACCGGGATCGAGCATTCGGCGATGGCGCGCACCACCGCCTCTTCGTTGAAGCTCCACAGATCCTCGATCGATCCGCCCCCGCGGGCGACGATCACCACATCGGGGCGCGGCACTGGCCCGCCGGCTTCAATCGCGCTGAACCCGCGCACCGCAGCGGCGACCTGCTCCGCCGCACCCTGCCCCTGTACCAGCACCGGCCAGACGACGACATGGGTCGGGAAACGATCCGCGAGGCGGTGCAGGATGTCGCGGATCACCGCGCCGGTGGGCGAGGTAACGACGCCGATTACCTGCGGCAGAAACGGCAGGCGGCGCTTGCGGGCGGTGTCGAACAATCCCTCCGCCGCGAGCCGCGCGCGGGTCTTCTCCAGCAGCGCCAGCAGCGCGCCTTCGCCCGCCAGCTCCAGCGAATCGATCACGATCTGGTATTTGGAGCGCCCCGGATAGGTGGTGAGCTTGCCGGTCGCGATCACCTCCAGCCCGTCCTCGGCGCGGAAGTTCAGGCGTTGGGCATTGCCCTTCCACATCACCCCGTCGATCACCGCGCCTTCGTCTTTCAAGGCGCAGTAGAAGTGGCCCGAGGCCGCCCGCTTTACCCCCGAAAGCTCTCCGCGCAGCCGCACGAAGCCGAAGCGATCCTCCACCGTGCGCTTCAGCAGGGCGGATATCTCGCTGATCGAGAGGGGCTGCGCATTGTCGCCCTGCCGCTCCCGCGCTACCAGCCCGGCATCGTCAATGTCATCGGGCGGAGTGGCCATGAATATCCTGCTTCTGGGGTCTGGGGGCCGCGAACATGCGCTGGCATGGAAGCTGGCGCAATCCCCGAGCCTTACCAAACTCTACGCCGCCCCCGGAAATCCCGGCATTGCCGAGGAGGCCGAGATCGTGCCGCTCGATGCGACCGACCACGGCGCGGTGATCGCCTTTTGTGCCGAGCGCGCCATTGACCTTGTCGTGATAGGGCCGGAAGCGCCGCTGGTCGACGGTCTTTCTGACTCGCTTCGCGCTGCAGGTGTGCCGGTGTTCGGCCCGTCGCAGGCCGCAGCCCAGCTCGAAGGCTCTAAAGGCTTTACCAAAGACCTGTGCGCCCGCGCTGGCATTCCCACCGCAGGCTATGTCCGCACCAGCAGCCTTGAGGATGCCCGCGCCGCGCTCGCCCGCTTCCAGCCGCCCTATGTGCTCAAGGCCGATGGGCTGGCGGCGGGCAAGGGCGTGGTAATCGCCGAAACCCTGCCCGAAGCCGAAGATGCACTTGCCGATATGTTCGGCGGCGGGTTCGGGACGGCCGGCGCGGAAGTGGTGATCGAGGAATTCATGGTCGGCGAGGAAGCGAGCTTCTTCGCGCTCACCGATGGCACCGCAATCCTCCCCTTCGGCTCGGCGCAGGATCACAAGCGGGTGGGCGATGGCGATGTGGGGCCGAACACCGGCGGCATGGGCGCTTATTCCCCCGCTCCGGTGCTGACGCCTGAATTGCAGGCGCGCGTCATGGCCGAGATTATCGAGCCCACCGTGCGCACCATGCGCGAGGAGGGCAATCCCTATCAGGGTGTGCTGTTCGCCGGGCTGATGCTGACGGCGCAGGGCCCCAAGCTGATCGAATACAACGCCCGTTTCGGCGATCCCGAATGTCAGGTGCTGATGATGCGGCTTGCCTGCGATCTTGTGCCGATCTTGGATGCCTGCGCGCATGGCATAAAGCGCATCAAGCCAGTGTTCAGCGACGAAACCGCGCTCACCGTGGTGATGGCGGCCAAGGGCTACCCCGGCACGCCCGAGAAAGGCGGCGCGATTGCGCTGGGCAACGCAGAGGCGAACGGCGCCAAGGTGTTCCATGCCGGAACCGCGCTGAAGGATGGCGCGCTGGTCGCCAGCGGGGGGCGGGTTCTGGCCGTCACCGCGACGGGCGTAAATGTCACCGAAGCCCAGGCTCGCGCCTACCAAGCGGTCGACGCGGTGAGCTTCCCGAGCGGCTTCTTCCGCCGCGATATAGGCTGGCGCGAAGTGGCGCGGGAACGCGGATGATCAGGCTGGGCGATCACCCAACGATCACCGAGGCCGACCTCCCGGTCGCGAAGGATTTCGACACCTTCCACCCGTTCATCAAGGGCGTCTTCAGCCAATGGCACCCGACGCCGTTTGCGCTTGATGGCTCTAATTTCACTTGCGTCGAACAATATATGATGGCGGCAAAGGCCATGTTGTTTGCTGACCCAGAGACCGCATCCAAAATCATGGAGAGCGATGATCCGGCGATGCACAAGCGGCTTGGAGCAATGGTGCAAGGGTTCGACGAAGCGATCTGGCATCGATGGCGCATGCAAATCGTCTACACGGCCAACCACGCAAAGTTCGTCCAGAATCCCGGAGCACTCCGGCAGCTTCGCAATACCACGCCCGGAATGCTGGTCGAAGCCAAC
The DNA here is from genome assembly GCF_025917005.1 of Porphyrobacter sp. ULC335. Taxonomy (NCBI): domain Bacteria; kingdom Pseudomonadati; phylum Pseudomonadota; class Alphaproteobacteria; order Sphingomonadales; family Erythrobacteraceae; genus Porphyrobacter; species Porphyrobacter sp. ULC335. Next base: position 699,893 of record NZ_CP078091.1, read on the forward strand.
CCGCGCGACTGGAACTGGGGCAACGGGTTACAGATCGACGATCCGCGCAATCACGATCCGGCGTCGTGGCGGGGCACGAATTACCTCGGGCGAATACTGACGTTGATTCGCGAGAGGCTGTCGCGATCAGAAATTTGACCACGATCAAGGACAGGGCGGCGGAAAGGGCGCATAGAGGCAGTATGACACAGCACCCTTTTCGCGCCCTCGCCCTGATCGCCGCGCCTCTGTTGGCGCTGACCGCCTGTCAGACGCCGGGGAGCGAGAACCCGCCGCTGATGGTGGGCAAATCCACCTCGCCCTCGCCCGATACCCGCGCGCCGGCATTCGTCGAGGCGGCTTGCGGGGGGTGCCATGCGGTCGAGCCGCCGTTCCTCTCGCCCAACCCGGCATCGCCCAGCTTCGCGTCGATCGCCAACCGGCGGGGCCTGTCGGAAAAGTCGCTCGCTGACTGGCTGGCGGAGGCGCACAATTATCCCGAGGACATGGACTTCACGCTCACCCGTCCGCAGATCGACCAGATCGCGGCCTATATGGTGACGCTGCGCCAAGCCGGATACGTGCCTGACGAGTGACGCGCTGCTGCGCGGAACGGTGTCACGGCAAGTGCGGTGGGGGTGCTAGCTGACGCTAGACCGCTGCCAGGCCGGCCTTGACCCCCTCCAGACCTCCCCAGATCCTTACCCCGGTGCAATGTTTCACGTGAAACATCGCCCCAACGGGGGCAAGCTTACAGCTTCTCAGCCATCAGCGCCTGCATATCGGCTTCGGGACGCGGGCCGTAATGCGCGATGACTTCGGAGGCGGCGATCGCCCCGCGGCGGAGGCACTGCGCCAGCGGCTCGTCCTTGACGTAGCCCGACAGGAAGCCGGCGGCGAACTGGTCACCTGCGCCGGTGGAGTCGATCACCTTGGCGACCGGCTCTGCGGCCACTTCGGCACGCTCGCCATGGGCAATCGCGACCGCGCCCTTTTCCGAACGCGTGGCGACCAGCACCGGCACCTTGCCCGCAACCGCGGCAAGGCCTGCTTCGAAATCGTCTTCACCCGTCAGCGTGGCGAGTTCGCTTTCGTTGACGAACAGGATGTCGATGATGCCTTCCTCGATCATGGCCCGGAAATCATCGCCGTGACGTGCGATCACGAAGCTTTCGGAGGCGGTGAAGGCGATCTTGCGGCCTGCATCACGCGCCACTTCGATGGCGCGGCGCATGGCGCGGCGAGGCTCTTCCGGGTCCCACAGATAGCCTTCGAGATAGAGGATCGCGCCGCTGGCGATCAGCTCTTCGTCCAGCGCGGCGGCGGGCAGGAACTGCCCTGCGCCGAGGAAGGTGTTCATCGTCCGCTCGCCATCGGGGGTGACGAAGATCAGCACGCGGCCGGTGGCAGGTTCGCCGTCACGCGCCGGGGTGTCGAAATCGATGCCGGTGGCGCGCATGTCGTGGCGGAACACCTTGCCGAGCTGGTCGTCGGCGACCTGCCCGATGAAAGCGCATTGCAGGCCGAGCGTGGCAAGGCCCGCAAGAGTGTTGGCCGCCGAACCGCCGGAGATTTCGCGCGCCGGAGGCATCGCTTCATAAAGCTCGTCGGCCCGTGCCTCGTCGATCAGGGTCATCCCGCCGCGATTGAGCTCAAGCTCCTCGATAAGCTCTTCCTCGCAGGAGGCAATCACATCGACCACGGCGTTGCCGATGGCGATCACGTCGTAACGGGGCGGGGTGTTTTCGGGCACGGAGGGTTCCTTGGTCAGCGTCTGCGCGCCGCCTAGCCGCCTTCGTCGCTCGCGCCAAGCCATCTGTGTGCGGCGCAGCATCGCCGCGTTGACTTCGCGCGCCTGCCACCGCATCGCGGACGTGCCATGTCCGCCGTTCCCGCCGCCATCATGAAAGCCTTGGGCCAGTTGGGCGACCGTGCGGTTGCCGCAGTGCTGGTCAAAAGCATCGCGTTGACGCTGGTGGTGTTCGCAGGGCTGGGCGTGGGGCTCTATTTCGCGCTGGTCGAGGTCAGCGCGCGGTTTGCCGTCGACGCCGCCTGGGCGGGGGTCGCGGCGGTGCTGCTGGTGCCGCTGGCGATGTGGTTCCTGTTCCGCGTGGTGGCGCTGGCGGTGCTACAGTTCTTCGCCGACGAGATCGTCGCTGCGGTCGAGGCGCGGCACTATCCCGCGCTGGCGGACTGCGCACAGCCGCTGCCGCTGCACCGCGAAGTAGCGGTGGCGACGAGGGGCCTGATGCGGGTGCTCGGCTACAACTTGCTGGCGCTGCCGTTGGCGGGAGTTCTGGTTTTCACCGGGATCGGCCCGGCGGTGGTGTTCCTCGGCGTGAACGCGGTGCTGCTGGGGCGTGAGTTCACCGACATGGCATGGCTGCGCCATTGTGCGGGGGACGAGCGCGGCAATCCCGTGCCCCGGGCCGAGCGGGCGCTGCTCGGCGCAGCGGTGGCGGGGATGATGCTGGTGCCCTTCGTCAACTTGCTCGCCCCGGTGATCGGCGCGGCGGCCGGGGCGCATCTGGTGCTGCGGCGGATCGCGGCGGGAGAGGCTGAGGCATGATCCGCAGCCTTGCTCTGGTCGCCGGAATGGCAGTTGCGCTCGCCGGCTGTGCTGGCGGGGCCGCCCCCGCGCCCGTGCGTCCGGTTACCAGCGCTGCCGCACCGCGCAGCAGCAGCGTCGTGCGGCCACAGGTCATGTCCCCGGCCGGGCTCGACGGCGTGATCGGCTCGCCCGCCGCTGCGATCACCCGGCGGTTCGGCACCCCGCGCATCGACCTGGCCGAGGGTGACGCGCGCAAGCTGCAATTCGCTGGGGAAAGCTGCGTGCTCGATATCTACCTTTACCCCGTCTCCGCCGCAGCGGCCGAGCCGACCGCCACGCACGTCGTGGCCCGCTTGCGACAGGGCGGCGCGGCGACCGATCCGGGCACCTGCCTGCGCGAGGTCGAGCGGCGGTAACCTGGCCTTAAGCCTGTTCGTGCCATATCCCCCCGCCAGACCTCAGGGGAATGATCTCGCATGACCACGCAATTCTTCGACATCGCGCAGCGCGCTGCGGCAGATGGGCACATTACCGCTGACGAACTGCTGGCGCTCCGCCGCGAAGGATGGGGCGACGGGATCATCACCCGCGCCGAGGCCGAAGCGCTGTTCGCGATCAATAATGCACTCAGGGAGCGTAGCCCCGAATGGTGCGACTTCTTCGTCGAGGCGATCGGCGAGTTCGTTCTCAACGGCACCCCGCCGCGCCTGCAATGCTCGCTCGAGGAAGCCGAATGGCTGATCGGCCAGATCGACCATGACGGCGTGGTTGAGAGCATGGTCGAGCTTGAGGCGATGGTACGCATCCTCGACCGTGCCGAGAATACGCCTGAGCGGCTCAAGGATTACGTGCTGGGCGTGGTCGAACGCGAGGTGCTGACCGGCAATGGCCCGACGCGTTGCGGCGGCCAGCTCAGTGCGACACATATCAGTGCCGCTGAATGCCGCATCATCCGCCGCGTGATCTTCGCCAGCGGTGGCCACGGTCCCGCCGCCGTCACGCGCCACGATGCCGAGATGTTGTTCCGCCTCAAGGACGCGACCCTCGCTGAGGAAAATGCCGCCGAATGGGACGATCTGTTCATCGACGGGGTGGCAAACTTCCTCAAGGGCTTCGCCCTGCCCAACGCGCAGGTCAGCCACGAGCGCAAGCTTGAGCTGGAGGCCTTCATTGCCGACAATCAGGCCAATGTCGGCCGCTTCATGGGACGCGTCGCCCGCGAGATGCCGCATGTTTTGAACCACTTCGGCAAGGCGTTCGGCAAGAAGGCCCCGCCGGGCCCGGATTACGAAGCGATTGCTGCCGAAGGCGAAAAGGTCACCACTTACGAGAGCGAATGGCTCGAGAATATGATCAATGCCGACGGCGAGGTCGACGAGCTGGAAAGCCGTTTGATCGCACGGATTGCGGCGGAGGCTTCAGCGCCTTAGCGCTTAAGGGCTGAAAATCCGGACCGCGCCAGCGCCCGCCAGCGGCGCTGCCGGTGACCGTAGAACGCTCGCGCAAAGGCGACAATCAGCGGGGTGAGCAGCCCGGCCTCGATTGCCACCTTGTCGGTGTAATGCGTTGTACCGCCTTCGCCCGGAACAATTGCAATACAATGATCCCAGCGCCGGATCAGTGGGCCGTAACCATTGTCGCGGATGAAGCGTGTCTCACCATCTTGGGCAGGGTGACTGATGACAACGGCCTGCCATCCGATCGGCACAATCCCGAATAGCCACATCCACGCCCGGTATTCGCCCGGCATCCAGATCTCGGGGAACGGCCTGCCGCCTTGCGGGGTAAAGCGGATGAGCGGTGCCGCGACATGCATCAGCAGCGCCGAAGTCTGAACCTGCTCCCAGGCTTCGTCAGGGGTGCAAGCTAGCGTGGTCGAGAGCGTCACAACCGTCGCCATGTCTCACACCATGAAACTCTCGCCGCAGCCACAGGCGCCCTTGGCGTTGGGGTTCTCGAACACGAAGCCGGCGGTGAAATCGTCCTCGCGCCAGTCCATGACGCTGCCGATCAGATAGAGCACGCTTGCCCCATCGATGTAGAACACGCCGCCCGGCGTCACGATCTTCTCGTCGAACTTCGCCTCGGCGGTGACGTAATCGACCGAATAGGCGAGGCCCGAACAGCCGCGGCGCGGGGTCGAGAGCTTGACGCCGATTGCGTCAGCAGGAGCCTTGCCCATCAGCTCGGCAATCCGCGCCTCGGCGCCGGGCGTAAGGATCACCGCGGCCTTGGGTGCGGGGCGAGTGGTTGTGGTCGTGTCGGTCATGTCAGCCTCTTCTGCCAGAACAGCGCGTGGCCGGTGGCGGGATCGAGTTGGTAATCGCCATAGCCGCAGGCTTCGTAGAGATGCCGCGCCGGATTGCCGCTCAGCACTTCCAATGTGACCTTGCAGGCGCCGCGCTTCAAGGCCTCGGCCTCGACTGCTGCAAGAAGCGCCCTGCCGATTCCCGCACCGCGATGGCTTTGGAGAACAGCGAGATCGTGGATATTGACGAGCGGCGCTGCAGCGAAGGTGGAATAGCCGACGAAGCAATTTGCAAGGCCGACGGCTTCGTCATCGAGCCGCGCCAGCAGCGAAAAGGCGTGCGGATTCGCCGCCAGATCGCCGGTCAGCCGCGCTTTCACAGCATCCGAAAGCGGCGTGCCGCCCCCCATCGGATCGCGTGCATAGCCATCGAGCAGCGCTACCACGTCCGCCGCATCGCGAGCGTCGGCGCAGTCGGCGAGGCCGATGGCGAGGGTGGCCGTGTCGTTCACAGCATCCCCAGTTCGAGCCGCGCCTCGTCGCTCATCTTGTGCGGGCCCCAGGGCGGATCCCAGATGAGGTTCACCTCGGCATCGCGAATCCCCGGCACGCTGGCAACGCGCAGCTCGACCTCGCCCGGCATGGACTCGGCGACCGGGCAGTGCGGCGTGGTCAGCGTCATGGTGACGGTGGCGTCGCGGTTGTCGTCCACCTCCACACCGTAGATCAGGCCGAGGTCGTAGATGTTGACCGGGATCTCGGGATCGAAAATCTCGCGCAACGCTGCAATGACGTCGGCCTGCAGGTCGCTGCCTTCTCCGCCGACGCTATCGGCGCCGGGCTTGGCGGCGAGGAAGCCGTCGAGATAGTCGCGGGTGCGGGGCGTGTCGTTATCGACAGCGTCCTCGACACGCGCACGCGGCGGCTTGCTCGTGGTTGCATCCGGGTGGTCGGTTGAGCTGTCCATCGCTCTCATCCTCTTCCAAAAATCTTGCGGGTGCGGGCGATCCCGGCGAGCAGCGCGTCAACATCGGCCTCTGTCGAATAGAGCCCGAAGCTGGCGCGCGCGGTGGCGGGGACGCCGAGGTAATCCATCAGGGGCTGGGCGCAGTGGTGCCCGGCGCGGATCGCGACGTTCGCTTCATCTAGGATCGTGCCGAGATCGTGCGGGTGAATGTCGTCCATCGCGAAGCTGACGATGCCCGCGCTATCGGCAGGGCCGAACAAGGTGACGTCGTTCATCGCGCCAAGCTCTCGGCGCAGACGGGCGACCAGCGCCTGTTCGTGCGCGTGAATGCGATCAGGGCCGATGGCAGCCACGTAGTCGACGGCCGCGCCAAAGGCGATGGCTTCGGTGATCGCGGGCGTCCCGGCCTCGAACCGCTGCGGGCCGGAGGCATAGGTGGTGCGTTCGAAGGTCACGCGGTCGATCATCGCCCCGCCGCCCTGATAAGGAGGCATATCGGCGAGGAGTTCCTTGCGCGCCCACAGCGCACCGATCCCGGTCGGGCCGTAGAGCTTGTGCGCGGAGAAGACGTAGAAATCGCAAGCCAAGGCCGTGACGTCCACGCCCATGTGCGGCGCGCTCTGGCACCCGTCGAGCAGAAGTTTCGCGCCGACCTTGTGCGCCATCGCGGCGGCGCGCGGGGCATCGAGCAGGCTTCCGACCACGTTGGAGACATGGCCCAAGGCGACCAGCTTGTGCCGCTCGGTCAGCATCGCCTCGGCGGCGTCGAGATCGATCTGGTGGTCTGACGTCAGCGGGCAGACGTCGATCACCGCGCCGGTCTCCTGCGCCACCATCTGCCACGGCACGATGTTGGAGTGATGCTCGAGCTGCGAGAGCAGGATGCGGTCGCCAGCCTTGAGGTTTGTGCGGCCCCAGGTCTGCGCCACAAGGTTGATCGCCTCGGTCGCGCCGCGGGTGAAGATAAGCTCGTCCTCGTGCCCGCCGATGAAATGCGCGACGGTGCGCCGTGCCGCCTCGTAGGCGAGCGTCATCTCGGCCGAGCGGGCATAGACGCCGCGGTGGACAGTCGCGTAATCCTCGCCCATCGCAAGGGCCATGGCGTCAATCACCGCACGCGGCTTCTGCGCGGTGGCGGCGGTGTCGAGGTAGTGCCAGGCCTTGCCGTCATGGGTTACCATGCCGGGGAAATCGGCCCGCAGGTCGGTGAGCGTGGCGAAGGTGGCGGGGGCGTTCACAGCTTCGCTCCCTCCAGCGCGGCGAGTGCGGCATCGAGCAGCGTCTCGCGCTCGGCCTCATCCTCCAACGCCACAAAGGCGTCGCCGATGAAAGCCTGCACCAGCAGGCGCTGCGCGGCGGCCGGATCGACCCCGCGCGCCATCATGTAGAAGCGCGCAGCTTCATCCAGCGCGCCGACCGTCGCGCCATGAGCGCATTTGACGTCATCGGCGAAGATTTCGAGCTGCGGGACAGCATTGGCGCTGGCCCCGGCTTCGAGCAGCAGGCCCTTGAAGTCCTGCGCGGCGTCAGTCTTCTGCGCATGGCGCGCGACCTTGATCTCGCCGAGGAAATTGCCTGTCGCTCCCGCCCAGTGAACCGCGCGGATCGTCTGGTTGCTGGTCGCCTCGGGTTCCGCATGGACGACCTGCGTGATGAATTCGCGGGTGACGCCCGCCCCGCCAATGGTGACACCGCCGAATTCGAAATGCGCACCCTTGGCGAGCCGCACTTCCACTTCGACGCGGGTGTAATCATCGCCCGCATTGGTCACGAACAGCTCGGCGCGGGCGCCTTCGCCAATGTGTAGACGGATGCGGTGCAGTTCAGGCGCGGCCGAGCCGACCACCATCGCGTGCCGCCGCACCTCGCCGGGGGCAAGCGCGATCTCTTTCCACTGATCGAGCGCCGCCACGCCAAGCCGCGCCACACCGTCCATATCGGCATAGCGCCACGCTTCATCGCGGCGGGTGGGGAGGGTGGCTGTTGTCACGCCATCACCGAATCATAGCCCTCGGCCTCCAGCCGCAGGGCGAGTTCTGGCCCGCCGGTCTCGACGATGCGGCCACCGGCGAGAATGCTCACCTTGTCGGGGGCCACGACGTCGAGCAGGCGCTGATAATGGGTGATCAGCAGCACGGCCTTGTCTGCCTTACGCATGATCGAATTGATGCCCGCGCCCACGATCCGCAGCGCATCGATATCGAGGCCGGAATCCGTCTCGTCCAGCACTGCGAAGGAAGGGTCGAGAATGCCCATCTGCACCATCTCGGCGCGCTTCTTCTCGCCGCCGGAAAAGCCGACATTGACCTGCCGCTTGAGCATTTCCATGTCCATCTTGAGCAGCCCGGCCTTGTCCTTGGCGAGTTTCAGGAACTCGCCGCCCGACAGCGGCTCTTCCCCGCGCGCCTTGCGCTGCGAATTCAGCGCTTCACGCAGGAATTGCACGTTCGAGACGCCGGGAATTTCGACCGGATACTGGAAGCCGAGGAACAGCCCAGCCGCCGCGCGTTCATGCGGGTCGAGCGCAAGCAGATCCTCGCCCTTGAAGGTCACGCTGCCCGCGGTCACTTCGTAGCCGGGCTTGCCGCCAAGCACGTTGGAAAGCGTCGATTTGCCCGCACCGTTGGGCCCCATGATCGCGTGGATCTCGCCCGCCTGAATGGTCAGGCTGAGGCCCTTGAGGATCGCCTTGTCGGCGACAGTCGCGTGGAGGTTGTCGATAACGAGCATTACTGGCTGTCCTTTTCCTGCGCAGCGGCGGCAGCGGCGCTCGCATCGGTGCGGGCCTTGACCACGCTTGCATCGCGCATTTCGATCACCAGGCCCTTGGGCCTGTTCGCTTCGTAAGTATCTGTCGCCGCAGCGGCTCCGGCCATGCGCGAGGTGAATTGCTGATCGAGATCGCGACCGCGCGCGACGTGGATATTGCCGATATTCTCGAACAGCTGGTTCACCTGCTCGGGGCTGAGCGTGGTCTTGGCGCCGGCCAGCACTTCATTGGACTGCGCGATGGCCTCGGCGCGCACTGCGGCGCAGCGGGTCAAGTCGGCGGCGTGCTGCGCTTCGAGATCGGCCTTGCCCGCAATCAGCCGGTTGGTGACGGCGAGGCAACGACGGTAATCGGCCACATGCGGCTGGATCAGGCGCGGATATTCGACCGTCCAGGTTTCCGGATTGTCGTTCTTGATGGCGACGGCGGTTTCGCCGGCGGCCTGCAGTGCGAGCAAGGGGGCAAGAAGGGTGATTGCGATCACGGTTTGCGGCTCCGGGGCTTGTCGTTGCGGTCGTTGCGATCATCGCCCCGAGAACTGGGGCGCGGTTTTGGTCGGTCGTAGCTCTGCTTGGGATTGGCCGCCTTGTGGGCGCGGGCGGCGGCTCTGCGTTCCTCGATCCGGTCGCGCATTACCTGCGTGAGCTGCTTGAGCACCGCGTCGATATCGCCGAGAATATCGGCGGCCGCGATCCGCATCACCTTGATGCCGACGCTCTCAAGGCTCTTGTCGCGCCGTTTGACCAGCGCATCGTTCTGCCCCTCCTCGTCAATCGCGAGCGCGAGGCCGAGATTGTGGCAGTTGAAATCTACAATCGCGCTGCCGACCACGGCGAAGCGCTTGAAGGTGTAGCGGCCGAGATCAGCCTTGCTGAACTTCTCGGCCAGCGCCTTGTGCGCCTCGGACGAATGGCGCCGCATCTCGCGCGCCTGTTCGTGCAGCGCATCGAGCCGCGAATCCGAAATCTCCCACCCGCGGCCCTTCTTCTTGAGCGCGGGGGCTTCGGCGGTGGCAGCCTCGGGGTTGAGGGCGAGGGTTTTGCGAGGGGTCATTGGGTCTCGTTCTCTCGCGCTGCGATGGCCGCGCGGCGCTGCTTTTCAGCTTTGTCGATCAGGCCTTCCAGCCGGGCGGTATTCCTGCGCGCCATCCACAGCGTGAAGCCGGACATGAAAAGATTGCCATCCGCCGTCAGGAGTTCGCGAAGCCGCGCGATTTCGTTGATCGCATCTTCGACGACCGGTCGCGCCTCAAGGAAAGTCGCAATCGATATGTCGGTCGGAGGAACTCCGGTGGCATCGCAGCCGGCAGCGACCCGGTCGCGCAGCGCACCGAGGCGGGCCTGCAAGGCTTCGACCTCCGCCAGTTTCTGTTCGTTCTTGCCGGTCACGCGACACACCCCTGGCGCGAAATTGCAAACAGCCTCTGCGCCGAGCTGGCAGCGCGGCGCAATTCGCGCGCCTGTTCGTGCAGCGCATCGAGCCGCTTGTCCGAAATCTCCCACCCGCGGCCCTTCTTCTTGAGCGCGGGGGCTTCGGTGGCGGCGGCCTCGGGATTGAGGGCGAGGGTTTTGCGTTCAGTCATACCGCAGCCTCGTCCGATAACTTGTTGAAAGGCGATAGCAATTCTTCAAAATCGCAGGAGGGAACGGCTTGGATGCCAACGCTTTGCAGCTTTTGGAGGAGCACTTTCACCGGAATGGCAAATTCAGCTTCATTCACCCCATCGCGTGCAGGGAAAACTTCGAGATGGAACTTCCAATTAATCCAGTTGGAATAATCTCTCGCTTCAATCGGTGTCCAGTCGCCATCATTAACGACGCACACATCGAGCTCATCATCTACAAAGTGCCCAAGCGGATCGTCCAAGCCCATGAGCTTTCCCACGGCCTGTTCAATTGTTTCTGCGGGACCGCGATGATCCAGATAAACCCGACAAAACGGACTTTCGTCGATGCTCATCACCCCACGCTCCCCTCAAGCGAAATCGCCAGCAGCTTCTGCGCTTCGACGGCAAACTCCATCGGCAGCTCTTTCAGCACGTCCTTGGCAAAGCCGTTGACGATCAGCGCCACGGCTTCCTCTTCGCCAAGCCCGCGCTGCATCGCGTAGAACAGCTGTTCGTCGCTGATCTTGCTGGTAGTCGCCTCATGCTCGATCTGCGCGCTGGGGTTCTTCACCTCGATATAGGGCACGGTGTGCGCGCCGCATTGATCACCGAGCAGCAGGCTGTCGCACTGGGTGAAGTTCCTCACCCCGCTCGCCGTCGGCCCGACGCGGACGAGGCCGCGATAGGTGTTGTTCGACCTGCCCGCCGAAATCCCCTTGGAGATGATCGTCGAGCGGCTGTTCTTGCCGTTGTGGATCATCTTGGTGCCGGTGTCGGCCTGCTGGTAATTGTTGGTGACCGCGACCGAGTAGAACTCGCCCACGCTATCCTCGCCGTTGAGCACGCAGGAGGGATATTTCCACGTCACCGCAGAGCCGGTTTCGACCTGCGTCCAGCTGACCTTGGAGCGGTCCCCCTGGCACAGCGCGCGCTTGGTGACGAAGTTGTAAATGCCGCCCTTGCCCTCGGCATTGCCGGGGTACCAGTTCTGCACGGTCGAATATTTGATCTCGGCATCGTCCATCGCGACCAGTTCGACCACCGCAGCGTGGAGCTGGTTTTCATCGCGCATCGGGGCGGTGCAGCCTTCGAGGTAGCTGACGTAGCTGCCTTTTTCCGCGATGATCAGCGTGCGTTCGAACTGGCCGGTGTTTTCGGCATTGATGCGGAAATAGGTCGAAAGCTCCATCGGGCAGCGCACGCCTTCGGGAATGTAGACGAAGGTGCCGTCGGAAAAGACCGCGCAGTTCAGCGCCGCGAAGTAGTTGTCGCGCACCGGCACGACCTTGCCGAGCCACTTCTTCACCAGATCGGGATATTCGCGGATTGCCTCGGAGATCGAGAGGAAGATCACGCCCGCGCGCAGCAGTTCGGCACGGAAGCTGGTGGCGACGCTGACAGAATCGAACACCGCATCCACCGCGACCTTCTTCGCGCCCTTCACCCCGGCGAGCACTTCCTGCTCGCCCAAGGGGATGCCAAGTTTGTCGTAGATCCGCTTGATCTCGGGATCGAGGTCTTCGAGGCTGTCTAGCTCGATCTTCTTCTTGGGCGCGGCGTAGTAATAGGCGTCCTGATAATCGATCTTGGGGTAGCCGACCTTGGCCCAATCGGGCTCCTCCATGGTCTGCCACAGGCGGAAGGCCTTCAGCCGCCAGTCGAGCATCCATTCGGGCTCGTTCTTCTTCGCGCTGATGAAGCGGACCGTGTCTTCGGTGAGACCCTTCTCGGCAAATTCGGTCTCGATGTCCGATGACCAGCCATGCTCGTAATCGGCGACCTTGGCCGCGGCTTCGCGGGCTTCGCGGTCTTGCACTTCGAGTTGATCGCTCATGCCAGATGTTCCTCGATAATGGGGGTCGCGCCACTTAAGGGTAGTGGGGCGACCGGTCCGCGCAGCTGGGCAAGGGTGATGCCAGCCAGCGCGCCGCGCAGGGCGTTGTTGATGATCGGCCAGTGCGGCTTCATGTTGCAGCCGGTTTCGAAATCGCACGGCGTATGGTCGACGCAGGCGGTGAGTGCGATGCGGCCTTCGATCGCCTCGACGATGTCCGCGACCGTGATCGCCGCTGCCGGGCGGCCAAGCTGCAATCCGCCATGCGCACCCCGGACGGAGCGGAGCAGGCCCGCAGCCGTCAGCTTGGACACCAGCTTCTGCACCGTCGGCACCGGAAGTCCCGTTTCCGCTGCCAGTTCGGCCGCGCTGACCCGGCCGTTGCCGCAATGGAGCGCGGCCTGGCACATCGTGATGACGGCGTAATCGGCAAGGTTGGACAGGCGCATTTGCGAGCGGTTCTCAAATCGGACGGAATCGTTCCGAATTCGGAATTAGGAGCAAACTGCTCGCATTACAACCGCGAAAGCGGCTGGGTCTGCTGGCCAGGCTTATTCAACAAGGCACCCGCGTCACCATGCGCCGCCGGGTCCAGGATTTCGTTGACCAGAGAATCGGTGCGGAACTGCGTCGGCGTCCGCCCGGTGTAGCGGCGGATGTCGCGGATCAGGTGCGCCTGATCGAAATAGGTCGCCATAACCTGGGCGCGCAACTCCTGGCTGAGGCCGGGCTGCGCGAGCAACATCGCTGCTCGCAGCGCGCGGAACCGCTTCAGAACCTGCGCCGGGGCCACGCCGAAAAAGCGCCGGCAGATGCGCTGGAGCTGGCGCGGCGAGACGCTGACACTGGCATAAAGGTCGCTGATGGCGGGATCGAACCCGCTCCCCAGCCAGCGCAGGATCGCGTCCACCACGGCGGCATGATCGGGGCGAGGGGTGAAGGGCCCGGCGGCAATCACCGCAGTCAGATGCGCACACAGATCCTCTGGCGCAATCTGTCCATCGCGGCAGGCAGCAACGGCGGCTTCCAGCGAAGCGATTTGTTCCGCGGTCAAAACGGTTTCAGCCGGGATCAGCTGGTCGTGCACCAGATCGGCCGGGAGATTGGCCAAGGCCTGCCAGCTCATGTGCGTAAGCGAGGCACCAACCTGCAGCACCGGGCCTTCCAGCACACAGGCAGCGCTGCGCATTTGCGGACCATTGATGGTTACGGTGGATGATTGCACCGTGGGCCCGTCGGCGAAGGTGAAGTGCACCGTGCCACGCACCATCAGGATCAGCTGCGCCGAATAAGCCGGGATCGATTCCTCAATCCGGCCACCTTCGGTTTCGATGATGTAGAACGTGTTCACCAGCCCCGCACTCTCTGCAGGCGGCGCGATCATCCTCGACTGAAATTGCAACGCCCTGCCCCGAAGGCCCCCTGCTCTGGTGCGTGCGACCGCTTGTCTTGTGACCTAATTGCGCAACAATGCAGGCGTTGTCGAGGGTTGTGTGCGTCAGAGGGGGGCGCAAAAAAGGGCGGCACTCCCGAAAGGGAACGCCGCCCCAGAAGTTGAGGAACTCTTTGCATCACTGCTCCGAGCCCTTCGGGTCGCGGGGAGCACATACCCGAGGAATCTTTTGCGGGATTGTATGCAAGCGACACGCAGTCATGCGGAGTGGAGCGCAGAGGATGCGCTCGACACGGGCCGCGCGCTGACTTAGGCGCGAATGCCATGCTGTTCCGCCTCATCAAGCCTGCGCTTTTCGCGCTCGATTCCGAAACCGGACACAGGCTGGCTATCCGCGGGCTTGCCGCCCTGCCTCCGCGTGCGCCTGCCAAGGCAGGGCCGCTGGCGATGGAGGTGGCCGGGCTCGTCTTTCCCAATCCGGTCGGGGTGGCAGCGGGGTTCGACAAGGACGCAGAGGTGCCCGACGCGTTGCTGGGCCTCGGCTTCGGCTTTACCGAAGTCGGCTCGATCACCCCGCTCCCGCAGGCCGGCAACCCCAAGCCGCGTCTGTTCCGGCTGGTCGAGGACGGGGCGGTCATCAATCGCATGGGGTTCAACAATGGCGGGGCCGATGCGGCGTTAGCGCGGCTGAAGGCGCGGGCAGGGCGATCAGGGATCGTCGGGGTCAATATCGGCGCGAACAAGGATTCGGCGGACCGTATCGCCGATTACGCGGTGATGGCGCGGGTAATGGCACCGGTGGCGAGCTATCTTTGCGTGAACATCTCCAGCCCGAATACTCCGGGCCTGCGCGCGCTTCAGGACGAGAGCGCCCTGACTGGCCTTCTCGATGCCGTAATCGCCGCGCGCGACGCGGTTGTTCCCGACTCCCCGCCCCCCGTGTTCCTCAAGGTCGCACCCGATCTCGAACCGGCGGACATCGACGCCATCGCGCGCATTGCAATCGACAAGCAGCTGGGCGGGCTGGTGGTTTCAAACACCACGATCAGCCGCCCGGCCTTGCGATCGCACCACGCGGGCGAGACGGGCGGGCTTTCGGGCGCGCCCTTGCGCGATCTGGCGACCCGGCGGCTGCGGGACTTCCGCAAGGCGACGGGCGGCGCGGTCCCTCTGGTCGGCGTGGGCGGTATCGCCACGGCGGAGCACGCCTGGAAGCGCATCCGGGCGGGCGCGAGCCTCGTCCAGCTCTACTCCGCGATGGTCTATGAAGGCCCCGGCCTCGGCGCGCAGATTGTGCGCGGGCTGGAGGCGCTGATGCAGCGCGACGGGTTCGCCAGCATTGCCGAAGCGGTGGGAAGCGAATAGCACCCGCGTCATGCGCATTTTCCCTGCCTTCTTCGCCCCGCTGGCGCTTGCCCTTTCGGCCTGTGCCACCAGCCAAACCACTGCCACCCTTGATCGGCCCGCCGTCACTGCGGGGGCAGTCAGCAGCGCCGACCCGCGCGCCACTGCGGCAGGCGAGGCGATTCTGGCGCAGGGTGGTTCGGCCGTCGATGCCGCGATCGCCGTGATGCTGGCGCTGACCGTGGTCGAGCCGCAGAGTTCGGGCATTGGCGGCGGTGGTTTCATGGTGCGTGCCGACGGCAGTGACGGAATGCTCGTCACTTACGACGGGCGCGAGACCGCACCTGCCGCCGCCACGCCGACCCGTTTCCTTGATGCGAGTGGCAAGGTGCTCGGGCGCGATCAGCGCGTGTTTTCGGGCCTCAGCGTCGGGGTTCCGGGCAATGTCGCGCTCGCTGCCAAGGCCCATGCCGAACACGGCAAGCTGCCCTGGGCCAAGCTGTTCGAACCTGCCATCGCGCTGGCCGACAACGGCTTCGTGATGAACCGCCGGCTTTACGAATCGCTCGCCGGAAACAAGGGCCGTGCGGACAAGAGCGCTGCCGCCAAGGCGGTGTTCTTCGGTGCTGACGGCGAACCGCTTGCCGTAGGATCGACCGTCAAGGTGCCAGCGCTCGCAGAGACTTTCCGCACGCTGGCCGCAGAAGGCCCGCAGGCGATGTATGACAGCGAGACCGCCGCGGCGCTCGCCGCCTATGTCGCGGGCGAAACGCCGCAGGACGGTCGCATGACCGCCGCCGATATCGAAGGCTACACCGCGAAGGAGCGCGAGGCTGTTTGCGCCCCCTACCGCACCTACCGCGTGTGCGGCATGGGCCCGCCGTCCTCTGGCGGGACAGCGGTCGCGCAGATGCTCGGCCAGCTTGAGCGCTTTGATCTCGCCGCGCTTGGCCCGCAAAGCCCGGTGTTCTGGCACCTGTTCATCGAAAGCCAGCGTCTCGCCTATGCCGACCGCGAGCTCTATTCGGGCGATGCGGATTTCGTCGAGGTACCGACCAGCGGGTTGGTCGAGCCAAGCTACATGGCCTCCCGTTCGGCGCTGATTTCGCCCGATACCACGATCGCCAAGCCTGAACCCGGTGTGCCCCCCGGTGCGCCGCTGGCGCGCGGGGACGGGCCCGAGGAGCCGGAAAACGGCACCACGCATTTCTCCGTCGTCGACAGGCAGGGCAACGCGGTCAGCTACACCTCCACCATCGAAGGCGCGTTCGGATCGGGACTGCACTGGCGCGGGTTCTACCTCAACAACGAGCTGACCGATTTCACCCTCACGCCCGAGGAGAACGGCAAGCCGGTCGCCAACCGGGTCGAGGGCGGCAAGCGCCCGCGTTCGTCGATGGCGCCGACCATTGTGTTCGACGCTTCGGGCAAGCCGGTGCTGGTGATCGGCGCCGCGGGCGGGCCCACCATTCCGGTAACGGTCGCCCGGGCGATCATCGGCGTGATCGATTTCCGGATGGGCGCACAGGAGGCGCTGGCGATGCCCTTCGCCATGTCCTTCGGTGACACGCTGCTGATCGAGGAAGGCAGTGCGTTGGCCGCAATGAAGGACCAGCTGACCGCGCTGGGTCACAAGTCCATCCGGATGGGGGCCGCGCCGATCAAGGCCAATGCGCTCGGTCGGCGGACAGACGGCACGTGGGAAGTCGCAACCGAGCCGCGTCTCGTCAGCGCCGTCACACCCTGAGCCGCTGCTTGGGGGTGACGCGCATCCCGATGCTTGCCGCTACGGATTTCACCTTCTAATCTGCGCCCCACACGCGGGTCGCGACTGAACCTGCGAATGATAACCTCGAAGGGATCAGGAGCCTTTGCCAGTGCATTCCCCCACCGTGCCTCACGCTGCCCGCGCCGTTGCCAACCCGGCTGACCACCAGCTGTTGCAGGACATCGACAACGCGCAGAACCTTGTGGAGATATTCCTCAAGCGCGCGGACGAGAAGGGCGATGCGCCGTTCCTCGGTCACAAGACGGGCGGGCAATGGGTCACGCAAAGCTGGCGATCGGCGGCCGAGCATGTGTGCCTGCTCGCCGAAGCCTTGCGCGCCATGGGGTTGGAGGACGGCGACCGCGTGGCGCTCGTCTCCGAAAACCGGCCCGAGTGGTGCATCGCAGACCTCGCGATCATGGCTGCGGGCTGCATCACCGTTCCCACTTACACCACCAACACCCGCCGCGATCACGCGCACATCCTCGACAATTCAGGCGCACGTGCGGCAATTGTCTCGACCGAGAAGCTGCTCGCCCCGGTCGTCGGCGCGATCGGGCAGACGGGGCTGGTCGAGCATGTCATCGGCATCGACGATCTCAAGCGCCAGCAATCGGGCAGCTTCGAATATCACGCCTGGGCCGCGCTCATCACCGGTGACGCGGTGGCAGCGCGCGCGGCGGTGGATGACCGTATTTCTCGTATCGAGCGTTCGGAAACCGCATGCCTGATCTACACCAGTGGCACCGGCGGCGCGCCGCGGGGCGTGATGCAGCACCACGGCGCGATCCTGTGCAATGTTGCTGGTGCAGCCGAAGTGCTGATCGAGGATTTCGGCATCAAGGACGAACGTTTCCTGTCCTTCCTGCCGCTCAGCCACGCCTACGAGCATTCGGGCGGGCAATATCTCCCCATCGGCGTCGGTGCGGAGATCTTCTATTCCGAAGGGCTGGAAAAGCTCGCCTCGAACATCGAGGAAACCCGCCCCACTATTATGGTCGTGGTCCCGCGCCTGTTCGAAGTGCTGCGCACCCGCATCATGAAGCAGGTCGAAAAGCAGGGCAAAGTCGCCAACTACATGATGGACGCGGCGCTGAAGATCGCGGGCAATAGCAAGGACGGCAAGAAACGCCTGCGCGATCGTCCGCTCGATTTCCTTGTCGAGAAGACCCTGCGCCCCAAGATCCGCCAGAAGTTCGGCGGACGGATCAAGGCGATGGTTTCGGGCGGCGCGCCGCTCAATCCCGAAGTCGGCAATTTCTTCGACGCGATGGGGCTGACCATGCTGCAAGGCTATGGCCAGACCGAGGCTGGGCCGGTGATCAGCTGCAACCGCCCCAAGGTCGGTCTCAAGATGGACACTGTCGGCCCGCCGCTGCGCGGGGTCGAAGTGAAGATCGCCGAGGATGGCGAACTCCTCGTGCGGGGCGAGTTGGTGATGCACGGTTACTGGCGCAACGACGCCGAAACCGCGCGCACCTTGCAGGACGGCTGGCTCCACACCGGCGACATCGGGCACTTCGACAACAAGGGCCGGATCAAGATCACTGACCGCAAGAAGGACATGATCGTCAACGACAAGGGCGACAATATTGCCCCCCAGAAGGTTGAAGGCATGCTGACCCTCCAGCCCGAAATCGCGCAGGCGATGGTGAGCGGGGACAAGCGGCCTTACGTCGTCGGCCTGATCGTCCCCGATGCCGAATGGGCGCTGGAATGGGCGCGGGCCAATGGCGAGAAGTTCGACCTGAAGGCCTTGCAGGAGCTCCCTGCCTTCAAGAACGCGGTGCGCGCTGCGGTTGACCGGACCAATGCCGATCTCTCGGTGATCGAAAAGGTCCGCCAGTTCGCCTTCGCCGACGAGGCGTTCAGCATCGAGAACGAGGAAATGACCCCGAGCATGAAGATCCGCCGCCACAAGATCCGCGAGCGGTATCAGGAGCGGATCGACGGGTTGTATCGGGGCTGACGCAGGCTGGTCAGACAACGCATGGTGACCGCTGGTGCGCCGGGATAAGCCTTATGGCAGCGGTGCAAGGAGGCGGCGGCATGAGATTTCTGGTCACGGCAATGGCAGCCACGCTCGCGGTGTGTAGCGTGTTTGCGGCCCCGGTGCGGGCCGAAACTCCGCCGTCTGCCGCCCAGCCTGCCCCATGGATAGCGCCCGATTTCGCGGTGCCGACGCTGATTGAGGGGCCGGGGTTCAAGCTGGTGCCGCTAGGCCCTGCGCTGGTCGAGATCGACTATCGCGCCTACATGACGTCGATCGCTCACTTGCAGGCCACCTTCACGCGCAGCACAAGTTGGCCGCACGCGGGGCTCACCCTCGCTGACGCGATGGTCGACATGGAGACCGAAGCCGGCCGGTTCGAACGGCGCGAATCCTTTGCCTATGCCGTGCTCACCCCCGACGGCCTGCGCGAACGCGGCTGCATCTATGTCTATCCCAGCAAGGTGCCGGGCTATGATGCGCAAGTGCAGCTGTGGGTGACGGCGGCCGAATACGAAGCGGGCTTTGATGCCGAGCTTTACGCCTGGGCAAAGGACTGGATTGCCCGCGACTGGCCTTTCGCCAAGATTGCCTACCCCGGCCGCGCGATCCCGTGGGAGGAGTGGGATGCGGCGGTTCGCAAGAGCAAGGCCAGCTGAAGGGGGGCGGCCCCTCCCGCGATACCCGAAAAATTCGGGGTGGCCGGGTTTGGCCCCTGCGCCTAATCCTCCTCCATGGCCTCAAGTCTCGATGTGCTGACCGACAAGGAAAAGGATGCGCTGCGGCTGCTGCTGCGCGGGCATGATGCCAAATCCTCGGCGCGGGAGCTCGGGCTGTCGGTGCACACCGTGAACGATCGGCTGCGCGATGCGCGGCGCAAGCTTGGCGTCACCAGCAGCCGCGAGGCGGCGCGGCGCTTGCTGGCGGAGGAAGGAGGCGCCCCCGAAACGCTGGGGGACAAGGATTTGGGGGATGCGGCCGAGCGGGGCGACGGGGCAGACGGCTCGGCATCCGCCACCCGGCGGTGGGCAGGGCGCGGCCTTGCTCTGTCAGCCATCGGAGTGCTTGCCATGTCCCTGCTTATCGCCGCCGTGTTCCTTCCGGCCTCGCCGCTGCCAGTGTTGGCTCCCGCCACGCCGGTGCTATCCGCCGCCGCCGCCGCCGAGCCGACCGAAGCCGCCGCCGCGCAGGCTGCGGAGAACTTCCTGAAGCTGGTCGACGAAAGCCGCTGGGCCGACAGCTATGCCGCCACCGGAGGGCAGTTCCGGCAGCTCAACACACTGGAGCGGTGGACCGAAGTGTCCGAAAAGGTGCGCCCGCCGCTCGGCAAGCTGCTGACGCGCAACATCGTCGGCAACGAATTCGTCCCCGCTCCGCCCGAAGGCTACCGGCTGATCAAGTTCCGCTCGGCCTATGCGAGCGGCGCCACGCAGACCGAGAGCGTCTCGTTGGCGTGGGAGGATGGCGCATGGAAGGTGGCGGGGATCACGGTCGAGCAAGCGTGATGGGAGCGCGACCAGACACAGGCCTTCTCCGCCCGGCGGCCCTGCACCTGTTGCTGGGTGCAGCTTTGGCTGCCGGATCCCCGGCCCATGCCGAAACTGCCGAAGAGGAGCAGCCTGCAGACGGGCAGGCGCTTGAGCGGCTCGATGCCTACATCCGCGGTATCGAAGCGGGCGGCGATTTTTCGGGTGTGGTGCTGGTCGCACGCGATGGCACGATTGTGTTCGAGCGCGCCTATGGCCTGCGTGACGAGGCGTCCGGCGATCCGCTGCGGCCCGATACCCGCTTCGATCTCGCCTCCGCCGGCAAGATGTTCACCATCACGGCCGTGCTGCAACAGGTCGCCAAGGGCAGGATAACGCTCGACACCAGTCTGGGCGAAGTGCTGACCGATTATCCCAATGCGGCCATGCGCGCGGTGACGGTCCGGCAACTGCTGACCCATACCGCCGGAGGTGGCGAGGCGGACGCGATGTTCTATCCGGGCTCGCTACGCTGGGAAGGCCGACAGCCCGGCCTTGCCGATCTGGTCGCCTTGCACGGTGACCGGGCGCCTTCGTTCCCGCCGGGCAGTGAACAGGTCTATGGCAATCACGGTATGATCCTGCTGGGCCGCATGATCGAGGTCCTGTCGGGGCAGGATTACCGCAGCTATGTGGCGCAGAATGTCTTTGTCCCGGCCGGGATGGATGCCGCCCATGCTGACGAAGCCTGCAGGGTCGATAATCCCGCGCAGGCCGTCGCCTATGCCACGGTGGGTGACGAGCGCATGCCCAATTGCTTCGCCGTGCTGGACGGGGGATGGCCTGCTGGCGGTCAGTCCTTCAACGCGCGCGACATGCTGCGCTTTGTCATGGCGCTGCGCGGAGGGCGGCTGGGCGTCCCGGCTGCGCTGTTCCAGCAGGCAACCACCCCCCAGCGCAACGGTTTCGGCCTCGGCTTCTTCGCGACGGGCTACAGCGGGGAGTTCCTGCCGCGCGATCTGCGCTGGGGTCACGGCGGCAAGATCTACGGCCAGTGCGTCGATGTACGGACCTACGAGCGGACTGGAGAAACGATCATCACGCTCGGCAATAATGACAGCCCGGCCTGTTACCGTGTGGCGGATTTCCTTCACGTCGACTGGAAAGCTCGCCACAGCGGGGAGCCAACAACTCCGCCGGGCTGAAGCGCCTCACGCCGCGCCGAAGGTGCTGGGAATTGTGGTCGACTGACGCTCAGGCCGGACCGGGCGCGGCTTGCCATCGACGCACCATAAGGGCCCCGACCGTTATCTCGAGAAACGCCAGGCTGAGGGTCATCAGCAGCGCGGCGTGCTCTGGCGCGGCGAGGCTGACCGCGCCGGCAAGCACGAAGGCTCCGCCGAGAAGCGCGAAGGGGGTGCCCCCGTACATCACAGGGAAGGTCAGATAGCGCAGCCCCACACCTATCGCGACGATCGGGATCGCAGCAAAGGGTGTTGTGCCGAGCCGCAGCCACCCGATGTAGAACCCCGCCAGCAGGACCGGCACGGTTGCAATGGCGATCCACTCAAGCCGCTTTCCTGCGCCTGATGCAGGTGCCTTGAAGACGAACTTTGTCACCAATTGCGCCACCGGAGCGATGGCCAAGCCGCAGACAAACAAGGTGAAAAATGCCGCCCGCGGCCCTGCTGCGAAAAACGCGACAGTCGCCGCAAACCACGCGAGGCCCGATACCATCACCCCGGCCCCGCCATTGACATGGGCGCGCCGCAGGTCTGCCTGCGCTTCGGTCAAAGCCATTGGCTGCCCCCTTCCCCTCGCCTCAATACATGTGCTGGCCGCCGTTAATGCTCATGGTCGAGCCGGTCATGAAGCCGCCGTTCTCCGAAGTGAGGAAGGCCACCCCGCGGGCGATTTCCTCGGCCATGCCGAGGCGGCCGACAGGAATCTTGGCGACGATCTTTTCGAGCACCGCAGGTGGCACGGCGGCGACCATATCGGTGTCGATATAGCCCGGCGCGATGGCATTGACCGTCACCCCGAACTTCGCGCCTTCCTGCGCTAACGCCTTGGTAAAACCGTGAATTCCGCTCTTGGCGGCGGCGTAGTTGACCTGCCCGTATTGCCCAGCCTGCCCGTTGATCGAGCCGATGTTGACGATCCGCCCCCAGCCCCTTTCGCGCATGCCGGGGAAGGTGGCCTTGGCCATGTTGAAGCACCCGCCGAGGTTGATGCGCATGACATCGTTCCAGTCGTCGAAGCTCATCTTGTGCAAGGTGCCGTCGCGGGTGATGCCGGCGTTGTTGACGACGATATCGACCGGGCCGTGATCGGCTGCGACCTGCGCGCAGCCTGCCATGGTCGCCTCGTGGTCGCCGACGTCCCACCTGTAGGCAGGGATGCCCGTTTCCGCCGTGAAGGCGCGCGCCTTTTCCTCATTCCCGGCGTAATTTGCGATGACCGTGTGGCCCTGGCGCTGGAGGCGTTTGCAGATCGCCTCCCCGATTCCGCGCGTTCCTCCGGTGACGATGGCGACCCGGCCCATGGCATTCTCCCCTTGCTGCATTCCCGATATACCGCAGCAACCTAGCGATGCCGTAGCGTCAGGGAAAGCGGGGAATAGCTATGCGCGAATCGCCCGAGAACGGGGGTCTAGGCGGGGTCTAGCGGGGGTCTGGAGGGGGTCAAGCAGGGGTCTAGACCGGGCTGGAGGGGGTCTGAACCAACCCTAAGCGAGCCAGCAAACCCTCAGAACTTGATCTGCGTTCCCACGTAAACAGCCTGGCTGTCCTTGACCGAATTGGTCAGCGGATCGAGCCGTTCGCGTTCTTGTGAATAGCGCACGCCCGCCATCACGTTGAGGTTCTGCGAGAGGCGGAAGCTGCCGCCCACGCCCACCGTCTGCTGCCCGACCGAATCAAGCGTATTGGGCGAACGGCCGGCAATCTGGCGGTCTTCCAACTCGATCCGCGGCTGCAAGCGGCTCGGCTTGTCGGCGGCTTGCGGGGCCGAGGGCTTGAACTGTGACAGATCGGGGACGGCAAGATTGCGGACATTGGCCGACAGATCGACCGTCCGCGCAAAGCTTTGATAGCCGCGCGCCGAACCCAGCTGGAACTTGCTCGAATCGAGACCGGCAAAGCCCGCACCGCGGCCCGGAACGGCATCGAGCGCCTTGCGCACCGAAATCGCCCGGGCGGTATCGTCATCAACCCGCACCGCAACCGTGACCGTGCGCTTGCCGGTGATCGGCGGCGCGCTGGCGGGGGTGAAGTGAATGCCGCGCGCCCGCGCCTTGCCAGCGACACGTGCGGCGAGTTCGGGATCGACCGAAGCCGGAGTGAACATGCCGAGGCCGAGCGCTTCGAGCGAAGCGGCGGTCTGCACCGGAGCAACCTCGCCAGCCAGCGCCAGACCGGCGGTCGGCACAGCCAGCGACAGCGCACCGCCCGCCATGGCGTACAGCGCAAACAGCGGCAGCGAACGCTGCGCCTTTGCCGTGCTGTCTGCCTTGCGTGCCATTGCTCTGCCAGTATCCTCTTACATCGCCTGAGGCTTCGTCCCAAGCATGTGCGACCTTAACGCTGCCTGAGTCGCACCGCTATTCGTAAGTAGTGATAGGCACGCGCCCCCTGCTTGCAATGGCCTTGCCGCAGCATGACCGGATTCGCAGCCCACCTGTGGCTCCATGCACACATAAGCTTGCCTGGCCGGTGAAATTCAGGCTCCGTAAAGCCCGCAGCCGCTCTTGCGAGGGGACCCGACCTGCAAACCTCGCGGATCGTGCTTGCCGCAAGGGGGCATGGAGCTATAGAGCGGGGCCACGAATTATGATGAGGATGATCCGGCAGTGACACGCGCCAATACCGCCCCCTTCCGCCGTTCCATGGCTGTTGCGCTGCTTGGCGTGTCGCTGCTCGGGCTGAGCGCCTGTGGCGGCGGCGGTCGTCCGCGCACCGAGCTGGCCCCGGCACAGCTCAACACCATCGGCGTCAACGCCTATCTGTGGCGTGCTTCGCTCGACACGGTCAGCTTTGCGCCGCTGCTTCAGGCGGACAGTGCGGGCGGCGTGATCGTCACCGATTGGTACACCAACCCCACCAACCCGACCGAGCGGGTCAAGCTGACCGTGACGATCCTCGATCAGGATCTGCGCGCCGATGCCCTGCGCGTCGCGGCGAGCCGTCAGGTCAACGAAGGCGGCAACTGGGTCGAAGCCCCGGTGCAGGCGGCCACCGTGCAGAAGCTTGAGGACATCATCCTTACCAAGGCCCGCGATCTGCGGCGCCAAGCCCTCGCTTCCTGAGTTTCCGCTCCACACGGATTGAATTTTGCATGACTGAAACCCGTTTCGACCCTGCCGTCGCCGATGAACGCTGGCAGCGTGCCTGGACCGAGGCGGGGACTTTCACCGCCGATTCCGACAGCCCCAAGCCGAAAAGCTACATCCTGGAGATGTTCCCCTATCCCTCGGGGCGCATCCACATGGGCCACGTCCGCAACTACACGATGGGCGACGTGCTGGCGCGTTACCAGAAGATGCGCGGGTTCGAAGTGCTGCACCCGATGGGCTGGGACGCCTTCGGGATGCCGGCGGAAAACGCGGCGATGGAAAAGGGTGTGCATCCGGGCGGCTGGACGCGCCAGAATATCGCCCAGATGAAAGCGCAATTGCAGCGCATCGGCTTCGCGCTCGACTGGACCCGCGAATTCGCCACCTGCGATCCCGAATATTACGGCCACGAGCAGGCGCTGTTCGCCGATCTCTACGAAGCGGGCCTCGTCTACCGCAAGGAATCGACCGTCAACTGGGACCCGGTCGACATGACCGTGCTCGCCAACGAGCAGGTGATCGACGGCAAGGGCTGGCGTTCTGGCGCGGAGGTCGAGAAGCGCAAGCTCAACCAGTGGTTCCTCAAGATCACCGACTTTGCGGACGATCTGCTTGAGGGGCTGGGCAAGCTTGAAGACTGGCCCGAGAAGGTTCGCCTGATGCAGGAGAACTGGATCGGCAAGTCGCAGGGGCTGGAATTCAGCTTTGACCTCAGCAACGGCGGCAAGCTGCCGGTCTACACCACGCGGCCCGACACGATTTTCGGCGCGAGCTTCTGCGCCATCGCTGCCGATCACCCGATCGCGCAAGGGCTGGCGGGCGATCCGGAGGTCGCGGCCTTCATCGAAGCGTGCAAGCGCGGCGGGACCAAGGCGGCGGAAGTCGAGACGGCGGAGAAGCTGGGTTACCGCACCGCGATCACCGCGCGCCATCCCTTCACCGGCGCGCCGCTCCCCCTGTTCATCGCCAACTTCGTGCTGATGGAATATGGCACCGGCGCGGTGATGGGCGTGCCGGGCCATGACCAGCGCGACTTCGAATTCGCCACCAAATACGAACTGCCGATCCTGCGCGTCGTCGCCACCGATCCGGCCCGCGCCGACGAGCCCTTCCAGGGCGAGGCCGAGGCGGGCGACGGGGTGATCGTGAACAGCGATTTCCTCGATGGCATGAGTGTCGAGGATGCCAAGCAGGCCGTCATCACCCGCGCCGAAGCCGGCGGCTGGGGCGAGGGCCGCACCGTGTGGCGGCTGCGCGACTGGGGCGTTTCGCGCCAGCGCTATTGGGGGACGCCGATCCCCTTCGTCCATTGCGACACCTGCGGCGTGGTGCCGGTGCCCAAGGACCAGCTGCCCGTCACCCTGCCCGAGGATGTCAGCTTCGACATTCCCGGCAATCCGCTCGAACGCCACCCGACGTGGAAGCACGTCGATTGCCCCAAGTGCGGCGCAGCGGCGCGGCGCGAGACCGACACGCTCGACACCTTCGTCGATTCCTCGTGGTATTTCCTGCGCTTTGCCAGCCAGCCTGCCGACCGGCCCTTCGACCCGGAAGAGGTCGCCAAGTGGATGCCGGTGCAGCACTATATCGGCGGTATCGAGCACGCGATCCTGCACCTGCTCTACGCGCGGTTCTGGACGCGGGCGCTGGCGCATATCGGCAAGCTCACCGTGCAGGAGCCGTTTGCGGCGCTGTTCACGCAAGGCATGGTGACGCACGAGACCTATTCGCGCCTCGTCACCCGAAAAGGTGTTCGAGATAGCGACGGTTCTGAGGTTGAGTTTGCTTCAATCGACTACTTTTCGCCCGAAGAGATCGAGCGCACCTCCGATGGCGCAACCCTGCTCGCTGATGGCAGTCCGGTCGAAGTCGGCCGTGTCATCAAGATGTCGAAGTCGAAGAAGAACGTCGTCGACCCCGATGCGATCATCGCCCGCCACGGGGCGGATGCGGTGCGCTGGTTCATGCTCTCGGATTCGCCGCCGGAACGCGACCTGCCGTGGTCGGACGCCGGGATCGAAGGTTGCGCGCGCTTTGTGCAGCGGCTGTGGCGCTTGTTCGGGCAGGTCGGCGCAGGCGAGGCCGGAGCCGATGCCAACACCGACAAGGCGCTTGACCGCAAGCTGCATCAGACTGTCGCGGCGGTCGCAGACGATATCGAGGCGCTGAGCTTCAACAAGGCTGTCGCCCGCATCTACGAACTGGTCGGCGCGACCGAGAAGGCTGAACTTTCCGCCAGCCGCTCCGATGCGATCCGCAAGCTCGCCACCCTTGTCTCGCCGATGATGCCACACCTCGCGGAAGAGGCGCGTGCGACCTACGGGCTCGGGATCGGGCTGGTGGCCGAAGATGCCTGGCCCGCCGTCGATCCGGCGCTGCTGGTCGATGACGAGGTGACCATCGCCATCCAGCACATGGGCAAGCTGCGCGACACCGTCACCGCGCCCAAGGGCGCTTCGAAGGACACGCTGGAGGCACTGGCGCTGGCATCAGCCAACCTGCAACGCTCGATTGATGGCGCGGCGATCCGCAAGGTTATTGTCGTGCCCGACCGATTGGTGAATATCGTCACCTGATGCGCATGCTCCTTGCCCTGCTGGCCTCGCTGGCCCTCACCGCCTGCAATCTTTCGCCGATGTATGCGGGCGGCGGGACTTCGGCAGCGGCGCAGGGGATTGCGGCGGTGGAGATTCCCGCGATCCAGGGGCGCGGCGGCTGGCTGGTCAAGAACGCGCTCGACGCGCGGCTTGGCGTCGCAGGGCAGACGACGCCGCAATACCGGCTCGATATCCGGCTCGACGATTCGCTGGAGGCGCTGGGCGTGCTCAATGATGACACGATCAGCCGTGAACGCCGCATCCTGCGCGCGCGGTATCAGTTGGTCGAGTTGGCGACGGGCGCGATCCTGCTTGATGCGACCGCCGGATCGGACGCGGGGATCGATGTGGTGTCCAGCGAATATGCCACCATCGCTGCGGAGCAGAAGGCGCTGGAGAACCTCGCGCTCGAAGTGGCGGACCGCGTGGCGACGCAGGTTGCGGTGACGCTCAGGGCGCGCGCTGCCGGCCCCCAAGTGCAGGCTCCGTGAAGGCCAAGAACGGCGATTTCGCCCGCGGCCTGCCGCCCGGCGCGGCCGCTTGCCGCATTTTCTTCTTCTGCGGCCCCGATGAAGCGGGGGCCAGCGCGGCAGCGAACCGCCTCGTCACTGCCCTCCCCGACGCGGGCGAGCGGGTCGAACTGGCCGGAGCAGACCTCCGCCGCGATCCCGCGCTGCTGGGCGACGAGGCACGCTCGACCTCGCTGTTCGGCGGGCAGCGCCATATCTGGGTGCGCGCCAGCGGGGATGATGCGCACGACGCGCTCCAGTTCCTGATCGAAACCGCCGAGGCCGGCGCGGGCGAGGCTGCGCCGGTGATCGTCGTCGCCACATCGGCCACCGACAAGTCGCGCACCGCCAAGCTGCTCGAAAAGCGCAAGGACGCGCTGGTCGCGATGTTCCACCAGCCCGATCTGTCCACCGTGGCAGGTGCGGTGCGCGGCATGGCGGACGCGGCGGGGCTGCGGCTCGGCGGCGACCTTGCCGAACGCATTGCGCGGGCCGCCGGGCTCGACGTGCGGCTGGCGCAGTCGGAAATCGACAAGCTCGCGCTCTATTGTGATGCCGACCCGCAGGCCCCGCGCCCTGCCACGCCCGAGGATCACGCAGCGATCGGTGCGGCGACCGAGGAGGACGGCTTTGCCCCGCTGGTTAACGCCGTGCTGGGCGGCGAGCTTGGCAAGATCGGCGGCGAAATCCGGAGGATGCGCGAGCTGGGCCTCAACCCCGTCGGCGTGGCGCTGGCGCTAGAACGGCGCGCGGCGCAGCTGGCGCAGATCGCCGCCTATCTCGGCCCGCGCGGCCAGTTCGACCAGATCGACAAGGGCGCGGAGATGCGGCTGGGCATTTTCTTCAAGGAAAAGCGCGATATCGGCAACCAGTTCAAGCGCTGGACCATGCCCGCCGCGCGCGGCACCCGCGAAACCCGGCTCGACCGGCTGATCCCGCGATTGATCGCGCTGCACCGCAGCTTGCTTGCCAACAGCCAGGCAGCCGAGTTACTGCTGGCGCAGGAATTGGCAGAAATTGGCCGTTTTGCTGCGAAACGGTAGCAAATTGTGACAAACCGCTTTTCGCAGTCGCACAAAATGCAAAATTAACTGTAATAACACCTAGGGACTGCAAAAGGGTCGCGCCTTTTGGGGGAAGGTCTGAATGAATCGCGTTACGCCTAAACTGCTGGAATCGGTCAGGCACCAGTCTGTAGAGAGCAAGGTCGTGCCTTCGCTCGAACGGCGGCGCCTGCGTGCCTATGCGGTGATGCTGCTGGCGGACGGCGCGATGTTCCACCTTTGCTTCGCGCTGGCCGCGATGCTGTGGGAAGGCCGCTGGTGGGAACCGCGCGCGATGCTGGCGGCGCAGGCGATGCTGCCAGCCTATTTCACCATCGCGCTCTACAACCGCACCTATGGCGTGCGCGCGCTGGGTGACTGGCTGTTCGCATCGCGGCAGGCGGTCGGTGCACTGCTGGTTTCGGCGGCGCTGATCAATTTCGTCGGCTTCTACACCAAGACCAACGAGGATTTCTCGCGCGCTTCGGTCACGCTCGGTCTGCTGTTCACGGCGATCCTGCTTGTGGCGCTGCGCCGGGTGCAGGCGATGGTGATTGCCAGGCAGTGGGATGGCCGCGTGACCAACCGGCTGGTGATCGACGATGGCGGGTCGAGCTTCCCCTTCGACGGGGCCGACCGGATCCTGGCCGCCGATTACAACCTCGATCCGGCCAGCCATGATCCCTTCATGCTCGACCGGCTTGGCAAGCTGCTGCGCAATCAGGATCAGGTGGTGGTGAGCTGCCCGCGTGAACGGCGCGAGGACTGGGCCTTCCTGCTCAAATGCGCCGGTGTCTATGGCGAGATCGTGAGCGAGCCGGCACACAGCCTCGGCGCGGTCGGCGTGCACCGTTATGACGAGCTTGACCGCACCACGCTGGTCGTTTCGACCGGGCCGCTCGGCCTGCGCGCCCGCATCCTGAAGCGCGCCTTCGATGTCGTGGTGGCAGGATCGGCACTGCTGGTGCTGGCCCCGCTGCTGATCGTGGTGGCGGTGCTGATCAAGCTGGAAGACCGTGGGCCGGTGCTGTTCATCCAGCGCCGTCTGGGACGCGGCAACCAGTTCTTCGACATGTTCAAATTCCGCTCGATGCGCGAGGACAAGCTGGATCACACCGGCGAGCGTTCCGCCGGACGCGAGGATGACCGCGTGACCCGCGTCGGTGCCTTCATCCGCCGCACCAGCATTGATGAACTGCCGCAGATCATCAACGTGCTGAAGGGCGACATGTCGATCGTCGGCCCGCGCCCGCACGCGTTGGGCAGCCGCGCCAACAACAAGTATTTCTGGGATATCGACCGGCAGTACTGGCAGCGCCATTGCCTCAAGCCGGGGCTGACCGGCCTTGCGCAGGTGCGCGGCCACCGCGGCGCGACCGAGCACGAAAAGGACCTGACCGACCGCTTGCAGTCCGATCTGGAATATATCGCAGGCTGGTCACTGCGGCGCGACATCGAAATCGTGCTGCGCACCGTGCGGGTTCTGACCCACGAGAACGCCTACTAGGCCGGGTCTTCGGGCGTATCCGGCGCAGCCGGGTGCCTGATCTGACCGGCGAGATGCCAGCCTAGTTCTTGTCGCGCTGCGGGACGGCGAAGGTGCCTGTCACCCGGCCCTGGCCCGAAGGTGTGCCGGGCGTCGCCGCGCTGCCGCTGGCGGTGCCATCGACAGTCGAGATCCCGCTCGCCAGATCGATCACCAACCGCCCGCCGTTCAATGTGTCGGTGCCGCGGCGCAGGCGGACATTGCCCGCCATGGTGATGATGCGGCGATTGAAATCATAGATCGCATTGTCGCCGCTGGCGCGTTCGTCACCGCGGGTGACGGCAACGCCGCCGGTCGCGGTGATGCGCTGGATTTCGAGCTGGCCGGTATCGGTGAAATTGACCAGCATCCGGTCGGACTGGATGCGCAGGTCGCCCTGGGTGACAATCACGCCGCCGCTGGCAATCACCTGATTGGCGCGGTCGTCAATCACGGCCTTGCCTGCGTCATAGGTTACCGGCGCGCGCGAATCGTGGCGGGCGATGCCCTGCGCGGCGAGGTTCATGCCGCCTGCAAGCGCTGCCGTCAGCGCGAAGCCGCCGATCCCCCACACCAGCGCAAGGCGGACGAGCGGGGTGCGGCCAGAACGGGGGGTGGCAATTGTGTCAGACATCACGGCATCCTCAACTGGCCAGGGATCATGGTAAAGCGGGCATCGCCTTCAAGCGTGATCGTGCGCGCGGAAAGATCGGCGCGCATGGAGTTGGCCGAGAAGGTGCCCGCCGGAATCTCGCCTTCCACCCCGGCTGTGCCCTGCATGGTGCGCGCTCTGAGATCGACCGAAACCCCGCTCGCGGTCATGGCATAGCCATCCGAAGCGGTAAGCCGCACCGGGCCGCTCACCGCCACGGTCTCGGCATCAATATCATACGTCCCGCCATCGGCGCTCAGGCGCGCTGGCCCCTCGGTCAGCAGCAGCTGCGCAACCAGATCGCGCATCCGCACGAGCCCTTCGACGCTGGAGCGCTGCACCGCCTCGCCCGCCATCAGCGAGAACGGGCGGCCAAGATTGTCGCGCCCGCGATACATCGCATTGTCGACGCTCAGGCGCTCGTCGATCTGCGTCACCTTGTTGCGATCGAGCAGGAAGCTGACCTCGCCGCGCGGGGACAGAGGTGTGATGACCATCAGCGCCGCGATCACTCCCACGCCCATCGGCAGCGCCCGGGCGAGGAACCGCACCAGCTTGTCATGCGAACCGCCCGGCGCAGCGAAATGCTGCCGCCGGCTGCGCAGCGCACGCGCTTCACTGGTTTCGATGCTTTGCTCGGGGGCCATGGTATCGCGCTCTTGCCGCCTGCAACCTTACATGTGGCTGAAGATGTCGTTCTCGGCCCAGCCGGCGATGTCGAGCAGCGCGCGGGTGGGGAGGAAATCGAAACACGCCTGCGCAATTGCGGTGCGCCCTTCGCGCTCCAGCCGAACGGTCAGCTCGTCGCGCAGGCGGTGGAGGTAGCGCACATCGGAGGCCGCGTAATCGCGCTGCGGATCGGACAGCACCGGCCCGCCCCAGTCGGAGCTTTGCTGCTGCTTGGAGATGTTCTCGCCCAGCAGTTCCTCGACCAGGTTCTTGAGGCCATGGCGGTCGGTATAGGTGCGCGTCAGCTTGCTCGCGATCTTGGTGCAGAACACCGGCCCGGCCATCACGCCGAGGTAGTAATGGATCGCCGCCAGATCGAAGCGGGCAAAGTGGTAGATCTTCTGGCGCGAGGGATCGCCCAGCACCGCCTTCAGGTTCGGCGCATCGTACGAACTGCCGGGATTGAAGCGCACCAGATGCTCGTGACCCGAGCCGTCCGAAAGCTGCACCACGCACAGCCGGTCACGCGCGGTGACGAGACCCATGGTCTCGGTATCGATCGCGATGGCGCTGGTGCCGGTCAGCACGCCGGCGGGAAGGTCTTCTTCGTGAAAATGGACTGCCATGCCGCTCGCCCTACGCGCATTGGGGAAAGAGGGGAAGGGGCCAGTGGCGCGGCAGCAAGCGGTGCGTGTAGGTTGCAACGCGATGGCAAGCGAGACGATCCCCGAAAGCTGGCGCCCGGCGCTTGAGCCGGTGCTGGCGACACCCGAGGCGCGTAAGCTCGGCGGATGGCTGAAGGCCGAGGAAGCGGCGGGCAGGGTGGTCTATCCGCCGCGCGGCAAGCGCCTTGCCGCGCTGGCACTGACGCCGCTGGAAACGGTGCGCTGCGTGATTCTGGGGCAGGACCCCTATCACGGCCCCGATCAGGCGCATGGCCTCGCCTTCTCGGTGCAGGACGGGGTGCGGGTGCCGCCTTCGCTGGTGAATATCTACAAGGAGCTGGAGGCCGACCTTGGCCTGCCGCGCGCCGCGACCGGCGATCTGTCGCCGTGGGCGCGGCAGGGCGTGCTGCTGCTCAACAACACGCTGACGGTCGAGGCCGGGCAGGCGGGCAGCCATGCGGGGCGCGGGTGGGACGCGGTGACCGATGCTTGCGTGGCGGCGGTGGCGGCGCGCGAGGAACCGACCGTGTTCATCCTGTGGGGCAGCCATGCGAGGAAGAAGGCGAGCCGGGTGCCTGCACTGGGCCGCGCATCACAGCACCTCGTGCTGACCTCGGCGCATCCCAGCCCGCTTTCGGCCCATAACGGCTTCTTCGGCTCGCGCCCGTTCAGCCAGACCAACGCCTTTCTGGAAAGTGCCGGGCGCGGGGCGATCGATTGGAGGATATGATGGACGACGTGATCTTGTGCGATGTGGCCGATGGCGTTGCCACCGTCACTCTCAACCGTCCGCAGGCCATGAACGCGCTGAACCGCGCGCTGCGGGCGCGGCTGGCCGAGGTGATGCGGCAGGTCGACGCGGATGATGACGTGCGCGCGGTAATCCTGACCGGCGCGGGCGAGCGGGCCTTTACCGCCGGGCTCGACTTGAAGGAACTCGGGAGCGAGGCGGGTGCGCTGGGGAGCGCCAATGCCACCGATCCTGCCGACAATCCGGTGAAGGCCATCGAGCTGTGCCGCAAGCCCGTGATCGGCGCGATCAACGGGGTGGCGATCACCGGGGGCTTCGAAGTCGCGCTCGCCTGCGACGTGCTGGTGGCGAGCACCAACGCGCGGTTCGCTGACACCCACGCGCGGGTCGGGATCGTGCCCGGCTGGGGCCTGTCGCAGAAGCTGTCCCGCATGATCGGCATCAGCCGCGCCAAGGAACTCGCCTTTACCGGCAACTTCCTCGATGCGGAAACGGCCCGCGCATGGGGGCTGGTCAATCATGTCGTGGAGCCTGACGCGCTGCTCCCCCTCGCCCGCAAACTGGCGAGCGACATGGCCGGGATCGATCCGGCGTTCCTCGCGAACTACAAGCGCCTGATCGACGACGGCTATGGGCTAAGCTTCGGCGAGGGGCTGGCCCTCGAAGCGGAGCGCAGCACCGCCGCCAATTCAGCCGTCGCTCCTGAGGAAGTAGAAGCCCGCCGCGCCGCCGTGCAGGAGCGCGGGCGAGGGCAGGGGTAAAGGCGGGTTTCGGGATTCCGCCGGGGGCGGCGAATGACAGCAATTGGGTGGAGAGTTGCCGTTGCCGCCCTCCGACAGAGCGTGATAAAGATCGGCTATGACAATCGTTTACGACCTTTGGTTCACTCGCGAATACGAAGACCGCGAGGATACAGAGCTTCATATCGGAATCTACGCCAGTCGTCCTGATGCTGACGCTGCAATCGAAGCTCTGAAGGGCAAACCCGGGTTCCGAGATTATCCGGAAGGGTTTGAGGCGCACGAGGTCGTGCTTGGGCAGACGGGCTGGCAATATGGTTTCATAACCACCATCGGCGCTCCGCCAAAAGATGCTGCGGGTGAGGCTTTCGACTTACCAGCGTTTGACTGAGTGGCGTCCACTCCGGGGTCGCTTCCTGCAATTCAGGTTTTGGGAATGAAACCGCAAATAGCTGCCGTTTGATGGCCCGATCAGGACAGGGCTGGCTGACGACCATAGGGGGCAGTCACCGCAGCCGACCTGGATGGCTCACCGCCAGATGATGCGTCCGGCGAGTGCTATGCCTGCCAGGTTTTGCCGCCGGGGCGTCCATATCAGACGTCTCGGTCGTCCGGATGCCGCGCATTGCTCGTATTTGGCGAGGTGATCCGCGGCTGCAATCGAACCACAACGGACTGACCCACTCGCCTGCCGGATGACTTCCAGCGAGTCGCCGACCAGATCAAAATCAGGCTCGCCGAGGGATTGCGCGAGTTGGAGGGCAAGCCGGAGGGCGAGCCATTCGGCGTCGCTGCTTGTGCCGCATCCCAAATCGTCGAAGAAGTAGGTGGCACCGCGCGCGACCACGGCCGCCTCCATGACGCCGGGATTGGGTCGGCAGCCGCCGTCGAAGTAGATTTTCAGCCGTCGCCGGTAAGACACCTGACCGCACCTTTTCGCAATGCGGTCGCAAGCGGGCAGTCTCCTGCGTCGATTGCGTCAGTACACGCCCGCCGCTTTCTGACCGCTCACCCTGCGTGAGCGGCGATCCATTCTTCCACCACCGGCGCGACCTTGGTGCGCCAGCGGCTGCCGTTGAAGATGCCGTAATGCCCCGCGCCTTCGGCCATGTAGTAGCGCTTCTTCGCCTCGGGCAGGTTTGGCGTCAGCTTCAGCGCGGCCTTGGTCTGGCCCAGCCCTGAAATATCGTCGCGCTCGCCTTCGATGGCGAGGAGGGCTGTGTCGGTGATCTGCGTGATGTCGACCAGCTCGCCCTTGTGGCGGAACTCGCCCTTGGGGATCGAGTGCTTCTGGAACACCTCTTCGACGGTCTGGAGATAGAATTCCGCCGTCATGTCGCAGACCGAGCGATATTCGTCGTAGAAATCCTTGGTCGCGTTGGCGCTCGCATCATCGCCCACGGTGAGGTGTTTGAACATCTCGTAGTGGCTCATCATGTGGCTCGAAAGGTTCATGCTCATGAACGCCGAAAGCTGCATGAAGCCGGGATAGACGCGGCGGCCCGCGCCCGGATACTTGTGCGGCACGGTGGCAATCACGCTCTGGCGGAACCACTCGATCGGGCGCTGCATCGCCATGTTGTTGACCACGGTGGGGCATTCGCGCGTGTCGATCGGGCCGCCCATCATGGTGAGGGTGGCAGGCGTCGCGGGCGATTTGTGCAGGTTCATCAGCGCGGTCGCGGCAAAGGCCGGGACCGAGGGCTGGCAGACCGCCATCATGTGGATGCGCTGGCCCTTGGCATCGGCGTGCACATGCTCGGCGAATTCGATCAGGTAGTCGATATATTCATCGAGATCGAAGTTCCCCGCGCTGGCCGGCACCATCTTGGCATCGGCCCAATCGGTGATGAACACATCGGCGCTTTCCAGCATCCGCTCCACCGTGCCGCGCAGCAGTGTGGCGTAATGGCCGCTCATCGGCGCGACGATCAGCAGGCGGGGGCGGTCGGAAGGCGTGCCGTCGACGGTGAAGTGGAGCAAATCGCCAAAGGGACGCTTCAGCGCGATGGTCTCGGTCACGGCGCGGGGCTTGCCGCCGATTTCGACCTCGGTGATGCCGAATGCGGGCTTGCCATAATGCGCGGTGGCGTGGGCGAACACGTCCAGCGCGTTGGCGACCATCGGCCCCATGCCCATGTAGCCAAACGGATTGACGGGGTTCGACAGCATTCCGGCGCTGATCGAAGCAAGCGCGCTGGCACTGTTCATCCAGCTGCGCTGGAGTTCATAGGCATGATAAAGCATCGGTTTACCTCAGGCGTCGAACGGTCTGGCGCCTTGTTTTGCGGCACCTTGTCGTGTCAGATGCGCCTTTGCCGGTTATTGTGCAATGCACAATTGCATAGGTGGCAAACTTGCCGGGGCGAGACCGCACTGTTTTTTGCACGTGAATTTCGCTGCGTGTGCGGCTAGAGCGCAGCGACCATGCACGGCGAACCCCACACGCGCGACCATAACGAAACCACGGACGAAACGCCGGGGATGGCCCAAGCCATCGTCGCCGCGCTTCCCGAGACGGCCGAACCTGCGCCGAAATCGCGCTCGCTGGGGCCCTTGCGCATGGTGTTCGGCACGGCCCTGCAATATCCGCGCGAGATCGCATTCGCGCTGGTCGCGCTGGTCATTACCTCGGCCGCGACGCTGGCGATTCCGTGGCGCTTCAAGGTGATTATCGACGAGGCCTTCACCGGCACCGCCAACACCGACGATATCGGCCACGCCTTCCAGTACCTGCTGATGATTGTTGTGGTGCTGGGCCTCGGCACGGCAATGCGCTTCTATTTCGTGAGCTGGATCGGGGAGCGTGTGGTCGCCGATATCCGCCTGAAGGTGCAGGCCAACCTGCTGCGCCTCTCGCCCGGCTTCTACGAGGTCAACAGCCCCAAGGAAATCTCCAGCCGGATGACCAGCGATACCGCGATCATCGAGAACGTGGTGGGGACGACCGTTTCGGTGGCGCTGCGCAACACTTTGACGGGGATTGGCGGGATCGGGTTCCTGGTCTTCCTCGCGCCGCAGCTGACCATGGGCCTGCTGATCGGCATCCCCTTGGTCATCATCCCGATTGTCTATTTCGGGCGGAAGATCCGCGCGGTTTCGCGCACCAGTCAGGACCGGATCGCCGATGTCGGCGCCTATGTGACCGAAGTGCTCTCGGCGATGAAGATCGTGCAGAGCTTCGGTCAGGAAAGCCGCGAGAGCGAGCGGTTTGCGAGCGTCGTCGAAGGCACGTTCGCCACCGCGCGGCGGCGCATTATGCTGCGCGCGGCGATGACAACGGTGGTGATCCTGCTGGTGTTCGGCGGGGTGGTGCTGGTGATGTGGCGCGGCGCGCTGGCAGTGGCGGCGGGCGAGATCA
Organism: Porphyrobacter sp. ULC335; assembly: GCF_025917005.1. Taxonomy (NCBI): domain Bacteria; kingdom Pseudomonadati; phylum Pseudomonadota; class Alphaproteobacteria; order Sphingomonadales; family Erythrobacteraceae; genus Porphyrobacter; species Porphyrobacter sp. ULC335. The sequence continues at coordinate 736,654 of NZ_CP078091.1, forward strand.
GCGGCGGCACGATCGCCGCTTTCGTCCTGACCGGCGGGCTGGTGGCGGGCGCGCTGGGCGCTTTGACCGAAGTCTATGGCGATCTGCTGCGCGGCGCGGGCGCGGCGAGCCGTTTGGCCGAGCTTCTCGAAGCCCGGCCCGAAATCGCGGCACCGGCGCGGCCCGAACGCCTGCCCGAGCCTGCCCGCGGCAGCCTGTCGTTCCGCAATGTCACCTTCCGCTATCCGGCGCGGCCCGAAACCGCGGCGCTCCACGATTTCACGCTGGAGATCGAGCCGGGCGAGACTGTCGCCATTGTCGGCCCATCGGGGGCGGGCAAGTCCACGATCTTCCAGCTGGTCGAGCGGTTCTATGATCCGCAGGTCGGCACCATCCGTCTGGATGGCGTGCCGCTGACCAGTGCCGACCCTGCCGAAATCCGCGCGCGCATCGCGCTCGTCCCGCAGGACGGCGTGCTGTTCAGCGCCAATGCCCGCGATAACCTGCGCTATGGCAAGTGGGACGCCACCGACGAGGATATCTGGCAGGCGGCCCGCGCCGCCAATGCCGAAAGCTTCCTGCGCGCCCTGCCGCTGGGTCTCGACACCTATCTCGGCGAGGGCGGAACGCAGCTTTCGGGCGGGCAGCAACAGCGCGTCGCCATTGCCCGCGCCTTGCTGCGCGATACGCCGATCCTGCTGCTGGATGAAGCCACCAGCGCGCTGGATGCCGAAAGCGAACAGCTGGTCCAGCAGGCGCTGGAAGCGCTGATGCAGAACCGCACCACGCTGGTGATCGCCCACCGCCTCGCCACCGTGCGCGCGGCGGACCGGATCGTGGTGCTGGATGAAGGCCGGATCGTCGAACAGGGCACGCATGATGCGCTGAGCAAGGCGGGCGGGCTCTACGCACGCCTCGCGCGGCTGCAATTCGCCGACGCGGCGGCCTGAACTCCGATTTCCGCTTTTCGACGAAACGCCGGACGCGCCTGACGAAGCGCAACCCTTTGCCGTGTGCATCGTTACTGTGACAGTCGGCAGAACTCTGCCCCAGCTTCTCAGGGACAACACCGCACATGATCCACAAATCCGTAGCCCTGCTCGGCGCGAGCCTCCTCGCGCTCGCCGCGCCGGCCTTCGCCCAAGACTCCGCCCATGACCATGAGGATGGCGTGGAGCTGTTGCTCGAAGCCACCGATACTGCCGCTCCTGCGCCGGCCCTGCCGACCATCAGCTTTGGCAAGTGGGGCTTCGATCCGGAATACCTCGCCGCCGATGTGAAGCCGGGCGATGACTTCAACGCCTATGCCAACAAGCGCTGGATCGACGCCAACCCGCTGCCGCCCGAATTCAGCAGGATCGGCGCCTTCGTGCTGCTCGGCGAAAAGAGCACCTATGACGTCAAGGCCCTGATGGATGATCTGGCGGCGAAGGACGCGGCCTCCCTTTCGGGTGACGAACGCCGTATTCTCGATGCCTATCGCAGCTTCCTCGATACCGACGCGATCGAACAGGCGGGCCTCGCCCCGGCGCAGCCATACCTTGACCGCATCAAGAGCGCGCAGTCGCTGACCGATCTCGCCATGCTGTGGGCCGAGCCCGGCTTTGCCAGCCCGATCGGCGGCGGGGTCAGCATCGACGCCAAGCAGCCCGACCGCCACATCGCCACAGTCGGCTTTGGCGGGCTGGGCCTGCCCGACCGCGATTACTATCTCGACACAACCGAAAAGGGCGTGGCGATCCAGGCCAAGTACAAGGCCTATCTCGCCTTCCTGCTGGGCGAGGCAGGTTATGCCGACCCGGCAGCCATGGCCGAGGCGGTCTATGCCTTCGAAGACGCCAATGCGCGCAAGGTCCAGTGGGACCGCGCGGTGCGCCGCAACCGTGACCTCACCTATAACCTGCTGACCGCAGACGAGCTGTCCGCGATCGGCGGCGAAGTGCCAGTCTCGGCGATGATCGACAAGATCGGGATTTCAGCCAGCCCCGGCTTCGTCGTCAGCCTGATGCCGCCCACGCCCGAGGAAATCGCGCAGTACAAGCTTGATGACGCGACCCTTGCCAAGATCGGCACCGGCCTGCCGGGCATGTTCGCGCTGGTTTCGGAGACTTCGGTCGAGACGCTGAAGGCGTGGATGGTCAAGGAAATGCTCTCGGGCAATGCCGCCGTCCTGCCCGCGCGCTTCGATGCCGCCAGCTTCGAATTCTACGGCAAGACCCTGCGCGGCACGCCCGAACAGCGCCCCCGCTGGAAGCGTGCCATCGGCGAGGCGGAAGGCCTGATCGGCGAGCTGATCGGCAAGGAATATGTCGCGCGCTACTTCCCGCCCGAAAACAAGGTGGCGATGGACGAGCTGGTCGCCAACCTGCGCACCGCGCTGGGGGAATCGATCAACGAGATCACCTGGATGGGTGAAGAGACCAAGACGCAGGCCCGCGCCAAGCTGGCCAGCTTCGATCCCAAGATCGGCTACCGCCCCAATCTCGAGACCTATGACGGCCTCGCAATCACGCCGGGCGATGCCATCGCCAACCGCATGGCTGCGGCCAAGTGGCAGCAGGCCGACAATATCGCCAAGCTCGGCCAGCCCATCGACCGCACCGAATGGGGCATGCTGCCGCAAACGGTGAATGCCTATTACAACTCGGTGAAGAACGAGATCGTCTTCCCCGCGGGCATTCTCCAGCAGCCGTTCTTCGCGCTGAGCAATGACATTGCGGTCAATTATGGCGCCATCGGCGGGGTGATCGGCCATGAAATCGGCCACGGCTTCGACGATCAGGGCTCCAAGTCCGACGCCAGCGGCGCGCTGCGCAACTGGTGGACCGATTCCGACCGCGCCGCCTTTGATACGCTCGGCAACCGGCTGGTGGCGCAGTACAACGCCTTCTGCCCGCTCGATGCCGGCGCGACCTGCGTCAATGGCCGCCTGACGCTGGGCGAGAACATCGGCGATGTCGGCGGGCTTTCGATGGCCTACCGCGCCTACAAGCTCGCCACCAAGGGCAAGGACGTGCCGGTGATCGACGGGCTGACCGGCGACCAGCGCTTCTTCCTCGCCTGGGCGCAGGTGTGGCGTTCGACCCAGCGCGAAGAGAACTACCGCAACCGCCTGCGCACCGACAGCCACAGCCCCGAGGAATACCGGGTCAACGGCGTCGTCCGCAATCTGGACGAATGGTACGAGGCCTTCGGCGTCAAGCCCGGCGACGCGATGTACCTGCCGCCGGAAGAGCGCGTGCGGATCTGGTAGATCCTGATCCCCCGTCCCGGGCTTGACCCGGGACCCCGCTTTCTTGTTTGCGTGCCCGCCTCCGCGGGCACGTCCTCGGCGCTGTTCCTCCGCTACGCTCCGGGCGCCTGCGGCTCGCGCGCGTGCGCTCGCGGCCCGCCCCATGGCGGGCCGAGTTGCGTGCGCCCCATTGGCCTGCCCCCCACCCGGGCGGGCCTTTTGGTTTGACACCCCGCGCCCGCTCGTCGAAGCGTTCCGCTCATGACCGATACGCTTGCCGCCATCCTCCTCGGCATCCTGGAAGGGCTGACCGAGTTCCTGCCCGTGTCCTCGACCGGACACCTGATCCTCGCCACCGAACTGCTGGGTTTCGACCAGCGTGAGTGGGAGGTGTTCAACATCGCCATCCAGCCTGCGGCGATCCTTGCGATTGTCGTGCTGTACTGGCGCACCTTCTGGGATGTGGCGAAGGGATTGTTCGGGCTCGAGAAGGGCGCGCTGAACTTTGTGCGCAATCTGCTGGTCGCGTTCTTCCCGGCGGTGATCCTCGGCCTGGCCTTTGGCGACGTGATCGAGACCATGCTGGGCAATGCCGTGCTGGTATGCTGGACGCTGATCATCGGCGGCGTCGCGATCCTTGCCATCGAACGCTGGGCCAAGCCGCCTGCCGAAGGGGCGGGCGTTTCCGGCGTGCCGCTGCGCACCGCGGTGCTGATCGGGCTGGTGCAGTGCCTTGCGATGATCCCCGGCGTCAGCCGATCGGGCGCGACGATCCTCGGCGCGATGGCCTTCGGGGTCGACCGCAAGACAGCGGCGGAATTCAGCTTCTTCCTCGCCGTGCCGACCCTGAGCGGCGCGACGGTTTACCAGTTGGCGAAATATGGATCGGACCTCACCTCCCGCGATATCGAGCTGATCGGGATCGGCTCGCTCGCGGGTTTTCTGGTCGCGCTGGTGGTGGTGAAACTGTTCGTCGCGGTGGTGACGAAAATCGGTTTCGGCCCCTTTGCATGGTACCGGATCGTGATTGGTCTGGCCGGTCTGGCGTGGCTCTCGCTGCGATAAGTGGAGCTGTGCTGGAACCAGCCGCGCCCCTGCTGGTTTGGGAGTCGGGCGGATAGGCCCGCTGCTTATCGGAGACTACGGACAAAATGGCGTTGCTGGTGCTGATCGTGTTGGGGGCGACTCTGGGCTGGCTGGCCTCGATCCTCGCGCGGACCGAGGCGCCGGGCGACATTCTGCGTCAGGTCATGCTCGGCGTGGCGGTATCGGTGGTCGCGGGCGAAATCGCCAATGACGGCACCATGATCGGCAGCCTGTCCTTCCTCAGCCTCGGCATTGCGCTGGCTGCGACGGCCGTCGCGATGGTGCTGTATCACGCCGTCGTGAGGCGCAGAGTCAAAGCGTAATTTGTTTAGCCCTCACGCGCCGGGCGGCGGACATCCGTCCGCCTTGGCTTTCGCGGCATAAGCCGCGGCGGCCAGTCGGCCTTGCGATGCCTCCGGCATCGATTCCTAAACAGGCACCGCTCCGCTCCCCCGTCCGCCGCGCAGGTGATATTCCTGCGTTCCCCGGTGCAGCACATTGTCGACATCGATCACTGCCGAATTGGCATAGGTGAAGCCGGCCGGCAGGCTGCGGTAGAGCCGATCGAAATCGCGCTCCACCGTCTGACGGTAGAGATCGGCGAAACTCTCGATCACGAAATAGGTCGGCTGCAGATCGCTGATCACGTAATCGGTGCGCATCACGCGGTCGACATTGAGCATGATGCGGTTGGGGCTCTCCGCCTCGACCGCAAAACGCGCCTCGGTCGGGCCTGACAGGATGCCCGCGCCGTAAGCGCGCACCTCGCCCGCTTCCTCGATCAGCCCGAATTCGACCGTGTACCAATAGAGCGCACCCAGCGCCTTGAGCCGGTTATACCGCATCGCCTTCCACCCGGCGCGGCCATATTCCTGCATGTAATCGGCATAGGTGGGGTCGGTCAGCATCGGCACGTGGCCGAACACGTCGTGGAAGACGTCCGGCTCCTCGATGTAGTCGAAGGTCTCGCGCGTGCGGATGAAATTGCCCGCAGGGAAGCGGCGGTTGGCGAGGTGCCAGAAGAATACGTGATCGGGGATCAGCATCGGCACCGGCACGACGCTCCATCCGGTGAGCGCGCCCAGTTCCTCGGAAAGCGTGCCGAATTCCGGAATGCCGCCGCGTGACAGGTCGAGCTTGTCCAGACCGTGCAGGAATGCCGAGCACGCCCGGCCCGGCAGGACCTCCATCTGGCGGGCGAACAGATCGTCCCACACGCCGTGATCTTCCGCCGTGTAATCGGTCTGCTTCGGCTCCAGCCAGTCCGCGCCGACATGCGCAGGCCGGGCGAGCGGCGCGGTAAAGACATCGGCTGCCATGTCTGGCAGGGTGGCGAAATCGGGCGGAGAATCTGCAAGCGTGGCCATATCGTTGCAGATGATACTACCTTCGTGGCGCGAGGACAAACGCAGGAGAGCGGCATGGGCATGAAGCGCAAGGAATATGATGAGGCGCTCGCGCCGCTGACGCTCGAACTGGTCAGCATGGCGCGCTGGGTCAAGGCGAGCGGTGCGCGGATCGTGGTGCTGTTTGAAGGGCGCGACACCGCGGGGAAGGGCGGCGCGATCGGCGCGGTGCGCGAGGCGCTCAACCCGCGCCAGTGCCGCACCGTGGCGCTGTCGAAGCCGACCGAGGCCGAGATGGGTCAGTGGTATTTCCAGCGCTATGTCCCCCACCTGCCCACCGCGGGCGAGATCGTGCTGTTCGACCGGTCATGGTACAACCGCGCGGGCGTCGAGAAGGTGATGGGCTACGCTTCCGAGGCCCAGGTCGCGGCGTTTCTGGAAACGGCCCCCGCTTTCGAAAAGCTGCTGACCGACGACGGCATCCTATTGTTCAAATACTGGCTCGCCGCCGATCAGTCCGAGCAGGAGGGGCGGCTGCGCGAACGGCTGGAAGACCCGCTGAAACGCTGGAAGCTCTCGCCCATCGATCTCGCCGCGCGGGAGAAATACGACGACTACACCAAGGCGCGCGAGACGATGCTGGAGGCAACCCACACAAACCACGCGCCTTGGACCATCGTCGATTTCAATGATCAAAGGCGCGGGCGGCTGACGCTGGTCCGCGATCTGCTGTCGCGTATTCCCGATACGCATGAGGAGCCGGAAGCGATCACCTTCCCCGATCTCGGGCGGGAGCCGGTGGCGGAGAGCTACGGCGTGCTGAAGCCGATTGCGGATTTTCCGATCGGCTAGACCGCTGCGCTCGCCGCCGTCACCTGTCGGCCATCATCGGCAAAGGCCGCCAGCTCGTACCCGCCCTCGCTCTTGCGCATCACCAGATGCAGCGGCTCGCCCGCGATGGCGGGAGAGAGCCCACGAAACTGGAATGACCGCAGCCGGTTCTCGCCAAGCTCAGTGGCGGCCAGTTGCAGCAGCAGGCTCGCGGTCAGCGGGCCGTGCACCACCAGTCCGCGATAGCGCTCGACCTCGCTGGCATAGGGCGTGTCATAGTGGATGCGGTGAGTGTTGAAGGTCAGCGCCGAGTAACGGAACAGCAGCCGCGCGTCGGGGGTGAGGGCGCGGTGGGCGTCCCAGCCGGCGGGGTCGAAGCGGCCCTCGGCCAAGGGCGGCGGAGACAGCGGCGCATCGGCGCTTGCGGCGTCGCGATAGACCAGTGTCTGGCTCTCGATCACCGCCAGCGTGCCGTTGGCCTTCGTCACATGCTCGATATCGACGAAGGCGAGGCGGCCCGAGCCGCCCGCCTTCTCGCTCACCGAGGCAACCTTGCTGACCCGCTCGATCACCGCGCCGATGGCGATGGGGGCGTGAAAGGCGATCTTGCTGGAGGCCCACATCCGGCGCGGCATGGGGAAGGGCGGGAGGAAGCTGTCCGGGCTGTCGTCGCGCGCCGGGTGACCATCCTCGCCCAGCTTCGCGGTGGGCGCCTCGGGCGCGCACAGCGCGAAGTGGATCCCCTGCGGCATGATCGCCGGGTGTGGGCGGGCGAGATCGAAGGTGGCGAGCCAGCGGTCGGCCAGCCCTTCATCGAGCCGGTCCTTCGCCCGCGTCTCGCGCCCGATCCACGCCTCGAAATTCATACCGCGCGCTCGAACACGGCTGCAATGCCCTGACCGCCGCCGATGCACATGGTCTCAAGCCCGTAGCGCGCCCCGCGCCGGTGCATTTCATGCGCCATGTCGGCCAGAATACGCCCGCCGGTGGCGCCGATGGGATGGCCGAGGCTGATGCCCGATCCATTGACGTTGAGGATATCGCGGCGGCTGTCATCGTCGCTCCATCCCCAGCCCTTGAGCACGGCGAGCACCTGCGGCGCGAAAGCCTCGTTGAGCTCGACAAGGCCGATATCGTCCCAGCTATACCCGCGCCGCTCGAACAGCCGCTCCACGGCGGGCACCGGGCCGATGCCCATCCGCGAAGGATCGCAGCCCGCCGCCGCCCAGCCGCCGAACCACAGCATCGGGGTAAGGCCGAGTTCCTCGAGCTTGTCCTCAGCCACCACCAGGCAGGCGGCGGCCGCGTCGTTCTGCTGGCTGGCATTACCTGCGGTGACGATGGCTTGCGGGTCACGCTTCCCGTCGATGGGGGCAAGCTTGCCGAGCGTCTCCATCGAAGCGTCCGTGCGGTAGCCCTCGTCATGGTCGAAGATCACCGGGTCGCCCTTCCGCTGCGGAATCGCGACGGGGACGAGCTGCTCGGCGAACTTGCCCTCCGCCCATGCCCGCGCCGCATTCTGGTGCGAGCGGACGGCGAAAGCATCGGCTTCCTCGCGAGAAATGCCGTAATCCTTGGCGAGGTTCTCGGCGGTCTCGATCATGCCGGTGATGACGCCGAAGCGCTCGACCGGCTGGCTCATCACGCGGCCGCGGCTGAGGCGATCGTGCAGCACCATGTCGCCCATTCGCACACCCCCGCGTGCAGCGAGGGTGTAGTGCTCGACATTCGACATCGATTCCACCCCGCCCGCCACGACCACATCGGCCATCCCGGTTTCGACCATCATCGCCGCCGTCGCCACCGCCTGCGCGCCCGATCCGCAGCGCCGGTCGAGCTGGAAGCCGGGCACCTCGATGGGCAGGCCCGCCGCAAGCCACGCCCAGTGACCGATCGCGGGTGCCTCGCCATTGCCGTAGCCTTGGGAGAACACCACGTCGTCCACGCGCGCGGGATCAATGCCGGAGCGCTCCATCAGGGCTTTGAGGATCACCGCGCCCAACTGGCCCGCGTTCATGCTCGAAAGCCCGCCGAGGAACTTGCCCACCGGAGTGCGCAGGGGCGTGCAGATGGCGGCGCGTCTGGTCATATTCTGTCCTTGTCTGAAAGCGCCACCGTCCCCGCATCGACCAGCTTGCCGATCGCACCGGAGGTGAGGCCGAGCTTATCGGCAAGCACCTCCTCGGAATGTTGCCCGAGGTAGGGTGCTGGCGCAGGATCGCCCGCTTCTCGGCCCGGCAGGTTCGCGAAACTGCGGGTCGCGGGGTAATCGAAGCCCGAGGGGTTGGCTGGCGCAGGGCCGAACAGCGGGTTCTGCGCCACCAGCACCGGATCATTCGCCGCCTCGTAAGCGGTGCGGTAGCGTTCGAAGGTGCAGGCCTCAGCCGCCATGCGCGATTCGAGGGTGGCATAATCCATGCCGTCCGCCGCGCTCTGGAACAGCGCGAACAGCGCGGCGCGGTGCTGGAAGCGGGGTGTGTCCCCATCGGCGAAGCGCACGCTCGCTTCGGACTCAAGCGCGGCGATCCCCGCCTCCAGTCCGAAGGCTTTCACCAGCCCGCCCCATTGCTTGGGCGTGAGCGCAGCAACCATGAAGCGCACGCCGTCCTTGCTGCGGAAGTCGCGCCCGAATGCGCCCCAGATCGCATTGCCGAGCCGCTCGCGGTCGCCGCCGCGGTACAGCACCTCGGCCATCAGCCCGGCATTCGCCATCGTCCCGATCGCGACATCGCCGAGCGGCAGGCGCACTTCATTGCCCTCGCCCGTGCGGTCACGGTGGCGCAGCGCGGCGAGCATCGCGAAGGCGCCATAGGCCCCGGTGATGAAGTCCCACGCGGGCAGCACCTGATTGACCGGCGGCGCGCTGGCGGCATCCCAATCCTCTGGTCCGGTCATCAGCGGGTATCCGGCGGCGGCGTTGACGGTGAAGTCCATCGCTTGGCGCCCATCGTGCCAGCCCATCACCCGAAGCGAGATCATGTCGGCACGCTTGGCCGCCATTGCCGCGTGGCTGAGGAAGCTCTGCTCCGGCAGGTTGGTGATGCATTGGCCCACGCTCGCCGCCAATTCGACCAGCAGCTCGCGCCCCGCCGGTGATTGCAGATCAAGCGCTACCGATTTCTTGGCGCGGTTGAGGTTCTCCCAAGACAGCGAGCGCCCCTCGCGGGTTAGCATGTAGCGGTTGTAATCGAGCCCGCCCGCCTTGTGATCGACGCGGATCACCTCCGCGCCCAGCTGCGCGCAGTAAAGCCCCGCAGTGGGCGAAGCGACGAAGCTGGAGACTTCGACGATGCTCAGGTCGTGCAATAGATTATACAAATGTCATCCCCGCGAAAGCGGGGACCCATGGCCTCCCGCGGGATATTGCCGCTCTGGGTTCCCGCTTTCGCGGGAATGACAGACGTTATGCATTGGCCGCCCATTCGCGCAGCATGTGCTTGGCGATCTGAAGCTGGAGGATCTGCGTCGTGCCTTCGTAGATGCGGTAGATGCGCGCATCGCGGAAGAAGCGTTCGGCGTCATATTCGGCGAGATAGCCCGCGCCGCCATAGATCTGCACCACGCGGTCGACCACCCGGCCGCACATCTCGGACGCGAAGACCTTGAAGGCGGCGGCCTTGACCAGGATGTTCTCCCCCCGGTCGGCGCGGGCGGTGACATCGGCCATCATCGCTTCGGCGGCGTAGATTTCGATCTCGCTGTCGGCGAGCATCGCCTGGATCAGCTGGAAATTGGCGATCGGCTCTCCGAAGGCCTTGCGTTCGTTGGCGTAGCGCAGCGCCGAATCGAGCGCGCGGCGGGCATAGCCGGTCGCCGCTGCGCCTACGGAGATGCGCCCGTTGTCGAGGCTCTTCATCGCGAAGACGAAGCCCTTGCCGGTCTCCCCGCCCAACAGCGCGTCACCGGGCACGCGCACGTCATCAAGCATGATGTCCGAGATGTGCGAGCCGCTCTGGCCCATCTTCTTGTCGGGCGAACCGCGCGAGACGCCCGCGCTGTTCATCGGCACGATGAAGGCGGAAACGTGCGCGTTCTTGGGCAGCGCCTCCTTGCTGGTGCGCGCCATGATCAGCGCGACATCGGCATGGGGGGCGTTGGTGATGTAACGCTTGGTCCCGTTGAGGATCCAGCCATTGCCGTCCGGATCAGGGACGGCGGTGGTCTGCAGACCGGCGCTGTCGCTCCCCGAGCCGGGTTCGGTCAAGCCGAAGCAGGCGATCCGCCCTTCCGCGATTCTCGGGTACCATTCGGCCTTCTGGGCTTCGGTCGCGCCGTTCTTCAGCGCGCTCGCGAACATGCCGACATTGATCGAGAAGATCGACCGATAAGCGGGCGCGGCATAGGCCATGATGTTCACGACGCGGGCATATTGCGTCATGTTGAGCCCTGCGCCGCCGTATTCCTCCGGCACGGACAGGCCGAACAACCCCATCTCGCGCATTTCCTTGAGGATGTCCTCGGGGATGCGGTCTTCGGCGATCACCTGCGGTTCGGCCGGGATCAGACGCTCGCGGACATAGCGGGTGAGCTGCTCGGCAAACTGCTCGAAGGTGTCCTCGTCCATGCCGGCATTGAGCGGGGCGGCGAGGCTGGTGGGGGCATTCATGATCGGCTTCGTCCTTGAACGGGAAAGAAGTTTGGCGAGGGCCGGTTAATTGCGCCGGGGCGCTGCGTCGCCTGTCATTTCGGCGGGCGCACCGGAGCCTTGCGGTGCGGGTGCGGTGGCCGCGTCAGTCGGCAGAGCCTCGGGGGGCAGCTGACGCTCGTCGAGCATTGAAGCCGCGTCCTCCAGCGCCTTGGCCTCGCCGGGACTGACCCCGCCGGGCGCGCTTGCCCCTTCATCCCCGCAGGCGGCGAGGGCGAGGGGCAAGGCCAAAGCGGCGGCGAGCGGCAGGCGCGGCATCGCAGGCGCCGGCTTACTCGGCGGGTTCTTCGGCGGCGGCAGCCGCTTCCGCCGCGACACCGGCCGCGGCATCGCCCGCTGCCGTGGCGGACGCCTCGGGCACAGCGGCCTCGGGCGCATCGGTGGCGGTGGCGGACGGATCGGCGACTGGCGCTTCGGTCACCGGGGCAAGCGCGCTGTCAGCGGGCATTTCGACCGTGTCGGCGCTCGCTTCGGTCGAGGCGTCATCGGCGCTGCCGCAAGCGGCCAGCGCCAGCGAGGCGGCGGACAGGGCGGCAAGGGTGGTCAGCTTGCGCATGGTAGGGGGTCTCTCCTCTCGAGTGGCTCCGGAAACGGCGCGCGGCGCCGCCCGGTTCGCAGCAGGGTGTAGCGAAGGCTTGGCCCCGCCGCCAAGTGCCAAATGGGCACACCCGCTGCACAAGCGATGTTGGCGCAGGCGGCGCGTGATATTGTCACGCGCATGATCAACACCATCTCGCTCCCGCCCGTCCGCATGATTGCGCTGATTGCCGCCGCCGTCGTCCCGGTCACGATCGCCAGCGCACAGCCGGTGCCCGGCGCCTTCACCGTGGTCGAGACGGGACGCAGCTATGGCGACTTGCAGCAGGCGGTGAATGCCGTCGGCAACGCCCGCGCCACGATCCGCATCGCGCCCGGCACCTATCGCCAGTGCGCGGTGCAGGAACAGGGCGTGATTGTCTATGAAGCTGCCGAGCCGGGTACGGTCACCCTTGCGGGCCGATCCTGCGAAGGCAAGGCGGCGCTGGTGCTGCGCGGCACGGGCGCGGAGATCCGCGGCCTCACCTTCAGCAACCTGCGCGTCGCGGACGGCAACGGCGCGGGCATCCGGCTCGAGAAAGGCGCGCTCAACGTCGCTTATGCGCGTTTCGAGAACAGTCAGCAGGGCATCCTGACCGCCGATGATCCCGGCAGCCGTATCTACATCACCCGTTCGACCTTCACCGGGCTTGGCACTTGCGAGAACTCTGCCGGGTGCGCGCATTCGATTTACATCGGCAACTATGGCTCGCTGACCGTGCGCGAAAGCCGGTTCGAGCGCGGGATGGGCGGTCACTACGTCAAGGGGCGCGCGGCCAATGTGACCATCGAGAACAACAGCTTCGACGATGCGAACGGCAAGGGCACAAATTACATGATAGACCTGCCCGCCGGCAGCGTCGGCCGGATCGCGGACAACTGGTTCGTGCAGGGCCGCGACAAGGAGAACTATTCGGCCTTCATCGCCTTGGGCGCGGAAGACCTGCTCCACCCCTCGGACGGGCTGCAGGTCGAAAACAACGAAGCCCGCTTCGTCCCCGGCCTGTCGCGCAGCAGCGTGTTCCTTGCCGACTGGTCCGGCTCGCGGATCGTGATGAAGGGCAACACGATTGCGGCCGGCATCAAGCCGTACGAGCAGCGCTAAAGCAGCAAATGCCCCGACCGGTCGCGCTTGGTCGCCAGATAGCGGGCGTTGTGGGGGTTTTCGGGGAGCTGGTGCGGCACGCGTTCGCTGACCGTGATTCCGGCTGCGGATAGCGCCTCGACCTTGGCCGGATTGTTGGTCAGCAGCCGGATCGTCCGCGCGCCGAGCAGCTCCAGCATCCGCGCCGCCACCGGGAAGTCGCGCGCTTCGTCAGGCAGGCCGAGCCGCTGGTTGGCCTCCACGGTGTCGAAGCCCTGATCCTGCAAACGATAGGCGCGCAGCTTGTTGACGAGCCCGATCCCGCGTCCCTCCTGCCGCATATAGAGCAGTACGCCCCAGCCGCCGGAATCGCGCGCTTCATGCGCCATCGCGTGGAGCGCGGCATCCAGTTGCGGGCCGCAGTCGCATTTGAGGCTGCCGAGGATGTCGCCGGTGAGGCACTCGGAATGGAGCCGGACGAGCGGCTGGCGGTCACCCGTCTGCTTGCCGATGATCAGCGCGACATGCTCGCGCAGGTCGGCGGCGGAGCGGAAGGCGACAATCTCGGCATCCTCGCAAGCCGAGACGGGCAGACGCGCCCGGGTGACGATGCGCAAGGCACCGGCATCGGCATAGGCGGCAAGGTCGGACACGGCGACCGGCTGCGCTTCGCCCGCATCGTCCGGATCGACGAGGAAGGCGGGGAGGATTCCGGCAATCCGGGCCAGTTCGAGCGCGGCGGCGGCGGTTTCGGCCCAGTCGAGGCTCACCGCCTTGAACGGGCCCTTGAGCGGATTGCCCAGATCGAGCGCCGGGTCGGCGACCGGCAGGGCATCGCGCAGGGTGAAGGCCTCCCCGCCCGCAATCAGCACGGGGGCGTGGGGAACGGCAGCTTCGCGCTGGTTGGCGAGTTTCAGCGTGGCGGCGCGCGCGGCGGAGATCAGCATCCGGGGCGCGCTTGCCCCTTGCGCGATGGCGGTTTCGACCGGCAGCAGGGTCGGCCCCCCTTCGAATGCCAGCGGCCAGCCATGCCGCAGCGCATCCACCGCCTGCGCGGCCCGGCGGGACGGAGAAGGCGTTTCGCTCAGAGGTCGAACTCCGTGATCAGTGGTACGTGGTCGGAGGGCTGCGTCCAGGCGCGCGCATCTTCGAGCACGCGGTGCGCGGTCGCCTGCTTGGCCAATTCGGGCGAGGCCCACATGTGGTCAAGCCGGCGGCCCTTGTCGTTCTCCTGCCAAGCCGGATTGCGATAGCTCCACCAGCTGTAATAGCGGCCCGGATGCGGCACGTGTTCGCGGCCGATATCGACCCAGCCATGCGCGTCGCGGAACTTGCCCAGCGTCTCGACCTCGATCGGCGTGTGGCTGACGACCTTCAACAGCTGCTTGTGGCTCCACACGTCGCTTTCCAGCGGGGCAATGTTGAAATCGCCGACGATCAGCGTGGGCCGGTCGAGCGTGTCCGCCCACTTGGTCATCCGCCCGAGAAAGTCGAGCTTCTGTCCGAACTTTGTGTTCACCTCGCGGTCGGGCACATCGCCGCCTGCGGGGACATAGACATTCTCGACCAGAAGATCCTTGCCCAGCACCTCGACCCCGATGTGCCGCGCTTCGCCATTGTCCTGCCAGTCGTGGCGGGTCACCTCGCGGATCGGCACGCGGCTGATGGTGGCGACGCCGTGGTAGCCCTTCTGCCCGCTCACCGCCTGATAGGTGTAACCGAGATTCGCCAGCGCCTCGGCCGGGAACAGGTGGCTCTCGCACTTGATTTCCTGCAGGCACAGGATGTCAGGCGCGGCTTCGGAGAGCAGCTTTTCGATGAGGCCCACGCGCAGGCGCGCGGAGTTGATGTTCCAGGTGGCAACAGACAGCATGGAGGCGGACTTACGGCGTCATCCGCCAAGTTTCTACCTTTGACTTTGGTGCCGAATTGGCGCGTGGCGCATCTGGGGTCGTGCAGGATCGGTCGCGCAGCGACCGCAAGGCCGACCGGCCGCCCGCAGCGACGCGACCTTCAGGTCGCATGAGCGAGGATCTCGCATCGCGAAGGGGCTGTGAAACACAAAACCCAAAAAACCAAAAACCCCCGACCCGGGGGCGATGGGTCGAGGGTTCCATGGAGCGTTCGTCACGCTTGTACAAGGCAGGCCCTTGGTGAAGGGTGGGCAACAGGGGGGAAACCTCCCTTCGAACCGCCTTGTTGAGAATGATTAGCCGATTCCGCCTTTCATTCACATGAACACGCGTGAAATCTTGTCGTTTCTATACAACCGTTCGTCGGACGTCCGTTCACCCCGGACGACGAGTCGAGCGGCGCGGATCCTTGAACGTGAATGTGCTGTCCGGAACGCTCACGCCGTAGCGCTGGTTGGACAATTGCACGCGGGTGCGGTTGTTCTGCGCGTCGAGAGCGACCCAGTGGGTGAGCTGCAAGCCGCCCGGCGCCGAGGCATTCTTGACGAAGATCATGGTGATCATCCCGAATTCGGGCTTCTTGGGATCGCGCACTTCGACGCTGAACACGTCCTTGTTCCCGGTCGCCACCATCTTGCCGTAGCGTTTCACGTCCTTTTCGGGATCGAACAGCGCGCCCAGTGGCGAATTGCCGATCGGCCAGCGTTCGACCTGGCTGACCTCGTAATCGACCACGAACAGCGACTTGCCGTTGGAGATGACGAGGAAATCGGCGTCCTTGCCGTAATCGAAGCGGATCTTGCCGGGGCGCTTCAGGGTCATCACGCCGCGCAGGGTGTTGCCCTGCCGGTCGGTCTGGGTGAAGTCGGCCTTCATGGTCGAGATGGCGCGCAGCGCGCCGACCACCTTGTCGAGATCGCCAGCCGATTGCGCCGCAGCGGGCGGGGTCAACGGCAAAGGGTTGCCGGGCGCAAGGCCAAGCGCCAGCGCACCGGCCCCAAGGCCGAGCAGCAGCGTGCGAACAGGAGAGATGGGTGTTTTCATGCCGAGGCGGTTAAGGCGGCCGGCTTGAACTGTCGATGAATTATCGCGCCCGTCCCGCAGGGACAGGCGCTGGAAGCCGATCTTACTTGATCTTGGCTTCCTTGAACTCGACATGCTTGCGCGCGACGGGATCATATTTCCGGAAGCTCATCTTCTCGGTGATGTTGCGCGGGTTCTTCTTGGTCACGTAGAAGAAGCCGGTGCCCTCGCTCGAGACGAGGCGGATCTTGACGGTGGTGGGCTTCGCCATGGCGGTATCCTGTCAAATGGGTCGGCCCGGCGGGTGCTTCACGCAGGGCTAAAAAAGCAAATAGCGGCGCACCCGGAAGGTCCGGCACACCGCCACACGGGCGCGCCATTCGCCGATTCACGGGGAAAAGTCAAGGCGAGGTTGGGGGCGGGCTACCAGTCCGAACTGCTGGGCTTGCCGCGATTGGCCTTCACCGTGCCGCGCACCTTCTTGACCTTGAGCCGTTCTGTCTTGCCGACGCGGTTGAGGCGGGTTTTGGCGCGGCGCTTGGGTTCGGTCTGGGCCTCTTCCAGCAGAGCGGCCAGCTTGGCCCGCGCGTCGGTACGGTTGGCTTCCTGGGTGCGGTGCGCCTTGGAATTGATGATGAGATCGCCGTTGCCCGCCAGCTTCGCGCCCGCCAGCGTCCGCAGCCGCGCGAATACGGGCGGCGACAGGCGCAGCGCGTAGATGTTGACGCGCAACTCCACCTCGGTGGCGACCTTGTTGGCGTTCTGCCCGCCCGGGCCGGAACCGGCGAGGAAGCTTTCGCTCGCCAGCCGGATCGCGCGGGCGCTTAACGGTTCAGGGGCATCCTCATCCATCTTTCGCCCCGCCATCCTTCGCCCCTAGAGCGAGGAAATCGGCAGGCAGGGCTGCGCGCGCTTCGATCGGCGACTTGCCGGGGCGGGTGACCGAGAGGCTCTCGGCATGCAGCATCGTGCGCTTGGCCCCCGGCGCGTTGCCCGCGCCATAGACGGGATCGCCCAGCAGCGGAGCGCCAAGGCCCGCCAGCGCATGGATGCGCAGCTGATGGGTGCGGCCGGTTTCGGGGCGGAAGCGGATCAGGCTGTTCGGCCCCAGTTCCTCGACCAGTTCCCAATGCGAGACCGCGGGCTTTCCCTTCTTCGCCGGGATCATCCGCCAGCCCTTTTCGGCCGAGCTGATCTTGGTGAGGGAGAGTTCGATCGTTCCCGATTCGCCCGGCGGACGACCGGCGAGGATCGCAAGATAGGTCTTGCCCACCAGCCGGTCTTCGAACGCCTTGTTGAAGCGCGCCAGCGCCTTGGGATTGCGGGCGAGCAGCAGGCAGCCCGAGGTATCGGTATCGAGCCGGTGCACCGCCACGGGCGGCCGCTGAAAGCCGAGCTTCAGCCGCTCCAGGTGGTCTTCGAGGCAGATGCCGCCCTTGCGCGGCCGGTCGACCGCCATCCCGGACGGCTTGTCGATCACCAGCGCTTCGCCGTCTTCGTAGAGGATTTTGATGTCAGCCATGGGGCCCGATAGCGGCTTGCTGCGCGATTGTCGAAGGGGGCTTCAGACCAACTGCGCCCGCATCATCCCGCGCAGGGCATTGCCGATCCAGAAGCCGCCCGCGAGCGTCTCCAGCGTCAGCTCCGCCTCGCGCGCCTTGCCCTCGGCGATCAGATGTTCGCGCAGCACGCCGGGTAGGAGGCCGAGCGCAAGGGGCGGTGTCAGCAGCACGCCGTCCGGCCCGTCGGCAAAGATGCTCGTCCAGCTGCCCTCGGTCACGAGGCCAACCCCGCGCACCAGCACCGCCTCGTCCGCGCCGAAGCTGCGGGCGGCGGCCAGCGCATCCTCGTAAAAGCCCCGGTCCGATGTCTTGTGCGCCAGCCGCCAGTCCGACGGGTCGAGCGGATGGGGCAGGGCGGCAACCTTCGCCGGCTCGGGCAACAGCGCGGGCAGCGGCGCGGTTTCCAGCGCACTCGCCCCGCTGCGTGCCACCAGCAGCCGCACCCGGGCGGGGGCATCGAGTTCAAAGCACAGCGCCTGGATCTGGTTGCGCAGGGCATGGCGATCGAAAGTGAAGCCCAGTGCGGCGGCGCTCGCCTTCATCCGCGCGAGGTGCAGTTCCAGCAGCGCGATCCCGCTTTCGGGTTCGAACCGCATGGTCTCGATCAGGTCGCAGACCGGCGCGGTGAGACCGGGGGCGGCGCGGCGCAGGAAGCCTGCCTTGACCTCGCATTCGCGCCGTTCGGCCAGCGGCTCGCTATCGGCGACAATCGCCGATCCGATGCCGAGCAGCGCGCTGCCCTGCCCGTTTTCGATGGGGGTGAGGCGCAGCGTGCGGATCGCGACATTGAAGGCGGCGTTGCCGTCAGCATCGATCCGGCCGATGGCGCCGCAGTAAGGCCCGCGCGCATCACGTTCGACATCGACCAGCAGTTCCATCGCGCGGATCTTGGGCGCGCCGGTGATCGATCCGCAGGGGAACAGCGCCCGCACCAGATCCATCGCGCCCTTGCCGGGGCTGAGGCGCGCGCGGACGGTCGAGACCATCTGGTGCACCGTCGGATAGCTCTCGACCGCGAAAGGCGCATCGACATGGACGCTCCCCGCTTCGGCCACGCGCGACAGGTCGTTGCGCATCAGGTCGACGATCATCAGGTTCTCGGCCCGATCTTTCACCGAGGTGGCGAGGTCTTCAGCCAGCGCCGCGTCAGCCGCAGGTTCCGGGCTGCGGGGGCGGGTGCCCTTCATCGGCTTGACCTTGGCCTCGGCCCCATTGAGCGCCACGAACAGCTCGGGCGAAAAGCTCAGCAGCCAGTGCGATCCGTCGAAGATCAGCCCGCCATATCCCGCCGCCGCCGCATCGCGCAGCGCGGCATAGAGCCCCACCGGATCGCCGCGGAATGATCCGGCCAGCGGATAGGTGAGGTTCGCCTGATAGATGTCGCCCGCGTGGATCGCCTCGCGCAAGGTGGCGAAGGCTGCGGCATAGCCACCGGGGGAGAGCTGCGGCTCCATCGGGCCGAGCGTGCCGGGGCCATCCGAACGGTCGGCCAGCCAGGCGGGGACATCGGCCGCCGCGATCCTGCGGGGAGTATCGAACAGCCCGAGCCACACCAGCGGCCCTGCCGCCCCGCTGCGCGCCGCCGCCAGTGCTGCCAGCTTCGGTTCCAGCGCCAGCCCTGCCTCATATGCGATATAGCCCGCCAGCGACCCGCCATCGGCCACCCGCGCAGCTTCCGCTGCGGCGAGGACGGCGTCCACTTCGTCGGGCCGGTGCGCGACGAACAGCGCGCGCGGTGCTTCGTAAAGCAGCGCATCGGCCCCGCCTTCTCCGGCGCGGGCATCGTCGAGCAGGACAAATGGCGTAGGCTGACCCATGCGGTGCAGCCATACCGCAAATGCCGCGCAAGTCGAGAACTTGACCGCTGCGGGCGGCCCCTGCACATCAGGGTCAAGTATTGTAAAATCGGGGATCACGAATGGGCGAGCAAGCGGGCGATATCTATCTTGGGCTGGGCGCGGATGGATCGCGGCAGGCGTTGGCGCTCAGCCGATCGAATCGCCACGGGCTGATCGCCGGGGCGACCGGCACCGGCAAGACCGTGACCCTCCAGGGCATCGCCGAGAGCTTCTCCGCTGCCGGGGTGCCGGTGTTCGTCGCCGATGTGAAGGGCGACCTTTCGGGCATCGCCATGCCGGGTTCGCCCACTTTCAAGCACGCCGACAAGCTGGAGAGCCGCGCCAAGGAACTCGGCATCACCGATTATACCTATGCGGATAATCCGGTGATTTTCTGGGATCTTTACGGCGAACAGGGCCACCCGATCCGCACCACGGTGTCGGAGATGGGACCGCTGCTGCTGTCTCGTCTGCTCGATCTGAACGAGACGCAGGAAGGCGTCCTCCAGATCATCTTCCGCTACGCCGACGAGAACGGCCTGCTGCTGCTCGACTTCGCCGATCTGTCGGCACTGCTGGCTTGGGCGAACGAGAATTCGGCTGAATTGTCAGGGAAATACGGCAATGTCACCAAGCCTTCGGTCGGATCGATCCAGCGGCAATTGCTTTCGTTCGAGGCGCAGGGGGCAGACCATTTCTTCGGCGAGCCGGCGCTGGAGATTGGCGATTTCCTGAAAGTGGACGATCAGGGGCGCGGCTATGTGAATGTGCTGGCTGCCGACAAGCTGATGCGCAGTCCGAAGCTTTATGCCACCTTCCTGCTGTGGCTGCTGGCGGAACTGTTTGAATCGCTTCCCGAAGTCGGCGATCCCGAAAAGCCGAAGCTGGTGTTCTTCTTTGACGAGGCGCACCTGCTGTTCGACGATGCGCCCAAGGCGCTGCAGGACACGATCGAGAATGTGGTGCGCCTGATCCGTTCCAAGGGCGTGGGCGTGTTCTTCGTCACCCAGAATCCGATTGATATTCCTGAAGAAGTCGCGGGCCAGCTGGGCAACCGGGTGCAGCACGCGCTGCGCGCCTTCACCCCGCGGGACCAGCGCGCGATCAAGGCGGCGGCGGAGACTTTCCGGGTCAATCCCAAGCTTGATGTCGAGAGCGCGATCACCGAGCTGAAGGTCGGCGAAGCGCTGGTCTCGACGCTGGATGAAGACGGCGCGCCGACCGTGGTGGAGCGCACCTTGATCAAGCCGCCGCGGTCGCGCCTTGGGCCGGTGACGCCCAAGGAACGCGCTATTATTCAGTCGATTAGCCCGCTCGAAGGCAAGTACGATACCCGCGCCGACCGCGAGAGCGCCGCCGAAGTTCTCGCCACTAAGGCCGCCGATGCCGCGGCCACCGCGCAGGAAGTGGCCGAAAAGGGCGTCGAGGAAGTCGCCAAGCGCGAACGCAAGACGCCCTCGGCATGGGAGAAGGCCGGCAAGAGCGCCCTGACCGCGGCGGGCGGGTCACTGGCCTCGATGGCGGTGGCGATGGTGCTCGGCAAGAAATCGGGTGCCGATCCGATCAAGACCGGAGCGACGGCCTTTGTCCGCAACCTGATCGGCGGCCTGATGCGCTGATCTGCGGGCCCGAATGTTTCACATGAAACATCCGGGCTAGCGGGGTCTAAGGGGGGGCTAGAGGGGATCTAGCCGGGGTCTAGCCGGGGTCTGACCTTGCCAAACCCCGCACTGGACCGGCTCAAGCTTCGGCTGGCGCGACCATGCAATAGGCGTTGAGCTTGTTGCCATCGGGATCGCGGAAATAGCCCGCGTAGAAGCCGTCATTTCCGCGCGGGCCGGGCGCGCCTTCGCAGGTGCCGCCGTGGGCGATTGCCGTGTCGTAGACCGCGTGGACCGCATCGGGGGTCTTCACCTCCAGCGCAACCATCACCCCGTTGCCGACCGTGGCGGGTGCCCCATCGAAAGGTAAAGTCGCCGCGATTCCCGGCGCGCCGCCCCATTCGCCCCAGGCGATGAAGGCTTCGGTATCCATCATCCGCCCCACGCCGAACTGCGCGGCCAGCGCGTCATAGAAGGCCGCAGCGCGCGGCAGATCATTGGTGCCCAGAGTGACGTAACCGATCATCGTGTTTCTCCCGTTTGAAGCGAATCATGTGAGAGAACATTACAGGAACATTTGGGCGCTAACAAGTTGTCATGGGCGCACGACATCGGCCCGCCACCGGACGGGCCGCGAGCGCACGCGCGCGAGCCGCAGGCGATCCGGCGCGAAGCGACGGAAACTCGCCGAGGACGTGTCCGCGGAGGCGGGCACGCAAACAAGAAAGCTGGGTCCCGGATCAAGCACGGGGCGACGATACTAGAGTGGCTGCGTTTCCCGCTCCACCCATGCCAGATCCTCGCCCGCAAGCCTCGGCGAAAGCAGCGCGCGCACTTGCGCGTGATAGCCATCCACCCACGCCACTTCCTCGGCGGTCAGCAGCGCCTTTTCGATCAGCTTGCGATCCAGCGGCACGAAGGTCAGCGTCTCGAAGCCGAGATAGCGGCCTTCCATCCCGGCGATTGTGCGCTCTTCCACCAGCACGAGGTTCTCGATCCGGATGCCGAAGGCGCCTTGCTTGTAATAGCCCGGCTCGTTGGAGAGGATCATGCCCGCGAACAGCTCCTGCCCCGTCCCGGCCTGCCCGCCCGCAGGCTTGGCAATGCGCTGCGGGCCTTCGTGCACGGCGAGCACGCTGCCCACCCCGTGGCCGGTGCCGTGGGCGTAATCGACCCCCGCTTCCCAGAGATATTGCCGCGCCAGCACATCGAGCTGGCCGCCCGCCGTGCCTTGCGGGAACACCGCGCGGGCAAGCTGGATATGGCCTTTCAACACGCGGGTATTGCGATCCCGCATCTCGGCAGAAGGCTCACCCGGCCCCACCCACACGGTGCGGGTGATGTCGGTGGTGCCGCCCGGATATTGCCCGCCCGAATCCACGAGGTAGATCGAGGACGGCGGGATCGGGATATTGCTGTCCTCGTCCACCTTGTAATGCGGCAGTGCGGCGTGGCCGGCAGCGGCGGAGATGGTGTCGAAGCTGAGATCGCTGAGGCCGGGATCTTCCTCGCGGAAGGCCTGAAGCTTCGCCGCGGCGGAAAGTTCATCCACCCCGCCCTTGGGCGCTTCGATCTCCAGCCAGCGCAGGAACTTCGACACCGCCGCGCCGTCGCGCGCCTGCGCGTCGCGGTGGCCTTGTTGTTCGGCGGGGTTCTTGATCGCCTTGGCAAGGATCGTCGGATCCTGCTTGAAGGCGAACTGCGCCCCGCCCGCGCGCAAGGCTTGCGCGATGCCGACCACGGCGAAATCGGGATCGATCGCCACGCTCTTGCCCGCAAAGCCGGCAAGCGCGCCTTCAAACGCCGTACGGTCGCGGATCGTCACCGCATTGCCGAGGTGGCGGGTGAGTTCCGGCGTCACCTTCTCGGGCGCGATGAACAGTTCGGCGCTGCCGTCCTTGTGCGCGATCACATAGGACAGGGCGACCGGCGTATGCGCCACGTCCGCGCCGCGGATGTTGAGCAGCCATGCGACCGAATCGAGCGCGGGGATCACCACCGCATCATGACCTTCCCTGATCAGCCAATCGGCCACCGCAGCGCGCTTGTCCGCCGAGGAACGGCCTGCCATCGCCTCGTCATGGGCAATCGCCACCGCTGGCGAGGGCGCGGGCTGATCGGCCCATACCGCGTCGAGCGGATTGCTGGCCGCAGGCACCAGTGTAATGCCCTTGGGCGCGACTGTCTTTTCCAGCGCCTCCACCCAGGCCCAGGTGTGGAGCCAGGGATCATAGGCGATTGTCGCGCCGCTTTCGCACACTTCGGCAAGCCAGCCTGACAGCGTGTCGGTGGGGACGCTCTTGTAATCGAACAGGTTCCCGTCGACCTGTTCGCGCACCTGCACGGTGTAGCGCCCGTCCACGAAGATCGCCGCGTGGTCGAGCGTCACCGCCGCAAAGCCCGCCGATCCGCCAAAGCCGGTCAGCCACGCGAGGCGCTGGGCATAGTCGCCGACATATTCGCTCATGTGTTCATCGCTGATCGGGATGACGAAGCCATCCACGCCGCGCCGCTTCAACTCCTCGCGCAGCGCGGCGAGGCGGGCTTCGTGGGTCTGCATCAGCATTTCGTCGATCCTCGGCTTATCGCGCGGAGCACTTGCCGCGCAGGAATGTATCACTAGAACCGCCAACATAGGCCCAAAGGCAGCGCCTTTCCACCCGGATGCGCGACTGCCATCTGCCATAAGGGACGACCGACCATGACCCGACCGATCAGCCACCTGGCCCTTGCCACGTCACTTGCCTTTGGGCTGGCGGCCACCACTTCTGCGCCTGCCGCCGCGAACACCACCACCCGAGAGGAACAGTCCCGCGTGACCACGTCATCCGCCGCTTCCACTGCTGCCAACACTGACATCAAGCCGCCGGTCGCCGAAAAGCGCCCGCACACCTACACGCACCACGGGATCACCATCGAAGACCCCTATGACTGGCTGTACGACAAGTCCTATCCCACGGTGGATGACGAGGATGTGCTGAACCACGTCAAGGCCGAGAACGCCTATTTCGAAGCCAAGATGGCCGCGCAGGCTCCGCTTACCGAAGCGCTGTTCACCGAGATGCGCGCGCGCATCAAGGAAGACGATTCCACCGTGCCGCAGAAGGACGGCGACTACCTCTACTGGAGCGAGTTCGAGGAAGGCGCGCAGTATCGCAAGCATTACCGCAAACCCGTTGCGGGCGGTGAAGCGGAATTGCTGATCGACGAGAACGCGCTCGCCGAAGGGAAGGAATATTTCAGCCTTGGCGCGGCATCGGTCAGCCAGAACGGGCGGTTCCTTGCCTATTCGACCGACACCGACGGGTCCGAACGCTACACCGCGCGGATCAAGGATCTGCAGACCGGCGAGCTGCTGCCCGATATCATCACCAATCTGCGCAGCGATCTCATCTGGGTCGCGAATGATACGGCGCTGGTCTATGGCCCCTCGACCGAGGAATGGCGCACGCTGGAAGCCAAGCTGCACGTGATCGGCACCCCGGCGGAAAGCGACGTCACCCTCTACAAGGAGGCGGACCAGAGCTTCAGCGTCGGCACGGGCCTGACCGCGCAGGAAGACTGGTTGGTGATCGCCGCGGGCGACAACGAGACAAGCGAAGTGCGCCTCGTCCCCGCCGCCAACCCCACCGCAACGCCGATTCTGGTGAAGCCGCGCAAGAAGGGCGTCGAATACAGCGTCGACGTGCGCGACGGCGAGCTGTGGGTGTGGACCAATGACGAACACATCAACTTCCGCCTCGCCAAGGCTGACCTGAAGACGCCGGGTGACTGGCAGACGGTGATCGCGGGGTCGGACGAATTCTATCTGACCGGCTTCGATCTCTACAAGGACTTCTTCGTCACCGAAGGGCGGCTGAACGGGCTCGACCAGATCCAGCTGCGCCAATACGCCGCGCCGTCAAAGGTGACGCCGATCAGCTTCCCCGAACCGAGCTACACGGCGGGCCTTTCCAACAACCCTGAATATGACGTCAGCACGCTGCGGCTCTCCTACCAGAGCATGGTCACGCCGAGCACGGTCTATGACTATGACGTCAAGACCGGCGGGTTGACGACCCTCAAGACGCAGGAAATCCCGAGCGGCTATGACGCCAGCCTCTATGTCACCGAGCGGGTGAGCGTGCAGGCGCGTGACGGGACGATGGTTCCGGTCAGCATCGTGATGCGCAAGGACCGCGCGGCAATCCTGAAGAAGGCCGGGATCGAAGGGCCGGGGCCGCTGCATCTCTATGCCTACGGTGCCTATGGCTATGCGATCCCGCCGGGCTTTTCGACCACGCGGCTGTCGTTGGTGGATCGCGGCTTTGCCTACGCCATCGCGCATATTCGCGGCGGGGATGATCTCGGGCGGCGCTGGTATCTGCAGGGCAAGATGTTCGAACGGACCAACACCTTCAACGACTTCGTGGATGCCGGGCGCGGGTTGATCGCCAAGGGCTACACCGCCGAGGGCATGGTCACCGCCAGCGGCGGTTCGGCCGGCGGCGAGCTGATGGGCGCGATCGTCAATCAGGATCCGGGGCAATACGGCGCGATTGTCGCCCACGTGCCGTTCGTCGATGTGCTGAACACCATGCTCAACGAGAAGCTGCCGCTCACCCCGGGCGAGTGGCAGGAATGGGGCAACCCGATCACCTCGAAGGCATCGTTTGCCTATATGCTGTCCTACTCGCCCTATGATCAGGTCGAGGCGAAGGATTACCCGCCGATGCTGGTGACAGCGGGCCTCAACGATCCGCGCGTGACCTATTGGGAGCCGGCGAAGTGGGTCGCACGCCTGCGCGAGCTCAAGACCGACGACAACCTGCTGCTGATGAAAACCAACATGGGCGCAGGCCACGGCGGGCAATCGGGCCGCTGGAACAGCCTCAAGGAAACCGCGGAGGAATTCGCCTTCATCCTGTGGCAGATGGGGATGGCGCCGAAGAGCGAGGGCGAGTGAGGGCACCCAGTTACGGGCGCGGCCTCGCCATTATCGCGCTGGCGATATTGTCGTTGCCGTTCTTGCTCTTGCTGCTGCTTGAACTGCTCGGTGCCTTGGTGCCGGAATAGTTTTTCCATGACCAACACCTTCACCCGCACCTACACCGCGCTCCCCGAGCACATCGACGAGCTTGGCCACGTCAACAATACGGTGTGGGTGCAGTGGATTCAGGACATGGCGACAGCCCACTGGGACAGCGCCGCTCGCCCGCAGGATCGCGCGGCGTTCTTCTGGGTCGTGGTGCGGCACGAGATCGATTATCGCGGCAATATCGCTCTGGGCGAAAGCGTTACCGCGACGACATGGATTGAAGGGCCGGCGCAAGGAGCCAAGTCGCTCCGCCGGGTCGAGTTCGCGGACGCCGCGGGCAAGCGGCTCGTCAGCGCGGCGACCACCTGGGCGATGATTGATCGCGCCACCGGTCGGCTGGCGCGGGTCCGGCCGGAAGTTCTCGAGGGGTTTTTGTAAGGGTTCGGACCGGCTGGTCTGCGCCCGCACGCAAACTAAGCCGCGCGGTCCTCGCCGTCGCGCCGGCCTTCGGGGGCGGCGGTGAACACGGTGAGGCGTTCATAGGCGAGCCGGTTGCGGCCGCTTGCCTTGGCTTCGTACATCAGCGCATCGGCGCGGGCATAGAACTCGGCGAAGGCCATCTTGTGGCGGTTGGCCTCGTTCACGACCACCACGCCCATGCTGGCGGTGACAGGCAGATCGAGCCCCGGCACTTCCTTGGCAATCCGCATCGGGATCGCCTGCCGCATCGCCTCGGCCCGTTCGAGCGGGCGCGGGCCGCGCAGCAGCACCACAAATTCCTCGCCGCCCAGCCGGACAGCGATCGAATCCCGGTCCCCGGCGGCGCGGATCGCGCTGGCGCAGGCGATCAGCGCGGCGTCGCCGACCTGGTGGCCGTGGAGGTCATTGATCGCCTTGAACCGGTCGAGATCGACAAGCGCGAAGGTGTGGAAGCCCTGCACCAGCAGCTCGTCAAACCGCGCCTCGATCGCGCGGCGGTTCATCAGGCCGGTCAGCGAATCGCGGGTCGAAATCTGTTCCAGCATCTTCGCTTCGGTCAGCGCCGCATCGCGCTCGTGCCGCAGCGCCAGGAAGCGGTCGGCAATCGCAAGGCTGATCACCACCACCTCGATACCGATGGCGACATACATCATCTGGTCGAGGCTGGAGGGGCCGACATGCCAGCCGAGTCCGCGCAGCAGGCGTTCGATCGAAGTGATGATGATCGGCAACCACGCGACCGCGATGAACCGCGCCGAACGGCTGCCGCGCAACACTGCTTCAAGCACCGCCGCGCTCATCACGGCGATGCACGGCAGGAAGGTAAGGAAGTAACCGACATCGTCGATCGGCTGCGTCAGATCGAGCTGCAAGGCGAAGAACCCGGGCACGATCATGGTGAACCAACCGGTTGCCACGGTAACCCGCCGCATCAACCGCGACTGCGCCCCGCGTTCCAGGAACGCGTTCAGGAACAGCGCGGAAATCCCCGCGCCCAGCGCCCAGGAAAGCGGCGCGAGCACCGCCATCAGCGCGATCGGCATGTTGAGGAAGGCCGATGCCAGTCCGCCCGCCGTCAGCACATAGGTCATCATTGCGGTGACCATCGCCGCGTGCAGCACCACGAAGCGTTCGCGCAGCACCACGAAGAAGCTGATGTCGAACAGCAGCGGCAGGATCAGCATCCCCGCGACAAAGGCGAGCAGCATCATGTCGACCTGCGACCATTCGGCCTTGCCCGGATCATGGGTGATCCGCGCTTCGGTCAGCAGCGGCACCGAATGCGGTGCCTCGATCCGGGCGAGCACGACTGTGGTCTTGTCGGTGATTTCGGGCAGCGGCATCCGGAAGACCGGGCCAGAGGGGAACGCTTCGCCATCGGCCTGGGTCAGGCGGCGCGTGCGGGTCTCGCCGTCGGCATCGATGGCGTGGAAGGTGATCGATGTGAACCGCGCAATGCGGCTGAAGAAATGCTGCGGGAGCTTCTCGCCCTGCCAGCTTTCGGCCTCGAACCGCAGCCACACCGCAGGCACATCGGAGCGCCATTCATTGTTGTCGCAGGTCCATTGCGCGCGCGGCTGCATCGCGCGCACGCCGGGAGTCAACCCGGTCGCCGAATGGCACGCAGGTGCGAAGGTGGGCACTGTATGGTCGTCAGCCATTGCCGGGCGGGCAACGCATAACGCCAGCAGCACAGCGACCATGCCAAGCCGGTAGAAGAGGCGCATAAATGCCATGTCGGGGGGACTACCATGAAAGCTCTTACGATGCTGTTAAGCTGGAAGCATCCGTTATGGAGATAAAATGACGGTCTTTCAGGCTCTTGCCTCTAATGCGATTTTGCCGGTTCAGTCTCGACGGCACTCGTGCTGCGGCTGTCGGAGTTAAGTCATATTGCTGTCATGAAAGGGGGCTAGCGGGCATGCATAGGGGCGCGCTTCCTTGCGCTTATCGGGGTTTTTCATGGCATACCGCTTCACTGCTTCTCTCAAGACCGGCGCCGCTCTGGCGCTTGCCGCTTCGACTCTTGCTGCCTGCGACAGCAGCGGCGGATCGGACGCGCAGTCCGTCCACGCTGTCGGCTCGTCGACGGTCTATCCCTTCGCCAAGCTGGTCGCGGAAAACTTCGCCCGCTCGAACCCGGACATGCGCTCGCCGCTGATCGAATCCACCGGCACGGGCAACGGCATCCAGCTGTTCTGTTCGGGCGTCGGCCCCAACACTCCGGACATGGTCAACGCCTCGCGCCGCATGAAGGCGTCGGAATTCGATACCTGCGTGTCGAACAAGGTCGACGAGGTGATCGAACTCCAGGTCGGGCTCGACGGGATCGTGTTCGCCTCGGCCAAGGGCGGAATCATGCTGAACCTCTCGCCCGAGACGGTTTACAAGGCGCTGGCCGCGCAGCCCTATGGCAAGCCGCAGACCGCCAAGACCTGGAAGGATGTCGATCCGGCGCTCCCCGCCGATCCGATCCTCGTTTACGGCCCGCCCAGCACCTCGGGCACGCGCGATGCGCTCAAGGAACTGATCCTCGAAGCCGGGTGCAAGGCCGATCCGGCGATGAAGGCGCTCAAGGACAGCGACGAGGACAAGTACAAGCAGATCTGCACCGAAGTGCGCGATGACGGCGCCTATGTCGACCAGAGCGAGCAGGACAACCTCGTCGTCCAGAAGATAGAAGGCAACCCGCGCGTGGTGGGCATCTTCGGCTATTCCTACCTCGAAGAGAACCTCGACAAGGTGCAGGGCCTGCCGATGAACGGCGTCCAGCCGACCTACGAGAACATCGCCGGCTTCTCCTACCCCGGTGCGCGGCCGCTGTATGTCTACATCAAGAAGGCGCACATGCGCGCGATCCCCGGTCTCGATGCCTACATGAACGAATGGGTGAAAAGCTGGGGCAAGGGCGGCCCGCTCGCCAAGATCGGCATGGTCGCCATGACGCCCGAATCGATGACGGCCAACGCCGCCAAGGTGCAGAGCCAGCCGGTGCTGACCAAGGCGGAACTCGAAGCCAAGTAACATATTGATCGGATTACAGAGCGCAGGGTGGATGGCATCGCTGTCCACCCTGCGTTTTTGTATCTGCGCGGATCGGACCACATGTACTAGTACGGTTGCCGCTGACCGATTGGCGCTATAGGTTCCGGTTATGAGCGCCCGCAAAATCGCCCAATGGCATGATGCCGGCCTGATCGACGCCGCCACGCGTGATCGTCTGCTTGCCTATGAAACCGCTCACGCGCGCCCGCTGGTGCTGTGGGCGATATCGGGCATTGGCGCGCTGGCGATCGGGCTGGGGCTGGTTTCCGTCATTGCCGCCAACTGGGAGGACATTCCCGGCCTGCTGCGGCTTGCCGTGCACCTGGCGCTGATCGCCGGGATGCTGGGTGTGCTGTGGTGGCGCGAAGCGCGGCTGGCAGAGGATTCGCCGTGGTCGGTCGAGGCGCTGGTGTTCGTCACCGCAGCGTTGGGCCTGACGTTCTTCGGGCATCTCGGGCAGGTCTATCAGACATCTTCGCCGCTGTGGCAGCCGCTCGCCGTGTGGCTTGCGCTGTTCGCGCCGCTGTTGCTGCTGATGGGGCGCAGCTGGCCCACCGCGCTGGCGGTGCTGGGCGGGGCGGTGTGGTGCGCGTGGGAATATGTCGATGCCGTCACCGGTTACAACGTGACGCCCGAGCCTGATTTCGACAGCCTGATGATGCGGCTGGGCTTCATCACTGCTCTGCCGGTAATGTTTGCCCCCCTCGCGGCGCTGTGCAGGGAGCGGAGCGCGCGCGCCGATTTCTGGCGGCGGCTCGAACAGCTGGCGCTCGCCTATGCCGTTGCAGGCGCCTCCTTCGCATGCGCTTTCGCGAGCGGCGGCGGCTTCGTCAAAGAGGTTTTGGTGTCGGCTTGGTGGGGCATCGCCGCATGCAGCGCCGTCGCACTGGTCGCAGGCTTTGGTGTGCTGTTTGCGCGCCGCAGCCTGTCAGGGCGGATGGCGGGCGCAATCATCGTCGGTTCGGGCGTGGTCCTGCCGCTCGCTGCCACAGTCAACGAACTGCCTGCCCCCGCCGCCTTGCTATTCATGGCGCTGTGGGCGGGGATTGCCGCCGCCGCGCTGGTCGCCCAGTGGCGCGGGGTGTTCCAGCTTGCCGTCGGCGTGATCGCGCTGCGGCTCATCATCCTCAGCTTCGAACTTGCCGCCGACCTGCTCACCAGCGGTTTCGGACTGATCCTGTCGGGGGTGATGATCCTCGGCGTGGCATGGGTGGCGGTGCGCGTGTCGAAGCGCTTTGCTCCCTCGGGAGAGGCTGAAGCATGATCCGCGCCGCCCGTCTCGCCGCTGCCGTCCTCCCGCTTGTCGGTCTCGCCGCGCTGTGGGCGCAGAGTGACCGCACCTACCACACCGGCACCGAATGGGAGGTTCCGATCGAGGGCTACGACCCGCGCGATTACCTGCGCGGGCACTATGTCGAGTTCAGCTATGACTGGCCGGGGATCGACGAACAAAGAGACAATGATTTCGCGGCGCTATGCCTCGAAGGCCAGGCACCCCGGATCACGCGGGTGGCGGATGTGGAGGCAGGCACCGTCTGCGCCAATCCCCTGCGCGCCGAGGGCGAGCACGTGTATCGGTGGGACGCTCTGACGCGCGGGCGGCTCTATATCGGGCAAGACCGCGCCGCAAAGCTGGAGAAGGAGCTGCGCAATCGTGACCAGCGCGGGATCGTCACCATCCGCCAGCGCGAAGACGGCAGTTTCACGCCGATCAGCATCCGCTTCCGCCCGCTGACGCCCGAGGAAGTTGCCGAGCGTGATGCGCAAGACGCCGAAACCGAGCAGCGTTTCGACCCGCCCGCGATCATGTCCTCTCCCTAGCGGAAATCCTCGCCCGTCGCCGCAATCCGGACCTTGAGCCCGGCCTGATTGATGTTCTGGATTTCGATGCCCGGGTGGGCATTGACCTCGATCACCAGCGGACCTTCGTTGACATCGAGCACGATGTCCGCCCCGCAATAGCCCAGCCCCACGGCAGGCCCGCACTTCGCCGCCAGTTCCAGCACCCGCTCCCAGCCCGGAATCTCGAACCCGATCAGCGGCACGCCGGTATCGGGGTGGTGCGTGATCGGCGTGCCTTTCACCACCGCGCGGGTGATCTTGCCGGTGACCATGTCGATCCCGGCCCCGATGGCGCGCTGATGCAGATTGGCCTTGCCGTCGCTTTCGATCGTCGGCAGCCGCACCATCGCCATCAGCGGGGTGTAATGGAGACTGATGACGCGCAGATCGGGGAGGCCTTCGGGCACGATCTTGGCCAGAGCCGGATCGGCGATGATCAGCGGCTCGATCAGCGCGGCGTCCTCTGCGGCGGAATCGCCCGAAAAGCCGCCATCGACCACCTTCTGGATGTGGTGCATCACCGCGTCCTCGGTCAAAGGCGCGCCCGATCCCTTGTACCAGGTGTTGCCCTCGCGCCGGACGGCGAGGAGAATTCCGTCACCCTGCGATCCGCGCGCGGGTTTGATCGCCCAGGCATCGGGCATGTCGCGGGTCGGCTTGAAACTGCTGAGCTTCTGGTGATCGTCGATCACCGCGACTGTGCCGGTGCAGGCGATCCCCGCCGCTTCCAGCGCAACCTTGGCGGCCACCTTGTCGCGCGCGCGCTCGATGGCGTGGCGCGGATTGTATTTCTGGATCAGGGCATTGCGCAAGTTGATCCCGAGGATCTCGTCGATGTGATCAAGCGGCGGCGGGCGCAGCTTGCTGAGCGCGTCGTATTTGGGCGGTTGCTTGCGAAACAGATTGAACATCTCAAACATCGTCCACCGATTCGATGATCCAGGCATTGTGCTTCAGCGGTCGGCCAGACGCGTCGAAACGAGGCTCGAACTGAGCCTCCTTGTTCGGCATGATCGGCTGCGGAACGCGCCTGCGCCGCCCACGAGCGAAATCAGCAGGAGATTCGATCACCCACATTCCCTGAAGCGGTGGCGCGCGTTCTTTTGCCGCAGCCATGATTGGCGGTTCCAGATCGAGTTCGAACTGATCGGGATTGGTGATACTGCGCGCTTTGCGTCGCCGTTCGAGCCAGATAGGCGCGAAGCGATGGATTTCGGACAGGCGCAGGCCGCGATACCGCCCCAGAACCGCAATCGCGATGGCGGTGGTCGCAGGCATCAGCAGCGGCGACCATTCGATCAGCGCGAGTGCAAAGTCCGAAACCATCACGAATTCGATCACCACCGCCAGCATAAAGGTGTTGAACGCCATCTTCGCTGCCGGCTTGCCGCCGTCCTTGCCCCACTGTTTCCACCACCGCTCAACGCACAGCGCGCAGACGATCACGGGAAAGGCATCGACCTGCAGCTTGATGTCGAAAATCATCTGCATGGCGACCAGCACCAGCACGATCAGCGAGATCAATACGCCGAGAAAGCCCACGCGGGTCATCCGCAGCTTGAGCAGGCTCGGTGTCACGATCATGCCGACCAGCACCGATGAACACAGCACCACGGGCCCCATCACCGGACCGATCTGAAGGAAGGCGACCGCGATCAGCATCGGGGTGAACAGGCCGAACGCCTTCAACCCCACAAAGCTGCGCGCCAGCACCACCAGAAACGCGCCCAGCGGCAGCACCATCAGCAGGTTGGACGGCTTCAGCCCCCAGATCGCCTGCGACGTCGCCACCCCTTCGAGCGACGAGGGAAGCACGAAGTAACTGTCGGTATTGGCAATGCCAAGCCCGACCAGCACCGCCAGCACGAAGCCAACGGTGATGCCGACATAGAACGGCCGCTTGACCTGCGGGGTCGCGCGTTCCCAAGTCTGGCGGAGACGTGCGATCACGTCAGAACACGTACCCAACCGACAGCGTCAGCCGATAGCCTTCGCGCTCGCGTACGCTTTCGTTGCTCTTGAAGAAGACGTACTTGGCCTCGGCCTCGACGCGCCACTTGCCGGGCCACCATAGCAGCTCGAGTTCGGGCACCACCTGCCGGTCGCGCCGCAGGGCGCCGTTATCGGCGATACGGTCATCGAAACGGGTGCGGATCACCTCGATCGCGGGGCGCACCCGAAGATCGGGAGCGATTGGCCGCGTATAGGCGGCGCCCGCGGATTCACGTTCATAGCCGCGATCGGGATCGTCTGAACGGATGCTCTCCGCGCGCAGATCGAAGGCGAGATAGTGAAGAGGGCCAAACCGGCGGCGGTACTGCGCATCGACGCGCGGACCTTCGCCGGTGGTCGCCGGGTCTGCGCCGTTGTCGTACTGCCGGTCACGCCATGTGCCGGCCAGGCGGAAGCGGTTGTCCCGATCGGGCTCGAAGGTCAGCCGCGTCGATCCCTCCCACGCATCGGTGTCGGCGGATTCGACCGTGACAAGGTCGTCGAACCGCCGCACCTGCGCCTGGATTTCGAAGCGGTCGGTGACGTCATGCTCGACGCTCGCGGTGAGCCGGTCGCGCGAGACATCGCGGCGCCCGTCGCCAAGGCGGAACACCTCGATCCGGTCCGCCTCAAGCCGCACGCGGGTGCGCTTGCTCTCGATCCCGAGGCCGATCTGCCCGCGCACCGAAACGGCCTCGCCGTCGATGACGAGGTCCTCGTCACGGGTGGTGGTTTGGGCGCTGACAGTCTGCACTTCGATGCGGGCATCAGGTTCAAGCCGCCAGCCGGTGTCCGGCGCGGCTGCGAGCGGCGCGCCAAGGACAAGACCCAAAGCCAGCATCGCTGCCCGCCCCAGTCTTACGTACGGCCCCGAATTCAGCCGGAATGTAGTCAAAAACATGATTAGCCCCCATTAACCACGCCGGATTACGGGGTGCATCGTTTAGATATTCCTAACCCTGATTATAAACATTCTTGGGTGTCGCGGCGCCTTGGGCCAACCCTTTGAAAACGCAAAGTGGCGGAGGCACAGGGCCCCCGCCACCAGTCTGCCGGATCGGCGCGCGGATCAGAACTTCGCGGTCACTTCCACCCCGTAGAACTGCGGTTCGGCCGGAATGAACGTCGGAACGCCGAAAGCTCCGCCGGTGTTGCCCGCGTCCAGCAGGTAATCCTCGTTGAAGGCATTGCGGATGAAGCCCGCGATTTCATAACGCTCGTCGGCGAAGCTCAGGCCTGCACGCGCGTTGAACAGCGTCACCTTGTCCTGCGAAATCAGCGGATTGTTCGGCACCTCGAAGAAGATGCGGCTGCGATGTGTCACGCTCGGCGTGGCGAAGAAGCGGACGCCGCCAAAGTCCTTGTCGATCGTGAACCCGCCCGATGCCTGCCATTCCGGCTGCAAGCGGAAGCGCGCGCCGGAAAACTGCGGCGCAAAGCTGCTATTCTCGTCGATCCCGCCGTCGATATAGCCGAAATTGCCGAACACATTGAGCCATTCGGTCACGTCCACCGCCAGCTCGCCTTCGATCCCGAGGTTCGACGCCTTGCCTGCGCTTTCGGTGCGGCTGGTGCCGTCCGGCAGGAGCACTGTCACCTGGAAGTCGTTGTAAACCTGATAATAGACGCCGAGCGCAGCCGACACCGAACCGCTCGCCAGCTTGATGCCGCCTTCGTAGTTCCAGACGGTTTCCTCGGGCACGTCGAGCCGGTTGGCAATAACGTTGGCCCCGTCACGCCGCGCGCCGAGCTGCACCACCGGCGAGCGGCGCCCCTTGGAGACCGTGGCGAACACGTTCACATCATCCGTCACCCGGTAGAGCGCGTTGAAGCGCGGCAACACCGCGGTGAAATCGTCATCGGCGGTGAAGGTCTGCCCTCTGGTGTCGAGCTGGCCGGGGACCAGCGGCGCACCGGTCAGCACGCTGTTGGGCACGCGGGCGAAGAAGCCGGACTGGCGATATTCGTCAAGGAACCGCACCCCCGCCGTCAGCTCGAGCGCCGCAAACGGCGTCCAGGTGGCGTCAGCGAAGACCGAATAGGCTTCGTTGCGACCCTGATTTTCGAAGACCGAGGTGTAGGGAATGTTGGTGACCCCCAGCGAGGGGACACTGCCGTTCGGAGCCACGCAGAGGTTGCGCGGGTTGGCGAAAAGGCCGCCAAGGCAGGTGAGGAACACGCCTTCCTCGGTAGCGAAGGGCACCCGCTGGCTGCTGTCTTCGATGAACAGGTTCCACCCCGCACTCGCCCGCAGGCTGTCGCCCGCATAGGTGAAGCGGCCTTCGTGGCTGATCTGCCAGCCCTTCGCGATTTCGGCGAATTCGAGGAAGGGCGCAGCGCTACCGTCGGCATCGAACACCTCGGCGCTGTCGAATTTGCGGTAGCCGTTGACTGTGGTGAAGCTCCACCCGTCGGCGAACTGGTAATCGAGCGTCAGGTTGAGATCATAGACCTCGCGGTTGAGGCCGAGCTGGTCGTCGCCCAGCGCGACTGCGCCGGCAGGATTGCCGGAGAGGTTGGCGTTGCGGAAGGCATTGGCCGCCCTGCCCGGTGCACCCGTGAAGCCCGGGAAGGTGCCGGAAATGAATGGCGTGCCGCCGTTGCGCTGCTGGTCATAGGTGCCGATCAGGTCGACAGTGAGGTCAGTGGTCGGGGTCCAGCGCAGCGAGGCGCGCAGGCCCAGCTGGTCCTGTGCGTAAAGCTCCTCTTCCTGGTTCGGATTGAGGTTCTCGACATAGCCGTCACGCGTGCGCCATTCGCCCGCAAGGCGGAACGCGAGCGTGTCGCTACCGATGTTGAGGAAGCCGCCCAGCAGCGTCTGGTTGAAGTTGCCGTATCCGCCGCGCACCTCGCCCGAGAAGCCCTCACGCGGACGGGCCGAAACCAGGCTGATCGCGCCCACGGCGCTAGCGGTGCCGAACAGGGTGGCCTGCGGGCCCTTGATCACTTCGACGCGCTCCAGATCGTAGATCGCCTGATAGCTGCCGCGCGAACGCGAGATGTCGACGCCGTTGTAATAGAGCGTGACGCGCGGGCCCTGCTGCGCCGAGCCGCTATCCGAAGTGATGCCGCGGATCACGACGCCGGGGTTGTTGGCGCTCTGCTCCTGAATGAGAAGGCCGGGGACATAGCTTGAAAGCTCGTCGAGATCGGTCACGCCAAGGTCGCGGATGCGATCGCCGGTGGTGGCGGTGATGGTGATTGGCACGTCGACGGCGCGCTGTTCGATCTTCTGCGCGGTGACGATGATCTGGTTGCCCGAGACGTCGTCGTCCTCGGCGGCAGCATCGGCGCTCTGCGCGAAGGCCGCATGCGGGGCGGCGGCGAGGGTGGCGGTCAGCGCAATTAGCGAGACGCGCGTGAATGGGGTGCGGAGCATGGCAAGACTTCCCTGTTGGTGGAGAGGCCTTGCCGGTGACAGGCGATGGTGACGCCGCAGCGACGGCTTGGTGAAGCGCGCGTTACAGCGGATTTACAGTTTCGGGACGTTGCCCAAATGCATCTTTGTTCCGGGCCACTTGCGGTGGCGCAGACCACCCGCCCCACCTCCCCACCCGGCCACCATAGCCTGATGGTATCATTGGTGGCCGGGTGGGGAGGTGGGGCGGGTGGTCTGCATCGCGCGTCAGCGCGATCAAAAACTAAAGCGGATTGCCGTCGCGATCGCGGTAGATCTCGCGGCGGCCGACATGGTTGGACGGGCCGACGAGGCCGTCTTCCTCCATCCGCTCGATCCACTTGGCGGCGGTGTTGTAGCCCACGCCCATCTGGCGCTGGAGCCAGCTGCCGCTCGCCTTCTGGTTCTCGATCACGATCTGGCAGGCCTGCCGGTACTTGCGCTCTTCCGGATTGTCGGAAGCGGTGAGTTCGTCCTCGAAGCCGAAGCCGCCGTCTTCCGGTTCCTCGGTGACCGCATCGACATAGGTCGGCGCGCCTTGCGAGCGCCAGAAATCCGCCACTGCCTCGACTTCCTCGTCAGAGACGAACGGCCCGTGGACGCGCACCATCGCGCCGGTGTTGGGCTTGTAGAGCATGTCGCCCTTGCCCAGCAGTTGTTCGGCGCCCTGTTCGCCAAGGATGGTGCGGCTGTCGATCCGGCTGGTCACCTTGAAGCTGATGCGGGTCGGCAGGTTCGCCTTGATGACGCCGGTGATGACATCGACCGAAGGGCGCTGGGTCGCCATGATCAGGTGGATGCCCGCCGCGCGCGATTTCTGCGACAGGCGCTGGATCAGGACTTCGATTTCCTTGCCGATGGTGACCATCAGGTCGGCGAGTTCGTCGACGATCAGCACGATCTGCGGCAGCGGCTGGTAATCGAGCTGTTCTTCCTCGAACAATTGCTCGCCGGTTTCAGGGTCGAACCCGGTCTGCACCCGCCGCCCGAGCGGCTTGCCCTTGGCGATGGCGGCGCTGACCTTCTCGTTGAAGGAGTGGATGTTGCGCGAGCTGATCGCGCTCATCATCCGGTAGCGGCGCTCCATTTCCTCGACCGCCCATTTGAGCGCGCGCACTGACTTGGCAGGCTCGGTCACTACCGGCGAAAGCAGGTGGGGGATATCGTCATAGGTCTTGAGTTCGAGCACCTTGGGATCGATCAGGATCAGGCGCAATTCGGCGGGCGTGAAGCGGTACAGCAGGCTCAGCAGGATGACGTTGAGGCCCACGGACTTGCCCGAACCGGTCGTCCCCGCGACCAGCAAGTGCGGCATCGCGGCGAGATCGGCGATGATCGGCTCGCCCGCGATATCCTTGCCCAGAATGATCGGCAGGCTGCCCTTGGCATCGGCAAAATCGGCGCAGGCGGCCAGTTCCTTCAGCATCACCACTTGGCGATCCTGATTGGGCAGTTCGATGCCCATAACAGTGCGTCCAGGGATCGGCGATACGCGCGCAGAGATCGCGCTCATGTTGCGGGCGATGTCTTCGGCCAGGCCGATCACGCGGCTCGCCTTGATCCCGGGGGCGGGCTCCAGTTCGTACATGGTCACCACCGGGCCAGTGCGCACCGCGGTGATTTCGCCCTTCACATTGAAATCGTCGAGCACGTTTTCGAGCAGGCGGGCGTTGCGTTCCAGCGCCAGCTTGTCGAGCTTGGGCGCCTTATCCTGCGGCGGTTCGGCCAGCAGGTCGAGGCTGGGCAGATTGTAGGGCGCGAACATATCGCGCTGCGCGGTCTTGGTGGTGGCGGCGCGTTTGGGCGGGGCCGAAGGATCGCTGATCTCGGGCGAGCGGCGCGGGCGGTCGTCAAAATCGGGCTCGGCGAGGCTTGCGCCCTTGGCGGCGCGGCGCGGGCGGGGGGCGGGCGCAGCATCGTCACCCTCTTCGCCATCACCCGCGAAGGCCAATGCGGGCGCGTTCTTGCGGCCCGGCAGCGGCAGGCGGCGCATCAGCCCGGCGAGCGAGCCGCCGCCGAGGAAATCGGGCAGGCTCATCAGCGCCCGCCAGTCGATCGCGAAAATGCGGGTCAGCAATGCCACGCCCACCGCAAGGCTGGTGAGCGCGAGGCCGAGGATCACCCAGCCTTCCGCCTGCTCGCCGAAACGCGCTGCGACCGCCTGCACCGCACTCGCGCCGAGCAGGCCGGTCAGCCCTCCGGCCTGTGCGGGAAGCGTGCCGCCCGGCCCTTCAAAGCCGAGGCTGAGCACCGTCGCGATCAGCGTCATGGCGATCAGCAGCAGCGCGGTCGGCATCCACCAGGCGGTGGTTTCGGGCGCGTCGCCATTCTCGACATCGCGCCACAGCTTGCGCGCCGAGACATAGAGCAGCGGCAGCAGCAGCGCGCCGGGCAGGCCGAAGATCAGCAGCACCCGGTCGGCCAGCCATGCCCCGCTCGCGCCCATCCAGTTAGCGACTTCGCCGGGGTCGGCAGCGGTCGAGGGGCTGGGGTCGGTCTGGGTGTAGCTGGCGAGCGCCAGCGCGAGGAAAATGCATGCGCCCAGCAGCAGTCCGGCACCGGTCATCTGGGCGATGCGGCGCATGCTGCGGCGCAGACCTGCGCGCCATTCGGCATCAGTCTGACGATGGGGGGTCTGGCGACCGGGTTTAACGGGTGTGACCGCGCGGCTGGCCATGGGGGGTGTCTCCTGAGCGGAACACATCATGAATCCTACCGGCTGGCGGGTCAAACCTTTTCCGGTCCGATCCGCTAATGGAAGCTGTCCCTTGGCGGCGTGAGGATGCCGTTTGCCATCATCCGATCGATCCAGCGCGAGGCCTGATTGAACCCGACCTGGAAGCGGATCATCAGATGCGAGGTGCGTGGTTGGCCGCCGCGCGCGATATACTCGCAGGCGCGCCGGTAGAGCTCGTCATCGTCGCGGTCGTTCATTGGCTCAAACCGTCGATGGCGGCCCAGCGGGGCCAGCGAAGGGCACCGGCGCGGTGGCGGTTCATGCCGCCGAGCGCGATCACCGGCAGTGGTGATCGCCCTGCCAGCAGCCGGAACCGCACCGCTCCCAGCGTCCCTCCCCCCGGATGCGAGCGGGTCGGGAAAACCGGCGAGAGCAGCGCCGCATCCGCTCCGATCCGCGCGGCAAGCCCCAGTTCGCCGAGGCTGTGCGCTGTGGCGAGGTGGATCAGCCCCGCGCGGCGCGGGGTGAGGCTGCGCGGCGCTCCATAGATGCCGTCTGCGCCCCATTCGCGTGCGGTCAGCGCCGAATCGGCGAGGATCGTCATATGGCCCCGCGCTTTCGCCACCCGCCTCAGCGCGCGGAACCGCGCATGGCGCTCCGCATCGGACAGGTGATAATGGCGGTAGATGAAGCCGGACCCGCGCGGCAGGCGGGCAAGCGTGCGCTCCAGCCCCGCATCATTGCGGGCATCGCTGATCAGCCAGATGGCAGGGAGAGTCTTTGCGCGCGTCACCCACCCGCTATAGAGCGCGGCCATGGATAATACAGCCGCAGCCCGCCTCGCCGAAGTGAACGCCAACATCGCCCGCGCTTGCAAGCAAGCCCGGCGTTCGCCCGAAGACATTACACTGATAGCGGTCAGCAAGACCCATCCGGCCGAGGCGATCCAGCCGCTCATCGATGCCGGCCAGCGCGTGTTCGGCGAGAACCGCGTGCAGGAAGCGCAGGCCAAGTGGCCCGCCTTGCGCGAGGCCTATCCCGATATCGAACTCCACCTCATCGGCCAACTGCAATCGAACAAGGCCGAGGAAGCGGTGGCGGCGTTTGACGTGATCCACTCGCTCGACCGGCTGAGCCTGCTGACCGCGCTGGCCAAGGCGATGGACAAGGCGGGGCGGCAGGTGCCGTGCTTCGTGCAGGTCAATATCGGCGACGAGGCGCAGAAGGGCGGCTGTCCGCTGGCCGAGCTTCCGGCGTTTCTGGAACAGGTGCGCGCGGCTGCGATCCCGCTCGCCGGGCTGATGTGCATCCCCCCCGCCGACACCGAAGCCGCGCCGTTCTTCGCGATGCTGGCGAAGCTGGCCGCGGATCATGGGCTGACGGGGCTCAGCATGGGGATGAGCAGCGATTACGAAACCGCAGTGATGCTCGGCGCGACCCACGTGCGGGTCGGCTCTGCGCTGTTCGGCGCTCGGGGCTAGTCCAGTACAAAAAAGGGCGCCCATTGCTTGGGCGCCCCTTCTTTTTGTTCGCGAGTCCCGGTCGCAAAGCGACCGCAAGGCCGACCGGCCGACCGGCCGCCCGCAGCGGGCGCAGCTTTGCTGCGCGCCTAGCGAGGACGATCGCCCGGAGGGGCGATCGCCATCAAAAGCATCAGAACTCGAACAGAGCTTCGACGCCGATGTTGCGGCCGCGCATCAGCGGCGAGAAGGTGCCTGCACCCGGACGCTGCTGGAAGGGCTGCTGCACCCCGTCCGAACGCGGGCCGCCGAACGGAACCTGCGTGTCGCCGCCTTCCTGCACCTGATCGAACAGGTTGCGGCCATAGAGCGACAGCGACAGCCCATCGACCGGGGTGGTCCAGGTGATGTTGGCTTCCATGTTGCTGAGATCGTTCAGCCAGCCGAAGTTGTCGTCGGTGTAGGCTGCACGGTCGCGGTACTGGTAGTTCACGCGGGTCAGGATCGCGCCGCTGTTGCCGAGATCCCAATCGTGGATGAAGCCCACGCCCACGGTGACGGGGGGAACGCGCGGCAGGCTCAGATCGAGGTCGGCATCGGTGATGAAGCCATCGCCCGAGATGTCGAACAGCACCCGGTCATACCCGGCATCGGTGATGCCGATGTTGGCGGTGAAGGCCAGCGATTCCGACACGCGCATGCGCGCTTCGGCTTCGAAGCCCTTGATCGTGGCATCGGCGGTGTTGAGGATGTTCTGCACCACGCCCGCGCCCGGATCGGCGAGGTTCACTTCGCGCTGCATGTTGCCGACCTTGGTGACATAAGCCGCGACGTTGAGCGTGAGCGACTGGTCAACGGTCTGGAACTTGCCGCCGATCTCGTAATTGTCGACCTGCTCTTCATCAAAGCCCAGCGATCGCGTGGCGTTGAACGCCCGGTTGAAGACCGGGATGTTGGTGATGCGGAAGTTGTAACCGCCCGAACGGAAGCCGCGGCTCCAGTGGCCATAGACCTGACTGTTGCCCCATTCATACTGTGCACCGACCTTGGGCGAAACGTTGCGGAACCGCACGTCATCGGTGAAGCCGTTGGTTTCGGTGGCCGGATTGAACGGCTGGGTGCCGGTCGGGCAGGTGCCTGCAACAACCGAACAGGCCGGACGACCGACGATGTAGGTGACTGCCGCGTCCTTGGTTTCCTGATTCCAGCGGATACCGCCGATCAGCGAGAAGCCGTCGAAGATTTCGTACTGGGCATTGGCGAACACGCCGATCACTTCGTGCTCCTGACGACCGCCGCCGTAGAACACGGGGGGGGCGCAGGTTGACGGGCAGGTCGCGGCGCAGTTCGCGGCTCTCGTCATAGGCAAGGTTCTGCTTGAAGTAGAAACCGCCGAAGGTGAGGTCGAGACCGCCGGTCGAGATCGCGTAACGCAGTTCGTTCGAGATCTGGTCCTGTTCGGTCAGGGTGTTCGAGTGGAACAGGAAGCGCGGGGTCGCGTCGATATCGCCGCGGGTGGCGGCCTGATAATCGCGATAGCCGAACACGTTGGTCAGCGTACCGGCACCAATGTCGAGCGTCGCAGTAAGCGACCCGGTCCAGATTTCGTTGGCGTAGAAGCCCGGCTCGTCGATCGACAGGTCGAAGCTTTCACGGTCGAAGAAGCCGCGGTTCTGGGCCGCCGGACCGTCACCATCGCTCTCGAAGTAGTCGAGCTTGCCGAGCAGGGTCAGCCCGCCGAGACGCGCTTCGAGCGCGCCGCGGAAGATCTTGGTTTCCGCCGCGCCCTGATTGCGCGGCAGGTTCGCCAGCGCTGGAACCTGCGTCGGGGCGAGGTTGCGGAAATAGCCTTCGTCCTTGTTGTAATAGGCGCCGACCTTGAACAGCAGCACGTCTTCGACGATCGGACCCGACAGCACACCGCTGACGGTGTAGTTGGCGCCGCCGCGGCCGCCATCGACCGGGCCGTCGACTGCCGCGCGGAACTTGCCGCGGAAGTCTTCGGTGGGGTTGCCGGTGTTGATCACCACCGCGCCGCCGGTCACGTTACGACCGAACAGCACGCCCTGCGGGCCGCGCAGGATTTCGACGGAGTCGAGGTCGAACAGGTCGAACACCACGCCGCCATTGATGCCGAGGTACACGCCGTCGACGAACACGCCCACGGTCGGATCGATCGAGGGGATCGACGAGTTGATGCCGAGGCCGCGCACGGTGAAGTTGGCGGTGCCGCGGCTGGTGCCGACCTGGTCGAGGCTGACGGTCGGTGCCTGGAAGGACAGGCCCGAGATGTCGCGGATCTTGTAGGCTTCCAGCGTGCCGGCGTTGAACGCGGTCACGGCCAGCGGCACGTCCTGCACGTTCTCGGCGTCCTTGGTCTTGGTGCCGGTGACGAGGATCTCGTTGATGCCGTCGAGCGCGCTGGTCTCTTCGTCCTGCGCGGGGGCTTCGGCGTCCTGCGCATGGGCGGCTACCGGGGTGAGCGCTGCGGTCGAGAGGAGCAGCGCCAGCTTGCCGAG
Source organism: Porphyrobacter sp. ULC335 (assembly GCF_025917005.1). Lineage (NCBI taxonomy): Bacteria > Pseudomonadati > Pseudomonadota > Alphaproteobacteria > Sphingomonadales > Erythrobacteraceae > Porphyrobacter > Porphyrobacter sp. ULC335. Next base: position 779,799 of record NZ_CP078091.1, read on the forward strand.
CCGCACGCGGCCCGACAGCGAATGGGTGGATGTCATGATGTAACTCTCCCTGAGTTGAGGGCCGCTCCATTACCAATACGTTTCAAGATTGCAACCTATCTCGGACGCCCCGGCGATACCTTCGTTAGCCCCTATCTTCAGGGATTTGCGGTCAGGCCTTCTCGAGCTGCTGCTGGCGCTGGTCGCTCGCGGCGGCCAGCAGCGCGGCCTCGATTTCGGCGAGACGCTCGGGCGTCTTGATCTTCGCGGAGGTCAGATCGGTCACGTAAAATGTGTCCGCAGCCGCCTCGCCATAGGCGGTGATATGCGCCGAATGGACGATCAGGTTGGCCTTGTAGAGCGCGTGCGCCAGCCGGTTGAGCAGCGCGGGCCGATCACGCGCGGTCACTTCGATCACGGTGAAGTGGTTCGATGCGTCATTGTCGAAGCCGACGCGGGGCGCGACGTCGAAGGCCTTGGCACGCGAATGCGCCAGCGGGCGCGCGGCGAGCTTGGGCACCAGTTCGACCTTCGCGAGCAGCGCGTCGCGGATGCCTTTCTCGATGCGCGCCATCTGCGCCGCCTCGCGGAACGGCTGGGCGTTGTGGTCCTGCACCAGGAAGTTGTCGACCGCATAGCCGCTGCGCGCGGTGTGGATGCGCGCGTCGATGATGTTCGCACCCGCAAGGTGGATGCCGCCCGCCATGCGATAGAACAGGCCGGGGTGGTCGGCGGCGATCACGCTAACCCGCGTCGCGCCGCGCGTCTCGTCGACTTCGCAGGCGATCGAGAGCGGCTCGCCAGCGGCTTGCGCGGCGTCATACTGGGCGAGGTTTCCGGCGATGATGTCTTCAGGCTCGGCAATCCAATAGGCATCGCCCAGCAGCGCGCCGATACTGTCGACGAGGTGATCCTGATCGCCCAGCAACCGCTGTACCGCGTCCTTCTTGGCCGTGACCCGCGCCTTGCGTCCATTGCCCTTGTGCCCCAGCCGCAGGCGTTCCTGCGCGGCGTCGAACAGCTCGCCGAGCAGCTGCGCCTTCCAGCTGTTCCACGTGCCCGGCCCGACTGCGCGGATATCGACTGCGGTGAGGATCGCGAGGTTGCGCAGGCGTTCCAGGCTCTGCACCTCGACCACGAAATCCTCGATTGTCTTGGGATCGGTCAGATCGCGCTTCTGCGCGGTGCGGCTCATCAGCAGGTGTTGCAGCACCAGCCAGGCGACCAGATCGGTCTCCTTCTCGTCCAGCCCGAAGCGCGGGCATAGCTGGTGCGCGACAACGGCGCCCAGTTCGGAGTGGTCGCCGCCGCGCCCCTTGGCGATATCGTGAAGCAGCACCGCGACATAGAGCGCGCGGCGCGAGGCCAGCTTGGGAAATTCACGGGTGGCGCGCGGGTGATCGGCGGACAGCAACCCGCGCTCGATCTGGCTCAGCAGGCCGATGGCGCGGATGGTGTGTTCGTCCACCGTGTAATGGTGGTACATGTCGAACTGCATCTGCGCGTTGACCCGGCCAAAGTCCGGCACGAAGCGGCCGAACACGCCCGCCTCGTTCATCCAGCGCAGCGCGGTTTCGGGGTCTTTGCGTCCCGATAGCAGATCAAGGAACATCGCATTGGCGCGCTTGTCGCGGCGCAGCTTGCCATCGATCAGTTTGGCATCACGGCCCACCTGCCGCATGGTTTCGGGGTGAACTTCCAGCCCCTCGGCCTCGGCCAGCTGGAACACTTCGATCAGGCGAACCGGGTCTTGCCGGAACCAGTCGTCTCCCGGTGCGCGCAGCCGTCCGGCCTCGACCGAATAGCCCTTGAACATCCGGGGACGCTGGGTCCAACCGGCGAAGAAGCCGGTGCGCGGGCGCTTCTTGGCCATTTCCTCGTCAAGGTGCGAAAGGAACACGCCGGTCAGGCTGCCCACCCGCTTCACCTGCAGGAAGTAGTATTGCATGAACCGTTCGACCGCGCTCTTGCCGGGGCGGTCGGCGAACATCATGCGTTCGGCCACCTGCCGCTGGAGATCGAAGGTCAGCCGGTCCTCGGCACGGTCGGTGATGAGATGCATGTGGCAGCGCGCCGCCAGCAGAAAGCCCTCGGCGCGGCGGAAGCTGCGATATTCCGACGCGGTCAGCAGCCCCACATCGACCAGCTGCGCGCCGCTATCGACGCGGTGGACATACTTGCCGATCCAGTACAGCGTCTGGAGATCGCGCAGGCCGCCCTTGCCCTCCTTGATGTTGGGTTCGACCACGTAGCGGCTGTCGCCCATGCGCTTGTGCCGCGCATCGCGTTCGGCGAGCTTGAGGGTGAGGAACTGCCGTTCGCTGCCCTTGACGACATCGCTCCAGAAGCGTGCGCGCAGCTCTTCGTAAAGCGCCTGTTCGCCCCACACCAACCGGCTTTCCAGCAAGGCGGTGCGGATCGTCAGGTCTTCCTTCGCCATGCGGATCGTGTCGGACACGGTGCGGCTGGAATGGCCGACCTTGAGGCCCAGATCCCACAGCAGGTAGAGCATCGTCTCGATCACCTGCTCGCACCACGGTGCGCGCTTGTTCGGGGTGATGAAGGCGACGTCGACGTCCGAATGGGGCGCCATCTCGGCGCGTCCGTAACCGCCCACGGCAAGGATCGCGAGCCGTTCGGCCTGCGTGCGATTGGCGGCGGGGTAAAGATGCGTGGTGACGTGATCGTGGATCACCCGCAGCAGCTGGTCCATCAGGAAGCTGAAGCCGGCGGTGACCTCGTGTCCGGCCGAGGGGGTTTCTTCCAGACGGCGGGCGAGTTCCTTGCGCCCCTCGTCGAAGGCCATGCGCAGCGCAGCGACGATGGCAGGGCGGGCCTTGGCTCCGCCCGCCTCGTGCAGCGCGGCGATTTCTTCGGCCAGCGCGCGCCGGTCGATGATCGCGCGCTGCCCGGGGACGCGGCGAGGGCTCACGTTCCGCTCACGCGGCGACAGTTTCCGCGAGGTAGTGTGCCTTGACCGCGCGCTTGTCGATCTTCTGCGTACCGAGCCGCGGCAGAGCGTCCTCGACCAGCCAGATCTGGTGTTCGAGCGGCACCTTGAAGGGCGCGATCCGCTCCAGCAGAAAGGCACGCAGTTCGGCCGGTGTGATGACGGCGTGGCCTTCCTTCATGCGGTAGACCGCTGCCGGCACTTCGCCAAACCGCTCGTCAGGCAGGCCGAAGACCGAACATTCGCCCACTTCGTCATGGGCATAGATCGCGTCCTCGACCTCGATGCAGGAGATGTTCTCGCCGCCGCGGATGATGATGTCCTTCTTGCGGTCGACGATGAACAGATACTCGTCCGCGTCCAGATAGCCGAGGTCACCGGTGCGGAAGAAGCCATTGTCGGTGAAGGCGGCCTTGGTCGCTTCCTCGTTCTTCCAGTAGCCACGGAAATTGGCGACGCTGCGGATGCAGACCTCGCCCACCTGACCCTGCGGCAGCGCGTTGCCGAGATCGTCGAGAATGGCGAGATCGACTATCGGCTTGCTCGCACGGCCGGTGGAGCCGGGCTTGGCGAGGTAATTCTCGTTGAAATTGCCGCAACCGACCGCGTTGGTCTCGGTCAGGCCGTAGCCCAACAGCGGGAAGCTGCCGGGGAAGGCCTCCTTGATGCGGGTGACGTGCTCCACCGGACGCGGCGCGCCGCCTGCGGCGAAGCTCTTGCAGGCCGACAGGTCGTACTTCTCGCGGTCAGGGTGGTTGGCGATTTCGTAGCTCATCAGCGGCACGCCGACGAAATAGGAGACCTGCTCCTCCGCCATCAGCCGGATCGCGAGGCCCGCGTCCCACTTGGGCATCAACACCAGCTTGCGCGCGATGGCGAAGCTTTGCAGGAACAGCGGCACTTCGCCCGTCACGTGGAACAGCGGCACGGCGACCAGCGCGCAGGGCTGCGTGGTCATCGGGCCTTCCTGGCTTTCGATATGCACCTTGGCCATCGCGCTTTGGGCGACATAATTCATCACGGCGTTGACGACGCCGCGATGATCGGACCACGCGCCCTTCGATTTGCCGGTCGAACCCGAGGTGTAGAGGATGGTGGCGATATCGTCCGGGCCCAGCTGGCCCAGCATCGCCATCGCCGCGCTGGTGCCCTGCGGCAGCGCCCAGGTGTTGGCGAGGCCTTCGGACGGCGCATTGCCGTGGCTGAACAGCACGATCTTGGCCGGGTGGGCATGGCCATCCAGCCGCGCGGCGCGGCCATCATCGGCCAGCAGCAGCTTGGCTTCGGCAAGATCAAGCCCGTAGGCCAATTCATCGCCGGAGGAGAATCCGTTGAGCAGCGTGGCGCAGCCGCCCGCCATCAGGATGCCCATATAGGCGATCATCCAGTTGGCCGAATTGCGCGCGGCCAGACCGATACGGTCGCCCTTCTGGATGCCGTGGGTCTGCACCAGCCCCTCGGCAACGCAGGTGGCGGCGGCGTAAGCCTCGCCGAAGGTCAGCCGGATATCGCCATCGACGAGGAACGGGATGTCCTTGTTCTGGTTGGCGAAATGGGCGAAATAATGCGCGAGCGTCGGCGGCGCGCCGGCAAAGGCGGGCATTGTCACGCCGTCACGGGTAAAGGGCACGGTGGCGAAGGGCATACCCTCGGCGGTTAGGCCGGTGATGATCGCTTCGAGCGCATTGTCCAGCTGGGTGGGCATGCGGTGATTTCCTCTCTCTAGTTGTTGCGGCCCTCTGGCCGGGTGCGACCCGTCCCGAATTGCCTGTCCCATTACCGCCTAGGCTGGCCCGTGCCCCTTCCCCTGCCCCGGATGCTGTGCCAGAAGCGCCAGCGCGACCGGGGCCGTTCGGGCCCGCCGATACGGCATATCATTGTCAATAAGAGGTTCGCTTCGTGCTGTCACTACTTGCCGCAAGCATCCCCGCCGATCCGATCTACTGGACCGATCTGGGACTAAAGCCGGGGATCGAGCTGGGGTTCTTCACCCTGCGGTTTTACTCGCTGGCCTACCTCTTGGGCGTGATCTTCGCCTATTGGCACACGTCGCTCATGCTCAAGCAGCCCGGCGCGCCGATGGCGCAGCGCCATGCCGACGATCTGTTCTTCTATTGCACGCTGGGCGTGATTTTCGGCGGGCGGCTGGGTTACGCGCTGTTCTACACCGGCGGCGACACCGGCATCCCCAGCGCTTTCACCGATTTCTCGGGCGATGGGTTCGTCTCGTGGAAGCTGCTGCGGATGTGGGACGGGGGAATGAGCTTCCACGGCGGGCTGTTGGGGGTGACGGCGGCGATGGCGTGGGTTGCCTGGCGCGACAAGCTGAACTTCATCCGCGTGGTCGATTATGTGTGCGTCGGCGTGCCGATGGGGATGCTGCTCGGCCGGCTGGCGAACTTCGTCAATGGCGAGCTGTGGGGCCGCGTCACCGATGTGCCATGGGCGATGGTCTTCCCCGGAGCGGACGATCTGCCCCGCCACCCCAGCCAGCTGTATCAGGCCGGGCTCGAAGGGCTGGCGATGCTCGTCATCATGCTGGCGCTGTTCTGGTTCACGCGCGCGCGCTATCGCCCGGGCTTGCTGGCGGGCGTGTTTACCACCGGCATGGGGGTCTCGCGCTTTGTAAACGAATTTTTCCGCCAGCCGGATCAACAACTGGCTGACTTGGTGGTGCGAACAGGGCTATCGATGGGGCAATGGCTAACAATACCGCTTATCCTGACTGGATTGATTGTCGTGATCTACGCGCTGCGGAAGAAGCCGCTGGCGGCGGGGACGACAGCGCCAGCCTGAAGGATGGCGCAAAAGTCTGGCGCAGCGCGCTCAGGCTGATTGATCCGCAAGAAGACGCACCGCCGGCCCCCGAGCCGAAGGTCGACGCCCGCGCGCAGGCAAGGGCCCGCGCCGAGGCGGCCGCGCGCGAAAAGGCCGAGGCGCTTGCCCGCGTCAAGGCCGAAGCGGAGGAACGCGCCCGCCTCGCCAAGGAGGCCCGCGTGCGCGAAAAGGCGGAGGCCGAGGCCCGCGCCGCCGCCGAACGCGAAGCCCGCGAAAAACTCGCCGCCGAAGCGCGCGCCCGCAAGCTCGCCGAGGTTGAAGCGCGCGCCCGCGCCGAAGCCGAAGCCCGCGCGAAGGCGGCTGCCGAAGCGCAGGCGCGCAAGGACGCCAAGGCCCGTGCCGAAGCCGAGGCCAAAGCCCGCGCCGAGGCGGAGGAACGCGCCCGCCGCGAAGCCGAAGCCGCCGAAGCGGCAGAACGCGCCGCCGCCGAAGCCGCAGCCCGCCGCGCTGCCGAAGCCCGCGCCAAGGCTGAAGCCGAAGCCAAGGCGAGGGCCGAAGAAGAGGCGCGGCTGAAAAAGGAAGCCGAAGCGCGCGCCAAGGCGGAGGCCAAGGCCCGCGCCAAGGCAGAAGCCGAAGCCAAGGCCAAGGCCGAAGCGGAGGAAAAGGCCCGTCTCGCCGCGGAAGCCAAAGCCCGCGCCGAAGCCGAGGCCAAGGCGAAGGCTGAAGCCGAAGAAGCCGCCCGCCTCGCCGCCATCGAGGCCGCGCGCATCGCCGCCGAGGAAAAGGCTCGCCGCGAAGCCGAGGAAGCTGCTGCCGCCGAGGCCGCACGGATCGCTGCCGAAGCCGCCGCCGCCCAAGCAGCCGAAGCCGCGCGCATCGCTGCCGAAGAACAGGCCCGCCGCGAGGCCGAAGAAGCCGCTGCGGCCGAACAAGCCCGGCTCGAAGCCGAGATGCTTGCCCGCGCAACGGTTGACGTGCCCGCCGTGCTCAAGCGCCTGATCCGCGAGACCGGCCCGATCAGCGTCGCGCAGTTCATGGGGGAGAGCAACGCACGCTATTATGCCAGCCGCGATCCTCTGGGCGAACAGGGCGATTTCATCACCGCGCCCGAAATCACGCAGGTGTTCGGCGAGTTGATCGGGGTGTGGCTCGCCGATCTGTGGTCGCGCATGACGCGGCGCAAGCATATCCACTACGTCGAATTGGGGCCGGGGCGCGGCACTCTGGCCAAGGACGCGCTCAATGCGGCGGCGCAGCAGGGCATGACACCCAAGGTCCACTTCGTCGAAACCTCGGCCACCCTGCGCGCGATCCAGCGCGAGGCCTTCCCCGATTGCATCCACCACCACGATATCTCGACCCTGCCCGATGATGCGCCGCTGCTGATCGTCGCCAACGAGTTCTTCGATGCCCTGCCGGTGCAGCACCTCATCCGCTCGACTGACGGGTGGTATGCGCGGATGGTGGGGCTGGAAGACGACGCGTTCACCTTCGTGACGGGCAAGGAGCGGATGGATCACCTGGTCCCGCCCAGCTGGGTCACGGCCTCGCAGGGGACCCTGATCGAAACCAGCCCGGCGTCGGTCGCGCTGATGGCCGAGATTGCGCGTCGCCTGAAGGAACAGGGCGGGGCAGCGCTGATCATCGATTATGGTCACGAGGAGCTGCGTTCGGGATCGACCTTGCAGGCACTGAAGTCCCACCAGAAGGTCGATGTTTTCGCCCACCCCGGCGAGGCGGACCTGACCGCGCATGTCGATTTCGAACTGCTGAAGCATGTCGCGGAAGAAAGCGGCGCGGACGTGATGGGCTTGCAGTATCAGGGCGAATGGCTGATCCAGATGGGGATCGACGCCCGCATGGAAATGCTCCGTCGCCGCGCGCCGTACCAGAAGGACAAATTCCAGCGTCAGCGCGACCGGCTGGTGAAGGAAAGCGAGATGGGCATGCTGTTCAAGGTGCTCGGCATGTGCGGACGGCGCTGGCCGTTCGGCGCGGGATTTGATTGAGGGCTGCGATGATAACAAGAATGCGGATGATCGTTGCGGGAATGGGCCTCGCGCTGGCAGCGCCGGTTCTGGCGGCAAGCCCGATTACGGGCCGCTGGGTCACCGGCGAAAAGGACGCGGTCGTCGCGATTGCCAAATGCGGCAAGTCCTTGTGCGGGCGGATCGAGAAGTTCCTGATCCTGCCCCCCGGCGGCAAGGACCAGCGCGATGTCAACAATTCCGATCCTGCCAAGCGGGGCCGCAAGCTGATCGGCACTGCGATCCTTTACGGGCTGACCGAGGATGACGGCGTGTGGCGCGGGCAGGTCTATGACCCCAAGAGCGGGCGCACCTACACATCCGAAGTGCGCGGCAAGGGCGATGGCTCGCTTGAAGTGAAGGGCTGCTTCGGCCCGATCTGCCAGACGCAGGTGTGGAAGCGGGCGTCTTGACTGTGGCACGCCCTCCGGCGTGCCGTTTCCTCGCTCACTCGGCCTGACGGCCGCGTCGCTGCGGGCGCGCGGTCGCGCTTGCGGTCGCTTTGCGACCGATGCAGCGCCCGAAATCGAGGGCTACAATCCCGCCTGCTTCGCCAACGCCTCGGCCGCCTGTTTCGGCGTCAGCTTGCCTGCGCCTTCGCGGTCCACGGCGAAGTTCGCTTCGCGCATCGCTTCGACGCTGATGGCGCCGATCAGCGGCTGGAGCGCGGCGATCACGCCCTTGTCTCCGGCAATGCGGGGGGACAGCATCAGCATCGCGTCATAGCTCGGCAAGGCGCCCTCCGGGTCGGCCAAGACCACCAACTTGTCCGCCGCGATCCGCCCGTCCGAGGTATAGGCGCTGATCACGTCCGCCTCGCCTGATTGCAGCGCGTTGTACATGAAGGTCGGCGCGAAATTGCGGCTCTTGCCGAAGCGCAGGCCATAGGCATCGCGCACCGCAATCCATTCCGGCCGCTCGAAGAATTCGGGGTCCCCGCCGACGGTGAGCTCGCCCGCCTTGCCGGTGAGGTCGGCGAGGCTGGTGACGCCCAGCGCCTTGGCCCGGTCGCCGCGCATGGCGAAGGCATAGGCGTTCTCGAAGCCCAGCCGTCCGAGCACCTTCACGCCATTGGTGCGCGCTTCCCAGTCGCGGATCGTGGCATACATTGCCTCGCGCCCCGGGTTGTCATCACGCTTGAGGTAATTGGTCCAGATCGTGCCGGTGTAATCGACCGAGATGTCGATACTGGAACTGGCGACCGCCGAGTGCACCACCGCGCTCCCCAGCCCGTCGCGATATTCGACCGCATAACCCGCCGCCTCAAGCCGCGCGCCGATCAGCTGGGCGAGGATGTATTGTTCGGAGAAGGATTTCGAGGCGATGATGATGCGCCGCTCGTCGCTGCCCGAACCCTGCGCCCAGAGCGCGGCGAGAATGCCGAGGGCCACCACCGCGATCCCGCCGAAGGTCATGGCGCGGCTGCGGCGGGCAAGGCCGACTTCGATCACCCACAACAGGTTATCCGCCGCTAGCGCCAGCCCCGCGCTGGCAACGCACCCCGCCAGCACCAGCGCCCAGTTCTGTGTTTGCAGCCCGGCAAAGATCGGATCGCCAAGGCTCGGCTGGCCGATGGTAGTGGCGAGCGTCGCCGCGCCGATCGTCCAGACGCTCGCGGTGCGGATGCCCGCCATGATGAAGGGCGCGGACAGCGGCGCTTCGACCAGCACCAGCTTCTGCCATTTGGTCATGCCCACGCCGTCGGCGGCTTCGAGCACGCCTTCATCGAGATTGGCCTGTGCGGTCACGGCATTGCGCAGGATCGGCAGCAGCGCATAAAGCGTCAGCGCCATCAGCGCGGGCAGGAAGCCCAGCGTCGGCAGCCCCTCGCCGAACACCGTACGAAGGCTCAGCAGCAGCGGGAAGAACAGCGCGAGCAGCGCGAGGGCGGGGATCGTCTGGACAAGGCTCGCCAAGCTCAACGCAAGGCGCGAGACCACAGGTGAACGGCTCGCCCACACAGCCATCGGCAGGGCGATCAGCATGGCGAGGCCGATGGCGCTGGCCGAGAGCACGACGTGCGCGGCAAGCTTGTCGGCAAGGCCGGGAAGGAGGTCCCAGATATCGCCCATCAGCCGCGACCTTCCCCAAGGCCCTCCCCAAGGCCTTCCAACGCCGCCAGCCGCTCGGCCTGGTCGCGCGGCACGCTGACCAGCCGCTGCGCCACCGTGCCGCCTGCACCGGCCAGCAAGGCGCGCGGGGTCTCGTCCGCGGCCAGCGCGCCCTTGTCCATCACCAGCACCCGGTCCGCCAGCAGCAGCGCTTCGGCCATGTCGTGCGTGACCATCACCGTGGTCAGGCCAAGGCGTTCATGCAGTTCGCGCACCTTGCGGCCCAACGCGTCGCGGGTGACGGGATCGAGCGCGCCGAAGGGCTCGTCCATCAGCAGTAGCTCCGGCCCGCCCGCCAGCGCGCGTGCGACACCGACCCGCTGGCGCTGCCCGCCTGAAAGCTCGTCCGGCATCCGCCTGGCGAAGGCGGGGTCGAGTTCGACCAGCGCCAGCAGTTCGGCAATGCGGTCGGGCGGCAGCTTTTCCCCGGCAAGGCGCGGGCCGATGGTGATGTTCTCGGCCACGGAGAAATGCGGGAACAGCCCGATGCTCTGGAAAACATAGCCGACCCGGCGGCGCAGACGGGCGGGTTTGAGCGTGCTGACATCCTCGCCGCCGAACAGCACGCGGCCCTCGGTTGGTTCGACCAGCGTGTTGACCGTCTTGAGCAGCGTGGACTTGCCCGATCCCGACGCGCCGACCAGCGCCACGAAGCTGCCCGAAGCGATCTCGCAGGATACGCCGGCCCCCAATGCCCCAACCGCCGTGACCTCGCCGAAGCGGCAGATCACCCCGTCGAAGCGGAGCAGGGGTGATGGGTCAAGCATTGGCGGCATGATTAGCGAGGTTAGGCGCCGTACGCCAGCGTCCCCGATTGGCGTTTGCATGATCGCTTGCTATGCGGGTGCTCTGAACAATCATTACACCCGCAGGACATAAAATGCGCGCGACCCCCGATTTCGACTTCCACCTTGGCGAGGCCGCCGAGATGATCCGTGACACCACGGCGCGCTTTGCCGATGAGCAGATCGCACCGCTGGCGGAACGCACCGACCGCGAGGACCGCTTCCCGCGCGAGTTGTGGGAGCCGATGGGCGCGCTTGGCCTGCATGGCATTACGGTGGAAGAAGAATGGGGCGGGCTGGGGCTCGGCTACCTCGAACACGTGATCGCGGTCGAGGAAGTGTCGCGGGCCAGCGCCAGCGTCGGCCTCAGCTACGGCGCGCATTCCAACCTCTGCCTCAACCAGATCCGCCGCTGGGGGGATGACGATCAGAAGGCGAAGTATTTGCCGAAACTGATCTCGGGCGAGCATGTCGGCAGCCTCGCCATGAGCGAAGCGGGCGCGGGGTCGGACGTGGTGTCGATGAAGCTCAAGGCTGACGCGGTTCAGGGCGGATACGTCCTCAACGGCACCAAGTTCTGGATCACCAATGCGCCCGAGGCCGATACGCTGGTGGTCTATGCCAAGACCGATGGCCACGCCGGATCGCGCGGCATCACCGCTTTCCTGATAGAGAAGGGAGACGAGGGCTTTTCCATCGGCCAGAAGATCAGCAAGGTCGGCATGAAAGGCTCCCCCACCGCCGAGCTGGTGTTCAGTGACTGCTTCGTGCCCGAAGACCGCATCATGGGGCCGCTCAACGGCGGCGTCGGCGTTCTGATGAGCGGGCTGGATTACGAGCGCGTGGTGCTGGCCGGGTTGCAGCTTGGCATCATGCAGGCGTGCCTCGATACGGTGATCCCGTATCTTCGGGAGCGTAAGCAGTTCGGCAAACCGATTGGCTCGTTCCAGCTGATGCAGGCCAAGGTCGCCGACATGTATGTCGCGCTGCAATCGGCCCGCGCCTACACCTATGCGGTCGCGAAAGCGTGCGATGCCGGTCAGACGACGCGCTTCGATGCGGCGGGGGTGATTTTGCTCGCGAGCGAGAATGCCTTCAAGGTCGCCGCTGAGAGCGTGCAGGCGCTGGGCGGCGCTGGCTACACCACCGACTGGCCGGTCGAACGCTACATGCGCGACGCCAAGCTGCTCGACATCGGCGCGGGGACCAACGAGATCAGGCGGATGCTGATCGGGCGCGAATTGATTGGAGCGGCTGGATGAGACCGGCAGGCCGGAGCTGGCTGGTCGCTGCTGCTGCGATGAGTTTTGTCGCCTCCCTTCTGCACCTCGCCTGCATAGTCGGGGGAGGTGACTGGTATCGCTTTTTCGGCGCTGGTGAGAGGATGGCGCGGCTCGACGAGGCAGGTTCGCGGACGCCAGCGATCATCACCGCAGTCATCGCGATCATCCTCGCTGGGTGGGGCCTTTATGCGCTATCCGGAGCGGGTATTGTCCGCAGGCTACCGCTCCTGCGAACCGGTCTCGTCGCGATTGCGATCGTGCTGCTGGCGCGCGCAAGCATGGTGGCCTTCCCGGCAACCTGGGGACCGGAACTGGGCTTCACCTTCATGGCGATTACGTCGGCCATCGTCGGAATAATGGGTCTGACCTTCGCGGTTGGGACAGCCAAATCCTGGGAATATATGAGGACGTCACTGACATGACCGCCCCCGCCCGCATCTCGAAGCGGAGTAACCCCCAATGAGCACCGACGAAGACTACGTCTATGACGAGGCGAGCGGCGAGTGGATGGCTGCGTCCGAGCTCGCGGCTAAGCAGGCGGCGGAGGACGTGGTCGAGGTGCGCGACGCGGTCGGCAATCGGCTCGCTGATGGCGATGCGGTGACGCTGATCAAGGACCTCGAGGTCAAGGGCGCGGGGCAGACGCTCAAGCAGGGCACGCTGATCAAGTCGATCCGCCTGACCGGCGACGCGCAGGAGATCGACTGCAAATACCCAGGCATCAAGGGCCTCGTGCTGCGGGCCGAATTTGTGCGGAAACGCTAAGGACGACATATGACCGCCCCCACCCTCACCACCAAACTCGACCGCGAAAGCCCCGAGGCCAAGGCGCGGTTTGCGCACAACCACGCGCTCGCGCAGCAGCTGCGCGCCGCCGTCGGTGAGGCTGCGCTGGGCAAGGCGGGCTACTTCGCTGACTGGTGGGTCGCACGCAGTAAGCACGATGCCAGGCCGCTCGACATCGGCGCGGACACACTCCAATTCCGCCGCATGCTGATCGGGCACGAATTGATGGGAGCAGGGTAATGCAGTGGTTTTATATATCGGCGCTGATGATGACGCTTACCGCGATCATTCATTCGGTGGCCGGAGAGAGGCGATTGGTCGGTCCGGCATTGGCCGGCCAGCAGGGCATTTTCGCCAATGCCCAATCGCGCAAGGTGCTGCGCGGGGCCTGGCACTTGACGAGCGCCTACATGGTGCTGACCGCCGCTGTGATGATCTGGCCTGACACTGACCACTGGCTCAAGGCGCTGGTCGCGTCGGTCTGGCTCGTTATCGGGCTGGTCTCCCTGCTTTCGACGCGGGGCAAGCACGTCGGCTGGCCGACCCTGACCCTTGCCGGGTTCACAGGCTGGGCAGGCACTCTGGGATGACCGCCCCCACCCTCACCACCAAACTCGACCGCGAAAGCCCCGAGGCCAAGGCGCGGTTTGCGCACAACCACGCGCTCGCGCAGCAACTCCGCGCCGCTGTCGCCGAGGCCGCGCTGGGCGGGCCGGAGAAGCACCGCGAGCGGCATGTCTCCCGCGGCAAGCTACTCCCCCGTGAGCGCGTCGAGCGGCTGCTTGATCCGGGTTCGCCCTTCCTTGAAATCGGCCAGCTTGCGGCGAACGGGATGTACGAGGGCGACGTCAACGGCGCCTCGATCATCTGCGGCGTGGGGCGCGTCTCTGGTCGCCAGTGCATGATCGTGTGCAATGATGCGACCGTGAAGGGCGGCACTTACTACCCGATGACGGTCAAGAAGCACCTGCGCGCGCAGGAAATCGCGCAGGAGAACCGCCTGCCCTGCATCTACCTCGTCGACAGCGGGGGCGCGAACCTGCCGCATCAGGCCGAGGTCTTCCCGGATCGTGACCATTTCGGCCGCATCTTCTTCAATCAGGCCAATATGTCGGCGCTCGGCATCCCGCAGATCGCTTGCGTCATGGGAAGCTGCACCGCAGGGGGCGCTTATGTGCCCGCCATGTCGGACGAGAGCGTGATTGTCCGCAATCAGGGCACGATCTTCCTCGCCGGCCCGCCGCTGGTGAAGGCCGCGACGGGGGAGGAAATCACCGCCGAGGACTTGGGTGGCGGTGACTTGCACGCCAAGAAGTCCGGTGTGGTCGACCACCTTGCCGAGAATGACGAGCACGCCCTGACCATCGTGCGCGATATCGTCAGCCACCTCGGCGCTAACACAGGCGCGGCGGCAGACGTGGCGCTGAAGGACCCGCGCCCGCCAAAGTTCGATGCCGATGATCTCTACGCCCTCATCCCCGAGGATGTGCGCGCGCCCTATGATGTGAAGGAGGTGATCGCGCGGCTGGTCGACGGCTCGGAGTTCCACGAGTTCAAGGCGCATTACGGTTCTACGCTGGTGTGCGGCTTTGCGCATATCTGGGGGATGCCGGTGGCGATCCTCGCCAATAACGGCGTGCTGTTCAGCGAAAGCGCACAGAAGGGCGCGCATTTCATCGAACTCGCTTGCCAGCGCCGCATTCCGTTGCTGTTCCTCCAGAACATCTCGGGCTTCATGGTCGGCGGGAAATACGAGGCCGAGGGCATCGCCAAGCATGGCGCGAAGCTGGTGACGGCGGTCGCCACCGCCACCGTTCCCAAGGTCACCGTGGTGATCGGCGGCAGCTTCGGCGCGGGCAATTACGGGATGTGCGGACGCGCCTATTCGCCCCGCTTCATGTTCACCTGGCCCAATGCGCGCATCAGCGTGATGGGCGGGGAGCAGGCCGCTTCGGTGCTGGCGACAGTCCACCGCGATGCCGAGAGCTGGGACGAAGCCGCGACCGAGGCCTTCAAGCAGCCCATTCGCCAGAAATACGAGGACGAAGGCAACCCCTACTACGCCACCGCCCGGTTGTGGGACGACGGCGTGGTCGATCCGGTGCAGACCCGCGATGTCCTCGGCCTCGCCTTCGCCGCGTGCCTCGAAGCGCCGATTGCCGAGCGGCCTGCGTTTGGCGTGTTCCGGATGTGATGGCGCACCACAATTCCGCTTGAGCCCGTCTCACCGTCGCCATAAGCTCGCCCCCTGATCTTCAGGGGGCGCATTTCATGGGATTCGACAGGGATTATAGCGCATTGATTGCGCTGGCGACGGAGCTTGGTCACGACGGCGGTTTTCAGGGTGTCGAGGCCCAGAAGGAGCTCAACGCGGCCAATGCGCGCTACGCTGCCGAGCGTGACCGGGTGGCCTATGCGATCCTTTCGGAAAAGCCGGATCTTGAACTGGTCTACCTGCGCATCGGCGAGGATCTTGAAGTCTATGCCGAGGACAATCCCGGCTGGGCCGACATCGCCAGCTTCGTTGCCGAGGACCTGATCGGGCGGCTTCAGGAGCTGTCGGCGATGAAACCGGCGATGCGGATGGCCAAGCGTTATGGCGGGCTCGCCATCCTTGCTGTGCTCGGGCTGATTTATGTCGGCCTGTTCCTCTACAATGACCTTGCCGTCGACAAGCCGCTGGAGACCAAGGCGGGCATTCTCCAGCGCGCCGCCGCCTATGACAAGGCACGCAACCACGACAGCCTGATGGGCGGGCGCGGCGGGCTCATCAAGACCGTCGTGCTGATGCCTTGGGAACCGGACGAGGCCGAATTGAACGCCGCGAGCGAATTTGCGGGACTGACCTTCGAAGGCCTCCAGGCACTCACCGACGAAGGCATTGCCTGCAACACCCAGAGCCTGCTGGTCGAGGGCGAATATCTGGCCGAAAACCAGCTCGAATTTGTCGATCAGATCTCCGAATATGTGCAGGCCGCCGGCACCAAATGGGAAGAGCCGCCGGTGATGACCCTGCTCCCTGCGATGGCGCAACGGTTCGCTTGTCCGGCGGGCGCAGCGCCGCCACCTATCGGCCAGTGAAAACGAGGGGCTGAAACCCTCGTCGCCCCCCTTGCGTACCTAACCAAAGTTAAGCCACAAGGGCGAAGCCTTTGGGAGGGGCGCACAGCTTGCATACACCGATCACCCCTGCGCAGATGCGCGCGCCCACGTTGCTGTCGCGCATCGTGCGAAGGATCATCCTCGCCATCTGGTATGCGCGGGGGTGGAAGATTGATTCCCCACTGCCCAAGCACCTGAAGAAATATGTGCTGGCGGGCGCGCCGCACACCTCGAACTGGGATTTCGTGTTCTTCACCGGGGCGACGCATGAAGAGGGCGTCAGGCCCAATTTCATGGGCAAGCACACCCTGTTCCAAGGGATCATGCGCAACTTCATGCTCGATATGGGCGGCATCCCGGTCGATCGCACCGCCAAGGCCAACGCCACCGAGCAGGTCGCCGCGGAGTTCGCCGCGCGCGATGAACTTGCGCTGGTGATCGCCTGCGAAGGCACGCGCAAATCCGACGGCAAGTGGCGTTCGGGCTTCTATCACATTGCGCGGGCGGCCAATGTCCCGATCGTCCCCGCCTTTGCCGATAACGCCGCCAAGATCGTCAGCTTCGGCCCACCGATGCTGCCAACCGGGAACTATGGCGAAGACCTGCTCAAGATCGCCGAATGGTTCCGTTCCAAGCTCCCCGATTACGATCGCTTCAAGGTGCTGGAACAGCAGGCCCGCGACATTATTGCCGGAAAGAATGATGTTTGAACTTCTGGTTGTGAATGCCGCGATCCTGATCGTGCTGGTGCTGATCCAGTGGGCCATCAGCGTGAAGATCGACGACGTCAGTTTCATCGATGCCTTCTGGGGCGCAGGGATGGCGATCCTTGCCGTGGCCAGCTGGCTGCTCGTGCCGGGTGGTCCGGGCCAACTGGCCACCCTCATCATGCTGATGACCGCCGCATGGGGCTTCCGGCTGGGCTTCTACCTGCTGCGCCGCTGGCGGCACGAGGGTGAGGACAAGCGCTACAAGCTGATCCTCAAGAAGGATCGCGAGGCCGGCAATTTTGCGCGCGCCGCGCTGACCCGTGTGTGGCTGATGCAGGCCGTGCTGCTGTTCATGGTGTCCTCGCCCGCGCAGGTCGGCATCCTTGCCAGCGGCGCCCCCGCGCCGATCCCGATACTGGGGTGGCTGGGCTTTGCGCTGTGGAGCGTCGGCGTGTTCTTTGAATGGGTGGGCGATTGGCAGCTTGCGCGGTTCAAGGCCGATCCTGCCAACAGGGGCTACGTGCTCGACACCGGGCTGTGGCGCTATACCCGCCACCCCAATTATTTCGGCGATTTCTGCGCGTGGTGGGGCATCTGGCTGGCCTGCGCGGCGGCCGGATGGGGCTATGCCGCGGCAACCGTGATCGGGCCGATCTTCCT
The DNA here is from genome assembly GCF_025917005.1 of Porphyrobacter sp. ULC335. NCBI lineage: Bacteria > Pseudomonadati > Pseudomonadota > Alphaproteobacteria > Sphingomonadales > Erythrobacteraceae > Porphyrobacter > Porphyrobacter sp. ULC335. Next base: position 796,970 of record NZ_CP078091.1, read on the forward strand.
CAGCTTCACGCTGACCCGCTGGTCGGGCGTGCCGCTGCTGGAAAAGGGCATGCACAAGACAAAAGGCAACAAATACGCGGTTTACGAGCGCAAGACCTCGGCCTTTTTCCCGATGCCGCCGCGCTATTGACCGCGCGCGCCAATCGCATTTGTCTTGCTGCGTCGCACAAAAATCGACGAGCGACACTTTAAGCGCGCGCCGCCTTCGCCTATGTTGGCTTCCGCGCGAGGAGGCGCGACCGACATGCCATTGAACGAGACGGCCCGGGAAGCCGAGCGCGAGCGGATCGCGCGCCATGTGCTCGATCTCGTCAAGGAGCGCGGCGCCGAAGTGCCGTGGACCGTGGCGATGGCCGAAAGCGGCCTGACCCGCGCGCGGTTCGAAGCGCTGTTTGCCGACTACGACGATCTGTTCGACGCCGTGGCGCAGACCTGGCTTGCTCCGCATATGGCGGTAATGGAGGAAGTGCTGGCAACCAGCCTGCCCCCGCAGCGCAAAATGTACGAGTTCTTCCGCCGCCGCTTCGTCATCTCGCAGGAGCGGTTCCGCGCCGATCCGCTGTTCTTCAACATCCTGTGCGAAATGGGCGCCGCCAATTTCGAACGGGTGCGGTCCTATGTCGACCTTGCCGACCACTACCTGTGCGAGCTGATCGCCGAGGCGCAGGCCGAAGGCTTCTTCGCGGGGCTGGACATCGACGAAGCGCTGTCGCTCATCAACCAGATGATTGCGAATTACACGCTGCCGGATTCGCTCATCTATCTCGGCGACCGGCTATCCGAGCAGAAGCTGGCGCGGATCGTGGACACGATGTTCATCGGCCTGTCGGGCGAGGCAGGGGCCTATGCCTCCGGCGTCAACACCCTGAAGGTCGCGTTCTAGAGCCCGTCCCACCAGGCTGCAGACGGATCAACGCTCCCGCGCGCGCCGCGGCGTTGCAGCCCGTCGAACAACCCGCCTTCCAGCTGCATGGTTGACGGGCTGGTGCGGTTCCAGTCCATGACATAGAGCCGCTCGGCGATCTGCCAGCGGCCCTCGCGCTTTTCGAGGCGGTCGAGATAGCGGCCGCCCACCACCAGTTCCACCTCGCCATCCGGTGTCGGGATCAGGTGCAGCGCGACGCAGTTGGTCTCAGCCTTGGCGCGGGTGCCGGTGATCCGCATCACTGTGTTCGAGATGTTATGCTGGGTCAGCCGCATCGCGCCCAATCCCGCCATCAGGCCGGGGATTGTCTCGGCAATCGGCTTTGCCCCGTCGCCGTAATCGATCCGGGCATCGGGGGTGAAGACGGCGGCGAGCTGATCGGCATCGCAGCGGTCGATCCCGCGGCAGTAAAGCGCCAGCGTTTCGGCGATAGCGAGCCGGTCGGCGAGTTCGATCGAGTCCATGCCCGCAGATTACCGCGCCTCGCGCGCCTGCGGGACTGCCACAAGCGTCAGCGTTTGGGGCCGCGCCTGAATTGCAGGACGTTTGCGGGAAGCTTGCGCGGCGGCGGACGCAGGCGCTTGTCGGCCAGCGCATATTTGAGCGCAGCGCCGACCATCGTCGCCGAAATGGCGAGGATGACGCCTGCCCAGAACCAGTGCGGCAGGCCCAGAGCTTCCTCGATCGCGCCGGTGTCCGAAAGGATTGCCTGCCCTTCGATCACCGCACGTTCGGTGAACAGGTAATCGAAATCGCGCAGCATGCTCATCGCCCCCAGCACGCCGAGGAACTGGAGGGTGAAGCGCATGAAACCCGGCGATCCGCGCCAGGCGACGACGCCCAGGAGCGCCGCAACCAGCGGCAGCGCCCACCAGCCGGTGGCCGATCGCACCCAGATCACCACGCTCAGCAGGATGGCCGCCACGGCCAGACACAGCACGGGACGCCACGCGCGCGGATGGGCGCTGGCCATGATCAGCAAGGCCCCCACCGCGCTCGGCGCCAAGGGGCCGCCCGCCGCAATCGCCGCGTGGGTGAAGCGCGACGCATCAGCCGATACCTGGCTTTGCGCCACCCCTGATCCGTTGGGGAAGATCATCAGCTGTTCGAAATGCTGGCCCAGCAGCATCGCGGTGAGGCCGTGGCCCATCTCGTGGAACCACGTTGTCAGGATCGCGAAGGGATAGGTCAGATACGCACCAAATGGCAGCGCGGGCAGCATCGACACCACCAGCCCTGCGACCACCAGACGCCCGATCGCCTCGCCCTGCGAGCCGGGAGTGACGAGCGATGACATCGTCTCAGTCTGCCGCGGTGCTGGCGGTCGAATGGCCCGCAGCGTCGATCAGGATGCCGTCCTGTCGCTGCGCTTCCTCGTCCTCGTCGCGCTGTTCGCGCAGGATCGACCAGCTGGCGAGGAACAGCCCGGCCACCAGCGGGCCGAGCACGATGCCCGAAAAGCCGACGAGGCTGATCCCGCCCAGCGTGGTGATGAGGATGATCCAGTCGGGAATGCCGGTGTCGCGGCCCACCAGAATGGGGCGCAGCACATTATCGGCCGACGAGATCACGAAGAACCCGGTCAGCAGCACGAACAGCCCCTGCCATGTCTCGCCCGAAATCAGCAGCCAGATCCCCGCCGGAACCCACACCGCGCCCGAACCGATCACCGGCACCAGCGCGAAGATCGCCATGATGACGCCGAACAACAGCGCCGAAGGCACGCCTGCGATCATCAGCGTCACCGTGCCCAGCACGCCCTGCACCACCGCGACAACGCCGGTGCCCTTGATCGTCGCGCGCACGATGCCGAGGAACCGCGAGGCCAGCCGGTCGGCAATCGACCGTTCGACCGGCACCGCGCAAAGCACCGTGCGGCCGATCCGCTCGCCATCGCGCAGCAGGAAGAACATCACATAAAGCCCGACGCCGAACGACAGCAGGAAGCCGAGCGCGCCGCTGCCGATCGAGACCGCCTGCGTGGCGATCATCCCAGCGCTTTCGGTGAGCAATTCCTGAAGGCGCGTCTGCACCATCGCGATATCCGCCCACCCGCTCCGGTCGACCGCTTCCTGCGCGACGTTGGGCAGGTTGGTGTAAACCGCATCGAACAGCGCGGCGAGATCAAGCGGCTGCTGTTGCAATGTTGCGACCAGCACGAGTGCCTGTTCCAGCACCATCGATGCCACCCAGGCAGCGGGCACCATCACCACAAAGAAGATGACGAGCAGCGAGAGCCCCGCCGCCGGATTGCGCCGCCCGCGCAACCGCCGCAGCAGGTTCCGGTACAGCGGCTGGAACATGATCGCCACCAGCGCCGCCCACAGCAGGGGCTGGGCGAAAGGATAGACGATCACGGCCATCAGCAGGCTGACCACCACAAGGATGATCAGGAAGCTTGCCTGTTGCAGGTCCTCGGTGCGGTGGGGCTGGTTGGCCATCAGTATCCTTCGGGCAGTGCTAGACGTCGAGGTTCGCCACGTTAAGCGCGTTATCCTGAATGAACTCGCGCCGCGGCTCGACGATGTCACCCATCAGGCGGGTGAAGATTTCGTCGGTCACATCGGCATCCTCGACCTTCACCTGCAGCAATGCGCGGTTTTCCGGATCGAGCGTGGTTTCCCACAGCTGCTCGGCGTTCATTTCACCCAGACCCTTGTAGCGGCTGATCGAGAGGCCCTTGCGCCCGGCGGCGAAGATCGCCTCGAGCAGCTGGCTGGGGCGGCTGATCCCGTCATCCTGCGGCAGTGGCGGCGGGGCGGCGGGCTGTTCGGCCTCTCCGGCGAAGGGATCGCCGCCGGTCGCATCGGCCTCGGCCTCCGGTTCCTCGGCAGCGGCGTCGCCGGCGCGCACCAGTCGGACGGGCGAGGCATAGGTATCGGCCTGTGCGGCGGCGAGCCCGTGAAGCTTGTGCGCTTCGGTGCTGGACAGGAAGCGCGCTTCGATCTCGTGCACGTCCTTCACGCCGCGCCACATGCGTTCGAACACCACGGTGCCATCTTCGCGCTGATAGGCGCTCCAACGGGCCTCGCGGTCGCCCGCGCCGAGCCTTCCGGCGGCGCGGTCAAGCGCGGCAGCGAGCGCATCGCCGGTAAGCCCCGGCTCCAGCGCGCCGACCAGCGCCATCTGTTCGACAATCCCGCTGTCATAGCGGCGCGGAACGAAGGCGAGCAGGTTCTTGAGCCGCAACGCGCCATCAACCAGCGCGCGCAGGTCGGCCCCGCCGCGTGCGCCTTCGGTCGTTTCGATGACGCGGCCTTGCAGCCCGGCATCGACCAGATAGCGGTCCAGCGCGGGCTGATCCTTGAGGTAGACCTCGCTCCGCCCCTTGGCGACCTTGAACAGCGGCGGCTGGGCGATGAACAGGTGCCCGGCGCGGATGATGTCGGGCATCTGGCGGTGGAAGAAGGTCAGCAGCAGCGTGCGGATGTGTGCCCCGTCCACGTCAGCGTCGGTCATGATGACGATCTTGTGGTACCGCAGCTTTTCCAGATTGAACTCGTCGCGGATGCCGGTGCCCATCGCCTGGATCAGCGTGCCGACTTCCTTGGAAGAAATGATCCGGTCAAACCGCGCGCGCTCGACGTTGAGGATCTTGCCCTTGAGCGGCAGGATCGCCTGCGTCTTGCGGTCGCGGCCCTGCTTGGCCGATCCGCCTGCGGAGTCCCCTTCGACCAGGAACAATTCGGACTTGGCGGGATCGCGCTCCTGACAATCGGCCAGCTTGCCGGGCAGCGAGGCGACGCTCATCGCGCCCTTGCGGCTCATCTCGCGGGCGCGGCGGGCGGCTTCGCGCGCGGCGGCGGCGTCGATCACCTTCTGGATGATCGATTTCGCATCGCCGGGGTTTTCCTCCAGCCATTCGGACATCTTGTCGCTCATCAGCGATTCCAGCGGCGAGCGCACTTCGGAGCTGACCAGCTTGTCCTTGGTCTGGCTGGAGAACTTGGGGTCGGGCAGTTTGACGCTGACGATGGCGGTCAGGCCTTCGCGCATGTCCTCGCCCGACAGGCTGACCTTTTCCTTCTTCAGCATCCCCGAACGCTCGGCATAGTTGTTGAGCGTGCGGGTCAGCGCGGCGCGGAAGGCAGCAAGGTGCGTGCCGCCGTCGCGCTGGGGGATGTTGTTGGTGAAGGCGAGGACGTTCTCGTAGTAGGAATCGTTCCATTCCAGCGCGACGTCGATGCCGATGCCGTCCTTCTCCGCCGAGACCGAAATTGGCTCGGGGATCAGCGGCTGCTTGTTGCGGTCGAGATACTTCACGAAGGCCGCGATGCCGCCTTCGTAGTAGAGATCGTGTTCCAGCACTTCCTCGTGGCGCAGATCGCGCAGCTTGATGCGCACGCCCGAATTGAGGAACGCCAGCTCGCGGTAGCGGTGCTCCAGCTTTTCGAAATCGAATTCGGTGACATTCTTGAAGGTGTCGTGGCTCGCCTTGAAGGTGACGCGGGTGCCCTTCTTGAAGCCGTTGTCATCCGCGTTCCGGTCGCTGCGCGGGGCATCGCCCTTGACCACCAGCGGCGCCACCGCATCGCCGTGTTCGAAGCGCATCCAGTGCTCCAGCCCTTCGCGCCAGATGGTCAGTTCCAGCCATTCGGACAGCGCGTTCACCACCGACACGCCGACCCCGTGGAGACCGCCCGAAACCTTGTAGGCGTTGTCGTCCGAGGTGTTCTCGAACTTCCCGCCCGCGTGCAGCTGGGTCATGATGACCTCGGCGGCGGATACGCCTTCTTCGGTGTGCATACCGGTGGGGATGCCGCGTCCGTTATCCTCGACAGAAACCGAACCATCGGGGTTCAATTCGATCAGAACGAGGTCGCAATGCCCCGCCAGCGCCTCGTCGATGGCATTGTCGCTGACCTCGAACACCATGTGGTGCAGGCCCGATCCGTCGTCGGTATCGCCGATATACATGCCGGGCCGCTTGCGGACGGCGTCCAGGCCTTTGAGAACCTTGATGGAATCGGCGCCATATTCGCCCATCTGGCGGACGCGTTCGGGAAGGCCTTCGGGGGCCGGATCAGAAGCTTGGGGAGTGGTGTCGTTCATAGCGATCATATAGGCGGTCGGGCGCGGAAACCCAACTGCGGGAGGCCCGCTAGCGGCGCTTTTCCACGAGTGTGCAGGCTGCTTCGACGGGCGCGTCAGAAGGCGGGACGGAAATGCACCTTGCCGCGCCACATCGTGGCATCGAACAGCGGCATCATCCCGGCTTGGGTGCCGAAATCGAATTGCGTGGCGTGGCACAGCGCGGCAGTCTTGGCGGCGGCGAGATCTGCGGGCGTGTAGGAAATACTTTCGGTCAACAGCGCCGAATCAGTGGTGGCCCAGTCCGCCATGTCCTGCACCGGCGGCAGGCTCCCGTTCGGGATGCCGACATAGAGCAGCTTCGGCCGATCATCGGCGGGCCGGGCTTGCACGATCTGCGTTGTGATGGCGCTCACCAGCCGGTGGTCGGCATGGCCGTAGCCACCGTCCGGACCCCAGGTCAGCACCAGATCTGCGCCCGCAACGTGACCGGCCAGCGCCTTTGCCAGCGAGCCGTTGCGCACTTGCTCGGCCAGCTTTCCGTCGCCGAATTCGAGATTGACCACTGCGGCACCTCCCAGTTCACGCCCGGCGCACCGCGCTTCGACCTTGCGCGTCTTGGCGAGAATCTCGCCTGTGGGCAGGCCCGAGACGCCCGGCCCGGCATCGCCCGGCGTTGCGTGGACGATTGTCACGCTGTGCCCTTCGCGCATCAAAGCAGCGATGGCGGGAGCCATGAACAGCTCGTCGTCAGGGTGGGCGACCGCGACCACCACCGCCATCGGTTTGACCGGCTCCTGCGCCTGCGCGGTGCCCAGCGCCAGCGCGGACAGTGCGATTGCGGCCGTGATGCGGATCATGTCGTCCCTCTCCTCTCCCGCGTTCCTGCCACTTGTGCGAGCGGGTTTGCAAACCCTTTGCGCCGCGCGCTGCCCTGATTATGCAGAAGCCCATGAACACAGAGATGATGACCGCCCGCCTTGCCGAACCCTTCGGCAGCTTCCCCGACATCCTGATGGAATGGTCGCGTATCAAGGGCGATGACCTCGCCCTGGTGGACGAGCGGCGCGAGGTTTACTGGGCGGAGCTGGTGGGCCTCGTCGAGCGGTTGGCGGCGCGGATGGTGGAGACCGGGCTCCAGCGCGGGCAATCGGTGGCGATCCTCGGAACGTCGACAGTCGAATATGCGCTGGTGTTCCTCGCGGCGATGCGCGCGGGCGGGGTGGCCGCGCCGCTCACCACCAGCGCCTCGCCCGAACAGCTCGAAGGCATGGCCAAGGATTCGGGCGCGATCCATCTGTTCATCGATGCCGCCAAGGCGGCGGAGCTGGGGCAGGACTTCATGGCCGATCTGATCCGCGTGCCGCTCGAAAGCATCGACCAGTGGATGGCCCCTCCCGGCAGCCGCGCACCCGCCTTCGTGCCGGAGCCAAAAGACCCGTTCAACATCATCTATTCCAGCGGCACCACCGGCATTCCCAAGGGCATCGTCCATTCGCACCAGATGCGCTGGCGGCAGTTTGCCTCGACCGCGCTGAGCTATCTCGGCGCGGGGCTGGAGGTGCGCTCGCTGGCCTCGACGCCGCTCTATTCGAACACCACGATGGTCGCCTTCCTGCCCGTGTTGCTGGCGGGCGGCTGCGTGCGGGTGATGGGCAAGTTCGATTGCGCGAAGTGGCTCGCCTTCGCTCAGGCCGATCGCACCACCATCACCATGCTGGTGCCGGTGCAATATCAGCGGCTGATGGATTTCGCCGGGTTTGACACCTTCGACCTGTCGAGCCTGAAGCTCAAATACTGCACCTCCGCGCCCTTCTCGGCCGAGTTGAAGCGTGAAGTGCTCAGCCGCATGCCGGGCGGGCTGATCGAAATCTATTCGATGACCGAAGGGGGCGTCGTCTGCCTGCTGCCGTGCCACGAATTCCCCGATAAGCTCCACACCGTCGGTAGGCCTGCTCCCGGCAGCGAGCTGAAGGTGCTGGATGACGAGGACCGCGAAGTGCCGCCCGGCACGCCCGGCAACATGATCGGCCGCAGTCTCACCATGATGAGCGGCTACAAGAACCGCCCCGACAAGACTGCCGAAGCGCAGTGGATCGATCCCGCCACGGGTGAGGCGTGGATGCGGATGGGCGATATCGGGCGGGTCGATGCCGAAGGTTTTGTCGAGCTGGTGGGCCGCGCCAAGGACATGATCATTTCAGGCGGGTTCAACATCTATCCCAGCGATCTCGAGGCCGAATTGATGAAGGAGCCGGGCGTTGCCGAGGCTGCGGTGGTGGGCGTGCCGTCCCGCGCCTGGGGGGAGACTCCGGTCGGCTTCGTGGTGCTGAAGGATGGCGGCGATCAGGCGGCGATCATGGCGGCCGTGAACGCGCGGCTCGGCAAGACCCAGCGGCTTTCGGCGCTCCATCCGATCGCGGAAATGCCGCGCAGCCATATCGGCAAGCTGCTCAAGACCGAGTTGCGCGAGGAAGCGGTGCGGCTGGGCGGGGACGCGTAACGGACGCCAGATACAGCTCGGCCCGGCTCCTCGAAAGAGAAACCGGGCCGCTGGAAGGTGTCGCTTCGCTCGCGCGTCACACCATCGCCGGGGCGTTGAGCCTTAGACGATGAAGGTGTTGAACGCGGTGCCGCTGACGGCAACGGCGAGCAGGAAGGCGACAGCCTTTTCGCTGATCATACGCATGTTCTGGTTCCCTGTTTTGTTGTTGTTTGGGAGCCCGGACGACCAAAGGGGGGAGAGAGGATCGCCCGGGCCAGAGCACCATATACATAGCCGCACGCAATTTTCAATCTCTCGCAAGATTTAAAATAATTCATCACCGCAATCGAAAAAGGCAATAATGGGCGCCGTCCGCACGCACCGGAGAGGGTGGGCGAGGCGCGACATTCTGTGCTGCGGAAGTCCGCCAGCAGGCTACTCGCTGGAGTCCTCAAGTGCGTCCCAAAACAGAAGCCCACCAATCAAGAGGGCCACCGTAACGCCGCCGGCAATCCACACACCGTCGCTGACACCATCCTTGCGCTCCTCGCGGACGATCTCGCGGCCGTTGAGCATCACTTGCGGATCATCGCCGAGAGAGAGCCCGATGCGCCGCTCGTTCCAGCGCGCATCGTCGGCGCGGCGGAGCGCGGCAAATTCTCCCGCCGCCGCACGCTGGCGCACCATCAGTTCGATGCGCGGTTCGGTTTCCTCGGCACGGGGCGAGTGACCCAGCGGCACGGTTAACGCGATCTGCGCCTGCGCTTCGCCCTGCTGCTGGTTCCAAGGGTCCGCTGCGACTTGCGCCTGCGCGGGTTGAGACAGGACTACGGCAACCAGGCTCGCAGCAGTGATTAAGTGTTTCATACGGTAAAAGGCCCCCTGAATAGGCCTCGGCCTCTATCGTTTGGCGGTGCCGGTACAACTTCGGCGCTGTACTAGTGCATCACACCGTACGCGCGGCCGCCCGCGATGCGTGCAAGTCTGGCGCTGGCCAGCTCGAGACGCGGCCACCTGTTCAGGGGGGGGGAGGGTGGTGGCCGCGTCTCTTTCGCTGCATGCCCGGCGCGTGGCGCTGGGCAAATGACGGGTCAGGACGGCCGAGCAGGGGGGGAGCTGGCCAATCCTGCCGGTCTGGCAGGCAGGCAACCGGGCCTTGTACGGCCTGTGATGCCGGGCGATGTACCACTTCAGATAACACCGGATGGAGAGGAGGTCCGGTGCGGCATCGCTTGATGGGCAAGTGGGATTGCGCGGAAGTGATTTCAAATGCGAAAACGCCAAGGCGAGTTGCGCAATATGCAACAACTTAACATGCATTGCACGCAAAACGGCCGCCGGATCGCTCCGGCGGCCGTTTGCATTTCAAAGGCTTGGCGTCGCTCAGTTGGCGGCGACGGTGCGGCCGCTGCGCGCTTCGAGTGCGGCAACCCGCTCGACTTCGGCGAGCGCGGCGGTGCGGGCATCGGCCATGCACTTGCCGTCAACCGACGGGCGGCCATGCGTGTAGCGCGATGCGTTGTCGAGCGTGCAGGCCTTGCGCAGGCGGGCTTCGATGCGCGCTTCGATCGCGGCACGGCCTTCGGGGGTGGTCACGTCGACGTCGCCATAGGCGATGCGCACGGTGACGGTTTCTTCAGCAGGCGCAGCAACAGCGGGAGCGGCCACGGCGGTGAGGGCGATCAGGGGGAGAAGGAAACGCATGGGAGATACTCCGAAAGAATGAGAGAGGGTTTCGGGACAGGTGATGCCGCTGACCGGCATTCGGTTGCTCTTTGAAACTCTGGTGCAGTGCACAAGAGTTATGTGCAAATGCGAAATGCGCGAAATTGGTTCCAAAGATTGCAACGCTTGTCGCGCGATTTTTCGGGAACCCTATGGAATCGCAGGAGGATTTTTACGCTGCATTGCAAAATTGATGGATCGCGGTGCGGCGATGCTGGACAGGCGCGGGCGCGCTCCTTAATCCGCCGCCATGAGCGCGCACCCTTTGCAGCCCCTTTCGGGCGATTCCGCTGTCTCCGATTCCATCCTGATCGTCGATTTCGGCTCTCAGGTGACCCAGCTGATCGCGCGCCGCGTGCGCGAGGCCGGGGTCTATTCCGAAATCGCGCCCTTCACTCAGGCCGAAGCCGCGTTCCGGCGGATGCAGCCCAAGGGCATCATCCTGTCAGGCTCCCCCGCGAGCGTGCCGGAAGACGGCAGCCCCCGCGCGCCGCAGGCGCTGTTCGAGGCGGGCGTGCCGATCCTCGGCATCTGTTACGGCCAGCAGGTGATGACCCACCAGCTCGGCGGCGAAGTGCGCCCCGGCCACGAAACCGGCGAAGGCGGCGAATTCGGCCGCGCGTTCCTCACCGTCACCTCGGAATGCACCTTGTTCAACGGCCTCTGGGACGTGGGCGAGCGGTATCAGGTGTGGATGAGCCATGGCGACAAGGTCACCTCCTTCGCGCCCGGATTCGAGATTGTCGCCACCTCCGATGGCGCGCCCTTTGCGGTGATCGCGGACGAGGCGCGGCGCTTTTACGGCACCCAGTTCCACCCCGAAGTCGTCCACACGCCCGATGGCGCGCGGTTGATCGCCAACTTCGTGCGCCACGTGTGCGGGCTGGCGGGTGACTGGACCATGGCCGAATTCCGCCAGACCAAGATCGCCGAGATCCGCGCGCAGGTCGGCGACAAGCGCGTGATCTGCGGCCTTTCGGGCGGGGTCGATTCGGCGGTCGCAGCGGTGCTGATCCACGAGGCGATCGGCGACCAGCTGACCTGCGTGTTCGTCGACCACGGGTTGATGCGGATGAACGAGGCCGAACAGGTCGTCACCCTGTTCCGCGACCATTACAATATCCCGCTGGTGCACGTGGAGGCCGAAGAGCTGTTCCTTGGCGGCCTGGCCGGCCTCACCGACCCCGAAGCCAAGCGCAAGTTCATCGGCAAGACCTTCATCGACGTGTTCGAGGAAGAGGCGCGCAAGATCGGCGGGGCGGAGTTCCTCGCGCAGGGCACACTCTATCCCGATGTGATCGAATCTGTCTCCTTCACCGGCGGGCCGAGCGTCACGATCAAGAGCCACCACAATGTCGGCGGCCTGCCCGAACGCATGGACATGAAGCTGGTCGAGCCGCTGCGCGAATTGTTCAAGGACGAGGTGCGCGATCTGGGTCGCGAACTTGGCCTTCCCGATGCCTTCGTCGGCCGCCATCCGTTCCCCGGCCCCGGCCTTGCCATCCGCATTCCCGGTGAAGTCACCAAGGAACGCTGCGACATCCTGAGGAAGGCCGATGCGGTCTATCTCGAAGAAATCCGCAATGCGGGCCTCTATGACGCGATCTGGCAGGCCTTCGCGGTGCTGCTGCCGGTCAAGACGGTGGGCGTGATGGGCGACGGGCGCACTTACGATTCGGTTTGCGCTCTGCGCGCCGTGACCTCGACTGACGGGATGACCGCGGATGTCTTCCCCTTCGACGCCGGTTTCCTGACCCGCGTTGCCACCCGCATCGTCAACGAGGTCAAGGGCATCAACCGCGTGGTTTACGACTACACGTCGAAGCCGCCGGGGACGATCGAGTGGGAGTGAGGCGCAAGGCGCTGAACTCAAGAGGCTCTTCCCGCAGCGCTGCAAATCGCATATCGCTGGCCGCCGCATTCTTTGCACGAGAGGCCGCCAAATCGTGATGCCGAACCTTCGCACACTCCCTCTGGCAGCCCTCATCGCTCTGGGCCTTGCTGCCTGCGCCGAACAGCCGGCCGCTGCGCCCACCGGCGAGGCGACCGCGCCTGCCCCGCTGACCGAAGGCACATGGGCGCTCGATCCGGCGGGGTCGCGGCTCAGCTATGTTTCGATCAAGGCGGGCGAGTTGGCCGAGCCCAACCGCTTCGACCGGATCAGCGGCAGCGTCGCGCCCGATGGCACGGCGAGCCTCGATATCGACCTGTCCTCGGTCAACACCGGGGTCGAGATCCGCGATGAACGGATGCGCGAGATCTTCTTCGGCGTGGGCGAAAACCCCAAGGCGACGGTGACGGCAAAGCTGGACCCGGCGGCCTTTGCCGGGTTGGCGGTCGGCCAGTCGCTGACCCGCCCCTTGAAGGCGAGCGTGATGATCAAGGGCGCGACCGGCGAGATCGAGACCGCCGTGATGGTCACCCGCGTCACCGCCGACCGCGTGATGGTGGTGCCGACCGCGCCGGTCATCATCTCCACCGACATGTTCGGCCTGACCGACGAATTGGGCGAATTGCGCGCGCTGGCGCAGCTTCCCTCGATCACGCCGGCCGTGCCGGTGACCTTCACGCTTACCTTCAGGCGCGGCTGACGCTACGGCGCGCGCGATCCGGCCAAATCCTCCCCAAAAGCAGGCTTGAAAGCGGACGCCAACTCGGCTTGTCTGCCCCGCAAACACAGCTTTGCACGGGAGAGACCACGCCATGAAGACCGCGATCACCGAAATGTTCGGCATCCAGCACCCCATCATTCAAGGGGGGATGCACTATGTCGGGTTCGCCGAGATGGCCGCGGCTGTCTCCAACGCGGGGGGCCTCGGGATCATCACCGGCCTCACGCAGGGCACGCCCGAAAAGCTGGCGAATGAAATCGCGCGCTGCAAGGACATGACCGACAAGCCCTTCGGCGTGAACCTCACCATCCTGCCCACGCTGACCCCGCCCGATTATCCGGGCCTTGTGAAGGCGGTGATCGAAGGCGGGGTGAAGGTGGTGGAAACCGCCGGGCGCAATCCGGTCGATCTGCTGCCGCCGCTCAAGGATGCGGGGATCAAGGTGATCCACAAGTGCACTTCCGTGCGCCACTCGCTGAAGGCGCAGGACATCGGCTGCGATGCGGTGAGCGTTGACGGGTTCGAATGCGGCGGCCACCCGGGCGAGGATGACGTGCCCAATTTCATTCTGCTGCCGCGCGCGGCGGACGAGCTGGAAATCCCGTTCGTCTCCAGCGGCGGCATGGCTGACGGGCGCAGTCTGGTCGCCAGCCTCGCCATGGGTGCGCAGGGGATGAACATGGGCACCCGCTTCATCGCCACCAAGGAAGCCCCGGTGCACGAGAACGTGAAGCAGGCGATTCTGGCGGCAAGTGAACTCGACACGCGGCTGGTGATGCGCCCGCTGCGCAATACCGAACGCGTGCTCAACAACGCGGCGGTCGAGCGCCTGATCCTCAAGGAGAAGGAGCTGGGCGATACCATCACCATTCAGGATATCCTGCCCGAGGTTGCCGGGGTTTACCCGAAGATCATGACCGAAGGCACGATGGACGCGGGCGCGTGGAGCTGCGGCATGGTGGCCGGGCTGATCCACGATATCCCGACCTGTCAGGAACTTATCGACCGGATCATGCTCCAGGCCGAGGAAATCATCGCCCGTATGCAGGCCATGGCGCGAGCCTGAAACGCTTTGTCCGGGGACAAGACATAAGGGCGAATCCCTAGGTAAACCCCCGCATTCTCTCCAATGCCGCCCTGCGGCACGATGCGCCTTGCGCCATGCCGATTCTCGGGACGCGCGCGCGCGGATCATTGCCCGGTAGGCTAAGCGATGCCACCCGGACGGCTTGGACGGAAGGTTGGCATGGATATCTCGGCAGGACCGGCAGCGCTGGGCGGCGTCATGATGTGCGTGGCACTGGCCGCCTGGGCGCTAGGGCGCTGGCAGGGGGGTATCTCGCCGTCCTTTGATGCTGCCGTGCCGCAGGACGCTGAAGCCCCCGCCATGCCCGGCGAAGACGTGCAGGATGGCGCAGCGATCCCCCACCCGCATGCAGCGCAAGCCCAGCGGCAGGTGACGATGCACACCGAAGCGTCACTGGGCGAGGTTCATGCAGAAATTACCGCCTATCGCCGCGCGGAGCGGGTGCTGAACTCACTGCACGGGGCCGCGCTGGATTACAGTCTACGGCCGCATGCAGGAGATGGTGACCGCCGGGATGGTGACAGCGGCCCCTTGCTGGTGGCCGATGTCACGGATCAGCCCTCGCCGCCAGCCTCGGGCTTCACGCGGGTGTAGGGAACGAAGTCCTCGAAGAACACCGCGCCGGTGAAGATGCCGTTGAACCGGTTGATGGTGGTCATCACGTCCAGCCGGCACAGCTCGGTGCCGTTGAAACGGTTGGTGACCAGCGCGTCATTATCATTGATCTGGTCCGGATCGCGGGTGCGCTGGACATAGATCGTGTTGCCCGAACCATAGACATAGGCGACGCCATCGATGGTCTGCATCCGCACATTCGGCAGCGTGCGAATGCAGCGCGTGGGCTCTCCGGCAACCCGCCCTTCAAGCAGTTTGGCGAGGCGCAGTTCGCCCTTGGTCGGCGGCGGGGGAACATCCGTGCTGACGTCGGCCTGCGGCGCATCGGCAGCAAGCGGCGCGATCGGCAGGCCAGTCAGTGCCAGCGGCAGGGCGGCGGTAAGGGCAAGGCGGAAACGGTTCATGGCGTGATCCTTTCGAATCGTGATGCCGCACTTGGCCACACCGCGCCTTAACCGAGGCTGAGCGCGGGTGCCCTGTCAGGCGCGCGCGTTGCTCGCACCCGATGCGATATCGGGCAGCTCCGCCTGATCCGCGCCATCGGCAGGGCCGCCGCGCAGCACGAAGCGGCGGTCGCAATAGCCGCAGTCGACATAGCCATGCTCGTCGATCTCGAGGAACACGCGCGGATGGCCCAGCGCCGCCGGGCGATATCCCGCGCCGCCGCGGATGCCGCTGGCCCCGTCGCACGAGACGCGGCGGGTATCGACGATCATGACTTCAGGAGGAGGAATGCTCATGCGCCTGCCGATACAGGCAGCTCTGCGCGAGTTCAATTGCCTTTGCGGCCTGCCTTGCCTAGGCGTGCCCCCATGTACCCGACGCCAGCCGAGCCCGCCATCCGCATCGAAAACCTCGCCAAGCGCTACGCCCCTGCCAAGGGGGCCAACGGGACCATGACCGAAGGCAAGCTGGCGCTGGGCGGCGTCAGCTTCGATGTGCCGGAGGGTTCGATCTTTGGGCTGCTCGGCCCCAATGGCGCGGGCAAATCGACGCTGATCAACGTTCTGGCGGGGCTGGTCACCAAGACCAGCGGCACCGCCGAGATCTGGGGCTTCGATATCGACCGCGACCGGCGCAATGCCAGCCGTTCGATCGGGATCGTGCCGCAGGAGATCGTGTTCGATCCCTTCTTCACGCCGTTCGAGGTGCTGGAGAATCAGGCGGGCTTCTACGGCATCACCGCCGCCCTGCGCCGCAGCGAGGCGCTGCTCGAAGCGGTGCGGCTGGCCGACAAGCGCAATGCCTATGCCCGCACGCTGTCGGGCGGGATGAAGCGGCGGCTGCTGGTCGCCAAGGCGATGGTGCATTCCCCGCCGATCCTGGTGCTGGATGAGCCGACCGCCGGGGTCGATGTCGATCTGCGCCGCCAATTGTGGGAGCTGGTCAGCGAACTGAACCGCGACGGCGTGACCGTGGTGCTCACCACCCACTACCTCGAAGAGGCCGAAGAGCTGTGTGACCGCATCGCGATCATCAATCACGGCAAGCTGATCGCCAACAAGCCGACCCGCGAGCTGGTCGAAATGGCGCGCGAGAAGATCGTCGCCGTCACCGCCGCCGCCGATCTGACCGCCGCACCCGCACACGAAGCCTTCGCCAAGGTCGAATGGGACGGCGCGCGCGCGGTCGAAGTGACCTATGACAAGGATCGCCTCAGCGCCGGTCAGGTGCTCGCGATCCTCCAAGGCGAGGGCCTCACCATCGAGGATGTCACCACCCGCGAAGCCGACCTGGAAGATGTCTTCGTGCAGCTGACGGGCGCTGCCGACGGTTAACCGACGGAGCTATCGGCCTCGGGATCGGCGGGTATGTGCTTGCGCCATTTGCGACGGCTCATCCGGATGATCGTCGTGCCGCAATGGCGGCATTCTCCGACATAGGTGACCCCGTCCCACTTCACGTCGCGGCGAAGGGGATCGTGCCGGTTGAACAGACATGCGAGGCGAGAGACTAAAGACATCGACCAAACCGCCTGAGTGAGAGGATAGGCAATGCGACTTTCCGGGGCCCACACTCCGCCCGCCTTCGGGTCGGGATGCGCGACGGCGGATCATTAGCGGCACCGCGCGCGAAGACATAGGAAAAACAACCTATGTCAATTTTGCCGGAGGCTGGGGCTGCCGCCCTCACCTGCGCGCTCACCCTTGCTCAGGTTGCAAATGCGCGGCATGGCGCAGACATGGCGATTGAGAACGCAGTGCGACAGCCACATAACACTCTGGCGCATGATGTGCTGGTGATCGGATCGGGTGCGGCGGGGCTGACCGCGGCGCTGGCGCTGGCCGAGGAACGGCGGGTGCTGGTGCTGGCCAAGGGCTCGCTCACCGGTGGGTCGACCGCCTGGGCGCAGGGCGGGATCGCCGCCGTGCTCGATACGGGCGACACCTTCGACAATCACGTGCGCGACACGATGGTCGCAGGCGCGGGGCTGAACGACCTTGCCACCGTCGAGTTCGTGATCGAGCGTGCGCCGCAGTCGATCGACCGGCTGTGCGAGCTTGGCGTGCCGTTCAACCGCGATGCGGACAGCCTGCACCTGACCCGCGAGGGCGGCCATTCGCACCGCCGGATCGTCCATGTCGATGACGCCACCGGCTGGGCGGTGCAATCGGCGCTGGTCAAGGCGGCCGAGGCCCACCCCAACATCACCCTGCTGCCGGGGCGCACCTGCATCGACTTCATCACTGATCGCCACCGTGAGCAGTTCTCTGCCGCTGGCCGCGTGTGGGGGGTCTATGCGCTCGACGAGGCAACCGGGCGGGTCGAACGTCATGTCGCCCGCGCCACGATCCTCGCCACGGGAGGCGCCGGACGCGTCTACCAGTTCTCCACCGCCCCGCGCGGCGCGACGGGGGACGGGATCGCGATGGCATGGCGGGCAGGCGCGCGCGTCTCCAACATGGAGATGATGCAGTTCCACCCGACCTGCCTCTACAATCTCGACGTGAAGAACTTCCTCATCACCGAAGCCGTCCGCGGCGAGGGCGGGCATCTGCTCCACCCCGAAACCGGCCGCCGCTTCATGGTCGATTATGACCCCGAGCGGATGGAGCTTGCGCCTCGTGATGTGGTGGCGAGAGCGATTGACGACCAGATCAAGCGCTTCGGCCTCGATTACGTCCACCTCGATATCAGCCATCAGCCGGCCGAGTTCGTGAAGGGGCATTTCCCGACGATCTACGACAAGCTGATGGGTCTGGGCATCGACATGACCGCCCAGCCGATCCCGGTCGTCCCCGCGCAGCACTACACCTGCGGCGGCGTGGTGGTGGGGCTGGATGCGCGCACCGATGTGCCGGGGCTGTGGGCGGCGGGCGAATGCACTGAAAGCGGCCTCCACGGCGCAAACCGGTTGGCATCCAACAGCCTGCTCGAATGCTTCGTGTTCGGCGAAGCGGCGGCGCAGGACATCCTCGCCCGCTGGGACACGCTGGAAGCGCCCCCTGCGATCCTGCCGTGGGACGAAAGCCGCGTGACCGATTCCGACGAGGAAGTCGTGATCAAGCAGAACTGGACCGAAATCCGCCGCTTCATGTGGAACTACGTCGGCATCGTGCGCACCACCAAACGGCTGGAGCGCGCCGCCAGCCGAATTGAACTGCTGAAGCGCGAGGTGGAAGATTACTACGGCGCGTTCCGGGTCACTACAGATCTGATTGAATTGAGAAATCTGTTGCAGTCAGCGGAGCTGATCGTGACGTCCGCGCTGCGCCGCAAGGAGAGCCGGGGGCTGCACTATACGCTCGATTATCCCGAACTGGCGGATGAGCCGCGGGATACGGTGTTGGTGCCGTGAGATGCCTCGCCGCGATCAGCCTGCTTGCTTTGGCAGGCTGTTCTGGCGGTGAGCCTGACTACATCGCCCTCATTTGCCTTGAAGACCTGAACCAGCGCCACATCGTCGAAGCTGATTTCGTCAATCTGTTCGAACGGAATGGCTACGAAGTCGAAAAGCACAAATACGGCGTGGGGTTCAACGCAAGCAAACTATTCGGCGCTCATGCTTCCATGGATTTCTCGAGCGAATCGTGGGAGCCTGGGCGCCCGATGCGGATCATTGCCATGTTGACGACCAATGGTGACGAGCAACTTAGTGCGAATTTCAAGGAGCTGACTGAGAGAAAGTGGGGAGGCTTTCCGGAGCCGGATCGCACTTTTCGGGGTGATGAGTGTGTCGAGCGGCAGGCGGCCGGCGTTGTGAAATAGACCCTTCCGTTCGCCCTGAGCTTGTCGAAGGGCTGCTTTTCTCTTCGGAACTGGCGTTGGAAGAAAGAGCAATGCTTCGACACGCTCAGCATGAACGGTAGTGGGAAGTTCTGTTGGGGTTCATCTGCCAGCGGTTAACTGCGCGCGGGATATTTCTCAAAGGTGCGCTGCAATGAAAATGTTACTGTCTTTCGTCTGCTTGGCCGCCATCGCCATCCCCCTCGCCGCCCAAGACTCCGCCGCATCCGAAAACGCCCCGGAGAATTCGATCGTCGTCACCGCGCAGCGGTCCGGCGCGCCGATGTGGACCATTGATACCCCCACCGGCACCATCATCCTCGTCGGCGAGATCCGGGCGATCCCCAAGACCACCCCGTGGCAGCCCGACCGCTTGCGCGAGGCGACCTCGCAGGCGGACCGGGTGATCCTCGGCGCGCGGCCCAAGGTCTCTCCGGGGGATGTGCTGCGGCTGATCTTCTCCGGCTCGAAGTTCACCAAGCTGCCGGACAAGACCGTGGCGAGCGAATATCTGACGCCGGAACAATGGGCGCGTCTGTCCGCGCTGGGCACGGCGCATGAGCAGGATTACACCCGCCAGTCCTTCCTGCTCACCTCCTTCGAAATGTTGCGCAAGGAACTGCGCTTCAACCGCGACACCGCGGACGATGCTTCGGAGGTCGTGGAGAAAGCGGCCGACAAGGCCAAGGTGCCGACCACCCGCGCGGCCACCTTGCGGGGCGAGGATATCATCGACAACCTCGCCGATGCGCCGCCCACTGCGCACATCCCCTGCCTCACCGCGGCGATGGACGCGGTCGAGGCTGGCCCCGATATCGTCGAAAAGCGCGCTTCCGACTGGCGGCGGTATGATATTCCCTCGGTGATGGCGAACCCGCTGGAAAGCGCGCTCGGCCAGTGCTGGCCATGGGCGGATGATACTTTGGGCAGTGAATTGAGGACCATCTGGGTCGAGAAGATCGCAGAAGTCAGCACCGCCAAGGGCACAACCCTCGCTGTGGTGCCTTTGCGAGTGTTGGCGGAAAGCGGCGGAGTGCTTGACCAATTGGACGCACGCGGCTTCGATATATCCGGACCCGAATGGAAGTGACCATCCGGGCCTGACCAGAGGATCAGCCCGCATCATGCCCACCATCACCACCCCCAACACTGGCATCGAGATTTTCTACGAAGATCGGGGTGATCCCTCGCATGAGGCGATCCTGCTGGTGATGGGCCTCGGCGCGCAGATGACGCTGTGGCCGGACGAGCTGGTGGCGGCGCTGGTGGGCGACGGGTTCCGGGTGATCCGCTACGACAACCGCGATATCGGCCTCAGCCAGAAGTTTGAAGGCGCGCGCGCGCCCAGCCTGCCGGTGCAGGTGCTGCGCAAGAAGATCGGCTTTCCGGCGCGGGTGCCCTACACCCTCAAGGACATGGCCGATGACGGGATCGGGCTGCTCGACGCGCTGGGGATCGCGCGCGCCCACGTGGTTGGCGCGTCGATGGGCGGGATGATCGCGCAGCTGATGGCGGTGCATCACGGCGAACGGCTGGCGAGCCTCACCTCGATCATGTCGACCACCGGCAATGGCAAGCTGCCCCAGGCGGAAAAGCACGCGATCGACGCGCTGGTGGCGCCGATCAAGAGCATGGAGGAGGAATCGCTGGTCGCCCACGGCCTCAACATCGCGAAGAATATCGGCAGCCCGGGCTACCCCTTCGATCCCGAACAGCAGCGCGATCGGGTGCTGCTGAACATGCGCCGCTCGGTCTATCCGGCGGGCCTGCCGCGCCAGTTGGCCGCGATCATCGACGATGGCTGCCGCCGCTCGCGGCTCGCCAGCGTGACCGTGCCGACGCTGGTGATGCATGGCGAGGCCGATCCGCTGGTCAAGCTGGAGGCGGGAGAGGACACCGCGCGGCACATCTCCGGCGCGCGGCTGGTGACGATCCCCGGTTGGGGCCACGATCTGCCGCTGGTGCTGGTGCCACGCATCGCGAGCGAAATCGCCACCCATGCGCGCGGGGGGTAATCAGCGCGTGCTGGTGAAGGGGCTGATTGCCGGATCGCCCGGGCGCGCGGTGGTGGCCTCGACCGTTTCGGCATACATCGCGCGGATGATCGGCAGATCGGGATAGATTTCGGTCATGTAGCCGAGCAGCGGCCGCGTATCGACGTAGCAGATCCGGTGCCCCGCAAAGCCGAACTCGCTGACCACCGGATAGCCGGCCGCCACCAGATGGTCGCGCGTGCCCGCATAATCGGCGGCAAAGGTCGCGCAGTGGTGGAGCACGGGCTGGCCGTCGGCGCGCAGCATCTCGTGAAAGGCTGAGGGTGCTTCCGAGACGACCTCGATCACCTCGACATTGATCGTGCCGGTCTGCACGAAGACGCCGCGGATGCGGATCGGGTCGGCGGGCTGGCCGCGATAGACGTGATCGGCCAGTACCCCCTCGGTCCCGCCGAGGAACGGCCCCCAGCCATAGGCACGATTGAGAGCGGCGCAGCCTTCTTCAAGGTTCGGCACGAGAAACGCCATCTGCACCAGCGTGACGGGGAGGATGCTCATGCGCGGCTGTCGAGCCACGCCCTGCTGGTGCGGGCGCATGCGCGGGCGCGTTCGTTGAGGTCGGGGAAGGCGTCGCGCAGGGCCGCGGAGCGTTCCTCAATGGCCATTGGCAGATGTGCGGGCAGGGCGTCGACCATCGCGCCGAGCGGCAGGCCGCCATAGCCCAATGGCATCCGGCGGTTGATCGCATCGTCGATGATCGCGTCGAAATCCGTCAGGTCGGGCGGGTCGGCAGGCGCATCGCAGGGCTGGCAATAGGACAGCCACTCGCGCGGGATCGCCGCCAAATCCTCCGCCGTCCCGCCCGATCGCGCCCAGTGCAGCGTATCGATCAGCAGCGCCTTGGCCTCGCCCTCCACGCCTTCGAGGACCGCGCGGGCCATGTGGATCGTCTTCACCTCGGTGAAGATGCCGAATTCGAGATTCACCCTGACTCCGGTGCCCTTCGCGCGGTCCACCATCGCCTGAAACTTGGCGGTGGTGGCGGCCATGTCGGGATCGCTGGAGACGCAGAGCAGGTTCCGCGCGCCCAGTTCTGCGGCGATGTCGACCAGCTCGCAAAGCCACGGATCGGGCGCGCCGGGCATGATCCACGCGACTTCCAGATCGAGCAGTTCAACCCCCGCATCGCGCGCCTGTTGCCGGATCGCGCGGGTGGTTGCGGGGGTCCACGTCTCGCGCTCGGCCCACATGCCGCCGAAGTCGAAATCGCTTGCGGCGGCGGCTTCGATCAGCTGGGCCGGTGTGGCTTCGGGCATGATCCCGGCGGCGAGGGAGATGAGGCGATTAGGCATGGGGAGCGGTTCCCGCAGGGATAGCGCGACTAAGCCCGCGCGGCGCTTGAGCGTGCTTTTCGGTTCGCGTCAGCTTGAACCGAAAACGCATTACAATGTCTGCCCGTCGTCGAGCACGAAATCGGTCCCCGTCACGAACTCCGAGGCGTCCGAGCAGAGGAACAGGATCATCGCATCCAGCCCCTGTTCGTCCATCAGGCGGCGCTTGGGGAAGCGGGCGATCTGCTTCTTGCCGGGCTCGGTATCGAACCATTCGTCGTTGATCGCGGTGCGGATATAGCCGGGGGAGACGGTGTTGACGTTGATCCCGGCCCGCGCCCATTCGCGCCCCAGCGTGCGGCCCGCCTGCACCACGCCCGCCTTGGACGCCGCATAGGCGACGAGGCCGGGAGAAGGCTCGAACGCCGTGATCGAGGCGATCAGCACGATGCGGCCCTTTGTGACGCCATGCGCCATCATCCGCTTGGCGCCCTCACGTGCGGTCAGGATCGCGCCTTTGAGGTTGATGGCGAGGGTGTGTTCGATCTCCTCTTCGGAGATGGTGGTCGCCATGCCTGCGCCATCGACACCCGCATTGGCGATCACGGTATCGACCGGGGAGCCAAATGCCGCTTCCGCCGCGTCGAACCCGGCGATGATGTCTGCCTCGCGCGCGACGTCCATTTGCACGGGGCAGGCTTTCGCGCCGATGCGGTCGGCCAGTTCCTCCAGCCGGTCGACCCGCCGCGCGCCCAGCGCCACATTCGCGCCGCTCGCAGCGAGAATTCGCCCGAAACGGGTGCCAAGTCCGGAAGATGCGCCGGTGATGAGCGCGGTGCGCCCGGTGAGTTCGAAGGAGAAGCCCATGGCGGTCACTTAGCCGCAGGCAGCTCCCCGTTCACATATTTCATCAGCGTGGTCTGGAAATGCCGCACCCGGCTGTCCTGATAATGGCCCAGTTCCATCAACCCGTCGCGCATGCTCTTCATGCCTTCCTGCACGTAAGGCAGGTTGGCCATGTCCTGATCGAACACATTGGCAAGCTGCGGGCCCATGATGTCGTTGGCCCAGGCGAAGGGTTCGTCATCGGGGATATAGGTGGGCGTCACCGCGCGCGGACGTTCCTGACCCTTGGGGGTGGGGAACAGCAGGCGGATTTCCATGATGCACCAGTCGGGCGTGTCGCCGGGCAGCCAGCGGTACACCAGCGTCGGCAGGAAGCCGATCCACGGCGCGAAGTTGGGGAAGATGTTGTAGGTGAAGTTGTCGAGAATCTCGGTGTCGGCCGCGTCCGAGTAATCATAGCCGTAGTTCTCGGCAAAGCCCTTGCGCCCCGCCTCTGCCAGCACCTTGCGCGCGCCGAGCGGATCGGCAGCATCATAGCCTTCCGCCGGTTCCTCGCTGGCGTTGAAGCGGCGGTTGGTCTTGGCATCGGCCCCGCCGGAGAACTCGTTCATCTTCTCCAGCACGTAGTCCGAATTCTTGCCCTTCACGTGCGGGCTCAGCACGCCCGACGGCGTGATCGCGCGGTTGAAGTGATCGCCGATCAGGTCGTACCGCGTGTTGGCATCGCCGAGGAAGGCGAGCAGCTGCGGGTGCGTGGTGATCGAATGCCAGGCTTCCATGAAGGCCTCGGCAGTCGCCTTCCAGTTGGCGGGGATTTTCTTCTGCACCCACATCCCGGTGTAGCGGTTGCCGAAATCATAGCGCTCGTAATGCGAGGCCGCCGGGCCGAGCCACGTCTTGAAATCGGGCAGTCTGTGGTTCTCGGTCAGCATGACGAAGCCCTGCCACAGCTCGATCCGGGCTTCGGGCAGGCTCATCTCCTTGCCTTCGAGATGCTTGAAGTCCCAGGCGCAGGGGATTTCCTTGAGGCTCCCGTCATTGCGCCAGGTGAAGCCGTGGAACGGGCAGCGCAATTGCACCGAATTGCCGCTTTCGGTGCGCAGCTTGCGCCCGCGGTGGAGGCAGGCGTTGTAGAAGGCCTTCACGCCGCCATCCTTCTGGCGGATCAGCAGGAAGCTTTTGCCCGCAATGTCGAAGACGACCGTGTCGCCCACGTCCGGCAGCTCGTCCTCGCGCGCGGCGAACAGCCAGACGTTGGGCCACAGCTTCTCGCGTTCCAGCGCGGCGAATTCTTCCGAGATATAGGGCGCGACCGGCAAGGGATCGTCGCCCATTTCGATGGTGGTTTCCTCGAACAGGTAATCGGGCGCGCGGCGGGTATCGCCGTTGAGCATGTCGGTATAGCTGATCCCCGGGCAGCGGTCGGCGCGGGCGATATCTTTGATCTCGTTCATTGGGCTTGTCCGGTCCTCTCGGGGGCTTGTCCCCGCCTCTCGTCCTCGCACTTTGTGCAGTGTCTCGTGGGGGGAATATCACACAGTCTCGCCGAGGGTCACCCTATCGGATTGGAGAGGAACATGGCTTTACCCGGGTCAATCGCCGCCTTGGGCGACATCATGCAGCTGGCCTACGTGCCGGAGGATTTCGACGCGGCGGTGAAGCACTGGACAGAAACGATGGGCGTCGGCCCGTTCTACATCATCGAGGGCATCCATCTCGATGGCATGAAATACCGCGGGCAGCCGACCGATGCGGTGTTCGATCTGGCGCTGGCCTATTGGGGCGACTTGCAGATCGAGCTGATCCGCCCGCGCGACAATCACCCTTCGGTCTATACCGGCGAGTACGGGGCCACGGGTAATGGCCTCCACCACGTGTGCATTCTGGTTGACGATATCGCGGAGGCGCGGCGGGTCTGCGAGGAGTCCGGCGCCGAAGTGATGATCGAAGGGACGTTTGGCACCAGTCAGGCGATCTATGTCGATGCAGGGGGCGGGCCGGGGACGCTGGTGGAGATTCTCCAGCAGGCCAAGGACGGGCCGGACCTGTTCGGGATGATCAAGGCTGCCGGCGTGGGCTGGGATGGGACGGAGCCGCTTCGCCGTTTTTGATTTCCGCACGCCCCTCCGGGCGCGCGGTCCTCGCTAGACGCGCAGCAAAGCTGCGCCCGCTGCGGGCGGGCGGTCGCCCTTGCGACGCCTGCGGCGCCGAGCCCGCTCTCCCTTGCAATGATGCACTGATCCGGGCCGCAGGCCCGCAAGGCCGACCGGACGCCCGCAGGTGCTCGATCCCGCAGGGATCGAAACGCACCGAGGAGGAACGCGCGGAGGCGCGTTCTCTAATCAGACGCCCCCAGATACCCCAGCTGCCCGGCCTTGAAGATCGTCTGGGCGCGGTTCACGCTGTCCAGCTTCTCGCCCGCGCGGTGGATGTGGTAGCGGATCGTGGCGTGTGACCGGTTGAGGATCATGCTGATCTCCTTGTCGGTCTTGCCGATCGCGGCCCAGCGCAGGCACTCGACCTCGCGCTTGGAGAGCACGCAGTCGGACGGGATGCGCCGCTTGGTGCGGTTGGCCTGCACGTAGCCTGCCACGAAGCACCGCGTGACCATCGCGAACAGCGCGCCATATTCGGCGAACTCGGCCGAGAGGTCTTCCTTCTCGCGGTCCATCGAAATGAAGCTGCTCGCGGAAATCTGGCCGAACGGCAGGTGCACCGGCACCACGATTGCCGCCTTGCACAGCGCGCGCTTCTCGAAGTCGGCAAGGTCGATCTCGCCGAGGTAGGAGTTGCGCCAGCGGGTGTTGAAACCGTGGCGGTTGGCCCAGAAGGGCTCGCTTTCATAGCGGCAGGCACGCGGCAGCGGCGAATGCAGGGCGAGCCGATGATCCTCCCACCAGCGCGCGCCGTCATCCAGCCAGCGGAAGATATCGGCGTTGAGGATCGTGCCATCGGCATCGACCATCGGTTCCTTGGAGGAGATGTCGTCGCAGACCGCGATCTGCATCCCGCGTTCCTGCGCGATGCGGGCGAGCGCCACGGCGGCATCGTGGATGTCCTCGGGACAGGTGATGGTCACCTGTTCGAGCAGCAGATCGAGCGACTCGCGGCCTTGCGGCGTGCGCAGTTCGACAACATTGGTAGCCATTGACCGCCCTTGCTCCTCTGTTTGTTTTCTGATTCGGGAGATTACCGCAATTTTCCGGAATGTCCTCATTATTTACCTAGGGGAAAGCGCGGGCGGCGGGGGCTAGCGAAAGAGACAGGGAGAGTGGCTGAGTATGGCATTTGCGGGCGCGAATTTCGGGGTTGTGGTGAAGGCGCTGGCGGCGGCGGTCCCGCCGGACAGGCCCGCGCTGGTGCACGGCACGCGGGTGGTCAGCTGGGGCGAGCTTGACGCCATCACCGACCGGATCGCGGCGGGGCTGATCGCGCGGGGGCTGAAGCCCGGAGACATTGCCGGGCAGATGCTGCGCAACACGCCCGACTACATGCTCGCCTATTTCGGCTGCGTGAAAGCGGGCGTGGTGCCGGTCAACGTGAACTACCACTACAAGGCCCGCGAGCTGGCGGACATCTTCAGCCGCTTCGGGTTGAAGGCGCTGTTCACCGAGAGCGACTTTGCCGATGCCGCGCGCGAGGCGATGCCGGAAGGCGCGCTGACGGTGGATGTGGGGAGCGCCGAGTGGGATGCGCTCTGCGAAAGCGCGCTGCCCGCCGGGTTCGCCATCCATGATGACGCGCAAGCCCTGTTCCTCACCGCGACCGGCGGCACCACGGGCATGCCCAAGGCGGTGATGTGGCCGATGGATCAGGCCTGGGGCGCGTTCAATATCGGGCTGTGGCAGCGCCCGCCGGGCACGCCGCCGCTGATCGTTTCCAGCCTCGACGAGCAAGTGGCGCAGGCCGCCGCCATCGGCCCCGATCACCCCGCCAGCAATTCGCCGATGCTGCTGCTCAGCCCGCTGATGCACGGCGCGGGGCAGTTCACCGCAGTGATCCATCTCCTGAAAGGCGGCACGCTGGCGCTGCTGCCGGGGCCGAAATTCGACGCCGATCTGGCGCTGGATGAAGTGAAGCGCATTGGCGCGCGCGGTATCTTTATCGTCGGCGATGCCTTTGCCCTGCCACTCGCCGACAGGCTGGATGCGCGCGGGGATGGGGCGGAGGCATTGGCGAGCCTCAGGAGCATCACCTCGTCAGGCGCAGTGTTATCGCCAGTGCTCAAACAGCGGCTTATCGCCCATCACCCTTCGCTGATGATCATCGACGCACTCGGCTCCTCGGAAAGCTCGGGCACCGGGATCGTCATCACCACTGCGGCGGGATCGAGCGGCGGGGGCAAGTTCCAGCCCTTGCCCGGGCGCGAGACCAAGCTGTTCGACGAGCATTTCAACGAAATCCGCCCCGGCAGCGACGGCGTCGGCATTGTCGCGCGCACCGGGCCGCTACCGCTCGGCTATCTCGGCGAGGACGAAAAGAACGCGCAGACCTTCCCCGTGATCGGCGGCCAGCGCTGGCTGATGACCGGCGACCGCGCGCGCTGGTCGGCGGACGGCACGCTCGAATTCATCGGCCGCGACAATATGTGCATCAACACCGGCGGCGAGAAGGTCTTCCCCGAGGAGGTCGAGGCGGTGCTGCTGGATCATCCCGCTGTGAAGGACGTGCGCGTCGTCAGCCTTCCCGATGCGCGCTTTGGCCGCAAGGTGGTGGCCGTGGTGCAGCCGGAGGGCGCGTCAGAGGGGCTGGAGGCCGCGCTGGACACCCACGCCCGCGCGGGGCTGGCAGGCTACAAGATCCCGCGCCTCTACGTGCTGACCGGCCAGTCGCTCAGGCTCAACAACGGCAAGCCTGATTACAAGACCGCGCAGGCCATTGCGGAGGCGGAGGCGGGCTGAAGCGCCAAGCGCGAGCGCCCGTTCGACAATCGCCAAAATCACTTGGCCAAGAATCCGGAAATAATTCTTCTTGCGTGAATCCCGCTTTTCTTGAATCCTGTTTTCTCGATTGATTACGGTATGATGGATCGAAAAAGGGGAGCGCGAAAATGAATATCAAGCTGAATTTCATTAATCATTCAAATGACACGAACAACAGTGAAATCGTGATTTTTGCGAAGAATACCGCAACGGATATGCAAGAATTCGCGGTCGCATGGAAGGTCATTCGCTTCTGCGGTCAGGGAGAAAACCATCCCTTCGTCTATTCCACCGATTCACAAGTTGCGATGGGCGATAGCTGGGGCAACTTCTCGCCCAGATTGAAAGCCGAGCCCGGACAGCAGTTCACGGCACAGAATACAGCATCCGGGGACCATCTGGCCCTGACCGGAGCGAGCTCCGCGCCCGATGAGATCGAGGTGGTCAATGGTCTGATGAAGGGGAGCATCAGCGCCAATATCTACAAGTCGGGGAGTCTCTTTGCGCAAAAGACTTCGATTGCGCCGGGGATGAAGGCGGTGTTCCAATTCACGCCAACCATCTGGATCGGCGTCGCCTCGGAGGTTGACGAGGGAGCGAACATGAGTTCGGCGATCGTCTCGAGCGTGAACACAGAAATCAGCCTGCTCGGCATTGCCTCGGCAGATATTGTCATGACCGGCGGCGGCGCTGGTCCAGATGCGACGCCGTTCCAGTTCCACCTGGAAAATGTCTCGATGGCCTGACGCGCGGCGATCAAGCGCGAAGCGCGCGGGATGTTTCAGATTCGCGCGGCAATGATTCGGTTGGGCAGGATGTGACATCCGCCTGATCGTCGCCCTGTGCTTCGCATGGGGCGACGGTAGCGCTGGCGCCAGATCAGCAGCCGTTGCCCCGAACAACGGCCGGCAGATGCGCGCATGCCCCAAAGGCGCATTGCGCAGCGGCTATCCACGCAACATTCGAACCCCGGCCCGTGCAAAAGATTCACGGGTGGATTCGAATGATTCAATCACCATATTTTTCTTCACAGATTCAGTTTGGGGGTTGCGGGCCGCGCGACTCAAGCTTGCTCCACGCGTCGCGGGGTTTTGGCGGGCTCTCCGGCCCCTCGGAATGGTAACTAGGTGCTTAATCGCCCGTTGACGTGAGTCCCTAGGTGATTCATCATCTAGTGGTTCGGCGCAAATCGGACCCCCAACCCTTGGTAAATCTCCCGCCGCCCCGCAGAGGGCATGCGGAGGGAGATTCGCTCTGGCCCGGGGATCCAAGGCGCGCCGCGAATGGGACTGATCGACCTGCCAGCACGTCCAAACAGGGGGCAAGCTGTTGGCAAGTCTGTGGACCAAACTGTATAGAACAGAATCGGAACATGGCCTCTTGTGCCATGGGCCCGATTCGGGGGACAAATGGGGCTGACAATGGATTTCAAGGCGAGCGACAACGTGCCCAATGATGCGGTGAACACCGATGTGACCAATGAAGCGATTCCGGGCGAGCTGGATGCGGGCACCAATGCCGCCGCGCCTGCGGGGGATGAAATGCCCTCCAAGAACGAAAAGGCTGTGACAATGAACAAGACCGATGCCGGATCCGATGTGCTGATCGCCGCCAAGGCGGGCGAAGCGCTGGCCGGCGCCATGGCCGAAGTGGCCAAGGCTGCCGCAGTGGACAGCAAGAAGGTCAACGACCGCCGCTTCACCGTTGTCACCGATAACAGCCGCGATGCGCGCCTGACCGATTTCGGCAAGGACACGCTGACCGACCGTTACCTGCTGCCCGGCGAGACCTATCAGGATCTCTTCGCCCGTGTGGCCGATGCCTATGCCGACGATCAGGATCACGCCCAGCGCCTGTATGGCTACATCTCGAACCTGTGGTTCATGCCGGCCACGCCGGTGCTGTCGAACGGCGGCACCAATCGCGGCCTGCCGATCTCGTGCTACCTCAACTCGGTCGAGGACAGCCTCGAAGGGATCGTCGGCACGTGGAATGAAAACGTGTGGCTGGCGTCCAAGGGCGGCGGGATCGGCACCTATTGGGGCAATGTCCGCGGCATTGGCGAGCCGGTGGGCCTGAACGGCAAGACCAGCGGGATCATTCCCTTCGTGCGCGTGATGGATTCGCTGACGCTGGCGATTTCGCAGGGCTCGCTGCGGCGTGGTTCGGCGGCCTGCTATCTCGATATCAGCCACCCGGAAATCGAGGAGTTCCTCGAAATCCGGAAGCCCTCGGGCGATTTCAACCGCAAGGCGCTGAACCTGCACCACGGCGTGCTGATCACCGACGAATTCATGCATGCAGTGCGTGAAGGCGCCGAGTTCCAGCTGCGCAGCCCGCGCGATGGATCGGTGCGGCAGACGGTCGACGCGCGCTCGCTGTTCCAGAAGCTGGTCGAGACCCGCCTCGCGACCGGTGAGCCCTATATCGTCTTCAACGACACCGTGAACCGCATGATGCCCAAGCATCACCGCGATCTGGGCCTCAAGGTTTCGACCTCGAACCTGTGCTCGGAGATCACCCTGCCGACCGGCATTGACCACCTCGGCAATGACCGCACGGCGGTGTGCTGCCTGTCCTCGCTCAACCTCGAAACCTGGGAAGAGTGGAAGGGCGACAAGCAGTTCATCGAGGACGTGATGCGCTTCCTCGACAACGTCCTGCAGGACTATATCGACCGCGCGCCGGACGAGATGGCCCGCGCCAAGTACTCGGCCTCGCGCGAGCGTTCGGTCGGCCTCGGGGTGATGGGCTTCCACTCGTACCTCCAGCAGAAGAACGTCGCCTTCGAAAGCGCGATGGCCAAGGCGCTGAACCTCCAGATGTTCAAGCACATCCACGCCAAGGCGTGCGAGGCTTCGATGCTGCTGGCGCAGGAACGCGGGCCCTGCCCCGACGCGGCCGACATGGGCGCGATGGAGCGGTTCAGCTGCAAGATGGCGATCGCGCCGACCGCGTCGATCAGCATCATCTGCGGCGGCACCTCGGCCTGTATCGAGCCGATCCCGGCCAACATCTACACCCACAAGACCCTGTCGGGCAGCTTCATCGTCAAGAACCCGTACCTGGAAAAGGTGCTCGACAAGAAGTCGAAGAACTCGACCAATGTCTGGAACTCGATCCTCGAGCGGGGCGGTTCGGTGCAGCACCTCGACTTCCTCACCGTGGAAGAGAAGGCGACCTTCAAGACCAGCTTCGAGATCGACCAGCGCTGGCTGCTCGAATTCGCGGCCGACCGCACGCCCTACATCGATCAGGCCCAGTCGCTGAACCTGTTCATCCCGGCCGATGTCGACAAGTGGGACCTGATGATGCTCCACTATCAGGCGTGGGAGCGCGGCATCAAGTCGCTGTATTACCTGCGGTCCAAGTCCGTGCAGCGCGCCGGCTTCGTCGGCGGGGTGGAGGCGGACAACACCTCCGAACTCGCCAAGATCGAGCTCAGCGCCGAGACCGATTACGAGGAATGCCTGAGCTGCCAGTAAGCGGCGCCAGCGGGCGCGCGGGCGGGGCCGGACCCCGCCCCCGCAGCACCCGCGGCAGCTGCCACCAAGGGGGACAAATAGAATGAACCTGCCGTTTGCCATGGGGCTGTTCGGGCTGATCGTCAGCGCCGTTTTCGCCTTCAACTCGGTGCGCGAACTCAAGCGCAATGTCGAAGGCCACGCCCGCAACGCCGCGATGATCCACATCGCGATGGTATCGATGCTTGTGCCCTTCTGCCTCTACGTCGTCATCGCCTACGCGCCCTGATTTCGCTGAATCCAAGCGCCCCGCGCTTCCGTATCTGCTATACCTTTTGCCTTAGGAGTATCCGCCCATGTCGCTTCTCGAAGCCCGCAACACCTACAAGCCCTTCCAGTACCCCTGGGCCTATGACTTCTGGAAGCGCCAGCAGCAGATCCACTGGATGCCCGAAGAAGTGCCGCTGGGCGAGGATTGCCGCGACTGGGCGCAGAAGATCACCGAGAACGAGCGCAACCTGCTCACCCAGATCTTCCGCTTCTTCACCCAGGCCGATGTCGAGGTGCAGAACTGCTATCACGAAAACTACGGCCGGGTGTTCAAGCCGACCGAAGTGAAGATGATGCTTGCCGCCTTCTCCAACATGGAGACGGTGCACATCGCGGCGTATTCGCACCTGCTCGACACCATCGGCATGCCCGAAAGCGAATACTCCGCCTTCCTCGAATACGAGGAAATGAAGGACAAGCACGATTTCCTCCAGACCTTCGGCGTGGACAGCGATGAAGATATCGCCCGCACCCTCGCCGTGTTCGGCGGCTTCACCGAAGGGCTGCAGCTGTTCGCCAGCTTCGCCATGCTGATGAACTTCCCGCGCTTCAACAAGATGAAGGGCATGGGCCAGATCGTCAGCTGGTCGGTGCGTGACGAAAGCCTGCACTGCGAAGGCATCATCAAGCTGTTCCACACCTTCTGCGAGGAACGCCAATGCCTCACCAAGGCTGTGAAGGAAGACCTGATCGACATCTGCCAGAAGACCGTGCGTCTGGAAGACAACTTCATCGACCTCGCCTTCGAAATGGGCCCGATCAACGGCATGAGCGCCAAGGAGATCAAGCGTTACATCCGCTACATCGCCGACTGGCGCCTGAAGCAGCTCGGCCTGCAGGAAATCTACATGATCGAGGAGCACCCGCTCCCCTGGCTCGCCCCGCTGCTCAACGGCGTCGAACACGCCAACTTCTTCGAAACCCGCGCGACCGAATATTCGAAGGGCGCAACGCGCGGCGACTGGAACACCGTGTGGTCGTCGTTCGACAAGCGCCAGAAGGCCAAGGCCGTGAACGAGGATGACGGCGTTGTGGCCGAGGCCGGGCTGTTTGGGGCTGAGGCTGCGGAGTAGGAGAATCCGGATCTGAAATGCAGATCTATTGAAAATACGATAGACCGTGCATTTCTAGCGCCAGCCACCCTCAGCTGGGCAGACATAAAGCTAAAATTCAGCTAAATAGAGGGGAGATGGACCTGCGCCATCTCCCCATCTTCTTTGGGTCCAAACCGAAGTTGAAGTTGTCGCTGCTAATCCGAGGAGCTTCGCTGGTGTCCAAAACCGGCGATGGGTGCAGCAGTGACACTGGGGTCTTAATTCAGTGCGCCGCGGAAGGAAACCCCATTGGCCGAGATTCCAGTCATCATGGGCCAAGTTTTGTCTTCAGGAGTGAAGACTATCGTTGGCTCCGTGCGTTACAAGCATCTTCATGAACGCCTCTTCACGCCTTGGCGTGATGCGCGAACCAAGCAAGGCTATCAGCGAAAACCAGCTCAAGGCCGCATCTTAAAGCTGATGATGGAAATTCGACGTGGGCGGGTAGACATCCCGACGGCAGTTCTTTTGAATGCGCGCCACGATTCATGGCGTGCCGCGTTGGAAGAGCGCACAGATGGCGATTGCAGCACATTCGACCTTAACGCTTATAGTGGCACGCTTTCTGTTGTTGACGGGCAGCATCGGTTGGCTGCTTTCCGCGGGCTTATGGCCGAGGATCCCCAAAGATACGGGGATTTCAAGATTCAATTCGTCATGATGCTTGGCGCTGACGAAGGTCAAGAGCTTGAGCAATTCTACATCGTGAATTCTACTGCTAAATCAGTGAAAACTGATTTGGCTTACGACCTTCTTAAGCAACGCGCTGAGCATGACGGGAAAGTCATGACGGGTTTAATTGAATCAGGTCAAGATTGGAAAGTCGAGGCTCAAGCAATTACCGAGATGATGGCAGACAGTTCCGATATCTGGCGAAATCGGATCCGGCTAGCAAACGAAGATCGTGGTATAACTACGATACCAAGCGCCTCATTTGTCACTTCATTGAGAAAATTCCTGAATTACCCCCTTCTGAAAAATGTAGGGAGAGATAGGAAATTTCAAATCCTCGAAAGCTACTGGAGAGGAATTCGGTCGGCGATGCCCGAACCATTTAAAGAAAGTCAAAAATACACCTTAATGAAGGGTATTGGTGTGTGGGCAATGCATGAGATCCTTCCGGAAATTGCTGAGCTAGTGCGATCGAACGGCGGCTCGCTCCTTGAAGATGACAACTATGCAGAACTCTTGCAGCCGATGTTTGATCACCTTGATGGTGAAAACAAGGACGCAGAATTCGTCAAGGGAGCCGATTTCTGGCTCACTGCACCTAAAGGCGGTGCCGCAGGAAGCTACTCGTCATCAGCAGGGAAGCGTGTCCTAATTTCTAAGTTGCTGAACGGCCTGCCTGATCTAGAACTCGAATGAGGGTTGCGCTCAACATTTCCGCCCCCAAAATCCCGTCTCCCCGGGCTTGCCTGCCCCGGCGCAGGCCGGGGACCCGGGGCCCCGCTCTCTTCCGCGCCGATGAAAGAACAGCGGGATCCCGGGTCAGGCCCGGGACGGGGGACAGGTCGCTCCCCAATCTCGTCACCCCGGCGTAGGCCGGGGCCCAGTTTTCTTTCCCTGACGTTCGCTCTCAGCCGCTCTGAGTCCCGGCCTGCGCCGGGATGACGGGCAGGTTAGGCCCCTAACACCACGCCCGTCGCACGCCGCCCCATTGCTCGGCCAGCCCCTCGCGCACCAGCACTTCGCCAAGGCTTGCGCCGCCGCGGGTGACCAGTTTCAGGGTGCGGCCGTATTTGTCCCGGCTGCGCCCCTCGGGATTGGGTTTGAGGGAGAACGGCCCCGCGTTCAGCAGCGTCACCAGCCGCTGCGTGGCGCGGCGGCCCATCATCGCTTCGTTGGCGCAGCCGGGGTTGCTGACCTCGGGCGTGTCGAGATCGGCGATGCGGATTTTCTCGCCCCGATACCAGATGGTGTCGCCATCGACGACGCAGGTGACCCGCACCGGCCCCGAACACAGGCTGAAACGCGCGCTCTCGCGGTCGCCGCCGCTGGCTGCGGCCACTCCGCCCGGCCGCGCTCCGGCAACGATCCGCGGCTGCGCAGCATCAAGACTGGCGGCGCTGTTCAAGGCCAGATCAGCAGCGCTAGGCCGCGCGCCTGATGCCGCGGCTTCCTCCGGCCCGCCCGAAACCGGCATCAGCAGCACCGCGGTGAAGGCCGAAAGCGGCAGGATCACCATCAGCGCGGCAAACCACCGCCCCGAAGCCTTCGCCGGTTGCCGGGCAAAGCGCTGCGCAAACCACGCCCGCTTGCGGCGCGAGGCATAGGCATCCGCCTTGGTCCAGCGGGACGGCTGGCGCGGATTGCGGAAGCGGATGATCTTGCCCATCAACGCAGAATGCCGCGCCAATTCTCAACATCGCGCTAACGCGGTGCGCGCGGAAAGCCCGCTCAACCCTTCTGCAACCCTTTGTTTCCTATACCCGCCCCCATGGACCCGCACGCACTCGTCACCGATCCGTCGACCATCGCCGCCGTCAAGGCGCTGGTGACGCCGTTCAACATCGCGGCGGCGCTGCTGGCGATGAACCTGTTCGCCTTTGCGGCCTTCGGAATCGACAAGGCGCGGGCGGCGCAAGGGGCGTGGCGGGTCTCGGAATCGACGCTGCTGCGGCTTGCGTTCTTTGGCGGGACGGTGGGGGCCTATGCGGGCCGCGCGCTGTTCCGGCACAAGACGCGCAAGCAGCCGTTCTGCGGGCAGCTCCACGCGATTGCCGCGCTGCAACTGGCGGCAGCGGCGGGACTGGCGGTCTATTTCTGGTGAGCCCGCACGGCGCGCGTGTGCGGGGGGGGCACGCGCTTTCCTACGCGGCCCCTCCGGCGCTAAGTCTGCGGGGTGCAAAGCGGTGACACGCCCCGATTTTCGCCGCAACCATGTCATCCGGCATGAAAGGCGAGCGATTACAGAGTGATGGCGCGATTGGCGGGAAATTCAGGCCCCCCTTAGACCCCTGTTAGACCCCCTCCAGCCCGCGCCAGACCCCCTCCAGCCCGGCGCGGCGGATTTGACCGCGATCAAATGCGGATGGCGCGCAGGGGTCTAGGCAGGGGACATCGAACAAGGAGACTCCGATGTCCGCACATACCCCGCACGAACTCGCCGATACCTTCCCCGAAGATACCGCCGCGCTCCACCAGCTCAAATTGACCGACGCGCATTTCGCCCGGCTGGCCGAGCGGCATCACGAGGTGAACCGCACCATCCACCGCATCGAAACCGAGATCGAAGCGGCCAGCGACGAACGGCTCGAAGCGCTCAAGAAAGAGCGGCTGCACCTGCTCGACGAAATCGCAGCCATGCTGGAAAACGCCCAGGCAGAATGACGGGGCGGCCTTGGGGGGCGGGCCTCAGATCTCGGTGTCTTTGCGGGGTGTGGTGCGGCGGTCCGCGCCTGAACGGCGGTCGCCCTTGCGGCGATCCGGCCCGTCAAAAGGCACCTGCGCCTTGCGCCGGTCCCCCTGCCGCCGTCCTCCGCTGCCGGCTTCTTCGGCAGGGGTAGTGCTGTCATTCTCGGCCATGATCACCTCTGATGGAGAAGGTAAATAGCGACCTCTTTTTTTTGGATGAATATCATCAAGTGAGTGAAATGCCTAGTTTGGTCTTTCTCCACCCCACCAAGCCGCTTGGCCCCGCGCCTGCAAGCCGCTAGGGCGCCGCCCGACAGCGCGATGTGCGCGCACGGGACATGACGCCGGTGACTGACAAGCAATTCCATGACGCACCCCGTTCGGGGGCCGAAACGCCCGATCTCTCGAAGGCCGAAGTGCTGATCGAGGCGCTGCCCTATTTCCAGCGCTATGCGGGCCGCACCTTCGTGGTGAAATACGGCGGCCACGCGATGGGCGACCCCGAGGCAGCGCGCGATTTTGCCGAGGATATCGTGCTGCTGAAGGCGGTCGGCATCAACCCGGTGGTGGTGCATGGCGGCGGCCCGCAGATCGGCCAGATGCTCAAGCGGTTGGGGGTGGAGAGCACCTTCGTCGACGGATTGCGCGTCACCGATGAAGCAACCGCCAAGATCGCGGAGATGGTGCTTTCAGGCGCGATCAACAAGGAACTGGTCGGCTGGCTGGCGGCAGCCGGCGGCAAGGCGATCGGCATCTCGGGCAAGGACGGCGGGCTGGTCACCGCGCGCAAGGTCAGCCGCACCACGCGTGATCCTGACAGCAATATCGAACAGGTCGTGGACCTGGGCTTCGTCGGCGAACCGGCGATGGTCGATACCACGGTGATCGACACGATGGTCGCCGCCGGGATGATCCCGGTGATCGCGCCGATTGCGCCGGGCGAGGACGGGGCGACCTACAACATCAACGCCGATACCATGGCGGGCGCGATTGCGGCGGCGCTGGGCGCGGCGCGTTTGTTCCTGCTGACCGATGTGGCGGGCGTGCTGGGCGCGGAAGGCGAACTGCTCACCGATCTCACCCCCACCGATATCGCCAAGCTGCGCGCCGACGGCGTGATCCGCGGCGGCATGGTGCCCAAGCTGGAAACCTGCGTGACCGCGGTGCAATCGGGCTGCGAGGCGGCAGTGGTGCTTGACGGGCGGGTGGGGCACGCGATGCTGCTCGAATTCTTCACCGCGCGCGGTGCCGGGACACTGGTGCGCGCCTGAAGCGGGAACTGAGATATGGCGCGGGGCGTATTAACAGGCTAATACGCCTAGCCAAGGGACTAGACCGCGCGCGGCAGCCTGCCAAAGCAAGCCGCGCCTTCGCAATGGAAACGGATCGCCAATGACTGACGCACTTCTCCAGATTTTCCTGATGGTCCTCAACACGGCCAACATGCTGCTGATCATCTGGTTCATCATCGGGCTGCTGTTCGCCTTCAACGTGGTGAGCCCGAGCAACCAGTTCGCCTTTGCGGTGCATGATGCGCTGAGCCGGTTGTTCGAGCCTGCGCTGCGCCCGATCCGCAAGGTCATGCCCGATACCGGGGCGATCGACTTTTCGCCGATGGTGTTCCTGATGCTGCTCAACGCGGTCGGCTATATCCTGCAAGGCGCGATGACCTGATGGGGGAGGCAGCGCGGATCGACGGCAAGGCTTTTGCCGAAGCCCTGCGCGCACGCATCGGTGCGGCAGCGGCGGCCTTTGCCCAGAACGCCGGGCGGCGTCCCGGTCTTGCGGTGGTGCTGGTCGGCGAAGATGCAGCGAGCCAGGTCTATGTCGGCGCCAAGGGCCGCGCTTGCGAGGAAGCGGGCATCGCCAGCTTCGAACATCGCCTGCCCGCGACCACCAGTGCCGGTGAACTGCTCGCGCTGGTCGAGCGGCTGAACCGTGACGAGGAAGTCGACGGCATTCTCGTCCAGCTTCCCCTGCCTGCCGGTCTGGACGAGCAGGCGGTCATCGCCGCCATCGATCCCGACAAGGATGTTGACGGGTTCCATGTGATCAACGCCGGTCGTTTGAGTGTCGGCCAGCCGGGCTTCGTGCCCTGCACCCCATTGGGCTGCCTGATGCTGTTGCAAGACCGGCTGGGCGATCTGTCGGGGCTGGAGGCAGTGGTGATCGGCCGGTCGAACATCGTCGGCAAGCCGATGGCGCAACTGCTCACCGATGCCAACGCCACCGTCACCGTGGCGCATAGCCGCACGCGCGATCTGCCCGCCGTGGTGCGCCGCGCCGACATCGTGGTTGCCGCCGTGGGCCGTCCGGAGATGGTGCGCGGCGACTGGATCAAGCCGGGCGCGACCGTGATCGACGTCGGCATCAACCGCCTGCCGCCTGATGAAGGCAAGGAAAAGGGACGGCTGGTGGGCGATGTCGCTTTTGCCGAGGCGCTTGCCGTGGCGGGTGCAATCACGCCGGTGCCGGGCGGTGTCGGGCCGATGACCATTGCGGTGCTGCTCAGGAACACGCTCGTCGCGGCGCATCGCCATGCCGGGCTGGACGCGCCAGAGGGGCTGTAATCAATCTCTGCGAAGGTGGGAAAAGCATGAAATCGTCAGTCTTCGCCGTCGCCGCCATGCTTGCACTCACCGCCTGTGCCGGGGGCGGCGCGCCCAAGCCGAACAAGCGGGCCATGGCGATGATCGAGCGAGTGCTGACCACCGCGCCCGGCGCCGCGCAGCCGAGCACCATCGTCGCCGCCGAACTCGCCTTCTCCCGCGCCGCGCGCGAACAGGGCCAGTGGACCGCCTTCCGCCAGTTCGCCGCCCCCGGCGCGCTGCTCCACGGGCGCAACGGCCCCTTCCCGATCGAACCGTGGCTCGCCATGCAGACCGATCCGCCCGAGGCTGTGCAGTGGGAGCCGCGCGTGGTGGTGATGAGCTGCGATGGCGCGGTGGCGGTGAGCCAGGGGCGCTTCCGCGATCCGGAGGGCAAGGTCGGCAATTTCGTGACCGTCTGGGAACGGCAGGCAGACAACACCTATCGCTATGTCTTCGATGTCGGCGGGGATGATGTGCCGCAGCCGCCGCCGCGCAAGCCGGTCGAGGAAGGCGATATCGTCGTGACCGAGATCGACGCGGTGCAGGGCCTCGTCGCCACCTGCCCGCGCGGCGATGCACCCACCCCGCCGCCCCCCGCGATCCCCGTGGGCGAGGACGGCAAGACCGACGCCCGCCTTTCGCGCGACGGCACGCTGCGCTGGCGCTGGGAACACCGCGCGGACGGCACCCGCTATGCCGCCGCGGAGTATTTCTACCAGGGGCGCTGGGTGACCGGGATCGAACAAAGCCTTGTGCCGACCGGCGATTGATGTGAGGGGGCGCTAGGCCTTCCCCGAGCGAGCAATGGTGCTGACCGAACTCTTCCTTTCCGCTTTCGTCACCCTGTTCGTTGTGATCGACCCGCCGGGGTGCGCGCCGATCTATGCCGGGCTGACCAAGGGCGCCACGCGTGAGCAGGCCCGCAGCATGGCGCTGCGCGCGACGGCGATCGCCTCGGTCATCCTGCTGATCTTCGCGCTGTTCGGGCAGGAGCTGCTGGGCGCGCTGCATATCGAACTGGACTCGTTCCGCATCGCGGGCGGGCTGATGCTGTTCTTCATCGCCTTCGACATGGTCTTCGAAAAGCGCACACAGCGCCGCGAGGAACGCGCCGAGAAGATCGCGCAGACGCCCGAGATCGAGGACGTTTCGGTGTTCCCGATGGCGATGCCGATGCTCGCCGGGCCGGGCGCGATTGCGGCGATCATGCTGCTGATGAACGAGGCCGATGGGCTTCCGGAATCGCTCGAGGTGCTCGCCGCGCTCGCCGCGGTGCTGGCCATCACCGCCGCCGCGCTGGTCGCCGCCGGGCCGCTGATCCGGCTGCTGGGCGACAAGGTCGAGGCGGTGATCACCCGCCTGCTCGGCGTGCTGCTGGCCGCGCTGGCGGCGCAATATGTGATCGACGGGCTGAAGGGCAGCTTCGGCATCTAGTCCGGTTGACAGGCCACGCACGGAGCATAGTCTTCCTCGCGCAACCGGGGGAGTGGCGCGATGGCGAAGAAGAAAGTGATCGTCGAGGGCGGTGGCGAGAACCTGTACTACGTGTCTGAATCGAACGGGACGATCTACGTCTACAAGGGTTCAGTGTGGGGCAGCGACACGCAGATCGGCAAGGTTCGCGAGATGCGCGATGCCATCGCGGTCATAGAAAACCACGCAGGCCGCAAGATCAAAAGCATCGGCTAACGCCCGCGAAGCTTCCGCAACCCCTTAACAAAAACGTAACGAAATCAGCGCGCGGCTCGCCGCAATCCCCTCGGTCGAAGGGTTGACACTCCTGCGGGCTTCGCGGATATCTTCGTCAAGGCATCAATCGCCGGAAGACGTGGGGGATCAGTGGGAATTTCACTCCAGAAGAGCCAGTCTGTCAGCCTCACCAAGCAGGCGCCGAACGGGCTGTCGCAGATCACCCTCGGGGTTGGCTGGGACGTTGCCAAGAAGGGCTTCTTCGGCGGTTTGCTGGGCGGCGGCGGGGATATTGATCTCGACGCGTCGTGCATCACCTTCGATGCCGACAAGGCCGTGCTGGAATCGGTGTGGTTCGGCAAGCTTACCAACGCCTCGGGCACGATCCGCCACAGCGGCGATAATCTCACCGGCGAGGGCGACGGGGATGACGAGAGCATCGCCATCAATCTCGAACGGCTCGACGGCAAGGTCGAGTATATCGTCCTGACGGTGAACAGCTTCCGCGGGCAGACCTTTGACAAGGTTGCCAATGCCTTTGGCCGGGTGGTCGATACCAAGACCCGGACCGAGCTGGCGCGCTTCGACATTTCGGATTCCGGCTCGCACACCGGGCTGATCCTCGCCAGCCTGTCGCGCAATGGCGGGCAGTGGGACTTCAAGGCGATCGGCGAGCGGACCGGCGGACGCACCGTGCACGATCTGACCGCCCCGGCCCGCGCCATCCTCTGACCTGATCCGGCGCGCGCGGAACCACCGCGCCAGCCTCCATTCCAGCGGGAGTCATTCCGATGCAGTTGCAACGTGGGGAGAAACGCTCCCTGTCCGATCTCGGGGTTGGCCCGCAATGCGAGGTCAAGGTCGAGTTCGGCATGGACGGCATCGACATTGCCGCCTTCGGGCTCGAACCCGGGCAGAAGATCGGCGATGACCGCTATGTCGTGCTGTTCTCCAACCCTGCCAGCCCCGGCGGCGAAGTGCGGATGAGCAGCGCTGGCAACGCGGCGAGTTTCACGCTCGATCTCGACAAGCTCCCGGCGACGATCGACCGCATCGTCTTCACCGCCACCCATGACAGCCGCGCCGTGGGCGAATCCCGCCCGCTGCTGGTGAGCATTGATGGCGGCAAGGCGAGCTTCGACGTCGCCGCGCACCTCTCGAACGAAAAAGCCGTGATGATGGCGGAGATTTACCGCCATTCCTCCGGCTGGAAGATCGGCACGATTGCGGCTGGCTTTGCAGGCGGGCTTGGCGCGCTGATCGGGCATTTCGGCGGGGAAGTGGAAGATGCCCCCGCACCGCCGCCACCGCCACCCCCTCCTCCGGCACCCCCGCCGCCTCCGCCTCCGCCTCCGCCACCAGCCCCTGCGGCGCCGGTCAGCCTGAAGAAAATCAGCCTCGACAAAGGTAATTCTTCGGTCAGCCTCAAGAAGCAGGGCAACACCTTCGGCGAGATCGTGCTCAACCTCAACTGGACTGCGCGGACGCAGAAGAAGGGCTTCTTCGGCGGGACGCAGCAGCTTGACCTTGATCTGGGCGTGATCTTCGAACTGGCCGACGGCATGGGTGCAGGCTGCATCCAGGCGCTGGGACGCAGCTTCGGCGCGTATAACCAGCCGCCCTTTATCGAACTGTCGGGCGATGACCGCACCGGCGCGGTCGCGGCCGGTGAGACGATCCGCGTCAATGGCCAGTATTTCGACTATATCCGCCGCATCGGCGTGTTCGCCCTGATCTATGAAGGTGCGCCCAACTGGGGCGAGACCGATGGGGTGGTCCGGCTCAACATTCCCGGCCAGCCCGAGATCGAGGTGCGGATGGACGAAACCGGCAGCCGCGAGCGGCTATGCGGGATCGCGGTGATCGACAATGTCGGCGGCGAGCTCAAGATGAGCCGCCTGATGCGCTTCTATTCCAGCCAGAAACCCTTTGCCGAGGATATCGGCGTCTATCTTCAGTGGGCGCGCGGCAGTAAGGACTGAGCAACAAGACTGCCGTATGAAGCGGCCAGAAGGATAATTATTCGATGTTCAAGCATTTCGGCGGTTCGCTGCTGTTCACTCTGTTCGGTCTGATTCTGGGGGGCTGGTACGGCTGGGAGCTGACCGGCACGATCGACGGCATGCTGGGGATCGTCTGGATCTGCGCGGTGCTGGCCGTGCTGGAAGTTTCGCTGTCATTCGATAACGCCGCGGTCAACGCCTCGGTGCTCAAGGACATGGACCCGGTCTGGCAGCAGCGCTTCCTGACCTGGGGGATCGCGATTGCGGTGTTCGGGATGCGGATCGTGTTCCCGCTGGTGATCGTGATGGTCGCGGCCTCGCTGGGCCCTGTCGAAGCGATCAAGCTCGCGCTGAACGAGCCGACCGAATACCAGCGCATCGTCAGCGACGCGCATATCGGCCTGATGGGCTTCGGCGGTGCGTTTCTGGGCATGGTCGGCCTCAAGTACTTCTTCGATTCCGAAAAGGAGGTCGACTGGATCGCCGCGATCGAGCGCCCGCTGTCCAAGGTGGCCGAGATCGAGGCGATTGCGATCGGGCTGGTGCTGGCGGCTATCTGGGCGACGTCCACCATGCTCGCGCCGGCTGATGCGCTGACCTTCATCATCGCGGCCATTGCGGGCCTGCTGGTCTATCTTGCGGTCGAGATCGTCAACCACCTGCTCGAACCGCCCACGCCCACCACAGGCGATGTCGCTAAGGCCGGTTTCGGGGCGTTCCTGTATCTCGAAGTGCTCGACGCCAGCTTCTCGTTCGACGGGGTGATCGGGGCGTTCGCGCTGACCAACAACCTGATCATCATCGCCATCGGCCTTGGTATCGGTGCGATGTTCGTGCGTTCGATGACGATCTTCCTGGTGCGCAAGGGGACGATGTCGGAATACCGCTATCTCGAACACGGCGCCTTCTATGCGATCATGGCCTTGGCGATCATCATGTTCGTCAACACGTTCGCGCATATCCCCGAAGTCATCACCGGCCTGATCGGCGCGGTGCTGATCGGGCTCGCGTTCTGGTCGTCGGTGCGTTGGAACAAGGCGAACCCGGAAGGGGAGCCGGAGGACGCGCTGGCCTGAGGCACGGCGCAGAATTTACCTCGGGCGGCGGCCGGGACGGTTCCGGTCGCCGCCGGATTTGAGAAAGGAAGACGGATTATGGCTATCTCGCTGTCAAAGGGTGGCAATCTCAGCCTGTCGAAGGAAGCCCCCGGGCTTGACCGCATCATGATCGGCCTCGGCTGGGATGTGCGTGCGACCGATGGTCAGGATTTCGACCTCGATGCATCGGCCTTCCTGTGCAACGCGGGCGGCAAGGTTCGCGCCGATACCGATTTCTGCTTCTTCAACAACAAGAACGTCGCTGGCGGCGCAGTGGTCCACCAGGGCGACAACCGCACCGGCGAAGGTGACGGCGATGACGAACAGATCGAGGTCACTCTCTCGAAGCTGCCCGCCGATGTCGACAAGGTTGCGGTCGTGGTGACGATCTACAATGGCGACGAGAATGGCCAGACCTTCGGTCAGGTGTCCAACGCCTTCATCCGCCTAGTCGATGCCAGCAACAACAACGAAGTCGTGCGCTTCGACCTGTCGGAAGACGCCTCGGTCGAAACCGCGATGATCCTCGGCGAGGTCTATCGCCACGGAGCCGAGTGGAAGTTCCGCGCCGTGGGACAGGGCTTCCGCGGCGGGCTTGGTCCGCTCGCCTCGCATTTCGGGGTCAATGTCGGCTAAGGGCTGAACCGCGCGCGGGGCACGGTTAGGCGACCGGCTCCCGCGCGCACTCAAATTTTACAAGGATCAGGGAATATGGCGGTTTCGCTCAGCAAGGGCGGCAATGTCTCGCTGTCGAAGGAAGCGCCGGGGCTCAGTGCGGTCACGGTCGGACTCGGCTGGGACGTGCGGCGCACCGATGGCGCGGCCTTCGATCTGGACGCTTCGGCGTTCGTGATCGGGGAAAATGACAAGGTGCTCTCGGACGCGAATTTCGTGTTCTACAACAACAAGACCTCGCCCGATGGCGCCGTGGTCTATAGCGGCGACAACCGCACCGGCGATGGCGCGGGCGATGACGAGACGATCAGGATCGATTTCGCCAAGCTCACCCCCGCTGCCAAGAAGGTGGTGATCGCGGTGACGATCCATGAAGGCGAGATCAACGGGCAGAACTTCGGCTCGGTGCAGAACGCCTTCGCCCGCGTGGTCAACGAGGCCGACGGCAAGGAACTGGCGCGTTACGACCTGTCCGAAGACGCCTCGATGAACGTGGCGATGATCTTCGTCGAACTCTATCGCGGCCCTGCCGGCGACATCAAGGTCAAGGCGATCGGCGAAGGCTGGCGCAGCGGCCTTGGCGGTCTTGCGGGCGCGATGGGCGTCAACATCGGCTGATCTGGCGAGCAACGCCGTCATGCAGCCCGCCCAGCCCGGACAGCGGATCGC
The DNA here is from genome assembly GCF_025917005.1 of Porphyrobacter sp. ULC335. Classification (NCBI taxonomy): domain Bacteria; kingdom Pseudomonadati; phylum Pseudomonadota; class Alphaproteobacteria; order Sphingomonadales; family Erythrobacteraceae; genus Porphyrobacter; species Porphyrobacter sp. ULC335. The sequence continues at coordinate 841,739 of NZ_CP078091.1, forward strand.
AATCAGCCCCAAGGCCGATTGCCGCATCCGTTTGGAAGGGCCGGAAGGCCAGCGCATTGCCATTGCCGCGATCGGGACGGGTGGCGGCCAAGGCGGGCGGGTGCTCGCCTTTGAACGGATCGATCCGCAGCACTGGTTCATGGGCGGCATGGCCGAGCTGGAAGGCGATTTCGAGATTGTCGCCTATGTCATGGATGATCGCCACGGCGGCTTCACCAACGCCGCCTACCCGATCCATTTCGAAGTCGACGGCACCACCCATGTGATGCCGCCGCCGACCGAACAGCTCGCCGCAGTGATCCTCGCCGAGATCTATACCCGCAATGGCGAGCGGCGGATGAAGGTGGCAAACGAGGGTTTCACCTTCGGTATCGACGCCTATGTCCGGGCGCGCAATCTGGGCGAGGTCGAGGTGCCCTATCGCAACGCCCCTTCGGTGCCGCCACCGGGGAACGGCCCGATCCCTCATCCCGACGGGCGCGGGCATAACCGCCCGAAGCCGGTGCCGGGGCAGATGCTTGGGACGGGCAGCGGCGTGCTGATTGCGCCCGATCTGATCGTCACCAACGCCCATGTGATCGAGGACGGCCAGCGTTTCGAAATCGGCCCCGCACGCGATGTCGCGGTGACGCTGGCGGTTGATGCGCAGCACGATCTGGCGCTGTTGCGCTGCCAGACGGCGGGCGCGCCTCTGCCGCTCAGGATCGGGTCGCCGCTGTTCCTCGGCGAGGATATCATGGCGGCGGGCTTCCCGCTGATTGACGTGCTGGGCGCCGATCTCAAGGTAACAACCGGCAATGTCTCGGGCCTGACCGGCGGTGGCGGCGATATCACGCGCTTCCAGTTCAGCGCGCCGATCGGTTCGGGATCGTCGGGCGGGGCGATCATCGACGAATTCGGCAATCTGGTCGGCATCACCTCGGCGAGCCTGGCGCATGACAATATGCGCAACCGCGGGTCGATTTCGGAGAACGTCAATTTCGGCATCCGCGCCGCGCTGGTGTTCGAGATGGCGGCAGCGGCGGGGGCGGACTTGCCGCCCCTGGCGATCTCGACCGACAATCTGCGCCGCAATGTCGTGGGCCGGGCGCGCAACGCGGTGGTCAGCATCATCGTTCATGCCTGATCAGGCGCGGGTATCCGGCCCGGCTGAGGACATGGTTACGGTCGAACTGCCGACCGGCCGCCTGGTGCTGCGCGGGGTCTCGCCCGCGCGGGTCGCCGAACTGTGCGACTTTGCGGCCCGTGCCAATCCCAAGCGCGGGTTCCTGATCGTCTCGCGGGTGCTGGGACGGCACTTGCTAACCCCGCCGCAGGCCTTGCGCGCCGCCGCCGATGCATTGGCGGCGCAGATCCCCGGCGACTTGCCGGGGCCAGTGCTGTTCTGCGGCATGGCCGAGACCGCGACAGGCCTTGCCCAAAGCGTCTGGGCGGCGTGGCGTCTGCGCCATCCTGATGCCGCCAGCGCCTACATCCAGAGCAGCCGCCAGATTGTGGCGGGCGCGCCAATCCTCACCCGCTTCGAGGAAGGCCATAGCCACGCCGCATCCCACATGGTGCAGGTCAGCGCCGAGATCGAACCGTTGCTCGCCGCTGCGCGCAGCCTCGTGATCGTCGATGACGAATGCAGCACCGGCAACACCTTCGTCGAGGCGGCAGAGGCGCTGGTTGCGGCGCTGCCTGCGCTGGAGACGGTGCACTGTGCCAGCCTGACCGACTGGAGCGCGGGCGGCTTCATCCCCCGGATGCCGCGCCCCGCCGCCGCACACGCGCTGATCGCGGGGGCGCTCGAATGGACGCCCGGCGCAGGGCAGGCCGCCGCGACGCTCGCTGCAACCGCTAACCGCCACGGCACCGCCCCCGCCAGCGGCATGCGCAGCCGCACCGGGTTGCTAGCGCCCGAGGCTGCGACCCGCGCCCCCATCAACGCTGCGCCCGGCGAGCGGGTGCTGGTGCTTGGCGATGGCGAGCATGCCTACGAGGCGCTGCGGATTGCCGAAGAGATCGCGGCGCAGGGCGGCATTGCCGCCATCCAGTCGATCACCCGCACCCCCGCGTTGATCGGCCACGCGATGCAGAGCGTCACCACGCTTGCCGACGCCTATGGATCGGGCGCGACCTGCCATGTTTATAATCTGCTCGCCCACCGGCCCGACCGGATCGTGATCGCCGCCGAGATCGCCGGAACGCAGGCCGACGAGTTGGCGCGCTGGATCGCCGAAGCGGGCAGCGCTGCGATGGTCGAACTCGTACTGTGCCGCTATGGCGACGCGCGATGACCACTCGCCCCCTTATTCTGGCCGATCTCGATGACAGCCTGTTCCAGACCCGCCCCAAGTGCGGGGACTGGCCGGAGGAATCGCTGCGCCTGATGAGCCGCCTCGCCGATGGTGCGCCCAGCGGCTACGCCACCCCTCCGCAGCAGGCGCTGATGGCGTGGCTGGCGCATGGTGAGGTCGTCCCCGTCACCGCGCGCAGCCGCGAGGTGCTGGCGCGGGTCGCCATTGCACAGGCCCCGGCGATCTGCGCCAATGGCGGCTGCATCCTGACCGCCGATGGCACGCCCGACGCGGCTTGGCACCGCCTGCTCGAAGCCGAGGCGCAGGCGAGCACCGCTCCCGCCGCGCTCTATCCAGCGCTGGTGAGCGGGCTGTGCGGCGAGGCATACCGCCACTGGCTGGTGAGCGAAGACGGGCTCGATCTCTACATCGTCATCAAGAGCAATCACGGCGATGTCCCTGCCCTCACTGCGCTGGCCGAGGCGCTGGCTGCGCGCCTGCCGCAGGGCTGGCGCATTCACGCCAATGGCAACAACCTTGCCTTTCTCCCCCCATGGCTCAGCAAGCGCGCGGCGGTGCGTTACATGCTCGAACAGGTGCGCGTCGCGACACCCGAGCGGCTGGTCATCGGCATCGGTGATAGCTGGTCGGACGCGGGCTTCCTCGATCTGGCCGACATGGCGATGATCCCGACGCAGGCGCAGCTGTGGCAGCATATCGCGCACGGCCATGACTGGATCGATTGAGCTGCGCATGACCCCGTTTCACGGTTCCTACGCCCCCGAGGATGTGACCTTCCTCCTCAAGCCCGCCACGATCGGTCTGACCGGCGTGCGCGAGAAGGAGGCGCTGATCCAGTCGGGCGCGCGGCATTATTCGGAGATGTTGTCGGAAGAGCGCCTGCCCGATGCGCGCTACCTCGATCTCTACCACGCCGCGCTGGCACGCAATGGCGGGCGGGTGCGGCGCGATGTCGAGACGTTGGCCGAGGCCATCGCCGCAAGGCCGGAAACGTCGCGCAGTTGCACCATCATCTCGCTCGCCCGCGCGGGCACGCCCATCGGCGTGCTGCTGCGCCGCGCCTTGCTGCGCCGGGGCATCGAGACGGTGCATTATTCGGTCAGCATCATTCGCGGGCGCGGGATCGACCGGGCCGCGCTCGCCCACATCGCTGCTGCACGCGGCGCGGCGGACGCGGTGTTTGTCGACGGTTGGACGGGCAAGGGCGCGATCACCGGCGAGCTTGAAGCGAGCCTTGGCGATGGCGCGACCGGCTTTGCCCCCTTCCTCGCGGTGGTGGCCGATCCGGCGGGCTGCGCCTCGCTGGCCGCCACGTCGGAAGATTATCTCATCCCCTCCGGTATCCTCGGCGGGATCGCTTCGGGGCTGGTCAGCCGCTCTGTGCTGAGCGATGATCTGGTGGGCGCGGGCGAGTTCCATGCCTGCCGCCACCTCACCGAACATGCCGCCGCCGACCAGTCGCGCGCCTTTATCGCCGCGGTCGAGGCCGCCGCGCCCTCCCGCGCCGATCACCCCGGCTGGAACCCTGCCGACGCACGCGAAAGCCGCGCCGCCTGCGCCGCGCTGGTCGAGGGACTGATGGACGAATTCGCTGTCACCAACCGCAACCGCATCAAGCCCGGCATTGCCGAGGCGACCCGCGCCGTGTTGCGCCGGGTGCCCGAGGCGGTGTTCGTACGCGACCGGGCCGACGAAGAAGTTGCGCATTTGCTGCACCTTGCGGAACAATCGGGGGTAAAGGTGCATCAGCGGGAACTTGGCAACTATCGCGCCGTAACCTTGATTGCGAAGGCAGGAGACATCGGATGACGAAAGCGGTGGAACTGGGCGCGACGCTCTATATCCCGGTGCAGCACCCGCGCCTTGCCGAGGTGCTGGCCGGTGACAATCCCGACTTGCGCTCGGTGGTGATCTGCCTTGAGGATTCGCTCCACGAGGCGGATGTCAGCGCGGCGCAGGCGGTGTTCTGCGAAACCCTGCGCGCGCTTGAAGCCGCCCCGCCGCAGCTGATCGCCTATACCCGCCCGCGCGGACCCGAGATGCTGACCTGGATGCAGGCGCAGCCGGGGATCGAGCGGCTGGCGGGCTTTGTCCTGCCCAAGGTGACGACCGCCAATCTTCCGGGCTGGCTGGCGCGGCTCGAAGGCGCGGATCACGGGATCATGCCGACCGTCGAGAGCGCCGAGGCCTTCGACCGTGCGGCGCTGACGCAGATGGCCCGCACCCTCCAACCGCTGGGCGATCGGGTCCATGCCGTGCGGATCGGCGGGAATGACATTCTCAACCTGCTCGGCGTGCGCCGCTCGCGGGTGCGCACCGCTTATGATGGGCCGCTGGGCCTGGCGATTGCGACGATGGCGAGCGTGTTCCTGCCCGAAGGCATGGCGCTGTCCGCCCCGGTGTTCGAGCATTACGCGCAAAGCGATTTGCTGCGCGAGGAAGTGGCGCGCGATCTGGAGCATGGGCTGCTGACCAAGACCGCGATCCATCCCGTTCAGGTCGGCATCATCCACGAAGCGCTGCGCCCTTCCTCCGGCGAGGAAGAGGAAGCCCGCGCGATCCTAGCGCGCGAGGCGCAGGCGGTGTTCGGCCATGGCGGCAGCATGTGCGAGCCGACCACCCATGCACGCTGGGCGGCGGGCGTGTTGGACCGGGCGCGGGTCCACGGCTTGCGCGGCGCTGCTCCCGGCTTCCCGCAACAGCCGACGCGGGTGGCCTGACGTCGGGCGACCTGGGCCGTGTCCCCCATCACCAAACGCCGCCACGCCGAACTTGCCGGGCAGGCGATGAAATATGTCGCCGAACTGCTGCTGATCGAGCCGCTCAGCCCCGCCTTCGATCACAAGCTTGAAGCGATCGAAGGGCTGGGGCGCGATGCGATCCTGAAGCTGTCCGCGCGCCATGCGGGCAGCCTCGCCCATGTCGCCCCGCCGCCGACCGATGGCATCGCGCGCGCCATCGCGGGCCTGCGCAGCCTCGCCCAGAGCCTTGAACCGCTGCGGCAGGGCAATCTGGCAGGAGGCGGGCGGCGCTGGGGCCTGTTTTCATCGACCCCCGATCCCAAGGCCTATTTCCGCCGCTATCGCGAAAGCCAGAGCCGGATCGAAGCCGCACTCGCTTCGCTGACTCGCGAACGGGACGCCTTGCTGCGCGCCAATGTCGGGATCGAGGGCGAGCAGGCGGGGATCACCCCGCTGCTCGCTGAACTGATGGAGCACGCGCTATTCGCCGAGGAGGTCGCCTTGACCCTTGCTGCCCGCGCCGAGGCGCTGGACGCACGCGAACCGATGAAGGCGCGGCGGCTGCGGTCGGACGCCCTGTCCGCTGTCCAGTCCCGGATGCGCGACATTGCCGAGGCGCGCGCGCTGGCCGCACAAGCGGTGTCCATGCGTGCAATCGTCACCGCCACCAACCTGCGCCTGATCGAGGGCATCGATCAGGCCATCGCCACCATGGTGCTGGTCCTGCGCACCGCCATCGAGGCCGCGCGGTTGATCGCGCAACAGGAACTAGTGCTGGATGGCATTGCCAGCCTGAGGCAGGCGGCGAGCAACCTCATTGCCGAGGACGGCACGCCCGATGACGACCGGGCGCAAGCCTTGCAGTCGGCCTTCGCCCGTCTTTACGATGCGCTAGACCGGCTCGATACCGAGCGCGCGGCAATGTCGATGCTTCCACCCCGGTGAAACAGGGTCTAAGACAGCACGCCGGACAATCGCCGGCCAGTGGAGACGTGAAGGTTCGTGGGCTTGTTTGATTCGCTCAGGAAAATGTTTGCTGCGCCCGAGCCGGAGGCAGGCCCTGCCCCTTCCGCGGCGCCTTCGCCTGCGCCGCGCAAGCCTGCGTTCGATTATGATGACGAGCGTGTGCCGACCGGTGCGCGCGCCAAGATCCGCGCCATCCTCGCCAGCCTGACCGAGGTCGAAGCGATGATGGACCGCGAACAGGTGCAGGCCGTCAGCCGCACCGAGATCGAGCTGATGCGCGATGAGCACCTGCCCAAGCTGGTCAAGAGCTATATCGACATCCCCGCCGCCCACCGTGCCGAAATCTTCCGCAAGGCTGGCAAGTCGGCGAGTTTCATTCTGGAGGAAAGCCTCGACACGATGCAGGGCCGGATCGACGAGATCGCGCGCAACCTCGCGCAGCACGACCTCGACGCCTTTTCCAGCAATGCCGCTTTCATCAGTCGCCGGTACAGCGACAACGACCCGTTCGGGTAAGGCTTAGGCCCAGTCTCCCAGCAGCGGGGTGAATTCATCCACCCGGATCAGCTGCCACACCCCGCCAGTGAGATAGGGATCATCCGCCAGAATGGCGCGCGCGGCGGCTTCGTCTGCGGCCTTCACGATCAGCAGCGAGCCGATGATCAACCCATCGGCGCGTTTCAGCGGGCCTACGATGACGAAATGATCGGCATTGGCATGGATGAAATCGAGATGCGCGGGGCGGTGGATCGCACGCAGCCGTCCGCCATCCTCTCCGTCGCGGCAGTGGAAGCAGAACATCCGCATCTTGGTGTGACCCCTGTTAATCCCGCGCAAGGCTAACCGCTGGCCGTGGCTAGGGTCAAGGACAGGCGTTGCAAAACCCGCGCTTGAAGCGCAGCCTTGGCAGGTTCAGAGGGCCGGACATTCCTCCGCGAATCGTTTCAGGTGAAACCAGATGGCCGACTATTCCGCCGCCCCTTCTATCGACCGCGCCGAGCTGCGCCGCGCCTATCGGCAAGACGAGGAAGCCTGCATTGCCGAGCGGCTGGAGCAGGCGGCCCCGGCAGCGCAGGTGCATGGCGCAGCGGCGCGGCTCGCCATCGACCTGATCGAAGGTGCGCGCGGCAAGAAGGCGAGCGGGATTGACGCTTTCCTGCAGCAATACGGCCTCGATACAGAAGAAGGCATCGCGCTGATGTGCCTTGCCGAAGCGCTGCTGCGCGTGCCCGATGCCGCCACCGCGGACGCGCTGATAAAGGACAAGATCGGCAGCATCGACTGGGGCGAACATCTGGGCGAAAGCGCCTCGACCTTCGTCAACGCGGCGACATTCTCGCTGATGCTGACGGGCGAAGTGCTCGATCCGCCAGATGCGCGGCAGAAGGGGCTGGGCAGCGCCTTCAAGCGCGCGATGAACCGGCTGGGCGAGCCGGTGATCCGCACCGCGACCGGCCAGGCGATGAAGATCCTTGGCGGGCAATTCGTATTTGGCCGGACAATCGACGAAGCGCTGAAGCGCGCCGCGCCCGAACGCGCCCGGGGGATCACCCACTCTTTCGACATGCTCGGCGAGGCAGCGATGACCTTTGCCGATGCCGAGAAGTACCGGCTCAGCTACCAAGCCGCGCTTGAGCGGCTGGCGCGTGAGGCGGGGGCAGGGGTCGCAGGTTCGCCGGGGATTTCGGTCAAGCTGTCGGCGCTCCACCCCAAATACACCTTCTTCAACGCCGCCGAGGCCCGCGCGGCGATGGTACCGATGGTCAAGGCGCTCGCGCTGAAGGCCCGCGATGCGGACATCCACTTCACCATCGACGCCGAGGAGGCCGAGCGGCTCGAACTCAGCATGGACATCATCGAGGATCTGGTCGCCGATGATGACCTGTTCCGCCGCCCCGATGGCAGCCGCTGGGAGGGCTTCGGCCTCGCCATCCAGGCGTATCAGAAGCGCGGGGTCGCCGTGTGCGACTGGGCGGGGAAGCTGGCGCGGCGACACGGGCGCAAGCTGTTCGTGCGGCTGGTCAAGGGCGCCTATTGGGACAGCGAGGTGAAGCTTTCGCAGGTGGGCGGGTATAACGACTATCCGGTGTTTACCCGCAAGGTCGCGACCGATGTCAGCTACCTCGCCTGCGCGGCGCGGCTGTTTGAACACAGCGACGTGATCCGCCCGGCCTTTGCCACGCACAACGCCTACACCATCGGCGCGATCAAGCACTTGGCAGGCGGGCGTCCCTTCGAGTTTCAAAGGCTCCACGGCATGGGCGAGGAGGTCTATGACGCGCTCCACTCTCTGGAGGGCAACCAGCGCACGCCGGTGCGCATCTATGCTCCGGTCGGCGGGCACAAGGAATTGCTCGCCTATCTGGTGCGCCGCCTGCTCGAGAACGGGGCGAACACCAGCTTCGTCAATCGCATGGGCGATGCCGATATTCCGGCCGAGGAACTGGTGGGCGATCCGGTGGCAGAGCTTGCCGCACTCAGCCCGCGCCGCAATCCGGCGATCCCGCTGCCGAGGGACATCTTCGGCCAGCGCCAGAATAGCGCCGGGATCGACCTGAGCGACCCGCTGGTGCGCGGGCCGCTGCTGGAGCGGTTGGCGATGCTGGAGAGTGCCACGTGGCAGGCAGCGCCGACCTTCGCGGGCGCGCAGGCGGGTGCGGTGGTCAACGTAAGCTCACCGCATGATCCGTCGCACGTCGTCGGCACCCGCCGCGATGCCACAGCTGAAGAGGTGGAGGCCGCCCTCACCCGCGCCGCTGCGATCCAGCCCGGCTGGGACGCGCTGGGCGGCGAAACGCGCGCGCTGCTGCTCAAGGAAGCCGCCGACCTGTTCGAAGCGAACGCGGCGGAATTCCTCAGCCTGTGCCAGCGCGAAGCCGGCAAGACGCTGCTCGATAGCGTGCTGGAGCTGCGCGAGGCGGTCGACTTCCTGCGCTACTACGCTGCCGAGGCGCGGCGCCAGTTCAGCGCACCCACGATCCTCCCTGGCCCGACCGGCGAGGAAAACTCGCTCTCGCTCCACGGCCGCGGCGTCTTCGCCACGATCAGCCCGTGGAACTTCCCGCTCGCGATCTTCATCGGCATGGCCTCGGCCGCGCTGGCGGCGGGCAATTCCGTCATCGCCAAGCCCGCCGAGCAAACCCCACTGATCGCGGCGCTGGCGGTCAAGCTGTGCCATCAGGCCGGCATTCCGCCCGAGGCGCTGCAACTGCTCCCCGGCGCAGGCGAGGTCGGCCAGCTGATCACCGCCGACCCGCGACTTGCGGGCGTCGCCTTCACCGGCTCGACCGAGACCGCCAAGGCGATCAACCGTGCGCTGGCGAACCGCGACGGGCCGATCGCCACGCTGATCGCCGAGACCGGCGGGCAGAACGCGATGATCGTCGACAGCTCCGCGCTCCCCGAACAGGTGGTGCGCGACGTTCTCGGCAGCGCCTTCCAGAGCGCAGGGCAGCGCTGCTCGGCATTGCGGGTACTCTATGTGCAGGAGGACATTGCCGAGGGCGTGCTGGAGATGATCCGCGGCGGCTTCGCGGCGCTGACCGTGGGCGATCCCGCTGATCTCGCCACCGATGTCGGTCCGGTAATCGACGCAGAGGCGAAGGCGCTGCTCGAAGCGCACATCGCCGATTGCATCGCGAAGGGCCTCAAGGTGGAACGCCTTCCCGAGACCCCCACCAGCGGGCATTTCGTTGCGCCGACGATCATCGAGATCGGCTCTATCGCCGACCTGGCCAGAGAGAATTTCGGCCCCGTCCTCCACGTGGTACGCTTCGCCGCGGGCGAGCTGGGCAAGGTGATCTCCGACATCAACGCCACCGGCTTCGGCCTCACCCTGGGCCTCCACAGCCGCATCGCCGAGACGCGGCGCTTCGTGCAGGCCCATGCGCGGGTCGGCAATTTCTACGTCAACCGCAACCAGATCGGCGCGGTGGTGGAAAGCCAGCCCTTCGGCGGTGAGGGCCTGTCCGGCACCGGACCCAAGGCGGGCGGCCCGCACTACCTCGCGCGCTTCGCCACCGAGCGGGTGATGTGCATCGACACCACGGCGGCCGGGGGCAATGCGAGCCTGCTGGCAGCGGGCTAGGCAGAAGGATGGCGCGCAGCTTCAAGGTCGCAAGCTACAACATCCACAAGGGTGTCGGGACCGACCGCAAGCGCGATCCGGCGCGCATCCTGCGTGTCTTGCAGGAGGTGGACGCCGATATTGTCTGCCTGCAGGAGGCGGACCTGCGTTTCGGCACCCGCGCCTCCGTGCTCCCGCACTTCCTGATCGAGGGGCACACCGACTACGTTCCCGTACCGCTTGATGTGCAGCACGATTCGATGGGCTGGCACGGCAATGCGATTCTGGCCAAGCGTCACGTCAATATCGTGGGCCATGACATCATCCACATCCCCTGCCTCGAACCGCGCGGCGTGGTGACGGCGAGGCTGGAAGTGGCGGGGGCGCAGGTAAGCGTGTTCGGCATGCACCTCGACCTGTCGGGCCTGTGGCGCGTGCGGCAAGCCCGCGCCATCGCCGCGCTCGCCGATGTGGCGCGCGGGCAGGGGCCTACGGTGCTGATGGGCGATCTCAACGAATGGCGCGCCAATTCCGGCTGCTTTCGCGAATTCGGGAAGCATTTCACGGTGCTCGATCCCGGGCCCAGCTTTCCGGGGCGTCGCCCGTTGGGGCGGCTCGACCGGATCATGCATTGCGGGGGGCTGGTGGCGAACGGCTGTGGCGTGCACCGCAGCGCGCTTGCCACGACGGCGTCCGATCACCTGCCGGTGTGGGCGGAGTTTGGGGTGGGGTGAGGTTGGGTGGATGACCGCTTTCTGGCGAAGAGCGGGCGATGCTGGAGGGCCGGAAGTGGGTGGAAAACGGACGGTTGTTGCGCCATCGTTCTTCAATGGATGAAGCAGTCATGGGCGACGTGACCGTCAAGGCGGAGGTGCGACTGCTGCCGGCTTCAGAGAGCGGTCGTATCGATCCCATAAGAGGGAGCTATCGCCCCAATCACAACTTCTTTGGGCCGGACGACCTGAACATGACGGCCGGCGCCATCGACCTTCCTGACGGGTGCGAACTGCACCCCGGCCAATCCATGGAGGCGACAATCACCTTCTTGGGTTGGACCGGCCTAGCGGACCAAGTTTATCAGGGCCGCGAATGGCGCATCCAAGAAGGTGTGCGCTTGATCGGAATTGGGCGGGTGATCGAGGTTCTGTCACCTTAAGCACGAATGACCGCTGGGATGACGCTGGGGCGACGATGAGGCGAGAGGGGATATGTTTCAGCCTGCCCTTGCCGCCGCGCCCGCCATCGGGAATCTCTCTCCCATGGCGATTCTCTCCGATAAATGGATCCGTACTCAGGCGCTCGAAAACGGCATGATCGAGCCTTTCGTCGAGGCGCAGCGCCGCGACGGGGTGATCTCCTATGGCCTGTCGTCCTACGGCTATGACGCGCGGGTCGCGCCGGAATTCAAGATTTTCACGAACGTCGACAGCTCGGTGGTCGACCCCAAGCAGTTCGACCCGAAGAGCTTCGTCGATCGCGAGACCGATTGCTGCATCATCCCGCCCAATTCCTTCGCGCTGGCCCGCACGGTCGAATATTTTCGCGTGCCGGAAGATGTGCTGGTGATCTGTCTGGGCAAGAGCACCTATGCGCGCTGCGGGATCATCGTGAACGTCACCCCGCTGGAGCCGGGCTGGGAGGGCCACGTCACGCTGGAGTTCAGCAACACCACCCCGCTGCCCGCGAAAATCTACGCCAATGAAGGCGCGTGCCAGTTCCTGTTCCTGCAAGGTAATGAACGCTGCGAAACCAGCTACAAGGACCGCGCAGGCAAATATATGGGCCAGCGCGGGGTGACCCTTCCCAGACTCTAGGGCAACTGCTCTAGACTTGCCCCTCTCCCTCGCGCATCAGTCAGCGTAAAGGAGACCAAGCATGACCACCCGCGAATTCGACATCATCGTCTATGGCGCCACCGGTTACACTGGGCGGCTTGTGGCGGAGTATCTCGCCCACCATTACGGCAGCCGCGATGACGCGCCGAAGTGGGCGATGGCGGGCCGTAGCCTCGCCAAGCTGGAGGAAGTGCGCGACGAAATCGGCGCGCCGGCCAACACGCCGCTGGTGGTTGCCAACGCCGATGACAGCGCCGATCTCGAAGCCATGTGCGCGCGCACCCGCGTGGTCCTCACAACGGTCGGCCCGTACCAGCTGTATGGCGACAAGCTGGTGGCGGCCTGCGTGAAGACCGGCACCGATTATGCCGACCTGTGCGGCGAACCGGCGTGGATGGCCGAGAAGATCGCCGAGCATCAAGCCGCCGCTGAAGCCAGCGGCGCGCGCATCTGCTTCTCGTCAGGCTTCGATTCCATTCCCTTCGATCTCGGCGTGATGATGACGCAGAAGGCCTGTGTGGATCGGTTCGGCAAGCCTGCGCCGCGCATCCGAGGCCGTGTGCGCGCCATGCAGGGGACGTTCTCCGGCGGCACCGCCGCCAGCCTCGGCGCGACGATGAAGGCGGCGGCGAAAAGCCCCTCCCTTATCAACGTGCTGCGCAATCCCTTTGCGCTGACCCCGGGCTTCGAGGGGCCGGACCAGCCCTCGGGCATGATCCCGAGCCACGAGGAAGACCTCGGCAAGTGGTCCGCGCCGTTCGTGATGGCACCGATCAACACCAAGAACGTGCACCGCACCAACTTCCTGCTCGGCCACCCTTACGGGACCGACTTCAAGTATGACGAGATGATGCTGACCAGCCCCGGCGATGCGGGCAAGGCGGCGGCCAATGCGGCGCTCGAATTCATGAAGAACCCCTTCGGCGCCAAGCCCCCCAAGCCGGGCGAGGGGCCGACCAAGGAGGAGCGTGAGAACGGCTTCTATGATGTCGTCTTCGTCGCCGACATGGCTGACGGGGGACGCCTGCAATTCGGGGTCAAGGGTCGTTACGATCCGGGTTACGGTTCCACCTGCCGGATGCTGAGCGAGACGGGGATCGGGCTGCTTTCCTGCACCAAGCCGGGCGGGATCGGCACGCCGGGGAGCTTCCTGGGCGAGGATCTGGTCAAGCGGCTCGAAGAGCATGCCGAACTGACATTTGCGGTCGAAAGCTGAGTGCGCGCGAAAAGGGGCAGCCGGTCATCCCGACTGCCCCGATTGCGACCCTCCCTGAACCTGGGTCTGAGCGGGCTCAGAAGCTGAGGCGCACGCTCGCACGGAAGTTGCGGCCCACCAGCGGCACGAAGTCCTTGGTGAAGCTGGCATGGCGGCGGCCGTTGACATCGAAGATGTTGTCGGCGGCAAGCTGCAAGGTCACGTTCTGGTTGTCCGCCAACGGACGCCACGCCACCAGCGCGTTGACCAGCGTGAAGCTGTTGGTCGGCGTTTCGAAGGTGGTGATGCGGTCCTGCTTGTCGAACCACTGCACTTCGCCGCGAACATCGAAGGCTCCGGTCTGCGCTTCGAGCGCGCCGAGCAGGCTCAGCGGCGGGATGCGCGGGACGGCGGTGCCATCGGCGAGTTCAGCCTCGACATAGGAGGCGCGCAGATCGGTGATCAGGCGGAAGCCTTCGGTGTCGATGACCGGATAGTTGATGTCCGCTTCGATCCCGAAGAAGTCGGCGTCCTGCTGGAGGTATTCGAAGACGGGAAGATCGTCTTCCTCCTCGCCGGTTTCCTCAAGGAAGATGTAGTTGTTGAACCACTGCTTGAAGACGGTGAAGTTGAATGTCCCCGCGCCGATAGTGCCGCGGGCATAGGCTTCAAGGCCCCACGCGCTTTCGGTCTCGAGATCGGGATCGCCGATTTCGAAGGCCTGCGTGGCGATGTGCGGTCCGTTGGAGAAGAGTTCCTCGGCGCTGGGCGCACGTTCGGCGCGCGAGCCGTTGATGCCCATGCGAATGCCCTCGACGCCTTCATAGACGAAGCCGAGCGCGCCGGAGAACGTGTCGTAGTCCCGTTCGATGCCGAGGGTCTGCGCCTCGACCTTGGTGAACTCGCCGCGGGCAGCCGCTTCGATCTGGAACGGGCCGGTGCCGAATTCCTGAAGGGTGAAGACGGCAAACTGATCGGTCAGGTTGGGCGGGACATAGGCTTCTGCCCCTACAGCGAAGAAGTCCCGGTGCAGGTACTGGATGCCGCTTGACCCGCGCAGGGCGCCGCCGGTGTTCTGTACCAATTCGGCGCGCGCTTCGACGCTGGTCGAATCAAAGGTGGTCCCGACTTCAGGCCCCTCGAATTCGGTGTGGGTGTAGTCCGAATAGCCGACACGCAGCTTCAGCCGTTCGAAGGTGCCGTCGCCGAGGTAGGCGTCGCCCTTGAAGTCGGCGCGGAACTGCTGGAGTCCGATGCGGACGATTTCCTCGCCCTCCTCTTCCTCCCCGCCTTCTTCGCCGTGCGCATGCTCGAGACCGGGGCGCTTGATGACGCCGTAATTGGTATCGTACCAGCCGAGCGAGGCGCCGAAGGTGCTTTCGCCCAGGATCACGCCCAGACCGGCGTTGATCGTCCAGCTTTCCATATCGCTGTTGGGCACGAAGCCGCGCTGGTTAGCTGCTTCGCGGTATTCCGCGGCTTCCTCAGGCTCGCCGTCGGCCTGCTTTTCGGCCGCTTCCTCAAGCAGTTCCTCACGCAGTTCGGGCGAGAGCTGGAAGCCGCCGATCTCCATGTTGCCGGTCTTGCGCCACGACCCGTCGACATGGAACACGAGGTTCGACCCGATCCCGACATCGAGGCTGGCCGCGCCGGTGCGCAGATTGGTTGCGCTGTCGACACCGCCAAAGGCATCGAGGTGGAAGTCTTCATCGGGCATCCGTGTCGGGATGCGCTTGTCGATCACGTTGACTGCACCGCCGATTGCCTGGCTGCCGTACAGCAGCACCGCAGGGCCGCGCAGCACCTCGATCCGTTCGACCGTGATGGGCTCGATCGTGGTGGCATGATCGACCGAGGTGTTCGACACATCGGCGGTGCCGACACCGTCGACCAGCACGCGGACGCGCTCGCCCTGCTGGCCGCGCAGGACCGGGCGTGAGGAGCCGGGGGCGAAGCTGGTCGCCGAGACGCCGGGGATCTTGGTGAGCAGATCGCCGATCTGTCCGGTCACGGCGTCGCGCTGGATCTCGCGGATTTCCAGCACGCTGGTGCCGGCGAGGAGATCGAGTTCCTTCAGCCCGTTGGCGCTGACGATGATGGTGCCCCCCGCATCGCTCTGGCGGTTATGGACGTCATCCTCGACCTTGCCGGTACCGGTTTCCGGCTGCTGCTCTGCCGCGTCAGCACCGGCCTCGGCCGTGTCGGCAAGAGCAGGTGTCGCGGTGAAGGCGAGGCCCAGCACAGTGGCCAGTGCGAGGCGCGAGGATGCAAGGCGGATCTTGCTGTCAGTCATGGGAGGTCCCGTTGCTAAGGTGGTATTGGATAAATGAGATAACGTATCACGCGCCTAGCGTCGTGCTCGTCGAATGCAAGCCAAAATTGGCCCGACGGCGGTTTGTAGCCGACGAACGGTTGCGTCCGTCGGGCGCGATTTCCCGCCCCAAATCAGCCCTAGGCTTGCAGACTCGATAGAAAAAACTGATAAATATGATCTTTAAGCGAGAGCTGGATGTTATGGTCCTGTCACGTCGGCGCCAGTCAGCCGGTCTTCCAGTTCATCTGACGGGACACCTAGTCCTGACGCGGGGGCGGTAACCTATGCGATATCATGTCGGAGTTTTCGCTTTACTCCTGTCCGGATGCGTCACCGCAAGCCCGGACGAACTGCCGCCGGGGCCGTGGGTGGCGATCGATGCAGACTTTCCCGATCCAGCGATCGTCCGGGCTGATGACGGCACCTATTACGCCTATGCCACACAGGGGCGGATAGATGGGCGCATGGTCAACGTGCAGATCGCCCGATCGTCTGATCTGCGCAAATGGGAGCGCGCCGGCGATGCTCTGCCCGAAAAGCCCGGCTGGGCCAGCCAGACACAAGACTTCTGGGCGCCGCATGTCAGCCGTTTCGGACAACGCTATGTCCTTCACTATTCTGCCAAACCGGACTCAGCATTGGCCGATCCCGAGCAAGGGCTGTGCCTTGCGGTGGCTACGTCAGATCGGCCGGACGGGCCGTTTACCGACATGGGCAAACCGTTGCTGTGCGGCGAGAGTTTCATCAACATTGATCCTATGGTCTTCGACGATCCACGGACCGGCAAGCGTCTGCTGTACTGGGGGTCGGGCTTTGGTCCCATCAAGGTGCAAGAATTGGCCCCCGATGGAATGTCATTTGCGGTCGGCAGCGCGCCTGTCGACCTGATCGCGGTGGAGCAGACAGACGATCCGGCAAGCTATCGCAGGCTGGTCGAGGCCCCATGGGTGATTTACCGCAAGGGCTGGTACTATCTGTTCTTCTCCGGCGATAATTGCTGCGGGCCGAACGCTCACTATGCCGTGATGGTCGCGCGATCGCGCAGTGCAACGGGACCGTTCAGCGTCAATCCTGCTAACAACGGTGTTATTCTGGAAGCGGCGTCCGGCTGGGTGGCCCCCGGTCACAATGCCGTCGCCGAAGATGGCGATGGCAAGATGGTCATTCTCTACCATGCTGTCGATGCAGACAGACCGCGCAGCGCACCTCAGGATGAAGTGAACACACGCCGCATCATGCTTGTTGATCACTTGGTATGGCGGAACGGGTGGCCAGTCGTCGGGCGCGGCAATTGACATCTTTTGGCTTGCGATCCGTCAATGAACCAGTGCCACGGCCATTCGGCCATCCACGTTTGTCCTGACGGCGGCAATACACCGGGACTTGCCAAGGCGCCCCATACCCCCGTCAGGACGCACACACACGCTAATGCAGGATAGGGGGCTAGTCGGCGGGGCATGGGACAGTGTGCTCTCAAGAGTGCTGCACCAATGCGGCGCGCCAGATGTCGAGGAATTCAGAGATGGCGATAGAGCGCGAAAGCCTTGCCCGACGCCCTAAGCAAGCCGAAGCCCAACAGGGCGAGAATTCGCAGATCGATTACAGCTATGACCAGTGGCGGCAGCATAGCATGCGACAGCTCGAACAAAGCTACGAGCAAGAATGCGAGCGCAATCTGACCGCGTGAATCGGCGGTCAGTTGGAGGCGATATTAAAACGAAAGATCAGGGTATGACGATACTCCTGGTCGGGATCGAGGCGGATTGAGCCGAAGCCCGGCTGATTGGCGGCATCGGGGAACATCTGCGGTTCGAGCGCAATTCCATCGCCCATCCGGTAGCATTGTCCCGCCTTCCCGATGCTGCTGCCATCAAGGAAGTTGCCCGAGTAGAACTGCACGCCGGGCTCGGTCGAAAGCACTTCCAGCACGCGGCCGGAGAGCGGATGTTCGAGCCGCGCGACCAGTCTGGGCGCCTCGCTACGCTCCGCCGCCACCACCCAGTTGTGATCATAGCCCCTGCCGATGCGGATTTGTGCATCGGCACCGTCTCGCACGCGCGCACTGATGACCGCAGGCGTGCGAAAATCGAATGGCGTGCCTTCAACCGGAGCGAACTCGCCAGTGGGGATCGCGCCTGCGTCGGTGGGGAGGAAATGTTCTGCGGGGATCGTCAGCACGTGGTCCATCGCTCCGCCCGGCGCACTTTCGCCCGCAAGGTTCCAGTACGCGTGGTTGGTAAGGTTGACCAAGGTCGGCCGGTCGGTGCGGGCACGGTATTCGATCGCCAGATCGCCGTCATCGCTGAGGGTGTATGTCGCAGTGACCTGCAACGTGCCGGGAAAGCCCTGATCGCCATCAGGACTGATGTGCGTGAGCACAACTCTCGGCGCGGGGTCTGCGGTTGCTTCGACCACTGTCCAGAGCGCCTTGTCGAAACCGCACGGTCCGCCATGGAGAGCATTGGGTCCGTCATTGACCGGGACAAGGAATTCCTGCCCATCCAGAGCGAAGCGCCCCCCGGCAATCCGGTTGGCGACCCTCCCGACGCTCGAGCCGAAGAACTGCGGCTGTTCCACATATGGCGCGAGTTCGGCATGACCGAGGGTCACATCAGCGAACACGCCATGGCGGTCCGGCACACGCACTGATTGCAGCGTCGCCCCGTAAGCGAGCACGGTCGCGCTCATGCCGTGGCAGTTCACCAGCGTAATCGCCTCGACCGGGCGGCCACGGTCCAAGTGTCCGAAAACTTCGCGGGTCGCCCGCGGCTGTTGGCGAATGGCAGGTGGCTCTTTCATCTCTGGCTAATTTATATGATAATATGCAGCGAGCAAGCGGCGAAGCGCAGATCGTGCTTGGCAACCATGGCAAGGAGCACCTGTGCGCACATCGATCAACCTTTTCCTTTCTGCGGCGTCCCTTGCCATCTTCGGTTGCGCCGGAGCGTCAGCCAAGGACGAACAGCCGTTCATTGCGGTCTATCCAGTCAATTTTCCCGATCCCTTCATTGTGGAGCACGAAGGGCGTTATCTCGCCTACGCCACCAATGCGATGCGCGATCAGGCCAATGTGCAAATGGCAGTGTCGCCCGATCTGGTGAGCTGGACACCGCTCAAGGACGGGGACAAGCTTCACGACGCCATGCCGGTGCTGCCGCGTTGGGCAGACCGCGGTTGGACCTGGGCGCCCGAGGTCATGAAGCTGGGTGACCGCTTCCTGCTGTTCTTCACCGCGCGCGAGAAGGCGAGCGGGCAGCAATGCACCGGCGTTGCGACCAGCGCCGATCCGCTCGGCCCGTTCACGTCCGAGGCTGAGGAACCGCTGGTATGCCAGCGGGAACTGGGCGGCACGATCGACGCGAGCCCTTTCCTTGATGCGGACGGGAAGTTGTATCTCTATTACAAGGCGGATGCGAACGCGGTGGGCAAGCCTACCGAGATCTTCGTACAGCCCATGACCGCCGATGGCCTCGGCCTGACCGGAGCGCCGGTTGCGCTGCTCGACAACGACCAGCCATGGGAAGCGCATGTAATCGAGTCGCCCACCATGGTGCGCCGGGGCGGCGATTATGTGCTGTTCTATTCGGCCAATCACTTCGGCTGGGAGTCGCACCAGCGCCTGTCACCTTACGCGATGGGCTATGCCGTCTGCGAAGGACCGGCGGGTCCGTGCAAGGACGCGCCCGCAAACCCGATCCTGTACAGCTATGCTGATCGCGCTGCGGGCTGTCTCAGCGGACCCGGCCATCAGGCGGTGTTTGAAGCGCGGGGGAGGCAATTCATAGTCTTTCACGCCCACATCGCGCGGGGCGGGTGCCAGAATGCGAAGAAGGGCAGGCAGATGTATATCGCCCCGCTCGGCTGGGAAGGCAGCAAGCCTGTGATCGGCACCAGCCTGCGTCCGCCTGCCAAGACCAAGTGATCTTCGCCGGGGCAGGCACAAGAAACCGTCTTGTGCCTGCCCCTTGCGGAACGCCCTAGCGCCCGAAGCGGAAGCGCACGCCGAGTGAGACGGTGCTTTCGTCATCCCGCAAGTAACGGATGAATTCCGCCTCGGGCGCGCCGTTGCGGGCCGAGGTGAAATCCTGCCGGAACCGTTCGCGGGTGATGTTGGTCCAGTCCCCGAAGATCGCGAAATCATCGTTGATGTTGTAGCTCAGCGACAGGTCGAGGCGACCAGCAGGGCGGGCGTTTTCGGTGTAGATGTCGTCACCGCGGAACTGCTGGGTCGCGCGGAAGCTGGAGCGGTCGTTATAGGAGAGCCGCACCGAAGCCCCGTACCGCTCATAGATGCCGACAATATTGGCGTTCCACTTGGACACGCCGTTCAGCTGGTCTGTGATGGGCTGTAGGCTGAAGCCGCCCGCGCCGTCCGGCTGTTCGACCTTGCCGTCGATATAGGTGACGTTGACCTGCACCCCAAAGCCCTGTGCCCAGTCGGGCAGACTGTTGAAATCGGCAAAGGCCTGGCCTTGCAGTTCCAAGCCGGTGATGCGGCCCTTGCCCGCATTCACTGGCGCGAAGATGCGCAGATAGCCGACCGGTGTGTCCTCAAGATCGACGTTGCCTGACTGGAAGAATCCGTCGACTTCGCGGTGGAAGCCGCTCAACGAGATGAAGCCGGACGGCGTGAAGTAGTATTCCACCGCCGCGTCGAAGTTCCACGAGGTGAACGGACTCAGGAACGGGTTGCCGCCGAAGCCGATACGCGGCTGGTCTGGCGTGCCCAGTCCGTCCGGGGTCTGCGGGGCCTGCGCCAGAACCAGCGCGGGGTTGAGGTCCTGGAAGGTCGGCAGAGTGCGGGTCTTGGAGACCGCGGCGCGCAGCTGGACGTCCGGGGTCACGCGATAGCGGATGCTGGCATTGGGTAGCCACGCTGTGTCGGTGCTGCCCTCGTCGATCTGCGGAATGCCGGTCGGCGCGGGGCCGGCGACACGTGTCTTCACGCGGGCAACGCGTACGCCGACGGTGCCCTGAAGGTCACCCGAGCCGAGGTTGACCTGGCCATATCCCGCAAGGTTCGTTTCATTGGCGGTATAGAGCAGGCCCGCCGCAACCGGGTCGGTGCCGAAGCCGACCAATTGGCGGATCGTGCCGATGTTCTCGCGGATGCTGGAATAGGTCGGCGCGGACCAGCGATAGGTGCCGCCGACATCGACACCGCGGAACACGTCGAACTCGACCGGCAGGGCTGTCGCGTTGGTCGGTGTCCCGGGACGCGCGAAGCGATCGCTGAATTGCCGTACCGCATCGCGAGTGGTGTAGCGCACACCCGCCTGAACACTGCGGATGAAGTCGCCGTCGACCAGATACTCAAGGTCGGCGCGCAGCTGCCAATCGTCACCTGCCGAGCGCTGGTTCTGTTCGTACAGCCCGTCGAAAAACTGTTCCGACGGGTCGGTGAGATCGATGTTGGTGATTTCGAACTGGGGGCGGTCGGTATCGAACTGGATCGTTGGTCCGCGCGTCCAGCGGCGGTCGACGGATTCGGTCGAGCCGGTGAAGGTGCTGTCGGTCCGCGCAATGTCGATGTTCACGTTGAGCTTGTCGAAGGTCAGCTTCGCGCCCCCTGCGAACTGGTAGGTATCTGTCTTGTTGAGGGTCGCGCCCTGAAACGAGAACAGTGATCCTGGCGGTGCGTTGACCGTGCCGCTACGCACAATGTTGGTGCCTTCGCGGAATTGCAGGCTGGAAACCTGTGCGCCGTTGAACAGCTCGGCGGCCAGCAACCGGTCATCGATCTCGTTGCGGAAGCCCTGCCACAGGCCTTCGAGATAGAACTCGACATCGGGAGTGGGCTTGTACTGGATCGCGCCATTGACCGAAGGGCGCACGCGGTTGCCCGAGCGATAGAACAGGCGCTGGATATCGGGGAATCGCGCCGCCGTGCCTGCGCCCGCGTCAGGGATCAGGGTGGTGCCGCCCGAGCGGAAAGTCTGGAGGAAATCGGTGTTCGAAATTTCCGCATCAAGATAGGTCATCTCGACCCGCGAAGCGTTGAGCAGCACGCCGAACTCGCCGCCGTCACCCACGTCCCAGCGCTTGGTGGCGAGGAAGTTGAAGTTCGGCGTCAGCTTGTCGGCCTGAACGGTATAAAGACCCCAGACCGAACCGGCGATCTGCCCGTCCTCGAAATCAAATGGCATGCGCGACCGCACGTTGACCAGGCCGGCAAGGCCGGGCTCGATCAGGTCGGCGGCGGAGGTCTTGTAGACTTCCAGCGCGGCGACGTTCGCCGCCGGGAAGTCCTGCAGCGCAACGATCCGCGTCTCGGCGGTGAAAATCTCGCGCCCGTTGTAGGTGGTGGTGAAGTTGGGCAACCCGCGCACCAGCACGTTCTGCGCCTCCCCGCCTTGGCGGTAGACCTGCACGCCCGGAATGCGCGCAGCAATCTGTGCGGTGTTGAGATCGGGCAGTTTGGCGATGTCCTCGGCAACAACTGCATCGACGATCTCGTCGGAATTGCGCCGGATGTTGCGCACGGATTCAAGCGAGGCACGCAAGCCCGTGACGACGATCTCGTCCACTTCCCCGCCCGGATCGGCGGGGGCTGCCGACTGATCATCCGGCGTTTGCTGCGCTTGGGCCGCGCTGACCAGCAGACTTATAGCGACGGCCGTAGCCGAGCACCGCCCCAAAGTGATCGCACGCATCAACATCTCCCCTTGCTGTTGTCTTGTGGTCCGGCCGCCCAGGCGGCTCTCTTAAGCAGGTCAATATCTCCAGGCTGGCCAAGAGAACAGATAAATCGTATAAATAAGCTTTAATGACTCATCCTGTGGGTCTGCGTCAAGCCGTCACCATTCCGCGAAAGAGCCGTCGACGTGTCGCCAGAGCGGATTTCGCCAGCGGTGTGGCTGTTCGGCTGCGGCGCGCACCTTGGCTTCGTCAATCTCGATGCCGAGGCCTGCGCCGTCAGGGATGGGCAGGTGACCATCGACCGGTGTGAGAGCCGCAGGATTGAGCACGAAGCTCAACAGGTCGTGCCCCTCGTTGTAATGGATGCCGAGCGACATCTCCTGAAGCACCACGTTGGGCGCACAGGCTGCCAGTTGCAGGCACGCGGCCAGCGCCAGTGGCCCCAGCGGGCAATGCGGCGCTATGGCGATATCGTAGGCCTCGGCCATCGCCGCAATCCGGCGGCATTCGCTCAGGCCTCCTGCGTGGCTGAGGTCAGGCTGGATCACATCGACCGCGCCGCTCGTCAGCAGGGCCTTGAAGTCCCAGCGCGAGTAAAGCCGCTCACCCATGGCGATCGGAATGCTGGTCAGCGCGGCGATCTGTCCCAGTCCTTCGGCGTTCTCCGAGAGCAAAGGCTCCTCGATGAACAGCAGTCCCAACGGCTCGAGTACGCGCGCAAGCTGCTTTGCCATCGGGCGGTGCAATCGCCCGTGGAAATCGAGCGCTACGTCCATCCCTTCGGACTGGGCTGCCCTGACGCGGGCGATCACCTCGTCAAACCGGGGCGCAGCGAGGAATTGCGCTTCGGCGGTCGCATTCATCTTCACGGCCGAAAAGCCCTGCGCGCGGCGGGCGGCTGCAGCAGCGGCAATGTCGTTAGGACGGTCGCCGCCGATCCAGGCGTAAGCGCGTACCCGATCGCGTACCCGGCCGCCGAGCATTTCGTGCGCCGGAATCCCGTAGTGACGCCCTTTCCAGTCCCACAGCGCCTGATCGAGCCCGGCGAGTGCAGACATCAGCACCGGACCACCACGGTAGAAGCCGCCGCGGTAGCAGACCTGCCAGATGTCCTCGATGCGGCGCGGATCGGCACCGATCACGCGGTCGCGGATTGCCTCGAAGGCGCCCGCCACCGCTTCGCCATGGCCTTCCAGGCTTGCCTCGCCCCAGCCGAAGCTGCCGTCACTGGTCTCCACCCGCACAAACAACCACCGCGGCGGGACCAGGAAGGTTTCGATACGGGCAATCTTCATGTCGGACATCACCGTTGGCATTTGAGCGCATCATATTTATATGATAATTGAAGGGTGGCAAGTGATCATCACAAGGCCGCCGAGGAGACTTCCTGTGATCGGGCACGAGCGCTTCATCGCCGTCGACTGGGGCACGACCAATCGCCGCGCATGGCGCATGGGCCCCGATGGCGCGGTAGAAGATGTGTTCGAGGATGACGCGGGCGTCGCTGCGCTGCCCTCTGGCGCGTATCCTTCGGAGGTTGAAAAGCTACGCCAACGGCTTGGCGATCTGCCGATGCTGCTAGGCGGAATGGTCGGGTCCAACCGCGGGTGGCGTGACGTTCCCTACGTTGCTTGCCCGGCAGCTGTGGCCGATATCGCGCCAGCGATTGTCTGGATGGACGAGCGGACCGGCATCGTTCCGGGGGTATGCCAGAACCGCGCCGACGCACCGGAGGTGATGCGCGGCGAGGAAGTGCAGATCATCGGTGCAATGGCCGCCGGGGGGCTCCCTGCAGACGGGCTGGTATGTCTGCCCGGCACCCACGCCAAGTGGGTATGCCTTGCCGGTGGCCGGATCGAGAGCTTTGCCACCTGGATGACCGGTGAGGTGTTCGCGCTGCTCGGGCGCCATTCGATCCTGGCCCCGCAGATTGCAGGCAAGGCGCAATCCGGCAGCGGTTTCGCAGCGGGCGTGGCGCAGGCCCAATCGGGAGACCCGCTTGGCAGGCTGTTCCGCCTTCGCGCCGGAGCATTGCTGGGAACGCCGATTGCCGACGGGCCCAGCTATGCCAGC
Source organism: Porphyrobacter sp. ULC335 (assembly GCF_025917005.1). Taxonomy (NCBI): domain Bacteria; kingdom Pseudomonadati; phylum Pseudomonadota; class Alphaproteobacteria; order Sphingomonadales; family Erythrobacteraceae; genus Porphyrobacter; species Porphyrobacter sp. ULC335. The sequence continues at coordinate 865,868 of NZ_CP078091.1, forward strand.
GGCTTGCTGATCGGCGCCGAGGTGCGGGCCGCCCTTGCATCCCGGCAGGGGGATACGCCCTATCTCATCGGTCGCCCCGACCTCTGCGACCTTTATGCCGCTGCGATCGCGCAGGTTCAGGACCGGCCGTTCGACGCGCACCGCCAGATCGATGGCGGACTGGCCTTTCGCGAAGGAATTCGGGCAGTGCTCAAGGAATTGGCATGACGAACCACGACAAATTCACGCGCTATCTGGCCCAGTGTCCCTTGGTGGCCATTCTGCGCGGAGTCACTCCTGCGGAGGTTGAGGGGGTGGGCGGCGCATTGGTTGAAGCCGGCTTCCGGATCATCGAAGTTCCGCTCAATTCGCCCGAGCCGCTTGAGAGCATCGCCCTCCTTGCCCGCCGCTTTGGCGATGATGCCATGATCGGCGCAGGCACAGTCATCGATCCGGTGGACGTCACCCGGGTGGCCGATGCAGGCGGCCAGCTGGTGGTTTCCCCGGGGACCGATCCTGACGTCATCCGCGCGACCCGGGTGGCAGCCATGGTCTCCGCGCCCGGGTTTTTCACCCCGAGCGAAGCCTTTACGGCAATCCGCGCCGGGGCGCAGGCGCTCAAGCTATTTCCGGCCGAAGCCGCTTCGCCTGAGGTGGTTCGGGCGCTGCGGGCCGTGTTGCCGGACGATATTCCTCTGATCGTTGTCGGCGGCATCTCGCCAGAGAAGATCCCGGCCTACCGCAGCGCAGGTGCTGACGGGTTCGGTCTGGGTGGTGCCATTTACAAACCGGGCCTGTCCGTCGCCGACGTCGCGGCGCGGGCGCGGGCTTTCGTGGCCGCGTTGCGCGAGGCGCAGGCATGACGGTTCGCATGGCCATCATCGGGTACGGCAAGATCGCCCGCACCGAACACGCGCCGGCCATTGCGCGCCACCCCGCGTTCGAGCTGGCCGCAGTGGTCGCCCCCAACGGCGCACCTGACAGCGAGGTGCCGGTATTCCCGACATTGACCGAATTGCTTGACGCCATGCCGGACGGGATCGACGCGGTGAGCCTGTGCACCCCGCCGCGCGTACGCCATGCCATTGCGGTCGAGGCGATCGAGGCTGGGCTTGGCGTCATGCTGGAAAAACCGCCGGCTGCGACGCTTAGCGAGCTTGAGGATCTGGAAGCACGCGCGCGCCGGAACGGGACCACGCTCTATGCGGCATGGCATTCACAGCATGCGCCAGCGGTCAAACCTGCGGCGATGCTGTTGCACAGCGAGGTCATCAGCCGCCTTGCCATCGACTGGCGCGAGGACGTGCGCAAGTGGCATCCGGGTCAGGACTGGATATGGGAACCCGACGGGTTTGGCGTGCTGGATACCGGCATCAATGCTCTCTCTATTGTCAGCGCCATTCTGCCGAGACCGCTGTTTGTCGATGAGGCCGAATTTTTCATCCCTGCGAATCGGCAGGCCCCGATCGCGGCGCACCTGCGGTTTCGCGGATCGGATCATGCCGCACGCTTCGATTGGCGCGAACAGAGCAACGAGGCGTGGAACATCAGCGTGGACACAGCGAGCGGGCGGCGGTTGTCACTGCAGGGAGGTGGCGCACGTCTGATTGTCGACGGGGAGGAGCAGATCCTCGGGCCCTTTGCCGAATATGCCTCGATCTACGCCCGCTTTGCCGATTGCATGGCGGCAAACGTGGTGGACGTCGACAGCCAGCCCCTGCGGATCCTCGCCGATGCGGCACTGATCGCGCGCAGAACAACGACAGCCCCTTACATCTGACCCTTTCGATTGCACCCCATGATGATATCTGCGAACTCTGACGGAACACGAGAAAGGGGCATCTCGCGCATGACCAAAATGGAAGCCGTAGGTTCGGGTCGCAACCTCACCTACGGGCTGCTCGAAGCGGTGGGTAAAGCCATCGTGGTCGGGCGCTACAACAACAGTCCGTTCCCGACCGAAGCCGATCTGGCCAAGGAATACGCTGTAAGCCGGTCCGTCACGCGGGAAGCCGTCAAAATGTTGACCGCCAAGGGCCTGCTGATCGCGCGCCCTCGCAAAGGGACCAGCGTCCAGCCGCCCCGTTCGTGGAATCTGTTCGATCCGGACGTGCTGCGCTGGATGCTGGAGCGCAAATTCTCGCTCGACCTGCTCCGCCAGTTCAACGAGCTGCGCATCGCAATCGAGCCCATGGCGGCGGCTCTGGCGGCGCGGGCGGCAGATGCGCAAGGGATTGCGGCGGTCGAGGAAGGCTACAATCGCATGGTCGCAGCCGAAGCAGGCGACGACGATCCTCTGGAAGCCGACATCGCATTCCACATCGCCATTCTGGAGGCGTCCGCCAACCCCTTCTACGCCCAGTTCCGCGATGTCGTCACGACCGCGCTGCGCACGTCGATCCGCTTCACCAACCGCTTCAAGGGACGGACCGCCAGCCTGCCGCAACACCGCGCCGTGCTGACTGCCATCGAAGCACGTGATCCCGAACAGGCGCGCGCGGCGATGCTCGTCCTGATCGAGGACGTGATGGCGCTGATTGCTGACGCTGAACGCGCCGCCTGAGCGCCGCTCACATCATCTGCGCGTAAAGCCGGTTTACCCGCCGCTCGGCATCCTTGAGTGCGGTCTCGACCGGTTTTGTGCCGGTGATCGCCGCTTCCAGCTCTTCGCCGATCAGGCCCTGCACCGCGCTTTGGCGTTCGACATAGCCGGGCAGCTGCTTGCCCGTGCGGGCGAGGGCGGCGATGTCCTCACGGTGCGGCAGGGCGCGGAATGCGGCGCGATCCAGCACTGCGGCAAAGGCCGGAAGCTGCCCGGTGCGTGACCAGTCATAACTGTAACGTGACAGGAAGGCGAGGAACCGCGCCATCGCCGCCCGCTCGGCAGCGCTGCGTTCCGCCGCAGGGACGACCCAGGCATGCCCGTCGACAAAGGGCGCCGCTGTGCCCCATAACTGCGGGAAGGGGGCCACGGCATAGTGACCCTTCAGCGGGGAGCCATCACGGGCCGCCTCGGCATCATAAGGCCCGAGCATCCACGTGCCGACCGGAAAGATCCCGCCCTTGCCTTGCGTGAAGGCGGCAGTCGCAGCGGGGAAGTCCTGATCGGTGGTGGTGAGGCCTTCTGCATTGAGTTGCCGCATCAGGGTGACAATCGCGCGCGCCTCAGGGGTGTCGAGGCGGATGTGGCGATCATCGGGGTAGATCGGCGCGTCCTGCGCGAGCAGGTAGGTGTACAGGAAGGCGACCGTAAAATCGGGGGCGCTCACCTGCGCTTGAATGAGGTAGGGCTTGCCGGTCCGCTCCTTGAACTGGCGGGCATGGGCCAGCAATTCTTCAGGTGAGGCGGGAAGCACCGGCTTGCCATCGTGCATCAGCCCGGCCTGTGCCATCAGTTCGGTGTTGATGTGGAACAGGCGGCCGATGGTATCCCACGGCATACCATAGAGGCGCCCTTCCTTTTCCACTCCCGCCCGCGCCGCCGGGGTGAAGCCGGTCGGATCGATCTTCGCTTGCGCCAGCAGCGGCTCGACCGGCTCGATCAGTCCGCGGCTCGAATAGTCCGAAATCACCGACTGGTGCATGGTGACAAGGTCGGGCGGATCGCCTGCCGCCATTTGCGCGGCCAGCTGCGGATAGCCCGGCCATGCAACGACGTTGACCTTCAAGCGGATGTCCGGGTTCTCGGCCTCGAAACGGTTGATCAGCGTGGTGAGGATGCCACATTCCGTTTCGGCCTGCGCCACCTCGGTACTGTTGCCATAGACCGCACCGCACTCGCCGAAGAAGCGCTGGACCACGATCGTCGGGCGGTCATCGGGCGCGGAGCATCCTGCGAGGAGAACCGTCAGCGCCAGAGCAGCAAAGCACCTCATCGCACTGCCGTCCCCGCCATGGCGCTCACGATCTGTTTCTGGAACGCGATGTAGACGACGAGGATCGGGATCGAGGCGAACACCGCCTGCGCCATCAGGAACCCCAGCCCGCTGGTCTGCGCATAGTTCATCTGCGCCGAGGCCAGCCCAACGGTGAGCGTGAAATAATCACTCGTCGTCGCCGAGATCAGCGGCCACCAGTAATCGTTCCACGAGGCGAGGAAGGTGAATACGCCCAGCGTCGCCTGCGCGGGAATGGTGAGCGGCAGCAGTACTTTCCAGAACAGCGTGAACCGGCTCGCGCCGTCGAGCAGCGCGGCTTCGTCAAGCTCGGGCGGGATGGCGCGGAAATACTGCGTCATGAAGAACACGCCGAACGATCCGGTAAGGCTCGGCAGGATCAGCCCGGGGTAGGAATTGTGCAGGCCGAGCCACGCGAATAGCTGGTGGCGCGGAAGGATCACGGCTTGCTCCGGCACAGCGAGCCCCAGCAGCACCATCACGAAGAGCGTGCGGCGGAAAGGGAATTCAAGCCGCGCGAAACCGTATCCGGCGAGGCTAGAGAGAACCAGCACGCCGATGGTTGCTCCGGTTGAAACGATCAGGCTGTTGACCAGCCAGCGCGTCGTCAACGATCCGGCGAAGATCGCCTGGTAGTTCTCGAGCGTCCATGGCGGGGCGAAGGCTGATCCGCTGTTGGCCATCAGCGCCGCGTTGCTCTTGAAGGACAGGAGCAGCGTCCACAGCATCGGCATCAGCATGATTGCGGCGCCGATCAGCAGCAGGGCCGTGACCAGCGGCGACAGGCGGTTCTGGCTCATGCGCGCTTGCCTTCATGGCGAGTGACGAGCCAGTATTGCAGCAGCGTCACGAGCAGGATCATGCCGAACAAGAGCTCGGCGATGGCGGTTGCGTAGCCCAGCTCCCAGCGCCCGAAGGACACCTCGAAGATGTAGAGTACGATGGTGCGCGACGCCCCGCCCGGCCCGCCGCCGGTGAGCAATTGCGCCTGCCCGAAGATCTGCAACTGCGCGGCGGTCTGGAGCATCACGACCAGCAGAAGCGTGCGCCGGATCGATGGCAGCGTGATGCGGCGGAACACCGTCCAGCGGCTCGCCCCGTCGAGCGCGGCGGCCTCGTAGATGTCGCCCGGCACCTGCTGCAAGCCGGCGAGAAACAGCATGATCGGAAAGCCGAGCGACCACCACAGCGTCGCCATCGCCAGCGCGGGGATCACCAGATCGGGATCGCTGAGGAATGGGATCGGCGGTTGTCCGGCAGCTTGCAGGCCCACTGCCACCAGCCCCGCATCAGGCGTCAGGATGAAGCGCCAGATCAGCGTCACGATCGTCACCGAGAGTACCAGCGAAGAGAAAAACACCCCGCGCAGCACAGCGGCAAGCCGTGTCGAGCGGTTTAGCGCCAAGGCCAACATCAGCGCGATCGCCGTCAGCGGCGGGACGATCAGCAGGGTCAGGGTCAACGTGTTCCAGAACGCCTGATGCAGCACCGGATCGCTCAGCGCCTGCGCATAATTGGCCAGCCCGATCCACTCGCGCCGTCCGAACAGGTCCGCGTTGTTGAAGCTGATGATGATCCCCATCAGCAGCGGCACGACGAGGATCGCGGCGTAGACCAGCAGGAACGGCCCGACGAAGGCATAGCCAACCAGCCCGTCACGCCGGGCGCGGTTCACGCGCTTGCCTCGGGGTGGTGGGCGGTGCCGTCCGCGGCAAAGACATGCGCCGCTGCGCCATTGATGGTGAGCATCACCGCATCGGCGGGGCGCACCGGGCTAAAGCCGGGGGCGCAGGCGATGATCTCGATCCCCTCTGCAAGACGGGTGTAGATGAAGGTGCGGTCGCCAAGGCGTTCAACCAATTCGACCGTGGCGGGAATTCCGCCATTGCCGGGCTCAGCGAGGCTGACGTGCTCGGGGCGCAGGCCGAGTTCGGCGCGCGTTCCCGGAGGCAACCCGTCAGCGCGAACGGCGGTAAGCACCTCGGCTCCGCCCGGCAGGCGCACCCGCACGCGGTCTCCTCCGCCCTCAACCACCTCCACCGGAAGCATCGCCATCGCAGGCGAGCCTACGAACCGCGCGACGAAGGCGTTGGCGGGGCGTGCATAGACTTCCGCCGGGGTGCCGACCTGTTGGATTTGCCGGTCATTGATCACAACAATCCGGTCCGCGAGCGTCATCGCTTCGGCCTGATCGTGCGTCACCATGATCAGCGCCGCATCCACCCGGCTGCGCAGCTGCGCCAGCTCCACCCGCGTCCGGTTACGCAGCGCGGCATCGAGGTTCGACAGCGGTTCGTCGAGCAGGAACAGTCGCGGTTGCTTGACGATCGCCCGCCCGATCGCGACCCGCTGGCGCTGCCCGCCCGACATCTGCCCAGGCTTCTTGTCCAGCTGCCCCGCAATCTCGAGGATGTCCGCGGCCTGCGCGATCCGCCGGGTGATCTCGTCGCGCGGCACCTTCGCATTGACCAGCCCGAAGGCCATGTTTTCGCGCACGGTCATATGCGGGTAGAGCGCGTAGTGCTGGAACACCATTGCGATCCCGCGTGCACCCGGCGCCAGCCCGTCGATCCGCGCGCCATCAAGCCGAACTTCGCCCGCGTCGAGGCTTTCCAGCCCGGCAATGATCCGCAGCAAGGTTGATTTGCCGCTGCCCGACGGGCCGAGGAAAGCGATGAACTCGCGCGGCGCAATGGTCAGCGAGACTCCATCGAGCACCCTGGTGTCGCCGTAGGACTTGCAGACCTCGATCAGCTCCAGACCGGACAAGGACATCCCCCTCAACAGTTTACGACTTATATATCGTATTTATCATACTTAATGCATAAAGCCTTGCGGGTCAACGCAGCCCGCACATCAATAGACCGGCGCAAGCAGGCCTTCGATAACATGGTGTTGAACAACCGGCTCGATCCGATCAACCACTCGGGCCGGCAAGTGATCGCGCACCTGCGGCGGCAGGCTGGCCAGATAGGCCGCGGTCGCCTGAAGATCGTGATGTGCGCCGTTGGTCGCATCCGGCGCATCCACACCGATCACCAGCACCGGGCGCGGCTCGTCCGAACGATTGGCGGTGCCGCGATGCACCGTCAGGGCCGAACGCGCGGAGATGTCGCCGCGCTTGGGCAGCTTCTTCACCGCCCGCGCTTCGTAGCGCGGCCACAGCGCTTGCGGCGGGAACATCCCGCGCGGGCAGCCTGCGAAATCATCCCACTGCGTGCCCGGCGCTATCTCGAATGGCCCGTGCTCCGGCCTTGTGTCGATGGTGGTGAGGTTGAAGGCGAGCGAGTTCAGCCGCCGTCCTGTTGTGGTCGCCTCCGGCACGGCAAAATCGCGGTGCCAGGGCTGATCGGCGGCGCCGGGGAAGGGGATGTCGAAGCCGACCTCGATGATGCGGTATTCGTGGCCCAGCACAGCTTCGCACACCGCCACAAACCACGGGTGCGCGGCGATGGCGGAAAAGCCGGAAACCCGCTCGGGCTGGATTTCGATATACCAGCGCTCCGGCCCGCGCGGCAGCGCGCCGCCGGGCACGTCGCGCATCTCGGCGAATATCGCCATGATTTCCGCATGAAGCGTGTCGGCAAAGCACGGATCGAAGGCTCCGGGCAGGCTGATGATACCCTCGCCATACAGGCCGCCCATGATATCCCCGGCATCATAGCAGCCAGGAGCGTCGAAAGCGCTTGCCATTGCCTGTCCCTTATTTATCTTACAAATAACATTTATCACCGGACTCCGGCCTTGGCGAGGGGCCAATCGAGAGAGGCATATGCACAGCACCACCACCCCCACCATCCCGACTTTCGAAGTCGATGCGGTTGCAGAAGGCATTGCCACGCGCTTTACCGTGCAACTGGGTGATCAGAGCCATTCCTATCGGCTGCCGACCGGCCAGCATAATCACTACGCGGTGTTCTTCAGCGAACTGGCGCGCGATTTCGGCACGCGCCCGCCGACTGGTCACAAGCCGGTGTCGATCGATGGCCCCGAACCGGACTGGCGTCCGCTGATCCTTGATAACCTCAGCCCGCGCACGACGGCGGGCTATGGCGATCCTGCCGTGCTCAAGACCGACGAGGGTTATTTCCTTGTCGCCACCTCAAATGATGCGCCCGATGCTTTCCCGATCCTGCATTCCGACGATCTGGAAAGCTGGACCCATCGCGGCTTCGTGTTTCCCGAAGGCGAGGCGCCCGAATGGACCGCGCATGGCCGCACGGTGGGCGATTACTGGGCCCCGGAAATGGCCAAGTGCGGCGACGAGTACTGGCTGGTCTACACCGCGCGCCAACGCTCCAACGCGCTTGCCATCGGTCTGGCGAAGGCGCCCCATCCGACAGGTCCTTGGACCGATATCGGCCATCCGCTAGTCAGCGGCTTTGCGATCAACACCACCAATTATCCCGATGATCCCAGCCAGCCGATGCTGAGCGGCGGGGTGATCGATTCGCACATCTTCATCGACGCCAATGGCGAACGCTATCTGTTCTGGAAGCGCGACACCAACGGGGTCTGGCCGCGCCCGCTCGCCGGGTTGCTGCGGCGACGCCCGGAACTGGTCGACCGCCTGTTCGATCGCAAGGAAGACCGGCTGATCGCCCGTTTCGCGGCGGCCGTCCAGCCGTGGGCCAACACCCGACGCCCAATGGAACGCTTCTTCCTGATGCAGCCGATGATCGAAGCCGTGCTGGACCACTGGGAGCAGGTGAAATCGGTTCTGGGCGAAGTCGATGAAGCCGCCTTCATCGTCGATGCCATGAGCACACCCATTCACGCCCAGCGGTTGGACGAGGACGGCAATCTGATTGGCACCGACACAATCGTGCTGACCAATGACCAGCAATGGGAAGGGCACCTTATCGAAGGCCCGTGGGTGACGTTGCAGGAAGGGCGGTACTGGCTGTTCTATGCGGGCAATGATTTCGGCACGCCGGCCTATGGCATCGGCGTTGCGGTCGCCGACCACCCGCTCGGCCCCTATGTGAAGCAGGATGGGCCGCTGCTGAAGTCGGTCAAGTCGTGGTGGGCGCCCGGCCATGCCTCCGTCGCACCGGGGCTGGACGATCAGCCGCAACTGTTCTTCCATGCGTTTTTCCCGGGAACCGGGGGCTACAACGCGTTCCGCGCGCTGCTGACGACCCGGCTGGAGTTTGCGCGGGACAAGGTGACGATTTCATAGTCCGGTGATGACCAGGACGGGGGCGCAGATGGCGCATCCTTGCCTCACCGCAAGCACCTGATCGCTATGGTCGTGTCATGTACCAGTTCAAGAGTGCGCTGGCATAGCTCCTGACGCTTGATACGCTGCTTCCCGCGATGCGAGTGTCCGTTCTCAGTCTGCTGATGGCCTTTGCCGTGCTTGTTGCCATGCTGATCGGCGAACAGGTCAAGGGATGCGTCGTCGTCCGGCCGCTGGTGGATGACGTGCATTACGCCATCAAGCACTACCGCGCGCGCGATCTGCCTTGGTACCTGCATGATCCTGAAAGCCTCGATATTCCCGATCCTGACACAGGCATCCGGCCGCTCATGACGGCGCTGATCTGGGAGAAGCACAAGCATTTCAGAAAACTGCTCAGCTCCGGCGCGGATCCGGATTTGACCGATCAGGTGGGGAACACGGCGCTGCACATTGCCGCGCAGATCAACGAGCCGGGCCTTGTTCTCGAACTACTAGAGGCTGGCGCGGATCCGCTGATCCGGAACCAGCAGCAGCAAACCTTCCAGCCCTATCTGTTCATGGCCGATGAGAAGGTCCTGTCCGCTCGCACGCGCAAGGACAGGGCGGCCGTCCTTGCCTGGCTGGTCAAGAATGAAATCCCACTGGAGCTTTCACCAAAGCGATAGCGGCAGCTAGGGGGATCTCACCGAGAGCCTTGCGCACCAGTGTGCTGCTCCAGCGGGCTGACGATCAAGGTACAACACCGGGCAGGGGGGACGAAATGTCGATGATAAGAGCTGGTGCCTTTGTCATGCTTTTGAGCGCAGGGCTTTGCGCATGTTCTGCGGACTCCGGCGTTGACGTGCGGGCGGAGGTGGAGCGTCGCATTGCGCCTGACATGGATGCTGCGCAAGCCATCAGCTCCTTGGAGCAGGCGGGCTTCATTTGTGTCGAAGAGCCGGGGTCACGCGGCGAGGTTCCGGACATTCGATGCAGTCGCTCGCGATCCCATCGGCTCATCGCGACCTGCGTTCAGCACGTCATTCTGCAGCGGCGCCCGGATTCGGCGGGGAGGTTGGCCGTCACCGTCCCGGAGCCCTTCTGCACTGGTCTATAAGCGATGCGGCGCGGCCGCCCGCCAGAGGCATGACGGCCGCAGTGTCGGGTCAGCGGTCTAACTCGAGATCGACCATAGGCGTCTCGCGCCCCTGCCCGTCGAGGACCCAGGTCAGGCGCTTTGAGTCGCCGTCAGCATCCTCTGTCCCATTGGTGGAGTTTATCCGGGCTGTGGTTGTCACGATGAAAGTTCCGCGCGCCAGATCGCCGAACTGCGCAGCCATGGCTTTGCGTTCATCACTGTCGGCGTCGGGATTTGACCCATTCAAAAGGCTGCGAAGCTGCGGAGACGCAAACCCGCCGCCGCGGACCTTTACGGTGTTGCCTTCCGCTCTCGCGATGTGGACAATCGGCATTGCCATCTGCGCTTGCGGTATCAGCGGAAATGCAAAGTCGCGGTCCAGTTGGCCGCGCATCTCGTACTCGACGTAAAATCTGCCGGGCCCTACGTATTGGACTTTCTTCCAGCCTGGGTGCCGTTCCAATTCTTTGGCAAGAGCGCGATTGGATTCCGGGCTGATTGGGTTGAATCCGACCAGCTCCGAGATGTACTTCCCCGCTTCTTCACTTTCCCCATTCTGGGCATCGAACCTTGCTTTTTCTTCGGCTGTTTCAGCGTCTGTGCAAGGCCGGGCGTCCATGCCGTCTCCGCTATCATCGTAGCAGCGCGCCATAGCATCGTCCCAATCTTGAAGCCGTTCTTCGGGCATCAGAAACACCAGTTCTCCGGTGTAGCTGAAGAAAAAGCTGCCATCCTTGGCGATGTCGAGTTTCGAATTGAACCGTCCGGGCAGAAAGAAGCATCCGGAAAGTGCGATGCAGAGCACGCACAGCACAGCGATCCTTTTCGCATGGTTCGCTAATACCTTATGCATCATCGCCGTGCTCCTTCTGGTTCAATACTGTCTCTGGGCGCCTCATCGGGCGCGCACTTCCAGCCGATAGGTCGTGATGTAGTCATGGCTGCCCCGGCACGGGTAGATGCTGGCAAAGTGGACCAGCCTGAACTTGCCTGCGTCCCACACAAACTCCGATGTCTCACCGCAGTCCGACAAGACCCTGCCTCTCCCGAAGCTGAGCAGGCGGCCCTCCTTCTGGTTCCATTCGAGATCGGGCAGTTCGGGAGGGTTCTCCATGCGGTTGCCAGGGTATGGCCAGAATTCCGCAGCGCTCGCGTTCCCGCCTTCGTCGATCACGAAGGGCATCCTGAAGGGATTATATCCGCCACATGTCGTCGGGAGGATCAGCAGCGTGTAGGCTGCATCGAGACGGAAATACTCGGGTGCGTCGACCGGCGGTTCCTGCGCGTAGGGCTGGCAGGGATCCAGCGCGCGCAACGGCGCAAGCCTGGCGTCATCAAGGGTAACGGGCGCTTGCTGCGGTGGAGGATCGACGAAGACAATCGGGCGCGGCGGCATCGGCGGGACGATTTTGTAATCCCAGGCCTTTTCGCCGGGCGCTGCCAGCGACGCCTGCGTGCCGGTGCGATATTGCTGATGGTCGATATAGGCCGCAGCGTCGAGCCACCCGCGCAGCGAGGCAGACGCGATCTCCTCCCCCGCGTCATCAACCAGAGCGACATTCGACGCCTTGCGCGCATGGCGCACGAACAATTCCGACCCGGCTGAGTCAAGGACGATCAGCCCGTTCCCGCTGGAGACCTTGAGGTCAATGATCCGGCCATCGATGGAGATTCCGCTGATCCGGGAAATCGCCTCCCTATCCGACTCGCCGACCACGGCGAGGCGAATTTCGGGCGTGGTGCCCGGCGCGGGTGATGTCTTGATCGATACGGAGAGATTGCCATCGCCAACCGGCTGATCTTCGCCCTCGCTATAGCGTTCCTCGGGGAAGGACGTCGCATGACAGCCTCTGGAATTGTCGCAGCCTACCACCCAGTCCGTAAACTCGTGCAGATCCCCTACGACGAAGGGAGCATGGGCAAGAACCGACAGGAGGCCCGCGGCAATCTTCACATCACATTACCTTCACAAAACCCGGCCGAGCATGATGACGGACCAAGGCGATCGGGACCGGATCGGCGCCTCATGATCAAGTTGCAGGTCGGGCGAGATGATCTTGGGGGATTCGACGCCCGACCTGCGCTCCCGGGCCTTTCGGCACCGGTAAGCGCCGGCAATCTAGCTGCTGGCGATCCGGACACTACAGCGCGCGATGAACCGGTGCATATGAAATGCGCCGGCGATCGCGTCTCCCTGCCGCGATCTTCCATCTGCCGGCGGACATGGATAGTTGGCCGGTCACCAAGCCTGGCGCGGATACGCGGAACCGGCGGGAGCGCGGTCTTCGAAGACGAACTGGTGAGCGGCCCAGCAATTCGTCACAAGAGTTATTGCGGCATTACGGGCCTTTCGCGTGGCCTAGAGCCTCATTAGGCCGGTTGACAGTTCGGTCGTCAGGCAAGCAGCGACCCATGCCGTTTCAGTCTGAGAAAATAGGCCGCGAATGCTGCCACGAAAAGCGCATCGCCGACGATGACGACCAAGGCAAAATCGGAAGTCCAGCCCTGTTGATACATGGAGAGAAGGTTGAGCGCGAAAAGCGCCTTTCCCAGCCCGCCCATCATCACAATCCCGGTATGTCGCGCTGGATTCCACGCGGCGATCAGAAAGCCGATGCCGTAGAGAAATGCGGTCCCCCAAGCACCGCGATAGACAGCAATCATAATGGGGTCGGCAAGTTCGCGGCCGAATTCACGCAGAAACATGCCTTCGGCATCTGATAGGCCCGGGATTGCCCCGGCGAGATTCCAGAGAGCCGAAATCACAAACAAGATACGGAACATCCGGACGTCGCGATGCGGCAGAGAGTTGATCAGCATATCATCTCCGGCCTCTGTTCCGGCGGGATGTCTCATTGAACGCGCACCCAGATTTCGTCCCGGCACAGAATGCCCCAGCAACCAGTCACCCGCAGCCTGTCCTGCGATAGTGACATGAGCGAACTTTTGAAGGTCTGACCGGTTTCCGGGTTGTATACGCGCCCTCCCTTCCAGCCCCGTCCGGAAGGTTTTAGACCCCACAATATCGGCACCCCGATCAGCGGCCTTGAACGAAGGGCTGCGTCAGGATTGCGAAGATCCTTCGTCACCCCCTTGGCTTTCGATGGGTCAACCCAGGCGAGGAATGCGCATGGAGAACGATCAGGGCAGGTGCTGATATCGACCAACGCACCATGCATTTGTGTTCGCCAACGGCCATTGGGGTTCGAAGTTTCCGGACCGCCACTCATCGCCGCAGAGGCGACGATCAGCAACCCTGCTGCCCATTTGTACATACCACCATCCTTTTAGGGATAACGCGTTATATTTAATTCGGTGGGTTGTCAATTCGATGGTAAGCCGCTCTGAACGGTAAGATGGCGGAGAAGGACAACAAGGTGGGCCGAAAGGCCGGGACCCGAGGTCGGCCGGCGCGTTCTGCGCAGCATGTGGCGGAGATGCGGGCACGCATTGCCGAGCAGGCACAAATTCTGTTCCTGTCGGAGGGTTATGGAGCGATATCGATGCGCCGTATCGCCTCAGCCACCGGTTGCACGGTCATGACGCTGTATCGATATTATGATCGCAAGATCGACATCCTGCGCCACTTGTGGAAGATGGTTTTTGAGACGCTTTTTGACGAATTGGAGCAAGTCGCCGCGACCTATTCCGATCCCAGGCAAAGACTTGAGGCGATAGCGCTTGGCTATGTTCGCTACTGGCTCGAGAACCGTGACATCTATTTCATGGTTTTCATGTCAAGCAATGTTGAACAATCTGACGTCAGCGTCTTTGTCCAAGATGACGCCATAATCGGCCGATTTATGATTTTTCAGCGTAGCCTTGCGCAGGCGACATCAAATACCTCGGATAGCGATCTTGCCATCAGTTCCGAGCTGCTGCTTTGCATGCTCAACGGTATTGCGCACAACCTTATAACAATCAGCGCTTTTCCCTGGTCGAGCCCACAAGTACTGGTCCGCACTGCCATCGACAGCCTGCTGGGCACGCTCCGCCCCACTGCTGCTTGATCGCGCGGCGGCGGATTGCGCGGGGTGTATTCTGCAAGCGCTTGATGAGAGGATAATGGCGGCCGGCCAATTAATTGGCTGTCGTCCGGTTCCGAACGTCGCGCTTGCCCCCCAACCTGTCAGATTGCAGCCGGCGCCCAACATAGGCCTGTATGGTCAGCTCCTCCCTCAATGGGAAAGCGCAGCAACTGTGCATGGTCACCAGCGCCGCGCTGGCCAAGCAAAAGAGCAGGTCGGGCAGGTTACCGAGAGAGGGAGGCGCCCGACCTGCACTGACAGGCTTCACTGCCTGACCAGCCTGCGCCACTTACGAGTGAATTCGTATAAGCGCGCGGAGCCTGATGCACCGGTGCAGATTCCGGGTTGGGTGTACCTCTCTTGGCAGAAATGATCTCAGAGGTAGCATCGTCAGAACCCCGTTCCGTCTTCTGCGAGCTGCCAGCACGTGGCGGTGCGTTCGAAGATCAACCAGCCGGGCGGCCCGTAAAGCCCGGCCGCTTGATCAACTTCGTCGGCATCCTCGCTCGGATCATGGCTGGTCCGGCGCCAATCGAGCCGGTAGCCGCCATCGGGAAGTGCCGTGAATTCGGCCCTCACTTTTTGGGCGAATGACCCATCATTCAACACATAACTGTAATCCAGCGAACGGATCGGAACCGGCCGGTACTGGTGAGCAGGAACCGATGTGGCCTTCGCCGGCGTGACAATCCTGATCCGCGGCGCAAGGTACCGCCGCTCAATGAACTCGGAGGACATGAAAGCCTCGAGAAAAAGCCCGAACTCGCCGGATTGGCAGGCACCCTCGGCCTGACTGAGCCAGCCGTCGTCAGCGATGCTGGCGGGATCGGCCACGGCGGAGGGCGGTGGACACCGAAGCAGCACCTCGGCGGCATCAGCGCCCGCTCTTCGTATTTCGATGTGACTGCGATCCAGCGAGATATCGAGAAACACCCGGATTACGCCCTCTTCGGCGGACTGCGCCGTGACCAGCACCGCCGGATGATCGCTGTAACCTTCGACCTTGAGCAGCCTGTCAAAACCGATTGCGCTGGCTGACACAGTCACCTGCCGCCCCCGATCAGACGTGGCGTAACAATTCGCGGAGCGATCAGCCCAGGTGCCGTGATACTCCGGCGGTATCGTGGGATAGTCGAAGGCGGTAAGGCTGCCTTTCATCGCCGGGTCTTCGAACTGCACAGCGCTTTGTGCCAGCGACACCGGGGGCGAAGCCCAAAGAACAGCTATGCTGACGAGAAGGGCAGTCGGCGCGAGCCTTGCGATGCAGTCAATCAATCGAGCCTCCATCCCGGCGGCGCTTATCAGTGGCCTGCCCGGCGACTAGACTTTGGCCAGATATCCGGGGTTGGCAGGCACCTTGCGAAGCCACTCGATCCGCTTGCGGACTGTGGTGACCAGGCAGTCATCGTAAATGAGATCGGCGGCGGTTCCGCCCTTGGTCCCGGAATTGTCGACTTTGAGCTGGCAATCATTGTCCCGGCGCCAGATCCAGACCCGCTGGGAATTGACCAGCCGGGTGCGAAGATCCTGCGTTTTCAGCTGCTTCATCACAGATTTGTAGGTGACATTGAGTTCGCGATCGAGGCGCTTGTATTCGGCGTGAAGGCACGCCCTCATCTCGGACGTAACGCCCCCGCTTGCTTTCATGCATTTCGAAAAGACCGGGGACTCCGCGCTCTCCCGCGCTTCGGCGCGGCTAGCTGCGCTGCCAAGGCTTATCAGCAGCACGGCCGCCGCGGCTGCCACGAGCGACAGAGCTTTGCGCGGCTGGCCGGACTTCCGTGACGGAGGATTCGTGATGGATGCGAAAGCCTGCATAGCTGCTTTATCGGCCGCCCGCTTAAAACAAGCCAGCGCATGGAATGCACCGGTTCATTTTAGCATTTCGATCGCAGCCACAAACCGCCTTATGTCCTGCAGGCTGACGGCATTTTCCGCGTGCCGGATGCGGACGGCATGACGTTGCTGTCCCCGATCATCACGGCTGGGGGCGGCCTGCCTCGCCACCCGAATGCTGCAAACCGGGAATGGAGACCGATGAGTATACTGCCCGTTCCAGCGCGCCGTTCGCTGCCATCATGAGGCCGTTCCTGAAGTCGATCCTGACGCCCGCCATCGCAGTCGGAGTTTTCGCGTGCCAGGGCGCGCCCGTCGTTGCGGAGCATGACGGCGCGAGCAGCGCGGGGGCTGTCGCCGAGCCTGCCGCTAACAGCGATGGTGCCGATCGTGTTCGCGCCGATGAACAAGCGGCGCCCGCGCTGAGTGAAAGCGACGCCTTGATCCTCGGCATGGCCGAGGGCGCTTGCCTTGATGGTGACTACAGGGCCTTCATTCAGGCATTCAGCCGCTCTGCGGCGGTGCGGGAGCGGCATACAGCGGCGGGTGTGACCGTCGGGCAAGTCGGTAACACGCGCAGGACTCTGCGCCAGCGCTATCTGGCGTTGGATCAATACCCGATTGCGATGCTCGATTACCTGTTTGTCACTGCTGAATCAGCAAAGGCGTTCGAGACCGGAGACGGGTCGCCCGATGACCGTCGCTATGTGCAGGTGAAGATCAGCCAAGCGAGCAACAACCATATCCGGGTCGATTGGCTGCCTGGCATTTTCGAAAAGGACCTGACCCCCAGGCCACCCGATCTGGAGGAAGGGCTGGGCGATCTGGTGCAGGAAACAGGCTCGGGCGGGAGGTTGCTTTTCACTCCGACTGATACCTGCTGGGAACTTGCCGAAGACGTCGCAAATCCACCGCTCGAGCTGTGAGGCCCGCTTTCGCGGCCTTTGCGATCGCCGATCACGCCGCGGTCGTTGTCCGTTTCGCCCAGGTGCTCTCCCGGGCGCCGCGAGGGCGCTGCAAAAAGCTCTGCTGATCGCGCTGCGCGGCCAGCTCGCGTGAACCTGCTGCATGGCGGGTCAGCCCGTCAATGTGCACTTGGGGGCACCCCGAAAAATGAACCAGTACGTCTCCAATATATCTGTTAAATCAGCTTTGAAGATATAGCCGACGGCCCGAGGCCAATTCATGAGCCTTGGTAACAAACTTGTTATAAAACATAATCAAGTCCAGGAGGCCGTGTGTCTGTTTATATCAATGATCTGGTCGAAGAATCGTTGAATCATCGTGCCGTTAATCACCCCTATTTGAAAGCCTTGGCGGATGGGGAACTGCCTGACACCGAATGGGCATTGGCGGATTTTGCCAACCACTATTACGGATATTCCCTGCATTTTCCCCGTTACTTGACAACAGTGATTTCAAAGCTGGAAATCGCAGAGCACCGCAACAGCCTGCTGGAGAATCTCACCGAAGAATCCGGCTTTTATGGTGACGACGAATATGCGGAACTCGCGGCCATCGGTGTCGAGAGGGAGTGGATCGAAGGCGTTCCTCACCCGCAATTGTTCAAGCGTTTTCGCGAGGCCACTGGCGTTACGGCGCCCTACTCGCCGGACAAGGAAGCCATTGAACTGGTCTGCTGGCGCGAATCTTTCCTGACCACGTTGACCCATGGCTCTGCCGCCGAAGCGCTCGGTGCGCTCGGCCTCGGCACAGAGAACATCGTGAGCACCATCTACATTCCCTTTGTGAAGGCGCTGTCCAGAACAAACCTCAGCCCGCGCGATACGGTTTTCTTCCCGTTGCACACGGCGGTTGATGATCATCATCAAGAAGCGCTTGAGGAAATTTCATTGCATTTTGCAGCCACGCCAGCAGGCAAAGGCGATCTGCGCCGCGGGATGATCAAGGCATTGTCGCTGCGTTCGTCCTTCTGGGACTGGATGTACGAACGCGCTCTGACGCGCGCCGATGCGTCCGCAATGATGCTCGCTTCCTGATGCACGCCGCGTCAACAAGCGGCGCTTGCTCAATTCAAGGCATTTCGAAATGACACCGGGATTATGGAATATCGTCCGTAACATAGAAGCCCGTCAGCCCTTGGCTGACGGTGCTCCTATTGATGATTATCACGCCGATCTCATCAACAATCATCGCGAAATCTATCGGAATCGCAATGAGAAGCTGGGCATCGATTTCTCAGTCGACGTACTGGATTTTCCAGCAACCCAGGCATTCGATGCCCGGGTGGTGCGTATTGCACCGGGGTGCAACAATGAACTGCACAAGCACGCGCATGAATCGCTTTTCTACGTGATCAGCGGCGAGGCAGAGGTGCGGATCGGCGAGGCAAAGATGGGCCTGAAGCCCGGCGGACTCGCTTTCGTGCCGCGCTGGGTCTTTCACCAGTCGAAGAACATGTCCCAGACCGACGAGTTGATAATTCTCGCCATCACGGACTTCGGCCTGACCAAGGCAGTGCTGGGTGATTATGACAAGCGGACAAGGCTTGCGGCAAATGGCGCGGATGCCGTGAACGCGAACGAGTGAGGCGATCGCACTCGGGCTCGATGGCCGAGGCAATCTGCCGGGCCGGGTCACCGCTTTCCTACGTCCTGAAACGTCAGATGAGGTGACGCCATCGCCGCAGACTGCGCCGTGCGGCAAAGTCAGGCGGGCGTCATCTCATCGGGCAGCTTCACTTGCGCGAAGCTTCAGCTGCGGGAAGCAGATCGAGCAAGCCATGGGTAAAGCCTCGCGGCGCGACGGAGAGATGATCCTCTCCGTCCAGAACTTCGTCGTTTAACTCAAGTCCCGGATATTGGCGCGCCCGCAGCATGGCGGAGAAGGCTGCATTGTCAGCCACCATATCCACCTCCTGCATATATCGCCGGTCACCCTTGCGCAGTGCCTCGAACTCTCCGACGTACATGAAAACCTTCGCCTTGAGGTTCGGGCGTCCATCAAGCAGGGCCGGTGCCTGTTTGAGCAGGTAGCCCTTGTCGAACCACAATGACGGGCTGCCCAGCAGATAGCGACTGAACATATCGGGGCGGGTCAGAAGGATCTGGGCCCCCAACAGGCCCCCATAGGAGTGGCCGACAAAAACCCGGCGATCCGGCATCGTCCGGTAGCGCTGCTCAACAAACGGGAACACAGCACGCTGGATATAATCCCGATACTTCAGGGACTCGCCATGCAGGGCATCGGCTGGGGCCTCGCTCGGGCCTCTCGGGGTGGGTGTGTAATCGCGTCGGCGGCTGGCAATCGGATCTTCGCCGGTGCCGTAAGACAGGCCCACCAGGATGAATTCCTCCACCCGAGGCCCGGCATTGTTCATGCGCCGACCGATTGAGCGCAGCATGGCGAAACCGTAGTCGGCATCAGTGACATAGACGACCGGGTAGCGCTTCTGAGGGTTGTCGGCATAGGATGCGGGCAGGCTGACAAAGAGCTGGTAGGGTATATTGCGCGCCTGATCAGGCAGATCATGGACCTCGGTACCGGTCAGCTCATACGCCATCCCTTCGCCACGCTGCGCGGGAGTATCCGAACGCTGCTGGGAAGCGACAGCACCCGTGATGGCTGCCAGACAAAGTGCTGCCGCCGCGCCGACAATCAATTTCTTCGACAAGCTCTTTCGCCCTTATGGAAGTGTGATTTGTGCCGCTTACGGAGGTTGTTCCGGGCAGCAAGCCATACCGCACGAGCCGTGCATGACCGCGGATGAGAGGCGGACTGGCCAGCTCTCCTTCGCGGTGTTTCGCCTGTGGCTCGGCACCGCGAAGTGCCTAGGCCGGTGCTCCCCGTACTTCGGGGCTCGGCCCCCGTTCCGATCGAACTCAGTACTTCACGCTCACGCCCACCTGCACCGCCTGATCCGAACCAGCGCCCGAGGCCATGCGGTTGAGGTAATCGAGCTCGAATGCCACGCTCCCCAGCAACAGTTCGGTTCCGAAGCCGAAGGTGAACTGTTCCCGCGCAAAGCCGGTCAGCGTTACGGTGGAGAACGGACCATTCACCAGATCGCGATAGGCGACGCCTGCATCGGCATTGCGTTCAAGATCATACAGATACTCTGCCCGCAAGCGCGGCAGCAGTGACCCGCGCTTGAACCGGTGCTCGTAGGCGATGATGGTGCCAAGGCCGATCGAGGTGAAATCGATGTCCTGATCGAGGAAGCGCAGATCCCACAGCGAGCCGGTGTTCTCGGTATAGCCGCCGAGCTTCCCGCGCACGAGGTCGAGCCGCGAGTAGGGCGTGATGACCCACTTGCCGGTTTCGATCTCCGCGCCGAGCGAGCCGGTGGCGAACCACTGCTGGCCCGAACGGCTGGAGTCGATCAGCGCCCCGGTGCTGGTGACATAGCGGCGCAGATCGAAATCGAGCCACTGATAACCGCCAAGCCATTCAAGGTAGATGCCCTTGCCCAGCTGATGGCTGCCATAGGCGGCAATCGTCTTTGCAGTGCCCTCGCTCCGTGAGCCGTTCTCGCCCACATCGGTCTCGTCGCGCCCGATGCCGACACCCAGGCCCGCCGCGAACGAAGGGCTGAACTGGTAGTCGGCGCCAATGCTGATCCCTTCGCTGTTGAACTCCTGCGACAAGCGTCCTGATTGGGCATCGCGGTCACCGAAACGGATGGTGCCGCCGGTCCATACGGTCCATGCTTTCTCGTCCTCACCGGCGAAGCTGTTGCTAGCACCCCCGACCGGTTCGGACGCACGATCCGCGGCAGCGAGACCTTGTTGGGTCTGGTCGTTGTTCCGGCAGGCTTCGTTGGTCCAGTTGGTGATCGAATCCTCGCAATAGCCCGGGCTGCTCAGCCGCACGCCATTCTGGAAGCCGCCACCGCTGCGGCGCATGCCGCGCATGCTTTCGAGCCGGCGCATGAAGTTGTTGACCTGCGAATTGGCAAGGCGGCGGCTCGATTGTGCCTGAGCCTGGACCAGACCGCGCACTTCGGGATCGAGCGCAGGGTCGGGCCGTGCCGTGATCTGCAACGCGTAGGAGATGGTTCCGGTCGCTGCAGTTCCCGTGGTGCTGTCGGTCACGGTGATGGCAAAGTTGACAGTGCCCGAGCCTGTCGGCGTTCCGCTGATGACGCCAGTTGCGGGGTCAAGCGCGAGGCCTGCCGGAAGCGTGCCCGTGGTCACTGCGTAGCGATAGGGCGCGACCCCGCCTGTGGCCGAAAGCCGCTGGCTATAGGCGAGCCCCTGCGATGCTGCAGGAAGCGTTTCGGGCCGGATCGCCAGAACCGGGACGTCGACCACCAGCGTGAGGTTGGTCGGGGAGGCCTGCCCGTTGGCATCACGAGCCGTGACCGTAAGCGCAAAGGTGCCCGAAGCCGTCGGTGTTCCAGCCAGATCACCTTCTGCCGAAAGCGTCAGGCCAGCCGGCAGAGCGCCGCCCGTCAGGCTGAAGCTGTAAGGCGCCACAGCACCCGAGGCTGCCAGCCTGGCAGAATAGGCGGTTCCCGAGCTCGCATTCGGAAGCGTCCCCGGCGTCACCACGATGGTGGGGGCCGTTACATTGAGGGTGTAGCTTCCCGAGATGGTGAAGGGTGCCCCTGCGCCGGTCGCGCCGGTATCGGTCGCGGTGATCGTGACAGGGAAGGCGCCGGTCTGGATCGGCGAGCCCGAGATGGTACCCGAGGCGGCATTGAAGGTCATGCCGTTGGGCAGAGCCCCGGCGAGAGCATAGGAGTATGGCCCGATGCCCCCGCTGCCAGCAAAGCTTCGGCTGAACGGTGCCGCGTAGGCTGCATCGAAGGAGCCGGACGCCGGGTCGAGCACGAGGTTGGGCGCGCCGACGTTCAGGTTGAACACGCCGCTTGCCGTGAACGGTCCGTTGCCGGTGCTGCTGTCAAGGGCGCTCACCGAAACCGCGAACGTGCCTTGAGCCCGGGGAACGCCCGCGATCGTCACACTGTTCGAAGTGGTTCCGGTGAGCGCCACGCCTGCAGGCAATCCAGTGACCTGGTACGACCCGAAGGGCGCCGAGCCGCCTGCAAAATTGAACGTCTGGCTATAGGATACCCCGACCGTTGCGGTTAGCGATCCCGACGCGCTTACGGTCAGGTTGGGGGCGGCCACGGTGACCGTCACGGTCGCCGGCTGTGATGTCCCGCCAGAATTGGTCGCGGTGTAGGTGAAGCTGTCGGTGCCCGAGAAGGACGGATTGGGACGATAGCTTATCCCGATGCCATCGACACTCGCGGTACCGTTGGAAGGCGCGGAGACGATGCTGACCGCAGTCGGCGCACCGCCCGAAAGGTTGAGAGCGACAGCGGTCTGCGGCGCTCCGTAAGCCAGGCTCACGCTGACCGGTCCGGCCACCGGCGTCGCAGGGAGGATCGCGATGGTGTAGCTCTGGCTGGCGGAATAGGGGCCGTTGCCGGTGCTGCTGTCGGTTGCGGTGACGGTGAAGGCAAAGGTGCCGAATGCGCTCGGCGTTCCCGCAATCGTGCCGCTGCTGGACAGGGACAGGCCTGCGGGAAGCGCCCCGCCCGTCACAGTGTAGGTGAAGGGCGCGGTGCCGCCCGAGGCAGGGGCCAACGCCGCACTATAGCTTGTGCCGCTCTGGCCACCGGAAAGCGATGTCGCGGGCAGCGTGATGGTCGGCGAGGCCACCTCCAGCGTGAATGTACGGCTTTCATTGAAGGGGCCAGGCGCCACGTTGCTGTCTGTGGCGGTGACCGTGAAGCTGAAGGTGCCGCCCGCACTCGGCGTACCGGACAGTAGTCCGGATGGCGCGAGGCTCATGCCAGCGGGCAAGGCGCCGCCAGTGATTGCAAAGCTGTAGGGCGAGGCTCCGCCGCTGGCGGAGATGGTGCTGCTGTAACCGACGCCCACCGTTGCGCCCCGAAGCGCGCCCGGCGAGATCACGATGATCGGTGCCGCGACATTGATGGTGTAGCTGCCAGAGACGGTGAAAGGAGCTCCTGGGCCGGTGGCACCGATGTCTGTCACGGTGACGGTGATCGGGAAGCTGCCGGCCTGGGTCGGCGAGCCCGAAATGGTGCCTGAAGCTGGGTCGAACGCCAGCCCGACCGGCAGGGTGCCGCTCAAGGCGTAGCTGTATCCCCCTATTCCGCCACTGGCCGTGAAGCTGCGAGTGAACGCGGCTGCATAAGCCGTGTCGAAGGTTCCAGATGCAGGGGTGAGCACGAGGTTGGGCGCGCCGACGTTCAGGTTGAACACGCCGCTTGCCGTGAACGGTCCGTTGCCGGTGCTGCTGTCGAGGGCGCTCACCGAAACCGCGAACGTGCCTTGAGCCCGGGGAACGCCCGCGATCGTCACACTGTTCGAAGTGGTTCCGGTGAGCGCCACGCCTGCAGGCAATCCAGTGACCTGGTACGACCCGAAGGGCGCCGAGCCGCCTGCAAAATTGAACGTCTGGCTATAGGATACCCCGACCGTTGCGGTCAGCGATCCCGACGCGCTTACGGTCAGGTTGGGGGCGGCCACGGTGACCGTCACGGTCGCCGGCTGTGATGTCCCGCCAGAATTGGTCGCGGTGTAGGTGAAGCTGTCGGTGCCCGAGAAGGAAGGATCGGGGCGATAGCTGATCCCGATGCCGTCGACAGTTGCGACACCATTGGAAGGAGCGGTGACGATGCTGACCGCAGTCGGCGCACCGCCCGAAAGGTTGAGAGCGACAGCGGTCTGCGGCGCTCCGTAAGGCAGGCTTACGCTGACCGGTCCGGCCACCGGCGTCGCAGGGAGGATCGCGATGGTGTAGCTCTGGCTGGCGGAATAGGGGCCGGTGCCGGTGCTGCTGTCGGTTGCGGTGACGGTGAAGGCAAAGGTGCCGAATGCGCTCGGCGTTCCCGCAATCGTGCCGCTGCTGGACAGGGACAGGCCTGCGGGAAGCGCCCCGCCCGTCACAGTGTAGGTGAAGGGCGCGGTGCCGCCCGTGGCGGGGGCCAACGCCGCGCTATAGCTTGTACCGCTCTGGCCGCCGGAAAGCGATGTCGCGGGCAGCGTGATGGTCGGCGAGGCGACGACGATCGTGTAGGACCGGCTTTCGCTGAAGGGCCCCGGCGCCGCGCTGCTGTCGGTCGCTGTAATGGTGACGTTGAAGGAGCCGCCTGCGGTCGGCACGCCTGACAGCAGCCCCGAGGGTGCCAGGTTCAGGCCGGTCGGCAACGTGCCCGAAGTGACTGCGAAAATGTATGGTGCTGTGCCGCCGCTGGCGCTCAGGCTTTGGCTATAGGCCTGTCCAACCGCCCCAACCGGCAGGGAGGCGGGTGAAACCGTGATCGGGACATCATCATTGGTAATCGTGACGACGCCCTGGTTGTCCGCAATCGTGGCATTGGTGGCACCCGAGAGGTTGACGAGGAAAGTCTCGTCCGCTTCCGGCACTGTATCACCTATCACGGCAACATTGATAAGCTGCGCGGTCTGGCCAGGGGTGAAGGTCAATGTGCCGATGATGCCGGTGTAATCGGCGGGCTGCGCTGCCGTTTGGCTACCGGTCGCGAAACTGACGGTGACGACCTGGCCGCTTGGCGCGCTGAGCGACACTGTGAGCTGCGCATTCGTGATGCCCGAATTGCCCTCAAAGACGCCGACATCGCCGATCGAGATCGTTGGAAGGTCATCATCGTCGCTGATCGTGCCCAAGCCTTGCCCGTCCACTACCGTGGCATTCGTCACATTGGTGACGTTGACGAAAAAGCTCTCATTCGGCTCGTCGAGAAGGTCGCCCGTGACGGACACCGTGAAGGTGGCGCTGGTCGATCCGGCAGCGATGGTCTGACCGCTGAGGCTTTGCGCGGTATAGTCTGATCCGGCAGTCGCCGTGCCGTTGGCAGTGGCGATGTCGAACGTGACCCCGCCTGCCGGCGCGGCAGCTGCAAGACTGACCGTGAAGGTCGCGCTGGTCGTACCGGAGTTGCCTTCGGTGACGGTCACATCGTTGATCGTCAGGCCGGGGGTGTCGTCATTGCTGATCGTGCCCGTAGCCGCATTGGGGGATCCGACAGTGTAGCCGGTTCCAGCGGTCACGGTGAGGACGACAGTCTCGTCAGCCTCGACGTTGGTGTCGGCGGCCGGGTTGACCGTGATGGTGCCGGTCGTTTGGCCCGTGTTGATGATCAGAGGCGAGGTGATCGTCGCATAGTCGGTACCGCTGGCGGCGGTACCCGTGACTGCATAGTTGATCGACACGGGGCTATTGGACACCGCGCTGAGTGTCACCGTGTAAACGAGATTGCCCGCACCATCCTCGGTCACCGTTGCCGGGGCCACGCTTATCGAGGCGCTCGGCACATCGTCGTTGAGAATGGTTCCGGTCGCGGCCGAGGGACTCCCGACAGTGTAGCCTGCGCCTGCTGCCACAGACAACGTGACCGTCTCGTCAGGTTCAACCGTGCCGTCGGCGGCCGGGTCGATCACGATCGTGGCGGCGGTGGCATTGGCCGGAATGGTGACGTTGGTCATCCCGCCCGTGTAATCCGTGCCCGAGGTCGCGGTGCCGAAAGTCGAGATGTTGACCACAGTCGGTGTGTTCAGGCTGGCACTGCGCGTAACGGTAAAAGTCAGATTGTCGGTGCCATCTTCGGACAACGAAGCAGGCGAGACGGCAATCGAGACCGTCGGCTGCGCGGTGACATTGATCGTCAGTGTTTCCAGCTCGAAGTAGGAGCCCGGACCGGTGCTCGAGTCCGTCACTCTGATCGTGGTGTTGAAGGTGCCCGACGTGGTCGGCGTGCCGGTGATCTGCCCGGTCGACGAAAGCGACAGGCCCGCCGGCAATGCGTTTGGCGGAACGGGTTCGACCAGGAAGCTGTAAGGCGCAACGCCGCCATTGACGCCAATGGTGAACGACGCCGCAGCACCTTGCACGACCGAATAGCTCGATTGTGCAAGCGCCAGCGAGGGGACCTGGACGGTGCCGGAATAGCCTTTGACGACGCTCTGCGCCGTTGGGTTGGTCGAATCGGTGACCCGCACGTTAAAGGCATAGCTGCCACGCTGGGTGGGCGTGCCGCTGATCACGCCTGCGCTGCTGAGCGTCAGGCCGACCGGCAGGGCGCCGCTATCGAGCACGTAGGTGTAGGGCGCAACGCCGCCGGTGGTGCTCAGCGACTGTGTGAAAGGCGTGCCAGCCACCATTGCCGACAGGTTGACCGGCGCGACGACGAGCGACGTCGTTGCGGGCAGGATCGTGATGTTGACACGGATCTGGTTGTTCGGCGGCGCCTCGCCATCATTGACCGTGAAGGTGTCGGTCGTACCACTGGCCCCGTTATGCGTGTAGATGATCGGCTGATTGGGGCCGAAGGCACCCACGCTCGCGGTGCCATGTGTCGGTTGGGCCAGAACAACCCCCAGCCCGAATCCGACGTTGCAAGATCCCGCATTGATGCTGACAGTCCCCCCCCAAGGTACTGTCGCAAGCAACGTCGGGCAGAAAGCCGAAGTGCCCTCGTCATTGTTGATCGTGCCAGTCGCGCTGGACGGCGTACCGACAGTGTAGCCCGAGCCACTGGCGATCGACACGATCACAGTTTCGTTGGCTTCAGATATTGTGTCAGCCGTCGGATTGATCGTCAGCGTGGCCGAAGCCGCGTTGGCGGGGATCACAATGGTGCTGGCCGCACCCGTGTAGTCCGACCCGCTGGTCGCAGTACCCGAGGTGGTCAGGTTGACCGTTAGCGAGCTGGCAGATGCGGCACTGCGGGTTACGGTATAGGTCAGGTTCGTGCTGCCATCTTCGGCTACCGAAGCAGGCGAGACTGCGATCGAGACCGTGGGCTGCGCGGTGACGGTGAGCGTGAAAGTCTCAAGCTCGAAATAGATGCCGGGCCCGGTGCTCGAATCCGTCACGCGGATGGAGACCGGGAAACTGCCGGGCGCTGCATTCGTCGTCCCGGATAGCACCCCAGCACCCGATAGCGTTATGCCGCTCGGCAGGCTGCCCGTTTCGATCTGGTATGCATAGGGCGCGACGCCGCCGTTGGTGGTCAGCGTCTGCGAGAACGGGCTCCCCTGTATCGCCGTTCCAGCGTTGCTGCCCAACGATAGGGAAGGGTTCTGGACGCTGCCAGTGTAGCCCTTGTCGACGAAATTGGCGGTTGGGGCCGTGCTATCAGTCGCGCGAACGCTGAAGGAATAGGCCCCCCGCTGCGTAGGCGAACCGCTCAGCACACCACTTGGCGACAGGGACACGCCGGGAGGCAGCACGCCCGACTGCAAGCTGTAGGAATAGGGCCCGGTGCCTCCGGTGGTGGTGAGCGTCTGCGAGAAAGGCGTGCCAGCCGTAAGCGTCGGCAAGCTGCCGGGCGTCACCGTCAGCGGCGAAGCCGACGGCGTTATGGTGATGGTAAACCTGACGTCGCCCGACCCGGCCAGTGATCCGTCGGAAAGTTCGAAGACGTCGACCGAACCAATTCCGGTCGATCCGTTATGACTATAGTCGAGGAACCACTGCCCGCCGGTGTGCCGCGTGGTGGCAGTCCCGTGATTTTCAAAATCGGCTGGGCCGAAAGCGCCACCATCAATGTCGCCAATGCCTCCCAATCCGGCAACGGCCTCGCAGTCGGAGATATTGATGGTTACCGTCCCGCCCGCCGAGACGGTTGCGGTCTGCGCCGGACACTCGCCCGAGGTGTGCTGAGCATAGGCTGGACCTGCAATGAGCGCTTGCCCGATCACCAGGGCGGCAGCTACGATTGCCTTCCTAAACGAAGTCCACTTACCGCCGCCCATTGCCATACCCCAGAAGTTCAAGCCCGCTCTCAACGGGCAGATCAGGGACGTGCGGATAGCAGCTGCGATTTAATGTCTATTATTCAGTGATGTACTAGTACAATTTGATTATGGATATGATCAGCTTGGCGATTGCCAATCCTTGGATTTCCGAACGGGCAAGTGGTTGAACAGCAACCGGAATGCGATAGCTCCGCATTCGAAGCGACGGGCATCGAGAGGCGAAGGTCTGCGCAAAGGTGATCCATGCGCGTGCTTTGCTGCGCTTGCATGGCGCGCATGGGCAAGGCTTCCGGGCGGCTCAGGCGTACGAGTGCGGGAAGCTTAAATCAACGGCTTCGCCGAGCCTGTTCGCGGATCGCGATGGATAGATCAGCGGGAAAAGCGATAACGCTCGCCGAACTTGCTTTCGCCCAGCGGTGTCCCGTTCAGTTTCAGCTGGCGATGCTGCACCCCGCTGACGAGCTTGCCCAGTCGCGGATAGAATACGGCCGCAAAATCAAACGCGCGCAGCTGTTCAACGGACCCCTTGGCGCGGACAAGCTCCATCGACTGGAGCGCGCAAACCTCCATGGATTCACCTCTACGGCAGTCGTCGACTCCCATGTCCGTGTCGAGAGGCTGGGGGAACAGCCCGTCGACCAGAATGACTTCGCCTGCCTCGACCTGAAATGATGCGACCTCGTCGGTGAATTTGATCCCGACATCGGTCGCGGGGATCGGCAGATAATTGGTCATCGGGTAATAGCCGGCGGCACGTGTCTGCTCGGTATACTCGGGAGTGTAGACAGACTGCGTGCAGACGCCCTTGTACCACCAGTTGCACTCTTCGCTTCCAGCGACAGTGGTTGTGATAGCATCGCGGTAAACCATGGTCTCTTCTGCTTCGAGCATGCTGCTGGCGACCTGCCGCAGTTCGCCGATGGCGGCGGTGCGGTGACCGGAGGCAATGAATTGCCCCTCGCCCAGCCTCGACCGCGGCCGAGGGTAGCTAATCTTGCTGAGCGAATATGTCCCCGGTTCGACAACGAAAACCAGGTAATCGTTGTTGCCGATCTTGTGTCTGTAGAACCAGCCGGGAGGCCCAATCTGCTGAAGGGACACATTCTGCGCAATGACCACCATCGATTCAGGATCGGTGACATTGACCCACTCCATTGCCATGGAATATTCCACAGCAGCCGATCTGCCTTTGTCAGTGACCTCGTCGGCAAGGTTGTCATCGAGCAGAGCCTCGGTGGGGTATTTGAAGTCTATCCCTAGTGTTGCGACAATCAGGATGGCTCTACCCTGATTGTAGAGAGTCTCGATGATCTGGTCGGCCTTCTCGCGGTTCTTGCGCTGATACTTGGTAAATTCCTCGGATGGCGCCTGCGCATTTGCGACCTGAGGCAATCCGGTCACGGCTAGCAAGCACGCGAACGTCATCGCGGCTCTGGCAGCGGCACGCATTCTCGAACTTGGTCGGCTCATGTGAAATCCCTTACTTCTGCGCGCTCAGGCAAGCGCGAAGCTCTTCGCGGGCGGCATGCCCGCCAGTCCAGCTGCCCGAGAAAAGAGATTGTCCGAAATTGGTGGCCGTCTCGTCCTTCTCCAGAACCGCGATGTTCTCGCTGTCATCCATGGCATCAAGCGCAGCAGTGAAGTCGGTCAGCTCAAACAGGATGGCATAGTTCTTCGATCCCGCGGGGTAATTCACCGCTTTCACGGTCTGGTCGCTGTCGCCATCGGTGGCCAGCGCGACGCGGATGATGCGAGGGTTGCTTGTGAAGGGAACGCTGGGGCCTGACACGAAGAAGTAGCCCTTTTTCCACCCGCTGGACGGCCCGATATATCCGATCGCATTCATACCATCACGGAAGGTCATCGCGCAGCTCTTGCCGGTCTTCCCGTCAAGCTCCCCCTGAGCCCAGCCGGTGCGTGCGGGACGCGGTGCGCCTGCCCTGTCCTGATCGGCGGCTTCGTCACCTTCACCAATCAGCTGGGCGAGCTGTGCCTCAAGGTCGGACTGCTCCTTGGCCGGGCCAGCGGCAAGGAGCGGAATTGCCAAAGCAACGGCAGCCCATCTTTTCTGCAAAACCTTCATCACGAAAATCCCAATGATATAGCTGCCCGGGAAAATGCTTGTGGCGCATGAGAAGGGCGCAAGCGGTCAAACTTACCATCCTGATTTTTTAGCGAAACGTACGACGAGGTACCGGTACGTCGACGGCCATGCCGCGCACCGGGCTACGTCGTCAGGAGGTCGCGGACCGATACCTTGAGGCTCTGTCGGCAGGCAAGGTAGCCCACCATGCACACCGTAGTGACCATCGTCATGACGATCGCCGTCACCCACAGCAGGTCCGGATTATAGGTGAGCTTGAACTGCGCGTCATAGATCAGGTAACCGGCAATCCATGTGCCGGCGACGGCCCCGGATGCGGCGATCATGGCGGTGATGACCCAGTCGTAGAAATTGAGCCGCAGGCAATCCGCTTCACGCAGCCCCATGCTCATCAGCAGACCGTTCTTCTGGCGGTCATCGGCGCTGAAGCCGGCAACCGAAGCGGCAAGCACAAACAGCGACAGCAGCAACACCATGGCGGCATAACCGCTTGTCACCTTGGTGACGATCCCGAGCGTCTGGTCAAACCGTTCGGTCAGCTCCTTCAGGGGGACGAGCGCAAGGGTTGGATATTCTTGCCACAGATCGGCCAGCGCATTCCAGGCGGACGGCGGCAGTTCCATACTGCCCATGTAGCGGGTGGGAGCGTCGATCTTCTCCCGGGCAGAGGCGGGAACCTGAAACCAGAATGTGATCGAGCCGCTACCCGGCTGGTAGGCGTGGCTTGCCACGAGTGTGAAGACATAGGGCTTTCCGCCAATCTGGTAGGTCAGCTTGTCGCCAAAGCTGAGCCCCAGATCGGTCATGATTTCCGCTTCCGCCGAGATCTGCTGCCAGTCGGTCGGATTGGACGGCCACCATGCTCCGCCCGACAGCTTGTTGTTCGCTGGCATTTCGTTCGTCCAGTTCAGACGGATCGGATCCTGCAAAGTCGCCAGGGTGTCGCTGGGTCCGTTGCTGAAGTCCGCGAGGGACTCCCCGTTTACCGCGACAAGCTGCGCCGAAACGAAAGGCCGCATGGCGCGCACGCTGCTTCCGGTCGCCTTGGCCCAGTCCCCGATCGCCGCGATCTGGTCGGCCTGCGCCTCGGCGATCATGAGATTGCCATCGTGGCTGCGGTTATATCGCTCCAACGTCGCTCCCAGATCGCGCATCAGCATCAGGGAAAACAGCAGCAGAAGTCCGCACAGGCCCAGACCCATCACCTGCGCCGACTTGGCGAAAAGGCGCCGCCGCATCATGAAGAAGGTGAACGGAAGCAAGCCGGCGCGCCGGCTGCCCCAAAGGTCGCCAAGGCGGATCACGGACCAGGTCAGGCCTGCCATCAGGGCAAGCGCAGCGATGATAGCCGCGAGCGTCATGCCGGTCAGCAGCCAGTTGTCCGAGTAGGCGGCGGCCAGAAGTGTCACCGAGCCGATGCTCCAGATCATGCGCTGCCAGACGTGACTGCCCTCTGCCGGATTGCGGATCAGCGACAGCAAGGACGCGCGCGACAGCTGGATGAAACTGGGAATTTGCAATGCCAGTAGCAGCAGGAAGAACAGCCCGATGGTCTTCAGGGCCGGCGCTATATGCCAGCCGGTTCGCACACCGGGAAAATACGCCTGCAATTCGGCGATGATCAGAACATATGCGAATGCCGCAAGGGCGCTGGCGAGAACGATCGAAAACAGAAACCCCGCCAGCCATTCGCCAAGCGCCATCAAGGTGGCCGTGCGCGTGGGCGTGCCGAAGCTCGCATATATCGCAGCGCGGTAGCGCATCCGGGCAAGCCACCGGCGGTTGGTCATATCGAGCGCCACGGCACCCATGAAGAAAAGGATC
The DNA here is from genome assembly GCF_025917005.1 of Porphyrobacter sp. ULC335. Taxonomy (NCBI): domain Bacteria; kingdom Pseudomonadati; phylum Pseudomonadota; class Alphaproteobacteria; order Sphingomonadales; family Erythrobacteraceae; genus Porphyrobacter; species Porphyrobacter sp. ULC335. Next base: position 897,560 of record NZ_CP078091.1, read on the forward strand.
ACGGATGCGAGGCCGAGGAAATTCTCGGTGCGCTGCCAGAAACTCGCCAGCGGGTGCTGTCCGCCGTTCTTCTTGACCACGCTTGCGCCGGGCAGCGCCTTGCCCGCCCAGGCCTCGATCGCCTGCTGCTGGCCGGCATCCGCAGTCACCAGAGAACGGGTGCGCACCTTGCTGGTGTCGATTGCGCCGGTAGCGAAGCTGGCTTGATGGGCCATCGCGCGAAGGGTGGTGCTGTGACCTTCCATGATGCGGTCGGGTTCATGAAACAGGATGGCGCCAAGCCGCAGTCTGGTGCCGCCTAGGGTGAGGACGTCGCCGACTTTTGTTTGCAGCCGGGTTGCAAGCCGAGATTCCAGCCAGATCTCGCCGACCTTGGGGCCCGAACGCACGGCGGTCTGCGGGCTCGCAGGTGTGTCGCTGATCTGGAGATTGCCTTGCAGCGGGTAGGCGTCATCGACCAGCTTGAGCTGCACCCGCGCCCATTGCTGATTATGCGTCAGCGTGATGTCGGACAATTGCGTGACAGACAGGCCACCCGAAAGGCTTCTGAGTCTCACCTCGTCGCCCGGTTTGAGCGGAGAGTGGCTTTCGATCACCAGATCGGAACCGAGCATCTGATCGAGATTGTCGGCCAGATAGCTCTGGATCGAAGCGCTGGTCAGGGTCAGCGTCAGGAGGAAGAACAACAGCGCCGTCTGTGTGGCGAGGCTGATACGGCCATCGCTTCCCGCAAGATCACGCCAGCTGTTCTCAAGGATCAATCTGAGCTTGTTCACGCCGCCGCCCTCATCTTTCCGTTTTCGAGCATCAGGGTGGCGTCGGCGCGCTTGGCGAGCGTGCTGCTGTGGGTCACGATAACCAGTCCGCAGCCCGTTTCGCGGGCGCAATCGAACATCAGGCCGGCGACGACATCAGATGTGCGCATATCGAGATTGCCGGTCGGTTCATCCGCGAAGATGAACCGGGGGCCGGTGACGAATGCCCGCGCAACCGCAATGCGCTGCTGTTCACCGCCGCTCAACTGGTGGGGGCGGTGCTGCGCACGGTCCTTGAGGCCGACCTTCTCGAGCCAGGACGCTGCGATATCGAAAGCGTCCCGCCTGCCCTTCAGGCGCAGCGGTAGGGCGAGATTGCCGATGGCATCAAGCTCGGGCATCAGGTGGAACTGCTGGAAGATGAAGCCGGAACTGGCGCGCATCATCAGCGCGTCGACCTCGGCCCCATCGATGGTGAACCGCACAGCGCCTCCCACTGGTTTCTCCAGCCCGGCGGCGATCGACAGCAGGCTTGATTTCCCGGCGCCGGACGGACCCACGATGGCGAGTGTCGTGTCCGCGCGGATCACACAGGACAGGCCGTGGAACAGCTCGATCCGTTCATGTCCCGTATCGAAGTGGTGACTGACGTTATCGAGTTCGATCTTATCCTGCATGGCATGTGTTCCTGGTACCGCCCGGGGGCGCGGTTCTGTATTTCGACGGGATTGCAAGGAGGGGGAGGCGCCGCCGCTTCTTCGTGAGGACGTGCGCCGCCTCAGCGGACGCACTGGATGCGCCCGATTATTTTGGTTCAGCGAGCTTTGTGCGGGCGTCGGCAATAGCGGATACGAGCTCCGGCCTGCTGAAATGGGGCAAGGCCAGTTCCATGATCTCGACCGCCTCGGTGAGCGCCTCGCGATCCGATCCTGCCGACTGGGCACGGAAGAAGCCCCACATGGCAATCAGCGGCACATCGTATAGCGACGGATCGGCATCGAACGCGGCGCGCGCTTGCGCTCCGTCGCCATTTACCATCTGGAAAAGCAGGCTGATGCTGCGTTCATCGGCCCAGGGCTCGCGCGTGGCGAGCGGACGCCCCAAGGCCTTGACCATCGCCTCGGCCGCCGCCGCAGTGGAATAGGGGTTCTGCCCCGTGACCAGCCGTCCGTCGGCGACGACATGGTTCAGCATGATCGGAGCCTCGCTGTAAATGGCCCCCGATCCGCGCAATCCGTTTTCCAAAAGAACCGGGAACGAAGGCGCCCAGCCTTTGCCGAACATGGCTTCTTCCTCGTTCGAGAAGCCTGTGACGGCGCGCCCTTCGAGCAGCGAGGTGCCGTCTTCCAGAGCCACATTCATGAACACGGCAGGCCCGTGACACACAGCCCCGATGACGCCTCCGGCGAGGTAAGTTTCGGCAAGCAGTGTCTTGAGCGGGACACTGATCGGCAAATCGAACATCGCGCCCTTGCCGCCGATGACGAAGATGGCAGCATATTTCTGCTCTCCCAGGCTTGCGAGCGAGCGGGTGTTAGCCAATTCTGCTGCGGCCTCTGGGTCAGCAAGGAAGCGGCTGTTGTACGGCTTCTTGCCGTTGAATTTGTCTGCGACCACCGCACCGCCGGAAGGGCTCGCAATGTCGACCTCGAAACCATTGTCGGTGAAGACGGCCCAGGCCTGGGTCAGCTCGTCCATTTCGAAGCCGGGGCGCGTCTTTCCGTCGTCGGCGCCATTGCCGCTGACGACCAGCAGCACGCGATCATTCCCCGCAGCCATGGCGTGCTGCGGCACGATCATGAGCAGGCCGAGTGTGACTGAGAGCATTGTTGTTATCGGGAACCGCATCTTCTAGCCTTTCGAACATCTGGCGATGCGGCCGCTTTGGCGGATCCGGCGTCATGCCGATGTGAAACCCCGTTTGACGTTCGTTTGACGTTGATTGCGCCAGAAGGCCGTCATGAACTTCGGAGCCGGGCAAATGAGTGACAGCTTCGATATCCTCCTGATTGAGGATAATGCCGACGTTGCAGGCAACATCATCGATTACCTGGAGGCGGTCGGGCACCGGTTGCATTATGCCCCTGACGGAGAGGCAGGATTGCGCGAGGCTCTCATCGCGCCCGTCGACGTCGTGCTGCTTGATCTAGCTTTGCCGGGCCGCGACGGGCTGAACGTCTGCGCCGAAATCCGCCGTATCTCCGATCGCCGCATACCGATCCTAATGCTTACCGCGCGCGACACGCTCGAAGACAAGCTGGCGGGTTTCGCGCATGGTGCCGATGACTATCTGGTCAAGCCCTTCCCGCTCGCGGAACTTGCTGCGCGGGTTGCGGCGCTTGCGCAGCGGCCACTGCTGGGGCAGCCGCACCGGTTTTCGGTCGGCCCTTTGACCATTGACCGCCAGGCGCGCCTCGCGACGAGAGAAGGGCGGGCGCTGCGCCTGACGCCGCTCCTCTGGAAGCTTCTGCTGATGCTTGCCGAAGCCTGGCCCCAGCCGGTCAGCCGGGAGGAAGTGACCTTGCGGCTATGGGGCGACGAGCCGCCATCTTCCGACACGTTGCGCGCCCATGTGCATCTGCTGCGTCAGGTGGTCGACAAGCCCTTTGATGTTCCGCTGATCGAGACCGTGCACAGCTTCGGCTTCCGCCTGAAAGTCGGTCAATAATGGCACGGCGGCACAGCCTGCGCTGGCGGATTGTCCTGACCATTATCGGCAGCGTCGTGGCGACAAGCCTGATCTTCGGTCTTTCCACCTTCATTATTGCCTATTCGATGGAAGACCGGATCTTCAGGGACGCGCTGTCGGACGAGGCCCTCTATCAGACAGATGTCTGGCAACGCACCGACAGGCTCGCACCGGCGCGTAACGCCGATGTCAGAATCTATCTTGCTGGCGAGACCCTGCCGCGGGACATATTTCCGGCATTCAACGACAACCCCGGGCAGACCGAGTTCTTCGGACGCGAAGGGCGTCACTACCATATCCGGCGGTTCGACCTGAATGAAGGGCGACCCGGTGCCGCGCCGGAGCCCGTCGTCGGGGTCATGGAAGTCAGCGACGAACTGCTGGTCCGTCCTTATCGCGAGTCCATCATCGCCTTTCTCGCCGTCGTCAGCCTGATTATCGCAGCCATTATGGCAGGTTTCGGATGGTGGATCGCCAACCGGGCGATGCGGCCGCTCAGCGAGCTTGCCGGGGTTGTGGCGAAGTCGGGGGCGACCGTACCTGTCGTGCAAGCGAGCACTTTCCCGGCGAACGAGATCGGAACGCTGGCAGAAGCGCTGGAACAGGCCTTCAGCCGGATATCGGCGTTCATGGAAAGAGAGCGGGCCTTTACGCGGGACGCCAGCCACGAGCTGCGAACGCCTCTGGCGGTGATCCACGGTGCGGCCGAAGTGATGAGAATCAATGAAGATTTTCCATCACATCTGGCTGAACCCCTGCGACGTATCGAGACCGCATCCACAGACATGGCACTGGCTTTGGATCAGCTACTCTCGCTGGCGCGCGAGAGCGAAGGCGTTCCCAGAGAGTTGGTCCGGTTACGGCCGTTTGTCGACAAGGCAGTGTCCTGGGCAGAGATCCGTTATCCGGCCAGCCGCATCACTGTGTCGGTCGGGGTCGGCGCGGATGCGCAGGGGCTGGTTCACCCGGTCTCTCTTCAGTTGGTGCTCAACAATCTCGTCGGGAACTGCTTCCAGCATGTCGGAATGGGTCGGCTGACAATCGGCTTCGAGGGCGATTGCCTGACGATTTCCGATGACGGGCCGGGTCTGGAGGCAGGTTCTACCCCGCTTGCTCCTTCTGCCAGCGGCATCTCGACCAGCGGCAGCGGCCTCGGGCTCGATATATCCCGGCGCCTTTGCGAAGCGATGGGTGCGGGCCTGACCGTCCGCAGCGGCGTGAGCGGCGATAGGGGCACGCACTTCCGCCTCGATCTTTCCGGGCGCTGAGCCGTGCGGTGCTTCCCGTCAGACCTTGCGCGACAGGCAATTCCTTTCCCACGAGAGGGGGCGGGACAAGAGAATGTCGGCTGCTGTCATTGCCCGGCCAGAGTGTCCCGCTTTACCATCGACCTGGCTGCGGGCGGGAGGTCTGCCGTCCGGCAATCCGTGCGAGGTGATCTGATGTCTCTCTGGCCGAGGGCCTTCGATCTGTTCCTCGCCCTCACACAAGGGGGGCGGCCCACGGGCGGTTAGGTTGCAGCTTGTATCATCAAAGACCGAAAATGGTTGCCGCTTCGTCTTTTCAGGCGGGGGAGACCGAGCCCTCCGCGATCGAACAAAATGCCCGGCTGACTTACGTGCTGGACATCGACGCGGCGCATCAGGACGAGATCAATGCTCTGATCGCACAAGTTCCCGGCGCCAGTTTCTACACCATCCGGTCCAACCGTGACCGGCCGGGCGCGATGCCTGCCGGGCAGCTTTCACATAGGCTCGAACAGGTGCTGCGCCTGATCGGTCAGGGGATGTCCAACAAGACGATCGGGCGGCAGCTCGGGATATCGCACTTCACGGTTCGCAACCACGTTGCCCGTCTGCTGCGCATGTATGATGCGCGCAACCGCGATGAACTGATCGCTTTGACGCAGCCGCATAGACCGGCCTGAACGCGGGCTCATCGGCCTGTTTCCCATGGCCCTTTCACTGGCCCCCCTTCTCCGCTTCTGCAAGCCAAAGGCTGGGCGGAGATTGTCAGATGTGGGGTGACCAGATCACCATCCATGCAAGGCCGCCGCCTGCGAGGATCAGGCTTGCAGCCACCCACAAGCCGCCTGCCATCACGAACTTGGCGGCGGGCGTGCTGCGCTCGGCGCGAAGATAGAGTTCGAGCACGGCAAGAGGGAGGAGATAGGTCGCAAAGCCCCAGACAATATCGAAGGGCCCCGACATGCCCCGGGCGATGCCTAGCCCGCCGGTCGAGATGCCCCAGACCATATAGCCAAGGCGCATGAACCATACCCCGCTGGCGACGATGAAGGTGCGCATCGCCCAGCGTCGGTGCGCTGCGAAGTTGCGCTGCCGTGCCGTCCACCAGGCCATAATTCCGAACCCGATAATCAGGGCCCCATCGATCGAGATTGCGACAGCGCTAGTGATGGCGAGGTAGGATCCGCGCACCCATGTGAGCCACAGGCCGCCGATCGAGAGAAACAGTGCGGTGGCGATGAATATCCGCCCGCTCCAGCGATGCAAGCGCGGCCAGCGCATCCGGATCGCCGGAACAAGTTGCAGCAGCCCGGCGGAGGTCATCACGGCAGCGACGAGCACATGTGCTGCAAAGCTGGCGTTACCGATTGTGTCGCCCGCGAGATAACCGGTGATGTGCTGCTTTGCGTCCCAAGCGGCAAAATTCCCCGCGATGGTGTTCCGGTAGTAGAACAGCAGAATGAAGGTCACGAACAGCATCTGACCCAGTGCCGTTGCAGCGAACCATCCCTTCACTGCCAGATCGAGGTGCCACCGTGCACGTTTGCCTGACGATGATGCAGACCGGGTTGGCTCGGTGAAGGTTTCAGGAGCGTTCATTTCTGGACCTTGCAAGATTGGTATTCAAGGAGCCGTGTTATGCTTGCAACACAGCGGAGTGAATGACCGAAGCCGACAAAGCTTTGTCCGTCACCTTCTGTTTGCGAGAGCCCGCACCTTCTCCAGATGGTGGGGGGCGGGAGGTTTGAAAAACTCGGGATTGCCTTTTGCGTATTGCGCTGGCAATACACCGCAAATGACCCTGGCCGACAGAAACATCCTCCCGGCAACGCGATATTTCCGCCAGTCTGTCGCGGCGGGGATGGTGGTTGGTTTGATAGATCACGCGGCATCGCGCGGCGCGGATCGGCGTTACCTGCTCGCCGTAGCCGGTCTTCCCGCGACCGGAGAAATCGACCCGAACAGGCGCGTGCCGCTTGAACTTTACACTAGGGTTTGGCGCGAAGCGAAACGGCTGTGCAACAACCCCGCTCTCGCCATCGAGCACGCGGTCTCGCATGGTTTTGACAATCTTTCGATCGTCGGCCTCATTGCATATGCCTCAGCCACGATGCGCGACGCCATCGAGCAACTCAACCGGTTTGGCCGTCTTGTCACGGATATCAGCGTTGTCGGAACCGATCGGTTCACGCTCTCGGACGAAAGCGACGGAATCTGGCTGACGGACAACCGGTTGGACGAGCCGCCCTTTCCGGAATGCACCGAGACGACTTTCATCTGGTTCGTCAGGGCCGCCCGCGAACCCGGCGATGCGCCCTATTGCAGTCTGGCGGATGTCACTCACGAGGATCCGGGCACGCGCGCCGCGTTCGAGCGCGCTTTGGGGGCACCCATCCGTTTCGGCGCATCGCGCAATGCCATCCGTATCAGCCGGGCATGGCTTGACTACCGGATCAACCAATACCCCTGCTATGCTTTTAGCGTGTTCTGCTCTCATGCCGACCGCCTCCTTGCGGAGCTCGACGCGAGCCGTTCGGTTGCAGGACAGGTGGAGCGACTGATCCTGCCGATGCTCCACACCGGGAAAGTCACGGCTGAAGACGTGGCGCGGCAACTGAACATGAGCGGTCAGGGTCTTTACCGCGCGCTACGGGGGGAAGGGACCACGTTCGAGGAACTGCTGGCAGAACTGCGCCACAGGTTCGCCAAAGGCTATCTCGCCGAACAGCGGGTGTCGCTGAAAGAGATTGCCTATCTGCTGGGGTACTCGGATGTTTCGGCCTTCTCTCGCGCCTTCAAGCGGCGCGAAGGCGTTTCGCCGGGCGCATATATGCGCGAAGCCACCCCTGATTTCGTCCACTTGAGTAACGCCTGACGGGGCGAAATCCCGTCCCGCAAATCCGCTTCCGTTGAACGGGCCAACCGCAAGGCACTGGCGAAGTTCGCTTGCGGCGATACCTGAACTGGCGATCATTGCGGGACCTGAGTGGTCGGACCCGAGGCCATCGCCTCGTGGCTGACGCAGAGTGTCATGAACTTGTCGGCACAGGTAATTGTGGCACTGGCGCGCTCTGATTACCCATTGCGGCATCTGGGCCTTGCGCGGCATTATGCAATCGTCCCCCGTCCGGGCGATGCATCTTCTGCCCAAAGAAAGGCTGTATCCGATAGCGAGGGTGAGCAGCCTGACATGACAATGAACCTGCGCGCACTGACAGTCTTCATGATTAGCCTGCTAATTGTCAGCTGGCTCTTCCAGATCGTGGCGGTCCATGTGACGGGCGGCCCGGGGTCTGAAGCGATGATCCCATGGCAAATCGCAACGATGTTTATCCCGACGCTCTGGACGATTGTCTACATCGTGGCTTTCAATCGGGAAGCCTGGAAGCAGATCCGGTTTCGTCCCCGCAAGCCGCTCATCCTGATTTTTTCCGGATTGCTGCCGGCGGCTATCGCCTTCGGCGTTGTCACGTTGATGGTCGGGTCAGGTTCTGCTGAGACCAGCTATTTCGATCTGAGCTTGGGCGGCGCTGATGTTGTTGATGGCCCCTGGTTGCTGGGAATGGGGGCGCAGAACTGGGCTTATCTTGCCGCGAATGTCGGGCTGACAGCGCTCTACTTCGCCTGCCTCAACTCCCTCTTTGCATTCGGCGAGGAGTTCGGCTGGCGCGGACTCCTGCAGGACCAGCTGATCGGCCATCTCGGGTTCTTCCGCGGGGTAGCCCTGCTCGGCTTTGTCTGGGCAATCTGGCATCTTCCGATCAATCTTGCGGGCTACAACTTTCCGCATGCCCCTCTTCTGGGCGCACTGATCCTCTTCCCGATCGAGCTTATCGCCATGTCGTTCATCATGGCCTGCTTTACCCGGGCGGGGCGGAGTTTCTGGCCCGCGGTGTTGCTGCATGGTTCTGTCAACGGTGCGGCTCAGGGTCTGGTCGAGAGCCTGACCACGGCTGATGACATCTCTCCGACCGCACCGAAGCTTGTGCAGATTGGCCTGATCGTGCTGGTTGCCATATTGTGCGTCTTGCTCACGCCTAGACACCTGCGCGCTCCGGAAGTCGGAGACCCAGCCCAGAGAGCATGATCCCCGTCGGGCGCGGCATTTCTGAACGGCTGCGCTATGCGCTGGCGTCGCTCTGCAACCAGAAGCCGGATGGCGATGACGAAATGTGTCCTGACCTTGTCGGCTGTGGTCATTGCCGCTTGCCGATGTGGCCAATAACCCTGCGTCCCGAAATCTGCGCGCACAGGAATTTCTTCGATGTCTGCATCCGAGCAAACCATGGCCGAAGCCTGGGAGTCGAATATGTTTCAGGCGCGCATTTCACCAAGTCAGCAATGACACGCCTTCTGTTATCCTGAACCCGGAGAGACGCATGACCATTGAAAGCAACCCGGTTTGGGCCCGGATCTCGGGGTTCCTTTACTTCATTGTTATCGGGACGGGCATCTTCACCTTCATGTACGTTCCTGGGCAGATCATCGTGCCGGACGATGCGGGCGCGACGATTGCCAGCATCCGCTCGCAGGAGTTTCTCTATCGTAGCGGTATTGCGGCCCTGCTGCTCAACCAGATCGCGTTCTTCTTCCTGCCTCTGGCGCTCTATGTGCTGCTCTCGCCCACGAACCCGAAGATTGCGCAGGTCATGGTCCTCGCAGCACTAACAGGCATTCCGCTTGGTCTGGTGAGCGCGATCGAGCGCATGATGGTCCTCAACCTGCTGACTGATGGTGTCGTCGTCGCACCCGCAGCGATCGCCGACTTTGTCGCTGTTTTCCGCGCCGGAGCCAACTGGGCTGTTGCCTTTGCCGGGACCTTCTGGGGGTTGTGGCTGCTGCCTTTTGGATACCTCGTGTTCCGATCGGGCTTTTTGCCGCGGGTCCTCGGCCTTCTCTTGATGGCGGGATGCTTTGGATATTTGATCAACCTGTTCGGCGTGATCCTGGTGCCAGGCTACACCAAGATGACGGTCGCTTCGATCATGAGCCTGCCCGCCTCTCTCGGCGAAATCGGGATCGGCCTGTGGCTGCTGTTGATCGGCGCACGGCCACGCGGCGGACAGATGCAGCCGGCAGGGCAGGGCGCGCAATAGCCGGCCAATTTCGTCCGGATCGGTACAAACACGGGAGGTTTATCTGGAACAGGTGGAAGCCACACGGCTGCTGATTTTCTCTGGCGGTCTGTCGATACTCTTCGCATCGCTCTTGGGATCGGCCATGCTGATCCCGCTGCAACCATGGGGCAAGGGCGCCTTCAAGGGTATCAATTTCAAGCAACTCCTGGCCGCGCATCTGGACTGGGTCATGCTCGGATTGATGCAAGGGCTGGCCGGAGGGTTGATCGCGGTTTTCGGCCTGACCCCGTCGCCCTACGTCGTCTGGACGATGGTGCTGGGCGGCTGGCTCAATCCGCTTCCTTACCTGTTCCGCGCGTTCGGCATTAATGCCTTCGCGCTCACCGGTTCGCTCACGCAACGCCTCGCCGCGTCGCTGGGGGGGATCAGCGCGGCGATGATCATCTTTGCCTGGTTCGTTCTGCTCGGTGCGGCGTGGAACGTCTGGTGATGGCGCCAGTATCAGGGCGCAGGTTAAGCGGACCCGTGAAAAACAAATGCCGGGCCTTGGCATTCGCTCTGCTCGCCACTGCTGCGCCGGTCACGGCACTGGTATCGGCTCAGCCCCTTCTGGCGCATGAGCTCTCAGAGACCAGCTCACCTGATCGGCTTTCTGCAGACACCGATATGGAGCTGCCGGGAGGTGCCCGCTTCGTGGCGCCCAAAGGGTGGTCCTTCAGAAATGTCGAAGGCGGCGTGGTTCTGACCGCACCCGAACAGGGATCCGACATTGCCATTTTGAGCCGGGGCGAGGCTGATGCGGCGGCCGCGGTTGCCGCTGCCTGGGCGGCTTACAGGCCCGGTCTCGTACGTTCCGGCGAAGGCCAGAACCGCACCGCCCGCGAAGGCTGGGATCGAACTATCCGGTTCCAGTATGACCCTCCGGAGGGAGAGCCGAGAACCGTTCTGGCCCTCGCTCTGGCGAAAGGTGAAGGCTGGACCGTCCTCCTCTACGATGTCAGCGAGGCGGTGGCAGAGCGCCGCGATGCCCAGCTCGAAGTGATCTTCAATTCGCTTCTTCCGCGCGGATATGTGCGCGAGACTTTCGCAGGGCGAAGTGCTCGGCCGCTCGATCAGGACCGCGTCGCCAAGCTTACCGGAATGATCGAGACCGCACGGCAGGAATACGCCATTCCGGGCGTGGCACTGGGCCTGATCCAGGATGGCAAGGTTGTCTTTGCGGGCGGCTTCGGCGTGCGTGAGGCCGGGGGATCCGAACCGGTCGACGCGAACACGCTGTTCAACGTCGCGTCGATCGGCAAGCCCTGGACCACATTGATGCTGGCGAAGCAGGTCGCGGATGGCCGGTTTTTCTGGGACAGTCCGGTCCGTTCCCTGTGGCCGGAATTTGCGATCGGCAACGCGAAGACGACAGATGCCGTCCGGGTCAGGCATCTGGTTTGCGCGTGCACTGGAATGCCGCGCAACGACTATGGCTGGTTGTTCGAGGGTGAGAATTCGTCTCCGGAGTCCGTCATGGCGACCTTGGCGCATTCGCAGCCGACCAGCGAATTTGGCGACACGTACCAATATTCCAATATCATGGCGGCAGCCGGCGGGTTCTTCGGAGGGCACATGCTTTATCCGAATGAAGAACTGGGCGCGGCCTATGATCGGGCCATGCAGGAGCTGGTGTTCGACCCGCTGGAGATGACCTCGACCACCGCGGATTTCGCGCGTGCAATGGCCGGCAATCACGCAAGCGGTCATGCGCTGGATGTTGATGGCAAGATCCAAATCGCCAGCCAGGGCATCAATCTCGCTTCGATCTCCACCCGCCCTTCGGGCAACCATTGGAGCAATATCACCGACATCCTGAAATACTTGCAGATGGAGCTGGCGGGAGGGCTGCTGCCGGACAGAACGCGGTACATTGATGAAGGTGCTTTGCGCGTGCGGGCACTGCCGCAAGTCACCGAGGGCCTCAACGAGCACTACGGTATGGGTCTCAAGATCGATCGCCAGTGGGGCGTCACGGTGATCCACCATGGCGGCACTACCGCCGGGTATCGCGCCCATATGATTTGGCTGCCCGACCACAACGTCGGGGCCGTCATCCTCGTCAATTCGGACACCGGCGGGAACCTGCGCAGCGCGTTCCGGCGACGGTTGCTCGAGCTGTTGTTCGATGGCGAACCCACTGCCGATGCGGATCTCGCGCGGTTCGCAGTGCTCGACCGCGAAGCGGTCGCGAGCGAGCGCGCAAGCCTTACGGTTCCCGCCGATCCTGCTGCGGTTGCCGCACTTGCACGGGACTACCGGAGCAAGGATCTCGGCGACCTCCGTGTCTACGAGGAGGCTGGCCGCACCTGGTTCGACTTCGGGGGCTGGAAAAGCGAAGTCGCCACTTCGAAGGGTGAGGACGGCAGCATTTCATTCATCACCATTTCGCCGGGAACGAGCGGTTTTGTATTCGAGCCTGCCAGCGAAGATGGACGGCAAGTGCTCATCACACGCGAGGCCCAGAGCTCCTACAGCTTCGAGGAGGTCAGGTGATCCGGCTCCCTGACTGCCGGCACGATTGCGGCATCGTCGGATTGCTCAACAACATTCGACGCACGGACAGCGGTAACCGGAGCAGCACTCAAACGGGCCGCAACTCCGCAAGGGCAATGGAGCGATAGCGGCGCGCGATCGGGATTACGCGCCCGTCCTTCAGCCTGATCTCATGGTCCCCTCCCTCCCGGGCCATGACCTCGCTGACAGCGTACCTGTTCACCAACCATGACCTGTGGGTGCGCACAAAGCCGAAAGATCTCAACTCTTCGGCGGTTTTCCGCATTGCCGCGCGAACAAGCAGAACCCTGCTGTCGGACAACTCATACTCGACATAATTGCCGGCAGATTTGACGGTAAGTATCATCGCGGCAGGAACGCGGACGAAGCCGGCTCCCTGCGGGATCGCGATCTCACTGTCGGCCGGATTGGTGACCTCGGGGTGCGCCTTGCTTTCGCGGCGCACCACACCGGAAAAGTACCAGAACACCGCCGCGAATATGAGGTATGCGACAGCGTCCTTGCGATACTCGTAAAGCAACTCCGAGGGCTGAAAGCGATAGGTCTCGCCGGCAAATGCATGCACCCCGAACCTGAGCGCGACCATCAACCCGACATGGACAAGGGAATAGATGATGCTGGCTGCGAAATGCACCGACAGTGCCTTGCGCCAAGCTACCTGGCCGGGTCTGGCGACCTTGATGGCATAGCCAACAACAGGGCACGCAGCGAGCGCCCCGAAAGCGCTCGATGCTTCCCAAAGGGCAAAATGCCAGAAGGGCACCACACGCCCTTGCCTGCTCGCATCACTCACTGCCGAAAAGGTATTGCTAGTGTTCATGAGGATGAGGAACACCGCGATCGTTAGCAGCGCCTTTTTCCAGGCAACGCAGCCATTCGGACCGATGAGCGCTCCGTTGGCGGCAGCGCCTTCCCGCTCGTCACGAGAATCGAACCGTTCGAACCAGCGCAGCTTCCTGATGGCAGAGAATGCGGACATCGAAACGGGCAGCATCCATTTCAGCGTGTGTGGCCTGTTCCATGACAAATCATCTGCAGCGAGGCAATCGCCCGCATCTTATGCGTCGCCAGTTGCTTGAGGGCATGGCAGTCCTGCCCCTCGCCCTCAATTCCCCGCTCGCACTGGCCCAGCCGGCCATTTCGCAAACCTCCTGGGCATCGGGTCGCGCTTGGAATCGATTGCGCGTTGCACTTGGAGAGAAGCTTTTCCCTGTTGTCTTGCCCGATCTGGCAGGCGAGGCGGGAAAGCGCCTGCTCTCGAATCCCGTAGCTGTCGGTGACGAGGCGGGGCTCACACAGAGTTCAGGCTGGATCGATGCCTGGCAATCAGCGCCGAGCGCCTATGCGGCAAGGGTCCGCGATGCGCAGGATGTTGCGCGGATAGTCAGGTTTGCCAGGGAAAAGGGCGTGCGACTTGTGATCAGGGGCGGTGGGCATAGCTACCACGGCACATCCTGCGCACCAGACTCCCTGATGCTCTGGACACGCGGGCTGGACGGCATCGAGCTTCATGATGCATTCGTGCCTGCAGGTAGCGAAGCGGCACCGGTACCGGCGGTGTCGCTGGGAGCAGGCTGTATCTGGGGGGCTGCCTATGATGCTGTTACACGACAGCATGGGCGCTATGTCCAGGGCGGCGGTTGCACGACCGTCGGTGTGGCCGGCCTGATCCAGGGCGGCGGTTTCGGCAACTTCTCAAAAGCGTACGGCATGGCTGCGGCGAGCCTGCTCGAGGCCGAAGTCGTTACAGCTGACGGGGCAATCAGAATTGTGAACGCCGCCCGTGACCCTGACCTCTTCTGGGCGCTCAAGGGTGGTGGAGGGGGGACATTCGGTGTCGTTACCCGAGTCACCCTGCGCACGCATGATCTGCCATCGACATTTGGCGCGATCCGCTTCACGATCCAGGCACGAAACGAGAAGGCATTCCGGGGCCTGATCGATCGGTTTCTCGTCCATTATCGTGATCGGCTTTTCAATCCGCATTGGGGAGAGCAGGCCATCTTCACGCGCAGCCGCAAGCTGATCGGCGAAATGGTGTTCCAGGGGCTGAGGGAAGAAGAGGTTCGCGCTCACTGGGCGGACTTTATGGACTTTGCGGCATCTGACCAAGAAGCGTTCGAGCTTGTCGATCCCCTTACCATTTTCATCACACCGGCCCGGCTCTTCTGGGATCCGGACAACATGAACCGTCTGATTCCCGGGGTCATGACCAGTGATACGCGCAGCGATGTCGGTGCATCGGCTTTCTGGTGGACGGGCGATGGAGAGCAGGCAGGGCAGTTGCATCATGGCATGCAGTCCATGTGGCTTTCGCAAAAACTGCTCGAGTCCGATGCACGCGTTTCGCTCGTCGATGCCTTGTTCGCTGCGTCCCGCATCTGGTCGGTTTCGCTGCATTTCAACAAGGGGATCGCCGGAGGAAGCGAATTCGCGCGCGCCGCCTCTGCTGAAACTGCAATCAACCCTGACGCTGTCGACGCCTTTTGTCTCGCGCTGATTGCGAGCAGTGGCTCGTCCTCGTACCCTGGCGTCCTGCCGCGACCCGACCTTGATGGTGCACGACAGGACGCGGTGGCAGTGAAGGGCGCGATGCAGGCCCTGCGCAAGGTCTCTCCGGAGGCAGGCTCGTACCTCTACGAGAGCGATTTTCATCTCGCCGATGCCGGGAACCGGTACTGGGGGAAGCATGCTGAGCGGCTCAGGCAGCTAAAGCTGCAGTATGATCCGACAGGCCTGTTCAGCGTGCATCACGGGACCGGCTCATGATTTGGAGGTGGCTGATGGCACTGGTTCGAGAGGCCTGCGTCTCGCCGGACTGACCGCCTCGCATGGCGGGCAACCTGTTGCCGTGCGACACAAGGGGCGCGAGAATGGTCGAGAAATTCTCGACAGGCACTGTGTCCATCGCAAGCTTGCGACTGCGCGGTTTAGCTGTGTGAACCTTCTGGCTGGTCAGCAGATCTGGTCCGGTCTGCGAGCATCTGGAGCGAGGTAAGGTGGCCTCTGAACGCCTTGGTACCGGCCGTTGTCGCAGCAACCCATGTGCGCTGCCGACCATTCGCCTTTGCCTTGGTCAGGTGCACATAGCCAGCCTCGTTCAGCGCAGCGAGGTGCTTCGACAACAGCGAATCGCTGATGCCGAGCATGTCGCGCAGCGTAGCGAACTCCGCGTCCGTGACATCGGACAGCAAAGCCATCAATTGCAACCGCGCGAGCGGATGAATGAGCGGATCGAACCCCGAAGCGCTAATGGTCCTGCTCCACAAGTTGGGAGCGATAGCGTTTTTCCCAGATGATGCTGGCGCCGGTCGAAAAGGCGAAGGTCATAAGCCCGAGCAGCGCGGGCGCCCACACCAGACCCATGCGGCTGCGGAGAAAGACAGCGGCGAACAATGCCGACAAGCTCACGACGATTATTGTAAGCGTCACCGGGCGCGTTTTGCCGCGCTGGTAGCCGCTGATGAACATACCGTCGCGCTGCCGGTCCCGGGCGGCGATGAGAGCGGTAGCGGCAAGGCACAGCCCGACGACAACAAGTGGCCAGCGACCCGGCAGTGCCCAGCCTGCCACAATTCCACCCATCACGATGCCGAATGCCGCATGTCGGAGCAGGGACCACCGGGCGCGATCGGCGAGATCGGATCGGACCCGAGCAACGGCATCGAGGCCAGCGGCTGCATCATCCACTTTCATACCTGCCTATCCACCCGCGCTTCACTTTCCAATCTGGAAAACAATCGTTGACCTGTAGGCGGAAATCAATCATTTTCCAAAATGGAAAGTGATTTTAACTGTGAGGCTGTTGTGCTGATTGAAGTGATCTGGGTCATCGTGATGCTGGCAGCGGGCGCGGTGTGGGTGCGCCGCGATATGGCCGAATTCCGACGCTTTGTGAGGATCAAGGACAGCCTGTCGCGGCAGCGCACTTACGGGCGCTGGATCGCGACCACCTTTGCGTTTTTCACCTTTGCCAGTTTCGTCAGCCTCTGGCTGGCGGGCGGCCTCGTGCCTTTTGATCCGTTTCCGCAGGCGTTCGATCAGGCAAATGCTATGCTCAAGTTGCCGGATCGGCCCGTCACGCCGGAAATGCTCTTTGGCATGGCAATCGGCGTTTCCATAAATGTCGCGATCTTCGTGTTGGTACAGCGGTTGCGGGATAAGAAGAGCGCAAGGGATACCGATGACCAGTCGCCGAATGACGTTGACGCCCTGATCCCGCGCAATGGGCGCGAGGCGTTGTATGGCATCGCGCTGAGCATCAATGCAGGCTTCAGCGAAGAGCTGTTCTTCCGGCTCGCGCTGCCGCTTCTGATGTTGCACATCACGGGGTCGCTGCCCTTCGCTTTCGTGTTTGCGGCACTCTGCTTCGGGCTCGCGCATGCCTATCAGGGCGTCCGCGGAGTCCTTGCCACGATGTTCGCGGGCGGAATCCTTACCCTCGTCTATCTCCGGACCGGCTCGCTGCTGCACGTGATGCTGCTGCATGGTGCGATCGACATTGTCGCCCTGTTCGTGCGCCCTTGGGCGCGCCGTGTACTTTCGCCCAAAAGTGCCGCGCCGCTTGCTTCCCATCACAAAAGTGAGGCTGATGCTGCTTGAGCCTCAGAGCGCATAGGGGAGGGATGTTATCGACCTGTGACCGCCCTTTCCCGCGGTTGAATTGCCAAACGCGCAAACTGTACTTTCCGCTGGGCGGGCAATTGGGTTGGGTGCAGGTAGGAAGTACAAGCGCATGGCCGCAATGCCCACAATGTGCCATAATACCTGTGCCAGTTGTGGCGTCGCGGCTCACCCTCGGCGTTTGTGCAGCGGCTTGTGTTGCCTGCTTTCCGGAAGCCGAAGTTCAGCAAACGACCCCAGAGAGTGCAAAACAAACCAGATGGTCTGATAGAGGCTAAGAATTGACAATCAGACAGGTGGATCAATCAGCAGTTGAAGCCCAAGCTCCTTCAATCTTTCCACCGCCCTTGCCGGGTCAGCAAGCTTTTCGGGGTAGGAAAGGCCGCTGATCGGAACAGCCAGGCCGCTGAGGCCCAGCACGCGTTCAATCTGAAGCACTGCACCGATCGCAGTCATGTGCGTCTGGCCAAGTGGATCCACAAGTGTCCCGGTTTCGCGAGCCTCTGATCCATCCGCGCGCTTGCCTGCTGCCGTAATCTGGACCTCGTGCGGGGCGCCCGGTCCCGGGTTGAACAGCAGCGAACGGCGAAGGCTGTCGAAGAGCGGAAGGGAAAGGACCGACCAGATCCCGCTGCCGACCATGAACCGCATGAAGCCCATCACCTTGGCATCATCATATGTGACGCGAGACGCGACTGTCGGTATGCCCAAGTCTCCCGGCAACGTAACCTGATCCGGCGTATCGAAGCGAACCGCCGTGAAGGTTCTTCCGCCAGAGAAAGCAACCTGCTTGGGATCGGACAACGGCATCTTCTTGACGGACTTGCCGCCAATCGAGACTGTGAACGGCACCCGAAGGCGATCCGCATATTCGAACGAATTCGGCCCTGCCTTGTCCTTCAGCGCGAACAGGACATCGAATTCCAGCTGTTCGACACGATCGAACATGCTTGCGAGATGCGCGGAGACTGTTGCCACCACCCCTGCCATCCAGCCTGATGCCAGCAAGACCGGCTGCGATGGTTTCCGCGCCCGGACATAGTCGCCCGCGTGCACCATGCGCTCGGTCCAGCGGGTGATGTCGATATAGGCGATATTCCGGTCCAGCGCCGCGCGCAGCAGATTGTTGCTCGCGTCATTGGCGACCGCCAGGATCAAGTCCGGCATGGCCTCCAGGCCGCAGAGTGGATCGGCATCCTCGATGTCGATCCGGCACGCAATCGACGCCGGGATATTGCTGGCCAATGCCGCAGCTTTCTCCAAGGATCGCCCCGCCAGCCATAGCTCCACTGAAGGATGCTCGCGCGCCATGATCTCGGCGATCTGTTCACCAACCACACCATAGGCACCGACGATCAAGAGCCGCGAGGGCTTGCCCCGGCTTGCTTCACTCATTGTTCAATCCTTGGTTCTTCGTAAGGGCGATACGGCCGAAAAGAGGGGCGAGCACGGCCAGCATCAATCCGACGGAGAGGGGCCCCCACACCGCCTGCGCAGGCGGTAGGGGCAATGCGAGTGGCAGGGTCGTGACCATGTCCCAGAACCACATGCCCAACAGGAACAGGCCGAACCGCCCGGCCCAGTCCGAACGGCCGGCGGTCGCCATCGCGAACACCGCGATCCAGCCAGCCGCCGCGATTCCATTGGCGATGGCATGCGGGCCCAGGACAATCGCAGGCAACGCGCTATCCGCGAAATCACCGCGCCAGACCGAGAATGCCGACCAGGCAAAGACCAGAGCGAAAGCGATGCACGCATAACGCGACCAGCCTGGCACGACGCCGCTAGCGGCGGCGCCGAACCGCCGGTCCAGTGCCAACCCGATGGCCAGCTGGATCAGGACGACCGCGCTGCCCCAATAGAGGAAGCCGTCAGGCAAGGGCATGTCGAGCGGCCAGGTGGTCAGCACGTCGAACCACATCATGCCCGCGAGCACGAAAACCACTCGGCCGGCCAGCGGCGCGAGTGATGTGAAGGTCAGCGCCAGGGCCATGGCCCATCCAAGCGCCGAGAAGCCGTTCGCCACGGCTTCCATCCGGACCATCGGGCCGACAAGTCCGATCGTGTCGAAAGCTCCGCGCGAAATCGAACGGACCGTGTCGGTATAGCTGAAGACTTGGAGCAGCATGAAAAACTGGCACAGGCGCAGGCCGAGCGGTGAGAACATGGAAGTCTCTCCTCTTGCAGGATTGGATCAGCCCAGGCGTTCCGCAATTGCGCGGGCCGCAACGACCGAGAAGGCAATGATGGTCAGCGAGGGATCGACGCTGGGCGGGAGGGGCAGCACGCTCGGATCGGCGACGAACAGGTTGGGCACCTCGTGCGCTTCGTGGTTCGATTTGACCACGCAGCGGGCCGGATCGGGGCCCATGCGCAGGGTCCCGGCCGGGTGTGGCCCGCCCCACAGCGCAGTTCCGCCGGAAATGTCGAGCGTATCCAGCATGCCGATCTGTTCCGGCCCCTTGATCCGCGTCCCGGGAATATCGGGCACGATCACCTCGCGCGCGCCGGAGGCGAAGAGAAGCGCGGCCTGCTTCTTCAAGGCATCGCGGGTCTTGAGCAGGTCAACCCCGCGCACTTCGTAATGATAAGAAGCCCGGCCATAGCTATCGATCGCCATATATCCCGGCAGCTCATCATCAATCCATGAGACCGCACTGCCGATATTGGGCAACTGCTCAAGCAGGCTGCCGAGGTCCTGACCGATGCCGGGGAGCGTCACAGCCAGGAATTCGGCCTGGATCTGATTGGGATGGAGAAGGTAGCCGCCCTCAATATAATTGCCCGCCGCATCGTAGCGCGCGAGGCGGAACTGGGCCGTTCCCGTTGCTGTCGGGATATTCTCCCACAGGTTGATCGGCTCGTCGTACAAGGCGTAAAGATAGGGGCATGGATTGACGTAGAGATTGCGGCCCACCTGCCCGCTACTGTTGGGCAGTCCTGCCCGCAACCATACTGCCGCTGACGAGAAGCCCCCCGCAGCCAGCACAACCGCACGCGCATTCACGCGCAGCACCGGCCCCTTGGGAAGCCCGGTGGCCCGATCGAGGATCCGCGCTTCGATGCCGTTGGCCGCGCCCTTGCTGTCGCGGCGGATTGCGGTGACTTCGGCGTCGGCAAAGATGCGGACCCCGGCGTTCATTGCGCCCGGCACGCTGGTCACCAGCGCCGATTGCTTGGCGTCGTAAGAGCAGCCCTGATAGCAGTGGCCGCTCATCGCGCAGCCGCGCCGCGCCTGCGGCACGCCTTCGACATGCCATCCCAGCTTCTTCGCGCCCTCATCGAACAGCTGGTTCATCCGGTTGTAGTATTCGGACCCGGCCAGATGGACATTCAGGTCGCGCTCGATCCGGTCGAAAATCGGGGCCAGCGTGTCGTGCTCGTGTCCTTCGACACCCAGCTGCTCGTAAAGCTCAGCCCGGTCCTTGGGCAGGCGCCAGCTGTCAGCCCAGTAGTGGACGCTCGCACCACCGACGCAGTTGCCGTACATCAGCGAAATCTCGCCGCTCGACGTCGCGCCAAGGCCTCTGCCGCCGTCGATCCGTGCCAGCATGTTGTCGCTGCGCTGATCCAGATCGCCGCGCGCCGCCGTGTAATAGCCACCACGCTCGACGACGATGACCTTGTAGCCCGCCGCCGCGAGATCCTGTGCGACCGTCATGCCGCCGAACCCCGAACCGATGATTGCCACGTCGGCCTGTTCATTCAGATCGCCGCGGACCTGGTCGTGTTCGATGATCATGGTTGCAACCCCTTCTTCTGGCCAGGTCCGAGGTTTGCGATGCGGTTGCCGCCTTCGAACAGCTTTTCGGGCATTTGCGGACCCGCGTAGCCGAGGCCGGGCCAGGTCCGGTCGTCGGTGAAATAGAAGAACACGACCAGAAAGCGGATGCCTGCATAGGCCGCGCGCACGACGCCCGGCCCACCGGCTGCGCATTGCTTCAGAAATTTCAGCTGATCCCCGGTCCCGAGCGCCGAAAAACGGGCGCCGAAGCCCTGCGTAAGCGGGAGATATTCCAGCAAGGTGAGCGACGCCTTGATGTCCGCCGCCAGCGTGTTGTCGTGGTGCAGGGACAATTCGCGGTCGATACGTGCCGCCGTCATGGTCTGGACCACACTCGGGCCACCGGGAAGCGGCGCGATCATCGCTGCCGCGACCGCGCTGAGGATCCCGAATTCGGCAATGTCGAGCACCACCGGCTCGAACCCGCCGCCAAGCGCCCGGTATTCCGCATCATCCCCGCCAAGCGTGACGTATCCGGCCACCAATGACGCCGCCACCGCCGCGCCGCCGACACCAAGAAAGCTGCGTCGCGAAAGAACTCCGGCCCGACTCATGGGCAGCCCCCTTATAGGTCAAGTAACCAACGAAATCGCGATCTGGATGCCCGATAAGGCAAAACTCGATCATCACTTGACTCGTAATGTGTCATATGACCTAAATGCAAGCGAATTTTGAAGGGGAGGTTGATATGGCAGGAATTCAATATTTTCGGCGGCTGTTGATCGCATCGGCGGCGAGCGCAATTCCACTGGGTGCCGCCTCGGCACAGGTGCAGCCCGATGCACCGGCTGACGTGACTGTCGCGGAAAATGTCGAGCAGGAAGCCGGGGTCGAAGAGATCGTGGTTACGGCCCAGTTCCGCTCGGAAAGCTTGCAGGACATACCAATCTCGATTTCGAGTGTCGGGGGCGAATCTCTCGCCAGTAGCGGTGTCACCGACCTCACCGGCATCTCGGCGCAGGTGCCGGGGCTCTATCTTTCAAGCTATTCGACGATCTCGCCGCAGCTCTATATCCGCGGGGTCGGATCGAACGATGACGGGATCACCGCAGAGGGCGCCGTTGGCGTCTATCTCGACGGAATATATGTCGGGCGCGCCTCGGCCGCCTTGTTCGACCTCTACGATATCGACCGGGTCGAGGTTCTGCGCGGCCCTCAGGGCACGCTTTACGGACGCAACACCAATGGCGGTGCGATCAGGATCGAGACCACCAAGGCGGGACCGGAGACGCGGGCTGCAGTGGAGCTGGGGGTCGGCAATTTCTCGCAGCGCACAGCCCGGGGCACGATCAGCGGCCCGTTGTCGGACACGGTCTTTGCCAAGGTTTCCGCTGCCTACAAGGAGCGGGATGGATGGTCGCGCGACGAGACGACCCAGCGCCGGCTGAACGACGAGGACAGCTTCAGCATCCGCGGCCAGTTGCGCTTCGAGCCTTCAGCGGATTTCGAGGCGACCATCAGTGCCGATATCGCGCGTGACCGGCCTGGCAGCACCTTCAAGGAAGTGGTCGCCGGGACCCTGTTCGACCTTTATCGCGAAAGCCCAGACCGCTTCACCGGCAGCTATGACCTGGTCGATGCCTTTATCCGCCGCGACATCTTTGGCCTGTCAGGCCAGTTCAGTTGGGACGTGGGCCCTGCAACCCTGACCGCGCTGACCGGTTATCGCAAAACCGACATTGCCTATACCGAGGACTACGACAGCACGCCGTTCCCCGTTGTCCATGTTGATACCGTTCAGGAAGCCAGGCAGTTCACGCAGGAGGTCCGACTGGTATCGCACGAAGGGGATCGCGGCTTTTCGTGGATTGTGGGGGGCTTCTTCCTCGATGAACGCGGCCAATCCGACGACGAATTCATGCTGTCGTTCTTTGAAATTCCCGACGAGCTGACGGACGCCCGCACAAAGACGCAGAGCGTCGCCATGTTCGGCGAGCTCGGCTACCGCTTCTCGGACCAGCTAAAACTCACTGCCGGGCTGCGCTATTCGAACGAGCGCAAGCGCATCGCCATCACCCGCACCTACGAACTGCTCGATGGCAGCACGTTCGACTTCATTCCGCTGACTGAAAGTTCCGTGAGCTTCGATGATCTCTCGCCGCGGGCGATCCTCGAATATTCGCCCGCAGACGACGTGCTACTCTATGCCAGCGTGACACGCGGCTTCAAGAGCGGCGGTTTCAACAACTTCCCCGGTGATCGGGTGGCCGCGCAAACTGCCTTCCGGCCGGAGACGATCACGGCCTATGAACTCGGAACCAAGACCACTCTGTTCGACCGGCTGGTCCGCTTGAACGGTGCCCTTTTCCAGTACGACTATTCCGATCTGCAGGTGTTCGCCCCGATCGATACAGGCGGACAACTGCCGCTGGTGCAGATCACCAATGCGGCGCGCGCGCGGATCAGGGGCGGGGAGGTGGAGCTGCGGATCGCGCCGACACGCGCCCTGACGTTCGATATCAACTATGCCCACCTCGTCTCTCGCTATCGTGAATTCGACTTTGGCGGGATCGATCTGGCGGGCAATTCCCTGCCGCGCGCGCCGCGAAATACCTTGTCATTGGCTGCAGAATGGTCGCCGCAATTGGACAACGGCTTGGAACTCAGTCTGCGCGGCGAATATGTCTACAGCAGCAATCTTTTCTTTACGCCGTTCAATGATCCGGACCTGTCGACAGGGAATGTCGGCCTGTTCAATGCGTCGCTTGGCGTCACGTCACCCGATGGTCGCTGGCGGGTGTCGCTGTTCGGGCGCAACCTCACTGACGAGGTGTACCTTGCCCATGGTATCGACGCTCTTGCCGAAAACTTCGATCTCAAGACCGCCCAGTTGGCCGCTCCGCGCCAGTATGGTATCGTCTTGAGCTGGAAATACTGACCGGAAAAAAGGGCGTTGCAGGTTGCCAGGAGCAGAGAAAAGCCCATCGACCCGGCCCGGCACAGCGGTACGTGAAAAGGGCCAGCGCCGGGTCGAGGAGATCCTCGACATAGCGACGAACCTGATCATCGCAGACGGTTATGGCCCCGTCACCATGCGCGGTATCGCCGATGCTGCCGACATCCGGCTGAGCAATCTGCAATATTATTTCCGGACCAAGGAAGACCTTCTGGCTGCGCTGCTGCAGCGGGCCATCGAAGCTTATCAGGTTGCGTTGGAAGCCGCGGGTCGGCGCAGCCGGGGGAGCCCGCAGGCTAGGCTGCGGCAGATCATCGAATATCTTCTGCGTGATCAAGAAACCAAGGCGAGCTGCCAGATCTTCTGGGAGATGTGGGCTCTTGCAGGGCGGGACCCGGCGATCGCCAAGATCATGGATCATTACTATGATTATTATATCGAGGAGATCGCATCGGCCATCGCGCAGGTCTCTCCCGGCCTCGGCAAACGCAAGGCAAAGCGTCAGGCCGGCCTGATCGTTGCGCTGATCGAGGGCGCATCGCTGTTGAGAGGTTACGGCAAGCGACGGCGGTCCGCACTCGCCGGGTTTGAACGTGCGATCGAAGAGTTGTGCCAGCAGCTGGCCAAGGACGAGCTTACGCAATGATGATCCGCGACCTGAAGAACCTGAAGCCGCCCGAAAGCTGGCGAACCGGTGCGTTTGACTCTTGGCCTCATTCGAGCGCGCAACCAAGGCGGGCCAGCTGATCTTCGAGCGGGGTCGATGACAGAAACAGCGCCGCGACCGGTTTGCGCAAAGAAGGCGCTACATTGGCGGTCATGGCCCTGACAAATTCGATGGACCTGGCAGGTGTCTGAGTTGCGTTGCTCCGGACTGCCATGTGCCGGAGCGCCTCAATGACGGGCTGGTCGCCAAGCTTTGACCGAGCGCAGGCAAAGACCAGAGTGGCGCGCGAATACATGTCTTCGCTGGCTTCCGCATCAATCAGTGGTGCAACCGGCTGATCCAGGTCGAGCCTTGCCTGCCGATAGCGATCCCATTCAAACTGGACCAGCGCTTGCACTGCTCCCTTGCCTAAGCGCCGCTCGATCATGACGAGTTCGGCATATTTCGCCAGCGACTCGACCAGAAAGCCGCGTTCTTCGGGAATCCCGTGGCCAAGCAGATGTCCGAACCACTGGTGCGCGGTCTCATGCGCGGCGCGGCGATAGACCTGGCTGAAACCGGCTCCGGGCTCCGGATGGGCGAGAAAGCCCAGCCGGTGCGATATCTCCATGATCTGGGGATAGGCGTAGCCGCTTGGCCCGATGTCCGGAATGGCGACAAGCCGCAGGGTATTGCCCGGGTAGGGGGCGATGTCACGGCCCAGCCACGCCAGCGTATCACGCATTGCCTGAAGGTTGGGATCATCGTCCCTCAGGCCTTCGGGCGAATAGGTTTCAATCTTCAATGGACCGGCTGACCAGATCTGCGGTTTCCAGGGAACGGTATAGAACACCGGGAGGTTCCGAATTGGCCCACCTGTCCTATACTGGAAGTAGCTGCGTCCCTGCCTTTGCCAGCGGCTGATGCGATCACCCTGCGCGACCACGTGAAGATCGCTGTCGGTAGTGACAATTGCGTCCAGCTTCACGAGGTCGCTAAGAAGCGAACCAGTCGGCGGGGAGGGCAATGCCGACGGGGGAAGCAGCGTGAGCGGAGGCAGGCCCTGCTGCTGCCGCGTGAGAGGATCGCGGAGCGTCAATTCGCGCCTGAAACCGATCACCGGCAATATTGCGTGGACTGGCACGCTGCTGAATGATGGACGCAGTACGAAGGGGAAAGAGGCAGCTTCGATTCCTGACTGGGTCAGCACTGTACCGAAGTCGAGATCGACTGTGCCGCCGGGTGCAAGCGGACGGTGAAGCCGATAGATCGTCTGGCCGAGTGCAACGTCCCGCCGAAGGATCGAAGCATTACCGAGCGTGATGGTGCTGCCCTGATAGAAACGGTTCCGGCCGACCAGAATCTCGGTGATCGGGCCAGCGGTGCGATTGATGAGGCGAAGCCGGGCGCGGACGCTGACCCGGCCTTCGCGCGGCCGGAAATCGACCTCAGCGCCGATGTGCTCAATCTCTGGCTGCGGGCGCTGCAGCCACACCGCGTAACGGCGCTCGTAATCGGCACGTTGCTTTGCCCGCGCTTCTGACGATACCAGCAGACCTTCATTCCGCAGTTCCCGATCAACCAGGTTGCCCTGCCAGGCAGCCAGCCCCACGAGCGCAGCCGCCAGCAATGCCACAGGGTCGCGCATGACGCGGCGCAGCGATGTCTGGCGAAACGGGAGGGTGCGGTGATGCGAGGCAGTCGCGAGGCAAGCCACAGCAACGCATGCCGGCACCCAGAACAACAGATATTGGGTGTGGCCGGACAGGCTGCCTTCGAACCCCCAGTAATGGTCCGGTGCGGACAAGGGGGTGAACAGCGGGCGCCAGAGCGGGTGTTCAAGCCCCAGTCGAGGGGCAAGGCTGGTGAAGCCGAGCACGGCTAGGAGCAGGCACGCAAGGTTCGCCACAAACCGCAGGCGAACAAGAGCATGCAGTGCGGCAAAAGCTGCGCCCATCAGCAACCAGGCGGGAAGCGAATAGCCAAGCTGAAGAACGAACTCGATGGGCTGTATGACCGATCCGTTGAGCCATTGCGCGATGACCACGCTTATCCCGCCAACAGCCAGGAAGAAGGCGGCAATACACCACAGGCTTGCAACCTGGACTGCCATCAGGCGCGCTGGACGATGCGGTGTGGCCGCGTAGAGTTCGTGCATCCGCGTGGCCGGGTACATCCGGCAGACCCTGTCAGCGGCGTAGAGAAGCAGCAGTGCCCCTGCGATCGGCACGACATCCCACATCACACGGTTGAGCGCATCGCGGCTGTCAGGCAGAACACGCGAAAGTTCTTCGGCGTAATCCGGTCCGGCAAAAGCTTCGGGCAGGATGATGGCGGTCCAGCCTGCAACCATAAGCACAAAAATCCGGTCGCGCAGGACGTATCGTAAATGAAGCGCAAGGCTGCTGTACCCGCCATAATCGAACCAGCGGATACGAAACTGGCTCATGTACCCGACTGCTCGGGCTATGGGCCCGCTGGCTTTGGTGTCCTGCTCGGTCTGGTTGGGCCTGTCCCGGATCCCTCTCAGCAACAGGAAGCAGATCGCCAGCCATAGGACCCTGCTCACCGCCACATTCACCTCACGCGAGTGCAGTGGCCCGCTTTGCGGCATGGCGCTTATCATTGTGGTGGCGCCATAGGGATCGAGCACCATCATGGCCTGCCAGAGCTTGGGGAATACCACTTCGCTTCCCGCAATGAGCGGCAGGCCGATCAGGCTGGCGATCGCCAAATAGGCAATCCACCCGATTGCGGCCGCAGCATAGAGGAACCCGCTTCCCCCTTTACGGCATGCTACCCACGCCAGAGCGCTTGCCCAGACGAGGCACGAGGGCAGGTGCAGGACCATCAGCCACAGTGCCGAGTGGCCGACCATCGACGACACATGACCCGGATGCTCATCGGCAAGCACGGCAACAAAGCCAAGCTGCGCGATCAGACATGCGCCGGCCAGAAGCAAAGTGAAGTTGCCAAGGCGCATAAGCAGCCATTGGCGTAACGTAATCGGATAGGCCCCGAACAATTCCGCCATGCCGTGGTCACTCTCGCGCAGGTAGTAAAGCGAGCCCAGAGCGCCGGCGAGGAACGGCAGGATAAAGGCTGGAATAAACAAATTGATCCGGAGCAGCGCTGCAACGGCCGGTGTGCCCGGGTCTGCCGGGCTGCCATCGGCGATGATCAGGCTGAAGCCAGCCGTGATCGCCAATGCGATCCACACCAGCGGGTTGCGTGATTGCAGGCGCCATTCGTTGCGCCATTGCAGCTGGTTCAGCATGTTGCTGCCTGCGCCCGGCGCAGTTCATCGAAATAACGATCTTCAAGGGTGGGTTGCACGGCGGCAAATCCGGCGCCTGGATTGGTCATGCTGCGATAGCGGTGGATCGGCGCGCCGCGACGGAAAGCGGAGTTCAGCAGCACGGCGTCAGACGCGGGAGCCGCGAGGGATTGTCCTTCCCAGATGGTTCCGGCCATGTCCCCGACCAGCGCGTCGGTGGATCCGCGAGCGACGATCCGGCCGGCTTGGATAATGGCGACTTCGCTGCAGAGTTGCTCGACATCGTCGACGATATGGGTGGAAAGCAGCACGATCCGATCAGCGCTCAACTGGCTGAGCAGATTGTAGAGGCGCAGCCGTTCCTCCGGATCGAGCCCGGCGGTGGGTTCATCAAGGATGAGCAGGTCGGGATCGCCCAGTAACGCTTGCGCGATGCCGAAGCGCTGGCGCATCCCGCCGGAGAACTTGGTGACGGGCCGCGACGCATGTGCCGCCAAGTTGGTCAGTTCGATAAGGCTGTCGATCTGACGCGCGGTTGTGACATCATCCGGCAGTCCCTTGAGTACTGCCATGTGGCGCAACAGTGCTCTGCAACCAATATAGGGATAAGCGCCAAAGGATTGGGGCAGGTAACCAAGCCGCCGTCGCAAGGCGAAGGGGTCGGCAAGGACGTCGATGCCAGCAAAGCTGATGCTTCCCGCGTCCGGCAACTGCAGACCTGCGAGCGTCCGCATGAGAGTGCTCTTGCCCGCACCATTGGGGCCAAGCAGGCCGAACATGCCGGGTCCGAGCACAAGATCGAGCCCGTTCAGGGCAAGCAGATTGCCGCGGTACGTCTTTCTCAGATTGCGAATTTCAAGCATGGGTTCTCCGCCAGCAATTGCGCGGGGCTGATTGCGCTGGCCCACGACCGGAGCAAGCGAACGATGACGATAGGTCAGCGAACAGTGATGAAGCGCATTCTCGGGCCCATTTGCAGCCAATCGGGCTGTTCATCATCGCATTTGCGCTGTTCGTCATTCGGCGCGTTACAGGTCGCGCCTCATTCCGCCAGACCAGCGTTCAGGAAACCATGGGCGAGGATGTGAACGGTAACCGACCAGACATGACGATGCTGACCAGATGGGCTCTTGAGGCCCTTCCTGTGCTCGCCGCTGTTCTGCTTGCCGCGTTCAGTCGCCAGCAGGCGGAAGGAGCCCATGATTGGGCAGCGTTTGCTCTGCACTGCGTCACGCTGCTGGCGGTTTCCTTGCCGTTGCTCGCAGCGCATATCGCTGCTGGCAAATTGCGTGGGGGGGCAGGCTCTCCTCACGTGGCTGGCTGGATTCCTGCTGTTTCCGGCCACGATCGCGTGGGCGCAGGGCAGCAGCTACCCTGTGAGCATCAGGGACTGGTCAGTGGCGGCGGGCTTCAGCGCGGCGACGTTGCTGGGCAGGACAGCACAGCCCCGCTCGATCCTATCTGCTTTGAGGCGCCTTCCCGTTACGCTTGATGCAGCCATCACGTCGCTCGTCGCTGTCTTCGTACTGACCGCTACCTCGATGTTTGCCTCGGTCGACGATCCCGTCAACAACCAGCCTTTCACGACGTGGTTCGATCCCGGCTACATCGTCACCCATCCGCTCACTTCATTAAGCTACTTTTCCCAGTTTATTGTCATGGGGGCGCTGGTCATCGGCTTTTACTGGTGTTGCAGACACGTGCTGATCCGCTGGGTTCTTCGCAATCGCGGCTGGGCTGAATTTCTATTTGCCAGCCTGGCTTTCTGGATCCTTTACACACCGATCGCGTCAAGCCTTGTCCTGCTTCTGCCACTGAACGGGCCGGACTGGAGCCTCCTGCCATCGGAAAATCATAATCCTTTCGACCCGCTCAATTACGCGCTCTGTGCTGCAATCTGGGTCGCCCTTATCCCGTTGATCCTGGTCAGCGAGCGGCTGTTGGCTGAGCGGGCGGTAGCAATCGGGCGCCATGATCAGGTGCGGGCCGAGCTGCACATGCTTCATCAGCAGATCAATCCGCACTTCCTGTTCAATGCGCTCAACACGCTCTACGCCTTGGCCCTGCGCGATCGTGAAACCAGCGCCGGGGCGATCGTCAAGCTTTCGGACCTGCTGCGTTACGCGGTTTATCAAGGCGACCGGGAACAGGTCGGGCTGGATGAAGAGATCGCCTATCTTCGCAACTACATCGACCTCCAGTTGCTCCGCTTCGGCCAGCGGTGCCGCGTTACCTCTCGCTGGCCTCAAGATCCCGATCGCTATTGCATCCCCCCCATGCTGCTCATCATGCTGGTCGAGAACGCTTTCAAACATGGAGTTGAACCGTGCGATGGCGAAAGCCATGTCGAGATTGCCATGACGTTGAGCGATGCTTCCATGTATTTTACCTGCCGCAACAGTTTGCCTGCGCCGGGCTTTGCGACAGGCGGCGCGGGTGTGGGCCTTGCTAATCTTCGCCGCCGTCTTGAGCTTCTGATCGGCACTGGCTTTTCTCTCTCGAGCGTCAGCGACGGTGACAGCTGGCAGGCTGAGCTGATCATGGAATTGCGCCCATGCTGAACGTGCTGATCGTGGACGATGAACCTCTCGCGCACGATGTGCTGCTTCATCATTGCGCCGCGCATCCTGACGTGCGCATCGTGGGACAGTGCTTCAATGCCGCCGAAGCGTTGGCAGCCATTTCTGCCTGCAAGGTCGATCTGCTCTTGCTCGACATTCAGATGCCCCGGTTCGGAGGACTGGACCTGCTTCGCGGGCTTGAAACGCCGCCATTGGCGATCATCGTCAGCGCACACCGCGACCATGCCCTCGACGGCTACGATCTCGATGTCATTGATTATCTCCTGAAACCGGTAAGCGCTGAACGTCTGGGAGCAGCACTCGGGAAGGCGCGTCGCAGGCTCCATGCAGATCCATCGGCGGCTGAACGCGACATCGTTCTGAAGGTCGATCGCGCCTTTCGTCGTTTTCGTCTCGCGGAGATTACCTGCTTCGAGGCCGAGGGTAACTTCACGAGAGTCTGGAGCAATGGGCAAAGCGCCCTTGCTACAATTACGCTTCGGAAGCTTGAAGAAACGCTGCCTGACGACGCATTCGTGCGGCTGCACAAGTCCTACATCGTCAATGTGGATGCGATCGCCGAGCTGCGGTCGGGTGCCGTGAGCCTCGCAAACGGAATCAGAATATCGATCGGCCGCAGCTATCGGGGCCCCGGATCCCGCACGCTGCAGCGCCTGAAACAGACGCATTTGAAGCGCTGAACACATTACGCCCCTCGCGCCGCGATCAAACCGGATTCAGGATTAGCGGCCGGGGAGTGAACTGTAACAGCGATAGGAACCGCCACGGCACGCGCATCCGGGCGAGCAGTGCAAGGCATTGGGTCAACAAGTCGCGACGCTAAACATTGGCACGGCTCTAAGCCGGAAGCCGCAGGGAAGTTTGAGACTTTTGGTCTCCAGCAGCTGAAATTCTCCTTTCGACCGCGACGCAGACACTCAACGCGGTCCGTCGTTTGAGCCATGAGTCGAGACGGTCCTGTGCATGCGGGAGTAATGCGCCGGGCCAATCCCGGTGTGCTTGCCGAAGCGTGTGCGAAAGGCGGCTTCGGAACTGAACCCGACCATGGCGGCAACGCGCTTCACGGACTCGCCGGATTCCAGCAGGGCGCGCGCGTGTGCGATACGCAGGTCTTCGAGGTAGTGCCCCGGTGGCATCCCGATCACGCTCTTAAACCGGCGGTTGAAGCTGCGCTCGCTCATGCCGCAAGTCTGCGCCATGTCGGCGACAGATGGCGGGTTCGCCAGCTGCGTCGGCAACCAGGCCAGCAGGTCGGCGAACAGGGCGTCCTGCCTCGATTGCAGGTCGGTGATCCCGCTGAACTGGGATTGGTGCCCAGGCCTGTGCGCATAGACGACAAGCTGCTTTGCCACCTCGCCGGACAGAGTCGGCCCATGGTCGGCCCTGACCATCGCGAGCGCCATATCGATGCCAGTCGTAACGCCTGCTGAAGTCCACTGCGAACCGTCGGCCACGTAAAGGGCTTCGTTTTCGACGGTGAGCTCCGGGTGCCTGCGCCGCAAGGGATCGACTGCTCGCCAATGCGTGGCGATGCGCTTGCCTTGTGAGACGCCTGCCGCCGCAAGAACAAAGGCTCCGGTGCAGATCGAACCATAGCGATCAGCCTCAGCCGCGCAGACGCGCAACAGCGCGGCAAGATCAGCATCGCGCATGGCGACGCGGAGGGCCTCCCCGTAAGCGCCCACCACCAGAACCGTATCGCCTCGGCCAACCTTTAGCCGGGCGAAGGGTTCGGCAGCCAGCGTGACGGCGCTGGAGCACGTAACCTTCTCGGCACTGGCGCAGACCTTCGTTTCGTATCGCGCGTCCGGAGAAAGCGCCGTTGCTGTCGCGAAAACCGACATAGGCCCCGCCAGATCGAGCAGTTCGAAGCCGTCATAGACGAGGAAAATGATGCGTCGCGCCATTGGCATAATATAGTCGATCATTGTCATATCTGCCAAACGCAATTGTGTCTAAACCGTCCTCCAGGAGACGCACCATGACATTGCATATCGGCTTTCTGATCTATCCTTACGTCACTCAGCTCGATGCAACTGGTCCGGCCCAGGTATTGAGCCAGCTCCCCGACGCGCGTATTCACATGGTAGCGAAGAGGAACGAACCGGTCGAAACTGATGCGGGCTTTGCGCTTATGCCGACCGGCACCTTCGATGATTGCCCGCAGCTAGATGTCATCTGCGTGCCCGGAGGCCCCGGCCAGCTCGCCGCGATGCAGGATGCGCCGACTCTTGCGTTTCTCCAGCGACAAGAGTGCGCGGCGCGCTACGTGACTTCCGTCTGCGGCGGCGCCTTGCTGCTTGGCGCGGCTGGGTTGCTCAAGGGATACAAATCGGCCTGCCACTGGGCCTTCATCGACCATCTGCCCCTGTTCGGTGCCGAGCCGGTGGCAGAGCGGATCGTACGCGATCGCAACCGCATATCGGGCGGTGGGGTCACGGCCGGGATCGATTTCGGTCTGGCACTCGCCGCCGAGATCGCCGGGGAAGACACGGCAAAGCGAATCCAGCTGTTTCTCGAATATGATCCCGCACCGCCCTTTGAGGCTGGCAGCCCGGCCAAGGCAGGTCCGGTTATCGAGGCCGAGGTGCGCGCCGCATTTGCAGCCATGGCTCCGCAGCAATAAGCGCGACCGGCACCCACGCACGGGCGTTGCGCTCAGGCGCTGTGCTCGTCCGCTCTGGAAGCCTCCAACATTTTCGCACTCCGGTCCGCCCAATTGAGCCAGGCCACCTCTCGCTCGATTCCGAATTGCAGACTGAGATAGATGCACAGCTTCCACGAGGGCATCTGATCGGGCGGTTCCGGATAGTATTCGCTCTCCACCTTCCTGAGAACAGCTAGGGCCTTTTCGTGAGCCGCGATCGAGAGCCTGAGCTGGCGAGACAGCTCATCAATGCGTTCACCGCCAGCGAAAAACTTGATCATCAACGGATCGTGCGTGCGCGGTGGCTGGGTTGGCGTAGCGAACCATGCGTTGAATTCGTCAATTCCCGCAGGCGTTATCGAATAGACCTTCTTATCGGGCCTCCCGGTCTGTTCGACCGTCCTGAATTCCACATGCCCGATCTTCGTCAGCGCGGCGAGCTCGCGATAGACCTGCTGGTGCGTGGCCTTCCAGAAAAAGCCGGCGACCAGATCGAATTCCTGCGTGACCTGATAGCCTGAGGAAGGCTCCCTGAGCAGGACGGCGAGGATGAGGTGGCGAAGCGACAAATTCGGGCTCCCTGGCAGATATGCCCGCTATTGCATAAGCCCGCGATGCTGGCTACCAGATATGCATCAAGTTGCATAAGGAAGAAGGTTGACCATGTCCAATTCCGCCTGGCGCTGGGCCGCACTTGCGGGCGGCGCCCTCGCTGCCTGTTTCAGCAACGGGATTACGGGGACCGTCTGGGGCGCATGGCTCGCCCCCGCACTGCTGCTCGCCTTTGTGATGACTACGCGGGCCTGGATCGGTGTGCTGGTCATGGCAGGTGTCTGGTCTGTCGCGGGCTACATCATGTTTCGCGGCGCTCTGCCTATGCCGGAAGCGGAATATATCGCGGTGAGCGTGATTGGGGGACTCCTGTCAGCCGTCCCCTATGCACTTCACCGTGTCGCGGCACCGCAACTCGACCGCTTCACGGGTACTCTGGTGTTCCCGACTGCCGCAACGGCGCTGACATTCATTGCAGCTTCCGGCACTCCGTTCGGCACCTGGGGCAATGAAGCCTATACCCAGCTCGACTTTGCGCCGCTTGCGCAGCTTGCATCGGTCATCGGCATATGGGGTATTACTTTCCTTATCGGCTGGTGCGCCAGCATCCTTGCAGCGCTGTTGACCAGCCCCTCACCCAGGCCGGCCCTTGCCCCCGTACTCTTCGCCCTCTGTCTGATCGGTGTGCTTGGATATGGTCTCTTGCGCCAGCAGATGTCGTTCGATGACGCACCCAAGGTTCGCGTAGCGGCGCTCAGCAACCCCGCCGACGTCACGGACAAATTCTTTGAAGGCTGCAACGACCGCGCGGATCTTGGCTGCCGCAGCCAGAAGGCACGCGGCCGCTGGGGCAAGTTGTTCGAACGTTCGCGCAAGGCTGCCAGGGAGGGGGCGAAGATCATCGTCTGGTACGAGTCGGCAGCGCAGTACGACAAACCGATCGAGGAAGAGTTCATCGCTGAAGCGAAGGCCTTCGCGAGGGATAATGGCGTCTATCTCATCATCGGCGCTGCCGTGGCACCGCAAGACCCGAATGCCCCGTTCGAAAACAAAGCCATGGCATTCACGCCTGAAGGCGGGTTGGCCTTTACCTACCACAAGGCCAAGCCAGTGCCGGGCGAACCGATCCGCGCCGGCGATGGTGTGATCCCTACGCTCGACACGCCACATGGGCGGGTCGGAGCTATGGTCTGTTTTGACGCCGACTTTCCGGAGCTTTCCCGCCAGGCCGCAGCCCGTGGCATCGATATTCTGGCCGTGCCGTCCAATGACTGGCCGGAGATCACCCCCCTCCATGGAGAGATGGTCCGTTTCCGCGCCATCGAAAGTGGCTTCTCGATCGTTCGCGCAACCAGCAACGGGCTGTCGATCATTACGGACCCGATTGGCCGGGCCCTCAAGCGCGTCAATTCCTTCGAGAACAGGGGGGGGCATCGCGATCGCCGATGTCCCTGCCCGGCAGGTTGCGACCCTCTACGGACAGGTTGATGATCTGTTTGCCGGTCTTTGCCTGCTGGCTACTGTTGTCCTGATCGCACTTGCGATGGCCAAGGCTCTGCTTCGCCGGAAGCGGATCCGGGCTTCAGGCGAGCAGGCGGCGGCCTGAGGACGCGTATCTCCGCCTAGTGCGAGACCAAGGTAGGGACCCTGTCACGTTCCCGCGTACATGTCGCACTGACGAGCGCCGCCCTGCTGGACCAGCCAGGACCCTGCGATCAATTTCGGCGATGAACTGCAAAGGAGCGGCGCGCCGCGGGCGCCGAGATCGCGACGTCCAGTATTCCGGATTTCAGGTGAGACCGCCATCGTGGTCCGGATGCTGGCGGTTGCTCCTTTGGATGGCATTAGCCCATTCGGCTCGCTCGGCGGATTGGGCAGGCTGGTGATCGGGTATCTCTGAAAGGCTTGCGAACCAGCTAACCCGACTCTCGATCCCGTGATGAGAGTCCGGCGGAAATCGCGAAGGTTCGTCAAAGGATCCGACCATGAACGAAATGGTGTCCGAGCTGACATCGTCATAAAACAGGGGTGTTCCGCACGCGGGGCAGAATCCTCGATCGACCTGCGACGAGCTGCGCCATGCTGCAGGGCTGCCCCGTGTCCACGACACTTCGGTCTTCGGCACACAGACCAGGGCAGCGAAAATGTTGCCGCTTGCCTTCTGGCACATCCGGCAGTGGCACAGATGCGCGGCTGCGGACCGGACCATGATCCGGTATCGTATCGCACCGCATTGGCAGCCTCCTGTAAAGGCGAAGCTGTTATGTGCCATAGCTCTGCTCCTGCACCTTGTCTGACTGGTTCCGCGCCGCCCGAATATGGCATGCTGACAATCGCCACCGGATTGCAGCTTGCCTCAAAACTTGCGATTTTCGCCTCAAGCCTGCGGCGCAACTCTGCAATCGCATCAATCTTGTTCCGCAGCATGCAAGGGGAACCGTCCGCGTAGCAGGGTTTGGCTCGCTTCAAAGGTGTCCAACGATAACCTGATCTCCCAGGCCAGTTCGTCCCGGCCACTGCCGATCACCAGCAGATCATCCAGAATCATCACTGCCTTCGCGGAAGTATGGCCGTTTAAAGTGCTGCGTCAGGATCCGGTCAAGCGCCAAGCCATAGCTGCATCCAGTGTGATCGCCAGATTCAACCGGTCCTCTTTTCGATTCGGTGCTCGAAAGCGGCGCTGCAGTGTGAAAAAGCAGGTCGGGCGGTGTAACCTAGAGGAGGAATGCGCCCGACCCGCGCCGTCAGGCCCTTGCGCTCCTGATCAGCAGCCGAAGTCTACAAGTCCTCTGACATGCATGCGCGTTACGCAATGTACTGGTTCACTGGGGCGCCTATGCCATCCACCCGCGCTACGTGATTCCTTTTGCAGTTGGCGGCTTCACCGATCTGCAGGCGGCCCGCAGCGCTGTTCTCGACATGTGCAACCGCTTTACCGGCGGCGGGTGCGTGGCTGCCGGGGAAGCGCGGGATGGTTTTGCTGTCTGGGTCCGCAACGAGGAAGGGCAGCTGTTCCTCGGTACGGGTGTTGATGAGGCCTCGGCGCTTGCGGACGGACGCAGCAGGTGTCAGCCGCAAATGCTGCTCCCATGCAAGAAGGTGCTGACGCGGCTCGCCGGCGACCTCCGAGTGTTTGGGCCGCGCGCAAAGGAATATGACTTCCGCCATTACGGTGCAGCCGCACTGCCCGACGGCAAGGTCGGATCGGACCGCACGGCCTGGGTTGCCTATAACATGGACACGCAGGTCGATGCGGACCGCTATGCCATTGAGGCTTGCCAGCGCGAGAATTCGGGCAGCCGGCCGTGCCAGATCGTAGGTCGCGGGCTCAGCACCCGGTTCCATGGCTATTCGGGCCTCGATGGCTCCAAGGGCATATTCACGCTTCTCGTGCGAGGATCAAATACGCTGATCGATCCGGAGAACCGGGAAACGGAAATGCTCGATGCGATCTGCAAGAGCAGGGGCACATATTGCAAGGTAATCGGTGCGCTGGGTACTAGTGACGAGGGGGAAGGGAGGCAGGCTGGCGTCACGACGCTGAAATGGCCTCTAGATTGAACAGTGCCGACGATAACTGACGCAGGTCGAAGCCGGCAGAGCTCAATCCGGTAGTCGGTCGTTCCCGCATGACGGCAGCAGCAATCTCAGCATGGCTACGAGGCGCGGCTGGCCTGTGACACTGTCCGTTCGGGCTTCAAAAAAGCCAGTCGCGCGCAAATCGGAATAGCCGTGAACCATGGACCACAGGGCTGTTCCGAGAGTTTCTATATCGGTTACATCTGGAGCGCTACTTGTCTTGCGAGAGGATAGAGCCCCCAAGAAGTCCTTATAGGCTTTCTCGCAGACAGTGAGGAGTTTAGCATCCTCCCAGTCGATGAGGTCCTTGCGCCACAGGAGGCTGTACCGCCAGGGGTACACCTGCGAGAAATTGAACAGCGACGTGAGATAAGCGCTGGCGCGGTCGTGGTGCATAACGTGCTGACGCTCCACCTCGGCAAGGTACTGGCCGAAGATCGCGGTAGCCAATTCGGTCAGGAGGTCCCGTCGATCCCTGAAGTGGTTCGCCGGAGCGGCATGCGACACTCCCGATGCTCGCGCAACAGCGCGGATGGTCACGCCATCCGGACCTGCCTCGTCAAGGATCGCCAGTGCATTCTGTAGGAGGGAATCCTTTAAGGAGGTCTGGCGTGCCTGAGGAGCGAGATGTCCGTTCATCGCAAGCTTATTGACAGTGTCAATGCGGCTTGTAAATTGACACTGTCAATAGATGCTCTGAGGAATGGTGTGATTTCGACTCTCTCTATCCGCCGCGTCATGCTTACCGTCGCGGTATCTGTCCTCGGTGTTCTCGTGCCTTACCTCGAGTACAGTCCGACCCACATCTTCAACCCCGACTGGCCCGGGCACGCGAAGTTGCATGATGTCTGGCAATTGCTGACGAACTCGGCATTCGCCGCCGCCGCAGTCTTCATGGCTTGGACCCGACAGGACCTTCGCCTTGCGGCAAGACTTGGTCTGGTGGCGCCGGTGGCATTTCTGGTCTCGTATTTCACAATGGATCTTTACGGCGGGTCGATGGTGAACAGCGATGGAACCGAGCATCGCTTTGGATCGGTTAACGCTTCTCTGGTGATGATGCTGATGGTCAGCGCAGTGCTCAGCTATCTCGCGATCGCCGACGGTAACGCGGCAGAGCGGGGCAGAGAAAGGTGAGCGGCTCCCCGCATCCGCTCCGGCTGCGGGCGCCCAGTGTGGTGCTGCCCCGCTTTCTCACGGATGCTGCGCCTCCCTTTACATCTCTCGAGCCATCGCAATATGTCGGCGACGATGCGGGGGGTGAGACCGGAATGGTGTTGCCCTTTGCTCAAGCTGGCGCGATCTGGCCCCGGCTGCGGTGCGTGGTTATTGCGGAAACGCTGCCACTATTCCGTGACGCACTTGCCCAGCTCGCCCGATCGCAGAGCCCTGGTGCCATAATTGTCCGGGCCGGTTCGGTCGCCGAGATACTGGAGCTTGCCTCCGACGGTGTTGCGCCGGACCTTTTTCTCATCGATCTCGCCTTGCCGGGTTTGGATATTTGCATGGCGCTTCCCGAGCTGCGCAGGCAGCATCGCAAGGCGGCGATCGTCACGCTCTCGACCGAAGAGGATCCCGCAGCAATTGCGCGGTCGATGCGTTCAGGCAGTGACGGGTTCATTCACAAGGCTGTGCCGCGTGGGCGGTGTATCGAGGCTATCGGCAGGGTTCTGGCCGGCGAACATGTGATCGAGTCCGATCGGAGTCCCGCTGCCCGACCAGCCCGTATCGGCGATACCGGAATCGTCCTCACTCGACGCCAGCGCGAAGTGCTCAAGCTGCTGGCAAAGGGGGCCTCCAACAAGCTTATCGCCCGCGAGCTCGGCATCTCCCATCTCACGGTCCGTCTTCACGTTTCGGCCCTGTTGCGCATCTTCGGCGTCACCCGCCGGAACAGCGTCGCCCCCAAGGCGCGGCTCATCGGCATGCTCGGGCCAAGCCCTGAAGCCAAGTCGCCGGTCAGTCCTGCTCGGACGCTTCGAGATCTGTATCGGCATGATCATAGTCGATAAGATCCCCCGGCCGGCATTCCAGGACGGCGCACATCCGTGACAGCGTGGAAAACCGGATCCCGCGCACTTTCCCCGACCGGAACAGCGACAATTGTGTCTCGCTAATGCCGATGCGCCGGGCCAAGTCCTTGCCCGTCATGTCCCGGGTGCCAAGCACCTCATCCAGAGTGACACGGATCGGCATCAGAGAAACCCGTCCAGCTCGTGCTTCATGTCCGCAGCCCGGCGCATCAGATCGCCAAGGACGATCATCAGCAACCCCGCCAGTCCGACCGCAATGGCCGAGGGGTCAAAGGAGGCCCAGGACCCTCGCATGGGCCCCGGAAGGGCTCGCCACAGCCATGGAGTGAGGAACACGCTGGCGACCCCGCCGCCTGCCAATGCAAGACCGAGCCTGCGAAGAAGTGCCGGCAGCAGCTCGCTAAAGATATCGCCTCCGGCCAACTTGCTGAAGGTTTGCCGGATCGCCCAAACTCCGGTCAGATAAAACAGCACCGGCAGACGGTAAATGACAAGCGAGGCTGCCGCGAGAGCCGTGTCATGCGAGTTCAATGCCATCCCGGCTTCCAACCCGAGCGCGGCCGCAAGCGCGCAAAACACGCAGGTTGCAAGCCGTTGCAGCCAGCGGCTCCGATCGCGCAGGGCCTTGTATGCGTCAGACATAATTTAACCTTGAATTAAATTTCGGTGCCAGTAGGTATTTAGGTCTTAGTTAAAGATTCGCAAGGATGAGAACCATGTTTGCCATAGAGGCACGACATCTGACCAAACATCTTGGCAACACCCTGATCGTCAACAAGCTCGACCTGAGCGTTCCTGCTGGAAGTGTCTATGGCTTTCTAGGGCCGAATGGCGCTGGCAAGACAACGACCATGCGCTTGCTCCTCGGCCTCCTGCGTCCTGACGACGGATCCGTGCGCTTGCTCGGCCACGATCTTGCCCGAGAGCGATGCAAAGCCCTTTCAGCGGTGGGGGCCTTCATCGAAAGCGCGTCCCTTTATGAGCACCTCAGCGCCCGCGCAAATCTTGGGCTGACCCAGAGGCTGCTTGGCTTGCCTCCGCAAGAGATCGATCGGGTGCTTGAGGTGGTCGATCTCGTGCATGCCGGTGCAAAGCGCGTCCAGGATTACTCGCTGGGGATGAAGCAAAGGCTTGCACTCGCCCGTGCCTTGCTTGGCTCGCCGCGCCTGCTCTTGCTCGATGAGCCGACCAACGGGCTCGACCCGGACGGGATCATCGCCATGCGGGCACTTATTCGGGAGTTGCCCGACCGCATCGGAGGAACCGTGTTCGTTTCCAGTCACATCCTGTCCGAAGTCGAGCAGACGGCGAGGGATGTATGTTTGATCCGCAAGGGATCGATTGTTTTGCAGGGTCGGGTGTCGGAACTTCTGAGCGGCGATGCGGAGGTTGAGATCACACTCGATCAGCCAATGCCTGCTCTTGAGAGACTTGCTGCTGCAGGGATGCATGCCCGTCTGGACGGTGACGAGACCATCCGCCTGAGTTGTGGTCACGGGGATCATTCAACAGCGGTCGAGGCCAACCGGTTGCTGGTGATCGACGGTTTCGCTGTCCGATCAATCGTGCCGTGCAAGCGCAGCCTTGAAGATCTCTACCGGAATGCCCTGACCGCCACAGTCCCGGACAGCGATAGCACAAAGAGGATGGCAGCATGATCACGCTAATCCGTAACGAACTGCAGAAGCTTAACGGGTCACTCGCTTTGCTGGTGGCTGTCGCCGCGCCTGCGCTTCCGGGCCTGCTTGTGATGCTTGGTCTCGTTTCCAGAGACACGCCGGCGAACTGGTCGGACAGCTACAAGATGGCATTGCCGCTTTGGGCGTTGTTTCTTGGTCCCATGGTGATCGCGGCATTCACCGCCCTGACCGCCCAGATCGAACATCGCGGGCGGGGATGGGATCATATCCTCGCTTTGCCCGTGGCAAGATGGCGGATTTTCGTCGCCAAGATTGTCGTCGTGTTCGCCGTCCTTGTTGTCATGACCGCCCTTGTCGTCGTTTGTGTCGCATTGGGGACATTGGCCGGTGGTGCCATGGGCGGCGGCGTGCCAGTCGAGACCTTCCCTTGGAACAACTTGCTGAAGACCAGCCTGCTCGTGATGGCTGCGATGACTACTCTGGTTGCGATCCAGATATGGGCTTCCCTGCGCTTTGCGAGCTTTGTGGTCCCGCTTGTTGTCGGAATCGGCGGCACCCTGGTTGGACTGGCGGTGTTGATCACCGGCACGCAGAAGGCCGAGTGGTTTCCATGGGTTCTGCCATTCAACGCCATGGTCGCGCCCGAGCCCCATCCGTTCGCGATGGCGGGATTGTTCGGTGGATTGGCCATCATTGCCTTCTTGATTCCGCATCTCTCGAGGCACCAGTTCCGCTGATCAGGATGTCTGATCGAACTACCTAGCGCGGTCGGGAAGGCGTGACGTAGCGGTGCCCGGTCCGGCAAGGAATGGAACGGCGTCATGGGTCAGTCTCGGCGGTCCGCCTTGCGGAGCCGCGCAGCAAGCGGCGACTGCAAACCGAGCACAGGCCCGCGAGGCATAAAAAGCCTCAAGACAAATGATGCACGCAATCGGCAATATGCACTCTATTGCATACCAATGCCTGCCTGATTAGGGATATGCACTATGTTGCATACAAGCGTCGCCCGGCAATACCAAGTTGGGCCAGCACAGCGCCCATCGCGGGAGCCTCGCTGATGCCGCAGATACGCAGATTGGGCGGGAATGCCGTGCACTCCGAAAGCGGCGCGTTGGGTCTGGCGAACGACAGCAGTCCCGCTTGGCCACCGCTTGGGTGTGTACTGATTGCCGATGCGGTGCCGCTGTTTCGCGACGGACTGGCCCGGCTGGCCGAGGTGGCCTCTCCCGGCGTGCGGGTCGAGCAGTCGGGTAGCTTCGGCGAGATCTGGCAGCTTGCCGGAGCAGGGCGGGGGCCCGACCTGTTCCTCATCGATCTTGGCCTGTCGGGTCTGGAGATCGGCTTCGCGCTTCCGCGGCTGCGCAGGACCTATCACAGTGCCTCGATCATGGCGATGTCGTTTGATGCCGATGACGCGACTATCTTCGCTGCTTTGCGCTCAGGCTGCGATGGCTTCATTCACAAGGGACTGCCGCGAGAGCAATGCAGCAGGGCCATCGGCCGGGTGCTTGCCGGCGACTGTGTGGTGGAGCGCCGCCATGCCGGTCGGGCCGCCACGCCAGACTCGCCCTTTCATCACGAGATCGCTCTCACGGCGCGCCAGAGCGCCGTGCTCCACCTCTTGTCCGTTGGTGCATCCAACAAGGCCATTGCCCGCGAGCTCGGGATATCCCACCTCACCGTGCGACTCCACGTCTCAAGTCTCCTGCGCATCTTCGGCGTCACCCGGCGCAACGAGGTCGCACCCAAAGCAAGGACACTCGGGGCGCTGCCAGCAACCTGAGCTGGAACCTCCAGATGCCGGCGCAGACCTTGTGCCTGACAGATCATTTGGGACTGGTCGCAACACGTCGCCGAGAACGTGAGCCGAGAGGTTCGGGCTCGGTAGGTCGTATCTGAAGCTTCGCGCGATGATCATCAGGCGCCCGGCATTTTCTCGCGAGTGGCTTCAGCCCGAAACGTCTCAGGCCTGTCGCTCAGCAAACGGAAGCACCGTGCCTACCTTCACAGCGCCTGCGGTGGCCACGCATCGACTCTCGGCGACGCCCGCTTCGTTGACGCCTAGCGTTGCAAAGCTTATGATCACGGTCATGAACGCCGAAATGCTCAAAGGTCATCTCGACAACATTCTGCTGGCTGCCCTCCGCACTGGGCCTGCGCACGGTTACGGCCTTATCGAAGTGCTGCGGCAGCGCAGCGGCGGGCATTTCGATTTACCGGAAGGCACCGTCTATCCGGCCCTGCACCGCCTTGAACTTGCCGGTCTCGTCGAGAGCAACTGGGAGCAGTCACCCAATGGAAGGCGCCGCCGGGTCTACATCCTCACCCGGAAGGGCAGCACGTCACTTGACCAGAGGCAGTCGGACTGGACGAAGTTTGCAGAGGCGATCAGCCACTGCCTGAGCGAAGACAAGCTGTGTCACAGCTGATCCAGGAATACTTGCTGAGCATCGAGCGCAAGCTCGATTTCGACTCCAGCCTGGCGCTGCGGGCTCGCGAGGACATCGAAGAGTATCTTCACGAACTTGCTGCTGACCGGAATCTGGGTCCGCAAGATGCTGTGCTGCACGCGATTGCGGGCTTCGGAGATTCGGACTCGGTTGCAAGGCAGTATGCAGCATCGGGACTGGGGCGGCAGATCAGCCAGACATGGCTCAGCCTCCTTCTGGCAATGACGGGTGCATTTGTGGCCATG
Source organism: Porphyrobacter sp. ULC335 (assembly GCF_025917005.1). Classification (NCBI taxonomy): domain Bacteria; kingdom Pseudomonadati; phylum Pseudomonadota; class Alphaproteobacteria; order Sphingomonadales; family Erythrobacteraceae; genus Porphyrobacter; species Porphyrobacter sp. ULC335. The sequence goes on from NZ_CP078091.1 coordinate 940,839, forward strand.
CGCCTGCGCGCCATCACTATCGAAGCTGAGGTGAGCGAGCTGTTCAGCGCGCTTCTCTGGGCTGATCGGTTCGCGCTTGCCACATGCCTGTGCTTCGCAGCCATCGGCCGGTTAGGCTACTCCTTCAGCCTGCCGTTGCAGGTCTGCTCGCCGCGCACAGCCTTCAGGATCTCGGTGCTGGCGATTGCCTGTTCGGTGGCCTTCGGGCTGGGGCGGGCGGCCCTCGCCTATGAGGCGATTTCGACGGGCTGGCTTGCCTTGTGCATCGTTGCCACGGCCGCTGCTGAAATGATTGCGCTCGTTGTTGCGGGCGCACGGGTGCGCAAGATGGACCGGTATTTCATGCAGGCCTCTGCCGCTGGCTGAAAGCCCTGCGAGGTGCTCCTTCCCTGTCCGGCTCCCGGCAGCGCCCTGGCGCAGCGCAGGTGTCATTTCGCCACGGCCTTGAGGATTGCAGAAAAGGCCGCCTTGTCGAGCGCATGCGTCTGGATCGTGTCGCCAGCCGGGTTGGCCGAAAGCTTGACGATTACCACATTGTGCTTCGGGTTGATCACGAGATGCTGGCCAAACAGCCCTTTTGCCTCGATCGATCGGTCGGCATCGCCGGGAATCCACCACTGGTTGCGGTAGCTGTAACCGGTACGGACCGAGGCTTGCGCCGACTGGGCGAACGCATCCCGGGCCGAGCCGTCATGAAGCCTGCCGAGAGACGACCTGCTGATGACCGCTTTTTCACGGCCCCTGTTATCGAGCATCGCTTGGCCCAGTCGCGCGAGGTCGAGGGGCGTTGCCACCAATCCCACGCTGCCAATGTTCAGGCCGTAGGGATCGACGATATAGTAGGCATCATCCTGAGCACCGATCTTAGACCACAGTTGCCGCGATACCATCTCGGACAGCGATGTGCCGTACGTCCGCTGTAGGATCCAGGCGACGACTTCGGTATCGGCGGACATGTAGGCGAATGCACCGCCGTGTCCCGATCCCGCGCCGATCGTGGCAAGATAGTCATACATGTTCCGGGTGACCGGGAAGTCCTTCGGCGGGACGAGCAACCCTGCGGCAAAGAGGTACCTGAAGACGTCGGCTTTGGGGTCGGAGAACGATTCCCGGTAGGCGATGCCAACCCGCATATCGAGCGCGTCCTGCAATGTAGCGCCTTCCCAACCGCTGCCCTCAAGCTCGGGGATGTAGGCGGTGATCGGCTTTTCAGGATCGAGCAGGCCATCTTCGATCGCTTGCATGGCAAGCAAGCCGACAATCGACTTGCTCATGGACCACAAAGCGTGAGGAGTCCGCCCGGTCATTCCAGAGTCGTACTGTTGGTAGACGATCTTGCCTTGGTGGAGCACCACGAGAGCATCAGTGTGGGTGCGTCTCTGCCATTCGGCGATCGACAGCGTTTCGCCTCCTGCCATCGCGAACTCGATCTTCGTCAGATCGTGTTGCCGCCCTGCCATTAGCGGGCTCACTATCTCGGCTCGCCGGACCGATTGGGTAGGGTAGAGTTGCCGCAGATTGCGGAACGCCCAGCGCAAGTTCTCCGGCCTCAGAATATTAGCCTTGCTCACGACGGCATCAGCTGCCGGAGGAAAGCCCGCCATCCTGGTCGAAGGCAAAGGCTCAATGGCGGGAGCAGCCGATGGCTTGTCCTGCGATGCCAAGACGGGGGCGCCAAACAGCAAGCCCCCCAAGCCTGCGCAGGCGAGGAGAAACGGGATAGGTCTTCTCATGAAAGCGTCCTTGACGGTGCGAGGATTGCTTGGCTGGCTGCAATCGTCATGCGGTGAACGGTTTGCGCGCGGCCCTGCTTGCAGACAGGCGCAACACGACCGCGAGCAGGAGGAGTGCAACCGGGATGAGATAGAACCCGCTGACCGGAATGCGCTTGGCGTTCGAAAGCATGAAATTGCCCCAGACAACCCAAACGGCGAGGGTGTGGAGCTGCTTCCAGCGCGCCGGCCCCAACTTCCGCACGGCGGCATCGAAAGACGTGGCCGCCAGGATCGTGATGAACAAGTATCCGGTGCCGCCAAGAACCAGGTTGATTGTCTTGACCATCGACCAGAAAGTGACTGGATCGGCATTCAGGAACATAATCAGAAGTATGGCATGCAGCAGGTGGGAGAAAGCGAAGCTCAACCCGAACCAGCGCCTGTTGCGGACCAGAAACAGCGAGGTAGGGGAGGGCCAAAGCTTTTGGAGAGCGGAGGCGCAGAAGGCGGCCAGAAAAAGCGCGAGCGAGAACCGCGCGGTCATTCTGACTGTGAGCCGGATGGATTCGACGCTGAAGGCGCCACTATAGAGCACCGCCCATATCACCCCGCCCATCGCGAGCGCGATGATCAGAAACAATGCCTGCCCACTGATGATGGGCCTTACCGCAGGTCGCGTCGTCATCAAACTTCCCCGTCTTTATGCCTAGCAACACTAGGTAGACGGGTTATACCTAGCAACGCAAGGTAGTTTTTTCCGAAAAGGAGGGGGTTATTGCGCGGGCCAAGAAACCTAGGTCATTCAGATCGGTAGAGGTGAGGCAGGGTCGCTTCCTGGTTTTCAGTGCCCGGCCGGGTCTGACGCTATCTCGCTCTCGATCCACTGGCGATAATGCGAGATCCGGACATTGCAGTTGATCTGTCCGTACAATCCCTGGTTTGCGGTCCGCACATCGCCACCTGCCAACTTCCACGACATCATGCCAGCAACCACCCATTCGCCGTCGACATCGAACAGGGCCGGACCACCGCTGTCTCCGTTCCCGCCGACCGCCTCGAGCGGCAAGGCGGATGCACCTGTGTCGAACTGATAGCAGAACCAGCGGTCATACGCGCTGGTCACCTTGTTGAACCCGTGCCGCAATTCGGTGCGCTGCGAGCTCATCGGACTATACCCTTTGCTTCCCTCCCCGGTCGCGCCCTTGCCGATGAAGCGGAAAGTCTGCCCGAACTCTTCGTTACCAGCATAAAGCGCGATCGGCTTAACGTCGGTCGCCGGGGTCGTGAGCTTGATGAGTGCGATATCGTCGGATGACCCGATAATGGTGAGGATCAGGACCGCTTCGCCGGTCGCCATCGCCTGATCGAAAAGCTCTTGGGGAATCGTCTTGTAGCCCGGGTGCACGATCACCCGCTCCACCGGCCTGATCTGGCCATTGATCGTTACTTGTGTCAGCGCATGGTCCTGCGGGAGAGTATGGGCCGCAGTGACCACCCACTGGGGCGCGATCAGTGTCCCATGTCCCGAGCCGGGAATGTCGACGAGCGCGGGAAAATCGGATGTTTCGATCCGGTAATTTGCGTCATCCACGTCGTGACGGATAACCACTGCATGTGCCGGCAGGGCGATCAGGGCCATCAGAAACACTGTCACTTTGCGCATTTCATCGACCTTCCGGATTACAGGCGCGGCCTGAGGGTACTTGGGGCCGCCGCCTCTAATTTGCCGGGTCACACTGGGGAACTAGAAAAGCGAACTAGTTTCCTGAGGCGCGTACCCTCCCGGCGTCGCTTGAGGCCCGTCAATCGGCGACCGGGGCACGAGGCTTCAGAGCAGAAGGTGGCACGCCAAATGCCCGAGTGTAGGCCCGGGAAAAGTGGTCTGCCGAAATGAAGCCACAGGCCCGGGCTGCCTCCTTTACGCTTCGGCCGGACATCACGAGATCACGTGCGTGCTCAAGTCTGAGCCGTCCGACAAAGGCAGCAGGAGAATGTCCCGTGGCCTGTCGAAAGCGACGTTGGAAGCTGCGCTCGCTTTCGCCCATGCGCTTTGCCATTTCGGCAACCGGGATCCGCTCGCCAATGTTCTCGACTATCCACGATGCCAGCTCGGCATATCGTCCGTCGATCCCCGCCTGGGCTTCGAGCAGCAAGGAGTGCTGGGCCTGATTGCCGTGCCTTCGCAACGGCAGCACGAGGTGGCGGGCCACGCTTGCTGCAACGCCCTCACCGTGATCGCGCGCTACAATTGCGAGCGCCATGTCAATGCCCGTCGTGATCCCCGCCGAAGTCCACAACTTCCCGTCTTCGACATAGATGGGATCCGGATCAATGGTGACCGAAGGGAAAAGCTGAGACAGTAGGCGGGAAGATGCCCAGTGTGTGGCAATCCTTTTCCCATCTGCAAGGCCCCATGCTGCAATGACAAAGGAGCCGGTACATACTGACCCGAAACGCGCAGCATGCTGGGAAACCGCGCGCGCCCATGAAGCCATCTTCTGGTCGGTGCATAGAAGCCTGAGCCCTTCTTCGGAGCCGCCGGCAACAAGCAGCAAATCTATCGAGGAAACGGCGATGGATTCGGCAGACTGGGTTGAAATTCCTATGCCGCAGCTGCTGGCTATTTCGCCCCCTTGAGATGATACCAGAGTGATTTTGTACGGGCTTGTTCCCGGCACTTCGGCCGCGGTGGCGAACACGCTCGCGGGCCCTGATACGTCAAGCAATTGGCATCCGGGGAAGGTGACAATGACAATGTGGCGATCCTTCATTTGGCGGGAAATGCAAGATGTCTGTCGTTGCTGCCACATGTTTTTCCTTCCATCCCTTTGTCTTGCTTACGAGACACGCCTTACCTTGCGGCTTGCAGCTGACCTCCGGGGGCAGTGGGATGGTGCTTTCACGCCGAACCAGTGATGCCCGATCTGCACGGCTCGACCCGCGCGCGCCGGAGCTTGACTGGAAGGCCGGTTCATTTAATTATTACGCGTTATATTTATAAATGAAACGGTCATGAGCCTCAATTCGCCTGCAAAATGGTTTGGGTTCGTGTTGCGGATGCCGATGGCAGACTGCGCCGTACCTCAGCGGCACGGGCGACAACCGACCCCAGTGTTCCGCACTCCATTCGTCCGTCTGGCTTGGTTCATCGCTGTCAGTGGTTTGAATTGGAGCAACAGCGATACCCCTAAGCAGTGCGCTCGCCCGTTACGCTTGGGATCGCTTTGGCAATGATGCCGCAGGTTCGCAGATTGACTGGCGACGCCGGCAAGCACGGCCTTGACCCGTCAGGCCTGACAGGCTGCGTCGAGCCTGCTGATAGCTGCAGTCTTGCCTGGCCACAGCTCGGCTGTGTGATGATCGCTGATGGGCTGCCGCTGTTCCGCGATGGGCTTGCCCGGCTGGCCGAGGCTTCCTCCCCCGGCGTCAGGGTCGAGCAATTGGGCAGCGTTGGCGAGATCTGGGAGCTTGCCGGAGCGGGGCGAGCGCCGGACCTCTTCCTTATCGATCTTGGTCTGCCGGGGCTTGAGATCGGCTTTGCGCTTCCCCGCTTGCGCCGGACCTATCGCAATGCTTCGATCATGGCGATGTCGCTCGACGCTGACGATGCGACCATCGCAGCTGCCATGCGGTCGGGCTGTGACGGCTTCATCCACAAGGGGTTGCCCCGCGAGCAATGCGGCGGGGCAATCGGCCGGGTGCTGGCCGGCGCCTGTGTGATTGAGCGCAGCGGCACGGGTGTCGCCGCCAAACAGGCCCCGGCGGTTGATCATGCGCTGGCCCTCACCGGGCGACAGCGCGAAGTGCTGGACATGCTCTCGCGGCACGCGACCAACAAGTTCATCGCCCGCGAGCTTGGGATCTCCCATCTCACGGTTCGTCTCCATGTTTCTGCCCTGTTGCGCATCTTCGGTGTCACCCGTCGGAGCGAAGTCGCGCCCAAGGCACGGGTCCTCGGAATGCTGCCTGACGATTGATGCTCAATACGCCAGCCTGTTTCCTTTCGGATGAATGGCAAAAACAGACCAGTGGCGCATGTTGTACCCGCGCGGACCAAGGCCAGGCTCCGTCTGCCGCCATCTAATCTGTCGATGCAATGGCGGGCTGCTCGCGGATAACGCGGCTTTCGAAGAGATAGCTGGGCGACCGGCCGAGCGTTCGTCCACCGTAAACGCCGGGCAGACCTACGAGTGCATCGCCCGTTCGCTGCCGTTCTGAAAACCTGATCCCGCCAACTCGCAGGATTGCGGCTTTGACCATCCAGGGGGGACCTGTGCCGACAAGCAGCAGAGCCTTCTTCAGGGGGAGAGGAGCATATTCGTCGCTCGTTGGGCTGCGGTTATGAGAGTGACCGGCCGTGATCCACAGCGCGCGAGCCAAACTGTCGATTTTCCGTGGCGCACCGGATTTCGAAAAGGCGGATATCGGTGGATTCCAGGTGGAAGCCACAGCCTATCGCGCGGTCGTGGCGCTGGGGCGCCCGGAAACTAATCCGTGAATTTCTCGGAAATAATGGAGCGGGCGAAGGGATTCGAACCCTCGACCCCAACCTTGGCAATTCGCCCGAGACACTTTTTACAGCTTTGCCGATTGCACGCTACAGCTCTCCAATACCCTAAATTTCATAGGAAATATTGCGATTCGCCGCCGCCCGTGGTACTCTGTGACACGCCAGATTTTGATCTGAAATGATTACGAAGTAAGCAATTTGGGCTGATCTGGCGTCGAAAATAAGCAAGTTTTCTGTTTCCCAGCCAAGGTATTGAAGTGATGCCTAAAATCACGAAGAGTCTTGTCGAAGCTCTCAAACCTTCGAGAGATGCAGTCAAAGGTTCGAGTCAGTTCGTGTGGGATTCGGAGCTGCGCGGCTTTGGTGTTTCGGTGGGATATCAGGGCACCAAAAGCTTCGTGGTCCAGTACCGCAATCCGGCTGGACAGAGCCGCCGAAAGGTCATTGGCCGCTTCGGTCTAATGACCGTCGAAGAGGCTCGGCGCAGCGCTCGCGTGATGCTCGGCGAGGTCGCGAAGGGGACGGATCCGATTGAAGAGACCAAGCATGTGCGCGGCCACACCATTAGCCAGATCTGCGACTGGTATCTTGATCGAGCCGAGGCCGGGAGGATCATTGGTCGTAGTCGAAGACCGATCAAGCAGTCCACGCTCGCTATGGATCGCAGCCGGATTGAAGCGCATATCAGACCACTGCTCGGACACCGCGTGATCGAGACACTCAAGCTTGGCGACATTGAAGCGGCGCAGGCCGACATCGCGGCGGGACTGACTTCAAAGCCGCGCATCGGCAGCCGCGGCGGATCGACCAAAGGCGGGGAGGGTGTCGCGTCCCGAACGATGTCCACGCTCCACTCGATCCTTGAACATGCCGTCAGACTGGGGGAGATCGAAAAGAACCCGGCACGTGGTGTCAGGCGTTTGGCAAGCACACCAAAGATGCGCTGGCTCTCTCACGCCGAGCTGCGCAGACTCGGAGAAGCCCTGCAGGAAGCCGAAGCGGATCTCGAACACCCCAAGGGTATTGCCGTTATCAGGCTCCTGCTCCTGACAGGTTTTCGTCGGCTCGAAGCTCTCAGCCTCGAACGGGCATGGCTTCTCGAAGAGGAGAACGCGGTCCATTTCGCCACGACCAAGACCGGCGCACAGCGCCGCGTCATCGGCCAAGCTGCCGTTGACCTCCTTAAGGCTCAACCTGACACAGGCTCGAAGTTCTTCTTCCCCGCCGACTGGGGGGGAAGGGCATTTCATCGGGGTTGTCCGGGTGCTTGATCGCGTTTGCCAACGGGCCGGCGTCGAGAAAGTCACCCCGCATGTCCTTCGCCATACATTTGCCAGCGTGGCTGGCGGTCTGGGCTACTCCGAGCTCACCATTGCAGCTCTTCTCGGTCATGCGTCGCGAGGCATAACCCAAAGATACATTCATATCGATGAGCCGCTGAGGGCGGCAGCAACAGCAGTATCAAATCGAATGCTGGTTCTGCTGAGCTCACAAAGAGGTGCCGAGGCGATCGACGATTGAACATGGACTGATGCATCGCGAGCAGAAGTCGGCGCGACCGGAGATATGGTGCTGATCGACACTTATCGTCTCGTCCATCGAGGGCGGGGTACGAGGAAGGCGCGCTACCGGTTCCATAAGCTGCACTGTGAGCTGCTCTGGATTGATCAGATTGCGACAGTTTTCGAACGCATCCTGGTGGGTGAGTTGGAGCATTTTTGCAGAGCAGCCTGACTGGCAGCAGTGGCGAGTGTCAGGTAGAGCCAGGAATGGCAGCAATAAGGCGAGGCACTGCGTCCAGGCAACTGGCATGATAGGTTGCGAGCGCCGGGACGCAGTCGCTCAACGAGTGGGAGATGCTGGTCTCGAGGAGCAGCAGCGTGTCTCTGGCCGCGGGTATGATGGCAGGCTCCATCCTTCGCGCAGGACCAAGCCTCTCGCCGATCTGGTCAACTGAGCGGACAAGGAACCGGTTTCCCGAAGCCGAAGCAATCGCTGCGAAAACTGCCCCCAAACGAGCGGCGTAGTTATGAGCTTCCGGCCCCTCGCTGGGCAGCCTACCGGTGGATTCCCCCGTCATGGCGGCATGGAGAAGTAGCACGTGATTGACGATGAGCATGTCGCGCAGCCCCTGATCGGTCATCCTGCTGACCCGGAAGCCCTCGCCCGGGTTGAGATCGACAAGCCCTTCCCCTGTCAGCTGGTTGAGACTGTCTCGTACCGGCGTCATGCTGACGCCGAATTCCTCGGCAAGCCGCATGGCCTCGAGTTTCGAGCCCATCGGATAGGTGCCTGCCATCAGCTCCCGCTTGAGGCGCTGGTATGTCGGCTCGAGGACATGAGCCGGACTCATGGGTCTTTTCGACGCGCTTTCGCAAACGCTCGCACCGCAGCTTCCTGGTCCGGGCGCAGCGCGTCCCGCGCCTGCAAATAATCATCCGGGTCTTCGGACAACAGGATAGACGGGCATTGCCCTTCATAATTCCCGAGATTCGGGCGATGCTGGCAATATCCTGCGAGCTCGGCCAGCTCGGGCGGAAAAGTTCGGGCGATGTGGGGCGGATAGGCAAGCCAGAGGTTCTCGTAGGGCTTGAGCCATCCGAGGCTGTAACCGATCACGACAGCACGCCGGACGGTATCGGTCGAATTCGGCCCTGCCCCGTGGATTGTGGAGCCGAGGAAGCAGATGGCATCGCCGGTCCGGCATTCGGCGATCACGGGCGGCCCCAGTTCGTCGAGGTCTGCGATGTCCGCACAATGGGTCCCCGGGTATATCCTTGTGGCACCATTTTCCGCCGTGAAGTCGGTCAGCGGCCAGATCACATTGAGCAGGTATTCGAGCTCTCCTTTTGCCCCTGCCCACATGTCGTGATCACGATGTGGGAACTGCTCGACTTCGCCGGGGTGGATGGCGATCGCCTGTGCGACATTGAGCTGGATGCGGTCGCAGGCGCGTCCGAGAATTGCCCGCGCAAGACCCAGTACGAGGGGTTGGAGGGCGAGTTCTGCGGCAACCGGCGACCTGCGCAACAGGCTTCCGAAGCGCTGCGTCCGGTAGCCATAGAAGTCGCCGTGCCCGAAGGGCACAGCCTCGAATGCTGGTGCGAGATCCCGGTCAAGCGTTCGGACCGTCTCGGCCGGCAATGCGTGCGGGATAATGCAGTAGCCCCTGCTTTCCAGCTGGCCGAGCCAGCGCGTCGTTGCCGGTGGTGAGTTCACTGGGCGTGCTCCAGCTCTGTCGCGGTCGCGCGGAATGCGGCAGGTGTATAGATGCCGCGACTGGCCAGATCGGCGGGAGTTTGTGCATCAATCCCAATATGCAGCCCGACCAGCTCTTCGCCGTTGATCTCGCATGGCGGACCGAGGCGGGAGCATCTCCAGCCGAACTTCGCGATCTGCCCGTACCAGGTCCGGCTCGCCACAGCGGAGTAGCCGGACAGGTCGCAATCGAGCGCGTGGTCAGCCAGAGCGCTTACCAGCTGGTTGCGGGCCAGCCGACGTTCTCGAGCAGGCAATTCTGGTTCGATACAAAATCGCGTAATCTCGCGCAGTTTCGGGCTTCGCGGGACCGGACCGTCACACAGGCACGGAAACAGATCGCCCAGAATATGCGGAAGGTCGGTATGGAGCAGGCGCGCCGATGCCCGGTGCCTTCCAAGCTCATCGGTGATGATGATGTAGGTGGCGTCAGGAGTGTCGAACTGATCGATATCATAGATGCCATCGATGACCGGAATGTCCCACCCGAGTACGTCGACAAAGACTCGTTTGCGGGCATGAAACATCTGCCTGAGCGCTTGATCTTCGATGCCGTGGTGCGGTCGGGTTGATCGGTACTGCATAGCGGCCTGCCTTCAAAGGAGTGGACAGGGCTATTCTCGGCGGCAATCGGCATGCGAGGTATCCCAAGAAATGGGGACCCCCGCAGCCAGCGCTGCGGCGCACCCGATTGGGTATGTTGTATTCACGAGCGAATGCGACCGGGGCCCGATAGCATGACGTCGAGGTCGGCCGTTCAGGCCGGTGGACGTCAGCCATAGCCGCCGCCATGGCGATAGCCGATGATCGGTCGTGGCTAGTGCGGATCGTGCCACCGCAGCAGGTCCGAAAACCCGATCAGGCCGTCGAACAGGGCCGATATGATCAGCGATTGCTTGCAGTGCACCTGATACCGCTCGCGCGCGGTCTTGAGGTGCTGAATCACTGTTTCGGTCCCGATCCCGAGGATCATCGCTGTTTCGGCCGCGGTCTTTCCGCGCGCGACCCACAAGACGCATTCGCGCTGCCGCTCGGTAAGGGCAGGAAGCGCCGCAGCCCGGCCCGCGTCATGGAGCCTCAGAGCGCAACCGAGCGCCTGTGCTCCCACGGTCTCGGCGATGGTCAGCTGTTCGCTGGGAAGCTTCCGGCCAGGGGCAACCGCAAATGTGCATGTGCCGCGTGCCAGACCGGGCAGATGACGCGGCACGGTGAACCCGTTGCCAATCCCGCAGTCCTTGCCGACCTGCAGCATCTGTCGGTCGCCGCGGGTTATCGGGATCAGCGATCCGAGCGCGTCCCAGGCGAAGCCGGTGAAGGACTTGTCACAGGCTCGCCGGACGGGGTCCCGCCCGGCCAGCTCGAAGCCGACATAGACCCTTGCCCACTCATCCGGATAGTCGTGAAGGAGTATGCCCGGCGCGAGTGCCCTTTTTGCCCGGAACTCCAGACTGAGCGCAAAATGATCGAAACCGAGCTCGCGGGAAAACCTGCCGAGCGTCGTGTCGAGCTGGGCAGTTGTGGCGACCTGTGCAAACGCGTTTGCACATTCCTCCGCAAATCGAACTTCCATGGGTAAGACCGTCCGATCGGCGGAGGCACCATCCAACGCGCCCTCGCCAGATCGCCCTAAGAAGCCTGCTCCGCCGGTTTCAATCCGTCGTTGCAGCGCCTGCCGAAGCGAATCTGATCCTTTCCTCTCGGGCGCGCCAAGCTATCGGCACGGCACGCCGTGCGAAAAGTTATAACGCCCTCATTTTGAACGAAAAGCCTTGTGACAGACATGTGACCGACTGGCAGTCAGCCGGTCCTTCCGGATTTGACAGGCCAGCGGGCGTTGAGGAGGTCGCGGTAGCCTCCTTCGACCATTTGCAAGCCCTCACCAAGAAGGCGCTGGAGCTGGCGGCGCTGGGAGCATGACTTCCACTCGACCGCACGAATGCTTGCCGGATCCCCGCCCAGAACAGCAGCGGCCACCTGCCTGAGACTTCTCGGCAATGCTGCACCTGTTTCGCGGGCATCCAGCACCGCCAGCATCAGACGAAGCCGGTAACCCTGGTAGTCCGTCGGCCGCATGGCGCGGGCGTGAGCACACTGCGCCGACCGATCCTTGTAGTGATGAAATGCCGCAGCTGCCGCGCTTCTGAGCGCCAGTGACCCGTCGGCAGGAAGCATATAGGATGGTTCCTCTGCCTCGTCATCGGCCTTCAGCATGATCCGGTGCCGGATGCCATTGGTGTCGAGAACGAAATGGCGACCCGACGGGCCCTTTCTGTCGCATATTACGCTGCCATCAGCGAACCCCTCCACAAGCTGCGGCCAGCGATGGAGGGGGCCCGTCAGCATCAGGATGAACGAGCTGCAGTCGCTGCGCCAGACTGCCGGAACACCATCGGGCGCAGAGGCGGGATCGAAGGGGAAATTCAAGGCCCCATGCGTGCGCCATCCGATGCGCAGCGGATGATTCCCCTGCGCTTGCCCGCGTGCCTGCGAGCCGGGCAAACTGGCGCTGGTATTCGCGATTACGGCGCAGGAATTCCTGTGCGTAATCAGCAAAATCATGCGTGTCCGGCTGACGGTAGCGGCTTTCGGATCGGGCCATGAGGCACCTCCTTCACGGCACCGGCATCTATCCTCACGACGCGGACCCCGGCATCCCATCAGTCCGGGCAGGACCTCCCCGCTTCTGGGTATGTTGTGTGCCGCCGCTCGCAGTGCATCATTGGTGGCTGGCGCGTAACCGGGCGTTGAAAGCATCCGTTGGCAGATGCACCGGCACCTTTAGCTGACGCCTGGACATGCGTACCGGCGCCCGGTCGGAGCGCTGATAACACGTCGCGGTCAGGAGCCTGATTATAGAGGATTAGTCGCGGTCGCCTTGTCCGACGCCGTTCGCGCAGCACCGGATCTGGCGGGAAAGGCGAGGCGAGCAAGACCAACCCGAGGGGCATATCTCATTCATAATGCATCTTATTCCGGGTTGCCCGCGTGACCCTTTGCGCGCACAATGACGATGCGCGGCTTCGAACACTGGCAAAAACCGCGCGGAACCTTCCGCCAGACATCATGCACGCCGGTCTGATGATGGCCCGGCGGCCGCACCGGATAAGGCCCGCGGAGCGCGGACCAAACGGCGGCACAGTTCTGGATACGACGGTGCAACGAGCCCTCAGGGCCGGAGCCTCGACGACGCCTGTTTGCGTGATCAATGACCGATGGCCGATTTGTCGGGACGGCGCTGCCGGCGCCTCCGGAATGTTCGCAACCCGTGACGCGCGCAACCCTGTGCGCCGGATACCGGTCGAGGCTCGAGACGCTCTATCGGTGCGAGTCCAAGTCGCTGCGAGCCTGGCTTGTGCGGCGGGTCGGCCATGACGCAGCCGAAGATCTGGCCCATGACGTATTCCTGCGCGCAGCGCGCTGCGCCCAGCTGTGCGACCTTCACAACCCCCGCGGTTTCCTGCGGCGGATCGCCCGGAACCTCATCATAGATGGTGTCCGCAGGCAGCATCAGATGAGATCCGCCGTACCGCTGTTCGAATCCATCGATACCGCCACGGAGCCCGAACAGGAAGCGGGCCTGCACGAGCGGGAGACCTTCGCGGCCTATGAAAGCTCGCTGGCCCTGCTTCCTGCGCGGACGGCCCTGATCTTCTCCATGAGCAGGGTCGAGCAGAAGACCTACCGGCAGATCGGTGAAGAGCTGATGATCACGCCTGCCACTGTTGAGTACCACATGATGCGTGCGCTGCGGTGCCTCAGATCACGCCTCGCCGAGGCGCGCGGCGACTTGGTCGCTGCGCGCCAGATTTAATTTCAATTGAAACTAAGGTGGGGCGCCGGTCCTGCGTCATCTCCCTTGCGGCAATGTCGGTCAACGCATGCCGGAACGTGAAGAGGGAGAAGATCATGTTGTTCAGAAGCGGGACCATCAGGACCCTTATGTCAGGGGTTGCAGCCGTCGGACTGGCTGTTCCCGCCATTGCGCAAGACCCCAGGGCCGAGGTCGGTGCGCCGGAACCAGAATCTGGCGAGGACGCAGGCGACACGCCAATCGTGGTCACCGGCACGCGAATCCGGGGCGCGCGGATCATAGGCGACGTGACGACAATCGATCGTGAAACGATCGTCGAGGCCGGGCAGGTCGACCTCGGTGAGGCCATCCGCACGCTCCCTCAGAATTTCTCCGGGGGCCAGAACCCCGGTGTCGGGTTTGGGGCCGGGGGAGCAAACAGCAATGTCAATTCGGCCTCGAGCGCCAACCTGCGCGGGCTAGGTGCCGACGCAACGCTCACGCTGCTGAACGGGCACCGGCTGCCCTATGACTCCGCCCTGCAGGGTGTCGATATCTCGGCGATCCCGCTTGCCGCTGTCGAGCGGATCGAGGTTGTTCCCGACGGGGCATCGGCAATCTACGGATCGGACGCGGTCGGCGGGGTGATCAACGTGATCCTGCGCCGTGACTTCGAAGGCGTCACGACCTCGGGTCAGCTCGGGGCGAGCACGGACGGGGGCAATTTCCGGCAGCAGGCCGACATCGTCGCCGGCACCAAATGGAGCACTGGCGGTGCATTCATTGCCTATGATTTCGCAAATAATGGCGCGATCAGGGCCGACCAGCGCGACTATGCCAGGTCTCTCGATGGGGAGACCTTCCTCTTTCCGTCACAGCGCCGCCATGCGCTGACCATCTCGGGGCACCAGGAGCTGGGCAGCGGAGTACGCGCAGGTCTCGATGCGCTCTATTCCTCGCGCACCTCGCGGATTGTGAGCGGCACGCCCGCAGCACGGTTCATTTCCGAGCCGGAGGTCGAAAGCTATACGCTTGCGCCGTCGATCGACGTTGATCTGGGCAGCGGATGGGAAGCGCGGGTCCTTGGCGTCTACGGTGTGGACCGCACCAACTTCCGCACCGATTTCCTGCCCCAGCCCGGCACCGGCAACGTCACGACCGGCTGCTTTTGCAACGAGGTCGTCTCGATGGAAGCAGGCGCGGAAGGGCCGCTCTTTGCCCTTCCCGGCGGCAGTGCACGGCTCGCCTTCGGAGCGGGTTTCCGCAACAATAGGCTCGATTTCACAAGAGAAGTGAACGGCACTGCCGCGGCTGCCTTTGACCGGACACGGCGCAGCCGCTTTGCCTATGGCGAGCTCTACCTTCCGGTCATCGCACCCGACAACGCCATCAGCGGCGTTGCCGAACTGACTCTCTCGGCGGCGCTGCGATACGAGGATTATACCGATCTTGACCGGCAGGCGACTCCGCGTCTTGCGGCGACCTATGCGCCGGTCGAGGGCCTCAGGCTCCGGGCGAGCTGGGCGCGCTCCTTCAAGGCGCCCACGTTGTTCCAGCAGTTTACCCCCTACCAGGCTTTCCTGCTCCCGGCTGTTGCCTTCGGAACCGGATCGCCGGGTCAGACGATAATCTTCACGAGCGGCGGCAACCCTGATCTTGAATCCGAGCGGGCGCGCAGCTGGACAGCCGGGTTTGAGCTCGAGCCCGAAGCAATCCCGGGCCTTTCGGTTTCGGCGACATGGTATGATATCCGCTACACGGACCGGGTGGTGCAGCCGATACCAGGCTCAATCGCCGCCGCCTTCCGCGATCCGGGCTTTGCCAGCCTCATCATCCGTAATCCCGAAGAGGCACTGCTCGACAATCTGATCGGTGGAGCTCAGTTGGGCCTCCAGAATTTCTCGGGTGCCCCTTACAGCCCTGCCGGGGTTCTGGCCTATATCGACAACCGCAACATCAATGTCGCGCTCCAGAACATCGAGGGCATTGATGCCCGGATTGCCTGGAACCGGCGCCTCGCCCCTGACAGGAGTTTTGGCTTCGAACTGGCGGGCAGCTGGCTGGACTCAAGCCAGCAGCTGACGGCAGATCTTCCGCAGGTGCAGCTGTCGGGCACGGTCTTCAATCCCCCGCGGTACCGGGCGCGCGGGACGGCGCGCGCCGAGATTGGCGGCCTCAAGGCCAATGCGGCGATCAACTACACCGGTGCGCTGGCGGACCTCAGATTCGCAACCGAAAGTCGCATAGCACCGCAGGCAACATTCGACCTTGGCCTGAGCTATGACGTCATCGCAGGCGAGGGCCGCGAACCCGGGCTGACGGTCTCGCTCACGGTCCAGAATATGTTCGACCGCGAGCCCGAGGTGATCAGGATCACCGGCCCGAACGATACGCCCTATGACTCGACCAACTTCTCGCCGATCGGCAGGTTCGTTGCCCTTGGCATCAGGAGGCACTGGTAATGGGCCTCCTGACGGCGGCAGTCCTTGCCCATTCGATTGTTCCAGTGGCGGACATTCCTGTGCCGGAGGGTAATCCCTGCACGCTATCCGAACAGCAGACAGACATTCCGGCCGGAGAGGCCGTCTCGATCGATGATCTCGTTGAGCTGGCGGATATTGGCCGCTCGGACCCCAACGAGACGGTCAGCCCCTACGGTATCTCGCCTGATGGCCGGCAGATCGCCTTCCTGATGCGGCGTGGCAATGCGCAGACCAACAGCTACTGCCAGAAGCTGCTGGTCATGCCGCTCGATGGAACTGGCACACCAAGAGAGATCGCCCGCGACGCCGCGTTCATCCGTGACGACTTCGCGCTGCGCACATTCGTCTCGGTGGCTGCCGGCTGGGCCAAGGTGATCGTGCCACGCTGGTCGCCGGATGGAAGCACGATCGCCTGGCTGGGCCAGGCCGACGGGATCAGCCAGGTCTGGATGGCTGATGCGGACGGATCAGCCGCACCGCGCCAGATGACGACCTCGCCCGACAATGTCGACGACTTCGCCTGGACCAAGGACGGGCGAGGCATCGTCATTGCCACCCGCCCCGGGCTCAGGCGCGCGGCTGAAGCGATCGCGGCCGGCGCGCGCCGCGGATATCTCTACGATGAGACGGTCTCGCCCCAGTTTGGCGTCCGGCCGATCCCGACGGGACCGATAGCAAGGTCCTACGCGAAGGTAGACGTCGGTTCCGGGCAGGTCGGTGCTGCCGGTCCGGACGAGGTTGCCCTGCTCGCCCCTCCGCCGCCTGCGGATGCACCGGAGAGGGCACGGCTGTTCACGCCGGGGTCAGCGGGCGTCGCTGCATGGCTTGAACCGAAACTCCCCGAAAGGTTCATCTCTCCGTCGCGGCTGGTCCTGCGCCGCGATGGGCGGGAGATGCGGTGTGACAGCGCGCTGTGCGAAGGTATCCTCCGCCTGTGGTGGTCGGATGCAATGAATGCGTTTCTGGCGGTCCGCAAGACCGGTTGGGGCATGTCAGCAATGGGCATCCTGCGCTGGGACCTGGATGAGCCCGCCCCGCGAGAAGTCATGGTCAGCGACGATATGCTGATCGGCTGCAGCCCCGTCGGCGTCGAGCTGATTTGCGCCCGTGAAGGCGCTGTGAGACCCCGCAGGCTGGTCGCCCTCGACCCGCGCAGCGGAGCGGAGCGTCTGGTTTATGATCCCAATCCCGAATTTGCGGCGCGGAAAACCGGCCCGGTGCAGCGCTTCCGGTTCCGCAACGCCTATGGTGTCGAGAGCTATGCCGATCTGGTGCTGCCTCCCGATCACAGGCCAGGCGCAAAGCATCCGCTGGTGGTGGTCCAGTATATCAGTCACGGGCTGCTGCGCGGCGGCTCGGGCGACGAGGTGCCGATTCAGCCACTGGCTGCGAGAGGATTCGCTGTCCTGAGTTTCGCGAAGCCCGATCTGGTTCCGCAGGTTGCGACAGCCAGGGATTCGACCGAGCTCCTCAAGGCAAACCGTGTCGACTGGCTCGACCGCCGCAATGGCCAGTCCTCGCTGGAGATCGCGGTCGGCCTCGCTCTGGAGACCGGCACGGTTGACCGGGAACGCATGGGAATCACCGGCTGGAGTGACGGCGTGTCCTCGGCACAGTTCGCGCTGATCAATTCCGACCTGTTCAAGGTGGCAGCCCTCGGGTCCTGCTGCGAGGACATGTACAGCTATGTGCTCGCAGCAGGACCCGCCTACAGCGCATTCACCCGCAGCATCGGGTACAAGTTCTTCGAACCGGGTGATGCGGAATTCTGGCGGCCCATGTCGCTCATCCAGAATGTGGACCGGGTATCGGCACCGATCCTGATCCAGAATGCCGACAGCGAGTACGAGGGCGGTCTCGATGTTGTCGAGGTGTTCCGGCAGAACGAAAAGGCCATCGCGCTCTATGTTTTCGAGGACGAGACCCACTACAAGTGGCAGCCGGCCCACCGGCGATCAGTCTACGAACGCAACATACGCTGGCTCGAATTCTGGCTGATGCACCGCCAGCCCTGCGATGCTGACGCTGCGACACAGGCGGAACTTGAAAGATGGCAGGCCATGCCCGACGCACCTGCACCGGAAGACCTGACCTGCGTCCCACTGCCCTAGCTCTGCCATTCCCGCGCCCAGTTCTCGGCTTCGACGAGGTCGAGGACCCTGTAGATCACGGGATCGTCCCGGTCCCGATCGGTCTGCAGCGCTCGTTCAACGGCGCCCATGTCGATGAGGCCGGCCTCGTCGAGAATGCCGCCCGCAAGAAGCTCGCGAAAGATTCTCCGGTTGCGGTCGAAGATCGCCCCGAGGAAGCTGTCAGGCCCGGCCTTTGATGTCCTGCGATGGAGGACCTGCGGCAGATCGCCGGCAAAGGCGATGCGGGCAAGTGCGCGATTGATCCCGCCATGGCACCAGAGCCATGTCGGAAGGGACAGACAGAGCTCGAGTATCGGTTGGCTCATCAGGGGCGAGAAGCGCCTGACGGGGTTCGCGGGCCCGTGACAGTGGAGCTGTGCGCGCATGATCAGGGCGAGATGATCTTGTTTGCCGCCGTGCCATGCCGCCACCTCCCTGTTCCAGGGCGCCACCGGCGACAGGGCCGCGAAAGCAGGCGCACAACCGCGTGTCAGGCGCGCATCTGCAGGCCATGGCGGAAATCCGGGGCGACCCAGAAAGCGGCGCAGGGTGGCCCGCGCCATTTCACCAATATCGGCTCCTGTGACGCTGCACATGTCGAGCAGGGTCCTGGGCCATTGCGAGAACAGGCCCTCTGTCATGAGGCGGTCGACCACTGGCGCGGGAGAATGCAGGTAGCAGAACAGGTTGTCTCCGCCGTTGCCGTCCCAGACACTCAAGGCACCGTGGCGACTGCATGCTCCCGCGAGCATGGCATCGACACGCGTCAGGAAAGATTTGCGCGAAGGGCGTGGCAGACCGGCCGACGCGGATTGGAAGGGATCGAAGTCCTCCGGCGCATAGATCTCCTCGTGAAGCCGGACGCCTAGGTGGCCGGCAAGCTGCCGGGCTGCGGGCCTTTCGTCGCCGCCAGGATCCCGCGTGGCGAGCGTAACACAGGAAAAGGGCAGTCCTGCTGCCGACAGCGCGCCACAGATCAATGAGGAATCCACGCCTCCGGACACTGCGACCACCGGAGCGCCGAGCGCTTCGTGCCAGGTTTTCATGACGGCCACCGCCTCATGCCGCAGCAGATCCGCAGCCTCTTCGAAGCTTGGCGATTTTCTGTCAGGCAGGAAACTGCCTGCGCGCCAGAGCTGGCGTTCTGACAGCACACCGCCCTGAAGTGAAGTGATGCTGCCGGGACGCAGTTCACGTACACCCTCAAGGCATGTGGTCGTGGTGCGTAGTTCGGGACGGGCAAGGAAATCCCCCAGTGCCGCCAGATCGATCGAGGGATGCGAGCCATCAGCCGCAAACAGCAGGCGCGCCTGCGATGCGACAAGCAGATGTGTCGCTGTCATGCGACTGAAGACGGGCATGAGACCGCCAGGGTCAGGCAGGAGACCGATCGTATCGCCGCTGGCGAGGACAGCGAGGTAGGTACCCCAGAACCTGGTGATGAGCTGCACGGCGGCGGCATCGGGATCAGGGGGCTCATCCGAAGAATCACCGGGCAAGGGAGCCGGCCCATCGCGGCCGAAGATATGGCCCAGCACCAGCCCGACGCTTCCGAGGGCATGCACCGGGGTCGCACAGCCTGCCCAGTAGCGGGCCTCCGGCTCACAGAGCGAGTCAGGAATTGACGCAGCCGTCGGCAATTGCTGCTGCACGCCTCTGGCGCGGAGCGGAATCGCGAGGGCAAATTGCACAGGTGTCACAGCACCAGCAGAGGTGTGAAGCGCTGCACCTCGTCCCAGGTGTCGTTGAGGACCACAGGTCCTGCCTGCACCCAGCAATGGGCGCCGAACGGAGAACGCTTGACCCCGATGACGACAGTACCCCGCACGCCGTGGCCTGCAAGCACCAGTGCGAAAGCGATCGAGCGGGGAAGACAGCGATTTGCGGCTGTCTTCAGAAGCCGTGCCTGATCAAAGGCGCGGACGAAACGGGTAATGACGACGTCAGTATCGGCAACCGTACGCCCGGCTGCCTGATCCAGCAACCGGCGGGTCGAACGCATGACGGCGCCGAAGCCGGTCGACTTGATCCGCCGTTCGATGCGCCGCTGCATCCATAGAGCGCGGGCAATATCCGGAAGCGAGAATGCGGGATGATCGTCCGCATGCCAGGCGCCTGATGGCTCCTCCCATTCTTCCGGCAAGGCGAGGCCGTCGGGCAAATGCCAACCGGCAAGGTTACCAGACGTCATCCGGGTAACGACGCCGGCATTTTGATCGTCCGGCAGCCGGAAATACCTGTCGCCTGCAAGATCGAGAAAGATGATCTCGCCCTCCAGCGCGCGCCATGCATGGGTTGCGGAATCGGGTAGATGGGACATGGAATAAACGAGGTGCGCACACCGGCTGGCGTGCGCACCTCGCGAACTCACTCGCCGGCAACGCCGGGAATGTAACGCGACGGCCCGGTGCTCAGATCGACGTCGAAGACCGCGTTGCCGCGCGTTTCGACCGAAGCCTTGCCGAGATCGAGGGGACGTTCGTCCCGCGTGTTCGGATTGTGCATTGCCTTGCTCCTCTTTGCTGAAGTGCGACTCCAATCGTCGCGATGCCGAGGATGTGCCGGGTCGCCAAGCCACGCTATTTTATAATGATTTTATAATCGGCAGGGGCCGCAGCTCATCTTCCTGACGCTACGTCCTTCGCTGCGTTCCGTCTCTGCCTGGCAAACTCGCGGTCCGCTGCGATGAAGCGCTCGATGATCGGCGCGACGAGCGCAGATGGCTGCGGTGCGCCCTCGCTGACCCCGCCATTGAGCGCGACGGCGTATTCGGCAAGGCGCCGGTGCAGCCGCGCCGGAATTTCGATCGTCAGCTTCACCGGGGTATTGCTGTTGATATCGGATAGCTTGAGCCGGGTCATTCACGAGTTCCGAATTCAATGTCGCGGGTCACCATGACCCGAACCGGGTAACCGGGGCGGATGGTAAGGGTCGGGCGGATGGCGAGTTCGCGCGAGACAATCTGCTCGCCTGCCCGGTTGATGCTGTCCTGACTGCCGCGACGCAGCGCCCGAACGAGATTGTCATCATTGCCCGCTCCAAGTTCACCACCGACACCGAGCAGCGTCGATACGAAAGCTGCCTTGAGCACGCCGCCCCAGTGGTAATCGACGCGGTCCTCAAGCCCGGCAAAGCCGGACGGATCGGCAGCGGGCTGGCGATCCAGCTCGATCGAGCGTCCGTCGGGCATAATCAGCCGGTTCCAGGCAAGCAGAACGCGGCGCTGCCCGAAGCCTATCTCGGACTCGTAATCGCCGACAAGGCGCGCGCCTTGGGGTACGAGCAGGCGGCTTCCCGTCACGCTGTCATAGACGTTCTGGGTGACCTGCGCTGTGACGAGCCCCGGCTGATCAGAGCGAATGCCGGTGATCAGTGCAGCCGGGATGACGGACCCGGCGAGCAGTGTGTGTTCGCTGGCTGCAGCGCCAAGCCGCCCGGCCGAACGCGTTTGCGGTTCGGACACGCGGTCGCGAATTCCCGCGGGCGCAGTTCCCGCGTCGGCCGGCACGACCACAGCCGGACCGTCAGACGGCGGGGCCGGCGAAGCGGCCAGCCGATCGGAGCGGCTGCCCGCGCCCGTGAACACGCCGCTCACCCGCACGGCCTCGCGCTCCTGCTCCCTTCGCATGCGCGCCTGTTCGCCGGGGTCGGGGCCACCGACCGATGCCGCAGAGGGCGCTGCAGGCGGCAGTTCGGCGACAGCGCCGCGATCCTGCGCATCGAGGATCGGCTTGCCAAGATCGCCAGGGAGCGGCGGGCCGAGGCGCGGGACCTTGCTGTAATCGGTGGGCGCTGACGCGAGCCCATCGGCCACTGCGATGCCGCCTGTGTTGTAGACTTCTGGCTCGGTCCCGCCGGATGGCGAGCGAAGCGCGAAGATCAGCGCGCCGCCGACCAGCGCGAGAGCGGCTGCGCTCGCGAGCCCGACCGCCTTTCGCGACAGCCGCACGACCCGGGGATGATCGCCGTGCAGCCGCACCACGGTCTCGGGGTCCTCGGGATGCTCCGGTCGCTTCGCTGCGGCTTGAGGCAGCTGTTCGCCCGGCGGGATCACGAGCCGCTCCAAGCGCGATTGACGATCCGTACGCGCTGCTCGCGCCGTCCCGCCCCGAGGCGCAGCTCGGCCTTCGCGAACAACCGGTCGATGATAAGGTAGCGGCCTGACACCCGGTAGTTGGCGAGCTCGGCCGTACCGTCCTCACCGACCACAAAGAAGGGCGGCAGCTCGGTCTGTGCGATGCCGACGGGAAACTCGACCAGCGTCCGCCGGCCGTCGTCGAAGATCCGCACGGGACGCCAGCTCGGCCGGTCACCTGCAATCTGGTAGTCGAAATTGAGCTGCTCCAGCGCCAGGCCCTGAGCGAGTGGCTCTGCGCGCGCCGCGGCCTCCTCGGCTCGGCGCAGGGCGATGAGCTCGTCGGCCGGATAGGTCCAGCTGACCGAGGCCATCCAGATGCGCGGCGTCGCACGCAGTTCGAGATGATAGGTTCGGCGATCGGTGTTGATGACAAGATTGGTGGATATGTCGGGCCGCGTCGGCTTTACCAGAATGTGCACGCGAGCCGTCGCTCCCGTTCCGCTCAGCGTGTCGCCGATCATCCAACGGACCGTGTCCCCTGCAGCGACAGGACCCGGGCCGACCAGCTTTTCCCCCTCCTGCAGCGTGATGTCGGTCACCTGCCCGGGCGCGGTATAGACCTGAAAAAGCGCGCCTTCGCGCCAGGGGTAGCGCTGGATCGCGTTCTCGAAACCCGCACCTTCGGGTTCCACCCGCGCCGCCCGGTTCGCCGCTCCCACTTGGCTCCGGGGGTCGGGGGCATGGCCGGAGTCAGGGGAGCGGCGCGCGGCAGCGGGGGCAGACTGCCGCGAAGGCGGAGCGGAAAGGTTGAAAGCTTGAGCAACCTGGGTGAGCATTGGCGACGAAGTCGGCGTTGCCCCCGAGGCCGGCGCGAACAGCATGGAGGCACCGCCCATTATGAGGGCCATGGCGTGCAAGATTCTGTTGGGGCGTTTCATCAGCCGAGTTCCTTTGACCAGTTGATCGAGGTGACGAAGATGCCGAGCGGGTTGCGCGACAGGGCATCGGGCGTGCGCGGCGGTTGCACGGCTACGCCGAGGATCGCGGTCCAGCGGCTGCTCTCGGCGAGCGCGCCATCGCGGTAGCGGCGCTCGGTCCAGGCCACCCGGAAGCTTTGCGGCGAGGCGCGGATCACGCTGGTGACATCGACCGCCACCTGCTCGCGGCCGATCAGTGCAAAGGGGTCAATGAGCCGAGCATGGTCGTTGAGCGCCAATGCGCCGCGGTCGCTGACAAAGTCATAGGCGCGCAGCCAGTTGGTGCGCACCACCACCGGATCGTCGGGAAGCGCGCGGACATGCTCGATAAAACGCGCCAGGTGGAAGGCAATCTGCGGATCGCTCGGATTGAAACCCGCCTCGGCGGGCGCAACGCTGCGCGCCTCGCCGAGCTTGTCGACCTCGACCACCCAGGGGACAATCGTGCCGCGTGCGTTCTGCCAGATAAGCGCTGCCGTCAGCGCCGCCGAGAGCCCCAATGCGCCGAAGAAGGCATAGCGCCAGCTTCGCGCCTGGACCCGCGCTGATCCGATGCGTTCGTCCCAGACCTGGCTCGCGCGCTGGTAGGGGGTCTCGGGCTGCAGGGTCTTGCCGTAACGGATGGAGGGGCGTCGGAACATCGGCACTCTAGTCCTTCTCTCGCGTGTCGATCGATGCGCCCGCCCCGTGGCCGTCTCCGCTGCGCACCGTGTGCACCGCGAGCGAGACGGCCTGGCCCAGGCTCTGGCGCTGCTTCATGGTTCTTGCCCAACCGGGCATCGCCCCTCCGGCGGGCTGCTCATCGTGAGCAGCACCCGGTGCGGGCGTGATGTGGCCGCCCATGTGTCCGACCGCGCTGCGTGCGCCGTCGCGGAAGCTCGAGCGCGCGCTGTCGGCGGCTGTGCGCAAGGGGGATGTGGCGACACCGGCCGCGGCCTGTCCGACGCCGGCCATGCCGCTGGCGACCGCAGCGCCGCCGCTCTTTCCGGCCGAACCGATGGCATAGGCCATGGTTGCGC
Source organism: Porphyrobacter sp. ULC335 (assembly GCF_025917005.1). Lineage (NCBI taxonomy): Bacteria > Pseudomonadati > Pseudomonadota > Alphaproteobacteria > Sphingomonadales > Erythrobacteraceae > Porphyrobacter > Porphyrobacter sp. ULC335. The sequence goes on from NZ_CP078091.1 coordinate 964,801, forward strand.
CGCCTGCTGCGCGCGTGGCACCGCCAGCAACAGAGGAGGCGGCGCTCGCGACGGCGCCGCCGGCCAGCCTGGCGCTGGCAAGGCCGCCCGCAGCCACGCCGCCTGCGAGCAGGGCCGTGCCCGCGGCTGCGCCTGCGCCCAGCTGCGGACCGCCGGCAACAATGCCGTTGGCAATGCCGGGGCCGAAGATACCGAGTCCGAGCAGAGTGAGGCTCGCGAGCACGATCGCCAGCGCGTCCTCGATGGTCGGCTCGCCGGGAATGGCATTCTGGAACTCGGCAAACAGGGTCGAGCCGATGCCGATGATGACGGCGAGCACGAGCACCTTGATCCCTGATGAGACGACGTTGCCGAGCACGCGTTCGGCGAGGAAGGCGGTCTTGCCGAACAGGCCGAAGGGGATCAGGACGAAGCCGGCAAGCGTCGTCAGCTTGAATTCGATGAGGGTGACGAAGAGCTGGATCGACAGGATGAAGAAGGCGATCACCACCACAGCCCATGCGATGAGCAGGATCACGATCTGGAGGAAGTTCTCGAAGAAGCCGACATAGCCGACGAGATCGGCGATGGCCTCGAGCATGGGCCAGGCGGCATCGATGCCGACCTGCGCGACGCGGCCGGGCCGGAGCAGGTCAGCGGCGCCGAGTCCTGAACCGCTTGCCTTGAGACCGAGCCCGGCAAAGCTGTTGAAGATGATGGTGGTGAGCGCGCTCCAGTTGCCGATGATATAGGCGAAGATGCCGACGAAGAGCGTCTTCTTCACGAGGCGCGCGATGATGTCCTCGTTCGCGCCCCAGCTCCAGAACAGGGCTGCCAGAGTGACGTCGATCACGATCAGGGTCGTCGCAATGAAAGCGACCTCGCCCGACAGAAGGCCGAAGCCGCTGTCGATGTATTGGGAGAAGATCGCGAGGAAGCGATCGACGACACCGGTTCCGCCCATCTCAGTCGCTCCCGCTTGCGGTCGGTTGAGGCGCACCGGCAGAGGGAGCAGCGTTCTCGTCGCGCCTGCCCGCGGCGTTCGAAGGCGTGGCGCCGAAGAAGCGCCGGCGCTTTTCGGCCCATGCGGCGCGGCAGGCCGGTGAGGAGAGCTCCTGCTCGCCCAATGTGCTGCAGGCACGCAGCTGCATCGCGAGCGGATCTACCTTTGCCTCCGCACCCGGCAGCGGCGAGCGTCGAGCTGCTTCCGGCTCTTCGCGCAGCTGAACGAGCGTCATGGCCAGGGCGAGGCCGACGAAGATGGCGGCACCGATCTGCAAGGGGCGTTTGCTTTCCATTGCGGTTCAGTTCCCGCCCGGACGGGACTGGCCCGGCACATAGCGGGGCCGGTCGGCGAGGAACCGGCGCAGCTGCTCGCGCGCCTGTGCCTTGGCGGCGGCGCGTTCGGCTGCATCGAGCGCCTGCGCGCGGTTGGCGGCTGCCAGCGTGGCGGTGAGGTCGGCAAGCTGGCGCGCCTGCAGGGCGAGCAGCTGGTTGCCGGCCTGCGCGGCCTGCAGCGCGCCGCGCGCGGATTGGCTGGCGCTCAGCAATTCGCCGATCGCGCTGCGCGACCCTTCGATGTTCGCGACCGCGCCTGCCTGGACCTTGAGTGCGTCCTCGAAGGCAGCAACGCTGTTTTGCCAGCGCGCTTCTGCGCCATCCACCAGCGCCTGCTGCGATGCACCGAGCGTAACCCCCCGGTACTGTCGATCAAAGGCGGTCTCGACCGCCTGCACGTCGTAGGCGATGCGCTGGGCCTGTTGCAGCAGCTGCTGCGTCTGGCGGATCTGGTCCTGCAGGGGCTGGGCGATTGTCTGGGGGAGGCTCTCGAGGTTCCTCGCCTCGTTGATCAGCGACCTTGCCTGGTTCTGCAGCATGCGGATCTGATTGTTGATCTGCTCGAGCGTGCGCGCCGCAGTCAGCACATTCTGCGCGTAATTGGTCGGGTCGTAGACGATGCCGCCAAACTGTGCCTGTACAGGCACGGGAGCGATGGCGCCGGTACAGGCGAGGGCGAGCGCGCTCGCCGCCGCGAGGTTGCGGATAGGTCTGTTCATGCAGGGTCTCCTTGGTGGAGGGTGGGGGAACGCGTACCGGCGATGGCTGCGGGCAGCAGGCTCGCGGCCCAGCCATGCCCGCGATGGGTCAGCCACGCGGCGGCAAAGCCTTCGCGGCCCGCCTCCGCGTAAATCCGGGCGATGGCGTGCTGGTCAATCTTCGACGAGGCAGCGGCAAAGGCGAGCGCCACCTCGCCAAGCCCGAGGTCGAAGAGGCGATTGCCGCGCGCCGACTGGCAATAATACTCGCGCTTGGGTGTCGCCCGGCTGACGATCTCGATCTGGCGATCATTGAGACCGAAGCGCCGGTAGATCGCAAGAATCTGCGGTTCGCGCGCACGTTCGTTGGGCAGGAACACCCGTGTCGGGCAGCTCTCGATGATGGCCGGAGCAATCGCCGAACCTTCGATATCAGCAAGGCTCTGGGTCGCGAAAATGACGCTCGCATTCTTCTTTCGCAGCGTCTTGAGCCATTCGCGCAATTGCGCAGCGAAGCCCGGGCTGTCGAGGACCAGCCAGCCCTCGTCGATGATGATGAGGGTCGGCGCGCCGTCGAGCTGCGCTTCGATCCGGTGGAAGAGATAGGAAAGCACCGCGGGTGCTGCCGCGGATCCGGTCAGCCCCTCGGTCTCGAAGGCCTGAAAGTCTGAAGAGCCGAGCCTTTCGCTTTCGGCGTCGAGCAGGCGCCCGAACGGGCCGCCGAGACAATAGGGCGCGAGTGCCTGCTTGAGTGGTTGCGACTGCAGTAGGACGGCCAGTCCGGTCAGGGTGCGCTCGGCCTGCGGCGCGCTCGCCAGCGATCCGAGCGCAGTCCAGAGGTGCTCTTTCATTGCGGGGTCAAGCGTCACGCCTTCCGAGGCGAGTATCGCTTGCAGCCACCCGGAGGCCCAGGCGCGTGTCGCCGGATCATCGATCCTTGCAAGCGGCTGCAAGAGAACTGTGTCATCACCTTCGGACGCCAGACTCGCGCCCAGGTCCTGCCAGTCGCCGCCGCAGGCGAGCGCGGCAGTGCGAATGGAACCCCCGAAATCAAAGGCGGCAATCTTTGCGCCCGGGTAGCGCCGGAACTGCATCGCCATGAAAGCGAGCAGCACCGATTTGCCCGCGCCGGTCGGCCCGACCACGAGCGTGTGTCCGACATCGCCGACATGCAGCGCGAAGCGGAACGGGGTGGTGCCTTGCGTGCGCGCGTAGAACAGCGGTGGTGCGCCCCAGAGCGGGTCGCGCTCTGGTCCGGCCCAGACGGCCGAGATCGGCAGCATATGCGCAAGATTGAGGGTCGATACCGGTGGCTGGCGGACATTGGCGTAGAGATGGCCGGGGAGCGATCCGAGCCAGGCTTCGAGCGCGTTCATGCCTTCGGCGATGCAGGTGAAATCTCGGCCCTGAATGACCTTTTCCGCCTGGCGCAGCTTCTCTGCGGCCCGCCCTGCGTCCTCATCCCAGACTGTTACGGTTGCCGTGACCAGTGCCATGCCGACATGGTCTGCACCAAGCTCCTGCAGTGCCAGGTCGGCGTCCTCGGCCTTGTTCGCTGCATCGCTGTCCACGAGCACCGAGGCCTCGCTCGTCATCACCTCCCTGAGGATCGCAGCGACCGACTTGCGCTTGGCGAACCACTGGCGACGGATCCTGCCAAGCAGCTTTGCCGCATCCGCCTTGTCGAGCATGATTGCGCGGGTCGACCAGCGATAGGCAAAGCCCAGGGTGTTGAGCTCGTCGAGCAGCCCCGGGAACGTCACGCTCGGGAAGCCGATCACGCTGAGGGTGCGCAGATGGGCCCCGCCAAGGCGCGGTTCGAGCCCGCCGGCGAGTGGTTCATCCGCCAACAGCGCATCGAGATGCATCGGGGTCTCCGGGACCCGCACATGTTGCACCCTGCTCGAGATGCAGCTGTGCAGATAGGTCAGGGTCTCGCTGTCATCGAGCCAGGCCGCCTCGGGAAAGAAGCCCTCGAACAGGCGCAGCATGCGGTCGGTTCGATCGACGAAGCCGGCGAGCAGCTCGCGTGGATCGACGCCTCTGGTCGAGCGGCCCTCATAGAGCCAGGCCTCGGCCCGCGCTGCATCCTCGGCAGGCGGCATCCAGACCAGCGTGAAGAAATAGCGGCTCTCGAAATGCACGCTCTCCTGCGCAAATTGTGCGGCGCGCTCGCGCTCGACGAGCGCCGAGGCCGGATCGGGAAACGTGCATCCCGGATAATCCTGCGCTGGGCGCCTCACGGCCTCGACGAAGATCGCCCAGCCAGATCCCAGACGCCGCAGCGCGCTGTTCAGGCGCGCGGTGATGCCAACCAGTTCGGCGGGTGTTGCGCTGTCGAGATCGGGGCCCCTGAAACGTGCGGTCCGCTGGAAGCTGCCGTCCTTGTTGAGGACCACCCCGGGCCCGGCCAGCGCGGCCCAGGGCAGGAAATCGGCGAGCCGGTCTGCTTTACGACGGTATTCGCGTAAACTGAACATCATCAGATCTCGCAGAAGACAGGGAAGCGCAGGTGCCGCCGCGCGACATCGACAAATTGCGGGTCGCGCCGCGCGGCCCACACCGCAGCGGCGTGGCCGAGCGCGAAGCAGACGAGCCCGGCAATCCACAGCTGCAACCCAAGCCCGATCGCGCCGGCCAGTGTCGCATTGGCTATCGCGAGCCCGCGCGGCGCTCCGCCGAGCAGGATATGTTCGGTGAGCGCGCGGTGGACCGGAACCACGAAACCGGACGGCCAATCGGGCATCCCGGTTTCCATCAGACCAGCGCTCCCCCGCCGAAGGAGAAGAACGAGAGGAAGAAGGACGAGGCCGCAAAGGCAATCGAGAGTCCGAACACGATCTGGATCAGGCGGCGGAAGCCGCCCGAGGTATCGCCGAATGCCAGGGCGAGTCCGGTGGCGATGATGATGATCACCGCAATGATCTTGGCGACCGGCCCCTGGATTGATTCCAGGATCGCCTGGAGCGGGGCTTCCCAGGGCATCGACGATCCGGCGGCCTGTGCGGGGCCGGCGACCAGCAGGGTGAGCAGGCCGCCGGTGGCAAGGCAGGAGAGGCGCGAGCGCGCAAAGGGCAGAATATTCATCACAAGGGTTCTCCATCGTTCGTGACGAGTGGGGCGAGCACGTATTCGCCGCGCGGATCGAGGCCCCGCACCGCGGCAAGTTCGGCAAGGCGCCGGCCGCTGCCGTCCCGCGCGAGGACTGCGATGACGTCGATCGTTTCGGCGATCAGCGGGCGTGGAACGACGACAACGCATTCCTGGATGAGCTGCTCGAGGCGGCGCAGCGTGCCCAGGGCTGAGCCTGCATGGATGGTGCCGATGCCGCCCGGGTGACCCGTGCCCCATGCCTTGAGCAGGTCGAGGGCTTCGGGCCCGCGCACCTCACCGATCGGGATGCGGTCCGGTCGCAGGCGAAGCGCCGAGCGAACGAGATCCGACAAGCTCGCCACCCCCTCCTTGGTGCGGAGCGAAACAAGATTGGGCGCCGCGCATTGCAGCTCACGCGTGTCTTCGATGAGGATAACGCGGTCATCACCTGCAGCGACCTCAGAGAGCAGGGCGTTCACCAGGGTTGTTTTGCCGGTCGATGTGCCGCCCGCGACAAGAATGTTCCGGCGCCCCCGCACAGCATCTGCAAGGGCTTCAGCCTCGGCATCCCGCATGATGCCGGCTGTGACATAGTCGCCGAGCGAGAAGACCGAGACCGCAGGTTTGCGGATCGCAAAGCTCGGTGCGGCAACCACCGGTGGCAGCAGGCCCTCGAAGCGTTCCCCGCCATCGGGAAGCTCGGCCGAGATACGCGGCGCACCGCTGTGCACTTCGGCACCGACATGGTGCGCGACGAGCCGCACAATCCGCTCGCCATCGCTGGCCGACATCCCGAAGGGCGTCGCGCAGATCCCGCTGCCGAGCCGGTCTACCCAGAGGCGCCCGTCGGGGTTGAGCATCACCTCGATGATGGCAATATCGGCGAGCCAGCTGGCGATCTCGGGCCCGAGCGCGGTGCGCAGCATCCGCGCGCTGCGCGAGGGCGGGTCCGGAAGGATTGAAACGACGCTCATTGCGGGCCTCCGGAACGCGACCGACCACCGGACGCGCTTGCGAGGCCCAGCAAGAAGACACGGATCAGCGACAAGGCAACAGTGCGTTCACGCGAGCAAGAAGCGGCGCAGAAACGGGAACCCCGGCGTAGGGCGCATGCGGACGAATCTCGCGCCGTTGCATCGGTTTCGCGGCGTCCAATAGTCGTCGGCACCTCGTGGCATTGCGCCGCGCGATCGCGATGCGGTCGCGGGCCTGCCATTAGGATCGCGGGTAATCTCGGACAGGAATGGATTGCCCGGATCCGATTGCCGCCCGAGTCCTGAGTTGGCAGCAATTGTCACGACAAACCGTGCTGGCTGTCGCAAATTCGGGCTCTCGACATGGAGAAGGCCGATGCGCGAATTCTCAGACCAGCCCATAAAACGCTGCGCGATCTACACTCGCAAGAGCACAACTCATCTCCTGGACCACGAGGTCAACTCACTGGTGACCCAGCGAGAGATCAGCAGTGCCTATATCAAGAGCCAGCAATACAAGGGCTGGGTCGAGTTGCCGCAGCACCATGACGATGGTGGCCATTCCGGCAGCGGACTCGAACGCCCGGCGCTCGCCGAGCTGATGCGGGATATCGAAGCCGGAAAAGTCGATGCTGTGGTGGTCTACAAGATTGACCGGCTCACAAGGAGCCTGCTCGATTTCGTGCGCCTGATCGAGATGTTTGACCGCCAATCGATCACGCTCGTGTCCATCTCTCAGGCATTCGATACCTCGGACAGCATGGGACGGATGATCCTCAATGTGCTGCTGACCTTTTCCCAATTCGAGCGGGAGCTGATCGCCGAGCGGGTCCGCGACAGTATCCGCACGCGCAAGCGCCATGGGCGAATCCACGGCGGCTTGCCGCCGTTTGGCTATATCGCCGGTACCGACGGCATCCACATTGATGAAGCTGAGGCCGCGATCGTGCGGTTCATTTTCACTGAGTTCCTTCGGACCCGGCGCTACACGGCGGTGATGCGTGCAGTGCGGGAAGCGGGTTACTGCAGTTCGGTCAAGCTATCTCGCCGGGGGGTGCCACGCGGGGGGACCCCTATGTCGCCCGGTACAGTCTACGGTATTCTGCGCAACCCGATCTATGTCGGGCAGATCCACGGTCATGACACGACTTACCAGGGCCTCCACAAGCCGCTGATAAGCGAAGCCACATGGGTAGCGGCCCAGGCCCTTAGCGAGAAGCGCAAGAAGCGGTCGCCGCACGCGAAGGCAACGCATCATTTTCTTGCGGGCTTGCTCTGGGATGATCTGGGCCGGCACATGCTGCTCGATCTCAACTGGCAGCGCGGGCGCACTTACTGCGCTTATGTGTCAAGCAATGCGGCGTGGTCGCAGGTCGAGTATCGCCGCGCTTATCGCTGCAATGCCGACAATCTCGACAGGACCGTTTTGGCCGCCGTTTGCGAGTTCCTCGGCGACAGAGGTAAGCTCCGTGGGGCTCTTAAGGGCCTTGGACTGTTCGGTAATGAACTCGACCAGCTCGCCGCTCGCGGCAAAGTGCTCAGTACGACGCTCGAAGATATCCGGCCGGAATGGCGCGCGGATCTGTTCCGGGCGCTTGTCCACCGGATCGAGATCGCAGAAGAAGTCGTGTCGGTTACTTTTCGGTCACTCGAGCTGCGCCGTCTCATGGCGTGGGATGGAAAGACGGCGTTCAGAGGCCGGGCTGCAGATTGGCCATGCAGCGACGCCTGTTATGTTCTTGACGTTGATGTGCGGGTGATTACCGCCGAGCGGTGGCCTTCACTCCATATCAGACCGCGCCCGGATGCTCCCGGCGCGCTTCCCGATCCCAAGCTCGTCGATCTGATCAGAGCGGCGCGGAAAGCCCAGATCCTCGTGGATGAGCATCGCGACCTGTCGATTGAGGCCCTCGCTAAGAAACAGGGCTGCCGCCCGACGCACTTTGCCCGCCTTATCAGGCTGAATTATCTTGCGCCCGACATCGCCACGTCGATCCTTGACGGCACGCAGCCGACCAGCCTCGACCGCAAAACGCTCCTCGACTCAAATGTTCCGACCAGCTGGTCCGTGCAGCGAAAACTCTTCGGATTTCCTGCGCAGGAGCGCGCGTTGGCACCCAGAACGCTTTACGGGCGGGGTTTGTGGCCTTCAAGTGCCGGGCGGAGGCCTGCTAGCGAGTAATCTCGAAATCTGCGGCGTTCTGGTTGCTTCTTCAGCCTTGTCCGGCAGTCCTCAAGGAAGGGCGAAGATTCCCGATTACCGGGATGTGACGCCCGGTCGGCTCAATGTTCAATCCATCTGCAGTCGTCGACTTAAAGCACAGAGCGGGCAATTTCAGCGGAAAGAAGATCGAGAGCCATCTGCATGTGGGCAGCGCAAGCCAGATGGCCCGCATCCTCAAGCTCATTTATGAGCTCCTCTATCCGTTGCAAATGGTCTGCATTCATGTTGATTATTGTCCAGTGTTCAGTCAAATTATCAAAGTGCAGAAGGGCGCAACAAAAGAGATGTGGAACTTTGTAATTGATACTTGAGCGTACTGCAAGGCGATGGCGACGCTGCTCGATGTCGTGCAGCCACAGGGGGGCCTCAACACGCACTCGGCGTATTCCGGGAAAAGATATTTTATGGCGCACGCCGAGAATGCATGAACTCACCTTGGAGTGTACCGCTGGCCGACCATTAAGACGAGCGCGTTACGGAATTCTAAACCAAAAGAAGATCCGGCGTCCGGCGTCCGGGGTCGATCTCTCTCCGAAACATGCTGCATGACTGGCGCGCCGGTTGAAATCGTGCGTCCTCGCCGTCGTAAAAGACGGTCCAAGACGCACTGGTTTCGCATCCATGTCGAAAGGTTGGCATGCTGTGTGGTCAGGGCTTGGGTAGATTTTTGGAGCTTGCGCGCTGGTAGCCAGATAGAGCCAATCGCCTGGCCTGCTCGCCACATGCTCTTCTTCAAGTTTGCGGTCGCGAGATCTGCGCCGCCCATTGCGGCGCGCCGTAATGGCCCGGCCGGGTAAGGGGCGTGAGGTGTAAAACCTGCAGTTTGGCAAGCGCCGCAATCAAATGAGTCTCTGAATTTAAATCGATTTAAACCATTAAAATGATCAGGCCCGTTGCATAACCAATTCCTTTAAGTTAATTTGCTGACCTAATTGGGGAAGAGGGTCGCCTTGTCCATATTGATAAAAATACTCGGTCAGAGGGATACTCTGACGCAAAGGAGGCTTTTGCTTTTGGCAATAATGTCCTCTTACGGAAAATCGCTGATGCTTTGGTTGAGGCCTGATTTGCGCCTTAACTCCGGGCGGTGTCAACGCGCGCCGGCCGTGCTTCAATTATGGGCTCCCCCCCATTCTGGTCCAAGTCTGCGGTGCGCGTGGGCTTGTTCATGGACGTCAGCAGCTTTTCGGCAAATCCTCTTCTGCCTGCTCAAAGAGCGAGAGTGATTAGACTGAATCAGTTTTCCCCTTTGGGAGGAGATCGGTCGCCATGCCGATGAATAAAGCAGAAGACATGAATCTCTTCGAACATCTCGAAAAAATTGACGTATTGATTGCCGAAATAAAGAACTATGCGAGCCGTTCGATTGGCATTGACGAGCAGGTGCCCTCTTCGGCGCGAACTGGATCGGCCGTCGATATTGCTCTCAGGATTTATCGCCAGCGTAGAGCGCGTGCGAAGCACTTTTCTGTCGAGAGGTTGTTTGGCGAGCCGGCGTGGGACATGCTTCTGGACCTGTTTATCAGGCAGGAGCGCGGGGAAGTGGTGTCCATAAAGAGCGCTTGCATCGGGTCTATGGTACCCCACACGACGGCGCTGCGGTGGCTCAATCTACTTGCCATGGAGGGGTTGGTTGCTCTTGAGGACGATCCCGCCGATCACCGACGCAGGAACGTCATCCTGAGTCCTCGTGCCATCGAGGCTATGGCAAATTTTCTTCATGAGATTGAGGACTGACTGAGAGGCGCCGCCGGACCTTTAAAGCGCCAGATCTCATGCAGCCAACCCGAGCACCAACGGACAATGCACGCAGGTTTGAGTGCCGCCGAACGAAGTCATAAGTAGTCTCACGGAAGAGGTCCATGGGAATTACCCTGATAGAATCGCTTCTCAGAACAGGTGCGGGGGGCAATATAATGGCTACACATCACTGTCCGAACTGCGGGGTTCAACTGAAGGACTTTGATGCACTTTCGTTTGGAAACGTAACTATCGATGAGCCGGGCAGGTTGGCCTATAATGCTGACCCGGTTTATCTTCCGCCTACTCAATTCATTCTGGCTGACGCTCTTGTCCGTGCTCGTGGCAGAAGCGTAACGCGCTCGATGTTAGCAAATCTTTTGAGTTCGGAAATCAACGACTCCTCAGTTACCAAGTATATAAACAGATTGAGAGAGGCATTTCGAACATTCGATCCCAATTTCGATCAGATTGAATGCGTGAAAGGCTTCTCCGCCTATCGATGGATTTATAGGGAAGTTAAGTAAATATACGAGTTATGCTCACGTATATGTGTTTCTCCATAAATTCCCCAACAAGGTTAATTAGACTAAGCGCCCAATTATATGTCCGGCATCGGGGCTTGTGCTCCGATTTGTCAAGCCGGAGTAATACATGGGTGCCCGAAACCATGAATGTGGCGGTTCTGAAGAGCTGGCCAGAGATAGGATAGCTCCGCGACAGGCGCGGGCAGCGCAAGGCGTTTCGCGCCGCATGCTTCTTGCGACTTCGACGCTTGCCACCGCCGCATGCGGCGGAGGTGAAACGCCGAAGGCGACAACCGGACCCGTGTCACAGCCAGGACCAAGCCCTGCTCCGACGCCCAGTCCTACGCCCACGCCGACGCCAAGTCCTACGCCCACGCCGACACCCAGTCCGACACCCGCGCCGACGTCATCGAACCAGCAAATTACCCCGACGAGGCAGGCTGCTGCACGGGGATTGCTGCATGTCACTTTCGGCGCAAGCCCGGCTTTGATCGACCAGGTCGAGAAGGAGGGGTTTGCCTCATGGTTGAATCGTCAGATCCCTGTGTCCAACGATTCCACGTCGGTCGATTTCTTTTCCTCTCGCGGAATGGACGCAATCGATACGAATGCGCATTTCAGAAACGAACTGAACTTCGATGCGATGATCTGGTCTCAGCTGCTTTCGCAGGGAAACCAGGTCCGAAAGCGAATGGCCCTCGCATTGTCCCAGATCTTCGTGGTTTCTCTCACCGGGATGAATCTTCCATGGCGGCCGCAGGCCGTGGGCGCCTATTGGGACCTTCTGAATATCCACGCCTTCGGCCGGTTCCGTGATCTGCTTGAGGCCGTCACCCTTAGTCCCGCCATGGGGGCATATCTCAACATGCGGGGAAGCCAGATGGGCGATCCCGTGACCGGCAGGGTCCCCGACGAGAACTATGCTCGCGAAATCATGCAGCTGTTCTCAATCGGCCTCGTCCATCTCAACATCGACGGCACCCCGAAGCTCAGCAACGGAAGGCCGATCGAAACATACACGAACGCGGACGTGGAGGGGCTCGCCAAAGTCTTTACCGGCTTCAACCTCGACTATTCGGGCGTGCGCGAATTCCCGTCTCCGATCCCTGGCCCGGCAGTTCCCGATGTCCGGCTTGTCCGTCAACCGATGACGTCTGATCCCTCGCGGTGGAATCCTCCTTCTTCGCGATCGACACATTCCCTCGAGGAAAAACGCTTTCTCGGCACCGTCATCCCGGCGGGGACCGGGCCAGCTGATAGCCTCAAGATCGCCCTCGACGTCCTTGCAGGTCATCCGAATGTCGGTCCCTTCATCGGCAAGCAGCTGATCCAACGGCTGGTCACAAGCAATCCGAGTTCCGCCTACGTCGCCCGAGTGGCGGCGGTGTTCAATGACAACGGCCGCGGGGTTCGCGGAGACCTGGGCGCAGTCTTCCGCGCCATCGCACTCGACCCCGAAGCGACCGATCCGAGCACCGCACAGAACCCGCTATTCGGGAAGTTGCGCGAACCGATCGTCAGGTTTGCACAATGGGGAAGAACCTTTGGAGCGCAATCAACTTCAGGCGCATGGAAAATCAGGGACCTCAGTCCGGAATACCTCCTCAACCAATCCCCCTTCAGATCTCCGTCGGTCTTCAACTTCTTCAGACCCGAATATGTCCCTCCGCGATCTCAGGCCATGGCCAATAATCTGGTCGCGCCGGAATTCCAGATCGCGAACGACACAACCGTCGCCAGCTACGTCAACTATATATGGCGAACAGTTGAAGACAATGTCTATTGGTATGATGATATCAAGGCTGACTACACATACTTTCTAGATATAGCCGATCAACCTTTGAAGCTTTTGGATGCACTTGATCTTGCACTTACCGCAGGTCAGCTCAGTGAATTTTCCAGAGTCACCATACTCGGTGCCATAGAGTCGATCTCCGTATCGTCTCCGGCCGACCAGAACGGGAAATTACAGCGCCTGCGTCAGGCAGTGATCCTGATCATGTGTTCAAACGACTACCTGATCCAGAAATAGAGGGTACGATGCACATCTTACGTATTGGGGACATCACGCGCCGGACGTTTGTCCGGCGTGCCAGCGCACTCAGTCTGGCAGGAGCCGGCTCGGGCTACGCACTTGGCCTTGCAGGCCTTGGCGATGCCGCAGCTCAGTCACAACCCAGCGATTACAAGGCTCTCGTATGCATCTTCCTGTTCGGAGGAAATGACCACGCGAACACGCTTATCCCCTGTGATGCTGCAAACTATTCCCGCTATGCATCAATCAGGGGCGGCAGCGCTGGTGTTGCAATTCCGCACGAACAATTGGCCGGGACCGCTTTGGTCCACCCGCAAGATCAGGTCCTCACCGACGACCTGAGATTTGCGCTTGCGCCCGCGATGCCAAACCTTGCGAGACGCTTCAATGAAGGCAAAATGGCGACGCTGCTTAATGTAGGTCCGCTGATCGCCCCCCTGACCAAAGCCCAGTTCGAGAGCGAGAACATTGGCTCTTTTCCGAGGCCGGACAAGCTCTTTTCTCACAACGATCAGCAGTCGACCTGGCAGGCCTTTGCACCCGAGAGGGCACGTTTCGGTTGGGGCGGGAGGCTCGGCGACCTGATGCTCTCGCACAACCAGAACGCCATGTTCACTGCGATCAGCACCAACGGCAACTCTGTGTTCGTTAATGGCGAGAACACGACAGCCACAAACATCAGTCCATATGGCCCGATCAAAATGTACCCCGCGGCGGGCACGAGCACATTCTCGACAGCTTTGCTGGCGCTCCTCAAACAGCAAAGCCAGAATGTCCTCCAGAACGATTATGCCCGGATCAACGCACGTTCGATCGAATATTCCGGCTTCATCGATAGCGTTCTTTCCAATTCACCGGAGCATACGAGATTTGGTGATCCGAACTCAATTTCGGGTCAGCTGTCTACGGTCGCACGCCTGATCGCCGCGCGCCAGCAGCTCGGTGTCAAGCGCCAGATATTCTTCGTGACCATGGGCGGTTTCGATAATCACGATGACCTCAAGACGAAGCATCAAGGCCTGTTGGCCGCGCTCGACAGCGCGGTTGGCCGGTTCTACGCGTCAATCGAACAGCTCGGCGTCGAGAACGCTGTCACGACTTTCACAGCATCGGATTTTGGTCGGACCCTGAGCTTCAATGGTGATGGAACCGACCATGGCTGGGGATCGCATCACTTCATTCTCGGAGGAAGCGTCAACGGTGGAAGGTATTATGGACGTGCTCCCAGCATCTCGCTCACAAGCGACGATCAGGTTGGACGCGGGAGACTCCTTCCGACGACGTCCGTTGACGAATATGCTGCGACACTCGGTCTCTGGTTTGGCGTCTCGCCGAGCAATCTCGGGTTCGTGGCACCAAATATCGCCCGATTTGCCAGTCCCAACCTTGGGTTCATGCGCCTTTGATGCGCAGACATTGTTTTTCCAACAATAGGATTTCATGTTGCGAAAAGTCGCCTGGACTTAAGGGCTTGCACATGTCTCTGGCCGATATGCTTTCGGCCCTGAGGGGGGTATGAATTATAGAGACCCCCATCATAGGGCCGCAAGATTTAATCAAATTTACTCAGACTTTGCTGCGTCCTGACATTCGGGGGCGTTGCGTTGCGGCAGTTCTATCGAAATCTAATCGCGTTCGCGCTTGCCCTGAGACCTCTAAATTCTCGCTCATCCTGCGTCTCCATCAGCGTGGCCGCGGCCTTCGTTGGTAGAGCGCTGAGAGCCGCCCGCCCCCATGCCGCCGGCCTGCTCCCACCAATAGCTGCGACGGGTGTCGGTGCCGGTGCCGATCTCGTTCATCGTCCTTGCATCATAGAGCCGCCCGCCAAGCATGACCTTCTCGATATTGTCGGTGTTGGCGATGTCGGCGCTGGGATCGTCCGACAGGATGACCAGATCGGCAAGCTTGCCAACTTCGATACTGCCAATGTCCTTGGCCATGCCGAGCGACTGCGCGGCACTGATAGTCCCTGCCTTGAGTGCCTCGACCGGACTCATTCCACCGCGTACGAAGCTCCATAGCTCCCAATGCGCGCCCACGCCCGCCTGCTGGCCATGCGCGCCGATGCTGACCTTGACCCCGCGCTCGGCAAGCTTCTTCGCCTCGCGCGCATTGTCGTCATCGACGAAGGCCCAATCGGGTGCCTTGGTGCGCCGGGCTGTATCGGCAAGCAGCATCTTGGGTGGGGTATGCACCATCAGCGGGTTTTCCCAGACATTGGTCGCCTGCCGCCAGTAGGGATCGCCCGCCAGCCCTCCATAGGTCACGACAAGCGTGGGTGTGTAGTTGGTAGCCGACTGGCCAAACAGCTGAAGTACGTCTTCATACATCACATCAACCGGCACATTGTGCTCGAGCGTCGAGTTGCCGTCGGCGACGATGTTCATGTCCATGCCAAACAACGAACCGCCCTCGGCCACCACCAGGATATCTTCCGCCGCGGCGGCGCGCACCACCATCTGCCGCTGTTCACGGCGCGGCTGGTTGTAGTTCTTCACGGAAATGCCGCCTTGCGCCTTGATCCGGCGCACGTGCGCCAGCGCGTCCTCGTAGCTGTCGATTCGCGCGTACACATCGGGGGCCTTGGCCCCGTAGATGATCTCGCCGGTCGAGAAGATGCGCGGGCCCAGCGTCAACCCTGCGCGCTGGCGTTCGGCTGCGGCGAACACGGTGCTCGCCTGACTCGAAGGGTTATGGATCGTGGTCACACCCATCGCCAGGTCCTGTAGCAGCGACCAGTTCTGCTGCGGTATGAGATCACCCACCCCGTAGGCACCGTGGGCGTGGGCATCGACGAGGCCGGGTATGATCGTTTTGCCGCTGGCGTCGATGCGGGTCGCATCCTCGGGGAAGGCAATCTTGACCGTGGTAGCATCATGCACCCCCACGATCCGGTCGCCTTCGATCACGATCAGCCCGTTCTCGATCACCCCGGCATCGCTGGCGCCGAGGCCAGCGCGCATTGTCAGAATCCGCGCCCCGGTGATGATGGTCGTGCCCGAAGGCTTGGCCTTCTGCACCGTTACCTGCAGCGGAATGCCGGTGGTCGGCGGCGTGTAGGCAGCGGTCTTGTCGGTTTCGGCCTTGGGGGTACTGGCAAACAGCGCCGGGACATTCACATTTTGGAGCAAAGGCCCGATTGACCAGAACAGCGTCTCGCCGCCATTGGCCCAGCCTAGGTAATCCGCGCCTCCGCTGCTGACCTTGGTGACAGGCAACGAACCTCCAGTCTCGCTGACGTCGACCGGCTTGCCGCCGGGCGCCAGCGGCATGGCGAAGACTTCGTAATTCTGGCGGAAGGCGATCGTGCGGCCATCGGGCGCAATCCTCAGATCATTGGCAAGGTCGCCTTTGGCGTGGGTGCGCTTCGCCTCGCCCGACAGGTCGGTCGAGACCAGTGCGAGGTTGCCGCCGTCGCGTGCGACCATGAACAAGCGGTCATTCGCCTCGCCCCACTGCGGATTGGCACCGTCACGGGTCACAAGCTTCGCCCCGCCAGAGCCATCGACAGGCATCACATAGATGCCGGGATTTTCCGAAAAGTCGGGGGCGGTCAGGTATCCGCCTTCGCGTTTCTCGAAGGCGATCATCGTGCCGTCGGGGGAAAAGGCAATGTTGCCGAAATGCCCGGGTCCGGTCAGCACGCTGCGGTTCTGGCCATTCGCATCGGCGATAACGATCTCGCCGAGCTTGTCGTCGCTCCAACGGACATAAGCGAGGCGGCTGCCGTCCCGGCTGAATGCGGGAAAGGCTTCGACAACATCGGCCGGATCGCCGGTAAGCGGTGCAGGCGCATCCTTGCCGCGGGCCGATTTGCCGTGGAGCCGCCCCAGGCTCTCGAACACCACGCGGGTGCCATCGGGCGAAAGCGTGGCAAACCGCGGCATCGTGGTCGTGACGGTGTCAGGCGCGACATCGATCACGGGATGCGGCGCGGCAGCTACGGCGCGCGTGTCATTGACCGCGAAGGGGATCACCGCATGACCCGACCCGTCGCGGTTCACGCGGTTGAGCTTCCCGCCCGCCCAGAACACGATTCCACTGCTGTCAGGCAGCCAGTCCAGGTTGGGATAGACGCCGGTGACGGCCCAGGTCTCCTGTACGTCAAGATCAAGCTTGCCGTAGATCATCCTTTCCCGGCCCGAAGCGAGGTCCTTGACCCAGAGCTGGGTCTGATCCTTGTCGCGGCGCACGAAAGCGATGTCCTTGCCGTCTGGCGAGGGCGCGGGACGTACCGCTCCGCCATAGCCACTGACTGCGGTCGTCACTTCGCCCGTCGTCAGATCATGGCGCTCGATGGCGAAGATGCCGGCCTGCGAGTCCTGCGCGTACTCGAAGGTGTTTCCGGGCGTGGTGTTGCGGGTGTAGTAGATCGCGGTGCCATCTGCCGCAAACACGGGCTCGCCCAATTCCTTCTGCAGCCGTTCGTTGGCGCGCTCAACGACCTGCACCCCGCCGCCTCCCGAGACGTGGTAAAGCCAGATCTCGCCGGTGCCGGCACTCCGTTCGGTAGTGAAGTGCTTCTTGGCCGCAATGAAACGCCCGTCAGGCGACCAGGCCGGCTGGTTCAGCAGGCGGAAGTCCTCCTTGGTCAGTTGCCGCTTGTCGCTGCCGTCAGCGTTCATCACCCAGATGTTGTCCCCGCCGCCGCGGTCGGATGTGAATGCGATGCGTGTGCCATCGGGCGAAAAGCGCGGTTGCACATCCCATGACAGGCCTTCCGAAATGCGCTTCGGTGTCCCGCCAGTGATCGGCATGGTGTAGATATCGCCCAGCATTGTGAAGGCGAGCGTCTTCCCGTCGGGCGCCACGTCGACATCCATCCAGGTGCCTTCATCGGTCTTGATGGTCACCTGCTTGAGCACCGCCCCCTTTGGCGCTTCAACATCCCATTTTTCCTCGGCCTGGGTGTCTTTCCCCTTTGCAGGGGCGGCACCAAGAGGTGCCAAAAGGTTGGGTGCAAGGCAGGCGGTCCCGGCCAGCAAGGCGGCGGCGAAACGGTGCATGGAAAGTCTCCCTCTGTCGGCGCGAGAGAGTAGCGGGACATAGGATTTTATCCAGAGGCAGGGCATGTCGTTGGTCGACGACGAATTGCATCACGCAATCTGGTTCACTGCGCGATTGGATCCTGAGCTATTGCTGCCAGTCTCCAGGAAAAAGGACGACGTCGGGGCCATTCGTGATAACCCTAAGACATTCCGTTTGCTTCGATATCAAGATCAAGCGTAACGTGATAAATGAACGTGGGGACGAGCCTCGAGGCTCGTCCCCACGTTCCTATCAGCCTCCTTTGATCAGTCTTCTAGGCCCGCAAGTTTCGGCCCAATGGTCTTCGCAACGTCCAAACGAACAGAGTCATTGTGAGCCTGAACTGTCGAGACGACAGTGCCTTTTTCGTCAAGAAGTACGGCTTCGTCAGACGTCCCTTCCCGAGCGAGCTGCACAATAAGAGGTCGCGGATATAGGCGGTTAGAGGAGCCGTTAGTACCATCAACAACAGCGCCAATGCCGCCGCCGAGCAGGATATTGCCAAAGCTACCACCGCCGAGCTTGGATTGGATTAGAACGTAAGTGGGCTTGTAACCAGCAGCGAAAAGATCGACACGCTGATCAGTCTTACGCTTCATCTCAAGCGTGCAAGGTGTTTTGCATTCTTGCCCGCTTGTAAACTTTGCAGTTGCCCCGTCTGGTCGCGTTTCTGTCGTGTAGTCCACATTCGTCCCATTGAGGACCGTAGCACAGCCGCCAGTGGCAAATGCGCTTGCAGCGGCGACCGCCGCTAGAACCATGTTCTTCATTGTTCCCCCTATTAGTTCATATCAGCGAATAGTTCGCTAGCCATCTGTTAGCAAACCGGTTTCCTGCGGCAACCAGAAAACTGGCGACGTCGGAAAAGCTCGTCGCCATGGCTTCCGAGTTGCTTCGCAAGCCCCCCCCTGCCTGTTGCAGCCGACTTCGGCTGGCCGCTCTCATGGTTTACGCCGAATGGACCAAATGAGCGCTGAGATTGCAGTTATGAGCACTGCGATCGCGGCGATGACTGCCGGGTCGAGTATCAACATTTGGGCCTCCGATTTGCTGAGTCGGCCGCATTGTTCTATTTTTGTTCCGTGTAGGACAGTCCCTAATTCTGCATGTGTCTTGGCTGACCATGGATCGGCTCTGGCGTACCTGTGAGCTGTGAGTAACGCTGCTCCACTTTTTTCCAAAGTGCCACACCGCCAGGCGCGCCTTCGGCTTCAAGGGTGGCAATGCGATCAGCAATATACGCGTGCCCATCTGCCTGGTGGTGCTTCGCCACCCACAGCGCCATTGCCCAGATTTCATGGTCTCGGGTCAGCGCCATGAGCGGAGAATCAAGCGCGGCGCAATTGGCCTAGGATATATCGCCTGCATTCTATTCGCAGGCCTTCCCATCATTATCCATGTCGAGATGAAGGCCATAGCCAGCTTGACCGCGATAGAGTGGCGCAGCACCGGCTCCTCGCGCCGCAGCGCAACTCGGGTAATATACGCTGCTGTTGATTTTGGACGCGAACGGGCGAATTGCACTCGGGGCGTGATCGCAATGTCTATCGCCGTTTACTCTATCGCTGTGGCACGCAACAGTGGCAAGTCTACCAGAATGCGCGCCATCCGGGGTAGGACCAACGAGCGTAAATATAGTGGCCAGGATCGCCATCCCCCATGCGAATGAGAGGACGAAGAACTCGATCTTCAATCCGACCGAAGGACGCTCCTCGCCGTCACCCCAATCTTTCATTGGCAGACGTGCCCGCGCCAGTAACGATCCCAACGGGCAGCCATCTTCGACGCAACCATCGCGCAAGAAAGGTCACCCCCCTTGGGCGACATGCACCATGCTGCCGTCCGATTGCCGCCGCCAGAACCGTCTGACAGACATCGCATAGTCGGACCACGGACTGTAACGTGGCCGTGCGGACCGATCCCTGTCGGCTCGCCCAAGAGCCGAACCAGAGCGTCGCGAGCCTCGAGCGCACTCGCCTTGGGACAAGGATGGCCGGCACTGCAGGACCCGTCAATCTCGCGTGCCGCAATACCGGCAAGCCGGATCCTTGGCCCCTCATCGCACCAGATCGGCCCGTCACCATCCCACACCGCCACCGGCGTGCAGGCGAAGGTTTCACCTGCGGGCACAGCAGCCAGAAGAAAGAGTGAAAACACTATTAGTCAATCCCGCTTGCATAATGCTGTGACACAAACCGGAACGGCTCCGGGGCTCGGCTGGCATTTAATCCACTGAAAGGGATGGCAGTTTATTACCTCCGTCGCCAGCGCGGTCAACGCGCGAGTGCGATGCAGGCACGGTCACGGAACCGGATGCCCATGTCCATTTCAAAATTTCTGCAACCAGACTACTTTTGCCGACGGGACTTCCTATTCGTTTGATCGCCCGGTCGAAGGCTGCATGCAGCCGCGCCCTCGCGTCATCCAGTGCTTTACCCCAAGATCAACCGAGTTTGTGGCCAAATGCGCCGTGCCAGCCATACGGTTCTTCGATGGTCGTATCGCGTTCCCAACCTTCGTTTTCGAGCTTGAGCATCTGAATAGCGACGCCATTGCCGTTAACATCCATTTCGGCGAGCGCGGTGAACTCAGACGGCCAGCAACGATAGATGTTGTAGGCGATCACCTTCTGGCCGGCCTCGTTATAGACCTCGAGGATGATGTCCTTGCGGAAGTTCTTTTGCGAGACGTCCTGGTTGCCCGTCCCGCCTTGCTGATCGTCGAAGGTGAAACTGTGGTAGTCCCAGACCTTGTTGCCCCATTGTTCGAAAACGGCGTCGTGGGTGACGCCCGGTTCGAGGATGATCGGCTGGTACTTGCTCTGCCCCGGCATACGGCGCGGCGTTGTCTGATCCCCGCCCGCGCAGTGGGAGATGACCTGGGTGGAGCGGCTGAGCGCGCTGACCTTGGAGACGCCGGCGACATACTTGCCGTCACATGTCACACGGAACTTGTAGTTGCGGTACGGGTCGTAACGATAGGTCGCCTTGGGCAATTCGGTATTGGCCATGACGGTTCCTGTTCAATAATGGCGCGGGCTTGGATCAGCTCGGCGTGCTACCGGCGGTCTGCTGGATCTGGATAACGACGAACTCGGCCGGCTTCACCGGCGCGATCTGAACGAGGATGTTGACCTTGCCGAGGGCGATGTCGGTGGGGGTCGTCGTCGTTGCGTCGCACGCCACCGAATAGTTGTAAAACGCGCCCTGCTGCGACAGGCCGGCGAGGAACGAACTCACCATCAGCCGCAGCGATGACCAAAGCGCCTCGTCATTGGGCTCGAACACCGCCCATTTCGTCCCCTGGAACACGCTGTCCTCGATGAAAAGCGCCAGGCGGCGGACCGGGACATATTTATAGTCGTCGTCTAACCTGTCGGCACCCTGCATGGTGCGTGTTCCCCACACCACCGGCCCGATGATCGGGAAGTTGCGGAGGCAGTTGATCCCCAGCTGGTTGAGCAGGCCGTTCTCGTTGTCGGTGAGATTGAGTTCCAGCCCTGATACGCCGGCGAGTTCAGCGTCGATTCCGGCAGGCGCCTTCCACACGCCGCCCCTGACGTCGGTCGCGGCCATGATGCCGGCGACGATGCCGCACGGCGGGAAGATCGCCGGCTGCGCCTCGCTCATGAGGTCGGGCTTGATGACCCGCGGGAAATAAACCGCTGCATTGCGCGCTACCTCGATCCCCGAAGCGTTATTGCCGGAGATGCCGACCGCGTCGGGGTCGATCGCCGATAGCTGGCCCTGCTTAGCCTTGTTGATCCAGTCGACCGGCGGATCAACGATGAAGAACGCCCGACGATCGGTGCAATAGTGCGCGGCGGCCCGGCGGACCGAGATCGGCAGGTCCTGATTGGCATCGGGAACCGCGGGCAGGATCCGGTGATCAGGCGGAATGCAGAGCAAGTTGAAGGCCTGGACATGCTCAAGCATGTACATCCCGGTCTTCTCATCGGGGTCGCCGATATAGGTGCCCGGTTCGAGATAGGTGCCGTTGTTGCCGCCGACGCAGACCGCCGTTGCGCCATCGGCGGGCGGGACCGGCGACAGCGCCGCCACCCGCGCGAGATTGGACTGACTGGCAAGCACCTGATCGAGCCGGTTCGGGTAATGTGCGGCGTTACCGGTCTGCTTGACCGCAACGTTGACGAAGCGCTCGGACTTCAGCGTCTGGCCGCGGGCGTTGGTGAGGGTCAGCGTCAGGTTGAACAGATCGATCGCGGTCAGGTCATATTCGCCGAGTAGCTTCGAGGTCGCGTCGCTAATCCCCCGAGTATCCACTTGCGCGCTCAGGCCATTGCCCCATTCGCCGGGATTGGCAGCGCAAAGGATCAACTGCGGCGATAGGCCTGGGAATTTGAGCCTGGCAACCCCATCGCCGTCATTCGGCTCGAACAGCCTTGCGATGATTGCTTGTGACCCGCCATTGGCGAAGAAATCCTGCACCGCGTAGCTGAGCGGATAGTCGAATTGCAGTCCACCATAATGGCTGACAAAATCCATAAAGCTGAAGACCGCGCTCGGCCGGTCCGTCGGACCGAACAGCGCACGGCCGACAAAGGCGGCGATGGACGTACCGACCGGAGCGATCGTGTGTTGTCCGCTAGACAACTGTTCATAGACGCCCGGAAAATTCACTTCGATCGGCATGAGACTTCCTTGTCGAGCAATCCAAAGTCCACTGCACTTGCCATAAATTAGCGCTGACGACGACTTCAATGCACGGTCTAACGTACATTGGGCAGGGCTGCCGATCGTACGCCTTTCGGAGCCAATTCGCCCTCAACCTGGAGAGTTGCTGTGGCCCAACTCTAGCCCGTGAACAGACAGTCCGCCACCGGGCCCACTAGCCATTCGACCACGTCACTGAAGCTTCCGTTAGGATGTCAGCTGCTTGAGCAAGCAGGCCTTCAGCGATCCCGTCAGAAATGGCGCAATGTCCCATGACCTTCCGGCTGCTGCCGACCAACCCTCGTCATTCGCGACCGTGGGGCTCAATGTCTGGTTTCGCCAGAATCCGCCATTCTGGTTTCGGAATCGCGCGTCGAATCCGCTTATGACCGGGGATGGGTGGATTGGCTTATGGCGGCTTCCAACCCACCGCTCCAAAGGCTGTCGGTATCATTAATTGCTTTTCGGCGCCGCGTACATCAGTGACGCTGCCGATATTGGTCGTAGGCCTCATTCTAGGAAGTCGGGTCGGCCTGAGTGCGGTTCATTCCAGCTATGCTCGATGCCAGTTTTGCAAGAAGCGCGGCAAGCTGGTTCAACTCGTCACCATCGAGGCCTGCCACCAAATCGCGCTCGACTTCCATGTCTTCGCGAAATGCCGTTTCGGTCCGCTTCTTTCCTTCAGGCGTAAGCAGGACGAGCAGGCTCCGCCCGTCTTCAGAGCTCGGCTCACGATCAATCAGGCCCGCCCGTTGGAGCCGATTAAGGCGATCGGTCAGACCGCCAGAGGAGATCATCAGCGAGGTGTAAAGTTCGGTTGGCCTGAGGCGATAGGGGGGACCCGCGCGCAAGAGGGTCGATAACACATCGAACTCGCCTGCATCGAGCCCATGCCTCTCGAACACGGCTTCGATTGCCGGCCGGACATGCAACGTGATCAGCCGGGCGCGGCCCAGCACGGCCATTCCGATGGTATCAACATCGGGCAATTCGCGCACCCACTGCTCGCGACGGACTTCAACATGATCAGGCGAGCGCATTTGTCTTGACATCAAGATACTCTCCGATAAATCTCGACATCAAGATATTGCGATCTCGCCGTCAGGTGCAAGGAGTTCCTCATAATGACAACGCCATCCTCAAATAGCCCGGTCTGGCCAAAATGGAGAACATGGGCCGGTTATGGACTTACGGGGCTCTTCGCCATCTTCATGCTGGGAGCGTCCATCGCTCCCAAGCTGCTCATGGCAGACGTGGCAACCGGCACGCTGGTGTCTCTCGGCTGGGACGCAGACATGGCTCTGCGGATCGGTCTCATTGAGCTTGGCTGCTTGCTCCTTTTGCTGTGGCGGCGCTCGAGCATCCTTGGCGCAGTTGTCACCACTGGGCTGCTTGGGGGAGCTATGGCAACGCAGGTCCGCGTCGATGCCCCGCTGTTAAGTCACGCGCTCTTCAGCTTATACCTCGGTCTGGTGATGTGGGGCGGGCTTTGGCTCCGTGACCCTGCGCTGCGGGCGATCTTCCCTCTACGTCGCGCACAACCCTGATCGATCAAGGAGCCCTGACCATGTCCTTTCAAGCCTATCTGGATACGATTGAACGCCAAACGGGCCTCAATCCTACCCATCTTAAAGCTGCCGCGGATGCCAAGGGTTTTTCTGATGAGGGCAGACTGAAGGCGGGCGTGAAAGCGGGGCAGATAGTGGACTGGCTCAAGTCCGAGCACGGTCTTGGCCACGGGCATGCCATGGCAGTGTATGCCCTGCTCTCCGGAAAACGCGAGCCCGGCAATTGAGCCGGGACCGGCTTAAGCGGGCGTCGCTGTTGTCAACCTCGCACGCGGCGGGTGAAGACGACTTCGGTCACCTCTGTTCTGCTCTCAAGGAATGTTCATCTTGCTGAAATCCGGTAACCGCCGCCGCCTCTCATCGCTCGCCGTCGCCGGTCTGCTGCTGGCCTTTGGACTTCCCGAACTGGGGCTCCCGAAGCTGTTGTTCGAGGACACTGCCATCGGAACACGAAACGGGCGTGAGATCGTCTGGGTTGGGTTTGCGATCCTTATGCTGATCTGGGTGACGCAGGCGGAAAAACTGCCGCTTTCGTCGGTGGGCCTGATCAAACCCACTTGGGCTACACTCAAATGGGGCGCTCTTGCCACGGTCCTCCTGATGGCGACCGTGATGCTGTCGTTTGCGGTGATCGCTCCAATGCTCGGGTTGCGCCAGAATATGGCAGCAACGGCAGCCATCGTTCAAGTCCCGCTATGGCTGTTCATTCTTACGCCGGTAGTCGCAGGCGTGACGGAGGAAATTCTTTATCGCGGATACGCGGTTGAGCGGCTGCAGTTCCTGTGTGGTCGTCCTTGGCTGGCCGGAGTGATCGCAGGCGCAGCCTTTCTCCTGACCCATTGGTCATGGGGTGGCGCACAAATGATCATTGTTGGCTTTGCCACCATCATCCTGACTGGGCTGTACATGTGGCGCAGGGATCTATGGAGCTGCATCTTGGCTCACACCGCTGCGGACTTGATCGGCTTCACGTTAGCGCGCCTGCAAATGTGACCTAAGAGAGCCTGCGTCTCGGGTTGCGCCGCGGTCAACCCGCGGCGGATGGCAAGGTCGGTGGCAATCTGCCGTGCAAACACCTCGAGCTGACCTGAAAGCTGCGCAAAGAGCGCTTAGTTTGCGACTTCTTCGTTCCAGATACGGACCTGTTTGTGTCATCGCGCACATATGCCTCTCAGTTCGTTCACAACTGATCGACACGAAACATGGAGCTTGCGATGTTTTTATCGAAGTTTTTGTGCGCGTCGCTTTTGGCACTTTATATCGGGATTTTCGCGTTCACAGGCGGATGTTCTGCCGATCCTGACGCCGACGAAGCGCGTTCGGCCCAGAGTGCAGGAAAAACTCCCACTAATGCCAAACTGTTTCCCGACAGCAACCCTGCACGCGGTGCTGGGGCCACGACCGAACAGGCCCTTGATCCTCGTCTGGCCGTAGAGGGAGAGGGCCTCCGATGGTTTCTTCAGCCAAGCGGCAGCGCCCGCCCTGTGCCCTTTGGAGGTCCGGAGATGGAGGTACTCGGTTCACTGGAGAAGATCCGCGGCCCCGCCAAAATTGGCGTCAATCAGGATTGCGGCGCCGGCGCGGTCCGGATCGCAACCTGGCCGGACGGGCTGAGTGTCATTTTTCAGGATAACCGATTTGCCGGATGGGGCCTAAGCAGGCGTGCGGGCAGCGATGTCGCGACCGCCGCAGGTATTCGCCCTGGCAGTACTCGAGCAGAGCTAGAAGCCACTTACGACGTTACCGTCAGCCAATCATCGCTCGGAAGGGAGTTCAGTGCTGGCGCTCTGCATGGCGTATTGGATGGTGCCTCGGCAGAAGCCCGCGTGACCGATATGTGGGCGGGCGTGAATTGCGTCGCTCGATAAGCGTGACGCAGTGAGAGATGGCAACTTTGTGGTCGGTTCCTGTTTATCGGAATGTAGTTAGTGGACTTGGATACCTGGCATTGACGTTCTCTAGCAAACCATCGTCCGCTTCTGGCAAAACGAGCCTTCGGCAAGCCGTTTACCAACGACGGCTAAGTCCCAAGACTTGCCGCCAGATCTCGACCCAGAACCGGCCGCTAGCGTCCGCCAAATTGGACGTCTGGTTCCGCCCGAAGCTGCCATACCGCTTTCGGGATTGCGCCTCGACGGTGCATTTGGACGCTTATGGGTGGAAATCGGACACCGCCTTGCCCGGGCCCTGCCCCCTCGATCGCTGAGCAATCGAGGGCAGCTTTGGCGATCCACTGGCCGGGCGCCAAGGCGTTGCTTGTGCGACTACCTTAGGGCAATGATCCCGAGCGGGCAGGTCACATTCAGGTCGTGCACAATCTTAAAAAGATGCAGCCCACCGTTCGGGAGGGGAGCGATTGGCCTGAGCATTCGATCGATCCAATTGTTTCGCTTTTTTGCCGAGCCTGGCCATCTTCAGCGCGTGGCCCTCGGTCTCTCACCCAAGGGCCGTCGCAAAAGCGCATGCAGCAACAAGCGCTTGCAAGTCCATGTTAACGCATGCTCACGACAATGGTTGCACTATCCGGCACACACTCAAAGGCACAAAGAGCTTTATGACCAAGCCTGGCCGATTCGATCGGGTCCGCTTTCATAAAATGGTCGAGGAAACTCGTCGGCATCCCGCGTTTTCTGCGGCCAGGCACCGCTTTACTGCCGATGTCCCGCTCTCGCGGCTTTTCATTCAGACGCGCCATGATCTCAATGCCGACACGGGCTCCTTCGCACTGATCATGAATGTCGTCGCCCACAACCGGATCGATCCGATCAACGGTGCTGCGGTCTCGACGATCATTCGCACGTTGGAACAGGCCGGGGTTGCCTCCGCGACCCGCCTGCGCGCTCTGATCGATCAGATGATCGACCGCGGCATGATGCGGGCCTACAGCGATCCGCAAGATCGCCGTCGCAAGCGGCTTGAGCTGACAGAGCCATTTGTCGAATCTCAGCGCAATTATTTCGAGACCGTTCTCGAGAGCGTCGCCATGGTCTTTGATCTGCCGGACACGCCTCACGCGCTGGCGAATATGCCCGAACTCATGGAGAGATACTGGACCAGCGTGGTGTTGCGCGCCGGACACGACAACTTCGTGCTAATGGAAGGAATGCCCGAAATCGCCTCCTTCATGGACCGCAAGCACGGTTATCTGCTGATGCTCGAACTGGCTGGCGCACACGGTCTTGCAACCGATGTCCACCGGGCCGCGATGGCCGAGCGTTACGGCGTGTCCCCTGCCCATATCGCCGGCATGCTTGCCGATGCCGAGAAAAAGGGTTGGGTGCGGCGCGCGCTGCCCTCGAGCCAAATCATCCTCGCCCCCGCCTTCGCCGAGCAACTCGAGATCTGGATCGCACGGGAATTGACGATCGTGGGCATGTGGATCGAGGCCAAGCTCGGGCGCAAGCCAGGTGATGAAAGCGACCCTCAAGAAAAATAGCTATTTTCGTTTAGGGGGCGCGGCCGCGCCCCCTACGGTAAATCTACCTCATTGAAAAAAATGCCGATCTGCTCGCGCGGCCCTAGAAAAGGGGGCACGTTCACCTGTGCGCGCGCCGTTCGGCACCAGTCATGAGAAGGATGCCATGATGACCCTGACCGCCATCGAAGCTCGCGCCGATCTGTCCCGCCGTATCTCCTGGCGGGCCCGTTTGCTGGCCTGCGCCCCAACCATGGCGTCCGCCACCATGCTAGCCATTCCATCGGCTTTGACGGCGCAGACGGTTGGCTCAAGCTTTGGCCCCGTGAACCCTTCCTATAACGTGGAGACGCAGCAGCTTGGCACCGACATCGATCAGCTCGCCTTGCAGGCGGATATCCGCAGGATTATTGACGGCGTCAACGGAAACCCCAATGTTCCAGAGGAAGCTAAGGCTGAGATCATCAGAATTGCTATCGACGCGGCCTTAAGGGAGGCCACAGGCGGTGTCGCGGGCGTATGTTCCCAGCAGCTAGATCCGATCGTATCCTCGTTGAGTATTGCAGGAGCCGCGACTGCCCTGGGTGGTAACATTGCAGAACTGGTCGGAAGCAACTTTGTTATTGCCAACGCTTTGACGGCAGGCCTGGCGATCAGCACGGCCAGTTCCGGCATTGCCGTAGCCGAAGCCTCGATCAGCGCTAGCCAGATCAACCTGCCGAACTGTGACGCCGACTTTGCCGGAACGATCCGGGGCTACGCCAATCTCGCCACGGCACAGGGCATTTCCGCGCACAACGGCGCGATCAGCCTCGGAAATCCTGACGGGACTACATATCAGCGTGGCATAGCCATAGGCGGAGGCGCGGTGTCTGGTGCGGGCGAGGGAGCGATCGCACAGACCACAACGCCTGGCGACGTGGCCATCGGCAACGGCGCGTTCGCTGGCGGTGATGCCTTGGCGCTCGGCCTCGAGGCGCGCGCGAGCGGATTCAATACCACCGCACTTGGAACCCGCGCGCGCGCGACCGCGACCGGCGCGGTTGCGGTGGGTCAGGACGCGGGCGCAACCGAGATCCTGACAACCGCCATTGGCGCCAACAGCATTGCCAGCGGGATTGCTTCGACGAGCGTCGGCAACGGTGCCGTCGCGAGCGGCTTTGCCTCCAATGCCATTGGAGCAAATGCAGGAGCGACTGCCCGCAGCACCACGGCGCTCGGTGAAGCGGCCACGGCGAGCGCCAACAACAGCATCGCCATTGGCGGCAACAGCCTCGCCTCGGGCAACTTCAGCACTGCGCTTGGTCAAGCCTCGCGGGCTACCGGGGCATCCAGCCTTGCTGCCGGACAAGGCGCAACAGCCGAGACCGAAGGCGCAGTCGCGCTCGGTGCAGGCGCGGCGGCGCGGGCGCAGGATTCAGTGGCGATCGGGCGTGGCTCGAACGCAGATCAGAGCAACACAGTCTCGATCGGGCGGGTCGGGGCGGAGCGCAGGATCGTCAACCTTGCGGCCGGGATCGCACCGACCGACGCCGCCAATGTCGGACAGCTTAATGCCGTAGCCGCTCAGACCCAAGGCAACAGTGATGCTATCGGCGCGCTGACCGTCAGGGTTGAAGCCAACACCGTCGCCATTAACGTGCTCGACGCTCGCGTCACCGATAATACCGATCGCATCGTGGTGCTCGAGGCAGACGTAACCGATAATAGCACTCGCATCGTCGCGCTCGAAGACGGACGAGCGGGGCCGGTCCGGACCAATGCAGCGCCAGGTGCCAGTGCTGCAAGCGCCACGGGCGACAACAGCCTGGCCGCAGGCAGCGGGGCGGTAGCGGCCGGTGGCAACACGATGGCCATCGGGACCAGCGCCTCCGCGTCCGGCACAGCGAGCCTCGCGCTCGGCACCGATGCATCGGCCAGCGCCAACGGCTCGGTTGCGATCGGGGAAGGTGCGCAAGCAAGTGGGACCAACTCCGTCGCGATCGGCGCTGGCTCAACGGATGAGGGGGAAGACAATGTCGTCTCGCTTGGGGGACGGGGTGCGACCCGCCGGATCGCCAACGTCGGCCCCGGGATACGGGCAACCGATGCGGTGAATCTCGCGCAGCTGGTCTCAGCGAGCAATCAGACGCTTTTGTCGGCCAACACCTATACTGATTTGCGCATTGCCGAGGTGAGGTTCGATCTCGGCCAGCTGCGGCAGGACACCGATGCCGCGACAGCCTCTTCGATGGCGATCGCGACGATCCCGCAGGCGATCCAGCCCGGAAGGGGCATGTTCGGCATCGGCACGGCCACGTGGCAGGGCGAGACCGCGATTGCGCTCGGCATCTCGAAAGCGACGGCTGATGGCGACTTCGTGGTCAACTTGCGCGCCAGCATCAATTCGCGCGGCGATGGGGGCGCGGCCGGCGGCGTCGGCTTTTCCTTCTGATTACGCTGATGAGTGCCTGCAGAACTTTGTACCGGATTGGCGTCGCAAGGCTGATCAAGTGCGTTGCAACCAACCGGCTGGCCCGCCAGCATGCCGGTCTGCCCCTCCCAACACATGCCAGACCACCTGGTGCTCTTAGCGCAGAAATCGAAAGGTCGCACCGGCGCTGTGGAGCTGGATCGCGGAAGGTCTCAGTTCGGCTCAAGTGTCGCGATAGCCGCCGAGCCGGTTTGAGGAGCTCGCGCAGTCGCCCCGGATGGCTGAAACCGGGCCCTTAGCTGCAAGGCAGGTTCTGGCTACATAATCGATTTGGTGAACAATCTGACTGCGCCTAGATGCGGTTTCGATCAGACCTGTACCATTAAGCGAAGACTTCCCGGCCGACGCTTTGTTGCACCCAACCCATCTCTTCCACGAAACGCACAAGCCGCCAGCTTGTTTCACCAAGTTCAGGGTCCCGCATGCCCCATGGTGAATTGTCCCTTGCAGCGCGATATGCGCGATTATCATATCGCTTGAGGGTCATCTGCGAGATTTGCGGTGCGCAACGATTGAAGAAGTCGAGAAGGGGGAAAACGGGATCGCTCGCGCGGGCATTGTCGTTCAAGAAACGGAGAAATTCGGGAATCGACAACTCGTCGAACCTGATGCCAGAACCCCTGGCGATCTCGCGTGTCAGTGCAGTCATGCTGTAATACCGGTCTGCGGTCAGATGGTATGTCGCGCCACGGGAGCCGCTCTGCAGCGAAAGCGCGGCCAGATTATTCGCGGTGACGTCGACCGGAACCAGGCTGAGCTGGTTCGGGGTGTCGACTGCTACGCGGTGATTGATCATGAACGCAAGAAGCCGCGCGGCAACGTCGTTCGATGCGCCCTGCAATGATTCTGGAACCGAGATTAGCGATGGGCGATAGATTGTGACCGGCAAGCCCTGTGCCCTTGCCCTTAAAGCCAAGCGCTCGGCGACCCACTTCGATTGCGAATATCCGAAATCGAGGCCTGTCATAGCATGGTTGGCATCGCCTTCGAACAGGACCGGCTTGCGCGTCCAGCCGAAGATGAAAGTGGTCGAGACGTAGTGAAACTGCGCCGTGTTCCCACCGAGCGCAAGGTCAAGCAGCGCTTTGGTTCCGATCACGTTCGCGGGGCGCAGCGCATCATAGGTTCTGACATAATCGACCGTTGCGGCATTGTGGTAGATCGCCAGACGCGTGCGCTGCAATCGCCGCCATACCGCGTCCGGCAATCCCAGCCGTTCCGCACCCAGGTCAGTCTCGATCACTTCGATGCGCGAGGCTAAGCTGGCGGCGTGCGGTGTCGCCTTTATCAAACTGGCGAGCACCCGCGCTTGCGCCGTCTGGCCGCATGACGAACGTGCCATAACGATTACAGGCAGCCTGGTCATGCGCAGCAGCGCTGACAGAAGATGGGGGCCAAAAAATCCTGTCGCTCCGACTAGAAGGATGGCTTCGGGCGGACCGGAACCGGCGGTGTGCAAGGGCGGAAGTTCGAGACAGGCGTCGGTCCTCATTTGCGCACGCTCCTGATCCTGCGCCCTTTCTGCAAAGATTGCGATGTCCCTAAACATATCGGCAACGGCGCTTTTGCTTTTCAGGGCATCAGCAAGTTCGAGGATCATCCTGTTACTGGCCGCCTGGATCCGAAGACCGTCAATCAAGGGTGTTTCGGTTCCAACTCCTGCCTGCTCGGCAAGCTGTTCGAGCGATAGCTGCAACTCTACTAGCTGCAACGACGTGATGCCGGTCGCAGCCAGAGGTTCATCAAGGAGATCAGGTGCCTCATCAATCCGTTGGGTGAGCCAGGCGAGAACATCGTCCTGATCCTTGCTGGTCCAGATCGTATCGCTGACGACGCGAACGGGCCCTTCGCGCAGGCTCGCCGCAGTATGACGGCGCGCAACCTTGCCCGACGTTGTCCTGCGCACACTGCGCGGCGCCGCGATGACCACCCGGTCGAGATCGAGACCGGTGGCAGCTGCAACCATATCCCGAATCCTTGCAGGTGTGGCAGGAGGGGGGGATTCGACCAACAAAGTGGCGCGTCCCAACTCGTCGTTGAAAGCGGCGCACCGCGTGCCTTCCAAGATCGCTTCGATGTCTTGCGGATGATGATTCGCGCCCCTCTGTATCATCACATCATCGGCGCGCCCGCAAACGTACAATTCGCCTTGGTAGAAGAAGCCGAGATCGCCGGTTTCAAGCGTAGGGGAGGGCAATTTGTCGCGATCGTGCCAATAGAACGGTGTGACAGCGGCACCCGAAACGCAGATTTCGCCAATCTTGCCAGCGGGCAGAATCCGGTGCGATGCGGGCTCGCGAATGATCACCGAAGTCCCTTCTACCGGCGTTCCGCAACTCGCCAGACGGCGGCCCTTGCCTTGGCCATGGACGCGGGCGAGCCCACGGGACAAAGCGCCGGGATCGAAGGATTGTGACCGGCTGCCACCTCGCGTTACCGCCAGTGTTGCTTCGGCCAACCCATAGGCGGCAACCAAAACGCCCGGCCGCAGGCCCCATGCGCCGAGTTGCGTCGTCGCCCGGTCCATCAGGTCCGGAGAAATTGGTTCGGCGCCGAGCATGAGAACGCGCAGCGATGACAGGTCGATATCCCGCGTGATCGCCGGATCGCGCGCGAGATGCTCTAGGACAAGCTCCAGCCCGAATGGCGGAGTTGCGGCATAGGTGGCGCGATTGCAGGTCACGAGCCGCAACCACGTCAAGGGACGGCGCAAAAAGTCCTGTGCGCTTATCGCATGGTTGGCACCGCCCAGAACGACCGGGAAAAGGTAGTGTCCGATCAGCCCCATGTCGTGAAACATCGGCAGCCAAGTCGCTCCGATCGGCGGATGATCGATCAACGCGCGCGCATTTGCGATGATGTTGTCATGACGCACGGCCACGCCGCGCGGCTGGCGCGTGGAGCCCGAAGTGTATTGCAGAAAGGCGATGGGCCCGGGGCGACCGGATGGCTCTCCATTGGCGGTAATCGAGTCGGTTGCCAGGAAGTCGAGGCCCAAATCATTCGCCGGTCCGGCCTGCTGCGCCAGGCCGAGCGCGAGCCCGGCATTGCAATCCTGTCGGATCGCAGCAATCCGGCTCCGAGTCGCTTCGGACTTCATTCCGGAGACGCTTGTGACCGGTGCTATGGCCGCCAAAACGCCGATCCGCATGGCACCAAATAGGGCGGCCACCAGTTCGAGACCAGGCGGGTGCACCAAGAGAACCCGATCGCCTGCTGCGACGCCCGCCCTTTCAAGTTCCGTAGCGATGCCTGCCGCTCGGCCCAGCAGGTCGCCGGTGGTCATGCACTCGCGCTGTGTGCCGCCGCTATCGCTGAAGGTAAACAGCACCCTGCCAGGGTCGGCTATGGCCTGTGCCGTCAACGGATCGATCAGGGTCTCTGCAGACAAGTCTGAATCATCCTTGCTCTAGGCCCAAACAATGGAAGTGCTGCGGCCCCCGGGGGCAGGGGAGGCCGCAGCATGCCACTCGGACAGGCTCAGCCTAGCCCAAGGCGGGTGAGCAGATGGGATCTGGCTTCGGGGGCGAAGCGAAGCAGGTCGGCGGCTATCAGGGCTTCCTTGGTCCCGGCTGAAAGCAGCGGCTGCAGAGGTGCCGACGCCAGCCATTGCGCGATAGCCGTTTCGGCTTCGCCCTCGCCGCTGGCAAGCCGCCAGCATGTCTCGAGGGGCCACAGAATCGCCCAGTCCACCAGCGGCAATCGGGTTGCTGCGACGAGATGCTCGCCGATCTCGCGCAGGGCTGCAGGCGCTTCGGGCGGAACGCTCTTGTCCGCGCGGATACGTGCAACCAATCCGGCGATCTGATCGGGCGGAAGGACCGGCGCACAAGCATTGCGCACTTCGTCCGTGGGCCGATTTACAGACTTCCCCGTAGCGAGCGCGGCTGCTGCACTGTACCAGGCGAGCAATGGCCGCACCGCACCGAGCAGCGCGCCATGGCGTAGCATACCATCTGCGTCGATCCGCGAGGCAAGGGCAGGGCTGAACTGCCAGTACTCGTCATAGATCGCATCGATTAGCGCTCCGGCAGCCTGACTGCGAGCAGCGATCTCGTCGCGTAGCCCGCGTAGCCGATCGACTTCCTGCGACAAGGGCGAACCCGTCGCCGCTGTTACGATGAAGCAGCTGATCCCGCCGCTGCCTCCGCCTCCGGTGCTGCCCCCGCCTCCGGTGCTGCCCCCGCCGCCGCTTGTGGGAGCTTCTAGGCAAGTCGTCACTGTGGTACCGTTCTGGGAGTTGTAAAGGTTCACAGGACGTGTCTGGTAACCGCTCTTGCTGATGGATACCCCGTACCCGGCATAGACCGAGTTGTCCCAGTACACCGCAATCTCGCCATAAGCGTTGGTGTACACGATGTTGTAGCCATCAGTGACGGCGGCTCCGCTCAGAGCCGAACCGGTCGCGCAGCTGTTTACGCGCAGTGTGACAATCGCAACCATCGTCTCACTCCTTCTCTTCTGGGGGCAGGGCGAAGATCGGCTCGCCTTGTGCGACAAGCACCTGACGCACGGATTCGCGCGGGCCGGCACCGGTCAGACGGCTGTGAAGCAGCCACTCGGGAGCCGAGAGGCTGGCCGGGTTCTGCGCCGCGAAGGCGGTGAACATGCGCAGCATGGCGCCGACGCGCTTGACCAGATCCTCAGCCGTTTCGATCGGGAACAGTGCAGCCCCCAATTGATCGAGCACTTCGGGAGAGATGTAAGCCTCGCCCAATTTGATCCCGTCGCGCAGCTGGCGCGCCGATTTGATCGGCAGATCATCGTGCAGCTGTTTGGCAATGGTCAGCGTTGCCTGAGCATGCGGGTTGTGGTGGATCACCAGATCCCGCAAGTCCTCATATCCGTCTTTTGATGCAGACATAACTCCTCCTTGCTGTTTGACTTTGGTATTTGCGTCAGCGAACCAGTTCCGATCTGCCAGTGCCACTGTGTAGCCACCGACCAACCGGCCTTCCGCGAGCCACGTCAGTTGCACATGCATCACTTCGTCGCGCGCGAGTTCGAGGTCATGAAAGTCGATCCGGATTTGCTGGTGGAGACCCGGCTTGGTGGTGAGCTCCAAAATCCTTTCGCCCCACCGGTCGGCATTGGCTGTCGGCTCACGGTGGGTCGGCGCAGCTTCGTCATGCGCCTTGCGAGCCTCATCGGTCAGTGTCACCTTGCGGATCGCCGCTTCTGGCGGTTCACGTCTGACGGCGATGGCCCTGTGCCCTCGCGTTCCTTGACCGAACCCCTGCTGGATCGCATTCACGATCTGCATTAGGGTCGCGACCGGCGTTTCCTGCATCACCAACTCACGTGCCCGCCCGCGCAAGACAAGTGCGCGAAGCTCACCTCGAAGGGCACCGGTACCGCCCGGAATCCACATCATCATGGTCTGATCAACTGCAGGCAGCACCTGGATATTGCGTTGGCCAACATGGCGATCCTGCCGCGGGGCAAAGGGTGCCGTGACCGGATCGAAGATCTGATTTCCGGCCTCCACGAACAGGCATTCGTGGCCATTGTTGAGATAACTGGGCACCCACGGTACGGGGCACTCGACCAGCACCGATTTCATCGGTGGCACCTCGATCATGGTTTCGCCGATGAATTGCGCGTCGTTCGCGCCGAGGCCGACCGAAGGATCCGCCCAGAAGAACCTGACGCGCGTGGGCGCGGAGGTCATTGCGCCAAGATTGAACACGCGCGCCCACACCGTGTTTTGTGCGCCCGCCAGCGCCAATCCACTCGGGTCGGGGCTGAACACGCCGATATGCGGAGAGCACCAGTGAGCGAGGCTGCCGTCAAGCGGGCGTGCGCCGTAATCGGTAAGCGCCGCTGGGATCACCAGCCACGGCGTGTAGCGAGCGCGCTTTTGCTCCCCCTGCAACCGCCGGTACCAGATTTGGCGAAAGCGCTCGGCCCGCTGCTTTTCCTCTTCCTGCAAGCGCGCCCATTGCTCGTTGTAATAGGCATCGTCGCGCGTGCCATCGTCCTGTTCGTCCTTTCCGCGAGGTGTCCGGGCCATGTCAGCTCTCCTGCCGGATGTTGACCGGATTGCTCCAGTTGCCGTCTACGAATTCCCAGCAGACGAAATCGAGACCACGGTCGCCGTCGGCGTTGCGATCCGGAATGTCGCCGCCCGCGACGAGCCAGTCCGCCACAGCATCGGCCGCATTGCGAAAGCCTGCAGGCATCTGAGCAACCGTGCTTGGCGCAAAGGGAAATTCCGCCGGATCGAACACCGAGGCCGAACCGAAGGGGTTGGCAGGATCGTTGATGAACCCGGACGGATAGGCCGCGGCATAGGTCGCAACGGCGCCCGGCCCCTCGATGGCTCGCGATGGCGGATCGAACCATGAGAACAGGGAGCCGTCCCATGGCTCAGCCGGAAACCTCTCGCCTGTCGGGTTGCTCATCACGATGTTGTCGCCGGTGCGGATTTGCTTCTCTAGAAGGCCGCCGAGCAGATTGATGACGGTTTCGGGTGTATCGATCTGGTTCTTGTATGGATGTACCAGCGCCCCGAGCATCAGCACTTCCTGAAGGGCGCGCAGGGCATTGTAGAGGTACAGCCGATACCAGGCCAGATCGCAGCGGAACTTGGCCCAATCGATCGTGCCCGCGTCGATGGCGAGTGCGATTGCGCCGGCGATCGCTGCTCCGCCCGTCACGATGCCGCCTGTCAGAATCGATGCGACCCCGAGAATCGCGAGAATGATCGCGCACACGATGTTCTCTGGTTTGATTTTGGGGTCAATTTCCGGTGCGGGAGGGGTCGTGATTCCCCCGCTTTCCGGCCCGCCCGCCACGGTTGGCGTGGTCCACGCAGGGGGATCGGCGCAAGCCCCTGGCGCAGCGGGAGCAGATGCGTGGCAGCCGATGCTCTGTGCGCTTGATTGGAACCACAGCACCAACCATGTCATCGCATAACCATCTTGCAGGATTGCAGCATCAAGCTTGGGGCGCCTGGGGCCGAGATCGCCGTACACATCGTCATAAGCGCCGATAAAAAAGTCGGTGAACCAATCAGGAAGCGCCGAACCCAAGGGCTGTTCAGCTAGCAGCGACTGCATCATCGCATCCGGATCGAAACCGGCACCGGGCACTTCGAATGTCTTCTGCAGTTCGGCTTCGCATAGATTGGACCACGCGTCGTATGGCTTGGTCGCCGGGCCGACCGTCGCATGACCCCACGCCCAAAGGTCGACATGATTGCCTACAAATCGGGCCCGCCACCATTCATTGCGATATGGGGCACCGATGATGCTTGCGATCGCGCTCGCCCCGCCGGTTGCCAGCGCCCAACCGCTGATCCAGCCCAGTGCATAGGCCACCAGCTCGTCACGTCCGCTGGCCTGCGCTGCCGCCCACAGTTTCTGCGCGAACCGCCCGGTACGCCGCCACGAAAGGAACTCCCGCAGGGTCCAGAATTGCGCAGGGAAACCTCGCCCGCTTCCATCGGGGCGCGGGCGGATGATGCCGGGAGTATTGGTCGATCCAATCAGGTTCGCGATATCTACCACGATGCCGGTGTTGGTGAGGGTTCCGTCCCCGCGGATGGCGGTCACGACTGCGGTCAGCCGCTCGGCAATGTCGCCGATTTGCGCGATAGCAGGCTCCATGCCCCGCAGCGCATCGAGATCTTCCGCAGCTGCGATCGCATCTAACGTGTCGAGCAGGGTTCGGATGTCGTCGAGGATGGGCTTGAGACCGGGATTGGTGGCGGTGCCGTCACCGCCGAACAGCGAAAGGATGCGCTTCCACAAGGCGGCATAGCCCGGAACGCCGGGCGTTCCGAAAACCGGCATTTCCTGCCGGGTGGGGGTCAACTCGCCCCAGGCAGGCCCGAGCGCCCCGAAATGCGCCCATTGGGAATGGTTGTCGATCAAGGTCGCATAGGCGAAGAGATTGGCATCTGACGAGGCAGCAAGGCGGTTTCTGAGCCCGACTAGCCCACTCAGTCGTGTCGTAATTCCAAGCATATTTCATCCTCCCGTGCAGAATGCTGCATGAGTGACTTGGTTTGGAAGCGGCAAACATGTTTTGCTTAGACGTGCTTTTTCGGGCCCAAAGATATACTTTAGGAAAATTTCCGAAGATTGAATCAGTTTACTTGTTAATTGATCCCAATAAACAGAGTTTTACTGAGTTAAGTGCGACTCGGAGTATAACAACTAGTTGAAGGCAATTCCATCTCTGATCAAAACCTTCCCAAGGCATGCGCATCCATGATGTTGATTTTAGGACCAATTTTGAGAATTAGCGATGATGTTTTGTCGAATTCATACAATTCGCCATCGAATACGATACCATCACAACGATCGATTTGTGTCTGCGGTGCCCGAAAGTATTGAACTCCGGGATTCTTTGAATCTCCGCGCAGCATTGGCCAGCAACCTAACAGCAGGCCGGAACGTGGAACCTTGAGAGCGGTAAATCCCAGTTCGGCCGAGCCGATAGGCTGACGGCCGAATGGTCGAAACCACAGGAAGGGCTCGGTGATTGTCCCCGCCGCTACCAGATCGAAATACTCGCGCTCAGTGGAACCGAGAGCGATTTCCACCCCAGAGTGCGTCAGTCGGCCCGTGGCGGCCATAACGACGGAACGAATGACCGCGGCGGTTCCCCGGCGCGGCAGGACCGCATAGCTTCTGGCTGCTGCAAACCCTAGACCTGCCGCCATGGTGAACCCGATCCGAGTTATCGCTCCTTCCAGCCGTAGCATATGCTGCTGGCGTGCGGGCATTGCGTCGGCGATCAGCGTGCGCAAGAACACCTGGTCGGATCGTCCCGAGAAGCCGAACGCTCTCGCAATCCCATTGATCGTTCCGCCCGCAAGCGGAAGTATAGTCGCGGAGCACCTCGTTGTGTCCATCGCATTTACGAGGTGATGCAGAGTGCCGTCTCCGCCTAGACTGGCGATGACATCAACCTCACGCTCACGTAAAATGGCAACCGCGGCTTCCAGATCCGCGATGCACGATGTGACCAGCACATTTGTGTCCGGGATGGCACCTTTCCAGAACTGATTGCGCTCAAGGTAGCGCGGGGCCTGACGGGCATGTGAATTGATGATCAAGCCGAACCTTTGCCTCTGTGAAGCCATAGAACCGGACATTTTTGTTCTCTCATCCAATACACCTTGAGAGCATAGCACAGCTGGCGCCGGTTGCCGTCTCGTCCGTGCGCAATAGGCGGCGGCATTGAGACACCACCCAAACCGAGGCAGTCGGCAGTCGGCCCAGTCTGCATCGTGATGTAAGGTCGATCGGCTGTGGACTTGGAGTCGGATTGCGACCCAGGCTCGGTCGTTCACGATCTCCAGATTGAACGACTGCGTCCGCCGAAAGCCGCCAGGCGGCTTTCGGGATCGAGCTCCGACCCCGCTGATGACTGCAGCTGGGTGGGAAGCGGACAGACGGATCATTGCTTCCACGCGTGAGCCATATGGGCAGGGCGAGCGATGTTTGCAGTTGTGTGATTGGCGCGTTCAATTAGGCGCTGTCTGCTGGAAACAGCCTATGGAACGCCTCGATCCCAGAGCGCGAAAAAGAAACCACTCGGGATTTTTGATCACGCTTGGCCCAAGACAACTCTTCGAACCTGTTGAGAAATGCGCGCCCAAGACTACCTGCCAGATGCGACGTTCGCTCGCTCCAATCCAGGCATTCTCGACATAGCGGCGAACGCGCCCTCTTTAGCGATTCAACGTCAATCCCCAAATCCATTGCCAAAGACGCGCCTGAGCCGGTCAGGGTGAGATCGCCGCTCTCAAGAACGAGTTGTCCCTTGGCAACCAGGCTATCGAACATCCGCGTGCCCATGCTTCCAGCCAAATGGTTGTAGCAAACCCGTGCTTCGCGCAATTCTAGGTTCTTTGGACCCGTCCGTTTGCGCATATGACCTGCCTCAGCCGCCAAGCCCATCAAACTTTCAAGAACATACGCGACTTCATCGCTGGCGAGCGAGAAATACTTGTGCCGCCCTTGCTTGCGCGGGCGTAGCAGCCGACTGGCGGCAAGCTTCGACAAATGCGAGCTGGCTGTCTGGACCGTAACGCCCGCCTCGTCGGCAAGCTCGCTCACAGTCAGCGCTTTCCCGCCCATCAATGCCGTTAGCATGTTGGCGCGGGCCGGGTCGCCAATCATCGTGGCGATAAAAGCGAAATCCGGACCTTCTTTCATACTTCGACCCTAATCGAAGCATTCAGTCCGCACAATCGCCTAGCCGGGTGAAGATTCACTTGGAAAGAGACTGTTATGCTCACCTGTATAATTCGCTACCAAATCGACCCGACGAAGAAGGCGCAATTCTCGGAGTACGCCCGCAACTGGGGCCAGGCCATCCCGCGCTGTGGAGCCGATTTGATCGGCTACTACGCACCCCATGAGGGGTCATCGACGCTGGCCTATGGCATCTACAACATAGAAAGCCTTGCCGATTACGAGGCCTACCGCACGCGGCTGGCGGCGGACCCGCTGGGTCGGGAGAATTATGAGTTCGCGCAAAAAGAGAAATTCCTTCTGCGCGAGGACCGGACGTTCCTGAAGCTGGCATCAGGCCCGCATCATCCAGGAGTCACGGCATGATCGCAGTGATATTTGAATTGGAACCAACAGAGGGGCGTCTGGGCGAGTATCTCGATATCGCCGCCCAAATGCGTCCGATGCTGGACGAGGTCGAGGGCTTCATCTCGGTCGAGCGATTTCAGAGCCTGAGCGACCCTCGCAGATTTGTCTCACTATCGTTTTTCAAGGATGAGGAGGCCATCATTCGCTGGCGCAATCTGGACGCACACCGACGTGCGCAGGCGCAGGGGCGGAAGGGCATCTTTGACCATTACCGCCTGCGTATCGCCAGAGTCATCAGGGACTATGGCAAGTTTGACCGCGACGAGGCTCCGTCCGACAGCAAGGCCGCACACACATGAGTTCGTTTATCTTAACAGCCTGGGTTGCGCTTGCTGTGGCGGCGATATCGCCCGGGCCAAACCTCGTCGCGGTAGCCTCCCGCGCTCTCGGTTCTGGGAGAAACGCGGCTCTGCATGTCGCCGCAGGATTGGCCACTGGTGCATTCCTATGGTCATTCCTAACAGCAGTAGGGCTAGGCGCGTTGTTTGACACCTACCCCGTAATGCTGCGCTTAATGGGCTTATTTGGTGGTGCCTATCTCTTCTGGCTTGGCCTAAAGGGATGGCGGGCCGTCTTGACCGGCCAAGGCGGGCAAATTGCGCCAGCAATAGGACAGGGCGCACGACAAGATTTTCTGCACGGATTCACGGTGACAGTCACAAACCCAAAGGTTGCCCTGCTTTGGGCATCCCTTTCCACATTCGTGGGCTCGGAAATCGCCGACTGGCCGGCCCTCCTGCTCTTCACGATGGGATCAGCCATCATCGCATTCTTCATTTACGGCACATACGGATGGTTTTTTTCGATTGGGGGTATCCGAGACTTATATTCGCGATTTCATGCCGCGAGCGAGGCGATCTTTGGCACTCTGTTCTGCGGGCTGGGAATGGTCTTGGTGCATCGCTCACTTTAGCACAGCGGGTTTTTGCCGGACGTGCAGCACGAGTTACCCAGGCAACTGCTCAGTGACTTGCCGCGACCCTCGCGAATGACCGCAAGGGGGTCGGTTTGAGAATTTCGGCTTTCGGCGAAAAATCCGTTGAAGCTGCCAGTCAGGTTTCAGGATCGCGCCGAGTAGCCGGGCATGGCCGCTCGTGGGTGGTTTTCGGAAAGGCGACTTATGGTCGAGCAGTAGCGGAAGGGCGGTGCCTTTCGCCTATGGCGATTTTGGCCCGGATGCACTGATGGCGCCTACCCAGAAAAAACCGTCAAAGGTCGATTGCTCGTTCGACGCATCAGTCTGTTCGATCCTGATGAACGGTTCTGATCCCAAATTCGGCTCCCCCTTCGTGGAGTGCGGACCACAGTCGATGTCGTCGGATTTTACTGGACCTTTGGTCCGATCGACGCCGGGCCTCAACAGGCAATTCCAGCTCGT
Source organism: Porphyrobacter sp. ULC335 (assembly GCF_025917005.1). NCBI lineage: Bacteria > Pseudomonadati > Pseudomonadota > Alphaproteobacteria > Sphingomonadales > Erythrobacteraceae > Porphyrobacter > Porphyrobacter sp. ULC335. The sequence goes on from NZ_CP078091.1 coordinate 1,006,563, forward strand.
TCCGTCGGCAAAGCGCATGTTCAACGAGACCGTCTTGCCATACTGCGAAAGACGCAGCGCCATGGGATCAAAGTCGTATCCGCCTCGGCTGACTGGGGTCTTCATGGCGTGAAAATTGCCAACAAGGACAAGCACATGGTCATAGGTTGGCGACGTTGATGCAATAGCTATGTTTTCAGCTTGCGCCGCTTCCCAAGGTCCTTGCCCAGTTAAGTTGGAAAATCGATCCGCTTGTTGTTCGTCTCTGAACCCGTTGAATGCGATGATGCTTAACGGCGCGCCGCTCTGCTTAACCCGGTGTAGCCGAACCAGCAGGTCAAACATCGCCGAACTGCTGCGCCCGTCCGAGCCTTCGGCAAATAGCAAAGTGCGCAGTCGTTGCTCGAAATCATCCGAGTTCCATGCAGACTGAAGAGCCTCGTTTTCGGCTGCATCGTGCTCAATCGCAACAAGCACACGGTTGTTTTCGCGTCCCAACGTACACGCTAGGGAGCCAACGAAATTCGGCCCTTCATTGGTCCCGTGCAATTCTCCGAACACAACGAAGCGTGCGTTGAGTTCCGCCACATCCGACCATCCGCGAGGTAAATCACAGTGGATGGCAGCCAGCTCCGGTTCTTCTGCCGACGCCGCGGCACCACCTACCGAGGCAAGGGCGGATGCGAGGACAAAGAAAAGCTGCTTCATGCTTTGGTCTCCCGGACATGACCATAATGTCAGCTTTTTCAGGACATTCAACCAAGCTAATGTCCGCAACGGGGTCGCTTTGAGAAATTCCGCTTCTGGCGAGAATCCCATCGAAGCTGCCGGACAGGTTCTAGGATCGCGGCGACCGCCCGCTCATGGCAGATGATGGGTGGATTCCGGACGGGCAGCGTCCACTATTGCCGTCGAGTCTGCGCTATTTCAGACCAGTCAACCGACGATAGTTCAACCCGCCCGAGCGAGGCAGCCGTTGCGTGAGAATCCTGCCTTGGCCCGCACCAGATTATGACTTGCAAGGTCGGGCAGCTCTCAATACTCCCCAGCAATGCCGACAGCCAACAATGCCGATGCCCGCCGTGCAGAGCTGTCCGGCCTAATTGCTCGCGTAGCGCGCGGGGACCGAAGAGCGCTGAACGCCGTCTATGATCGCACATCGGCAAAACTCTATGGCGTGTGTCTTCAAATCGCACGCGATCGCGATGCGGCAGACGACATCCTCCAGTCCGTCTATCTTAAAGTCTGGAACCGTGCTGGACGCTTCAATCCCGATTTTGCCAGCCCGATTACTTGGCTATGCGCCATCGCCCGAAATGCGGCCATTGACTGGGTGCGCAAGCACGGCAGCCCCGCCCTGGTGGCGCCCCGCGCAGCTGAAGCCGGCGACGCGGGGTTCGATGAAGCGCTGGCAGTGATGGCGGCGGCTGAGGATCGTGCGCAGATCTTTGACTGCCTTGAGGCGCTTTCGCCCCAACAGCAGCGCGCAATCACCCTCGCCTTTTTCGACGGATTGAGCCATTCGGAACTTGCAACCACGATGCGAACACCGCTCGGGACAACCAAAAGCTGGATTCGCAGAGGCTTGCTAGAGTTGCGGGGGTGCCTCCAAGGTGACTGACGAACTCACACCCGAACAAGCCACGTTGGCAGCCGAGCTCGCTCTCGGGGTGCTCGAAGGTGAGGAGCGAGCCGAAGCCTTGAGGCTTTCATTATCCAACCCAGCCTTCGCTGCGCAGGTCGTGGAGTGGCGGCAACGCCTCGATCCCCTCAGCGAAGCGTTTGAGGAAGCTCCGCCTCCCGACTTGTGGGCGGCGATTGATGCGCGGCTGGATGACAACCGGACCACCGGCGAGGTCGGCAAGCTCCGTCTTTGGCAAGGCGCCGCCGCGCTTTCAGGAGCGATGGCGGCAAGCCTCGCGGCGATCATGCTGTTCGGCCCTTTTTCCCCACGTGAGGACGGCGTCCCCCCCGCTGCTGCCAGCCCCGCGCCCGTGGTCATAGCCCAACTTGCAGGGGGAGACGGAGCCTTGCTCGCTGCCAGCATCGGACCCGCGAGCCAGTACCTCGACATTCGGGCAGTCGCCCTGCCTGACACCGATCTGACGCCTGAACTCTGGGTCATACCCGGCGATGGCGTGCCCCGCTCGCTGGGCCTGATTGCATCCAACGGCACGACGCAGGTGATGCTACCTGAACGCCTGAGGCCGCTGGTGGTCGACGGCGCTATTCTTGCGGTTTCGCTGGAGTCCCCGGAAGGTGCGCCTCACACGGCGCCAAGCACCACGCCGATCGCGACAGGAAAAATTTCAGCGATCTGAGCCTGCCGCATCTGATCGTCTTCAGATCCTCGTATCTTCAACCGAGAGAGCGGGCTGCGAAGTCTTATTTGCGGCCGGCGATAGCCCCCGTCGGTGCCGACAGGACGATTGTCACGGCAATCGCCCCGCTTTCTCGCGCACGTGAAGTTCACAAGAATCGCGATTTCCAGGAGTATTTCATGAAACCAATTTTCCTCGCCGCCACCGCTTCGACCATTCTGGTCGCCGTGCCTGTCAACGCTGAAGACGAGTTTGAAGGCTTCTATGCCGGTGCCTCGATCGGCTATGACTTTCAGGCGAGCGACGGCGATGAATTCATCTCCTTCGACCGCGGATCGAACGGTAGCTTCGGTGAAACCGTGACCACTGCTGCGGGCGCCAATGCCTTCTCACCGGGGTTCTGCGGCGGTGCCGCGACCTCGCCGCAGAACGCGAATTGCGAGTCCGACTCCGACGGTGTCTCTTTCAATGGCCACTTCGGCTATGACAGCCAGATGGGGAAGCTCGTCGTGGGTCTGGTGGGCGAGGTCGGCACCGCCAATGTGCGCGATGCCGTTTCAGCCTTCAGCACGACACCGGCGTTCTACTACATGGAGCGCGAGATCGATTACACTGCCGCGCTGCGCCTGCGGGCCGGGTACACTCCGGCAACCTCGACCCTAGTCTACCTTACGGGCGGCCTTGCCTATGCAAAGCTCGACCAGGAGTTCGAGACCAGCAACACCGCCAACTCCTTCACCGTGATTGCCGACGACAAAGCCTGGGGCTACCAGCTCGGCGCTGGCATCGAGCAGAAGGTCGGCAAGGCGTTCTCGATCGGCATCGAGTATCTTTACACCGGCTATAATGACGACGACACGCTGATCCGCGTCGGCCAGGGCACCGCTCCGGCCACCAACCCGTTCGTGCTGGCTGGCGGCGTCGACTTCAAGCGGGCCAATGACGACTTCAACCTGCAAACCGTCAAGGCAGTGGTGCGTTACCGCTTCTGATAATCATCCTGCACGGGGGCATCTGCAACCTGCTCCCGTGCCCGTATGCTTGGCACTCAAACCGGAACACGATCACTTACGTGGTAAGTGGTCCGAAAGTGCGCAGAGGGTAGTTAACGCCGAAGCGGTTATGTCCGAAACGGGGTCGGTTGCTGCGTGGCAGGAAATATCCAGAAGCAAGGCGCAGCCGCCATGCCGCTTTTGGGATCGCGCACCAGCCCGGCGCATGGCCGATCGTGGGTGGGGAGCGGAAGGGCGGCTTAAGGTCCCGGTCCGCCTTCTGTTGAAAGTCCGCCGTTACAAGCGTTGCCAGCGCTGATCGCGGAGAAGCTTCTACCAAGGCTGCGCACCGCGCGGCTGCACCCGTCCATTGTCATGAAAGGTCGAAGTCAGTCGGTTTCGGGAGTATCTCTGTCCGGACCTGTCCCGGCTGGCGCGTCGCCGCGCACAAGCTCGTCATGGAGGAGTCGTCCGCTTTCCATGCGCCGCGCCAGCGCCTCGACAAAGAAGGCGAAGCGCTTCTCAACCTCGGCGCGCGCTCCTGCCGTCTCGGTACCCGACGACGCAGCGGTCACCGAGAGCCAACGCCGCAGGTACAGAGCAAAGGCCTCGTTGCCGACGTCCACATGATAGCCCAAGCGGTCGAGCTGGCGCGAAATCCGGTCGAGCCTCCGGCTGAAGGCCGCCTCGAGCCGCTCCGAACTATCGGGCGAGAGGAACGAAGCCAGTGCGGCCTCGACCACCGCGGCCTGCGAGACGCGCTTGCGAGCCGCATAGTCGGCGAGCTGGCGCGAGAGCTGCGGGGGCAGCCTGAAGGTATGCTTTACCCGGTTGCCCGCGGTCACAGGTCGATCCCGTCGTCCGGATCAAGCGAGGCCCTGCGGGCATTGTCCTGGATCTGACCGGCCATGAGTCGGTTGCGGGCTGCCGTATGCTCCGCATCGCTGCCGCACTCGTCAAACGCGAACTCATTGCGGACCGGCTGCGGCACGGGGGCAATATCCTCGTGTTCCGTGATTTCGGGCTCGCGGCGGATGCCGCCCTCGTTGGCGTCACCGTCTCCCATCACCAAGGCTTCGCCGGCACTGAGTGTCGGGGACAGGGCAAGGCAGTCCTGCCAGTCGCTCGGTTGCGGCGTGTCCTTGGTTGCCCCTGGTTCTGGCGGCGCAAGCACCCGTCCGGCGAGGCGCGGATCGGCGTAGTAACGCACCTTCTTCGCCCGCACCGGGTGCGCGCCTGCCAGCATGACAATCTCGTCGGTGTCGGGCAGTTGCATGATCTCGCCCTGGGTGAGCAGGGCGCGCGCGGTCTCGGTGCGCGAGACCATCAGGTGCCCGAGCCAGGGAGAGAGCCGGTGCCCGGCATAGTTCTTCATCGCGCGCAGTTCGGTCGCCGTACCGAGGGAATCCGAGATCCGCTTGGCGGTGCGCTCGTCATTGGTCGCGAAGCACACGCGGACATGGCAATTGTCGAGGATCGCGTTGTTTGACCCATAGGCCTTCTCGATCTGGTTCAGCGACTGGGCGATCAGGAAAGCCTTGATCCCGTACCCGGCCATGAAGGCGAGCGCGCTCTCGAAGAAATCAAGGCGCCCCAGCGCCGGGAACTCGTCGAGCATCAGCAGCAGCCGCTGGCGGTCGGAGCCGGCGGAAAGGTCCTCGGTCAGGCGCCGCCCCAGCTGGTTGAGGATCAGCCGGATCAGCGGCTTGGTGCGGCTGATGTCGGACGGCGGCACCACGAGATAGAGCGTGACGGGATGCTGCGGATCGACAAGGTCGGCAATGCGCCAGTCGCAGCGGCGCGTCACCGCGGCGATCACCGGATCGCGGTAAAGCCCGAGGAACGACATCGCGGTTGAGAGCACGCCCGAGCGCTCGTTCTCCGACTTGTTGAGGAGCTCGCGCGCCGCGCTCGCCACCACCGGATGGACGCCGTCCTCGCCGAGATGCGGGGTGCGCATCATCGCATCGAGTGTCGCCTCGATCGTGCGGGCGGGATCGGACAGGAACGCTGCGACCCCGGCCAGGGTCTTGTCGGGCTCGGCATAGAGGACATGGAGGATGGCACCGACCAGCAGCGCGTGGCTGGTCTTTTCCCAGTGGTTGCGGCGCTCGAGCGAACCCTCGGGATCGACCAGCACATCGGCGATGTTCTGGACATCGCGAACCTCGCTGAGGCCACGGCGGACTTCGGCGAGGGGATTGTAGGCAGCCGAAGCCGCATTGGTCGGATCGAAGCGAAGGACGCGTCCGAAGCGCGCACGGAAGCCGGCGGTCAGGTCCCAGTTCTCGCCCTTGATATCGTGGACGATCGCCGAATGCGGCCAGGTGAGGAGAGTCGGCACGACCAGCCCGACCCCCTTGCCACTGCGGGTCGGCGCGAAGCACAGCACGTGTTCGGGACCGTCATGGCGCAGATAGAGATTGGCGAGGCGGCCTATGACGACGCCGCGTCCCTCAAGCAGTCCGGCCGCGGCGACCTCGGCGCGGCTCGCCCAGCGCGCCGAGCCATAGGTGGCGCTGTTTCTCGCCTCGCGTGCGCGCCAGACCGACATGGCGATCGCGGCGACCACGGACACGAGCCCGCCCGATGCTGCGATGATCCCGCCGGTCTCGAAGATCCGCGGCGCATAGGCCTCGTAGCTGAACCACCACCAGAAGATCGACCAGGGCGGATAGACAGGCCGGCCCAGCGCCATGAACCAGGCGCTGCCGAGTTGGGGCTGGTAGGCAAGTGCGGCGGCGGTCCACTGGGTCGCTGCCCAGACGCCGCCGAGCGCGATAGCGAACACCGCGATTATCTGCCCCCACAGGATTTGGGTCGCCGGCATGGGCGTCTCCTTTCGCTTGCCATGGAGGGCTTTGCGGCGGCCTATGACAAGGCCGAACGGGTGAGGTCGCAGGACAGCGAAGCAACGGATAGGAGCGGACTACAGCGTCTCGGTGACAAAGGCCGGGCCGCCGGACCAGATCAGGCGGTACATCGCGCCCGGGACGACCGACTGGACGACATTGGGCCACAGCGCCGCAATGCAGGTGCCGCCATCATGGCGGACGGACGGGTAGATGATGCCGTTGTGTCCCTCGGCGCGGGCGCGCGCGGCGAGCGCGTTTCCGGCCGGATAGCCTGCCGCCGGGTCAGGCGCGAGCGCGGGATGGCCCGGGTCCGTGCGCAGGTCAACGAAGACCCCCGACATGCTCGCGATCATCTCGCCATATTCGACGATGGCGTCGAAGTCGCCGGCATCGGCAAGCGCGCGGGTGAGGTGGAAACCAACCTCGGCAAGGCAGGTGGCGACATCGAGCGCTGCGTACCAAGCGCCGCGTTCTGCCGGATTGAAGCGGGAGGGCTGGCGCGGCTTGGCATAGGCAAAGCTGGCGTTGATGAACCGGGCATGCGGGACCCCGTGCACCAGCTCGTCAGCGGCCAGCCCAGCTAGACCCCGCTCTTCGGCGATCAGCCGGCTGCTCGTCGCTCCCTCGATCTCGGCGAGCAGCGCTTCTTCGTCCGCAGTGTCGGCAAGCGGGGCAAGCACGGCCGCGCGCAGCCTCGCGCTCGAGACGAGACGGACGGTGCGTTCGAAAGCTTCTCGGGCAAGCGGGAAATCTCCCGCCGGATCAGAGCCCGCCACGCAGCGCGTCGATATACTGCCGGGTTTCGAGCATGCGCGGGATACCGCCTTCGATCATGGCCCGGATGGGGGTGCGCTTGCCAAATACCGGCGCGCGGTTCTCCAGCTGCGGCCAGCGATCGGCGAGATCATTGGCGAAGAGCAGGTGGAGCCCCTTGAAGATCCCGATCAGCGCCGATGCCCGGGTGAGCTGGTCCTGGCTGAGCACGCCTTCCCAGCGTCCCGCCTTCATCCGGTCCCAGGTGCTGTCGGACACGCCGAGCAGCGCGGCCCCCTCGGCATTGCTGGTGGTCCAGGCCTCGGTCAGGCGGAGCACCGCCTTGACCGCCGCGCCGGTGAGGCGACGCCGGTCCACGTCCCCGGCGAAAGTCTGGAGCCCCTGCGGGGCCTCTGCATAGTGGACAGCGGCAAGTGCCAAATCGCATCTCCTGACGCGCACATAAGCATCACATGACGAAAATGTCAAGACGTTGCCAACCCGTGATCGGCTCATAGCGCGGGTCCGCGCTTGCGACCGAAGCTCCAGTCGATGCCGCCGCGTGCGTTGATCCGGCCACTGACCGCCTCGCCCAGATGGTGGTCGAGGTCCTGGCGCCATGGCACCAGCTGGAAGCCGCGCCCCTCCTCGATCACCGCGAACCGACCCGAGGCGAGCGCGACGCGCTCGCGATAGATGCCCGCGACGGTCCCGCCTTCTGCTGCCGGTCGGGCCTCGGTTCCGAGCCGTCCGGCGATCGCCTGTGTGGCCTGCGCGATCTCGTCGGCGCGCAGGCGCTCGAGCAGATTGCGGCCGAACACCACCCTTTGGCCCTGCCGGGTGGCCAGGCCCTGCTCCACCAGCCATTCGGTGCGTCCGCGCATCGCGCCTTCAATTTCTGCGCCAAAGCCGACACTCTGCACCGCGTGCGAGGAAGACAGCATCCGGCGGTCCAGCCAGGTTGCCCCGCGGGCCCCGATCTGCTGCTCGAGCGGAAGGTCGGAGCGGACCAGCAGACCCGCCTGGGCGCGTCCGTTCCGGTCGGTCCAGCGGCTGAGCGCGACAATCGCGCCGGGCGCCGCATCGCCGGTGCGTTCGATGTCGGGGAAGCGCAGATAATGCGCGCGTCCATCCGTCGCATCAAGGATGGCATAGGCCTCGCCGGTGAGCTCGTCGTGAAGACCGCGGGCGATGAGCCGGCCCTCGATGGCGGTATCCGCAAGCGCCCCGGCTTGCAGCGGGTCCATTACCAGACGCTCGGGAGCGAGGACGCGATCCTGCCCCGCCATGGCACGGTCGATGGTCTTGATGATGTCACCGCGCTCGCCGAGTTCGCGCAAGGTCGGCTCGAGGCGCGGCAAGAGGCGCCACATCGCCGGACCGGCCCGTTCGGCGAGCCCCATCCGTTCGAGCATTTCAGCGCGGGCGATGAGGAAGCGCCGTTCGCGCGCATTCCCTGCTGCTGTATCGGGCCGCAGATCCAGCAGGCCTTCGGGCCCGCCAGCGCGCTGCAGCTGCCGGTCCAGCCCGGTCCACCGTTCAGCGCCGATCTCGCGGCGCAATGCGGCAGCGATGTCGCGCTCGCTGCGCGGCCCGAGCTCAAGCGTGACGCGCTCCTGCGCGCGGTCCCGCAGACCCTGGGTGATGTAGCCGCGATCGATTACCAGGTCGCTTCCGTCATCGGCAACGCCGCGCACGAGGATGTGGACATGGGGATTGGCCGTGTTCCAGTGATCGATCGCGACCCAGTCGAGGGTGGTGCCGCAGTCGCGCGCCATGTCGTCCATCAGCTCGCGGGTTAAGGTCCTGATATCGGAGAGCTCCGCGGCGTCCTCGGGCGAGACCATGAAGCGGAAATGGTGCCGGTCACTCTCGCAGCGCGCTGCGAAGCGCTCGGTGTCGGCGCGCTCGCCGCGCGCATCGAACATCGTGCCATCGCTGCCGTCGCGGGTCACGCCGTCGCGTTCGAGATAGGCGATGTGCCGCGCCAGCGGGGCCGAGCGAAAGCGGGTGCCGCGATGGCGGACGATGCGGGCCTTGACGATCACCCGGCGGCTGAAGCGCGCTTGCCCCCGGCTCAGTGCCGCGCGCCCGCCGCGGCCCAGAGGGCTGGTCCCGCGCCGCGCACCGGGCAGGCCGGCAGTTCGCAGACGACCGCCGCGCCGGGCAATCTGCTGGACGCGTCCGACGAGGCTTGTGGCCTTGTTGTAGCCTTGACCGCCCCGATCGCCGACGCGTCCGGGTCGAATCGTGAATTCGTCGTCGGCCACGGGTCAGCAGCGCTGCCGCCAGCGCATATTCCGCTGAATTTTCTGTGCATTTTCACAGAAGCGCTGGCGGCGGGTTGCCGGAGACGGCGCAATTTTGTCAACAAATCCAGCCACCTGCACCCCGCGCGGCGGCGGTGCTTTTATCTTGCCATCCCCCTCTCGTTGCTTGCTCACCCGTTTCCAGCCTCCCGGTGCTTTGCCCAAAGGGCAGGGGGAAAGGGCATGCATCGGCCAAGGCGTCACTCGTCCCTCCTGGCGGTCACGGGGGCGAACAGATCATGGCGGGGCAGGGCAGGCCGGGCAAAGGGGTTCGCCGGAGCCGCGGCGTCGCCATCGCTGTCACCCTGCCGCTCGTGTCCCGCGCGCGGCGGCGCGCTGTTGGCGGGCTGCATTGCTGCTGCAACCGGGACGCTGTCCCGCTGCAGCAGCGCGGCAAGCGAAGCGACATAACGGCGGGTTTCGAGCGGAAGGGGACGCCCTTTGTCGCGCCATTCCTCGTAGCGTCCGGGCCCCGCGTTATAGGCAGCGAGGAAGCCCGCCGCGCCATAGCGGTCGTACATTTCGCGCAGGTAGGATGTGCCCGCCATGATGTTGTCGCGCGGATCGAAGGGGTCGCGGCCGAGCGCGAAGCGCGCGCGCTGCCGGGCCCAGGTCCCGGGCATCAGCTGCATCAGACCCATGGCGCCCGCGGACGAGACCGCGCGCGTGCGGCCTGCGCTTTCGACACGGATGACCGCATAGATCCAGGCTTCCGGAAGGGCAAAGCGCTGCGCAGCTTCGCGCACGTGCGCGGCGATGGCGATGCGCGCAGATGCCCGAACTTCGCCGACCAGCTGCGCGCGGGCCGTGCCGGACCATCCAACGGCCAGAGCGCAGCCGCGCGCGATCGCGAGGCGAAGCGAGGGCACGGCGTCAGTCCTTTGCTTCGCGGCGCGCACTGCGCGACCACATCAGCACATGCGTGCGCTGGTCGGACTGGAACAGGTTGGCGCGCAGCGGCTGCCCGAGCGCCGGATCGTCGATCAGCACAGCGACATAGGCGCCCGCCTTGTCGCCCGTGCGTTTCCAGCCTGCCCCCACTTCGAAGCTGTCCTCGCCTTCGCCGGCCAGAACGCGGTAGTCGGGCGCATTCCCGGCATCGCCCGCTTCAGCCGTAACAAGGGTCAGGGCGCGGTCGATGGTCAATGTCTGCAAACGCCCCGCAAAGCCGTCGCGGGTGGCGGTGAAGGTGCCGATACAGGTCATGGTTTTGACTCCTCTTGGTTGATGGCTGGTGGAAGGAATGTCGGGCGCGCGAACCAGACGTGCACGCCGTCACCGGCTTCATCGGTCCAGACCGGGCTCGCGCGGCCGATCAGCTGCGCACGGGCTATGGGTCCGAAATAGCGCCCGTCGAAACTGCCGGGCGCGCGCCGGCTCATGACGAAGAGCTCATCGGCCGCGATGCGGTGGCAGCCCTGCCATGCGGGCAGTGGACGCCCGCGGCTGTCGCGCGCGCGCGCCTTTCCTGCCGGCTTGTCGTTGATGGTGACCAGAAGGCCCGTGCGGCAGACCCTGTCGCCAGTGAGCGCGGCAACCTCCTTGAGCAGGGGCACTCCGCCCGGCAGATAGCCGCGCGCCGCGAGGATCTGGCGCAGGCGCGGCGGCGGATCGATGGCGACCCGCTCGCCGACATGCAGCCCCGCTGTCCCGCGAATGTGATAGAGGCCGGTCGGCACGCTCGCCGTCGCGTTCCAGACCAGCACGCGCGACATGGGCAGCGCGGCGCTGAGCAGGGCGGCTGCGGCGACGGTGCCAGCGATGAGGATCGTGCGCCGCTTCATGATGACAGCCGCCTGCGCAGACACCAGGCCCTGTGCCGGTGCCGGTCATAGGGGCGCGGGGGCATGCCGACCGACAGCCGGTTGTGCATGTGCCGCCAGTGATCAGGCGCAATGTCGCACGGGTCGAAACCGGCCTGTTCGATCGCGTCGATCAGGCTGAAGACGGCGCGCACCTTCGGCCAGCTGCGGACCGACAGCAGGATCTCGCCGCCCGGATCGACTCTCGGCAGCGTGCTGTACGCCTCGCCGGGACCCACCGCGCGCATGATTGCGAAGAGCGACCGCCGGGTGCCAAAATCATTGGAAGCCCAGCGCACGAGGGCGAACACCTGACCCGGCGCATAGCTCTCGATACGGGTGCGGCGATCAATGATGCGCTCGGCGACCGGCTTGCCGAACCGCAGCCAGTCCTCGCGAATACCCCCGCGCCAGACAAGCGTGACGTGGGTCAGCGGCGGATCACCGTCACTGGCGCACCGCGGCGTCGCCGGCGGCGTCCGCATTGCGGCTGCCGACAGGCTCGCTGGCGTTAGCAGGAATCCGGAGGATTCCGGGTTAGGATGGTTAAGCGGCCACAAAGCGCAGCGATTCTCACGACTTGCGGGCGATTCCGGTTCCCGATGGACCGAAGTTCCGGTTCCTGATGGACCGAGCGAACGGGTTCCCGATAGACCGAACATCACACCGACTTCTCCACAGGGCGCATGCCGATCCGGCGCATGGCGGCCGTGAAGGGATCGACCGGGATCGCCACGAAATTGAGCCTCTCGCGGCCGAGCGGGCGATCCAGGGCCAGCGTGTAGCCGGGCAGCGATTGCCGCCGGACGATATCGCGGATCTCGAAAGCGAAGCGCTTGCACGGCGAGAGCGATCCGGATTTCAGCCAGAGGTGCTCGATATCGAAGCTCCATCCGTTCTTCTGGCGTCCGCCATGCTTGCGCACGATGCGGTAGAGCCAGCGCTCGAGACCGCCGGTCAGCCGGAAATAGGCCGGGTCGATGGTCAGCACGAGCGCGCGGTCGAGCACGCCTTCGTAGAACCAGTCGGGGATGATCATCTCGATCCCGGTCGCGCGGCCCCTGCCATCGATGCGTTCGCGCCACTCGTTGATCCACGAGAAGCGATGCCGCCGCCGCGCGCTCGCCTGACGGATCGAGGTGGCGATGCTGGTCGATTGCAGCCGGTCAAGCGCGGCCTTCAGCCGTTCGTAACCCACCTTGCCGGTGCCGCGGCGGGTGAAGCGCATGATCTCGTGCGGCGTGGCGGCGATCAGCCGCGAGGTCGGGCGCCCGGCGTCGCGCGCCTCGACGATCTGGCTGGCAATCCAGATCAGCACATCGGCGTCCCAGATGGTGGCCATGCCGTGTTCGGCGGTGGCTTCGACGAGGATCGCGACCTCGCCCATGCGGAAGTCGATGGGCTTGACGCGCTTGCGCTTGGCCAAGCTGAAGAAGGGCCAGGCCATCAGGTCCTGTGCGTCGCGCGCGGCGATTGCGCCGCCGGCACCGACGAACAGATCCAGCTGCAAGGAGGCTTGATCGAAGGCGGCGCGGCGCTGCATCGGCCTTGCCCCTCAGCGCCGGACCGGGGCGGTGTAGCCGTCGATCCGTTTGGCCGGGTGGACCACGCCCTTGCCCGGATCGCTGGTCGACCGGCGCAGGCCCTGCGCGGCCCAGCTGTCGAGGTCCTCGACCTGGTAAACGATCCGCCCGCCAAGCTTGTGATAGGCCGGACCGGTGCCATAGCAGCGGTGCTTTTCCAGCGTGCGCGGCGAGAGCCCGAGATGCACCGCTGCATCGGGCGTGCGCAGATAGCGCGGGCGGATCGGAGCGGGAACGGCGGTCATGGACAATCTCCGCAAGCTGGTGATGACGGCGGCGCGGGACCGCTTGCTGCGGAGAGGGATGGCGGATTGCTCGGGGGCGGGGGGAGCGACAGAATTGCCGTCAGCTTTTGTCGCCCGTCCGGGAGTGCAAGCGATGATGGCGCAGCCCTTCGCGCGGCTTGCGTTCGCACAGAAAGCCCCGCCCGGCATGGCCGGGCGGGGCACGATCGGCGGCCTTATTCGCCGGTGGCCTTGCGGGCGCGGGTCCACACCAGGCTGTAGGTCTCGCCGTCATCCTCGGCGAAGAGGTTGGCGTAGATCGGGCCCGGGAAGCTCGGATCGTCGAGCTTGACTGAGAGGTAGTCGCGGCCTTCCTGGCTCTGCTTGCTCCAGGCAGCGCCGATCTCGGCGCGGCCGGCGAAGACCCGGTGCGAGGGCGCGTTCTCGCTTGCCTGCTCGGTTTCGGCGGTGATGCGCACATTCTTCTGCTGCACGCTCATGGTGACGATCTCGCCCTTGAAGCCGGTGGTGGTGCGGGTGAAGTTGCCGATATTGGCCATTGTACTGTTCCTTGTCCTTTCGAGCCTGCGCCCATCGCAGCCTCGATGGCCCTGTGCAGGCGGCTGTGTGCGGACGGCGCATCCCGACAGGGACCGCAGCGAAGCGGAGGACGGCAGCGGCGGCGGCTATTTTGCCTCGCGATGCAAAGAGCGCGCCAGCGATCGGCGGAAAATAGCCGCTGCCGCGCCGTTGCGCCGAGGGCCGCGCAAGGGCGAAGCCCGTTCGCCGCCAGACAGGCCATGGAAGAGGCAGCCGGTGGGGCAGGAACGGGGGGACAGCGAACTTTGGCCAACTGTCAGGCAGCATCCGCATCGGCAGGCGCACGGGGCGCGTCCAGACCATGCCTCGCGTGCAAAGCAGGCTGGGCCGAACCGCGAAAGGGGGGGCAGCCCAGGGATGCGTTGGTTGCCGGTCGATCCGGTCGCGCGGGGCGGTGCGGCAAGGTTCACTTGCGAGCGAGGAAGCCCCGCACTGTGTGCCCGTATCAGCCCGCGTCGCGGGACGGGCGGGGGGCAAAGCCCCGCCCATCGCAAGGCAGCGCTGCAGGCTCAGGCAGCCAGCGCCGCGCCCTGCGGACTATCGGGAGAGGCGGGCTGGGCCTCGTCTGCCGGAGCGTCATCATGCGTCGCTGTATCACTGGCGAGCGCTTCGTTCTTTTCAGTCTCCGCCTGCTCGTCCGTGATCATCCATTGCGCCCGCCGCGCGGCCGCGACCATTGGCACGCCGTCCCGCCCGGTATAGGCCGACGGCGGGAAGGCCATCCAGCGCGGCACCCAGCGCACGCATTTTGGCCGGTCATTTGCGCCGGTCAGATGATCGGCAATCAGGCCCTTGAGGGTCGCGCCCTTCTCGCCCGCATTGGCGCTGGCAACCGCCGCCCCGCCGGTTTCGGCGAGGATGGCGAGCATCACCTCCCTGTCACGCAGCAGGCCGAGGAAGGCTTCGTCGGCCTGCCAGTGGTCGGCCATGTCAATGCCGCAATGCTCGCCCAGATATTCGACAGCCTCGCTGCCGATGGCGAGCGTCTCGGCCATGACCAGCACCAGCACCTGCATGACCTCGGCATCGGACAGCGCGATCAGGCGGTGTAGCACCGGCACCAGATCGGAGCCGTAACGGTCCTGACACAGGCCCACCCGCGCCTCGTCCATCCCGAGCAGGCGAAGCACCGCGCGGCGCTGCTCTGCCAATGCACGGGTTGCAGGCGCAGCCGCAAGGCTGGCCGCGATAGCCGCATTGCGGCTTGCGGTATCGGCGGGGCGCACGCTCCACAGCGGCGATCCGGCGATCGCATGCGCGACCATCACCCGCAATGCCAGCGCGGGCGTGCTGGCAAGCTGCGCGCCTACCGCCGCTTGGCGGTGCAAGTCTGCATAGCTTGCCAGCGTCGCGGTCATTTCGGGCCGCGCGGGCTTGGCGCTTTCGTCCTCACCGCGCGCGCGGCGCGCGGCTGCCTCGACCTCGCGCCGTGATATGTAGCCTTCATGGAACACCACCTCGCCGTCGCGGCGCAGCTGGATATAGACCTTCCCGCCCTTGCGCTTGCCCGCGCACTCATATTCCCAGCTGGCGAAATGGCCCGTGACAGGCACGATCACTACATCGGCCCAGCCTGCCGCAAGGTATTCGGCCTTGCGCGCTTCGACCGCCGCCTGCTGCGCGGCCCAGAAGGCATCGGCATCGGCAAACCAGCCTTCCTCGCCGAACAGGTCGGTGACGATCTGGCCCGCATAGGTTTCCAGGTCGAACAGCGCGACCGAAGTCGCAATCGACGCGCCGCCGAACAGCCATGCCTTCAACTGGCTGCCGCGCGGTGCATGGGCTTCGGCATCCTCGAACAGCGCCAGCCATGCTGTCTGCTGCGCCTTGCTGGCCAGGGTCAGATGGCGCACGGTCGCGGCATCGATCGCTTCGCTGCGATAGGCCTCGCGGATGCGGGGCAGGAGATTGCCTAGCGCGAGGATGCGCTTCACCTTCAATTCGGTGAGCGCAAAGGTCGCGGCGATATCCGCGATGCTGCGCCCTTCCCTTGCGAGGCGGGTGAAGCTTTCCCATTGGGTGACCTCGTCGGGGTCCTCGCGCAGCAGGTTCTCGATCATCGAGATTTCCAGCGCCTCGGCGTCGTCGTCCGCGCCGACGACGATGCAGGGCAGGCTGCGCTCCTCGCCCGCCTCGCGCGCGGCTTCAAGGCTGGCGAAATAGCGACGCTTGCCCGCGAGGATCTCGAAATGGTCGGGGGCACCGCTCGGTCTGACAAACAGCGGCGCAAGCACGCCGCGCGCCTTCACCGAAGGCAGGATATCGCTGACATCGGGGACCTTGCGCCCACGCCGCATGTTAATGGCCGCAACCGACAGCTGGCCGAGCGGAATATGATCGATCTGCATGGGAATTCTCCTTCGAACGTCTCAGAAAAAGGGTGGCCCCGCGCCTGCCGTTCGCGGGACGGCGGGGACGCAGCAGGGCGGGGCCGGTTGCCGCGCGCGGGCAACTTGCGCGCGGGGTTCATCCGCCGTGTGGGGCTACGGCGGTGAACGGCTGCGCCCCGATCCGCGCGCGCGCGCCAAATCAGCAGCGGCGCGGACCAGATGGTGGGGGCGTTCGGTGATGTGGCCCTGCGCGCGCGCGGCGGCGGCATAGACTGAGAGCGGATGGCGCGCGGCGAAGTTCAGGTCGCGCGCGAGACGCAAGCCGAGCGGCAAGCGGACCGCCGCGATTTCGGCCCAGCTGACGCAGCCCAGTTCCGGACAGCCGAAGCCGAGATCGGCGAGGCCGAACAGCGTGTCGCCGTCGCCATCGCATTCGGAAATCAGCCAGGTCGCCGCGCCGAGCGGATTGAAGAGTTTGACGACCGGCACATGGTCGCCCCGGTTTGCGCCATTGGCCAGCAAGCGCTGGCGCAGGGTCAAGGTCAGCAATTCCATGACGTGGGCCTCCTTCAGAACATCTCGAGCTGGTTGCGGGCGTTGGTATCGAACAGCCCGTGATCGGCAGGGCGCTGGCGCTTTGTTGCGACCAGTGGTGCGGCGGCGAGGACGGCGAGCCGGTCGCCGAGCGTGACCGGCACCACGCCGGGCACCAGCGTCTGCAGCCCGGCCTCGGTCGCCTCGACCGCGAAACCCTCGCCATCGCTGGCAGGTTCGGGCGCGGCGCTCATGCTGCCTGCTCCTGCCCGATGGTCTGGAACTGCAGCAGGAACTCGGCGGCCTTGCTCGCCTGACTGGCAGCGCGAAAGATCGCGCGATTATCGGCGCGCAGCACCGCCAGCCAGCTGCCAAGGTAGTCGGCATGGCGCACGGTCGGCT
Source organism: Porphyrobacter sp. ULC335 (assembly GCF_025917005.1). Classification (NCBI taxonomy): domain Bacteria; kingdom Pseudomonadati; phylum Pseudomonadota; class Alphaproteobacteria; order Sphingomonadales; family Erythrobacteraceae; genus Porphyrobacter; species Porphyrobacter sp. ULC335. The sequence goes on from NZ_CP078091.1 coordinate 1,023,247, forward strand.
CGACGCCAAGCGCGGCGCACAGGAAGGCAGCGGCCAGTTCGGCGACCAGTTCCTCGCGCGCATAGGCGGCCGATCCGAACCGCCCGGTCTGGTCGCGGCCCAGCCGCGCGCCGTGACCGGTCCAGTGGCCGAGCTCGTGGAGCGCGGTCCGGTAGTAGTCGATCTGGTGATGGAATGCGGGTTGGGGGGGAACCTGCACATAATCGCCGCAAGGCGAATAGAAGGCCTCGGCCCCGCCGATCCGGAAATCCGCGCCCGTGGCCGCGATCAGCGCCTCGGCGTTGTCATGCAATTCGCGCGCGGGCAGCGGCATGGGCGCGGTGACCATCCCTTCGGGCAGGCCCTCGCACTGCGCGACATTGAACACGGTGAAGCGCTTGAGAAAGGCAATCGCGCGCGCCTCCTCGCCGCGCTCGCCGCTGTCGCTGCCCTCGCGTTCCGCCTTCGGCACAAAGCGGTCGGCATAGAACACGGTCCGCCCGCGCTCGCCCTTGCGCACCGCGCCGCCTGCGGCCAGCGCCTGCCGGAAGGTCAACCAGTCCTGCGAGGGATAGCCGCCCTCGATTACCGCGCCCCACAGGATCAGGACATTGATCCCAGAATAGGCCCGTCCCGTCACGGCATTGCGCGGCAGTCCGGGCGCGGCAGCCGCCTTGCTCCACGGCCTGACCCACGGGAACACGCCTTCCTCAAGCTGCGCGATAATGCTTGCGGTCACCGCGTCATAGAGCGACCCGCGCGCGTCCTGCGCGCCAGCGGCGCCGCGCGCCGCCCTCCCATGCCTGCCACCCGCACTGCCCTTGCCATTCCCACGCGCCATCATCCGTCTCCCGCACTGCCCAAATCCCCACAAACCGGCCCTCGGAAGGGGCGGGGTGGGCGGTGACAGCGACCAGGAGGGTGCGGGCCGGGACAGCCGCATCCGCATGCCGCCAATGGCTGGATCGGCAGCCCATGCATCGAGGACCGCAATGCAAATGGAGGACCCGGTCCTCGCAGAGGCCGGGTTGCGGCTGGCCGGACCGTGCCCAGACGGGCGCGCCGCTCATCCCGCCGCTTCCGCGGGCCGCCACTGGCAACGCCGGCGCGCATGCGCGCCGTCCGCAGCCCCCACATTGCGTAATGCGAGGCGAGCGACCAGCGAGCTGCGCCAGCAAACAACGCGCACTCCGACCGCAGGCAGGCAACGCATCATGACCGGGATCGGACGCTCCGGCGGGACCCTGTCGCCGGGCAGGCCGGGCCCTCGCTCATTCCGGCCGGAGGCGGCGTGCGCGCGGGGCCCGAAACAGGCAACGCCGCGCCCTCAGGAGCAGGGACGAAGGACCTGCGGGACAGAGCGCGTCTTCAAGCCCCGCTCCGCAAACCCCGCTCCGTTACCACTCTCCCCTTTTCATCGCCTTTTGCCGCTCGGCCTCGCGCTCACTGGTACTGGCAGGGGGCGCGAAGTCGGGCATCGGCGGCAGATCGCCGCGCTGTTGGTAGGTTGCGATGATTGTTCCCTTTGCACTTGCGCGATACGCGACCAATTCGAGCAGGCTAGGCACTGACCCTTCGCCGAACAGGCGCTTTCCCTTGCCCAGCACCACCGGGAAAATCATCAGCGTCAGCTGGTCAATCATCCCCGCCGCGAGCAGTGGCGGATATAGCGTGCTCGAGCCCTGTATGACGAGATCGGGACCGTCCTGCCGTTTGAGCGCGGCCACGTCCGCGATTCCGCCGAGCCGAATGCTGTTGTCCCAACCGAGCGGCGCATCCCCGCGCGTCAGAACGTATTTATTGGCCGCAGTGAAGGCTTCTCCCATCACCGCGGCCTCGCCTTCGACGTAGGGCCAGTAGGCGGCGAAAATGTCGTAGGTGCGCCGGCCCAGCAGCAGGTCGTAATCGTGCCCGAACAGGCGATCGACTTCCTCGCCCGCAGCGTCGTCCCACAGGCGAAACACCCATCCGCCCGCTTCGAAGCCGCCGGTGGTGTCCTCGCCCACGCCGCCCGGGCCCTGGATCACGCCATCAAGCGAGATGAAGGCGGCGCCGCGGATCTTGCGCATCACTACTCTCCCGCGCGCGCTGCATCGATGGCAGCGATGTCGATCCTGGTCATCTCCATCATCGCGGCAAACGCGCGTGCTGCCTCGCCGCCACCGGCAGCCAATGCCTCAGTGAGAGTGCGCGGGGTGATCTGCCAATTGAGGCCCCAGCGGTCCTTGCACCAACCGCAGGCGCTCGGCGCGCCGCCATTGGCAATGATGGCGTTCCAGTAGCGGTCGGTTTCGTCCTGATCTTCGGTCATCACCTGAAAGCTGAATGCCTCGGTGTGCGGAAAGGCAGGCCCTCCATTGAGCCCGAGGCAGGGCACGCCCAACACGGTAAACTGAACCGTCAGGACATCGCCCGCCTTCCCGCCCGGATAGTCGTCCGGCGCGCGGTGGACTGCGCTGACGTGGCTGTCAGGAAAGATGCTGGCGTAAAAATGCGCCGCCGCCTCGGCCTCGGTGTCATACCACAGACAGATGGTGTTCTTGTGCATCGTGTCCTCCCTTATTGGCCGCGTTGGCCGACCAGCCCGAACAATGCGCCCTGCGGGTCGCGCGCCACGAGTGCGTATTCGCCGCCGGGAATCTCCGAAGGCTCCAGCACCAGCGATCCGCCACCGGCCCGCACCGCCTCTGCTCCGGCATCGATGTCAGCGACGCGGAAGTAGAAGACCCAGCCAGTGAACGGGAAAGCATCCGAACGTGGCATGACCGCGCCGACAGCATAATCACCATGCTGGAGGAAGCGATAGGCGCCCAGCTCACCCATCGGCATCTCGCCCTCCTGCCGCCAGCCAAGCAGGCCGGTGTAGAAGGCAATCTGACGGTCGGGATCGCCTGCCGACAATTCGTTCCAGGCACAGCTGCCGATGATGGGCGCATTCCTGGCAAAGGCGTTGCTGACATGGCCCGAGCGATCTTCAATGCAATAGAAGGGCACGCCTTCAGGATCGACCGCGAGCGCACAGGAGCCGACGCCAGCCACTTCGAACCCGTCCATCATGATCTGCCCGCCCGCGTCGCGCACAACGCTTTGTGCCACACCAATATCGTTAACCACGACGTAGCCGACCCATCCTGGCGCTGTGCCGCCCTGCTGCATCCCCGCGTCCAGCGTCAGCACCCCTCCCACAGGGCCCGCGTCGGCATGGATCATGCGGTAATCCCTGCCCATCGCCTCACTCTGACCGAACGACCAACCGAGAACCCGGCTATAAAACCCTTGGGCGGCATCGGGATTAGGGGTCATCAGCTCGTACCAGTTGAAGTCGCCGTGCTCCGGTGCTTGTTGCTGCTGATCCATGTGCCTTACTCCGGCAGATCGACCAGGGCGGCGAAACCCCCGTAGATCATGCGTTTGCCATCGAACGGCATCGGGTTCTTGGCCTGATCCATGCGCGGGTCATCGAAATCGTCGCTCATCATCCTGGCCATCGCGGCGTCTCGCGTGGATTTGTCGGGCCATTCGACCCAGCTGAACACCACCACTTCATCGGCGTGGGCATCGACCGCGCGGCGGAAGTCGGTGACCTTGCCATCGGGCACGTCGTCGCCCCAGCATTCAACCACGCGGGTCGCACCCATTTCGATGAACATGCTGTCCGCATTGCGAGCATGGTCGATGAAGGCCTGCCGGTTGGCGGCGGGCACGGGTATGACGAAACCATCGATATACATTGCTTGTCCTCCTCCTCGCGAGCCATCGCCTGCGACTCGTCCCTTGCCCAAGGTCAATCCAGAGGTTACTTTAGTCAACTATGAAGTTACTAAAAGAAACCATAAATGCGACCAGTGGTGTTTCTTCGGGTGCGAACCGACATGGTCGGTGGTATGACGATGCCTGCGGCACTGCCTTCGCACTGGAGATACTGGGAGAGCGCTGGGCGCTGCTGGTGGTGCGCGAGTTGATGCTCGGTTCGCGCCGCTTTTCGGACCTGCGCGCGGCCCTGCCCGGGATTTCAGCCAAGGTCCTGACCGAACGTCTGGCTGCGCTGGAAGCATCGGGTGTTGTGGCCCGCCAGCCCCTGCCGGAGCCTGCCAAGGGTCAATCCTATGGTCTGACGGCCTGGGGTGAGGCCGCCGAGCCGCTGATCCAGGAACTCGGCCGCTGGGCCGCCCAATCGACCGCACACAATCCACGTCTGCCGCTCTCGGCCGTGTCGCTGATGCTATCGCTACGAACCATGCTCAACCGGGATGCGTGCAGCAGAACAACCGCCAGGATCGGTTTTGCCATCGGTGACAACGAATTCATTGCCGAGCCTGCAGGAAACGAACTGCCGATCCGTCGCGCCTCCGTCGACGGGGCCGAAGCCGTCTTCTGTGCGGGTTCTGCAGATATCATCGCTGCCGGTATTTACGCAGGGGTGCCGTGGGAGGAACTGGAAGCAGACGGTGCGCTTTCCATCGTAGGTGATCGTGCGCTCGCCTTGCGCTTTGCGGAACTGTTTCATCTTCCGCCACCTCTGGCTTAAAGAGGGGGAGCCGGAGCGCATGACGCTTGAGCGGATCAGTGAACAGGCTGTGCTGGCAGACACGCTGGCGCGCCGCGCAAGGGAATCGGAACGGCCCCTTGTCGTTGCGATTGACGGGCGGAGTGGTTCCGGCAAATCGACGCTGGCAGCAGCGCTCGCAAGCACGCTTGACGCGGCCGTGATCGAAGGCGACGATTTCTACGCGGGCGGGACCGTGCTGCGGGCCGACAGCCCGGCCTCGCGCGCGGCGGTGTGCATCGACTGGAAAAGGCAAAGACCGGTCCTGCAAGCCCTGCGTGCCGGGCGGGAAGCGCAATGGCACCCTTTCGACTGGGATGCATTCGACGGTAGCCAGTGTGCTGCGGCAATCCGCCTAGGGCCGCGGGCGGTCATTATCCTCGAAGGCACATATTCCGCCCGCCCGGAGCTGGCAGATCTGGTCGATCTGCGGGTCTTTGTCACCGTTCCCGATGCCGAGCGTCATGCACGCCTCATGGCGCGCGAAGGCAATATCGGCCCGTGGGAGCGTCAGTGGCATGTGGCAGAAGATCATTACTTCAAAGCCGTCATGCCGCCTGACGGCTTTGATATCATCGTACCCGGGTGATGACAGGGGTTATGTCATCATGGCGGACGAACTGTTTCCGCGACCGGAACAGGGCGCGGACGAGCTGAAAACCGTGCTGGGCCGCCCGAACGCAGCGCGGCGCTCCAAGCGCCTGACCAATCCAGGAGCACCGACCGCTTTCACGGAAACAAGGCCAGAAGTGCCTTCGCCCTAACCGTCCTATGCGCCGAGCAGTGTTGTCACACGGCGTGCCGATTCAGGTGTCGCCGGATTATAGACCAGCATCCCGAGGTCGGGGCGCCCCTCCACGGCAAACACCGAGAACTCCAGTTCGATCAGCCCGTGTTCCGGATGCCGCAGGCGCTTCATGCCATCAGCATGAGATGCAACATCATTTTCGCGCCACAGGCTTTCGAATTCGGGGCTGATGCGGCTCAGTTCATCGACGAGGGCATTGATTTCCGCGCCCGCCCCGGCGCGGGCGGCGTCGGCCCGGAAGGCACCGACCACATATCTTGCGACATTCCACCAGTCATCCTGCGCTGCCCTCGTGACGGGATTTGTGAAGATCAGACGCAGGACATTGCGCTCCTCGCGCGGGAGTTTGCCGTAATCGGTGAGCAGCCGGGCCGCCGCTGCGTTCCATGCAATGACGTCCCAGGTGGCCGTCTTGATGATCGCCGGGCTGTTCGGCAGCGCATCAAGCACCCTTTGCAACCGCGGCGTGACTTGATCGGGCCGCGAATACTTGACCGCCGGCGGCCGTCCCAGTGCCAGCAGGAACAGGTGCTCGCGCTCGGGTGCAGTCAGCATCAGCCCGTTGGCGAGACGATCGAGCACATCGGCGGACGGCGCCCCGCCGCGCCCCTGTTCGAGCCAGGTGTACCAGGTCGGTGAGATATTGGCTCGCTGGGCCACTTCTTCACGGCGCAGGCCGGGCGTGCGCCGCCGACCGCCAAAGCCGAAGGACGCCGGATCCATTCTTGTGCGTCGGTCCCTGAGGAAAGCCCCGAGCGGAGTGGCTGTGCTGCTGTTTTCGGGCATCGGGATCCTGTCAGCAATTATAACATGATAACGTCACTACTTTAATAGGGTGCACTTTACGCCGAAGATGCCTTCGCAACCATCGTGAAAGGCTCCTGATGCGTATATTTCTTACAGGTGCGACCGGTTTCGTCGGCTCGCGCATCATTCCTGTGCTTCTGGCCGCAGGGCATGAGGTCCTGGGTCTGACGCGCTCCGAAAGCGGCAGGCATCAGCTTGAGTGGGCCGGTGCACGTCCGCACTTCGGCACCATTGAGGATGCCCGAAGCCTGCAAGAAGGTGCAGCGCAGGCTGACGCGGTCATTCACACGGCCTTCGACCATGATTTTGCCAACTATGCGGCCAACTGCGAGAAGGACCACCGCGTGATCTCCGCGCTTGGCGCTGCACTTGAGGGATCGGACCGGCCTCTCATAATCACCTCGGCAACCGTGCTTGGTGACCAGGGCGATGATGAGCCTGCGCTCGAGGCGGTGTTCAACGCAAACGCGCCCATTCCCCGGGTGGCGACCGAGAATGCTGCAAGGGCAGTTCTCGCTTCAGGCGTCGATGTGCGGATTATCCGGCTTCCCCAGGTGCATGATCCGCTCAGACAGGGTCTCATTACCTTCTACATCGACCACGCCCGCGCGTCAGGCTTCGCCGCTTACATCGGTGCGGGCGCGGACCGCTGGGCGGCGGCACATGTCACCGATGTCGCAAAGATGTTTGCAGCAGTGCTCGAGCGAGGCTCTTGCGGCGAGACCTATCATGCGGTGGGCGAGCCGGGCGTTCCTTTCCGGAACATCGCTGAAGCTGTGGCCGCCGGTCTCGACGTTCCGCTGGTATCCCTGTCACCCGAAGAGGCCGAAGACCATTTCGGCTGGCTGGCGATGTTCATTGGCCGCAATGGTGCAGCGTCAAACGGCTGGACGAAGGCCAGGCTGGGTTGGGCGCCGATGGGTCCGTGCCTGATAGCCGATCTGCAGGCCATGGATTACGGGCCCGCGCGGTCGGCAATCTGACGGACGCTGCAAGCGATGCTGCAATCCCTTTCGCTAAAGCGGCATCTTCCCAACCGTGCTCATTCACGCATCACCTCAAGGAACGCGCGAAACGCTGCCGTCGGCTGCCGTCTGCTGGGATAATACAGATAATTGGCAGGAAGCGGGGGCGCCAGGCCCGGCAACACCTCGACAAGTTCGCCCGACAGCAGAAACGGCTCGGCCTGCGAGCGTAGCAGGCAGCCTATTCCGAGACCTGCGAGCACCGCGTCGCGCATGAGATCGACATCATTGGTCGTAAATGCGCCCGCGACCGATCTTTCGACGCGCCTTCCTTCCTGCTCGAACTCCCAGCGGTGCACTGCACCAGAGGACGTGTGACGATAGACGACACAGCGATGGCTGTCGAGATCGTCCGGGCCATCAGGAGCGCCGTGCGATGCAATATAGGCCGACGAGGCAACGAATATGAGAGGCATGGGATCGCTGATCCGCAGTGCAATCATGTCCTGCTGGAGCTTGCCCTCGTGGCGTATCCCGCAGTCGAAGCGCTCCGCGACAATATCGACCATGCCGTCATTGACGACGAGCTCGACTTTGACACCGGGAGCGATGTCGGCGAGCCGCGAAAGACGCGGCATGACGACATAGACAGCGGCCGGACGGTGCGCATTGATCCGGATGCTGCCTGCAGGCTCGTTACGTCCGGCGTCCAAAGCATCCAGCGCCTGCGCAACCGAGTCCAGTGCCGGTAGCAGGCTGGCGAGCAGCGCCTCCCCCGCTGCGGTCGGAGAGACCGAGCGGGTTGTGCGATCGAGAAGTCTGATGCCGAGCCGCGTTTCCAGCGTCCGCATGGCATGGCTCAGGGCTGAAGGCGATACGCCGAGGCGCGCGGCTGCCTTTGCGAAGCTCCCGGCTTCAGCAATCCTGGAAAACACCGAGAGCCCGGCCCAGATGTCCTTGTCCACTCATGAATTCCGTTCAGCAACCCATGCCGCGATTGCTACCTGATATCACGCTGTTTCCATAACTAAATGGTTCCCTCGAACAGAAGGACCCGCCATGAACCTGCGCACGTACCGCCCGCTCGGCCAATCGGGATTGCTCGTCAGTCCGCTGTCGTTGGGGACAATGACCTTCGGCACACCACGCTGGGGCCTCGATGAGGCCGGAAGCCGCGCTGTCATGGAAAAATATGTCGAGCTCGGCGGCAACTTTATCGACACCGCCGACGTCTATGCCGGGGGGCAGTCGGAGGAGATCATCGGGACCTTTGTCGCTGAACGAGGTTTGCGGGACGAGATCATACTGGCAACCAAATCAGGGTTCTCGAACGGTCGCGGCCTGCTTGCAGGCGGAAATGGAGCAAAACACGTCAATGCCGCGATCGATGCTTCACTGAAGCGCCTGCGAACCGACTTCATCGACCTGTACTGGATCCATGTCTGGGACGGTATCACACCGGCCGAGGAACTGCTGCAGACGATGGCGGGCCTCATCAGCGCCGGCAAGGTGCGGTACTGGGGTATCTCGAACACACCGGCATGGTACGTCGCCCGGATAGCGACCCTCGCATCGGTTCGGGGTCTGCCTGCGCCGGTCGGCCTGCAGTATTTCTATTCTCTTGCAGACCGCACCGTGGAGAGCGAACACCTTCCCCTCGCAAAGGCATTCGGCATGGGGCTCATGCCATGGAGCCCGCTTGCCTATGGCCTCCTGACCGGCAAATATGATCGTGCGGCCGTCGAGGCGGCCGGTTCGCGCCAGAGCGGCGTCCCCAATGCCGGTTCCAGTGACGGGGAGGAGCGTCTCGCCAGCAACAGGCGGCTTGATGGTGACAATCCGTTCGGCGACATGCTTTTCACCAACCGCAACTGGCGCATCGCGGACGAGGTGAAGCGCATCGCTGCCGAGGCGGGAGAGACACCGGCTCGCGTGGCCCTCGCCTGGGTCATCGGGCGACCGGGTGTCACTTCGACCCTGATGGGCGTAAGCCGGCCCGCGCAGGTAACTGCAAATGCGGATGCGCTTGGTCTTGCTCTGTCTGCGGAGCACCTCGCTGCCCTCGACAAGGTGAGCGCTGGCAGCGAGAGCATGCTGTACAGCCTGTCGCGCCCACCTGCCCGAAACCACGTCGTTTTCGGAGGCGCTGATATCAGATGCCCTGAGTGAAGGGCCTGAGGCAATCACAAGGCCGTCGCCGTCGCAGCTGATATGACTGATATCAGCGTTGCGGACCTGGCGGCGGCAAACCTGCACCAAGGCTGCTCGGTGAAGGGCCATGGAACCAGCAGCGCGGCAGCGCCTGCGCTCACCTGGAGCAGGAAAAGCGGAGGGCCGTTCATGTACGGTGCCAGCGCCATAGCGACGAGTGCAAATGTGGCAAAGATGATCCGCCTCGGCAGATATCTCCTCGTCAGGAGCCGCTCAGGAATACAGTCACGATCCGGGGAAATGACATGCAGATTCTTTATTTCAGCCCGGTGCAGCAAACAGCGTCCTTGCTCGGATCCTGTGCCGCGCTGGTTTTGTGCGTGGGCGCCTGCGCGCCCGGTCCGGCCGACACGTCCGATGCAGGATCGGCTACTGGCAGCAGTTCTGCGCCGGCCGCAACAGCCGCGGCCAACACTTCAGCGGCTGCGCTGTCAGAGAGGAATGTTCTGGGCCTGGAGGGGCTTGGAATGCTCAGACTCGGAGAACCAGTGCCGCCGACAAGCAGTTGGATCGAACGCGGCGCACAGGTTCCCGGATCCTGCACCACGATCACATCGCCGGAGTTTCCGGGCGTTTACGCCATCGTTGAGGCGCGAAAGGTCCAGCGCGTTACTGTTGGCGGGCAATCCGAAGTCAAGCTTCGCGAAGGTATCGGAGTGGGAACCCCCGAAGCAGAAGTGCGTGCAGCCTTTCCGAACTTCCGCGAGGAGCCGCATAAATATGTCGAGAGCCCCGCCAAATATCTTACGTCCCCCGATGCGGTACCTGGCCGGGTTGCGCTACGCTTCGAGATCGACCGCGACGGCAAGGTCGGCTTCATCCATGTCGGCCTGATGCCGGTGCTTGCGTATGTTGAAGGGTGCGCATGACGGCTCTTCACAGTCTGGCGCGAACCTGTAGCTGGCCGTGGCGACTAGCCGTTACAATTGCCGCGATGTCGAACGCGTCAATTGCCGGCTGCCGCAGCAGCGATGTGTGAATGCGATGTCGGGCGACAAGGAAGGACCATTTGCGTCCGCGGAGGCCAAAATCCGGCAAGCGGGCCCTATCCGGCCGCAGTCTTTCGCAATGCCTTGCCCAGCGAAGCCAGCTCGGCGTTGAGTGCGCCCAGCGCGGCGCGGTCCATGCCCGTTGCCTTCAGAACCTCGGACGGAACGCAGCCGAGGGCTGTTTCTGCCAGACTGCGACCAGCCTGTGTCAGGCCTAACCGCACGACCCGTTCGTCCTTCGTGTCACGCGTGCGGGTTACCAGCCCGGCTGCTTCCAGCCGTTTGATCAGCGGTGTGAGCGTGTTCGATTCCAGGTGCAGCTTCTCGCCAAGCTCGCTGACCGTCTGCCCCTCCTTGCCGCTCAGTGCCACCAGAGTGAGATATTGCGGATAGGTGATGCCATAGGGATCGAGCAGTGGCTTGTAGACGCGGTTGAATGCCAGTCCCGCCGCATAGACGGAAAAGCACAGAAACTGGTCGAGCGGATCGCGATCGGGGGCGGATGAGGGGGAAGCGCGCATTCGCGCAATATAAATCGCACACGATTTAATCGCAAGTGTTGACATGGCGGATCACCGGCATATTTAGATCGTACACGATTTAATCGTGATCGATCTTAAAAGGAGCTCTGCCATGACCAAGACGATCCTGCTGACTGCCATGTCCTCCAGCGCCCTGCTGGCCCTGTCACCTGTCCCTGCCATTGCCGAAACGCTCGAGCCGGCCGCCGCGGGCTTTGCTGAAGCCGCTGCCGCTGGCCAGCCGATATATGAATTGTCCTATGCCGATGCCCGGGCATTGCTCGCGGGCGTGCAGGCCGACAAGGTGGCAGCTTCGGCCCCCACCACTACGCAGAACCTCGTCTGGAACATCGGCCCGACCGGCGCGGTGCGGATCCGCATTGTCCGGCCCGCCGATCTGCAGGGCGAGCTTCCCGCGGTGCTCTATTATCACGGCGGCGGCTGGGTAATGGGCGACCGCAACACCCATGATCACCTGATCCGCGAATTGGCGGTGCAGGCCCGCGTTGCAGTGGTCTTCGTCGAATACGACAACGCCCCCGAAGTCCGTTACCCGGTCAACAACGAACAAGCCTTTGCCGCGTTGGAATATGTTGCAGCGAATGGGACAGCGCTCGGCATTGATCCCATGCGGCTGGCCGTCGCGGGTGACAGCGCCGGTGGCAACATGGCCATCGCCGTCACGATGATGGCCAAGGATCGCGCCGGCCCCGCGATCCGCCACCAACTGCTGTTCTACCCGGTGACCGACGACGTCTCGGACAACGCCTCCTACAAGGCTTTCGGCGACGGCCCGTTCCTGACCCGCAAGGCGATGGACTATTTCCTCGAAGCCAACTTCCCGGAAGAACGTCGCGATGATGTACTGGCCTTCCCTCTGCGTGCCTCGAAGCAGCAGCTTGCGGGCTTGCCTGCGGCAACCATCATTGTCGCCGAAAACGATCTGCTGCGCGACGAGGGAGAGGCCTATGGCCGCCGCCTGATCGAAGCCGGGGTGCCGGTGGCCACCACCCGCTTCAATGGCACGATGCATGATTTCGTTATGCTCAACCCGCTCGCCGCGAGCGAACCGGCCCGGGCGGCCATCGCCCAGGGTGCAGCGCGTCTCCGGAATGCCTTCGGCAAGTGATATCCCCGACCCACCACGCACAAAGGACCAATAACATGACCAAGATCATCTACACCACCCGCGCCACGGCCACCGGCGGCCGCGACGGCCGCGCCCGCACCGATGACGGGGCCTTTGAGGTGGCGCTGGCCACACCCAGGGAAATGGGCGGTAACGGCAAGGGCAACAATCCCGAGCAGCTGTTCGCCGCAGGCTACGCTGCCTGCTTCCTTAGCGCGATGAAGCTCGTCGGCACGCAGGGCACCCACGCCCGCGTTCCCGCCGATGCCAGTGTCAGCGCCACGGTCGGGATCGGTCCGCGCGCCGACAAGGGCTTTGGCCTCGCGGTCACGCTCGACATTGTGCTGCCGGGGCTGGATCCGGCTGAGGCACAAGCTCTTGTGGCCGAAGCCGACACCGTCTGTCCCTATTCCCACGCGGTGCGTGGAAACATCGAGGTCACCATCGACGTGTCGACCGGGGACTGATCCCTCGTCCGCCCCGGCCCGGTCAGCCATAGGGCTGGCCGGTCCGTTGCGGGCTCAGTGGATCCTCGTCGCTGACTTGGGCCACGAGGCGGACAAGTGCGTCGTCGGACCATGTCTCGAGGTCCAGCAGCGCCTGGTAGGGGTTCCCGGAAAGTTTGAGGACAGCAGCAAACGCGGGCTCTGTCTTCAGCCCCGCGCGCCGCTGGTCCATAACCAGAGTGCGAAGCCTGGTTCCGCCCATTGAAAGCAGTCGCTGCTCGACACGAAAGTGGCGCCAGCCCATCTGTTCTTGCACCGGCTGCGGCGATCCGAACAGTTCGAATGTCCAGCCCTCGGCCCTGAATGTGGCGACGACCGGGCGGTCGCCAGACACCCATTGCCATACCGCGAAGCCCGGCCGACTGCTGAAGGCAGTCCAAATGGCGAGGGTGAACTGCATCGGGTCCGACGCATGGCAGAGCACGTCGATGTCGCTGTCTGCGAGGTCGAGTCCCAGCGGCGGCGTGCCTGCAATGTGGGGGTCGAACTGCGCCAGCGCCGACAGTGCGCCAATCCTGCGCAGCGCGTCCGGATAATACGGCCTGCTCATTGTCACGTGATAGCGTCCTGGAATCCGCTCGAACATGCCGCAGTGTGCGCGTCAGGATGGTTCCCGCACTGTGAGCGGCCTTGGTGAAGCCGGCGTGTCAAGGCTCAGGCCGGAGATGCACGACGCCCCTGAAGGTCGAGACGGATCAGGCGTCGGCACGAAGGGCAGAGGCGAGCATGTGGGCAAGGCGCGCAATGTGATGCTTGTCGGCTTGCCCGCCCACCACCGCCAGGCGCCAGTAGAGCGGAGCTGCGACGAAATCGGCTGCTGTTTCGCGGTCCACCGAGGGTGACAACTCGCCTCTGGCAATGGCGCGATCGAGCAATCCATTGATCCGTTCGCGCCGCGCGCGCTGGAAAGGCCGTATCGCCGATTCCAGCGACGGAGTGCGCCCGATCTCCGCATGGAGGTCTGTAATGATCCGCCGGATCAGTGGGTGTCGGAGCACCCGGCGAAGCGCGTAGAGCAAGGCCTTCAGATCGGCTTCGAGAGATCCCTGGTCGCCAACATCGGTGAGCGTCAGCCCGGCACGCGACAGAAGATCGCCGGCCATCGCAGGCTTTTCGGGCCACCGCCGATAGAGCGCGGCCTTGCCGACCCCGGCGGAGCGGGCGACACGCTCTAGGCTCAAAGCTGAGTATCCGGCGCGGGCCCACTCCTGGAAGAAGGCGCGGGTCAGCGCCTCGGTGACATCAGCACGCATGATGGCCGCTCCGCTCAGAGCGCGGCTTCCGGAGCCGATGTGGTCGGAACGGTTGCGTTCCATCGAAAATCCCCTAACTATGGACGGAACGCAATCGTTCCGACGAATCGGAGGTAAATCATGAGCGATAATATTCAAGGTTTCTCGGCCATGCTTCGCAGGGCACTCGGTAGCAGGATCGCCGCTGATGCCGGTTCCTTCACCGAGATGATGGCCGAACACGCGGTGATGGAGTTTCCCTATGCGCTGCCGGGCCTGCCAAGCCGCCTCGATGGCAGGGACGCCGTCGCCCGCCATCTGGAAAAGGCAGCAGGCCTCATCGCCTTTGACCGGATGGGCGAGCCGACCGTTCATCCCTCGACCGATCCCGATGTTACGATCATCGAGTTCGAAGGCTTCGGGCAGGGCGTGGAGACTGGCGAGCCGTATGATCAATGCTATATCTCGGTGATCCGCACCGAGGGCGGCCGCATCGTCCATTACCGCGATTACTGGAACCCGATCGCTGTGCTGCGCGCGACGAAGGGCGCAGCGCTTGTCGATGCGCTGACGGGCGGGGATGCGAGCCATGGATGAGCAGATCCTCGTGACCGGCGGCGCCGGCAAGACGGGTCAGCTCGTCGCCGGACAGCTGGCACGTCGCGGGATCGCGGCGCGGATCGCAACGCGGCGCCCCTGCGCGACCGGCCAGGTTCGCTTCGAATGGAATGATCCGGCGACCCACGCCGCAGCGCTCGAGAGCGTTACCGGCGTATACCTCGTCGCTCCGACCGATCAGACAGAGCATCTGGCGGTCATGCGCCCGTTTCTGGAACGGGCGCGGACGCAGGTCCCCGGACGCCTGGTCCTTCTGAGCGCCTCCTCGCTTGAGGCGGGCGGCCCGATGATGGGCGAGGTTCATGCCTGGCTCTCTGCCCATGCGGCATTGTGGACGGTCCTGCGCCCAACCTGGTTCATGCAGAACTTCACGACCCAGCATCGGCAGGCAATCCTCGAGGAAGGGTGCCTCTATTCCGCGACGGGGGATGGACGCGTGCCGTTCATCGATGCTGCCGACATTGCTGCTGTTGCAGCAGAGGCGCTGACCGATTCCGCGCTTCCGTCGGGCGAGCATGTGCTGACCGGTCCTGAGGCTCTGACCTACGACGAGGTGGCATATGCAGTCAGCGCGCGGATCGGTCGCGCTGTCCGTCACTGCCGCCTTTCTGCAAACGAGCTGGCTGCCCGGTACGCCGGTTTCGGCATCCCCCGATCCTATGCTCTCACGCTCGCCGGCATGGACGAGGCTATCGCCCAAGGGTCCGAGGACCGGATCACAATGGAAGTGGAGCGGATCACGGGGCGACCAGCGAACACACTTGCAGGCTTTCTCGAAAGCCAGCGCGACTTGCTGCCCGTGCGATCCTAGGGGCAGAGCCGGGCAAGGAGAACGTTCCGGCCGAGCTTTCTTGCAGTTTGGCAGACTGCGCCGTCCGGGCGGCAGCAATCTCATCCCGCGTCCAAACGCCGGGCTTCAGCGCCGGACGAAATTGGCGATGATCGTGACGATCTCCTCGGCGACTGGAAGGTCCGGATTGCCATAGGTGGCGAAATTGCCAGCCATACTGTCGCCCGGAACCTCCTTCAGGACGTGATTGGCGTCCGGGACTATCTCGAGCACGGCGGATGGGTTGGCAACTTTCAGTCTGTTGGCATCCTCCACCGATACCTGCAGGTCCTTGCCCCCTTGGACAATGAGGATGGGAAGGTCGGCGTGTGCCGCCAACTGGGCCGGATCAAGCGCAAAGACACTGATCAGATAATCCTGCAGCGCCGGACTGAACAACGGCAGCAGTGGCTCCGGTAGTGTCGAAACCTCAACCTTTCGGCCCGAGATGAGCTGATCGATCGCCGCGTCGGCCGACGCGACCAGGGGCGCATTTGCCGGATTAGCGCGGAGCTGCTGCTTGATGACCTCGCCCATCGGTCTGCCCGGGGCTGCGACAAGCACCAGCCCGCATACGTCCCCGATCTCCTGCGCCGCAGCAAGCGACACCAGACCGCCCTCGCTGTGGCCAATAAGCCAGAGACAGGACGCGCCCGTCTGCTCCCGAATGGCGCGTACCCATACGGCGATATCAGACACATAATCGGAGATGGTCACGGCGTTGGCATCCGGAACCGCTGAAGAACTGCCGAACATGCCGCGCTTGTCGATGCGCACCGTAGTAACTCCCTGTGCGGCCAATCCTTCTGCCAGAAGGCGGTAGCTGGCTGCTTTCACGCCCATCGGATTGTTGCCGTCCCTGTCGGTCGGACCGGAGCCTGGTATAATCAGGGCGACTGGCCCCTCGCCGTCCGCGCTGCGCAGCATCGTCCCTGCCAGAGCGCCTTGCGGCCCTGGCGCCTCGACCGGAACGGCAACAGAGGCAGGCGCTGAACCGTTGGGATGAGCAAGCGCCGTCGCGCATGTCAGGATGATGGCAGATTTGATCATGGCATTCCCCTTGGCCCCGGCTCGCGGTCTGAAGCCACGGCTAGCAGCTCCGGGAAATCGGGACCAACAGAGCACGACAAGCTGCCTTGCGCGCACGACCAGAGAGAGCGGCAGGCCACGACCCTAATCCGGAGTCTTTGCCGATGGCGGGTCGGCGCAAATCCGGCACGCCTCGGATTTGGCGGCGATGCGCATGGCCGTCCGCAGCCCATATCCCGATATCGCAACAACCGGAGAAAATGCTGTGCAATGGGAATACAAACTCGTCACCGAAACCATGAATGCCGATCAATTGAACGAACTCGGTGCGGACGGCTGGGAACTGGTCATGGTCGCCTCGCCGGCCCATTTCGTGTTTCACTATTTCTTCAAGCGCGAATTGCGCGGCTGATGTGATCCCGCCCCGCATCGTCGCGCCATCATATCCCGAGAGCTGACGGCTGCGAACATCCTGGCGCAACAGGTTTTTCCAGCTGCCGTCAGTGAGCTCGAGCGCCTGCTTGATCTGATTGCCGGGATCGCGGGCCATGCCCCAGACCCCTGGCAGCAGGGCGGACTTGCAAGCCCGCTGATTTCCGGGCTGTTCCGGTTCGGTCCCAACAGGTCGCGGCTCGTGTGGCGTCAGATCCGGGAGGAGAGCGTGCCCGCCTGCAGCGGCTCGAAGACAAGCTTCTCGGCGAGTTCAGGCAGCCATTGGACATACTCGACCACATGGCCATCAGCATGCTTCATATACATCATGCGCCCGGTGGCGACCTCTTCGATGTCGCGCAAGATGGAAGCGCCGTGCTCAAGAAGTTTCGACCTTGCAGCAACAATGTCCTCGACGATCCATGGACCAAGGCTGCCACGGATGGGCTCCAACGTTTCCTCGGTTCCGGCCACGACGAGCACGTCTCCGATCCCGACAAGCTTCCAGGGATCGAACCCGAACGCGAGATGCGGTTCGGTTCCATGGACCGCCTTGAGGGATGCGACGGTCGACTCAAGGTCTGTCGTCAGAATGCGGGTGTAAGTCTTGAGGATCATAAGATTCATTTCCTGACTGAAAAAGGTGGCGGGGCTCTGCGCGCAAAGCGTCGCGACCAAGGTCGCTGTGCGAGATGCTCACACGCTGGATCCCATCTCGCCGCCTTGCATTCTTTAGCGATCGATATAAAAGATCGCCTCAGGGCATCAAGGAAATTTTAGTGATCGATAAAAAACAAGGGGTCAGATCTGGCGGTCGCCCGGCCAGCTTCGAGCGCAGCGCCGCGGTGCGCACCGCGCTGGGCATGTTCCGGGAACGCGGCTACGAGGGCGTGTCGATCGCAGATCTGACGGCTGCGATCGGTGTTGCGCCTCCAAGCCTATACCATGCCTTCGGCAGCAAGGCTGGCCTGATGGAAGAAGCCATCGCGTTCTACGAAGACAGCGAGGCAGGGCTAGATCTCACGAAACTGTCGACGAGCAAAACGCCTCGAGACTGGGCGCGTGGGCTGCTTGAGGCAGGTGCGGAAAGTGTGACGAAGAGCGGCAAGGCGTGTCTGATTTCGAACGGGATGATCATGTGCCATCCTGACAATCAGGCTGTCGCGGGAACACTCGCGAAACGGCGGACCGCGTTCCGGCAGGCAATCAGCGAGCAGCTTCTTCGCTGGATGCCGGAGCCGGACGCCCATCGTCTTGCCCGCTATCTTGTGACGGTTCTCCAGGGTCTTTCGGTCCAGGCGCGAGACGGTGCAACGATGGATGACCTTCGCCCCGTCATCGAGTTGACGCTCTCGGCAGCGGGGCTGTGCGGCACACAGGATGGCAGCGCAATCGGGCGATAACAAGCTGCGAGGCGGTTCAGGCTACACGGGTCAATGCCGCACTCACATTGTCGATGAAAGTGCGCACCCGCGGGTCAACGAGGCGTCTGCTTGGATAGAGGCATAGGACGCGCACGGTTTGCGTCCCTAGTTCAGGGAAAAGCCGGACGAGGTGTCCGGTCGCAAACTCGTCATCGACGAGGAAAGACGGCAGCAGCGCAATTCCGAGGCCCGCAAGGGCAGCGAGGCGGATGGCCTCTGCGCTGTTCATTCGCAACCGTCCGTGGGCCAGCAACTTGTCGGCGTGTTCGCTCCCCGACAGGCCAAGCCATTCCTGCGTCCGGCTCCGGGATCGAAACAGAATGCAGTCGTGCGCGCTCAGGGCCTCCGCGTCCGCGGGATGGCCCCGGCGTTCGAGATAGGACGGGGCAGCACAGAACCACACGGGATATTCAGCGACGACCCGGGACACGATACCATCTGGCGCGCTCTCTCCTCCTATGCGGATGGCAAGATCGAAGCCTTCCTCTACGAGGTCGACGGGACGGTCGGAAAAATCGATGTCGATGCGGACCTCTGGCCAACGTTCAAGATAATCGTTCACCAACGGCATGATCACGCGTCGGCCGAAGGCATCGGGAACACTCAGACGTAGCAGCCCCCGCGGCCTGCCATCCGGCGCAGCGATGCTCGCTTCAGCCTCATCGACAGCTTCGAGAATATTCTTTCCGCTCTGGCGGAAACGCTCACCTTCTGATGTGAGGCTGACAGCGCGGGAGTTACGGTGCAGCAGCCTGACACCGAGCCGGGCCTCCAGACGGGCGACAGCCTTGCTGGCAGCCGACCCGGTAAGCCCCATTGCCTGGCCGCCCCGGGCAAAGCTTCCTGCATCAGCCACAGCCATGAAAATGACGATCTCGTTGAGGCTTCGTGCGGTCACAATCCGCGTGCCGCCCTGCTGCTATTGGTCATCACGTAGTGTCCTTAACGCTGCTGCGATCTTGCCGCTCCTGCTTTCGCCTGTCCACTGATGCGGGGCTCAAAAGCATGGGTCATCCGTGACGCACGGTCATGGTTGGGCGGACATCCGTTCACTGCCGGTCGGGCTATGGAGGGGCGTGACATCCAACGGGCCATGGTGCCCATTCAGGAGCAGATCCGACATGAACACACCGCTTGTCCGCCTCAATCCGCCGGCGCTCTGGGACTCAACCGGCAACCATCATTCGCAGGGGACGCTGGTCGACACAGGACCGCTGGCGATCTTTTCGGGCCAGATCGCCGCGCAAAAGGGCACGGATCACGTGCCGGCCTCGCTGAGAGAGCAGACCGACATCGTTTGCCAGAACCTCAAACACTGCCTCGACAGCATCGGGGCGTTGCCTTCCGACATCGTCAGCCTGCGGGCCCATATTGTCGACTGGACACCGGACAAGGCCGCAGAGGTATTTGAACCGCTGGTGGCCTTTCTCGGCGATACGATGCCGGCAATGACCGGGATCGGTGTAAGCGCCCTGTTCTCGCCCGAACTCAGGATCGAGATCGAAATGGTGGCCCGCGTTCCTGATCGGACCTGATCGGACCGGTCCTTGCCGGGCGATCCGTGAACTCCGCGCCAGGATCTCTCCCGCGCTACGCCGTGAACCTTGACACGGGAAAGATTCGTAACTATAAAAGTTACATGAAACGGGATAGCAGACTGTCGGGCGTGCTCCACGTCCTTCTTCACATGGCGCAAGCGGCGGGACCGATTACTTCGGAGGTTCTGGCCACCGCCATGCAGACCAATCCGGTCGTCATTCGCCGGATCATGGCGGGCTTGCGCGATGCCGGTTTTGTCCGGTCCGGGAAAGGTCACGGGGGCGGATGGACGATTGCAAAGGCACTGCACTCCATCAGCTTGCGCGACGTCTACATAGCGTTGGGCAGTCCAGGGCTCCTAGCCGTCGGTAACCGCAGCGACGAACCCGATTGCCTTGTCGAACAGGCAGTCAACGCCTCGCTGAACAACGCATTCAGCGACGCAGAAGCGCTGCTTCTCGAGCACTTCGGCAAGGTGACGCTCGCAGAACTCAGCGCCGACTTCCACGCACGCATGGTTGCAAGCGGCAAGTCCATTGATCTGGAGACTGTTCATGCGAAATGATGCTGTTGTCATCGGCGGCAGCTTCGCCGGCCTGTCTGCTGCATTGCAGCTCGCCCGCGCGCGCCGCTCGGTATGCGTCATCGACGCAGGGGCCCCGCGCAATCGCTTTGCCGATGCCTCGCACGGCATCCTGGGTCATGATGGAAAGAGCCCGCAGACCATGGTCGCCGAGGCGCGCGCCCAGCTCCAGCGATACCCCACAGTCCAGATGCTCGAAGGCGTCGCGACCAGCGCGGAGGCGATGGCTGACGGCTTCGAAGTGGGCCTTGCTGACGGCATCAGCCTTCATGCGGCGAGGCTGGTTCTCGCTTTCGGGATATCCGACGTTCTGCCGGAGATCCCCGGCCTCGCCGGGCGCTGGGGCAAGAGCGTGCTGCATTGTCCCTACTGCCACGGTTTCGAGTATGGGGGACGGCGCCTCGGCGTGCTTCAGACCATGCCGGTATCTGCGCATCAGGCCCTGCTGATTGCTGATTGGGGACCAACAACGCTTTTCCTAAATGGCGCTGATATGCCGGATGCCACAATGCAATTGCAGCTGGCGCGTCGCGGCGTAGCGATCGAGCCGAGACCGATTGCAGGGCTTTGTGGTGAAGATGCCGCCCTGTCGTCGCTGACACTCGCCGACGGTCACGAGGTGCCGATCGACGCGCTCTATCTCGCACCGCGTTCCCGCCTCAACAGCCCGATCGCGGCGCAACTCGGCTGCGTGCTTGATGATGGTCCATTCGGCGCAATTATTAGGACCGACGCCGCAAAGCTTACCAGCGTGCCAGGAGTATATGCAGCAGGCGATGCCGCGCGCGCGCCGCACAACGCCAGCTGGGCGGCTGCCGACGGGGTGACTGCAGGCATATCTCTCCACCAGTCGCTGGTGTTCGAACCCCTCCCGGCGTGATTGACGAAAGCATACCCATGAAGCTCTACGAACTCGAATGGGGGCTCTACCCCCGCCGTGTCGGCATCTACCTCGCCGAAAAAGGGATCACTGGCATCGAGCGGATTGCCTTTGATGCGCTCGCGGCCTGGCCGCCGCCTGAGCTTGCAGGACTTGGTCCGCTCGGCACGGTTCCCATCCTCGAGACACAGGAGGGAACACTGATCCGTTCCTCGATTGCGATCCTTGATTATCTGGAGGAGCGTTTTCCGTCACCCGACATGGCAGGAGCAACGCCGGAGGAGCGGGCACGCATCCGCGAGATGCTGAGCGTGATCGATGAGGCTGCGATGCAGTTCGGGATCTGGTGCCACAAGGCCAGCCCCCTGTTCGCGAAAGGTGAACGTCAGAGCCGCGAAGCGGCGACCTTTGCGGCTGATGCCTATTATGGGCGACTGCGCATGCTCGACCTGCTCGCACAGGAAAATGAGGGTCCATTCCTGTCGGGAGCGCAGCCCACCATCGCTGACTGCGTCACCATGGCGACGTTGCAATTCGCCAAACATGTCTATGGCGTGCCACTACCAGAAGGCTGCGATGCACTGGCTGAATGGTATGCATTCTTCGCCGAGCGGCCAAGCGCGGCGCTGCCGACCTATCCGGAGCCGGTGGTAAAGCTGGCCCATGGCTTGCCAGCGCTATGTCCACCGACCTGTCCCTGACAAAAAGGGGGAGGGCCGCCGCGGACAGCAGGATTGCCGGCAGGCGATCTATCGGAGGAGGGAATGGCGGACGAAGCGCACCACCTCGTCCAGCAGTTCAGCGTCTTCCGGCGTGCCGCCGAAGCCGCCATGGGGCATAGCCTCAAACACATGCAATTCAGCCACTATCCCCAAGCGCCGCAAGGATCTGTGCAACCGCACGGCGTTCGACAGGAACAGGTCGCGGGTTCCGCTCTGAATTAACGTCGCCGGAAAGCCCTCGAAGAATTCGCCGAAGAGCGGAGAGAGGTAGGGATGGGTCAGGTCCGCGCCATTCGCATAGAGCAGGTTTGCAGGCATCAAGGGGTTTGGCAGAACGACGTCCACGGTTCTGTTGACGTGAAAGCTGTCGCCGGTTTCTGTCAGATCGACCTCCGGCGAGAGCAATACGAGCGCGGCAGGCATCTCCATGCCTTCATCATGCGCACGCAGCACAGTGGCCAGCGCCAGGTTTCCACCCGCAGACCGGCCGCCAAGCACGACCCTGCCCGCGCCGTACGTCGCAACCGCGTGTCTATAGACCGCAAGACAATCATCGAGCGCCGCCGGGAAGGGGTAATCAGGCGGTGTGCGATAGTCGATCCCGTAGCAGCACATTCCTTGCGCGGCCGCCTGACTGCGCGCGCCCTCGCGGCAGGCTTCACCGCTGCCGAACACAAAGGCACCGCCGTGCAGATCAAGGTAGACGCAGTCCTCAAACACAAGCTGGGACGGCGTCGCGATATGCACCGTCGCAGACCCGATCCGGCTTGTCTCAAGCTCGACAGATCCTGACTGGCCGCGATCCTTCATCGCAGCAGCATAGTGCGTATCGGCAGCATGCTTCATGCGGCGCCACGCTTCGGGATCATCTTCGCCCGGCATAGCGTACAGCGCGTTGAGCGGGGTGCCATCCGGTCCGACAGCAGCATGCAGCCGCGCTTGCGCTTCGGGACTGATGGAGGCGGGCACGGGAATAATACGGTCCGCGACCTTCACACCCGTCTGTTCGGCAGTGGCTTCAGTTTCTGACATCCAATACTCCAGTTCTTGCCGGACAGCTCGCTCCCCGGTCACCTGACACCAGCGATCATCTCGTGCGTCACCGATTCTGGGAGCCAGCCAGTCAAGAGTGTTCGCCTGACATCGCTGGCGTCCGTGCAGGTCCCGACCTGCGTGTCGTCCACCAGATAGCTGCGGTAATGATCGCGAGCGCTGCGCTTGGCACCAGGTTTGCGGGTGTACCGGCGATCTCGCCGCGGCTGCCAAGATCACCTCCCAGGTCGAGGTGGAGCGTGGTCGCAAGGACAAGCGCACTGACATTGTAGACGCCGTGCAGCACGACGGCGACCTCAAGGCCTCCCGTCCTCCAGGTGATGATCGCCATCGCGGCGAAGAGCACGAGATAGGAGCCAAGGATGTAAGGGTCGAGGCTGCCGTGGAAGAGCGAGAAAAGGACAGTCGTAAGCGTGATCCCGAGGACTGCGCCGGAAAGGGATCCGCGCGTCCAGCTACCGACTACGCGGAACATCAGGCCGCGCAGTCCATATTCCTCACCAGCGGCCGCTAGCGGGGTGAGCGTCATGCCGATGATGAAAAATGCTGTGAGGTCGCTGGTGCTCCATGGGATCCTGTCATCCGGCGCGAAAAAGCCGGCGGACATGACGATAAGGACCAAAGGGCCGAACACGAGCAATGCGCGGCCGAACACGCCGAACCGAAAGCTGCCAGTGACCGAATGCAAAGAGCGCGCGGGCACTCCGTAGAGCCAGCGCTGGAGCAGCATGCTGTACGGAATGAGAAGAGCCAGAGAGAACGCCCCGGCTGCGTATTGGAGTGGCGTAAAGCCTGTCCGCCCCGGCAGCAGCTGACTGTCGATCGCCGCAGCGGCGGCGAGGCACGCCTGCGCGAGGATAATCAGGCCTGCAAAGAGAAAGACTATCGCGGTAACTCCGCGGAGGATGCGGCGCTTTTCGCCTGCGTAGACCCGGTGGTATTCAACGCCCGCAGGCACCCGGGTTGTTTCGGCAATCTTGTCGGTTCGCAGAAACCAGCTCTCACTCTTTTCAGGCATTTTCCCGTTCTCTTTCATCTGGCCTTTCGTGGGAAATGCAGCCCGAAAGTTGCGTGAACATGGCGTCCCGGGCAAGGTACGACTGTTGGCTGAGCAGGGTCGTGATGGCTTGCGGCTTTCGTCGGATTGAGGCGCTGGCCAGCCGGGAGCAGGGAAAAGGAGATGCGCATGAGCATCCCGTCAGGCAGGCGCCTGTTGCTCAAATTAGAGCCAATTCACCGTCCCTCAGCGTCAGCACCTCGACCCCGCCTGCGGTCACTGCGACGGTGTGCTCGAACTGCGCGGACAGGCGTCCGTCGCGAGTTCTGACAGTCCAGCCATCGCTGTCGGTGACCACCTGCCGCCGCCCGGCATTGATCATCGGTTCTATGGTAAACACCATGCCCTCGCGCAGCCTGAGCCCGCTGCCCGGTCGGCCGAAATGGAGCACCTGCGGCTCCTCGTGCATCTCGCGGCCAATTCCGTGCCCGCAATACTCCCTGACAACCGAGTAGCCATTTTTCTTCGCATGCTTTTCGATGGCAAAGCCGATGTCCCCGAGACGGGCGCCAGGGCGCACCTGACGGATCCCCGCCCACATGGCCTCATTGGCTATGCGGACAAGCCGTCTCGCGGCGCCCGAAGCGTTTCCGACAATCCAGGTCTTGCTGGAATCGGCGATGAAACCATTCTTTTCCAGCGTGATATCGAGGTTGATGATGTCTCCGTCGCGAATGATGTCGTTCGCGTCGGGCACGCCATGACAGACGACATCGTTGAGCGAGCAATTGAGCACGAATGCAAAGCCATACTGGCCCTTGCTGGCCGGGCGGGAAGCAAGGTCGACAGTAATGTACCGCTCGACCAGATCATTGATTTCGAGTGTCGACATGCCCGTCAGATCGAGACGGTCCAGCATCGCGAAAACCGATGCAAGCAGGCGTCCTGATATTCGCATCAGCGCGAGCTCGTCAGGTGTCTTTACCATGTCAGGCTGCCGCGCGCTCGTCTGGTTCGGGCACCTGAACGCTCGCAAGCTCGCGGCTGATGATATCATTGAAAGAGAGTGCCGGATTGGCTTCAGCAAGCCTGCCGATTTTCATCCAGAATTCGGCCTGCGCGTTGATGGACCGGCACATCACAGCGCTTGCCCGGCGCACCTCTTCATGCAGCGCGTCGTCGATTTTCACTATTCCCAATTTGACCTCCACATTTATATGAAACGTATACGCTTCATATGCCATTTGGTCAATCGGGTCGGATGTCGCTGGCCTCACCTGTCTCTGCGCCGGAATCCCGTGCAAGCGCGGAGTAGGATTTGCAATGTGGCGATCGGGGCGCTGCCGACCGATGATCGTGCACAGCGCATCGTATCCGGATGATTATTCAGGCTCCGGCCAGATCGCGCTCGTCAGGTGGCGAAGAATGCGGGGGCGAGTCTTTTGCCGGGAAACGACGGGTAAAGCTGTGAGAATTCTGCTGATAGAAGACGAACCGCGGCTCGCCGAATCCGTTTGTGCGGTCCTCAGGAAAGAGCGGTTTGTCGTCGACCACGTCGATCGGTTCGCAAGCGCGCGGGAGGCCGTTCTGATGGCCGGATTCGATCTGGTGTTGCTGGACAGAAAGCTGCCCGATGGGGAAGGATTGTCACTCGTTCCTGAATTGCGCGCCCGCAATCCCGGCATCCGCATCGTCATTCTGAGCGCATGCGGCGAGGTTGCGGACCGGGTGGCCGGGCTTGACGAGGGAGCGGACGACTACCTGGTCAAGCCCTTCGCAATGGACGAGATGCTTGCGCGCATCCGTGCCGTTCGTCGGCGCCCGGCAGAACTGGAGGGCGCCGAGATCCGGGCGGGATCCGTGGTTTTCGATCTTGCGAACGAGGAGGTCGAGGTACGGGGCGGACGGCTCGATCTTCCGCGCCGCGAACTGCGCGTCCTTGCCGCACTGATGAAACGCCGGGGCAGGACTGTGCTGCGCGAAACACTCGAACAGGCGGTGTTCGGCTTTGATGACGAGGTCCAGTCCAATACGCTGGACTCGCATATCTCCCGGCTGCGGAAGAAACTGGCGAATTCAGGTGCGGGTGTCGAAATCCACGCAATCAGAGGTGTTGGCTACCTGCTCCGGGAAGCAGCATGACAAAGCTCCGCTCCCTCAGGCGGCCGCTGATCATCTATCCCCTCGCCGTCAACTTTGCGATCCTCATCGTCTCTTTCGCCATTATCATTGCGATTGCGATCCGGTTCGACAGCGGCGGTCCCTACACTGACGAGCGGATCATCCCGGTGATAGCCGGTGCGATCAAGCGCGAGGAAGCCGGGCAGCTTTCGGTCGAAATGACCCCTGAACTGGCCGAATTGCAAGCGGCAACGCCGCAATTATGGTTCGTGGTCCAGGACGATGCCGGTCGCAGTGTCAGCTTCGGATCGGTGCCGCAGCATTACGCATCACTTGTTGGCCGATTGAGCGATCTGTCCTTTGCCCAGCTGCGCGATCGGAATCCGCCCTACCATCTGGCCGCGGTGGCCAGAAGGCAGAAGACTGAAATCGGGGATCTCACGATCCTTGGGCATGGGGCGCTTTCGGATCTGAACCTCACGGTGATCCTCGCTTCAAATGTCATCGTCCTGCCGATCTTCGTGCTGCTGGCACTGACCTCGCTTGTGGTGACGCCGTGGATCGTGCGGCGGTCGCTTGCGGGGGTCCATCGCATCGCGCGCGAGGCAGAGGCCATTGATGCGCACACGCGCAGGGGTTCTCTTAGCGAGGACGAAGCGCCCCGCGAGATCGCGCCCCTGGTCAGTGCCTTCAACGCGGCCCTTCAGCGGCTTGACGAGGATCATGAGCGCCAGCGGCGTTTCCTGGGCTTCGCAGCGCATGAGCTGCGAACGCCTATCGCAGTGTTGCGCAGCAAGGTGGAAACGTCCGAAAACGCCGAGACACGCTCTCTTGCCGGTGACATTCAACGGCTCGCGACCCTCGCGGAGCAGTTGCTGGACCTTCAGCGCATGGAGAACCACAAGCGCCGCGAACGCTTCGACCTTGCAGCCCTCGTCCGCGCAACGGTCGCGGAGCTGGCACCGCTCATGATCGCCAGCGGCAAGACAGTTGCGGTGGAGGTTGCGGCGAACGAACCGGTCCTCGGAGATCCTGCGGCGATCGAGCGCGTGGTGATGAATCTGGTACAGAACGCGGCACAACACGGCGGACAGCAGATTATCGTTCGAGTGACCGGCGTGGGGTTCGAAGTCGAGGATGACGGCCCCGGGATCCCGCCAGGCGAGCGGGAGCGAATCTTCGAGCCGTTCTACCGGCTGCGACCGTCTGCTTCCGGAAGCGGGTTGGGTCTCAGCCTGGTGGAGGAGGTGATCGCGCGCCATGATGGACGGGTGGACGTCCTGGATGCGCCCGGCGGCGGCACTCTTGTCAGGGTAGGCCTGCGTGCCGAGCCTTCTGCAGGCTGAGCCAGGTGCAACAGGCAGGGTCCAGGCTTTGCCGCTCTGGACATGTCTGGCGGCGTGGCGCTGAATTCAGGACAGCGCGGACGCGAAGGAGTGCAGCCCGTTATAGGCCATGTGGAGCAGGACCGAAGGCCACACTGAACCGGTCCTGCGAAACAGCAGGCCAGAGACCAGTCCGGCCATGATGGCCACCCACAGGATGGCGCCGGTGCCATGCGCCATGCCGAAAATCAGCGCGCTGGCAGCGATACCGGCCCAGGCGCCATATCTGTTGAGCGCGTTGGCGATGATCCCTCGAAACAGGAGTTCCTCTCCCAGCGGCGTCAGGATCGCGCCGCCCACAAGGGCCAGCAGAAACGGCAACGCCCCGCCGCGCACCGCTGCGTGAAGAACAGCCTGTGATTCGTCCGGCCTTCCGGTGACCTGCATATGAGCATCGATGATCGACAGGCTCAGGCCGTAGGTTGCGATCGCAAGGCCGACCGCAACGGCATACCAGGGCCAATGTGTAGCAACGAGGCCGAGCTTGTTGGCCGGCGTGCGCCGGACGAGACAGGCGGCCGCAAAACCGCACAGACCCGCAATCGCGCCTGCATAGGACCCGATCACGCCTTGCCAGACCGGCACATCACGGGCCCAGTATCCCATCGCGAGAGCGACGAGGACGAGACAGATCGAGTATGAGGCAAGCCCGATCCCGATGCCGGCCCAGCTGGGCCGATCGGGACTCTGCCAGTCGTCGGGGACCATTGCGTCGCGACTTGTGAATTTCATGTGGTCTGCTCCGCCAATGCAAGGTTCCAGAGAGGTGACACGCGTATTGGCGCAAGCTCGCCAATGGCCGGTTGGCGCGCCTGGGGTCGCGATGCGTGCAGGAAAATGGGGAAGCGGAAGTGCCGCTTCCCCCCGAATTGCTTGCTCATCCTCGGCGTTCCGGCGACATCGGAGGGGCGCCGACCAAGCGAACTGGCAGGCACCGATCAGCGGCGACGACAATCACGATGGGTCGGATAGCGGTTGCACCACTCTTCCAGCTCCCTGTCGCGCTCTGCCCGCTCGCGATCCGCGCGGGGACACTCCTTCCTGCTCGGGTCACGATCGCACCGCTGCGCCCGCGCACGGTCGGAGATGATCTGTGCGTTGAGCGCCGTCTCACTCGCAAGGTTTGCGGCCGCGGCACTCCTCAAGCTCCCGGTATCCGTCGAACAGGCAGCAACAGAGGCGCCCATCAGGGCGATAAGCCCGAGGCTTCGAAGCGGTCGGAAGAAATTGCTGGCATAATGATTGGTCATGTTCGGTCCTTTCAGTTGACGCATCATCACCGCCGTCGGACGACGACCGTGAGATGCGGTTCGGGCTCAACTGAAAGGCGTAGATTGCGTAAACATGGCGTGCCCCGGCCTTGTGCAGACCTTGTGCGATAGCCTGACTGGATGGCAGGTCAGGTGATCGATCCGGCCCCGGAGCAGGCCCATCAACCAAGATGGGCTGCCAGCCGGTCGGCCACATGGCGCAGCGCAGAATCGTTCTCGCGCCGGCGATGCCACCCCAGTGACAGGCTGATGTTCGGCACAGCCACAGGCGGCTGGAAAAGGGCGAGGCCGGATGTCCGCCTCACCAGTTTTTCCGGCACCATGCCAATCATCGAAGTGCAGCGCAGGAGCGGGACAACCATGCCGAAGGTCGGAACCACCACGCCGATCCGGCGCCTGAGCCCGCGCGCCGCAAGTTCGCTGTCCAGTGCCGTACGCGCCTCGCCCCGCCCTGAAACAACGATGTGGGGAAACGACAACCACGTCTCCAGCGTGAAGCCCTGCGCCGCAGCATGATCCTCGCGCATGGCCACCACATAGGCCTCCTTGCTCGCAGGCTGGCAGCACAGATCGTCATCGTCTGTCTCGAACACCGAGACGGCAATGTCCGTCGATCCGTCCTTCAGCGCGCGCCGGGCATCCGCAGCACCGGCCCACGGCTGGAGGACGATGTCGATCCCCGGGGCCGACCCAGCAAGATCGGCAAGCAGTGGCTCGAGGACGAGCAACGCAGAAAGGTCGGCCATCGTGAGTCTCAGCGTTGCCTTGAGCTCTTGAATGGGCACCACCGGAGGCGCGATGATCTTCGTGGTTGCGGCGAGAAGTTCCTTGAGCGGCTGCCTCAGGCTCTCGGCTTTGGGTGTGGGGCGCATCGTTCCCCGGCTCCGCTCGAACAGCGCGTCGCGGAAAAGGTGACGGCACCGCTGGAGCGCAGCGGACATCGCCGGCTGCGAGAGCCCCACGCGCTCGGCCGCGCGCCCGACGTGCTGTTCGTCAAGAAGGACGTCGAGGATGACGAGCAGGTTCATGTCGATTGAACGTAAATTCATATGATCGATAATAAGACAGAACCAATATCGATTGGAAGGATCGATTGCGGCCGGCCATATGCGACCCGTCATTAGCGGACACGAGGCGAGCTGAACCAATGCACGACGAACTCAGGCCAACCGTTACGCAGATCCTGCTCTTCCATCCGGATTCCGAGCGATCGAAGGTCAATGCAGCCCTGGCGCGGGCGGCGGTGGGACTGCATCATGTCGCGATTGCCGACATGGCCGCCCTTTACCCGGCAGGGCTCGCAATGGAGCGCGACAGTGCACGAGAGGCATCGCGGCTTCTCGGCGCAGACCGCATCGTGCTCCAGTTTCCGATGCAATGGTATTCGACGCCTGCATTGCTGAAGCAGTGGCAGGACATCGTCCTGACCCGGATGGCCTATATGAACTGGGACACTGAAGGCGCAAGGCTCGCCGGCAAGCCTCTGATGGTCGCTGCGACCATGGGTGCCGGGGAGGTCACATACCGGCCAGACGGACGCAACCGTTTCACCGTCGCCGAGCTTCTGGCTCCTCTGGAAGCCTCTGCGAATCGCTTCGCAATGGACTGGCAAGATCCCTTTCTCGTGTTTGGCGCAGACGCCGTGCGCGGGGATGATCTTGCCGAAGCCGGTCACACCTACACTCGCGCACTGTCACGCCTGGCATCACTGCCACTCGCTATCCGGCCAAACGGATCCGGCTCTGGCGGTAGTGAGGACAGCCGCGCGGCCTGAACGAGCCGGACCAGTCAGGCGACGACCCGGAGCACGCTCCGCCAAAAGGAAAAAATGCAATGAACAATCTGATCGACCTCGCGCGGCTCATTCCGACGCCGGAGCCGGTCCTCACTGCGTCCTTCAGCCCGGTGTCCTTACCGATGCCCGGGCGCCCGCAACCGTTGCAGCTGCGCGTCACCGCGCCCGTTCATGGCGATGCCCTGCCAATCGTTCTGCTGTCACATGGCCACGGACCTTCGCTCTATCTTCCCTCGAAGGATGGCTATGGTCCGATTACCAACTTTCTGGCCGAGCGCGGCTTCGTCGTCATCCAGCCCACGCAGGCCAACAGCAAGGTGGGCGGATTGCCCCGCGATCTGCCCGGCGCTCCTCTGTTCTGGCGCGAGCGAGCAGAGGAACTGACCGCTATTCTGGATGGGCTGAGCGCCATTGAAACGGCGCTGCCCCTTCTGAGGGGCCGCCTGGATTACGAGAAAATCGGTGCCGTGGGCCATTCGCTCGGCGGCCACACGGTTGCCTTGCTGCTTGGCATGCGGGTCACGATCAACGGAGCCGAGGTCGACTTGCGCGATCCCCGGATCAAGGCTGGCGTGCTGCTGGCAGCGCCCGGTGCAGGCGGCGACAATCTCAGCGAGAACGGCAAGACCTATGGCCCGGCATTCTCTCCCGACTTTGCCAATCTGGCCACTCGCACCCTCGTCGTCTTCGGCGACAGGGACGTGAGCCCTCATCTGACCGTCCGCGGTGCCGACTGGCACGCTGACCCTTACCATCTCAGCCCGGGTGCCGAGGCGCTGCTGACGGTCGCCGGCGGCAGGCATGGCCTCGGCGGTATCGCCGGATATGATGCGAAGGAGACCGATGATGAGGGCCCGGACCGGCTCGAGCTGACCCGGCGCATGGTCTGGTCCTATCTGCGCTCCGCGCTGATTGAAGATGACCATGCCTGGGAAGACGCCTGTGCCGCCCTTGATGGTCCGGCTGGCGCACTGGGCCGTATCGACCGCAAGGACCGGAAAGCAGCCTGAGGGCGAAGCTTGCTCAACTGATCCCGCTGACATCCGCACGCGGCGGCGCGCCGAACAAGCGGCGATACTCGCGGCTGAACTGCGAAGGGCTGTCATAGCCCACGGCAAATCCGGCAGAGCCGGCGCCCACCCCCTCGGCAATCATCAACTGGCGCGCTTCCTGAAGGCGCAACTGCTTCTGAAACTGCAAAGGCGTCAGCCCGGTGATCCGCTTGAAGTGATGGTGCAGCGAGGAAACGCTCATCCGCGCCGCACCGGCAATGTCGCAAATACGAAGCTGTTCACGCGAGTGGCGGCGGATCCAGCCGATGGCGCGGCTCACTTGGCCCAGATGGCTGTCACCCGAGGCTGCGTGGCGAAGCATCTCACCCTGAGGTCCAGTGATGAGATGGTAGAGGATTTCGCGCTGCACCAGCGGAGCGAGCACAGGGATCGAATGAGGCCGGTCAATCAGACGCAGCAGGCGGGATGCGGCATCCAGCAGATCAGGGCCGGTGGGGTGCACTGCAAGCGGAGGGGGATCGCCCGGCAGCAAGGCGGTGCCATCGGCCGTGATCAGATCGGCAAGAACGGACTGATCGAGGTCGATCTTGCAACACAGGTAAGGATCATCGGGGGCAGCGGACATGACCTGACCGATCAGCGCAAGGTCCACCGAGGCGACGAGACAGTGTGAAGGATCGTAATGCAGCATCCGCGCGCCAAGGGACACGGTCTTCGCACCCCGAGCGATAATGCAAAGCGACGGCTCGTAGACCGTTGGCATGGGCATGCCCGGAGCATCGGCACGGATCAGCGATAATCCCGGCACAGGTGTTTCGAACACCCCGGGCTGCGGCGTGTGCCGGGCAATGATTTGCGCGAGTTCCGGAGTATCGGACATGGGGATCTCGTCGCCGATCGCGGGATCGCACGCAAGCAAAAGCACGGAAGATTTGGAGGATCGTGCAAGCATTGCGGACGATCGGGCTAACGCTGTGAGAGCGGTTCGGGCAGCTTGAACGCAACGGAAAGAAGGAACGAATGATGGCTCAAATACGCAACAGGACGATCCTCATCACCGGTGCATCGAGCGGAATTGGCGAAGCCACTGCGCGCGAACTCGCACCTGGCGGCGCCAATCTGTTTCTGGGCGCGCGGCGAACCGACCGACTTTCTGCGTTGGCGGAGGAGCTTGGCGAGCGGGCCGGGTGGTGCGCTCTCGACGTCACCGATGCGGCCAGCTTTGACGCCTTCGTCGATGCAGCCGAGGAACGCTTCGGTCGGATCGATGCGCTAGTGAACAACGCCGGCGTCATGCCGCTGTCGCCTCTGGTATCGATCAAGCGTGACGAATGGAAGCGCATGATCGACGTCAACATTCACGGCGTGCTCAATGGTATCGCATCCGTGCTGCCGCGTTTCACGGCGCAGCACGACGGGCATGTGATCAATGTCGCATCGATTGCGGCGCATTTGGTTGTGCCCACAGCAGCAGTCTATTGCGGCACAAAACATGCCGTGCGGGCAATTACCGAAGGCTTGCGGCTCGAGCACGACGAGATCCGCGCCACCCTGATCTCGCCTGGCGTCGTCGCCACCGAACTGGGCCATGATATCAGTGACCCGGCTCTGGCTGCCGATCTGATCGAATGGCGCAGAAAATCGCTGACCCCTGATGCCATCGCCCGCGCGGTGCGGTTTGCGCTCGAACAACCCGCTGGCGTCGACATCAACGAAGTCATTGTCCGTCCCACGGCGGCCGGCATGTGAGTTGATGTTTTGAGGAGTATCCCCTTTGAGACCCTCGCCATCAAAACGCTCCGTGCTCGCGAAGATGACGGCACTGGTCGCCGGGGGCCTCCTCGGCGCCCTGACACCATTGCATGCCGGTTCCGGGCCACCGCCCCGATCCCGATCACAATGCCCGGAAGAGCGCAGCAATCTGCAGAGCGTTCAATCGGCATTTGTCAGGTGGAGCGCCGGAGGCAGTGTGTTTGAAGGGCTGCTCGCCGAAGATGTCGTCTGGACAATTCACGGATCGGGCCCGGTCGCGGGCACCTACAAGGGTTTGCGGGACTTCACGGAAAATGCGGCCCGACCTCTGGTAAGTCGACTGGCAACGCCGCTCGTCCCAAGCGTTCATTTCATTGTCAGCGATTGCGATCGCGTGATCGTCCGCTTTGGTGCTGCCGCCAGGACGACTTTGGGCCAGCCTTATCGAAACGAGTTTGTGTGGATATTCCGGATGGCTGCCGGACAGGTCGTGGAAGCCGAAGCCTTTCTCGATCTCGTGGCCTATCAGCGCGTGATTGAGAGCAGCGGGTCGCACTGCAAAAAGTGAGGAGCAGAAACTGCTTTTCATTGGCGATCCCCGTCCGGCTGAAACGACGTCGCTAGAGACCACTTACCAGGCCAGGCAAAACCCTTGTGGTGATGACAGATTCGTCACGGAATATTGCTGATCCAGCTCGGCAGGATCCCGACTCGTGCGCACATCCCCGTCCGGATCGACCGGGATCGGGATGGGTTCAGAGGTCGAGCACCAGGCTGTTGCTCGCCTTTTCTTCCTGGGCGGCTGGAACCGCGCAACAGATCAGGGCATGCTGATCCGCAACCCCGGCGGCAGGTCGCTTGGGATAGGCAACTCTCCCTGCAATAATCCGCGTGGCGCAGGTCCCGCAGCTCCCGTTCCGGCAACTGAATTCAGGTACCAGACCGCGCGCTTCGGCAAGCTCGAGGAGCGATCCGCCCCTTGGCTGCCAGCGCGCTTCTTTCCCCGATTTCATGAATACGACATCCACCGGCCCGGCAGCAGCGGGTGCAGCGGCAGGTGCTGCCTGATCGTGTCGGCGCTCAAGCGATGCCGGCCCAAATGCTTCAGCATGAATGCGCTCATCGGGTATGCCGAGGTCACGCAACTGATCGTAAATCCCCTGCATGAAGGACGGCGGGCCGCACATGTAGAAGTCGTAGCCATCGAAGGGCAGCACGCTCCGCAAAAGCGCAAGGTCAATCCTGCCGGTGGCCTCGTAATCGATACCCGGTTCGGCGCCTTGGGGATCGCCGAGCACGCGTACCAGTCGGATTGCTCCATTGGCTGATTGGACGAGCTCCGAGATTTCCCTATCGAAGGCGCGCTCGGCGAGGGTCCGGGCCGCGACAAAGACGTAGGTTGGCCTCACATGGCGGTGGCGCAACCCTTCGGATACAAGCGTGCGAAGCATAGCGAGGATCGGGGTAATGCCGATACCCGCAGCCAGCATCACCGCGGGACGTGGCTCAAGTGGCTCGATGGTAAAGTCACCTGCCGGTGCGCGCACCTCTATGCGGTCGCCTGTTGCGAGCCCGTGAAGAAGATTTGAGGCACGCCCCTGACGCTTGACGCTCAGACGATAGAACCCGTCCGAAGGTGCGCTTGAAAGCGAGTAGGTGCGCACGACAGGATCCTTTCCCGGTTCCGGAAGGACGCGGATCGGCAGATACTGGCCCGACGCATGCGCGATGATACCCTCGTTGTCTGCGGGCTCGAGGTGAAGTGAGCGGATGGTGCTGCTCTCCTCAACAATTCTTGCCACCCGGAACGGTCGCCAGTTACCGGACAGCTCCTCCGCATCAAGGCGTTGGCGCGCCGCCTGCCCATCGCGCGTCATCAGACTGTCGGGTGACGAGCCTTGAGGCTGGGAGTGGAAGCGTAGCGGCAGCGCCTCCTCGCGCACCACCGCGCGGCGCGGACGAAAGGTCCAGAGCCGCTCGGCGCCGTCGAAGGCGGAGATCTCGGGGGAATCCAGGACGACCTCGGCATCCCCGGTCAGCTGCAACAATGCGCCGGTCTCGAAATCGGGAAAGACCAGCCCCGCATGCGGATTGACCAGAATATTGCCGAGTGTGTTGAAGTGGAGGTTCCCGGCAAAATCGGGAATAGTCAACGAGCCGTCAGGATTGATTCGCACAAACCCTTGCTTGCCGCCGCGGTGCGAAACATCGACATGCCGTCCGGCGACGTCGTCGAAATAGGAAGCGACGAAGAACGTGTCCGCAGCAGTGATCGCGGCTCGCACCTTTGGGTCGGCAGGATCGAGATTGCGGGCAGGTGCGGCGGAAAACCGGGCAGGATCGCGCACCAACTGACAGTCGCGCGGCTGTATGAATTGCGGACAGTTGCCGAACGCGTGCTCGACCCTGACGGCAAATTGCCCGGCCCCGTTCTTATGCACGCGGCCGTTCATGCGGTTGCGACGGCGGGTATGAAACTCGATCCCGAGCAAGCCTATCGCTGAGCTGTCGCCAAGCCCGGCAACGGCAGGATCGCGAGGGTCGGGGACAACTGCGAACTCGAGGATTTGTGGATCGGGGCTGCGCATGAAGCCCGGGCCGCCAGCAATCAGCGTCGCCCATGCATCGCCCGCCTCGTCAACTGCGCCGAGCACCACGAAGGGCAGCTGGGCGAAGAAGTCGCGGTGCTGGTCCGGCATATAGTCGCGGATCACCTTTTGCCCCAGCGTCTCCATTCGTTCGGCAACGCCGACCGTGGCTTGCATGGCGATTTCGCCGGGGTGGAAGGGAGAGGGTTTATCGATTGCCCGGCGATCCACGCAAATGCTCCTTCAGGGACGCAGAGCGGCGCAGTCCGCCCGGCCGTCTCAAGGTTCAGACTTCAAGGCCGACCGGCGTCTTTTCGAAAGCCACAAACCCGGGAAGCGCCTCGATCTGTTCGAGCCAGGCACGCACATGGTCGTAAGGAGCCAGGTCGACATTTCCTTCAGGCGCGCGTGCAACGTAACTATAGAGCGCGACGTCGGCGACAGTCGGGTAGTCCGCGGCGATCCACTCGCGGCCATCGAGCTCGTCTTCCATCAGCGCAAGGATAGCGTGCGCGCGATCGATGACTTCCTCCGGCCGATAGTTCGCGCTGACGATGTTAATGAGCCGCGCAGCGCAGGGACCGTAAGCAATCTGCCCGGCCGCCACGGATAACCAGCGCTGCACGTGCGCTGCGCCGGCCGGATCTTCGGGCAGCCAATCGGTCTTGCCGAACTTCTTGGCCGCGTAGACGAGAATGGCAATCGAATCGGAAATGAATCGGCCGTCATCCTCCAGCACCGGGATCTGGCCAAAGCGGTTCATGGCGAGATAATCGGCTGACCTGTGCTCACCCTTGGCAAGATCGACGACAACAATCTCGACCGGGACGCCAATCAGGGAGAGGAACAATTGGGCGCGGTGGGCATGGCCGGAAATGGGGTGAAAGAAGAGCTTCATGGCAAGGAGCCTTTCTGAGGGTGTAGTGCGCGTCACCGCTGCGCATCACCCACTAATCCTTTCAGATGATCGCAAGAACATTGGAAATCTGGAAGCCAGCGTTCCGCCAAGCGGAATAATGTGTCGATGCCTCTCATGAAGTCATGTAACGTCGGGCAGGCGCGTGCGGCAGGCAAGGAAGACTCAAGTGGACCGTTTTCATGCAATGCGGGTGTTCATGAGAATCGCCGAAACCGGCGGGTTCGCAGAGGCCGCGCGCCAGCTCAATACGAGCCCGCCCGCCGTCACCCGTGCTGTCGCGGCGCTTGAAGACGCTATCGGCACTCGTCTCCTCACCCGGACCACCCGTTCGGTCAAACTGACCGAGGCAGGGGCGCGATATGTTGAGGATTGCCGGAACATTCTTGCTGCAATCGAGGAGGCCGAGGCCGCCGCGGCCGGTCTTTACGCAACGCCTTCTGGCACGCTGACGGTAACCTCATCGGTCATGTTCGGCCAGATCTACATCATGCCCGTTATGACCGAGTTCCTTGATCGTCACCCCCAGGTGTCCGGACGGCTGCTGTTGCTAGATCGCATCGTGAACCTTGTCGATGAAGGCGTGGATGTTGCAATCCGCATCGGGCGCCTCCCGGATTCAAGCTATAGCGCGGTGCGCGTCGGGTCGGTGCGGCGCGTTGTTTGTGGTTCACCCGCATATTTCAAGAAACACGGAATGCCGCGCACGCCTGCCGATCTGGCGAATCACCGGATCGTCGCTGCGACGGGTGCCTGGCCGTCGCTCGAATGGCGCTTCGGACGCGATGCTCATATCACAGTCAATGTTAAGCCTGCGCTGCTGTCCAATTCGAACGAGGCAACGATCAGTGCGGCGCGATCAGGTTGGGGTTTGACCCGCGCGCTGTCCTATCAGGTTGGTCCGGACCTCGCCAAAGGAAGCCTCCAGATCGTTCTGGAGGATTTCGAACAACCACCGCTGCCTGTACATATCGTTCATGCCGGGGGCCGCAACGCGTCCGCCAAAGTACGCGCCTTCATTGATTTCGCGCGTGACCGACTGCGCGCCAACCAAACGTTCAGATCCGGGCATCAGTCTGAAGGCTGAATGGGCGCCATTGGGCACTCCAATTCCAGCTTTCAAAGCGCTTATAAAGCGTCATTGATTGTATAAATAAGCATTTTCGGACAGCTTGCGCTGCCCGGAAATCACTGATTTTCTTAGGAAAAAATGGAGCGGGCGAAGGGATTCGAACCCTCGACCCCAACCTTGGCAAGGTTGTGCTCTACCCCTGAGCTACGCCCGCTCACTGGCGCTGACAGAAAGCCGCAATGCCGCGGTTCCTGCCGGAGAGGCGGCGCGATTAGCAGCGACCCATGCCCGCTGCAAGCGCTAAATTGGCGCGATTAAGGCTTGATCGCGCGCGGGCAAGCGGCCAGCACAATTGTGCGCTTCACATTGGCGCGCGGCGTCCCACATTGGGGGCGGACTGGCGCTACGTGCGCACAATGACAGCAGGAGCAGATACCTTGGCCAGCATGGGACTGAGCATCGACGAACAGAAGGCCGTGGAACGCTTCCGCCAAGCGGTGGTGGACCCGTCGCAAAACAAGCTCGTCATCCTCGACTTCTGGGCCGAATGGTGCGGCCCGTGCAAGGCGCTGACCCCGGTGCTGGAAAAGGTCGCAGCCGAATATGCCGACAAGGGGGTGATTCTCGCCAAGATCAATGTCGACGAGGAACAGTTCATCGCCGCGCAGTTCCAAGTGCGCTCGATCCCCACGGTCTATGCGATGTTCCAGGGCCAACCGATCGCCGATCTCACCAACGCCCGCAGCGAATCGCAGCTGAAGGCAATGCTCGACCAACTGCTCGCGCAATTGCCGGTCGAAGGCGGTGCCGAAGGTGCTGCTGGTACGCCGCAAGGCCCCTCGCCCGAGGAGCTGGCACAGTTCATCAAGCTGGGCGAGGAAGCGCTTGCCACCGGCGATCCGCAGCGCGCGGCAAGCATCTTTGCCCAGATTACCGAATTCGCGCAGGACAATGCCCCCGCCCACGCAGGCCTCGTGCGGGCGCTGGTGCAGCTGGGCGAGGTCGATCAGGCGCGGCAGGTGATGGAGGTGATCGACAGCGATCCGCGCCTCGCCACCGATGCCGCGATTGCTCCGGCCCGTTCTGCGCTGGAACTGGCTGGCACGCGGGTGGATGATAGCGAGCTGACCGCGCTGCGTGTCGCCGCCGCTGCTGCGCCGGACGATATGGACGCGCAGCTTGCTTTTGCCGAGGCCGCCTTTGCCGCAGGTCAGCGGGATGATGCCGCCGACACGCTGCTCGCCATGATCGCAGCCGATCGCGAATGGAACGAAGGCGCGGCACGTGCCAAGCTGCTCAAGATCTTCGAGGCCACCGGACTTGAAGACGAATGGGTGGTCGGCGTCCGCCGCCGTCTTTCGCGCGTATTGTTCGGATGACAAAACGTCTTTCCATCTTCCCCCTGACGGGCGCGGTGCTGTTTCCCGGCATGCAGCTGCCGCTCCACATCTTCGAACCGCGCTATCGCGCGCTGGTCGGCGATGCGCTGATCCGTGATCGCCAGATCGCGATGATCCAGCCGCAACGCCCGGTGGACGGTGCGCCGCTGTACTCGGTAGGGTGCGTCGGGCGGATCGGCGAGGTGCAGGCGATGGACGACGGGCGCTACAACCTCGTGCTTGAAGGCACGGCGCGGTTCCGGCTGGTCCGCGAGCTGGATGTCACCACCGCCTACCGTCAGATCGAGGCGGAGATCTATGCCGAGGATGAGGACGAAACCCTCACCCATGCCCAGCGCGGCGGGTTCGAGCGCGAAGCGCGGCACTTTGCAGATGCGCAGGGCTACAGTGTCGATTGGGATTCGGTCGAGCGGCTGGATGATCGATCGCTGATCAACGGCGTCTCCCAGATCGCTCCCTTTGATCCGGCCAGCAAGCAGGCGCTGCTCGAAGCCGAGACGCTGACTGACCGCTGCGAATTGCTGGTGCAGTTGATGCAGTTCTTCGGTCGCCACGACGGCGGCGAGGAAATCGTTACCCTGCAATAGGTGTGGGGGGCGGAACGGCCTGCCCGCAGACTATCTCTGGCGGTTACGAAACAAAGGCCCGCGCGGCCGGTATGCATCCTCGCGGGTGATGCCACCTGCCTGGCCACTCACGCGAATGGAACCCGGACCGTGGATCTTCAACTACACGTGCAGCTTGACTACTGGTTTGAAAACCCTTGCGATGTCCTGCTGCAGGTGGAAGCCGCGGCCATCCCCGGACAGGCCATTGCCGACGCCCGGATGACGGTTTCCGCGCACGAGCAATTCGCCAAGGTTCCCGCGCAGGACCATATCGGGGAGAGGATCTGGCTGCGTGTCGCCGGGCAGATGCTGGTGGATTACCGGGCGCGGGTCACGATCGACCGAATCGCAGCAGACTTGGCGAAGCTGCCGCAGGTGCCGCTCCACCAATTGCCCGGCGAGGCTGTCCCCTATCTGATGCCGTCGCGCTATTGTCCGTCCAGCCGCTTTGCCGATCTTGTCGCGACGGAGTTCGCCAACCTCCAGGGCGGGGCCAGGATCGTGGCCATGCGCGACTGGATCGCGGACCATCTCACCTATGAACCGGGGGCGAGCAACGCCGATACGACGGCGGTCGATACCTTTGTCGATCGCAAAGGTGTATGCCGCGACTATGCGCATCTGATGATAGCCTTTGCGCGCTCTGCGGACATCCCCGCGCGGATCGCCAGTGTCTATGCACCGGGCGTGACGCCGCCCGATTTCCATGCCGTGGCGGAGGTGTTTCTGGACGGGGCATGGCATCTGGTCGATGCAACCGGCATGGCAAGCGCGCAGGACATTGCCATTATCGGCATTGGCCGGGATATCGGGGACGTTGCCTTCCTCACCGCTTTCGGAGCGCTGGAAATGCGGGGACAGAGCGTTGCGGTAACGCCCCTCGGCACTGTGGCCTGAATCAGCCGAACAACCGCCCGGCCACCGCGTCGAGCTTTGCCATCAGTTCCGGATCATGCTCGTCCGGCGCGGTGATGACCGCATCGTCGAGCGCGGTGTCGATCGGGGAGGGCTCGCGCTCCTGCGGCAGGCCGGCGATGAAATTCTTGACCATCGCCCGGGCGAGCGCGCCGTTGGCCTGCATCTGCCCGACCACCTGCGCGACATCGACCGCCTCGCCTTCGCGCCAGCAGTCATAATCGGTGACCATCCCGACGAGCGCGTAAGGCAGTTCGGCCTCGCGGGCGAGCTTGGCTTCGGGCATCGCGGTCATGCCGATCACGTCCGCGCCCCACGCCCGGTACATCCGGCTTTCGGCGCGGGTCGAGAATTGCGGGCCTTCCATGGCGAGATAGGTCGCCCCCACCGCGACCTTGCCCTTGGCCTTGGCGACTGCCTGTGCGGCCATTTCGGACAGGCGCGGGCAGACCGGATCGGCCATCGAGACATGGGTGACAAAGCCGCTGCCGTAAAAGGTGCTGGGGCGCTGGACGGTGCGGTCGATGAACTGTTCGACCACGGCGAAGCGCCCCGGCTCCAGCTCCTCGCGCAGGCTCCCGACGGCCGAGATCGCGAGGATATCGGTGCAACCGGCGCGTTTGAGCGCGTCAATATTGGCGCGGGCGTTGAGTTCCGTGGGCGAGATCGGGTGTCCGCGGCCGTGGCGGGGGAGAAAACGCACCTTCACGTCGCCAATGCGGCCGCACAGAATCTCGTCCGAGGGATCACCCCACGGCGTTTCGATGGCGATCCACTGCGCGTCCTCGAGCCCGTCGATGGCATAGAGGCCCGATCCGCCGATGATCCCGATGCACCATTCGCTGGCCATGCTGCTCGCCTGTTCCTTGCTCGCCGTGTCTTGTGTGGCTTAGGTCAGGTCGAAGCGCGTGGGCAAGGCCCTGCGGATCATCTTTTCCGCCGCGGCATAGGGCCCGGCGATCAGCGGCATGGCCTGCATCGCCTCGAAATGCGCACCGAGGGACGGCCATCGGTCGAGCGGGGTTTCCGCGACCAACGACACCTGCATCAGCACGCAGGCCACCGTGATGTCGGCAATCGACAGCGCGTCACCCGCGAAGAACTGGCGCCCCGCCAGCCGCGCTTCGAGCACATCGAAGACCGGCGGAAGCTGCGCGTTCCACGCCTCGCGCGCCTTTTCGAGACCCGGCTCCTCGCCCTTCGAGACCGCAAAGAAGATCGGACGGAAAATGCCCAGCCCCCCTGCCATGGCGAGGGCGGTGTCGGCATATTCCTCGATGAACAGCGCTTCGCCAAGCGCCATCGGCGCTTCGGGGTAAAGCGCGGGTGAGGGGTGCTTCTTCTCGATGAAGGCGCAGATCGCGGATGAATCGGCGATGGTGCCCGCCAGGCCTTCCTCTGCCACCGAACGGTCGCGCAGCACCGGAATGCGCTTCATCGGCGAAATGTCGCGGAACCACTGCGGCGGGTCGAAGACGTTGATCGCCTCCACCTCGTATTCCACACCCTTGGCGATACAGACCCCGGCGACCTTGCGCACGAAGGGCGAAACAGGGCTGCCATAAATCACCAGATCGGGGCGGGAATCACTCATGCGGCTCTCCTCCAGGGCGTCTCTCGCCGCCTCCATAGGCCCGCGCGCCGATAGCGCAATCATCAGGTGATCGTCCGTGTGCGCCGCGCTAGCTATGCCGCCAACGCCAGCGTTGCGTTTTCGTATGCAACGCGCCAACCTGTGCGGGAGAGACGACTCCCCCATTCGACGAGAGAGGAACGACCATGGTCACCCAGTACAAGAACCTTATCGGCGGCAAGATGATCAGCACCGATCGCTGGCTCGATGTCGTGAACCCCGCCACCGAGCAGGTGATCGGCCAGGTTCCCGCCTGCGGCAAGGCCGAGCTTGACGAGGCCGTCGCGGCAGCGCGCGCCGCGTTCAAGACCTGGAAGAACACCCCGATCGAGGAACGCCGCGCAGCGATTCTGGCGATCTCGGGCGCGATCAAGGCCAATGCGGAGGAGCTGTACCGCCTCCTCACCAGCGAGCAGGGCAAGCCGCACGATCAGGCCAAGGGCGAAATCTACGGCGCTGCTGGCATGAGCGCGGCGCAGTCCACCCTCAGCCTTGATGACGAGATCAACGAGGACAGCGATACCCGCCTCAGCCGCACCCGGCGCGTGCCGGTAGGCGTGGTCGCGGGCATCGTGCCGTGGAACTTCCCGGTGATGATGGCGATCCAGAAGATCGCGCCCGCGATGCTTTCGGGTTGCACCATTGTGCTCAAGCCCTCGCCCTTCACCCCGCTGACCACTTTGCGCATCGCCGAGCTGATCGCTGGCGTGGTGCCGCCGGGCGTGGTCAACATCATCACGGGTGAGGACGACCTCGGCCCGCTGATGACCTCGCATCCGGATATCGACAAGATCACCTTCACCGGATCGACCGCGACGGGCAAGAAGATCATGGAAGGCGCCAGCGCCGACTTGAAGCGCATCACGCTCGAACTGGGCGGCAACGACGCGTCGATCGTGCTGCCGGATGCCGATCCCAAGAAGGTCGCCGAACAGCTGTTCTGGTCGAGCTTCTCCAACGCGGGCCAGATCTGCGTCGCGGCCAAGCGCGTCTATATCCACGAGGATATCTATGACGAACTGTCCGCCGCCATCGTCGAATACGCCAAGACCGTCACCGTCGGCGACGGCGCGCAGCAGGGCACCGGCGTCGGCCCGATCCAGAACAAGAAGCAATACGAGCGCGTGCTCGAGCTGATCGAGGATGCCAAGGACAATGGCTACAAGTTCCTGCTGGGCGGCAATGCCGATCCCAGCGGCACCGGCTACTTCGTGCCGCTGACCATCCTCGACAACCCGCCCGAAGATGCGCGGATCGTGGCCGAGGAGCAGTTCGGCCCGGTCATGCCGCTGATGAAGTTCTCGACTGAAGAGGAAGTCATCGCGCGCGCCAACAACTCGGAATATGGCCTCGCGGGCGCGGTGTGGACCGGCAACCCGGAAAAGGGCGTCGAGATCGCCGAGCAGCTCGAAACCGGCACGGTGTGGGTCAACGAATACCTCCACCTGTCGCCCTTCGCGCCGTTTGGCGGGCACAAGCAGTCGGGTTTCGGCGCTGAATACGGCAAGGAAGGCCTGAAGGAGTTCACCTATGCTCAGGTGATCACCGTGAAGAAGGAAAAAGCCCCCGCGTAAGTGACGCGTGGGCATTTCGGTTGAAGAACTGAGCGCCGGGCTGGCGCGGGTATGTGCCCGCGTCGGCCTCGGCGCTTTGTCGTTGGCGCCGCAGCGCCTGACGGGCGGCGCAGTAATGGAGAGCTGGCGGTTCGGTGTTGGCGGCGATGTCTATGTGCTGCGCCGCGCGCCGAGCCTCGCCTTCATGGAGGGGCGGCCTTACGGGCATTCCACCGAGGCCGCGCTGATTGAGGCGGCGCGCGCCAAGGGCGTGACCGCGCCCGAAGTGGTGGCGGTGCTGGAGGAGGCGGACGGGCTGGGCTCGGGCTTCGTTATGCGCGCGCTGCCGGGGACGGCTGATCCCAAGGTCATTCTGGGATGCGACGATCCCGACGGGCTGCTGCGCGAGGCGGCGCGGGACTTGGCGCGGATTCACCGCTTGCGACAGGGCGATGTGCCCGCGGGCGTGCCGGTGATGGAATACCGCGCGG
The DNA here is from genome assembly GCF_025917005.1 of Porphyrobacter sp. ULC335. Lineage (NCBI taxonomy): Bacteria > Pseudomonadati > Pseudomonadota > Alphaproteobacteria > Sphingomonadales > Erythrobacteraceae > Porphyrobacter > Porphyrobacter sp. ULC335. The sequence goes on from NZ_CP078091.1 coordinate 1,067,559, forward strand.
CCATTGCCGACCTCAAAGCGCAGTTCATGGACGCCGGCGGGGATCGCCCGATCATCGCGCTGGGGCTGAAGTGGCTGGAGGACAACTCCCCCGCCGAGGTCGAGCCAGTCCTCAACCACGGCGACTACCGGATGGGCAATCTGCTGGTCGAAGGCTCGACCCTCACCGGCGTGCTCGACTGGGAAATCGCCCATTTCGGCGACCGCCACGAGGACTTGGCCTTCGGCTGCATGGCCGTGTGGCGCTTCCACCGTTACGACCGCCCAGCGCTGGGGCTGGGCTCAATCGAGGACTACATCGCCGCCTATGAGGCCGAGGCTGGCGTCACGGTCGACCCAGCGCGCTTCCGCTTCTGGACGATTTACCGCACCGTGTGGTGGGCGCTGGGCTGCCTCAAGATGGCGGCGCAATGGCGCTCGGGCGCAGACCGGATGCTGGAGCGCGTGGTGATCTCGCGCCGGACGAGCGAGCAGGAACTCGATCTTCTGTTGCTGCTGGAAGAGGATGCGCCGCAACAGGACAAGGACCAGGACCTTTTCAGTACGCGTGCGCTCGTGCGGCCAACCGGTGAGGCGAAAATCGCCGACATTGCCGTCGCAGTTTCCGAGTGGCTTGCGACCATCAAAGACAAGCTGGACGGGCACGACCGATTTCAGCTGGCGGTTGCCCGCAACGCCTTGGGCATCATCGCACGGTCCTCCACCTCCGATGCGGAGCTGTGCGACAACAGCCATTTCGCAGGCCTGATCCTGTCAGGCGAGATGACCCTGCAAACCCACGGCCTGCTCCACGATCTGCGCTCTGCGATCCTCGAGAAGGTGCAGGACGATTCCCCCAAATACCCGGCCCTCCAGATCGTACGGGAGAAGTGGCCGACCCCGGACAAGAGAACGGAGCAAGCCTAATGGACTTCGCCATCCCCGCCGACCTGCAAGCCTATCTCGACGAACTCGACGCCTTCATCGCCGCCGAGATCAAGCCCTTGGAGCAGCAGGACGACAACATCCGCTTCTTCGACCACCGCCGCGAATATGCGCGCACGGACTTCGAGGCGGGCGGGTTGCCCCGGCACGAGTGGGAGGAACTGCTCAAGGAAGGCACCCGCCGCTCGGACAAGGCGGGCCATTGGCGCTTCTCCGCGCCGAAACGCTACGGCGGCAAGGACGGCAGCAACCTGTGGATGGCGGTGATCCGCGAGCATTTCGCGCGCCAAGGCCTCGGGCTGCATAACGATTTGCAGAACGAACACTCCATCGTCGGCAACTTCCCCTTCGTCGCGATGTTCGACCAGTGGGGGACCGAGGAGCAGAAGCAGGAATTCATTCTCGGCGGGTTCGAGCGCACCCGCCGCGTCGCCTTCGGCCTGACCGAACCCGACCACGGATCGGACGCCACCCACATGGAAACCGCCGCGGTGCGCGAGACCCGTGACGGGGTCGATGGCTGGCGGATCGATGGCGAGAAGATGTGGATCACCGGCATGCACGTCGCCACCCACTGCGCGATGTTCGCGCGCACGGCGGGCAAGGCGGGAGATGCGAGCGGGATCACCTGCTTCCTCGTCCCCAACCCCACCGAGGGCCTCAAGATCGAGGAGTGGATGTGGACCTTCAACATGCCCACCGATCACCCGCGCCTCAGCGTGACGAACGTGTGGGTGCCCGACAGCGCGATCCTCGGCGTGGAAGGCCGCGGCCTCGCGCTGGCGCAGAGCTTCGTCCACCAGAACCGCATCCGGCAGGCGGCGAGCAGCTGCGGTGCGGCGCTCTATTGCATCGATGAAAGCGTGAAATACGCCCGTCAGCGCAAGCCCTTTGGCGAGGAGCTGGCCCGCAATCAGGCGATCCAGTTCCCGCTGGTGGAGCTGGCGACGCAGGCCGAAATGCTGCGCCTCCTCATCTTCAAGACCGCGTGGGAGATGGACAATATGCCCCACGAACAGATCGAGCGGACCATCAGCGACAAGGTCTCGATGTGCAATTACTGGGCGAACCGGCTGGTCTGCGAAGCGGCAGACCGCGCGATGCAGGTCCACGGCGGCATCGGCTATTCGCGCCACAAGCCCTTCGAGCACATCTACCGCCACCACCGCCGCTACCGGATCACCGAGGGCTCGGAAGAGATCCAGATGCGGAAAGTGGGGGCGTATCTGTTCGGCTATTTGGGGCCGAAGCGGGGTCAATTCGCTTAACCTTGTCATCCCCGCGAAAGCGGGGAACCAGGAGCGAGGTCATGCTGTGGCCGCTCTGGGTTCCCGCTTTCGCGGGAATGACAACGGGTAGCTAACCCCGCCGCCGCCACCATCCCGCCAGCAGGCTGCCGATCAGCACATGCCACACCGCCGAAATCGCGGCTGGCACCGGGGCGAGGGCGGCTTGCGTGATGTCGGCGAACTGTGCGGCAAACGCAGGGGTCTTCGCCAACCCCGAACCTAGCCCTGAATTCTGCATCCCGACCTCGATGCTGATGGTCCGCGCCTCCACCTCGCCCAGTCCCAGCACCCGCGCCAGCACGTATCCCAACGAAAAGCCGGAAGCGTGGAGCAGGAAGGTCGCCAGCAGCAGCACGCCCGCGTGCTCCGCGATCTGCGCTTTCGCCCCGCCGACAATCCCGCCCACGATCAGGATCACCAGCACGATCGCCACCAGCGGCAGCACCGCGCTCACCCTCTCCGCTGCGCGCGGGAACAACCGGTTCAGCAGCGTCCCCAGCACCACCGGCAGAAGCACGATCACGAACATGTTGGTGAGCAGGTTCCAGCGATCAATCTCGACATAGGCCCCCGCCAGCCACCCCGTCAGAAGCGGGGTCAGCACCACCGCCGCGAGGGTCGAGGCCATCGTCATCGCCACCGACAGCGCCACGTGCCCGCGCGCGATATAGGTGACGATGTTCGACGCGGTGCCGCCCGGGCAGCAGGCGACGAGGATCAGGCCCACCGCCAGCCCCGGCTCCAGCTGCAAGGCGCGGGCAATGGCGAAGCCCGACAGCGGCATCACCGCGAATTGCAGCCCGACCCCCGCCAGCAGCGCACGCGGCATTTTCGCAAGGCCGCGATAATCTTCGAAGGTCAGCGTCAGGCCCATCGCCAGCATGATGACGCCGAGCGCGAGGCTCAGCAGCGGCTGGCCCGCGAGCGTGATCCGCCCATCGGTCATCCAGGTGAAGGCGCCCGGTACGAACCACGCCGCACCCACGCCCAGCACCGTCAGCACGGCGAAATTATTGGTGATGATGCGCAGCATGGCTTGCCCCCTGTGGCCCCCGCCCCGGTTCCTGTCCGCAAACCGGCCGGATCATTTGACCCCTAGCAATATCCCAACCCCGCGCTAGTCTCCGCTCTGAAAACAGGGAGCTTTTCGATGCGATACCTTACCGCCGCGCTGCTCGCAGGGGTTGCCAGCGTGCCGGCTTATGCGGGCGAGACGGTGCTTTACGACGCGGTGCCCGGGTGGGTCGAGGTGTCCGAAATCGCGCCCAAGCCTGCCGATTCCAACGCCATCATCGTGCTGCTCGACCAGCAGGCGCGGATCGAGACCGGGCGGCTGTGGTCCTTTGCCGATACCGCCATCGCGCTGGATTCGCCCGAGGCGCTGACCCGCTTCGGCACGCTGACGGCAAGCTGGATGCCGGACAAGGGCGATCTCATCATCCACCGTGTCGAACTGAGGCGCGGCGGCACGGTGATCGACGTGCTGAAGGACGGCGCGAAGTTCGAAGTGCTGCGGCGGGAACGGGGGCTTGAGAACCGGCTTGTCGACGGCGCGCTGACCGCGACACTGGCGGTGCAGGGCGCCAAGCTCGGCGATGTGCTGCGGCTCAGCTATTCGGTGACGTCGAGCGATCAGGCGATGGGCGAGAACGTGCAGTGGCAGGCGGGGCTGTTCGCCAAGCCCTTCCCGCTCCAGCAGGGGCGAGTCACGGTGTCCTGGCCCGAGGGGATGCCCGTCTCCCGCCAGCGCTTCGGCAAGGCCGAGGTGGCGGAACCCGTGGCCAAGAACGGCTTCCTCACATGGTCGGCAAGTGTGCCCGTGGCCGAGGCCGACGAGGTGCCGGAAGATGCGCCCTCGCGCTTCCAGCTGGGCGAGCTGATGCAGGTGTCGACCTATGCCGACTGGGCGGCGGTTTCGCGCAATCATGCCAAGCACTACGGCACCAGCGGACAGGTGACGCCCGGCGGTGATCTGGCGGGCCGGATCGCGGGCATCGCGGCGGCGAGCAAGGACCCGCTGACCCGCGCGGCGATGGCGCTCCGGCTGGTGCAGGATGATGTCAGCTATCTGATGAACGGCATGGCGGGCGGCAATTACATCCCCCAGCTGCCCGAAGAGACATGGGCGAAGCGCTTCGGCGATTGCAAGGCCAAGACGCTGCTGCTGCTCACGATGCTGCGCGAGCTGGGGATCGAGGCCGAGCCGGTGCTGGTGCGGACCGAGGGCGGCGACGCCTTGCCGGGTCTTGCGCCGATGCCGGGCAATTTCGACCACGTGATCGTGCGCGCGATGATCGGCGGCACGAATTACTGGCTCGACGGCACAACCGCCGGGGTGCGAGCCGACACCATTGATGAAGTGCCGCGCTTCTTCCACGGCTTGCCGCTGCGCGACGAGGGGGCGGGGCTGATCCCGTTCGACACGCGGATGCAGTCAACGCCCGACCGCGTGGTGCGCCTGACGCTCGATCAGCGCGCCGGGATCAGGCTTCCGGCGATCTATGACGTGACGATCGAATTCCGCGGCAGCACCGGGGCGGCGTGGCGCACGCTTGCCGATCAGGGCAACGAGGAAATGCGCGAGAATTCGGTCGGCTCGGCGGTCGAGGAGGTGATCGGCGAGAACCAGCTGGTCGATCACACGCTGCGCTATGATGCCGATGCAGGCCTTGCGGTGCTGACCGCGCGCGGGATCATCGGCACGGGATGGACGCGTGACGGCACGGACTACCGGTTCGAACCGCCCGCACAGGCCGCGCGCGACGTCGGGTTCGAGGCCGACCGTGCGCGGGCCGCTTGGCGCGCAATTCCGCTCAGCCTTGCCGGGCCGACCTACGTCACCAGCACCGCCGAAGTGCTGCTGCCCGAGGATATGGATAACGTCGCGCTCGAAGGGAGCACGGCGCCTGTGTCCGCCACGATTGGCGGCGTGGAATTGCTTGCCGAGGCGAAGCTGGATGGTAGCCGCCTTGCCGTCACCCAGTCGATGCGCACCCGCGAGGAGGAGCTTGCCGCAGCGAGCCTCGGCAGCGCCCGGCGCGAACTCAACCGGTTCGACCGGCAATTGCCGGTGCTGCGGTCCAAGGGCGATGTGCGCGAGCTGTGGCAATATTTCGGCAAGGACCGCGCGCGCCTTTCCGAGCTTGAAGGGCTCTATGCCAAGGCCATCGCCGATGCCAAGCCGGACGAGCCGTGGCAGCTGGTCAACCGCGCCTATTTCCGCATGGGCATTTTCGATTACGCCGGCGCGCTTCTGGATGTCGAGGCGGCCATGGCCATCGAGGATTCGCGCGATCTGTTCCTTGCCCGCGCAGCGCTGCGGCGCGAAACGGGCGATCTGGAAGGCACGCTGGCCGATCTGGTCGAGGCCGAATCGCTCCAGCCCGATGGTTCGACCTATTCCGACCAGATCGACGTGCTCGCACTGCTGGGCCGGGCGGAGGAAGGCGTCGCACTCGCCGAGGATTTCGACGCGCTGACCAAGGAGCGTTCGGAAGGCGCGCTGGTCATGGCCTCCGCACTCGGCTGGCAGGGCGCGGTTGAGGCAGGGATCGATCTGCTCGACGGGATGATCGCGCAGCGCCCGACCGATGGTGATCTGCTCAATGCCCTGTGCTGGCAGGCGGGCATCTGGTCGAAGATGGATCAGGCGCGGCTCGAAGCCTGCACCAAGGCTGTCGAGAAGAGCAGCTATTCGTCGATCGCGCTCGATAGCCGGGCGATGGCGCATTACCGGCTCGGCAACCTTGCGGCGGCCAAGACGGATATCGATGCGGCGCTGCTGGCGGAGCCCTATCAGGCCGAATCCCGCCTGCTGCGCGGGATCATCCTGCGTGAGATGGGCGACAAGTCAGGCAAGGACGAAATCGCGCTGGCGCTGAGGATGCAGCCTTCACTGGCGGTAAGCTACAAGGCGTTCGGGCTGACATTCTAGGCGGCCTCCAGCAGCGTGCGCAGGTCCTTGAGGGCTTTCGCGCGCAGCTGGTGGACGCGCGGCACGCTGACTTCGAGCACGGCGGCGATTTCGGTGAGGTTCAGTTCCTCTACGAAGAACAGCTGGAGCACCAGCTTCAGCCGGTCCGGCAGCGCGATCATCGCTTCCAGGAGCCGTTCGCGGTCCTCTGCGGCGCATAGCGCCTCGAAGGGATCGGGATCGTCGCTGGCGAAGGCAAGGCTGGTTTCGTCATAGGCGTCGTCGATCGGGGTTAGCTTCACGCCCGAGGCTTCGATGGCGAGCAAATCGGCATCGCTCACCTCCATCGCGCGGGCGAGTTCGGCGCGGCTCGGCTCGCGGCCCAATGATCCGCGCAAAGCGGAGAGTGCGCGTTCATATCCGGCGCGCTTGCTGCGCGCGGTGCGGCTGTCATGGGCGACGCGGCGCACTTCATCCAGCATCGCGCCGCGCACCCGGATCTTGGCATAGGCGGCAAAGCCATCCTCGGTCGGCCCGGCGTGGCGCTGGGCACATTCGGTAAGCGCAAGGATACCGGCCTGTACCAGATCCTCGATCTCCAGCCCCTCTCGCCCGCGCCCGTTGATATGCCACGCGGTGCGGCGCACCAGCGGCAGGAACCGGCGGACGCGCTCCTCCACCTCGGCGCGGGAGGGGGCGTAGGGCGCGGCATAGGAGGGGGCCAGCGCGCTGAAAGTGGCGTGATCGTGCTTCATGCGGCCAGTCCTTCAACCTGCGGCGCGGCGAGTGCGGGGGCTTCTTCAGGCGCACCGATCACGCCCACCACGACAATCGCCTGCGCCGCGGGCAGCTCCGCAATCGAAAGGACGAGGCAGCGCGGCGCGCGGGTTTTGAGCAGTGCGGTCAGCGCGCGGCGGGCGGGCGGCTGGACGATCAGCGCAATCGGGGTGCCCTCGGCATCGGCGATCCGCCCGGCCTCGCGCACGATCATGCCGCCGCAATCGGGTTCGATCAGCGGTTGGCCATTGGCCGGATCGATCATCCCGCCAAGGATCGCGCTCTCCAGCCCGGCGTCGAGCGTCACCACCTTGAGCGGCTCGCCCGGCGCGGCAATGCGCGCCACCAATCGCTGCGACAGATCGGCGCGCACGGCATCGATCACTGCATCGAAATCGGTGGTCTTCTGAAGCGCCAGCGCAAGGCTGGTGAACAGCGGCTGCGGGTGGGCGAGCCCGATCCCGTCCGCCATCAGCGCGCGCAGGGTACGGGTCAGCGCGGCGAGCGGCAGCGGATCGGGCGTCACCGCCTCGACCAGTGCGGGCGCGCGGGCCTTGAGACCGTCCACCCACTCGCGCACCTCGTCCGGACCGAGCAGCTGGTGCGCCTCGGCGAGTAGTGCCTGATTGGCATGGGTGGCGATGACCGAGGCGGGGTCGACCACCAGGAAGCCCTCCGCCACGGCATGATCGCGCGCGGACGGGACGATCCACAGGGCGGGGCAATCGAAAGAGGGATCGCGGGTCGGCTCGCCGGTCAATCCATGGCCGGCGCGTACGTCCCCTGCGTCAATGGCGAGGAGTTTGCCGGGCCGCACATTGCCGCGCGCAATGCTCACTCCGCCCATCAGCACGGCATAATCCTGCGCCGCCATGTCGAGCGAATCCCGGATGCGGAACTGGGGCAGCACAAAGCCGAGATCGCGGGAAAGCTGCTTGCGGATGCCGGTGATGCGGGTGATCAGCGGTGCGCCCTGTGCGGCATCGACCAGCCCGACGATGCCATAGCCCAGCTCGATCGTGACCAGCGTCGCATCAGCGACATCGGCCAGCGCGATGGTGTCGGGCGAGACATCCTCCTGCACCTCGACCACCGGGGCGGGCGCTGCGGCGCGCTGCTTGAGGTGCCACCAGAGACCGGCGGCGATGGCGGCGGCGGGCAGGAAGATTGTCTGCGGCATGGCGGGGACTATGCCCACCGCGCCGAGGATCAGCGCCACCGGCAGCCACCCGCGCGGGTCGGCGAACTGGCCGCCGATCTGGCCCGAAAGATCGCGTTGGTCCGACACGCGCGTGACGATCGCAGCGGCAGCGATCGACAGCAGCAGCGAGGGCACCTGCGCCACCAGCGCATCGCCCACCGCCAGCGTGACATAAACTTCGCCTGCCTCTGTCGCGGAGAGGCCGTGGCTGATCATGCCGATGGCGAAACCGGCGACAATATTCACCCCGAGGATCAGCAGCGCGGCAACCGCATCGCCCTTCACGAACTTGGAGGCACCATCCATCGAACCGTAGAAATCGGCCTCGACCGTAACCTCGCGGCGACGGTCGCGCGCTTCGTCAGCGGTGACGAGGCCTGCGGCGATATCGGCGTCGATCGCCATCTGCTTGCCGGGCAAGGCATCGAGCACGAAGCGTGCAGAGACCTCCGAAACGCGCCCAGCACCCTTCGTGACGACGATCATGTTGATGATCATGAGAATTGCGAAAACGAACAACCCGACCACGAAATTGCCGCCGACCAGAAAGGCGGCGAAGCTTTCGATAACGTGGCCTGCCGCAGCCCCGCCCTCGTGACCGTGGACCAGCACCACGCGGGTCGAGGCGACGTTCAATGCGAGGCGCAACAGCGTCGCGAACAGCAACACGGAGGGAAAAGAGGAGAAGTCGAGCGGGCGGCGGGCGTTCAAGGCCACCATCAGCACCGCAATCGAAATCGCGATGTTGAGCACGAAGAAGATGTCGAGCAGCAGCGCCGGGATCGGCAGAACCATCAGCGCCAGCAGCGCGAAGATCCCGACCGGCAGGGCTAGCCCGGCGGACGCTCCGCCGAAGCGTGCGGCAAGGGAGGGGGCAAGCACAGTCTGGGTCACAGGCCGAACGCTTTCAGCCGGTCATAGGCGCGGCGCACTTGGGGCGGGGCAGCGGCAGGATCGGTGCCGAAAGTTGAGCCGAGGATCTGCGACATCGGGGCTCTTTGGGATTGACGGAACGAGGGCCCGGAAAGCGAAGCCTGCGTGAGCGCTGGCGTCAGGCCGGGACCGAACACGGCCTCGTCGGCGGCAAGGTAGGGCGCGGGGGTGAAGCCTGCGGCATTGCTGCGGTTGCTGTTGCCGTAATCGGCGCGGGCGAAGCGCGCCGCGCTGCTGCCATCGCTGGCCCGGTCAAGCGCGCGGTCCAGCTTGCCATCGATCACGTCCATCACCTGCGCAAGGCTGCGGGGGGAGCCATCGGGGGCGTAGAAGATGCCGCGATTGGCGGCGGCGGGGCGGGCGAACAGGGCGGCGGCGCTCTGGCCGGGATCGGCCTGCAATTCGCTGAGGAAACGCCCTGCGCCCCCGGCGCCGAGGAAATGGGCAAGATACAGCTCGCCATGGCTTGGCTGGCGGCCGAGGATCGGCATCAGATGCGCGCGGTTATCTTCGGCAAGGCCAGCGGCCATCAGCGAGGCGACCTGCGGATTGCTGCGCAAGGCAAGGATTGCCTCGCGCTGGCCCGGATCGGCGACATAGGCGCTGCCCGATGCGGTCACGTCAATCTGGTCGGCCACGCTGCCCAGGCCGAAGCGATGTCCGTGCTTTCTGACGGTATCGAGCCAGGTGCTGTCGATGAACTGGTAGAGCCCGGTCGCGCTGGAAGTGGCGGCCTTTGCATCGGGGTTCATCGAGGATTCGACCTCGGCCTGAGCGAGCAGGTAGTTGAAATCGACGCTGGTGGCTTGCGCTGCATTGGCGATCGCCGCTTCGACCGGGCCGCCGGAGACGGCGATCTGGCGGGCAGCGGGAAGGGCCTGGCCCTCCATCGCGGCGCGCGCGGCGGCATGGGAGCGCGCGGCGTTTTCAAACCCTGCGCGGATCGATCCCGCGGGCAGGCCCAGTGATGGGGAATATTGGCTCACGCATCCTCCGCCTGATCGCCAGCACCGCAACGGCGCGGCGCTTTGTCAGAAGAGGTTGGAGCAAACGGCGTGCCAGAACCGGCCGAAGCCGGATCGGGATGAATACTTAAGCCCGGGCAGGCGCATAGGTTGCGCGCGGCAGACGGCGCGGGCCGCCCAGCGCCTCGATCCGCGCGGCGACATTGGCGGCGAGCAGATTGCGCACCCGGCGGTTGACCTCGTTCAACTGGCGCGCGGTCTCGGCAAGGGTGCGGGTCTCGCCGTCGAGCTGCGCGGGGCCGATTTCGGCCAGCGCATCGCACAGCGTTTCCTTTTCGTGCGCTGCGCCGATCAGCCCGTCGGCATCCAGTGCGGCAAGCGCCTGCCGCTCGCGTTCGAGAACGGCAATCATCTGCCGCAGACCTGCCGCCAGCGGACTGGCCGGTGCCGGGGCTGCGGGGCGGTGTGCGGGGATCAGGGTTTCGGGCATCGGTTCAGCTCCGTTCGGGCAGCGACAGGCTGACCTGCGCGGCGATCATCGCATCGGTGATCTTGGCGGGCACCAGCGGGTAGGAGCCGTCGCGCAGCGCCTGCTTGATCTGGGTGACGCGCTCGGCATCGACCGGCGGGCTGGCCGCTTCGCTCGCGCCGCTGACTTCAAGGCTGATGCCGGGCGCAGCGCCGGGGCTGGCGGGCGCGGCGGCACGGGGACGCGCTTCGATCTGCGCGCGGTCGCTGGCGGTCACGGCGCGGGGGGCGCTGACGCCGGGCAATTTGCTCAGTTCGACAGAGGGCATGGACATGGTCCTTCGTGTAAGCTTCCTGCCAGCGAGAACGGCGGGGCAGCGAAAGGTTTAAGGGGGCGTGATAAGCGGCCTCAACGCGCCGGGATAACAGCCAGGCCGGGACGTTCGATCCGCGCGCGCAGCGCTTCGGCCTTGCGGCTGGTGCGCACGTCGATCCAGTCGCCCACCGCGCCGTTTTCCATCGCCTCGCCCGGCTGTTGCACGCTGAAGCCGCGCCCGCGCACCTGGACGGTGATGGCATCGCCGCGCTTGACCGCCGGGGCGGCTTTCGCAGCACTGGGAGAGCCGGGCGCTGCGTTGACGGCAACGAAGATCCGCCATCCGCCGGGCCCCGCACATTCAACCTGCACCGCTGCACGTGCAGGAGTGTGCCAGCTGACGCCGAGCGGCGCGGCGCAGGCGGCGAGCTGGAGCCGCGTATCGGTCGCCAAGCGCGCGCCGCCGGGGGCGCCGATGGCGGCGCCGGTGAAGGCTTCCACAGCGCGGTCGATTGCCGCCGGATCGGTCACGCCGCGCGCCTCGGCAGCGGGATCACACAGCGGCAGCAGCAGCGGCAGTGCCAGCGGGCTGAGCCGCCAGCCTCCGAGCCAGGATGATGTTGTGTCCATCGGTTAGCAGTCCTTGTTCCAGCGCATGTCGCGCGCCGGAAGTGCAGCAAGGGCCATGCCAAGCGCCCCGCTACGCAGTTTTCCCGCCTCTGCGTGCGGCAGGGTTTAAGCACGCCTTGGTAGATCGGACCGAACCACAAAAAAGAATGGTCGCGAACAATCCCATGCATTTCCCCACCGGATATCTTTCCCGCTCGTCCCGCGCCCGTGTCGAGGCTGCGCCCGCTTTGCATCCCAATGAGACCCGCGCCCAGGAAGCGCGGCGGGTGCTGCTCGAGAAGATCGGCGATTTCGTCACCCGGCATGACCTTCCCGTAACCGGGCAGAACCTCGCCACCATCTGCGGTGCGCTGTCGGGATCGAACCCCGAATTGGCGGGCGCACTGGTGCAGCGCGAGGTCGCGGGCGAACCGATCGACCAGCGTTGGCTCGATACGCTCACCCGGCTCGACCCCGAAGGGCACAGCCGGATTGCCGCGCTGGAGGTGCTGTCCGACAAGCTTGAATATGCACTGATGCGCTTCGCACAGACCGCCCGCGCGGCGCAGAACGAGACCAGCGACCACCGCGGCGCAATCGGCGTGCAGCTTGAAACGCTGGCCGGGCCCGAGGGGCTGGCACAGGTGCTCGATCTGTCGCGCGCGATGCTCGACCGGATCGAACAGGTCGAAGCGGCGATGGCCCGCAGCGAGGCCGAGACCGAGCGACTGCGCGAAAACCTCGCCAAGGCGCGGACTGAGGCGGATGTCGATCACCTCACCCGTCTGCCCAACCGCCGTGCTTTTGAACGGCGGCTGGTTTCCGCCACGATGGAGGCCCGCGCCAAGGGCGAACCGCTCGCCCTTGCCTTTTGCGATGTCGATCACTTCAAGCAGGTCAACGACCGTCACGGCCATGCCGCAGGCGACCGGGTGCTGTGCGCGCTGGCGGCCAGCCTCAGCGAGGCGGCGGGCGATGCCTGCTTCGTCGCGCGCCATGGCGGCGAGGAATTCGTGCTGCTGTTCTACGGGTTCGGCAAGGAGGCAGCGAAAGGTCGGCTTGACGCGATCCGCCGCGCCCAGGCCGCGCGGATGCTGATGAACCGCGACACCGGCCAGCCATTCGGCAAGATCACCTTTTCCGCGGGGGTCGCTGAAGTGACCGAGGATGCCGATACCCGCGGCGCGCTCGCCCGGGCGGATGCGGCGCTTTACCGCGCCAAGCAGCAGGGCCGAAACCGGGTGGAGCTGGACTGAAACGCCCACCGCGCCGCTGGATCAGGAGGCGCGGTCGCTGCCCCCGGTCTCCGCCAGCCGCTCGTCATAGGCGAGGCTGGCATAGACATCCGCTTCTGCCCCCGCCGTGATGATCGTGCGCACCCGCGTGCCGCTCGCCCGCGCTTCGTCCGCCAGCGCCTGCGCGCGGCGCCAGGCGGCGGGTTCACCGCCTTTGGTATAGGTGACGAAGACTGTCAGCGTCGCGCGCGGATCGGGGGCCTGCTGGGCCAGCCATGCGCCAAGGCTCGGGCCGCCAGCAACAGGCCGGAACAGCGCCAGCGCAGGCGCGACCTCGGGCATCAGGGCACCTTGTGCCTCCTTCTCGCGCGCGTCGGTATCGGCAAGCCGTTCACCGGACTCGGCCTCGGCAGCGGGGAGTGCGGAAAGGGTCAGCAGGAACAGGATCAGCGCAAGGTCGGCCAGGATCAGTTGCCAGCCATGGCCAGCGCGCGCTTGCCCGCCGGGTGGGTTCGAGGCGGCGTGCGTCATGCAACGCCTCGCAAGTGCGCGCGGCGGGCCCGTGCGGCGGCTTCGGTTCCGCCAATCTGCGCGACGAACCATTCGGCCAGCGCCTCACGGTCGCGCTCTTCGGAGACCCCGCGCCGCTCGATCGCGCTTGCCAGCGGGAAGCAGACGAGGTGCGCGATCAGCGCGCCGTAAAGCGAGGTCAGCACCGCGGTGGAGACGGCGCCCATGATTGTCGCGGCCGCGTCTGCTCCGCCACCGGCCGGGGCGAGCTGGGTGAGGCCATAGAGCGTGCCGATCAGCCCGAACACCGGGGCAAGTTCGCCCGCCCAGCCGAACACCTGCGCGGCATTGACCCGCCGCGCTTCGTCAAGCGCGCGTTCGGCGCGGCGCATATGGCCGAGCGCATCAAGCGCGCCGTGGCGCAGATAGGTTTCGAGCATCAGGCCGAGCGCGCGGTCCGGCGGCAGGGCGGGATCGGCGCGGTGAGCGCCATCGCGCTGGATCGCGCCCGCCGCCAGCGCCAGCGCCTTGCGGTTGGCCTCAATATGAAAGCCGCGCCGCGTCAGTCCCGCGGCCGATCGCAGTGCCGACCCGAAATCGCGCCAGCCGCAGCGCGCGACCGTGGCGAGCACCGTGCCAGCGACAACGATCGCCAGAGCGCCGGGATCGAACAGCGTTGAAATGGCGGGCGGCATCGGCGTTCCCTTTCTGATGGAGACGTTCCCAGAACGGCGAAGGGATCATCGGATTAAGCCGGTGTCCTGCAGCGGCAGCGGCTTGCCCCGAAGCGGCAAAGGCCTGCCGCCCTGCGTGAGCGCCGCCGCGCCGCGCGCCGTAACGCGCAGGTTTGGCACGCTTCCTGCTGATTGGGCTGCGACCCGCGGGCTCGCCCGCAGCATCAGGAGGCCCGTCACGTGAACGAGCGACTTTTCGGTATCCACGGCGCCGCGCTGACCCTGCGTTCGGAACGCATGGGCGTGATCGCGTCGAACATCGCCAATGCGGCGACCCCCGGCTACAAGGCGCGCGACATCGATTTCAACGCCGCGCTTGATGCCCGGATGGCGCGGGCGAACGGCGCGACCACCGCCAACCCGGAAGCCGGAATGGTGTGGCGCAACCCGACCATGCCATCGCTGGACGGCAACACGGTCGAGTTGAACCGCGAACAGGTCGCCTTTGCCGAAAACGCCGTGGCGTACTCGGCAACGCTCAGCTTCGTGCAGGGCAAGGTCAACACCATCACCCGCGCGCTGAAGGGCGAGTAGGCCGATGCCCGATCGCACCCCCATGACGCTGTTCTCCATGACCACCCGCGCGATGAGTGCGCAGATGGTGCGGATGAACGCGGCGACATCGAACCTCGCCAATGCTGGCTCCGTCTCCAGTACCGAAGAAGGCGCCTATCGCCCGATCCGCGCGGTGTTTGCGGTGGAGCTTGACCGTGCCTCGGGCCTTGCCGGGGTGACGAGCGGCGGGCTGGTGCGCGCCGAAACCGCGCCCACCAAGCGCCATGATCCCTCCCACCCGCTCGCCGATGCCGAGGGCTACGTGTTCGAAGCCCCCGTCGATGAGACCGCCGAGATGGTCGAGATCATGGAATCCGCCCGCCAGTACCAGAACCTGGTGCAGGCGCTCCAGACCGCCAAGCAACTGATGCTCGAAACCCTGAGGAGCCAGTGATGACCACCACCACGACCACCACCAGTCTTGCCCCCGCCGCGCAGGCGACGCTGGATCGCCTCAACAAGCCCTCGCAGCTCAAGGGCGGCGGTCTCGGCTCGCTCGACGGCGGTGACTTCCTCAAGCTGCTGACCACGCAGCTGACCTTTCAGGACCCGCTCAAGCCGACCGATAACGAGGCGATGCTGGCGCAGATGGCGCAGTTTTCCGCACTGGCCGCGACCACCGAAAGCGGCGCGACGCTGGAAGAAATCTCCACCAAGCTCGACCGCCTGATCGCGGCGCAAGAGGCTGCCTTGCGGCCTCCCGCCACCACTCCGAAACCCTGACCCCACTCTCAGCCAAGAGGATCACACAGCCATGTCTTTCTTCACCTCCCTGTCCGGCCTCAAGAACGCCGAGACCGATCTGCGCGTCATCGCCAACAACATCGCCAACGCCGAAACCGTGGGCTTCAAGAAAAGCTCGGTGCAGTTCGCCGATCTGGTCGCCACCGGTTCCGCGACCGATCCGCGCCGCAGCCCCGGCATCGGCGCGACCATTGCCGGGATCACGCAGGATTTCGTGCTCGGCCCGCTTGAACAGACTGGCCGCAGCCTTGACATTGCGATTGACGGCGACGGCTTCTTCGCGCTGTCCAACCCCTTCTCGACCGACGTGTCCTATAGCCGCAACGGCAATTTCCGCCTGACCGCGGGCGGCGATGTGGAAGATGCGTGGGGCAACCGCCTGCAGGCCTTCCCGGTTGATGCGGCGGGCAACCCGACGTCGACCGTCCCCGGCGATGTCGCCGTCCCGGTGACCAACGGGGCCGGTGCGACGCTTGCCAATGTCACCATCAATGTGCGCGGGATCGTGACCGCCGCCTATTCGGACGGCACCACCCAGCCGGTCGGTCAGGTGGCGCTGGCGACCTTCCCCGCGCCGAATGGCCTGCGCACCATCGGCCAGACCAAGTTCCAGGCGACCGGCGATTCCGGCGCGGCGGTGTTCGGCAATCCGGGCATCGGTTCCTATGGCGAGATGATCAGCGGCGCGCTTGAACGGTCGAACGTCGATCTGGCCGAGGAGATGGTTTCGCTGCTGACCGCACAGCGCAATTTCCAGGCCAATGCCCGCGCCATCGACACCGCGACGCAGATTTCGACCACCGTCATCAACCTGCGCCAGCAGTAAGCCATGGACCGGCTGATCTACACCGCCATGACCGCGATGAACGCGGCGATGGACCGGCAGCGGGTGGTGGCGAACAACCTCGCCAACGCCAGCACGCCGGGCTTTCGTCAGGAGATCTTCGCGGTCACCCCGGCAACGCTCAAGGACGGATCGCTGGAGGCCCGCGCCCTGGCGCGCGGCAATGTGCGCGGGGCGGACATGGCCCCGGCGCGCGTCGTGCCGACCGGCAATCCGCTCGACGTTGCGCTCGAAGGCAAGGCGCTTATCGCCTACCAGTCCCCCGACCGCCAGGGCGAGATCTACTCGCGGCGCGGCGACCTTCGGGTGGCGGCCTCTGGCGTGATCGAGAATGGCGAGGGGCTGGCGGTGCTGGGCGAGGGCGGGACACCGATCACGGTGCCGCCCGGCTTCAGCATCAGCCTTGCCGCCGATGGCACGGTGCTCGCCAGCGATCCGGCCGCGCCCAATGCCGCTGCCGAAGCGATCGACCGCATCAGGCTGGTCAATCCCGAAGGCAGCCCGCTCGCCAAGGGGGTCGACAGCTTTCTGAAAGTCCCCGGTGGCGGCGTGCTGCCCCCCGATCCGACCGCGCGGCTCACCTCCGGCGCGCTCGAAATGTCCAATGTCGAGACCGCCGATACGCTGGTGCAGATGATCGAGGCGCAGCGCGCCTTTGAACAGCGCGCCAAGATCATCGCCACTGCAGGCACGCTCGATGAAGCCGGCAGCGGCCTGATGGCGCTGCGCTGACCCCCCATATTCAGGAGACCTGACCCATGCCCACTTCCGCCCTTCACGTCGCCCGTACGGGCCTTGAGGCACAGGATGCGCGGATGCGCGTCATCGCCAACAACCTCGCCAATATCGGCACCACCGGCTTCAAGCGCGACCGCGTGGATTTCGCCTCGCTCGCCTATCAGGAACAGCGCGTCGCCGGGCAGGCCTCGACCGGGCAGACCGCCTTTGCGGTGGGCCTCAACCTTGGCACGGGCGTGCAGGTGCAGGGCACCAGCCGGATGTCCACGCAGGGCACGCTCAATCCCACCGGCAACACCTTCGATCTGGCGCTGGATGGCGACGGGTTCTTTCAGGTTGAACTGCCGCCGGGCGGGCAGATCGGCTTCACCCGCGCGGGCAATTTCGCGCTGGCGAACGATGGCACGCTGATCACCGCGCAGGGCTATGCGCTCCAGCCGCCGCTGCAGGTGCCCGCGGGTGCGCAGTCGATCACCATTGCGCCCGATGGCACGGTGAGCGCGCTGACCCCCGGCAATGCCGAGCCGACGCTGCTCGGCCAGCTGACCGTGGCGAGCTTCGTCAATCCGGCGGGCTTGCGCGCCATCGGCGACAACTTCCTTGTCGAAACCGCCGCCTCCGGCCCCGCCGAACTCGGCTTTGCGGGCGAGAACGGGCGCGGGCAGATCCGGCAGGGCATGCTTGAAGCCTCGAACGTCAATGTGGTCGAGGAGCTGGTCGAGATGATCGAGGCCCAGCGCGCCTACGAGATCAATTCCAAGATGGTCAGCGCGGTCGACGAGATGCTGCGCAACGCCAACCAGACGCTGTGAGGCCAATCATGCAAAGACGTCTTCTCATCCTTGCCGCGCCGCTGGCGCTGGCGGCCTGCATGGGCTCTGGCGGACAGGGCCCGCAGGCAGGCTTCACCGCGCCGCCGCCGCCGGGTGCCGCCATGACGGCAGCGCAAATGGGCGATCCCTTCGGCGTCGCCGTTCCCGCGCCGCAGCCCGCCAGCGCGGGCGCGATCTTCCAGATCGGCAATGGCTATTCCGGCCTTGTCACCGGCACCCGCGCGCGGGCGCTGGGCGATATGGTGACGATTATCCTGACCGAAGCCACCACCACCACCAAGAGCACGCAGGGCCGCACGCAGCGCGAAGGCAGCTTTGGAATCACCCCGCCCACCTCCGGGCCGCTCGATTTCCTGAACCCCAACGCCCTTAAAGCTGCGGCCGAAGGGTCGTTCACTGGGGGAGGCAATGCCGCACAGCAAAGCCGCCTCAACGGTGCGGTCGCTGTGACCATTGCCGCGATCTACCCCAACGGCACCGCCGAAGTGGTCGGAGAAAAGCAGATGATGTTCAGCCAGGGTGACGAATGGGTGCAATTCGCCGGCCGCATCCGGCTGGTCGATATCGACAGCGACAACCGCCTCGCGTCCTCGCAGGTCGCCAATGCCCGGATCATCTATTCGGGCAAGGGCGCGGTGCAGCAGGCGAGCCGTCCGGGCTGGCTGAGCCGTTTCTTCAACTTCGTCTCGCCGTTCTGAGGAGGCCGCCATGAACCGTATGCGTATCCTCGCCCCGATCCTTTATCTGCTGATCGCGCTGGTCGCCGGGCAGATCCCCGCTTCTGCCTCTGCCGAGCGTATCCGCGATCTCGGACAGTTCGAAGGTCTGCGCGCCAACCAGCTGACCGGTTATGGCGTGGTCGTCGGCCTGCAAGGCACGGGCGACAACAATCTCGAATACGTGACCGAGGCGATGCGCGGTGTGTCCGGCAGGCTGGGGCTGCAATTGCCGCCCGGCGTCTCGCCGATCCTGCGCAATGCCGCGGCCGTGATCGTCACCGCCGAACTGCCGCCCTTTGCCAAGCCCGGGCAGCGGATCGACATTACCGTTTCCACTCTGGGTCAGGCCCTGAGCCTGCGCGGCGGGGCGCTGATCCTCACCCCGCTGTATGGCGCGGACGGGCAGATCTACGCGATGGCGCAGGGCAATGTCGCGGTCGGCGGTCTGGGCGTGACCGGGCGCGATGGTTCGCAAGTCAGCGTCAATGTCGCCACAGTCGGCCGCATCGCCGACGGAGCGAGCGTCGAACGCGCGGTTGCCACCGGCTTCGACCTGTCGCCCACGCTGCGCTTCAACCTCCACAAGGCCGATTTCCTCACCGCGGCGCGGGTGCGTGACGCGATCAACAGCCGCTATCCGGGCATCGCCGCCATCGCCGACGGGGTGAGCATCGAGCTTGCCCTGCCGCAGGGCAACGACCTCAGATCAGGGATCATGGCGGAAATCGAGATGCTGGGCGTCAACCCCGCGCCGGTCGCCGCGCGGGTGATCGTCAACAGCCGCACCGGCACGGTGGTGATCAATGATGCCGTGCGATTGTCCCCCGCCGCAGTCAGCCACGGCAAGCTGGTGATCCGCATCGACGAGAACCCGGCGATCGTCCAGCCTGCCCCCTTCAGCCGCGGCGAAACCGCACAGGAGGAATCCAGCGACATCACGGTGGAGGAACGCTCCGACCGGGTGGCCTACATGCCCGGCGCGGCGTCTCTCTCCGAGATCGTTGATGCGCTGAACCTGCTGGGCGTGGGCGCATCGGACCTGGTGGTGATCCTCGAAAGCCTCAAGCAGGCCGGCAGCCTGCAAGCCGAAATGGTGGTTCTGTGACCGGGCCTGTTGCCCCCTACGGCCCGGTCACGCCCGGCAGCGCGGTTCGCCCGGAGGCGGCCAGTTCCTCTGGTCTCTCCCCCGAGCGGGCCGCGCTGCGCAAGGCGGCCGAAGGCTTCGAGGCGATCATGGTGCGCAAGATGCTCGCCACCGCGCGTGCCGCCAGCTTCGCCGAGGAAACCCCGCTGACTGGCGGTGGCCTCCAGCAGTTCCAGACAATGCGCGATGAACACTTCGCCGATGTCGCCGCGCAGTCGGGTGCCTTCGGGTTTGCACGGAGTATCGAAGCGCAGCTTGCGCAACACCTTCCGGTCCAGAGGGTTAGCTGATGCCCACCGCAATCTTCACCATTGCCCGTTCGGGCCTCACCACGAGCCGCCGCAGCCTTGAGCTGACGGCGCAGAACATCGCCAATGCGGAAAACGTGGATTATTCGCGCCGCACCCTGACGCAGGGCGAGCTGGTGATGACCGGATCGATCGGCGTCAATGCGCAGGATTCACTTGGCGGGGTGCGTCCCGGCCTGATCGAGCGTGCGGAAAGCGCGCTGGTGCAGCGCCAGGCGCGCGATTCCTCGTCGGCGCTGGCGGCGGCGGAGGCAGAGTTCTTCGCCCTGCGCGAGGCGGAAAGCGCGCTGGAGACTTCAGGCGTTTACAAGGGCCTCGTCGATTACGAGGCGGCGTTGACGCGGCTTCAGAACAACCCGACCGAACCGGCGCTGCGGCTGTCCGCGCTGGAAAGCGCGCGCAAGATGGCGGGCAATCTCCGCATCGCCAACGGCACGCTGGCCAATGCCCGCACGCTGGTGCAGGCCGAGGTCAGCGCCGAAGCGCTGACGGTGAACGAACTCGCCAATGAACTCGCCGCGATCAACGCCGATCTGGTCGGCGCGCGCGAAGGCACCGCAGGCCGCGCATCATTGCTCGACGCCCGCGACAAGGCCTTGCGGGGCCTCGCCAAGGAATTTGCGATCAACCCCACCATCAATGCCAATGGCACGGCTGATGTCACGCTGTCCGGAACGCCCCCGGTGGCGCTTGTCACGGGCGGCGCCGCGCAGGCCGTGGCCGTCAGCTACGCCGCCGATGGCACTGCAAGCTTCTCCGTCGGCGGCTCGGCATTCGCCCCCGCAGGCGGCGCAATGGCGGGCCGCGCCAATGCTCTTGCGGAAATGGCCGCGCTGCAGACCGGGCTCGACACGCTGGCGGTTTCAGCGATCACCATCTCCAACACTGCGCAGGCCAACGGGGTGGGTACCGATGGCACCCCCGGCCAGCCGCTTTTCGCCGGCACGGGCGCGAGCAACATCAATGTGGTGCTCGCTTCGGCTGCCGGGCTGGCGACGGCTGCGGCGGGCTCTCCTGCGGGCAGCCGCGATACCACCAACCTTGCTGCGCTGATCGCCGCGCTCGGCGCGCCGACCGGGCCGACCAATGGCGCGGACTCGCTGCTGCTCGGTCTTTCCAGCCGGGTCTCCGCACTTGAAACCCGCACCGAGGGCCTCAGCGTCGTCGCCGCCAGCGCCGATGCCGAACTGCTGCGCGAAACCGGCGTCGATCTCGATACCGAGGCCGCCAATCTGGTGCGTCTGCAACAGGCTTTCGAAGCCAACAGCCGCGTGATCCAGGTCGCCGCCTCGCTGTTCGATACCGTCCTTGATCTGAGATAGGGGAGCGCGCCGCCATGGGGTCCATCACCAATTCCGCCGGTTCGTTCTTCAACCGCTCGCTGTCGCAAATGTCCGACTTGCGGGCCGGGATCGAGCGCACCCGCACCCAGATCGCCACCGGGCTCAAGTTCGAGCGCGGATCGCAAGATCCCGCCGCCGCGGCGCAGCTGCGCAGCGTCGAACGGCGTCAGGCGCTTGCCGTGGTCGAAGGTGACAATGCCGCGCGGCTCGGTCAGGATCTGGGCTCCGCGGCGGACGAGGTTCAGGCTGTCACCAACCTGCTCCAGCGCGCGCGCGAGTTGGCGGTGCAGGCTGCCAGCACCGCGACCGGCGCCGATGGTCGGCGGGCCATCGCCTTCGAGCTCCAACAGCTCGGGCAGGAACTCTTCTCCCGCGCCAATGGCACATCGCTGACCGGGGAGCCGCTGTTTGCGGGACAATCCTCCGGCAACGCCTTCACCCGCGATGCGGCGGGCAATGTCACCTATGTCGGCACGCCCGAAAGCGGCGCTGTGCCGGTGGCCGCAGGCACCGCGATCGAGCGGGGCCTGCCGGGTAACGAGGTGTTCCAGTTCAACCTCAATGGCACGCCCACCAGCGCCTTCGCTGTGCTGGGCGCGCTGACCACCGCCTTGCAGGGCGGCGCGGGCGATCCGGTTGCGGCGGCCAATGGCGCGCTTGCCGGGATCGACGCCGCGCTCGATACCACCAACCGCGCGACCACCATCCTCGGCACCCGCATGGCGTGGGTCGAGCAGGTCGAAACCCAGCAGGCCGACCGCAAGGTCGCGTTGGCCGAGCGCCGCAAGCGGGTTGGCGATACCGACGTCGCCGATGCCATCGTCCGGCTCCAGCAATCGCTCACCGCACTCGAGGCGAGCCAGGCCGCCTTCGCCCGCGTCAGTTCGCTGACGCTGTTCGACGCGCTGCGCTGAGGAGTCCTGATCCGTGTTTGTTGCAATAGGCATTGTTGTGCTGCTGGTCATGGTGTTCGGCGGGTTCATGCTCGCCGGCGGGGCCATGGGCCCTGTGCTGGCGGCCTTGCCGTTCGAATTCATGATGATCGGCGGCGCGGCCGTCGGCGCGACGCTGATCGGCAACTCGATGCACGCGATCAAGCTGCTTGGCGGCGGGATCGGCAAGGTGTTCAAGGGGCCGAAATACACCGACGAAGACCATATCGACGCGATCGCGCTGACATCCAAGCTGATGAAGCTGCTGCGGTCCGAAGGTGCGGTCGCGCTGGAAAGCCACGTGACCGAGCCCGGATCATCGACGCTCTTCTCCGAATATCCGCGCCTTCAGGCCGATCCGGTGGTCACCGCGATGATCTGCGATCCGCTCACCCTGATGGTCGTGTCCTCGGGCACGCTCGATACCCATGCGGTGGAGGATGTGATCGACAGCGCGATCAAGACCCAGCTGCACGAAATGGACGAGCCTGCGCACATGATCCAGTCGCTCGCCGATGCGCTGCCCGCGCTCGGGATCGTCGCGGCGGTGCTCGGCATCATCAAGACGATGGGCGCGATCAACGAGCCGCCGGAAATCCTCGGCAAGATGATCGGTTCCGCACTTGTCGGGACGTTCCTCGGGGTGCTGCTCGCCTATGGCTTTGCCGGGCCGCTGGGCACGCGGCTGAAGCAGATCAACACCCACGACCAGCAGATCTTCCATTCGATCAAGCAGGTCATCATCGCGTCGCTGCACGGTTACCCGCAGCCGCTGGTGCTGGAAGCCGCACGCTCGGGCCTGCCGCCTGCGCACCGCCCGAAGCTGACCGACCTGCTCGACATGATGAGAGGTCGCTGACGTGGCCGAGGCCGATGCGAAACTGGCGATCCCCGCGCCGATCATCGTCAAGAAGGTCACGATTATCGAAGGCGGCCATCACGGCGGCGCGTGGAAGGTTGCCTATGCCGACTTCGTGACCGCGATGATGGCGTTCTTCCTGCTGCTGTGGCTGCTCGGCGCGACCGAGGAGAAGCAGCGCAAGGGGATTGCCGATTACTTCACCCCGACGCTCGTCAAGATGCGCCAGGAAAGCGCCGGGGCAGACGGGCTGCTGGGTGGATCATCAATAACCGATGCGGATAATTATCCCAACCGTCAGGGCCAAACCGGCACGCGGTCGATCACCATTCCGCGCGGTGTCACCGGCGGGCCGGCCGAAGGGGGCGGGCGCGGCGAGCTGGATTCCAAGAAGCTGAAGGAGCTTCAGGACAAGATCGACAAGAAGCTCGTCCAGCGCCGCCAGTTGCGCCACCTCGCGCGGCAGGTGCGGGTGATGCGCTCTCCCGAGGGTATCCGCATCGACCTGATGGACAATGCCGATTTCTCGATGTTCGAACTCGGCACCACGATCCTCACCAAGGAAGCGCGCGGGCTGCTGCAAGTGATGGCCGAGACGCTGAAGGATGAAAGCGCTCCGCTGATCCTGCGCGGTCACACGGATTCGCTGCCGTGGCGCGGCGGGGTGACGGCCAATAACTGGTCGCTCTCGTCCGGCCGCGCGGAAGCGACGCGTCAGGCGCTGGTGCTGGGCGGCGTGGCGCAAAAGCGCATCGTCCGCATCGAAGGTGTCGCCGACACCGAGCCGCTGGTCGCCGACAGCCCCGCCGATCCACGCAACCGCCGCATCTCGTTGCTGCTGCTGGAGGGGCGGGGGGCGGCCAAGAGCGGGCCGCAGCAGGAGGCCGGGGGCAAGGGCAAGCGCTGAGCGCGCGTGGTCACTTTACGGGGCTGACGATCAGTTCTTCGAGGAATTGCGCGATCAGCCCTGACTGGGATTCGACTTCGGCTTTGGCATAGACCCGCGCAAGCTGGGCCCGCACCGTTCCCGCCGCCGATCCGCGCAGCCGCGCAATTTCGGTGATGTCGCAACCCTTCAGCGCGAACAGGGCAACATCCGCTTCGGCTGCGGTCAGCTGCCACTCGGCAAAACGCAAGCGGATGAGATCGCCAAGCGCGCCTTGCGCTGCCGCCACGGCGGCCTCGTCACGCCGGGCCGCCGCAATCAGGCCGCGCACCTGCAAGGCGCCGAGCACCACCGCCACCAGCAAGGCCATGGCGGCCAGTCCCTCGACCGCAAGGTGCAGCCCGATGCCTTCGGCGGCAATGTCACCGGCCAGATCGGCAAGGAAGAAGGCGCAGGCAAGCGCCTGCAAGGCCACGAGGATGCTTATTC
Source organism: Porphyrobacter sp. ULC335 (assembly GCF_025917005.1). Taxonomy (NCBI): domain Bacteria; kingdom Pseudomonadati; phylum Pseudomonadota; class Alphaproteobacteria; order Sphingomonadales; family Erythrobacteraceae; genus Porphyrobacter; species Porphyrobacter sp. ULC335. Next base: position 1,091,826 of record NZ_CP078091.1, read on the forward strand.
CCGTGGCCTTGCGATCGAGCTGCTGGGCTCTTGTCTTCATCGCGCCAGCCTATCGCCTGTGCGGTGCCATCGCCACAAGAACCTGCCGCCCGCTGCGCCGGGTCTCGCAGATGACGCCCGCCAGATGGAGCAGGATCAGGACATAGAGGAGATTGGCGGCAATCTCGTGCACCTCGCCGAGCGGGCCTTCCTCCTCGCCCTCGTCGCCTTCCTCCCGTGCGTCATGCTCCGCGCTCGCTTCACCAATGACATGGGCTTCGTCATCACGCAGGGTGGGGTCGAGCGAGGGCGGGCCGGCCATGGCAATGCCGGTGGCGATAATGGCGAGCAGGCAGGTCCAGATCGCCCAGACCATCAATGCGCCGAGCGGATTGTGCGAGGCATGCTGCGTCACCCGCCCCGCGCGGATGTCATGGATATGAGAAAGCGCCTTGCGCGGGCTTGGCCAGAAGGCGGCGAAGCGCGCTTCGGTGGGGCCGACCAGCCCCCACAACAGGCGCAGGCCAAGGATCGCGGCAAGCCCGTAGCCTACCCAGATGTGCGGGCCGGAGCCTTCCTCGGTCACCAGCGCATTGGCGAGAACCGCCAGCACGATGGTCCAGTGGGTGATCTTCACGATCGGGTCCCAGGGACGCGGGGGTGTATCGATGGTGGCGGCGGGTGCGGGTGCGGTCATGGCGGCGTGGCTCCTTCGCGTGAAAGGGTGCCAGCGACCGCTCTCTTATTGGGGGCAAGAACGCGCCGCTGACGCAGCCCACATGGCCAGCCTGCCGTGGCTGGGCGATTGGCAATCCGCTTATGGGCCGCCGCCTAAGCGGCTGCTTACGCCCTGCGATTGCGGCGCGGCCCGGGCAATGCGCCACGAAAAAAGCCCGGAGCCTTGCGGCTCCGGGCTCTGTGGCCGCCCCCAAGGGGGCAAGGGGCGGCGCTTTGGGTGTTTCGCTTAACGCAGCAGCGACAGCACGTTCTGCTGCGACTGGTTGGCCTGCGCCAACATCGCGGTCGAGGCCTGGCCGAGGATCTGGGCCTTGGCGAGCGCGGTGGTTTCCTGCGAATAGTCGGTATCCGCGATCCGCGAACGCGCGTCGGTCAGGTTGGTCGAGACGTTGGTGAGGTTGTTCACCGCGGACTGCAGACGGTTCTGCCCGGCACCCAGCGTAGCGCGGGTGGTCGAGATGCTCTCGATGTCGGCGTCGATGTCGGTCAGCGCAGCACGTGCCGCCGTACCGTCCGTGCCGGTCACGTCGAACGAGCCGGCAGCGCCGCCGCCCGAGGTCAGCGCGGTCAGGTCATCAAGCGTCAGGTCGACCGTATCGGCATCATTGGCACCGGCGAGCACCGTCACGGTGGCAACCGAACCGTCGAACAGCTTCACGCCGTTGAACTCGGAGTTGGCGACAACCTGGCCGATCTGCGCGGTCAGTTCGTCGACTTCGACCTGGATGTTGGCGCGGTCGGTGTCGGCATAGGTGTCCGAACCGGCCTGCACCGCCAGTTCGCGGACACGCTGGAGCATGTTGGTCACTTCGTTGAGCGCGCCTTCAGCGGTCTGGGCGAGGCTGATGCCGTCATTGGCGTTGCGGATACCCTGCGACATGCCGCGGATCTGCGAGGTCATCGAGTTGACGATGGCGAGGCCGGCGGCGTCGTCGGCGGCGCTGTTGATGCGCTTGCCCGAAGAAAGGCGTTCCATCGCGGTGCCGAGCATCTTGCCCGCAGCAACGGCCGAGTTGGTGGCGCGCATCGCCGAAGTGTTGGTGTTGATCACGTTCATTGGTCGAAACTCCTGAATGGTCAGGCAGGACGAACAAGCCCGTCGCTGCTGGCCATAAGAGCGGCCGCCCGGCGGGATGTTTAAGCCAGAAAAATAATGTCTGAAAAACAACGATATATTCCGCTTCCGGGCGGCTTGGTAGGGATCGCTTCTGCGCCTCCCTAGGTGTTCTCCGCGACCGGCTTAGGTGATGCTACGGGGGCTTAAATTTGCCACCTGTCCAGCGTGCGTGCGGCAGAGGTTTGCCGAGACCAACCAAACAGGGGCTAACATGATGCAACCGGCGATCGGCACGGTGCGCCGTCTAATGGCGGACGCTGAGACAGCGACCACCACGGCAACCGGCGCGCACGATATCCTGATCGGCATGACCGTGCCGCTGATGGGGGGGGCGCTGGCAGCGTGACCGGATCGTGCTGGGCGAGGCGATGCCCCCCGCCATGGCTGCCGGGATTGCGCGCAGCGGCAAGATCGCCATAACGCTCGATCATTCAGACAGCCCCGCGCTGGCGCTGACAGGAGCGAACCGCCTTTCGCTTGCCTATGATCCCGCCGCCCTGCCCGAAGCGCGCGCGGCACTGATCGCGGCCTCGGCGCAAGGGGGCTGGCCCGTCGCGGGCGATCCCCAGTCGCTGGCGCTGCTGACTCTGGCAGAGCGCATCGCGGCGAGTAACATTCCCGTCCTGCTCGAAGGCCCGACCGGCACCGGCAAGGAAGTGCTGGCGCAGTTCGTGCACCGGTTGTCGGCCCGCGCCGATGGCCCGTTTGTCGCGGTCAATTGCGCCGCCATGCCCGAAGCGATGCTGGAAGCGCTGTTGTTTGGCCACAAGAAGGGTGCCTTCACCGGCGCGGCGGAAGCGGCCGAGGGGCTGTTCCGCGCGGCTGATGGCGGCACGCTGCTGCTCGACGAGATCGGCGAGCTGCCGCTGGCCTTGCAATCGAAGATGCTGCGCACGCTTCAGGAAGGCGAGGTGCTGCCGCTGGGCGCGACCAAGCCGGTGAAGGTCGATGTGCGCGTGGTTGCCGCCACCAACCGCAACCTTGCCGCCGAGGTCGAGGCCGGGCGCTTCCGCGAAGACCTGCTCTACCGCCTCAACGTCTTCCCCCTGACGCTGCCCGCGCTGCGCGACCGGCCGGGCGATATCGCGCCGCTCGCCTTTGCGATGCTGCTCCGCCACGCGCCTGCTTCCGGCGAACCGGGATGGATCACGCGCGAGGCGCTGGACGCGCTTGAGACCCACGCCTGGCCGGGCAATGTCCGCGAGCTGGAGAACGTCATCCGCCGCGCGCTGCTGCTGGCAGGCGATGCAGCGGCGATCTTGCCGGAGCATATCGTCTTCGACACGGCGGTACGCGCCGTGCCGGAAAGCGCCGTCCCGCCGCTGGCCCGCGTGGCCACGGCACAATCGCTGTCCGATGTTGCCTTCGCCTCCGAAGCGCGGGCAATCATCGATACCCTCAGCCGCAATGGCGGCAACCGCGCGGCGACCGCGCGCACGCTGGGCATATCGGAGCGCACGCTGCGCTACCGCCTCGCCTCGATGCGCGGCGCAGGCATGCTGGCCGCCGGAGGTGCGGCATGAGCGCGCTTCGGGTTGGGTTCGGCGTCGAGGACGTGATGGCGCTGCGCAGTCAGGTGCTCGCCCGCAGCGCCGCCTTGCGCGATGTGCGCGCGGCGAGCGAGGCAGGCCAGGCATTCGCCCCGGCCAAGGCGCCGGGGGCAGGCTTTGCCGATACGCTCAACAACGCGCTGAAGCAGGTGAACGCGGTGCAGGCGCATTCGTCGCAGATGCAGGTCGCCTATGAACGCGGCGCGGTGACCGACATCGCACAGGTGATGCTGGCGCGGCAGGAGGCGGGCGTGGCCTTCGAAGCGACGTTGCAGGTGCGCAACAAGCTGCTCAACGCCTATCAAGACATCATGCGGATGGGGGGCTGATAGATGGCCGATGCTCTGCCCGTTCCCGCCGATCCCGCGGGTCTTCCCCTTGCCCCTGCCACCGGCTGGCGCACCATGCTGCCCCCGCAGATGGCCGGCTTTGCCAGCCAGCCCGCGCTGGCCCGCGCGCTGCCCGCGCTGGCGGGTCTGGGCGCGGTCGCGGCGGCCGCTGCGCTGTGGATGACGATCTCTGCTGGCCCAGACCGCGTGCTCTACACCAGTCTGACCGACGCCGAGCGTGCCAAGGTTGTCGCAACGCTCGAAACCGGCGGGATCGCCTATTCGATCGACAACTCCACCGGCGCGCTCTCGGTTTCGGAGAACGATGTCTACCGCGCCAAGATGCTGGTTGCGAGCGATGCCGGGATCGCCGCGCCCGAAGGGGCCGAAGCCATGCTCGACGCGATGCCGCTCGGCACCTCGCGCACGCTGGAGGGTGAACGCCTGCGGTTGGCGCGCGAGCGCGAGCTGATGCTGACGATCAAGGAGATCGACGGGATCGAGTCTGTCCGTGTCCACCTCGCCACGCCCGAACGCTCGGTGTTCGTGCGCGAGAACAATGCGCCCTCAGCCTCGGTCATGGTGCGGCTGGTGGGCGGGCGCAGCCTTTCGCCCGATCAGGTCAGCGCGATTGTCAATCTGGTGGGGGCTTCGGTGCCGGGGCTCAATGCCGATGCGGTGCGGGTGGTCGACCAGAATGGCCGCCTGCTGTCCGATCCGCGCACGGCCGAAGGCGAGGGCCTGAACCTCCAGCGCGAGCATGAGGCCAAGCTGCGCGAACAGGTTGATGCGCTGCTGCTCCCCCTGCTGGGCGAGGGCAATTTCTCGGCGCAGGTGCAAGTCGAACTCGACAAAAGCGAAGTCACCACCGCGCGCGAGACTTACGAGAAGGAAGGCGTGGTCCGTGCCGAAAGCGAGCGCAATGCGACCCGCACCGGCGCAGGCCCGGCGGGCGGCGTTCCCGGCGTGACCGCCAACACGCCGCCGCCGCAGGCGCAGCTGGTCGACGGCGCACCCCAGCCCGCACCGCCTGCCACCGCGACGTCGACCGACACCGAAACCGCGACCGACCGCAATTATGAACTGGGCCGCGAGGTGGCCGTGACCACTGCCGGACCGGGTAGCCTCAAGAAACTCTCGGTCGCGGTCGCGGTCAGCGATGCCGCCTTGAAGAAAGCCGCGCCGATGACCGCGCAGCAGCTCGAAGCGCTGGTCAGCGCCGCCGTGGGCGCAAACGTCCAGCGCGGCGACATGGTCGAAGTGGTGGCAAGCAAGTTCGAACCCGCCGATCTTGAGCCGCCTGCCTTCTACGAGGAACCCTGGTTCGCGATGCTGGTGCGGTACGGCACGGCGCTGATCGCTGTGCTGCTGGTTCTGATGCTGGCGGTGCGCCCGCTGATCGGCAAGCTCAAGGGCAAGGGCGACAAGCCTGCCGCGCCTGCCGCCGAGGATGCGCCGCTGACGGTGACCGGCGAGGATGAGGCAGCGCAGGACAATGGCACTGCGCTCGATGCGTCCGGCAACGGCGTTCCGATTGGCGATCTGCCGCGCCAGGTTGAACTCGCACGGCGGCTCGCTGCCAGCCAGCCCGAACGCGCGGTCGAGGCGCTCCAGCGGATGCTCGAAGCGCCCGAACCGCGCGGGCCCGAGGCGGATGCGGCATGATGTCCGATACCGCCCTGACCCAGACCCAGTCCACGCTGCTCAACCGGATTGACCGCGCCGCGGTGTTCCTGATGCTGCTCGGTGACGAGGAAGCGACCGGGATCCTTGCGCGCCTCTCCCCCGGCGAGCTTGAAAAGCTGGGCGCCGCAATGATGGCGCTGGGCGAGATCGACCAGCCGCACATGGCCGAAGCGCTCGCCGATTTCGCGGGCGAGGCATCGCGCGAGATGCTGCCGATGCGTGGCCGGACGGACCGTCTGCGCACGCTGCTCGACAAGGCCCTCGGCCCGGCACGCGCGGACAGCATGATGCAGCGTATCGAGCCTGATGCCGCGCCGCGCAGTCTGGAGCTTGCCAAGTGGCTCGCGCCCGGCGTGCTGGTGCGCCTGATCCTTGACGAACACCCGCAGGTGATCGCCGCGCTGCTGCTGCTGATCGAACCCGAACCCGCTGCCGAAGTGCTCGCCATGCTCCCGCTCGAACTGCAATCGCTGGTGGTGGAGCGCGTGGCAAAAAGCGGCGCGATTTCGGGCACCGCCATCGCCACCATCGACACGCTGCTGACCCAGCGCATTGCTGCCACCTATGGCACGGCAGCGCTGATGCTGGGCGGGCCGCGCGAGGCGGCGAACCTTATCAACCTGGCCGCTGGCGAACTGCGCAACACGGTCATCCCCGCGATTGCCGAGCGCGATGCGCCGCTGGCCGAGCGGATCGAGGAGGAGCTGTTCACCTTCGAAATGCTGTTCGTGCTCGATCCGATGTCGATGGGCCGCCTGCTGCGCGATGTCGACAACGAGAAGCTGGTCGATGCATTGAAGGGCCTCAAGGAAGCGCAACGCACGCCCTTCTTCGCCGCCATGTCGAGCCGCGCGGCGGACGGCGTTCGCGACGAGATCGAACTGCGCGGCCGCCTCGCCAAGAGCGATGTCGCCGCGGCGCAGAAGGCAATTGTCGAGATCGCACGCGGCCTCGCCGATGCGGGAGAGATCGTGATCGGAAGCGGCAATGGCGAATTCGTCTGATTGGCTCGGCGCGTTCGCCGGGGACGATGTCGTGGAGCTGGAGACGGGCGCACCGGGTTGGCTCGGACTGTTGGACGCGGGCGGGGGCTTCCGCGAGGCGCTGCCGTTTGGTGCGCCAGAAAGCCTTGTCCCGCCGCCTGCGCCGGAACCTCTGGTGGCCGATCCGCTCGCCGAAGCGATGGCGCGTGCCTTTGCCGAGGGCGAAGCGGCCGGACGCGCCGCCGCCGAGGCCGAAGCCGAGGCGCACGCCACCCGGCAGCGGGCATTGCGGTTGAACTTCCGCGCGATGGATGAAGCGGCCATTGGCGTGCTCGCCGATGATCTGGCCGCGACCGTGCTTCACCTGTGCGACAGTGTGCTGGGCGAAGCGGCACGCGATGCGGACGCCTTGCGTGAACGTTGCATCGCCGCTGCTCGGCGGATCGGCGGCGCGGCCGATACGCTGGTGCTGCATCTCCATCCCGATGACATTGCCCTTCAGGGCGAAGAGGCGCTCGCCATGATGAGGCTTGCGCCCGACCCGGCGCTTGAGCCGGGCTCTGTCGTGATCGAGGGGCCGGAAGGCACCATCAGCGATGGCCCCGCAGAATGGCGCCGCGCGATCGCGGCTGCACTGCGCCTATGATCGCCGAACTCCAGCTCGATCTGGCGCGGATGCGCGCTACCCCTGTGGCGCGCGGCCCGGTGCTGACCGGGCGCGTGGTGACCTGCGATGGCGGGCTCATCGAGGTTGCGGGCCTGCCGCTGCCGGTCGGCTCGCTCGGGCTGATCGAGAATGATGCGGGCGCGGAATGCCTTGCCGAGGTGATCGGCTTTCGTGCCGGCCACTCGCTTATGATGCTGCTCGGCGATGCCATGCTGCTGCGCCCGCAGGCGCGGGTGCGGGCGCTGGGCGCTCCCGGCGAGGTGCGCGTGGGCGAGGCGCTGCTCGGCCGCGCGGTCGATGCGCTGGGCGATCCGATCGACGGCGGCCCGCGGCTGGACCTGCCCAATGTCTGGCCGCTGGCGGGCAAGCGCGAAGGGGCGCTGGAGCGCGCCAGTGTCGAGCATCCCTTCGACTGCGGCGTGCGCGCGATCAATGCGCTGGCCACCATGGGCGTCGGCCAAAGGCTCGGGATCATGGCGGGATCGGGCGTCGGCAAATCGGTGCTGGTCGATACCATCGCAGGCCACGCGGTTGCCGATGTCACCGTGGTCGCCCTGATCGGGGAGCGGGCGCGCGAGGTGTCCGATTTCGTGAACCGGCATATGGCAGGCCACCGGCGCGGCGGAATCGTGGTGGTGGCAGTGCCCGCCGATCACGCTCCCAACCTGCGGCTGCGCGCCGCGCAATATGCCAGCGCGATTGCCGAATATTTCCGCGCGCAGGGCAAGCGCGTGCTGCTGATCCTCGACAGCCTCACCCGCGTCGCCCACGCCGCGCGGGAGCTGGCGCTGGTGCTGGGCGAACCCGGCGCGGCGCGGGGCTATCCGCCATCCGCGCTCGCCGCGATCACGCGGCTGGTCGAGCGCGCGGGCAATTCCGCACGCACTGGCGGGGCGGTGACGGGGGTTTACACCGTGCTCGCTGACGGAGACGATGCCAACGACCCGGTGGTCGACACCGCGCGGGCTATTCTGGACGGGCACATCGTCCTTTCGCGGGAATTGGCGCAGCGCGGGCATTATCCGGCGATTGACGTGCCCGCCTCGCTCAGCCGGGTGATGGACGATCTCGTCCCACCCGATCTTGCCGCTGCCGCACGGCACCTGCGCGCGCTGATCGCCGCGCGCGAGAGCGGGCGCGATCTGGTGATGATGGGCGCCTATCGTGCAGGGGGCGACCCGCTGCTTGACGAGGCGCTGGCGCTGAGCGGGCCGATCGACGCTTTCCTGACGCAGGCACGCGGCGCTGCCGAGGCGCTTGGCCCCAGCCACGCCGCGCTCGCCGCGCTGATGGCGCAGAACCATGCGTGAGGCGCGCCGCCTCGCGCTGCTGCGCCGCCAGAGCCTGATCGCCGAAGTCGCGCGCAAGCAGGCGCTGCGCGGACTGGCCGAAGCGTTGGAGGCCGAGGCGCGCAGCCACGCCCTTGCCGAACGCAGCCGCCGCCTCGTCACCGCCAGCGCGCCGGGGACGGGGGCGACCATCGGGGCAGCCTTGCAGGCGCGTGCGGGCTTTACCGCCGGTCTCGCCCAGCTGGCCGCCAACGCCGGAGACGCCGCGCGCGATACCGCCCGCCAGCGCGCATGGCAGGCCGACAGCCTGACCCGCGCCGAGACCCGCGCCAAGCGCCTCACCGAGATGACCGCCGATGCCCGCGCAGCGCTCGACGCGGTAAAAGATCGGCGCGAGGCCGCGCGCACAATCCCGATGGCACGCAAGTTGCAGAACCGTTCGACAGACTGACCCCGCTGCCGAAGGAAGATGCCCCGCGTGACGACTTTGCCCGCCTTCATGCCCGAAATGCCCGCCCTTCCCGGGGCGCTCCCCGCGAGCGGTGCCGTGCCGCAAGTATCGGCGCTGCCGGGCGTGTCGCTGGACTTTGCCGGACTGCTCGATGCGGCCACCCCTGCGACAATGCCCGCACCTCTACCGCCCACCCCCGCAACCATGTGGGCCGAGCCTGCTGCGGAGATCGCCGCACCGGCGCTTGCCGTGCCGACCGGCAAGGTCTTGCCGGAACCTGGCGTGCAATTGCCGCTGGCGGTGCCGCCGCTGCTTTCCAAGCCCGAACTTGCCGCAATGCCGGCCGGCGATGATGCCATGCCCGAGGCACCGGCTCTTGCCGATGGGGACGAAGGCGCTACCCCCGTTCCCCTGCCTCACTCCGAACCCGCGCCTGACGCAGCTCGCCCGGCGCTCGCGGCTGAGCCGGATGACCACGACGCACCTGCCCCTGTCCCCGCCCTCGAGAATTCCGATCCGGCGCAGATCGCAGCCCTGATCCCCGCGCCGCTCGCCCCGTCCGTAGCGCTCATGCCGCCCGCACCGATTGTCGTTACGGCGAAGTCCGATCCTCCCGCAGCCGCCCGCGTGCTGCGCGTCGCCCAGTCGCCGGTGATGCGTGCCGAGAATGTGCCGCTGCCCGCCCGCGTCGCCATGCCGGTCGCAGCGACAGAGGACACCTCGGACCCTGGCGCACCGCCATCGCCCGCCCAGCCATCACCGGCCCAGCCTTCATCAGCAATGCCCTCTGCCCCGCTCGCCGCTCTGTCCGGGCCAGAAGCGCCCGCACCGGCACCCCCGCCTGTGCTGGCGAACCTCGCTCCGGCCCCGCAACAACCCGCCGCCGCCCCTGCGTCCCCCGCGCCCGAACAGCGCCCCGCTGCCACGCAGATCGAATCCACCATCGCCCAGGTCGGCGACATCCGCGAGGCGCTGCGTTCCGCGCGGCCCGAAATGACGCTGCGCCATGCCGAGTTCGGGATGGTTTCGCTCCGTGTGGAACAGGCCGCGCCCGACAATTGGCGCGCGGTGCTGGCCAGCCGCGACCCCGGCTTTGTCCCGGCCATCCACGCCGCGCTCGCCGATCGCAGCGTTGCGGCAGCGTCAGACAGTGCCGCCAGCTTCTTCGGTCAATCCGGTACGGGCCAAAATGGCACAGCCGACCAGCGTTACGGGGCTTCCCCTAACTCCGGGCAAGGAGGCTCGCAACCATACTTGGGCCATTCGGGATCGCGAGACGGCGAGGCTGCGCCGGACCACCGCCGCCCCTCGACCGCCGCCGCCCTCGCGGCACGCGGCGAGGAGCGGGAGGAGGGTTCCGGCAGCCGCGCCACAACCTCGGGCGGGATGTTCGCCTGATGGTACGCGCACACACAGGGAGCTGACAGGGCATGGCCAAGGGCAAGGACAAGTCCGAACATTCGGGTGAAGGCGGCAAGTCCGGCAAGGGCGGCGTGATCAAGGTCGCGATCGGCGCTGTGCTGCTGCTCGGGCTCGGCGCGGGCGGTGCCTATGGCGCCTTTGCCATGGGCCTGATCGGCGAAACCGGCGAGCATGTGCCCGACGAGCCCAAATTCGTCCTCAAGACCGAGGCCGACCCCTATGCCGCGCCCGGCGATGACAAAGACAAGGACGCGGCCGCCACCGTCTATGGCGAAGGTGGCAGCAAGTATCGCACCGCCTATTACTCATTCTCCGACACCTTCACCTCCAACCTCGCGGATTCGCCGGGGTTGGTGCAGGTCGAGCTGGCGGTCTCCACCCGCCGCGATGGCCGCGTGCTGCAATGGGTCAAGACCCATGAACTGGCGATCCGGTCCGCGATCCTCGCCCAGCTTGCCGCGACAACCGAGGCCGAGGCCTATGATGTCGAAGGCAAGAAGCGCCTCGCCGAGCGGCTGACCAAGGCGGTCAACAAGGTGCTTGAGGAGAACGAGGGCTTTGGCGGGGTCGATGCCGTGCACTTCCGCGGGTTCCTGGTCCAATGAGGATGGGACACGCCTTTGCGCCCGTCCGCGCGGCGGCGGTGCACTGCCCCGAGCTGACATCCCGTGGCCCGCGCCCCGAAGAAAGCGCTGCGCTGATGGCGGCATGGCGGCGCGATCTGTCGCGGCTGCTGGCCGATGATCTGTCCGGGCTTTTGTCCGGCGACCGGCTCGATGTCAGCATTTCGGAACCCGAGCGGCTGAGTGGTGCGGATGCGCTGCGCCGGATCGGCCAGATTGCTGCCAACTCGCTGCTGCGTTGCGGCGCGAGCGGGGAGACCGCGCTGCTCAGCTTCGATTTCGCCACAGCCATCGCGCTGACCGACCGGTCGTTCGGCGGGGACGGGCGGATCGGCGGTGGCCTGCCCGAACTGCTCCCGCGGTCAGCCGCGCTGCTGGTCGAGGAAACCGCGACGATGATTGCCGATGCGATCACCCGCGCCAGCTTTGGCGACATGCCGCCGCCCAGCGGGATGGCCACGCGCGGCGAGGTGATCGTGCGCAGCGAAAGCGCGGCGCGGCTCAAACCCTTCGCGCTGGAAGCCGAAACGCTGATTTTCACGCTCGATATCGCCAACCGGCAGGGCTGCACCTGGCGTGCCAGCCTGGTGGTGGCGACCGAGCGGATGGCGCGTCTGCTGCCCGGTGGCGGCCGCCGTCCACGCAGCCGCACGCCGCGCACATCGGCGAGCGGCATGGCCGCGCCCTTTGCCACAATGCCGCTGCCGCTCCACGTGGTGCTGGCCGAATTCGATCTCTCGCTGACCCGGCTCCAGAGCCTTGCGCCCGGTGACACGATCCCGCTGGCGATGGGCCGGCAGGTGCCACTGATGGTGGGCGAGGCCGTGCTGGCCCACGGCTCTGTCGGCACCGCCGAGGACCGCATGGCGATCCGCCTGACCCGTTTCCCCAATTCCGCCCCCGCTTCTGCCGAAGGTGTCGCACCATGACCGCTTACCAACCCGCTGCTTTCTCCCGCTTCGGCGATGTCTCCGTGCGCCTCTCGGTCGAGCTTGGCCGCACCGAAATGCCGCTGCGCGATGTGCTGATGCTGGGCGAGGGGAGCACCGTGACGCTCGACCGGCTGACTGACGAATTGCTCGATGTGACCGCCAATGGCCGCGTCATCGCGCGCGGCGAGGTGGTGGCGGAGAAGGGGCGCTTTGCGCTCCGCATCGTCAGCCTTGTCGGCGAGGACGGGCAGGATGTGCCGTCCGCGCCGGATGATGCGCCCGCCGACGAGGCGGTGCCTGCCGCCGACGCGCTGTAAGCGGAGCGCGCGGCGATGCTCGAATATCTCTTGCGCCTTGCGCTGCTGCTGCCGCTGCTCGGCGGGCTGATCTGGGGGAGCCTGTGGCTGACCCGCTGGCTCCAGACGCGTCTGCACGGCGCGCCCGGAGCGGCGGGCGGCGCTCGCCAGCTCCAGCTGATCGAGACGAGCCTGATCGCGCCGGGAATGAAGCTCGCCGTGGTGCGCTTCCATGATCGCGAGATCCTGCTGGGCTGCACCCGGCAGGGCATGGTCCGGCTGGGCGAAGCGCCTGCTGCCGTTGTGACGCTGCCGGAGAACGCCTGATGCATCGCCATCCGATCTTGCGCGCGGCCTTCATTTGCCTTGCCGCGTTAACCATGTTTTTCGCCGCGCCCGACATCGCGCAGGCCGCCGCGCCTGCGGCCATGCCTGTCCCCGATCCGGTTACGGCGGGCGTCGGTACGGCGATCGAGCGGGCGTTGGGCGATCAGGGTGCTGGCGATGACAGCCCGTTGAGCCTCTCGCTCCAGCTGCTGGTGGTGATGGGCCTGCTGACCATCCTGCCCGCGCTGGTGCTGATGATGACGAGCTTCCTGCGCATTCTGGTGGTGCTGGCGATCCTGCGGCAGGCGCTCGGCCTGCAAGGCTCCCCGCCGGGACAGGTGCTCGCCGGACTGGCGCTGTTCCTCTCGCTGTTCGTGATGGCGCCGACGCTCGATCTGGTGAACGCCAACGCCATCGCCCCCTATGCCGCCGGGAGCCTTGGCGCCGATGCCGCAATCGGCAAGGCGGGCGAGGCGTTCCACGCCTTCATGCTCGCCCAGACGCGCGAGGCGAACCTGATCATGTTCACCGACATTGCCGGCGGAGGGGCGTTCCAGAATGGCGCCGAGGTGCCTTTCTCGATCCTGCTGCCCGCCTTCGTGACGAGCGAACTGGAGACCGCCTTCCAGATTGGCTTCATGATCTTCCTGCCCTTCCTCGTCATCGATCTGGTGGTTGCGAGCGTGCTGATGAGCCTCGGCATGATGATGCTGAGCCCGACGATCATCTCGCTGCCCTTCAAGCTGCTGTTGTTCGTGCTGGTCGATGGCTGGGCGTTGCTGATGGGGTCGCTGGCCCTGAGTTTTGCCTGATGCAGGAAGATGCTGCCCTCCTCGCGCTCGCGGATCAGACGCTGTGGGTGACCGCGCTGATCGCCGGGCCGGTGCTGATCGCGACACTGGTGGTGGGTCTGGTGGTCGGGATCATCCAGGCCGCCACCTCGGTCAACGAACAGACATTGAGCTTCATCCCCAAGCTCGCGATCACCGCGCTGGTCTTTGTCGTGCTGGGCGCGGCGATGATGGGACTGCTGGCGGACTTCACCCGCGAGATCATGGCGCAGGTCGCCGACCTGTCAGCCTGAACGGACGCGCGGCGATGAACGTCCTCGACTTCGGCTTCGGCAGCATCGAGGCGCAGCTGTGGCAGATCATGTTCCTGTCGATCCGTTGCGGGGCCGCGCTGATGGCCGCGCCGATGATCGGGGGGACGGCGGTGCCGCCGCAATTGCGGATACTCCTGTCACTGGTGCTCGGATATTTCATCGCCGCCTGGGTGCCGCTCCCTCCCGCGCCCGCGATGATGAGCATCGCCGCCGTGCTGGCTGTGCTGCAAGAGGTTGCGGTGGGCCTGATGCTGGGCTTCGTCCTGCAACTCGCCTTCGCCATCCCCCTGATCGCCGCCGAGCAGATTTCGGGCACCATGGGCCTTGCCATCGCCACTTCGATCGACCCGGCGAGCGGCGCGCAATCGGGGGCGCTCGGCACCTTTTTCGGCCTTGTCCTCAGTCTGCTGTTCTACGCCACCGGGGCGCATCTGCTGTGGTTTGAACTGCTGATCGAAAGCTACCGCCTGCTGCCCGCCGGGAGCTTCGCTTTCGGCGCGTGGCGCGCGCAAAGTGTGGTGATGTTTATGGGTTATGGTCTCGCCACCGCTGCCGCGATTGCGCTGCCGGTGGTGCTGGTTCTGCTGCTGGTGCAGATCGTCACCGGCCTGATCGCCCGCTCCGCGCCGTCATTGAACCTGTTTGCGCTGGGGCTTCCGGCGGGCGTGCTGGCTGGCATTGCCGCCATGATCATCGCGCTGCCCGTGATGGTCGGGCAGATGCGCGGCGTGATCGAGGCGACGCTCGAGCAATCTTCTGCCCTGATCGCGGGGGAGGCCCCGTAAATGGCCGAGGAAACTGCTGGCGAAAAGACCTTCGACCCAACCCCCAAGCGGCGTGAGGACGCCGCCAAGAAGGGCGATGTCCTGCGTTCCAAGGAACTCGCCACTGCCGCCGCCACCGGCACAGGCGCGCTGGCGCTGCTGGGGCTGGGGTCGTGGCTCAACGAAGGGCTGGCGCAGGTCGCCCGCGCGGGTTTCAGCTTCGATCGCGCCGCGCTGGATGGCTTTACCCCGGGCGCGATGATGGGCGATGCCGCACTGGCCGCGCTGCCGCCGGTGCTGGCGTTGGGCCTGATCGTCGCTGTCGTCACCACGGCCTCGCAATTGCTGCTGGGGCAGGATGGACGCTTCATCGCCGCCAATGCAGGTTTCAAGGGATCGCGGATCAATCCGCTGTCGGGCTTCAAGCGCATCCTCGGCTGGCAGGGGCTGATCGAGCTGGGCAAGGGGCTGGCAAAACTCGCGCTGCTGGGCGGGATCGCGTGGTACTGGGCCAGGGACCGCGTGCCGGAACTGCTGGCGCTCGGCACGCTGCCGCTCGAAGCGCAACTGGGCGTCGCGACCGAGGCGATCACCAGCCTGATCGGCGCGCTGCTGATCGGCCTCATCATCATCGCCGGGATCGATTATCCGCTGCAACGCTTCCAGCGCGACAAGCGGCTGAAGATGAGCCTTCAGGACATGCGCGACGAAAACAAGCAGGCCGAAGGCTCGCCCGAGATGAAATCCGCCCGCCGCCAGCGCCAGCGCGATCTGGCACGCGGGGGCGTGGCCAAGGCGATGAAGGAAGCGCAGTTCATCGTCGTCAACCCGCTGCACTTTGCAGTGGCACTGACTTACGATCCCGACCGCGCGCCCGCGCCGCTGCTGCTGGCGAAGGGGCGGGGCGAAACCGCGCTCGCCATGCGCGAGATCGCGGCGGAAGAAGGCCTGCCGGTGCTCGAATATCCGCAGCTCGCCCGCGCGGTCTATTTCACCACGCGCCCGAACCAGATGGTGCGCGAGGAGCTGTATGTCGCGCTTGCTTCGCTGGTGGCGTTCGTCCTCGCGCTGAAACGCGGCCAGCGCCCGCGCCGCCCGGTGGTCGACGTGCCGCAATCCCTGCGGTTCGATGGCGATGGGAGGCCGGAAAATCATGCTTAAACTCACCCCGGAGCACCCGTTCTGACTGACATGCAAACCTCAGGCTCATCGATCATTTCGGCGCTTGGCGCGGGCAGCGGTATTGATTTTACCAAGCTGGCCGCGGACATCTCGGACGCGACCTTCGCTGCCCAGCGCAACCAGCTGTCCGCGCGCAAGACCTCGCTGGAGGCGCAGATTTCCGCTGCCGGGCAGCTGCGCGGCGCGATCACCGGGCTGGCAGGCGCGCTGGGCGACCGGATCCGCAGCGGCGATCTTGCGCCGAAAGCCGATATTGCCAATGCGTCCGTGGCGCGGGTCAGCGTGCCTGCCGGCCTGTCGCCGCGCGGCACCTTCAGCCTTGAAGTGACCCAGCTTGCGCAGGGGCAGACGCTCGTCGGCCGCTCGCTCGCCAGCCGTGATGCGCTGGTGGGAGAGGGCACGCTGACGCTGCGTTTCGGCACGGTGAGCGGCGCGAGCTTCACGGCCGATGGTGCGCGCGCCGCGGTCGATATCGCCGTCACCGCGACCGACACCCTTGCCACCCTTGCCACCAAGATCAATCAGGCGAGCGGCGGGGCGGTGAGCGCCTATGTCGCCAATGGCGCAAGCGGCGCGCAGCTGGTGATGAAGGGCAAGGAAGGCGCGGCCAACGGCTTTGTGCTGGAAGCCGCTGGTGCGGGCGGCGCAGAGGCTCCCGGCGATCTCAGCTATATCGGCTGGAGCCCCGCCACCAACACCACCGAACTGCAAGCCGCCGCACGCGATGCCGCCTTCCGGCTCGACACCGTGGCGATGACCAGCCCCACCAACCGCGTCACCGGCCTGCCGGGCGGCTTCACCCTCAACCTCACCGGCACCAACACCGGCGCGCCGACCAGCCTGAGCTTCGCCAGCAACCCCGATGCCATGTCCAGCGTGATGGGCGATTTCGTCGCCGCGCTGAACGATATCGTCTCGCAGATCAATGATCTCGCCGCGCCAATCGGGGGCGAGCTGGGCAATGATCCGGGCGCGCGCGAGTTGCGCCGCGATCTGGCCGGGCTGGCAAGCCGGGTGGTGATGCCGGGCGCTACGGGCAGCGAGCCGCGCACGCTGGGCGATCTGGGCCTTGCGGTGAACCGCGATGGTACTTTCCGGCTGGAAACGGCGCGGCTCAACCGCGCGCTGGAAACCAGCCCCGACGCGGTTGCGGCGATGTTCACCACCGGGGTCAACGGCGTCTTTGCGACAATGGACCGCTTCGCGCGCGAGAACAGCCTTGTCACCGATCCCGGATCACTGGGCGGATCGCTCAAGCGGTTCGAGACGCAGAAGGCCGCCAGCGATGATCGCCTTGCCAAGATTGCCGAGCAGCAGGAAAATCTGCGCGAACGGCTGACCCGTGAATTCACCGCTTCGGAACGGCGTGTGTCAGCCTCGCAATCGACTCTGAGCTTCCTGCGCCAGCAGGTCGACATCTGGTCGAACAGCGACCGGTAAGGGAGGGCCATGATGCATATGCTCAGCCGCAACCCGGCCGCCGCCTATCGCCGCGTCGCATTGGAAGCGCGGATCGAGGCGTCGGGCAGCGCAGACCTTACCCGCATCTGTCTTGAGGAGGCGCAGGCCGCGTTAGGCCAGGCCTTGATCGCGCTTGACCGGTCCTTGACCCCTCCCAGAGAGCCCCTGACCCGCGCGCAGACGATCATGCTGTGGCTCGCCCAGTCGGTCGCGCCGGGCCATCCGCTGGGGTCGAGCCTCAAGGCGTTCTATGGCGGGCTGGCGGGGCAGATCGGCGCCAATCTCCAACAGGCGGACGCCGCATCGCTTGCAAGAATTCAAAGCGATATCAGGGATATACTTGAAGCGGCGAGATGACTTTCCGGCAGTGTTTCACGTGAAACATTTGCGGAACACCGGTTTCAGCCAATCCATTCCCCGATAATCCGCGCCGCATCGGCTGGGTCCTGGAAGGGGTGAAAATGCGTCATGTCCGGGCGGTAGAGGTCGGTGCCCTTCGGCAGGACATTCGCCAGCTCCGGCCAGGTCGGCGAGCTTTTGAAATCGTTGAGATCGGTCATCTGCGCGCGCACCACCAGCACCGGAATATCGACGCGCTTCGCCGCCTCCAGCACCGCACCATTGCTGCGGCTTGAGGCATAGACGCTGGCCTCGACTTCGGGGGCGCAGGCCAGTTCCAGACCCTCTCCCGAACGGGCGGGGACGAGGCCGTGGCGGCAGTAATCTGCGAACACCTTGGCGTCGAACAGGTTGTACGGATCGCGGCTGGCAAAGCGTTCGATCATCGCTTCGGCGCTCGGGAAATCGCGCTTACGGCGGATCGCGGGGTGGGGATTTTCGGCGGTGTAGAGCGGCTGGCCAGGGGCGTAGAATTCCGGCGCGAGGATCACCGGATCGAACAGCACGAGGCGGGAAAAGCGGCCGGGCTTATCGGCGGCGACTTGCAGCAGGGTGTGCGCGCCCATCGAATGCCCGATGCCGACCGCTCCGCTGATGCCGGATTGCGCAAGAAATTCAGCCACATCGCTGGAAACCAGCCGCCAGTCGTCAATCGGCCCGGCGCGCGATTGCCCGTGACCGCGCAGGTCGATGGCATAGGCGGGATGATCGGGGAAACGCTCGATGATCGCGTCGAACACGCGTCCGTGAAAGCCGGTCGCATGGGCGAACACCAGCGGCACTCCACTGCCGGACGACGGCCATTCGTGCACCGCCAGGTCGATGCCATTGGCGGGGTAGAGGTGGGTGACGGGGGCGGGGCGAAGGGTGCTCATCCCTCTGCCCCAACCGCATCGCGGGCGGGGTGTCAATCAGGCGCTTTTGACAGGCTCACTCGGCCGGAGCGGGGGCAGGCACAGCTTGCGCGGCATCCTCGCTCTCGCCCCGGTTGCGCGCGAAATGCAGCGCCTCGGCAATGCGGCCGGGCGCGATGAGGTGCAGTGCGCCAAGGTACAGGGCAACGCCCAGCGGCACCGCGATGCCCAGCGCGACGAGGTCCATCACCGGCGGCAGTCCCCACAGCACCAGCCACACCCCCGCCGCCATCGCCGCCGCGGCGGCGAGCGGCGGTGCAATCGCGCGGATCAATCCGCGGACCGTCAGCCCGATAATGCCGCCCGACAGGACCACCGTCGCGCAGGTCAGCAGCGCCATCCCGCCGACCCAGCCCCACGCGAAACCGGGCACGCCCCAATGCGATCCGATGAAATAGGAAGCGGGCATCACCACACTGCCGATCATCGTGATCCGCAGCGCCGCCCACGGCACGCCGCGCGCATTGGTGGCGGGGGCGAACAGGATCTGGAGCGTCATCATCGCCATCGCGGCCGACAGGATCGGCAGCAGCGGGACGATCTCGATCCATTGCTCGCCCAGCAGCACCGGCACCAGCACCGGGGCGACCACCGCCAGCCCGGCATAGGCGGGCAGCGCCACCATCATCACCAGCCGGATTGTCGCCAGCAGCGCGGTTGCGGCGACATCCTGCTGGCGCGAATAGGCGGCATAGGCGATCTCGTTGATCGGCGGCACGAACTTGGCCGCGAGCAGCTGCGCCAGAAACAGTCCGGTGGAATAGACCCCCAGATCATGCGCATCAAGCACGCGGCCTGCAATCACCACATCGGCCTGACTCTGTACGAACCAGAACAGCTGCGTCGCGGTCATCACTCCGCCGAAGCCCGCAATGTGGCCTGCGCCGGTGAAGCGGAAGCTGGGGCGGATCGGCGCGCCTGCGGCCCATGTCATGCCCACCGCCTCGGTCACGATCATCGCCAGCGGCGCCGCGACCAGCGTCCACACGCCCCAGCCTGACAGCGCCCCGGTCAGCGCCGTCAACGCGCCAACCACCGCGACCACCAGCCGCACCTGCGCCGGGCGGCGGAACTCCATGCGGCGTGCCATGATCGCATAGGGCAGGGCGCAGAACGGCACCGCCAGATAGAGCAGCGCCTGCACCCGCAGCAGGTCTGTCACCATTGGCTGTTCGAACCACATGGCGACCAGCGGCGCGGCGAGGAACTGGGTCAAGGCCAGCCCGCCGTTGAGCAGGATCAGCATCCCCAGCGTCTGTCGCAGGCGTTCTTCGGAAACCTCTTCTTCGCGGATCAGTGCGCTCGCCAGACCCCAGCCGTTCATCGTGCTGAGCAGCATCAGCATCACCTGCGCCATCGCGAACAGGCCGTAATCCTGCGGGGCGAGCAGGCGGATCACGATCAGGGTCGAGGCCCAGGAGACGATCTGGGTCAGCACCTGACTGCCCGAGCGCCAGATCACCGCCGTGCGCACCTGAGATGCGAGCGACGGGCCGGTGGGTGCGGGGCCGCCTTCAACCATGGGCCGGACTGCGCAGCGCGAGGGTTCCGGGGTAATCGGGCAGCAATTCTTTGCCCCACACGCGCGCCAGCAGCAGCGCCGCGGCAGGGCTGCGCACGAACAGGAGGTCGGTCATGGCATAGCCTTCGGCCGCGCCCATCTGGGCCTTGTAGCCGCTATCGCCCACACCGAGATCGAGCAGCCGCTGGCCAGCGCCGATCGCTTCCTCGAGCACGCGGGAATTGACGAGCTTGCCGATGTTGAAACTCTTGAGATCCTCGGCGTAGCTGCTGGCGATGCCATATCGCACCGGGCCATCGTCAAGATCGAAGCTGAAGGTGACCGGACGATCATCCAGCGTCAGAATCGTCGCCACGAGGCTTTCGGCAATGACCGGATCGCACAGGGCATCCTGCCACAATCCGCGCTGGGCGGCGGTCAGGAATTTGGCGCCGCGTCCGTCGGTTTTGCGAACGATCCAGCTTTGTGCCTCGATCCGGCCCATGGCTTCAAGCACGCCCGCGTTCCATTCGCTCCCGCGGTATTGGCGCCAATGCGGCGTGCCAAGCTCGCAAAGCTTGCGCCAGGCGGCACGCAGTTTCCGGGCTCTCGACGCGCGCGGCCAGCCATCTTTCCGGGCCTTGTCGAGATCGACCACCCAGCTTGTGCCGGCGGGGCGGGCAACGATCCGCCAATTGGCGAGATGTGCTGCCCCGATCAGCAGGGCGATCGCGGGGTCGTCGCGGCGTGCCGGGCCAATTCGCCAGACAGGGCCAAGGCTGCGTGCGGCGGCGTGTTCCAGCGCGTGCGCCAGTTCGAAGATGTCGCAATCGGGTGAAATGAGGGGAGAGCGCAGCGGCCAGTATGATCCCGGCACCTTGCGCGCGCCGGTGATCGCAGGGCCGAAAGGGACAGTCGGAATGGCGGCCAGCGGCGCGCCGTCCGTTCCGCGCAGCAGCAGGGTGCGGCCCGCATCAGGACTTCCCGCCCGGTACCAGCTTGCGCGCAGGAAGCGATGTCCGGCCAGATTGCGCTCCGCCAGCGCGTCAATCTCGGGCGGGAAGCCCGAGGTCGCCGCGACCTTCAGATGATCGGCTGCAATCGTGCTTTCGTACATACTGCCCGGCCATAGCGCGCGCGCGTAACCACGCAGTTAACCACGGACTTCGCAGGCCAGCTTCGGGTCAGCACACCACGCCTAGAAGACGACGACGCTGCGGATCGATTTGCCTTCGTGCATCAGGTCGAAGGCGGTGTTGATCTCTTCAAGACCCATCACGTGGGTGATCATGGGATCAATCTCGATCTTGCCGGTCATGTACATGTCGACGATCTTGGGCACATCGGTGCGGCCCTTGGCTCCGCCAAACGCAGTGCCGCGCCAGTTGCGCCCCGTCACCAGCTGGAACGGGCGCGTGGCGATTTCCTTGCCCGCTTCGGCCACGCCGATGATGATCGATGTGCCCCAGCCGCGGTGGCAGGCTTCCAATGCGGTGCGCATCACCTCGGTATTGCCGGTGGCATCGAAGGTGTAATCCGCGCCCCCGTCCGTCATTTCGACGATCTTGGCGACGGTTTCCTCGCGGCTCAGCCCTTTGGAATTGAGGAAGTGGGTCATGCCGAACCGCTTGCCCCATTCCTCGCGCGCGGGGTTGATATCGACCCCAATGATGAGGTTCGCCCCCGCGAGCCGCGCGCCCTGGATGACGTTGAGGCCGATCCCGCCGAGGCCGAACACCACGACATTGTCGCCGACCTGCACCTTGGCGGTGTTGGTCACCGCGCCGACCCCGGTGGTCACCCCGCAGCCGATGTAGCAGGCGGACTGGAACGGGGCGTCCTCGCGGATTTTCGCCACCGCGATCTCGGGCAGGACAGTGAAGTTCGAGAAGGTCGAACAGCCCATGTAGTGGAAGATCGGCTGACCCTTGTAGCTGAAGCGCGTGGTGCCGTCGGGCATCAGCCCCTTGCCCTGCGTGGCGCGGATCGCGGTGCAAAGGTTGGTCTTGCCGCTGAGGCACGATTTACACTGGCGGCATTCCGGCGTGTAGAGCGGGATGACATGATCGCCGGGCTTCACGCTGGTCACGCCAGCGCCAACCTCGCGCACGATGCCTGCGCCTTCATGGCCCAGAACGCTCGGGAAGATGCCCTCCGAATCGAACCCGTCGAGCGTGTAGGCATCAGTATGGCAGATGCCGGTCGCCATGATCTCCACCAGCACTTCACCGGCCTTGGGGCCCTCCAGATCGAGCTCGACGATTTCGAGCGGCTGCTTGGCGGCAAAGGCAACGGCGGCGCGGGTCTTCATGGGCGGGTCTCCTTGACCGCTCGCCTATTCCCGCAGGTTTGCAGCTTTGCAAGCCTCAGCGGCGATTGGGCACCGCCTCGTGATCGTAAGGGCAATGGCGGCAGGCCGATCCGCAGCACTTGCCGCGCGCCAGATGGGCGAGGCGCGTGAATACGGTGTAGCCGGTTTCCGGATCGCGATAGGTCGTCTCCCCGCGCGCGCAGGCGGCTTCGTGCAGAGCGTACCATTCGGGTTGGGTCATGGTGCGGGTCGATAGTGCGAAAGTGTTCCTGATGCCATGTGCGAAACAAAATTGCCGCTTTGCGCAGGATACCCGCTTGCGCGGCGCACGCTTTTACGCTCTCTCGGCAGCCTTGCCATGCTTGCCGGAGAGCGCCCCTTGCGTTTCGTTCTGTTTGTCGCCGCCCTGCTGTTCGCTATCCCCGCCCATGCGCAGGGGGTCCAGCAGACCAAGGGCAGTTTCGAAGACAAGTTCCGCCAGCTCGATGAAGTGCTGCCCGATCCCAGCGCTACCCGCAACGCGAGCGGTGCGCCGGGGCATGAATACTGGCAGCAGAAGGTCGATTACAAGATCACCGCCACGCTGGACGAGGCCAAGCGCCGCCTGACCGCGCGGGCCACGGTGCGTTACACGAACAACTCGCCCGATGCCCTGCCGTGGGTGTGGATGCAGCTCGACCAGAACATCTTCAAGCGCGACTCGATGGCCGAACTGACCGACGCTTTCGGCGGACCCGGTCGCCGCGGGCCGAAGGTGACGCTGGGTTCGGGCAGCGAGCCGACCAAGCTTTCGATGGACGAACTGCGCCGCCAGCAGGCGATGGCCGATAATGATTATGGCTATGATATCAGCGCAGTGAAGTCGCTCGCCGGGACTGACCTGCCGCACACCATCGTCGGCACGCTGATGCGGATCGATCTGCCCGCCCAGCTCGCACCGGGCGAGACGGTGGAGTTCACCATCGATTGGGCCTTCAACATCGTCGAGGAAGATGCGGTCAGCGCGCGTTCGGGCTTCGAACATTTCCCCGATGATCCGCGCAAGGGCGGCAACGACATCTTCCTGATGGCGCAGTGGTTCCCGCGCATGGTGGCCTATTCGGACTACGAAGGCTGGCACAACAAGGAGTTCCTCGGCCGCGGCGAGTTCACGCTGGAATTCGGCGATTACGAGGTCGAGATGACCGTGCCTGCGGATCACATCGTGGCCTCGACGGGCACGATCCAGAACCCTGACGCCGTGCTCACGGCAGCCCAGCGCCAGCGGCTCGAAACCGCGAAGAATGCCGATGCGCCGGTGTTCATCGTCACCCCGCAGGAAGCCGCGGCTGCCGAGGCGGGCAATCCCAAGGGCACCAAGACCTGGAAGTTCGCCGCCACCAATGTGCGCGACTTCGCCTGGGCCTCCAGCCGCAAGTTCATGTGGGACGCGCAGGGTGTGAAGCAGCCGGGCGCCGAGCATGAAACCGTGCTCGCCATGAGCTTCTGGCCCAAGGAAGGCGGCGAGTTGTGGCGCAAATATTCGACCGCCGCGGTGGTCCACACGCTGAAGGTCTATTCGCGCTTCAGCTTCGATTACCCCTATCCCACCGCGCAGTCCGTCAACGGGCCGGTCGGCGGGATGGAATATCCGATGATCACCTTCAACGGCCCGCGCACCACCCTCAACAAGGATGGCACGCGCACCTATTCGCTGGCCGAGAAGATGTTCCTGGTGGGCGTGGTGATCCACGAAATCGGGCACATCTACTTCCCGATGACGGTGAACTCGGACGAGCGTCAGTGGACCTGGATGGATGAAGGCCTCAACTCCTTCCTCGATTCGGTCGCGGGCTACGAGTGGGATCCGAACATGCCGTGGACCCGCAGCCTGGCGCGCGATCTGGTGCCTTACATGGTGTCCAACAACCAGCAGCCGATCATGACGCAGTCGGACTCGATCACCGATCTCGGCTCCAATGCCTATGGCAAGCCGTCGGCGGCCTACCATGTCCTGCGCGACACGGTGATCGGGCGCGAGCGGTTCGATTTCGCGCTGAAGGAATATGCGCGCCGCTGGAAGTTCAAGCGCCCGACGCCGGCGGATTTCTTCCGCACCATGGAGGAAGCCAGCGGCACCGATCTCGACTGGTTCTGGCGCGGCTGGTTCTACACCACCGATCACGTCGATATCAGCCTCGACTCGATCTACCGCCTCAAGATGGACAGCAAGAACCCCGACATCGACCTGCCCCGCCGCCGTCAGGAACGTGCCGACGAGCCGACCCCGGTCGGCATCGCGATGAACGAGCAGCAGGGCCTGCCGATCTGGGTGCTCGAAAACCCGGGCGTCACCGATTTCTACGACAAGAACGATGAATTCACCGTCACGCCCAAGGACCGCAAGGGCTACACCGACTTCCTCGAAGGGCTACAGCCGTGGGAGCGCGCCGCATTCGACCGCGCGGTGAAGGAGGACGCCAATTACTACGTCCTCAACTTCACCAACAAGGGCGGGCTGGTGATGCCGATTGTCCTCGGCCTGACCTTTGCTGACGGGAAGAAGGAAAAGCTCACCATCCCGGCCGAAATCTGGCGCCGCAACAGCAAGGAAGTGGCCAAGCTGCTGGTCTATCCCAAGGGCAAGGAGCTGGTGCAGGTGGTGGTCGATCCCGATTGGGAAACCGGCGACGCCGATCTTGAAAACAACCACTACCCGCGCCGCATCATCCCGAGCCGGGTCGAGGCCTTCAAGGACGAAGCGGCCAAGTCGCGCGTCGGCCGCGATCTGATGGGCGAAGCGGCCGGGGCCGAGCCGCAGGGCAAGAAGAAGTGATCCGGCGGCGGGCTTTGGCGCTGGGGCTTGCTCTGGCGCTGGCCCCGCTCGCCGGGCCAGTCGCCGAGGCGCATCAGCAGAAGATCGCGATCAGCACCATCGCGCTCAACCCGCGCAGCGGGATGGTGGAGATCGCGCATCAGGTGCCGGTCCACGATGCCGAACACGCACTGCGGGTGCAGGGGGCGAAAAACCCCGACATCATCGGCAGCGCCAAAAGCCGCGAGGATTTTGCCGGCTATGTCACCCGCCGCTTCCTGTTCCAGATCAATGGCCAAGTGATCGAGCCCGCTTACGTGGGCAGCGAAATCACCGGCGGCAGCCTGTGGGTCTATCAGGAAGCTCCTGCGCCTGCGGGGAGCGATCCGGCGCTGCTGCGGTTCAATTCGCAGATCCTCACCGACGTCTGGGCGCGGCAGGAAAACCGGGTGAACATCGGCGGCGGCACCAATGTCGCCACTTTCATCTTCAAGGCCGGAGACGCGCCCCGCAGCGCGGCGCTGACCGAATAATCAGGCGCGGCGGCGTTCCGAACCGGGAAGCGCCTGCGCCGAAGCTTCGAAGCGCGCCTGCAAATCTGCCAGCAACATCGGGTGGCCATAACGATAGCCCTGCACATGGCGGCAGCCAATGGCGCGCAGGAAGATCTCCTGCTCTTCGGTCTCCACCCCTTCCACCACCACGCGCAGGCCAAGGCTGTAGCCCATCTGCACGATCGCCTGGATGATCAGCCGTGACTGGTGATCCTCGCCGATGGCGGCGATGAAGTCGCGGTCGATCTTGACCTTGTGGATCGGGAAGGCGCGCAGATGGGTGAGCGACGAAAAGCCCGTGCCGAAATCGTCGAGGCAGATGGTGAACCCGCAAGCGTCGAGCATGGCGAGGGATTCGCGCAGATGCCCGCCAGCATCGAGCAGCATCGTCTCGGTCACTTCGATGGTGATGTTGTCGGGGCCAAGCGCGCTGTCATCGATCACTTCGACCAGATGCTGCACGAATTCCCCGCGCCGCAGATCCGCGTCGGATAGGTTGATCCCGATCCGTGTCTCGGGTCCGAACAGGGCGAGGATCGCGGGGCCATCAGCCACCACCTGATCCAGCATCACCCGCGATACCCGGCGCGAAAGCTCGGGATCGAGCAGTGCCGCAAAGACATCGCTTGCCGCGAACATCCGGCCGTCCTCGTCCCGCAGCCGCAGCAGCGCCTCGACCGAGACCACCTTCCCGCTCTCCAGCTCGACGATCGGCTGGTAAGCGGCCAGCGCGCGGCCCCCGTTGAGCGCGCTGCGCAGCCGGGCAATCGCGTGCTGACGCTCGGATTGCCGCGCTTCGATCTGGCTATCCCAGCACACCACCGTGCCGCGCCCCAGTTCCTTGCCGCGATAGAGCGCAAGGTCGGCGCGGCGCATGATTTCCTCGCTGCCGGCCGATGTGGTCATCCGTGCAATCCCGCAGGTCGCCCCGATGCGCAGCAGCGTGGAGCCGAGCGGCGGTATCTCACCGAATTCGGCGAGCAGTTCTTCGAGGAAGCTGGTCACGTCCCCCAGCGCCATTCCCGGCGGGAACAGCAGAGCGAATTCGTCACCGCCCCAACGCGCCAGAAACACGCCCGATGCGGTTCTCAGCTGTAGCTGCGCGGCAATGGCTTCGAGCACACGGTCGCCGACGAGGTGGCCCAGCGTGTCGTTGACGTCCTTGAACCCGTCGAGATCGAGCAGGGCGATCGTCACCGGCTCGCTTTCGACCTGTTGCATCGCTTCGGCCAACCGCCGGTCGAAACTGGCGCGGTTGTAGAGTCCGGTCAGGCGATCCCGCTCCGCCGCGCGTTTCAGCGCGACATTGCGCAGGTGTTCTTCGGTGCAATCGAGAATGATCCCGGCAACGCTATCGGGCCGACCGTCGATATCCACCCGCTCTCCCACCACCCGGATGCGGCGCTGTTCACCGTCACGGCGGCGGATTGTGGTTTCGAACATGAACGGCTTGCCGTCATCGATCGTGTCGCTGAGCGCCTTGCTGACCATCATCCGGTCTTCGGGATGATACATCTGCACAGCATCGGGCACGCTTACCGAATTCCCGGATTCAAGCCCGGTGATCGCGTAAACCTGATCCGACCATTGCAACCTCCGCCGGGCGATATCCACCCGCCAGCTGCCGACATTGACCGCGCGTTCGGCCTGGCGGAAAATCTGGGTCGATTGCTGGAGTGCGGTGTTGGCAAGGCTGAGAGCGCGGGTGCGGGCGTGCAGCGCGAGGCTCTGTTCGGCGAGTTCGGCGAGCATCGCCAAGGGGGCGATCTGGTCGTCGCGGAATGCATCCGGCTCGGGCGAAATGCCGCACAAGGCGCCCAGCAATACGCCGCCCTCGCCGCGGATCGGCACACCGATATAGGAACGGATA
Source organism: Porphyrobacter sp. ULC335 (assembly GCF_025917005.1). Taxonomy (NCBI): domain Bacteria; kingdom Pseudomonadati; phylum Pseudomonadota; class Alphaproteobacteria; order Sphingomonadales; family Erythrobacteraceae; genus Porphyrobacter; species Porphyrobacter sp. ULC335. Next base: position 1,119,070 of record NZ_CP078091.1, read on the forward strand.
AACGGCGCACCCGTGACCAGATCATTGTCGGCAAGGCGCGGATCCTTGCGCGCATCAGTGATCAGCAAGGGGATTTCGCCCAGCACGCAAACGGCGCAGAAGCTGTCCTCGATCGATGTTTCCCGAAGATCGGTGCCGGTACGCCCGAGAAACCACTGGCGATCCTGCTCGACAACCGAAAGCAGCGAGATCGGGCAACCGAGCATCGTACTGGCAAGCAAGGTGATGCGCGAGAACAGGTCGCGATCCGGAATCGCGTCCAGTCCGAGACTGCGAATGGCATCAAGGCGGCGCGTGTCTTTCACGCCCGTCCCATGCCCCGCAAGCGCTTAACAAACCGTGCCAGAACAGACCCGTACTCGCGGAAACTGCGTATAGCAGGTTAGGAAGTAAGTGCGCCGTGACTTACGGCGGAGTCAGCATGATCCAGCCATCCTGCCTGCCCTTGTAGTCGTCGGCCTTGTAGCGGCCGAGGTCTCGAAGGCATTGCATGAACACCGGTTCGAACATCGCGCCGTCCGTCTTTTTCATGCAGCCTCCGGGTTCGTCCTTTGTGGCCTCCCAGCCGGGGAATGGCCGTTCGTAGCCGTCAGCGGTGGCGACGCGCATCTCGGACGCGCCATTGCGCAGCCGGATCGCCTCGATGGCCGTGACTTCGGACTGGTTGACGATCAGGCTGTAGCCCCGCTCGGCGGTGGGAATGGCGTCCCGCTTGCGATCGGCATTCTTGTCGACCTTTGCCACCGTTGGCCCGTTGCGGATCATGTACACCGGCGGGGCCACAGCGAGCGCATCGGCTTCGGTGATATAGGCCTTGGCCGGGGCAAGGCGTTTGGCGTCGACCATCGCCATTGCTTTGACGGTTTCCCACAGGAACATCGATTGGCGCACGCCGCCATCGTAATAGGTCAGCGTCCGCTCTGCCACCGTACGCGGCGGGTCCGATGTGACCTGCACCTGCTGGTAGAAGAACGGCATCGCCACCGATGCCAGCGCGCCGCCGGTAATGCACTGCTGTGCGTCCTTGATGGGCATGCTGTCATGGACGGCAGCCTGCGCGATGGCGCTGACATTGATCGCCTGCATCTCGCCCGAACGGGCCTCGACAAAGCCCAGCATGACAACAGGCGCGCCCGCAGTGCCCAGCGCCTTGATGAGGGGGCAATCATCAACCGTTTGCGGGTTGGCGGATACCTTGCTGCACAAAGCCTTTTCGATCTTCAGGCGAAGCGGATCGAGCTTGGCGACCGAGCCCCTGAGCAGCGCCCCGGCATAGCCGCCGCGATGGACGACCTCGTCTTCGTCCTTGATCGTGTATTCCGCCACCAGCTGATCCAGCAGCGCGCCGGTGTTCGCGCCGGGTGCCTGGCTTGCGCCCACGAACAGCGCCTGCAAGGCCCCAGTGCTGACCCCGGTGACCATCCGGAAGCGTGGCAACGCCCCCTTCTCGTTCAGTCTCTGCAGATACCCGGCGCCGAACGCACCCCATTGCCCGCCGCCCGAAAGCGCCAGCACGGCCCCGCTTGCGTCCTGCCCGGAACGGAGGTTGTTAGGCTGCGTGAGATTGACCAGCGCCCCATAGGCCTCGGCTCTGGCAGCTTCGGCGTCCGCCTCGGCCGCCAGTGCCTGACCGGGCGGGAGAACGTCCTCCTGTATCTGCGCGACCGTGGTGGAGTGCGGGACCGCGCCCGTGAATTGCGTGCGGAACGGGTCGCAGTCGACCGTCATCGGTGTTGTGCTGCATCCGGCGAGGGAAAGCCCCCCGATCATCAGGGCAAAAGCGGTGCGCATGATTACGCCTCCTTCGCGCAGGTCTGGTCGGGATGGTTCACAACGGCTTCGTCTTCCGGCGCAGGCTCCGGCCGGTCGAGCAGGCCGTAATCAATCAGCGCCTTGTTCCACAGCACGCGGGCAAAGGCCGGATCGAGCAGCCTAGCGCGGGTGGCACGCCAGCGGTCGATCGCTGAGCCGCGCTTTCCGGGCCGGCCGAAATCTGCCCGGACCTTGGCGGCGTCGAGCTTGCCCAGCTTGCCCCAGTGCATGCTGTAATCGAACTTGCGCCCCGGCGCGTTGGCACCATCAAGGCAGGCCCTGATCCGCGCCGCGCCCATCGCAATCACCTCGCCAAGCGCGGGTGGGAAGCCCGGCGCGTTGCGCGAAAATCCGTCGATCTCGATCACGCAAGTCTCGGCAAAGCGGGTGAAGGCGAGGGTGCCGCCCGGATTCGATACGAACCGCAAGGTGAACACGAAGGTCGGTTGCAGCCCCTTCACCGCTTCGCAGATCAGCGGGATGATATCGGCCACCTCTTCGCGCCGCACCGCGTAGGACGCGTTGTAGAGCGCGCCGGGATAGCCCCCGGTGATCTCGTCCATGTGCAGTTGGTTCCAGCGGGCATTGCGCGGCGGGTTGGTGTAATTCGGACTCGCCTCGAGCGCCTGGCAATACAGATCGAAGGCGCCGGGGCTGATCTCCTGCAACCCGCCCCGGGCCTTGAGATTGGTCTTGGCCGCAGAATAGGCGGCGATCATCGTGCCCGACAGATCGCCAAAGCAGCGCGGTGAAACCTCCAAATCGCGCATGAAAGCCGCCTTCCGGCCGGGCAGGTACATGGTGTGCACCGCCCTGTTGCCGTTCCAGTTCAGCGGGTCGATGGTGAGTTCGTAGAACACCGGCTTGGCGTTGTGACCCAGTGCCTTGGCAATTTTGGGCCAGTGGCCCGCCGCCACGTCGCACAGCCAAGCATCGTCGATCAGCTTGCGCTTGATGCTCAGCTCGTAGCCGACGTCGCTCACCATCTCCATCGTGACGCCGTTGACGATCCCCATGCCGCCCAGATGCACCAGGGCATCGGCAAAGACGGCATCGTCGCGGATCGGCGGCTGGGTGGTGAAGCTGGCGATGATCGCGTCGTTCAGCACCGGGCGTGACTTGCGCTCGATCCACACCGATTGCTTCGGCCCGTTCACTAGGTGCAGCCCGGTGACGAGATCCTGCATCCCGCCAAACCCAAGCCGCGATCCGTGGCTGGCCGTGGCAATCGCCCCGGCGACGGTCAGACCGAGATGGGTGCCGGACGTCTTGATCGAAAGCTTGTGTTCGCGCTGCGCCCAGGCCAGCAATTCGCGAAGCCGCGTCCCGCCGAGGACAAACGCGGTCCGCCGTGCAGGGTAGGCCGCCTGCTTTGCCATGTGCGATTTGCGCGCCAGCGCAAAGCCGGACAGCCCGGTCATGTCGATCTGCGTGTCGATCCCGCCGACCAGTGCCGAAAAGCTCCAGCCCCGGCCAATTGGCACGAAGTCGACCGCCTTGCGCTTGGGCACCAGCAGGCTGGGCGGGTTCAGCACCCGGGCCACATAGGCCTGAAGTTCGGCCGCGGTGGCTGCGAACATCGCCGGGCCGGGCTCGCCCGCCAGATCGCTGCAATTGATGTTCGCGGAATCGCGCACCGATCCGTCGGGATAGTCACCCTGCACCAGCACGCGCGCATAGTCGGGATCGGTCGGGAGCACGGGGACATAGCGACCCTGCTCTGTCAGGTGATAATTGCGCCACAGACCCATCATGTTTTCCGAAATGCTCGGCACCGGCTGCTCTCCCCCGTTTGGCAGTTGCTTGGTTTTCGGGACAAATCTGCCACGCTTCGTCGTCAGTGCAATGGGAGTTTGCACTTTTCTCACTTTGCGGGCGGTTCTTTCACATCCCCATGCGGCGACCCCGGCACAGCACATGTCGAGCCTGCAGCCAATCCGGCCCTCGTGTCCGATCTGTGCAGGAAAGCTGAGGAAGGTTGCCACTTACCCTGTGCGATGGAATGAAGGATCTGAGCGGTCAGTTGGCGCGACCGCGATCACGCGCTCCGGCTAGCAAGGAAGGCAAAGATGCGTTCGATCCTCGGGTTTCTGGCCGCGGTGTTTCTTTGGGCCGGCGGTCTTCACGCCGCAGGGCCTGACGCGGATTACGACAAGCTTGTGGCGCTGCACGACGAGTTGCAGGAATTCATGCTCCCCGGTTTCACCACCGGTGTCGTGATGGATTCGGGCGCGCGGATCGGCGATGTCTATGCCGATACGCTGATGGCCGAGAAGCTGGCCGGGCTCGACCATTTCGAGAAGAGCCTTGCGGCCATGCCTGTGCAGAGCTGGTCGCGTGCCGGGCAGGTCGATTTCCTCGCCGTCAAATCGATCCTCAACGGCTATCGCTTCAATCTTGAAGTGCTGCGGCCATGGAAGCGCGATCCGGGCTTTTACCTCGATCCCCTGATGGGGGTGGCCTTCACGGACCTCGCAGGGGGTGACGAGAAGGTCGCCCAACTGCGCGCGCGCCTGCGCATGGTGCCGCCGCTACTGGCTTCTGCCCGCCAGAACCTGACCGAGGTGGCGGGCGATTATGCCGATCTTGCGATCCACAATCTCGAGAACAGCGACGGGGTCAACCACTACCACCCCTATCGCAAGGTCCCGCCAGCGGGGATCATCGGCTGGTATGATGACCTGCTGGCCCGCAGCCGTGCGGAACGACCCGACATCACGGCCGATGTTGCCGCAGCCCGCGCCGCAGTTGCCGAATTCCGGGACTGGCTGCGCGACGAGCGTCCGCGCATGGCCGCACCGGGCGGGGTCGGGGCCGAGCGTTACGACTGGTACATCCGCCACGTCCGCATGATCCCGCTGACCGCGGGTGAAATGGTGACGCTGGCCGAGCGCGAGCATGAACGCATGACCGCCGCGCTCGCGCTGCTGCGCCACAGGAACCGCAACCTGCCCGCGCTCACCCTGTCGCAAAGCGCCGAGGAACAGGCGGGCAAGGTCAGTGCCACCGACAAGGAAGTGCGCCGGTTCCTCACCGAAGAGGATATCGTCACCATCCCCGATTTCGTCGGCGAGCTGGGCAGCAACACGCCCTATATCGAGCGGCCGGGTGGCCCCAATTTCTGGGAGCAGATCCAGTTTCGCGATCCGATCCCCGATCACCTGCACGCGGTGATCCCCGGCCACCGTTTCGACGCCGTGCTCGCCGCGCGCGACACGCGCCCGATCCGGGGGCGCTATAGCGATGGCGCGCGGGCCGAGGGCTGGGCGACCTATCTTGAAGAAGCGATGATGCTCGCAGGCGGCACCCGCCATACCCCGCGCGCTGACGAGTTCATGGAACTGTTCGGCATCTTCCGCGCCGCCCGCGTACCGGCCGATATCTACATGCAGCACAACCGCTGGAGCGTTGCCGAGGCGGTCAGTTACATGCGCGCCAAGACCCCGTGGCTGGATGAGGATGTCGCCCGCGTCGATGCAGAGATCTACCTGCGCCGCCCGCCGGGTTACGGCGTCGCCTATACGATCGGCAAGCTGCAGATGGACGCGCTGCTCGCTGACCGGGCGAGCCAGTTGGGAGACGCGTTCTCGCTGCGTGAATTTCACGATGCGTTTCTGGCGTCAGGCCGGCTGCCGATCGCGCTGGTTCGTTACGAGATGACCGGCGCGGATGATGAAGTGGCGCTGTTCTGGCAGACACCGCCGATACCGGGTGGTTCGTAAGCTCCGGCAGCGCCGCGCCGCTATCGGGACGCGGCCACGGTTGTCGACGCGGGCTTCATGAAGCCGATATCGGGCGAGGCAAAGCGCCCGATATTGGGCGCAACCGACGGCAGCTCCGAAGGCGCGACACCGAACCACAGGCCGAGGGTGGAGGACAGCTCGTCAACCGAAGTGGTTGGCAGCAGCCGACCTTGCCCGACCTGATCGCTGCTGGTGAGCGAGACTTGCGGGGCGCGTCCATAGAAGCGTCCACCGCGCACGCCCCCCCCTACGACAAAATGGTGCGCGCCCCAGCCATGGTCGGAGCCATCGCCGTTCGAAGATAGCGTCCTTCCGAAATCGGAGGCGGTGAACGTGGTGACATTGTCCGCCACGCCCAGCTCCAGCGTGGCGCGGTAGAAGGCGTCGATCGCGGCGTCGACCTGACCAAGCAGCGCATCATGCGATCCGATCAGCCCGTCATGGTGATCGAACCCTCCGAGCGAAACGAGGAACACCTGCCGCGTTACCCCCAGCCTTGCCCGCGCGCCGATCAGTTGGGCAACCACCCGGAGCTGGTCGGCAAGGCGGTTGCCGGTCCCGAAGCTGGTGTTCAGCGTCACGCTCCGCAGCGCATCATTGACGAAGGAACCGTACTGGATCGAGCGGTCGTTGAAGCGCGCATAGTCGGCCGCCATGACATTGCCCGAACCGCTGCGCAGCAAGGTGCCGAGCGCCTGCGAGGCCGCGGTGGAATTGAACAGCCGGTTGTTCTGCAACGGGTTGAACAGCGTCGCACCGGCAGGGGACACCTGATAGGGCAAAGCGGTCTGTCCGCTCAGGAACACGGCATTGCCGGTCGCGTTGATCGCGGTGAACATGGCATTGGTGTTCGAAGTCAGCGCCAGATCGCCCATCCGGCCGCCCCATCCTGTCCGCGATCCTTCCGGCTGCGAGCTTTGCCAGGTCGATTGCTGGTCGTTGTGCGAAAACAGCTTGGCCGGGCGCGGGACAACCCCCGCATCAAACTGCGCGCGGGTTAGCGGCTGGATCAGCGGGCCGACATTCAGCAGCGGGGCCATCGCGCCGGAATCGAACAGGGTCTTGAGGCGCGGCATGGTGGGCGCGAGCGCATAGGTGATGTCGTCGGTCAGCCGCTGGTCCGACGGCGTGGCAAGCACGGTGTTGGCAAGCGCGCCGCGGCCGATGGCGATGCCCGATGCCTCCTCTGATCCTGCCGTTCCGCGGATCGTGGCATAGCGCGCGTAATTCGCCGCATCGACGGGGATCAGGGTGTTGCCGTGATCGTTGCCGCCATACAGGAACACGCAGACCAGCGCCTTGTAACCGCCCGCATTGCTGAACGCCGCCGCCTCTGCTAACCCGGCGAGGTCAAGCGCGTAGGACGAGGCTGCGCCCATCATCGCCAGCTGGCTGGTGCGCTTGAGAAACGCCCGCCGCTCGATTTCGATGCTCTTGCCGATGAACATATCCGCGTTCCCTCCCGCGCCTATTTCTGGATCAGATAGTCGGTCGAAGCGAGGATCAGCGTGACGCCGATCTGCACCCGCCGCAGCCGGTCCGCGTTGGTGGAGCTGGCGGTCAGCGCCACATCTTCCATCGCGGTGCGGATCGTGTCGCGCACGCCTGCGCTGAGCTGTCGGCCTGTCAGCAGCAGATCGAGCCGGTCGAGCAGCGCAGCGGCGTCTTGGGCAAGGCCAACCTCGGTGGCGAAATCGAGCGCGATGTCGGCCACCGGCGCCCGTCCGCCGGTGAGGGCACGCTCGAGGAAATTGACATAGCCCGCCACCGAGGTCTCGTTGACCAGCTGGAACTCGGGCGCGAGCAGGCCGCGATTGGCGATTTCGGTATTGGTGGGGAAATAGCCCGGCCGGAAGAAGTTGAACACCGAAGGCGAGCGCAGCGGGCTTTGTCCCAGTGCGTTGGCCGCATCGCTGAGGTCGCCGATCTGCCAGTTGCCGCTGTTCGACCGCGCGCCGAAAGTTCTGGCTAGCTGGACGTAGCGCAGCACGGGTTCGCGCAGCTTGCCGAAATTGGGATTGGTAAGCCCCGCCGCATCCAGCGCCTCGTTGTCGGTCAGGATCGCCTTGAACACCGCCGCCAGATCGCCGCGCCGCCCCTGCCCGTTATTGGCGAAGATCGCCGCGACGCGTCCGACATAGGCGGGCGAGGGATTGCTGGTCACCAGCCGCTGGATCATCTGCCTGGCGAAGAACGGCCCGACATTGGCGTGGTTGAACAGATGGTCGAGCGCGAGGCGCAGACTGTCGGCAGCGTTGGTATTGGCCGGGATCGTAAGGCCGAGGAAAGTCTTGGCCTCGGCCGAATGGAAACCTGTGGCGCGGGCCGGAACCCAGCGCGCGGGATCGGCAGTCATCGGTCGCCGGGCAAATTCGGGATCGGGAATCTGGCGCGTGCCGCCCACTTCGGTCGTGAAGGCGAGGCCCGCTTGATCGAAGTCATAGCCGGTGAACACTCTGGCAAGCCCGCTCACATCGGCGCTGGTATAGGTCTCTATCGGATTGCCGCTTGCCAGCCGGTTCGTCCCGTCGGCGTTCAGTTCGAACAGGCCGATGGTGAACAGCTGCATCACCTCGCGCGCATAGTTCTCGTCGGGCACCCGGCCGCTGCTGTCCGCCCGGCGGTTGCCGCGGGTGTTGAGGAATGTCCCCATCGCCGGGTTCAGGGTGATATCCTGCAACAGGTCGCGGAAATTGCCGAATGCGTGGCGGTTGAGGATGTCCCAATACTCGCCGATCGCCGGAGCGCGCCAGACCATGTTGATCCCGGTGAGCGACACCACGAAGAATTCCGAAAGCGCAAAGGCGATCCGCTTGCGCACGCTGTTGCCACCCGAAAGCAGCTGCGACCAGACCATGTAGTCGCCGGTGATCGTGCCATTGTAGAAGCGGTTGGCGTCGACCCGGTCGAAGCCTCTGTCGGCCAGGAATCCGCGACCGGTCTGCGCATTGGCAATGCCGAACTGGCGATCAAGCCAGGGGCCATAGCCTTCGCTGCGCAGGTCGGCGATCGCCCCGGTCGATGCCGAAAGCGAGGCCTGAAGCAGGAAGCGCGCGGCTTCCGCATCGGTCTGGGGCTTGCGCACCGTGGCGACGGGCGGACTGCCGCCGCCGCCGCTGCTGCCGCCTTCGCTCCCGCCGCCGCCGCAAGCAGCGACCGCCAGCGCAAGCGTGCTCGCGGCAGCGAATTTCGCGCGCGGGGCAAGAGGCGACGGGGCCGTCTGGGTCGAAGCAGCTGTGGGAGCGCCAAGGGTTGGCGAATGCCGAGGCACCTCGCGCACCTCATTCGGCCCCCCGACATTGTCGTCATCACCCGGAAGATACATGCGCCCGCCCCCTTCTATGCCCCTACGCACGAGGGCTATGATACCCTTCGTTGAATTCCAATTAAATTTGCGTCCGGCTGAAAAGAGCTGAACCGGAGCGGCTCGGGGAGAACAGGCCGGGCCATCCGGCTGGTGCTTGGGCCTTGCCGAAACCTGTCATAAATAGCGTGCTTGGTCTGTGAAGCAGATGGTTGCTTGGTGTTGGTCCGCAACAATAAATCTCGTAGGTAGACGGCTGTCCCATGACCCCAGCGGCAACAGCGGGGATGCGCGCGTCTCCACTCAATTCACTGACACGCGCTTCTCGCCAAGGGAAATCTCCGGTCACATTGAAAGCGGATTGCTGAGGCGGGTGAAGCTGCCGCTACTTGATACGTCCTGATCCGGGTCATTAGGCCAATCTTCGGCGCGCCCCCAAATCGGTCGGCGGGGCTGCGCAGCAGCGATCCCTGTGCGACCGGCGATTATGCCGAGGCCGAGTTGCGCTTTTCGAGACTTTGCTGCTGGCGGAAAATCACGCATCTTTGTCATTCCTGCCAAATTTATGTCGCGCTAGTGCACAGTCGGTGGCGGGTTTGACCTTATGCTGCATTTGGAGTGCGCCACCGCAACGAAAGGCACGCGTTGTGCGCTGCCCAGCATAGTCTTTGTGAGTGACAGGACGATGGAACGCCGCAATTTCTTACAGTATCTGGCGATTGCGACCGTGCCGGCTGCAGTGCCTATCCCGGTGAGTGCGCAGCAAGCGATTTGCGTTGGCGGTAATCAATCAGCCGTTCCGGACGCTCGTACCACTGCCCCTCTTGATGTCCCCGCGGCGGGCGTCATCAATGCAGGATTTCTGATTTCGAAAGGCGCGGAAATCGTTGATTTCGGTGGCCCATGGGGTGTGCTCGAATACGTCTATGTCGGAACGCCTCCGCGCAACCCATTCCGATTGTACACGGTAGCAGCGACACAGTCGCCAGTAACAGTGTCGGGCGGAATGGTCGTCGTTCCCAATTTTGCGATCGAGGATGCACCAAAGCCGGACATTCTTATCATACCAGCTATGGACCTCAGCCAGGTCTCTCCGGAGGTCCTGGAATGGATCCGGCTGGTTCATGAGACAACGCAAGTCACTATGTCGGTCTGCAATGGTTCGTTCGTCCTTGCAAAGGCCGGCGTTCTTGATGGGCGGACCGCTACTGCCCATCATGGCGGTGCCGCCCAGCTCAAGAAAATGTTTCCGCGTGTGAATGTGATTAAAGGCAAGCGCTGGGTGGAAGATGGCCGGCTTGCCACAGCCGGTGGCCTGACGTCCGGACAGGATCTCGCGCTCAGGCTGGTCGAGAGATACTTCGGACGGGAGGTCGCCAAAGCGACGGCCACTGAACTCGAATACCTCGGCAATGGCTGGATGAACCCAGACACCAACTGGTATCGCTAATCGCCGAGGCGATGGAGGTGCGCGAGCTGGTGCAGGCCTCGCCAGAACTTAGCGTCAATCAGCTGGGCAAGCGCGACGGGCGATGTCGGACTCAGCTTGGCAAGCTGTTCCGGCTTTCATGGCTGAGCCCACGCATCATCGAAGCGATCATCGATGGGCGCCAACCCGCTCGCCTGTATCGCAAGCAGCAGCTCGAAGCTAAACTGCCGATCTGCTGGAGCGCGCAGGAGCGCATGCTGGGGTTCGCTGCCTAATGCAGCGCGGCCGCACTTGTGGTCACGTTTTTCCGGGCAGAGATATAAGGAGAAAAGGGCCGGGAGATCCGGCTCTTTCTGCGTGCTCTGGCACACCAGGCCCGATGACCGCACCCCAAATCCCGCAGAACTGCGCCGTTTTTGGCGCACTGCTCGCCGGTCGGCGAAATCTCAATTTCAGGGATGACTGTTTGGTGCGGTCGAGAAGACTCGAACTTCCACGGGCTTTCGCCCACAACGACCTCAACGTTGCGCGTCTACCAATTCCGCCACGACCGCACTCGGGTTTGTCGGGGTGGCCAAAGCGCCTTCCCCGCGGTAGGAGCGCGCCCCTAGCAAGGGGTTCGGGGCTGCGCAAGCTCTTTGACGAAGGCGCGCGATTGCCGCCTTACTTGGGGGCCCAGCCGATATCAGCCATCGCCGCACCTGCCGGGATATTGGCGATCGCCTCGGTCACGGTAACGGTCTCGCCCGGGGCAAGCCGCCGCTTGGAGGGGGCCACCACCCAGTCACCAATATTGCGCTCGCGCCGGTCGCTGAACACCACCAGCACGTCGGGCACGTTGAGGCTTTCGCTTGCGGTATTGGTGATCGTGCCGCGCACGCGGAAAATCACTTCCCCGTTCTCGAGCGGTTCCTTCTTCTGCTGGGGCTTGGGGAAATCGAGCTCAAGCCCCGGCTGGCCCACCCCGAAGGTCGGGCGCTGGAGCGGCAGCCATTCGGGAAGGCCGTAGTAATTGACCGCCGCCACCGTGCCGGTCGCCAGCACGGCGAACAGCGCGGCTGCGAGCGTCCACATCCGCAGCGGGTTGCGCCGCCGCGTGAAGGGCGCGCGGTAATCGAACTGCGAGCCGCCGTCGTCTTCGTCGCCCGCGTAGCCATCTTCGTCTTCGAAGGGTGGGTCGGGAATGTCGTCCCCCGGCGCGTCCGGCTCCGGGAAAGCCGGTTGCGGATCGTTACGCTCGGGCTCCTGAGGCGGGGCTGATGCCTCACCCGTGTTGTTCAACCCGTGGCGCAGGGCGCGGACGGCGAGGGATGCGTTCTCTTCGGTGTAGCCACGCTCGGGCGCAGCACCTTCGGGTGTGCGCCAATGACTGACCGACGGCCCTTCGCCCGCCCGCTCGGGCGCGGGTGCCGGCGGCGGGGGCGGCGGAGTTACGGGTTCGCGTTCCGGTGCGGCCGCTGTGGTTGCGGGCGGTGCCTGCGGTTCGGGCGCGGGCTGCGGCGCGGGTGCTGGAGGAGGCGTTGTTGGCGGCGTTCCGGCCGCTGCAAGCTCGGGCGGATCCTGAAACCAGCTATGCTTGCATTTGGCGCAGCGCACGGTGCGGCCTTCGCTGCCGATGGCAGCATCGGGCACGGCGTAGCGGGTGCCGCAGGCTGGGCAAGCGATTATCATGTCACAATTTGCAATAGCCTTCGCGTGTCCGCGCACAAGAGCAACCGCCGTCCGCGTCCCCATTTACCTGTTGTTTTCCACATTACGGGGCGTAAATCGCCCGATCCAAGGCCCGTCTTGCGATCTGCGGCTTTCCCGCCGCCTGCCCCCCTGATAGGTGCGCGACATGAGTGATCATCTCGCCGAGATCGTGAAATTCGACAATGTCGGGCTGCGCTACGGCACCGATCCCGAGGTGCTGAGCAATCTGTCCTTCACGCTCTTCCCCGGCAGCTTCTATTTTCTGACCGGGGCGAGCGGGGCGGGCAAGACCAGTCTGCTCAAACTTCTGTACCTCGCGCAGCGACCTTCGCGCGGGGCGATCCGGATGTTCGGGCAGGATCTGGTGACCATGCCGCAAACCCGCCTGCCGGAGCTGCGGCGCAGGCTGGGGGTGGTGTTCCAGAACTTCCGGCTGGTCCCCTATCTCACCGCTTTCGACAATGTCGCCCTGCCGTTGCGGCTGGCGGGGACCGAGGAGAAGAAGGTCGTCAAGGCGGTTGGCGACATGCTCGACTGGGTGGGCCTGTCGCACCGCGCCCATGCCATCCCGGCGACGATGTCGGGCGGGGAGCAGCAGCGTGTTGCCATTGCCCGCGCGGTGATCGCCCGTCCCCGGATGCTGATCGCCGACGAACCGACCGGCAACGTCGATCCCGAAATGGCGCTGAAACTGCTGCGCTTGTTCGAGGCGCTCAACAACCGTGTTGGCACCACGGTGGTTGTGGCGACGCACGATGTCCACCTGCTCAAGAAGGTGCCGGATTCGCTGATCATGCGCCTGCACAAGGGCCAGCTCTCCGATCCGACGGGGGCGCTACGCTATCCGCCGCGCCCTTCCGGCATGAGCGGGGGAGGGAGCGGGATCGTATGAGTACGCTTCCCCCGCTTCCCGTCCCGCCCGAGAGCGACGAGGCCGATACCCCGCCGGTGCGTCCGCGCGGGCGGGCTGCGGCGCGGCTGCTCCCGCCGACGCGCCTTACCGGGCCGATCCCCTGGGTGATCGCGATCCTGATTGCGCTGGTGGTCATCGCTGCCGCGGGGGGCCTCGCGCTGCGCAACCTTGCCACCAGCGCCAGCGCAGGCCTTTCGAGCGCGGTGAGCGTGCAGGTGATCGAGCCGAATCCCGATCTGCGCACCCAGCGCGGCGAGGCAGCGGTCAAGGTTCTGACCGGGATCGAAGGCGTCACGGCGGTTCGCCTGGTGCCCGAGGCCGAACTGGTCGCGATGCTCGAACCCTGGCTTGGCGAGGCCGCGGCGAGCGGTGACATTCCGATCCCCGCGCTGATCGATGTCGAGCTTGGCCGCAGCGCGGGGCCTGCCGAGATCAAGCGGATCGAGGCCGCACTCGCGGCCAAGGTGCCGGGCGCTCGGGTCGATGCGCAGGGCGATTTTCTGCGCCCGGTCAATGATGCGCTGATGGCGCTGCAATGGCTCGCGCTCGGCCTGATCGCGCTGGTTGCGCTGGCGACGGCGGCGGCGGTGTGGCTGGCGGCACGCAATGCCTTTGCCAGCGCGCGCGAAACGGTCGAGATCATGCACCTGCTCGGCGCGAGCCAGCGCCAGATTTCTGCGGTGTTCCTGCGCGATGTGGTGCGGGAGGCGATTTTCGGGGCGGTGCTGGGTGCGGGGCTTGGCGTCGGGGCCGTCTGGCTGCTCGGCCAGCAGTTCGCGGCGCTCGATAGCGGGATGGTGAGCGGCGGCGGGCTGGTGCTGGCCGACTGGCTGGTGATTGCCGCCATCCCGCTGGCCGGGGTACTGCTCGCGCTGGTGACCGCCCGCATTACCATTGCGCTCGCCCTGCGCGACATGCTTTAGGACGCGGCAATGATCCGGCGCGTTATCTCTTTGGCAATTCTGGTCTGGGCGATCGGGTTCCTGTGGTTTGTGGTGGCCCTGCCGAAGCCGGCAGAGGGGCTGACCAAGACCGACGCGGTGATCGTGCTCACCGGCGGGCCGGGGCGGATCGCGCGCGGGCTGGTGGTGCTTGACGAGAAGCTGGCCGACAAGTTGCTGGTCAGCGGGGTCGATCCTGAGGTGCGCCCCGGCGAATTCGCCGCCGAGTTCGGTGTCTCCCCGCGCCAGATGGCCTGCTGCGTGACGCTCGGCTATACGGCGGTCGATACCCGCTCCAACGCTGCCGAGACCGCCAAGTGGGTGGCGCAGAACGAGGTCCGCTCGCTGCGGCTGGTGACGACCGACTGGCATATGCGCCGTGCGGCGGGCGAGCTTGACCGGATGCTGCCCGATCATGTCACGGTGATCCGCGATGCGGTGCCCTCGCAGCCCGAATTGAAGACGCTGTTCCTTGAATATCACAAGCTGATCGCCAGCCGCGCGGCAGGACTGGCCGACCTTTGAACTGGTTGATGGCCGCGCTGCGTTCGCTTGCCTTCTATGTGCTGTTCTACAGCGGCAGCGCGCTGCTGGTGATTGCATCGGTGGTCGCCGTGGCGGCGCAGCGGCGCTGGCTGCGCTGCGTGGTGGCGCGCTGGGGGCACTGGCACCTGTGGTGCGTGAACAACTTGCTGGGGATCGAAGTGGTGCTCGACGGCACCCTGCCCGAAGGCCCGATGCTGGTGGCGATGAAGCACGAAAGCTACTTCGAAGCGATCGATACCCCGCGCCTGTTTCCCTATCCGGCCGTGTTCGCCAAACAGGAGCTGTTCCGCATTCCCGGCTGGGGTTATTCGGCGATTGTCTACGGCCTGGTGCCGGTCGCGCGGGGCGAAGGCGCGCGGGCATTGCGGGCGATGATCGCGAGCGCCAAGGAGCGGGTAGCGGCGGGACGGCCGCTGGTAATCTTCCCGGAAGGGACACGGGTGGCCCACGGCACAACGCCGCCGCTTCAGGCCGGGTTTGCGGGTCTCTACAAGCTGCTCGGCCTGCCGGTGGTACCCATCGCGGTCGATAGCGGCGCGGCCTATCACCACATCGTCAAGCGCCCGGGGCGGATCACCTACAAGATTGGCGAGACGATCCCCGCAGGCCTCCCGCGCGAGGATGTCGAGGCGCGGGTGCATGCGGCGATCAATGCGCTGAACGAAGCGTAGGCCGGGGCTTGATCCTATGCAGGGGCCGCCAGATCATGGTTAGACCCCGTCTAGACGCCCCTTAGACCCCTTCCAGCCCTGCGCTGTAGCGTCTGTTCCACGTGAAACATTGCCCGGACGGCCTATTCGCCGTGTTCCCGCCCGAAATCGGGCCGCTCGTCGTCCTGACCCTGTTCGATGACCGCACGCCGGATCGCACGGGTGCGGGTGAAGAGGTCGAACAGCGTGTCCCCGTCACCCGAACGGATCGCGCGTTGCAGCGCGGTGAGATCCTCGGTGAAGCGGCCGAGCATCTCGAGCACCGCACCCTTGTTGGTCAGGAACACATCGCGCCACATGACGGGATCGGATGCGGCAATGCGGGTGAAATCGCGGAAGCCCCCGGCGGAATACTTGATGACCTCGCTCTGCGTCACATCCTCCAGATCGCTGGCGGTGCCGACGATGGTGTAGGCGATAAGGTGCGGGATGTGGCTGGTGACGGCGAGCACCAGATCGTGGTGGGCGGCGTCCATCAGCTCGACCTTCGAGCCGAGCTGCGTCCAAAAGTCCGACAAGGCTTCCAGCGCTGCCGGATCGACGCCTTCGGGCGGGGTGATGATGCACCAGCGGCCGGCGAACAGCGTCGCAAAGCCGGCATCAGGCCCGCTCTGCTCGGTTCCGGCCACGGGGTGCGCGGGGATGATGCAAGCGCTCGGCAGCGCAGCGGCAAGGGCATCGGCGACCGCCTCCTTGGACGAGCCGACATCGCTGATGATTGCGCTGGGTAAGAGGCCGGGGGCGATGGCCTTCGCGGCATCCTCCATCGCGCCGACCGGGACGCAGAGGATCACCAGATCCGCATTCGCGACGGCATCCTCGGCCCGCTCGCACACCGTCTCGACCAGACCGCGCTCTGCGGCCCTTTCGCGCACGGCAGCATCGCGGTCCCAGCCGGTGGTGGCGATGGCAAGCCCGCGCGCCTTGATCGCCAGCCCGATCGAGCCGCCGAGCAGGCCGAGGCCGATAATCGCGACGGAGCGCACGCTCATGCTGCTACCCCCGCACAGGGTGCGCAAGCAGGCGATCACGCGGGTCATGTCGTCAGTTTTGCCGATGGTGATGCGCAAGGCATTGGGCAGGCCCTGTGACGGCAGATGGCGGACGGCGTAGCCCGCTTCGGACAACGCCTCCACTGCTTGCGTCGCGGTCACCTCGCCCTCGAAATGGACGAGCAGGAAGTTCGCTTCACTGGGGGAGGCTGAAAGCCCGTGATTGCCCAGCATCGCGATAGCTTCGGCGAGCCGGGTGCGTTCACGCGCGTTGTGCTCGCGCGAGGCAGCCACGAAGTCCTGATCGTCCAGCGCGGCGAGCGCGGCCTTCTGCCCGCTGACCGAGACGTTGAACGCGCCCCGCATGCGGTTGACGAGGTCGATCAGATGCGGCGCTCCGGTCACCCAGCCCACGCGCTCGGACGCGAGGCCATAGGCCTTGGAGAATGTGCGGCTGACCAGCACGTTCTCGTGCGCCGCCGCCAGTTCGAAGCCCACGCGTTGCAGGGCGGGATCGATATACTCGCCGTAAGCCTCGTCGACGACCAGCAGCACATCGGCGGGCAGCCCGGCGTGCAGGCGCGCGACCTCGCTGGGCGGCAGGAAAGTGCCGACCGGATTGTTAGGGTTGTCGAGCAGCACGACCTTCGTCCGCCCGGTCACCGCGGCCAGCAGATTGTCGACACTCGCGGCGTAGTTATCGTCCGCCGCCAGCACCGGCGTTGCGCCGATCTTCTGCGCGAGCAGCGGGTAGAGCGAGAAGGAATAGCGCGAAGCCAGCACCTCGTCCCCCGGCCCGCACAGGGCCTGCACCGCGCAATGCAGCAGCTCGCCCGAACCCGTGCCGCACACGATCCGGTCAGCGTCGAGCCCATGCACTTCGGCGATCTTCTCGCGCAAGCCGCGGGCATCGGGATCGGGATAGTCCGCCGCGACATGGCCTTCGACAAGCGCCGCCAGTGCCGCCGGGCTGCTTCCCAGCGGGTTTTCATTGGCCGACAGCTTCACCAGCGGCTTTCCGCTCGCCGATTTGGACTTGCCCGGCACATAGGCGTGAATCTGTGCGATCCAGGGCTTGGGTTGGGGTCTGGTGCTCATCGCAAGCCCGATTATAGAAAAACAGCCCTTCGACAAGCTTGGGACGAGCGGTTATGGGGGCGAGCCTCAAAAAACCCGCCCGTGCCGAGCCTGTCGAAGCACTGTCGTTCCTCCGGTAAAGTGCCAAGTGTCGAACTCTTCGCCCGTCTTCTCTCTCGCCCAACCCCTGCCGCTCGATAGCGGACAGGTGCTTGAAGGCGCGCAGATCGCCTACGAGACCTATGGCACGCTCGCTGCGGACAAGAGCAATGCGGTGCTGGTGTGCCACGCGCTGACCGGTGACCAGTATCTTGCCAGCCCGCACCCGATCACCGGCAAGCCCGGTTGGTGGGAGCGGATGGTCGGCCCGGGCAAGCCGATCGATACCGACCGCCACTTCGTCATCTGCGCCAATGTCATCGGCAGCTGCATGGGATCGAGCGGCCCCGCCAGTCTTGCGCCCGACGGCCAGCCTTACGCGATGCGGTTCCCCGTCATCACCATCCGCGACATGGTGCGCGGGCTGGTGGCGCTGCTTGACGGGTTGGGGATCGACAGGCTTCACGCCGTGGTTGGCGGCTCGATGGGCGGCATGCAGGCGCTCAGCCTCGCCGCCAACTGGCCCCAGCGTGCCGCGCGCGTGCTGGTGATCGCTTCGACCGCGCGCCATTCGGCACAGAATATCGCCTTTCACGAGGTCGGGCGGCAGGCGATCATGGCCGACCCCGCCTGGGCCGAAGGCGATTATTACGCGAGCGATGCCAAGCCCGACAATGGCCTCGCCGTGGCGCGGATGGCGGCGCATATCACGTACCTTTCGGAGGCGGGCCTCACCGAGAAATTCGGGCGGCGCTTGCAGGACCGCGAGGCCAAGGGTTTCGGATTCGACGCCGAGTTTCAGGTCGAAAGCTACCTCAGATATCAAGGCAGCGGCTTCACCCGGCGCTTCGATGCCAACAGCTACCTCTACATCACCCGCGCGATGGACTATTTCGACATCGCCGAGGAACACGGCGGCAAGCTTGCCAATGCCTTCGCGGGAACGCAGGCGCGGTTCTGCATCGTCAGCTTCGACACCGACTGGCTGTATCCCACCGCCGAAAGCCGCCACGTGGTCCACGCGCTCAATGCGGCGGGCGCGAAGGTCAGCTTTGTCGAACTGTCCGCGCCGCATGGGCACGACAGCTTCCTGCTCGAGCATGACCAGCTCGACCGCGTGGTGAAGGGGTTTGTCGAATGAGCTTGCGCCCCGACCTTGCCGCCATCGCCGCGCATGTCGCGCCCGGCAGCCGGGTGCTCGATATCGGCTGCGGCGACGGCGCACTGATGGCGGAGCTGGAAAGCGCCAGCGGCTGCGATGCGCGCGGCATGGAGTTGGACGGCGCGCTGGTCGAGCGCTGCGTGTCGCGGGGCCTGAGCGTGGTGCAGGGCGACGCCAATCTCGACCTTGCCGAATATCCCGACAAGGCGTTCGATTACGCGATCCTCAGCCAGACCCTCCAGACCGCGACCCGGCCCGATCTGATGCTTGACGAGCTGCTGCGGGTGGGGCGGCGGGCCTTCGTATCGTTCCCGAACTTCGCGCATTGGCGCACCCGTGCCGCGCTGATGTTCGGCGGGCGGATGCCGGTCACACGCGCGCTTCCGGTCAGCTGGTTCGAGACCCAGAACATCCACCACGTCACGGTCGAGGATTTCCGCGATCTTGCGAAGATGAAGGGCGCGGCGATCGAGCGCGCCTGGTTCTTCTCGGGCGAAAAGCAGATCGGCGCGCCAGCTGCTAACTGGCGCGCCGAATTCGCAGTGTTCGAGTTAAGTCGGTAAGATCAGCCCGCGCGGTGCAGCATGCACAGCTTGTGGCCATCCAGATCGAGCACATAGCCGAGGTTCAGCGTGCCCATCGGGCCGACGCGCGGGCCCGGGGGGTCTTCGATCGACTTGCCACCCGCAGCCACGGCCGCATCGTGGAAGGCCTGCACCTGCTCAAGGCTGTCGCAGGCAAAGCCGACGGTCGAACCGTTCGAGCAGGTCGCGGGCGAATCGTTGATCGGCTCGCTGATCGAGAACATCCCGCCATTGTGCATCCAGAAGGCGCGCTTGTGGCCGGTGGCGGCGACGTTGATCATTCCCGGCCCTGCGCCGAGCGTGGCGAGCACGCTATCGTAGAACGCCTTGGCCCGGTCGAAATCGCTGGTTCCGAGCATGATGTGACTGAACATGTAAATCCGTCTCCTCTCATAGGACGGGTTGCGGATTAGGACGGATTTTCGTCCTCGACAATCGGCAATCTTCGGCGATTCCGGTAGCCACAGGTTCATTTCGCAGGGCATAGGTAAGGTCATGCTCATGCCCCTCCTCCTTGCCGCGCTGGCGCTTCAGGATGCCCCGCCTGTTGCCGCGCCAACCCCGCCCGCAGATGTCATCGCAATCGAGGAACTGCCGATCAAGGAGGCCGCCGCCACCCGCTGCGCATTGGCCTTTGCCACCGTCAGCCGCTGGCAGAAGGCGCAGGACCCGCGCGGTGCGGCCTATCCCGATGTCGAAGCAACCGGCGGACGCGAATTCTTCGTGCAGGTGATGGCCAAGCTGATGGACAAGGGGCTCACGCGGGAAAACATCGTTATGATCGCCAGCAAGGGGGTCGATAGCAACGACAATCCCGAAGGCGACGCCCGGATTGCAGCGATGATGCCTGCTTGCGAGCTGATGAAATCCTCCGCCGGATTGTAAGCACACGACATATCCCCGCGCCTGCCCCGGCGAGCGCTGGATTCGCCCGCGCAAGTGAGGCATGGAAATAGTCACCATGTGGCTGCTCTATCAATTCCCGCTCTGCCCCTTCAGCCGCAAGATCCGGCTGCTGCTGAGCGAAAAGAACGTGCCTTTCGATCTGGCGCGCGAGGATCCGTGGGCCGCGTCCGACATGTTCTTCAACCTGAACCCGGCCGGCCGCACGCCGGTGATCGTCAATCAGGACAAGAACATCACCATCCCCGATAGCCGCGCGATTGCGGAATATTTCGAGGAGACGGTGGATCGCAACCCGATGATCAACGGCACCGCCACCCAGCGCGCCGAAATCCGCCGTCTGGTCGCGCTGTTCGACGAGAATTTCTACGCCGATGTCACCGCGCCGCTGCTGTCCGAACGCATGAAGAAACGCATGCTGCGCCTGCCGCCCGATAGCGGCGCGCTGCGCAATGCGATGAAGATGGCGCACGGGCATCTCGACTATCTCGACTGGCTGATCGACAACCGCCCGTGGGTGGCCGGTTCTACCATGAGCCTCGCCGATCTGGCGGCCGCCGCGCAGATATCGGTCGCGGATTATCTCGGCGGGATTGACTGGGCGGGGCATGAACAATCGCGCGGCTGGTATGCCGTGTTCAAGAGCCGCCCGAGCTTCCGCCCGTTGCTCACCGAGCGGATGGACGTGATCAAGCCGCCGCCGCATTACGCGCTTCTCGATTCTTGAGAATCCTCGCTCACGCGACGTTTTTGCGGGCCTACCGCTTCGCTAATTGAGGCCAGGCGGCCGCAACGCTGCGGCCGCGCGGTCGCGCTTGCGGTTCATCGGCGATGAACCGATATAGTGCCTCCTAGAGAGGACATTTCATGGATAACCCCGACCCCCGCACCATCACCGACGCAGAGTGGCGCGAGAAGCTGAACCCGATGCAGTATCACATCCTGCGCGAGGCCGGCACCGAACGCGCCTTCACCGGCGAATACGACAAGTTCTATGACGAGGGCGAATATCACTGCGCCGCCTGTGGCACCCAGCTGTTTTACTCGACCGCGAAGTATAACAGCGGCTGTGGCTGGCCCGCCTTCACCCGTCCGGCGGACGAGGAAGTGATCGAGGAGCACCGCGACACCGCCTACGGGATGATCCGCACCGAAGTGCGCTGCGGCAAGTGCGGCGGGCACCTTGGCCATGTCTTCCCCGATGGCCCACCCGAACAGGGCGGCCTGCGTTACTGCATCAATTCGGCCGCGCTGGTCTTCACCCCGGCTGATGGCTGAGCCGTTCTGACGCCGCATTGGGGGAGAGCATGGTAAACGCGGGTTCACCCCCGGTTACAACTTGCCTATGCAATGGGCCGCTACCCACCCCGGACAGGGGGGGCATCAGATGGGCAGGGTGAATGTCGAGACGGGGTGAGCAATTGCAGAACAAGGGCATGCGCGGAAAACGTCGTGCCGCGGCCGAGCGTTCCGACACGGCAAACGCCGGTTCGGGCACCGGCGCCGGCGGGTCGGGGCCGGAGAAGCCACGCTCGCGCTTTCGGTTATGGCTGAAGCGATTGTTTGTGTGGGGCGGCGCATTGGCGGTTCTCGGCCTTGTGTTCCTCGGCTTCGCAGTCGCCTTTGCCGCGTCCTCGCTGCCTGACTACCAGACACTCCAGGCAACTCAGCCGGGTCAGACCATTGTGGTGCGCGCACGTGACGGGCGCGAGCTGGTCGAGATCGGGCCGAGCTTCGGCGACTGGCTGGAATACAGCGAAATTCCCGAGAACATGACCAACGCGATGATCGCGGTGGAAGACAAGCGATTCCGCTCGCATATCGGCGTTGATCCGGTGCGTCTGACCGGCGCGCTTATCGAAGGCATAACCGGATCGCGCGCGCGGCTTGGCGGCACTTCGACGATAACGCAGCAGCTGGCGCGCAACCTGTTCCTCAACAATAACCGCTCGCTCGACCGCAAGGCGCGCGAGGCTGTGCTGGCGCTGGCGCTCGAATGGAAGTTCTCCAAGGAAGAGATTCTCGAGCTTTACCTCAACAAGGTCTATTTCGGCGGCGGGGCTTACGGCATCGATTCCGCCTCCCGCAAATTTTTCAGCCACCCCGCGACCGAACTCAACGTGGGCGAGGCAGCGATCATTGCCGGGCTGGTCAAGGCGCCCAGCCAGTATTCGCCGACTGCCGACGTGCAGGCAGCGGTGGACCGCGCCAGGGTGGTGCTCGGCCTGATGCGCGAGCAGGGCTATATCAACGCCGATCAGGCGAATGTCGATGTCAGCGCGGTGCAGCTCAAGGAGCAGGCCGGACAGAATTCGGTGCGCTACTTCACTGATTGGGTGCTGCCGCAGCTCGATATCATCCTGCCCGAGACCTACGAACCGATCGAGGTGTGGACGACGCTCGACGTCGGGATGCAGCGCGCCGCGACCGCCGCGATCGAGTCCAATACGCCAAAGGGCGCACAGGGCGCGCTGGTCAGCCTTGACCGCGACGGGGCGATCCTCGCGATGGTCGGCGGCACCGACTATGTCGCGAGCAACTATAACCGCGCCACCGCTTCACTGCGCCAGCCGGGTTCGGCATGGAAGCTGTTCGTCTATCTCTCCGCGCTGGAGGCGGGTTACAAGCCCGAGGACAAGGTGGTCGACACGCCGGTCACGATCGACGGATGGACGCCGCGCAATTCCAATGGCCGCAATGTCGGCGAGACCGATCTGCGCACCGCCTTTGCCTATTCGATCAACACCGTTGCCGCGCAGCTTGGCAATGAAGTCGGGTTCGGGACGGTCGCGTCGATGGCGCGGCGGTTCGGGGTCAATTCGAAGATCGACACCAATCCCTCGATGGTGCTCGGTGCGTCCGAAATGCGGGTGATCGAGATGACGCAGGCCTTCGCCGGGATTTCCGCCAAGGGTACGCCTGTGGAGCCTTACGGCATCACCAAGGTGACCGGCGCGAGCGGCGAGGTGCTTTTCCGCCGCGAAGGCCAGCGCCAGTCGCCCGCCGTGCCCGACTACGTGGTGGCCGGAATCACCGATCTGCTGCAGGCAGCCGTGCAGACCGGTACAGGCCGCGCTGCCGATATTGGCAGGCCGGTGGCGGGCAAGACCGGCACCACTTCATCGAACAAGGACGGCTGGTTCATCGGCTTCTCCAGCGGGATCACCACCGGCGTGTGGATGGGCCGCGATGACGCCAAGGCGGTGCCTGGCCTTCAGGGCGGACGTGCCCCGGCACAGGCCTTCGCATCCTATATGCGCTATGCCGTTAAGAGCCGCCCGGTCGAGGAATTCGACGTGACGCTCGAACTGCCCGAATGGCAGCTGGAGCCCGATCAGGAAGCGCTGTTCGGCGAGCCTGACGATTATTACTATATCGACGAACAGGGCAACATGGTCGAGCCCGGGCGGCGCGACCCCGATGGCGAGCCCTTCGATATCGAAGGCGAGCGCGGGCCGAATGCACCGCCGGCGGCCAGTCAGGACTTCCTTGAGGAAGCCACCGGCGGCACCCTGCCGCAGAACCAGCGGCCCCAGCGAGAGCCGCGCCGTCCGCCGCCGCAGCCGGGCTTGAAGCCGTCTGATCAGTAGCGGCTCAAGCGAGGATCGAGGCCAAACAAAAAGGCGCCGGGATCTGCTCCCGGCGCCTTTTGTCTTGGCGGATTGTCGTGCCGCGCTGCGCCGGATCAGCGCAGGCGAACCGCCACGAAGGCCGCCGGCGTGGTGCGGCGCTGGATGCGCAGCAGGATCGCCTCGCGCTTTTCGGCGACCGCGGCGTTGACCTGCGCCAGCAGCGCGTCGACCGTGGCGGTCGGCTGATAATTGGCGGACAGGATGATGTCCCCGCGGCGAAGGCCCTTGCGGGCTGCATCGCCGTTCGGATCGACCGTTGCGATGACCACACCCTGCGTTTCGACCGGAACCCCGAGCGAACGGGCAATCGCCGCGCTCATCGGCATCACCTGCATCCCGAGCTTCTGCTCGATCGTGCCGTCCGAGGTGCCGGGCGCCATCGGCTCCTCGGCATCGGGATCGAAGGTCTGCGCTTGAGTCTGCAATTCCGCCTCGCTGGGGCGCTTGCCCAGCGTGACGTTGATGCTTACCCGCTGGCCTTCGCGCAGCACTTCAACCGGGACGGTCGTGCCCGGCTGGAGATTGGCGACGAGGAACGAGACAGTCTGTTCAGAGGTCACGTCCTTGCCGTTGACCTTGGTAAGGATGTCGCCCGACTTGAGCCCGGCCTTGGCGGCGGGGCTGTTGTCCTCGACCGTCTGCGCCAGTTCGCCGCGGCGCTTGGGCAGGCCAAGCGACAGCGCCAGATCCTCGTCGATCGGCTGCAGCCGAACGCCAAGATAACCGCGCTGGATTTCCTGGCCGCTGCGCAGCTTTTCGACGATCGGCGCGGCGATTTCGGCGGGGATCGCAAAGCCGATTCCGACGCTGCCGCCAGAAGGCGAGAAGATCGCGTTGTTGATGCCGATCACGTTGCCGCGCATGTCGAACAGCGGGCCGCCCGAATTGCCGCGGTTGATGCTGGCATCGGTCTGGAGATAGCGGTCATAGGCGCCGCCCTGGCCGGTGTTGCGATACACCGCCGAGATGATCCCGCTGGTCACCGTGCCGCCAAGGCCGAAGGGGTTGCCGATCGCCACCACCCACTCGCCCACGCGGGCCGAGCTCGAATCCCCGAACCGTACGAAGGGGAAGGTGCGGTTGGAGCGGATCTTCAGCACCGCAAGGTCTGAGGCGGCGTCGGCGCCGATCACGTCGGCTTCGTATTCGGTGCCATCGGAAAGGGTGATGGTGATCGATTCGAGCTTCGCGCGCGTATCCGGGGGCGAGATCACGTGGTTGTTGGTGACCACGATGCCATCGGCGGAGATGATGAAGCCCGATCCCAGCGACTGCGCTTCACGGGTCTGCGGCTGCGCGCCATTGCCGTCTCCGCCGCGGCGGTTGAACAGTTCGGCAAAGGGCGTGCCTGCGAAGGGGTTGTTCTGCACTTCGACCCGCTGGCGCGTGGCGATGTTGACCACGGCCGGCTGCAACTGCGCGGTCAGATCGGCGAAGCTGGCCGGGGCGCCCGCAACCGGCACCACGCGGTCCATCACCGCACCATCGTTCTGCGCCACCTGCGCGCCCAGCGGCGATCCGGTGATCATCGAAATGGCAGCGCCGCCCACCAGCAGCGCGCTTGAAAGTCCATACACGTAGCGCACGTTGTTCACGTCCTCATGGTCCTTATCCTGTGCAGGAATGCGCGGGGTTGCCGCAGCGTTCCTCAAACCCTTGACGGAGCCAGCCGGGATGGCTGGTCTTCGCGCCCCAAATGCCCTTTCCGGGGCTGAACGCCGATTGAACATAGGTGTCGCCCATCGCCATCGGTTGGCGCTTGGTCGATTGCTCAGCGCTCGCCCTTGAACTGGCGGAAATACTCGCTGTCCTCCGACAGCACCATCGTGCTCTGGCCTTCGCCCGTCAGGAACGTCTGCCGGTAGCTCTGCATGGCGCGATAGAAGTCGTAGAACTTCGGGTCTTTTCCATAAGCTTCGGCATAGATGTTCGCGGCTTGCGCTGATGCTTCAGCCTGGATGATCTGCGCATCGCGCTGCCCCGCCGCACGAATGGTAGCGGCTTCTTCCTGCCGGTCGGTCTCCATGCGGGTGAAGGCAGCATCAAGCGGGCGGCCTTCGGGAAGGTCAGCCGCCTTGATCCGCACGTCGAGCACCTGCGCACCGTAATTGCGCGCCTGCTTGTCGAGCGTTGCGGTGATGTTCGCCATCGCGGTCCCGCGTTCGGCATTGATCAGCGCCGAGAAGGGCCGCCGTCCCAGCTCCTGCCGCAGCACCGAAGTGAGGATCGGCAGCAACTGCGCTTCAAGCTGGCGTTCGGTCCCGGCCTTTTCGACCAGCTTGACCGGATCGATGATGCGATATCGCGCATAGGCATCGACCTGCAGGCGCTGCTGATCGTTGGAGAGCACCTGCGTGCGCTCCATATCGAGATCGAGCACCCGGCGGTCGATCATCCGCACTTCCTCGACAAAAGGAATGCGCGGCGCGATGCCCGCACCTGTCGATCCATAGGGCTTATCGGGTCGGAACTGGTTGATGACACGCACGGGTTCGCCCGTGCGAATCACGACCGCCTGATGGGTTTCAGGCACGATCACCATGCTCGAAAGCAGGGCAACCACCACCACGATCGCGCCGATGATCAGGCCCTTGGCGTTTTGGAATACGCTGTCCATCGCCTCAGTTCCCCTGTGCCGGCGCGGCTTGCGCGGCGCGACGTTTGATTTCGGGAAGCGGCAAATAGGGTGTCACATTGCCGGATTCGACGATGGTCTTGTCGGTCTTGGACAGGATCTGCTCCATGGTCTCGTAATAAAGGCGGCGGCGCGTCACTTCGGGCGCGAGCTTGTATTCCTCGTAGATGTCGTTGAATTCGCTGGCGTCGCCTTGCGCGCGGGCGAGGACCTGCTGGGCCACTGCGCGCGAACGGTTGATGGCTGCGTCGGCGTCCTGCTGGGCGGAGGAGACGTCCTTGAAGGCCTCTTCCACGCGGCTCGGCGGATCGACCTTGTTGATTTCGATCCCCTGCACGCTGATGCCCGAACGATAGGCATCAAGCCGCGCCTGCATCGCCGCGCGAACATCCTGTTCAATCTCGGCGCGGCCTGCACCGGTCAAAACGGAATCGAGCTTCTGCCTGGCCACCGCCGCGCGCATCGCCGCCTCGCCGATCTCGAGCAGTGCGTTTCGCGGATCGGAGAGCTGGTATTTGTACAGTGCAAGGTCGGAGATGTTCCAGCGGATCAGGTAGCTCAGATCGACGAGGTTCTGGTCGCCGGTCAGGATCAGCTTTTCGGTCTTGGTGCCGGGCACCTCTTCAAGCCGTACCTGCGTCACGTTTTCCTTTTCGACCATGTGGAGCGGCCAGGGTGCGGTGATGTTGGTACCGGAATCGAGCGTGTCGTAATATTTGCCGCCGAGCCAGGTGACCACCGCCTGTTCGCCCGGCTGGACGAAGTGGAAGCTTGTCACCGCCACCCACACAAGCGCGACGCCGCCAATGATCACCGGCAGCCAGCTTTTGCCATCGGGACGTTCGGGCAGGCGGAACGTCGGGCCGCCGCCTCCGCCACCGGCGCGGCGCGGTCCTTCGGGGCCGCGGCTCTTGAAAATGTCCTCGATGCTGGCTGAACGCCGCTTGCCCGGCTCGCCGCTGCCCGGAAGCCACGGATTGCGCGGGCCGCCGCCATCGCCGCCGCTACCGCCTGCGCCGTCATCGCCCGATGACCCGTCGCCACCCGGCTCGTCGCCGTTACCGCCGCCGCCCCAGGGGTTGTTCTTACCAGCCATGGCAAAGCCCTTAAGGCCCGCGCCAAGACGTTCTCTCCAGCCGTCCATACTCTGCATAAGGCAGTTATAGGCACGGGTTCTCGCGAAAAACAGGGGTTCGCTGCGTGATTTTGGTGTTAGAGGCGTGCCGAAATGAACAACTCGCCCCAACCGCCCCGCCAGCCCGATGCCGAAGAGGCGCTCATCCGCGCTGCGCTGAGCCCTGAAATCAACCACCGCTTGCGATCTGCAAGGATCGTTTCGCGCCGCGCTGTGATCGTTGCCGAGGCAGGCGATCTGCCGGATTCCGGCCGCGCCGAGCTGGAAGCCGCGATCACTGCCGCGCTCCAGCCACTGCCGGAAATAGACGAGGTGCGCGTGGCGCTTATCGGAGAGCGGCGCCGACGCAGATTGATCGCAGTCGGATCGGGCAAGGGCGGAGTCGGCAAGTCGACGCTGACCACCAATCTCGCAGTCGCTCTGGCGAAGATGGGCCGCCGCGTCGGCGTGATCGATGGCGATATCTACGGCCCCTCGCAGCCCAAGCTGCTCAAGACCGAAGGGATCAAGCCCGCCGCCACGCCCGACGGCAAACAGCTTGTGGCGATCGATAGCCCCTACGGCGTCAAGGTGCTGTCGATGGGCCACATCGTCGCCCCGGGCAAAGCGCTGGCCTGGCGCGGGCCGATGACCGGCAAGGCGCTGACCCAGCTGGTCGATGCCGATTGGGGCGATACCGACCTGCTGCTGGTCGATCTTCCGCCGGGAACGGGCGATGTGCAGCTTTCGATGCTCTCGGCGCACAAGCCCGATGGCGCAGTGCTGGTGTCGACCCCGCAGGATCTCGCGCTGATCGATGCCGCGCGCGCCGGGCAACTCTTCGAACAGGGCGAGGTGCCGATCATCGGCCTGGTCGAGAACATGGCGGGATATTGCTGTCCCGAATGCGGGCATATCAGCGATCCCTTCGGCTCGGGCGGGGTGGAGAAATTCGCCGCTGCGCTGGAGATTCCGTTCCTCGGCCGCATTCCCCTGACGCTGGCAACCCGTATTGCGGGCGACAAGGGTGAGCCGCCTGCCGCGGGTGACGACGAGACCGCCGCGCCATTCCGCGCCATCGCGGAAAAGCTGTCCCGCTGGCTCGACACGGGGAAAACCTGACCGATGGCGGTAACGCGGCGCGGGTTGCTGGTGGGGGCGGCGGCGGGCGGCGGGCTCGTGGTCGCCTGGTGGCTGATGCCGCGCAATTACCGCACCCCGCTGATCGCGGCGACAGGCGAGCATATCTTCGGGGCGTGGCTCAAGATTGCGACCGATGGCGTGGTCACCGTCGCGGTGCCGCAGCTCGAGATGGGTCAGGGGATCACCACGATCCTGCCGCAGATCGTCGCCTATGAACTGGGTGCAGACTGGCGGCAGGTCGCGGTCGAGCCTGCGCCGATTTCAGGCATCTATGCCAATCTTCCGCTGGCGAAGAAGTGGATGGCCCTGTGGGACCCTAGCTTCACCGGACTGTCTGCCGCAACCGACGACTTGATCGCGGCGCGTTTTGCCGGATCGCAGCGCTTCAACGCGACCGCCGGAGGCACTTCGCTCGAAGCCTATGAACTGCCTTGCCGCGAAGCCGCTGCCGCCGCGCGGGCGATGCTGGCGCAGGAAGCCGCCTCGCGCTGGGGCGTCGCCTGGGAGGAATGCGAGGTCGAGAACGGCTTTGTCACCCACGGAACCCAGCGCGCCAGCTTTGGCGAACTGGCCGAGGCGGCGGCGGAATACACGCCGCCCGATCCTCCGCCGCTGCGCCCCGAGCCTCCGCGTGAAAAGCCGCTGCCCGCCGATGTCGACGGCGCGCCGGCCTATCCGCGCATCGATCTGCCTTCCAAGGTTGATGGCTCCTACCGCTTTGCCGGCGATGTGCGCCTGCCCGGCATGGTGTTCGCCTCAATCCGCCACGGGCAGATCGGCGCTTCGGAGCTTTCCGGGTTCAACCGCGATGCTGCCGCCGGGATCAGGGGCCTCGCCGGGATCGTCGAGAGCAAGCGCTGGCTGGCGGTGGCCGCCGACACATGGTGGAGCGCGGAGACCGCGCTCGCCGCGATGAAGCCGCGTTTCAAGACCACTGGCGCGGTCAGCAGCACCGATATCGCCGCGCGGCTCGATGCCGTGCTGACCGCGGGCGAGGCGCATGTCATCGCCGAGACCGGCTATGGCGGCGATGCGCTCCAGCGGGTCGATATCGGACGGCGCTACGAGGTCGAGCCGACATACGCCGCCCCGCTTGAAACTGCGACCGCAACGGCGCGATACGCGGACGGGCGGCTGGACCTGTGGATCGCCACCCAGGCGCCCGAACAGGCGCGCATCGCCGCCGCGCGCGCGATCGGCATTCCGACCGAGGATGTCGCGCTTTACCCCATGCCCGCCGGTGGCAGCTTCGACGCGCGGCTCGAGCATGACCACGCCATCGAGATCGCGCTCATCGCCAAGGAGCTGGGGCGTCCGGTGCAGCTCACCTGGCCGCGCCGTGACGAGCTGATCCGCGCCCGTCCGCGTGCCCCGGCCTGGCTGCTGCTCGGCGCACAACTTGCCAAGGGTGGAGACGGCGCGATTGACGCCATGCGCATCCGCATCGCCACGCCGCCCGCCGCGCTGGAGTTCGGCAAGCGATTGTTCGGCAACCTCACCAGCATGGCCGCGATCCGCGAGACCAGCGGCGAACCCGATCCGCTCGCCTGCGAGGGCGCTGTCCCGCCCTATCAGCTGCCCGCGCTGCTGGTGGAGCATGTGCCGGTGGAGATCGGCCTTCCGGTCGGGCGGGTGCGCGGCAACGCCCACGGGCCGACGATCTTCGCCATCGAAAGCTTCATCGACGAGATCGCTGCCAAGAATAAGCGCGAGCCATTGTCGTTCCGCATGTCGATGCTTGGCAGCGATGTGCGGCTGGCCGCCTGTCTCCAGCGCGCGGCACAGCTTGCCGGGTGGGACGGCGGCGCTGACCAGAGCGGGCAGGGCATCGCCTGCGCCCGTATCGGCGAAGGGCCGGAAGCCGCGCGCATCGCCTGCGTCGCCACTGCGCGCCAAGGCGAAGGCGGCGTGCGCGTCATCCGCCTTTCGGCAGCGGCGGATATCGGCCGGATCGTCAATCACGACATTGCCCGCCAGCAGATCGAGGGCGGTCTGGTGTTCGGTATCGGCATTGCCCTTGGCAACGCGGTGCAGCTACGCGGCGGGCTGCCCGATGCAGCTGACGACAACGCGATGGGCCTGCCCACGCTGGCCGATTGCCCCGAGATGCGGATCGAATTCATCGCCAGTGAGGCACCGCCTGCCGATCCGGGGGAGCTTGGCGCGGTGGTTGCCCCGCCCGCGATTGCCAATGCGCTTTATTCGGCTACAGGCTTGCGACTGAGACGACTGCCCCTACTTTCGGACGGCATATGATCCCGACAAATTTGCAACATTCGCGCCGGGTCAGCCGCTTTGCCCGGAAACGAAACGCCTGCCGACCGTTAGGCGGGCTATGACCTGGCAGACCCAGCGCCTTCCGGGCGACCACCCTCCTGCGAAAAGCGGCCGCATCGGCGTGCTGCTGATCAACCTCGGCACACCTGACGGGCCAGACCCGGATTCGGTCAAGCGCTACCTCAAGCAGTTCCTTTCGGACACGCGGGTGGTGGAGATTCCGCCGATCGCCTGGCAGCTGATCCTGCGCGGGATCATCCTCAACACGCGGCCCCAGAAAAGCGCCAAGGCCTACGCCAAGATCTGGACCGATCGCGGATCGCCGCTGGCCGACATCACGTCGCGCCAGGCCGAGGCGATGGTCGGGCGGTTCGGTGAGAAGGTCGCGGTCGATTACGCGATGCGTTACGGCAACCCCTCGATCGAAAGCCGCTTGACCGCGATGATGGCCGACGGGTGCGACCGCATCCTGATCGCGCCGATGTACCCGCAATATTGCGCCGCGACGACCGCCACCGTGTTCGACGAGGTCGCCCGGGTGCTCAAGAAGATGCGGTGGCAACCGGCGCTGCGCTTCGTCCCGCCCTATCACGACGAGCCCGGTTACATCGCCGCGCTGGCCGATGATCTGACCCGGCAGGTCAAGGCGCTGACCTTCAAGCCCGAGGTCATGCTGCTCAGTTTCCACGGGATGCCGCAGCAGACGCTGGAAAAGGGCGATCCCTATTACTGCCACTGTTCCAAGACCGCGCGGCTGCTGCGCGAGGAGTTGGCGACGCGACCCGAATTTGCCGGCGTGCGGTTTGAAACCACCTTCCAGTCGCGCTTCGGCCCGGCGGCATGGCTTGAGCCTTCGACCGACGCGACCCTGATGGCCGAGGGCGACAAGGGCACCAAGCGGCTTGTGGTCGCTGCCCCCGGTTTTGCGGCGGACTGCGTGGAGACGCTGGAGGAGCTGGCGCTCGAAGGGCGGGATGAATTCATGGAGCATGGGGGCGAGGAATACGCCGTGCTCGATTGCCTCAACACCTCGGATGATGGCCTCGCGATGATCGATGCGATGCTGCGCCGCGAGCTGGCGGGATGGATTTGACAATCGCGCCAGATTGACCGGCGCGAGTATTTACACCAGAGTCAGTTGCGAATCCGAACCTTCACCGGAGCATCGAGACGACCATGGCCACCCTTGCCAAAGCCCCGCACTCCCCTGACGGCGCGCCCGCGGATGCGCCCCGCCACTGGAGCGATCTGCGCCTGAGCGAGGCGGACCTCGCCCATATCCCCGGCGAGGCAGGCTGGCCGCTGGTCGGTAACACCTTCACCATGCTCGCCGATCCGCACGCCTTTGCCGACCGGATGATCAAGACCCATGGCAAGGTCTACAAGAACCGCGCCTTCGGTGGCTGGCAGATCGCGCTGATTGGCGCCGAGGCGAACGAGCTGCTTTTGTTCAACAAGGACAAGATCTTCTCCAGCGAACAGGGTTGGGGCCCGGTGCTCGACCAGCTGTTCCCGCGCGGGCTGATGCTGATGGATTTCGATCATCACCGGATCGACCGCCGCGCGCTTTCGATCGCCTTCAAGCCGGAGCCGATGCGGCACTATTCGGGTGCGCTCAATCGCGGGATCGCGCGCGAAGTGGCGGACTGGGCTGGGCCCATGGAGTTCTATCCGGCGATCAAGAAGCTCACGCTCGATCTCGCGGCGGACAGCTTCATCGGCCTGCCCTGGGGGCCGGAAGCCGACAAGATCAACGAAGCCTTCGTCGACATGGTGCAGGCCTCGGTCGCGCCGGTGCGTCGTCCGCTGCCCTTCACCAAGATGAAGAAGGGTGTCGATGGCCGGGCCTTCCTCGTCGAGTATTTCACCCGCGAAACCCTGCGCCGCCGCGCCGAAGGCGGGGGGCAGGACATGTTCAGCCAGTTCGCCACCGCAACGCGCGAGGATGGCAGCCTGCTGCCGGTCGACGAGGTGGTCGATCACATGAACTTCCTGATGATGGCGGCGCATGACACCATCACCTCCTCGGCCACTTCGCTGATCTATCACCTTGCCACCAACTTGGTGTGGCAGGAAAAACTTCGCGAGGAAATTCTGGCGGTTACCGGCGGACCGGACGGCGATGGCAACCCGCGCCCGCTCGACTATGACGATCTCGCCAAGCTTGATCTGACCGAGATGGCGTTCAAGGAATCGCTGCGGATGATCCCGCCGGTGCCCTCCATGCCGCGGAGGGCTTTGCGCGAGTTCGAATATGGCGGCTATCGCATTCCGGCGGGCGCGATGGTGGGGATCAACATCTACTGGACCCATCATTCCGAGGAATATTGGGAGAACCCCTTCGCCTTCGATCCGCTGCGCTTCACGCCGGAGCAGGTGAAGGCGCGGCACAAATACGCATGGGTGCCGTTCGGCGGTGGCGCGCACATGTGCCTTGGCCTGCACTTTGCCTATATGCAGGTGAAGATCCTGCTCGCCCAATTGCTCCAGCGTTACCGGATCGAGGCGGCCGAGGGGTATAACCCCGAATGGCAGGACTGGCCGATCCCGCAGCCCAAGGATGGGTTGAAGGTGACGTTCACGCCGCTCTGAAAATTGCGTGTTTCACGTGGAACACGCGTTCTGGCGGGGGCCTAAGCGGGGTCTAGAGGGGGTCTAGCAGGGGTCTAAGCGCGGCTGGGCGGGGTCTGGATCCGTTTGCGCCGGGTCTGGAATCAGAAATCGACCGCGATCCCGTCACCCCTCTCCCAATCACCATAGCGGGTGGGAGAGAGCTTTTCGTTGTTCTCGACTGCCTTTGGCGCCGGCACCGGATCGTTGCTCCAGTGGGCGGGCTTCTTGAACTGCTTGGCAGCTTCGGACTTCTCTTTGGTCATGCCTTACCAAATGCCCATGCTGGCACCTTGTTTCAAGCGCGGGTAGGGGCGCCGTGATTGGCCGGCATCGCCGGGGAGCGAAAAACCGGTTCCCACTTTTTCGCGCGATGCTCTAGAGGCCTCCCATGTCAGCCACCCCCGGACTTCCCGTGCGCCGCGCCGCGCTTCGCCTGCTTGATGCCGTGTTCCGGCGGGGCGAGACGCTCGAACAGGCCGAGGCGGCGGCGCTTGGCGATGTCCGCAAGGCGCCCGACCGCGCTCTGGCCAAGGCGATCGCTGGGGAGAGCCTGCGCTGGCTCACCGATCTCGACGCCCTGATCGACAGCGCCACCAAGCAGACCCTGCCCCATGACGCCAAGGTGCGGATGGTGCTGCGGATCATGCTGGCGCAGGCGCTGCGGCTCGATACCCCGGCTCATGCCGTGATCGCTACCGGCCTGCCACTGCTGGCGGGCGGGCCGCGCAGGCTGGCGCATGGGGTGTTTTCAGCTCTGGTGAAGCCGGGGCGCAGCGTGCTGCCCGAAGCACCAACCCTGCCGGAGCGCGTGGCCGAGCGCTGGGGCGCTCAGAAGGCCGCCGCCATCGCGCCGGGCCTCGCCTTCCCGCCTGAACTCGATCTGGCGCTGAAGGACGCTGCCGAAACCGAAACCCGCGCCGTGGCGATGGGCGGCGTGACCTTTGCCCCCGGCCATGTCCGCCTGCCGCGCGGCGCGGCGGTGGACACGCTCGCCGATTTCAAGGCGGGCGACTGGTGGGTGCAGGACTTGGCGGCTTCCATCCCGGCGCGCCTTCTCGGTCCCGGGGAGGGCAAACACGCGCTCGACCTGTGCGCGGCCCCCGGCGGCAAGACCATGCAACTCGCCGCAGCCGGGTGGAATGTTACCGCGCTCGACAGTTCGAAACGCCGGCTGGAACTGCTCAAGGACAATCTCAAGCGCACCGGCTTGAAAGCCTCGCCCGTGCGCGCCGATGCGCTGACGTGGGAGCCGAAACACCGCTTCGACGCGATCCTGATCGACGCGCCGTGCTCGGCGACCGGCACCTGCCGCCGCCACCCCGATGTGCTCCACCGCATCGGCAAGGGGCAGATCGGCGACATGGTAGAACTGCAACGCGCGCTGGCGGCCAAGGCTGCCGAATGGCTCAACCCCGGCGGGGTGCTTGTCTATGCGGTATGCTCGCTGGAGGTGGAGGAAGGCGAGGAGCAGGCGGTGTGGATTGACGCCAATTGCGGCCTTGCGCCCAAGCCGATCACGGCGGAGGAACTGCCCGCCGGTCTCGCCCCCACCGCCGAGGGCTGGCTGCGCACCCATCCCGGGATGCTGGCGGACGAGGGCGGGCTGGACGGGTTTTTCGTAGGGCGGTGGGTGAAACCATAGTCACGCTGACCGCTTTTAGGATTTGCTGCGCTCGGCTGGAATGTCCGGCAGTGGGTGGATTGCTGAAATTCCGCTGCTAATCTCTTCAAGCTGTGTTGGGAGTGAGAATGGTCGAGATACCGCAAGATGGTGATGCACCGCTGATTAGATGCGACTTCTCAAACATGGCCGCTTGGGAGAGGCTCGTCGCAGCGACAAAAGAGCCATCTCCCGACGGCTTCGTGCCAAATCTGCAAATCATCGATAACGATCGCTATGATGGAGCGTCGGCCAACCAGATTGGGAGCGCAGCGCGCGACACCAATCATGCGGTCGTGTTCATTGCTGACGAAATCACGATGGGTAATGATGACCTCTCTGTCCTATGTCTTAATGTCTCTGCGACCGAACAGAGGTTTCGGGTCATTCCCAGTGAACTCTGGGGCGTGGAGAACAACCTTTCGCTGGGCAACATGGACTTTGAGGAGTTCGCTGATGCTACCGGGGCGGACGGCATATTCAGAGGGTTCTAATGTCCATTTCGGGGTCGGTTTCAGAATGGCAGAAATTTTTTAGATGGCCGCTGAAGCCGACATGCCGCTTTCGGGATCGCGTATCGACCCGTCTCATGACCGTTTGTGGGTGGATTTCTGCCGCTCCAAGATCCGTCGCCCCGTGCTTGACACGGGGCTTGGCGTTTCTTTTTCAGCCGTCGCGGCGATACTCGGACCATGGCGACGGGTGGCTGGGTCTACATCATGGCAAATCGCTACCGCGGCGGCATGTATGTCGGCGTCACCTCGGATGCTTTGGCCCGCGTGTATCAGCACCGCGAGGGGATGGGCTCGCGCCATGTCGCTGATTTCGGAAAGACCCGGCTCGTTTATGTCGAGCGCCATGAAGAGATCGAACAGGCGATTGCTCGCGAAAAGCTGATCAAGAGATGGCGGCGCGATTGGAAGTTTGTGCTGATCGAGGCGGACAATCCAGAATGGGACGATCTTTGGGAAAGATGGTTCGCACTCCCGCCGGAGCAGAAGTAGCCAAGCCCCGTGTCAAGCACGGGGCGACGACGAGGGGAAGGACCGCAATGGGGCGATACCCCAACGGCAGCTTTTTTGAATGATGACGAAAGCAGCCCTTCCGCTCAGTCCTTCACATATTTCTGAAAACTCTTCCGCAGCTTCATCAGCTTCGGCGGGATCACCGCGAGGCAATAGGGATTGCTCTGGCCCTGACCGTCCCAGTATTCCTGATGGTAATCCTCGGCCGGGTACCATTCGGCAGTCTGCGCGCCGCCGGACAGGCCTTCGATGGTGGTCACAGCCAGTTTGCCATGATCCGCATTCCAGCGCGCAATCGCGGCTTCGGCCTCGGCGCCCTGTTCGTCTGACAGCGGGAAGATCGCAGAACGATACTGCGTCCCGACATCGCCGCCCTGCCGGTTCAGCTGCGTCGGATCATGCGTGCCGAGGAACACGTCGTAGATCTGGGGAAGGCCGATCACATCCGTATCAAACGTCACGCGGATCGCTTCGGCATGGCCGGTCGTGCCGGTGCATACTTCCTTGTAGGTCGGGTTCGCCTTGGTGCCGCCGATATAGCCGCTTTCGACCAGGCTCACGCCGATGACATCGCGGAACACCGCTTCGGTGCACCAGAAGCACCCGCCTGCAATGATCGCCGTGTCCATGTTGCTCATCGAAATCTCCGTTGGTTTGTGGCAGAGATAGGCTAGCAAACCGCGATTGCTACCTCCCAAAGGGTGGCATTCCTCGATTCCCCGGAGAGAGAACCCATGAAGAAGCTGATCCTTGCCCTCGCCACCGCGAGCGGCCTTGCCCTTGCCGCGCCCGCGCTGGCCCAGCATGCCGGGCACGCCGGCCATGCCATGAACGGCGCCGACGCCGACGAAGCGCATATCAAGGACACCGCGCATTTCATGAAGATGCATGGCGAGCAGGTGTCGGCGGCGATCAATCACCCGACCCGCGCCGAAGACAAGGCGCGCGATGCCTTCCGCAAACCCGCTGAAACGCTGGCCTTCTTCCATGTCGGCCCGGAAATGAAGGTCGGCGAATATGCGCCCGGCGGCGGCTGGTATTCGCGCCTACTCGGCCATTATCTGGGCGGCGAAGGTCAGCTGGTCGGCCTCTATGCCAACCCGCTCACCGCCACCGCCGATCCCGCGCGCCAGCAGCGCATCCGCGATACGGCGGCCGGTTTCGGCAAGGAAGTGGCGGGCTACACCGGGCTTCCGGCTGAAAAGTTCAGCGGCATCACGCTCGACAATCTCGAAGGGCAGAAGGGCACCTTCGACCGCATTCTGGTGATGCGCGCGATGCACAACCTGATGCGCGGCGGCACCGCCGATACCGAACTGCGCGCGATGCGCGAACTGCTCAAGGATGATGGTCTGCTCGGCATCGAACAGCACCGTGCCAAGACGGATGCGGCGTGGTCCTATGCCAACGGCACCAAGGGCTACCTGCGTCAGCAGGACGTGATCGACTTCATGCGCATCAACGGCTTCGAACTGGTCGGCACCAGCGAGATCCTCGCCAATCCCAAGGACACCGCCGATCACAAGGAAGGCGTGTGGGAAATGCCCCCCGTGCTCGCCACCAAGCGCGAAGACCTGAAGGGTCTTGGCGAAAGCGACCGGATGACTCTCCTGTTCAAGAAGGCCAAGTAATAAGCTAGGGGCGGCGGCATGACTGCAATCACCGTCGCCGCCCTTCAGCTTGCTCTCGGCTCCGAAGACGAAGCCACCAACATCGCTGCCGTCAGCGCGCTGGTCGAGGAGGCTGCCGCGAAAGGCGCGCAGCTGATCCTGCCGCCCGAGCTGTTCTCCGGCCCCTATTTCTGCCGCGAGGAAGATGAAGCGCTGTTCGCGCTCGCCCGGCCCACGGCGGAGCATCCCAGCGTCATCGCGATGCAGGCGCTTGCCGCGAAGCTGAAGGTGACGATCCCCACCAGCTTCTTCGAGCGGGACGGGCACCACTATTACAACACCCTCGCGATGATCGGCCCCGACGGGCAGGTCATGGGCACCTATCGCAAGAGCCACATCCCCGACGGGCCGGGATACGAGGAAAAGTACTATTTCCGCCCCGGAAACGACGGCTTCAAGGTGTGGGATGTGCCGGGCGAGGACGGCGGACACGTCAAGGTCGGCGTCGGCATCTGCTGGGACCAGTGGTATCCCGAATGCGCGCGCGTCATGGCGCTGATGGGCGCGGAAGTGCTGCTCTATCCCACCGCGATCGGTTCCGAGCCCTATGACGCGGATCTGGACACCAGCCGCATGTGGCGGCGCGCGATGATCGGCCATTCGGTGTCGAACTGCATGCCGGTGGTGGCGTCGAACCGCATCGGCCACGAAGGGCCCGAGGACCGCGCACAGAGCTTCTACGGCCATTCTTTCATCTGCGACGAATGGGGGGATGATCTCGCCCTGTTCGGCGCGGGGGAGACCGGCGTGCTGACCGCCCGGCTCGATCTGGCGCAGGCGGCCAAGCACCGCGCGGGGATGGGCTTCTTCCGCGACCGCCGCCCGCAGCTTTACGGGCGCATCGCGCAAGATATCTGATCTTGAGCAGCACCTACCTGATCGCGCTGGGCAGCAACCGGCGGCATGTCGCCTATGGCCTGCCGCAAGCGGTGGTGCGCGCGGGACTGGAGGAATGCGCCGCGCTCGGCACGGTTACAGCACGCTCGCCGGTGATCGCGACCCCGCCGATGGGCGCGGCCCGCCGCCGTTTCGCCAATGCGGCGCTGGTGCTGGAGAGCGAGCTTGCGCCCCCTTCGCTCCTCGCCGCGCTCAAGCGCATGGAGCGTGAATTCGGCCGCCGCCGTGGGCAACGCTGGGGGGACCGCGTGCTTGACCTCGACATTGTGCTGTGGAGCGGCGGGCGCTGGGTCAGCCCCGGCCTCACGATCCCGCATCCGGCCTTTGCGCAGCGGCGCTTCGTGCTCGATCCGGCCTGCACCATCGCCCCCGGTTGGCGCGACCCGGTGAGCGGTTTGACCCTCGCCCATCACCATGCCCGCTTGACCCGCCCGCGCCCCCTCCTTAGGGGAGCGCGCTCATTGCCGAAGTGAGGCATGTGAGGACCCGTAGCTCAGTTGGTAGAGCGGCGGACTTTTAATCTGTAGGTCTCGGGTTCGAGCCCCGACGGGTCCACCATTGCTTGTTTCCGCACGCCGTCCGGCCTGCGAAATCCTCGCTCACACGAGCTGAAGCTCGCGTCGCTGCGGGCGCCCGGTCGGGCTTGCGGTCGCTGTGCGACCGTTCTTGCGCCTAACGTTCCGGTTGCGTTTGCCGCTTTGGGTTTGGGCGCGCGACGTCAGCCTTTCTTTTTCCGGTCCAGCCACCGCGCCGCCCGCACTCCGCCGGTGATCAGGAACGGCACCAGCACCAGGCTCAGCACCACTTTGGCGAGCACCTGCCCGATCATCAGGTCGGTGATGTCGAACTCGCCGTAGAAGGCCAGGGTGATGAAGATCACCGAATCGACCGCCTGGCTGAGCGCCGAGGCAATCGCGCCGCGCACCATCAGCCCGATTGTGCTCTCCTCGCCTCCGCCGCGCAACCGGTCGAAGATCCAGATGTTGAGCAGCAGCGAGGTGATGTAGGACGCCGGGCCCGCCATCCACACCCGCCAGGTCGACCGGTGCACCCGCTCGAACGCGGCCAGATCATCGGGGCGGAAGGCGATCATCTCGGACGAGGCGGGGAGCGAGAGCACCAGCCACATCAGCAGCGCCGACAGGCCGAGCGGGAAGAATCCCCACCACACGATCCGCTGCGCCATCTGCCGCCCATACAACTGCGACAGCGTGCTGGAGATCACGACCAGCAGCAGGAAGGGGAAAATCCCGCTCTCCACCGCCAGCCCCGTCGGCCACAATTGCACCTGCTTGAAGGCGAGCACGCCCGCCAGCACCGTCATCCCGCCGTACAGCAGCGTGAAGACAAACAGCCCCAGCGGCATGGAATCGAGCGGGTTGTGGGTGGGCGTCTCGGGTGCGGGTGTGTTCATCGCCTGAGTGCTAGCCAGCGCGCGGGCAAAAGAAAAGCGCGAGGCCCGCCCTGTCACCGGTGGTTTATTGCGGGATAGGCGCGGGCTCGCGGCATCCCCGCTTGCAAGTCGAAGCGCAAACTGCCACGCCCGAACGTGCTGCACGCGGGGCAGGGGGACTTGCGCGCACGGGGATCAAGTCGCTTTCAGCCACATTGAGGGACATTTGCCGCCGTGAACGAGAGTATCACGTCCATTCTGCTGAGCCTTGTCGGCGTTTTCGCCATTCTCGGCATTGCTTTCGCGCTGTCCTCGGCGCGGCGCAGGATCAACCTGCGCGTGGTCGGATCGGCCTTCGCGCTTCAGGCCGTCACCGCGCTGATCGTACTGCGCACCGATGCGGGCGTGGCGGTGATCGGCGGGTTGTCCAGCGGCGTGATCGCGCTGCTCGATTTCTCCAAGATCGGCATCACTTCGGTGTTCGGGCCGATGGAGACCAATCCCTTCGCCAACACCTTCGTGATCGCCGCGCTGCCGGTGATCGTGTTCTTCGCCGCGATCGTTTCGATCCTCTACCACCTCGGCATCATGCAGCGGCTGGTGCGCTGGGTTGGCGGGGCGATCGGCTGGATCACCGGCATCAGCAAGGTCGAGGCGCTGGGCGCTGCGGCAAACATCTTCGTCGGCCAGTCGGAAAGCCCGCTGGTGGTGCGGCCCTATCTCGCGGCGCTCAGCCCGGCCGGGCTGTTCACGCTGATGACCGTGGGCATGGCAGGCGTGGCGGGGACGATCCTGGCCGCCTATGCCAGCTTCATTGGCGAGGATGCAGTGCCGTTCCTGCTGGCCGCCGCCTTCATGTCGGCGCCGGGCGGGATTTTGATGGCCAAGATCATGATGCCTGATGATCCCGCTGCCCCCTTTGCGCAGGGCAATGGTGTCGGCGTGGCGGCGGTCGCGCGGGCGCGCGGCAAGAGCAATTCCCTGACCGAGGCGACCCGCGTCGTCATGTATGACGAAAACGGGCAGGAGGTCGAACTCCCCCAGGCACGCATCAGCGCGGTCGGCCCGGCCTCTCTGGTAGAGGGCGGCGCGAAGGCTGACGAGGTGAGCGCAGCGGAAACCTTCGAGGAAGGCCAGCGCCCCGCCAATATTATCGAAGCCGCCGCACAAGGCACGCAGACCGGGGTGAAGCTCGCGGTCGCGGTCGGTGCGATGGTGATGGTGTTCGTCGCGCTTGTCGCGCTGGCGAACGGGATGCTTGCCGGGATCGGCGGCGGGATCGTCAACCTTGCTGACGGTATGGGCGCACCGCTCAGCCCCGAAGCGGCGTCATGGCTGCAGGCTGTCAGCTTCCAGAAGCTGCTCGGCTACCTGTTCGCGCCGGTCATGTTCCTGATCGGCATTTCCGACTGGGAGCAGGCACAGATCGCGGGCGGATTGTTCGGCACCAAGATCGTGCTCAACGAATTCGTCGCCTTCATCGACCTTGGCAAGATGCAGGCGGGCGAGCTGACCGCGCGCAGCCGGGCGATTGTCACCTTTGCGCTGTGCGGTTTTGCCAACTTCTCGTCGATCGCGATCCAGATGGCGGTGACCGGCGGCCTGGCCCCCAACCAGCGCCCGGTGATCGCGAAGCTGGGCCTCAAGGCGCTGGCCGCAGGCAGCCTCGCCAACCTGATGAGCGCGGCGCTCGCCAGCCTGTTCCTGCCTTACTGACCGGCGCTTCAGGCTTGGCAGGCGTGTGTGCCCGCGTGTAAAGGCGCGGGCATGATCAACATCGCATCTGTCAGCCTCGCCCAGCCGCTTGAAACCATCGCCGACGAACTCGGCCGAAGCTTCGGTGAATATGGCTTTGCCGTGGTGCGCGATCACGGCATCCCGCAAGATCTGATCGACGAGGCCGAGCGGGTATCGAAAGCGTTCTTCGCGCTGCCCGATGCGGTCAAGCGCGCCTACAAGATCGAAGGCGGCGGCGGCGCGCGCGGCTACACCCCGTTCGGCACCGAAAAGGCCAAGGACGCCGAGGTCTTCGACCTCAAGGAATTCTGGCATGTCGGCCGCTCGCTTCCCGAAGGCCACCCGCTGAGCGCGTTCATGGCCCCCAATGTCTGGCCCACCGAGGTCGAAGGTTTCCGCGAAACGTTGAGCGCGCTGTTCGCCGCCTTCGAAACCGCCGGGGGGCGCGTGCTTGAAGCGATCGCGCTGCATCTTGGCCGCCCGCGCACCTTCTTCGCTGACAGCGTCGAGGACGGCAATTCGGTGATGCGCCTGCTGCATTACCCGCCGCTTGGCCCCGGTGCGCCCGAAGGCGCGATTCGCGCAGCCGGGCACGAGGACATCAACACCATCACCCTGCTGCTGGGCGCGGAGGAAGCGGGTCTCGAACTGCTCACCCGTTCGGGTGAGTGGCATGCGGTGGACGTGCCCAAAGGCGCGCTGGTCATCAATGTCGGCGACATGCTGCAACGCCAGACCAACGGCAAGCTGCGCTCGACCACGCACCGGGTGGTGAACCCGCGCGGAGAAGCGGCGCAGCGGGCGCGCTATTCGATGCCGTTCTTCCTGCATTTCCGGCCCGATTTCCTGATCGAAGCCCTGCCCGAATGCATCGATGAAAGCGCCGCGAATCCGCCGCCCGCGCCGATCACCGCGCATGATTTCCTGATGCAGCGCCTGCGCGAGATCAATCTCGCCTGAGGGCGTCATTTTCGGCCCATTGATAGGCTTGAAGAAATTCGTTCCGGGCGTTGCTGCGATGCAACACCCGGAGGCGGAACTCGCGCAAATCCGACACTTTTCTGGTGTTCGCGGAGACTCGCAGTAATGAAACGGCCCGTAGGGGCAGGGCATTTCATCAAACTGTCACAGAACAGTCGCTTTGCCGCAAGCGTTCGGGCCTAGGGCAGGCCGCATCACCTTATTCTGTACCACTCTCCACTGTTACCAGGGGCTTGCAACCATGAAGCTTAAGTATCTCCTTGCGGCGAGCATCGTCAGCCTTGCTGCGACGACCACCATCGCCACGCCGGCATTCGCTCAGCAGATCGTCACCGAAGTCGAAGGTCGCGTGACCGACGAAAACGGCAACCCGCTTGCGGGTTCGGTCGTCACCGTGACCAACACCAGCACCAACGCGGTCCGCACCGTCACCACCGGGAGCGACGGTACTTTCCGCGTGACTGCTCTGCCGCCGGGCGGCCCTTACGAAGTGACGGCCAACTCGGACGGCTTCGAAGGCCAGACCGTGCAGGATGTTTACACCGCGCTCGGTCGTCCGACCTCCTTCAGCTTCGGCCTGACCGCGACCGCTGCGGGCGCATCGGACAATGTCATCATCGTTTCGGGCTCGCGCGCTGGCGTGGCCCAGGTTGCAGTCGGTCCGGGCCAGGCCTTTGGTTCGCTCCAGCTTGAAGCTTTCCCGTCGATCACGCGCGACATCCGCGACATCATCCGCATCGACCCGCGCGTCAGCCTCGAATTCAACGGCACCGAAGGCTTTGACCGCATTTCGTGCCTTGGCGGCAACGACCGCGCCAACACCTTCACCGTCGACGGCATCGTGCAGGCGGACGTGTTCGGCCTGAACGGCACGCCCTTCGCTGCGCGCAACTCGCTGCCGCTTCCCTTCGACGCGGTCGATCAGACTTCGGTCGAATTCGCTCCGTTCGACGTCGAGTACTCGGACTTCACCGGCTGTCTCATCAACGTGGTGACCAAGGCCGGTTCGAACGAGTTCTCGGGCTCGGCCTTCGTCACCTACTTCGATGGCGGAATGCAGAACGACGAAGTCGTGCTTGCCGACGGCCGCCGCCAGAACGTGAACGCCGGCGAAGAAAAGCGCTGGGGCGCGACGCTCTCCGGCCCGATCTTCAAGGACCGCCTGTTCTTCAGCTTCGCTTATGAAGAAGTCGACCTGATCGAAGGCGCATTCGATTCGCCGTCGGGCGCGGGCATCGGCAACCCCGAACTCGGCGTGACGCTGGCGGAATTCAACCGCTTCCGTGAAATCGCCCAGCGCGTTTACGGGCAGGACACCGGCCCGTTTGCCACCTCGCTTGCCAACACCAGCCTGCGTTACTTCGGCCGTCTCGACGGTCAGATCACCGATGATCACCGCGTGGTTGTGACCTACCAGCGCCTCGACGAAAGCAAGATCGAAGACGATTCGGGTGCGGCCTTCTCGGGCATCAATTCCTTCGAAAACGAAGGCACCATCTCCGATTACTACTCCGCCCAGCTCTACTCGCAGTGGAGCGATTCGGTGTCGACCGAGTTCCGCATGAGCCGTGCTGACGTCTCCGACGTTCAGGGCCCGCTGGGCTTCGACGAAGCCAATGGCGCCAACCCCGTGCCCCGTCTGATCGTCGGCACCAACAACCTGCCCCCGGCAGGCTCGATCGCGGGCGGCCGCAATGGTCAGCTGTTCTCGGGCCCGGGCTTCTCGCGCGCTCTTAACCAGCTCGACTCGAAGGTCGATCAGGCTCGCTTCATCATGAACATCGATGCGGGCGGCGGCCACAACATCAAGCTGGGTGCGGAATACAACAACCTGGAAGTGTTCAACCTCTTCCTCCAGAATGCCACCGGCACGCTGTACTTCGCCAACCTCAACGACTTCGAGAACGGCCTGATTGCGGGCGGCACCAACATCAACGTCAACAGCGATCGCCTGGTAGCCAACCA
This sequence comes from Porphyrobacter sp. ULC335, assembly GCF_025917005.1. Taxonomy (NCBI): domain Bacteria; kingdom Pseudomonadati; phylum Pseudomonadota; class Alphaproteobacteria; order Sphingomonadales; family Erythrobacteraceae; genus Porphyrobacter; species Porphyrobacter sp. ULC335. The sequence continues at coordinate 1,163,719 of NZ_CP078091.1, forward strand.
GACCATCGGTGCTGACATCAACGTCCCCGTGGGCTTTGACGTCAACAATTCGGCGGCTGAATTCTCGCGCACGATCTATTCGTTCTTCGCACAGGACGATTGGCAGGCAACCGATCAGCTCTCGATCAACGCCGGTGTTCGCGTACAGCTGTTCGATGGCGGCGCGCCCAGCCAGAACAACCTGTACAGCCAGCGCATCGGCTTCTCGAACTCGACCGGTTTCTCGTCGCTCGATCCGCAGATCCTGCCGCGTCTTTCGGCAACCTACGACTTCGACAATGATGGCTTCTTGTCGAACACCCGCCTCACCGGCGGCGTCGGGATCTTCTCGGGTGGCGATCCGGTTGTGTTCTTCTCGAACGCGTTCTCGAACGACGGCTTCACCTCCGGCCTCGGCAACACCAATAGCTGCGCGGCCGGTCAGCTGACCCGCGGTGCGGGCGGCAAGATCAGCGTGCTCGATGCGCAGGGCCGCTTCACCGGTATCCCGCAGTGCGTGGCCAATGCCGGTCAGGCCATTGCTGCTGCTGGCGGTGGCAACGTGCAGACCGTCGATCCGAACCTTGACGTGCCGACTGCGGTGCGTGCCAACATCGGCCTCTCGACCGAATTCGGCACCGAGAGCGGGTTCTTCAGCAACTGGCGTCTGAACCTCGACTACATCTACACCCGCTTCAACGACACGCTGACGGTCGTCGACCTGCTCCAGCAGATCGACCCCTCGCAGGGCCTCAACGGGCGCACGGTGGATGGTCGCCCGATCTACCGCCCGATCGATCCGCTGCGCGCGGGTTGCTCGGCACGGATTGTCGGCACTGGTGGCAACAATCCGCAGTGGACCGGTGTGAGCCCGGCATGCTTCAACTCGGCAAACTCGACGCTGCAGGAGTTCCTGCAGCTGACCAACGGGCCGAGCTTCGAAGCGCACAACGCCTCGCTGATCCTGACCAAGCGTTTCAGCAAGGGCATCATCACCGACGGCGGAAGCGTGAACGTGAACTTCGGTTACGCGTTCACCGACAGCCAGCAGTCGCCCAACGCGCGTGATGCCACGGCCGGCTCGTTCTTCGATGGTACTGCGGCGTTTGATCCGCAGAACCTCGGCGTGTCGCAGTCGGGCTTTGAAACCCGCCACAACTTCACGATGTCGATGGCCTTCCAGGAAGAGTTCATCGAAGACTACAAGACCAGCTTCGGCTTCTTCTTCCGTGCCTCTGAAGGCCGTCCGTACAGCCTCGTCTATGATGATGCGACTCCGACCTTCCGCGGCAGCCAGTCGGCTGAAGAAAACATTCTGGCCTACATTCCGACCGGCGCCAACGATCCGAACATCGCTCCGGCGATCTTCAACTCGTCGGGTGTGCGGACGGGTGGTTCGGACCCGGCAGCTGTGGCCGCGTTCATCGATGCCTTGCAGAACGGCGTTCCGATCGGCACCACCGGCCGTCGCCAGCAGCTCAACTGCAACTTCACTCCCGGCCAGACCGTGGAGCGGAACCAGTGCCGCAACCCTTGGGTGTTCGATCTCGATCTGCGGATCAGCCAGGAACTGCCGTTCCTCGGCAAGCTGACCGGCATCAAAAAGGACCGGATCGAACTGTTCGCCGACGTCGTCAACGTGCTCAACCTGATCGACGATGAAGCGAACTCGGTGCGCACGCTGGGCGGTTCCGATGGCCGCGTCGACCTCGTCGATGGCAGCTACGACGCGCAGGGTCGCTATGTGATCACCGGCTTCACCGCCGCACAGGGCCTGCCCGACACGATCGTAGCGCCTTCGGTCTGGCGCGTTCAGATCGGCGCACGTTACGAATTCTAATTCGTAGCACTACGTTCCGGACACATGAGCGGCGGGGCCTTCGGGCTCCGCCGTTTGTGTATTGTGGCTTGTGCAATTGCTGACGAACGAAGGGGTGGTCCCGAAACGTGCCGCGCTTTTGCTCTAAAGGGCCCCGGCGGCGCTGGTTCAGGGCCGCCCGGCGGGGGTGCCATCTCTGGTTGCGGTAAGTCCCTGACCCTCGGCGAGGAGCGTTGTGGCGAGCGCCGTGCAGGTTGCAGCATCCGCGCCCGCGACCAGCGCCCGTTCGAGCGCCGCGGCCGCTTCGCCCAGAGGGGCTTCATCGAACATCGCTGCCGTGCCTGCGATCCGGTGGAGCATTCGCGCCAGATCGCCCGCACGTTCATCAGGCGTCGTGCCCGTTCCGGCCAGCCAGCCCTCTCCGAGCCCGGCCTCCACCGCCACAATCGCCTCGCGCCGCCGCGCCTGCCAGCGTGCCACGAGCCGCGGGGATCGCGCCATCGCCGATGCCCGCGCGGCGGCAGGCATGGCCGCGTTGCCGGGACCCGGCGGGCCAAGCTCGTCCGCTTCGACGATCCACGTCGGCAGCCAGCGCTGCAATGTGCGGGCGAGCTGGGCGAACACCACGGGCTTGGCGAGATGCCCCTGCATCCCCGCCGCGCGTGCCGCTGCAACATCCTCCGGGTAGGCATTGGCGGTCAGCGCGATCACCGGCAGCAGGCCCGGCCCGATCCCCTCGGCGCGGATCGCGCGCGTTGCGGCGAGTCCGTCACAATCAGGCATCTGCACATCCATCAGCACCAGATTATAGGGCCGCCCGCGCATGATCGAATCGATCACCATCGCGATGGCCTCGTTCCCGTCATGCGCCTGATCGACCTCCTGCCCGCAGCGTTCGAGCATCTCGCTGACCAGCAGGCGGTTAATGTCGTGATCCTCGACCAGCAGGATGCGCGAAGGCGCCAGCGCGCGCGGCGGCAGTTCGGGCGAGGGCGTGACTTCGGGCAGGATATCGTCGGCCACCGGCGGTGCGAGCGTGGCGGGGAGCACCAGCGTGAAGCGTGACCCTTCGCCAGGCGTGCTGTCCACCTCGATCCGCCCGCCGAGCAACGCGGCGAGCTGGCGGCTGATCGACAGGCCAAGCCCGGTTCCGCCAAAGCGCCGGGCCGTATCGGCCTCGCCCTGGGTAAAGGGATGGAAGATCGTTTCAAGTTGGCGCGGACTGATCCCGATGCCGCTATCGGCAACCGTGACACGCACTTCGTTACGGCTGATGCGATAGCTCACGCGGATATGGCCTGCTTCGGTGAACTTGACCGCGTTGCCGATGAGATTGAGCAGGATCTGCCGCAGCCGCAGCCCATCGGTCAGCACCCAGGGCGCGCGCGCTTCGCCGGGGCGGGGGTCCGGCTCCTCGCCGCCCTCCCATGCGAGTTCCAAGGTCAGCCCCTTGCGCTCGGCCGCGGGGCGGTGGAGCGCGGCGCATTCCGCCAGGCTGGCGTGCAGATCGACCGGCGCAGGGTCGATCGCGAACTGCCCGCTCTCGATCTTGGAGAGGTCGAGCACATCGTTGAGGAGCATCATCATCGACCGGCCCGACTGCACGATCAGCTCGGCAAAGCGGCGCTGATCGTCGGCAAGATCGCCCTGCAACATCAGTTCGGCAAAGCCCAGCACCCCGTTCATGGGCGTGCGGATCTCATGGCTCATATTGGCGAGGAATTCGGACTTGGCCCGCGCCGCATTCTCGGCATGGCGGCGCGCGCGGGTGAGAAGCAGTTCCAGCTCGACCCGCTCGGTCACGTCGCGCGCGGCGACCACCACGCCTTCGCGCGCGCCTGTTTCGGGATTGCAGACGACCGCGCAATCGGCCTCGATGAACACGGGCGAACCATCGGGAGCATCGGCGAAACGGCGATAGGTCACCCGCTCGCGATCGCTTTCGCCCTCAAGCAGCCGTTGCAGCGCCTGCACCGCGCGGTCATGCGCATCGGGATGCAGGCGTGCTGTGACGTGACGGCCCACGAAGGTTTCCGGCTGCGTTTGCATCACATCGCGGACCGAAGGCGAGGCATAGGTGCACACCCCCGCCAGATCGAAGCGCAGGATCGCATCACTGATATTCTCGGCCAGCAGATCGACCTCGCGCTTGCCCGCTTCGAGCCGCGCCCTGATCCGGTCACGCCCGGCAAGGATCGCGGCCACGGGGAGTCCGGTCAGGAAATTGGCGGCAATGAAGGCCTGAAGCAGGTGCAGTTCGGCAATGGCCGTGCCGCTCGCCGCTGCGATTGGCCCCAAACCGACAAGGGTCATCACCCCCGCCACTACCGCCACCCCCACCACGTTGAGCGCGCTGCCGAGGCTGCCGAGCCGGAAGGCGTGCAGCAGGGTGACCGGCTGGATCAGGAACAGCAGCGGATAATGCGTCTGGTTGAACACCAGGAAGGCGCTGACCATTCCCCCGCAGAGCAGGGCTGCGCTCTCCAGCGGGCGGGCCGGGGCAGGGGCGAGCCGGCCGGCGAAGCGATCAACCAGCAGCAGCGCCACTGGAACGATCAGCAGCATCGCCATGCTTTCGGTGAGGAACCACGCCATCGCTCCGGCGCGCAGCTGATCGACGCTGCTGCCCATTACCGGCAGGACGACGAGCGCCGAGAGCAACGGGCCAATCAGTCCGCCCGCCCAGACGAAGCGGGCCAAATCGCCGATGCGGTTCATATCCGGCGCCCGTCGTCCCGCGACGCGGGTCAGCGCCAGCACGGCGATGATCTCCACCAGATTGGCAAAGGAGAACAGCACCGCGGTCTGATCGGGCAGCTGCACCACGGCGTTGGCCGCGAGGCTGGCGGCCAGGCAGGCGAGCAGGAACGGCACCTCGCACCGCAACCGCGCGCGCAACAGGAAGGCAACCACGCAGGCATTGGGCAGCCAGATCGGGCTGACGGTGTCGCCCGCATGGGCCAGCATAAGGCTGAGGCAGGCAAAGGCGAGATATCCCGCACCGCCGATCAGCGCCGCGGCGAGGCTTCTGCGGTCGATGGGCCCGGTGGCAATCCCGGCAAGGTGCGCCCGGTGCCAAAGGGATGATGTCACGCTATCGCCGCTGATGGGCGAAGCGGTGCTGGCGCTTTTCGAAGTTTGCTTGCCCCATGCGAAAGGCCCGGAGCGGCGACGTGCAAAGCGTGTCCGAGCGGGCAAGGGCATGCCTTCGGCAACCGCTTCCCCTTGGGCGAAGTCGGCGTCGGCGTCCGGCGGGGCGGTTCCGCCGGGCCACTCCTGATCCAGTGCGCGCTCGATCGCTGCGCTCCATCGCCAATTGCTGGGGCTTTGCTATAATCGGGTCTCGGCGATTGCGCGGAAAACCACATCCGGAACGGATCGATCGGAGGGGCAGGCTGGCAGATATGGCGACCAAGGAGACCTTCGGCGCGCGCAAGCGGCGGCTGAGCTGGCCGCTGATTGCGGGCATCGTGCTGCTGCACATCGCCGCGCTCTATGGCCTCGCGCGTGCGCTGGCGCCCGATATGACCGCCGCTGTCGAGCGCGAGGTCGTGGCCGCCTTCAACCTTTCCCCGCCCGAGCCTCCGGCTCCGCCTCCGCCGGAGAATCAGTCCGAACCGGATGAAGGCGCGCAGGGCGATCCCGGGCGCGACGCCGTGGCAAAGCCTGTCACCAGCCAGCCGCCCAAGGTGCGGGTGAAGAAGGACGATCCGCTGCCCCGCGCGTCGTCAACCGGCACGGCCAACCAGTCGGGCGCGGCGGCGGCGGGCGATGGCACCGGCGCGGCGGGTAGCGGGCTGGGCACCGGCAGCGGCAACAGCGGGAGCGGGCGCGGGGGGATTGCGGTGTCGAAACCCGTCCACATCTCCGGCCGGATCGATAATGCCCGCGACTTTCCCGTTCCGCCTGGCGGGCGGGACGCACGGCGCGGGACGCAGGTGATCGTTCGCGTGGTTGTCGGCACCGATGGCCGCGCGCGCGATTGCGCGGTGGTCCGCCCCAGTCCCGATGCCGAGGCCGATCGCATCACCTGCCGGCTGGTCGAGACGCGCCTCGGCTTCCGTCCGGCGATGGACGCCCAAGGCAATCCGGTTGCCGCTCCGTTCTACTGGCGCCAACAGTGGTTCTGATGCGACCGACGGCGGAATAATCCGAAGGTCAGACTCGTTTCCGCAAGGCGAATTGCTATAGCCAGCTGCAAACGAGGGGTATTCGAGTGTCAGTGATACATCCGGTCATCCTGTGCGGGGGCAGCGGCACGCGGCTCTGGCCGGTCAGCCGCAAGGCTGTTCCCAAGCCGTTCCTGCCGCTGGTGAGCGAAGAGACGCTGTTTCAGCAGGCCGTGCGCCGGGTGGCAGGCGATGGCGGCTTTGCCCCGCCGATGGTGGTGGCAGGCGCGGCCCATGCCGATCTCATCATGGCGCAGTGGGGCGATACGCCCGGCGCGCGGCTGGTGATCGAACCGGCAGCCAAGAACACCGCCCCCGCCATCGCGCTCGCCGCCGCCTTGCTGCCCGAGGACGCGGTGATGCTGGTCTGCCCGAGCGACCACCACATTGCGGACACCGATGCCTTCCGCGCCGCCGCGTATGCCGCCGCGGCGCTGGCGCGCGAGGATTACCTCGTCAGCTTCGGCATCGCGGCTGACCGGCCCGAGACCGGCTATGGCTACCTGCGGCGCGGCGAGCCCCTGCCGGGCGGCTATGCGATCCGCGAATTCGTTGAAAAGCCCGATCTGGCGCGCGCCGAGGCGTACCTCGCCAGCGGCGAATACAGTTGGAACGGCGGGATCTTCGCCTTCCGCGCCGGGCACCTGCTCGCCGAACTCGCCGCCCACCGGCCAGAGATGGCGCGGCTGGTGGCCGAAGCGGTGGCAGGCGGCAGCACCGAGGGCGCCTGCTTCCACCCCGCACCCGGTCCCTTCGCCGCGATTGACGGGGACTCGATCGATTACGCGGTGATGGAGAACACCGCCCGCGCCGCGATGGTCCCGGCCGACATGGGCTGGTCCGACATCGGCAACTGGGCCGCGCTCGCCGATGCGCTCGCGGGTGAGGCGGACGGCGCGGGCAATGTGGCGCGCGGTGCTGCCGACCTCGCCGGGTGCAGCGGCGTATTCGCCATGACCGATGGCCCGCGCATTTCGGCGGTGGGGCTCTCCGATATCTGCATCATCGTCGCCAATGGCGAGGTGCTGGTCACCACCCGCGACGGCGCGCAGGCTGTCGGCAAGCTGCCGGGAGCGCTGAACCAGTGATGGCGCGTCAGCTCCCGACGCGGATGGTCGACAAGGTGTGGGGCCGCGATGTGCTGCCCGCGCCCTTCGCCGCGCCGCCGGGAGAGCGGATCGGCGAGATCTGGTTCGAACCTCCACCCGAAGTGCCGCAGGTGCTGGTCAAATACCTGTTCACCTCGGAGAAGCTGTCGGTGCAGGTCCACCCGTCGGACGCGACGGCGTTGCCCGGCGAGGCGGGCAAGGAAGAATGCTGGCTGGTGCTGGATGCCGAGCCTGACGCACGGCTGGCGATCGGGTTCGAGCGGGAGGTGACACCTGCCGAGATCGAAGCGGCAGCAAAGGACGGCACGATCGAGACGCTGCTGACCTGGCATCCCGCGCAGCCCGGCGATCTGTTCTACCTGCCCGCAGGCACTGTTCACGCGATCGGCCCCGGCCTGTCGCTGGTCGAGGTGCAGCAGACCTCGGACACCACCTTCCGCCTCTACGATTATGGCCGCCCGCGCGAGCTTCATCTCGAACGCGCGCTGGCTGTGGCCGAGGGCACGCCCTACGCCGCACAGCATCGCCGCACGATTGCCGATGGCCCGGTGCTGGTCGATGGTCCGCATTTCCGGCTCGACCGGGTAGAGGGCGCGCCTGACGCGGCGACCATGGCGGCCTATCCGGGCGCGCTGCTGGTGCTGCCGCTGGCGGGAGAGGTGGCCGCAAAGGATGGATCGGCGCGCGCGGGGGCAGGGGAGTGCCTTGTGGCTCATGGCCTCGGCACCCTCGATTTCAGCGGCGCGGGTGTGACCTTGCTGACGCGTTCGGCCTGACCTTTACGCCTCGACCAGCAGCCGCTCGATCTCGGTCATGCCATAGGGTTTGCGCAGCACCGCTTCCGCGCCCATCCGCTCGAACCCGCCCGCCGCTTCGGCGTAGCCCGTGGCCAGCACGAAGCGCACGCCCGCTGCACGCAGGGCATCGGCAATCGGTTCGGAGGATTCGCCGCCGAGATTGAAGTCGATGATCGCGAATTCCCAGTGGCTCTCGGCAATCGCGGCGAGCGCGCCGGTGACCGAACTTTCCAGCCGCACCTCGGCCACGCCAAGGCGTTTCAGGTTCTCTTCGGTGTCGAGCGCGATGATGATGCTGTCCTCCACCACCAGCACCCGCGCCGGATGGGCGCCCGATGGGCTGGCCGGATCGCGCAGCGGCTCGCGCGGGCGCGGGGGGATGCTGCTTGCGCCCGCTTCGGGGAGAGCGAGATAGCGCGCCGGCACGAGGAAATCGGCCTCCACCCCCGTCAGCTTGTAGCGCACGTCCGCCTCGCCCTGAAGGTCGTGGGGGATCGAGCGGGTGATGATCGTCGATCCGAAGCCGTGGCGGGTCGGCGCGGTGACCGGCGGGCCGCCCGCCTCGCGCCAGCGCAGCGCAAGATCGCCGAAAGCGGTGCGCGCAAGGCTCACCTCGATGGTTCCGGCGCGGGCCGAAAGGCTGCCATATTTGGCGCTGTTGGTGGCAAGTTCGTGCACCACCAACGCAAGGATGGTGTAGGCCTCGGGCGTGACCAGCACATCATCGCCGCTCAGCCGGAAGCGCGCGCGCTCCGCGCCGCCATAGGGGGCGAGTTCCGCTGCGATCAGCTGGGCGAGGCTTGCCGGGCCCCAGTTCTTGGCGGTGATATTGTCATGCGCCGCCGCCAGTGCGGCAATTCGCCCGCCGATGATCGCGGCAAAGCCGGGAACGCTCAGCGCCTCGGCCTGCGATTGCGATACCAGCGCGCGGATCAGCCCGAGGATATTGCGCACCCGGTGGTTGAGCTCGGCGATCAGCAGGTCCTGCTGTTCGGCCGCGCGGGCACGTTCGCGGGTCAGATCCTCGCTCATGCGCAGGATCACCTCGATCAGCGTGCGGCGCAGGCGCGCGGCGATCTCGCATTCGTCGGCGCTCCATTCGGCACTGTGGCCGCGCACGGTCTCCTGCCACGCTGCAAAGCTGGCGCGCGGCTGGAGCAGTTCGCCCGGCGCTGCGGCCGCCTTCGCCGGATCGCCTGCCCAGGTGATGACCCGTTCCAGCGGACGGCGCCACAGCACCAGCGCATCGCGGGTACCGCGCGACAGGGGCAGCACCAGAGCGCCCGCCGCACGTTGGGTGAAACAGGCGGCATCTTTGATCTGGTCGGCCAGCCGCGTGGTCGAATGGGTCGCCCCGCCCAGCGTGCTGGCGAGCAGCGGCGCGATGGCGCGGAACTCCGCCTCTGCGGGCGCATCGCCGCTGGCGCGGTATTCGCCATCGGCGAAGAGCGATATGCCGTCATGCTGGATCGTGCCGTGCAGCAGCTCCTCGATCATCGGCAGACTGTCCGCCAGGGTCACACCCCCGGCGAGGCGCAGCAGCAGCCGGTCGTTCAACTGCCGCGCCCGTTCGCGCAAGGCTTCGGCCTGCGCCACCAGAATGCGATCAAGCATCAGCGAGAAGGTCTGGCTGAGCAGTTCGGCCACGGTGCGCAGCGAGTAGGGCGGCAGGCGGGCTTCGCGGTGGTGGCAGGAGATCATCCCCCACAGCCGGTCGTGCCGCACGATCGCAATCGCCAGCGACGCGCCCACGCCCATGTTGCGCATATAGGCGAGGTGCATCTTCGAGTGCGAACGCAGCATCGACATCGACAGGTCGAGCGGGGTGTCCTCCGGCCCGGTGGCAGGGATGATCGGCACGGCGTCCGAATCCATGTCGGCGATGATGCGGAAGCGGTTGCGGCGGAACAGTTCGCGGGCCTGTTGCGGGATATCGGCGGCGGGGTAGCGCAGGCCCTTGAACGGTTCGAGAGCCTCGTCGCGGTCTTCAGCGATCACCTCCCCGCTGTCGTCCGGGTGGAAGCGGTAGATCATCACCCGGTCATAGCCGGTCATCTGCCGCACCAACCGCGCGGCCGTGTCGCACAGTGCGGTGACGGTTCCGGCCCGTTCGAGCTGGGCGACGACCGGAACGATCATGCTGACATGATCGGCAAAATCATTGCGGGCGTGGGGTTCGAACTCGATCACAGAGAGCCCGCAACTGATATGCACCGCGCAGTCGAACAGTTGACCTTTGCCTGTCAAATCAACGCCAAAGCGGCGTTCCAGCGTGTCGATACCGGCAAGGTTGGCGAGCGCGTTGGTGAGGGTCTCAAATGCGCCGGGCGCGATGATGTCCGCTAACGGCGTTCCGGTCGCGGGGAGGTTTTCCAGCCCGAGAAATTCGGCGACATTGGCCGAGATGTGCGCCACCCGGCCGTGCTGGTCCGCCGCGATCAATCCGCCGAAGTCCTGCACGGCAGCGATATGGTGGATCGCCTCGCGGTCGCATTCGGTGAGCGTGTCGTTGCGCTGGTGGAGGTTCATGCGGGCAGATTTTCCGCAGCACTTCCAGCCACTTCGCCATGTTCCGCGATGGCAAGGAAATGGGCGAAAACGGCCTCTGCCGCGCGGGTTGCGCCTTCTGCCTCCTCCGGCGCGGCGGGACGTTCGATCCGGGCGCGCAGGCCTTGCCAGAACGCCATCATCATATCGTCGCCAAGGAAGGCGACCGGCCATTCGCCGCCGCCGATCCGCGCCACCTGCTTGGCAATCGCCTTGTTGCCGAGCGCCGATCCGGCCAGCACCCATGCCGCCCCCACACAGGCATGTTTCACGTGAAACGCCCCTGCCGACGGGGGTTTGGACAGGGTCTGGAGGGGGTCAAAGGGGGGGCTGGAGGGGGGCAAGGCCACACCAAGCGCCGCCAGATCGCGGGCAAGCAGCGGGGTCTGCGCTGGCGGGACGAGATCGGCAGGCGCATTGGCTAGCAGCCATGCTTCCAGTGGCACACGCGCGGCGTGTTGCAGCGCGAGGAAGCGGGCATAATCGGCGCGGGTCTGCCATCCGCTGGCGGCCTGCATTGCGTGATCGAGCAGATCATGCGCGGCCATCGTCGCAGCCCGCAGGCCTGCGCGCAGGCTTTCGCCCGGCTCTACCTTTGCCATGTCCCTGACCGGCGCCATGCCACCCGTCCTTCCTGCCCGAATCGGCTCGCGGCCGAATTGCCGCGCGATCCTCGGCATTCTACCCGAGTGTAAGGCAAATTAGGCAACTTAATGTGTCAAATAATTATGACACATAGGTGAGGGACTGGCAATCGGGTTCGGATCGTGCGCGCTGCGCTGTTCAGGGAGCAAGCAGCCGTCCGGCTTCTTTCTTCACCGCAGCTTCCAGCGGGCCCTTCATCACGCTGAGCAGCAGCGGCAGGTCCATTTCGATCACCACCTCGTCCTCGCGGATTTCCACGCCGCCGGGGATCGCCTGACCCATGACTTCGGCGGTGATGTTCATGCGGTCCTCGTTCGGCCAGCCCGTCGTCACCTTGGCGAGTCCTGCCGGAAAGAAGTTACCGATCTCGTCCGCGTGCTTGTGCATGCGGCGGCGCACTTCCTCTTTGCCGAGGGTGTGGGGAAGGGTCACGCGCATGGCTCAGCGCTCCTGTTCTCTGGCCTGTTTCGTCGGGATGGCCGAGAAGTCCGGCAGCGGCACGCCGGTATCGGGCATCATGTCTTCCAGCGCCTCCGCCCCGCCATAGCGGTATTCGAGATAGCGGCTCTTGATCGCCAGATCGTCGAGCGCACCTTCGGCAAGCCGCCGCGTCACCCGGTCGACCTCGCCCGAAAGCTTGGTGAGGCTTTCGGTCAGGCGCTCGTCGGCGGTCTTGCCGGCATATTCCTCGGAGCGCAGGTGCGCCGGAATCTTGCGATAATTGTCGATTGTTTCGGGGATGTATTCGCCGACGAGTTCGCGCACCTCGGCCATCGCTGGCTCATTATCGCCCAGCCCCTTCAGTTGCAGGCCAAGCGCATCGAGCTGCACGCCGAGCTGATCGACGATCACCTGAGCGGACGGGGGCAGGGCGGAGCGCTGCGATTCCAGCCACAATTCGGTGCGCGCGACCATCTGCTGCGGATTGCCCAGCTTGAGTTCCTCGCGCTTGGGCACTTTCACCTTGGGGAAGGACGCGAACAGGGCGATCGCGATGCCGGTGGCAAGCAGCATCGCCATGAAGCCCCAGAACAACAGCGGGCCGATGACCGCGCTGAAAATCCCCGCACCGATCCAGATCGCCACCACCGCGATGGCGATATTGCGCACCCGCTTGAGCAGGCTCTTCATCTTGAGCTCGGCCGAACCCTTGCCGATGCTGTTGCCGCGCGGGGCGGGACGGTGGGTGCCGCCCTCACGCTGCGTCGCCAGCGACCGCTTGGCGCTCTGAAGCTGCTGTTCGGGCGTTTCGTAGACCATCAGACTCCCGATCAGCGATCCAGCGACAGCAGCGAAGGCTCACTCGCCGCGACCTTGGATTGCGCCTGCGCCTGGCCTTCTGCCCGGGCGATATAGCCCTTGGACTTCTCGACCTCGCTGGTCAGCACGTTCACCGTCTGCTTCATCGAATCCAGCGCGCGCACCTTGAAGGCGTCGACCTCGTCCATCGTGTCATAGATGTTCTGGAAGGCGCGCTGCAGCGTTTCGAGCGGGATCGTGCTGGACGCCGCCTGCTCGTGGATCTGCGCGGTCTGTTCGCGCAGCAACGTGCTGGTCGAATCGATGATGTCGCTGGTGGTCTTGTTCAATGCGGTGATCTGGCCGAGCACGAGGCGCTGGTTGGTCATCGCCTGCGCCACAGTCACCGCGGTGCGCAGCGCGCCGACGGTGGTGGTGCTGGCACGGTCGACGCCCTTGACCAGTTCGACATTGTTCTTCTTGACCAGATCGAGCGCGAGGTAGCCCTGCACGCTCACCGCCATCTGCGTCAGCAGGTCCTGCGTGCGCTGGCGGACATAGAACAGCGCGGATTCGCGCAGCGCCTTGGCCTTGGACGGATCGGAGCTGTCCAGCTCCAGCGCCTTGGCCTCCAGCCGCGCGTCGAGCGTCTTGGCGATGTGGATCATCTGCTCCAGCTCGCCCATCGCGGCCCACAGCTTCTGGCGTTCGGTATCGATGGCGGCGTTATCGAGATGCAACTCCTTCTTGCCGCTTTCCAGCCGCTGAAGGATCGCCACGATATGCCCCTGCGCCGAGGTGTAGCTATCGAAGTAGTTCTTGATCTTGTTACCGAAAGGAATGATCCCGAGGATCTTGCGCGGCCCCGAAAGCTTGCCCTGCCGGCCCGGATCGAGGTCTTCGACCGTGCGGCGCAGTTCGGCCAGATCATTGCCCACCGACCCATCGGCATCCATCGCGCGCACCGGGCGGTCGAGGAAGCGGTTGGACATCGCGGCAGCGGCGCGGATCTGTTCCTGACCCATGCGGGTGATCTGGTCGACCTTCTCGCCGAATGCGGGCGAGTTGGCATCGGCGACCACCAGATCATTGACGAAGGCATCGACCTTGCTGTCGAGCTTCGACTTCTGTTCGGTGGTGACCGGCACCAACCCTGCCGCCTGTTCGGGCGCGACCTGCGGCACCGGATCGGGCGGGGTCAGCGAGAAGGGGGTGGCGGTTGCCGTCTGCGTTTCGGTGCTCATGCCAGTCTCGTGCTCCCTCATGGCCAGCCACACGCCGCATGCGCGCGCCGGGCAATCCCCACTGTATTAGTCATCTAAAACACGCCTTTCAAGCGTGGGGTGCATGCTACGCTTGAAACCGCGGCCGCGTCTATCACCGGTTTCGTCGTGATGAGCGGCAACAATGGCCGCAGATCGACCCTGACAGGATCAATCCGCCAGCCCGGCGACCCGGCGGCTCGGCGCCGCTGACGATGCGGGGAGACCGGGGAAGTCGAGAAGATCGCCGAAGCACAAGGGCTGGGCGGTAAGGGTGGGGTGCGGCGAATAGCCATCGTGCCAGTATTTGTGTTCGATGACATCGCGCGCGATGCTCATCCCGAAGAACCGCCGGGGGGCGGGCGAGCGGTTGTCCGGCCCGGCATGGAGCAGATCGCTCCGGTACAGGATCACCGATCCCTTGCGCGGCGCTGTCTGCACCAGATGGAACAGCCTGCGCAGTTCCGCACGGTGGCGATGGAGCTTCCACAAGGTGCGGGGGCCGAGCATGGCGATGCTGAACTGGGCGTTCTTTCCCAGCATGAAGCGCAGCACGTTTGGCTGGTGCTGATCCCAGCTGCGCGAGAACACGCGATCGGTGAATTCACCGGGGGCCAAGGGCGGCTGCGCGCCCTTGCGCATGCGCCACAGTTTCCTGAAATTGTGCAGGAAAATGCGGTAATTGCAGCTCAGGCGGAACAGCGCCATCAGTTCCTCGGCCTGGCCGTCATGCGTGTTGCCGACCCCGCCATAGAGGTGCGTACCCGGAACGAACACGGTGCCGCCTTGCTGTTCCGAGACATCTTCCACGGCAGCAAAAAGGCTGATCACGCCGCTGGGGTCGCGGTGGATATATTGATGCGATGACCCAATGTAGCTGGTGAAGGTGGCGACTTCGAGAAGCGGGCGCGACCGGCCGCAATATTCGGACAGCACGCCTTCAAGCCGCTGGCACAAGGTCGCCGCAAAGCTCTTTACGGGCGGCGTCGAAGGCAGCGAGCAGAAGTCGCGACGCTTGTAGCGATTATCGGTCTCGCTCGCGAAAGAGCACTTGCTGCGATCGGGATTGTCGATCGTCTCGCGCATCAGCTCCAGACCGGCATCGGCTTCGGCGTCCGACAGGAGGCCTGTCAGGACAACCAGTCCGTGGGCATCCATCATCGTCAGGGCTTTGCGGACGCAGTGATCGGCAAGCCTGCCGTGTTCATCCAGAACGGCTGGCACTTCGAACACGGACGTGTCGCTGGAAACCTCGAGTTCAGTCATGTCGATCCGCCTTGAACGATCCGGCAATCCACGCGCGGTCTGCCGCCGGTCGCGATGCGTGCGGGACAGTGGCGCGGGGCCCAGCCGGATTTCTTGGCGCGGAACATTCACCATCGGGTTAACCCGGCGGTAGCGAGCGCAATCTCGCCCGGAGTTACCCTAGGCCGCCAAGTCGATCGGAACGATCTCGCCCGCCAGATACAGCTTCTTGGCCTTGGCGCGGCTGAGCTTGCCCGATGATGTGCGCGGCAGGGTGCGCGGGGGGACGAGTTCGACGATGCAGCTCATGCCGGTGACCGAGCGCACCTTGTCGGCGATCTGGTCGCGCAGCTTCACGCGTTCCTCGGGGTCGGAGACCTTGCAATGCACCAGCACCGCGGGCGCTTCCTCGCCGTTTTCCATCTCGATCGAGAAGGCCGCGATGTCGCCGTGGTTGAAGCCGGGCAGCTGTTCCACCGCCCACTCGATATCCTGCGGCCAGTGGTTCTTGCCGTTGATGATGATCATATCCTTCGCCCGGCCGACGATGAACAGATAGCCGTTGGCGGTGTAGCCCATGTCCCCGGTGTCGAGCCATCCGTCGACCAGGCAGTCGCTGGTCGCTTCCTCGTTGCGGAAATAGGAGTGCATGACGCTGGGGCCGCGGCACCATACCTTGCCGATCTGGTGATCGGCGCGATGCTTGCCATCCTCGCCCTTGATGGCGACTTCCATGTCGGGCAGCGGCTTGCCGCAGTTGACGATGGCGCGGTAGCGGGCCGGGCGCGACAGGTCACGCGGGGCGCCTGAGAGGCGCTCTTCCTCGACCAGTTCGACGCGGATACCCTCGCCCGGCGGCATCACCGTCACCGCCAGCACCGCTTCGGCGAGGCCATAGGACGGCGTGAAGGACGAAGCCTTGAAGCCCGCTTCGGCAAAGGCATTGACGAAGTTCTGCATCACGTCGGGGCGGATCATGTCCGCGCCGTTGCCCGCGATGCGCCAGCGCGACAGGTCGAAGCGCTCTGCCACCTGGCTCTGGCTCGAAATGCGGCGCGCGCAGATGTCGTAACCGAAGGTCGGCGAATAGGAGAGCGTGTTGCCCGGGTTGCGGCTGATCATGTCGAGCCATGCCAGCGGGCGGCGCGCAAAGGCATCGGGCTTGAGGTAATCGCCCGAGACCTGATTGGCGATCAGCGAGAGCAGGCAGCCGACCAGCCCCATGTCGTGATACCACGGCAGCCAGCTGACGCAGCGGTCGTTGGTGCCAAGCTCCATCGTGGTCGAGTGGCCGTAGAGATTGTGCAGCAGCGCGCGGTGCGTCACGGCCACGCCGGTCGGGAAGCGGGTCGATCCGGAGGAGTATTGCAGATAGCAGATATCGTCCGGCGAGGCCTGCGGCAGATCGCAATCGGGCGCAGGCGTCTGTGCGAAATCCTGCCAGCTTTGCGCGGCACAGCCCTGACGCGCGGCGGCGGTCGAAGCCATCTCCGCGATCTCTTCGGGGTAGAGGAGCAGCTTCGGATCAGAGCTCATCAGCTGGATCGCCAGCTGGTCGATGTAATTGTCCTTGCCGCCAAAGGTCGTCGGCAGCGGCAGCGGCACCGGCCAGGCCCCGGCATAGACGCAGGCGCAGAACAGCGCGGCGAATTCCGCCCCGGTTTCCGCGATCAGGGCAACGCGGTCTTCCTTGCCAATCCCCGCAGCAATCAGCCGCCGCGCCATCACCAGCGCATCTTCGCGCATGTCGGCATAGGGATAGACCCGCGCCAGTTCCCCGCGCATGTCGTGGAAGTTCAGCCCCTTGCGGCTGCGCGCGGCATAGTCGATCGCATCATTGAAGGTTGCAAATTGCGCACGGATTCGCGGCAGGTCGCAATCATTCGGCGTCGGCGTCAAAACAGCCTCGGTCATATTTTTAAGCGATACCCGTAAGTTGCGGCACGGTTCATGGTAGTTTCCCGTCCGCGCTCTGGCATAACCCCGTGTCGCCGGGCATAGTCCGGCGGCGTCCAATATTTCGCATTTGATAAGGAAAGTGGCACGAATAAGGCGAAATGGTTTCACGTAAAGCGAATTCGTCATCACCCGGTCGCCAAACCGGGGAGGATCGCACCGGCGGAGGCCGGGGCACGAAGCGGGTGAAACCTCCGCTGGGTGAGGCCACTTTGCGCGATCTGGCGCTGCATTATGCGGCGCGTTTCGCCACCACCGGCGCGCGGCTGGAAAGCTATCTGGTGCGCAAGATCCGGGAACGCGGCCTCGCCGAGGATGCGGACGGGCGCACTCTGGAGGTGGACATTCCCGCGCTTGTCGCCCGGTTGGTCGAGCTCGGCTATGTCGATGATGATGCCTATGCCCGGATGCGCGCGCGCGATCTGGGCGCAAGGGGCTATGGCGCGCGGCGGGTCGAGGAGACCTTGCGCCATGCCGGGGTGGGCGAAAGCCTGCGACAGGCGCACAAGCCGGGCGAGGCGGCCAGCCGCCGTGCAGCCGCGCTGATGGCGCAGAAAAAGCGGCTCGGCCCGTTCGGCGCACAGGTGGAGGGCCGCGACCCGCTCACCGCGCGCAAGGCCCACGAAAAAGCCGTTGCAGCAATGCTGCGCGCAGGCCACCAGTACGATCACACGCGCTTCATCCTTGCCGCACGCACCAGCGAGGATATCGAGGAATGGATCGACGAGGCTTTCGAAGCCTCCGGCGACGAGGAAGGGATCGAGGACCGATGGTAAGGCACATGCTCGCGGCAGCAGGATTGATGCTGGGGGCGCTCGCAGCGTGCTCGCCGGGCGAGGGCGCGACAGCCAGCGCGCAGGCACCCGCACAGGCAGAGGCCGCGCGGCATCCGGTCTCCGGCCTGGAAGTGATCGACCTTGTGGTGGATCGCGGCGGCAAGAAGCTGACCTTCAAGGTTGAAGTCGCCGCCACGCCCGAGGCGCAGGCGCGCGGGCTGATGTTCCGCACCTCGCTTGGCGATTACGAGGGGATGATCTTCCCCTCCGCCGTGCCCGAGGCGCGCAGCTTCTGGATGAAGAACACACCGCTTTCGCTCGACATCATTTTCATCGGCGCGGACGGGCGGGTGCTCAACATCGCGGCCAACACCATCCCCTATTCGCTCGATTCGGTATCGTCGAAAGGCCTCGCCAGCGCGGTGCTGGAACTGCGCGCAGGCCGCGCGGCGGCGCTGGGCATCGTGCCGGGGGATAGAGTGGACTGGTAATTGCGCGGCTGCGCCGCCGTTCGTTTCACGTTTCAGCGACAATCATTCTTGGCGCACCGCCGCGAATCCGCTAGGCGCTCGCCCATGGGTATCCTCGCAAAAATCTTCACCTGGTGGGACGGTGCCACGATTGGCACTCACCTCTGGGCTAGCCGCGCCAAGGGCGAACATGTCGGCACCGATGCGGCCGGTAACAAGTATTACCGGGCAAGGCCAAAGACCGGGGCCAAAGCCGCAGGGCGGCCGGACGGTTCCTACACCAGCCGCGACAAGCGCTGGGTGATCTATGCCGGCGCCAATGACGCAAGCCGCGTCCCGCCCGAATGGCATGGCTGGATCCACGGCACCTATGACGATGTGCCGGAAAGCCATCTGCCCCCGGCCAAGATCTGGGAGGTGGATTACACCCCCAACGCCACCGGCACTGCGCAAGCCTATCGCCCGCAAGGCGATCTTGAGCGCGGCGGCCAGCGTGCCCGCGCCGTGGGCGATTACGAGGCGTGGACTCCCGGCAGCGCGGATAGCTGAGGCTGATGGTCGCGGCCCTTCGCCTTGCCGCGCCGCTGGCTGGCGCCCTGCTGCTTGCTGCCTGCGACTTCGTCTCGCCCGCGCCTGACACGGTCAAGGTTCCGATCGACGAGGCGAACCCCGTGGCGGCGGCCTCTGCCCCCGCCGCGCCGGTCAATGATTATGGCGCGACCCCGATGAACGAGCGTGTCGCCGTGCTGGGCCTGCTCAACAAGCGCAACAATGTCTCCGAGGAAATCCGCCTGAAGCCGGGCGAAAGCCGCGAGATCGGCCCGGTGATCATCCGCGTCTCCGCCTGCGAGCGCACCGCGCCGTGGGAACTGCCGCAGCAGACCGGCGCCTTCGTGCAGGTCGACATCCGCGGGCGCGGGGCGGCCCAGCATGCGCGCGTCTTCTCGGGCTGGATGTTCCTCGAATCGCCCAGCCTCAATGTGGTCGAACACCCGGTCTATGACGTCTGGGTCAAGGACTGCACGATGCGCTTCCCGGGAGAGGAAGGTTCGGCATCGCCGACCGCCGATCCCTCGGCCAAGCCTGCTCCGGCCGCTTCGGCGACACCGACACCCGCGCCTGCGCCCGCAGCGACTCCCGCTCCGGCCGCATAGCCCGAACCGGCCCCGGTCGAAAACGCCCGCCACGCCGTGCCAAGGCTCTTTTGCGGCTGGCCCTTGGCGCGTTCCACCAGCCGGCGGTAATCGGCCTGCGCCAATTCGTGCGCGCCCATTGATCGCAGATGCTCGGTCATGAACTGGCAATCGAGCAGCACGAACCCCGCGTGGTCCATCATCGCCACCAGCCAGGCGAGCGCGACCTTGCTGGCATCGGGCGCGCGGCTGAACATGCTCTCCCCGCAGAACACCCGGTCGAAGCTGACGCCATAGAGCCCGCCGACCAGTTCCGGCTCCGCGCCGTCTTCCCCCGCCAGCCAGCACTCGACCGAATGCGCATGGCCCGCGCGGTGGAGGCCGATATAGGATTGCACGATCCGCTCGCTGATCCAGGTTTCGGGATGATCCTCGCGCGGCTGTGCGCAGGCGCGGATCACTTGCTCGAAGGCGCGATCAACCGTGATCGTGAACCGGTCGCTGCGGATCACCTTGCGCAGGCTTTTGGACAGATGCAGCCCTTTGAGCGGGATGATCGCCCGGTCGCGCGGCTCGACCCAGAACACCTCGGGATCGTCGCGCTTGTCCGCCATCGGGAAAATCCCGCTGCGATAGGCGAGCAGCAGAGTCTCTACCGGGACAGGAGGGCGGGTGGGGGCGTGCATGATTGCATTGCACAATACAGGCGAGTGCGGCTTGAGGCAAAGAGGATTGCCTATCACGGGCGGCTTCGTTAAGGGGCACCGCTTCAACGCGCTGCAGGGGTGTAGCTCAGTTGGTAGAGCATCGGTCTCCAAAACCGAGGGCCTGCGGTTCGAGTCCGCACACCCCTGCCATTGCGTCTTTGTTTCCGCATCGCCTCCGCGATGCGAAATCCTCGCTCTCACGATCTTCGAACGCTTCGCTGCGGGGCGGCCGCTTGGCCTTGCGACGCCTTTGGCGTCGATCCTGCCCGCTCTTGCAAACGTCTTTATCGGGCTTTTTCTGCGAATCCTTGCGTTTCATCGCGAGCGCCATTCATCCTGCCGCAAGGCGAGCCGTGTATTCCTGTCGACGAACCGTTGGACTGACCCTCTCACAGGAGACCACAGGATGAGCGCCTACACCTTCCGTTCCTCGCGTCCCGATCAATGGGTCAGCCCGCGACCGACCCGTGATCCCGCCCGGCTGTCTGCCATTCATGGCCCGCTGCGGCCGATGCAGGCCGAGCCGGGCCTCATCGCGCGCCTTTTCGCCCTGCGCTAGACCGCGCCGCCAAGCGTTCTTGCAATTGCGCCGTCCCCGGCGTAAGAGCCTCCGCGTCTTTCCGACATCGGCAGATCATCCAGCCCCTCCGAGACCTTGTCCCGGGCGGCGCGGAGCCCTACCTGAAAGCCGGCCGGACGAGACGTGAAGGCATTACGCGAAGGAACAGGGCTGGCATGGCCGACAAGATGATCGCTCCCAAAGACGGGACAGTAGAAAAGAAGCGCAAGACTTCGCCCGGCGAGTTCTTCAATCAGGTCAAGGCCGAGACGAACAAGATCGTCTGGCCGACCCGTGAAGAAACCGTGCGCACGGCGATCTTCGTGTTCATCTTCATGCTGATTCTCTCGATCTTCTTCCTCGGAGTGGACAGCCTGTTTGGCGCTGTCGTCCGCGGCGCGATCAGCCTGTTGCAATAGGCCCCGCGCCCCCCTCGCATTCCTCTGCCCGTCAGACCCAATTTTCCAAGGACTCTCCATGGCTCGCTGGTACATCATCCACGCTTACTCCGGTTTCGAGAACAAGGTGCGCGACGCGATCATTTCCGAGGCCGAACGCCTCGGCCTGTCGGACGGTGTCGAGGAAGTGCAGGTTCCCACCGAGACCATCACAGAGGTCAAGCGCGGCAAGAAGGTGCAGGTCGAACGCAAGTTCATGCCCGGCTATGTCCTCGCCAAGCTGAACATGACCGACGATGTCTACCACCTCGTCAAGAACACCCCCAAGGTGACCGGCTTCCTCGGCTCGGGCAACAAGCCGCAGCCGATCTCCGAAAAGGAAGCCTCGCGCTATTTCGGCGGCGTGGCCGACGCCCAGGCCGCGCCCAAGCGCGAGATCAGCGTCGATTACGAGATCGGCGATTCGGTCAAGGTGCTCGACGGGCCCTTCGCCAGCTTCAACGGGATCGTGGAAGAGCTCGATTTCGACAAGGCCAAGGTCAAGGTCTCGGTCTCGATCTTCGGCCGCGCCACTCCGGTGGAGCTCGATTTCGAGCACGTGGAACTCGCGAAATAATGGTTGCGCTCGCCCCTCCGGGCGAGCGTCCTCGGCGCTGTTCCTTCGTCGCTTCGCTCCTTCGGGCGCCTGCGGGCGGGCGGTCGCCCTTGCGGCCTCTTGCGATGCCGTTCTCGCGCTATTCGCTGGCGCAGTGAAAACCCGTCCCGGCATCTGCAATCGCAAGCGCCGCTTCGCCTCGCGTGAGGAGGCCGAAGCGGTTGCCGTGCAGGCCGACGTCACCTTGCGCGCCTACAAGTGTGCGCTGTGCCGCCAGTTCCACCTCACCAGCCGCACCAAGGGGCTGCGAGTGCCGCGCGGCAGTGCAGGGGAAGCTGCCATTCCTTGAGGCCAGGGGGCGATTGCCCCTGCCCGCCGTCGTCGTCCAAGCAAACTGGGTTGCAAGCGCCATCGCCTTGTGAACCTTGCGATCTCGTCCCGATCGTTACGCGCGGAGATGCATCGCCAAGCCTCTGGTCCGTCCCGGCGCGGAAGGACGCTCGGGCGCACATGAGAAAACGTACTAATGCGCCAAGATGATGGCCGGCCACGATGGCGCCACTATGTTCGCCCTCTGCCGTCGGAGCGTAGCATGATCAGTTTTCGCAAAGTTGCCACCGGCCTGCTTGCCGCAGCGCTGACAACGCTCATCGGAGTCGCCTCGCCCGCGCAGGCGCAATATCCCTGCACCGGTGCACCTGGCGAACAAATGGCGGCAGTGAAGACGGAGCCAGGCGGGGCGACGGTTCCACTATGTATTCCCGGTGCATCGCCGCAAGAAGCTCCGGCTCCGGCGCCGCAAGGAACTCACGCCGCCTTTGCCTTCCACGTGGACGCCTCGGATTTCTGGATCGACGGAAACTATACGGGACCGGGCCATGCCGGCGAGCGAATCTCCCTCGAACAGTGCAACCGCGTCATGGGCGGCGGCTGCGTGTCGGGCGGTGGCTGGGGCAACGCAGCCATGGTGGTCTATCGCAATGGCAGGGGCGAACTGTTCTGGGGATGGAGCTATGACAAGGCCAGCGTGAACAAGGCCCAGACCGATTGTCGCGCCAATGCTATTCTGCCGTGCGAACAGGTGTTGAAGCTGGGATCGAGCACACGCGAACGCTTTCCCGGCGCTGAAGCCCGCAAACGCTATCTGGCTGGCGCCTGGGTCAAAGGCGCGGAAGGCTACGACGGCAAGCTCTACATCGCCAGTGGAGAGCCGACTTACGCCGCGGCTGCCGACAAGGCGATAAACGCCTGCCGAGCCGCCACAGGCGGACGCGAATGCGCGGTGATAGACTACACCGCCGATGGCGTGTTGCAGGCCTATCGCTCAGCCGACGAACAAGGTGTGGTAGTCGAAACCACAAGCGCGCGCGCGGCCAAGGCCACACAAGGCGTCTGCAAGAAAGCCAAGGTCAAATGCACCCTTCAGGCGCAGTATGACGCTCGCCGCCCGGGCCAGTTCGTCCATGATTTCAAATCAGCAGGCGGAGGCGAATGAACGTTTTTCCCTATCCGTTCCTTCCGGAGTAATCATGCGAACTCTGATCCAGACCTTCTCAATGGGCATCTGCGCGCTCGTCCTTGCCGCCATTGCCCAGCCCGGCGCAGCCCAATCACCCTATCCCTGTTCGAACGCGCCGGGCGAGCGGGTGGTCGGCATGACCAACTCGGGCGGGGTGACGGTGCCGCTTTGCGTGCAGGACGGCCCGCCTCAGCCCCCTCCACCGCCCGTGACAACCCATGCTGCGCTCGCTTGGCATCCCGACGCGTCCGACGTGTGGGTCGATGGCAATTGGAACGGTCCCAACAACGGAGCTCAGGAGGGGGCGCTGGCGATGTGCGCCCGCGTCATGGGCGAAGGCTGCGTTGTGGGGGCGGTTTGGAACGATTCCAGCCAGCAGATCTACCGCAACGATCGCGGTGAGCTGTGGATCGCCTGGACCTACGACAAGGCCAAAGTCGCGCAGGTGGAAGCCGAGTGCCAGGGCAAGACCGTCCTGCCGTGCGAGAAGGTGGTCAAGATCCATTCGTCCTATGACCGCGATCCGGGGCCCGAAGTGCGCAAGCGCTATCTCGGGTCGGCGTGGGTGGCCGATGTGAAGCAGGACGACGGCAAGCTCTACATTGCCAGCGGCGAACCCAGTCTTGCCGCAGCACAGACCAAGGCGATGGCTGCCTGCTCGGCGGCCAATCCCGGCGCTACCTGCGAAGCCGCCGCCTGGACGGGCGATGGATATTTGCAGCCCTATTTTCTCGGCGAAAGGGCGGTAAGCACTGCGCACACCAGTTCCAAGCGCGCGGCGCAGGCAGCCAAAGCGATCTGCAAACGCGAGAAGGCCAAGAGCTGCACGCTGCAGAAGCAGTACTCCGCCCGTGAGCCGGGCCTGTTCGTGCACGACTTCCTATCCGGGCGGTCGCGGTAAACAGGAGGATCGACAACCGCCGCCTTATAAGGAAGGGAATGGTTCCGCGTCGCGACCCGAAGTCCCATCGGTCCACCATGCGCGCCTAAAAGTGCGCGCCGTGCAAGGCATTCCACCTCACCATCTCCAACAAGCGACCGCAGGTGCCGCCCCGTGCCAAACCCAAGGTGACGGGCTTTCGTGATCGAGGCGACCTAGCGCTTCTTGCCCGCTGCTTTCTTTGCAGGGGTGGGGGCGGCGGCTTTGAGCGCCGCCAGTTCCGCCTCGATTGCGCTCGCTTTCTGCAAGCCAGCAATCTCGTCGTCGAGCGAGGCGGGTGAGGGGGCTTCTCCGGGCACATCCACAAAACCGGCGCGGCGTTCCAGCGCGTCAATCCGGTCAATGCGGCGGTCGACGTGGGTGTCAGTGGCGGCAGCAGCAGCGGGCCTTGCTGCGGCTTCGGCCTTCACCATTTCGGCGATGCGCGCGGTGATGGCGGTGCGCTTGGCTTCCAGATCGGTGATAACGGCGGCGGCCTCGGCAATCTGATCTCCCAGCGCGGCGGCGGCGGCGGTGGCATCAGCGGCCTTGGCACGCTCGGCCTCGCGGGTCAGCAGCGCGGCGCGGGCAAGATCCTCGCGGCCGTGATCGACCGCGATCTTGGCCTTGCCGGTCCATTCCTCGGCCCCGGCGGCGATGCGGACGGCGGTGTCTTCCAATCGGTCACGCTGGCGCTTCGCCTTGGCGGCATCGCCATGAAGCGCGATCAGCGTTTCCTCGATCTCGGACTGGAGCAGCCGCAGCATCTTGCGCGGATCACCCGCCTTGCCGACGAGGTTGTCGACATTGCTAGAGACGAGTTCGCGCACACGGATGGCGATAGTGATCATGGTTTCCCCCGATGGAACGGTGCCGTCTGCCTATCACGTGGAGGTTAATGGTTGAAGTGGCTTGCCAAAATATTCAGCCGCACGCGGCGGGTTGCTTTTTTGCGCTGCTGCCTCTAACCGCGCGCCTTCGCTCGGCCCCAGGCCAGAGTGATTCCGTGCGGGAGCCTCTGCAATGCACGAAGCAGAGGCGCTGGACCGCTTAACATGAGCCCGGATGGAAACAGCCGGGCAACAGTGCGACAGGAGTAAGGCCACATGGCCAAGAAAATCGAAGGCTATATCAAGCTGCAGGTGCCCGCCGGCTCTGCAACCCCCTCGCCGCCGATCGGTCCGGCGCTGGGTCAGCGCGGCGTGAACATCATGGAATTCTGCAAGGCGTTCAATGCCGCCACGCAGGAAATGGAAAAGGGCATGCCGATCCCGACCGTCATCACGGTCTACGGCGATCGCTCGTTCACCTTCATCACCAAGACCCCGCCCGCATCGTACTTCCTCAAGAAGGCGGCTGGCCTGAAGTCGGGTTCGAAGGAGCCCAGCAAGATTTCGGCCGGAACCATCAAGCAGTCGCAGATCCGCGAGATCGCCGAAGCCAAGATGGCCGATCTGAACGCGAACGACATTGATCAGGCGATGAAGATCATCGCCGGTAGCGCCCGCTCGATGGGCCTCGAAGTGGTGGAGGGCTAAGCACATGACCAAGATCACCAAGAAGGCGAAGGTTCTGGCCTCGCTCGATCGCGAAAAGCTCTACACCGTTGACGAAGCGCTCAGCGTGCTGCGCCAGTACAAGACCAAGTTCGACGAAACCGTCGAAGTGGCCATGAACCTCGGCGTCGATCCGCGTCACGCCGACCAGATGGTCCGCGGCATGGTCTCGCTGCCCTCGGGCACCGGCAAGGACGTCCGCGTGGCTGTGTTCGCGCGCGGCGACAATGCCGAAAAGGCGCTGGCTGCCGGTGCTGACAAGGTCGGTGCGGAAGATCTGCTGGAAGACATGCAGAACGGCAACCTCGACTATGACCGCGTGATCGCCTCGCCCGACATGATGGGCGTCGTCGGTCGTCTCGGTAAGGTGCTCGGCCCCAAGGGCCTGATGCCGAACCCGAAGCTCGGCACGGTTACCCCGAACGTCGCGCAGGCGGTCAAGGACGCCAAGAGCGGCCAGGTCGAATACCGCGTCGAAAAGCAGGGCATCATCCACTCCGGCATCGGCAAGCTCAGCTTCTCGGATGACGCGCTGAAGGCGAACTTCAAGGCGCTGACCGAAGCTGTCGTGAAGTCCAAGCCCTCGGGCGCCAAGGGCAAGTACGTCCGCAAGGTTACCATGACCTCGTCGATGGGTCCGGGCCTGAAGGTCGACCTGAGCGAAGTCGAAGGCGCGTGATTTGAAGGGGCGAAGCCGCATCCGCGGCTTCGCTTCCTCGCTCATGCGACCTGTCGGTCGCATCGCTGCGGGCGCGCGGTCGCGCTTGCGATCCTTTCAGGATCGATGAGTCGTTTTTCCTGCGCTGCCTGAATGAGGACGTAGAAGGGATCGGAAGCCATGTGCTTTCGGTCCCTTCCCTTTTGGCGGATAGGTCATTCGCTCCCTTGTCTTTTGCCCGCGCTCTCCCATGTCATCAGGTGACGCGGCCCCTCTCTCCTCCCCCCGCCGCGTTTCTTGAAAGAGGTTTGACGATGCCCGTTCCTTCCGAACGCCTGGCCGGGTGGCTGAAGCCCAAGTGGCTGGTGGCAGGCGTTGCGCTCGCCGCCTTCGGGTTGCTGCTGAGTTACGATGTCAGACTGGGCCTTGCGGCGGGTGCGCTGCTTGGCGCGGTGCTGGTCGTCTGGTTCTATATCGCGCTGCGTTACGGCTCGCTCAGCGGGGTGCCTTCGGTGCGCACCACTCTGGTCGAGCGCGCGCAGCAGCAGGAGGCCAATCGCAGGCTGGCAACCACGCGGGCGGGATCAGCCCCGCAGGAAAGCTCTGATCCGGCCCAGCGCCCCTGATCGCTGCGCCAGCGCCTTGGCCTGGCCGACGCCCGCATCGAACCCCGCCCGCGCGCCCAGCAGGGTGCGGTTGGCAAGCGTCGGTTCGAGCAACACGAGGCTGGAGCATGCGGCGGAATGCGTGCCGAACATTGCCTTGTGTGCCCCGTCACCCTCGGTGAAATCGAACCACCGGTACCGCCCTTCGGCAAACAGCCGCTCCAGCGCATCCATCTGGAGAACTGTGCCGGGTGACAGCCGCGCCCAATCGGGATGGTAGCCGAGATGGGCGTAAACCAGCGTCTCGCCCGTCACGGGAAGTGACAGGTAGGCGACCGGCTGGCCGCCGGCATGAAGCAGGAAGGCCCGCATCCGGTCCGTTCCGGCAGCTTCGAGCATCGCGCGGCGGGACGCGGCATCTTCGGGCAGGCCCGCACCCAGCAGCCGCGCCTGATAGGTCAGCGCCGACAGGGGCAGCGCCGCGTCGAGGAAGGCTTCGATCTCGGCCGGGCTGCGATGCTCGGTCAGGGTATAGCCGCCCGCCTCGTCCGCCAGCTTGCGCGCCTTGCGCCGCAGGGTTGATCGGGTCTTGCCCGAGAACTGCGCCAGATAGGCATCAAAGCCCTGCGCCATGTCGATATAGTGGCGGCGATAATCCTGCCGCCCTCCGGCAATGAAACCGGGGTAGTGCGCCGTCACTTCGGCCAGCCGCGCGGTCGGGGCGGAGAGCACCCGCACCCCGTCGCGCCCGCTGGGGCAGGCCGCGGGCAGGGTGCCGGCCAGCACGTCTTCAAGGCTGAAGCTCCAGGTCGAAAGCGCGCGCGGCACGCTCAGCAGGCGGCGCGAGCCGAGAGTGAAGTCGATCGCTGCGCTGGCCATGCCCGGATGCCGCTAGGTCGCACCGTAAAGCGCGTTGGAGACGAATTGCTCGGCCAGCCGGTGCCCGGTGCGCATCGCGCTTGCCGGGAGCGGCTGTGCGGAACCGCCCGTCAGGCGCAGGACCGGAGGACTGTCCTTGTAGTTGCCCGTTTCCACGCCGCGCATCGTCGCCAGCGATTTGATCAGCCCGCCAAAGCGGCGGCGCACGATGTGGTTCACCGCCAGCTTGCGGCGGTTGATGAGTTCGAAGGAGTGGCTGACCAGCGTAAAGCTGTCGCGCCCGCAATCGCGCGCATGGCGGATCGCGCAAAGCATCTCGCTGAGCGTCAGCGCGGTGATCTGGGCATGACGCTGCCCGCCGCCGAACGCGCCGATCGCGCCAACAGGCACTTCGATCACGCCCATGTGGCCCACCGGATCGCGGTCTTCGGCACCGAGGGTGATGCGGCACAGGCTCGCGCCTGCCAGCGCCGGACAGTGGCTCGAATCATAAGCGATGCCGAGCGCCGAAAGCGCGCGCAGCGTGTCGTCATTGGCGCCGTAATTGCCCGCACGGAAGGCGACCGGCGCAGGCGCGCCTGCCGCGATCAGCGTGGCGCGTGCGTATTCGAGCAGCTGGCACTGCTCCTCGAACGGGAAGTCCGCGATGCTTAGACCGGTGGCCTTGGACGCGAGCGGATTGGCGCTGCCTGAGTGGGCGAGCCATTCGGTGTGGCAATGGAGCTGCACGTCCTGCCCGGCGGCGATGATGGGTGCGACAATGTCCTCGATCGCGGCCACGCCCCACACCAGTGCGGGCATGGGGTCGACAAAGAACACCGCCTTCTGGCCGTGCTCCTCGAGCACCTGAAGCTTGTGGGTGATCCCGGCGCTGCCATAGGGCGTGATGCAGGCGATCGAGCGGGCGAAGTTTTCCGCACGGTCAGCCGTCCCCGGCCCCGTGTAGAGCCCGGAGGAATATTCGGTGTCGATCGTGATGAAGACCCGCGTCGTCATGTCTCCGGCTATATCGCCAGAGGGTTAAGACGAGGTGATGCTGTCTCTTGTGGGTGTCAGATGCCGCCCGGCGTGAAATCGTAACCGTGCGCGGCGAGCCCGTCGGCAAGACTGTCGCAGCAGCGTTTCAGGTCTTCGGCGCTGACCGAGCGGACCACGAAATTGGCGCCGACCTTGCCTTCGCGGAAGAAGGGGTAGGAGCCGATCTGGCAGGTTTCGTGCGCGGCTTCGACCTTGCGGAGCAGATCGGCAACCTCGCTTTCGGCGACCCAGCAACCGATGGTTTCGGACAGCAGCGGCGCGCCGCCTTCAAGCTGGCCGGTGAGCGCGTCGAGCATCCCGGCGGTGATGTGCGGCACGCCCGCCATCACGAACAGATTACCGCGGCGAATGCCGGGCGCGCCCGACATGCGGTTGGGGATCAGCTCCGAACCCTCCGGCACCCGCGCCATGCGAAGGCGCCCTTCGTTGATGCCGCCGCGGCTTTCGTAATAGCGTTCCAGCAGCGCGCGTGCTTCGGGGTGGATGACGACCGGCACGCCCAGCGCGGCGGCGATGGCATCGACAGTGATGTCGTCATGCGTCGGCCCGATCCCGCCTGTGGTGAAGAGGTAATCATAGGCGGCGCTGAGTGCATGGACCGCCTCGACGATCCGGCTTTCGACATCGGGCACCACGCGCACTTCGGCAAGGCGAATGCCCTGCACCTGCAGCCAGGTCGCGACCTGCGCGATGTTCTTGTCCTGTGTGCGGCCGGAAAGGATTTCATCGCCGATGACGATAAGCCCGGCGGTCCAGATTTTGTCGGGAGAGGTCATGGGGGAAGGTTAGGGGAGAATGGCGAAGGACAAAAGGGCTTCGTCACATTCCTCAACCCGTTCGCGTCGAGCGAAGTCCAGAGGCACCAAGACAGGTGTCTCGACTACGCTCGACACGAACGGAGTTGGGGGTGTCTTACTCCGCCGCCTCCAGCTGCTCGTCGTGCCCCCGCGCGTTCGCACCGGCGCGGGTGAACGTCAGGATGCCGTCGCCCAGCGGGTCTTCCTTCATGCGCTTGCGGTCGAGCACATATTCCTGATTGAGCCGCCACGGATAGGCGACCGAATTGCGCGGCATGATGTGCTTGCCGCGCTGGATGTAGCCGGACGAGAAATCGAACACGTCGTCCTCTACGATCTGCGCCTCGGCCCCGGGCGTCAGCACCGGCGTGGCGATGGTGGCACCGCTGGCGCGCATCTGTTCCAGCACGCGGCACACATAATCCGAGTTGATGTCGGCGCGCAGGGTCCAGCTGGCGTTCAAGTATCCGAACACCACCGCAAGGTTGGGCAGGTTCGAGAACATGCAGCCCTTGTAATAGAACCGCTCGTTGAACTTCACCGGCTCGCCATCGATGCGCACGTCGATCTTGCCCGCGACAGCCAGCTTCAGGCCGGTTGCGGTGACGACGATATCGGCAGGCAGGAACTTCCCGTCGGTCAGGCGCACGCCGCCCTTTTCGAACTTGGCGATATGCCCGGTGACGACATCCGCCTTGCCCGCCTTCATCGCGGTGAAAAGATCCTCGTCAGGCACCAGGCACAGCCGCTGTTCCCACGGGTTGTAGGGCGGAGTGAAGGCGTCCTTGTCGTAATCGGGGCCGAGCGCGGCTTCGATCTTCTTGTAGAGCGCGTCCTTGACCTTCTGCGGATTGTCGCGCGCCAGCTTGAAGCTGAAGTCCTGCATCTTGATGTTCTTGAACCGGGTCAGCCGGTAGGCGAGCTTTTCCGGCAGGATCTTGCGCAGGAAATTGGCAATCGCATCCTTGGCGGGGCGGGTGAACATCCATGTCGGCGTGCGCTGGAGCATGGTCACATGCGCCGCTTCGCGCGCCATCGAGGGGACAATGGTCACCGCCGTCGCGCCCGATCCGATCACGACGACATGCTTGTCCTTGTAATCGAGGTTTTCGGGCCAGAATTGCGGGTGGAGCACCTGACCGTCAAATTCGCCAAAGTCGAAGCCGGGGTCATAGGGCTCATCGTAATCGTAATAGCCAGAGCCGAGGTAGAGGAAGTTCGCGGTCATGTGCGTGCGCGAACCATCGGCCTTTTCCATCTCGACATGCCAGCGGGCGTCATCGTGATGGAAGTCGGCGCTGATGACCTTGTGGCCGAAACGCATGTGCTGGCGGATGCCACGCTCGTCGACGATCCGGTCGAGATATTCGAGGATCGCGGGTGCATCGGCGATGCTCTTTTCATGCCGCCACGGTTCGAAATCGAAGCCGAGGGTGTGCATGTCACTGTCCGAGCGGATGCCGGGATAGCGGAACAGATCCCACGTGCCGCCCAGATTATCGCGTCGTTCCACGATCGCGTAAGTGTGGTGGGGCGCCTTCATTTCCATGTGCGCGGCCATCCCGATGCCGGAGATCCCGGCACCGACAATCAGCACGTCGACGTCTGGCGGTGTTGCGAGCATGACGGGGCCTCTCTCTCCCTAATTGACACTGATGTAACCACAGCGGGTCAGCAAAAGCGAGTCTTGAATGGCAAAGTGCAACCGAGTTTGGGGTGACGCGCCGCCAGCCAGGCTTTAAGGCGCGCAGCCATGACCTTCCGTGCCCGCCTTCTCGCCTGCGCCCTGCTCCTTCCCGCCGCCGCGCCGCTCGCCGCGCAGGACGAGGCCGATCTGCCCGAAGACGAGGCGTTGGCCGAGGAGATCATCGTCACCGGGCGCGGGCTCGATCCGGCGCTTTCGACCGGGATTTACGCCACCACCACGCTTGAACGCGAGACGATCATCGCCAGCCCTTCGGGCCGGATCGAGGATGTGCTGCGCAATGTCGCGGGCTTCCAGCAGTTCCGCCGCTCCGACAGCCGCTCGTCGAACCCCAGCGCACAAGGCGTGACGCTGCGCGCGCTGGGCGGCAATGCGACGAGCCGCGCGCTGGTGCTGCTCGACGGGGTGCCGCTGGCCGATCCGTTCTTCGGCTACATTCCCCTGTCCGCTATCGCACCCGAGACATTGGGTACGATCCGCGTGACACGCGGGGGCGGGTCCGGGCCGTTCGGCGCGGGCGCGCTGGCCGGCACGATCGACATGGAGAGCGCCGAGCCGGGGGCGGGTGGCCCGTTCCTCGGCAGTGCGGCGGTCAATGACCGGGGCGAAACGGAGGCGAGCGGGGTGCTCACCCAACGGCTCGGGCGCGGCTTTGCGACGGCAAGCGGGCGCTGGGACCGGGGGCAGGGCTTCTTCACGACGCCCGAGGATCAACGCGTTCCCGCCACTGCGCGCGCGGCTTTCGAAAGCTGGAACGCGGCCCTGCGCGCTGTCGCGCCGCTCACCGACACGGTCGAAGTGCAGGCCCGCGTCGCCGCCTTCCGCGATGCGCGCACGCTGCGCTTCGAAGGGGCGGATTCCACCAGCGATGGCGAGGAAGCCTCGATCCGCTTTGTCGGACGGGGCGCGTGGCAATTCGATGCGCTGGCCTATGTGCAGGCGCGCGACTTTTCGAACATCGTCATCTCCTCGACCCGCTTCACCCCGACGCTCGACCAGCGACGCACGCCGTCCACCGGGATCGGCGGCAAATTCGAGCTGCGCCCGCCGCTGCTTGAGGGCCATGATATCCGCATCGGCGCCGATTACCGCCGCGCCGATGGGGAGTTGCAGGAGGAAGCGCTCAACGCCGTTTCCGGCGCCATCACCGAGCGTCGCCGGGCGGGCGGGGCGACCAGCAATCTCGGCCTGTTCATCGAAGACGACTGGCAGATCGGTCCGCTCACCATCAACGGCGGCCTGCGCGCCGACCGCACCAGCATCACCGATGGCTTCTACCGTGCCGTCACGGCCAATGGCGCGCCGGTCAGCAGCCTCGTCGCACCCGACCGCAGCGACTGGGCGGTGAACTGGCGGGCCGGCGCGCTGTTCTATGCGACCCGCCGCCTCGATCTGCGCGCTGCGGCCTATACCGGGTTGCGCCTGCCGACCCTCAACGAGCTGTACCGCCCCTTCGTGGTCTTCCCTGTGGTGACCGAAGCGAACGCCGCGCTAGAAAACGAACGGCTCGAAGGCTTCGAGATCGGGTTTGACTGGCAGCCGGTCAACGCCGTGGTGATTGCGGTGACCGCCTTCGACAACGAGGTCGAGAACGCCATCGCCAATGTCACCATCGGCCCCAACCTGCGCCGCCGGGCGAACTTGCCCGCGATCACGGCGCGCGGGATCGAGGCGAGTGTGGCGGCAAAGTTTGGTGCGGTCAGCCTTGACGCAGGCCTCGCCTGGACCGACGCCGAAGTGCGGGGCGAAGGCACCTCGGCCGATCTTGATGGCAACCGTCCGGCGCAGACGCCGGAGTTCGCCGCAACGCTGACACTTGGTTGGGAACCGGCCCCCGGCTGGCGGATCGCCGGAACGCTGCGCCATGTATCGGCCCAGTTCGAGGATGATCGCGAGCTTGATTCGCTTCCCCCGGCGACCACGATCGACGCGTTTCTGGCCGTTCCGCTGGACGGAAAGCTCTCGCTGGTGGCCCGCGCGGAAAATCTCACAGACGAGGAAATCGTCACCCGCAACCAGGGCGGGTCGATCGACCTCGGCGTCCCGCGCACCTTCTGGCTCGGGTTACGCTACGGCTTCTGATCTTCTGCTGATCGGCGAAACAATATTACCATTTGGTCTGTTGCACGGCACTCATGCTGCGTTGCAACAGGACATGTTGCATAATTGATACGCCTGATCAGAACTTTTCCTATGACTCTTGTTAGGCGGCGCGACACTGATAGGCTTCCGCACGCTAATCCAAGCCCGGCATCAAGACCGGCTGGTAAGTGGAGAGAGGGAAACCATGACGCGCAAGTTCGCAACTTACGCCTGCGGCCTGTTGGCCTGCAGCGCACTGACCACCCCCGCCTTTGCCCAGGACGAAGATGCCGGAGCAAATTCGACCCGTGAAGACAACGTCATCATCGTGACCGCTACGCGGCGCGCGCAGGACGTGCAGGACATTCCGCTGGCCGTGACCGCGATTGCCCCGCAGCAGCTTGAAGCGCAGCGCGTGGTGAACATCCAGCAGATCGCCGCACTTGCTCCCAGCTTTACCGCCAGTCAGGCGCAGCTGGCCTCTGGCTCGGTCGTGCTGCGTGTTCGCGGCGTGGGGACGACCTCGAACAATATCGGCTTCGAAAGCGCGGTCGGCATCTTCATCGACGGTGCCTATCAGGCCCGCCCCGGCGTGGCGCTGACCGAATTCGTCGACGTGGAACGCGTCGAGGTGCTGCGCGGCCCGCAAGGCACCCTGTTCGGCCGCAACACCTCGGCAGGGGCCCTGAACATCACCAATGTCCGTCCGGACGTGACCGAGTTCAGCGGCTTCGTGAACGCCGAATACGGCAACTTCGACGAAAAGAGCCTGCAGGGCGCAATCAACGTGCCGATCGTCAAGGACACCCTCGCGTTGCGCCTGACCGGTGCCTATCGCGAGCGTGACGGTTTCCTCACGGTCGTCGACCGCACCGGGGCTGAAATCGGCGATACCAACAATGTCGACCAGTGGCTGGTTCGCGGCCAGATCGGCTGGG
This sequence comes from Porphyrobacter sp. ULC335, assembly GCF_025917005.1. NCBI lineage: Bacteria > Pseudomonadati > Pseudomonadota > Alphaproteobacteria > Sphingomonadales > Erythrobacteraceae > Porphyrobacter > Porphyrobacter sp. ULC335. Next base: position 1,197,820 of record NZ_CP078091.1, read on the forward strand.
ATACCGATAGCGGTCTGCGCGGACGCATCATCGCCGATTATGCGAAGAGCCAGTCGAGCTGCTGCGGCGCGATCGAACTGTATCAGACGCCGCTCGCCACGCTGGGCCTGTACAATGCGGTCGGGCTTGGCGCCAATGGCGGCAATGGTCAGCCGTTGGTCGCCACGAACCGCGACGATCAGGGCACCTTCGAGCGCGCGATGGACAACCGCATCATTTCGGCCAACATCGTGCCCGAAGCGGACGTGGACAACTACGGCGTCACCGGGGAACTTGAATTCCCCATTTCGGAAAACGCCGACCTGATCTTCATCGGCTCGTACCGCAAGTATCAAAGCTTCGAGAAGTACGATTCGGACTTCACCGCTGCCGACATTTTCAACGTGCCGGCGCTCAACCTCGAAATCGACAACTGGACAGCGGAACTGCGGCTTCAGGGCGAAGGCCTCGGAGGCAAGCTCAACTACATGATCGGCGGGTTCTATTCCGACGAGCAGATCGACCAGTCGGTCACCTTCCAGCTGGGCGCGGATTATGACCGCAATGTCGGCGCGCTGCTGGCTGGCGGCACGTCCGGCGCCAGCCTCAACCCGGCCTCGCCGATCTTCTTTGGCCCCACCCCGTTGCAGCGGCTGACCGGAATCAATCCCGCCGGATCGGGCAACACCAACCGCTTCCAGCAGGACGCCAAGAGCTACGCAATCTTCACGCACAACTCGCTGGAGATCACCGATGGGCTCGAACTGACGGTCGGTGCGCGTTATTCGTGGGAAGAAAAGTCGGGCGGCTTTACCCAGACGGCGGTCAATAATCAGGTTTGCCCGTCGACGCTTGGTGCGCTTGGCGGGTTGCCGGCGTCCTTGCGTCCCACCTTCCTGGCCTTGGGCTGCTTCGGGTTTACTGCTCCGGCCAATCTTCCGGCCGCTTTCGGCAATCCCACCGCGACCCCGCCGGTCGCGCCACTGCCGCTGGTACGCACCTTCCAGTCAGACTTCGAAGATGAAGAGCTGATCTACACGATCAAGCTCGGCTACGAATTCAGCCCGTTCGTGACCAGCTATGCCAGCTTCACGCACGGCTACAAGGCGGGCGGGATCAACCTTGATACCACCGCAGCCGTGCTGGGCGCGGATCCGACCTTCCTGTCGGAAGAAGTCGACGCCTACGAACTCGGCGTGAAGGCGCAGACCCCTGACGGCGCGGTGACGGTCAATGTCGCGGCGTTCTACGAAGAGTTCAGCAACTTCCAGGTGCTCGAATTCACCGGCACCGCCTTCGCGACCTTCAACGTGCCGCTCGCGGAAACGCAAGGGATCGAAATCGAAAGCGTCATCCGTCCGAATGACGAACTGACCTTCAATCTGGCTGCGACCTTCCTTGAAGCGAGCTACCCGGATGATTGCGCGGGCACGCAGACTTCGGTTCAGGTGGTGGCGCTGTGCGGCAACGACCTCACCAACGCGCCGCAGATCGTCGCGCTGGCCGGGGCGATGTGGGAAAAGCCGATCAACGACTCGATGGAATTCTTCGTCGCCGGTCAGGTGCGCATGGAAGGTGACCAGCGCACCTCCACCCAGGCGAAGATCCTCCCGACTGTCGCAGCCGGTTCGACTCAGGCGCAGGTGCAGACCGCGGTTAACGCTGCGGCCCCGATCATCGCCGATATCCAGGACGGCAAGGCCTTCGTGAACCTGCGTGCGGGTCTGCGCTTCGCCGATGGCAAGTATGCGATCGAAGGCTGGGTCAACAACCTGACCGACGAAGTGGTGCGCGGGGTGACCTTCAACACCACCCTGCGCGGATCGGGCGCGGCCAACTCGCGTTCGGCCTTCACCCTGCCGCCGCGGCAGTACGGTGTGACACTGCGCGCCAAGTTCTGAGGCGCATCACAAGTTAGCTCCGCAAAGGAGTGGGAGAGGGGGCGGCTCGCTACGGCGAGCCGCCCTTTCGCTTTTGTGTGCGAGGGTGCCTCCGCGCCCTGAAATCTTTGGCGTCCTCGGTGCGTTTTTGTTGCCCTACCGCTTCGCTGCTTGAGGGCGAGCGCACCTTCGGCAAGGCAAGTGGCCACGAAAAAGGCGGCCCGGTCACCCAAGCCGCCTATTCCTTACCTCAATCATCGCGCTGGAACGGCCGCGAAGCGACCGCAAGGCCGACCGGCCGCCCGCAGGTGCTCGATCCTGTAAGGATCGAAACGCACCGAGGACGTGCCCGCGGAGGCGGGCACGATCACATAGAACGCGCGATCAGCATCTTCATGATCTCGTTCGAGCCGCCGTAGATGCGCGCGATGCGGGTATCGCGGTACATGCGGGCGATGGCGTAATCATTGATGTAGCCTGCGCCGCCGTGGAACTGGAGGCACTTGTCGACCACTTCCGATTGAAGCTCGGTCACCCAGTACTTCGCCATGCTCGCGGTCGCCACGTCGAGTTTCCCTTCGAGCAGTTTGGCGATGCAATCATTGACGAACACGCGGGCCGCAGTGCCCCGCGCCTTGAGGTCGGCCAGCACGAACTGGGTGTTCTGGAAGTCCCAGATCGTCTTGCCGAAGGCCTTGCGGTTCTTGACGTAGTCGACCGTCACATCGAGCGCCTTCTCGATGCCCGAAATGGCGTTCATCGCGATCACGAGGCGCTCCTGCGGCAGTTCGCCCATCAGCTGGTAGAACCCGCGACCTTCAACGCCGCCGAGCAGATTGTCAGCCGGAATGAACACGTTGTCGAAGAACAGCTCCGAGGTGTCCTGCGCATCGAGCCCGATCTTGTCGAGCTTCTTGCCGCGCGCGAAGCCTTCCGCACCCTCGGTTTCGAGCAGGAGGAGCGAGATGCCCTTGGCGCCCTCGGCCGGATCGGTCTTGGCAACGACGATGATGAAATCGGCGAGCTGGCCGTTGGAGATCCAGGTTTTCGAGCCGTTGAGGCGGTAGCCGTTGCCGTCCTTCAGCGCGGTGGTCTTGATCGACTGGAGGTCGCTGCCCGCATCCGGTTCGCTCATCGCGATCGCGCTGACGAGGTCGCCCGCGACGAGGCGGGGGAGATACTTGAGCTTCTGCTCTTCGGTGCCGTGACGGACGAGATAGGGCAGGATGATCGTGTTGTGGAGCGAAGCGCCGAAGCCGTCGACGCCGTGCTTGCCCTGCTGGTCGATCACCACCATGTCATGCCGGAAATCGCCGCCGTGGCCGCCATATTCGGCGGGCACCGAGACGCCGAGCAGGCCCGCTGCACCCGCTTCGCGCCAGAACTCGCGCTCCACCATCCCGTCCTCGCGCCACTTTTCGACCCGCTTTTGCGGCGCGTGCTGGGCGTAGAACTTGCCGACAGCATCGGCGAAAATCGCGATTTCTTCTTCTTCCATGAAGGCCGGGGGCGGCACATCGATGACGGGCATGGTTATTCCTCTCTCGTTTGATCCCAGAATTCAGCGAAGGCTTACTTGCCCGTCCAGTTCGGCTTGCGCTTTTCGGCAAAGGCCGCCGCGCCTTCGCGCGCGTCGTGGCTGACGAACACCGGGCCGATCAGCTTGCCCTGATTGGCATAGCGGTCTTCCATGGCCCAGCCGCGCGATTGCTTCATCACGGCCTTGGACACCTTCACTGCGAGCGGGCCGTTCGCGGCGATCTTTGCCGCCAGCGCCTTGGCACCTTCCAGCGCCTGGCCTTCGGTCACTTCGTTGATCATGCCGAGTTGGTACGCGCGCTCTGCCCCGATGAAATCGCCGGTCAGGGCGAGTTCCAGCGCGATGCGCTCGGGGATCTGGTCGGGCAGCATCATCACACCGCCCGCCGCCGCCACAAGCCCGCGCTTCACTTCGGGGATGCCGAACTTGGCGTCCTTGTGGGCCACGACGAGGTCACAGGCGATCATCAGTTCCAGCCCGCCTGCCAGCGCATAGCCTTCGACCGCAGCGATCAGCGGCTTGGCCGGGGGAGCCTGCACCACGCCGCCGAAGCCCTTGCCCTCGACCGAGGGGGTTTCGCCGCGCAGGAAGCCTTTGAGGTCCATGCCCGAACAGAACGTACCGCCCGCACCGGTAATGATCCCGACGCGCAGGTCGTCTTCCGCATCCAGCCGTTCCATCGCCGCAGCGATTCCCTCGGCCGCAGCGCGCGTCATGGCGTTCTTGGCTTCGGGGCGGTTGATGGTGACGATCAACACGCCATCGACAACTTCGGTCAGCACTTCGGGGGCAGCGGTCTCGCTCACGACATCTCTCTCCTGTCAAAAATGTGATTGCGATTTGAAACGCAATTCTTGTGCGAGTGGTGCAGTGGGTTTACGGACGCGTCAACCGCAATTTCGCTATAAATGGAGAGAGGACCATCATGGCCGAGGCTTACATCATCGACGCAGTGCGCACCCCGCGCGGGATCGGCAAGCAGGGCAAGGGCGCGCTGGCCGCGTGCCACCCGCAGCACCTCGCCGCCACGGTCCTCAAGGCGATCAAGGACCGCAACAATCTCGACACGGCGACGGTCGATGACGTGATCTGGTCGGTCAGCACGCAGGACGGGATGCAGGCGGGCGACATGGGCCGCATGGCTGCGCTCGACGCGGGCTATGACATCACCTCCAGCGGCACCACGCTCGACCGCTTCTGCGGCGGCGGCATCACCAGCGTTGCGCTGGCTTCGGCGCAGGTGATGAGCGGGATGGAAGATTGCGTCATCGCGGGCGGGACCGAGATGATGAGCCTCACCGCCGCGATGAGCCAGGAAAAGATGCGCGCCGGGATCAAGCCGCCGATGATGGGCAGCTACAATGCGCGCCTTCAGGCCGTGCACCCGCAGTCGCACCAGGGCATCTGCGGCGATGCGATCGCGTCCAAGGAAGGCTTCACCCGCGAAGAACTGGACGAAGTCGGCTACCGCTCGCAGCAGCGCGCCGCCGAGGCGATTGCCGCGGGCCGCTTTGCCAAATCGGTAGTGCCGGTGGTGGGCGATGACGGCACGGTGCTGCTCGACCGCGAGGAATATCCCCGCCCGCAGACCACCCGCGAAGACCTTGCCAAGCTGGAGCCGGCCTTCCCCAAGATCGCCGACGTTCCTCTGGACGAGGCGGGCACGACCTTCCGCAAGCTGATCAACCAGAAGTACCCCGATCTGGACATCCAGCACTTCCATCACGCGGGCAATTCCTCGGGCGTGGTTGATGGCGCGGCCGCCGTGCTGATCACCTCGAAGGACTATGCCGAAAAGCACGGCCTCAAGCCCCGCGCCCGCATCGTCGCCACCTGCAACATGGGCGATGATCCGACGCTGATGCTCAACGCGCCGGTGCCTGCCGCGAAGAAGGTGCTGGCCAAGGCCGGTCTCACCACTGACGATATCGACCTATATGAAATCAACGAGGCTTTCGCGGTCGTCGCGGCCAAGTTCGTGCGCGATCTCGATCTGGATTGGGACAAGGTCAACGTCAACGGCGGCTCAATCGCGCTGGGCCACCCGATCGGCGCGACGGGTTCGATCCTGATCGGCACCGTGGTGGACGAGCTGGAGCGTCGCGGCGGTCGTTATGGCCTCGTCACCATGTGCGCTGCGGGCGGCATGGCCCCGGCGATCATCGTCGAGCGCGTCGACGGCTTCGTCGACTGAGGCTGCACACATGATCGCTGACAATACGCCCGTTATTATCGGGGTCGGGCAGTATTCGGAACGGGTCGGAGAACCCGGCTACGAAGCGCTGTCCTATATGGACCTCGCCGGACGGGCGCTGGGGTCGGCGATTGCGGATTCGGGGGCGAGTGGTGACGTGGCGCAGGCCATCGACACCCTCGCCGCGATCCGTGCTTTCGAAATGTCGCGGCCTGACCGCAAGCCGCCCTTCGGTGCGGCGGACAATGTACCGCGCGCGATTGCCAAGCGGGTGGGGGCTGATCCGAAGCGCGCGATCCTCACCACCACCGGCGGGCAGACCAACCAGCAATTGGTGGGCGAGTTTGCCTCGGCCATCGCGGCAGGCGACAGCCGCTGCGCGGTGATCGTCGGTTCCGAGGCGATCTCGACCGTGCTTGCGCTGACGGCCAAGGGCGAGATCCCAGACTGGTCGGAAGCCATCGGCGGCGAGTTTGAAGATCAGGGCTTCGGGGTCGAGGAACTGCTTGAGCCGGTGCTGTTCATGCACGGCGCCAGCGGGGCGATCCCGCTTTATGCGCTGGCGGAGAACGCGCGACGGCATAAGCTTGGGCTGGGGCTGGAGGAATACCGCCTCGCAATCGGCAAGCTGTTTGCACCCTTCACGCGCGTCGCGGCGGCAAACCCGCACTCGGCGGCTCCGGTCGAACGGACGGCGGAGGAACTCGCCACGGTCACCGACCGCAACCGCATCGTTGCCGAACCCTATCCACGCATGACCGTGGCGCGCGATCAGGTGAATCAGGCGGCGGCGATCATCGTCGCCAGCGCCGGGCTGGCCCGCGAATTGGGCGTGCCCGAGGACAAGTGGGTCCACATCCACGCTGTCACTGCCGCGACCGAACTGAAGCTCTCGCAGCGGCCTGACTTGGCGGGCAACCCGGCCTCGCTTGGCAGTGTCGATGCGGCCCTGGCGCGCGCGGGCAAGGGCATCGACGCGATGCACTATATCGATTTCTACTCGTGCTTCGCGATCCCCGTATTCAACCAGTGCGACCATTTCGGCCTCTCCGTCGATGATCCGCGCGGGCTGACGCTGACGGGCGGGTTGCCGTTCTTCGGCGGGGCGGGGAACAACTACTCGGCCCACGCCATCGCCGAAGCGGTGCAGCGCGTGCGCGGCGACCGGGGCTCCTATGCGCTGGTCGGTGCGAACGGCGGGTGGATGAGCAAATATGCGACCGGCGTCTATTCCACCGAGCCTGCCGACTGGAGCGGAAACGACCGCTTCGCTGTGCTGCCCAAGGCGACCGACAAGGTGCCGGTGGCGAAGGAGCCGGTGGCTGCGGCTGTGGTGGAGACCTACACCATCAACCGCGGGCCCAAGGGTGCCGAGGCGATCTTTATCGGGCGCTCCGACGCAGGCGAGCGGGTGGTGGGTAATGCCGATCTGACCGATCCCGCCACGTCAGCAGCCTTCGAAAGCGGCGAGCCTTTTGGCAAGCGCCTGACCCTGACGCAGGACGAACGCGGCCGGACGGTGGGCCGCATCGCCTGACCTTGCGCGAATCGCCCGTTTGCGGTAGATGGTTTCAATTGAAACTATCTCGACAGCGGGGACTGAAGTGATGAACGCGCCGACCAAGGATCTTTTCGAAAACCCTGTCGGCCTCGACGGCTTCGAATTCGTCGAGTTCTGCGCGCCGGAAAAGGGCATGCTTGAGCCCGTCTTTGAAGCGATGGGCTTCACCCGCGTGGCGCAGCACCGTTCCAAGGACGTGCACTTGTGGCGTCAGGGCGGCATCAACCTGATCGCCAATTACGAGCCGCGCAGCCCTGCCTGGTACTTCGCGCGCGAGCATGGCGCTTCGGCCTGCGGCATGGCGTTCCGGGTGCGCGACGCGGCCAAGGCCTATGACCACCTGATCGCCAAGGGTGCAGAGCCCGTCGCGGTGCAGACCGGGGTGATGGAACTGCGCATCCCCGCGATCCGCGGCATCGGCGGCGCGATCCTCTATCTCGTCGACCGCTACGAAGGCGCGGAAAAGGCGGGCGGCCTCAGCATCTACGACATCGATTTCGAATATCTGCCCGGGGTGGACAAGCACCCCGAAGGCGCGGGTTTCCACACCATCGATCACCTCACCCACAACGTTTACACCGGCCGCATGAAGTATTGGGCGGACTATTACGAGACGCTGTTCAACTTCCGCGAGATCCGCTTCTTCGACATCAAGGGCGAATATACCGGCCTCACTTCCAAGGCGCTGACCGCGCCCGATGGCAAGATCCGCATTCCGCTCAATGAAGAGGGCGAGGGCGGGAAGGGCCAGATCGAGGAGTTCCTGCGCGCCTTCAACGGTGAGGGCATCCAGCACATCGCGCTGATCTGCGACGATCTTCCGGCTTGCTGGGACCGGCTGCAAAAGCTCGGCGTGCCCTTCATGACCGCGCCGCCTGCGACCTATTACGAGATGCTCGCCGAACGCCTGCCGGGTCACGGCGAGGATGTGAGCCAGCTCCAGATGCGCGGCATCCTGATGGACGGCACCACAGAAGGCGGCCAGCCCCGCCTGCTGCTCCAGATTTTCGCGCAGGCACAGGTCGGGCCGGTGTTCTTCGAATTCATCCAGCGCAAGGGCGACGACGGCTTTGGCGAGGGCAACTTCAAGGCGCTGTTCGAGAGCATGGAGCGCGACCAGATCATCCGCGGCGTGCTCAATGTCGAGGAGCCGGCCGAATGACCCACCCCGTTGCCCTGTCAGGAATCCACCACGCCGCCTATCGCTGCAAGGACGCGAAGGAGACGGTGGAATGGTACGCCCGCGTGCTCGGCATGACCTACACCACCGCCTTTGCCGAGGATCACGTGCCTTCGACCGGCGAGTATGATCCCTACATGCACATCTTCCTGGATGCGGGGAACGGCAACATCCTCGCCTTCTTCGAACTGCCGAACCAGCCGGAGATGGGCAAGGACCCGAACACCCCGGCGTGGGTGCAGCACTTGGCGCTGAAAGTGCCTTCCGAAGAGGCGCTGCTCGCCGCCAAGGCGCATATCGAGGCGCAGGGCATCGACGTGCTCGGCCCGACGCATCACGGCATCTTCAAGTCTATCTACTTCTTCGACCCTAACGGTCACCGCGTGGAACTCGCGGCGGACATTGGCACTCCAGAGCAATACGAGGAACTCGCCCGCGTCGCGCCGGTGATGCTGGAGGAATGGTCGCAGACCAAGAAAGCCCCGCGCCACGCCGACTGGCTGCACGAACTGGCGCGCGCGGAACATGCCGCGAAGGCATGACACCTAACATTTGATCTGACGCAAAGCGCGAGGCCGCCACCTCCCCCAGTTTGGGCCAACCAACAAGGGGGAGTCGGCCCATGCGCATTCTGTTCGTTCATCCCAACTACCGTTCCGGCGGAGCCGAGATTGCCGGCACCTGGCCGCCCGCATGGGTCGCCTATCTCTCCGGCCCGCTTAAGCGCGCAGGCTTCGACGACATCACCTTCATCGACGCCATGACCGAGGGGCTGTCGGATGAGGAACTGGCGGAGCGGATGGCCGCGCTCCAACCGGATATCGTCGGCACAACCGCTATCACCCCGTCGATCTACGCCGCCGAACGCGTGCTCGAAGTCGCCGCCTTCACCGTGCCCAAGGCCGTGCGCGTGCTTGGCGGCATCCACGCGACCTTTATGTATGCGCAGGTGCTCGCCGAGGCGCCGCACATCGACGTGATCGTGCGCGGGGAGGGCGAGGAAATCGCGGTCGAACTCTTCACTGCGATTAAGGAAGGCCGCTGGCCGCAGGACGCGCGCGCCATCAAGGGCCTCGCCTATCGCGAGGGCGAGACGGTCATCGCCACCGAAGCTGCCGACACGATCAAGGATATGGCCTCGATCAAGCCCGACTGGGACGTGCTTGACTGGAGCCAGTACACCTACATCCCCTTGGGCACCCGCGTCGCCATCCCCAACCTCGCGCGGGGGTGTCCCTTCACCTGTTCGTTCTGTTCGCAGTGGAAGTTCTGGCGCGATTACCGGGTGCGCGATCCGAAAGACGTGGTCGACGAGATCGAGGAACTGCACGAAAAGCACGGCGTCGGCTTCTTCATCCTCGCCGATGAGGAACCGACCATCAACCGCAAGACCTTCATCAAGTTCTGTCAGGAGCTGATTGACCGCGGCCTGCCCGACAAAGTGAAGTGGGGCATCAACACCCGCGTCACCGATATTTACCGCGACAAGGAATTGCTCTCCTTCTACCGCCGCGCCGGCCTCGTCCATGTCAGCCTCGGCACCGAGGCCGCGGCGCAGATGAAGCTCGACCGGTTCAACAAGGAAACCAAGGTCGAGGAGAACAAGGAAGCGATCCGGCTGCTGCGCGCGGCGGATATCTTCGTCGAGGCGCAGTTCATCGTCGGCCTCGACAATGAAACGCCCGAAACGCTGGAGGAGACCTTCCAGATGGCGTGGGACTGGCAGCCGGATCTCGCCAACTGGGCGATGTACACGCCCTGGCCCTACACGCCGCTGTTCGAGACGCTGAAGGACCAGGTCGAGGTCCATGATTTCAGCAAGTACAACTTCGTTACCCCGATCATGAAGCCCGCCGCGATGGAGCGGGGCGAGTTGCTCGACGGAGTCATGAAGAACTACCGTCGCTTCTATATGCGCAAGGCGCTGTTTCACTATCCGTGGCGCGGCACCGGCTTCCGGCGGCGGTACTTGCTCGGGTGCCTCTATGCCTTCCTGCGGGCGGGCTTCAAGCGGAGCTTCTACGATCTCGGCAAGGCGGGCTACTGGGGACCACAGACCGCGAAGAAGGTCGAATTCCACTTCGACGAGAGCCGCCTCGCCGCTGCCGACGCCGCGACCGACTGGGTGACCAATGCAGACAAGGCCGCGCAGGCGCAGGAGCGCCGCGAGGCAGTGCGCGCGCAGATGAAAGCCCGAGGGAAGGAACGCGGTGAGACACGCCGGCGGGACCGGATCGATGTCGATTGAGCGCCGGTTACTGCCGCGCCGCAAACCCGGCGCGCTGATCGGACCGAACGCCGTCCTTCAAGCGGTGGCAGTGATGGAGGAACGGCTCGGGCACACCGAGACCGCCGCGATCCTCGCCGATGCGCAGATCGCGCGGCTGCCGAGTGGCGCGCACATGATCCCCGAGATCGAGGCGCTGCGGCTGCACCGCTGGCTGGCGCTGCACGATCCGATGGGCGCGCTTGTCATCGCCGAGGAGGCGGGAGCGCGCACCGCCGACTACATCATCGCCAACCGCATTCCGCGTGCCGCCTGCTGGCTGCTGCGCCACCTGCCCCCAAGCCTCGCCGCGCCGCTGCTGATGGCCGCGATCAGGAAGCATGCATGGACCTTCATCGGCGCGGGCGTGTTCACACCCAGCGGAGCATGGCGTTTCACCATCGACCGCAGCAAGGCCGATGACAGCATTCCGCCGCCACCCAGCCTGTTCCTGTGGTACGCGGCGGTCTTCACCCGCCTCTACCGCATGCTGGTGGCAGGCGACTGCACCTGCCGGATGGATGAGGCCGGGCAGGACTTTCCGCCCCGCCGCGCTTACGCGTTCATTCGGGCGCAGGGCCGCAGCTGAGGCGGATTTCGCTCAAGGCGAAGTCATAGGTGATGCTTGAACAATGGCTGATCTGGTCGCGGCCGATGCGGGTCAGCAGGTCGGGCCGGCCCCTGCCCTTGCGGCGGCTGACGAGAATGCGATCCTTTTCGAAGCGCGGGTCATCTTCGGCGATCTCGCCCACCCGCTTGGGATCGCCATAATCCTCCACCCGCACCGCGAAGCGCGCCACCGCCAACTCGCCGAGCATGATCGGCTCGGCGATGCGCATCATCCTGGTCGGGCGCTCGACCCCGAAGTTCATTACGGCGATGCCGTCGGATGCCGGTTCGAACCCGCCTTCCTGATGGGTGGCGATGAAGTTGGCGGTGGGCGCGGTGACGAGGTTTTCGGCCCGCTGCGGCGCAAACACCATCGTCAGCTTTTTCTTGCCGACCATGACCTGTGTCCCGAGCCGCGTATCGCGCTCGCCCCCGCTGCGGGTCATCGCAAAGCGCTGGATGGTCTCATCCGCGCCGGGCGGCGCAAACATGAAGGTGACCTGCTTGTAAGGCAGGTTGTGCACGCCGATCACGCCATCGGCCTTGCGCGAGGCGAAACGTTCGCTCCAGCTGATGGTCTTTGCTGCCGGCAGCCCGTCGCCGAAGTCGATGGCCTGCACGGCGCTCAACCCATCGACCACGACCGGGCCGAAGCGCCAGCCGCGGCGCGTCTGGGGCAGCAGCTGCAACCGCGCCGCGACCGCGCTGTTGATGACGGGCGGGCCGAAGGAGTCGCTGCTGACCTCCAGCCGCAGGGGAACGCCGTTGAGTGTCACGGTGATGATGTTGTCACCCTCAAGCACGAGAGCATCGAGCAGCGGCGCTGCGGGGGCGGCGATGTCCTGCGCCGTGGCAAGAGCCGGGACAGCGAGCAAGCCGAGTGCTGACAGGGCTGTGTGAAAATGTGCGACCATTGCTGCAAAACGCATCGGGCAGCGCGCCGTTCCTATCGCCCGCCGCGCGCCTTGCGCTCGGCCTCGCGCTGCTGGCGCAGCAGTTTCTCGACATCGACCACTTCGGCGCGGGCCTTCATCCAGCGGATGCTCGCAAGGCTCCAGACCAGCGTCACCGCCAGGTATAGCGCCAGCGCGGCCCAGAATTCAGGACGACCTTCGAGGCTTTCCGCGTAGATGGCAAACACCACGGTCGGCACCGCGAACACCGCCATCCACACGCCGAATTGTGTCCACCCGGCTTTGCCCCGCGGCACAATGGTGAAATTCCACGGCCCGCGCCGGTACATCACAAAGGGCTTGTCCTGTTCACGCATCGCTATCTCCTTCAGGGGCGGTGCCCGGCGGGCGTCCGCGCCTCGGCGCTTCGCTGCGCGCAGGCCTGACCCCGCGCCGCGCCAGCGCCTCGCGCAGCAGCACCTCGATCTCGGCGTTCACGCTGCGCAGCTCGGCATCGGCGAGCCGCTGGACCGCATCGTGAAGCGCCGGATCGAGGCGCAGGGGAAAGGCTTTCTTCCCGGTCATGGCACGATCAGTAAAGCGACCCTGCGTTGACCACCGGCTGCGTGTCACGCTCTCCGCACAGCACGACCATCAGGTTCGACACCATCGCCGCCTTGCGCTCGTCGTCGAGGTCGACGACGCCCCGCTCGCTGAGCTGGGCGAGCGCCATTTCCACCATCGTCACCGCACCTTCGACCAGCTTTTTGCGCGCCGAGATCACCGCTTCGGCCTGCTGGCGGCGCAGCATCGCCCCGGCGATCTCGGGGGCATAGGCGAGGTGGGTGAGGCCGCATTCGTCAACCGTGATGCCCGCGACCGACAGACGCTCGATCAGGGCGGCGCGCAGTTCCACGCCCACTTCCTCGTGATTGCCGCGCAAGGTGACTTCGAGATGCTCGATATCGTCGTAAGGGTAGCGCGATCCGATCGCCCGCACCGCCGCTTCCATCTGGGCGGTGACGAATTCGCGGTAATCATCAACATCGAACAGCGCCTGCGCGGTGTCGGTGACACGCCACACGACCTGCGCGGCCATCTCGATCGGGTTGCCGCGCGCGTCGTTGACCTTGATCGTCTGCGAAATCACGTTGTTGGCGCGCACCGCGATCTTGGTCTTGCCGAGCCACGGCAGCACCCAGCGCAGACCTTCGTTGCGGTCGGTGCCCTTGTAAGCGCCAAACAACTGGATCGCGGCGGCCTCGTTCGGGTTGATCATGTAGAAGCCGGTCAGGATGAACAGGCCGACGAAGCCGATCACCACAGCGCCGATCAGAGGCAGGCCGTTCGGCGGGCCTTCACCCGAGACGGCGCTGAAGAACAGCCACGCGGCAAGCGCGACCATCGCGAGGCTGACGAGCAGCATGACATAACCGCTTTGGGTCGCCGCCGGCATTTCCCGGCTACGGTTGAGGGCGGGGGTATCAGCAGGGGACATGACGAATCTCCATAAACGATATAATTGTGATATCACTTTTATATCATAGGTTGGGGCTGTCAAGAGGATCGGGCATCTGCCACGCACCGCTCCGTGCGTATCGACACTTGGCGCGGAGGGCGATTTGGCTGTAGCAGTCATCCAAGGTATTCTTACGCAGGGCGAGGGGGGGAAGGTCAGGTGAGTGGCGACGACAATCCGAGCCTCGCGCCGCCCCGGCTGTTCATCAGCTATTCGCGCACCGATCTGGACCGCGCCCGCCCGGTGATCGACCTGCTCGAACAGGGCGGGTTCGATGTCTGGTGGGACGGACGGCTGGAGGGCGGGGAGAATTTTCTCCAGACCACCGAGAACGCGCTCGAGACCTGCGCATGTGTGGTGGTGCTGTGGTCGGCAACCTCGGTCAATTCGCACTGGGTGCGTGACGAGGCGCAGCGCGGGCGCGAGCGCGAGTGCCTGGTGCCGCTGACCATCGACGGGACATTCGCGCCGCTCGGTTTCCGCCAGTTCCAGCTGCTCGACATCAGCGGCTGGGACGGCAAGCCCGATAGTGCCGAGGCGGCGCGCATTCTGGTCGCTGTCAGGGCCAAGGCAGGCGAGGCTTCGCCCCCCGCAGCCCCGGTTCAGCGCCGTCCAGACCCCGTCCTGCCTGCGCCTACCGTGCAGCAAACGGGCGGTCTTGCGCTCTCGCGGCGCACCCTGATGATCGGCGGCGCGGGCGTCGTAGGGGGCGCTGGCCTGCTTGGCGCATGGCAGTTCGGCCTGCTGGGTTCGCCAGCTTCTGCCGCGATGTCGATGGTGGTGCTGCCCTTCGCCAACGAAACGGGCGATCCGGAAAAGAAGTATTTTTCCGATGGCCTCTCGCGCGAATTGCGGTCGGTTCTGGCGCGCAATCCGCGCCTCAAAGTCGCTGCGCCCGCGTCATCCTCGGTCGAAGGCGAGGATGACTTCGCGCTCGGCCGCAAGCTGGGCGTGGCCCATGTCCTGCGCGGGAGTGTCCAGCGCGACATGGCCAGCGTACGGGTTGGGGCCGAGCTTGTGGCGGTCGAGGACGGCGAGGTGCTTTGGTCAGACAGTTTTGACCGCGCGCTCGAGAATCCCTTTGCAGTACAGTCAGAAATTGCCGAGACGGTGGCGCTTGAGCTGGTGGCTCAGATCGCGTCGGACACCGAGGCCAAGCAGTCTCTTGCCGCGCAGAGGGAGATCGGCGGCACGCAGTCAGTGGCCGCGTACGAGGCGTTTCTGCGCGGCTTTGCGCTGTACGAACTCTCCGCGGGCGACGAGACTGATCGCGCCGCGCTGGTGCAGTTCGATTCCGCCACCGCCGCCGATCCCAACTACGCCGCCGCCCACGCGATGCGGTCGACCATGCTTGCCGCGATCGCCAATAATGTCTCGAGCGACCAGAGCGAAACCCGCCGGCTGTTCGACGAGGCGGTGGCAGCGGCGGAACGGGCGGTGGCGATCGAAAAGCGACTGGCACGCGGGCACCTCGCGCTGGGCTTTGCGCTCAACAACGGACGGCTCGACCGCACCGCTGCCACCCCGCACTACCGCGCCGCCGAGGAGCTCGCGCCCGGCGACGCCGATGTGCTGCGCGCAGTGGCGAGCTTCCATGCCTATGGCGCGGATCAGGCGCTGGCCGTGAAGATGATCGCCAAGGTGCTTGAGCTTGATCCCCTCAACGCCCGCGCGTTTCGGTCGGCGGGGTATATCGCATTGTTCGCGCGCGATTATCCGAAGGTCATCGCCGATATGGAGCGGGCGCTGGCGCTCAACCCGAGCCTCGCCAGCGCGCAGTTCGCGGTCGCCATTGCGCGGCTGATGGAGGGCGATGCTGCCGCCGCGCTGAAAGCTGCGGAGGCCGAGACAGGCGAGGCCTATGCCCTGACCGCCGCGGCCATTGCCAAGCACCGGCTGGGCGATGCCGCGGGGGCCGATGCTGCAATGGCGCGGCTTTCGGAGGCGTTTGACGACAGCCATTACCAGCAGGCCGAAGTGCTCGCCCAGCGCGGTGCCACGGCGGAGGCGTTGACTCGGCTTGAGGCAGCCTATGCCGCGCGCGATCCGGGGATGTTGTGGACGCACAATGATCCGCTGCTCGATCCCCTGCGCGGCGAGGCGCGGTTCAAGGATTTGCTAATCCGCCTCGGGTCATGATAGCACCGCCCTTGCGCCCATTCTGGGGCGTGTTTGAGGGGGTTCTCAACATGAAGAAAATCGTTACTTTTGCGATGGTTGCTGGCGGCGCGCTGGCTCTGGCTGCATGCGGCGGCAAGACCGAAGAGGCCCCCGTGGCCGAAGCGACTGCCGAACCCGAAATGATGGCTCCGGCTGCTGAAGCGACCGATGAAGCCGCTGCCGCTGCCGAAGGTCTTGACCCGACCGGCAACCCGATCGGCCCGGCCGCAGACGCGCCCGCCGCTGGCGAAGAAGCTCCGGCGGCTGAATAAGCCCAGGTATCAGCCCCTGCGCGAATGTTTCACGCGAAACATCGCGCGGGGGCACCCCTAGAGGGGGTCTAGAGGGGGTCTAGACGGGGTCTGGAGCGCGCTGAACCGGGTCAAGGTCCGGTTCGCCCGTGTCTGAACCCCGGCAGATTCTGGGCGAGCCATTCCTGAACCTTGGGATGGCCGATGCGGACAAACCGGCTCGCGATGCCTCTCGTTCCGCAATCCACCCCTGAACTTACCACGCCAATCAAGGTCGGCACGCCCTTCTTGTCGCCATAGGTGATCAGCGGGCCGCCGCTATCACCGGTACAGGCCTGCTCCCTCTTCGCCCCTGCTGCGCACAGGATCGAATCCTTGCGCTCGTCTCTGAACTTGGTGAGTTCGGTGCAGTCGTTGGCGTCTTGCAGCAGCAGCCGTGCGCCCTGCAGGAAATCAGGCGTCTTTTTGCCGCCAAAGGCGGTCCGCCCCCACCCGAACACAAAGACGGGAGCCTGCGCCCGGACCGGTCGTTCGGCGAGCGTCCGGCGGTCGAGATTGATGTGCCTGGCAACATACAGGTTTTCACCTCTGGTTCCCGAGCGTGGGTCATACTGCACCAGCGCGATATCGAACTGCATGGTGTTGCGCCTGTAATCCTTGTGCGGGATCACGCGCAGGATCTTGTAGCTGGTGCCTTCTTCCGAGAGCGGCTGGATCACCCCGAGCCTGACCTGATGCCCGCCCTTGTCGAGGGTAATGCCGCCTTCGTCGGTCACGCAATGGGCCGCCGTCAGGATCCATCCGGTGCGAATGAGGGTGCCGCCGCACAGCACACGATCATGCAGCGGCACTTTCTTGCCATTCACCACGGGCGGCCGCCACAGCATGGCCTGCCACGGGGCCTGCTCGATTCGTGCCACGGTGAAGCCGTTGACGACCCGGGTGACATTGTCGCACAGCGTATCGGTATAGGCGACGCCTTCATACACCACGACGGTGGTGGTGCAGCGCCGCGCGCGCTGTTCCGCGCGCTCGCGTTCCTCGGCCTCGCGTTCGGCCTGCTGGGCAGCGGCGATTTCTTCGGGGGTCTGATCGGGCGGCAGGTAATCGGTGGCGAGCAGCAAGGGGGCCGAGGGATCGGTCTCGCTCAGCTGCATGACAAACCGGCACGCGCTGGATCGGCCCGCATCGCACTGATCGGCATAAAGTTCGGCGGCGCGGGACACATCCTGCGCCAGCAGCGCGCCATCGGCCAGCGAATCCGCAAGCAGATGGCAGGCATCGGCCGAGCCGCTTTCGCAGCCGCGCACAAGATAGTAATCGGCGCGTTCGGGCTGGCCCATGCCCGTATCGCGCCACGCATCAAAGACCAGCGACGCCGCGGTGGTGCAAACCGGGCTCGCCTCCGCCTCGCATACCGCGCCCAGCAGTTCCAGTGCGCGCGGGCGGTTTTCGAGCGGACCATTCTGCTGCGCCATCAATTCCCCGAGCCTGCGGCACGCTGCCAGATCCGCATTGTCGCAGCGCGATGTCAGCAACGGCTCCTCGCGCAGGTTGGCGGCATCGGCGCAGGTCCCGCTTTCGGCCGCACAGGCGCGGTCGAACAAGGCGAGCGCCGCCGCGCGGTCGGAGGGAGCGCGGCGCAGGGCTGCCTTGGCCATCCTCGCGCAGCCCCAGCCATCGCCCGCATCGCAGGCGAGCGCTTCGTAGGCGAGCACGGTTGCGCCATGAATGCCTTCGATCGCGGTCCAGTGGCGTTCGGCGTCATTGCAAGCGTACCTGTCTCCCGCGCGGCATAGTCGGTCGAGCAGAGCGCGGCCTTCGGCCTTGTCGGCGTCGCTGCGGTCGCTGCCGAACAGAAGGTCGGCAAGGGTCCGGCAGGAAGCCTGCCAGCCGGCCTCGCAATTGCGGCGGCGCAGCGCTTCCGTCGCCGCCGGGTCGGCCTCTCCCAGAGTGCCAGCGGCCAGATCGTCAGCTTCGGCATCGCAAGCCTCGAGCGAGCCGAGGCGGCAGCCGCGGGCGATCATCACAGCCGCTTCGTACTCGTCCGCAGCCCGGCGCTCGTCATCGTCGTTGTTCACGCTGTCCAGCAAGCGGCCCAGCCGGTAGCAGGCACTCGCCTCCGCTGCGGCGCAGGCCTTGCGATAGACCAGTTCGGCAACCGGGCGGTTCTGCGGGCGGCCCTCGCCGCGATGATAGGCCCAGCCAAGGTCGGAACAGCCCGCCATCTGGCCGGCATTGCAAGCCGCCTCTGCGGCATCGGCGGTGGCGGTTTCGCGCGCGATCTCTTCGGCAGGCTTGCCGGGCCGGGCGCGGTCGCTCGTGCGTTCGGCGTAGCTGCGCGGGATCGGCGCATCCTGCGCCCATGCGGGCGTTGCCGCCGCTGCCAAGGCCAAGATCAGCGCCGCCAACATCCCCGGCACCTTCACTGGCAACTTGCCCATCGTCATGCCCCCCGAAAACCTCCTGAAATATGCGCTTTTCGCTGGAGAAGGTCAAACCTGCGGGGCTTGGCGCGCTTCGCGCTTGTAAGCAGGCCAAGCGAGTGATTAAGCAGGCTTTGGGAAGCTTGCGGCGTGGCGCGGGTGGGGGGGAGACGACGTAGCGATGCCAGCCAGCCTGCCTGCTCCGGTGCGCGACAGCTGGCAGCCGCATCTGGCGCTCGGGATCACCGGGCACCGTGCCACCAACCCGGTCTTTTCCGCGCACGCTCCCGCGATTGCCGAAGCCTTGGCGGGGCTGTTTGCGCAGATCGATAGCATCGCCGACAGCCTGCCCGGCACGCGCGGGGCGGTGCGGTTGCACAGCCTGCTGGTCGATGGCACCGATCAGATCGCCGCCGAGCTTGCCCTGGCTCGCCACTGGGAGTTGGCCGTGCCGCTGCCCTTCGGTGCCGCGCTGAACTGCGCGATCAATGCTCACCCCGAAACGCTGGCCGATGCCGATGCCATCTTGGCGGGCCGCGCCGCGAGCGATCCGGCGGTCGAGGCCAAGGCGGCGGCGATCCGGGCGGTGACTGCCGCTGCCAGCTGCTTCGAAATCGCCGACCGCGATGCCGAGGTTGCGAAGCTGTGGCGCGCAAGCCTCGCCGATCCGGCTGACCGCGCCGCCGCCCGCGCGTTCGAGGCGCTGGCGTCGGACAATGTCGCGCTGGCGGGGCGCGTGATGATTGAACGCACCGATCTCGTCATCGCGGTTTGGGACGGCAAGGTCGCCAATCTGCCCGGCGGGACGGGGCATACGGTCACCACCGCGCTGATGATGGGCGCGCCGGTGTTGCTGATAGATCCCGCAGCGCCCGGCACGTGGCGGATCCTCAATCGGCCCGAGGAGCTGGGCCAGCCTGCGACAATGGCCGAACCCGATCTCGCGCGGCTCGAAGCGATCATTCGCGCGGCGGTGGTGGTGGAAGGGTGGAGCCCTGCGCTGCTCTCTGCCGAGCAATGGCGCCCCCACTCCAGCCGCGCCTTCGGGCTGTATCGCCGGATCGAACGGGTGTTCGGCGGCGGGCACTGGTTCGGCTCGCTCAGGCAGGATTACGAAGCGCCCGATGCGATTGCCACCGGCAGCGGGGCAGAGGTGGTCGCAGCGGCAGAGGCGATGCCGGGCGGCGATCCGCAGGTCGCGCAGCAACTCGCCAGCGATGTGCTGCCGATGCTGGCCTGGTCGGACGGCGTCGCCAACCGCCTCGCCGATGCCTATCGCAGCGGGATGACGGTCAATTTCGTGCTGGCGGCGCTGGCGGTGATGATCGGTATCCTGTTCCTGCCGACGCAGCTCATCGAATACAAATGGGTCTTCGCGCTGGTCGAGCTGGTGTTGCTCGGCGGCATTTTGGTGATGACGGCGGCAGGATCGCGGCTTGGCTGGCACCGGCGCTGGTTCGCGATGCGGCGGGTGGCGGAGTACCTGCGCCATGCGCCCGCGCTGCTGCTGCTCGGCGTAACGCGGCCGACGGGGCGCTGGCCGCGCAGCGACAAGGCCGAGTGGCCCGAGCACTTCGCCCGCCACATGTTGCGCGATGTAGGCCTGCCGCGTGCGGCGGTGACCAGAGATTACCTCAGAAGCGGCCTCGCCGGCGTCGCGCGTCCCCACGTGATTGCCCAGGCCGCCTATCACGAGATGAAGGCGGAACGGCTCCACAGGGTCCACCACCGGCTCGACAAGGTTGCCGAGAGCTGCTTCGTGCTCGCGGTCGTTTCGGTGCTGGCCTATCTCGGGCTGAAGGGCGCAGGGATTGCGGGGCTGGTGCCGAAGCACCTTGCAAGCGATCTGTCGCCGATCTTCACCTTCTTCGGGGTGGCGTTTCCCACCCTTGGTGCCAACCTTTCGGGCATCCGCTATTTCGGCGATTTCGAACGCTTCGCCGCTATTTCGCGGGTGGCGGCCGAAAAGCTGCGCGAGATCGAGGCGCGGATCGGGCTGCTGCTGTCAGGGGCGGATGATGCGGTGACCTATGCTGCGGTCGCGGATCTGGTCCACGCGCTCGACGAGGCGGTGGTCGAGGAAATCGCCAGCTGGCAGGCGGTGTTCGGCGCCAAGCACCTCGCGCTTCCGGCTTAGGTCTGGCTGATACCCACCTGCGCGCGCATCAGCCGGTCGAACAGCGCGCGCCGTGCACTCCCGCCGATCCCGACGGCAACGCTGCCGAAGGCGCGGCGGTCGGGCCACAACGGATCATGCGGCGCATCGCGGACCGCGCAGCTATCGAACAGGGCCAGCCCCTCGCCTGCGGACAGCTCTGCCACCCGGCGCATCAGCAGCCGCCCCGGCGCGAAGCTGCGGAACGCTTCGTCAAAGGCCATCTTGAAGCCGTACCCCCGGCCCTGATCGACCATCCAGCTGGTCATCGCCACGATGCTTTCGCCCGCAGTCAGGCTGGCGAGCCGCACCGTGCCGCGCCGGTGGCCTTCGCGGATCACTTCGCGGAACAGCCCGGCCGTGGCGGCGTGGCAACCGAGCGCGCTGGCGGCACGCCCCTTCCACCCGGCGCGTTCGAGCGCAAGGAAGGCCGCCAGCCACGGCTCGCAATCTTCCGGGCGCGTGTGGAGCACCAGTTGCACCGCGCCATGAGCCTGCGCGAGCTTGCCCTCCAGCCCGTCCAGCCGCTTGTGCAGCTTTCGCTCAGCGCGCGGATCTGCGGCGGTGCTTCCCGTTACCCGCGCAGGGCGGGTGGAGCTTTGGCAAAGGTGCAGCGCGCGGCCCTGTTCGGCGCAGAGGCTCGCCAGCGCGAGGCCGGCCGGATCCCCGAGCGGCAGGGTTTCGGCATAGAGGCCCAGCGCCAAGCCGGGATGGCGGTCGAAATGGGCGAGCAGTCCCTGCCAGAAGGCCTTCTCCGCCCCGGCGCGCACCAGCGGGGTGCCGATGAACTGGTTGGTGCTGTGCCAGCCGTGGAAACTCGGCACCGGCCAGCGCCCGATCCGCGGCTTCAAGCTCAAGGGCAGCGCCCCCACCCACGCACCCGCGGCGTCCTGCACCACGGCAAGCCGCATTGATCGTCCCGGCCCGCAATGGCGCAGGGCAGGCTCCATGAACCAGTCGGCCGCGAAGACATTGCCCGGTGCGGCGTTGGCGGTGAGCGCGGCCCAGCGCCGCCGTTCCGGCAGGGAGAGGCGGGCGGGATCGAGCAATTCCGCACGCAGTCCGCCGCCCGCTGGCGGGCTGGCATGGGCCTGCGCCTGCGGGTCGACTATCAGTCCGGAACCATCCAGCGGCTTCATACCAGCCCGATCCGTTGGCCCGCCCGGCTTGCCGCTGCCCGCAGCCACGGCGCACCGCTGCTGGCAGAGGGATCATAGGCCGGCAACCCGATCCGCCGCAGCAGCTGGTTGAGGCTGAGCGCATCGGCCACAGCGCGGCTCTTGCGGCTTTGCCATGTCACCGACAGCGAGATCGAGGGCGCATCGCCGGCCCGCACCCAATGCGGCGCGGCATGGGGCACGAACAGCGCATCGCCCGGCGCCAGCAGATGCTTGTTACCCGCCGCCGCGTATTCGGCGCGCCATTCGAGCATGTTCTCGCCCGCGCGATGATAGGCTTCGCGCTGCGCCAGATCGAGGAAGGGCGGGGCGGACGGATAGGCGGCGAAGACCTTGTCTCCGGCGATCTGGAACAGGATGTTGTATTCGGCATCGAAATGGAACGGCGTGCGGGTGCCGGGGGCGGAGATGAAGGCGAAGCCCTTGATGTCGAGCGCCGGCCCGGTCGCGGGGCCGATCATCGGCGCAAGCTCTGCCAGCAGACGTTCAAGCAGTGCGCGGTATTCCGGCAATTGTTCGATATAACGTAGCATGACCCACGCCGAAGCGGCTCCGCCTGCGGCAATGGCATCGGCCGGATGGGCATCATTCTCGATTATGCGGAACGCTGCGGCGTCGGCGGCATCGTGGACCCGGCGCTCGACCTGCTGGCGCGGCAGGGCGCGCGCGGCTTCGGCCAGCGCGGCATAGCCGAGCAGTGGCTCGGCGGCGAGGTGATGGCGCAGACGGCCCGGCTCACGCGGGTAGCGTTGTGCCAGCTGGTGCACCGAGGGAAAATCGATCAGCGACATGGATGCGACCCTGCGCGAGAAACACGGCTCGATCCCGATGGCCTATCCAGAGCCAATGAAAGTCCGGTTAACGCAGTGGCTTAGGCATGGCGATCTAGTAGCCGCTGGCCTGCCCGTCCTTCCGCATCTCGGTCGCGCCGGTATAGACCCCTGTCACGGGATCGCGTACAATCGCCTGATAGCCGCCGAACGGGATGCCGGTGCTCTCCACCTCGACATTGTGGCCCATCGCCCGCAGCGCCTCCACCGTCGCCGCGGGAATGCCGGGTTCGACCTGCAGCACGCCCAGCGTGTCGACGGGTGCCGTGTCGAAGGGGCTGCCCGCCAGCGCATCGGTCGGCTGGCGGCCGCCATCATGGTGCAGCCGCGCGGCATCGCCCGCCTCTTGCAGGTTCATGCCATAGTCGACGAGGTTGATCAGCACCTGCACATGGCCCTGCGGCTGCATCCCGCCGCCCATCAGCCCGAAGCTCATCCACGGCTTGCCGTCCTTCCTGATGAAGGCCGGGATGATCGTCTGGAAGGGCCGCTTGGCGGGGGCATAGGCATTGGGGTGCGCGGGATCGAGGCTGTAGAGTTCCCCACGGTCCTGAAACATGAAGCCGAGCCCGTCGGGCACCAGCCCCCCGCCCATGCCGCGATAGTTCGACTGGATGAGGCTGACCATCATCCCGTCCTTGTCGGCGACAGTCATGTAGGTGGTGTCGCCCTCACCCTCCAGCTTGGGCGCGATCAGTGCGCCGGGGCTGAACGCCGGAGTGGCGCGCGCGGGATCGATCAGGGCGAAGCGCTGCCTGCCGTAATCGTCGGAAAGCAGTTCGGCGGGCGCTCGGGCGAAATCGGGATCGGCATAGAAGCGGGCAGCGTCTTCAAAGGCGAGCCGCTTGGCTTCGGTGATGTAATGCAGCACTTGCGGAGAGCCGCGCTCCCACTGCGACAGGTCGACGTTCTTCAGGATGTTGACCATCTGGAGCGCTGCGAAGCCCTGCGAGTTGGGCGGCAGTTCGCACAGTTCATAGCCCTTGCGGTAGGTGACGCATGCGACATCGACCCACTCGCTGTCATGGGCTGCGAAGTCCGCAAGCGTGAAGGCGCTGCCCTGCCGCTGGAGGTAGTCCACCATGACCCGCGCGGTTTGGCCTGCGTAGAACTCGTCGCGCCCGCCCTTGGCGATGGCTTCCAGCGTGTTGGCCAGATCGGGATTGCGGAACACCTCGCCCGCGCGCGGGGCGCGGCCTTCCTTGAACCAGGTCGCGCGGGCATTGGTGAAGTCGAACATGGTCGTGGCCTGTTGGCGTTCGTAATTCTTCAGCCCGCGGTCGAGATACATGGCGATCACCGGAGCGACGGGGTGGCCTTCGCGGGCGTAGCGGATGGCAGGTGCAAGCACTTGCTCCATCGGCAGCGTGCCGTAGCGCGCGTGCATGTCGAACCACGCATCGACCGTACCGGGTATGGTGACAGGCAGTGCGCCGACCGGCGGCAGGCTGGTTGCGCCTGCGGAGAGCTTGGCCTTCAACTGCTCCAATGTCTGGCCCGCAGGCGAGCGGCCCGAGCCATTGATGCCGACCAGTTGCCCGGTCTCGGGATCATGGACAATCGCGAACAGATCGCCGCCGATGCCGTTGCCGGTCGGCTCCATCAGCCCGAGCGCCGCGTTGGCGGCAATGGCTGCGTCGACCGCGCTGCCGCCCGCCTTCAGGATGTCGAGCGCGATCTGGGTGGCGAGCGGGTGGGCGGTCGCGGCCATGCCGTGCGGGGCGATGACCGGACTGCGGCTCCACTGCGCGCCGACGGGGCGGGCACCGGGGCCGATGCCCTTGGTGGCCTCGGCTGTGGTGGCGGCGGGGTTGGGCGCATCCTCGGCAAGTGCAGGGTTGGCGAGGAAGGCGGCGGCGCCTGCGAGGAGCAGGGAGCGGGTGAGCTTCAGCATGGGAGCGCACCCTAAGCCCCGATCCGCGCCGCGCAAGGGCGCTTCGGCTTACCCGAACAGCATCACGTTCATCATCCGGCCCGGGATCAGGAAGGCGGCGATCCCGGGGATCATCAGCGCCAGCAGGTAGGTGCGCACCAGATGGTTCTTGTGCCCGCGGATGTCGCCCTTGCGGGCGGTCGTCATCACCTTCCATGCGGCGTGGAAGGTCAGCGGCACGAACAGGTGGATCCAGCTGAAGCTGCCGCTTGTCTGGATGAAGATCGCGGTGGTGGCGGTGATCAGCATCAGCACCAGCCACAGCTTGCCCAGCCGCTTGTGCATCGCTGTGCCCTTGCGCGCCAGCAGCAGCCAGCCCCCCAGCGGGATGGTCGGCAGCACCGCGCCGACGTGGAGGATCAGCGGCAGCTTGGCATAGTGGCCAAGGTCGCCCACCATGCCGAGCGCCGCCTTGCCCAGCGCCACGACGACGGCGAAGCTCATGGTAAAGCAGGCGAGGCTGATCGCGGTGCGGGTGGCGGGGCCGATGTCGAAGCCGGAAGCAGGCTTGGCGGCAGCGACTTTGGAGGCGAAGGGCAGGGTGATGGCGTTCATGGCGGGTCTCCTCGATGCGATGGGTGGTTGCCGAGACCGGTGTGCCGCCGCCCCGTTTGCGGGCAATCGCACTTGCGCAAATGGCGCGGGCCTTGCGCGAAATGTCCGCACATCCTGCGAACTGCCACTTTACGAAGCGCGAGCGGGCATTCAGACCAGCGCCATGACTGCTCAACCCGCCTCACCGCAGCACGCGCTTGTGCGCCGGATCATCATCGATCTGGCGGCGATGACCGCGATCGGCGTGTTCCTTGCCATCATCGGCCCGTTCGGCAGCATCGCCGCGCCGCTGACCGAACGGCTTGTGACATGGATCGGCTTCGCGTGGCTCGGCTATGCCTGCTACCGCCCGATGCAGAGTGTGGCGACATGGGGTGAGCGCACGCTGGCCCTGCCGCGCTGGGGCGTGCTGGCGGCGGCGGTGCTGGTGGGGACCGTGCCGATGACGGCGGCGGTGCTGGCGATCAACAGCAAGCCGTTCGGCAGCATCGGTTGGCCCGGTCTCGACGTGGCGATGGGGACCTATCTTTCGGTGCTGGTGATCGGCGGGGCTGTGACGGTGCTGTTCAATCTGGTGCAAGGCCCCCCGCGCGCGCCCGCTCCTGCGATGACGCAGCCGGCAGCGCCGATGCCGCCGCAGCCTGCTCCGGACCCGATTTCTGCGCCTGCAACTCCGCCGCCCAATCCGCTGCTCGACCAGCTCCCCGCCGAGCTGGGGAGCGACATCGTCGCGCTGGAGATGGAGGACCACTATGTCCGCGTCCACACCGCGCTGGGATCGGCGCTGGTGCTGATGCGGCTGCGCGACGCGATGGTGCTGGTCACCGGTATCGAGGGGATGCAGGTCCACCGCAGCTGGTGGGTGGCGCGCGGCGCGGTGGAGGATGTGCTGCGCGACGGGCGCAACGTCCGCCTGAAGCTGGCGCGCGGGATCGAAGCCCCCGTCGCCCGTGCCAAGATCGCCGACCTTAAAGACGCACGCTGGATCTGACCCACGAAAAAGGCCCCCGGTGCCGCCACCGGAGGCCCCTTTCTGCTTGGCGCTGCCTCGTATCAGCCGTGGTACTTTGCCCAGCTCACATCGAAGCGATCCGCGTTCATCACCTTGTTCCAGGCCGAGATGAAGTCGCAGACGAATTTGCCCTCGTTCCCGTTCTCGGCATAGACCTCGGCCTGCGCGCGCAGCATCGAGTTTGATCCGAAGACCAGATCGGTGCGGGTGGCGCGCCACTTTTCCTGGCCCGTCGCACGGTCAACGCCGACATATTCCTCGTCCCCGCTCTCGTCCACGGGCGACCACTTGGTCCCCATGTCGAGGAGGTTGCGGAAGAAGTCCGGCGTCAGCTTGCCGGGGGTTTCGGTCAGCACACCGATGCGGTGGCCGTGGTGGGCATGATCGCTCACCGCGCCCAGCGCCCGCATCCCGCCGACCAGCACCGTCATCTCGGGGATCGACAGGCCGAGCAGGTGCGCCCGGTCGATCAGCATCTCCTCGGTGCGGACCTGCGCCTTGGTCTTGAGGTAGTTGCGGAAGCCATCGGCAAAGGGCTCCATCGGTTCAAAGCTTGCCGCGTCGGTGTGCGCTTCCGTGGCATCGCCGCGGCCGCCCATGAACGGCACGGTCACGTCATGCCCGGCATCGCGTGCCGCCTTCTCGACCGCTGCCGAGCCGGCCAGCACGATCGCGTCGGCCATGCTGAGGCTGCCGCGGTGCGCATCGATGGTGTCGAGCACTTTGCCCAGTTCAGCCGGATCATTGACCGCCCACGAACGCTGCGGGGCAAGCCGGACGCGCGCGCCGTTGGCACCGCCGCGGTGGTCCGAATTGCGGTAGGTCGAGGCCGAAGCCCAGGCCGCCTTGACCAGCTCGCGCACAGACAACCCGCTGCCGAGGATCGCCGCCTTGAAGCGGGCGACTTCCGCGTCCGAGGGCGTGGTGCCCGCCGGAACCGGATCCTGCCAGATCAGTGTTTCCGACGGCACTTCCGGGCCGAGGTAACGCACCTTGGGCCCCATGTCGCGGTGGCACAGCTTGAACCACGCGCGGGCGAAGGCATCGTCCAGCGCCGCCTGATCGCGGTGGAAGCGCTCGGAGATGGCGCGGTAGCCCGGGTCGTTCTTGAGCGCCATGTCGGCGGTGGTCATCATGGTCGGCACGCGCTTGTTCGGATCGCGCGCGTCGGGGGCCATGTCTTCGGGATCGGGGTTGATCGGCTGCCACTGGTTGGCACCGGCGGGCGACTTCACCAGCTCGAAATCGTACTTGAAGAGGATGCGGAAGTAGTCGCCGCCCCACTGGGTCGGGTTGTTCGACCAAGCGCCCTCGATCCCCGAGGTGGTGATGTTGCCGCTGGCGATCTCGTCAGCATCGTTGAGCCAGCCGAAGCCCATCAGGTGCAGGTCTTCGCTTTCGGGCGCGCCGCCGAAGGTGTCCGCCGGGTGCGCGCCGTGGGCCTTGCCGAAGGCGTGACCGCCCGCGACCAGCGCCACGGTTTCCTCGTCGTTCATCGCCATGCGGGCGAAGGTTTCGCGCATGTCGCGGGCCATGCCCTCGGGATCATGCGGGTCGCCCTGCGGCCCTTCCGGGTTGACGTAGATGAGCCCCATCTGGATTGCCGCGAGCGGATTTTCGAGCGCTTTGCCTTCTTGCGCGTTGATGCGTGTGGCAACGCCTTCGTTGACCCACTGCTCCTCGGTGCCCCAGTAGACAGACTCAGGCTCGAACACATCCGCGCGCCCGCCGCCGAAGCCGAACACGGGGCCGCCCATGCTCTCGATCGCGACATTGCCGGTGAGGATGAACAGGTCAGCCCAGCTGATGTTCTTCCCGTACTTCTGCTTGATCGGCCACAGCAGGCGGCGCGCCTTGTCGAGGTTGCCGTTATCGGGCCACGAGTTGAGCGGCGCAAAACGCTGCTGACCGCTGTTGGCCCCGCCGCGCCCGTCACCGGTGCGATAGGTGCCCGCCGCGTGCCAGGCCATGCGGATGAAGAACGGGCCGTAATGGCCGTAATCCGCCGGCCACCAGGGCTGGCTGTCGGTCATCAGCGCGGTCAGATCAGCCTTCAGCGCGGCATAATCGAGCGTGTTGAACGCCTCGGCATAGTCGAAGTCCTCGCCATAGGGGTTCGCGCTTTTGCCCTGCTCGGTCAGGATGTCGACCTGCATTGCTTGCGGCCACCAATCACGGTTGGTGCGGCCCAGCAGGTTGCGCATGTCGTTGCTGCCGTGGAACGGGCAACCGCCGCTGATATCTCCGGTTTTTGCGTCCATGATGTGTCTCCTCTCGAGTTCAGACTCGTCCCTTGCGGGGGTCTATGGCGAGAAGATTACGCTTTCAGGATGGCGCGTCCAATCGATTAATACGCGCTTTTTGATTGAGTGGGGCGATAAGTGGGGTGCATGTGAAAGCGATCTTGTCCGTGCTGTGTCCGCATTCCATAACGTCAGCATGAGCAAAGTCGCCTGTACGCAATGCAGTGCCATGATCCTTCCGCGCACTGCCGCCGAGACAGGTGGTATCTGCATGGCCTGCAAGCAGGGCATCCGCGCCAGCATGGAGGCATCGCGGGAATTCTATCGGAAGCTCAAGGAATACGACCCGCATCGCGAGCTCTGGATCTGGCTGGTCCGCGAAGTGCAGGCCAACCCGGGCCTTGCCAACCTGTCGGAAGCACACCGGCATTACTTCGCTGTCGGCGTGCTGGAGGGCGAGGTCTACAATGGGGGCTTCCACCAGTACTTCTGGAACAGCTCCGGAACCTATTACGCAGACGCAATCGCGGGATTGAAGGCGCTGGAGGCCGAGACGTCACTCTTGATCCTGCAAGCAGCGGCAAGACTTCTGTTCGGAGCCACGCTGCCGCCAGTGGACCGGCATGCTCGCTGGACAGCGATGAAGCGCCGGGAGCGCCTTCAAGGCTGGTTGGGCCAAAGCGGGAAGGCTTCGGCGAAGCTCGATAAGCTAGACAAATCTTTCTGGGAGGACCCGGATCGTCTGGGCGAAAAGCTGACCGCCTTCGCCCAGCAATCCGGCATCCTTAAACCCTTCGAGAAAGAGGTTTAGGCCGCCTGCGCGACTTCCTCCACTGGTTCGTTCCGGATCAGGAAGTCGAACGCGCCCAGGCCCGCTTTCGCGCCTTCGCCCATGGCGACCACGATCTGCTTGTGCGGCACGGTGGTGCAATCGCCCGCGGCGTAGATGCCTGGGATGTTGGTCGCGCCGTGATCGTCGATCACGATCTCGCCATGCTTGCTGAGCTCCAGACCGGTTTCGTGCAGCCATTCGGTGTTGGGGACGAGGCCGATCTGCACGAACACGCCTTCGAGGGTGATGCGGCGTTCCTCGCCATTGGCGCGGTTCTTGACCACAAGGCCGTTCACGCGGGTGCCATCGCCCAGCACTTCGGTGGTCTGGCCGTTGGTGATGATTTCGACATTGGCCATCGAACGCAGCTTGCGCTGGAGCACCTCGTCAGCGCGCAGCTTGGTATCGAACTCGATCAGCGTGACGTGGCCGACGATCCCGGCAAGGTCGATCGCCGCTTCAACGCCCGAATTGCCGCCGCCGATCACCGCGATGCGCTTGCCCTTGAACAGCGGGCCATCGCAGTGCGGGCAATAGGCCACGCCCTTGTTGCGATACTCCGCCTCGCCCGGCACGCCGAGGTTGCGCCAGCGCGCTCCGGTGGAGAGGATCAGCGAACGCGCCTTGAGCGTCGCGCCGTTGGCCATCACCACCTCGTGATAACCGCCCACGTCCTTTGCCGCGCGCAGTTCCACCGCGCGGGCAAGGTCCATCAGGTCGATCTCGTATTCGCCGACATGCTTCTTGAGGCTGTCGGTCAGCTTCGGGCCCTCGGTGTAGGGCGTGCCGGGGAGGTTCTCGATCCCGAGCGTGTCCATCAGCTGCCCGCCGAAGCGTTCTGCCGCGATGCCGGTGCTGAAGCCCTTGCGCGCGGTATAGACCGCCGCCGCTGCACCGGCGGGGCCGCCGCCCACCACCAGCACCTCGAACGGGGCCTTGGCGGCGAGCTTTTCCGCCTGCTTGGCACCAGCATTCTTGTCGAGCTTGGCGAGGATTTCGGCGAGTTCCATCTTGCCGTTGTAGAAGCTCTCACCGTTGAGGAAGGTCGCGGGCACAGCCATGATGTCGCGGCGCTCGACCTCGTCCTGGAACGTGCCGCCTTCGATCAGGGTTGCAGTGATGCGCGGATTTTCGAGCGCCATCAGGGTGAGCGCCTGCACCACATCGGGGCAGTTGTGGCACGACAGCGAGAAGAACATCTCGAAATTGTAGTCGCCTTCCAGCGCGCGCACCTGTTCGATCAGGTCTGCGTCGACCTTCGGCGGGTGTCCGCCGGCCCACAGCAGCGCGAGCACGAGGCTGGTGAATTCATGGCCCATCGGCAGGCCCGCAAAGCGCACCCACTTCTCCGCATCGCTTGCGCGGCGGATCACGAAGCTGGGCTTGCGCGCGTCGGTCCCGTCGAAACGCGCGGTGACGAGATCGTGCTGCGCGGCGATCTGTTCGATGAGCTGGCGGGTCTGGCGCGACTTCTCGCTGTCATCGAGCGAGGCGACCAGTTCGATGCCCTCGCGCAGATTGCCGAGATAGGTCTTGAGCTGGGCCTGCATGGCGGCGTCGAGCATGGGTCAATATTCCTTCGTCATTGCGAGGAGCCCCGCAAGGGGCGACGCGGCAATCCATGAACCGACCGATCCGACGGCGGAAACATCAGACCATGGATTGCCGCGTCGCCTCCGGCTCCTCGCAATGACGAGGAGGAGGGGGCGGGTAACGCGGGACCGGATCGCCCTGCCCCAAAGGGGAAAGGGGCGGGCATATCCGGTCCCGGTCACGACCCGAGAGCGCTGAAAGGCTCTCGGGATTTGCGGCCAGCGCGAGGCTGTGGGGGAGGGGGGAGAAGCCTCGCGCCGGCCGTATGCTTGAGCCCGAAGGCTTAGATCTTGCCGACCAGGTCGAGCGAGGGGGCCAGCGTGTCGCTGCCTTCTTCCCACGCTGCCGGGCAGACCTGACCGGGGTTGGCGCGCACGTACTGGGCGGCCTTGATCTTGCGGGTCAGTTCGTTGGCATTGCGGCCCACGCCTTCGCAGGTGATTTCCATGATCTGGATCACGCCGTCCGGATCGACCACGAAGGTCGCACGGTCGGCAAGGCCAACGCCTTCACGCAGCACGCCGAAGTTGTTCGAAAGCACGTGGTTCTGGTCACCCAGGAACGGGAAGGTCAGCTTGCCGATCTTGTCCGAGGTGTCGTGCCAGGCCTTGTGGCTGAAATGCGTGTCGGTGCTGACGGCATAGACTTCCACGCCCATCGCCTGAAGCTGGCCGTACTTTTCGCCCATGTCTTCCAGCTCGGTCGGGCACACGAAGGTGAAGTCGGCCGGGTAGAAGAAGAACACCGACCACTTGCCGGCGAGATCGGCGTCGGTGATGTCGAAGAAGTCCTTGCCCTTCTGGAAGGCGGTGGCGGTGAACGGCTTGAGAGTCGAACCGATGATACCCATGGGAGTTTGTCCTTATCTGGGGTGGTTGAGAGAGGTCGAAACTGGGATTGAAAGCGACTGGGCCCAAATAGGAAGTTTTGCGCTGCACAAAAGTTGATTGTTGCGATTGCGAAAATCGGAATTTTCAACCGTGACAGCGGGAACCATCGGAAAATCCTGCAAATCGAATGCAGACCCGGCGGTCCGAAACTAACGCAAGTTATTTATGTCACCCGGTAGAATGCGATGGGTCGGCAATCGGGCGGTGGCCGGAAGTTGCTCACCAGGGGAAGTCCATTCTATGTCGCAGCAATATGGCAAGCCTGCCATCGTGCCGGTCGGGTTCGATTTCGAAAGCGCCCGGCTTACAGATGCGCAGGCCTATGTCACTCTGTCGCGGAGCGATGTGCTCGGGATCGTTCAGTCAGCCTTTGAAGCGATCGGACCGGCGAGCCAGAGCACCATCGCGGTGAAGCACGAAGTGCTCGATAATGTCGCCGAGGGCCGCCTCGCCGATGCGCTGCGCACCGCAATCATCGGCGCGGGCAAGGCGGGCTGCACCTGCTGCGACTGACCGGCTTGCCGGACTGAGGAACCAGTAGGAGCCGCCGCGCTCTGCTTTACCCTACCTGCCCGCGGTGCAGCAGCTTGTGATCGGCCAGCACCAGCGCCATCATCGCTTCGACCACCGGCGTGCCGCGGATGCCCACGCAGGGATCGTGGCGGCCCTTGGTGACGACCTCCACCGCTTCGCCCGCTGAGTTGATCGACTCCACCGGCGTGAGGATCGACGAGGTCGGCTTGAAGGCTACGCGGCACACCACCGGCTGCCCGGTCGAAATGCCGCCTGCGGTGCCGCCCGCATGGTTGCTGGCGTAGACCGGCAACCCGTCTTCACCGGGCCGCATCCGGTCGGCGTTCTGTTCGCCGGTCAGGCGTGCCGCTTCGAAGCCGTCGCCAATTTCCACGCCCTTGACCGCATTGATGCTCATCATCGCGGCGGCCAGATCGCTGTCGAGCTTGGCATAGATCGGCGCGCCCCAGCCTGCGGGGACGCCGGTGGCGACGCATTCGACGATGGCGCCGAGTGATGATCCGGCCTTCCGTGCCTCGTCCACCTTGGCTTCCCAGCGCTTGGCGGCTTCGGGGTCGGGACAGAAGAACGGGTTGTTGGCAATCTCGCTGTAGTCGATCCGCGCCGGATCAATCCGGTCGCCGCCCAACTCGCACACGTAAGCCGTGATGGTGACTTCCGGGATCACCAGCCGCGCCACTGCGCCAGCCGCGACCCGCGCCGCTGTCTCACGCGCGCTGGAACGCCCGCCGCCGCGATAGTCGCGGATGCCGTATTTGGCGTCATAGGCGTAATCGGCATGGCCGGGGCGATAGGACTGGGCGATGTCGGAGTAATCTTTCGACCGCTGATCGGTGTTCTCGATCATCAGGCTGATCGGGGTGCCGGTGGTCTTGCCCTCGAACACCCCGGAAAGGATCCGCACCAGATCATCCTCGCGCCGCTGCGTGGTGAAGCGGCTGGTGCCCGGCTTGCGCGCGTCCATGAAGGGCTGGATGAACTCCTCGGATATGGCGAGGCCCGGCGGGCACCCGTCAACGACCGCGCCCAGCGCAGGCCCGTGGCTCTCTCCCCAAGTGGTAAAGCGCAGCACGCGCCCGAAGGTGTTCCAGCTCATGCCACGCCATCTGGCGCAAGTGTGGGCATCTGTCCATAAAGGCTGGACGCCGTGTGCGGCTTGAGGCAGGAACAAACCATGATCGCCAAACTCTCAGGCAGGCTCGACGCGACCGGCGAGGACTGGGCCGTGGTCGATGTCGGCGGGGTGGGCTACCTCGTCCACTGCTCCAGCCGCACGCTTGCCGCGCTGGGCGAGGTGGGGGAGGGCTGCACCGTCCACACGCAATTGCAGGTGAGCGAGAACGACATGCGCCTGCTCGGCTTCGCCGACAGCGCCGAGCGGGACTGGTTCCGTCTGCTGACCGGTGTGCAGGGCGTGGGGAGCAAGGTGGCACTGGCGATCCTCTCCGCGCTCTCCACCGGAGACCTCCGCGACGCCTGCGGCAAAGGAGACGCGGCGATGGTGGCCCGCGCGCAAGGCGTGGGGCCGAAGCTGGCGGGGCGGATCGTCAACGAGCTGAAGGACAAGGCGGGCGCGATGCCGGGCGGGAGCGGCGGCTTTGCGGTTGGCGTTGCGGCGGCGCCTGCGGGGAGCAGGGGCGCAGACGCGGCGAGCGCGCTGGAGAACCTCGGGTTCAAGCCCGCGGTCGCGGCACAGGCGGTGGCACGCGCGCTGGAAGAACTGGGCGAGGGTGCGAGCGAGGGCGACCTGATCCGCGTGGCGCTGAAGAAGGCGGCGGGGTGATGGGCATTGCCCAACACCGTCATGCTGAACTTGTTTCAGCATCCATCCTTCCCACCGCGCCTTCGGTGCCTGAGGAGAAATGGACCCTGAAACAAGTTCATGGTGACGGGTTCTCAGAGATGGTTGAGCGGCGGCAAACCCAAACCGACCGCCAGATCATGCCAGTCGCGGTTCTCGCTCTCGATCAGGTTGATCTTCCATTGCCGGTGCCAGCGCTTGAGTTGCTTCTCGCGCAAGATCGCGCCTTCCATGTCGCCGAACAGCTCGTAGCGAACGAGACGGTGAACCTTGTGGCGGTTGGTGAACCCCGGGACGCCGCCGTTACGATGCTGCCAGAGCCTGCCGATCAGGTCGCTGGTGACGCCGATATAGAGCGTGCCATTGCGCTGGCTCGCGAGGATGTAGACGCAGGGCAGGCGCTCGTGCCGCATGGTACTGAGGATGCGGCAGGATGGATGCTGAAACAAGTTCAGCATGACGAAATTGCTGATTTTCCGCCTCCTTACCGTCACCCTGAACTCGTTTCAGGGTCCATCTGTCGGAGCCGGATTGGATGAACCTATTTCGGAAGCAGTCGCAAACCGAAGCCTATGCGGCAGAGCTGTCGGGTTTGTTGATCGGGCAAACGGTTGTTGTGGCGCGCGGCGAAGGCCAATGGTCTTTTGCCGTGGGATCGCAATTCGTCATGACCACTTATGGCTGGCGCCTTATTGGTTCCAAGTCCATCATAGTTACCAGCGATGACGACGGCCATCAATACGGCCTGCCCTCTCCAGTCGATTCGGAGAAATCGGCCAATGACGCGCTCACCGGAGCGAAGATTGTGGCTGTAGAGGTTGACACACGAACTGGTGATTGCACCTTGAGAATTGGCGACGTGTTAACCCTTCAATTCCTGACGATGTCCATGGGTTACGAGACGTGGCAACTGTATCGGGACGGGGAGTTCTTCGGAGCGGTCGGCAATGAGGGACTGCGATGACCACCCCCGACACCCCCCTCCACACCCCCACCCGCCAACCCGGTGACCCGGACGCCGCCCTGCGCCCGCGCCGGCTGGCCGAGTTCGTCGGGCAGGAAGCCGCCAAGGGGAACCTTGCCGTCTTCATCGCCGCCGCGCGCGCGCGGGGGGAGGCGATGGACCATACCTTGTTCTTCGGCCCCCCGGGCCTTGGCAAGACCACGCTGGCGCAGATCATCGCGGGCGAACTGGGCGTCGGCTTCCGCGCCACCTCCGGCCCGGTCATCGCCAAGGCTGGCGACCTTGCCGCGCTGCTCACCAATCTCGAACCGCATGACGTGCTGTTCATCGACGAGATCCACCGCCTCTCGCCCGTGGTCGAGGAAGTGCTCTACCCGGCGATGGAGGACCGCGCGCTGGACCTCATCATCGGCGAGGGGCCGTCGGCGCGTTCGGTGCGGATCGACCTGCCGCCCTTCACCCTGATCGGCGCGACCACCCGGCAGGGCCTGCTGACCACGCCGCTGCGTGACCGCTTCGGCATCCCGGTCCGGCTCAATTTCTACACGCACGAGGAGCTGGAGCGGGTCGTCACCCGCGCCGCAGGGCTGCTGGGCCTCGCCATCGCCCCTGACGGCGCGCATGAAATCGCCCGCCGTTCGCGCGGGACGCCGCGTGTCGCAGGGCGCTTGCTCCGCCGCGTGCG
Source organism: Porphyrobacter sp. ULC335 (assembly GCF_025917005.1). Classification (NCBI taxonomy): domain Bacteria; kingdom Pseudomonadati; phylum Pseudomonadota; class Alphaproteobacteria; order Sphingomonadales; family Erythrobacteraceae; genus Porphyrobacter; species Porphyrobacter sp. ULC335. Next base: position 1,233,483 of record NZ_CP078091.1, read on the forward strand.
CGACTTCGCCGATGTTGCGGGGGCGGCGAGTGTCACCCGCCATGTGGCCGACGAGGCACTGACCCGGCTGGAGATTGACCGGCTTGGCCTCGACGCCATGGACCGGCGCTACCTCACCATGATCGCAGGGATATACAAGGGCGGCCCGGTCGGGATCGAGACGCTGGCCGCCGGTCTCGCCGAACCGCGCGACACGGTGGAGGAGGTGGTCGAGCCCTACCTCATCCAGCTCGGCCTGATCGCGCGCACGGCACGCGGGCGGGTGCTCAACGATGCCGGGTGGGCCCATCTGGAGCTTACTCCACCCAGAGAATCACCCCCCAGCCAGTCCACACTGTTCGAGGACTGAGTCCCGCGGCCACCGGCGCTCCGTGTTAACCTTTAGGCTAACGGAGCCCCCTTTTTCGGTACCAGTTCGGGACAGCGCACCCGAAAACCACGTGATTCTGTGGGAGTCAGGGCGTCTCCGAGGGTCCGGCATGGTTAATCGCCATTGCCCCTGTGTGCCTTATGTCATCAGTAGAGCACTGGATTTGGAGGAGGTGCGGGCAGACCCCGTTCCCACCGCCACAGGCAAACAGGGTATCTGACCATGTCGCTCAAACTGGCCATCGCGAAGCTTTCCGCCGCTGCTGCGGGTGTCGCATTGTTGCAAGGCGGCGCGGTGCGCATGGCCGAGCCGATGAACACCGACACGCCGGATTTCTCGACCAATATCGACGGCAAGCTGGTGCAGGTCGATCCGGTTACGGGCGCGCGCTACATCAAGACGCGCGAGCGGATCATCCCCGATGTCGAACAGCGTCGCCGCCGCATCGTCGAGCGGACCATCGAATGCCAGCCGATCGGCCCGGCAGGTAACGTCGCTGCGGCGAGCGTGCCGGCTGGTGCGATCGAAGCCTATATCGACACCAGTGAATGTCCGCCGCTGGCGCAGGTTGCCTATATGCCTGCGCCGCTTCCGCCGCTTCCCCCGATTTCGGGCGGTGGCGGGCCGGGCGGCGGTTGGGGCGGCGGTTTTGGCGGAGGCGGTTTTGGTGGCGGCTTCGGCGGCGGCTTCTTCGGCGGGTTCTTCGGCGGCGGCGGTTCCTCCTCGGGCGATGTGTCGGTTTCGACCACCACGTCGACCTCTGGCGGCAGCAGCAGCGGATCAAGCGGCGTGATTGTCGATATCGACATCGACAATTCGACGTCCACCACCTCGTCTTCGGGCCAGGTGAGTTCGACGACCACGTCTTCGTCGGGTCAGATCAGTTCCTCGACCGGCCAGGTGTCGACCTCGACGTCGACCGGCCAAGTTTCGAGCAGCACCGGTGCGGTGTCGAGCACCAGCACGTCGGGCAATGTCTCTTCTTCGACCGGTGCAGTGTCGAGCAGCACGGGCGCCGTGTCGTCGAGCACCGGCGCGGTGTCGAGCTCTTCGGGCAATGTTTCGAGCAGCTCGGGCAACGTGTCGAGCTCCTCCGGCAACGTGTCGAGCAGCTCGGGCAATGTCAGTTCCTCGACCGGCGCGGTGTCCAGCTCGTCCTCGTCTTCGTCTTCGAGCTCCTCGTCGTCCTCCTCGTCTTCGTCGTCGTCATCTTCGGGCGGCAGCAGCGGCAAGCCGGGCGGGAGCTCGGGTGGTCATCCCGGGACAACGTCCTCGGGCGGTTCGGGCGGCAGTTCGTCGTCGTCCTCGTCGTCGGGCAGCAGCTCCTCGTCATCGGGCGGGGCGACCAGCGGCGGCAGCACTTCGGGCGACATGACGAGCAGCACCAGCAGCTCGTCGTCTTCTTCGTCGTCGTCCTCGTCTTCGGGCAGCAGTGGCTCGTCGGGCAGCAGCGGGTCTTCGGGTTCGAGTTCCTCGAGCGGAAGCAGCAGCTCCTCGTCTTCGTCCTCGTCGTCTTCCAGCAGCAGCTCTTCGTCCTCGGGCGGTCACGATGTGCCCGCGCCGCCCATGACGATCCTGTTCGGCCTCGCCGCCGCTGCCATCCTGGGGCGGCGCAAGTTCCTCGGCTGAGGCGTACCGCACACACAAAACAAAAGGGGCGGCCTGTCATTGGCCGCCCCTTTTCGTTTGCAATGAGGTGAAGCGCTTTAGGGCTTGTCGACCGGCTGGCCGGCGGCTTCCCAGGCGAGCATCCCGCCTTCCAGATGCGTCGCCGGTTCACCCGTCACCGCCGCCAGCTTCTCGCCCGCAACCGCGGAACGACGGCCCGAGCGGCAATAGAGCACCACCTCGCGTCCGTCCGACAGATCGAGCGACGCCGGATCAAACTGGTCGAGCGCGATGTGCTCGGCGCCGGGGATCATGCCCTCGGCCACCTCGGCATCGGTGCGCACGTCGATCAGGCGGAGATTGCCGTCCCTGATCCTCGCGGAGAGTTCTTCCGGAGACAGCGCAATCAGCGCCGCGGGCGCGGGAGCCTCGGATGCCGCAGCGGTATCATCATTGCCGCCCGCTCCGGTTCCAAGCCCCGCAAACGCAAGTTCGAATCCGAGCGGTGCGGACGGCGCTTCGCCCCTGTTATCCGGCCCGCCCCCACACGCCGCCAGCCCCAGCATCAGCGGCGCTAGCGGCAGGGCCGGGGCAAACAGAAGAGCGAGGCGGCGCGGTGTCATGTCCTCCTTATGCCGCAAGCTTGCGCAGAACGTAATGGAGAATCCCGCCGTGGCGGTAATATTCCATTTCATTTGCGGTATCTATGCGACACAGCGCGGTGAAGCTGAAGGTCGATCCGTCTTCGCGGGTGACCTCGACCGTGATGTCCTGACCGGGCACCATGTCGGCCAGACCGCGGATCGAGAAGGTGTCGGTCGCGGCCAAGCCAAGGCTCTGGCGGGTGTCACCTTCCTTGAACTGCAGCGGCAGCACGCCCATCCCGACGAGATTGGAGCGGTGGATACGCTCGAAGCTCTCGACGATCACCATGCGCACGCCCAGCAGGATCGTGCCCTTGGCCGCCCAGTCGCGCGACGACCCGGTTCCGTATTCCTTGCCGCCGATGACGACCAGCGGTGTGCCGGCTTCCTTGTGCTTCATCGCCGCGTCGTAGATCGCCATGGTCTCGCCGCCGAAGGTCGAGAAGCCACCTTCGACGCCCGGGACCATTTCGTTCTTGATGCGGATGTTGGCGAAGGTGCCGCGCATCATCACTTCGTGGTGGCCGCGGCGCGAGCCGTAGGAGTTGAAGTCCTTCTTGGCGACCTGGTTGGCCATCAGGAACTTGCCGCCTGGGCTGTCTTCCTTGATCGAACCGGCCGGCGAGATGTGGTCGGTCGTGACCGAATCGCCGAGGATCGCCAAGGGCTTGGCATCGACGATGTCCATGATCGGCGCGGGGGTCATGGTCATGCCCTCGAAATAGGGCGGGTTGGCGACATAGGTCGAACCGGCGCGCCACTGGTAGGTGTCCGAAGGCTCGACCGTGATCGCCTGCCAGTGCTCGTCACCGTCATAGACGTTGGCGTAGCGGCTGACGAACATCGAACGGTCGATGTTCGCGGCGCGGTTGGCGGCGATTTCGGCGTTGGTCGGCCACAGATCGGCGAGCATCACCGGATCGCCGTTCTGGTCGTGGCCGATCGGGGTGGTGGTGATGTCCTCGGTCACGGTGCCCTTCAGCGCGTAAGCCACCACCAGCGGCGGCGAGGCGAGGAAGTTTGCGCGCACGTCGGGGCTGACGCGGCCTTCGAAGTTGCGGTTGCCCGACAGCACGCTGGCAGCAACGATATCATTGCCGTTGATCGCGGCGCTGATCGGCGCGGCGAGCGGGCCGGAATTGCCGATGCAGGTGGTGCAGCCATAGCCCACGAGGTCGAAACCGACCGCGTCCAAATGCTCCTGAAGTCCCGACTTCACGAGGTAATCCGTGACCACCTGCGAGCCCGGCGCCAGCGAGGTCTTGACCCACGGCTTGGGCTTCAGCCCCCGCTCGTTCGCCTTCTTGGCGACCAGACCGGCAGCGATCAGCACGTCGGGGTTGGAGGTGTTGGTGCAGCTGGTGATCGCGGCGATCACCACGTCGCCATCGCCGATGTCATGCGCAGCGCCTTCGACGCCTACGCGCGCGGCGGCGGACTTGCCGTAGACCTTGGAGAGGTCGGAATTGAACAGATCGTCGACCTCTTGCAGGATCACCTTGTCCTGCGGGCGCTTGGGGCCGGCGAGGCTGGGGACGACGGTGGCCATGTCGAGGCTCAGTGTCTTGGTGAAGACCGGCACGTTGGCGGGATCGAACCACATGCCCTGTGCCTTGGAATAGGCTTCGACCAGCGCGATGTTCTCTTCGCTGCGGCCGGTGAGGCGCAGGTAATCGAGGGTCTTGTCGTCGATGCCGAAGAAGCCGCAGGTCGCGCCATATTCGGGCGCCATGTTGGCGATGGTGGCACGATCCGCCAGCGTGAGGTTGGCCACGCCCGGGCCGTAGAATTCGACAAAGCGGCCCACCACGCCGACATTGCGGAGCATCTGCACGCAGGTCAGCACCAGATCGGTCGCGGTCACGCCTTCGGCCATCGCGCCTTCAAGGTAGAAGCCGACCACTTCGGGGATCAGCATCGAAACCGGCTGGCCGAGCATCGCGGCTTCCGCCTCGATCCCGCCGACGCCCCAGCCCAGCACGCCCAGACCGTTGATCATGGTGGTGTGGCTGTCCGTACCGACGCAGGTGTCGGGATAGGCGACCATCATGCCGTCCGGGCCTTCAGACGACCACACGGCCTGCGCGAGGTGTTCGAGGTTCACCTGGTGGCAGATCCCGGTGCCCGGGGGCACAGCGGTGAAGTTCTGGAAGCTCTTGGAGCCCCACTTGAGGAAGTCATAACGCTCGGCATTGCGCTCGTATTCGAGCGCCATGTTGGCTTCCATCGCCTTGGGGTGGCCGAATTCGTCGACCATCACCGAGTGGTCGATCACGAGGTTGACCGGCACCAGCGGGTTAATCTTGGCGGTATCGCCGCCCAGCTTCTTGATCGCATCGCGCATCGCGGCCAGATCGACCACGCAGGGCACGCCGGTGAAGTCCTGAAGCAGCACGCGCGCCGGGCGGTACTGGATTTCTTCGCCCGTCGAGGGGTTGTTCTGCCAGTCGACCAGCGCCTGAATGTGCGAGCGCGCCACGGTGAAACCACCATCTTCGAAGCGCAGCAGGTTTTCCAGCAGCACCTTCATCGAGATCGGCAGCTTGCTGATGTCGCCCAGCTGCTCGGCAGCTTTCGCGAGCGAGTAATAGGCATATTGCTTGCCGTTCACGTCAAGCGTCTGGCGGGTGCCGAGCGAATCCTGGCCGATTGCGGTCATGGGGGGTTCCGTCCTTTTGATTGACCCGCCCCCGATCCACCAAGGGCGCGGTATATGTCGGCGCTCCTGCGCTGCCTCGCGCGCGAGGTCAAGGGGGGTTCCCTTGCGTCTTTTGTCTTAGTTGGCAGGGATCGGCGCAGGCCGGGCAGGGCGCGTCGCCAGCCAGCAGCCGGTGACGATCAGCGCGGTTCCCGCCAGTGTCGGCCACGTCACCGGCTCGCGGAAGAAAAGCCACCCAAACAGCGCGGCCCAGACGAAGCCTGAATACTCGGTCGGCACCAGCACATTCGCCTCCGCGCGGGCATAGGCCCAGGCGATCGAGAGCGATCCCGCCACAGTCAGCGCGCCCGCGGCCAGCAGCGGCATCAGCGCCTCGCCCGCCGGTGGCTCCCACAGGAAGGGGGCAAGGATCAGCAGCACCACGCCCCCGACGCCTGAATGGAAGGTCGCGATCTCCAGCGGGCCTGCAACCTGCGCCTGTTTGCGGATCACGATGAAGTTATATGCGTAGAGCATCGCCGATATGAACAGCGCGGCGACACCCAGCGCAGCGCGCTCGTCGAAGGCGCCTTGGCCGATCCGCCCGCCGACGATCACCAGCGTCCCCGCAAACCCGAGCACGCTCGCCCCGATGGCGGCGCGGCTGATCACCTCGCCCAGCAGGACGCGGGCAAGATAGAGCGCGATCAGCGGCGCGATGAAACTGAGGGCAATAGCCTCTGCCAAGGGCAGCAGGGTGAGCGAATAGAAAAAGGTCAGCGCCATGAAGGCCGAGACAATCCCGCGCTCGATATGCAGCTTCCACACCGCCCGCGTCGGCATGGCAGGCCCGCGCGCCAGCCAGACGGGTCCGATCAGCGCGGTGCCGATAAAGGCGCGCAGCACTGTCGCCGTATAGGCGCCGATCAGCAGCGCGGCCTCTTTCATGAAAGCGTCCATCAGCGAAAGGAAGCCGACCCCCGCCAGCGCGACGACAAAGGGCAACAAGGCGTGATGGCTGGGGCGCATGGCCGGTCCCATAAGCGCATGCGGCTCCAAGGTCACGCCTGTGAACATTAATCCAGGTGAAAGCCAAGATGGTTGATAGGGGGATGGCGCTGCGCGTAAGATAACAGCGACGATTATGCGGCCGGATGCGGCAGCATGGGGCGAAAAGGCGACAGGAATGATCAGGTTTTCGGGCAAACTCGCAGGCGGCGCCGCCGTGGCAGCGCTGGTGGCGACAGCAGCTCTGGCGCAGGACGGCACGGCTGTGAGCCGCGGGATGATCCCCGGCGGCGAGAATTATGGCGGCCCCGCAACGGTGCAGGTTCCCGCGCCGACGCCCGCTCCGGCCCCCAAGTCCACCGACGCCTTTGCGCAGGCTTTCCCACAGACGGTGTCAGAGCCTGTGGTGCAGGGCGGCCTCCGCATCGCCGCGCCGCTGGTGCAGAACTGGACCGTCGGGCAGGCCGCGCAGCTGGTCGCGCTGATCGAAGGCATCGGGGCCGAAGGGCTCGATCCCAAGGACTATGACCTCGCGCCGCTCAAGGTCGCGCTGGCCTCCGGCCCGTCGAAGGAACTGAACGAGCTTGCCTCGCAAAGCTTCATCTGGCTGGTCGAGGATCTGCGCGACGGGCGCACCCCGATGGAAGCGCGCGAGCAGTGGTTCGTCGTCGATCCCGACCGTGACCTGAACCCCGCCGGCAACGTGCTGGCCGAAGCGATCAGCACTGGCGACATCCGCGGCACGCTGATGAAGCTCAATCCGACCCACCCGGATTACGCCAAGCTCAAGGCCGAGCTGGCGAACACGCCTGCCAGCGCCACCTCGAAGCGCAAGCTGATCCGCGCCAATATGGACCGCTGGCGCTGGCTGGCGCGCGACCTCGGCTCGCAATACCTCATCACCAATGTGCCGGAATTCCAGCTGCGGCTGACGGTCAAGAACCGGATCATCAGCACCTATCGCACGATCGTCGGCAAGCCGGGGCGCACCGCGACCCCGCAGCTGGCCGAAGTGGTCGAAGGCGTGGTGTTCAACCCGACCTGGACGGTGCCGCAGTCGATCGTCAAGGGTGAAGGGCTGGGCGCGAAAGTGCTCGCCAACCCCGCCTGGGGCAAGCGCAACGGCTATGTCGCGACCAAAGGCGCGAATGGCTACATCACTGTGGTGCAGCAGCCCGGTCCGGGCAATTCGCTGGGCATGATGAAGCTCGAAATGCCCAATGCGCACGCAATCTTCTTCCACGACACGCCGTCACGCCATCTGTTCGCATCGGACTTCCGTGCGCTGTCGCACGGCTGCGTGCGCACCGAGCGGGCGCTGGAACTGGCGATGACGATGGCGATCCTCGGCAAGGGCGCGACCAAGGACGAGGCCGTGGCGATCTCGACCTCGGGCAAATACACCAAGGTGATGCTCGAAAAGCAGTGGCCCGCCTACATCACCTATTTCACGATGGCCTCCGACATCAACGGCCAGATGGCGACCTTCAAGGACATCTACGGCCGCGATACGCCGGTGCTCGCCAGCCTCGACAAGCCGCGCGTGCGCAACCGCAGCAATGTGGTGGATGACGAGGTGATCGTGATCGAGGACGATCTGCAGGATAGCTAGGCAGAGGGGGCTTCCGGCCCTCTCTCCTGACTAAACACTTAAATCCGGATTGTTGTCGGGGCGGCGAAGCGCCTCAGAACGCGCTGGCGGCGGCGCTGGGGCCGAAGTCGAGCGGCTGGCGGTCAATCATTGCCAGTTCGGGTAGCGGCTGAATGCTGCCGTCTTCCTCCAGTCCGAGGCTGTCTGCGAACAGCAGCCGCCCGCCGGACAGGTGCATCAGTGCCTCGCGGAACTGTGTGGTGCCCATCGCAAAGCACCCGTTCGAGCGCCCGAGCCGTCCAAACCTTTCGAGATGCGAATTCTCGGCATAGTCTGCGTGGTGCATCACAATGTAGCGTTGCAGCGCTGCATTGTTGCTCTCGTCGAGCCCGCCAAGCCGCACCGACGTACCATACCGGCCCTTGTACCATTCCCAGGTGACATAGGCCCCGCGGCTGGTCGCGTTCGAGCCTTCGGTGTTGGAGAACTGCTTCAGCCAGCCATCATGCTGCGGGTCGGAGCCCTGTCCGTGGCTGACGTGATAGGACTGCACCTCGCCGCGTTCGAAATTGACGAAGTGGAAGCGCGGCTTGGCCGAATGCAGACCGAAATCGGCGATACCGACAATGTCGTGCTTCCAGATCGCATTGCCCGCACGCAGCAATTCGCGTTTGGCGATATCGAACAGGATACGGTCGCGCGGTGTGCCGGACGCAACAGAGGCGAACAGGCGCGATGGCAGCGCCAACGCCGCTCCCGCTGCCAAAGTGCCTTTCAGAATGTCCCGACGTTTCATTAGGACCTAACGTAACCCGCGCGCGTCAGGTTCCCAATAAGGGCGTCAACGGTTCATCGCAGCTATGGCTCAATTCGTGGGGGAAGGTGCCGGAAATGCGCTGTTCGCCGCCGCCATTGTTAACATCGAGGCCGCATGGCGCGCGGCAACAAGGCGCGGATCGTCGCCATAACCGCCCCCCAAGGCGCTGGCGACCGGCAGCCCAAGCCGACGGGATTCTCCGATGACGAAGCGATCGCGCAGTGCCAGTCCTTCGTCCGTCAGCGCCAGCCGCCCGAGCTTGTCGTCGACATGCGGATCGACCCCTGCCTGATACAGCACGAAATCCGGCGCGAAGTCGGCCATGACCTGCGGCAGGTGGCGGGTGAGCGTCTCCATATAGCCATCATCATCCAGCCCATCGGGCAGGGCGATGTCGAGGCTGGAGCGCGCTTTCCTGACCGGGAAGTTCTTTTCGGCGTGGAGCGACAGAGTGAAGATGTCCTCACGCCCCGCGGTGAGGCTGGCGGTGCCATCGCCCTGATGCACGTCGCAGTCGACGATCAGCACGCGGGCGGCATGGCGCTCGGCGATCAGGCGGTTTGCGGTGACGGCAAGGTCGTTGAACACGCAATAGCCTGCGCCGGTGTCGTGCAGCGCATGGTGGCTCCCGGCGGCGGAGTTGGCGGCATAGCCATGCGCGCGGGCCAGCTGTGCGGCGAGCCACGTGCCGCCATTGGTGTGCCGCACGCGGGAGGTGATCGCGGGCGTCACCGGAAAGCCGATGCGCCGTTCCTTGGCGCGGGGGACTTCGGCGCGGAACACCTCGTCGACGTAATCGGGGCAATGCACCGCTTCGAGCCATTCGCGCGGCATCGGTTCGGGCGCGTGTTCGGTGATGGGCGCGCCGCTTTCGCGCAGTTGCTCCATCACGAGGTAGTATTTGTCGAAGCGGAAGGTGCCGCGTTCGGGGCGCGGGGCCATATAGTCGGCGTGGTGGACGACGTGGAGCACGGCCCGCTCAGAGCCAGCCCGAATGCTCGGCGAGGATCTTGCAGCCCAGCCCGATCAGGATCACGCCCCCGACGCGCTCGGCCCATTGGCCCCAGCGATCACCCGCTATGCGGCCCAGCCACACGCCCGCCCCGCTCATGGCGAACGTCACGATCCCGATCAGCGCGGCAGCTACGGGGGGTGCGATGCTGAGCGTGGGCAAGGTGATCCCGGCGGCGAGCGCGTCGATGCTGGTCGCCACACCCGCCAGCAGCAGCGCGCGGCCGGTCAGCGCATGGGCGGCTTCATCCTCGCCGACATGCCCGCCAAGCATCCTGACGCCGAGGAAGGTCAGCAATCCGAAGGCGATCCAGTGGTCGAATGCCTCGACATAGATCAGCGCCACGGCACCGATCACCCAGCCTGCGAGCGGCATCAGCGCCTGGAACACCCCGAAGGTGAGCGCGATAGCGAACCCGCCGCGTGCCGAGGGACGAAATTTCGCGCCCTGCGTCAGCGCGACCGCAAAGGCGTCCATCGCCAGGGCGAGGGCGAGCAGCAGGGCGGCGATCATGCCGCAGGGCGGTCGGACAGCGCGAGGAGCTCGGCGAAGATCGCATCCTCGCTGCGGCTGGCTGCATTGCGCCAGCTAGCGGCGGTGTCGAGGTTTACGGGTTTACCCTCGGCAGTGAGCACGACCAGCGCGGGCGTTCCCGTCATCTCCGCAAGGCCGAAGCGCCGCGCCACATCGAGGTTATGCCCGTCGCCGGACTGCGGCAGGCCGACATTGACGAAGACCAGTTCGTAACGCTCGGCCAGCAGCGCAGTGAAGCGCGGGGTTTCGAGCCATCCGGCGAGCGCGGTGCTGTCGTGGCACCAGTTCGCGCCGAACACCACCAGCACGCGCTTGCCACTGGCGGCGGCGCGGGTGAGTGCGGCATCGACATCGCCCATCGCATTGGCGCTGACGGCATAGGACTTGGCATCGGGCCGCGCCGGGGCTGCCACTTCGGGCGTCGTCGCGCAGGCGGTGAGCGCCAGCGCCAGACTTGCGGCAATGGCGGCGCGGATCACTCTGCGGCTTCGGCGGCTTGTGCAGGCGCGGCGTGCGGATCGAAGGCGGTTGCCTCGCCCGCTTCGATGGCAGCGGCCTTCTCCTCGACCAGCCGGACGATGTGATCAAGCATCGCTTCGTCATCGATCGCATGGGCCTTCATGCCCGAAAGATAGACCATGTGCTTGCCATTGCCGCCGCCGGTCAGGCCGATATCGGTCTCGCGCGCTTCGCCGGGGCCGTTGACGACGCAGCCGAGCACCGAAAGGCTCATCGGGGTCTTGATGTGTTCGAGCCGCTTTTCCAGCGTTTCTACCGTGCGGATCACATCGAAGCCCTGCCGCGAGCACGAGGGGCACGACACCACCCGCACGCCGCGGGTACGCAGGCCCAAGGCCTTGAGCATGTGGTAGCCGACCTTGATCTCTTCTTCCGGTTCGGCCGATAGCGACACGCGGATGGTGTCGCCGATACCGGCCCACAGCAGCGAGCCCATGCCGATGCTGGACTTCACCGTGCCGCCGATCAAGCCGCCCGCCTCGGTGATGCCCAGGTGCAGCGGGCAATCGACCGTTTCGGCCAGCCCGTGATACGCGGCGACCGCGAGGAACACGTCGGAGGCTTTCACCGCCACCTTGAATTCGTGGAAATCGTGGTCCTGCAACAGCTTGATGTGATCGAGCGCGCTTTCGATCAGCGCTTCGGGGCAGGGCTCACCGTATTTTTCGAGCAGGTCTTTCTCGAGGCTGCCCGCGTTCACGCCGATGCGGATCGCGCAGCCATTGGCCTTGGCGGCGCGCACCACTTCGGCGACGCGGCTCGCCGAGCCGATATTGCCCGGGTTGATGCGCAGGCACGCCGCGCCCGCGTCAGCCGCTTCCAGCGCGCGCTTGTAGTGGAAGTGAATGTCGGCAACGATCGGGATGCGCGCGCCGCGGGTGATCTTCTTGAAATCGCGGGTCGATTCCTCGGTCGGGCAGGAGACGCGGATAATATCCGCACCCACTTCCTCGCAGCGCCGGATCTGGTCCAGCGTGGCGCGCACGTCCTCTGTAGGGGTGTTGGTCATGGTCTGCACGGTGATAGGGGCATCACCGCCAACGGGGACATTCCCCACCATGATCTGGCGACATTTGCGCCGTTCGATCGTGCGCCACGGACGGATGGAAGACATGGCACACCATATAGGCGGCAAAGCGTTGCGGGGCAATGACCAGTCGGCGCGCTTGACTTGGCCTTGCGGCGAGGCACTCTGTCGCACCAAAGGGGAATTAGCATGTTGACCCAAAGTGCCATCGCGCTGCGCAGTGCCACGCCGAGCCTGCTGATGCGGGCGATCAAGTTCATCGTGGCGCGGGGCAAGCCGGTCTTCCCGCATGACGCGGAAGGCTTTCACCGTGCGATGGCAGGCAGGCGGCTGCCGCCGGATGCGCCGATGCCCGCCAGCTTCCACAGGCGCTTCATCGTCGAGGAGCGGGAGGTGCTGGGCAGCCCGGTGGTGACGTTGCACCCCAAATCGGGGCCGGGTGCCTGGCACATGCTCTATTTCCACGGCGGCGGGTTCGTGCAGCCGATGTTCAAGGTGCACTGGCCGCTGGTCGCCGAAATGGTGAAGGCCTGCGGGATCAGTGTCACCGTGCCGCTTTATCCGATGGTGCCCGAGGCGCCATATACCGCCCAGGACGACCTCGCCGACGCGGTCTATGCCGAGCTTGCCGCCAGGCACGATCCGGCGCGGATCATCCTCAATGGCGATAGCGCGGGCGGGCATATGGCGCTGGCACTGGCCTTGCGGCTGGTGAAAGCGGGCGGGGCGCTGCCCGGCAAGCTCGCTCTGTTCGCGCCGTGGCTTGATCTCGGGCTGGCCGACCCGGCGATTGCCGCGGTGGAGCCGCATGACATCATGCTCAAGATTGGCACGCTGCGCGCCTGCGGAGGCCTTGTGGCGGCAGGCCGGGCGATCGATGATCCGGCAGTCAGCCCGCTCTACGCCGCGCCCGAAGACCTCGCCGCCCTCCCGCCGACCCGCATCTGGACCGGGCGGCATGACATCTTCATCGTCGATTCGCGCAGCTTCCTCGGCAAGCTGCGGGCCGCCGGGGTGGACGCGAAACTCTACGAATACGAGGCCGCGCCGCATGTCTTCATGGCGATCCTCCCGACCCGCGAGGCGAAGGATGTGATCGGGTTGATGCGGGAGTTTATCGCGAGCTAGCTCGGATACTTCACCCCGGTCAGCTCCTCGCTCAGCTTCCAGAGCTGGTCGGCGAAGCTGGGGTTGAGCGCATAGCTGCGCACCCCGCCGGTCGAGGATTCTTCGTCCACCTCGGCGACGTGGCAGTCCTCGCAATAGACCCCACCCTTACCTTCCAGTTCGGGCGCGGTTGCCGCCCAGCAGCTGGTCGCCGCGCCTTGCGGGATGGTCTTCCATGCGAAGCCCGTGTCGCTCTTGGAGATGCGCGCCATCAGGCCATCGCGCATTCCCTGCGTCATGTGGCGGCCGAGGTTGGTTTCGATTCCGCCCGGGTGGACGGCGTAGGCATGGATGCCCAGCACCGCAAAGCGCTGTTCCAGCCCCACGCTGAACAGCACGTTGGCGGTTTTGGACTGGCCGTAACTGGACCAGGGATCATAGGGACGATGCGTGAAATTGGGGTCGTCGAAATGGACTGGCCCCATATGGTGCCCACGGCTCGACAGGTTGACGATGCGCTTGGCCGTCCCGCGCTCGATCAGCGGGAACAGCTCACCCGTCAGCGCGAAGTGGCCCAAGTGATTGGTGCCGAACTGCATCTCGAACCCATCGGCGGTGTGGGTGAAGGGCGTGGCCATCACGCCGGCATTGTTGATGAGGATGTCGATTTTGGCGAACCGCTGGCGCGCCCGCGACGTCGATGCGCGGATGCTGTCGAGCGAGCCGAGGTCGACGGTGATGGTGTCGAGCTGCGCATCGGGCGCCGCGGCGCGGATCGCGGCCTCCGCCTCGTCAAGCTTGCCCTGATCGCGCCCTGCCATGATCACGTGAGCGCCCCTGGCTGCCATCGCGCGGGCGGTTTCCTGCCCCAGACCGGAATTGGCGCCGGTGATGAACACAGTCATTCCCGACAGGTCGATGGCTCCGAGCACCTCGTCCGTGGTGCTTGCCCAACCGAATCCGCTCATCGCTTGTCTCCCGTGATTAAAGCTTCAGTTCGTATAGGAATTCCGGATCGATATGTTCCCCCACCCGGAAGGTGATGTCCGCAATCTTGCCGAAGCCATGCCGCTGGTAGAAGCGCTGGGCGCCGAAATTCTCGGCATAGACCGAAAGCAGGATGGCATCATGGCCCGCGTCCCGCGCGACCTCAAGCGCCCAGTCCATCAGCTGTGCGCCAATTCCGGTGCCGGTGTATCCGGGCAGGGCATAGAGCTGGCCGAGCTCGATCGGATCGCGCGCGTCCGAATATTCCACGAACTTGGTCGGGTAACGCAGCTTGCAGAAGGCGACGAGCGCGCCGTCATCCTCGACCAGGCGGTGGGTGCAGCTGTCGCCCGCGATCTCTTCGCCAACCGCTTCCGGATTGTGGACTTCGGCCAGAAAGGCTTCGAGGTCTTGCGGGGTGTAGAGATGGCCGAAGGCGGCGACGAAGGTCTCTGCGCCAAGCTTGGCAAGCTCCGGGGCATCGGCGAGGGTGGCGGGGCGCAAAATCATGGCGCGGGCCTTAGCGTGCGGGACGCGTGCTGTTAAGCTGGCGAAACGGCGAGGGCCGCGTTACACCTTCCGGCCATGAAGAAACTCATCGCGCTGCTCGCTCTCGCCCTCTTGTCCCAACCTGCCTCCGCTCAAGACGCGCCCAAATGGTCGCTGGCGATCCACGGCGGGGCAGGGACGCTCGATCCCAAGGCGATGACGCCCGAAAAGCGCGCGGCTTACGAGGCGGATTTGCAGCGGGCGCTGGATGCCGGATCAAAGATCCTCGCCGAGGGCGGCGCCGCGATGGACGCGATCAAGGCCGCGATCATCATCATGGAGGATTCGCCGCTGTTCAACGCCGGCAAGGGCGCGGTGTTCACATGGGACGGGACGAACGAGCTTGATGCCTCGATCATGGACGGACGTGACCGCTCGGCCGGGGCGATTGCCGGGGTCAAGACGGTGAAGAACCCGATCCTGCTGGCCGATACCGTGCGCACGCAGAGCGAACACGTGATGCTGATGGGCGCTGGCGCGGAAGCTTTTGCGGTGGAGAAGGGCTTTGCGGTCACCCCGCCCGAATATTTCGCCACCCCCGCGCGGCGAGAGGCGCTGGAGCGGCTGAAGGCGGAGAAGCTTTCGGCGCTGGATGTCGACCACAAGTTCGGCACGGTCGGCGCGGTGGCGCTCGACCAACAGGGGAACCTCGCTGCGGGCACCTCGACCGGCGGGATGACCGGCAAGCGGTGGGGCCGTGTTGGCGATGCGCCGGTGATCGGTGCGGGGACCTATGCGGATAACCGCGCCTGTGCTGTGTCGGCAACGGGGTGGGGGGAGTATTTCATCCGCGTCGGGGTGGCGCATGAGATTTGTGCGCGGCTGCGGGTTCAGCGCGAGCTGCTGCCCCGGCAGATGGGCATCGGGGATCCTCATCGTTCACCGACGCCGATGAGCCACTATTACCAAGTGCTCGCCAGATCGGATCAAGGTGCTGCCGATGCAGTGATGGCCGACGTTGCCTCGCTCGGCGGTGACGGCGGGGTAATCCTCGTCACGCCCGAGGGCGAGGCGATCTTCAGCTTCAACACCACCGGCATGTATCGCGGCCGCGCGACCAGTGCAGGCGTCAACGAAGTGGCGATCTTCGGCGGCGAGGAGAAGGCGTCGGCGACGCCGGATCATTGAGCCAACCTCCGTTCGCCTCGAGCGTAGTCGAGAGGCCCGTCAAAGGTGTCTCGACTTCGCTCGACACGAACGGGGTCTGGTATCAGTAAATCTTCCCCACCAGCGGCAAACCGCGCTCCGGCTCGGCGAATTCCTTGATGATCCGGCCCACGCGTGACAGCGCAAGTTCGGCGCGGGCCTGCATGTCCTCGACCGGGCCGCGCGCGCGGAAGTAGCAGGCGAAGGTGATCGGCGGCTGGCCCTTCGGCCCTTCGGCGAAACCGATGTCGATGTAGTTGTATTCGGTGCCGATCAGCCCGCTGCTGCCGGTCTTGTCGCCCGCCACCCAGCCTTCGGGCAGACCCGCGCGCACGCGGCGAAGGCCGGTCTCGGTCTCGACCATCCAGCTTTTCAATTCTGCTCGCTCGGCCTCGGGCAGCACGTCGCCGTAGACGATCTTTGCCACGGTGCGCGCCATTGCGGCGGGCGTGGTGGTGTCGCGGAATTCGGCGGGCGGAACGTTGTTCATTTCCGGCTCGTAACGGTCCACCCGGCTGACATCGTCGCCAATCGAACGCCAGAACGCGGTGATCCCCGCCGGGCCGCCCAGATTGCGCAGCAGGATATTGGCCGCCGGATTGTCCGAAGTGGTCTGCGTTGCCCGCGCCAATTCGCGCAAGGTCGCGCCCGCCGCGATCCGTTCACGCGTGAAGGGCGCCCATTCCAGCATGTCCGCCTCGGTCCACGTGACCCGCTTGTCGGCGTCGATCATGCCAGCCGCATGGCGTTGCAGCAGCAGCGCGGCGAGCGAGAACTTGAACGAGGAGGCGTGCCCGAAGCGCCGGTCGCTGTTCAGCCCCACCGATGCGCCGGTGGCGGTGTTGTAAAGCTCGACGCCGAGTGTCCCGTTGCCCGCCGCCTCGATGATCCGCAGTTCCGCCGCCAGTCTGCCGGCCGGGCTTTGATCGGGCGGGATGCACGCGCTCGCCCCCAGTGCCAGCGAGCCGCCGATGAAGAACCGCCGATCGATCATCATGAGAACTTGTCCGCCTTGCGCTTGCCGAACCGCATGTCGGCCTCCAGCCGCTCGCGCAATTGCGCATAGAAGGCCTCGAGAAAAGCCCTTTCGTCGCCCGCGCCCGGATCCCAGCCGATCTTCCGGCAGATCGTGGCGTGGACGGTGGCGAGCGCCTCGGGCGGGGAGTCGCGCAGCATCCGCTCCAGCGTTTGCAGTTCCTTCTCGCCATAGATCGACAGCTCGGCCTCGCCGAAATCGTAACGCACGCCGGTGACCTCGCTCGCCCCTTCGGCGGTGGCTGCGCCCTGGGTGGAAAGCACCGCTGCCAGCTTGCCGCGTGGCCGCTCGACCACCCAGGTGCCGGCGACGATATCGCCCGCGCGCAGGGCATCGCGGTTGAAGAACGGGAATAGCAGGAACAGCAGAAACCAGCCGGTCAGCACCCAGCCGAGGCTGCCGATATCCTGCCCCGTATCGGCCAGCACGGCCAGCACCGACAGCGTCACCAGGGGATAGAAAATCTCGATATCGCGCAGCAGGTTGCGTGCGATCACCGCTTCGGGCGTAAGCCGCGCGCCGCCCCGGGCGGCGATGCGGATGCCGGTGATGCGCTTGCCGAGCGTCGCCCCGCGCGGGCCCAGTTCCTGCACCAGAAAATAACCGTACCACCAGGCAAAGATGAACAGCACCATGATGATCCCGAGGAACTCCAGCGCGCCTCTCGACAGCTGCTCGGGGTCGAGCGCGCTGCCAGCCAGCAGCCCTTCGGCGATCCACACCAGCAGCAAGGCTACGGCGATCAGGGAGACGACGATGATCATCACATCGATGATCAGCGCGCCTGCGCGGCTGGCGCGCGGGGCGATGGTGATCGGCAGCGTAAGCCCTTCAGGCGTGATCAGCGTACGTGCGCGCCGGTCGTCGCGAACGGCGGCGCGGGGGGGGCTTGTGCGCGGTCATCCGGCCTCCTGCGCAGCGGCATCACCGGCGGGGCGGTAGAGAATGAAATAGCTCAGCCAGAAGGTCAGCATCGTACCGCCGATCACGAAGCGGCTGCCGGTGTCCTCGACCAATTGGCGCGGGTAGGCTTCGAGTATCGCGGCCACCACCATCATGATGACCACGCCCACCATCACCACCGCCGAGCGGCGCCCGGCGGCAGCAGCAGCATCGAGCACCGGAAGCTTGCCGGGAAAGGCCATCGCCCGCCCGATATGCAGCCCTGCCGCGCCCGACAGCAGAATGCCGAACAGTTCGGTTGTGCCGTGCACGCTGAGCCACGCGGCCAGTTCCACCACCAGCCCCTGCCCGTTGAACAGCCACAGCATCGCGCCAAGCAAGGCCATGTTCTGCACCAGCAGCATCAGCGAAGGGATGCCGAAAGCAAAGCCCAGCGCGAAGGCGAGGATGCAGACGCCCGAATTGTTGCTGAACAGCTGCGCGGCGAACCCGGCGAGGCCCGCTGCCCCTTCATCATGCCCGAGGCTTTTCAGCAGTTGTTCGCGGCTTGCCCCCGGCACGCGCGTCTCTCCGGCCCCTGCGGGGAAGAGGCGGTAATACCATGCCTCGTCCTGCGCCACGAGCAGCCAGCCGACGATGGTGCCAGTGACCATGACGAACAGCGCGATGCAGATATCGAGCCACAGCGCGCGGACGGCGCGGCTCCATCCGCCCAGCAGGAACCCGCGCAGCCAGCGAATGAAGCCCTGTCGAGGGCCATAGACCTGGAACCACGCGCGCTGCACCAGCGCCTCGAGATAGGCGAGGGTCGCCGCGTCCAGCGATGTCTCGCGCGCCACCGACAGGCTGGATGCGGCGGTGCGGTACAGCGCGGGCAGCGCAATCAGATCGTCATCGGCGATCCGTCGCAATCCGCCGCGTTCCATGCGGGCGAGAATATCCTCGAGCCTGCGCCAGTCGCCCTCGCGCTCCAGCCGGAAGCGGTCGGAACGCAGCGCGGCGCTTTCGATGTCGGGCGGCGCGGCAACCGCACCCCGTCCGAACCACGATGAGATGATCGGTGCCTTCATCCTATCGCCTCGCTGCTTCGGATCGCCAGATAGCGGTCGATCAGGCGCGGGCCGATGGTTTCCCACGGTGCTTCGAGCACGTCGATGCCGAGCCGCCGCAGCCGGGTCAGCACCAGCTTGCGCTGCTGGGCAAGGCTGTCGGCGGTGACCGACCGGGCGAGCGTCGCGATGTCACCCGGCGGTGCGGCGACAAGGTCTTCAACCTCGCTGTCGGTCATGGTGACGAACAGCACCAGATGCTTGTTCACCAGCCGCCCGAGGCTCTCGACCATCAGCTCTGCGGCGGTCGGATCGGTGAAGTCGGAGAATATTACCACCAGCGAGCGGCGCTTGAGCTTGGTGGTGAGCGTGGCGAGGGCGAGCGTGAAGTTCGGCTCCACCGGCTCGTAATCGAGGCCCGCCGCCGCGCTCTGCAAGCGGTGGAAGGCGCGGGCGTCGCCGATGAAGGGCGTCATGATCTGGGGCCGCCGGGCAAAGCCAAACAGCGCGACCTTGTCGCCGCCCTTCAGCGCAACATAGCCGCAGGTCAGCGCGGCGGAAACCGCGCGGTCGATGCGGGGGAGCCCGTCCACCGGCTCGCACATCGCCTGTCCGCAATCGAAGGCGAAAACGATCTGGTTGTTGCGCTCGCTCTCGTTCTCGCGGGCGAACAGGCGGGTGTGACGCGCGCTCGCCTTCCAGTCGATCCGGCGCCGGTCCATGCCGGGCTCGTACTCGCTCAATGCCTCGAACTGCGTGCCTTCGCCCCGGATGCGGCGGGCGATCAGGCCGATCTGGGCGTTGCGCAGGAAGGCCTGCAAATCGGGCGAACGCACCGGCGACAGGTCGGGCCAGATGCGGATGGTCTTGTCCAGCGGATAGTCGACATGCCGCGCACCGAGCCGCAGCGGGCCTTCCCAGCGCATCCAGGCGCGTGCGACCGTGGCCGTGCCGCGCCGGGCGGGGGTAAGCGTGGTCTCGCCGCGCCAGCCCGGTGCGAGCGGATCGGGGGCAAGCGCGAAGGTCACACGGCCATCGGGTGCAAGGCGCGGGTCGCATTCGAGCGCTGCCTCGGCGCGCGAAGGCGCACGGCCGGCAAAGCGCGCGGTGATCGCCAGCACGCTCGGCTGACCGACTTCGATATCCTCGGCCGTGCGGATTTCCCAGCCATCGAGCTTGCCCGTCATCACCGCGTCGAGCGCGATCAGCAGCAGCAGCGCGCCCCCCATCAGCGGCGCGGCCACCCATGCGCCGGGCGCGGTGGCGGCGATCAGCACGGCCACCGGGGCGAGCGCGGCCGCGATCCACGCCGCGCGCTCGGTCGGCGCGACGATCAGCAGCGGCCGCAAGGGCAGCAGCAGGATATTGAGGACAAGGCGAAGGACGCGGATCACGTCAGCGCCCGATCACCGGGGGGCCTCGGTTGCTTCGACCAGTTCTGCGACCAGCGCCTCCATGTCGCGGCCTTCGATCTCCGCGGCGGGGCTGAGCGTCAACCGGTGGCGCAGCACCGGCACGGCGAGCGCCTTGACGTCATCGGGGATGACATAGGCGCGGCCCTCTAGCGCGGCGCGGGCGCGGGCGGCCCCGGCCAGCAGCACGGCGGCACGCGGCGATGCGCCGACGGTCAGTTCGCTGTGGTCGCGGGTCGCGCGGATCAGGCGGACCACATAGGTGGTGATTTCGTCCGCCACCGTCACCTGTGACAGCGCCGCGCTGGCAGCACTAATGCCGGCCGCATTGGTCACCGCCACCACGCCGAGATCGGCGGGACGCTGCGGGCCGCTGCGCTGGCCATAGGTTGCCACGATCCGCGCTTCCTCGTGCTCGGCAGGGTAGGACACCAGCAGCTTGAAAAGGAAGCGGTCAAGCTGGGCCTCGGGCAGCGGATAGACACCCTGGTTCTCGATCGGGTTCTGAGTGGCGACGACCATGAAGCTTTGGGGGAGCAGATGCGTCTCCCCGTCCAGGGTGACGCGGCGTTCCTGCATGGCTTCGAGCAGCGCGGCCTGGGTCTTGGGCGGGGTGCGGTTGATCTCGTCGGCCAGCAGCAGGTCGCAGAAGATCGGGCCGCGGGTCAGGGTGAACTGGCTGGTCTGGAAGTTGAACAGGTTCGATCCCAGAATGTCGCCGGGCAGCAGATCGGGCGTGAACTGGATGCGCCCGAAATCGAGGCCCAGCGCCGTCGCAAAGCTATTCGCGAGGAAGGTCTTGGCCGTGCCCGGCGGGCCTTCCAGCAGCACGTGCCCTTCGGACAGCAATGCCACCAGCAGCATGTCGACCATCGCCTCCTGCCCGACAATCGCCTTGGCGATTTCGGCGCGGATGGCGTCGGCAAGGCTCCGGACGTCGTCGAGTGTCATGGTCATCGGGTGGTCTGTCCCTGTTGCAATTTGGCGTTGAGATCGTCGAGGCTTTGTGCGGCGGCGAGAATGTCGGCGGGCTTTGTCGCCGCTTCCATCCGCGCGGCGCGGCGGGTGAAGGGTTCTTCCATCGGCAGACGGCGGGCGAGGGCGTCGTCGATCGCCTCGGGCTCGGCGCGTGACAGGCCAAGCCGCTCCGCCAGACGCCGCGCGGACAGCGCCGCGTAGGGCTTGGCCAGCAGCCTAAAGCGGCGCGCGCGGATGATCAGCCCCGCGCCATTGGCGATCAGCTGGCGCTTGCCGAAGGCGATGTCGGGACCAGCCGGGGAGGCAGCCGGGCCAAAGCGCATGAAGGCGCGCCAGCCGACGATCAGCAGCGCGACCAGCAGGCTCAGCGTTGCGGCGAGGAAGGGCGGGCGGAACGCGAGCGTCAGCAGGTTCTCCGCCGCGCCGAAGCCGTTCAGCGTCATATCGAAAGTGATGTAATCGATCTCGCCATCATAGGTCAGCTCGTCCACCAGCGCGATAGCGGCGGCCGCGCGCGCGGGATCGGCGAGGCCGTAATTGTTCACCAGATCGGGCTCGGCGATGAACATGACGGGATAGGCCTCCTCGTCCGGTTCACCGTTGGCATAGGGAACGACGGTGTAGGCCAGCACCCGCCCCGCGCTGTCGGTAATCAGCGCGTCATGCGGTGCGATGGGCTCTGCATAGAGCGTCGGGGAAGCGGGCAACGCGCCAGCTTGACCCATGCCGCTCCAGCGACCGGGGGGTGTCGGCTTGGCGGGTTTGGCGGGTCCGACACCCATCGCAACATCGGGAACCGTGATCTTGGTTTCCGGGAAGACCTTGTGCTTGAAGCTGTACTGGCCGGGCAGCTCTTCGGGCCAATCGGACGGGTTTGCCGGGCCGAGCATGACCCAACCGGGCTTGAACTTGTCGCGGGCTTCGGAGGGCAGCAGCGGCGGGGGCGGTATGGCAGACCACTTGGGCATGATGACCAGCGTCGGCCCCAGATAAGCGCGCTTTTCGAGGATTTCGGCGATGGCCTCGGCTTCGGTATTGGGGGTAGGGGCGATGATCAGCAGCCCATCGGTCTCCAGCCCCTCCGGGCTGCGCGAGCGATCAACCGAATAGTCCTTCGCCTCGGCCAGCCGAACGAGACCGACATAGCCGTTGAGGCCCGTTGCCGCGGCATGGGCCTGCCCGTTCCCGCGCTGGTCGGCAAATTCCTCGCCCGCGCCAATTAGATAGAGCGCCGCCAGAAACAGCGCGAATCCGCCCGCCACAAGGGCAAAGACGCCTGCCTTTGAGAATGCGCCGCCGCCCTTCACGCGGTTTTTCCCGGCTGATCGAGCCGCGCCAGAGCGAATTGCGCATAGGCGCCGCGCGCAGCTTCCCAATCGGCGCGGTCGAGCGCGCTGAGCGCGAACAATGATCGTTCCACCCGCGCGGCGATCACGCCGAAGGCGGTGCGCGCGGCTTCGGGCAAGGCAGGTAGCACGGCGAGCTCGCGCGCGGTGCTCGACGGTTCGACCCAGTCCGGCCGCACCGCCGCGATCTGGCCTACGCTGCGCTGGAGCAACAGGTGCGTCGCCTCGTCAAAGCGGCCCTCGGCGGCGAGCCTGTCGGCATCCTCGAGCAGCGCGAGGCTCGCCGCTTCGTCGGGCCGCCACTCCTCCTCAGCGCCGTCAGTGCTGGGCCCCTTGCGGCCGAACCCGGGGGCGATCAGCCGCACCAGCAGCACTACCGCCAGCAAAACCACTGCGCCGAGCAGCACCCATTGCAGCCACCACCAGTTGCCGCCGAGCGCACGGCCCAGCGGGGCAAGCAGATCGCCGAGGAATGACAACAGGTCCACGAGCATCTTCTCGAACCAGCCGGGTTGGCGGGGCGGGATTTCGGGGATCGTGACGGGTGCGAACTGCACATCGCCATCGGCACGCAGCGCTTCCCACCCGGCGGGGGGTGATCCGCCTGAATTGGCTGTTGATTCGGAAGGCGTTGTTGCGGCCGTTGCGGTCATCCCGTCACGATTGGTGGCACGCCGTCCGCGCAGGCGCAACGGGAAACCGCGCGTGCGCCCCCTTAGCCGTGCTTCAACCCCTGGCGCGGGCCTGTTCGTAACTGCCGAGAATGCGCAATTCCTTGGAATGGAACGCGCATTCCTCCAGCGCCCGGTCGACCGCCGGATCGCCCGGCGCGCCGATGATGTCGGCGTAGAAAGTCGTCGCGGCAAAGCTGGTGCCCTGCTGGTAGCTTTCCAGCTTGGTCATGTTGACCCCGTTGGTGGCGAACCCGCCGAGCGACTTGTAGAGCGCGGCGGGGATGTTCTTCACTTCGAAGATGAAGGTGGTCATCACCGGCTTGTCCGCCAGCGCGCCCGCGGGCAGCGGATCGCGCGCAAGGATCACGAAGCGGGTCATGTTGTCCGCGCTGTCCTCGACATTATGCTCGATGATGGTGAGCCCGTAGAGCTCCGCCGCCAGCGCCGGGGCGATGGCCGCTACAGAAAGATCGCCGCGCTCCGCCACGTAAGCGGCCGCGCCCGCCGTGTCCGCATGGCTCAGCGGCACGATTCCCCGCGCGCGCAGATAATGGCGCGACTGGCCGAGCGCCTGCGGGTGCGAATAGGCGGCTTCGAACGGGCCGGAACCCAGCGCCATCAGCGCGTGGTGGATCGGCATGAAATATTCGCCGACAATGTGCAGGCCGCTTTCGGGCAGCAGGAAGTGAATGTCGGCCACGCGCCCGTGCTGCGAATTCTCGATCGGAATGATGGCCTGCGCCGCGCGGCCATCTTTCACCGCTTCCAGCGCGTCTTCGAAGCTGAAACACGGGAGCGGGAGCATGTCGCCCCGCGCTTCGGTGG
Organism: Porphyrobacter sp. ULC335; assembly: GCF_025917005.1. Classification (NCBI taxonomy): domain Bacteria; kingdom Pseudomonadati; phylum Pseudomonadota; class Alphaproteobacteria; order Sphingomonadales; family Erythrobacteraceae; genus Porphyrobacter; species Porphyrobacter sp. ULC335. The sequence continues at coordinate 1,257,263 of NZ_CP078091.1, forward strand.
CGGCGCGGTGCGAATTGGCGCCCGGCGATCCCTGGAAGGCTATCGCGCGCGCAGGCTCTGCGGCGGCGGCGGCGCGCATCCGGTCAACAATGGCTAGGGCAGGGCCGGGGAAGGATCGCATGGTGCCATGCGCCTAGAGCCGCGCGACCCCTGCGGCAAGCCCGCTTGCAAAAGGTGCAAGAATTCGTGCCACGATCAGTCTTGCGCGTATGGGAAGCCGACATTAAGGAGCGCGCGGGATGACACAGGACAACTCTTCGCAAGATAACGCGGCTGGCCAGAATGGCGGCGGCGATCTGTTCAACACTGCGGCCGGCTGGGTGCTGTTCGCGGCTGGCCTCGGGCTGGGTCTTTCGATCCTGTCGAGCAAGTATTTCCACGGCGACAAGCCGGAGCGTCCGGAAAAGCTCGGCTACGTGATCGAAGGCGTGGTCGAGGACACTGCCGGCCCGGCGGAAATCTCGATTGGCGAGGCGCTCAACGCAGTGCCCGCAGCCGATCTGATCGCAGCAGGCGAAAAGGCGTTCTCCAAGTGCCAGAGCTGCCACACGGTTGCTGCGGGCGGTGCCAACGGCATCGGCCCGAATCTGGCTGGCGTGATGGGCGGCCCCGTCGCAGCCAAGGGCGGCTTCGCCTACAGCGCGGAACTGAAAGCGCTGGGCGGCACGTGGGACTGGGACAAGATGGATGCCTGGCTCAAGAACCCCAAGGGCTATGTCGCTGGCACCAAGATGAGCTTCGCCGGCCTTTCCAAGGTCGAGGATCGCGCCGCGATTGCCGCCTATCTCAACTCCATTGGTGGCAACATCGCGATCCCGGCGGCGGCTGCTCCGGCTGCCGCACCTGCGGAAGGCGAAGCGGCTGCGGCCGAAGCAGAAGCTGAAGGCGTCGCCGCAGCTGAGGCGGGCACCGATCCGAAGGCAGCCGAGTAAGCCTGCGCGGGGCAAGGCGCGGGCGAATGGCCCGCGTCTGCCTGTCCCTTTTACCCCTTGAAGCCTTGTGCGATCACATACCACTCCGACGAGCCCTTGCGGCTCGCCGGGGGTTTGGCGTGCTTGACTGTCGTGAAGTGCTTCTTGAGCAGCGCCAGCAGATCGGCATCGGTCCCGCCCGCCAGCACTTTCGCCACGAAGGCGCCGCCGGGCGCAAGGTTTTCCGTCGCGAACCACGCTGCCGCTTCGACCAGGCCCATGGTGCGCAGATGGTCTGTCTGCTTGTGGCCGACGGTATTGGCCGCCATGTCCGAAATCACCAGATCGGGCGGCCCGCCCAGTGCCTCGGCGAGTGCGGCGGGGGCGTGATCGGCCATGAAATCCATCTGGAAAATCGTGACGCCATCAAGCGGCTCGACTTCAAGAAGGTCGATTCCCACCACTTCGGCCTTGGGTGATTTGGCGCGCACCACCTGCGCCCAGCCGCCCGGCGCGATGCCGAGATCGACCACTCGCTTCGCGCCCTTTAGCAGGCCGAACTTTTCATCAAGCTCGATCAGCTTGTAAGCGGCGCGGCTGCGGTAGCCATCGGCCTTGGCCTGTTTGACGTAAGGATCATTGAGCTGGCGTTCGAGCCAGCGGACCTGGGAAGCGGTACGGCCCTTGGCGGTCTTGACCCGCTTGTCCTGCGTTTTGGAGCCGCGCGTCATCGCGCCGGCCGCCCTGAACCATTGCCGCCGCGCTGCCGGTGCAGGGCCTTGAGCGTACGTTCCGACTGACGTTCTGCGGCCATGATACTCCTTAAGATTCCTTCGCGGATGCCGCGATCGGCCACGCCCAGTCGCCGCGCGGGCCACAGGTCGAGAATTGCCTCAAGAATGGCGCAACCTGCCACTACCAGATCGGCGCGGTCCTGTCCGATGCAGGGCAGGGTGGATCGTTCGTAGGGGGTCATCACGCTCAGCCGCGCGCTGATCTCGCGCATCTCCGCAGCGGGCACGATCAGCCCGTCCACCGCCTTGCGGTCATAACTCGGCAGTTCGAGGTAAAGGCTGGCGAGGGTCGTCACCGTGCCGCTGGTGCCGAGCAGGCGAATATCGGGGTGCTTTGCTGCCCCGGCGACGCGCGCGGTGAAGGGTGCGAAACTGTCCGCCACCATTTGCCGCATCTGGGCGAATCGGGCGATACGTGCAGTCTCACTGTCCTCGCTGCGGCCGACGGTGTCGGTCAGCGAGACCACGCCCCACGGCACGCTCTGCCAATCGAGGATGCGCGGCACGCGACTGCCTTCGCCGCCCGCCTCAACCAACACCAACTCGGTCGAACCGCCGCCGATATCGAAGATCACTGCCGGACCATCGCCGGATTCGAGCAGGATGTGGCAGCCCAGCACGGCAAGGCGCGCTTCTTCCTCGGCGCTGATAATGTCGAGCGCGATGCCGGTTTCCTGCCGCACCCGCTCGATGAATTCGATACCGTTCTCGGCGCGGCGGCATGCTTCGGTCGCGACCGATCGGGCGAGACGGACGTTGCGGCGCTGGAGCTTGTCCGCGCAGATCGTCAGCGCGGCGAGCGTCCGTTCCATCGCCGCATCCGACAATCGCCCGCTGGTGGCCAGACCCTCGCCCAGCTTCACCACCCGGCTGAAGGCATCGATCACAGTGAAATCCCGGCCCGAAGGGCGCGCGATCAGCAGGCGGCAATTATTGGTGCCAAGATCAAGCGCAGCATAGGCCTCACCATGGGCGGCGGGCTTCATCGCGCCGATGGCGGCGAGATCCTGTTCGGCGCGGGGCGCACTGCCGCGGCGGCCGTGACCGTTTGCGGCCGGAGAGCGGCCATCGCGGCCGCCTGCTCTGGCATCGGGCTGAGGGGGGCGCTTGTAGCGGAAATCGGCTACCTTGCCGGACTTGCCGCCCCGGTTTTTCCCAGCACTTCTATTCCTGTCCGGCGGGAGAGTTTCCGCCATGATCGTAACGCTTTCATTTCCACCCTGCGCGAGACCTCGCCGCGCACGGCACTTGGGGCCAAGCTAACGCAAGCACCCGGCAAGAGCAAGCAGGGCGGCGCAACGCCGCGCTTGACCTGAGCAGCGCACGAAACTAGGGAGCGCGCTCGCTGACACCGCCGGACGATGTCCGGGGGAAGGCCAATGCCCCGTCCTCTAATGGTAAGAGAGCGGACTCTGACTCCGTCAATCAAGGTTCGAATCCTTGCGGGGCATCCAGCCACACCCATCCGATGTTCCACGCGAAACATCCCGCAAGCCTAGGCTATTGCGGGTCTGGGGCACCCCTACTAGGGGTCTAGGCATGACTGACAAAGACCTGACCGACCGCAAGTTCTACCGCGCGGGCGAAGAAACCCGCTTTGCCGAGGGTGGCCCCGAGCGCACCCCGCAGACCGCGCACCCTGCTTACAAGCTCGCTTTCCGCGACACCGATTTCCTGCTGCGCGACGAGCTTCGCCCGGTGCGCTTCCAGCTGGAATTGCTGAAGCCCGAAATGCTGCTCGACGAAGCCCGCGTCGGTTCCACGCTGGTGATGTACGGATCGGCGCGCATCCCCTCGCCCGCGCAGGCCGAGGCGCGGATCGCGGCTGCCAAGAACGGCGATGAATACGACCAGAAGGTCGCCGCCCGCCTTGCCGAGAAGGCCAAGTATTACGACGAGGCCTACAAGCTGGCCCGCCTCGTCAGTGAAAAGGGCCTGATCGAAAACGGCCTCAGGCAGTTCGTCGTCACCACCGGCGGCGGGCCTTCGATCATGGAGGCGGGCAACCGCGGCGCGTCGGATGCGGGCAGCGAATCGATCGGGCTCAATATCGTGCTGCCCCACGAACAGGCGCCCAATCCCTATGTGACGCCCTATCTCAGCTTCCAGTTCCACTACTTCGCGCTGCGCAAGATGCACTTCCTGCTGCGCGCCCGCGCAGTGGCGGTGTTCCCCGGCGGGTTCGGGACGTTCGACGAGTTCTTCGAGCTTGTGACCCTGATCCAGACCGGCAAGATGAAGCCGATGCCGATCATCCTGTTCGGCAAGGATTTCTGGACCCGCGTGATCGATTTCGAAGCGCTGGCCGAGGAAGGCGTGATTTCAAAGAGCGATCTCGACCTGTTTACCTGGGTTGAGACTGCCGAGGCGGCCTGGGACTGCATCTGCGATTTCTATGACCTCCCCCGCGACTGACACGGTGATCCGCACGGCCCGGCTGGTGTTGCGACGGGTGCGGCCGGAAGAGGACTTCGCCGCAATCCACGCGGTGCTCACTGACCCCGAGGCGATGGCCTATTGGGCAACCCCGCCGCACGCCAGCGAGGAGGAAACCCGCGATTGGCTCGCCGCGATGGCGCAGACCACCGATGACGAAGGTGATGACTTCATCCTCGAATATCAGGGGCGCGCAATCGGCAAGGCGGGGTTCTACCGGTTCCCGACCCTTGGCTACATCATCGCGCCCGAGTTCTGGGGACAGGGACTGGTGATGGAGGCACTGGTGCCCATCATCACGCGGGCCTTCGCGGGCGGTGCGGTGACGCGCGTCATCACCGAAGTCGATCCCCGCAACCCGGCGTCCATCAGGGTGCTCGAAAAGCTCGGCTTCACCGAAACGCACCGGGCCGAAAAGACCACGCTGATCGGGGGCGTGTGGTGCGATTCGGTCTATTTCGCGCTGACGCCGGAAGACTGGGCGGCGCGCACCGCCTGATGGCCCAAGGGGCCGTGGCCAGCGCCGTAACCGGGCGCGGACGCAATCGCCTGAACAACGAACTGCCGGGCAAGCCTGACCGCGTGTTCCAAGGGCTGGCCGTGGCCGAGCAACGTGGCGATTGCTGACGACAGCGTGCAGCCGGTGCCGTGGGTGTGCACCGTGTCGATCCGCGCGTGATCGAAGGCCATCGCACGCGCGCCGGGGACGATCAGCACATCGGTGATGCGGTCGCCTTCTCCATGCCCGCCCTTGGCCAGCACCGCCGCCCCCGTGGCTTCGGACAGTTCCTCTGCCGCGTCGATCATGTCCTGTGTGGTGGCAAGCGGGCGGCCAGCAAGATGCGCCAGTTCGGGCAGGTTGGGGGTGAGCAGTGTCGCCAACGGGAACAGCCGCTCGCGCAAGGCGATAACCGCATCCGGTCCCACCAGCACCGCGCCCGATGTTGCGATCATCACCGGATCGAGCACGATCGGCACCGCCACGCCGCCGTGTGCCTTGGCCAGCGCCCCGGCGACAGCGGCGATCACCGCCGTGTCGTGGAGCATCCCGATCTTGATCGCATCCACGCCGATATCGTCGACACAGGATGCGATCTGCTGCGCGACCATATCGGGGACGATGGGGGCAATGCCCTGCACGCCCACCGTGTTCTGCGCGGTAATCGCGGTCACCGCGGTCATGGCATAGCCGCCGAGCATGGTGATGGTCTTGATATCCGCCTGAATGCCCGCGCCGCCGGACGAGTCCGAACCGGCGATGCTGAGGATGCGAGGGGGGAGGGGCGTGGTCATGGCAATGCCATAGCAAGCGTGCGCGAAAGGCGGCATGCAAATTGCGCGTGATCGTCCCGGGCGGCGGCTTTGCGGGATGCACCGCGGCGGACGGAGCGGCTGGCATTGGGTGGTTTGCGGAATGACCCCTTACAGGTCGCTTTGGCGCAAAAGCTGCTGGGCGATTGCAATACTGCAGTCCCCCCGAAGTTGATCATTTCAGTTCGGGGAGGCATTCCTTAAGGCGCGCCTGCAGATCGGGAACCGCATTTTCTTCGCCCAAAAACTCATCGAAGCTCATCATTCTCCAACGCTGGCCCTCTTCGCCGAACACGATTTGTCCGATTTCTGCCGCTTGAAGTGGAGCGGCTAGAAAAAAACTACACCGTCCGCCTCGAGTCCTGCTTTCATATCTTCGGTTCAGAACAATTCTATCGATGGCGATGGTTAGGCCGAATTCTTCCTCGACTTCCCGCACTGCGCACTGCGCTGGCGTCTCGTCGAGTTCACGGCCCCCTCCCGGTAGGTCCCATAAACCTGGGAAAGGGATATTCGGTTTATCGTCGCGGAGGTAGGCGATCAGGTGACTGCCGGAATAAAGGACAATCTTTGCTCCAGAAAATGGTCTGTCATCAATCATAACATTGCATTCTCAGATCTGATCGCCCTGTGTGCGACATGGATGTCAGCTTTCAAGTGCCGCTGCAATCGGAAGAAAGTTCGGCTCAGGGGTCGCTTTCTGCATGTCGGCAATTTTCCGGAAGACAGGCAAAGCCGACGTGCCGCGTCCGGGATCGCGCACCGACCCAGCGCCTGACCGGAATTGGGTGGGAACGCGAATGGCGATTTTTTCTACCCTATCGCAGCTTGTTGCCAACCTTTGCGCGCAGTTCGATCAGATCCGCATCCTCAACCGCCCTTCCCCGAAGCTGGATCGCCTGCGGCAGTCAGGGTCTTCACGGCAGCTTCGGCGCTCGCTTGCGCTTGCCGGATGCACCCGCGCTCGCGGCGGATGTTGTGCGGCAGGCTTTCCAGCGCTTGGCTTTTGCACATCGTCCGCGCCGCGCGCTGAATGCGCAGCGCCAAGATGCGTTGCCCTTTGTCCGATCCAAGATCGAGGTCGCCAGTCGCGACTGGAATGCTCTGCGGAACTGGGGTGGCGGTTGCGGTGGCTGAAGCCGCGATGGCGGCGACGGCGAGCAGGGCGTGAACAAGCTTCATGAGCATTTCCTTCGATATTTGGCCGCCCACCAATTTGAACGGCAAGGCAGCAGAATTTGCAGCTCGGCACGCCTGAGGCTGTCCGGTTTCGAAATTGGGCTGGTCGTTTTCGCATCACGCAATGCTGATGGAATCCGGACAGGCTGGGTGATTCCGAAATCGGCTTGTCGCTCCGCCCGCGCTCTGGCAGCCAAGCGCCCATGACAGCGTGGGAACAGGTCGATCAGATGGCGCGTGGCGGATCGATCGCGCTGCTCGCCTTGTGGAGCTGGATCCTGATCCGCGACCACTGGCGCGATATGCCCGCCCGGCTTGCGGTGGCGATGAATGCGGCGATCGGCTGCTATCTGCTGGTCACGGCGGGCTGGAATGCCGAACGCAACCTCCTGGGCCTTGTGCTGGCGCTGGGAGCGGGGACGACGCCGGGGCTGTTCTGGCTGTTCGCACGGGCCTGGTTCAATGACGAACGGCAGGTCACACCGCTGGGCGCGCTGCTGGTCGGCCTGTCGGTGCTCAACACGCTGGTGGTCCAGCTGACCTTCCCCAGCGGCGGGATCGTCAACACGATTGCCGCCGGGCTGTTCCGGACCGCTATGCTGGGCTTTGCCGCCGCGGCGCTGTGGGAGGTGTGGCGCAGCCGGGAAGGCGATCTGGTCGAGCGGCGGCGGCGCATCCGTCCGGTGCTGGTGTGCGTGGTCGCGCTCTATGTGATCGTGATCGCCTTCGTCGAGTTCTCCGGCCCGCCCGGCGTGCCGCGCGGTTCGCTGAAGCAGCTGGTGGGGAGCCTCTCCGTCTTGGCGGTCTTCGGCTTCTGCGCCGTGCTGCTGCGGATGCGTCAGGCCGACATGTTCGGCCCGGCAGAGGCCACGGGCGCGCCCGTGAAACCTTCACAGAACCCGGGCGAAGATCCACTCGCTGCGCGCTTGCTGCAGTTTATGGCAGCGCAAATGCCCTACCGCGACGAGACCCTGTCCATCGCGAAGCTTGCATCGCTGCTGGGGGAGCAGGAATATCGTCTGCGCCGCACGATCAACGGCCAGCTGGGCCACCGCAATTTTTCGGCCTTTCTCAATGGCTATCGTCTCGCCGAGGTGAAGTCCGCACTCGCCGATCCTGCGCAGCGCGAGGTGCCGATCATCACCATCGCGCTGGATGCAGGCTTTGGTTCGCTCGGCCCCTTCAACCGCGCCTTCCGCGAGGCAGAGGGCATGACACCGAGCGAATTCCGCGCCGGCACGCTGGCCGTTTCCGAAATCGGCTAGCCGTTATCGGATACGGCAGCGCACAGATCGATGAACGGGTGCAGCCAGCGGCGAGCATCGGCAAAAGGACGTGACAATGCCCACCGGAATTCCGCCTCTCGATATCCTGCTTGAACGGGGGCATTTTGTCTTCGCCATCGATTTCACCCGCTATCTGATCGCCGCCTCGATTATCTTCGCGCTGGTCTGGGTTCTGCGGCGCACGGCCCTCAGGCAGCGCAAGATCCAGCCGCGTGAGGCCACCGGCGCCGATATGCGGCGCGAATTTGTGCAGTCGCTGCAATCGGTGTTCGTCTACGTGATCGGGGCCTGCTTCCTGATCTGGGGCCGCGAGGTCGGGGTGTTCTATGACGTCTTCGGCGTCAGCTTTGGCCTGGGCGTGGACCTGCTGATCCTCGCCGCAATCATCATCGCACATGACGCCTATTTCTACTGGGCGCACCGCATGATGCACCATCCCCGGCTGTTCCGGCATTTCCACCGCGCGCACCACCGCTCGATCACCCCGACGCCATGGGCAGCTTACAGCTTTGCCATGCCCGAAGCGGCGGTGATGTTCCTGTTCGTGCCCCTGTGGCTGTTTTTCGTGCCGACGCCGGGATGGGTGATGGTGGCATGGCTGAATTTCCAGATCATCCGTAACGCCATGGGCCATGCTGGGTTCGAGTTCTTCCCGCGCTGGTGGCTGGATTCGCCGCTCACCCGCTGGATCAACACCACGGTGCACCACGACCTGCACCATAATGGCGGCTTCAACTCCAATTTCGGGCTCTATTTCACCTGGTGGGACAAGTGGATGGGCACCGAGCACCCGAGATATCACGAGAAGTTTCGCGAAGTGACGGGGCACACGCAGCCAATTGCGGCGCAGGCCAGCAGCAAAGTGACCGCCTGACCAACCCGCGCCTCAGACAATCGAGCGATAGAATCAGGCCTGCGAAAAGACCGCTCCGGGCGAGCTTCCCGAACGACAGCTTTTTCCAGCGCCGCGCCAAAGCAGACGCGGCCTCTCCCGCTTACCCCTTGTGCTTGCGCTCGGTGCTCGGCGGGTATTTCGCGTGGAGCGCTTTTGCCCGAGTCGGGCGGTCCACCAGCTCGCCGCCGCAATTGGGGCAGCGGTCGTCGAGATCCTCGGCGCATTCGGCGCAGAAGGTGCATTCGAACGAGCAGATGAAAGCACCCGGCGCCTCGGCGGGAAGGCCGACGCCGCACATTTCGCAATCGGGGCGCATTTCGAGCATCGCGTGAGTCTCCTAAACCGCCGCGCGCACAGCTTCGCAGATCGCGTCGACCACCTGTTCGACCTGGCCCTGGTCATCGCCTTCCGCCATCACGCGGATCACGGGTTCCGTGCCGGAGGGGCGGATCACGAGGCGGCCCTTGCCGGCCAGCGCAGCCTCTGCCTCGGCGATCACGGCTTTGACCTGTGCATTTTCCAGCGGCTGGCCGCCCTCGTATCGCACGTTCTTGAGAAGCTGCGGCACCGGATCGAAGACGTGCAGCAATTCGCTGGCCGGCCTGCCCGATCGCACGAGGCTCGCCAGCACCCGCAGCGCTGCAACCGTGCCGTCGCCCGTGGTGGCATAATCGAGCAGGATCATGTGGCCCGATTGCTCGCCGCCGACATTGTACCCGCCCGCCTTCATCGCCTCGAGCACATAGCGGTCACCCACCTTGGCGCGCACCAGATCGAGGCCCCGGCCCGCCAGATAGCGTTCGAGCCCGAGGTTGCTCATCACCGTCGCCACGATCCCGCCGCCGCGCAAGGAACCGCGCTCCTGCATCCGGCCCGCGATGAGCGCCATGATCTGGTCGCCATCGACCGCGCGGCCTTTCTCGTCGACCACGATCAGCCGGTCCGCGTCACCATCCAGCGCAATGCCGATATCCGCGCCTTCCTCGACCACCTTGGCTTGCAGGGCGGCAATCGCGGTAGAGCCGACGCCATCGTTGATGTTGATGCCATTGGGCGTGACGCCGAGCGCAACCACATCCGCGCCCAGTTCCCAGATCGCCGAAGGGGCGACCTGATAGGCCGCACCATTGGCGCAATCGACCACGACCTTCAGCCCGTCAAAGCGGATCTCCGAGGACACCGAATCCTTGACCGCGTGGATATAGCGCCCGCGCGCATCCTCGATCCGCCGCGCGCGGCCGATCTTTTCGGCGGGGGCGAGCGGGATATCGGTCTCCATCAGCCGCTCGATCTCGATCTCGGCTGCGTCAGACAGCTTGAATCCGTCCGGGCCGAACAGCTTGATGCCGTTATCGGCGTAAAGGTTATGGCTGGCCGAGATCATCACGCCGAGGTCCGCGCGCATTTCGCGGGTCAGCAGCGCGATAGCCGGGGTGGGGAGCGGCCCGGTCATGATCACGTCGATCCCGACGCTCGTGAAACCCGCGACCAGCGCGCTTTCCATCATGTAGCCGGACAGGCGCGTGTCCTTGCCGATCACCACCCGGTGGCGATGCCCGCCGCGCACGAAATGGCGTCCGGCGGCCTGACCAACCTTCATCGCGGTGGCCGCGGTCATGGCGCCCGCATTGGTGCGGCCCCTGATTCCGTCAGTTCCGAACAGCTTGCGTCCCATGAAAATTCCGTCCCCGCTTCAGCAAGATTGTCTGGCGCTTCTGGCGCGGTTATCGCGCAAAGGGAAGGGCACTGCGCCCGCATAAGGACAGGCCATTGCTGGAAAGTGAAAACACGGACGCCGGTGCAGAAGGCACCGGTCAAGGGAAGTTCGCGCTGGTTTCGATCCGCCTGCCGGTGGCGCTGACCTTTGCCGCGCTCGTAGGCGGGCTTGTCGCCGGGATTGCCGGAGCCGCAGCGGGCGCGCCGCAAGCCGTGTCCGACATTGCCGCGCTGATCGGCGGGCTGTGGCTGCGCGCCTTGCAGATGACGATCATCCCGCTGGTCGCGGCACTGCTGGTGCTGGGGCTGGTGCAGATGATCCTGGCCGCGCGCGTTGGCACGGTGGCGCGGCGGATGATCGCGCTGATGGTGGTTATCCAGCTGGCGGGCGGGGCCTTCACCTCGATCGCCATGCCCGCATTGCTGCGCGCCTTCCCGGTGCCGCAGGGCGCGAGTGCATTCCTCGCCCAGACCCCGGCTGACGTGGGCGAGGTGCCGCAGGTGCTCGATTTCCTCGCCTCGCTGGTCTCGCCCAACATCGTTGCCGCCGCGGCCGAAACCGCGATGCTGCCGCTGACGCTGTTCTTCGTGATGTTCGCGGTCGCCATCACCCGCCTGCCGGGCGACCAAGGCGAGCGGCTGCTCGGCTTCTTCCACGCATTGGGCAATGCGATGCTGCTGATTATCGGCTGGGTGCTCGCTGCTGCGCCCGTCGGCGTGCTGGCGCTGGCTTACGGCGTGGGCGTGCAGAGCGGGGGCGGGGCCTTTGCCGCGCTCGGCCATTATGTGCTGACCGTGACCGCGATGGGCACCTTCATCTTCCTCCTCGCCTATGTCGTGGCCATCGCAATGGGCCGCACCGGTGGGCGCTTTGCCAGTGCAGTGCTGCCGGCGCAGGCGGTGGCGCTCTCGACGCAAAGTTCGCTCGCCAGCCTGCCCGCGATGCTCGATTCTGCGGGGCGGCTGGGGCTCAAGGCCTCGACCGCCGAATTCGTCCTGCCGCTCGCCGTGGTGATCTTCCGCGCGACCAGTGCGGCAATGAACCTCGCGGTGGTCTATTATATCGCCGCGCTGGCCGGGGTCGAAGTTTCGCCCACGGTCGCCATCGCGGGCATTCTGATCGCCAGCGTCATCAGCCTTTCCGCCGTCAGCCTGCCGGGCTCGATCAGCTTCGTCGTCTCGATCGGGCCGATTGCGCTGGCGATGGGCGTGCCGGTCGAGCCGCTGGCGCTGCTGGTGGCGGTGGAGATGCTGCCCGATTTGATGCGCACGCTCGGCAATGTCACCATGAACGTCGCTGTCACAAGCGCAGTTGACCGCGCGGCAGGCTCGGACGAGACGCCAAAGGAGGCAACCGCGACTTGAAGCTGCAACCCTTAGCCCACATCTGCGTTACCAATACTGACTGATTTCAACCCAGCCTTCCGGAGGACACCCATGGCTTTCGCACTTGCCCCGCTTCCCTATGCCGACACCGCGCTCGAACCTGCCGTCTCGGCCGAGACGCTGTCGTTCCATTACGGCAAGCATCACCAGACCTATCTCGACAAGATGAACGCCGCGATCGAAGGCACCCCGCACGCCGATGCCTCGCTCGAAGCGATCGTCGCCGCGTCGCGCGGGACCAACCAGGGCCTGTTCAACAACTCGGCCCAGACCTGGAACCACGCGTTCTATTGGAACTCGATGGCTCCGGCGACCACCGCGCCTTCGGATGATCTGGTCGCCAAGATCAACGACGCTTTCGGTTCGGTCGATGCGCTCAAGCAGCAGCTCAAGGACCGCGGCGTCGGCCACTTCGCGTCCGGCTGGGTGTGGCTCGCCGAAAAGGGCGGGAAGCTGAGCATCGAGGAAACCCACGATGCCGACACGCTCGCCGATAGCGACTTCAACCCGCTGCTGGTGCTCGACGTGTGGGAGCACGCCTACTACCTCGATCACCAGAACAAGCGTCCGAGCTATCTCGACGCGGTGGTCGAGAACAAGCTCAACTGGGCCTTCGCCAGCGAAAACCTCGCGCGCGGCACGGTGTGGACTTACGCCTGATTTAGCGGGTTTGGTTTAAGGGAAGGCCCGGGGCGGAGACGCTTCCGGGCCTTTCTCTTGCTCGTCACCCCCGCGAGCTGACCCCGTTGCCCGCCGCCACCGTATCAAGCTCTTCCAGAATCGCGCGGTGGGCGATGGCGTCATCGGTGGAGCGGCGCGGGATGCTGCCATTGGCGAGCATCTCGGTCAGCGCGGCGCGGGCGCGGCCCACGCGGCTCTTGATCGTGCCGACCGCGCAGCCGCAGATCGCGGCGGCTTCCTCGTAGGAAAAGCCCCCTGCACCCACCAGCAGCAGCGCTTCGCGCCGTTCGGCAGGCAGGGTGAGCAGCGCGCGGTGCAGATCGGATAGGTGGATCGGTTCTTCCTGTCCGGCGGGTGCGGTCAGGATGCGCTCGGCCACGCCCTCGTCATACTCGCCGCGAAAGCGGTTGCGGCGCATGTCGGTGAGGTAGGCGTTGCGCAAGATCACGAAGGTCCAGGCGCGCATCGAGGTGCCCGGTTCGAACCGGTCCTGCGCCGCCCACGCCTTCAGCAGCGTTTCCTGTACCAGATCATCGGCCAGATCGGGCCGCCCGCACAGGCCGCGCGCGAAGGCGCGCAGGTGCGGGACGACCTGGGTCAGATCACGTTTGAAGTCGGATTTTTCCGATGGGGTCCGGGTGCCGCCGATCGACGGGTCGCCGCTCATTGGCTGGTGTCCCGGCTATTCTGCGATCCGCCCCCGCCGCGGGCGGGAGGGGTCGCGTCGAGCCGGTCGAGCAAGTCCTTGAAGCTGTCTGGCAGGGCTTCCTCGACCACCGAATCATAGAGCTGCTTCAGCCCGTCGGCCCATTCGGGCGGGCGTTGCAGGGCGCCATCCTTGCCCCCGCTGCCATTGCCACCCTGTCTGTGATTCGAGGCCATGATGTTAGGTTTCGTCCCTGATCCCGTGTCCCGGCCCCGCGATGGAGCCGATTTCGCCGCTGCAAGGGCCGAACCATCACGCTCCGGTCGATACCCTTGAGAGCCGAGTTTGGACGATTCGGGAACGATGCGCTACCAGTTTGGTTCCGCCACCGGCCCCAGCGTTCCGCTTTGCGCCGATGCCCGCACAGGATTGCGCATTATCGACCCGCTCGCATTCAACCCCGATGACGATGCGGCCGCGCTGCCGCCGCCGACCTCCTCGGGGCGGGCGCGGCGCTGGCTGGTGCTGTATCCGCGCGCGATCCCGCTGGTGATTTTCCTCGCGCTGGCCGCGATCACCGCGCTCAGCGTCTTCGCCATCGAGAGTAATGCCCGCGCCCGCGAACGCGCGGTGATGCGCGAATATGCGCAAGGCGTGTCCGCCGCGCTCGACCGCAGCGGCAGCGGCTTCACCTCATACCTGCGCGCAGGCGCGGCGCTGTTCGCCAGTGTCGAGGAAGTGAGCCCCGACACCTTCGACAGCTTCGTGCGCGCGCTGAAGCTCAATACCGAATATTCGGGCGCCGAGGGGATCGGCTGGATTCCGGTGATCGAGGCGCGCGATCTGCCCGCCTTCCTTGCCCGCACCCGCGCCAGCCAGCCGGCCTATCCCGACATCTATCCCAGCCCGTCCAGCACCACCGGCCGGATCGCGCCCGTCGCCATGTTCGCGCCTGCCACTGCGACCAACCGCCGCGCGCTGGGCTATGACATGTATTCCGACGCCGCCCGCGCCGCCGCCATGGCCGAGGCGGAACTGACGCTTCGCCCCGCCGCATCGGGCCGGATCGTGCTGGTGCAGGAAACCAGCGGCACTGCGCCCGCCTTTGCCATTTACATGCCGGTGTTCCGGCTGGCCGGGGCGGGTGAGGCATCCGGCGACCGGCGGCTGGCAGGCTTTGTCTACACGCCGTTCCGCGCGCGCGAATTCCTCGATTCCGCGATCGACCGGCAGGGGCAGGGCCGGTTTGGCGTGCGGCTTTACGATGGCGAGGTTTCGACCGGGCACCTGCTGGTTTCCCACACCATCGCGGATTCCGCCAAGGAAACGGTCGAGCAGGAAGTCACCATCGCCGACCGCAAGCTGATGCTGGTGATCGAAAGTGCCAATGTGCAGGTGCTCTCCCCGCTGTCGATGGTGACGCTGATCTTCGGCCTCGCGCTGGCGAGCCTGCTGATGCTGCTGGCGCGGTTGCTGACGCAGCAGGCGTTCGAGGATCAGGCGCGGCTCGCCTTCTTTGAAGAACAGCATTCGATCCGCAACTCGCTGACGCGGGAACTCAACCACCGGGTCAAGAACACGCTGGCCAACGTGCTGTCGATCCTGTCGCTGACCCGCCGCCGGGCGAGCGGGCTGGATGACTTCGCCGACAGTCTGGAAGGCCGGATCCGGGCGCTATCGGCGACGCATGATCTGCTCACTGTGACGGACTGGGGCACAACCCCGATCCGCGCGGTGATCGAGGCGGAGTTGCAGCACTTCCGCGTGGCGCTGGGGGATGCGATCCTGCTTGACGGGCCGGAGCTGGAACTGGCGCCCAATGATGCGCTGTCCTTCG
Organism: Porphyrobacter sp. ULC335; assembly: GCF_025917005.1. Classification (NCBI taxonomy): domain Bacteria; kingdom Pseudomonadati; phylum Pseudomonadota; class Alphaproteobacteria; order Sphingomonadales; family Erythrobacteraceae; genus Porphyrobacter; species Porphyrobacter sp. ULC335. The sequence goes on from NZ_CP078091.1 coordinate 1,272,341, forward strand.
GTCTTGCGATCCACGAACTTGCCACCAACGCCGCCAAGTATGGCGCGTTGAGCGTGGCAGGCGGGACCATCACGATCCGCTGGCAGCGCGGCGAGGACCCGGCGGCCGAGACCGAATGGGCGGAAGTCGAATGGCAGGAGACCGGTGGGCCGCCCGTCCCCACCCAGCGCCGCCGCGGGTTCGGGACCGAGCTGATCGAGAAGGTCGTCGCCCACGAATTGCGCCAGCCGGTGACGCTCGACTTCGCCCCGACCGGCGTGCGCTGCGTGCTGCGTGTGCCGGTGCGGCGTCCCGCAGACTTCCGCATCCGCGAGAAAGACGCGGATCGGCGGGGGAAAGTCTAGGTCTGCATCGCGCGTCGGCGCGATCGCATCACAAAGGCCGTGTCGACCCGAAAAACAGCGCCTGGCTGATCGCCGCGCGCACGGTCGCTTCCTGGAACGGCTTGGTGACCAGATAGGTCGGCTCGGGCCGGTCGCCGGTCAGCAGACGCTCGGGATAGGCCGTGATGAAGATCACCGGCATCGCGCCAACGCTCAGGATGTCGTCGACTGCGTCGAGCCCCGATGATCCGTCGGCGAGCTGGATATCGGCCAGCACCAGCCCCGGCATCGCTTCTGCAACGGCAGCGCGCGCCTGCGTGCGCGTGGCTGCGGTGCCGCTGACCGTGTGACCGAGGCCCGTGACGAGGTCTTCGAGCTGCATGGCGATCAGCGGCTCATCCTCGATGATCAGCACGCTGGTGGTCTGCCCGCGCTCGATATCGGCGATGGCCTCGGCGACGAGCGCTTCGATCTCCGCAGGCGTGCGGTCGAGAATTGCTGCGGCTTCCGAGGTGGTGAAATCTTCCAGCGTGGTGAGCAGCAGCGCCTGCCGCGCCGGGGGTGTGATTGCACCCAGGCGGGCCTGCGCGCCGGCCTCATGCTCGCTGGCGGCGGTGCCGGCTGCGGCGCTGCCCGAGGCGCTCGCCCAAACCTTGCCGAAGGCGCGGTAAAGCGGCACGCGCCCGCCTGCGAGGCTGGCCTTGAGGTCCTCGTCAGCCAACACCGCTTCCAGCATCTCTCGCACAAAGGCGTCCCCGCTCGCCTGCGATCCGGTCAAAGCGCGGGCATAGCGGCGCAGAAACGGCAGGTTGGCGGCGATCTGGTTTCCGAGAGACATGAGGCACCTTTCGCAGGGTCGAGGCGATGACACGATTTGCCAACCCAACCGATTCGAGGCCATAGCGGTTCCCCACCGCGTCGTCGCGGTTATCCCGCAACCCTCTGGTTTTTGGCAGTATTGCCCAGGTTTCCGTTACGTCGAAAAAAATTTCGGCGATGCCGGGAACTGGTCTTCGGGACGATCATTATGCAATTGTCACCGCCGAGACCCCCCTCCCGTCCAAGCGGCTGGTGATACGATCCCGAAAGGCCTCTGCTCGTTCGCGAGTAGAGGCCTTTTTTGTTGGCGGCCATCTGTGGTGGCGCACACAGTTCTGCGCCAGCGCGATCCCTAACCCAACTTCCGCTCGTAGATCACGTACTCGCGGTTGACCTTGCTCTTGATCGTATCGGCAATCGCCAGCATGCCCTGATTGTCTTCCAGCACCCAGCCAAGCTCGCCGCGGGTGGATTCGAACTTGCCGATCGCTTCCAGCCGGATCGCCTCGATCATCATGAAGGCCAGCTGCCCGGCGAGCCGGGTGTTGTGCAGTTCTTTCAGCACGCCCATCAACGGCACCCGCATCCCTGCTCCGCGCGGGCGACGCAGCCAGCGCAGCATGTGAATCCAGCCGAACGGGAACAGCTTGCCCCTGATCTTCGCCAGCGCATCATTCACATCGGGGAAGGTCAGCATGAAGGCCACAGGCCGACCATCAAACTCGACGATCACGTTCAGTTCTTCGTGGATGATCGCGCGCAGTTTCTTGCCCGCATAGGCGACCTCGGCGGGGGTGAAGGGGACAAAGCCCCAATTGTCCGACCAGGCATCATTGAGGATCGCCAGAATGATCGCGACCTCTTCGTCCCAGCGATCCTTCCGGACCCGGCGCAGATTGATCCGTGCGTTGCGCTTGCCCGTCTGGACAAGCCGGTCGACCAGCGGGCCAAATCCGTGCGTGATGTCCAGATCATAGGTGTAGAGCGTCTTGGCGCGGGCATATCCTGCCGCCTCGATCCACGCAGCGTAATGCGCGGGGTGGTGGCCCATCAGCACCATCGGGGCATGATCCTGCCCCTGCACCAGCAGGCCGGGTTCTTCCCAGATCGACAGCGAAATCGGGCCGAGCACGCGCTTCATGCCCTCTCTCGCCAGCCATGCCTCGGCCGTGGCCAGCAAAGCGCGGGCGATGTCCTCGTCCTCGGCATCGAAATAGCCGAAGAAACCGGTGCCGGGGCCAAAGCCCTGTTCCGCCGGCATGGCGAGCGCGAGTTCGTCAATATGTGCCGAGATGCGCCCCACTGGCTTGCCAGCGCGGTGCGCGATGAACAATTGCACCCGCGCGTGGCCGAAAAAGGGGTTCTTGCCCGGATCGACCAGTTCCAGCTGTTCGGAACGGATTTGCGGGACGAAGTGGGGCAGACGGTCGGAGAACGCCCGCCCAAGATCGACGAAGTCTGCTCGCCCGCGCTTGTCGCTGACCGGCTCGATCCTTATCTCTGCAGCATTGGCCGTCACATCCGTCACGCACCCGTCCTCGTATTTGCGATCAATCAAGGTGTCTGTGTCGCGCCTGCGCCAATCACGCAAGGCTGTCGATCACTGTCACCAACAACCCGCGTTTGGCTCGGTCCCCGTTTTCGGGTAGGGCGAGCCTCAGGAAATTGCCGAAATGAACATGCAACAGACCATCGATCCCAAGCGCGCCGAAGCGACCGCGCCGCCTGCCAAGGCCACCCGCGTCCAGTTCATGGCCGAGGATGACAAGGCGATGCTGCGCGCCGCGCGCGACCTGACCAAGGGTCTGGGCGAGGCGAAGCCGGGGATCTACTGGCCGGACATGCTGCTGTCCGCAGGCATCGGCTATGCGGGAATCGCGGTGGCGATCCTGTCGCAGAGCCTTGCGGTGCAGATCGCCGCAGGGCTGGTCGCCGCGCTGGCGATGTACCGCGCGCTGATGTTCATTCACGAGCTGACCCACATCCACCGCGATGCCCTGCCGGGTTTTCGCACGGCGTGGAACCTGCTCGTCGGCATTCCGCTGCTGACGCCGAGCTTCATGTATGAAGGCGTCCACACCATCCACCACAAGCGCACGCAATATGGCACGGTGGAGGACCCCGAATATCTGCCGCTCGCGCTGATGAAGCCGTGGAGCCTGCCGCTGTTCGTGGTGGTGGCAATGCTGTTGCCGGTGGCGCTGCTGGTGCGGTTTGGCGTGCTCTACCCGCTCGGTCTGATTGTCCCGCCGCTGCGCAAGTTCACGTGGGAGCGCTTCTCGTCGCTGTCGATCAATCCCGAGTTCCGCCGCAAGGCGCCCGAGGGTGATTTCGTGGGCCGTGTGCGCTGGCAGGAAGCGGGCGCGAGCCTGTGGGCGATCGCGCTGATCGCCAGTGCCTTCCTGATCGGCTGGCAGCCGCTCGCCATCGCGATGGGCGTGCTGTCGCTGACCGCGGTGCTTAACCAGCTGCGCACGCTGGTCGCGCACCTGTGGGAGAACGAGGGCGAGGCGATGACCGTGACCGCGCAGTTCCTCGACTCTGTCAACGTGCCCCCGCCCGGGCTGGCGGCTGAAATCTGGGCGCCGGTGGGCCTGCGTTATCACGCGCTGCACCACCTGATGCCGTCGATGCCCTATCACGACCTGCCCGAAGCGCACCGCCGTCTCGCGCGTGAGCTGGGCACGGGTTCGACCTATGAAGGCGCGAACCATCCCGGGATGCTGGTGCTGGTGGGCCGGATCGCCAAGAGCACGATGGGCAAGCGGGCCTAAGCCCTCATCAATCCAGAAAGCAGATCATTGCACAGCGCCGGTCGGCAGGCAGGCCATCGTCGACCTCGTTCGCCAGCTCCCCCGCCAGCCGAAGGTGCGCGTCGAGCGCGGTGACTTCCTCGAACCCGAGGCGGGTGTAGAACGGGCCGTTCCACGCGAGATCGCGGAAGGTGGTCAGCGTCAGCGCCTTGAAGCCGGTGTTGCGCGCGTCGATCTGGGCCGCCCGCACCAGCCCCGCACCGATCCCGCGCCGCTGGAAGGCGGGGGCGACGTCCATCTCCCAGATATGGAGTTCCCGCCGGAAGGGCTCGGCCACGAGGAAACCCGCCATCGCCTCGCCGACATGGACGACAAGGCTGTGACCCTTGCGGATCAGGCGGGCATAATCGGCTTCGGAGCGGGTGTGATCGGGGTCGATGGCCGGTTCCCCCGCAAAGGCGACAGCCGCCGCCCGCTCAATCCCCGGCATCGCCTCGGCATCCGTCGGCCGCGCGAGCCTGAGCGACCAGCCGCTCATTCCTCGGTCCGGATCAGGACAGTCTCACCCAGCAGCAGGAACAGGAAGAATGGCGCCCATGCGGCGAGCAGCGGCGGATATCCGCCGAAGCTGCCCATCGCCAGTGCGGCATTGTCGACCACGAAATAGGCAAAGCCGAGCGCCATGCCGATGATCGCCCGCACGAATAGCTGCCCCGACCGCGCCAGCCCGAAGGCGGCGATCGAGCCGAGCAGCGGCATCAGCAGCGCGGACAGCGGCCCGGACAAGCGGTGCCACCACTTGGCGCGCATCTCGTCGGTGTTGCGCCCCGCCGCCTCATAGGCGTCGATGCTGTGCGACAATTCCCAGAAGCTTTGCGCATCGGCATCCACCGATTGCAGCATGATCCGTTCGGGCGAGAGGCTCTGCCCCACCACCAGCGCTGCCGGGCGTTCGGTGATGGCGCCTGCCACATCGAACTTCACCGGCTTTTCCAGCCGCCAGCCGGGCGCGGCGAAGGTCGCGCGGGAGGCGCGGACCTGTTCCCGGATGATCCCGCCCGGCGCACGCGCATACCAGGTCACGCCGGTCAGCACGGTGGCATTGCCCGAGCCCGTCAGCGTCGCAGCGGTGAGGATGTTGTCGCCGTCGGTCAGATAGATGTTCGACCGCGGCGTACCCGCGCCGCCGGTCGCTGCGGGGATCGGGCCGTAATCCGCCGCTTGCCATGCCTTGATCGTGGCATTGGCGCGGGTCACGATCCGCTCGTTGAAGCCAAAGCTCACCAGCGAGACCACCGCCGCCGTCAACAGCAGCGGGGAGAGCACCTGATGCGCGCTGAGGCCCGCCGCCTTCATCGCCACGACCTCGCTGTTCTGGTTCAACGTCACCAGTGTGATCAGCGTCGCCAGTAGCACCGAATAAGGCAGGAAGCGCGACAGGAGCTGCGGCACCCTGAGGCTGGCATATTGCAGGATCTCGGCCTGACCATTGCCCGGTGCGGCAAGGATCTCTCCGGTCTCGGCGAGAAGATCGAGCGCCAGCAGCACCAGGACCAGCATGATGAGCACCGCGAAGATGCGCACCACAAACAGCTTCGCCAGATACAGCGTCAAGGTGCGCGAGGGGAAGAAATCGAGCTGCATCGCCAGTCTACTCCGCCGCAGCGGCTTCTACCGGCTGATAGGCCCGCGGTGCGCGGCGCTTGAACAGTTTGCCAATCCGCTTGCCCAGCTTGGCGAAGGCCATTTCCAGCGCGCCGATCGCCTGTCCGCCGGGGACATAGGCCACGCGGTAATACATCCACACGATCAGCCCCGCGAACAGCACGAAGGGCACCCAGAAGGCGAGGATCGGATCGAGCCGCCCCAGCGAGGCCACGTCCTCACCATACTGGTTCACCTTGTGATAGGCGACCACCATCACGATCGACACGAACACGCCCAGCGCGCTGGTTGACCGTTTGGGCGGGATCGCCAGCGCCACCGCGAGCAGCGGCATCAGGAACATCATCACGATCTCGACTAGGCGGAAATTGAAGCTCGCCACGCTCGCCTCGCGCTGGTCGGGCGCGCTGTCGCCGCTCCAGCCGATCCTGAGCAGCTCCGGCAGGATGTACTCGCGCGTGGCATCGCCGCGCGCGCGGAATTTCTCGATGGCGGGCAGATCGATCGGCAGATCGTGGCGGCTGAAACTGAGCACACGCGGGGTGGCGTTCCCCGTGTCCTGAATGATCGTGCCTTCGGTCAGGCGCAGGATGATCGTATCGGGATTGTCGCGCGTGGCGAGGAATGCACCTTCCCGCGCCGAAATCGAGAGCACCTGCCCCTTGCTGTTGGCGACACGGGCAAAGATGCCGATCAACCGGCGGCCATCATCCTCGCTCTCTTCGATCCGCAGTGCCATGCGGTCGGCCAGCGTGGTGAATTCGCCGACCTTGATCGACGCGCCAAGCGCGCCCGAGCGCAGCTCGTATTCCATCTGCTCGTAATAATAGCGGCTGATCGGCTGGATGTAGAACACCAGCGCGATATTGACCGCCACCAGCGCCGCCGTGATGATATAAGGCATGCGCAGCAGGCGGTTATAGGACAGGCCGACAGCGCGCATCGTATCCAGTTCGGATGACGTCGCGAGCTTCCTGAAGGCCAGCAACACGCCCAGCAGCAGGCCGAGGGGGATCGCCAGGCTCGCATATTCCGGGATCAGCGCGCCCAGCATCTTGAACACCACGCCAACCGGCCCGCCTTCGACCGCGACGAAATCGAAGAGGCGCAGCATCTTGTCGAGCATCAGCAGGCTCGCCGCCAGCGCGAACACGCCCAGCATCGGCACCACGGTCAGCCGCAGGATATAGCGATCGATGCTGGGGATCAGGTTGGACAAATGAGGCTTTCCATCGAAGGCACGAAGGCCAAGCCGCCCTAGCGCGTCTGACCTTGCACGTCATGCCCCCAATTGCTGTGCCGCACACAAGCTTGCCCGGCAATTTACCAGAAGCGGCTGCCGGGAATGCCTTTGAACGGCCCGGCCTCGCGCGAGGTGATCCACCCGCCATAAAAGCCGCCGGGCTGGGGTGTGACCTGCTCGCCGTCCACTTCGACATGATCGAAGGGCGCGGCATAGAAGGCGATGTGGCCCGAGATTCCGGCGAAGGCGGGGGTGGGCGAGGGGTAGCTCCAGCCAGCCTGAGCGATGCGTTCGCCCGCGATCAGCACGTCCCAATAGGCGGCTTGCCCCTTCCACTCGCAGATCGACCGCGCCGGATTGGGCAACAGTTGCGCCATCGCGATGTCGGCTTGCGGGATGTAATAGGTCGGCGGGTGCGAGGTTTCGAGCGTGCGCCACGCGGCGCGGGTGTCGGCCAGCACGATGCCCTTGTGGGTGATGCGGATATGCCGCGACACCGGTTCGGCAATGGCGGGGCGGGGGTAATCCCAGACGCTTTCCTGCCCCGGTGCGAGCGGATCGGGCTCAGGATGATGGGGCTGGCGCATGGCCGCCCGGTCAAGCCTTCTCAAGCGTGCATTGCAGCGGGTGCTGGTTCTGGCGCGCGAAGTCCATCACCTGATTGACCTTGGTTTCGGCCACTTCGTAGGTGAAGATCCCGCATACGCCGACGCCGCGCTGGTGAACGTGGAGCATGACGCGGGTGGCCTGTTCCAGATCCATGCTGAAGAAGCGCTTCAGGACGAGCACCACGAATTCCATCGGGGTGTAGTCATCGTTGAGCATCAGCACCTTGTACTGGCTGGGCTTCTTGGCCTTGGCGCGGGTCTTGGTGGCGACGCCGATCTGGCTGCCGCCAGAGCCGCCTTCATCCTTGCCGCCATCCTCATCTTCCCCGCGCACAGGGGCTGCGTGCGGCAAAGGCAGCGCGGCGCTCGAAGCGGGATCGAAGTCGGACAGGTTCGGCATGAGCCTCCATTATGGGATTTGGCTGCGCGGGTGCAAGCGATAGGTGCGATTTGTTTGGCCTTGCACGATCCTGCAGGGCCAAAAGAAAAGGCCGACCAGACTTGCGTCTGGCCGGCCTGCGCTTTTCAGCGCGCTCTCGTGAACCGGGTTGGGAGAGAGAGGAGAGAGGCCCGGTCCAGAAACTTGTGGTGCTTACGCAGCCTTCTTGATCTTTTCGGCCGCGACGCTGACGCGGTTCGAGATCGGGGCGAAAGCTTCGTTGTAGAGCTTCACCCAGGCTTCGGTGCGCTTCGAGCCGTAGGACACCAGCGCATCGAAGTTGCGACGGGCGATTTCGCCCTGAAGCTGCATCAGCTCGGTCGGCGACTTGACGGCGGCAACCTTCTTGGCGTCAGCGGTAACGGTTTCGATCACGGTCTTGCCGGTTTCGACGTTGTCCTTGAGCAGTTCCTGCGCGCCGCTGAAGAAGATCTTGCCGCTCTCGACGACAGCTTCAACGTTCGCCTTGGTGAACTCGGTCGCTTCCGAAGCGAGCACGGTGGTCTGGGCGTAGGCGGTCTGCGCACGGGTCTGGACGTCGGCGAGGACTTCCTTGGCGGTGGCGGTGATGTCGGTGTTCTTGGCAGTGGCCATGATGGTATCCTTGAGCTTGATGACGGGGTTGGTCTTCGGCGCGGCAGCCTTGGGTGCGGCAGGCTTCACAGCCTTCTTGGCCAGCACCGGCTTCTTGACCGGAGCAGTCTTCTTGGCGGCCGTCTTCTTGACGGTCTTGGCAGCGGCCTTCTTGACCGGGGTCGCCTTCTTGGCGGCCGGGGCCTTCTTGGTCGCAGCAGCCGGAGCAGCCTTCACCACCTTGGCAGCGGCGGGCGCTTCAACAGCCTTGGCCGATGCTTCGGCATAGGCCTTCTCGGCAGCAGCATCGATCTTGGCGACCGGAGCGGCGGCGGCGGGCTTCACTTCGGTAGCATTCTTTTCAACTTCGGACATGACGACCTCGCTTCATGTTGCACTGCACAAAATAGCGAGTGCCGATGCGAAGTCAAGTGTTTTTGTGCAGTGCACAAAAATGTAGGAATGTTAGCAGATTCAGGACGTTGATGCGGGGATGCTCCGCTACCGCGTCTTCACGTAGCGGCCCGGCGCATCCTCGATCACCTTGTCGCCCTTGCCGCCGGGCACCCGTTTGCCCGTCGCGGGAACGCGCGCATCGGACTGGCGGTGCAGCCATTCGAGCCAGTGCGGCCACCAGCTGCCCGGGTGCTCGGTCGCGCTCTCGACAAAGGCCTTGAGCGAGGGCGCGGTGCTGTCTCCGACCCAGTACTGGTACTTGCCCGCAGCAGGTGGATTGACCACGCCTGCGATATGGCCTGAGCCCGCCAGCAGGAACTCCATCGGCCCGGTAAAGTGCTTGGTGATGCGCCACACGCTTTCGGCAGGGGCAATGTGATCCTCGCGCCCTGCCTGCACGAAGCTGGGAGTGGCAACACGGGTCAGATCGATCGGCGTGCCGTCGGCCTCCAGCGCGTCCGGAAGCACCAGCTTGTTGTCGCGGTAAAGGTCGCGCAGATAGGCATTGTGCCACTTGGAGGGCAGGTTGGTGACATCGCCATTCCAGTGCAGCAGGTCGAACGCGGGGTAGTCCTCGCCCAGCAGGTAATTGTTGACGACGTAGTTCCAGATCAGATCCCGGCCACGCAGCGCATTGAAAGCCGCTGCCAGATAGCGCCCGTCGAGATAACCCTGCGGCGACAATTGCCCGATCATCTCCAGCTGGCCTTCGTCGATGAAGTTCTTCAGATCGCCGCTCTTCTCGAAATCGACCTGCGCGGTGAAGAAGGTCGCGCTCTTGACCTTGTCCGCCTCGCCCCGGCGTGACTGGATCGCCAGCGTTGCCGCCAGCGTCGTGCCGGCCACGCAATAGCCGATGGTGTGCACCGCAGGCACATCGAGCCGCGCGCGGACGTGATCGATCGCGTCCATCTGGGCGCGGATGTAATCATCCCACACCACATCGCCCATTGTCTCGTCCGCCGATTTCCAGCTGACCACGAAGACTGACAGGCCCTGATCGACCGCCCATTTGATGAAGCTCTTCTTGGGCGTCAGGTCGAGAATATAGAAGCGGTTGATCCACGGCGGGAAGATCACCAGCGGCACTTCCAGCACCTCGCTGGTCGAAGGCGAATAGTGGATCAACTGGTAGAGCGGGGTCTCATGCACCACCTTGCCCGGCGTCGCGGCGAGGTTTTCGCCCAGCCGGAAGGCCTGCGGGTCGGTATGGGTCAGCTGCCCGCGCTTCATGTCGTTGATGAGGTGCTGCATCCCGCGCACCAGATTGGCACCCTTGGTGTCGATCGTGCGTTTCAGGACCACCGGATTGAGCGTGAGGAAATTGTCCGGGCTCATCGCTTCGGCAAGCGCCGTCACCGCGAATTCGAGCTGCTGGCGCTTGGCGCGGTCCAGCCCGTCAACATTCCGCACAGCCTGCCGGAAGTAATCGGCCAGCATCAGATAGGTCTGGTGGAGCAGCAGGAAGGCGGGGTGTGCGCGCCAGGCCGGATCGGCAAAGCGCCGGTCACTCTTCGGCAGGGCCGCCGCCTCGGGTGCTTCGGTCATCTTGCCGCCAGTTGCCCCGGCGACGAAGCTCTGCATCACGCCCGACCATAACTGCATCTGGTCTTGCGCCAGTTTGGCCGATGCTTCGAACATCCCCTTGGGCATCTGGCCGAGCATCGATTGCGAGATCACCAGCCACTGCGCCGGATCGAGCAGGCCCGCGCCTTGCTTGCCCGCTTTCTCGGCAGCAGACTGTGCCTGATGGGTCGCGAAATCGAGCCAGAGCTGCTGGAGCTGCGCGCCGGTGGCTGTCCATTCGGTCAGCTCGCCAGCGTCCATTCCCTTCGCCATCAGCGATTCGAGTCCGTTGCCGGACATCATCTCGCGCATCGCCTCGCCCTGCATGTCGAAGAAGCCTTTGAGGCCTTCGCCCGCTGCCGCCATCAGGTCCGTATCCTGTGCCATTGCCTGAAATCGTCCCTTGTTTGCCGCGCTTGTGCGATAGTGCCGTCAATCGGGCCCAGTCGCAACTCGCCGAAAACGCCTTCCCACGATCCGCGGGTTTGGCCTAGGGAGAGAGTGCGATGGCCGGACCAGCCTCGTGCAAGAAAAGGTGATAACGGCCATGAATGACCAGTTCTATCGCATGAAGCGGATGCCCCCGTACGTGATCGCGGAGGTCAACGCCATGCGTCATGCGGCGCGGCTGGAAGGACAGGACATTATCGACCTTGGCATGGGCAACCCTGACCAGCCCCCGCCGCAGCACGTGATCGACAAGCTGTGCGAGGTGGCTGCCAAGCCCGATGCGCATGGCTATTCGCAGTCCAAGGGCATCCCCGGGCTGCGCCGCGCACAGGCTGGCTACTACGCGCGCCGCTTCGGGGTCGATCTCGATCCCGATAGCGAAGTGGTGGTGACGATGGGGTCGAAGGAGGGGCTGTCCAGCCTCGCCACGGCGATCATCGCGCCGGGCGATGTGGTGCTCGCGCCCAACCCGTCTTACCCGATCCACACCTTCGGCTTCATCATTGCCGGTGCGACGATCCGTTCGGTGCCGGCGACTCCCGACGAATTTTATTGGGAATCGCTCGAACGGGCCATGAATTACACTGTGCCGCGGCCGAGCGTGCTGGTCGTGAGCTACCCCTCCAACCCCACCGCAGAGACAGTCGAGCTGTCGTTCTACGAGCGGCTGGTGGCTTGGGCGAAGGAGAATCAGGTCTGGATTGTCTCCGATCTGGCCTATTCCGAGCTTTATTTCGACGGCAAGCCGACCCCTTCGATCATGCAGGTGCCTGGCGCGAAGGATGTCGCGATCGAGTTCACCTCGATGTCCAAGACCTATTCTATGGCCGGCTGGCGCATGGGCTTTGCGGTGGGCAACAAGCAGCTGATCGCGGCGCTGACGCGCGTGAAGTCCTATCTCGATTACGGGGCCTTCACGCCGATTCAGGCGGCCGCCTGCGCGGCGTTGAACGGTCCGCAGGATATCATCGACACCAACCGCGAGCTTTACCACAAGCGCCGCGACGTGATGGTCGAGGCCTTCGGGCGCGCCGGGTGGGATATTCCCCCGCCGCCAGCCTCAATGTTCGCCTGGGCCCCGCTGCCCCCGGCGCTCAAGTCGATGGGCAGTCTCGAGTTCTCGAAGCAGCTGCTCACCCAGGCGCAGGTCGCCGTCGCACCGGGCGTGGGATACGGCGAAAATGGCGAAGGCTATGTCCGGATCGCCATGGTGGAGAACGAACAACGCCTCCGCCAGGCCGCGCGCAACATCAAGCGCTACCTCCAATCCGTGGGGGTCAACAGCTCGGCGGCCTAGACCGTTTCCCTTGTTCAGGCGCGTCATCATCCAAAACGGGAGAATTCCTGTGCGATTCGGGTTAGTTTGCGCGTAAGGTGGGGCGAATAGCTGAAGGGAGAAGAAGATGGTGTCCGGAGCCGCACGGCGGCTGACCGACAGACAACGTGCCGTAATGGAACGCATCGATAGACGCGTCCCGATCAAGGTGATCGCGGCGGAACTTGGTGTGTCCGAAACGCGGATCAACCAGCATATCCGCGCGCTTAAGGACTTCTATGAAGCCGGAAGCCTGGGCGAACTGGTTGAAAACTATCGCGCCACATTAGCTCCAGAAGTGGCCGAGGCCGCTGCGGAGAATGACTTAAGCAAGCCTGCGGATGCAGAATTGCTCAACCCCTTCAGCGAAGATGCATACATAAATTCTCAGATTAACCTGGCGACTGATCTGACTGATTTCGGCGGTCGGGACGATCCGGGCCAGCTTGTGCTCAGCGACGCGATGCCTCTGATAGAGCAGGCACCGTGGCTGAGACCGGGCGAGCCGAGGGTGGTCCCCGGAGTGCTCGATGGTGAGCATGCCGTACTGTTTCGACTGGGGGCGATCATTGGTATCGCCACGGGCATTCTGGCTTCGGTGATCCTCGCGATCACCGCGGCAAAGACGCTCAGCGACGCGACAGACGGCAAGGCCACCTACTCCGAGGAAACAGGCATCGTTGCGGGAAGGGCACCCGCTACGCTGGAGATCACCAATGGAAAATCGTATCGTCGCTGACGCGCACAATCTGAAGAAGCTGATCCGCGAAGCCGAAGCCCTTGCCGATGAATCGATCATCGCCATGGCACGGCTCAAGCAGGCGATGCTCTCCGCCCGGCAGAACCCGGAAATCGAAGTCAACACCGGCCAGCGTGCGCTCGTCCGTCTGACCGAGGCCGAAAGCCAGGCGCTCGCCATGTCGACCAGCCTGCTGCGCGTGCATGACGAGTTGAGCAAGGTTGCGCGCATCCATGCCGGCCCTGACAGCGGCGAGCCGACCAAGCTTCCGCCGTCCGACCTGATGCCGACGCCGGCCGAACGGGAGCGGGCCCTGGCCTGAACTGATGGGCGATCTGCTCGACTTCTTTAACGCGTACCGGGTTCCCGCCCTGCATCTGACCAGCTTTCTCCTTCTCGGGGGAACCTGGCGGTGGGGTGGGGCCCCGGAGCGTTGGCTGATAGGCATCTTCATCGCTATAATGGTGCTGCCGACCTATGTGATATGGTGGTTCGAGCTGGGGGCCGCCGAAGTCGGCCCTTATGCGCCTGCCGTTATGCTGCTCGACATGTTGGCGGCAGCCCTGTTCATCGGCGTCGCGCTCAAGGCGAACCGCAATTACCCTTTGTGGATTGCCGGCTTCCAGCTTGTGGCGGTCGGGGCGCATCTGGTGCGGTCAATCATCGACACGATCTCCCCCCTGGCCGTAGCGATTCTCGTTATCGGCCCGGCCTATTGCCAGCTGCTGCTGCTGCTCGGAGGGTTTATCCGCCACGCCCTGCGCGAGCGACGCTTCGGTCCCTATCGCGAATGGCGGCAGGTCACGCCTTCCGCGCGTGGGCTGCAACTCTGACGGTTGGGAGAGCGCCAGATGCCTGACCTAGCCCCCGCTACTCTTGGCCCCGGAACGCGCGCATGCTGATGGCCGCCCTAGCCCGCGGGCGCGACGAGCCTGTCTCGCAAGAGCAGCGCACCACGACGATGATCGCCTATCTGCGCAGCGTTGTGCTCGCCCCGCCGGCAACGCACGAACGCGGCCATGCGATCTTTGTCGACCGGCAGAGCGCCTGGCTGGGCGATGCACCCTGCGGAATCGGCACGATGGGCACGCTGGGCTTGCGAATGCGCGCCTTGCTGGGCGACGCGCTGCGCTTTGATGCGGCGGGGATCATTCTGGCGCACAGCCACCCATCGGGACATTGCCGGCCGAGCGGCTGCGACATTGCCGCCACCCGTCGTCTGGGCGAAGTCGCCAGCGCGCTCGATATCAAGCTCATCGATCACCTGATCTTCACCACCGACGCGGTCTATTCGATGCGGGCGGGGGGCCTGCTTTGAACGCCCCGCTGCCGACCGGGCATTTCCCCGATCCTGACGGCAGCGTGCCGCGCTTTCGCGAGGCGGGGGATCTGACGCTGGATCTGACCCACCAGGACGGGAGGGTCGATGATTGCTGGCTCGGCCTTCATCCGCGCGAATTCGCGCTGCTATGGCGCCTTGCGGAGCAGCCGGGCGAAAGGATCACAGTCGCGCCGGACAGTGACGGGGGCGCGGCGCTTCTCGCACGGATGCAGGCGAAGCTGGCGCGCGTGGGGCTCGCGCAGTTGATCGCCATGGCGGATGACGGCATTTACTTCCTTGACGCCCCGCCAGCCTCCTCGCTTTCGCGCATCGCCGGGCGCTAGCACGGCTCTGGACAGAGGGCGGCTGTTCGGTCAATCTTGCCCAGTCACAGAGAACACAGGGATCATACCACCATGTCGGCCACCGCCACCACGATCGCCAATGATCGCGTCGCCATCACCCTTGGCGAAGACGGCGTCGCCGAAGTCCGCTTCGTGCGGGGCGACAAGATGAATGCGCTCGATCCCGAGATGTTTCAGCGGATCATCGAGGCGGGCAGCGTGCTCCAGCGGATGAAGGGCCTGCGCGCGGTCGTGCTGTCGGGTGAGGGCCGCGCCTTTTGCGCCGGGCTCGATCTGTCGAACTTCTCGCGCAAGGTGCCCGAGGATGAGCCGAGCCTGACCGAACGCACCTATGGCAACGCCAACCGTCCGCAGCAGGTGGCAATGCAGTGGCGCAAGCTGCCCGTGCCCGTCATCGCCGCCATCCACGGCGTGTGCTTTGGCGGGGGCCTCCAGATCGCCAGCGGCGCGGATATACGCATCGTCCACCCTGCCACGCGCATGGCGATCATGGAAATGAAGTGGGGCCTCGTCCCCGACATGGGCGGCTATGTGCTGTGGCGCGGGCTGGTGCGCGATGATGTGCTGCGCGAACTGATCTACACCAACCGCGAGTTCTCGGGCGACGAGGCGCAGGCTCTCGGTCTTGCGACCCATGTCGACGAGAACCCGCGCGAGCGCGCGCTCGCCATTGCCCGCCAGATCGCGCTCAAGAACCCCCATGCGATCCGCGCCGCCAAGCGGCTCCAGGCCGGGATGTGGGAGCGCGAGACCGATGCAATCCTGCTGGAAGAAAGCATCGAACAGCACGGCATCATGCGCAGCCGCAATCAGGTCGAAGCGGTGATGGCCGAAATGGAGCGCCGCAAGCCGAACTTCGAAGACCTGTGAACCCTGGGCCGCTTGTTCCTTCCGGGAATCCTCCACCCGCCCTAGGGTGAAGCCATCCGGGCTATGGCTTCCTTGGCCCAGGCGTCATCAGAGGCGATCACCGTCAGCAATCGGGCCGCAAGCTTAAGAGCCGGCGGCGGTACGAATGTCCCCGCGCTACTTGGCCGAGGCAGCCGCGCTTTGCTCGGCTTCGTATTGCGCCTGCCGGGCATGGGCGCCGATGTAGCCGGGATCGAAGGTGCCGAGGATGACGTACTGGCCATCCTCCTGCCGTTGCAACACGGCAAACTCGCCCTCGCTGAGGCGCTGGCCTGTCGCGAAATAGATGTTGCCGATGTGGCTGACCATCACCGTGTTGTCCTTTGCTCCCCGCGGGATGTCGGCCAGCAGGGCATTCAGCTCCTGGCCGGAGACCGTCACGGTCCGTTCGGCGGTGTTGTCATGGTGCATCAGTCGCGGTTCGATCTCGTAGCGGTCAAACATGAACCGCGCGGTCTCGGTCGCGCGGCACATCTCGCTGGAAAGAACGCGGCCAATCGGCCAGCCGAGCGCGCGGATCGCCACGCCGGTTTCCGCCGCTCCCGCTACCCCCGCAGGCGAAAGGTTGCGCTGCGCGCTGCAATCATTGGCCGGACGATCATAGTCATCCCCGCGCGAGGGCACATTGGTGCGTTCATGCCGCATCAGGATCACGAGGCCACCGGCGCGCAGCTGATCGCTCAGATCCTTGGTGGACATTGCGCGGTTCTCAAGCGTCGCCACCGGTTGCGGGCGTTCGGCCGCTGGCGGTGCGGGAGCCTGTGCCGACTGGGCCAGCAACGGCGCGGAAAGAGCGAGTGCGAGGCCCGCGAAGGCAAGAGCGATGCGCATGAGATACTGTCTCCCGATTGTTTGCGCAGGGTTTGCCGTGCTTTATTGCCGCTTACAAGAGCGACTGCGCGGAAAGCTTCCCGCGCACCTCATGCGGACAGTCACTCTCGCTGTGCCGCTACCCGAACACTGCCACGCATTGCAGCCCGTCAAGCACCTGACGGCCCTCCGCATCCCACAAGCGCAGCCGTTCCGAAGAATAGCCGGCGTCCGCATGCTGGCTGGCATTTTCGGCCAGATACCAGCCATCCTTCGACCGGCTCTCCGGGTCGAGCACGTTGAATGACCAGTTGATCGAGCTGATCGGCCCCTGCCGCACCATCGCCCGCATCGCGCCGGGTGGCATAACGTCGCCCATCAGCACCAGCTTGGACACCGGGTCGAGTTCATGCGCCTCGGTCAACCGCGCCCAGCGCCGCACGGTCGCGCCGCGATCGGTGCCTTTGGTCTGGCCGTGGCGCAGTTCGAAGTTCTTGGCGACGAAGCTGGGCGCGAAGCTGTGAGTGACTGCCTCATTATCCTCGGGCGGGCCGGGCCAGTCCTCTGGCAGGGCGGAAGGATGCACGGCATTGGCCTCGCGCCCTTCGCCGAATAGCCAGAAGGCGGTCAGGGCCACCTTGCCGTCGCAGACGATCTCGCTGCGCAGCTGGGTGACGTTGCGGCCCTGACGGATGATCTGGGCGGAAAGCTCGATCTCCTCGCCCACCGGCGCGACGAAGGCGACCTGACCGGCACGCAGCGGCGGCAGGCCGGGGAAGGCGCGCACCGCCATGGTATAGGCCACCAGCGCCGAGGCTCCGCCATAGAGCGTGCGGCCCTGCATCCAGTCGGCGGCATAGGTCAGGCGAGCGGGGCCGGGCTGGCCGGTGACAGGTGCGAGCAGGCTGGCGATGGTCATGCCGCCAGACATGGCGCGGCCCGCGCGTTCCGTCCAGACTGACGTTGCGTAAGGTCGCCCAGCAATCTCGCATTGCCTTTGCCCCGCCGAATCGCTAGTGCGCCGCTTCCCTTCGAGGCCCCGTGCCCCGGAAGGCTCGGCCCGATGGCGGAGTGGTTACGCAGAGGACTGCAAATCCTTGCACGCCGGTTCGATTCCGGCTCGGGCCTCCACCTTTCATGCATATAGCCCCGAAGTCGCCCACTCTCTTGCAGAGGGCGCGGCGCGATAGCCGGCTGGACGGTGCGGCAGGTTCTGTCCGACACCTTGTCTCGAACACCTACGGAACAGTGCGTGGGTGGCGCAGGCCAACCCAAGCAGATAGCTTTTGCCCCTTAGGTTGCAGCCCGAGGGTCGATCATGACGGTTGCGGTAAACTGTAATGCCAGAATCATCGGCGGCATCCCCCGCTTTGGCGATCTCGACAATTATTCGGGAAGCTTCGGTTTCCAGTGGAACAAGTTTGATCGGACCCAGCTGCACCGGCACAGCTCCGAGATGTTCTGGCACTTGACTGGCTGGACGCCCGCGGAACTGGTCGGCATCGACCTGCTTGAGGCGGGGGCAGGCGCTGGACGGCTCAGCCGGGTGATCCTGCAAGAGACCGAGGCCAATCTCTACGCGCTCGACTATTCGTCCGCTGTCGAAGCGAACATGCGATCCAATGGCAGCATCGCGCCGGAACGCTTCCACCTGTGCCAGGCCAGCATCTACGACATGCCCTATCCCGACGAATCCTTCGACAAGGTGCTCTGCCGCGGGGTGCTGCAACACACGCCGGACTTTGCCCAATCGGTGCGCGCGCTGGTCTCCAAGGCGAAGCACGGCGGGCAGATCGTTGTCGATTTCTACGAGATCCGCGGCTGGTGGACCAAGGTGAACGCCAAATACATGCTGCGGCCTTTCACCAGGCGCATGTCCAACGACCGGCTGCTAGGGCTCATTGATCGCAATCTCGACTGGATGATGGCCGTGCACGACACGTTGGTGAAAACGCCGCTGCGCCATCTCACCCGCTTTTTGCCACTGGTCGACATCGCAGGAACCTTTCCGCCGGACCTGACACCGGCGGAGCGTCGCGAGTGGGCGCTTCTGGACACCTTCGATATGTTCTCGCCCGAATTCGACAATCCGCAGAGGACCAGGAGCGTCGTAAGGATGTTCGAACAGGCCGGGTGCGAGGTTACCTTCTCGGCCCCCGGGATCGTCCGGGCCTTCAGGCGATAGCGCAGTCCTGGCCGTTCAGCCTGTGCGCAGAATGGAAACTTTGCATTGCACGCGCGCCAAACGCGAATTAGGGCGCACCCAAGAGTGCCGCTTTAGCTCAGTCGGTAGAGCACATCATTCGTAATGATGGGGTCACGTGTTCGAGTCACGTAAGCGGCACCACCTTCCTGTTCCCCCACATCGCTGAGACGGAAATCATCGCCAACGTCTATGCGCTGTTCGACCTCACCCTGGCCGACATTGAATTGCTGGAGGCCAATATATGAGCGGTGCGCTGGGTACGGGCGACACGTGAGGCGTTCGATGGCGGCGTCGGCGTTGCTCGCCATACTGGGCGTGGGGGTGTCCATTGCCAACGCCGCAACCGGCCCCCTGTGTGGCACGGGCAAGAATTCGGCCATCTGCTTTGCGTCGGTTGACCGGGGCGGCAAGCTTTCGACCGATGAACGGGAAAAGCTCGCTGCCGCCGCGCCGGTTGCGATCGACATCGTCAGCTCGCGCCAA
The DNA here is from genome assembly GCF_025917005.1 of Porphyrobacter sp. ULC335. Classification (NCBI taxonomy): domain Bacteria; kingdom Pseudomonadati; phylum Pseudomonadota; class Alphaproteobacteria; order Sphingomonadales; family Erythrobacteraceae; genus Porphyrobacter; species Porphyrobacter sp. ULC335. Next base: position 1,291,384 of record NZ_CP078091.1, read on the forward strand.
TTCGCCGCAGAACTTGCCGCGTTTCACGCCGCACTGCCGCTGCGCTGGGTGAAGGAGAACCGTTACTGGCGCGGCTTTGATCCGGTCGAAGCCCCCAAAGCGATCCGGGCGGCGTTCGCAGGATTGCATATTGATACAAGGGGGGGCTTGCGGGCGCGCAGAAGCGCCGCGTTCGGCGGCAATCTCGCCTATGAAGGCAGCACCGACAGGCGCACCGGCGAGCGGTTCATTATGCTCAATCGCTATCGGCTGGACAGGCCATTGGGTGGGCTGGTGAGCACTTATGTGCACGAAGCGGCGCACAAGGGCGGCTATTCGCATCGCGGTGGCCAGACCCCGGACCAGAAATGCGAGCCGCCCTATGTCATGGCGCAACTTGCCCGGAAACTGGCCGAGCCAGACAAATGGGCAAGCTTTGTCATGGGCAAGAATGCGTGCCGTTTCTGGCGGGAGGCGCGCTGATCTTTGGCTGGTCCTTGCGGGTCGCTGGAAGGCGTGCGCGGTAGTTTCTCTTCGCAGGATCTGGCGGCAGCAGACGGTATACCCCGCTTGCCGCCGCCTTGATCGCCCGCCGCCAGAGCCTCAGAACGCGAAGCTGATCCTGCCGTAAAGGAACCGTCCGTTGAAGCCGAAAGGCGAGAAGGACGAGAAGGGCAGGAAGTAGTTATTGACCGACAGGTTGCCCGGCTGGTTCGTGACCGGATCGGTGGCGCGGCCGACCGGGTTGGTGGTCGGATAGACGTCGAACAAGTTGTTCGCGCCGAAGGCCAGCTCGACACCATCGGCAAAGGTGCCTTCGGGGCGAATCCGGAATTCGAGATCGGTGACCCAGCGCGGCGCGAGCAGCACGTCGTTGATCGGCGTGGCACCGGCGGAGAACACCTCGCCGAAGCGGTTGGTGCGCAGGGTCGTGCTCAGCCAGCCCCACTCCCAGTCCGCGCCGAGGTTGATGCGATCCTTGGGCTGGCCGCGCTCGATGCGCAGGGATTCGAGTCGCCCGAACAGATCGATCCCGGGCACCTGCGCCAGATCCCCCGGGGTGCTGCGCCGCCCGGTGATGTCGATATCGTTCCGGTTGTACCCTGCGGTCAGCGACAGCGTGCCGAGATCGCCAAGGCCGGTGCGATAGGTTGCGATGGCATCGAAACCGCGGGTGCGGGTGTCGATCCCGTTGAAGAAGAACCGCGCCGCCGAAATGCTGGTGAAGCCCGCATCATTGAGAATCTGCGCGATCCCGCGGCCCGGATTGGTGCCGGTGGGCGCGCCCGCCGCATCGCGGTTGGCGGTGAGGTTGTCGGTCAGCACGATCCGGTCGTCGATATCGATCTGGTAGTAATCGAAGGTGATATTGAGCCCGTCGATCCGGTCGAACACTGCGCCCGCCGACCACGAGAACGATTTCTCGGCCTTGAGCGGGCTTGCGCCGAGTGCGACCGCCACCGGGTTGTTGACCGGCAGTGTCACGGCATCGACCAGCACGCCGCCGATGTTGTTGGTGGCCGCGGCAGCGAAGAACTGCTGCTGGAGCGAAGGTGCGCGGAAGCCGGTCGACAGCGCGCCGCGCAGGGCGAAGCCATCAACCAGTTCAAGCCGGCTCGCCAGCTTGCCGTTCAAGGTCGAACCGAAATCGGAGTAATCTTCGAAGCGGCCTGCGACCTGGACGTTCCAGCCCGAGGTCAGATCGGCATCAAGTTCGGCATAGAGCGAGACGTTCTCGCGCGAGTTCGGCGTGGTGACGTTCACGCCGCCGATCACCGGCTGGAAGCCCGGGAACACCTGTGCGCCCGGCGCGGCAAAGGCGGTTGCGCCCGAGCCGGTGATGAACGAGTTGTTCGTACCCACGCGCACCGGACCGGCGCGGTAGCTGTCCGGCTCGCCGGCGGTGAGCTGGTATTCCTCGCGCCGCCATTCGGTCCCGAATGACAGGGTCAGTTCCTCGATCCCGCTCACTTCGATGTCGCGGCTGATGCCAAGGTTGGCGATCAGCTGGCTATAGGCGATGGCGCCGGCATCGAATTCGGTCGGGCTCGCTGCGCCGAGCGAAGCGTTGAGCGTGTCGGTGATGAAGAACTCGGTCTCGTTCTCGCCGTAGGACATCGAAAGGTCCCAGTTCCAGCCGCCGAAGTCGCCCTCAAGCCCGCCGACGATGGCGAGATCCTTGGTGTCGGTGTTGATCAGCGGCAGGAAACCGTCGGGATAGATCGCCAGCACGTTGCGGTTGTCGGCAGCGCGGCGATAGAAGCCAGCCGACTCCGCTTCGCGCGTGCCGTAGGTGCCGAAGGCATAGAACGACACCTGATCGTCAAGCGGCATCCCCATGTTGACGACGATGTTGAGATCCTCGGTCTTGGGATCGCCATAGCGGTGATAGCGCCGGTCAAGCGTCAGCTCGCGCGGGTCGAGCGCGCCGGATTGGGAATAATTGCGCCGCGGATCGTAACCGGCGCGGTTGGTGTCGTTACGGTCGCGGTATTCGGCGGTGATGTTGACGAAGCCTTCAGCGCCGAGCGGAAGGCCGATATTGCCCGAGACGGTGAGAACCTCGCCATCGGTGACCTTGAGGTCGCGCCCGGTGCCCGTCAGCTGCAACTGGCCGTCGGGCGTCAGGGTCGGCGTTTGCCCTGCGGTACCGTTGACGCCGGTGATTTCCTGCACTCCGTCGATGCGGGTGTTGAAGCCGCCGTAATTGACGAAGAAACGACCGCCTTCGTGCGAATCATTGAGCTGGAAGTTGATCACACCGGCAATCGCGTCCGAGCCATATTGCGCTGCCGCGCCATCGCGCAGCACTTCCACGCGGCCGATCGAGGAGGCGGGAATCTGATTGAGGTCAACCGCGGTGCTGCCGCGCCCGACCGAGCCATTGAGGTTGAGCAGAGCAGCGACGTGACGGCGCTTGCCGTTGATCAGCACCAGCGTCTGGTCAGGTCCGAGCCCGCGCAGGGTTGCAGGGCGGATCGCGTCCGTGCCATCGGTGATCGAAGGCTGGGGGAAGTTCAGCGAAGGCACCAGGTCACGCAGCACGCGCGCGGTTTCGGTCAGGCCCGACTGGCGAATCTGTTCGTCCGAAATGACGTCGATGGGCACCGGGCTTTCCGAGACGGTGCGGTTCGAGCGCCGCGTGCCGGTGACGATCAGCACATTGCCGCTGTCCTCCACCTCGTCCACGACCTCGGTGGCTGCCTGCTGTGCAATGCCCAACAAGGCTTGCGAGGTGACACTCACATCAATGACCGGATCGGATGCTTCAGCGTCGCTATTGCCAGCGGCATGGGCGGAAGTGGCGCCCATCGCGGCCAACAGGGCCCCGCCAAGAGCGATCGACGAGCCGGACTGAAGAATATTCTGGATCTTACGCATTGCTACCCCTTGTTGTGTTTTCTGGCATCTTGATGCGGACGAGCGTGTGTCCGCGAGAAAAGAAGTCATCGGCCACACGGCGGCGAGCGCTTTGCAGCCCGACCTTGAGTGGCATCCCTTGGTTTTCTTCTGCGCAATGGTGCGACTGCTCATGCGCGCCGCCCATCCTCGCAATCGGTATCCAGCCGGGCGTGACCCCCATGCACCTTGCTGACATTGCAAAGGTTGCGTGGATCACAGTGAAGGGTCAACGAAAAACAGCCTCCAACCCGCCATAAGTTATCAAAGCTTGCGTCATGTCATGCTTTTGCCACAGTGCCATAAGGCAACGGTGTTGTTGCAATGCAGCACAGGAGGCGACCTCAGGCCTTGAAATTCGCGGGGCCATGCTGGATATAGCCCCGCCAGCCGTGGTGGCTCGCTGATGTCCGGGCGGTCTGGGCATCAGGTCAGCGCCGCAATGGCCGGATCGGCAAGGGCACATCGGGGCAGGGGGCCCAAAGCTCCAGACCACCATTCTCGCTTGCCGCAAACATCGCTTCAGGAGGACCGGGAACTTGCACGTTCCGCACACATTCTCAGGCTCCTGCGAGCTGTCTGTCGTCATCCCGGTCTATAACGAAGAGGCCGGTCTCGATGCGCTGATCGAGCGCGTGACCAAAGCAGCGCAGGCGATCTTTGCCAACCGTTACGAACTGATCCTCGTCAACGACGGGTCGAAGGACGGCAGCTGGGCGTCAATCTGCGCTCATGCCGACCGCGATTCGCGCATTGTCGCGATCAACCTGTCGCGCAATCATGGCCACCAGCTGGCGCTGACTGCCGGGCTCAACCATGTGCGCGGTGATCTGATCTTCGTGCTCGATGCCGACCTGCAGGATCCGCCCGAACTGCTCGGCCCGATGCTGGAGCAGGTGCGCCAGGGCTATGACGTCGTTTACGGCCAGCGCATCAAGCGCCACGGCGAGACCGCCTTCAAGCGCGGCACTGCATCGCTGTTCTACCGTATGCTCGGTTCGATGGTCGATACCTATATCCCGCGCGACACCGGCGATTTCCGCCTGATGACGCGCCGCGTGGTCGACCAGCTCAACGCGATGCCGGAACGGTACCGCTTTATCCGCGGACTGGTCAGCTACATCGGCTTCAACCAGACCGCCTTCCCCTATGACCGCGATGCGCGTTACGCGGGCGAGACCAATTATCCGCTGCGCAAGATGGTCGCGCTGGCGGTGGACGCGGTTACCAGCTTCTCGGTGGTACCGCTGCGCTTTGCCTCGCATCTCGGGATGCTTTTCGGCCTTGCGGGCCTCGTCTCGCTGCTCGGGATTGTCTGGGTGTGGATGCGCGGCGGCACGGTCGAAGGGTGGGCGAGCCTGGCCGCGCTGATCCTCATCATGGGCAGCGTGCAGCTGATGGTGCTTGGCGTGTTCGGCGAATATCTCGGCCGGATGTACATGGAGGGCAAGCAGCGTCCGCTGTTCATCATCTCTGAGGTGCGCCGCCATCCGTTGGCCGCCAATGCTGCCGCCGATGGAGAGGCACCGGTGATCGAACCTGACCTGCGCGAGGGTATCCGTGTCGCAAGCTGAATTCGACGCCTATGTCGATGAATATGACGCGCAGCACGCCGCCTCGGTCAAGCTGAGCGGTGAGGACCCGGAGTTCTTCGCCGAGTACAAGGCCAAGGAAGCGGCGCGGGTTATGGCGGCGGCGGGCGTGGCCCCGGCGCGGATCATGGATTTCGGCGCAGGGCGGGGCAATTGTGTCGCCCACCTCCAGCGCGAATTCCCCGATGCCGCGCTGACCGCGCTCGACGTTTCGGCCCGCTCGCTCACCCATTGCGAAGCGCGGGCGATCCGTCCGCTGGAAACGGTATGTTACGACGGGCAGACCCTGCCTTTCGGTGCAGGCACCTTCGACCTCGTCTTCACCGCCTGCGTGTTCCACCACATCCCGGCCGAAGACCACATCCGCCTGCTCGCCGAGATCCGCCGCACGCTGAGCGCGCAAGGGCGCTTCATCCTGTTCGAGCACAACCCCTGGAACCCGCTCACCCAGCACGCGGTGCGCACCTGCCCGTTCGATGCAAACGCGGTGCTGATCAGCGCGCCCGAGATGCGCCGCCGCTTCAAGGCTGCGGGCTTCAAGGATGTGAGCCTGCGCTGGACGCTGTTCTTCCCGGGCTTCCTCGCGGCCCTGCGCCCGCTCGAGCCTGCGCTCGGCTGGCTGCCGCTGGGCGCGCAATACTGCCTCGTCGCCCGCTGAGACGATGATCGCCCGCCTGTTCCGTTTCGTGCTGACCGGCCTTGCTAATTCCGCTGTCGGCTGGGCGGTGATCTTTGGCGGGCTGTGGGCGGGAATGAGCGGGCTTGGGGCCAACGCGGCAGGCTATGCGGTGGGGCTGGCGCTGTCCTTCACCCTCAACCGCCGGTTTGTCTTCGGGATGACGGGCGCGGTGTCGGGGCGCGAAGTGGCGAAGTTCCTTGCGGCCTTCGCGGTCGCATACGGAGCCAATGTCGCGGTGCTGCTGGCCGCGCAGAGCGTGCTCGGCGCCGATAGCGCCTTGGCGCAACTGCCCGCGATTGGCGCCTATATCGTGATCTTCTTCGTCCTCTCGCAATTCTTCGTCTTCAAGCCCGCAGTCTCCGAATGAACCTTTCCGTTTCGACCCCCGGCGTGCCCTTGGGCGGCACGCCGCAGCCGCTTGGGCTGCTTGACCGCTGGCCGGTGGTGGTGCTGGTGTGCCTTGCCGCCATCGCGCCGCTGCTGGTGGTGGGCATCGCCCCGCTGACTGACCTTTACGGCCACCTCGGTCGCTATGCGGTGCAGACCGAGCTGGCCCAGCGCCCCGCGCTCCAGCCTTTCTTCACCTACGAGTGGAAGCTGATCGGGAACCTTGGCGGCGACATTCTGGTGCAGGTGCTGCATCCGTTGCTCGGACTCGAAGGCGCGGTGCGTGCGGCGGTGATCGTGACCCAGCTTCTGGGCGCCGTGGGGCTTTTGCTGGTCAGCCGCGAAGTTCACGGACGGATCACGCCCTTCGCTCTGGCGGCGATCCCGATGTTGTACGGCTTTCCCTTCAACTACGGCTTCATCAACTACGCGCTGAGCATGGCGCTGGCGATGCTGGCCTATGTCGTGTGGCTGCGCCTTCACCAGCAGGAGCGCGCGCTGGCTGCGGGGCTGTGGCTGGCGGCAGCGGGCGCGGCGATCTGGGTGAGCCACACCTATGGCTGGGCGTTCCTTGGCCTGATGTGCGGATCGACCATGCTGGCCGAAGTGATCGCGGCGCGGATGCATCCTGTCAAAGCCGTGCAGCGCATCCTTGCGGCGTGCTGGCCACTGCTTTTGCCGGTGGTGCCGATGGTGATCTGGCGCGCGGAATCCTCGGGCGCGGCAATGTCGGGCTGGGCCTACCAGTTCAAGATCAACTGGCTGTTGTCTCCGCTCAGGACCTATTGGCGCGATTTCGATCTGGGGTCGCTAGCGGCAGTGGGCGCGCTGCTACTCTGGGCGCTGTTCAGCAAGACCGTGCGCTTTGATCGCGGCATAGGCATCACGGCGCTGCTGTGCTTCGTGTTCTTCTTCATCCTGCCCTTCCGCGTGTTCGGCTCGGCCTTTGCCGACATGCGGCTGCTGCCCTATGCCTTTGCGATGGCGCTGCTGGCGATTGGCCCGGTGCGCTTCGGTTCGAAGGTGCTGCTGGTGGCGAGCGGACTGGCGCTGGCCTTCTTCGGGGTGCGAATGGCGACCACCGCCGCCGCCTATGTGGCGCAGGACCGGACGGTGCAGGCCGCGCTCCCGGCACTGGACAAGATGCCGCAGGGCGCGCGAGTTGCCTTCTTCTCGGTCAAGCCATGCCGGACGCTTTGGGCGCTGGCCGCGCTCGATCACCTTGCGGGTGCAGCGATGGCGCGGCGCGATGCTTTTGTGAATGACCAGTGGCAGCAGCCGGGCGTCAATCCGCTGAAGGTGCGTTATCCCGCGGCCGAGCCTTTCGTGCGCGATCCCTCGCACCTCGTCCAGCGCGAGGATTGCCAGGGGAAGACACGGCCCAAGCTGTCGAGCGCGCTCGCCAAGCTGCCGCGCGGCGCGTTCACCCACATCTGGATCGTCGGCGATTTTCCCAAGGACATGGCCGCGCCCGAGGGTTTCGTACCTGTCCCCGATGCAGGACGCGGTCTGCTGTTCGTCGCCAAGCCGCAGGGCTGACCCGCCAGCAAGTTCGCCAGTTTACGCTAGCCCCGCGCCCGCGCCACAAGGGCGGCTCGCAACGCGAAGGGGATGCGGCGATGGATCTGGGAATTGCGGGGCGCCGGGCGCTGGTCAACGGCGGAAGTGCAGGCATGGGGCGCGGCGCTGCGCTGGCCTTGGCGTGCGAGGGATGCGAGGTGTTCATCTCCGCGCGCGGGGCCGAACGGCTCGAGGCGACCTGCCGCGCCATCGCCGCCGAGACCGGTGCCACAGTTCACCCGCTGGTCGCCGACCACGCCTCGGACGAAGGGCGCAAGGCAATCCTCGCTGTGATCCCTGATCCCGATATCCTCGTCGCCACCTGCGCTCCGCCGCCTTTCACCGGCGATTTCCGCGAAGTCTCGCGCGAGGATTTCGAGACTTCCGTGGCGACCGCGCTGCTCAGCCCGATCGAATACATCAAGGCGGTGACCGGCCCGATGGTCACACGGCGCTGGGGCCGGATCATCAATATCAGCACGGGGGCGGCCAAGTATCCCGCCGCCATGCGCGTGCTTTCGGGCCCGCCGAGGGCAGCACTGGCGAATTATTGCCACGCGATCTCCAAGGAGTTGGCGAAGCACAATGTCACGATCAACTCGGTGCTGCCGGGGATGCACCACACGCCGGGGATCGAGGAGGTGCTGGCCCCGCGCGCGGCGGCAAACGGGCGCAGCTATGACGAGGAGGTCGCCGCCTTCGTGAATGCGGTGCGCCTGCCCGCCGGTCGCTTCGGCGATGCCGAGGATCTGGGCGCAATGGTGGCGATGTTCTGCTCGGCGCAGGCGAGTTACGTCACGGGCCAGTCGCTGGTGGTCGATGGCGGGATCGGCACCTCTACGTTCTAGGCCGCCGCGCGATACCCCGCCCCGCGCACCAGCTTGCCTGGCCGCGCACCGGTCGACTGGTCGAAGCGGCGGATCACCTCGCCTGCGACGATGGTCGCCTCGTAACCGGTCGCGCGCTGGTGCAACCGGCGGCCGCCTGCGGGAAGATCACGCACGACTTCGGGGAGGTGCAGGGTGAGGCCGTCGAGGTCGATCACATTGAGATCGGCCCGTCCGCCCACGTGCAGCGTGCCCCGGTCCGTGAAGCCCACCGCGCGCGCCGCCTTCTGGCCGAGCATGTGCACCGCTTCGGCCAGACCCAGCTTGAGCGGGCCGTCCTTCTGCACGAACTGCGTCAGCAGATACGTCGAATAGCTCGCATCGCAGATTGCCCCGTAATGCGCGCCGCCATCGCCCAAACCGGGGACGCAGTGCGGGTGGCGGAGCATCTCGTGCGCGCTCTCCAGCGAGGCGTTCTCGTAATTGCCCAGTGCAGCAAGGAACAGCCCGCGCCCTTCGGTTTCGAGCAGCCGGTCGTAAGCGATCTCCTGCGGCGTGCGCCCACGCGCAGCGGCTTGGCCGGTCATGCTCATGTGCGCCGGCGGGGCGTAGTCGGGGGGATTGTCCAGCGGGAACAACCAGCGCCAGTTGCGCGCCAGTTCGTTGAACGGGTGGCCGGGGGTGAAATCCTCGGTGATGAGCGCGGCGCGCAGGGCAGGGTCGCGCATCGCGGCGACCTGTTCGGGGATAGAGAGGTGCGCGATCTTGGCCCAGCTCGGGCAGAGCACGAAGGGGTGCACTGTCAGTTCCAGCCCGGCGATCAGCCCGATCGGGCGCGGCATCACCTGTGCGTTGGCGACGCCGCCTGCGGCATTGGTGGCCTCCAGCATTTCCAGCACCCGCCGCCAGCGCGGCGGGGCGTCATTGCCCGAAGCGAGAGTGAAAGTCGCAGGGCGGCCCGAAGCCGCGATCATCCGCTCGATCACCCGGTACTCCTTGTCCCACCCGACAAAGGCATCGAGCACCACCTGGAAGGTCCCCGCACCGGCATCTGCCATGCCGCGGCCAATCGCCTCAAGCTCGGCGATATCGGTGTCGAAGGTCGGGATCGCCGCGCCATCGGCGGTCTTGTGGATGGAGAGCCGCGACGTCGCAAAGCCGATTGCGCCCGCGTGCATCGCTTCGGCGGTGAGGCGGCGCATCATCGCAAGGTCATCCTCTGTGGCGATATCGCGCGCCGCGCCGCGCTCGCCCATCGCATAGACCCGCAAAGGCGAGTGCGGCAGGTAGGCGGCAATGTCGATGTCGCGCTTTCCGGCGGCGACCTTGTCGAGATATTCGGGGAAGGTTTCCCAGTCCCAATCGAGTCCCTCGGTCATGACCACGCCGGGGATGTCCTCGACCCCTTCCATGACGTTGATGAGCATTTCGTGATCGGTCTTGCGGCAGGGGGCGAAGCCGACGCCGCAATTGCCCATCACCGCTGTCGTGACCCCGTGCGAGGACGAAGGCGAAAGCTCTTCGGCCCAGATGCATTGGCCGTCGTAATGGGTGTGGACGTCGATGAAGCCGGGGGTGACGATCCTGCCCTTGGCGTCGATCTCCTCCGCGCCGCTCCCGCTGACCTGCCCGATCGCGGCGATCCGCCCGCCGCTGATGGCAACATCGCCCTCGATCAGATCTCCGCCTGTCCCGTCGGCAATTGTACCGCCGCGGATCACAAGGTCGTAATCGGCCATTCCTCAAGCTCCCTCAACCAGCTTCACGATCCCGCCGATCAGCGAGCCGAGAACGAAGATATAGATCGGCGGCATCGAGATGTAGAGCGGCAGTCGCCGCTTGTCGGCGGCCTTGTGATAGCCGATCGCATAGAGCACACGCATCGGCGGCCAGATTGCCCCGATCCCCGCCGCCCAGATCGGGCTCACCACATAGGCGAACAGCCACAAGCCCGGGAGAAAAAGCACGAGATGTTCCAATGTGTTGAGATGCGCGCGCACGTGGCGGACATATTCCTCCGGCCCTTCATGCGAGGGCGCAGGCACCTTGAACTTGACCCGCGCAATCCCGGCCATGAGCAGCGTGAAGTAATAGGCGAGTAGCGCCAGAGCGCTGACGATCGCGACGTAGATATACGGGTCCTGCATGTCCGGCGCCTCTCCCCAAGCGCAGCGGCGAAGCTGGGCGTGTGGAGGGCTTGCGGCAACTCGCACTTTTGCGGCTGGGTTTGGCGCGCTAGGGAGCGGGGATGACCGCAACCACCCCGACGCCGCGCCGCATTGCCCTTGCCGGGGCGAGCGGGACGATAGGCGCAGCGGTGCTGCGGCGGCTTGAGGCGGACGGGCACTATGTTGCGGCCCTTCCACGCGGCGCGATCGCCGAGGTTGATGCGCTTGCGGAAGGGTTGGCGGATGATCGAATCGATGTGGTGATTTCCTGCATCGCCTCGCGCTCGGGCGCGCCGCATGATGCGCTGGCCGTTGATTATGGTGCCAATTCCGACCTGCTCGCAGCAGCACAGGCGGCGGGAGCTGAGCACTTCATCTTGCTTTCGGCGATCTGCGTGCAGAAGCCCTTGCTCGCCTTCCAGCACGCCAAACTCGCCTTCGAGGCGGAGTTGGCGGCGAGCGGGATCGGTTACACCATCGTCCGCCCCACCGCCTTCTTCAAGTCACTGTCCGGACAGGCAAAAAGGGTGAAAGCGGGTAAGCCTTTCCTGATCTTTGGCGACGGCAATCTGACCCGCTGCAAGCCGATCAGCGATGATGATCTGGCGCGGTTTATCGCCGGGTGCATCGACAACCCTGAAATGTCAGGCAAAATTCTTCCCATCGGCGGTCCCGGCCCGGCGCTTTCCCTGCGCGATGCGGGGGAGATGCTGTTCGAGGCAACGGGAAAAACGCCGAAATTCAAGTCCGTATCGCCGAAGATGTTCACCTGGGCCGGTCGCGTTCTGGGACTTGGCGCGCCGTTTTCTGCCTGGTTCGCCGAGAAGGCCGAATATGCCCGGATCGCCCATTACTACGCCACCGAATCGATGCTGGTGATCGATCCGGCGACCGGCGAGTATTCCGCCGACCTCACCCCCGAATTCGGACAGGAAACGCTGGAATCGCATTACCGGCGGCTTTTGGCGGGGGTCTAGGAGGGGTCTGGAGGGGGTCTAAACGGGGCTAGCGGGGGTCTAGGTGCCAGCTGGCGGGGGGCAAAGTGGCCTCTAGATGGGGCACAAAAACCGGTGTGGCCGCGTAATTGAACGTAAAAACATGGGCTTGCGTGCGCCGCACCCGGATTCCGTCGGGCAAAGCGAGCAATTCCACACCGGCTTCGCCCGCCATGCGTTCCACCAGCAGCTTCAGCAAGGCGCGGTCGGGCCAGACCGTGCAATATCGCACGCCGTCCTTGTAGTAAACGACGCCCCGCCCCCCGGAATCCGCGAGTTCGGGAGCGAGGTCGCTCGCCACATCCTCGCGCCAGCGGGTGACGGCAAAGCCTTCTGCGGGTTCAGCCACACCGTCACGCAGGCTCTCGACGCGGGTGATGGTGAGGGGGATCAGATCGCGCAACGCGCCGGGCGCAAGGCCTTCGGGAATGCAGAAGCTTGCCGTCTTGCTGCCCGAACGCGGGCCGATCAGCACAGGGCAATCCAGCGCCGCCAGCTTCTCGGCGAAGCCTTCGGGGATGATCGGCAAGGTCGGCACCAGCACCATGCGGTAGCCTGACAGATCGGCCCCCGGCGCGACGATATCGACGTCGAGCCCCTGCTGCCGCAGCGCCGAATACCATTCGAAGACCAGTTCGAGATAGCGGAAGCTCTGCCCCTGGGGCTGGATGCCGATGGTCCACGCCGCCTCATAGGAGAAAACCAGCGCGACCGGAGCCTTGGCGCAGGTCTGCGGGCCGATCTCCGCCAGCACCGCCGCCGCCGCGCGCACTTCGTCCGCCGCCTCGGCCTCGCTGCTGTCAGGGCGCAAGAGCCCCGCGTGCATCTGTTCCTGCGCGAACGGCGCCTGCCGCCAGCGGAAATAGCTCGTCAGCTCTGCCCCATGCGCGCAGGCCTCCAGCGTCCACAGAGCGACCATGCCCGGCAGCGGTGCAGGGTTGAAGCGCGCCCAGTTTACCGGCCCCGGCTGCTGTTCCATCACCCCCCAGCGACCGTTCGAACACCCCCGGTAAAGGTCATGGTGGAAGGCGGCGATATCGGGGTGGCCCTGCCGCAGATAGGCCTGCTTCTCCTCGCGCGAGAACCAGAACTGTTCGAGGAAGCCGAGCGGATAGGAATCCCACGTCGCCACGTCGATATCGCGGCCCACATCGTGGTGATCGAACTCGGTGAAGAAGCCCATGAAGTTGTGGGTGATGTCGACGCCCGGTGAAGCCTTGCGCAGGATGTCGACCTGCTCGCGGTTGAAGCTCGCAACCTGATCCGAGGCGAAGCGGCGGTAGTCGAGCCAGTGCGCAGGGTTCGCTTCGGTAACGGTGAGGTGCGGCGGATCGACCTCGGCGAAGCTGCGATACTCCATGCTCCAGAACACATTGCCCCAGGCTGCGTTGAGCGCATCGGGCGTGCCGTAGCGCGCTGCCAGCCAGCCCCGGAACGCGGATGCGGCTGCGGCGGAGAAGCTCAAGACCGTATCGTGGCAGCCATATTCATTGTCGGTCTGCCACATGGCGATGGCGGGGTGCTGGCCGTAGCGGGTCGCCAGCGCGGCGGTGATGCGGCGGCATTCCGCGCGATAGCCTTCGTGGCTGAAGCAATAGTGCCGCCGCGACCCGAAGCCGCGCGGGCGGGCCTGTTCGTCGATGGCGACCATGTCGGGCATCGCGTCGACCAGCCACTTGGGCGGGGTCGCGGTCGGCGTGCCGAGGATCACTTTCAGCCCCGCCGCGTGCAGCGTTTCGATGGCGCGGTCGAGCCAGCCCCAGTCATAACGGGCGCCGCCTTCCGGCTCGATCCGGCTCCACGCGAATTCGCCGATGCGCACGAGGTTCAGGCCCATCTCGGCCATGCGGCGTGCGTCCTCGGCCCACCATTCTTCCGGCCAGTGTTCGGGATAGTAGCAGCAGCCGAGTTTCATTGCGGCAGTCTCTCCAGCGCGATCAGCCACGCGGTTTCGGGATGGGTGAGGGGGAGGGCAAGGCCATGGCCCATCAGCACCGCGCCCGAAAGGGTCAGCCCTTCGCGCCATGCGTCCGGGTTGGCGAGGTAGTGCCGCGCGCGGGGTGGCCAAGGGTCAGGCAGGGTGACGCGGTAACGCGCCTGCGGCTCAAGGCCCGCGAGCCGCAAGGGAGCGGCATCGAACACCGGCGAGAACGCCGTCTGCGCTGCGAGCGCCAGCGCCCTGCCTTCGTGCGTCACCATAATCAATGTGACGTTCGGATCGGGATGCGCGAGGTGGTGGAGCGCGCCTGCGTGCAACACCCCGCGCCATGCCTTGTAGAGCGCGATATGCGCGGCGAGGGTCTCGCGCTCCTTTTCGCTCATGCGGGCCGGATCGGCCTCCACCCCCATGTGCCCGAACACCGCGACCTTGGCGCGGAAGTCCATCGCGAGCCTGCGCCCGGTGATCGGATTGGGCGAAGGGCCGACATGGCTGCCCAGCACTTCGAGCGGCAGGAACTGCGACCATGCCGGGATAATCCGCAGGCGCTCGATGGCGTCGTTGTTGTCGGAGGGCCAGACGCGGTGGACACGGCTGAGCACGCCATAGTCGATCCGCCCCCCGCCGCTTGAACAGCTTTCGATTTCCACGTGCGGGTGCGCGGCGCGAAGACGGTCGAGCAGGGCGTAGAAGCCCTCTGTCTGCCGGGGCGCTGAGGGGAAGAGGTCGCGGTTGTGATCCCACTTGAGGTAGGCGATGTCGTACGCGCGCAGCAGGGCGTCGAGACGTTCGAACAGGTAATCGCACACCTCCGCCCGCGCCATGTCGAGTGCGAGCTGGCCGCGCATCGTTGACTTGTCGCGGCCATCCTGTTGCAGGCTCCAGTCGGGGTGCGTGCGGTAAAGGTCACTGACGGGCGAGACCATCTCGGGCTCGACCCACAGGCCGAAATCCATGCCGAGCGACTTCACGTGGTCGATCAGTGGGCCGAGACCATTCGGGAAGATGTCGGGCGAGACGAACCAATCACCGAGGCTGGTCTGGTCGTTGCGGCGTCCACCGAACCAGCCGTCGTCCAGCACGAAGCGTTCGATGCCGAGGCTTGCGGCGTCTTCGGCGAGCGCGATCAGGGCGTCTTCGGAAAGGTTGAACCCCAGCGCCTCCCACGAATTGAGATGCACCTTGCGCAGGCCCCAGGCCTTGCGGTTCGGGAGAATGGCGCGGGCATGATCGTGGAACACTTGCGCCAGAGCCGACCGGTCGGGGGCAAGTGCGAACATCGCCGTGGGTGTCCGGTAGCCGACGCCGTGTTCGAGATCGACCTCCCCCCCGTCCCACGCTGCGCCCATCTGGAGCACCGCGCGCCCGTCGGCGCTGCCCACCAAGTCCACGTCGATGCGGGTATCGTGATCGCCGCTCCACGCAAGGTGCGCGCCCAGCACTTCGCCCGAGGCAGGGTCTTCGAGGATCAGCCAATTGCCGCCCGCAAAGCCCGGCTTGCCGGCGACCGAGGTGCGGGCTAAGCCTTCTGGCGCGACCGGGCGGCTGTGCTCGCGCATCTCTCCCGCCCAGCGCCCGGTGAAGCTGGTGAGGTGGGTGAAACGGCGGGGAATGGGGAGGGCGAGCGCGCTCAGCCGGTCGAGGACGAGCTTGCGCCCGCCGCCGCTGGTGAGGAAAGCTTCTGTGCAGACCATGCCCGACGTGCCGATCCACCAGCATTGCTCGATATCGACGCCGAGCAAGGCGTCATGGAAGGTGAGGATCAGCTCGGTCGGGTAATGCTCCCAGGCGACGAGGCGGAAATCGGTGGCACATTCGGTGGAGGCGTGGTCTGTGCGTTCGCGCAGGCGCACCGCAGGCATCCCGCTCCACCCCGCCTTGCCTTCGGGGAGCAGTCCCGGCACCGGCGGCACATCGGGCTGGCTTTCGTGCCGCCCGCGCGCGCTGGCGGTTGCGAGAATCGCCAGATCGTCGCCATCGGGAAGGCGCGCGCCGCAATAGGCGAGGTCCGCCGCGCCCCCTTCCTCCAGCGCGAACACCAGCGTCAGCCGCTCGCCGTCCAGCCTGACAAATTCCACGCGAAGCCCTCTCCCTTACCCCGGCACCGGTGATGAGCGGTGCGCGCGGGCTTGTCCGGCACCCGCCAATGCGCTGTAACCGCCCCCAACGAGAGGGGAAAGCGCACAATGTCGCAAGCTGTGATGTCCGGAGGGACGGGCGGAAGTCTGGTCCAGATTGCGGTATGCCTCGGGGTGACCGCGGTCATCGGGCTTGTGACCTGGCTGACCATCCGCCGGGACAAGCACGACGGATCGGACAAGGACGTCTATCTTGCCGGTAACTCGCTGTCGTGGCTGTTCGTCGCGGGGGCGATCACGCTGACCAACCTCTCGACCGATCAGCTGGTGGGGATGAACGGCAACCAGATGCTGCTGCTCGCGTGGTGGGAGATCAGCGGCTTTGTGGGCCTGCTGATCCTCGCCTATGTGTTTGTTCCGATCTATTACCGCGCCAAGGTTACGACCGTGACCGAGCTGCTCGAACAGCGCTATAACGGGGGCGGCATCCGCACGCTGGTGTCGGCGCTGTTCCTGTTCGGGATGATCCTCATCTACCTGCCTGCCGGGCTCTATTCGGGCGCGCTGTTCCTCAAGACGGCGGGGATCGATCTGCCGCTGCTGGTGCTGGCGGCGTTCTTGGGCGTGGTGGCGGCGGCCTATACCATGGCGGGCGGATTGCGGGCGGTGGCGGTGATGGAGACCTATGCGGGCATCGGCGTGCTCGCCATCGCAGTGCTGATCGTGGTGCTGGCGCTCAATGCGGTCGATTGGGACATCGCGCGCGGCGTTCCGCCAGAGCGGCTGACGATGGTGGGCGCGGCGGATTCGCCGATCCCGTTCCATACCCTCTTCACCGGCATGATCTTCATCCAGATCTATTACTGGTCGACCAACCAGCCGATCACCCAGAAGGCGATGGCCGCACCCAATGTGCGCGAGGCGCAGAAGGGCGTCTTGGCGGCGGCCTGCGTGCGCATCCTGATCATCCCCGCGATCGTGGTGATCCCGGGCGTGGTGGCCTTCCAGCTGTTCGGCGATATCGATGATGCCGCCTATGGCAGGCTGGTGGGCGAGGTGCTGCCGCCATGGCTGTCGGGCGTGTTCGCGGCCGCCATTGCCGCAGCGGTGATCGCGCACACGGCGGCGGTGATGAATGCGGCGGTTGGGCTCTATGCGGTCGACTTCCACGAGAAGTTCGTCGGCAAGGTGGAGAGCCACTGGCGGCTGTCGAGCATCGTCACCGCGCTGCTGACCGTCACCTCGATCGCGCTGGTTCCGGTGTTTGCGACGGCGACGAGCATCATCAACCTGCTCCAGCAGTTGAACGGGCTCAGCTCAATGCCGATCCTGTCGGCCTTCGTGGTCGGGTTGCTGTTCACCGGCGTGGAATCGCGCGCGGCGATTGTCGGGGTGCTGTGGGGCTTTGCGCTTTATGCTGTCTACACCTTCGTTGCCGAGCCCCTGGGGGCGGTGCCGCTGCACTATATCGACTTCATGGTGGTGACACTGGTGACGAGCATTATCGCGGCGCTGGCCTTCAACCGCTTCGTGCTGGGCGGCCGGGCCGCCTTCGCGCCGCGCAAGGTCTTTGCCGGGTTGGCGGAGACTGCGCGATGATGCTCGACCTCGCCCAGCCGCACCGGCGTTTCAATCCGCTCACCGGCGGCTGGGTGCAGGTTTCTCCGCAGCGCATGGGGCGGCCGTGGCAGGGTGAGGTCAGCCCGCCCGATCCCCCGCCGCCGTCCTATGATCCGGGCTGCTACCTGTGCCCCGGCAATGCCCGTGTCGGCGGCGAGGTGAACCCGGCCTACGAAGGCGTTTACGTCTTCGCCAATGACTTTCCCGCGTTGGCCGAAGATGCGCCGGGCGGCACGAGCGATGATCCGCTGTTCCGGGTCGAGGCTTCCGCAGGCGTGTGCCGGGTGATCTGCTTCTCACCCGATCACGGCAAGTCGCTGCCCCTGCTTACCCCAGTGCAATTGCGCAGCGTGGTCGATTGCTGGGCCGACCAGACTGCCGAACTCGGCGCGCGCTTCGCCAGTGTGCAGGTGTTCGAGAACAAGGGCGCGATGATGGGGTGTTCCAACCCCCATCCCCACGGACAGGTCTGGGCAACCGCGCATCTGCCGAAGGAAACCGCCACCGAGGACGCACAGCAGCGCGATTACTACGCCGCCCATGGCCGCCCGCTGCTGCTCGACGTGGCGACGCGCGAGGCGTCCTCGGGTGAGCGGGTGGTCGAGAGCAATGATGATTGGCTGGCCGTGGTGCCCTTCTGGGCGGCATGGCCGTTCGAAACGCTGCTGCTGCCGCGCTTTGCCGTGCAGCGGATGCCCGATCTGACCGCCAGCCAGCGCGCCAGCCTCGCCGCGATCCTCAAGGCGCTGACCACCCGCTACGACAACCTGTTCCAGACCAGCTTTCCCTATTCGATGGGCTGGCACGGGGCACCTTTCACGGCGGGCGCGCAGGATCACTGGCAGCTCCACGCCCATTTCTATCCGCCGCTGCTGCGTTCGGCATCGGTGCGCAAATTCATGGTCGGCTACGAAATGCTGGCAGAACCGCAGCGCGATCTCACGCCCGAGCGGGCAGCGGAGATGTTGCGTTCCGTCAGCGGGTCAGTGCATTACCGGGCCTGAAGAGGGAAAAGACACGACATGGACCGCCGCGAAAAACTGATGGCCCGCGCAAGGCAGGGCTACCGGCTTGCCTACGGGGCAGAGCCGACGCACTTTTTTGCGGCGCCGGGCCGGGTGAACCTGATCGGCGAGCATGTCGATTACAATGATGGCTATGTCCTGCCCTGCGCAATCGACCGCGAGGCGATCGTGGCGCTTGGCCCGGCGGACAGGGATGACCCGGTGCCGCGCTTCGAGGCTGTCGCGCTCGATATGGGCGAAATGGCCAGCGCGCGGGACAGCTTCGATCTGGTCGGCCCGATTCGGCAGGGCGAGAATAACTGGCAGAACCACGTGCGCGGGGTGATCCAGGCGCTGGGACGCTATGGCCACCGGGTCAAGCCGGCGCGGATCGCGATTGCTGGCGACGTGCCGATCGGCGCGGGGCTTTCCTCCTCGGCGGCGTTCGGCGTGGCGGTGGCGCTGGCCTGTTCGGAACATTCGGGGCTGGGGCTTTCGCCGACCATGCTCGCCAAGGTGGCGCAGATTGCCGAGAATGATTTCGTCGGCTGCGCCTGCGGGATCATGGACCAGATGGCATCGGCGGCGAGCGTGGCGGACCATGCGCTGCTGCTCGATTGCCGGACGCTGGAACACATGCCGATCCCGGTCCACCCGAGCCTTGCCATCACGGTGATCGACACCGGCATCCGCCGCAGTCTGACCGAGAGTGCATTCAACCAGCGCCGCGCCGAATGCGAGGCAGTGGCGGCGCATTTCGGGCTGAAGGCCCTGCGCGATCTCGATTGGGCCACGCTTGAGGCGGCGCAGGATTCGCTCGATCCCACGCTCTATCGCCGCGCGCGGCACGTGGTCGGGGAAATCCAGCGGGTCGAACCGGTCGGCACGGCGCTGGCGCAGGGCGACACGGCTCTGCTGGCCGAGGTCATGCGCGAGGCGCACCTGTCGCTCTCAGCGGATTTCGATGTCTCGCTGCCGCAGATTGACCGGCTGGCGGCGTTGATCGCGGAAGGGCTGGACGATGCGGGCGGCGTGCGGCTGACGGGGGCAGGCTTTGGCGGCTGTCTGGTCGCCGTCACTGCCCATGATGCCGCCCCCGTTATCGAAGCGGCTGTCGCGCTCTACAATACCGGTGCCGATCTGCCCGCCCGGACCGAGACGTTCCGGCCGATCAGTGGGGCAGCGGCGATCAGGATTGACTGACGAAGGACCAAGCGCGGCCCCGTGAAGCGCAAATTGGCGCCGCACCCTTCCGAGGACGATTTACACATATAAAAATATCTTTATATGATGCCCTCACCATGGTGATCGAGGACATCTTCAAAGCGCTGGGCGATCCGACCCGGCTGCGCATCGCCCGCCTGCTCGGGACGATGGAGCTGGCCGTGGGCGAACTCGCGCAGGTGCTCGGGCAAAGCCAGCCGCGCGTGTCGCGGCATGTCGGCATCCTGTGCGATGTCGGCCTGGCCGAGCGCCGCCGCGAAGGCAGCTGGGTGTTCCTGCGCCAGAGCGAATCGAGCGGGGCAGTGATTGCCGCCGTGCAGGATCTGCTCGCTCTTGCCGAAACCACCGAACCCGCCTTTGCCGCCTTGTGCGAAGCTGACCGGCGCAAGCTCGCCGCGATCCGCGAATCGCGCGAGGCTGCGGCCGAAACCTATTTCGCGCGCCACGCCGGCGAGTGGGACGATCTGCGCGCGCTCCACAGCGCCGACGCCGAGGTCGAACGCCACCTTGCCGATGCGCTGGCCGAAGCGCCGCTCGGCGCGCTGCTCGACATCGGCACCGGCACCGGCCGGATGGCGGAACTGTTCGCGCCGCAGGCCGACCGCATCGTCGCGCTCGACAAGAATCTGGAAATGCTGCGTGTCGCCCGAGCCAAGCTCCAGCATCTGCCCACCGCCCGGATCGAGCTGGTGCAGGGCGATTTTGCTGATCTGCCGTTCCCCGATGCCGGTTTCGATACCGTGCTGCTGCATCAGGTGCTGCACTTCGCCACCGATCCCGCGCCCGCGCTGGCTGAGGCCGCGCGCGTGCTGCGCAGCGGCGGGCGGATCGCGATTGTCGATTTCGCCAGCCACGATCACGAGGAACTGCGCACCCGCCACCAGCACGCACGCCTCGGCTTCACCGACCGCCAGATGGCCGAATTGCTGCGCGCCGCCGGCTTCACCGCCAGTCCCCCGCTCGCGCTCGAAGGTGGCGAGCTGATCGTGAAGATCTGGATCGGCAAGCGCCGTGCCGCCGCCGCTTCCCCTGCCAAGACCCCTGCTCTGGAAACTGCCCGATGACCCCTACCCTCGACCAGCTCAACGAATACCGCACCGCCACCGATACCCCGCTGTTTTCGGGACTGCCGGGCGATGTCGCGGTCAGCTTCGAATTCTTCCCGCCCAAAAGCGCCAAGATGGAAGAACAGCTGTGGGACGCGGTGACGCAGTTGCAGCCGCTTGCCCCCAGCTTCGTTTCGGTGACCTACGGCGCGGGCGGATCGACCCGTGAACGCACCCATGCGACCGTCGCCCGGATCATTGCCGAAGCCGGTCTCCCCGCCGCCGCGCATCTCACCTGCGTTGCCGCATCCAAGGCGGAAATCCGCGAGGTGGCGGAGCAATATTGGGAAGCGGGCGTGCGCCACATCGTCGCGCTGCGCGGCGACGCGGGCGAACCCGGCGCGCCCTTCACCCCGCACCCCGAAGGCTTCGCTAGCGCGGCCGAACTGGTGACGGGCCTCAAGGAGATCGCCGATTTCGAGATTTCGGTCGCCGCCTATCCCGAAACCCACCCCGATGCGCTCAGCCCGCAGGACGATATCGACAACCTGAAGCGCAAGCTTGACGCCGGGGCGACCCGCGCGATCAGCCAGTTCTTCTTCTCGCCCGAGGCGTTCTTCCGCTTCCGCGATGCCTGCGCCGCGAGCGGGATCGATGCGCCGATCCTGCCCGGCATCCTCCCTGTCACCAATGTCGCCCAGGCGCGCAAGTTCGCCACCGCCTGCGGTGCGGCGATCCCGGCGTGGATGGACGGGCTGTTCGAAGGCCTCGACGAAAAGCCCGCCGCGCGCCAGCTGGTTGCCGCCACGGTCGCCGCCGAACTCTGCCGCCGGCTCTATGCGGGCGGGGTGCGCGATTTCCACTTCTACACCCTCAACCGCCCCGAACTGGCCTATGCGATCTGCCACATGCTCGGGAAGCGCCCTGTTGGAGAGACCGCATGAGCGCCCGCCAGCAACTCCTCGCCGCTGCCGCGGAGCGCGTGCTGATCTTCGACGGCGCGTTCGGGACGCAGATCCAGAACCGCAAGCTGACCGAGGCGGATTATGCCGGTTCGCTGGGCCTGCCCGCCGACCAGAAGGGCAATAACGACATCCTCGCGCTGACCCGCCCCGATGTCATCGGCGACATCACCCGCGCCTATCTGGAAGCGGGATCGGATGTGGTTTCGACCAACACCTTCTCGGCCAACCGCATCAGCCAGGCCGATTACGCGGCCGAGGACCTCGTGGCGGATATCAACATCGCCAGCGGCAAGCTCGCCCGCGCGCTCGCCGATGAATATGCCGCCAAGGATGGCCGACCCCGCTTTGTCGCAGGCGCGATCGGGCCGACCAACAAGACCCTCTCGCTCAGCCCCGATGTCGAAGACCCCGGTTACCGCGAGATCGACTTCGATGAACTCGTCGCGGTCTACAAGGAACAGGCCGAAGCGCTGGTTGCGGGCGGGGTGGACTTCATCCTGATCGAAACCGTGTTCGATACCCTCAACGCCAAGGCCGGGATCATGGCGGTCAAGCAGCTGGAGCGGGAGACGGGGCAGGACATCCCGCTGATGATCTCGATGACGCTCACTGACCTTTCGGGTCGCAACCTGTCCGGCCACACGGTCGAGGCGTTCTGGTACGCGGTGCGCCATGCCAAGCCGCTCACCATCGGGCTCAATTGCAGCTTCGGCGCGGAGCAGCTTCGCCCGCATGTGAAGGTGCTCTCGCAGATCGCGGACACGCTGCTGCTGATCTACCCCAACGCAGGGCTCCCCAACGAGCTGGGCGAATATGACGAAGCGCCCGAAACGACCGCTGGGCTGGTCGCTGACTGGGCGGATCACGGGCAGGTCAATCTGCTGGGCGGTTGCTGCGGATCGACGCCGGATCACATCGCCGCGATTGCGCGGGCGGTGGCCAAGTCAGCGCCGCGCACGGTGCCGCACCCCGAGCCCGCCATGCGGCTCGCGGGGCTTGAGGCCTTTATTGCTGCATAGAACAACCAAGCCCGTTCGTGTCGAGCGAAGTCGAGACACAAAAGCGGGGCCTCTCGACTACGCTCGAGGCGAACGGAAATATTGAAAATGAACCAACCCTCTTCCTCCGCCCGCTTCATCAATATCGGTGAACGCACCAACGTCACCGGCTCGGCCGCGTTCAAGAAGCTGATCATGGCGGGCGATTACGCTGCGGCCGTGGAAGTCGCGCGCCAGCAGGTCGAAAACGGCGCGCAGGTGATCGACGTCAACATGGACGAAGGGCTGCTCGACGCGGTCCACGCGATGACGACCTTCCTGAAACTGATCGCCGCCGAACCGGACATCGCCCGCGTGCCGGTGATGATCGACAGCTCGAAATTCCACGTGATCGAGGCGGGGCTGAAGTGCGTCAGCGGCAAGCCGATCGTCAATTCGATCAGCATGAAGGAGGGCGAGGAAGCCTTTCTCGAACACGCCCGCATCTGCATGGATTACGGCGCGGCGGTGGTCGTCATGGCCTTCGACACGGTCGGTCAGGCCGACACCAAGCAGCGCAAGGTCGAAATCTGCAAGCGCGCCTATGATCTGCTGGTGGCGGAAGGCTTCCCGCCCGAGGACATCATTTTCGATCCCAACATCTTCGCGGTGGCGACGGGGATCGAGGAACACAACAACTACGGCGTCGACTTCATCGAAGCGGTGAAGGAACTGCGCGAGCTCTGCCCCTACGCCCATTATTCGGGCGGGTTGTCCAACCTCAGCTTCAGCTTCCGCGGCAACGAGCCCGTGCGCCGCGCGATGCATTCGGTGTTCCTCTATCACGCCATTCCGGCGGGCCTCGACATGGCGATTGTCAACGCCGGGCAATTGGACGTTTACGACCAGATCGACCCGGCGCTGCGCGACGCCTGCGAGGACGTGATCCTCAACCGCGATCCCGACGCGACCGAGCGCCTCATCACGCTCGCCGAAAGCTTCAAGGGCAAGTCGGTCGCCGATGAAAAGGCTGCCGAGGAATGGCGCGGCTGGGCGGTCGAAAAGCGGCTCGAACACGCGCTGGTCAAGGGGATCGACGCGCATATCGTCGACGATACCGAAATCATGCGCGCCGCCATCGCCGAAGCCGGTGGCCGCCCGATCGAAGTGATCGAAGGCCCGTTGATGGACGGCATGAACGTGGTCGGCGACCTGTTCGGTTCCGGCAAGATGTTCCTGCCGCAGGTGGTCAAATCCGCCCGCGTGATGAAGAAGGCCGTGGCCCACCTCATCCCCTATATCGAGGCCGAGAAAGACCTGCTCCCCGAGGAAGAGCGCAAGGCCAAGGGCAAGATCATCATGGCGACGGTGAAGGGCGATGTGCACGACATCGGCAAGAATATCGTCGGCGTCGTGCTCCAGTGCAACGGCTATGACGTGATCGACCTTGGCGTGATGGTGCCGTGGCCCACGATCCTCGCATCCGCCAATGACAACAAGGCCGACATGATCGGGCTTTCCGGCCTCATCACCCCTTCGCTCGACGAGATGGTCACGGTCGCCGAGGAAATGCAGCGCGCCGGCATGACCATGCCGCTGCTGATCGGCGGGGCGACCACATCCAAGGTGCACACCGCCTTGAAGATCGACCCGGCTTACGAAGGCCCGGTGATCCACGTGCTCGACGCGAGCCGTGCGGTGGGCGTGGCGTCCAAGCTGCTCTCCGACACCCAGCGCGATGAATATGTCGCGCAGGTCGAAGACGAATATATCCACGTGCGCGATGCGCGCGCGGGCAAGTCGCAGAGCGTGCTGCTCAGCCTCGAGGACGCGCGGGCGAATTTCTACGACGCCTATCTGTCGGACAAGCCCGCTCCGCCCGAGCAGCCGGGGGTGCATGTGTTTCCCGACTGGTCGCTGGAGCACCTGCGCGGCTTCATCGACTGGACGCCGTTCTTCCGCGCATGGGAGTTGCACGGCAATTACCCCGCGATCCTCACCGACGAAGTGGTGGGCGAAACCGCGACGCAGCTGTTTGCCGATGCCAACGCGATGCTCGACCAGATCATCGCCGAAAAGTGGCTGACCGCGCGCGGCGTGGCGGGCCTGTGGCCCTGCGCGCGTGACGGGGACGATGTGACCATCCACCTGCCGGAAACCGAGGAGCATGTGCGCCTTCCCTTCCTGCGCCAGCAGGTCAAGAAATCGCGCGACCGGGCCAACATGTGCCTGGCCGATTTCATCGACCCGAACGGCGACTGGATCGGCGGCTTTGCGGTCGGCATTCACGGGATCGACCCGCACTCGGCGCGCTTCCAGGCCGACAAGGACGATTATTCGGATATCCTGCTGAAGGCGCTCGCCGACCGCTTTGCCGAGGCCTTTGCCGAGGCGCTGCACCAGCACGTGCGCACCACGCTGTGGGGTTATGCCCCGGGCGAGCAGCTCACCTGCGAGGCGCTGATCAAGGAGCAATATCGCGGCATCCGCCCGGCGCCGGGCTATCCCGCCTGCCCCGATCACTCGCTGAAGCCGATCCTGTTCGACCTGCTCGACGCGCCGAAGAACACCGGCCTGACGCTGACCGAAAGCTTCGCCATGTGGCCGACGGCTGCGGTTTCCGGCTTCTACTTTGGCCATCCCGAAAGCCAGTATTTCGGCGTCGCCCGCGTGGGCCGCGATCAGGTAGAGGAATATGCCGCGCGGCGCGGCGTTGACGTGGCGACGGCAGAGCGCTGGCTGCGGCCGAATCTCGATTGACGCGGGCGCGCAGGGAGCGATGATGCGCGGCATGATCCGCCGCATCCTCGCCGCTCCCCTGCTCCTTGGGGCCCTCGTCGCCGTTCCCTCCGCTGCCGAGGTTTACACGCCCCCGCCGCCCGCGACGGTGGTGGTGGCGTTTGACCGCGAGAGCATCCGCCCGCTGATCGTCGAAGGGCTGGCGAACAAGGAGACAGGGCGCCCGGTCGAAGCCAATGATCCCGTGCGGATTGCGTCGATCTCAAAGCTGATCATGGCGCTGACCGCGCTGCGGCTGATGGACGAGGGGAAGGTCGATCTCGACCGCGACGTTTCCGACTACCTCGGCTGGAACCTGCGCTCGCCCCATCATCCCGATGCGCCGGTGACGCTTGCGCACCTGCTGTCCCACCGCGCGGGTCTCAGCGACAAGGCGGGCTATGTCATCCCCCTGGGCGAGGGCCTTGAAGCCAAGCTCGCCGACCCTGCCGCGTGGCGTGACACTGGCCCGCCGGGCGAAGCGGCGTTCGAATATGCCAACCTCGGTTCCCCACTGGTCGCCACCACGCTCGAAGCGGCGAGCGGCGAGCGGTATGACCGGCTGGTCGAGCGGCTGGTGTTTGCGCCGCTCGGGGTGAAGGCGTGCCTCAACTGGATCGGCTGCGATGCGGAGATGCAGGCCCGCAAGGTGACGCTCTACCGCCACACCGGCGAAGTCGCCGCCGATGGCGCAGACAGGCTGTCGCCCGCCTGCACGATCCCGGTGGCTGAGGGGCAGGCGTGCGATCTTTCCAACTATGTTCCCGGCACCAATGCCTCGATCTTCTCGCCACAGGGCGGGGTGCGGATCGGGATGGTCGATCTGGCGAAGATCGGGCAGGCGCTGATCAGTTGGCGGGACGAGAGATTGCTTGCGACAGAGACATTCAAGCGCCTCGCCAAGTCGGCATTTTTTGGTGAAACCGGGGCGCAGGAGTTATTCTGTCATTACGGACTCGGGCTGCAAGCGATCGAAATGGGTGTGATCGATTGTAATGACGCCTTGTTCGGAAGAGGGCCGTGGCTCGGACATCCTGGCGAGGCCTACGGGTTGCTCTCGGGGCTGTGGGTTGATGGCGAGGGCAAACAGGGCTTCGTCTATTTCACCACCCAGAACCCGCCCCCTGAAGGCGGCGAAGATACCGGCAATTTCACCCCGCGCGAGAAGGCGCTGATGGCGCAAGCGCTGGGGATGGTGGAGAAGCCATAATCTCCGTTCGTGTCGAGCGAAGTCGAGACACCATGGCGCGACGCTAAGGCCTCGCGACTGCACTCGAGGCGAACGGAGTTTGAGGAAGCCTAAGCCTCCGCCTTCACCCGATCCCCCAGCTTCTTCAGCAAGGGCGTTGCCAGCGGCGTCGTCAGCATCGTGCTGCCCACCGCCATCAGCAGCAGCGCGGTGAAGGTCGTGGGCGTGATGACCTGCTTGTCGAGCAGGATGTTGGCGAAGATGATCATGATCAGCGCCTTGGTCTGGAGCAGCCAGCCGATCAGGCTCGCCTCGGTGCGGCTCCAGCCGAGCAGGCGTCCGGCGATGTGGACGCCCAGCAGCTTGCCCCCCACCGCCGCGGCCAGCAGCAGCGCTGCGACGCCGAACACGGCAAGCCCGCCGCCCTCCCATTGGGTGCGCAGGCCGGTGGAGAGGAAGAACACCGGCATCACCGTCAGCAGCACGACATTGCGGAAGCGGTCCATCGCTTCATGGCCGAACCACTTGGCATCGAGCACCACGCCCGCAAGGAACGCGCCGACCATGTAGTGCAGGCCAGACCAGTCGCCCGCCAGCCCGCAGATCGCGAGCCAGATCAGGCCCACCGGCCAACGGTCATTCTCCGACAGGCGCTTCATCAGCCAGCGCACGGCGATAGCGGCCAGCGTAAAGCCGACGAGGAAGATCGCCTGCCGTCCGATCCGCTCCCAATCGAGCAGGATCAGCGCCAGCACGCCCCAGATCGCGATATCATCGAGGCTGGCATAGCGCAGGATGCGCTGGCCGATCGCCTCGCGCAGGATGCCCAGCTTCTCCATCAGCAGCACAAGGATCGGCAGCGCCGTGACCGCACATGCCATGCCGATGCCCAGCAAGGCCTGCCAATACTCCCCCTGCGCACCCCGCCAGCCGGGGAATTGCAGGATCACCGCCGCCGCCGCCGTTCCTGCGAGTAGCGGCATTCCCAGCGCCAGCCCTGCGGTCAGCCCGGTCTCGCCGCGGTGCTTCCATGCTTGCGACAGGTCGAGTTCGATCCCCGCGATCCACACGAACAGCATCACCGCCCACCACGCGACGCCGTTCAGCGCGATGATCACGTCGGGCCGGAACACGAAGGCATAGTAGTCCGGGAACACCGCGCCCAGCACGCCGGGGCCGAGCAGAATGCCGCCCACGATCTGCACCACCACCAGCGGCGCCCAGTAATCTGTGCGCAGCACACGCCAGACGAGCCACGGCACGGCGAAGATGATCGTCAGCGCGATCAGATAGATTTCAGTGAGGTTCATCCCGCCGCCGTGTCTATTGCGCCGCGCCTGTGCGCGCAAACGTGTTTTCCACATGGCTAACCGCTGTTCGCCCGATTGACGCGCTGCAGCAAATCAAGCAGGGCAGGCGCGTCTTCCGGGGCAGAAGTGATTCTGTGCCGGGCAGGCGAGCGGGAGAGCCCGATGCACCCTTTGCGGGGGGCAAAGGCGCCGAAGGAGCAACCGCCCCGGAAACTCTCAGGCCAACGGACCGCTCGGCTGCGTGACACTCTGGAAAGCGTCTCGGATGTAAATCCGCGGCCACCGAAGGGGAGGTGCTGCGCCACGTTGGCGGTTGCATCGAAGCTCTCAGGTCACCCGACAGAGGGGGCAGTTAATGGGCGGTGCCTTTGGCGCTGCCGGACTGCCGTATTCTGCTTCGGAAGGCCTTTGATGAGCGACCACGACACCGAAGATTTCGTCGAAGATATCCCGCTCGATGCTTTGCCGCTCGACGCGTGGCACCGTGCGCGCGGGGCGCGGATGGTGCCGTTTGCGGGCTACGAAATGCCGATCCAGTATGAGGGCATTGTTGCCGAGCACAATTGGACCCGCGAAAGCGCTGGCCTGTTCGATGTCTCGCACATGGGACAATTGGTTCTGTCCGGCCCCGATCTCGACGCCGCGGTTGAAGCCGTGCTGCCGATCGACCTCAGCACGCTGAAGCTCGGTCAGCAGCGCTATTCGCTGCTGCTGGACGAGGAGGGCGGGGTGCTTGATGACCTGATGGTCTCGCGCTGGCCCGAGGCGCTCTACCTTGTCGTCAACGGCGCGACCAAGTGGGACGACATGGGCACCCTGCGTGAAGCGCTGCCCGACGATATCACGCTGAACTATCTGGACGACCGCGCGCTGCTGGCCCTGCAAGGCCCCAAGGCAGCCGAAGCGCTGGCGCGTCACGCGACGGGCGAATACCCGCTGTCGGCGCTGACCTTCATGAAGTTCGGGCAGTTCAAGCTGGCCGGCCACGATGTGACCATCGCGCGGGCGGGCTATACCGGCGAGGACGGGTTCGAAATCTCGCTCCCTGCCGAGGCCGCTGCCGAAGTCGCCGATCTGCTTTGCGCGGAGCCCGAAGTGAAGCCCATCGGTCTGGGCGCACGAGATTCGCTGCGGCTGGAGGCGGGCCTGCCGCTCTATGGCCACGACATGTCGCCCGAGACTTCGCCCATCGAAGCGGGGCTCACCTTCGGCATCAACAAGCGCCGCCGCACCGAAGGGGGCTTCCCCGGCGCTGACCGTATCATCCGCGAGATCAATGAAGGCACGGCGCGCAAGTGGGTCGGCCTGAAGATCGAAGGCCGCCTGCCCGCGCGCGAAGGCGCCGAGGTTTTCGCAGGCGACGACCATATCGGTACCGTCACCAGCGGTGGCTTCTCGCCCACCTTGGGCGCTCCGATTGCGATGGCTTACGTCGCCAGCGACTACGCCGCCATCGGCACCACGTTCGAAGTCGAGGTTCGCGGCAAGCGCCTCGCCGCCACCGTTTCGCCCACACCTTTTGTCCCGCACCGCTATTACAGGGGGAACTGACCCATGCGTTACTACACTGACGAGCACGAATGGATCGACGTCGAAGGCGACGTCGCGACCGTTGGCATCACCGATTATGCGCAGGGCCAGCTTGGCGACATCGTGTTCGTCGAACTGCCCGAAGTCGGCGCGCTGATCGAGCAGGGCAAGGATGCTGCCGTGGTCGAGTCCGTGAAGGCCGCTTCGGACGTCTACGCCCCGATCACCGGCGAGATCACCGAAGTGAACCCGGCGCTGGAAGAAGACCCCTCGCTGGTCAACTCCGCTCCCGAAGATGGCGGCTGGTTCTTCAAGATGACCATTGCCGATGTCGGCGAGCTCGACGGGCTTATGGACGAAGACGGTTACAAGGCGTTCGTCGAGGAACTGTGACCCAGTCGGCGCCGCCCCCTGTGCGATTGCTGGTTGCGACCCCGCTGTATGACGGGGCGCAAGCCGACTATCTGCGCAGCGTGGTCGGGCTTTCGGGCGCGGCGGAGCGAGCGGGGTTTGCCTGTTCCTTCGCCTGGCTCAGCAACAATGCGTCGATCGACCGGGCAAGGAATGCGCTCGCGGCGGCCTTTCTGCAATCGGATGCGACGCACCTCGTCTTCATCGACGGCGATATCGGCTTCGTACCGGAAGAGCTCGTCGATGCGGTGGCGCGGATGCAGGCCGATGATCGCCTCGCCGTGCTCGGCGCGCCCTGTCCCAAGCGGCGGATCAACTGGGGCCTTGTTGCCTCGGCTGCCGCCAAGGGGCTGGGGGAAGGCAATCCGATGATGCTGGAGCGTTACTCCGGCCTCTTCGCGATCGACCTTGCCGATCCGGACGGCCAGTTCCCGCTGGGAGAGCCGATCGAGCTGCTGCGGGCGGGCACCGGGTTGATGGTGATCCGCCGCGACGTGATCGAAGCCCTCGCCGCGCGCCACGCCGAGCTGCGCTACATGCCCGACCAGCTTGACCGCGATAGCGGGTTGGCAGCTGACACGATCACCGCCCTGTTCCAGCCGTTGATCGACCCCGAGACGGGCCACTTGCTGTCCGACGACTACGCCTTCTGCCACCGCGCCCGCGCGGCCGGCTACCGCATCTGGCTCGCCCCCTGGATGCGTACCACCCACACTGGCCCGGCGCGATTTGCCGGGACCCTTGCCGATCTTGCGCAGTTGAGCGCCTGAGCCTTTCCACCACCAGCCACGGACACCTCTCCCCATGCGCTACCTTCCCCTCACCGATACCGACCGGCAGGAAATGCTGGCGACAATCGGCGCCGCCACGGTCGATGATCTGTTCGTGGACGTGCCCGAAGTCGCCCGGCTCGATGGCCCGATCCATGGTCTGCCGATGCATGCGAGCGAGATGGCGGTCGAACGCCACATGAAAAAGCTGGCGGCGAAGAACCTGGTGGCGGGCGAGGTGCCGTTCTTCCTCGGCGCGGGGGCGTATCGCCACCACGTGCCCGCCAGCGTCGATACCATCATCCAGCGCGGCGAGTTCCTGACCGCCTACACGCCCTACCAGCCGGAAATCGCGCAGGGCACGCTGCAGATGCTGTTCGAATTCCAGACGCAGGTCGCCCGGCTTTACGGCTGCGCAGTGGCGAATGCCTCGCTCTACGATGGCTCGACCGCGTGCTGGGAGGCGGTGGCGATGGCGACCCGCGTCACCAAGCGCAAGCGTGCGGTGCTCTCGGGCGCGCTGCACCCGCATTACGCGCAGGTGGTGAAGACCATGGCGCACTTCACGGGTGACACCATCGCCGATGCGCTTCCCGCGATCACGCCCGATCCCGAACTTGCGGGCCTGATCGCCCGCATCGACGAGGATACCGCCTGCGTCGTGGTGCAATATCCCGACATTCTCGGCCGCATCAGCGACCTGACCCCGGTGGCCGAAGCCGCCCACGCCAAGGGCGCGCTGCTGGTTGTGGTCAACACCGAGCCTGTGGCGCTGGGCGCGATCAAATCGCCGGGCGAAATGGGCGCGGATATTGTGGTGGGCGAGGGGCAATCGCTCGGCGTCGGCCTCCAGTTCGGCGGCCCCTACCTCGGCCTGTTCGCGGTGCGCGATCCCAAGCACGTGCGCCAGATGCCGGGCCGGCTGTGCGGCGAGACCACCGATGCCGAGGGCAAGCGCGCCTTCGTGCTCACGCTCTCGACCCGCGAACAGCACATCCGCCGCGAGAAGGCGACCAGCAACATCTGCACCAATTCCGGCCTGTGCGCGCTGGCCTTCACCGTGCACATGACGCTGCTGGGTGAACGGGGCCTGCGCGAACTCGCCGCCGAGAACCACCGCTTGGCCTGCATCGCCGCCGACCGGCTGGCCAAGGTGCCGGGCGTGGAAGTGCTCAACAACGCCTTCTTCAACGAGTTCACCCTGATGCTCGGCGGCAAGCCCGCGCGCGAGATCATCCGTGATCTGGCGGATCGCGGCGTGCTGGGCGGTGTGTCGCTGGGGCGGCTCTATCCCGGGGTCGAGGCGCTGGAGCACGCGCTACTCGTCGCCGTGACCGAGACCACCACCGAAGAGGATATCGAGCGGCTCGCGCAGGAGCTTGAAGCCAGCATCAAGGAGACCGTGTGATGAACGCCCCCAACAAGTCCGGCTGGAAGCCCGAGATGGAACTCTCCGAGGACGGGATGCACAACGGCCCCGCCACCACCACCGGCAACCGCGCGCTGATGCTGGAAGAGCCGCTGCTGTTCGAAATCGGCCGCGCCGAAGTGACCGGTGTCGATCTGCCGCCGGTTGACGCCAATGCGCCGACGCGTCTCGGCGGCCTTGCCCGCTCGGAAGCGATCGGCCTCGTCGGCCTGACCGAGCCCGAGACGGTGCGCCACTACACTCGCCTGTCGCGCCAGAACTACGGGATCGACCTCGGGTTCTTCCCGCTCGGTTCGTGCACGATGAAGCACAACCCGCGCCTCAACGAGAAGATGGCGCGGCTGCCGGGCTTTGCCGACATCCACCCGCTCGCCCCGCAATCGACGGTGCAGGGCGCGCTGGAGGTGGTGCACCAGCTCGGTCATTGGCTGTGCACGCTGACCGGCATGCCCGCCGTGGCGATGAGCCCCAAGGCGGGCGCGCATGGCGAGCTGTGCGGCATCCTCGCGATCCGCGCCGCGCACGAAGCCCGCGGCGATGCACGTGAAGTGGTGCTGGTGCCTGAAAGCGCCCACGGCACCAACCCCGCCACCGCCGCCTTCGCCAACTACCGCGTCGAGGATATCCCTGCGACGCCCGAAGGCCGGGTGGATGTGGCGGCGCTCAAAGCGCGTCTCGGCCCTGATGTGGCGGCAGTGATGATCACCAACCCCAACACCTGCGGGTTGTTTGAAAAGGACTTCCGCGAAATCGCCGATGCGGTCCATGCAGTGGGCGGATACGTCTATTGCGACGGGGCGAACTTCAACGCCATCGTCGGCAAGGTGCGACCGGGCGACCTCGGCGTCGATGCCATGCACATCAACCTGCACAAGACCTTCTCCACCCCGCACGGCGGTGGCGGTCCCGGTTCGGGGCCGGTGGTGCTGTCCGAAGCGCTCGCACCTTATGCGCCGTTGCCCTTCATCCGTCAGAAGGACGGCGGCGAGTTCTACCTCGTCGAGGAAGAAAACCGCGAGGAGCGCGGGCCGACCTTCGGGCGCATGACCGCTTTCCACGGACAGATGGGGATGTTCACCCGCGCGCTCACCTACATGCTCAGCCACGGAGCCGATGGCTTGCAGCAGGTGGCCGAGGATGCAGTGCTTAACGCCAACTACATCCTGCGTTCGATGGAGGACATTCTCCACGCGCCTTTCGCGGCGTCTGGCCCGTGCATGCATGAGGCGCTGTTCGGCGACAAGGACTTCACCGAGGGGCTCACCACGCTCGATGTGGCCAAGGGGCTGATCGACGAAGGCTATCACCCGATGACGGTGTACTTCCCGCTGGTGGTCCACGGCGCGATGCTGGTCGAACCGACCGAAACCGAGAGCAAGGCCGCCATCGACCAGTTCATCACCGCCTTCCGGGCTGTGGTGACGCGGGCGCTGGACGGGGACGAGGCGCTGAAGCAGGCGCCCTATTACGCGCCCCGCCGCCGCCTCGACGAGACCGGCGCGGCAAGAAAGCCCAAGCTCGCGTTCGAGGGGTGACAGCCCTTCTCCCCCTCCCCTTGTGGGAGGGGGTCGGGGGGAGGGGGCTCCCACGCCAGCTGCTAAGTGGCGAGGCCTGCGGCCTCGTACCCCTCCCCCAACCCCTCCCGCAAGGGGAGGGGGGCGTTAGCGAGGTGGTGAAGCGGGGTCCGCCCCTTCGTCGTCCGGCTCGTCCACCACCAGCCGGAACTGCCGCAGGTTCACGATCGCCAGATAGAAGCCGACCACCGTCAGCACGCTCGACCCGAGCACCGCAAAGCCTGCGCCCTGCGCGCCCTTCCAGTCGATCGCCATTTCCAGCATCACCAGCGCAAGGATCGTCGGGAACAGCCGCACGAGGAAGGCAACATGCGCCTTGCCCGCGGAGATCAGCAGCGATTCAAGGCTCGCGCCCACCAGTTCCACCGCACCCGCGATGCTGAGGATGATCATCGCCCAGTAGAAGCCGGTGAACTGCTCGCCCGCGATCAGCGCCAGCCCTTCGCGGCCGAACAGGATCGCGCTGACCACCGCCGTCACCCCGGCTATCGCGGCGATGTTCGCCATGCGCCGCGCCATTTCCACCGCGCCGTCCTTGGACTGCACCAGTTCGGGCAGGATCGCCTTCGAGATAGTCTGCGCCAGCGCGATCAGCGCCACGCCCAGCTGGTTGGCGATGCGGAAACCGCCCGCCAGATAGGCCCCTCCAAATGTACCGACCAGCAGGATCATCACCTGCTTGCCCGCCACCGCGAGGCTGCCCGACATGTTGGTCGACAGCACGAATTTCCAGACGTCCTTGTGCCGCGAAGGGATCGTGCGCAGGCTGATCGAAGACAGCGGCACCGGCTGCACCCGCGCGGCGACGATCCACAGGGCAATGGCGGTCGCCACTTCGGACGCGGCGAAGGCGAGGATGAATCCGGTCACATCGGGCATCAGCCACAGGGCCAGCCCCGCGCCGGTGGTGCGCACGATCGGCTGCACGGCTTCCGCCCAGGTCGCTCTGCCATACTCGGAATGGAGCCGCAGCATCCCTGTCGGCGTGGTGCGGATCGTCAGCAGCGAGATCACGCAATAGCCAAAGGTCAGCCACATCAGATCGGGCGGCACGTCGAGCCACAGCGGCGCGGTCAGCACCAGCACCATCGAAGCGAGCGTGCCGACCGCCACCGAGACCCCGTCGAGCGCAACCGCAAACCCCGTCGCCTCTCGCGCGCGCTGGATATCGACGCCGGGATTGTCGGGATCGGCCCCCCAGCGGACAATGAACTGCCAGGTCTGGAAGCTGGAAAAGCCGGTGATCGCCTGCCCCAGCGCAATGATCAGCGCGAAATAGCCGAAGGCTTCGGTGCCAAGCGTGCGCGCGGTGATGGCGAGGTAGACGAGGCTCAACACCGCGTTGAACCCGCGCCCGCCGAGCAGCCAGCCCATATTGGCGAAAACCTGCTTCATGATGTGACCGGCGCGGCCTAGCTTTCGGCCTTGGCGCGCAGGGCGGGCAGGGGCAGGTTTACCATGCGCGCGGCCTTAGCCGCAAAGCGAGCGGTTCGCCAAGTGCGGATGGTGTGGCACTTGCAACAAACGCCCCCGCGCCATGCACCGGACGCGGACCACGTTACTGGAGGACGCTAACCTGCGGACGGGCAGCGCAGCAAGGTTTCCACCTGTTCCGGATCGTCAATCGGGCGAAATCTTGCATAGGGGTTGGGCTGCCAGTCAGGATCTGCGGAGGCCCGCCCGATCTGGCCAAGGCTGAGAATTGTCAGCTGCTTCCCGTCCGGTGACAGGCGCAGGACGCGCTGTTCATCGAAAGAAATGTCGGCGATGGAAACCGAAGCTTCGATCAGGACTTCGTCCGGGTTTCTGCCTGTTGGCTTGACCATCAAGGTGCGCTCGCCGACCTCGGGCGAAACGAAGCCGGCCGGCGTCACGCGGAAGCTGGCGTAATCGACGCCGCAATCTTTCTTCTCGGTCGCCCATTCGCCAACGAACTGCGCAGGGATCGGATCGGCGCAGCGCCACAGCCGTCTGGCCAATGCGCTTTCACCTTCGAGATCTTCGATATCCATCGCCATGCGGCGCTGATCGATCGTCAGGCGGATTTTCGCACGCCATTCTCCGCCGCCCCCCGATATGTCCACCACCGCATCATAGGCAGCGGGATCGTCGGCGACCTTCTCCAGCGTCAGGATATCGGCACCGCCTTCTTCGGTAATGAGCCCGCTGTCCGAAACCTGCCACAGCGCGAAAGGCGACGGATTGGCATGGCAAGCCTCAGGCTGGGTGGTCCATTCGCCGTGGAATGCCTCGGGAAGCCGGAGGGCGACCGGCCTCTCTGCGTGAAGGCCGCCCGCGCCCACAGCGGCCAGCATTGCGGTGAGAACGAGGCGATACATCGGGGGAATCCTGTGAACGAAGCGAAGCGACCGAGCGTAGCCGGTGGCGGACCGTCGCCCAATGGTCAGTAACGTACTGGTGCAATCTGCCATTGCCTGTGGAGATCGGTTTCAGGCACGCTTCCTCACTTCTTCTGCGGCTCCGCCAGCACCTTCTGCTCGAACAGCCAGCTCATCATGTCGGTGCTCATCCACAGCGGCGCGATGGGCGGCTTGATATCGCGTTCCCACGCCATTGCGCCGGTCAGGGTGCCATAGGCGTAGGGCACGTCGGGCATGGCGGCGGCAAGCTCGACGTCGGCATAGGCCTCGTCGGCGGTGATGATCGTCCAGCCATCGCGCCGCAGTTCGGCGACAAGATCGGCGATGAACAGCGCGGCGAGATCGGTCTCGTGCAGCAGCATCACCTGCGGCGGCACACGGCCCAACGTGCGCCGGGCCAGCGCCTCGTGATAGGCGATGCCGCTCATCTGCGATTGCAGGTAGAGCTGTCGCAGCGCGGCCATGTCGATGGCGCGGCCATCGCGCTTGGCATCGATGCTCAGCTGCTCGAGATGCCAGTCCGACCCGTCGGCGGTGACATAGCCGTTCCTGAGCCCCCGCGCCGCGAGCCCCGCGCGCACGGCATCGCGCCGCGCCTTGTCGCGGGCGCCCTCGTCGAGATAGGGAAAACGGAACCACGGCCTGACGCCCGGGCGGCCAGCCAGCCAAGCCCCGGCGCGGTCGATGTCGGCGAGATAATCGGCCGCTTCGGTCTTGCTCAGGCGGGTATGGTCATGGCTGTGATTGGCGATCACGTGCCCGGCCGCGACATAGGCTGAAATCCGCGCTTCGCCGCCTGCACCGTCGGGGGTGTCGAGCCGTCCGGTGGTCACGAAGAATGCCGCCTGCGTGACATCCGCTTCGCGCAGGGCTGCGATAAGCCGCTGCGCGCGCTCGTCAGGCGTGAAGAACGCCCCCGCCTGGCGCGGCACATCGTCGAAGGTGAGCGCGATCCGCTTGTCCTGCGCGGCAGCAGGCGCGGCACCCGCAAGGATCAGCGCGCACAGCGCCATGAGGAATGCGCGCACGCCCTTCACCCCATCGTCGGAATCACAAAGGCGTTCGACCCGTCCTGCGAGCCATCCGGCCAGCGCTGGGTGATCTTCTTGTTCTTCGTCCAGAACCGCAGGCCTTCCGTCCCGTACTGGTCGATATCGCCGAAGCCCGACCGCTTCCACCCGCCGAAGCTGTGGTAGGCGACCGGCACCGGGATCGGCACGTTGATGCCGACCATGCCGACATTCACCCGCGCGGCGAATTCGCGCGCGGCGTGGCCGTTGCGGGTGAAGATCGCGACACCGTTGCCATACTGGTGCTCGCTGGGCAGGCGCACGGCCTCCTCGAAGTCCTTGGCGCGGACGATTTGCAGGACGGGGCCGAAGATTTCCTCCTGATAGGATGTCATCTGCGGGGTGACGTGGTCGATCAGAGTGGGGCCAACGAAGAAGCCCTTCTCGTGCCCCTGCAGCGTGAAGCCGCGCCCGTCGACGACGATCTCCGCGCCTTCCTGCTCGGCCGTGGTGATCCACTGTTCGATCCGCGCCTTGTGTTCAGGCGTGACGACGGGGCCGTAATCGGCGTCAGGATCGTTGGAGACACCGATGCGCAGCCCCGCGATCGACTTGAGCAGCTTTTCCTTCAGCCGCTCCGCCGTCTCCTCGCCCACCGGCACCACCACGGGCAGCGCCATGCAGCGTTCGCCCGCCGAGCCGAAGGCCGCGCCGGTCAGATCGGTGACGACCTGATCGAGATCGGCATCGGGCAGCACGATCCCGTGGTTCTTCGCGCCGCCGAAGGCCTGCACCCGCTTGTTGTTGGCGCTCCCGCGCGCGTAGATATATTGCGCGATGTCGGAACTTCCGACGAAGCTGATCGCGGCGATATCCGGGTGGTCGAGGATCGCGTCGACCATTTCCTTGTCACCATGGACAACCTGCAGCAGCCCTTCGGGCGCGCCCGCTTCAAGGAACAGTTCGGCGAGGCGCACCGGCACGCTGGGATCGCGTTCCGAGGGCTTGAGGATAAAGGCATTGCCCGCCGCGCAGGCCATGCCGAACATCCACATCGGGATCATCGCCGGGAAGTTGAACGGCGTGATGCCCACGCCGATGCCGAGCGGCTGGCGCATCGAATAGACGTCGATCCCCGGTCCTGCGCCGTGGGTGTATTCGCCCTTCATGATCTGCGGCAGGCCGCAGGCGTATTCGATCACTTCAAGCCCGCGCTGCACGTCGCCGCGCGCGTCAGGGACGGTCTTGCCGTGTTCGCTGGAGAGCATTTCGGCCAGCGACTGCATATTCGCCTCGACCAGCTCCTTGAAGGCGAACATCACCCGTGCGCGGCGCTGCGGATTGGTGGCGGCCCAGGCGGGCTGGACGCGCTTGGCGGTCTCCACCGCGCGGGCGAGCAGCGCGGCATCGCCCAGCGCGACTTCGGCCTGCACTTCGCCGGTCGAGGGGTTCCAGATGGCGTGCTTGCGGGTGGGGGCCGGGCTGTCGCCGACGATGAAGTGGTCGATCTGACGCATGGATTGGGGTCTCCTGTCTCTGCCGCCCCAATGCCCCCCGCGAAGGCCTCATGCAAGCCTTGCGGCTCCCCTCAAAAGTGCTGGCATCGCTGAACGCGGCGGGGCAGGTTGCGCGTGCGACGAGATGCGAAAGGTACGGATGATGGGCAAGACTTGGGGCTGGATTGCAGGACTGGCAGCGGCGTGGGCGGCCAGCGGTGCGCTCGCTGAAACGCCCGAGACCGAGGGCGGCATCATCATCCCCGAAAGCCTTGAGCTTGCGGCAACCGGATACACCTTCACCGAAGGTCCGGCGTGGGACGGGGCGCGACTGATCTTCAGCGATATTCCGGGTGACACGGTCTATCTGCTGACGCCGGGAGCGGGCGTGCCGAAAGTGCTCTACACGCCGAGCGCGAACGCCAACGGCCACACTTTCGATCTGCAAGGCCGGCTGCTCAATGCCGAGCATGGCAGCGGTGAAATCACCCGCTGGACGCAGGAGGGTGGCCGCAAGACCATCGTTGCGGCCCATGAAGGCAAGCGCCTCAACAGCCCTAACGATGTCGTCGTGCGCAGCGACGGGCTGATCCTGTTCACCGATCCGCCCTATGGCCTCGGCCAGCGTGCGGCCGAGCTGGGCTTCTCCGGGGTGTTCGCGCTCGACGAGGCGACCGGCAAGATGGTGCTGATCGACGATGCGTTGTCCCGTCCCAACGGCCTCGCGCTCTCGCCCGATGAAAAGGTGCTCTATGTCGGCGACACCGCCACCCAGACGCTGTGGGCCTATGACCTTGCTGCCGATGGCACCGCTTCGGGCAAGCGGCTGGTCGTCGATGTGACCGACGACAGCAAGCCGGGCCGCGTGGACGGCGTGCGCGTGGATACGGAAGGCCGTGTCTATTTCACCTGCCCCGGCGGCATCTGCGTGGTCGATCCCGCTCGCAGAGAGGTGATCGAACGGCTTGCCACGCAAAAGCGCGCGACCAACCTTGCGTGGGGCGGGGCTGACCTGTCGGAACTGTACATCACCGCGCTGACCGATGTTTACCGCGTCAAGACCCGCGCGAAGGGCACCGGTTCGTCGAGCCGCTAGCCCGAGGGGATCAGCGTGATTTCCGTCTGGCGCCCGTCGATATAGCGCACGGTCTCGCCGTCGAAGAAGGCGTCCTCCTCGGTGCGGAAATCGACGCGCTGGTCGCCCCATTCGGGCACGTTCGCATAGGAGGTCAGCTCGATCGACCATGCCGTGTTCGCCCGGATCGGACCGCTGCCGCGCGGATCAGCCTTCTGGTTGTCCCAGAAACCGATGCTCGGCCCCGCGCCGTGGCCGTGGTGGCCGATGGGGTGGGTGTAAATCGACGGATCGAGCCCCGCCGCGATGCTATCGGCGCGGGCCTGTGCCAGCGCATCATTGCCGCTTATGCCCACCTTGAAGGCGCGGGTGAGGAAATCCTGCACCTTGTTGCTGTTCGCCAGCCCCGCACGCAGACCCGCCGGAGCCGCCGTCTCGCCGGGCTTCAATACATAGGCTAGGTGCTGCGTATCGGTGTTGAGGCGCAAATAGGTGATGCCGAAATCGGTCCACAGCAGATCGCCCGGCTGGATCACTTCCACGCCTTCAATCATCCCCTTCACGCCCTGCCGCTGGATGGCGACCGAGGGGTGGAACCACGGGTCGAGCCCCAGCGCCAGCAGCCGGTCGCGGTACCACCATTGCACCTGTTCTGCGGTGGTGACGCCGGGGGTGATGACCTTGCGAGAGAACGCTTCCCCGATCACCGCATGGGCGATGCGTACCACGGTGGGGTAGAGTTCCATCTCCGCAGGCGTGCGGGTCTCCAGCCAGCGGATCGCCAGCCCTTCGCCACTGGTGACGCGCTCGTGCAGTTCGGTGGGCAGGGCGGACATGAAGCGATCATATTGGCTCAGCGTCATGCCATCTGCGAACTGATAGAGGTCCGAGGAGTTGATCGCGATTTTCTTCGGATCGCGCGCGGCGATGATCTCGGCGACCGCGGCCCATTGGTCGGGCTGCTTGTCCGGGTTCCACGTGGGCGCGAACAGCCCGCCGAGGCCGTATCGGCTGACAGTCAGCCGCTCGACAGGCTTGCCTTCGCCCGGATCGAAGAAGATCAGGATCGTCCGCCGCCGCGCGTGCATGTTTTCCGCGTCGAGCATGGTGGCGACCACCGGCTCCTCGAAATATTCGCGCGCGACCAGCAGCCACATGTCCACGCCCTCGGCGCGCATGATCTGCGGGATCAGGGTGTCGAGCCGTTCAGCAAGGATGCGGTTCTCAAGCGCCGCCCGTTCGCGCGGGGCGAGGATGGCGGGCAGGGCGGGGGCGGCGACCTCTGTTTGGCTGAGCGGCAGGGGTGCGTCAGCCAGCGCAGGCGTCGCAGCCAACAGCGCCGCGAATGAAATCAAATGCCGTCCGATCATGCTCGTCCCCTTTGCTGCGCGCCAACAGTGGCCGAGGGGCAGCGCCGGATCAAGCGGGCAGCTTATTCGCTTCCGTCGTCGAACCCGATCCGCTCCGCCGCCGCGCCGCTCATGATGAAGCCGATGGGCCGCTCGGTCTCTTCCTGAAGGTGCGCGATCAGGCTGGCGGTGCGGGCAAGGAGCGAGATGCCCTTGAGCGCGGCAAGCGGGAAGCCTGCGTCGAGCATCACGGCGGGGATTGCGCCGTTGACGTTGATGGGCAGGCCGCGGCCGATAGCCTCGGGCAAAACCTGCTCGATGGTGCGCAGCATGGCGATATGCTTGCCCTCCATCCCGTGCTCCTTGGCGAGGGCGAGCAGGCGGTGCGCGCGCGGGTCGCCGCCGGAGTGCTGGGGGTGGCCGAAGCCGGGGATCGCCTTCTTCTCGGCCCGCAGCGCCTTGATGGCGGCGATGGCGGTGGCGGCGGCATCACCGCCCTCGGCATCGGCGACGACCTGCGCATAGAACTTGCCCGCGACCTCGGCGCTGCCCAGCACCACAGAGCCGCAGCCCAGCAGCCCGGCGGCCACCGCGCCGTGGAAGGCCTCGGGCGCGGCGGCATAGGTCATGCGCGTGGCGACGACGCTCGGCACCAGCCCGTGCTCGGCAATCGCGCACAGCACCGCGTCCGCCAGCGCCTTCTGCGGGGCCGAGGGCATGGTGCCCGTCACCAGCAGCCAGAAATAGCTCGTGAAGTCGACATGGCCGATCACCTCGCTACACAGATCCAACCCCCGCACGGTGATGCTCGTCGCATCCGAGGTGCAAATCGAGGTGACGGCGTTATCCTGCTTGCCGATGCGCATGGGGCGTGCCTTTTCGTTATTCGAAGTTGATTTCGGTATGCGAAGAATATAGTGTCACATCGACCGCGAGGCAAGCTTTGGGCAATCAGATGGGATTTGTTGGATGACAGCTCGGCCATTGGCAGGCGTTACCGTGCTTGAAATGGGCACCTTCATCACCGGCCCTGCCGCCGGGATGCTGCTGGCCGACATGGGCGCGGATGTCATCAAGGTCGAACAGCCCGGCACCGGCGATCCCTTCCGCAGCTTCAAGGGTGAACTCTATTCGCCCCACTTCCAGACCTATAACCGCAACAAGCGCTCGATCACCATCGATCCCAAGA
The DNA here is from genome assembly GCF_025917005.1 of Porphyrobacter sp. ULC335. Lineage (NCBI taxonomy): Bacteria > Pseudomonadati > Pseudomonadota > Alphaproteobacteria > Sphingomonadales > Erythrobacteraceae > Porphyrobacter > Porphyrobacter sp. ULC335. The sequence continues at coordinate 1,333,314 of NZ_CP078091.1, forward strand.
ACCCCGAGGACTTGGCCGTGCTCGACCGGCTGGTGGCCGAAGCGGACGTGTTCATCCAGAACTTCCGCCCCGGCGTGGCGGACCGGCTGAAGGTCGATGCGGCGCGGCTCCAGGCGATCAACCCCGCGCTGGTCTATGCCTCGATCTCGGGCTTCGGGCCCGAGGGGCCGGAGCGTGATCGCCCCGCTTTCGACACCGTGGCGCAGGCCGCCAGCGGATTCCTGCGGCTGCTGGTCAACCCCGAGCATCCCCGCGTCGTCGGTCCGGCGATCGCCGACGCCATGACCGGCTTCTACACCGCATTGGGCATTCTGGCGGCACTCAATGAACGCCACACCACCGGCAAGGGCCGCGTGGTCGAAACCTCGATGTTCGAGGCGATGTGCCACTTCAACCTCGACGATTTCACCCACCTGCTCTCCGCCGATCAGGTGATGGGGCCATACTCGCGCCCCCACGTCTCGCAGAGCTATGTTTTCCAATGCGCCGACGGCAAGTGGCTGGCGCTGCACATGTCCTCCCCGCCCAAGTTCTGGGAGAACCTCGCGATTGCCGTGGGCCAGCCCGACATGCTGGGCCTGCCCGCCTTCGCCAGCCGCGAAGCGCGCATCGCGCATTACGAAGATGTCGTCGCCTTTCTCGCCCCGATCTTTGCGCAGCAGACCCGCGATCACTGGACGGCGGAGCTGACCCGCCTCGAAGTCCCCAATTCGCCCGTCTATGACAGTGCCGAAGTCCTCGCCACCGAGCAGGCCAAGGTGCTCGGCATCGAAGTGACCGACGCGCACGGGCCGAAGGGCGAGTTCCGCACGATCCGTTTCCCCCTCAGCTTCGATGGCGAACGGATGGACAGCGTCACCGCGCCGCCCCTATTGGGGGCCGACGACGCGGCGGTTCGCCGCTCCATCGAAAGGCCGGTGCATGGGATCCGCAGGGGCTGACGCCGCAGACAAGCTTGCCGGGGGGAAAGACCCGGAATTTCTCTCGACGCTGGAGCGGGGCCTGCGCGTCCTCAAGGCGTTTGACGAGGATCACCCCGAAATGACCCTCTCCGAGGTGGCAGCCAAAACGGCGCTGCCCCCGGCGGTGGCGCGGCGCTGCCTGATCACGCTGGTGGAGCTGGGTTACGTTGGCCAGCACGAGCGCAAGTTCCTGCTGCGCCCGGCGGTGCTGACCATTGGTTCGGCCTTCCTTGCCTCGATGCAGATCGAACAGGTGGTGCTGCCCCCCTTGCAAGGGCTGCGCGACCAGACCGGCGACAGCGCGTCGCTCGCCGTGCTGTCAGGGGCGGAGATCCTCTACGTCGCCCATGTCTCGACCGACCGGCGCTTCCGCGTGGCGGCGGGGGTGGGCACGCGCTTTCCCTTCCACGCAACCTCGCTGGGCAAGGCGCTCGCAGCGCACCTGCCCGAGGGCGAGCGGGAGAGCCTGATGGCTGCCGCCCCGTTCCAGCGCTTCACCGAACGCACCGTCACCGATGGCGCGGCGATGGCCGAGCGCCTGAACCTGATCGCCACGCGCGGTTACGATTCGGCGCTGGATGAACTCGATTACGGCATCGTCTCGGTCGCGGTGCCGATCTTCGGGCGTGGCGGGCGGGTGATTGCCAGCATCAACTGCTCCACCTCGACCACCCGCATTTCGCAAGACGAGCTGGTGCGCACCCGCCTGCCGCTGCTGCGCGAGGCTGCGGGCGAGATCGAGGCGTCGCTGAAGCGCTGGCCCGCGCTTGAGGCCTCGCTGCGGCCTTAGGGGGCAGGGCGATACGAGCGCCCACTTTCGCGCGGGCGCAGAAAAACCTGCCGGTCGTGAAACGACGCCCGTCTCGCTGCAAGGATCATCGCAAGCAATTTCTGCTGCTGAGGTTGGCTTCAACGCCCGGTCAGAATATGCTGCATTATGCGTTCTGTTCTCACAGCGGTGTTGCTCGGGGTCGCCCTGATCTCTCCACCATCCGATGCTATCGCTAGAACGCTCAGCGACCAGCAGGTGGCCCGACTGGATTTCGAGGAGCTGCGGTTCGTTTGTCCGCTCGGCGGGGAGAAATTCAAACAGGCGGTGACGCATCCGCATTTTCCGTTGGAGAGCTTTCCGGACGGCAGTCATCCCGGCGACGAATGGATTGATCAGGTCATCCCCGAATGCCCCGACAATGGCCTGCTGATCCTCCCCGACTACGCCGCCACGCCGGAAGGGCAGGTGCCGCCGCAATATTACACCTACAGCGCCGCCGATCTCGATCGCTTGCCCGGCCTGCTCGCAAGCGCGGATTGGCAGGCACTGCGCGGGCAGACCCGCACCTTGCGTGGCTATTGGCTGGCGACGCAGTTGGGCCTTGCGGCGAAGGCGCGGTGGCATTTGCTGCTGCACGCCAGTTGGGGCGCAGAAGATGGCGAGCAACGACGTACCGCGCTGGAATGGCTGCTGCGCGATGGCCCTGGGCTGATCGAAGCGGCTTTTGCCGGGAAAATAGAGGAAGAAATCTGGGCCCGCGAACGGATCGTCAATGCCACCCGCGAATTGGGCCGTTTCGAGGACGCCGCAGCGCTAATTGGGCTCGACGCCGCGCTTGTGCCTATCAACGGCACGGATACCTCGCCAGAACTGGTGGATGATCCCATGGGCCTTGCTCTTGGCGCCCGTGACGACGACCGTTTCGCCATTGATCTCCTGAGCGATGACATGGCTGGCCGGGTCTGCAATCTGGCGGAATACGCCCAATATCGCGGTGCTCATGCCGCGGAACGCTGTGCCGCCCGGGAACGGCGTTCTCAGGCCCGGCAGGCCATATTGGACGAGGCCTTCGAACTATCCCGGAACATCGCAGCGCTTGACATAGAATGCGAAAGGGTAGCCGAGGCCGCCCGCCGCCCAGCCTTGGCGCGGGCCTGCGACTATCGCCAGTCCGATCTCAGTCAAGCCGAGGCGGACAGCATGCTGAAGCTGCAAACCGATACGGTGGCAGAGGCTTGCTGGGTCGGCCCGACCAAGGTCCCCACGATTACGACGATGGACAAAGCCTGCGCCGGTTATCGCTGGGCCATGGGCGCAGTGGTGCTCCATCTTCTGGTGCGCGACGCGCGCGCCTATGACATCCTCTGCAAACAGATGCCGGTCACTTATGAAGAGGATGACGAGGTCAATCTCGCCTGCACGCAAGCAACGGACAGGCTTGCCGACATTGGTGCGCTGGAGTTGTGGAAAGATCTGCCTGCCCTACGCAGATATTGTGCGAAGACCGATCTGGAACAGCGAAGCCGCGCGCATATCGTCGCCTGCGTCTGGACGGAATTCCACAACGAGAAGAACCCGCCCGAGGCATATGCGCTGGAATATCTCAACGGCCCGATGTTCTTCGACGCATTGACCGAGCACGCGGTCCCCTATGCCCGAAAGCTGGTCGAAAAGCTGATCGCCGAACGGAGCGAGCGCTAACCAGGCCCAATATCCCGGCTTTCTGGGCGCATTCAGGCACAGCGCAGGGATAATCTGCCCCCTCCTGAGGAGTGGCGGCTTTCCACCCACAAGCACCCGCAAAGCCACCTCTAACGCTCTCCAAGGCACCTCTGACGCAGGCTGGGTTACCTCTGGCGCGGCCTGAAACGCCGCGCAGCGTGGCCGCGTTGCCACAATCCCGAGATTTCGCATATCGAAGTTGACTTCGCATTGCGAATTTCATAGTTGCAGCCTAGGGAGGGGTCGCCAAAAGAGCGGCGCGTTCGCGCGCACACAGGGGAGAGTTGTATGAAGTTTCCGGGCATGAGCCTCGCCGCGCGCGGGCTTGTCAGCACCACGGCCATCGCTGTCGCCGCGCTCGCCGCCGCGCCGCTCGCCGCACAGGACGCCGCAGCACAGGAAGAGGCCAGCGACGATCAGGGCATCGTCGTCACCAGCTTGCGCCGCAGCGAAACCCTTCAGGACACGCCCGCAGCGGTGACCGCGTTTGATTCCCAGGCGATCCAGAACGCCGGGATCGAGCGTCCGGCGGACTTCATCGCCCTGACCCCCAACGTGAACCTCGTCGAGACGCAGAACGCGGGCAATGCCTTCGTCATCATTCGCGGCATCACCCAGAACCGCAACTCCGAGCCTTCGGTCGCGGTGATCGTTGACGGCGTGCAGCAGGTGAACCCGGCGCAGTTCAATCAGGACCTGTTCGATATCGAGCAGATCGAAGTGCTCAAGGGTCCGCAGGGCGGCCTTTACGGACGCAATGCCATCGGCGGCGCGATCATCATCACCACCAAGCCCGCGACCGACGAGTTTGCGGGCAATGTCACTGCCGGTGTGGACAATGGCTTCGGCTATTTCCTGCGTGGCGGGATCAGCGGGCCGATTGCCGAGAACGTCAAGTTCCGCATCGCCGGGTCATATTACAACACCGACGGCTTCATCCAGAACACCTTCCTGAATGACGAAGCCGATCCGGTCGAGGATTTCAGCCTGCGCGGCAACCTCGTGATCGAGGCGACCGACAAGCTGACCTTCGATCTGCGCGGTTCGGTGAACCAGCTGCGCACGCAGGGCCTTTATTACAACATCGTCGGTGACGTGAACACGGTTGCCGATGTCGAGGTGAACAACCCCGGCCAGAACGACCGCGATATCTACAACATCGCGCTGAAGGTCGAATATGCGGGCGACAACGCCGTGCTCACCTCGGTGTCGTCCTACGACACGGTCAAGGAAGTGCTGACCGGGGACGCCTTCGACTTCAAGCCGATCCCGGACAGCTTCTTCTTCAACCTGTTCGAATTCCTGTTCGGCGCGGGCAACGGCTTCGACCTCAACCAGAGCCAGTATCTGAACGTCAAGGCGTTCAGCCAGGAAGTGCGCCTCGCCTCGCCCGAGGATGGCCGCGCGCTGAACTGGATGGTCGGCGGCTACATGATCGACACCACCCGCTTCATCTCGACCGGCAACATGATCGATACCGGGCAGGGCGTCTTCCCGGTGTTCCGCAGTCCTTCGACCAACCCGATCAACCCGCAGTTCTCCTATCTGGCCGATGGTCAGGAGAACTTCGCCTGGGCGCTGTTCGCCAATGCAGGTTACGAGTTTTCGCCGCAGTTCCGCGCCGATGCCTCGCTGCGCTATGACCGCGACCGCCGCCGCCAGACAACGCTGACCCCGCAGGCCTTCCTGCCCAACGTGCCGGGCGTGCCGCAGGCCGTGAGCGGCGAGGTGCGCACTGTCACCTTCGACGATTGGCAGCCCAAGCTGACCCTCACCTATGAACCGACCCCCGATCTGACGATCTACGGCGGCTATTCGCGCGGCTTCCGTTCGGGCGGGTTCAACCAGACCGGCGTCGGCGCGGAAGCGGTGAACAATGGCATTGTCGGCGTGGGCGATATCTTCAACTCCGAAACCGCCGACACCTTCGAGATCGGGGCCAAGGCCCAGCTCGGCCCGGTGCGTCTGGCGGGCGCGGCCTACACCACCAAGTCGGAAAACAGCTACTTCTTCGTCTTCCTCGCCCAGTCCTCGACCCAGAACCTCGGCAACATCCCCGAGACGCGGATCAACGGCTTCGAGCTGGAAGCGACGGCGGAGATCCTCCCCGATCTCGACATCAACGCCGCAATCGGCGTGACCGACAGCGAGATCAATGCCTTCGCCGACCCGTCGGTGATCGGCAACGAAGCGCCGCAGATCTCGCGTTATACATTCAACCTCGGCGCGCAATATGCAGGCCCGATCAGCGACAGCGTCGATGGCCTGCTGCGGATCGACTATCGCCGCATCGGCAAGACCTGGTGGGAGCCGTTCAACACCACGGTCCGTCAGCCGGTCGATCTGGTCGATGTGCGTGCGGGCGTGACGCTCGGCAACGGCGTGTCGATCACTGCCTTCGCGCAGAACCTGTTCGACGAGACGTATAATGCCGAATTCTCGCCCGGCGGCTTCGTCTTCCGTGCCCGTCCGGCCCGCTACGGGTTTGAAGTCGGTTACAAGTTTTAGGGGTTAGATCATGACCAAGGTGCTGGTGCTCTACTATTCGAGCTATGGTCATATCGAGGCCATGGCCGCTGCGGTTGCCGAGGGCGCTGCCAGCGTCCCCGGCACCGAGGTGACGGTCAAGCGCGTCCCCGAATTGGTGCCGGAGACGGTGGCGGCGGCTTCAGGAATGAAGGTTGACCAGCGCGCTCCGATTGCGACCCCGGACGAGTTGGCGGATTACGACGCGATCATCTTCGGCACACCCACCCGCTTCGGCAACATGGCCGCGCAAATGCGCAACTTCCTCGATCAGACCGGCGGGCTTTGGTTCACCAAGGCGCTGGTCGGCAAGGTCGGGAGCGTGTTCGTCTCCACCGCCAGCCAGCACGGCGGGCAGGAGACCACCATCACCTCGTTCCACACCACGCTGCTGCATCACGGCATGGTGATTGTCGGCCTGCCCTATACCTTCGCGGGCAATTCCGAGATGGGCGAGATCAGCGGCGGCACCCCCTATGGCGCGAGCACTTTGGCGGGTAATGACGGCAGCCGGATGCCGAGCGACAACGAGCTTGACGGTGCCCGCTTCCAGGGCGCGCACGTGGCCAAGATCGCTGCCAAGCTGGCCGCTTGATTGACTACAGGAGACCGCACGATGACGAAGATTTTGGCGAACCGCCTGCACCACACCGCCTATGTCACCAAGGACCTCGAAGCGACCCGCGCCTTCTATGAAGACGTGCTCGGCTTCCCGCTGATGGCGACCTATTGCGAGAAGGACGAACTGTTCGGCAAGGAACGCGTCTATTGCCACGTGTTCTTCGAACTGGCCGATGGCAGCGCGCTCGCCTTCTTCCAGTTTGCCGATCCGGACGACCAGGCCGAATTCGGCCCCGAAATGCCGTCCAGCCCCTTCATCCACATCGCGCTACAGGTCGATGCCGAGGGCCAGGCCGAATTGGCCAAGCGCATCGCCGCCGCCGGGATCGTGGAACCGCAGACCTATGTGCTGGAGCATGGCTATTGCCGCTCGCTCTATGTCACCGATCCCAATGGCATGATCATCGAATTCACCCATGATGATCCGCGCGCCGCGCCGCTCGATGCAGACCGCCGTACGGCAGCCCACGCCGAATTGAAGCGTTGGCTCGCCGGGCAGCACCACAACAACAACCCGTTCCGCGCCGAAGAAGCGGCCTGAGCCAGCGCAACAGGGCCGCCGCTAATGCCTGCTGCCCATGTTGCCGCGCCTGAGCCGGTGCAGTTCGTCGATGTCGCGGTCCCCGGCGGCGTGCTGTCCGTTGCGGTGGCCGGGGCCAGATCGCTGGGGCGCGCGCCGCTGATCCTGCTGCACGGCTGGACGCTCGATCACCGCATGTGGCAGCCGCAGATCGCCGGGCTGGGGCAGGAGTATTTTCTCGTCATGCCCGACCGGCGCGGGTGCGGGCGCACGGCAGCCCCGCCAGACCTTGGGCGCGAAGCTGATGACGTGATCGCCATCGCCGATGCGCTGGAGTTGGATCGCTTCGCGCTTGCCGGATTGTCGCAAGGGGCAAGCGTGGCGCTGGATGTGGCGCGGCAATATCCCCACCGCCTCAACGCCGTGGTCGTCTCGGGCACGCCCTTGCCCGGACTGGTGGCACGCGACGAGCCTATCGATCTTGATCGCTATGCGGCGCTGGCGGCGGCGGGCGACATGGCGGCGCTGCGGGCCGACTGGGCACGCCATCCGCTGATGCAGGCCCATGCGCCGGCCGCGCGCGATCTGCTGGCGCTGATGCTGGCCGATTATGACGGTCGCGATCTGCTTGCCCCGTCCGACCCGCCCGAACTGTCCGGCGCCGTGCTGGGCGCGCTGGGCGTGCCGCTGCTGGCCGTGACCGGAGAGCATGATACCGCATGGCGGCGCGCCTGTGCCAAGGCGCTCGCCGCGGTCGTCCCGCGCGCGATGCACGGGTTGGTCCCGGGCGCGGGCCACCTCGCCAATGCTGACAATCCCGAACGCTTCAACGCGATGCTGGGCGCCTTCCTGCACAACGCTGCTGCGCAATTGTCTTCCCCTTTGCAAACAAGGCCGAACCCATGACCACCAACCGCTTCCTCACCACCCACGTCGGCAGCCTGCCGCGCCCCGAAGCCCTGCTCGATCTGGTTTTCGCGCGCGAAGGCGGCGAGGCGGTGTCCGAGGCTGATTTCGATGCCGCCGTGGAAGCGGCCACGGCCTATGTCATCAAGCGCCAGATCGAAGCCGGGGTCAGCATCGTCAATGATGGCGAGCAGTCCAAGCCCAGCTACGCCACCTATATCAAGCACCGCCTGTCAGGCTTTGGCGGGGAGGCGGGGCAGTATGAATTCGCCGATCTGGAAGCCTTCCCCGGCGCCAAGGCCCAAGTGTTCGGCAACAAGGGCCGCGCCAAGCGTTCCGCACCCGCCTGCACCGCGCCCATCACCGTGATCGACATGGAAGCCCCGCGCATCGATGCCGAGCGATTGGTGCGCCTCGCGGATGGCCACGCCACCTTCATGTCCGCCGCATCGCCGGGCGTCACCGCACTGTTCTTCCCCAACCAGTACTACGCCAGCGACGAGGAATATGTCTTCGCCCTCGCCGAAGGGCTGCGCCACGAATACGAGACCATCGCGGCCGCCGGGATCACCTTGCAGGTCGATTGCCCCGATCTCGCGATGGGCCGCCATGTGCAGTTCACCGACCTGAGCCTTGAGGAATTCCGCAAGCGCATCGGCATGAACATCGCCGCGCTCAATCACGCGGTGCAGAACATCCCTGCCGAGCAACTGCGCATGCATCTGTGCTGGGGCAATTACCCCGGCCCGCACCATTGCGATGTCGCCTTGGGAGAGATCGCCGATATCGTCTGGACGGCCAAGCCGCAGACCGTGCTGATCGAAGGCGCCAACCCGCGCCACGCGCATGAATTCGTCTTCTTCGAAACCAACCCGCTGCCCGATAACAAGGTGCTCTGTCCCGGCATGGTCGAACCGCAGAGCCCCTATATCGAGCACCCCGAACTGATCGCCCAGCGCATTGGCCGCTACGCCGATCTGCTCGGACGCGAGCGGGTGATGGCGGGGGTCGATTGCGGCTTCTCGGTCCATGCGGGCAGCAATGCGCTCGATCCCGAAATCGTCTGGGCGAAGCTTGCCGCGCTCGCCGAAGGGGCAGAGATCGCCAGCGCCAGGTATTTCTGACCGGCTTTTCCCCCGCCGCCGCTTGCCGACAGCGCAGCGGCGGCGCTAACACTGCCGCGATGGACGCAATCATCCGCCCGATCACCGTGCAAGCGCTTATGGTGCGCGGCGGTGTCGTCACCGAAATCGGGCCGGGTGATGTGGCGAATTTCACCGGCCCCGGCTTTGTCTGGCTCCATGTCGAGGGGGTGGGCCACGGCGAGTCGATGGACTTGCCCGACTATGTCCCGCCGATGGCCGCGAACGCGCTGGTGGCAAGCGAGACCCGCCCGCGCTGCGACGAGGTGGATGACGCGGCGCTTATCAACCTGCGCGGCACGGCTGTCGATACGATGCAGGACAGCGACGGGCTGGTCTCGATCCGCGTCTGGGTGGAAGGACAGCGCGTCACCTCGGTCAGCCGCCACCGCATGGCCGCGCTCGCCAAGGTGGAAAGCGCGATGCGTGCCGGTCGGCTGACCGACGGGGGCGATTTCGTGGCGGCCCTGGCGCAGGCGATCTCGGTCCAGCTCGATCCGCAAGTCGCCGATCTGGGCGACAGCCTCGACGATTGCGAGGGCATGCTCGACGGCGGGGACATCTATGCGCTGCGGCGCAAGATCGCCGCGATCCGCTCGCAGGCGATCGTGCTGCGCCGCTTCGTCGCCCCCGATCGCGATGCGCTGGCGGAAATGGCCCAGCTCGAATTCGACTGGATCAGCAAGGAAGACCGGATGCACCTGCGCGAGGCGGCGGACCGCTTTGCCCGCATGGCCGAAGAACTGGAATCGGTGCGCGAACGTGCGGCGCTGCTCCACGAACAGCTCACCGATCTGCGTGCCGAAAAGATCGACCAGCGCAGTCTGGGGATCGCGGTGACGGCGTTCATCTTCCTGCCGCTGACCTTCGTGACCGGGCTGCTCGGCATGAATGTCGAGGGCATCCCCTATGCCGGCCACCCGTGGGCGTTCTGGGGAGTGGTTGCGTTCTGCCTCATCATCGCGCTGATCGTGATGGGCTGGTTCGCGTGGCGCCACTGGCTTGAGGATTAGACCCCTCCTAGACCCCCTCCAGACCCCCCTTACCCCGTTTTGACCGGTGTTTCATGTGAAACAGAGGGCCGCTGTCAGGCCTAAGCCCGCACCATTTGCGCAAGCCGGGCATAATCGACCTTGGAACGGTGGCGGCGGTCAAGCGGGATGGATTTGAGCGGCATGGTCCGTTCCACGCCAAGCCGTGCTGCTGCCTTTTGCCAGTCGGGAAGGTGCACCGGATCACCCTCGATCGCGAGGCAGGATTGTCCCTCCAGCCCGCACAGCGCTGCGCGGCGGACCCCCGGCCAACTGCGCGCGGCCGTCTCGATGGCGAAGGGCCAAAGCCCCCCGATCCGCCCCTGCGTCCGGCCCAGCAGCCACAGCCGCCCCTCGGCATCGAAGCGCCCGCCATCGCCGGTGCGGTGCCAGACGGTGCCGTGTTCGTCGCGCGTTTTGGTCGCGGCATTGTCGGCAGGATCGACATAGGTTTCAACGACATGCGAGCCTGCGACAAGGATCTCGTCATCGACAATCCGCACCCGCACCGCCGCCACGGGAGGGCCAGCCAGCAGGCCTTCCCCCGCAGCGATCCGGGCGCGGTCGGCAGGGGCGAGGGCGCTGACCTCTAGCTCGGCAATCGGCTCGGCCTCGGTCGAGCCATAGACCGCCATCACGCGGAGGGCGGGGTTCTGCGCCGTCAGCCGGTCGACCACATCGGGGAACACCGGACCGCCGCCGGTGAACAGCGTGGTGACGCTGGCTGGCAGCGGCGCATCGGTGAGCGCCTCGGCCAGCACGGGCGGGAGCAGCAGGCGGGTGACGCCCTGCCGGGCGCAATGCTGGCGTATCGCCTCAGGCCGGGCGCGGTCGGGACGGCGCAGCGGCCAGTTGGGCAGCACAGAAGTCACTCCGCTGCCGAGATTGGCGAGGACGAACACGGGAAAGGCAACCAGATCAACCTCTTGCCGGTCGCTCGCCAGCAATGGTCCCACCGCACGATTCTGCGCGGAGAGGAAGCCGTGGCTACGCAGGATCGCCTTGGCCCGCCCGGTCGATCCTGAGGTGAAGCTCATCAGCGCGGGGTGGTCGTCCGGCCAGTCGGGCGAAAGCTCCGTGCCGCGCAGCATTCCGCCTTTCAGCGGCAGGCGCGGCACCGCAAGCAACCGCGGCACCAGCAGTGGCAGCACCCTGAGCATCCCCGCCCCGATCCACGCCTTCACGTCAGCCGCAGCAAGCGCGGTCCTGACGCCCTTCAGCCCCATCGCAGGCTCCGGAAGCACTGCCACCGCCCCCAGCCGCCACAGCGCGGCGAGCGCGGCGTAGAGATCGGGCGTCACCCCCATCGCGATCAGCACCCGGTCGCCCGGCCCGATCCCGCGCTTGGCCCACTCGTCGGCCAGGAACCCGGCGCGGTGATAGAGGTCTGTAAAGCTGACACTGTGCCCCTTGCTGTCGATGATCGCAGGCCGATCCCAATGGGCGGCAACAGCAGCGTCAAAGGCGGCGAGGATCGTCAAGCGGGGCGGTGCCCGAACAGGGTGTAGCGCCGGAACACCTCCGCCCCGTGCTGGCCGCTCCGCACCAGCGAGACATTGTCGGCGTGCATCAGCGCGTGGATCACATGGGTGCAGCCCAGCCCCCGCGCTGCCTCGTGGAAATGGTGCGCCAAAAGGTGCCCGATCCCGCGCCGCACCCCCGCATAGGTCTTGAGCACAGCGCGGGTCGGCATGGCCGGATCGCGGTAGCCGAGCAGGAAGCCGACGATACCGTCCCCCTCCCGCGCCAGAAACACCAGCCGCGGATCGAGCAGCGGGAGCAGCGGCAGGTAGAGGCCGAGGAACTGCTCGCGCGTGATTGCTTTGAAGAACTGCTTGTCCGCGAAAGACCCGCCCGCAAAGGCGAAGACCTGTTCAAGCAGCGGCTGCGCATCCTTGCCGTCCCACGGTTCGACCGTGATCCCTTCGACCGGAGCGGGCTCGGCCTGCGGGGTGTCGAGCGCCAGGCGGGTCGAGGCGTAGTGCGCGACCGGTTCAAAGCCCGCCAAGGCCAGCGCTTCGGCCACATGCGGATGGGCGGCGGGCTCCAGCAGGAAGGCGGGGCTACCGTCACTCTGCGTCACCGTGCGGTAGGCGTGCCAGGTGTCGCCATCCATCGGCGCAAGCACCGGGCGCCCGCCTGCCCGGACCAAAGCCTCGGCCAGCAGCGCCGCACCGGCGGCGGGGTCGTCAAAGGCTAGCGTTCCCAGTGCCACCGCAGGGACCCCGTCCCAGGCCGGGCCGTCGTTGTAGAACCGCAGGCTCGCGCCCTTGGCGCGCATCTCGTCGAAACCGCTCATTGCATCCCCAAGGTTGCGAAATAGGCCGCGAAGGGCACCAGATTGGCCGCAACTCCCAGTCGCGGGGCGCGCCAGCGGTCGAACCATGCGGTGCGCGTCAGCACCAGCGCGGTGACCAGCAGCAGGCTCACGCCCGCTGCCAGCGGCAGGTGCACCGACTGGAGCGCATGGCCGGGAGCGAGCCCCAGCAGCCCGACATAGCCAGCCACCGCCAGCGCTGCGAGCGCAACGCCCGCCACGATCCTGCCGTGGGTCGCCACCAGCAGCAGCCCCAGCGCCATCCCCGCCATGCCGAGATTGTAGAAATTGAGCGCGCTCGCCCCGATGGTCTCGCCAACGAAATACCAGATCAGCGCCGCACCGCAGAGGGTCGCGATGAAATCGAGATCGCTGTGCGGGCTGGCACAGGGCCGCCGCCGGGCAAGCAGGTGCGCGCCCATCGCCAGCATCGGCACCGCCGCGCCGTAAGGCCCGCCCGCGCCCAGGAACAGGAAAATCGCGATCACGAAGGCGCGGCTGGCATGAACCGACAGCGCCAGCCGCCGCGCGATCAGTGCCACCGCGATCACCGCCACGCCGAATTGCAAGCCGATCAGCGCGAGCTCCACCGGTGCTGCAAAGAGGTAGCCCTTGATGAAGAATTGCAGGCAGATCGGCACGAACAGGTTATCGAGCCCGCGCCAAGAGACTGCCTCGACAATCGCGCCGAACGCCGCAATCGCCAGAGCGAGCACCACCACGTTCACGCGCGGGGCATCGGTCAGCAGCAGCAGCATGGTCATCGCCACGATCACGCTGACCATGAAGAAGGCGACCACCCCCTCCCAGCTTTTCACCCCGTCCTCGACAGCAAAGCGGCTGCGGCCATAGGCGCTGCCGGTCAGCGCGGCGGCGGTATCGGAAAGGGTGATGATTGCGAGCGGCAAGGCGTAGTAGATGTATTCGCCGCCCGATTGCAGGAACACGAAGCCGATGGCGAGCGCCAGCCAGATATCGCCGAGCGATCGCCGCTCGACCGCGTGGATCGCCTTGCCGAGGCCGCTGGTGCGCACCTGCGGCAGACGCAGCCAGCCCATCAGCGCGAGCGCGATCAGCAGCAAAGCCACCACCGGCCATGCGGCATCGAACATCAGCGGCAGGGCCATGGCATAGAGGCCGATGGCGACGTGAATGGTCTTGCGGCTGACCTCTGCGTGCCAGCCAAAGCGCTCGCCCGCGTAACGCACGGCGGCGATCACGCCCATCAGCAGCGCGACCGATCCGGCGAGCAGTGCCAGGCTCAGCGCGATGCTCAAGGCAAAACCTCGTCAACATGGAAGGCCGAGTAGAAGAACGCCTGATCGCGCGCGGCAAGCGGCGCGGCGATATCGGGACGGGGCTGGACGCGCGGGGCGTATTCGGGCGGCATGGCGCGCGGGGCCATCATGTTCCAGTAGACGAGCCGCGCACCCGGGTTGGAGGCGGAAAGGATGGCGCCATAGGCTGCGCGGAATCCCTCGGGCGACATGTATTCGAAGATGTCCGAGAGGTTCCAGCCATCGACACCGCCGCTGGCCGCTTCCTCCAGGGGGCCGAGGTGGAGGCGGATACGACCCACCCGCTCGGCAATGGTTGCATGATGCTCCGCCCGCCATGCGAGCGGCAGGGCAGGGCCGTGCGTGCCGGTCAGCACATAGCGCAGGTAGGGATTGGCGACCGGGTCATTGGCGACGAAGGCATGCTCGATGCGCCGTGCGACATGGTCTGACACGCTGCCATCCACCTGATCGAAGAACGCCGGATCGCGGCCCAGTGCGCCCATCGCGGTCCGCGAGAAGAACGCCTTGAGCAGCCAGCGCCAGCGCCAATTGTTCCAGCGCTTGGCGAGGAAGCGTGCGCGATCGGCTTGGTCGCGCGGCTCGAACACCGCTTCGACGGTGCGGCGGGAATGGACGAAGGGAAGCAGGCGGCGGTGGAACAGGCGGAAGTAACGTTCAAACTTGCCGACCCCGCCCGCGCCGTGGGCGATCACTTCAGGGCGCAGCGCGGCCCAGAAGGCGGCGGTTTCGGCGTCGCATTCTGCCAGCACCCGATCGAGCAGCGCGCCTCTCCGCGAGGAGGGGGCCGCGCCAAGCAATTCGGTCAATTCGGCATGATCCAGCAGCGGGAAGGCCGTCAACCGCAGCTTCAGGCACGCGAGCTGCGCGGGCGACAGGTCGGCGGCGATCACCTCGGCCGGATCGCACAGCAGCATCGCCAGCGCATTGTCGCCTGCCGAGCAGATCGACACCAGCCGCCCGCCGGGGCGCGGGCCGATGGCGTTGACCAGCACATCGGCATCTTCCCACAGCTGGGCATAGCGGATGTGATCGAAGGCGGCCTTGGTGGCAATCTCGCTCATGCTTTGCTCACCCTGCCGGTTGCGCCGTCCACGGTCAGGCTTTCCCCGTCCACGATCCACCGCGTTGCATCGGAAAGCCCGACGACGCAGGGAATACCCAGCTCGCGCGCAACGATGGCGCTGTGTGACAGCAGGCTGCCGCGCTCGACCACGATGGCGCCCGCGCTGGCGAACAGCGCGATCCATCCCGGATCGGTGTGCCGCGCCACCAGTATCTCGCCCGCCGCGATGCTCTGCCCGCGCGGGTCAGCGATGACGCGGGCGACCGCGGTGATGGTGCCTGCGGACGCGCCGGTGCCGGAGCGGGTGCGTTCATCGCTGGTGGCGGCTTGCGGCGCAGCGAGGGTCGCGGCAGCGCAGGCGGGGCCTTCGGTGATGATACGTTCGGGCGGGTCGGGCAGGGCAGCGGCGCGCTCCATTTCGCGGCGGCGCACTTCGGCGAGGCCTGCGAGATCGGCGGTGACACCGAAGCCCTCGATCGCGCCGAGCACTTCGGGCAGGGTCAGCAGGAACACGTCGCGCGGTGCACCGATGAGGCCCATCGCGTGAAACTGCGTGCCCATCGCCAGCAGCACGCGGCGCGCGCGGCCGAAGATACGGGTGCGCTCGTACCGCAGGTTCTCGCGGTCGCGCACGCGGTCCTTCGCCCAGCGCACCAGCCAGCGGGCAACGCGGCGTTTGACCGGTTTGCCCTTGAGCGCGCTGTCGAGCCGTGCCCAAGCATCGCCGCGTTCGGGCGCGGGGCCATGGCGGCTGCGCGCGGCGGCGGCAATGGCGGCGAACAGCGGGGTGGGGTCTTCGTCGAGCGTGACGCTTTCCAGCTTCAACTCCTCGGTGCAGCGGTCGCCGAATTCGGCGATGTAGCCCGCGACGCCCGGCGCGATGGCGCTGGCCTCCACGCCCGCGCGGTCCTGCGCATCGAGCGCTTCGAGCAGCGCCGCATCGTCCCGCGCGGTCTCTCCCATGGCGCGGATCAGCTGAGCGGGGCGGGCCGAGATGATGTCGCCTTGCCCGATCAGCACATCATTGAGCGCCGCCGTGCCCTCGGCCCCCGCCCAGTTCTCGAGCGCTTTGCGCGCCGCGCCAAAGGCAATCATGCACAGGAAATCATTGACGATCGGCGCGTCCCAGCGGTCGAGCAGGTCGGCCTCGATCCGGCGGTATTCCGCCGCGAGTTCGGTGAGCGACAGGGTTGCCACCCGCTCGGGCGTGGTCGCCGCCAGCGCCCGGTCGAGCCGCTTGCGAAACAGTGCCGACGTTTCGGGCAGAGCGCGCGACGCCCGCCACAACCGCCACGCCGAACGGGCCATGCGGACATATTCGCGGAAGCGCTGGGGCTGGCCATGCTCGATCTGCCCCAGCAGCCGTTCGGGCAGGGGGGCGCTTGTCCCCATCATCCCGTCCATGAAGCCGCGGTTGAGGCTGTATCCCGGCAGCATCGCCAGCGCGCGGTGCCAGTTGCCGAGGTTGTAATAGACCCGCCCCTCGATGCGGGAGAGCATGTTCTCGAACACCACCCGCTCGGCACGGATGCGTTCCGGCTCCACCCCTAACAGAGCCACGAAGGCCATATAGACCCGCGCATAGGCGTAGCTGGCGAAGGAGAAGGTTAGCGGGGCGACGATGCCGGGATAGCTCTCGACGATGTTCGAATTGTCGAACACCATGAAGCCGGGGTCGGCCAGCGGCGCGGGGCGTAAGGGGGATGTGATCGGGCGGCTTTGCAACAGGTAGAGCTGCCCTTCGGCAAAGGCCCATTCGATATCCTGCGGCCCGCCGAAAGCGGCTTCGGCGGCGAGGCATAATTCGGCGACTTCGCGCACCTGAGCCGGGGTCATCCCTTCGCCTTCGCCGGTGGTAGCGACCACCTCCAGAGCAGGGCGCGCCAGCCACCAGCCGCTCCCGTCGACCTCGCCTGCCACCAGCCGGTCACCGAGGCCGCGCGTGGCTGACACCACAACCCGGTCGCGGCGGCCCGCCACCGGGTCTGCGGAGAAGGCGACGCCGGCGTGATCGGCCGGGATCATGCGCTGTACCACCACGGCGGGTGGCGCGCTTTCGGCAATGCCCCGTTCGCTGCGATAAGCGGCAAGGCCCTCGCCAGCGCCCGATGCCGCAACCTGCGCGATCGCGTCGGCAACCGCTCCAGCGGGGACATTCAGCAGGCTTTCGAACTGACCGGCGTGGCTCGCTTCGGCCCCGTCTTCCGCCAACCCCGATGATCGCACCGCGTAAGGCCCCGGACCGAGTGTTTCGAGCGCATCGGCCAGTGAGGCCGGATCAGGCATCCCGCCCGAGGGCACGACAAAGAACGGCGGCACGGCAAAGCCCGCCGCGCTCGCCCGGGCCAGCGCTTGGCCCTTGCCCCCCGCTCCCGCCGTGTTGGCCGCCGCCCCCGCAAGGATCATCCGAAGGCCGCTCCCGCAAACGGCGCAAAGCCTGCTGCGCCGTAGCAGGCAAACACCCACAGGCCCGAGGCATCCTCCAGCGCCTTGGCTCGCTCCGGCGTAGCCTGCGCGCGGTAACGCAGCGCTGCTCGCACGGCATAGACCACCGCGACCAGCCCGATCCCGCCCGTCAGCCATGGCGTCCGCGTCGCCCAGCCAACCGCGAGCAGCAGCGCAAGCGCCGCCATGAGGCACGCCAGCCACAGCACCGCGCCCCGCGCGGGGCCGAGGATACGGCTGTAACTATCCACCCCCTCGCGCTCGCTCTCCGGCGCCCACAGCTTGCGCCCGATCTCCAGCACGCAGCCATTGGCAAAGCTGAGGAACAGGAACAGCCACAGCCCCGCTGGCGGGGTGCCGTGCGGCGTCCACTCGACCCCGGTGATGACGAGGTCGATCAGCGGCATCACCGCCATGTGGCTGACCAGATAGGCAAAGGCCCGCGCCTTCAGCCAGTCGGCCACGAAGAACTCGAAGCTCATCAGCGTCATCCACAGCCACGCTGCGCCGAGCAGTCCCAGCAGCAGCAGCGGGCCGACCGACAGCGCGGCCAGCGCGGCGACGGCGGCGCTTGCGATGCCGAGCGCGATGATCGTCTCCAGCCGCACCAGTCCGCGCGGGATCGGGCGTTCGGGGCGGAAGCGGGCGTCGTCTTCCTTGTCCTTGATCTCGTCGAGCACCCGCAACTGGAAGAAGAAGGCGAGTGTGATGACGAAAGCGGCGAGATAGGCGGCCAGCGGCGGGGCGCCGCGCCCGGCAAGGTGCGCCGAAACACTGACGCTCGCGCCTGCAAAGACGGCGCAGAGCACGGCGGTCTTGCCGAGCGGGAAGCGTTCGGCCTGATAGGTCCACAGGCGGGCGGGCAGGGAGGGGCGGGCGGTCGCCATGCGTCAGCCGCGCGTCCGGGCGAGCTTATGGTGCGCGCTGGTGAAGACCCCGCTGGCAATCGCCGCCATGATCGAGATTTCGCCAGCAAGACACAGCCCCGCGGTCACTTCCGCAAGCGCCCGCGCCTTGCCGCTGCCCGCAAGGCCCATCAGGTCGAGCGCTGCGCGCTGGTGCGGCATCCCCGTTCCGCCGCCCACCGTGCCGACCATCAGGTTGGGCAGGGTGACGCTCATGAACAACGCGCCGTCCGCGCGCGCCTCCATCCGGGTAAAGCCGACGGCGCTCTCGGCCACGCAGGCCGCGTCCTGCCCGGTAGCGATGAACAGCGCGGCGAGGCCGTTGGCAAAATGCCCCTGCGCGCCGATCTGGCCTGACAGCGTCGCGCCCAACTGCGCCACCCGCGCATAGGCAAGCATGGTTTCTGCCGACGTGCCAAGCGTGCGGCGGATCACCTCTTCGGGCAGGGTGACGCTAGCGGACACCTTGCGCCCGCGCCCGCCGATCAGGCCCAGGTAACTCGCCTTCTTGTCGCCCGAGAAATTGCCCTCGATGAACCAGTGCAGCGGCTTCACCGGTGTGTGCGCGATGATCCAGCGGCACAGCGCATCGGTAGCGATGGTGACCATGTTCTGCCCGGATGCATCGCCGGTGGTGTAGCGGCAGACAAGGAACACGGTGTCGCTGTCGATCATCGGCTCGATCGATTGCAGGCGGCCGTGGCGGGTGGTGGCGTGCGCGGCGGCGGCCAGCTCGGCTTCATGCTGGGTAGCCCAGGCGACAAAGCTTCCGGCTTCGGCCAGCGAGGTAAAGACGAAGGCGGGCGCGCGGGCGACATTCTCGCCCAGCAGCGCCGCGCTCGTCCCGCCGGCCTGATTGATGGCGTGCGCACCGCGTGCATAGGAGGCGACCAGCGCCGCCTCGCTAGTGGCAAGCGGTAGCCAGTAATCGCCCGATGCATGGAGGCCGTTGACCCGCAGCGGCCCCGCCACGCCCAGCGGCAGGGCGGTCATGCCGATCGGATTTTCGATATTGCCCGCGCATTGTCCGAGCGCGGCGAGCGCCTCTTCGCTGGCAATTGGCCCCGTCGCTCCGGTGCCTGCATCGGCCCACCATTGGCGGATCGCATCGGGATCAATCCCGCGACGGACGGTGAAGCGCTTCGTCCCCGCCGTGCCCGCACCGCCAAGCCGCGCGCTCAAGGCGTCTGCCGCACCGGCACCCCCCAGCGATTCGATGAAAGCCAGCAGACGCCGGGGAAACAACACACTCATTCTCCCACGCGCCGGCGGGCCCGGCACGTAAGGGGCTTAAACCATGAGTGCTTAAATTAATGCAACGCCAAAGCGTGGCGCGTGCGCGGCGAAGTAACCGGGCGGCGATCCAAATGAGCGGCCGGCAGAATTCCTCCGGTGAGGCGCCGTAGCGATTATGCCCCGACGAACACCCCGTGAAAACTGATCGGCAGCGCGACATCGGCGCGCCAGCTTGCAACCGGGCCAGCTGCCACATCGCCAGCACGAAGCAGATGCAACTCGCTCACACCGGCTTTCAGATTGAGGGTTGATCCGATCAGCCAGCCATCGCCTTCGCGCGCGCTTTTGCCTGGTGCATACTGGAACTCCTCCACGAGCTGATGTTCCCCGAAGTCGAAGCTGTCCGCGCGCCCGCGTTGCCAGTCCCAGGTGGCGATGCCGTGGGGAAAGGGTCCGTTGTCGTCATATCCCGTCACATGGACGGTCAACTGGTGCGGCTGCTGCGCGCGGCGCAGGTCGCTGGCCGGGAATTCCGCCGCGATCCCTGTGGTTTCAAGCGCGGCCTTTCCGTCGGGGTAGAGCACGATCTGCTGCAGCACGGGACGCGGCGCGCGGATATATTCCCCGCGCAGCATGGCGCTGGCGCTGGTCTGGCCGAAGGTCGGATCTGCCTCGATGCAGCCGGCAAAGCGGATGGTGCCATCGGCCTCCTCCCAGCCATCACCATAGTGGAAGGCGCTGAAGGCCGGCAGCTCGTAGATGCGGCGCTGGCTCAGATCGTCCTTGGCGACGACCAGGATCTGTGTGCCAAGACCGGGCTGCCATTCCATCGTGGTGCTGATCGGAAAGCCGCCGCGGGTTTGCAGCCACGGTTGCAGCACGATCACGATGTGCCGTGCGGTGATGGTGAAGTCATGGAAATAGCTGGCGCGCGGCAGTGGCAGCACGGCAAAATCAATCAACCGCCCGTCCGCGCCGAGATGCCAAAGTCCCGTCACCCGCCCATTGCCGCCGAAATTCCAGACCGAACCGTCAGCCTCTATCCGCGGGTGAGCGGAAAACGGCATATGACGAAGATCGTCGCGGAAGGTCTTGATCCCCGCGGTCAACAGGCTTTCCGGGTCGAGCTGCGTCGCCGATCCGCCCTCCCAAAGGGCCAGCAGTTCGCCGCCGAGCATCATCACACTGGTGTTGGCAGCGTTGGTATCATCGTTGTTGTTGATGGTCGCTCCTTCCCCGACAGGCGTGCCGAAGCCGGGCATCACGATCCGGTCGAGCCGGGCTTCCTGCCGCCGTTTGGGCGTATCGGCGAAACGTGCGGCGAGGCTCGCGCGGCCGTCGGCAACCCGGAACCGCCGGATCAACCCGTCCCCGTCGAACCAGTGGCCCGCGCTCGATCCGCCGCGCCGGAATTTGGCGGGGCCGTTGCGGTAGAGGGTGCCTGCGAAATCTGTCGGCGCACGGCCCGCAATCTGGGTCAGGGTGCGCGGCGCGATATCGGCCTCGACATCGGCGACTCCCAACGCCCAAAGCGCAGGCGCTGACCCGGCCAGCGCCCGTTCGGGGGTGATGACCGCGCTGGCTGCCGCGGCGGCCAGGAGCGACTGGATGAAGCGGCGGCGGTCGAGCGGGGAAGAAGGCAAGCTGGTCATTGATCGTGCTCCTGCGCCAGGCCGGTTACCGGAATGAAATCGTCTGCACGGTGGGCCCGGCAATCTCGAACGCGGCGGCATCCCATGTGGCAGGCCCCATGTTCCCGACCGCGTTGTTGGAGAAGGCAAAGGGTTCGATCGGCATCCCGAACGGGTTGGTGTTCATCTTGCCGTCGGCGTTCACATCATGGAGGATCTTGAACCCGTAACGCCCCGGAGCGACATCGGCGATCGTGGCCGTGACGGTGTCTCCGGTGACCGCAATGGCGATCGCCCGGACCGGAGCCTTGCCGCTGTCATAGGCATCCTTGCTGTCGAACAGAGCCAGCATGATCTGGCCGGTCGGGCTGGCAAACCGGGTGAAGTTGATCTGGAGCGTCGTGGCGCCGGCGACCGGGCTGCCGCGTTCCGCATCGGCCTGCGCCACCGTCGGAGCAGGCGGAACGGCGTCCTCGGCAGCGAGGCGAGGGGTGTGGATCAGCAGGGCAAGGCCGATAACAGCGGAGATGGTGGTGTTTGAACGGGTCATGGCAAGCGTTCCTTCACATGCGGTGGTTGATGACGATTGCCGTCTGCCGCCCGCCGCAGTGCCGCGCCATCGCAGCTTCGCAATGTGCAAGGATCCTTCGCCAAATGCGGAGACAAACCATTTCACGCTGCGTGAAATGGCCATTGCGCTTCGTCAGCTGGTCGTCCGGGAAGGTCGGAAAGGCGATGTCACCCCTTGCTCTGCCGATGAGGCGTCACGAATCCGCCCAAGGTATGTTGACCAATCCCGTGTCATCGTGGCAATGGGCGACCGCATCTTGCCAAGCGGCGCAAAACGAAGCGCAGTCCGGTACACGCCGGACCGAAAATCCAGAGCTTTGCAGATCAATGCGGGTGTAGCTCAATGGTAGAGCAGAAGCTTCCCAAGCTTACGACGAGGGTTCGATTCCCTTCACCCGCTCCAGGCATCCCTTCCCAAACAGCCCCGACAAGTCTTTGAAGCCCTCGGAAATCAGAAGGTTTTAGGCCCTCGGCCGTCCGAGAGAGGCCCTATTCTTCCCGCTGAATCCGGCGTTGCTGGGGGCCACTAGACCGGAAGGAGCTGGTATCTATGGCTCTTATCTTCGTAGCGCCCAGAAATGCGAAGCTCACAAGATGGGTGTAGCCTTCGGCCCATTTGTGTTGATCCAGCCTTCCGGAGGGAGGCAATGGCGTTTCAAGTATCGTTTTGACGACCGCGAGAAGAAGCTCGCCATCGGAGCCCACCCCGTCATTGGCGTGGCGGAAGCGCGACGGCCAGAATGCTTGGGTTGCCAGCAAGGCTGTCCGCAGCGAGCACCTGATTTCGCTTTTCAAGGCGCGGTTGGGTCGTATGCCCCTTACCGACATCGAGCCCGCTGATGTGCTCGCGGCCGTCCGCAAGATCGAACGCCAAGGCCAACTGGTAAGCGCCCGTCGTACCCTGCAACCGGCCGGCGCAGTATTCCGCTATGCGGTGGCGAACGTCCGGTTCTGACAAGAGCGGCCGGTCACCGGGTATCCATCGCCTGATTAGGCCCCCGGACAGCGCCCATCCGGCAATCCAAGGAACGCGCCGAGCAGGGCGTTGGCAGCCTGCGGGTCCTCGAAAGGTGTCCAGTGGCCCACGCCCGCGAGCATCGCAGTGGTGAGGTTTTCTGACTTGGCACGGGCCCGCTTGGCGAGGGTGGGAGCAAATGTCTTGTCCTCGCTTCCCTCGATCAACAGCACCGGCATGGTTTTGGAGCCCGTGCGCCTTGGCCACCCGCTGCGGGGACTTATGGCATCAAAGGGCGGGATATTGGCGCGGTACCAAGCAATACCGGCGTCAATCGCTGCCGGGTCGGACAGCGCACTGCGGAACAGTTCGCCTTCCTCGGCGGTCAATACGCCTTCCGATATTGCGCGGCCATAGGCTGTCTCGAACAGGGTGGACGGCACGTTCAGCCGCTCGATGCTCTCACGGTTGAGTGCCTGGAGGCGCGGGACGTAAGCCGAGGCTGCCCGCTGCGCCGGGTCGTCGGCCAGCATGTCGAGAAACAGGTCATAAGGCGGCGCGCTGAATATGGCGAGCCGGTCAAGCCGCTGCGGTTTCCACTGTGCGTAAGACCATGCCAGCGCGCCGCCCCAGTCGTGTCCCACCAGCGTGACTTTCTGACCAGGCGCCAGCGCCGCAATCGTGCGGTCAAGCTGCCGCGCGAGCCGTGCCACCCGGTAGTCAGCATCGCGCGCAGGACGGCCCGACAGGCCTGCCCCTGGCGCATCGATTGCGATCATTTTGCGGCACTCGCCGAAGGCCTCCATCTGGTCAAACCAGACATACCAGAAGCTGGGAAAGCCGTGGACGAGGATCACGGGCGGCCCCTCACCCGTGGAGACGTAGTGGATGCGGTCGTCGCCCTTGCCGATGAAACCTTCGGTATAGGGGCGGCTGCCGACGCGGTTGGCATGAATGACTGCGGGATCTGTGGCAGCCGCCACTGTTAACAGTCCGGCGACCAAGGCAGCAATCAAGTGCCGCGCCAGCTCAATGATCCGCATTGACACCCCCTTTTTATTGCAATATTCGTCAATAACAGAGGGAGAGCTCAATGTCACTAAGGTTTGCAGGGGCTTTGGCTGCAAGTCTCCTGATCGCCGGCTGCGCGCCGTCGGAAAGCGAAACCAAGCCCGATGCCGCATCCTCACTCAGCGGGCAGGCCGAGCTCGGCGAA
Source organism: Porphyrobacter sp. ULC335 (assembly GCF_025917005.1). Lineage (NCBI taxonomy): Bacteria > Pseudomonadati > Pseudomonadota > Alphaproteobacteria > Sphingomonadales > Erythrobacteraceae > Porphyrobacter > Porphyrobacter sp. ULC335. The sequence continues at coordinate 1,357,155 of NZ_CP078091.1, forward strand.
AGCCTTTATCTCACCCATTGCAGCAGCTGTCATGACAATGCCACGGGCGGCGCCCCTGTCCGGGCAGCCATCGAAAAACGCAGTGCTGCCTATATCAAACAGTCTCTCACGACCGGGGTGATGAAGGCGCAGGGCTCTGCGCTTAATCCCTATGAAATCGCGATCCTCGCGGATCATCTGGGGACTGATGCCCCGCCGCAGGTGGTGGCGGGAAAACGCTGCGAGGGTCGCCTCGCGGTGTCTGGTACGCCTCTCTGGAACCGCTGGGGCAACGGCCTGTCCAACGCGCGTTACCAGCGTCAGACTGCGATCACGCCCGCCAATGTCGGGCGACTGGAGCTTGCCTGGGCCTTCGGCTTTCCCGAAGCGCAGCGTGCCCGTTCACAACCTGCGGTAATCGAGCAGGCAGTGTTCACCGGCAGCCAATCGGGCCGGGTCTATGCGCTCGACCGGATGACGGGGTGCATCTGGTGGACGTTCGATGCCAAGGCCGAAGTGCGCAATGCGCCCGTCCTTGACGTCGATGCCGCCGCTGGCCCGACGCTGTATTTCGGGGACTTTGACGCGCGTGTTTATGCGGTTGATGCCGAAACCGGCAAACTGCGCTGGACCACAACAGTGCGCGACCATCCGGACGGCACGATCACGGGCAGCCTCGCGCTGCATGGCGGTCGATTGTTCGTGCCAATGTCATCGACCGAAGTCCTGAGCGCTTTCAACGAGGATTACGAGTGCTGCACCTTCCGCGGCGGTGTGACGGCGCTCGATGTGTCGGATGGCAGCCGGGTGTGGCGCTGGTATTCGGTCGACAAGCCCGTCAGGCACAAGGGCGGCGAGACCGCGCCGAGCGGTGCGCCGGTTTGGGGCACCCCCACAGTCGATCCGGCGCGCGGACTGTTGTATGTCGGCACGGGCGAAAACTACTCCTCCCCCGCCAATGACCAAAGCGATGCGATCATCGCGATCGAACTTGCCACCGGCCGGCGCAAGTGGGTGATGCAGGCCACCGCCGGAGACGCGTGGAATGCGGCTTGCGGTACAAAGCAAAGCGCCAATTGCCCGGCCCAGGATGGACCCGACTTCGATTTCGGTGCGCCCCCGATGCTGGTGAAAGCGGGCGCTCGCGATATCCTGCTCGCCGGACAGAAATCTGGCGAGATCTTCGCGATCGATCCGGACCGGGGAAGCGTGCTGTGGCGCCAGCGGGTCGGGCGCGGCGGGTTCAACGGGGGTATACACTGGGGAATGGCAAGTGATGGCACAACGCTGTTCGTGCCTATTGCCGACACGCCCGGCAGCCGTTTCGCCAAGGGCGATCCGCGCCCCGGCATCCATGCATTCGACGTCGCAACGGGCCGCCCGCTGTGGTCGCGGATCGAAAAGCTTCGCTGTCCGGAATTCTCCTTTGCCTGCATCACCGCACTATCCGCTCCGGTCACACTGATCCCCGGGGTGGTGTTCGGCGGAGGGCATGACGGGCGGTTGGTCGCCTACGCTGCCAAGGATGGCGCAGTGCTGTGGAAGACAGACACCAACCGCGCCTTTGCGACCATCAACGGGGTTGAGGCCAAGGGCGGCACGATCGACGGTCAAGGACCGGTGGTGGCAGGGGACATGGTGATTGTGAACTCGGGATACGACAAGTTCGGCGAGATCGCGGGCAATGTGCTGCTGGTCTATCGCCTCAAGGGAGCCGACCGATGATAAGACCTGCCTTTACCGCACTCGCCTGCGTATGGCTTGCAAGCTGCGCAGCGACCACCGGCACGGCTGCGCCGGGTGCCGCGGCAGCCGCACCTGTCCCGGTGATCGCAGGGTCGATCAAGGGCGTTCATCACATCGGCATCACTGTCAGCGACATCGACGACACGCTCGCCTTCTACAGCCGGTCTGTCCCTTACGAGCTGGTCGAGCGGCGGATGGTCGATGCTGACGCTTTTCCGTCCGAAGTGCTCACCAGGCGCAAAGGCAAGATCGAAATCGCACTGGTGCGCACGCCCACCGTCTTCCTGCAGTTGATCGATATCGATCCCGACGCCAAGTCCCCGCCCGAACGCCGCCCGGTGATCGGGCCGGGCTATACCCATATCTGCTTCCAGTCGCCCTCGACGGCGCCGAAATACGACGTGTTCAAGGCCAATGGCCTCGCCATGCTATCGCGCGGAGACGGGCCTGTCGATCTGGGCGGATACGGGGTGACCTATGCCTATGGCTTCGATCCTGACGGCATCATGATCGAGATGGAGCAGCTGACGCCCGAGGTGATTGCTGCGCACGGCGAGCTTGGAACCAAGCGGATGCGCTTTCCTGCCTGGGCAACGCATATCGGCAATGTCACCGGCGACAAGGAGCAGATGGTGGCGTTCTACACCAAGGTCCTCGGCCATGGCCCCCGCCGCGAGCTGCCGCCGACCCGGCGCCAGACCTTCGACGAGATTGCCGATATCGACGGCATTGTTGCCGCTGCGAGCTGGTTCGACGTCGGCAATTTCGAGCTGGAGTTCTGGCATTATGTCGAACCGCGCACGCCCAAGGGCACAGCTGCGCAGATGATCGACGCGATCGGCTACAATGCCATCGTCTTCGAGACCAACGATCTTGCCGCCACACTCGAACGGCTGGAACGCGAGGGCGTCCGCTTTGCCGGCAAGACATTCGAACTGGGCGGTTGGCGGGTGCGCTATGCCCGCGACCCCGAAGGCAATCTCATCGCATTCCAGCAGAACATCGGCGCCAGTGCGGCGCGTTCGATTGACGACATGCTGTGGCTGAAGGACAGGGCGCCGCAGTAAGTTGCCATCTGGATTGGTGCGGCCAGTCTGCTAGGCTTGGCCCATGACTGTTGTTGCCACCAAGCGCAGAACCCGGCTCGCCCCGGAGGAGAGGCGTTCGTTGATCCTTGATCACGCGGCCGACATGATTGCGCGCGAGGGGATCGCCGAACTCTCGATGGAGGCCATCGGGCGCGCGGCGGGGGTGAGCAAATCGCTGGTCTACAACTACTTCCCTAACCTCCAGATGTTACTGAGCGAGCTGCTCGAACGTGAACTGAAGCGGCTGCGGCGGCTCCAGAGCGAGGCGGTCAATGGCGCAGGGACATTCGAGGGCATGGTGCGCGCCACCACCCACGTCTACCTCACCTATATCGAGGAGCGGGGGCTGATCATCGAGCGGCTCCAGCAGGAACCCTCGATCAGCGATTTTCACGATCCGACCGAATATGGCCGGGACACGGCGGTCGAGTTTCTCGCCGCTATCATCGAACGCCATTTCGACCTGCCGCCCGATGTTGCCCGGGCGGCGACCGACATCAGCTTCGGCCTTCCGGCTTCGGCTGGAGCCTACCTGCTGCGCACCGGAATGGACCGGCAGCAGCTTGAGGACATCACCGTTTCCATGATTTTGGGATCGGTGACGTCGCTCAAGACCGATTTTGCCGCGCGCCGCAAACCGCTTTGGGACGGCAAACCAGCAGGTTAGCCAACGCCGCGGCCTACATCGGGAAGATCGACTGCCCCCCGTCGATCACCAGCGAATGACCGGTCATATACTGGCTCGCCGGGCCAGCCAGAAACACCGCAGCCCCGGCCATATCGTCGACAGTGCCGAGCTTGCCCGAGGGGGTCCGCCGCAAGCACGCATCCTGGAACGCCTTGGGTGTGTTGAGGCTCATTTCGGTTGCAATGAACCCCGGCAGGATCGCATTGGCGCGGATACCGGCAGGGGCCAGCTCCACCGCAAGCGAGCGTACTAGGCCCGAGACGGCAGCCTTCGTTGCGGAATAGCCGCCACCGGGCACGCCCAGCAGCGCCGCGACCGAAGATGTGACGACAAGACTTCCGCCGCTCCCTTGCGCCATGAACTGCCGGGATGCTGCCTGGAAAGTGTAGACCACGCTGTTGACGTTGAGGTCGAGCGTGCTTTGCCAGTCCCCGGGAGAGAGTTGGGTGAAAGGCTTTCGCACGCCCGACCCGCCGGCATTGGCAAAACAGCTGTCAAGCCGGCCAAAGCGAGCGATCGTTAGTTCCATCGCTGCTGAGACCTGTTCCGGGTCGGTAACGTCGCAGGCGAAGTCTGCCACGTCTGCCCCATTGGCCTTCAGCGCCGCGCTCGCCGCCCGGTTGCGCTCGGCATTTCGTCCCCAGATCGCAACGCTGGCCCCGGCGCTCGCGAGGCCTCGCGCCATTCCGATGCCGAGGCCCCCATTGCCTCCGGTCACAAGTGCGACATGTCCGGTCAGATCGAACAGCTGCGGCATGGCGGCGGCTGTGTTGTTGGTGGCTGTGTCCATCAGAAGCCCGCCCGCAGGTTGACGCCATACACGCGAGGATCGAGCAGGAAGGCGCTGCGGAAACTGCCGACGAGGTTGGAGTTCACTTCGAGGAACGTGATGTCGTCGTTGTTCTGGACGTTCTTCACAAAGAAGATCAGCGCCAGATCGCGGTCGTCATGGGCAACCTGCAGCTGCAGGTCGAGCTGCTCCCAGCTGCCCACACGGTCCGCTGCGACATTGAATTCCCGCGCCCAGAAGCCGGTCTGCGAGTAGTAATCGACACGCGGTTTGAGCGACCAGCTTCCCGCAACCGGAATGTTGTATTCTGCCGCCAGCTTGAGGGTCCGGCTCGGCGCGTTGGGCAATTCGTTGCCTTGGATCTGGAAGAACGCCCCCCCGCGCGACGGATCGGACGACCGGAAATCGCTGCGGATATCGGTCTTGAGCAGGCCCAGCGCCCCTTCCAGTCGCAGCCCTTCAAGCGGCGTGAAGACCGTCTCGAGCTCGAAGCCTCGCACGCGGGTTTCGGGAATGTTGACGTTCGTGGCAAGGGTACCAACGATGTTGCCGACGATCAGATTGCTGTAATCGTATTGGAACAGCGCCCCGTTGAGGGTCAGCTTGGAATCAAGCAGCGTGTTCTTCGAACCGAGTTCCCACGAGTTGATGAATTCGGAATCGAAGGTTGGCGTACCGACGTTGCCCGGATTGAAACCGCCCGATTTGAACCCGCGCGAGAAGGTCAGATAGAGATTGTTGTCCGGCGTCGGCTGCCAGGTCACGCTGCCGCGTCCGGTCCAGGCATCGAATGAAGCCTCGCCTTCGAAGAACGGGCCCAGCGCGAAGGTGCCGCTGGCGGTGCGAATGGACTTGTCGTCCTTGGTATAGCGGATGCCGCCCAGCACACTCAGTTCAGGCGTGATATCGATGTAAACCTCACCGAACACCGCGTGCGAGGTAACGCTCGCATCGGTGGTTACCCCGGCCGCGACAAAGCCGGCGGTCCGGTTGGCGGGCATATAGGTGATGACATCGCCTGCGCTGTTGGCCTTCAGATAATACCCGCCCAGCAGGAAGTTGAACGGCCCCGACAAGTCCGATGCAAGGCGCAGTTCCTGGCTGACCTGATCGCGCTCTCCCGAACCATACTGGGCTGAACGCCAATCGGGCGACGAAATCACCTGGCCCGGACCAAGCAGATAGGTCAGGACACCATTGCCCGCGCCATTTGCGGGCGAAATCGCGGTCGGATTGAAAGCATTGGGCCGCGTGCCCTGATCGAAGTCACGGACGGAATCATTGCTGCCGTCCCGGAAGCCGGTGACCGAAGTCAGGCGCAGCCAGTCACCGATGTCCTGATTGATCTCGAAGGTGGCGAGCAGGTCCTTGGCTCTCTGTTCAGGCAGAACGTCGATGCGAACTTCACGCAGATTGGCCGGATTGGCGCTGAATGTATCGGCGCGCACAACCCCGGGGATCAGGAAGCGGTCGATCGGGAAGTTGACGGCGGGGAAATCATTTGTGACCGAGTCAGGCGAGCAGCCCAAAGTCGGATCGGGTGTGCACAGCGTCTTCACCGCGTTGGCGCGGTTGCTGTCCTCTTCGAAATACGTGACCACGAAGTCGACCGTCGTGCCGGAGCCGGTGTCGAGCCGGGCACTGCCGCGCAGGGTGAACTGGTCACGACCGTCGATGCGCGAGCCATCCTCGAGGTTGCGGGTATAGCCGTCGCGCTTGAGATAGTGCCCGGCAAACCGCAAGCCGAAGCCTTCAGTAACCGGCACGTTCACCGCACCTTCGATGCGACGCCCGTCAAAGTTCTCGACCTGCGCGCTCACATAGCCTTCGAAGGCATCTGTCGGCTTGCGGGTGACGAAATTGATCAGGCCGCCGGTGGTGTTACGGCCGAACAGGGTGCCCTGCGGGCCGCGCAGCACTTCGACCCGTTCAAGGTCGAAGAATTCACCAAATGTGCTGCCCTGCTGCAGGAATACGCCGTTGATGAGGACGCCGATGTTGGTGTCGTTGGAACCACCGAAGGACTGCGACCCGACCCCGCGGATCGTCAGGTTGCGGTTGGCTGAAAGGATGACGTTGGGTGCGTTGAACTGAAGGTCAAGCGCGTCTTCGATGCGGGCATTGCGGATGTTCTCGCCGGTCAGGGCTGTGATCGCGATGGGCACTTCCTGCACGTTTTCCTCGCGCAGCTGGGCGGTCACGATGATGACGTTTTCGCTTTGCTCGGCGGCTTCGTCAGCCTCCTGTGCGAACACAGGTTGGCTGCACAGCGCAGCAAGCGGCAGGGCCGAGATGGCCGGGAACAGCTTTTTCATTGGTATCCTCCCCTCGTTATGGGAAGGGAGATGGCACTTAATGGACTAAACGTCAATATAAACACCGATACGAGTTCATAAGTGCGTGTTTGCCACGCCAATACGGGGCTTTGCGGCATTATTCGTCACTATGCCCAATTCCCCTCCCCGCTGACTGAATGCGCCACATGGCGCGCTCCAAGCGGTCCGCGACGACTGCGCAACGTTTTCTGATCAGCTGTTGATGCTCGACTCGACCATTCCGGCATTGCCAAGCCAGACGAGCCCGCCTCGCGCAGCGGGGAACGCAATACCGGCGGCCCTGCCTTCGGCCCGTTCCCTCGCGATTCGATGGGCCGGTCGAACGAACGAAGCTTGTCAGCTTCTATCAAAACCAGACATTCGACATATCTTGGGGGAAGTTTGTCGGCTCGCGCCAAAACCTGCCGATTGGATATGGCGGAAGATGCGGGCAGACGCCTCTACGAACTCGGTCAATCCTGGCCAGAATTACGCTGGTCCAAACCTGCGGTTAATTCAGTGGTTTTGAAATACGAGAACCGGGAAAAGTCGCTCCCCTTCGCATCGGGTCAACTGCAGCTTGCGCAAGAGCCGACCTTTGCAAAGTGCCGGATAGCAATCTGACCGTAATGAACGTTACGAACCCTGTTCGTTTCTGGGTCAGATAGCCTGCTTCGGTAGCAAGACTATGGGCGATGATATAACTTGCCGCATCGGAACAGAGCCAGGCGCTCTACGGGGGAAACGCAAGATGATGTCTCGCCGATTGATGATGGCCAGTGGAGCGGCAGCAATTGTTGCGCCCGGTCTGCTCTCGCCCGGCCCCGCGTCCCCGTCATTGCGAGCGCAAGTACCCACGCGGGGTGGTGCAATCCCGCGTGATCCCGCCATCGCCGCTGCCGCGCCGCCCGTGCGCCTTGGCGGCACAATCTTCACGGCTGATGATCCCGATGCATTGTGGCAGAGGGCGGGGCTGCACACGGTGCGGGTGTTCCTGCGCAAGGGGCCATGGGCGCTGATCTGGTACCTGCAAGCGGCATCCCCGGTGGATGGTAAGCCGTTTGATGTGGTGGTCGTAGAACGGCAACGCTGGACCAGTTTGGCGGCGGAGACCCCTGCTGTCAGCTATCAGGCGAGCGTGTTTGACCGCAGCTTCCCGGTGTACGGCCATGGAGACTTTCAACGCTGGATCGCCGCATCGCGCGCTTGGCCTGTATCCGATCGTGAATTGAACCGCTGGCAAGCCAACGGCTTGTTGTTGCCGTGGGGCATCGGACCAAAGCTGCAGGCACCATCGGAATGGTCCTATCTGGACCCCGTCCCGGACTACACTCCGCTAAACAAAGGCGGGCTCACGCCGGCCATGGGGACCACCGGATTGCGCGATGAAGTGGGGCCAATTGTCCACCGGCAGGCGCGCTACATCATCGAACGCAGCGCAGAGATGCGGCGCATCACCATGAATTACGGGCTGACCGCGGCATCAATCCCGTGGCATGTGCGCGGGGCCGACGGATTGCCGCTGCTGCTCGATACCCCGAATATACCGCTGAAAGTGCAGCAATATTATCAGAACTATCCCGAAGAAAGAGTCATCGGCGTGAGCCCCGGGATGCAGTTCGATTGGGACATCGACAATGCCCACCGCCCGTGCCCGGCGTTCATCCCGGCTTTGCTATCCGAACTGCATCCGTTTTTCGTTGAGGAGCAGGTGTTTTCCGCCTGCACCGTCCTGAACACCGTTACCCCCGATTATCGCGGTACCAGCGGAAAACTGGTTGATCAGGATCAGGGCCGCGACTGGGCGTGGTCAATGCGCGATCTTGTTCTGGCCTATGCCCTGCTCCGAGCCATGCCGGCGCTTGACTGGTTGCCAACCGCAGAACGGTTCGATGCGATCCTGTCGGCCAATCTCGACCGCGCGGTGAGGGCTCTCGCAGTGCCGGGGATGGGGCAGTTGGGGATGTTCTGGGAAGGCGCTGCCGGCGACAGCCAGCCCAATCCGACCTTCTGGCCATCGATCCGGACGGGGCAGCGGCCCGGCGTCTATACGGGATCGATCGTCAATTATATTGCTTATACGCTGGATTGGGGTCGGCGACTGCATCCCGATCCGCGCTGGTCCCAATTGCAAATCGCTTTTGCAGAAAGGTTTCAGGCGCGGCGCTTTTTGGCAAGCGGGCCTTTCTGCTTCCTCAATCTGCCAGCACGGCTGGAAGGGCGCTGGTTCAGCGACTGGCGGCAAATGGCGCAGGTGCTCGGCCTGCCAGCCGATATCGCGCAGCGGCCCTGGTACAGTTTCGACAAGCCGATCGATGATCCGCGCGTCTATGAATATACCACCGAGTATCCCGCGACATTCTATCATGGCCTCAAACTGGCGCAGGCCACGGGGACCACCAATGCCGATGTGGATACGGCGGTTGCGCTGTTGGAGGCGCAGATTCGCCGGGGCGATGAGGAAAGCTTTCCTGCCTTTGCCATGCGTCATTCGCGGTAAGGTGGTGCTCGCGATCACCCAGCGCCTGAGCAGCAGTTCGAAGCCCTTGGCAGCCTTCGGGAATGGGCTGACGCCGACATACCGCTTTCGGGATCGCGTATCGGCCCCCGTTATGACCGCAGCTGGGTGGAAAGGCGACGTTCTGCTTTGCCGGCAGCACCGCGAGAACCACTCCCACCGTCTCACATGCCGCACCCAGCGCTTACAAAAGTTTGGTTAACCTTATGGATATCATTCTGAATTACCAGAAATGACACCCTGCCATGCGGATCGCAGCCGCTCTGCCTCCGTGTGAACGAAGAGAACTATCCCTAAGCACGAAAGCAGCGACGGGCCCAAGACGCCATGGAAAGTTTCGGAAATGCCTACCAAGATACCTGCCTGATAGGCCACACCGGCTTTGTCGGCGGCGCCCTGCTGCGGCAGGCCCGCTTTGATGCCTGCTTCAACAGCGCCACGATCGCTGCCATCGAGGGACGTTCGTTTGGCACGTTGGTGTGCGCCGCCGCGCCGGGTTCGATGCTCGAAGCCAACCGTTCGCCAGAGCGTGACGCCGCGCAGATCGACGGATTAATCGCGCGGCTGGCCATGATACGGGCAGAACGGTTCGTGCTGATTTCCTCCATCGCAGTGCTGGCGGACTTTGCCGGGGGCCATGACGAAGGCACGCAGTCCTTCCAGCAGGACCTCGCCTATGGCCGCCATCGCCGCGCGCTGGAGATCTTTGTCGAAGACCATTTCGCCAGCAGCCTGATTGTGCGCTTGCCCGCGCTGTTCGGGCACGGCTTGCGCAAGAACTTCCTGTTCGATCTCATGAACCCGGTGCCATCGCTGCTGACCGAGGCAAAGCACGATGCACTGATGAAGGCGCTCGATCCCGCGCTCGCTGCATGGGCGGGCGCGCTTTTTGCGAGCGATCCGGTCACCGGGATGTTGAAGCTAGACCGGGGAGCGCTCAATGCCGACCGGCGGCGCGCGGCGTTGGAGGACGCGGTAACGGCGGTGGGCGCTTCGGCGACGCAGTTCCATCATCCGGATACGACCTACCAATATTACGCCATCGACCGGCTTTGGCAGGACATCGGCATCGCGCTGGATGCGGGCCTGTCGCACCTGCATCTGGTGGCAGAGCCGCTGACTGCCAGCGCGATCCATGCGCGGCTGACCGGGCGGCCCATGCCGGACACGCCCGCACGCCTGCACCGTGAAGATATGCGCACCCGCCACTCCGCCCTGTGGGGGGCTGAGGGGCCGTATCAGTTCAGCGCCGCCGCGACGCTTGATCGGCTCGCCGCCTTCTACGCCAGCGAAAGGCAGCCGGCATGAGGCTGGCCATGTCGAACATCGCCTGGTCGGCGGAAGAACGGTTAGGGGCCTATGCGATCCTGGCCGAAGCGGGGATCACGGGCCTTGAAATCGCGCCGGGCCTCTTCTTTCACGCCGCCGACGATCCCTTCGTGCCTGACGAAGCGAGCGCCAGCGAGGCATTGTCCGAAATGGCGGATGCGGGGCTTTCGCTGGTGTCGATGCAATCGCTGTTGTTCGGCGTCACGGGTGCGGCCCTGTTTGAAGGTGCCGAGGCGCGCAACGTGTTCCAACGCGGGATGACGCGGGCAATCGCGCTGGCAGGGCGGTTTGGCATTCCCAATCTGGTGTTCGGCTCCCCGGCACAGCGCCGCGTGCCTGCGGGCATGGCCATGGCCGACGCACTGGCAGAGGCCGCCGCCGTGTTCCGCCGACTGGGCGATGTCGCTGCCGCCGCCGGAACGCGCATCACCATCGAAGCCAATCCAGCCGCCTATGGCACCAATTTCCTTCCCACGCTGGAGGAGGTCGAGGCGTTCGTTACGCTTGTCGATCATCCGGCGATTGCCCTGATCCTCGATCTCGGTGCGATGCACATGAACGGCAGTTTTGCGAGCGTACCGACCCGCCTGCCCGACCTTGCCCCGAGCCTCAATCATGTCCACGTCAGTGAGCCTGATCTGGCCCCGGCCCCGGCCGATGCCGGCGTGCTGGTGCCGGTGCTGCAAGGCCTTGCTGCGGCTGGCTATGCCAAGGCGGTGTCGATCGAAATGAAGCGCCCGGCGCAGGGCCTTGCCGATGTTCGGCGTGCCGTCGCGCGGCTGGTCGAAGCGGATTCGGCAGCGCATCAGACTGAGGGGGCGATCCATGCGTGAACCCGATGCCAGCCAGTTCAAGAAACCGCGCGAAGACATGGTCGTGTCTGTGTGCTTTTCCGACCTTGCCGCCAACCCTGGTACCTTCGCCGCCTTGCGCGATGTCGCCGCCACGCTCGACCGGGCGTTCCGTTTCCGCGAGATCATTCTGGTGGTCGACGACACCCAGCGTGAGACCTTCCTCCCGCTGATTGCCGAAGTGCCCAACTGCCGCCTGTTCGTGGTACGACGGCGGACCGAGTATTACGACCGTCGCGTGATCGCCGCCGAGGAGGCGATTGGCGATCTGGTGGTGATCGGCAATCTCGATGAAATCGCGCAAATCGACCTGATCGCCTTCCTCGACCATGCCGAGCGCGAGAATGCCGTGACGATGGCCTTTCGCGCCGTCCGCCGGCCGGTGAAGCGGCTGCTGGCCTGGCCCTTTATCGCGCTGGGCAAGCTAGCCGGATTTTATGTGGATCCGAGCGACTTTCAGTCCATCGCTGTGCCTCGGACGCTTCTCAACCTGCTGCTGGAGCATGACGAGCCGCGCCTTGCTCTGCGCTTTCCCCCGCGCGATCCGCGCCTGCAGCTCGACTGGTTTCGGACCGACCGCAATGTGGCGGCGCGTACCGCCTTCATGGGGCTGACGCGCCGCGTGCAGCTGCTCCAGACGCTGTTGGTCTATCTGACGCCGACGATCCTGACACTGGTAACGATTTCTTCGACCATCCTGACGCTGCTTGGTATGGCCTATGTCGCCTGGATCGTGGGCGCGGTATTGCTGGTTGATCAGCTTGCATCGGGCTGGCTCACCACCAATGCGATGCTGGCGGTCAGCGCGGTGTTCATGGGGATGTCGACGCTGGGCCTCAGCCTCGGCTTGCAACACCTGCTGAAACAGCAGCGACGACTGAAGGGCGGGATCGTGCCGGAAGAGGTCAATCGGATCGACCTGTTCCATCAGGTCGCCTTTGATCTCAATGTCGAACTGGAAAGCGATGTCCGCGCTGGTCCGGCAGGACCGGACTGATGCCGCAGGCCCCCGCCACCGAATATGATTACGTCGTGATCGGCGGCGGCTTTTATGGCTGCTGCCTTGCGCTCTATTTGCGCTCGATCTCGGCCCGCGTGCTGGTGGTGGAGGCCGGGCCACAGCTGATGAACCGCGCATCGCGCGTCAATCAGGCGCGGGTGCACACCGGGTTTCACTACCCCCGATCCGCGGCCACTGCGGTCAAATCGATGCTGCTGCACCGCCGCTTTCTGGCGGACTTCCCGGAAGCGGTGGTGGACGATTTCCAGATGCTCTACGCGATCGCCCGGCGGCGGTCGAAGGTCACGGCCAAGAAATTCCACCGCATGTTTCGCGACATGGGCGCCCCGATCGAACCGGCCATGCCCAGCCACCGGGCGCTGTTCAATCCCGACATGGTCGAAGACGTGTTCGCCTGTTTCGAAGTCGCCTTCGATCACGCGATCCTAGGCAAACAAGTCGCCGCACGGCTGGCCGAAGCCGGGATCGAAGTGCGGCTTGAAACCGAACTGGTCGGGTTGGCTGACCATCGCAGCGGCGTGGTGGTCGCATTGTCGGATGGCAGCGAAGTGACCGCGCGCTATGCCTTCAACATCACATATGCCCAGATCAATGCGGTGCTGGCCAAGGCCGGCCTGCCCGGTGCGCGGCTGAAGCACGAAATTGCCGAACTGGCGCTGATCGAACCCCCGCGCGAACTGGAAAAGATCGGCGTGACGGTGATGGACGGGCCGTTTTTCTCGACGATGCCCTACCCGTCGGAAAGCCTCTATTCGCTGACCCATGTGCGCTATACTCCGCATGAAAGCTGGGCCGATGATCCGATGCGGCGCGATCCCTATCACCATCTTGCCAATCTTGATCCCGAAACGCGCTTTGCCTTCATGCAGCGCGATGCCCAGCGCTATCTGCCCTGTCTTGCCGGGGCGACCTATCGCCGGTCGATCTATGATGTGAAGACCATCCTGATCAAGAACGAGGCCGACGATGGCCGCCCGATCCTTTACCACCAGAAGCCGGATGACAGCCGGGTGATCTCGATCCTCGGCGGCAAGATCGACAATATCTACGACCTGTTTGAAGCGGTAAAGGATACAGCGCCCGAATTCGCTTCCCTCAATTCAGGGTTCGTTTTCGGGCACGCCTATGCCTGATCGGCTGCGGGCAGGGGCTGCGGCACGCGGATGGTGGGCGCTGGCGGGGCTGGCGGCGATGATCTGTGCCTTTCGTGCCGGCGTGCTACTGTACGACCACAGCCTCAATTCGATCGACGGGGCGCTGCAGACATGGTTCGCGCTCGATCACTTTGCTGACGGGGATCAGCTGGGGACGGCGTTCCAGTCCTATCTCGGGATCACGATGGTGCTGGCGCTGCTGCCGGTGTTTCTCCTGTTCGGGCAGACGCTGTTCGCCTCGACTCTGGCCGCGAATGTGGCGGTGATAGCGGGAGCCTTCGGCGCGGCCTATGCGACTATATGGCTGATCCGGGCGGTGCCGCCGCGCGCGCGCTGGCAGGCGGCATTGGTGCTGGTCTTCTGGTTCTATTACGCCGCGCCACTGGTGGCAGAAGGCGCGGGCATCCGCTGGCCCGCCACCTTCGATCCCGGCGTTTCGCTGCGACCCCTGCGCGGGTTTCTGCCCTTTATCGTCCTGCCGTTCTTTGTCGTGCTGGTGCGCCGGGTTCTGCGGGATGGCCGCGCGCTGTCGGGCGGCCTGTCGCTGGGGCTAGTCGCAGGAGCGGGACTGCTGTGGTCCAATGACGCGGGGATTCCGCTGTTCATCGCGCTCGTGCTCGGTCTGGTCATGGCGCTGCATCGCCGCATCACACTGCTCGCGTGGACGCTGGCTGCATTCGGGATTGGCACAATGGCAGCGGCGGGTGCGATCCTGCTGGCGGTGACGCACGGCGCCCCGGGGCCGTGGCTGCAATACAACTTCCGCGATGTCGCGGGCGACCAGTTCTGGTTCTTCGCCCCGTGGGAGCGCAGCACTAGGATACTAAGCCCGGCAGACCTTCCCAACATCCTGCGCCACGGCGAGCTGCTTTCCAGCGCCAGCCTAATCGTGCTGACGCTGTGCGTGCTGTGGGGGATGCTCCAGCGCATGCGCGGCCGCAGCGCGCCGGTGCGCGGGAGCGCCTTCGTGTTCGTTGGCGCAAGCGTGATCGGCACCGCGCTGATCCCACAGATCGGCGGGCATATCGGGGCGGAGTACAACGCCATCACCTTCGTGCTGGGCCTCTGCGCGCCGCTGATCATCGGGCAGCGGATGTTGCTGCGTTGGGCCAAGCCGGTGCTGCGCAATGCCTCCCCGGCAAAGACCGGCATGGCGGTTGGCGTGGCTGTCGCAGGAGCAGCGCTGGCGATGGTCGGGATCGAAGCGGCGCGCTTTGCGACGGTCTGGGCAGACACTGACCGCACCACTTATGACGCAGGGCTAGGCTTCCACGTGACGCCCGAATATGCCGCGGATCTGGCAGCGATGCGGCAACTGGCGCAGGCGTGGGACGCACAAGGCATCGCGCAGGATCGACGCATGCTGTCGGTCTATACCTCTCCGCTGGATATCGCCGCCGGGGTGGAAAGCCCTGCGTCGGTCGGATCGCTGATCCACGCACTGGGTGCGGACAACCGGGCAAACTTCACCGCGCTGGTCGGTGAGCGCAAGGTCGCCGCCGTCACCACCATCGCGCCGGACTACAGCGGATGGGAGGGTTGGATACGCCGCGCCAACTGGTCATTTTTCCGGGCGCTGCACGAAAACTACACGCCCATCGCCCGCAATGATCAGCAGGTTCTGTGGGTACGCGCCGAGACTGTCACACCGCCCACCGCCGCCGCGACCTGCCGCGTCTCCGCGCCGTCGCGCAGCACGCTGGCACTCGACATTGCATCGCCCGCCGCCGGTCTGGCCTCTGTCAGCGTCACCCGCCAACCGCCCTTTGCCACCGGGCGCAGCGCGATGCTGACCGTGACCGAGGCTTCGCCCGATACCGCCGCCAAGGCCGACCGCTGGGCTGACTTCCCCCGCTATGGCATCGGCAACACCGCACTTGTGTCGCTGGTTGCGCCTGTCACTGCGGGCACCACGACCCGGCTGACGCTGGAGGTGCTTGACGGATCGGATATCGGTACAGGCACCTGCACCGCACAGGTCTACGCCCCGGTCGATACTGCCGCCTTGCCCCGCCTGCCCGAAGGCATCGACCGCTATCTGGCGCAAGGTGCGCCATGAACGAACTCCTGCGTTTCTTCATCGTGACGGTGATGGGGGTGGTGATCGACCTCGCCATCGCCTTTGCGCTACACACCGGGCTCGGCGTACCGCTGTGGCTCGCCGCAGCGATCGGCTTTACACTGGCGGCGAGCGCGAATTACGTCATCCATCAGACTTGGAGCTTCCAAAGCGGCCCGCGCAACCTTTCGGCCCGGCGCGCGGGGCTTTACGCACTGGTCGCGCTCGCCACGCTGGCGGTGCGGGTGGCGATTGTCGTGCTGCTCGACCGGGCCTTGGCCGGAGCATATCCGCTGGCGATCCTGATTGCCGGGGCGGGCGGATCGTTTTTCGTGAACTTCGCCTTGAGCAAATTCGTCGTCTTCGCTGCCGAACCGGATACGCCATGACCCTGCATCCCGCGCCGATCCTCGACGATAGCAATTGGGACGTGCCCGCCCACGAAGCGGCGGTCTATGCCCCTCGGCGCCACGTCCATGCGCTAGTGATCCCCGTCATAAACGAAGGGGACCGGATTCGCGGCCAATTGCTGCGTATTCAGGCCGCGGGCCTGCCGGTAGACGTGGTCATCGCCGATGGTGGGTCGACCGACGGCTCGCTCGATGCTGACTTCGTGACCGGCGCGGGCGTGCGCGCGGTGCTGACCAAGACCGGGCCGGGCAAGCTTTCGGCGCAACTGCGCATGGCCTATGCCTGGTGCCTGCGTCAGGGCTATGACGGGATCGTCACCATCGACGGCAATGGCAAGGATGGGGTGGAGGCGATCGTCGCCATGGTCGCGAAGCTGGAGGAGGGCTGCGACTATGTGCAAGGCTCGCGCTACCTGCCCGGCGGCGCGGCTGAGAACACTCCGCTCGAACGCACCATTGCCAACCGGCTGATCCACGCCCCGCTGCTGAGTTTGGCCGGGCGGCACTGGTTTACCGACACCACCAATGGATTCCGCGCCTATTCCGCTCGCTACCTGACGCACCCCGATGTGCGCCCGTTCCGCGAGGAGTTTTCCGTCTACAACCTGTTGTTCTACCTCACTGTGCGCGCTGGGCAAGTGGGACTGAGGGTGGCCCATGTGCCGGTGATCCGGCGCTATCCCGATGACGGCAAGGTGCCGACCAAGATCGGCGGCTTTGCGTCGAAATTGGCGCTGCTCAAGGAAACCGTGATCGCCGCGACCGGCGGCCACACGCCAGATGATGCGGTGCGTGGGCAGACTTCAATGGCGTGGCCCCTCGCGGTGCTGCTGCTGGTGCTGGCCCCGCTGCTACTGAGCATGATCGCCGCGCCGCCTTTTTCGCCCGATTCCTGGGCGCTGTACGAATTGTCGCAGACGGTGTTCGGCGATTTCTACCGCTTCAATCACTGGCGCAGCTATGCCAGCGCGTCAGCCTATTCCGCCAGTTTCCCGCCGCTTTATCCGACCTTGCTGGCCATAGCTGATGGGCTGCTGGGCACCGGGCCGCGCACCGGATTGTATCTGGCCTTTGCGTGCTTTGCCGGGTTTGCGATGGTGTCGGAATGGATCGGGCGAAAGGTCACCGGCGCGGCGTGGATCGGTCTGGGAGCGGCGCTGATCGGTCTGCTCGGCCCGAATATGCTGCTCGCCGAACTGGGCGCAGGCCGGACAATCCCGCTGCAATTGCTGTTGTTCGCGCTGATCCTGAACGGCCTGCTGCAAGGCACCCGGATCACTCTGCTCGGCGCGGCGGGGATCGGGTTCCTCGCCGGTCTTGCGTTGCTAAACCGTTTTGACGCGGTATTGCTGCCACTGCTGGTCACTGTGATGATCTTGTGGCTAACACGTAGCCCCAGGCGTGCATTGGCGGCTCTGGCGGCGGCAGGGGTCGCTGTGTCGCCGTGGGTGACCTATTCCCTCATAACCTTCGGCACGGCGTTTGCGACCGACAACAGCGGCATTGCCACCGCGCTGGACCCGGCCGCCTATGTCACCGATTGGTGGCCAGCGCCGCAACCGGGTCTGGCCGATGATCCTGCGGCATGGGCTGCGCGCGTGGCTGCCAATGTGTTGGGGTATGCCTATACAGGTGCGACGCTGCTGCCGACGGGCATGGGGCTGACTGCGGCAGCGTTTCTGGCACCTGTTGGGGCGCTTGCTGCCCTTGCGGGCGTGCGACCGCGCGGGAATGATAGCCTGAAGTCGCTGACCTGTTTTGCTGTGATCACCGCGCTGCTGTTGGCGCCGCAGGTGCTGACTGGCTATCTTGAACACCGCTATTTCGCAGCGTTAATCTGGGCCGGACTGCTGTCAGCAGGATGCTGGGGCCTTGCTCAAGCACGCACGCTACATCAGCGCATGCTTACGGCGCGATTGGCCTTTGCAAGCGTAGCTTTGGCGCTCGCCGCATTGACAACTACGCAAGTCGTTCAAGCAGTGAGCGCGGGTCGGATAGATCGAGCGCAATGGGCGGGCTTCGATACGCCCGACGATCTGCGCGTGCTGCAAGCCTGCGTGCAAGATAATCCTCGGGCGCGAATTCTGGTGCTGGGCGATGACAAGTTCGCCGCTCGCGCTGGAGCCTTGGGCGGGTTTGCGACCATGATGGAGCCGCGCAACATGGAAGACGGGCGGCTTGGATCCCACGGCAGTCGCGCATTCCTGGCCGCATGGAAAGTCGATTACGTGCTCTCCAGAGACTCGGCACGTACGCGATGGGCGAGGGCGAACCTTCCTGTCGCCCGAGCTACAGGCTGCCCGCTTCCCCTCTATCGGGTAACGCGATGATGGGAAAAGCAGGCTTTGGCAAAAGACGGCTCATCGCTCGCTTGCTGGATAGCGGGTTCCCGGCGGCGAAAGGCGGAACGCTGTCGGCCGGCCCGCGGCCCAGCAAGGGCACCTCTTGACCCAATGTCGGTCGTTCGCGTCCGCCGGACTGAACGTCTGGTTCCCCCAGACACCGGCAGTCCCGAACGTAAACGAAGCGGGCTGGGCTCGATGTCATCGCCCCACTTTTGCAGCGATCGCAAAGGCCGCCGCCATCAGGCCGCAGACCGCTATCGCGGTGAACATTGCAGGGATGCCGCCCAAGCTATCAAGCCACCCGAGCGAAGCAGAACCCATGGCTCGCCCCAGATTGGCGATGGCCATGAACACCGCGAATTGAGTCGCTGCAACCGCTGGCGCGCAAAGCCGCATGGACAGAGCGCCTCCTGTCACGCCCCTCAACACGAACATGGCCTTGAAAGCGAAGATCGAACAAATGAACACTGCCGAGTTGGACCACTCGGATTTCAGCGCCAGCATGGCCAGTGCGATGGCTGCCGTCGCCGCAGCACAAAGGATGAAGCTGCGCCTCGCCCCCAACCACGATGCGGCATGACCAAACAAGATTATGGCAGCAAGGCCGGCAACAAGCGAGGCTGTGCTGGCCCAGCTGCTGTATGTTGATTTTTCCCAATCGAGGATGTTGGCCGAGAAAAGCGGAGCAAGCCCCAAGAAGATGCCGGTCGCACCGCAAACGGCAACCATGGCGGGCATGAGGATCAAGGTTTGCCGCGTGAACATCACACGGAACAGATTGTGGATGATCGGCATGAAAGCACCAAGATGAATGTCGAGATTGCGCTGAGACGCTTGCCCGGCCGTCCAAGGCAACAACCGTTCACCGGGGCGTTCGCGCAGTAGAATGACCAGGATCAGGATCGTGGCAACCAGCACCGCCATTGTCATGGCTGCGGCCGCAAGACTGTAATAGGCGATCAAAAATCCACCCACACCGCCGCCTGCGGCCATGCCCAAGGCCTGACCACCGAACATGGTGCCATTGGCCTTTTCGATTTCGTCCTCCGGCAGAATGTCGACCGCCAACCCATCCACCGCGACATCCTGCGTCGCGGACGACAAACCGATGACGAACGCAAGGCCGGCAATCAGGCCGATCTGGGCTGGGGATGGGTTGGCAATGGCCATCGCAGCGAAGGCTGCTACCAGACCCAATTGACCACTTATGATCCATGGCCGCCTGCGCCCCATCGGCAGGAACGCGTACCGGTCCATGATGAACCCATAGGCGAGCTTGAATGTCCATGGCAGCGCGAGGGCTGCAAGGACGGAACCGATCGCTGCTGCCGACACGCCGTTTTGCGCGAGCCATGCCAGCATCGCAAATTCGATGAAGCCAAACGGCAGACCTTGCGCAAAATACAGCAGGAACAGGGTGGCAATGCGCAGATTGCGGTGCTCTGTCAGCGCAAAAGGCTTGGCTGGAAGCATCGACAAAGCTTGGGTTGCCATCGGGAAGTCTCCGGTAGAGGGGCTTGTCGCCGACAAAAGTGTGGCGGGCGGCGCACCCCCCCGGACGCGCCGTCCGCCATGATCCTGAAACCGGGGCGCTTATTTCAGGATCAATTCCTGATACTGGGTCGTTCCAAGCTCCTCGCGCATCTTGCCGCGCTCGGCCGAGGCAGCCGCGGCGCTGCGGTTTGTCTGCCCCGTGAGCTCATTCATTCGCGCACGCCGGGCTTCAATCTGCGCAACTGTCTGATAATCCCTGAATTCGATGAGCAGGATCAGATCGGGCTCGTCACCGCGGCGATGGTTGGTTGCCAGCACGCGATAGCTGACGACGTAGCCTTCGGCCTTCAACGTCTCCATGTTCTTCTTCCAGGTCGCGGCGAGATACTCGATGTAATTCGGACCTTGGCCGGGCAGCACATCAATGCGGCTCGCCTCCCAGACCGTGCCGAGCGTATAGGGTGTCTCTTCCGCCATTGCCGGGTTTGCCAGCGTCGCTGCCATCATCGTTGCCCCGATGATCAGTGATTTCATCATTTTCATTATCGTTCTCCCCTAGTCCGTCCGCTCGGGAATGAGCGGCCCTCTCTTCAAAGCTTAAGCCGCAGCAGGCACCGCGCGCCGTGTCGGCCCGCGCACCTGTTCGCGCAGCACCCAGATCAGCGCGGCATTCACCCCCATCATCAGCACAATGCCGAGCAGCCCCGCATCGAAGCTGCCGGTTGCATCGGCCAGCGCGCCCCATGCGAATGGTGTCAGGAAGGCGCCAATCTGCGACATGGTGTTGATCGCCGCCGCCCCGACCGCCAGCTCGCGGCCTGACAGCGCATCCGCCCAGCCCGAGGACACCAGCATCGCGACCGAAAACGACACGGTTGCAAAGGTCAGGTAAGCGAGACCGACGATCACCGGCGACGGGGCCAGCAAGATCATCAGGAGCGACCCCGCCATCACCGCCGCGCAGCCGAAAGCGTAGATCAACCGATCGCCGCGCTGATCGGCGCGGTTGCCGAGCCACAGTGTCGCCGCCGTGCCGATCAGCCCGCCGAAACCGACCAGATAGCCGATGCCGGTAGCATCCAGCCCGGTTGCCGCCTTCAGGATCATCGGCGCCGAAAGCGTGAAGGTGATGAACGCACCGATGCAGGTAAACCCGATCGCGCCGTTCAGCAGCACCTTGGGGTTGCGGAAAATGGCGAGGACATTGTGGCTCACCGGTCCGCCGATCAGTCGCTGTTCGCGCGCCAGTTCATCGGCGATCCACGCCTTCTCCGCCGGGTTGAGCCAGTCCACCTTCGTCGGACTATCCGGCAGGAACCGCAGCACCAGCAACCCGACCAGGACCGTGGGCAGCCCCTGCACCAGAAACAGCCATTGCCAGCCATGCATTCCGGAAGTGCCATCCAGCGCCAACAGCCAGCCCGACATTGCCCCCATCACCATCGAAGCGAGCGGCCCGGCGATGTAGAACCGGCTGACCGCGCGGCTGCGATGACACGGTGGAAACCAGCCCGAGAAGTAATAGATCACGCCGGGGTAGAACCCGGCCTCGGCCACCCCGAGTAGGAAGCGCAGAATGTAGAATTGCTCGGCAGTCTGCACGAACATCATGCCGGCCGACAGCAGGCCCCATGTGACCATGATCCGCGCGATCCACTGACGCGCGCCGAACCGAACCAGCATCAGATTGGAAGGGATCTCGAACAAGGCATAGCCGAGGAAGAACAACCCGCCGCCCAACCCGTAGACGGTCGCGCTGAAGCCGAGGTCGGCGTTCATGTCGGCCGCCGCAAAGCTAACGTTGACCCGGTCCATGTAGGCGAACAGGTAAGCGACGAGGATCAGCGGAATGATCCGCCAGAACGCCTTGCGCATCGCCGATGCGCCGATTGCGGCCTGTTGTTCGCCTGTCACCGCCATTATTTCTCCCCCCGGAGCCGGACGTGACAGGGCATGAGCCGGAACCCACGGTTCCGACGGCAATAACCCTGATTTGTCATGCTAAGCTTCGGCCCGGAGAATGCGGTTCCGTAGCGTCAATCGTCAATCGGGGGGTGCGTCAATAAAGCGTCAAAAAAGCGTCAATCGACCCCTTGGAGGCGGTTGGTCGGGCGCGGCAGCAAATCCGGCCAGCCATACTTGTCCCACGCCTCGACCATCCCGATACGCTGAGCAAAGGGGATGAATTCCTCGTGCTGCCAGATCCGGCAAATCGGATCGATCTCGGTCCAGATCGACATCAGGCAGGAAAGGTTCTGCAAGGTGATGCGCGTACCGATGGTTTTGAACAGCATCTCGGCATAGCCCATGAATACCGCCGGCAGGGTGATCGCCTGATGCTCCTTGTCCTGCATCGACAGGTGCAGGAAATCGAGCGTTCGGCAATAGGCCTCGCGTTCTTCGGGCTTGCCGCTGCACACGCCCCTTGCCGCGACATCCCAATAGGCATCGATCATCGCGGGTGGCATCGGCCCGGTGCCACTGGGCGGCGGAATGCTGTTCGCAATCGCATAGCGTGTCTGTTGGTAGGCTTCGACCGCCCGCGCATGCTCGCCCGCTGCGGTCAGCGCGACGCCCAACCAGATCGAGGGAAAACCCAGATCCACGCTGCGCTGCGCATCGGCAATCGCAGCGTGGACATCGCCAAGGTTGAGCTGGCCTGCAGAGCGCACCATGTAGTTTCTGCCATCGACCGGGTCCTGATCGATCGCCCGATCAAGAAATGCCATCCCCTGCCGCGTCATGCCGCAGAACAACAGAAGCCCGCCAATTCGCACCGAGACAGCCGGGTTGTTGGGTTCGACCTCAATCGCTTCGAAGGCCAGATCGAGCGACCCGACAATATTGTTGCGGGTGAATTCGTGGAGCGCCAGCAAGCCATAGGCCTGCCCGAGATCGGGTTTGATCGCCAACGCCTTGCGGACGCAATCGGCCATCTTGGCGGAAGCTTCGGTCTGATCGGTGCCGGCCAGATAGATGCCCATGCGCTGGTTGATATCGCCGAGCAGCACCCAAGCCTCGGCAAAGCGGGGATCGAGCGCGAGCGCCTGTTCAATCAATTCGGCCGCCCGGGTCAGCACCCCGTCGCCGAACAGGCGTGCATTCAGGGCGCGGCCCTGCAGGTAGAGGTCATAGGCCTCCTTGCTGTTCGTGAGATTGCCCACCACGGGGGGCTGAAGGGCAATGCCCAATGCGCCGGCCAGCGCCGCGGTAACGCCGCGTGCAACGGCTTCCTGAAGTCCAAAAATGTCGTCCAGCACCCCGTCGAAGCGACTGCCCCACAGTTCGAATCCGCTCGCCCCGTCAAGCAAATGGACGTGGATGCGCACCTTTTCGCCCTGACGCTGCACCGAACCTTCCACCAGATGAGAGACCCCCAGCTCCGCTGCGATCTGCGCCGGCGTCTCCGTGCTGTCGCGGAAATGGAACGAGGATGTCCTGCCCGCCACCTGCAAACCGGCCACCCCGCTCAACGCGGTGATGAGTTCATCGACCATGCCGTCAGTGAAGTAGTCGTGATCCCCCGACAGCGACGCGGAGCGAAACGGCAGGACCGCGATCGGCGTCTTGCCGGCCGCGCGAACGTCTGCAGTGATGCTTTGCCCCGATGGATTGCGCTGTTGCCAACTGATGAGCAGACGGTCGTGCAACTCGTGATCGCCATTGCTTTTCAATTCGGCAAGACCCGCAGTGATCGCGGTCTGCAACCGCAACTCAGCCTTGGCGCGGTGGCGGACAAGCCAATCGGCAAAGGCCGCGCCCAATTCCATATTCTCTAGCAGTGGGGCCGTGCCGATCGCGGCGAGTTGCGTGGCGGCAATGTCACAGTCGCCCGCCGTCAGAGCCTTTTCCAGTTCGCCAAGATCGGTGCGGATGGCTGCCGGGTGGAGGCTGATCCGGCTCCGCGTCACTTCGACAATCCCGTGACCGCCCGATCCGAACGATTTACTCAGCTCGAGCAGGCATTGGCGCAGGCTGGCCTTGGCATGTGATTTGAACCGTCCCGGCCATAGCAACTCGCTGAGATGGTCGCGTTCGAGCGGTTCGTCGGGCACCAGGCACAGCATCGCCAGCAAGGCGCGCACCCGGCGGTTGGAAATGACAATTTCGGTTCCGTCCGCCGCTCTGAGCGTAAAGCGGCCGAACAGCGAGGCGTAGGCAAGGCCCTTTCCATGCCCTGGGGCACCCTGCTGACCGCCTCCACCCATTCCGCTCCCCCCTGCGGACTACTGCTTAGCGCAATCCTACAGGCGCACAAAATATTCAATCAGGGTTGCTCAATCGCAGCGAAAAATCTGAGCCACGGGCGAGGCTGACAAACGGACAAGCTGGTCCGCAACTCCTTTCAATTGCAATTAGTCCGATTCCGACCCGCTCTCGATAGCCATCGGATAAAGACGCAATGTCGGCTCTCGGCAAAACCGGCCGTTCGACAGGTCGCCGCTGGTCGGCAGGTTGCGAGTTCAAATCTGGCCCACATTGTCCCATATTTCCTACAGGGATCCGGCTCATGCAGGGGCTCATCGAAAGCTGTGGCAAAAATTTAATATTGTCTGTCAATATATTGTGCCGATAATTTGCTTCCCTTTGTCGCTCGACAGACCTGACAATGGGTGCCGGCGGTCCATAAGACCGGATCACATGACTTGATCGAGATGGAGATAAAGCTCGTTGAAGTCGCAAGCCTCGCGCAGGCGCTGCCAATCGGGGATGGAGATCAACCGCCCCTCGCGCCGGATCAGGCCGTCCGCTTCGAGCGCCTTGAGACTGCGGTTGACGTGCACGGGCGTGAGCCCGGTGGCATCGGCCAACTGCTCCTGTGTCATCGGCATCTGGTAGCCATTCTCGTCACTCAACCCTGCGAGCTTCAACCGCTTGGCGAGTTCGCAATAGAGGTGTGCAAGGCGCAACTTTGCGGGCCGGCGGCCGACATTCATGATCCATTCGCGGTAGATTGAGGCGTCGATCAGCGTGTCGACCCACAAGGCCCGCGCCACACGCGGATTGGTGTCGATCAGCGCAATAATGTCCTGCACCGGTATCTCCGCCACCCGGCAGCGGGTGAGCATCTGCACATTGTGATCGGCCATATTCAGCAGCGAATTCTCGAGATCCACGAAGTCGCCCGGCACATGAAAGGAAACGATCTGCCGCCCTCCGTCGATGCCAAGCTTTTGGCGGAAGGCGAAGCCGTCAAGGATCAGCGCACAGCGGGTTGCGACCACTCCTTCGCGGGTGAGATAGGAGGATGGCTCGTAGGTCCGATCGACAAACTGGAGATCGAGCAGCGCCTTACGATCATTATCGTCGAGCGGCGCGCGCGTCTCCATTTTGCGCACCATACGCGCAAGGGTTGGATGATCGAACATGATGGGCTGCTCCCGGAAGGGACGATGCGCGGGAGCATCTGAGTTCTCCCAGCCATCCGGGCGCGGAAAGGTTCCGAATGATGCGGCAACATGACATGGATCAGACCCTTGCGTTCCGACCTATGTTGCAACCATCGATCCGCACGGCGGTATGTCACATCGGGGCAGCCGGCTGTCCGCGTGTCTGATCACTCCTGCAGGCGTTTCGGCTTGGCGATGGCGCTGGCGCTTATGGCCTTCCTGTCGAACGGCAGGCGGTGCCATTGTTTGGCGGCGTAGGCGCGTGTCTGGTCAGCGGCGTGGGGTGAGGCGGGATTGGTGGACTGGGAGTAGCTGAGGATCGCGTCCGCGACGGGGCCAGTCTCGTCGAAGCCGACAATCTGGATATAGCTCGTTCCGTGCACCGGCATCAGACCGCCATAGGGAGCGGGGCGCGATTCCTGCATGTTGAGGATGCCGAGCGTGCCGGGACCGCCGTGAATGGCGATGGCTTCGTTCCCCGCCATTACCCGTTGCACATCACCCCACAGCGCATCGAGCGGGGCGTCGATCGATTCCAGTTCGGCCACCGCCTCGACCAGAGCGGCGAGGAGTTTTTCGCCCTTCGTCTCGTCGTTGGCGAGGACGCGCGGGGTGTTCACCGGATCAGCCGGATCGAAGGGCACAGCCCACAGGCCCGGCAGGCGCGCGGCCTTCAACCAGAACAGGCGGAACAGCGCCGCGCCGCGGCTGTCCGCTTCAAAGCGGCCGTCCCAACCGGCCAGCGCCTTGCAGCCGCGCACGGCGGCATCGACGGGCTGCGGGGTGGCGGCGCACAGCGTTTTGACCGTGTCCATCGCCATGTCCGCCGCCAGGCTCTTGTTGGCGAAAGCATGGGCCTGCGCGCGGCTATGGTCGACTTTTCCGCCCGCTAGCAACGCGGCGGTTTCGATGAAGTTCGACCGGGTGCGAAGGCTCCTCGCCGTCGCGTACTTGCCGAGGATCGGCGAAAGTTCGCGGTGCGGCATCGCCGGGTTGCTGATCCAGTAGCTGTCATTGGAATTGGTTAGCCAGCTCTTGGCGATCGTGGCTGCCTGATCGCTAGCAGGCATCAGTCCGGGGGCGGGCGTCCCGGCGGCCACATCCCAGTCACAGGCCGACTTGCTGCCATCGAGCAGGATCGCAAACTCGGCGAAGAGGCCGGCGATCGGCGTGGCGCATGTCTTGGCCTTCTCGGCCGAGACATTGGGAACCGCGGTCACATCGGCGTGGAGCGCGTCGCCGAAGCGGTCGGCGGCGATGGTGTTGACCCACGGAATGCCCAGCGTCTCGCTGACCGCCGCCTTGACCTCACCGACGTTCTTCGCCTCGCCGATGCGCAACCACGCTTCGATCCCGCGCTGGTTGCCGCGATTGGCGTCCTTCAAGGCGAAGGCGCTCTGCGCGCTCCATGTAATGCCGCGCGACGGTACGATGAACACCGGGCCGAAGCGGGAGGAATAGAGCGTGCGGGAAACGGCGGGGGTGCCTGCAGGCATTGGCACGGACACGGTCTGCGCGATCATCGGCTCGCTTTTTCCGTCGACCATGTAGCGGGTGGGGTCCGTCGGATCGAGCGCCAGCTGGTATAGCGTGAAGTGCCGCGCTTCGGTGACGGTGTGGGTCCAGGCCACGTCCTTGTTGAAGCCCAATGTCGGCATCGGGGTGCCCGCCAGCCCTACGCCCATCACATCATAGCCATTCGGGCCGATGACATGCATCTGCCAGAACCGGTTCGGCCCCTTCCAGGGGAAGTGCGGATTGCCGATCACCATGCCGCGGCCGTTGGCGGTGGCTTCGCTGCCGAAGGCCCAGCCATTGCTGCCCATGCCCAGCTCCTTGGGATCGGGCAGGGTAATCGCGACCTTGGGGGCGGCGCTGCCCGGAGGGGCGGCATTGGCGATGGCAGGCGCAAGGTTCAGCGAGCTTGCCAGCAGCATCTGCTTTTCATTGAGGCGCAGCATATCGTCGCTGGTGATCGGGCGCACCCAAGCTTTGCCCCGGCATTCGGCGGGGATGCCTTCTGCGCCTGCGTCCTTCAGGAAGCGGTTATAGCCCGCGACATAACCCGCCATCAGATCCTGCACCCGCAGGGGCAGGTTTTTTGCGCCTTCACGCAGGGTGGGCAGATCGATCACGGCGCGGAAGAACACGTCGGACGAGAGGTTGTCGACTTCCTCGAACCCAAGCACCGCCTTGGCCTCCGGTCCGAAATGGAGCGAGCGCTCGCCTGCCACCGTCGCCAATTCCTCGGCAAGCAGGCACAGGTTGTCTTCGGCATAGGCATAGGCGACGCCGTAACCGACGCCGCGCCAGTCGCGCGCTTCGATATGCGGGATGCCGAAAGTGGTGCGGGTGATGGTCGCCTGATAGCGCTTGCCCGCCGATGCCTCGCCTGCCGGAGCTACCAAGAGCGCTGCCGCTGCTGCTGCCAGAACGGAAATCCGCACCATCATCTCTCTCCCATCGCCCTTTTCGGGTTTCGGGCAGAGACCTATCGGCATGGGGCAGGCAAAGTAAAGGGGCGCTCCGCCGCGTGGCAGAGCGCCCCCTCTGTCTCAGTGACGGATCAGAACGATGCGGTGATCGAGAACACCACGGTCGCGTCCGAAATCGAGTCGCCGTCGAGCGTGGCGAAATTCGGGCGGATCAGGTTGGCTTCGGCTTCCGAGATGTCGGTATCGACATAGGCGACCGACAGTGTCAGGCCCGAAATCGGCACGATGTCCGCACCGATCAGCCAATCGAAATAGGTGCCGGTCGGGGCAACGCTGGTGCCATTGGGGCCAAGGCCGGGGTTACCGTCCGAATAGCCGATGTGCGCCTTGAGGCTGATCGGCGTATCGGCGATGCCGTAAACCGCGTCACCCGAAAGATAGAGGTTATCTTCCTTGTCGCCCGGATTGGCCGGTGCGCCGACGGGGAAGGCATTGCCGAGCGCTTCCTGCTTGGGCGCATAGGCAACGCCTGCTGTCAGCGAGACGGGGCCGACGCTGCCCGAAAGCTTGGCGTAGAGTTCGGCAAAGTCGGTCTCGCTCGCGCCGCTCGGGTACATGTACCAGGTGAGGCCGGTATCGAGCGTGCCTTCACCGACAGGCAGCTTGAAGCCGGCGATCAGGTCGAGTTCCATGTTGGCACCGCCAAAGGTGCCCCAGCCTGACAGGTTGGAACCCCACGCGCCGACATAGAAGCCGCTCGAGTGCGAAAGGGTGATGCCGCCCTGAACGGCCATGCCTTCGTCCGACTGCGACACGCCGCGGAAGCGATAGTCCGAGGTGAGGGTCGCGGCACCCGAAACGGTGATCGCCGGGGTGGCTTCTTCCTGACCGGTGGCGGTGGCAAGATCGATCGGCGCGATGACGGGGAGACCGAGCGAGGGGGCGTCGGCATCGGTGATTTCGATTTCTGTTTCAGCGGCCGGGCCGACGATTGCAGTGTCCGCCTCACCAGCGAAGGCGGGCGTGGCAAAGCAGGCGGCGAGGGCGACAGCCGAAGCGGCCGATGCGAAACGAATGGACATAAGGAACGCTCCATGAAGAGGTTTGGATCGTTCCACCTGCGCGGCGTGCAGAAGTTTTTATCCGAAGAATCGGGTTCCCGTCACGTCACGACAATCATCATCCATGCTGCACTTGCGCACAAAGCTTATGTGAAAGGCGCGCTCCATATTATGTTGTTGCGTGACCTTCCTGCAACAGTTTGCACATTCGCATGTTACGAGTCTTAAGTATCTGATTGATGCGACATGCCGTACTGCCCGCATCCCGAGCCGGGTCTGCCGACAAGATGCAAAAAGGGCGCTGCTGCCGTATCGGCAACAGCGCCCCTTCGGTGCCTCTCGGTTCAGGGAATCAGAACGACATGCCGACCGCGAGCTTGTAGAAATCGCCGTCGCCGCCTTCTTCGATATCGGCCCCGGCGGTGAAGCGGGCGAAGAAGCCCTTCTTCAGCGAGAACTGCACGTAGGGGCCAAGCCACTGGTACACGACTGCCGTGCTGCCGCCTTCGGTGCGGGTGTTGCTGAGCAATTCGTAATGGGCACCGGCCGAGAAGTTGCTGGTGAACCGGTAGCCCGCATTGACCCAGGTGTGGAGGAAGTCGAGAGCGCCGACTTCGTCGCGGTTGCGCAGAGCAGCGTAGTAACCGCCGTAATACTCGGCCTCGAAGCTGTCGTCCAAGTAGTTGACGGTCAGGCTCGGCACGATGCCGTCGGCGAAGTTGCCGCCGGTGCCGGTCGGATCGCCATCATCGTCACGCACGCCGCGCGACAACAGTGCGCCGTTGGTGAGGCCGACCTGCGGCTTGATCTGGAGCTTGCCGTCATTGAGCAGGAAGTTCGCGCCGATGCCGAATTCGGTCCACAGGTCCGAGCCCAGGCCATTGCCGAAGGCGTCGGTGGTCCACATGATGCCGTAGAAGCTGAGATCGACATTGTCGCTGACCGGGATCAGCCCGTTGAAGGTCGGAAAGAAGCCGAAGAAGGCGTCCTGGTTCAGCACCACACTGAAACGCTCGTCGCGTGGGGCGGGGGCACCTTGGGCGGCCGCAGCTGCGGCAGCGGCAATCGCGGCGCTGGACACTGTAACATCACCCGACCCCACGCCAACGGGGATGGCGGCTGCAGCCGGTGCGGCGGCCTTGGTCAGATCGAAGCCGACGATTTCGCTCTCGCCATTCGTGCCGGCACCGGTCACCGCGATGGTTGTGGCGGCAGCTTCGATCGCTGCGCCTTCCGGGCCCTGCGCGAAGGCTGGTGCCGACAAGGCACATCCCAGAGTGAGCGCCGAAACGGCGCAAGCAAAACGGGTTTTCATAAGGAACGCTCCTGATTGAGAGGTGGGATCGTTCCGCCTGCGTGCTGTGCCCGGGCCTTCTATTGTTGCGGCGTTGTCTATTGCTCAGCAAGAAAGGCCAATAGACATGCGCGCGCTTCATACAATTCGTTTCAGAACACTTCGACTCCGATTGTCGCAAGAGTGTTGCGTGCAAGAAACAAATTCAATTACTTTGATTTAATTGTATCGGAATATCTGTATCTAACAATACACATAGATATGAGTATTGTTTAGCCATTCCGCAGACTCTCCATATCGATCACAAAGCGATACTTGATGTCGCTCGCTTCCATCCGGTCATAAGCCGTCTGAATATCCTGCATGGCAATCACCTCGATATCGGGCAGGATGTTATGCGCCGCGCAGAAATTGAGCATCTCCTGCGTCTCGGCGAGTCCGCCAATGCCGCTGCCGGTGAGCACCTTGCGCCCCAGCAGCACGCCGGTGTGCAGTTCCGGCATCATCCCGATCAGGCCGACCAGCACCTGCACGCCGTCGATCCGCAGCAGGTGCAGATAGGGCACAACGTCATGGCGCACCGGAATCGTGTTCAGCACCATGTCGAAATAACCGCGCTTGGCTTTCATCGCTGCGGCATCATCGGTGTTGAGGAAGGCGTGTGCGCCCAGCTTCTCGGCATCGGCACGCTTGCTTTCGGAGCGCGAGAGTACGGTGACTTCCGCGCCCATCGCGGCCGCCAGCTTCACGCCCATATGCCCGAGCCCGCCCAATCCGGCCACCGCGACCTTGCTGCCCGGCCCGACCTTCCAGGTCCGCAAGGGACTGTAGCTGGTGATCCCGGCGCACAGCAGCGGTGCGGCTTCGGCCATCGGCATTCCGGCGGGCACCTTGAGCACGAATTCTTCGCGGCACACGATCCGTTCGGAATAGCCGCCAAAGGTGAGGCTGCCATCGCGCCGGTCCTTGCCGTTATAGGTGCCGGTCATCCCGCCATCGAGGCAGTACTGTTCAAGGTCATCGGCGCAGTGCGAGCATTCCATGCAGGAATCGACCATGCAGCCGATCGCCACCCGGTCGCCCACCTTATGGCGGGTAACGCCCTCGCCAATCGCGCTGACAGTGCCGACGATCTCGTGGCCCGGCACGATCGGATAGGTGGTGAAGCCCCAGTCGTTGCGCGCCGAGTGCAGATCCGAATGGCAGATGCCGCAATGGGTGATCTCGATCAGCACATCGTCATGGCGCAGCCCCCGGCGGGTGATCGCCATCGGGCCGACCCCGCTGTCTGGTGCGGTCGCGCCATAGGCCTTGCTGGGATATTCGTTGGTCTGGGTAGCCATAATTCTGACCTCGTCATTGCGAGCGGAGCGAAGCAATCCATGATCGGCCGGTTCCGCTTGCGGAAAGGCCTGTTGATGGATTGCCACGTCGCCTGCGGCTCCTCGCAATGACGACGTGGGGTGGGAACTTTACTTCGGCGGCATCCGGATCGCACCATCCAGCCGGAACTGGTGGCCGTTGATGTAGCTGTTGCGTGCGATTTCCAGCACCAGCGACGCGAACTCCTCGGGCTCGCCAAGCCGCTTGGGGAAAGGGACGCTGGCGTTCAATTGCGCCCACATCGGCGGGTTGCGGTCTTTCATCCCCAGCATCAGCGGGGTGGCGAAAATGCCCGGCATGACCGAGTTCACGCGGATGCCCACGTCCATGAGATCGCGCGCCATCGGCAGCACGAGGCCGTTTACCCCCGCCTTGCAGCTACCGTAGATCACCTGCCCGATCTGCCCGTCCTGCGCCGCGACGCTGGCGGTGAGGATGATCGCGCCGCGTTCGCCATCGTCGTTCACCGGGTCGGCATTGGCCATGCCCAGCGCCGAGATGCTGGCGACGCGGTAGCTGGCTACCAGAATGCCCTCTGCCCCGAAGGCGTAGTCCTCGGTCGAGAGGCGCTTGAAGGCGCCCGCCTCCTTGTCCCAACCGAGCGTCTTGCCGCGGCGGCTCGCCATAGCGCAGTGGAGCGTCACCCGTTCCTGCCCGTGCGCGGCGCGGGCGGCGGCAAACCCGGCCTCGACGCTGGCTTCGTCCATGATGTCGACATGGTGGAAGGTGCCACCGATCGCTGCGGCGTGTTCCTCGCCTGCCGCGTCGTTGATGTCGAAGATGGCGACCTTCATCCCGGCATCGGCGAAGGCCTTGGCGCTCGCCTTGCCCAGCCCGCTGGCCCCGCCGGTGACGACCGCAGCCATGCCCGGTTCGAGTTTCATCCATTTTCTCCCTGCTTGTGTTTTGCCCTTGGCTAAGCCTTTCGGCGCAAGCACGCTAGCTGTCCAATTGAGGCATTCGCGCCACAGGCTGGCGGAATCCTGCCTGTCGGCCACGTGTCTTTGATCCGTCATTGCCCCGTCGCCTGCCTGTCACCGCTGGCGGTTAAGCGCCCCGCAGAACGCGGCCCCGATCCCCGGCTGGCCGCAGGGGGAATACCAGATGCTCCGCACCCAGCTGTTTGTCGGCAGTGCCATTGCCGCGCTTGCCACCACCTTTGCTGCGCCGGCCTTTGCCGCCGAAACCGATCCGCAGGCGCTGGCAGCCAGCGTCCAGTCTGGCGGCGCGATTGCCGAGACCGAAGAGAGCGAGGACGACAAGGTCCAGTCGGCCAAGGAGATCGTGGTGCAGGGCGGCATCGGCTTCCGCAACCGTTCGGACGCGGCCGAGCCGGTGCTGGTCTATGACGAGGAATACTTCCAGCGCTTCGAACCGCTGACCGCAGGCGATGCGCTGAAGCGCGTGCCGGGCGTGACCTTCCTGTCCGATGTGATCGAAAGCGACGGCGCCCGTCTGCGCGGTCTTGATCCGGGCTACACCCAGATCCTCATCAATGGTGAACGCGTGCCGGGTGGCCAGTCGGACCGTTCGTTCTTCCTCGACCGGATCCCCGCCGAACTTATCGAGCGCGTGGAAATCGTGCGATCGTCCTCGGCGCGGCGCACGGGCGATGCAGTGGCGGGAAGCCTCAACATCGTGCTGCGCGACGGCTTTTCGCTCGACGGCGGCTATGTGCGCGCAGGCGGGTTGTTCTTCGATGATGGCGAGGCCAAGCCTTCGGGCGGCTTCTATTATGGCGGTGCTCTCGCCGGTGGACGCTTCCTGATCGGGGCGAACGTGCAGGGCCGTTACAACCCCAAGGAAAAGTCGAGCCTGCGTTACGGCGACTCCCCCGAAAACAACCCGAACTTCGCGACCGACGACTTTGACAACCGCGAAGACCAGACCGACGTGCGCGACGGCACCGATTACGCTTTCAACGCAAGCTGGGGGATCGAGAGCGAGAGCACCGAGTTCGAAATCCTCGGCAACTTCGTGCGCACCGAGCGCACCGAGACGGAACGCTCGTTCGAGTATAACAGCCCGACCGCCATCAACGGCCCCGTGCGCGCCACACCGGCAGGCAACCTGCTGACCGACAATGCCAACGTGAACGACATCACCACGGAGAGCTGGTCGGTAATCGCGAAGCTCGATCACGAATGGAGCCTCGGGGAAACGCAGGTGCGGGTCGGCTATGCCAGCTTCGACGATCTTCAGGACGAGTTCGAATACGAAGTCGATTTCGACCGCAGCGCCCCGCGCTTCACCGGCGATCTGACCCTACTCGACATCAAGGACACCGAAATCTTCGTCAATCTCGAACACGAGTTCGAACTGACCGAGAATCTCGAATTCGCCATCGGCGGCTTCATGCAGAACAAGGACCGTGACACGCTGCTGCAGACCGTGCGCAGCCGGTTCAACCTGCCCACGTCCGCGCGTCAGGGTTATGACCAGTTCACCCGCAACCCGGGCGAATTCGTCCCCAATCCCTTCCCGCCGCTGGCAGGTGGCCTGAGCGTCATTCAGGAAGACCGCCGCGATCTTTACGCGCTGATCGAAGGGGAGTTCGACAATCTCACCTTCGAAGCCGGGATCCGCTGGGAAAACACCACGGCCAATATCGAAGGCATCGAAAACGAATATGACGAATTCCTGCCCTCGGCCTCGCTCAAGTACGAGATTGGCGACGGGCGGATCACGCTGTCGGGTGCGCGCACGCTGCGCCGTCCGCGGTTCGATTTCATCTTCTCCGGTCTGCTCGAAGCGGAACTGGGTGACAATGACTTCCTCGGTAACCCGCTGCTTGCGCCGGAAACCGCGTGGGGCGGCGATCTGGGTTACGAGCACAAGATCGGCAAAAGCGGGGTGATCGGCGTCAACGTGTTCTACCGCGACGTCAGCAACCTCACCGAAATCGCCACCGTGCTGGACGCACAGGGGCGCCCAGTCGAAGGGTCCGAAGGGCAGGGCACCTTCGTCTTCACGCCGCGCAACACCGGCAATGGCGAGGTTTACGGGATCGAATTCGACGCCTCGTTCAGCCTGTCGTTCCTCGGCCTGCCTAACACAGGCGTATTCGGGAACCTTGCGCTGCTCGACAGCACCATCTCAGACGAATTCGGCAAACGACAGTTCAATGACCAATCCGAATATGTCTATAACTTCGGCGCGATCCAGAACATTCCCGAATATGGCGCGGCCTTCGGCGCGACCTATCGCAAGCAGGGCGAAGCCTTTGGTCGCGTGGTGGGAGAGGAAATCTTCACCCGCTACGGCGCGGATCTGGAGATATTCATCGAAAAGCGCTTCGGTGACAGCTTCACCATCCGCGCGGTGGGTTCGAACCTTCTCGACAGCACGAAGGATGAGGACTTCAACAAGTTCAACACCGTCGAAGAGCAGTTTGACCGCGACTTCGACGAGTATGAACTCGAAAGCGAGCGCGCCGGGCCGGTGTTCCAGATTGTTGCGAGGTATGCGTTCTGATGATCCGGCCATTTTACGGTCTTGCGCTGGCAACGCTCGTGGTCGCGGGGGGCTGTGCAACAGTCCCCCCCATCACAGGTGATCCGGCGGTCACGGTTACGGCGCGGGCGGAAACCCCGCCGGTCGGCACGGCACGTGAGGATGCCGCCGATGATCCCGCGATCTGGCGCAATCCGGCCAACCCCGCCGAAAGTCTTGTCGTCGGCACGGACAAGAAGGGCGGGCTCTACGTCTATGACCTGAAGGGCGCGCAGAAGAGCTTTCTGCCTGCGCCGGGGCTCAACAATGTCGATCTGATCGACATCGCCGGTAATCGGGTGCTGGTGGTCGCCAGCGACCGCAGCGATCTGGCGCAGGCGCAACTGTTCCTCGCGGTGCTTGATACGGCAACCGGCAAGCTCGCGCCCGCAGGCAAGATCGCAGTCGGGCCGGGCGAAGGCTATGGCATCTGCATGGTCAAATCCGCCGCCAAGGGAGAGGTGATCGCCTTCAGCGCGCCCAAGGGCGGGACGATTTACCGCACCACCATCACCGAAGCGGGCGGAGCCTTCACGGGCACCACCACCACGCTGGCGCAAGTACCAACCCAGACCGAAGGTTGCATCGCCGACCCGCGCACCGGCACGCTCTATATCGGCGAGGAAGACGCAGGCATCTGGGCGATCGACATGACCACCGGCGCCAAGTGCATGGTCGCCGCCATCGACAACAAGATGCTGGTCGCGGACGTCGAAGGCCTCGCCATTGCGCCAGAAGGCGAGAATGGCGGTTATCTCGTCGCCTCGTCGCAGGGCGACAACGCCTATGCCGTGTTCCGCCTGCCGGATGTAACCCCGGTCGGTCGCTTCCGTATCGCGGCGGGCTCTTTCGGCAGTGTCGAGGAAACCGACGGAATCGAACTCGACAGCCGCGATTTCGGCCCGGAGTTCCCCAAAGGCCTGTTCATCGCGCAGGACGGGGTCAACGCGCCCAGCGCGCAGAACTTCAAATATGTCCGATGGGATGAAGTGCTTGCGGCGCTGACGGCGGATCGGTAGTTCACCTGCGATGACCCAGACCCCAGCTTTCGCCGCCGACCGCCGCCGTTTCCTTGGCGCTACCGCCACCGCTTTTGCCGCGCTGGCCGCCAGCGGATGCATGACGCGCGGCGCACCCGCAGCCTCGACGGCGCGGGCGCCTGCCACGGGCGGCAGCTTTGCCGGCTATGGCGCACTGGTACCCGACCCGGCGGGTTTGCTCGATCTGCCCGAGGGCTTTTCCTACCGCGTGATTTCGCGGCTGGGCGACGCCATGGATGATGGCGGCACCGTGCCTGATCGTGCTGACGGGATGGGCTGCTTCGACCTCGGCAATGGCGAGATCGCTCTGGTGCGCAACCACGAATTGCAGCCGCGCCACGATGCGGGCGGGCCGATTGCCAAGGGTTTTGGCAAGCGCAACGGCGTGTTTGTTCCGGGCGGCACCACCACCATCGTGCTCGACGCCGCGACTCTCAGCGTGAAGCGCCAGTTCCGCAGCCTTGGCGGGACGATCCGGAACTGTTCGGGCGGGGTGACGCCGTGGGGCAGCTGGCTGACCTGCGAGGAAGCGCCGACTGGCCCCGGCCAGCTTTACGGCGAAGGGCTGGAACAGGACCACGGCTGGGTGTTCGAAGTCCCCGCCAGCGCGCGCGGACTCGTCGATCCGGTGCCCCTGAAGGCGATGGGCCGCTTCAATCACGAGGCCGCTGCCGTCGATCCGGCGACCGGTATCGTCTACCTGACCGAAGACCGCGACGACGGGGTGATCTACCGGTTCCTCCCCAAGACTCCCGGAAAGCTGGCCGAGGGTGGGCGGTTGCAGGCGATGGTGGTCGAAGGCCTGGCCGATACCCGCAACTGGAACGCGCCTGCGATGCCGGTGGGCAAGGCGTATCGCGTCAGCTGGGTCGATCTCGATGAGGTCGAGGCCCCCAAGGATGACCTGCGCCAGCGCGCTGTTGCCAAGGGCGCGGCGCTGGTCGCGCGCGGCGAGGGGCTGCACATGGGCGTGAACCGTGGCAAGAGCGAAGTCTTTGCCTGCTGCACCAGCGGCGGTGCGAAGCAGCTCGGCCAGATCCTCAAACTGACGCCGGGGCTGGCGGGCGCGCCCGATATGGTCGAGCTGTTCTTCGAAAGCGAAAGCAAGGACCAATTCGACTACGGCGACAACCTCACCGTTACTCCTAATGGCCACCTCATCGTGTGCGAGGACCAGTATACCGCCGTGGTCGATAACCACATCCGCGGCATCACCCCCGATGGGCAGGCTTACACCCTCGCGCGGCTCACGGCGCAGACGGAGCTTGCCGGCGGGTGCTTCTCGCCTGATGGCAAGGTGCTGTTCGTCAACGCCTATGGCCCCACGGTGACGATGGCGATCACGGGGCCGTGGGCGGCCTGACGCGCCTTCGGGTCTAGGGCAGGCGCCGGGAGTGGACGGCTTTCTCCTTTCACTGCTGCTGGTCTTCGCGCTGGCGATGGGCGGACGCGATCAAATGATGGTGGCGCAATGGGCGGGCGCGCTTGGCAAGAGCGTGCAGCTGCTGACGCTGGCCGTTTTCTGTGCTGCCCTCAGCGCAGGGGCGATGGCGTGGATCGGCGCCGAGTTTGCCACGATGCTGCCGCGCCGCGCCAGCCAGATGCTGATCGCCTTCGCTCTGGCAATCGCCGCGGCCGAGCTGGCGCTGCCGGTGCGCGCTAAAACGCCGCAAGAGCCGACCCGGTCGCTCGCCGCAATCGCTATCGTGTTGCTCGCCCGCCATATCGGCGATGGCGCGCGCTTTGCAGTCTTCGCGCTCGCCGCCTGGACTGCTTGGCCACTGACAGCCGGGATCGGTGGTGCGCTCGGCGGAGCGGCCGCGGTCGCGCTTGGCTGGGGGGCGGGGGCAGATGCCCTTGCGCGCTGGCCCTTGCGGATGATGCGGCTGGGATTTGCGGTGTCCCTTGGGATAGCGGCGCTCTTCATCGGCCTCGACGCGCGCTTCGCCGCGATTTGATCGCCAGATCCGATCAACGCGACCGGAATTCTCCCGGAACACAATCCAGGTTGGCGCACCACTTAAAGGAAAGCGCCAACAGCAGCGACATGGTCGCACTGGACCCAAAGACGGAGACATTCATGGCAGACGCCAAAAACAATTCAAAGGCAGCCCTTGTTAGCGAGCTCAATGGACTGCTCGCAGATCACTTCGCGCTGTTCATCAAGACCAAGAACTTTCATTGGCATGTGAAGGGCCCGCGCTTCCACGACCTGCACCTGCTATTCGATACGCAAGCGCTTGAAGTGCGGGACCAGATAGACCTCATCGCGGAACGCGTGCGTAAGCTTGATGCCGACACCCTGACCTCAATCGGCACTATGGGCAAGCATACCAAGATCAAGGATCAGGACAGCACGACGCTCGCCGCCGAGGATATGATCGCCGAACTGCTGGCGGACAATGAAACCGTGATCAAGCGGTTGAAGAGCATGAAGGAACTCACCGAAGAGGCGGGCGACAACGCCACTGACGGCCTGCTCGACGACTGGACCGACATGGCCGAACAGCGCGCCTGGTTCCTGCGCTCGTTGCTGGCGTAAGTTGCTGGCGACAAAGCTATCTGCAAAGGGGCCGCTCCCCATTGTCGGGGGCGGCCCTTTTGCTATGCAGGCGGGAATGTACGAACTTACGATTATCGACGGAGCCGACACAGCGGCAATTGCGGACTGGCTGCGCGGGCGAGTTGCCGGTGGTGGCGCTGTTACGGTGCCGGGCGGCTCAACCCCGTTCCCGATCCTCACGGCGCTGATCGATGCGGGCGAATCAAATTGGGCAGGGCTGGTGGTCTGGCCGAATGACGACCGGATTGTGCCTGAAGATCACGAAGCTTCGAACACCGGCAAGCTGCGCGCACTGCTCGAACCTGCGGGCGCGCGGATTGTGCCGCTGACCGAGGACGCCAGCCCGCCACATTTTGCACTCACATGGCTCGGCATGGGGCCGGATGGGCATATCGCCTCGCTCTTCCCCAACACCGATCCCCAGATCCACGATGACTTGAGCATCCGCCGCCTCACCCCCGATCCGCTGCCTGCACACGCGCCATTCGACCGGATCACCCTGACGATCCCGGCCTTGATGGATACTGACGCGATCGCCTTCACGCTGGGCGGTGCGGCCGACAAGCGCGCGGTGTTCGATGCTGCGGTGCGCGGCGAGAACGACCTTCCGGTCGCCCGCCTGCTGCGCACGGCGCGCGAGCGCGATATTCCGGTCACCGTGTTCACCTGATGCCCGGCTTCCTCCCCGCTTCGCTTCACCGCGCATTGCTGCCGCTGGCGCACCGCATCCGGCACCGCTGGCGGCGCTGGCGCAAGACGCCGATCGCCGGGGTGAGCGTCGTAATCACCAACTTGACCGGCGATGTGCTGTTGCTCAAGCATTCCTATGGCCCCGATGTGTGGAGCCTGCCGGGCGGAGGGCTGGGCAAGGGCGAAGACCCGCTGGCTGCGGCCCGGCGCGAGGTGCTGGAGGAACTCGGGCTCCGACTGCCACGGATCGAATCCGTCGGCATGATCGAGGAAGTATTGTCGGGTTCTCCCCACACCGCGCATATCTTCACCGGCGTGTGTGACCGCGAACCCAGGCCCGACCGCCGTGAGGTGATCGAGGCACGGTTCTTCCCGTCGCACTCGCTGCCCGAGCCGTTGGGCGAAACCACCCGCACCCGGATCGCGGTGTGGCGGGCACGGGGGACCGAGCAGGGCTAGAGCACTTTCCGACCAATCTGACCCACCCTGATCGCGTCAGGAACTTCGCTGGACAGGAACGGCGCGCGGCAGGGGCTGGTTGCCCCTGCAAGTGGCGTGACAAAGCCAGCGGAATTCCTGTCGCGACCCCCCGAAGGGGCGGGCCAATTTGGGCGCAGGGCTACGTTGATCGTCGCTCACGATGCGCTGCATCGCTCGCTCCTCTCGCCTTGCCCTGCGCCCAAATTGGCTCCGTCAGGGTGGGTCAGATTGGTCGGAAAGTGCTCTAAAGCAGCGAAAGCTGCGCCTCGTCGCGGGCAGGCTTGTCGTCTTCGACCCCTTCCAGCCCTGACAAGGTCAGCCCCATCAACCGGATCGGCATGGGCAAGGGCAACTCTGCCTCCAGCAGCGCGCGGGCGAGCTTCGCGAACTCATCCTTGCCGCTGACGTAATCGGGAAGCGAGGTCGCGCGGGTCATGATCCGGAAATCGGTGAACTTGAGCTTCAGCGTCACCGTCCGTCCCCGCGCATTTGCTGCCCCAATCCGCTCCCAGACGATGGTGACGATGTTTTCCAGCGTTTCGCGTAAGGCCGCCCCGCTGCCGATATCGTCCGAGAAGGTGCGTTCCCCGCCGACCGATTTGCGAATGCGGTGCGCGGCGACGGGTCGCAAATCAATGCCGCGGGCGGCGCGGAACAGGTAATCGGCCATGCTGCCGAAGTGCTGGCGCAGGAAGGCGATGTCCTTCGCCGCAAGGTCCGCCCCTGTGGCGATGCCGAGCCGCTGCATCTTTTCCTCGGCCTTGGGCCCGACGCCATGGAATCGCCGGATCGGCAGGCCCGCGACGAAATCCGCGCCCTGACCCGGGCGGATGATGCAAAGCCCGTCGGGCTTGTTCTGGTCGCTCGCCAACTTGGCGAGGAACTTGTTGTAGCTGACCCCGGCGCTCGCCGTCAGCTTTGTCTTGGCGCGGATTTCCTGACGGATCAGTTCGGCGATACGGGTCGCACTGCCGATGCCGAGCCTGTCATCGGTCACATCAAGATAGGCTTCGTCGAGACTGAGCGGCTCGATGATCGCGGTGTAGTGTTCGAACACGCGGCGGATCTGGCGACTGGCCTCCTTGTAGGCATCGAATCGCGGCCGCACGAAGACGAGATCAGGGCATAGGCGCTGCGCGGTGACCGAGGGCATGGCGCTGCGCACGCCGAACTTGCGCGCCTCATAGCTGGCGGCGGCAACCACCCCGCGCCCGCCCGCGCCTCCGACCGCGACGGGCCTGCCCTGAAGCTCCGGATTGTCGCGCTGTTCGACGCTGGCGAAGAAGGCATCCATGTCGACATGGATGATCTTGCGCAGACCCAGCTGGTGCTGGGGCGCTTCTTCACCTTCGTCTGACGGAGCCGGGCGGGTCATGCCTTGCAAATAGAACCTTGGCCCGCGCGAAGGAACTGTTGCTGGAACTAATCACCCTCCGGCCCATTTTGTGCAGATGCGAAAAGAACAGTGGTCATCGGGCGAACCCATCGGCAAAGGCCCCGCGATGGCCACTGCCTCCGCCCCCTCCGTGCCCGCCCGCAAGGCTCTCGGTGAGACCGAGCTGATGTGGATGATGGCAATGCTGATGGCGCTGAACGCCTTCGGGATCGACGCGATTCTGCCCGCGCTCGATGCGCTGGCGGCCGATCTTTCGGTCAGCGGCAACGACCGGCAATTCGTGATCGGCGTCTTTCTTCTGACCGGCGGCATCGGCTCGCTGGTACCGGGCGCGCTGGCTGACCGCTTCGGGCGGCGGCCGATCCTGTTGGGTTCGGTCGCGGTCTATATCGTGCTCTCGATCCTGAGCGCGCTTGCGCCCACTTACGACGCGCTGATCGCGGTGCGCGCCGCGCAGGGCTTCTTCGCTGCCGGGATTGTCGCCCTGCCGCCCGCCATTATCCGCGAC
The DNA here is from genome assembly GCF_025917005.1 of Porphyrobacter sp. ULC335. NCBI lineage: Bacteria > Pseudomonadati > Pseudomonadota > Alphaproteobacteria > Sphingomonadales > Erythrobacteraceae > Porphyrobacter > Porphyrobacter sp. ULC335. The sequence continues at coordinate 1,398,674 of NZ_CP078091.1, forward strand.
CGGGTTGGCGGGGACAAGATGGCGCGCATGATGAGCCTCATCTTCGTGATCTTCCTGATGGTGCCCGCGATTGCCCCGACAATCGGCGAGGGCATCCTGCAAATCGGCAGCTGGCGCGCGATCTTCGGCGCGATGGCGGTGCTGGGCGTGGGGATGGGCCTGTGGGTGCATGTCCGCCTGCCGGAAAGCCTGTCCGACGAAAACCGCCAACCGATCATCCCGCGCACCATTGCTGTCAACATGACCCGCGCGCTGACCCAGCCGAGCGTCGCGGGCTACGTGATCGGTTCCGCGCTGGTGTTCGGCGCGCTGTTCGGCTTCATCAATTCCTCGCAGCAGCTGATCACCAACACCTTCGGTGCGGGCGACATCTTCCCGCTGGTGTTCGGCATCTGTGCCGGATCGATGGCGATCGCCAGCTGGTCGAACTCGCGCATCGTCGAGCGTTTCGGCGCGCGCCGGGTGAGCCACACCGCGCTGTTCGCCTTCATCGTGGTGGCGGCGGTGCAGGTGATGTTCGCCTTCCAGCCCGACGAGCAGCTGTGGCACTTCGTCCCGCTGATGGCGATCAACATGGCCTTGCTCGGCTTCATCGGCAGCAATTTCGGCGCGATTGCGATGAACCCGTTCTTCGCCATCGCGGGCGCGGCCAGCTCGGCCCACGGCTTTGTGCGCATGACGACGGCGGCGCTGCTGGGCGGGGCGATCGGTTATGCCTATGACGGCACGGCACGGCCCCTGGCGCTGGCGCTGCTGGCGAGCGGCCTTGCCTGCCTCGTGCTGGTGCTGTGGAGCGAGAAGGGCAAGCTGTTCGGGCCGAGTGATGCCGAGGCGGGGATGAAGGGCGCTCCGGCGGAGTAGGCCCACCCCGCTGCGACTAACCTCGCCTGCGGCTCGCTAAGTCTCGCTCCCCTCCCGCTTGCGGGAGGGGCTGGGGGTGGGCCTAGCGCTCGCTTTCGAGCTTTCTCCACGCCAGCCCGGCAAACTCGCACAGCAAGGGCCGCGTATCGCGCGGGTCGATGATGTCCTCGACATTGAAGCGTTCGGCCGACCGGAAGGGCGAGGTCACCTTCGCCAGCCGCTCGCGGATCTCCTCCAGCAGAGCCTGCGGATCATCCGAGGCTTCCAGCTCCGACTTGTAAGCGACCTCCAGCCCGCCCGCGATGGGCAGCGAGCCCCAGTCGCCGCTCGGCCAGCAATAGCGGTACTGGTAGCGGTCGGCATTGCTCATCGCGCTGCCCGCAATGCCATAGGCGCGGCGCAGGACGATGCTGGCGAGCGGCACGGTGGCGCGGTAGATCGCGTTCATCGCATTGACGCCGTAACGGATCGTCCCCGCCATCTCCGCCTCGCGCCCGATCATGAAGCCGGGATTGTCGACGAGGTGGACGATGGGCAGCCGGAACTGGTCTGCGAGTTTGACGAAGCGTTCGACCTTCTCGGACGTCTTGGCCTCCCACGATCCGCCGAGGTAGCTCGGATCGCTCGCCACCACGCAGACCGGCCAGCCATCAAGCCGCGCAAAGGCAGTAATCGCGGCGCGGCCCCATTGTCTGCCCATCTCGAACACGGTGCCGGTATCGAACAGCATCTCCATGCAGCGGCGCATCGAATAGACCTGCTTGGGATCGCGCGGGACGAGGCTGAGCAGCGCCTCCTCGCGCCGGTCAGCGGGGTCATCGCACGCGGTGCGGCGGGCGGGCTGTCCGACATATTCGGGCATGAAGCTGAGGAAATGCCGCGCACGGGCGAAGGCCTCGGCCTCGCTGGCGACCTCGTCATCGACGACCCCATTGCGGGTATGGATTGCCGAGCCGCCGAGCGCCTCCTTGGCCTCCTCGTGATTGGCCGAGCCGCCCTTGTAGGCATCGCCCAAGCCATCGACCACGGCGGGGCCAGCGGCGAAGATCTGCGAGAGGCCTTTGACCATGATCGAATAGTGGCTGGCTACCGTGCGCGCCGCGCCAAGGCCTGCGGTCGGCCCCAATGCCAGCGCCACCACCGGCACGGTGTCGAGGTTCGTCACCACATCGCCCCAGCCGGGCACCGCCGGGATATAGGTCGCGCCGATCTGTTCGAGCGTCTTGACGCTGCCGCCGCCCCCGGTGCCGTCTATCATGCGGATGATCGGGAGCTTCAACTGGTGCGCCATCATCTCGGCCTGCACCATCTTGCGCGCGATCCCCGCATCCGCCGCGCCGCCGCGAATGGTGAAATCGTCCGCGGTGGCGACCACCGGGCGGCCGTTGATCAGCGCCTTGCCGAACAGGAAGGGGGCGGGGGTGACGGCTTGGAGGTCGCCGTTCGCGTCATATTTCGCCGAGCCTGCGATCTTGCCGATCTCGCGGAAAGAGCCTTCGTCGCACAGCGCCGCCAGCCGCGCGCGGGAGTCCATCTTGCCGCGCCCATGCTGGCGCGCAACCTTGTCCGCCCCGCCCATTTGCTCGGCCAGCGCCTCGCGCGCGCGCAGTTCTTCGAGTTCTTTCTGCCAAGACATCCCAATCTCCCACCTCGTCATTGCGAGGAGCCCCGCAAGGGGCGACGCGGCAATCCATGTTCGGACCGTGCGGCGTGTTGCAACGTCAGGTGATGGATTGCTTCGCTGACGCTCGCAATGACGAAAAGAGAGCGCGCGGCAGGCCCACCCCTAACCCCTCCCGCAAGCGGGAGGGGGACTGGTCGCGCCATCTTCTCCCCTCCCGCTTGCGGGAGGGGCCGGGGGTGGGCAAGTCTATTCTTTGCTAGCAGGCACCACGCGGCACAACACCGCATCAACCTGCACCTGCCCGCCCGCGCTCACGCCAAGCCCCTCGATCACCCCGTCGAACGGCGCGGTGAGAGCGTGTTCCATCTTCATCGCTTCGAGCACCATGAGCCGCTGCCCGGCGGTGACGGCCTGGCCCTCGGCGACATCGACCGCGATGACCTTGCCCGGCATCGGCGCGATGATCGCGCCATCGGCGGCAGAGGCGTGGCCGGTGCCGCGCTCCGACAGAGGCGCAACTTCGTACCGATGCACGACCCCCCCGTGCAGTCTGTTCCAGTTATCGCCGTATCGACTGTAGTGGATTTCGTTATCTCGAACGATGGGTTCGATTAGCGTGGCCTCTGACCTCTCGCCGTTAGCAAGTAACGGAATCACACGCTGTGGGCCCCGATTTAATCGGAAGCCCAAAAGCGAACTGATCTTCGACGATGCATGGGTTCGAAACGCAGGAGACCCATCAGGTTCAAAAATAGGATAGTCCCGTTTGTCGGTGACGATGCCCTTCAAAAGCTCGATAGCCCCTACTCTCTTTTCATCGTCGTCCGGCTTGATTGGGGCAACCAATTGGTCGAAATTCCGTTCGATCAAGCCAGTATCGAGCTTCCCGATCTCGAATTCCTCAAGCTCCAAGCACCTTACGAGAAAGTGGGCGTTCGTCTTTACCGGCCAAATCTGGAGCTGGCTGAGCATTTCAATGATCGCCGCTATTGCGTGCTCGCGACTTGAACCCTTGGCGATGATCTTCGCAATCATCGGATCGTAATAAGGTGAAATTTCGGCTCCAAGATCGACACCGCTTTCGAAGCGACCCCGATAGCCTAGATCAAATTCAGTCAGTAGCCCCGTGCTCGGCAGAAACCCCTTCGCGGGGTCCTCGGCATAGAGCCGCGCCTCGATCGCATGCCCATTGATCGACAGCTCCTCCTGCCGCTTGGGCAGCGGCTCACCGCTCGCGACCCGCAGCTGCCATTCGACCAGATCGACGCCGGTGATCTCCTCGGTGACGGGATGCTCGACCTGAAGGCGGGTATTCATCTCCATGAAGAAGATGCGGTCGGCACGCAGGCCTTCGGAAGCGTCGGCGATGAATTCGATCGTGCCTGCGCCCTCGTAATCGACCGCCTTGGCGGCGCGCACGGCGGCGGCGCAGATCGCTTCGCGGGTGGCCGCGTCCATGCCGGGGGCGGGGGCTTCCTCGATCACCTTCTGGTGGCGGCGCTGCAAGGAACAGTCGCGCTCGAACAGGTGGACGACGTTGCCGTGGCTGTCGCCGAACACCTGCACCTCGATATGGCGGGGCGAGGTGATCCACTTTTCGAGCAGCACCTCGTCATTGCCGAAGCTGGCCTTGGCCTCACGGCGGCAGGATTCGAGCGCGGCCGCGAAATCGGCGGGGGCATCGACCTTGCGCATCCCCTTGCCGCCGCCGCCTGCGACCGCCTTGATGAGTACGGGATAGCCGATAGCCTCGGCCTCGGCGGTGAGGCGTTCCAGCGATTGGTCCGCGCCGAGATAGCCCGGCGTCACCGGAACGCCCGCCTCGATCATCCGCGCCTTGGCCGCGTCCTTCAGCCCCATCGCGCGGATGCTGGCAGGCTTGGGGCCGACCCAGATGAGGCCCGCATCGAGCACCGCCTGCGCGAAGTCGGCGTTCTCGGACAGGAAGCCGTAGCCCGGGTGGATCGCGTCCGCTCCGGTCTGCTTGGCCGCCGCGATGATCTTCGCGCCCACCAGATAGCTTTCCGGAGCAGGCGAGGGGCCGATATGCACCGCCTCGTCCGCTTGGCGCACATGTAGCGCCTTGGCATCGGCATCGGAATAGACCGCGACCGTCGCCACACCCATGGTACGGGCGGTGCGCATGATCCGGCACGCAATCTCACCGCGATTGGCGATCAGGAGTTTCCGGATCATTGGTCAAACCCCGGTGCGCCGAGCCGTTTGCACTCGCCGGGCGGCTCCATCGTGAAGCTGGTGTTGGCGACCTTCCAGCCGCTTTCGGTTCTGACCATGCTCAGCGAATTGACCCCGCAATGCGAGACCTCGCTATTGGCGAAGAAGACGTAAGGCCCCCACACCTGCGCCATGTCGCCATCGACCAGCACGGTCTCATAGCGCATGTTCTCGACGAAACGTCCGGTGGTGCGCGCCCAGCGTTCCAGATGCTGCGCGACCGGTACCATGTCGACACGCGGGGCATCGGGTGTCCTGCGGTCGTGGATGAAGATCATGCCCCCCGGGAGCATGACCTCGGCGAGATCGGTCTTGCGGGTGCTGCCGAGGGCGAAGAAGAAGGCATCGGCAGCGGCGATGACTTCGGCTTGCTCTGGAGCGTGTTCGTGGGGCGACTCGGCAGCGAGCGGCGCGGCGGCCAGCAGCGCGGCGGTGATGAGAAGGGCTTTCATGGGGAGGGATTAGCTCCAGTCCCCGACAAAATAAACCTCGGCTTCCCGGGCTTGATCCGGGATCACGCTTTCTTCTTCGCCGCTCAGATATGCGGGACCTCGGATAAAGTCCGGGGCGACGGAGAGGGGGTGGATGGCCGGTAGTTCGCAATCCCCCAGTCGATCCCGCCTTCCGGCATCTTTTCGCGGTTGAGCACCGCCGAGAGAAACGCGCGCGCGCCATACAGCGCCTTTTCGCCGCGCGGCACGTAGGTGCGGCTTGCCCATGCCTCGGCCCCTCTTGACCTCACCTTGCGCCCGATTGCGCCGTATATGCGCGCCGCAGAGAGCACCGCCCAACGGCTGCGGAAGGGGAGCTTCGCCGCGCCTACCCGCGCCGCGGCCTCGTGCTTTTCCACCAGCGCCACCAGCCGCGCGGCCATTTCGGCGAGCTCCTTGCGGTGGTGCGGCTTGGTGTGCTGGCCGGGCTCGATATCCTGCTCGACCAGCCAGATTTCCGGCAGGTAACACCGGCCCGCTGCATCATCCTCGACAATATCGCGGGCGATGTTCGATAGCTGGAAGGCAAGCCCCAGGTCATTCGCGCGGTCGAGCGTTTCCTGATCCTCGGGATCAACCCCCATCACCACCGCCATCATCACGCCCACCGCGCCCGCCACATGGTAGCAATAGCGCAGCATGTCAGCCTCGGTGCGCGGGCGCCAGTCCTCGGCGTCGAGCTGGAAGCCCGCGATCACGTCCTCGGCCATTTGCGGGGTCAGGCCGACTTCAGCGGCGACCACGCCCAAGGCGTCAAATGCCGGGTCGCCGGTCGGCTGGCCTGCGAAGGCCAATGCCGTGAGGCGGCGGATAAGGGCGAGCCGTTCGCCCAGACCGGACTGTTCGCCCAGTTCTCCGCCCATTTCCTGATTGTCGGCAATGTCGTCCGCGCGGCGGCACCAGGCGTAGAGCAGCCATGCGCGTTCGCGGGTTTCCTTGTCGAACAGGCGCGCGGCGGCGGAGAAGCTTTGCGACCCGCGCTTGATCGACAGCCGCGCATGTTCGACCAGCGCGGCTCGGGTGGCGGCATCGACCGGCATGGCGGGGCTTACAGCTCCTCGGCCTTCATCTGGAAGATCGGCGTGTGCGGCTGATAGGCTTCCATCTTGGCGAGCAGTTCATTGATCGAGGTCGCCGCGATCAGGATGTTCTGGTGCGCGGGCCGGACGAAGCCGACCGCCGCCATCTTCGCGTTGAAGGCGAGCAGATCGTCGTAGAAGCCGAAAGCGTTCAGCAGGCCAACGGGCTTGGTGTGGTAGCCAAGCTGCGACCAGCTCATCGCCTCCCACAGCTCGTCCATCGTGCCGACCCCGCCGGGGATGGTAACGAACCCGTCCGACAGATCGGTGAAGCGCTGCTTCCTCTCGTGCATTCCGCTGACGGTGACGAGTTCGTCGCAATCATGGTTGGCGACCTCGGCCTTGACGAGGTGCTCGGGGATGATGCCGATCACTTCGCCGCCAGCGTCCTTCGCGCCCTTGGCCACCGCGCCCATCAGCCCGAGCTTGCCTCCGCCATAGACAAGCCCGATGCCGCGCGCGGCCAATTCCGCGCCGACATCATAGGCAAGCTGGATATAGCGCGGGTCTTCGGGCGAGGCCGAACCGCAGTAGACGGCGAGACGTTTCACGCACCCACCTTCGCCAGATCCTCCAGCATCAGCCCGGCGGTCGCCTTTGCGCTCCCGACCACCCCCGGGATGCCTGCGCCCGGGTGGGTGCCTGCGCCGACGAGGTAGTAGTTATCGATCACGTCGTCGCGGTTATGGCCGCGCAGATAGGCGCTCTGCCACAGCACAGGTTCAAGGCTGAAGGCACTGCCCATGTGGGCGCTGAGGTCCTGCTTGAAGTCCTTGGGCGCATAGCTGAACTTGGTGATGATCCGGCTGTGAATGTCCGGGATCAACCGCCGCTCCAGCTCGTCGAGGATCATCTTTTCCAGCTTCGGCCCGACTTCGTCCCAGTCGATCGGCATCTTGCCCATGTGGGCGACCGGCACCAGCGCGTAGAAGGTGCTCTTGCCCGCAGGCGCCATGCTGGGATCGGTCACGGTCGGGTGGTGGAGGTAGATCGCGAAATCTTCCGGCACCACGCCGTTCTTGTAGATGTCGTCGAGCAGGCCTTTGTAGCGCTTGGCGAACAGGATCATGTGGTGCGGGATGCCGGGCCAGGTGCCCTCCAGCCCGAAGTGCACCACGAACAGCGAGGGCGAGAAGCTCTTGCGATTGAGGCTCTTGGCCATCTTCTTGCCGCGCTCGCTTCCCGACAGCAGGTCCTTGTAGGAGTGCATGATGTCGGCGTTGCTGGCCACCGCATCGAACCGCTGGCGGAAGCCGCTCTTGGTCTCGACCTCGGTCGCCTTGGTGCCGAGCGTGTGGACCTGCACCACCGGATCGCCGACGATCATTGTGCCGCCAAGGCGCTCGAAATGGCGCACCATCCCTGCGATCAGCCGGTTGGTGCCGCCGCGCGCCCACCACACACCGCCGTCCTTCTCCAGCTTGTGGATCAGGGCGTAGATCGACGAGGTGTTCATCGGGTTGCCGCCCACCAGCAGCGAGTGGAAGCTGAAGGCTTCGCGCAGCTTGGGGTGCTCGATATAGCTCGACACCATCGAATAAACCGAACGCCAGGCCTGCTCCTTGATCAGGGCGGGGGCGGCCTTCAGCATCGACTTGAAATCGAGGAACGGTTTGGTGCCGAGCTTGAGGTAGCCTTCCTCGTATACCCGCGCCGAGTATTCGAGGAAGCGCGCGTAACCGGCAACGTCAGCCGGATTCAGCTTGGCGATCTCGGCGTTGAGGCTTTCCTCGTCGTTGGAATATTCGAAGTTGGTCCCGTCGGGCCAGTTCAGGCGATAGAAGGGCATGACCTTCATCAGTTCGACATCTTCGGAGATGTCGTGGCCGGTCAACGCCCAGAGCTCTTCAAGGCAGGGCGGATCGGTGATGACGGTCGGCCCGCCATCGAAGGTGAAGCCGTCCCGCTCCCAGAAATAGGCGCGCCCGCCCGGCTTGTCGCGTGCTTCGATCACGGTGGTGCTGATGCCGGCGGATTGCAGGCGCACGGCCAGCGCCATGCCGCCGAAGCCCGATCCGATCACGCAGGCGGTCTTGCCCGCATAACGTTCGGCCAAGGCGGGGTTGATGCCCTTTGCGCCAGGGATGTTGATCTTCACATCGGCGTTCATGCCGGGGTCTCCATGTTGAGAGGCTTGATGTCGAGGGGCTTGCCCGAGGAAAACAGTGCGCGGATGGCGCGCGGAATAGCTACGGGCGGCTTGCCCGTCAGGATGCGCAGACGGTCAGGCCATGTTGACCTTCCGGCATAGAAGCGCTCCACCAACGCGCCGCGCAGGGCGTAGAAATGTTCGAACACCACCACCCGCTTGTCCGGCTCTGCCGCTTCGAACAGCATCCGGCTGAGCATCCGGTAATAGGCGGTGGCGCGCCAGTGGCGCTTCGACCGGCGTTGGCAGAAGGCGGCGAGCTCCGCGCCCGACAGGTCGGGGCGCTTGGCAATGAGGTGCGCAATGGCGAGCGCATTTTCGACCGCGAAGGGCAGGGTGTAGCTGGTGAGCGGGTGCGAGAAGCCCCCGCGCGCGCCCGCCAGCGCGACACCGGGTATCGCGACCTCGGCCAACGCGGCGTTGAAGTCCCCGCCTGAGATCACCGGCAGGATGCCCGCTTCCTGGTCGACAACCTCGCCCTTCCACCCGTTGCGGTGGGCATATTCGGCAATCCGGCCTTTCAGCACATCGGCGTCCATCTTCGGCTGGTCGGCGTAATAGGTGTCCTCGATGAACACGTCGGTGGGCGACAGCGGCAGGACATAGACGAAGCGGTAGGCCGCACCGTTGCCGTGCGGGGCAAGCTGATCGACGCTGGCATCCATGATGACGGGGCGGGTCAGGCCATGGGGCGTCTCGCACCGGAATTGCTGGCCGAGGAACACCTGCCAGCCGCCGCTCAAAACCTTCGAGGGTTTGAACGGGCGGCAGTCGATCACGTGCCTTGCCGCAAGCCGCTTGCCGTCTGCCAGCGTCACGCCGCCTGCATCAAGGCTTGCGGCTTTTGTTTCCAGCATCACGCGATCTGCGGGCAATTCCGCGATCAGCTTGGCGTGGAATTCTGCGCTGGCGAGCGAGCGATAGGACGTCGGCAAGGTGCGGCCAAGGCTGGGGAAGGTGATGTCATAGCCTTCGTCCCAGCCGTTGAGATCAAACCCCGCCATAAACGGACGGGCCCTGGCTGGAAGATCGGTTTCGAACCAGCTCCAACGGTGATGGCCGCCAAAGGTGCGCCCGGCCTCGATCACAAGGAAGCGGCAGTCGGGCGCATGACGATGCAGTGCAAGCGCTATGAGTCCGCCCGCCAACCCGCCGCCGACGATGATCACGTCAAGGGCAGCAACATCGGGCGCGCCGGAGCTTTGCGGTGAATCGGCCATCGTCCCTGCCCTAGGCCAGCGCCGCGCGATGGGCAATCATGCTGGGTGGTCATGAGCCAATTGCGACGTTGCAACATCTCGCGGAAACAATATGAAGCGCGCGAGTTTGAAACGCAGTTCCCTCTCCCAAGGATCGCACAGATGAATTCGCTAATGTCCCTTGCCGCGGCAGCAGTGGCCGCAAACCTCGTTGTATCGCCCGCCTTTGCGGAGGAGGCAGAGGCCGATTCCGAAGTTGCAGCCGAAACAGTTGGTGAAGCCCAGCCCGCACAGCCCCCCGCTGCGCCGACGTCGTTCGCTTTCGCGAAGCCGGTGTTCGACGAGACCTGGGCGACCATCGGTCTCGGCGTGGGTATGGTGCCGAGCTATGCGGGATCGAACGACTATATCGCCTTCCCGCTGCCACTGATCTCTGGCCGGGTCGGCGGGGTGGGGATCAGCCCCAACGGTCCGGGCTTCGTGCTCGACCTCAATTCACCCAAGCCCGTGATGGGCCCGCGCAAGGGTGCGCGCGTCGCCTTTGGCCCGGCGCTACGCTTTCGAAATGACCGCAACAACCGTATCACCGACGAAGTTGTGGCGCGCGCGGGCAAGCTCGATGCCGCGCTGGAAGTCGGCGGCAATGTCGCGGTATCCTTCCCCGGCGTGTTCAAGCCCTTCGACCAGCTGAGCGTCGGCGTGCAGGCACGCCGCGATGTGCTGGGCGCGCATGAGGGCCTGATTATCGAACCGCAGGTCAGCTACCGCGCGCTGCTTGGCAAGGGATTCACCTTGCAGGCGCAGGCGAGCGCTGAATTCGTCGATGACAAATTCGCCGATTACTACTTCACCGTCAGTCCGGCGCAGGCGACAGCGACCGGCCTGTCGCAATTCCGGGCCGAAGGGGGATTGAACCGTGTCGGCACCGTCGCGATCCTTGCCTATGATCTCGACCGCAACCCGCTCAATGGCGGGTGGAGCCTGACCGGCGTGGGCGGCTATTCGCGTTTGATCGGTGACAGCGCGGACACGCCCTACACAGCGGTGCGCGGCGATGCGAACCAGTTCATCGCCGGACTGGGCGCAGCTTACACCTTCTGATTGCCCGCGCGCCTAGATCGTGTTGACCGGCAGGTGCAGAAAGGTCTGACCGCCGGGGCTCGGCGGAGGCAGGGCACCCGCGCGGATATTGACCTGCAAGGCAGGCAGGATCAGCTGCGGGGCTAACAGTGTCGCGTCGCGCGCATTGCGCAGGGCCACGAATTCGGCCTCGCTCGCCCCGTCATGCACATGGATATTGCCAGCGCGTTGGTCGGCGACGCTGGTCTGCCAGCGATACGCGCTCCGACCGGCAGGCAGATAATCATGCCCGACAAAGATGCGGGTCTGATCGGGCAGGGCAAGGATGCGCCGGGTCGAGCGGTACAGCGTCTCGGCGCTACCGCCCGGGAAATCGGCGCGCGCCGTGCCGTAGTCAGGCATGAACATGGTGTCGCCGACGAAGGCGGCATCGCCGATGACATAGGTGACGCAGGCGGGCGTGTGCCCGGGGGTGTGCATCACCGCGATGTGCATGTCCCCCAGCGGCAGGCTGTCGCCATCTTCCACCAGCCGGTCGAACTGGCGGCCATCGGGTACGACATCATCGGCCTCGAACAGCGGTGCGAAGATCGCCTGCACATCGGTGATGTGGCGGCCGATGACGATCGGCGCGCCGGTCTGCTCGCGCAGGTGATGCGCGGCGGAAAGGTGATCGGCATGAGCGTGGGTTTCCAGAAGCCAGCGCACCGTCAGACCCTGCTCGGCCACCGCAGCTAGGATTGCATCGGCCGAGGTGGTGCTGATCCGTGCGTTGTTGGCGGTGAAATCGAGCACCGGATCGATAATCGCCGACTCGCGGGTGGCGGGGTCATGGACGAGATAGCTGACCGTATTGGTCGCGGTATCAAACCAGGCTTGCACAATGGGGGTCACGTTCGTTCTCCTTGGCTAATATATTAGCACTTGCTAAATTAGAATCAAGTGATATATTCACCCCATGTTTGACCTTGCCCGTTTCGATCTCTCCCTGTTCGAGGAAATCGCCGCACGCGCTGCCGGATTGCTGCGGCTGCTCGGTAACGAGAAGCGGCTAATGATCCTGTGCCAGCTCGCCGATGGGGAGCTGTCCGTGGGCGAGATCCAGCGGCGTGTCGGCCTGTCCCAGTCCGCCCTGTCGCAGCACCTTGCCCTGCTGCGCGAGGAAGGCGTGGTTGCCACCCGGCGCGAGGGCCAGACCATCCATTACCGCCTTGAAGACCCGGCAGCGGCGCGGATCATCCAGACTCTCGCCGAACTGTTCTGCCCGCCCGAAATGAGGACCCAGCCATGACCGCGACCCTGCTCCCTTTGCCCCCCGCCGAAGTCCGCGCCCGGATCGCCAACGGCAACGCCGTGCTGATCGACATCCGCGAGGCCGACGAATTCGCACGCAGCCACGTACCCGGCGCGCATTCGTTGCCGCTGTCAGCCTGGGATAGTGCTGCACTCCCCACTGGCGGTGAGGTCATCTTCACATGCCGTTCCGGAATGCGCACGGCCGGGGCCTGCGACCGGCTGGCGGCGCGGGTGGAGGGACCAGCCTATGTGCTCGAAGGCGGGCTGGATGCGTGGGGCAAGGCGGGCCTGCCCCTCGCGGTTGATAAGCGCGCGCCGATGGAGATCATGCGGCAGGTGCAGATCGCCGCAGGCCTGCTGGTGCTGACCGGCGTGCTGCTCGGCTGGCTGGTTGCACCCGGCTTCTTCGCGCTGTCCGCCTTCGTTGGCGCGGGGCTGACCTTTGCCGGAGCGACCGGTTTCTGCGGCATGGCCCGGCTGCTGATGCTGGCGCCATGGAACCGTCCGCGCGCCGCCTGACATGGGCATTGAAGCCCTCGCACTCGCCGCGCTTGGCGGAGCGCTGGTCGGGCTGTTGCTGACGCTGTTCGGCGGCGGCGGATCGGTGCTGGCGACGCCGTGGCTGATCTTTGTCGTCGGCGTGGCCGACACCCATGTGGCGATCGGCACATCGGCGGCCGCTGTCGCGGTCAACGCGGTCGGCGGGCTGGTCGGCCAGGCGCGGGCGGGGCAGGTGAAATGGCCCTGCGCGCTCGCTTTCGGGGTGGCCGGAATTGCCGGTTCCATCGCGGGCGCGGCATTGGCGCGGCAGGTGGATGGCGATGCGCTGCTGTTCTGGTTTGCCTGGGCGATGATCGCGATTGCAGTCTCAATGCTGATGCCGCGCCGCAACGCAGGCGATCCGGCGGTCCGGCTTGACCGGCACATGGTGCTGAAGCTGGTGCCGGTGGGCCTTGCCGCAGGCTTTGCGGCAGGCTTTTTCGGGATTGGCGGCGGCTTTCTGATCGTGCCGGGGCTGATGGCGGCGACCGGCATGACGCTGGCCAATGCGGCGGCTTCCTCGCTTGTTTCGGTCGCGCTGTTCGGCGGGGCGACAAGCTTGAGCTACCTTGCCGCCGGACAATTCGCCTGGCCCCTGTTCGGCGCGCTGGTGGCGGGTGGCGGGGTGGGCACGCTCGCCGCCTTGCCGCTGTCACGCAGGCTGGCGAGCCGGGCGGGCTTAGCACGCACGCTGTTCGCGCTGATGGTGATCGCGGTCGCCATCGCCATCATGCTCGGCTGACTTGTCGCGAGGGTGCTTGCCTTGACGGCGCGGGCGGGCCATCACCCGCGCAAGATACAGGGGAGAGTTACGATGCACATTTTCCGCACAGCCTTGGCCGCGGGCGCCGCGCTGGCAGGCGCCATGCTGGCCGCGCCGCTCGCTGCCGAGACCGTCGCAATCCGCGCAGGTGCGGTGATCACCGATGCCGCAGCAGAGCCAAGCGGCCCGGCAACGATCCTCGTGACCGACGGCAAGATTGTTTCGATCACCCCCGGCCACGGCACCGTTACCGCCGACCGCGAGATCGACCTTTCGACCAAGACCGTACTCCCCGGCATGATCGATCTGCACACCCACCTCACCGGCGATCCAGGCGGCGATTTCTGGAAGGAAGCCGTCGAGCCCGACGAGTGGAGCATGGTCATCGGTGCCAAGAACGCGCGCCTGACCGCGCTTGCCGGTTTCACCACTGTGCGTGAGGCAGGCAGCGGGCGTGACACCGCCTTTGCGCTGCGGCGCGGCACGGCCGAGGGTCTGGTGGCTGGCCCGCGCATTGTCGCCGCTGGCCCCGCACTCTCGATCATCGGCGGCCATGCCGACGTCAACGGCTTCCGATCGGAGGTCAACGATCTGCTCGACAGCGGTTTCACCTGCACCGGCGTGGTCGAATGCGCCGCCAAGGTGCGGCTCGCCAGTCAGAACGGCAGTGACGTGATCAAGATCACCGCGACCGGCGGCGTGCTCAGCCAGCAAGGACGGGGGCTGGAGGCGCACTTCACCTTCGAGGAAATGAAGACGATCGCCGACACAGCCCATTCGCTGGGCCTCAAGGTCATGGCCCACGCCCACGGCGCGCGCGGGATCGAGCAGGCAGCCAAAGCCGGGATCGATTCCATCGAGCACGGCACTTACCTTGATGAAGCCGCGGCCAAAGCGATGAAGGCCAGCGGCACTGTGCTGGTGCCGACGCTGATGGCGCTGGAAGGCGTGTCTGAGGGGCTGGGGAAGGGCGTCTACACGCCGGTGGTCGAAGACAAGATCCGCGCTGTGCAGCCGCTAATGGCCTCGCTGGTCAGCCGCGCACGGCAGTATGGCGTCACCGTCGCCTTCGGCACGGACGCAGGCGTGTACCAGCACGGCCGCAATGCTGAGGAACTGGCGTTGATGAAGAAGCAGGGCATGACCGACCGCGAAGTGCTCGCCTCGGCAACCACGGTCGCGGCCAAGGTGCTCGGCATGGACAGCCAGATCGGCCGGCTCGCACCGGGTTATTCGGCGGATATCATCGCGGTGGACGGCAACCCGCTGGCCGATGTGGCCGTGCTGGAAGAGATCGACTTCGTCATGGTGCGCGGGCGGGTGATTGAATGATAGCTCGTGCTGCTAGCGCCGCGCTGGCGGTAGCGTTTGCGCTCGCATCATCCGTAACCAGCGCCCAGCCCAGCACAGCTTTCTGCGACGACTGGGCGCGTAGCGATGCTGCGTGGCCCGAGGTCGAAGCGATCCTGCGCCAGAACTATGCCTATCTAAGCCGCGTGGCCGATTTGGACGCCCTGCTCGTCAGCGCAGGAGCGCGTGCAGCCGAAGCGACAACAGTGGCAGAGCTCGGCACGATAGCCGAAGCACTCGGCTATGCCTTTCGCGACGGGCACTTTCACGTCCGCCCGGTTGCCGGGCCGGAGCGTGCATGGATCCCGTCTTCGTCCGACTTCTGGGTCGAGCGCGTTGGCGACGCTTGGCGCATCGTCGACGTTCGTCGTGACAGCGCGGCCTTCAGCCAGGGTCTCCGGCCGGGCTGGGAGCTGATCGAAATGGATGGGCGGCCGGTAGCCGCCCTGGCGCGTGAAGCTCTTGCCCCGGTCCAAACCGATCCCGATGCCGCGCAGTTGGGATATGCGGTCAACGTGGTCACGACCGGCCGGTTGGGCGCGGCGCGGCGCTTCACCGTTCGTGGGGACGGCGTTCTTCGCGAGGTCGCTTTACCACCCGCTCAGCAGAGCATCACGGCGCGCCCGCAGGCGCTGCTGAGCGTAACCGATCACGGCGGCATTGCGCAGATCCGGTTCCACAACACGCTGGGCGACAATGGCGTGATCACCGCTTTCGATGCGGCGCTTGACGATCTTGCCGGTGCAAAACCCTTGGTCATCGATCTGCGCGACACCCCATCGGGTGGCAACACCACGGTTGCACGCACCATCCTTGGCCACTTCCTTGCAGAGCCCAAGGTGTATCAGGTCCACCGCAATGCCTATGAGGAGGCGGTGTTCGGGGTGCCTCGACAATATGCAGAATATGTGTTTCCGCGCGGCGAGCGGTGGGATCGCCCTGTGGTGGTGCTCGCTGGGCGCTGGACCGGCAGCGTGGGCGAGGCCTTGGCAATGGCTTTTGACCGGACGGCGGGCGTCACCACAATCGGAACACCGTTGGCCGACCTACTGGGGACGCTCAACACAAATGAGACCGACAATGGCTGTCTCTCGCTGTCCTTTGCATGGGACAGGCTGTCCGCTGCCGAGGGAACGGCGCGTGAAGACTGGCAGCCCCTTGTTCTGCTGGACGCGGGTGATACCGCAGCCGACGGCACAGATCCCGCGCTGGAAGTCGCATTGACGCGGTTGCGCGGCGGGGGCCAGCGTTGAGCTCAGGCCGCGGCCATTTGGCCCTTGCGGCAGTCAGTGCCATGACGGGAATCCCCGCGATCCTGTCAGCGATGGGCCGCAAGAGCTTTCACAGCTTTGTAAACCCGCCACCCTCCGCCCACTTGCCAATCCGGCGCGGCGGCGGCAGCTAAAGCCCTATGGGCACTCTCATTCCTAACCGCCGCACGGTCATCGTCTCGATCGCCATTGCGGTCGTCACCATCGTCATCCTGCTCGCCATGGGCCGCGCGCCGATCTGCGAGTGCGGCTATGTCAAGCTGTGGCACGGGCAGATCAACGATAGCGGCAACAGCCAGCATATCACCGACTGGTACACGCCCAGCCACATCATTCACGGGATGATCTTCTACGCGTTCGGCTGGTGGATGTTCGTGAAGCGTGGCTGGGGCGGCGCTCATGCGTTCCGCTGGGGCCTGCCGCTTGCGGTGCTGCTGGAGGCCGCGTGGGAAGTGCTGGAGAACACCCCGATGGTGATCAACCGCTTCCGCTCGGTTACCGCCAACCATGGATATTCGGGTGACAGCGTCCTCAATTCGGGGGCCGACCTGATGTGGATGTCGTTCGGCTTCTGGCTGGCGCTGCGTCTGCCGGTCAAGGTGACGGTGGCGCTCGCGCTGATCGGAGAACTGGTGGCGGGCTATGTGGTGCGCGACAATCTGACGTTCAACGTCATCATGCTGGTCTATCCGATCGAAGCGATTGCCGAATGGCAGGCGGCGGGCGGGGTCGCCTGACGCCGCACTGGACTCAATTGCGGCCTTGTCCTAATCCCCTCCCATCCCCGGGGAGCACGCTTGTGCTGAGAGGTGGGTGTAAGCACCCCACGACCCGTCGAACCTGAACCGATTAGCATCGGCGGAGGGAGTGGGCCGGTCATCGCACCACTGCGCCCGTGCTCCATCCGCCTTGAGGAGAGAGCAGTATGGCCGACATCAACAGCCCCGTCGAAATTGGCGTCACCACCGGGCCGATCCGTGGCAGCCGCAAGATTTATGTCGGCGCGCGCACCGGCTCCGGCATTCGGGTCGCCATGCGCGAGATCGACCTGGAGGGCGGCGAGCCGTCGGTCCGCGTTTACGACACCTCCGGCCCCTATACTGACCCCAACGCCCATATCGATATCAACGCCGGCCTGCCGCAGTTGCGCCGTGACTGGATCATGGCCCGCGGCGATGTCGAGGATTATGTCGGGCGCGAGATCAAGCCGGAGGATAACGGCCAGCTCGGGCCCGACCGTTCGGGCGGCGTCCCGCAATTCCCCAATGCCGTGAAGCGCCCGCTGCGCGCCAAGGCGGGCATGAACGTCAGCCAGATGCACTATGCCCGCAAGGGCATCATCACCCCCGAAATGGAATATGTCGCCGAGCGCGAAAACCTCGGGCGCGAAATCGCTGCCGACATGATCCGCGACGGGCAAAGCTGGGGCGCGGAAATCCCGACCATCATCACGCCGGAATTCGTGCGCGATGAAATCGCCCGCGGCCGGGCGATCATTCCCAACAACATCAACCACCCTGAGTCCGAGCCGATGGCGATCGGGCGCAACTTCCTCGTCAAGATCAACGCCAATATCGGCAACTCCGCCGTCGCCTCGAACGTGGCGAGCGAAGTCGACAAGATGGTCTGGGCGACCCGCTGGGGCGCGGACACGATCATGGACCTCTCAACGGGGCGCAATATCCACGACACCCGCGAATGGATCATCCGCAATTCCGCCGTGCCGGTCGGCACTGTGCCGATCTATCAGGCTTTGGAGAAGGTCGGCGGGGTGGCCGAGGAGCTGACCTGGGAAATCTTCCGCGACACGCTGATCGAACAGGCTGAACAGGGCGTCGACTACTTCACCATCCACGCCGGTGTGCGGCTTGCCTATGTCCCGATGGCAGCCAAGCGCGTCACCGGGATCGTCAGCCGCGGCGGCAGCATCATGGCGAAATGGTGCCTCGCCCACCACAAGGAAAGCTTCCTCTACGAGCACTTCGACGAGATCACCGAGATCATGAAGGCCTACGACATCGCCTACTCGCTGGGCGATGGGTTGCGCCCCGGCAGCATCGCCGATGCGAACGACGAAGCGCAATTCTCCGAACTCTACACCTTGGGCGAACTCACCCACCGCGCTTGGGCGCAGGACGTGCAGGTGATGATCGAAGGGCCGGGTCACGTGCCCATGCACAAGATCAAGGAGAACATGGAAAAGCAGCTGCAGGTGTGCGGCGAGGCGCCGTTCTACACCCTGGGCCCGCTCGTGACCGATATCGCGCCTGGGTATGACCACATCACCAGCGGCATCGGCGCGGCGCAGATCGGTTGGTATGGCACGGCGATGCTCTGCTACGTCACGCCCAAGGAGCATCTGGGCCTGCCCGACCGTGACGATGTGAAGGTCGGCGTGATCACCTACAAGCTGGCCGCCCACGCGGCGGATTTGGCCAAGGGCCACCCGGCCTCGCAGGTGCGTGACAATGCGCTGTCCAAGGCGCGCTTCGAATTCCGCTGGCGCGACCAGTTCAACCTCAGCCTCGACCCCGAAACCGCCGAGCAATATCACGACCAGACGCTCCCGGCGGAAGGCGCGAAGTCGGCGCATTTCTGTTCGATGTGCGGGCCCAAGTTCTGCTCGATGCAGATCAGCCAGGACGTCCGCGATTTCGCCGCCAAGCAGAACAGCAGCCCCGAAAGCTTCCTCGCCTCGGAAAAGCTGGGCGCGGACACGGCTGAGGCGAGCCGTCAGGCCGCGCTGAAAGGCATGGAGGAGATGAGCGCCAAGTACCGCGAGACCGGCAACCAGCTCTATGTGGGAGCAGGCAACCGCGAGCATGACTAAATCCAGACCCAAGCCCGCGCACAAGAAAGCTGATACATCCATCAGTAGAGATGGAGCACGCCTCAACCTTTGGAAAGAGCCTAAGCAGTTAGGATTTGGTGTCATAGGTGATTCTGAAAACGCCAAAGCCATCTTGGAGCTTTGGAGTAAGCTGAATCAAGGCAAGCCTAAGAAGGAGGGCAAGGGGTTTACATTAAACGAATTAATTAAGCCTTGCCGTGAACTTATTTATGATGAGCGTGATGGAAAAATTATATTCCACGCTATAAGCCACTACATCAATCCTGACGCCCTAAACATTGAGGTGGGACAGCTCTTTGAAATATCGTCCAGCGACGATGATCGGACCGACGAGGAAGAGGCTATCGATATCCTTGCAATTGCAGCGATGGAAGAAGTGCCGGTCTTTCCTAACCAATCCGAGTTTCTGCCGCGACTTACAGAACTGCACCGACGACTGTTGACTGAAGGGTTTACGGCTCCTGATGGCAAGGGGAATCGAGTCCGTCTGAAATTTTCCAAGAGGCCTACTATCGAGTTTCTTGAGGTTGGCCGCCTTCAAGAGATTGACTGCACAATCACGATATTTCCGGCTGAGATAGCGCTTATACGTGATGTGGCGCTTCGCGAGATCGCTCGATTGACCAGAGCCGAAAGTGTTCTTTTGGCACTCGATCGTGGCATAGAAGAGCTGGAGTACGAAATAAATGTTTCGACTCGCAATGAAAATGCTATACAGCGCTGTATAACACGCAACCCAATACTATTCGGTGTCGAGTATGTAAAAATACTTCCGAAGCACAGGCTTGGCTCTGAATACGAGATGGATTATGCAGGTCAGAGATTCGATGGATCATACGATCTAATTGAGTTAGAGTCATCGAATCTTCCAATCTATACTAAAAGTGGCAATCCCTCCAGCCAATTGACGCACGCAGAGCAGCAGGTTCTAGATTGGCTTGCTTGGGTCGAAGAGAACTATCCATACGCTGCTCAAAGTTTGAATGGCATCTCAAATCCGAAGGGCTTTGTGATCATCGGCAGAAGGGCAGATATGTCGGATAGCTCAGCTGAGAAACTTCGGCGACGCAATATTTACTGGGCCGGACGGATTTCGATTTTGACCTATGATGATTTGCTCAATCGCGCCAAATTGATCAAGGCTCGGCTCACCGCGGACCTTGGAGATCTAAACTCCAATGCTTCAACCGACGAGCCGTTCGCGGTGAGGTGATCCAGCAGGTCCACGGTATTTGCGCATGACGACAACCGCCCGGCACGCATCCGCGAGACCACCACCCGCGACGGTGCAAGCATGGTGACGCTCAAGGAGGTCGACTTCCTCGACGAGCCGGGCGAGCAATGGTTCAGCCGCAACCGCACCGTGCTGGAGCTGATACCGGCGCCGGGCCATGCGCAAGATTGACCGCTAATCCCCCGTTCCTAATGCTGCCGCGTTGACCGGATCGGCGAAAGGGCAGACACCTCTCTCCGGGTTGTGCTTCGTCCGGGGGGATCGTCACATGAACGCCTATCGCCTGCTGCAAATTCTGCTTGTCGCTTTCGGCGCGGTGTTCTGTCTGGTCGGACCGCTGGCGATGGTCTGGCCGAGCGGCTGGGCCTGGCACGAAGGCCCGCCGATAGCTTCGCAATATTTCATGATGATCGTGGGGGTCTACGCGACGCTCGGCCTGTTCATGATCGCCGCCGCACGCGATCCGCTGGCGCATGTGTCGCTCATCTGGTTCGTGGCCGTGTCGAGCGCGGTGCACGCCGCGATCATGGCGGTGCAATCGCTGGGCGCACCGATGCACCATGGCCACCTGCTGGGCGATGTGCCTGCACTGCTGATGGTGACGATCGCCTTCGCGGTGCTACTGCCCAAGGCGCAGCGCGAAGCGGCCTAGGCCCGCGCGCCTAACACCCTGCGATACAGGCTGGACGCCGCATCAGGATCATCCGCGTCTGTCACGCACAGCAGGTGCACCCCGTCCGCCATGATCTGCGCGGACAGTCCTTCGACCTTCAGGATGGGGTCGAGCGGTTCAATCACCCGCACATTCAAATTCGCATCGAGTTCTACAATGGCCGCCCCCAGCAGCGCGCCGTCGGCGTAGCTGTTGTCGGTGGCTTCGGCGACAGCGGACAGCAGGATATGGCCGCTCTCAAGCAGACAGGCATCGGTGACCGTCAGGGGAACGCCCGACACGGTCGGCAGCTGAAGCTCTGCGTGAAGTGTCGCAGTGATGGGACCACCTTCGAGCAGGGCTGATAGCGGCACGGCGATGATCTGCGAGGCGGGATATTCCATATTGCCGCGATTGAAGAGCAGCAACTGGTCGCAGCGCAGCACTGCGCCTTCCAGATTGATCTCTGGCACCAGCGGGGCGATCGCGGCGAACAGCGCTTGCAGATCGATCAGGCGTACGCTGGCGGGCGCATTGTGGTCGGGCAGATCGATCAGCGCGCCCCGCATCCGCTGCGAGGTAGATCCGGAGCCCATTGCTAGCAAGCGGGTCGCGCCTGCGCATGGCAAGGCGAGCAGGATTTCGAAATCGGGCTTTTGTTTTTTCCGCTCGACCGCATCCTTGGGCAACTCGCCCGCGATCAGCGGGATCAGCCGCCCGGGTTCTCCGGTGCCAAGGTCGAACACGCCAAGGCACTGCGCATCATCGGCAACGACATAGAGCGCAGAGCCGCAAACCACCATTCCGCTCGCCGCGGACAGAAAGGCGTGGCCGGAGGGCAGCGGCGTATCGACCGCCAGATCGCGAAGATGGGTCAGATGCATGGCCCCGCCATAGGCGAGGACGCCCGCACCGCCAACGCCGCGTGAGGGCCGGCTCAGCTGTTCTTCATGTTCTCCAGCCCCTTGATCCCGCCGGGCTTGAGGCTGGGCTGACTGGCGTTCTGCTTCGGCCCCTTGTCAGCCTTGGGCTTGCGGGCTTCCTTGGACTTCTTCTGTTGGCCCTTGGCCATAGGTACTTCCGATCAGAGGGCGAAATGCCCGAGCGCGGAGCGTGGGACTGATGGGGTGGGGTGTCAATGTGGGGAAGAAGGGGCAGGGGGTTGAGCACAGAGCGAGAGCCAACTTTTTGAAATCTGAGTTTCTCTTTTATTGACATGCCAATGGTTTAGCTATGATTGTGCGTCCACCCGAAACGATGACGCAAGGGTACCGGGCGAGTTCAATGTTGACCGGAACATAAGAAGAACATAGGAGCGGGTATGTCAGATTTGCGCGACCTCTTTTACCCTCCCATCACTTTTGAGCGTTTTGCAGCGCTTCGCGCCAAGTCGCCTAAGCGAATTTGCTTTGGCTCCACTCACAAGACTGCCCTAAAGAAAGCTGTAAGCGGCAAAGCGGTGGGCTTTCTCAACATCCCGTTCTCTGAATCGTTCTCAGCGATATTCCCGTGGCAGATGTTCAATAACACCAAAGGCATACACGGTGGGTTTTATCGTTCCATCCATTCCACCGAAGAATACACGCAAATTTCTGCATGGCTTGAGCAACGTTCGAATCTGGTATTCATTCGATCGCTTTTTACAACGGCAATCGCCGCCGCGGAGCATTACGCGGATGATGCCCGAACCAAAATTGGAGAACTTGAGAAGGCGGCTAAATACGATGCAAATCTGGATGCTCGCGAAAAGCTGGCTGTGATTCTAGAAGAGGTCTACAGGGATTGCCATGCTGCACTCGGGATTTCGGCAATTATCTCCGTTCCCAGCTCAAACCCGGCGTCGTTGAGCCTGCCTAACTTTCTGGCCAGGAGGCTGTCTGAAAAGCTTATGGTTCCCGACCTGACCAATGAAATTGCGTGGGCTGGGCCAAAGGGGGAGATCAAGACCCTTACGGTTGAACAGAAGTGGCATGCTCTCGCAGGCGTAGGTATGCTTGTATCGGGATCGGTGGCGGGGAAAAATCTGCTTTTGATTGATGATATGTATCAGTCGGGTGCGACGGCACACTACGTCGGATCGCAGCTGAGAGCGGCAGGCGCTGACGATTTGCACCTACTGTGCGTTTCTAAGGGGAGGCGAGACACAGACAACCAATGAGCGCTCTTTTGCCTCATCTTTCCGTTCTCAAAGTGGGCGACGATGCCTATCCTAAGCGCCTTAAGTCGCTTCTTGGATCGCACGCGCCAGCAGAACTGCATGTGGCTGGCAATCAAGACCTGCTTGGGTCCCATGCCGTTAGCTTTTGCGGAGCAAGGAACGCGTCCGAGAAGGGCATTGAAGCTGCCGCGCTTTGCGCTCGGAAGGCCGTCTCTGAGAACTTCATCATCACATCTGGCAACGCCCGTGGTGTTGATCGTGCGACCCATTTCGAGGCGCTGCTAAATGGTGGAGCCACAGTTTTAGTGCTGCCCGAAGGACTGGATCGATTCCGGATTGCGCCCGAATTGAGGGAAGTATGGGATTGGGAGCGTGTTCTGGTAGTTAGCCAGTTCGTGCCAAGTGCCATTTGGCGCGCTTATCAAGCTATGCAACGGAACAAGGTCATCATGGGGATGTCCTGTGCCATGATCGTAATTGAAGCTGGGGAGAAGGGTGGAACTCGCGCGGCAGGTGAGGAGGCGTTACGCATTGGAGTGCCGCTCTTTGCGGTCGATTATGGATTTGATGAGACCGTTGCCCCCGGAAACCGGCACCTCATTGCTTCTGGTGCTAAGCGCTTGAAGCGAAACAGACAAAATGGTCAACCCAATCTTTCGGAACTAATCAGTGACGCGCGGTCGTACTGTGAGGGAGAGTGGAGGGTTGCCAAGGGCCAAGCTTCGCTTTTTTAATAGCTTCCCAGTTTCTCAGTCCCATCCAAGCGTCACCGCCCCATTCCCACCAGCACCCGATCCAGCGCCTGCAAGAACCGCGAGCGATCCGCCTTGCTGAACGGCGCGGGGCCGCCTCCCACCCCGTCCATCCCCGCCCTCAGGTCGGCCATGATCGCGCGGGTGGCGATGGCGCCTCCGATGCTGGCCGCCGTGAACGCCTCGCCATTGTGTTTCAGCACCCGCGCGCCTGCTTTCAGGCAGCGGTCGGCGAGCAGGATGTCTCCGGTGATGACCACGCTCCGGGCGTCGGCAGCCTCCGCGATCCAGTCGTCCGCCCCATCGAAGCTGTCGGATACCACCACGCGCTTGATCCGGGGGCTATCGGGGATGCGGAAGGCGGCGTTGCTGACCACGCGCACCTCGGAGCGGAAACGCTCGGCGACGCGGTAGATCTCGTCTTTCACCGGGCAGGCATCGGCGTCGATCAGAATGGTGATGGGTGACATGGCGCCAGCCTAGCCGAGCGGCGCGCTCGCGGTAAGGGGCCTCGCCGCAGGTTACCCTCCCACGTTAGCGCATCCCTGCGTGGCCGGGCGCACACTCTCCCTACCACACGAGGAGAGATCATCATGACCGACTGTGACACCACCCCCCGCGCGCCCGACGAGCAGGGCACCACCGGCGAGCAGAACGATGCCCGCAACCGCGCCAATCAGGACGCCGCCAGCCGCCCGGGCGTCGATGCCGAACATGGCTTGGATGATCGCGGGCACATGACCGGCACGCCGCACGAAGGCAGCACCTTCGAACCGCTCCGCAAGGGCTCCGACGAGGATCGCCAGCGCGAGGCAAACAGCGATTATGCGATCGATCAGGGCGCAGGCTCGGCATCACCGGGCGGCAGCCACGGGGTCAGCCGTCAGGGCGCGGTGACGCAACATGGCGATGCGGTCCGCGAAAGCCAGTCGGCCCCCGGCGGCGGCAGCGTTTTCCAGCCACTCGAGGCCGATCCGCGCCATCTGGAAGACCGTGACGATAAGCAGCGCGGCAATCCCACCGGCCAGAATCAGCAAGGTCTGAATGAAGGCAGGCCGGGCGAACAAATCCGCGAACGCCGCGATGAGAATGAACCGCGCGGCACGCCGCCTGCGCAGGATCAGCGCCGCCCCTAGCGGGAGGCGCTGCACCGGCCCCGGATGGGCGCGCGAAAGGCAACTACGCGGCTTTTTCCGTGCGGTTGCGGCCTGCCAGTTTGGCGGCATAGAGCGCCGTGTCGGCGCGGGTGATCAGGCGGTCGATGCCTTCCTCGCCCTGCCGTTCGGCCAGGCCGAAGCTGGCGGTGAGGCGGTAGGGGCCGGATGCAGTGATCAGCGGGGTTTCTGCCACCGCGACCCGCAAGGCCTCGATCCGCGCGGCGAAGGCGGGATAGTCGGCGCTGCGGGCGGCAATCAGGAACTCCTCGCCCCCGATCCGGGCCACCAGCCAGTCGGCCGGCAGGAGCTTGCGGAGCATCGCGGCAAAGTGGACGAGGCTCGTATCCCCGCCATCATGGCCCAGCCGGTCGTTGACGCGCTTGAAGAAGTCGATGTCGGCAATGGCGAGCGCGATGTCGGCCGGCGGCTGGCGCGCGGCCCATTCGCCAAGGCGGGTGATCGCGGCGCGGCGGTTGGCAAGGCCGGTGAGCGAATCCTGCAAGGCGAGCCGCTCCAGATCCCGGCGCGACAATTCGAGCCGGATGGTGAGCGAGGCGATCCAGGCAAAGGCGAGGCTCGCCACCACCAGCGGGATCGCCACTGCCGCGACCATCGTCCCGGCATAATCGATCGTGCCGAACATCGTGAAGGACAGGTGCGCAAAGCACGCCGAGGCGAACACCGAAGCGCCCACGACGATCAGCCCCGTACGCCAGAGGCGGCGGCGCAGTTGGGGCAGGGCGTCGTTGGTGGCGCGCAAGGCGGCGGACGTTGGCATAGCCTTGCCGAGGATAGACGCGACCTCTCGCGAATGTCTTAACGCGCGGCTCCGCAGGGTGTGATTAGGCGAATGGGGTAAAGCGTGCTAGGAAGGCATTGCTGACGTCGAAATTTGCGACGGACTTCGAAATTTGCGCTCCGCCGCCCGGCCCAAAGCCCCGCGGCGTCTACCAGACGACGACTTCCTTTCATCGGACGATACGACGCACTCCCCTCCTGCATGTTGCCGGAGGTAATTGATTGTTCTTGAAAGGAACACCCCATGAGCACCAAGACCGGAACCGTGAAGTTCTTCAACACCGAAAAGGGTTATGGCTTCATCCAGCCCGACGACGGTTCGTCGGACAGCTTCGTCCACATCACTGCCGTGCAGGCCGCCGGCATGCACAGCCTTGAAAAGGACCAGCGTCTGAGCTTCGAGCTCGAGCGTGGCCGCAATGGCAAGGAAAGCGCTGTGAACCTCGCGGCTGCCTAAGACGAATACCGGGGGCGGGTTGCGATTGCGCGACTCGCCCCTTTTGCATCTGAATCCCGCCTACCCCCTCCTATGGCAGGACACCCCCGATGGCCCAGACCTACGAATTTTATTGCGAGCGCGCCGACGAAGCCGCCGCCCTTGCAGGCAAGGCGACGCTTGAAAACGTGCGCGACCGTGAGCTGCGGTCGGAAAAGACCTGGCGCGGGTTGGCCGAACAGGCGCGCAAGACGATCGAGGAGCGCGAGAAAGCCGATCGCGTCCGGGCCGAAAAGCGCGCCGCGGAAAGCATGATTTCCTGAACGGCGCGGCGCGGGGGCCTAAACCCCCTTGCGCCCGAACACCCGGCTGCGCAGACCGCGGCCGCTGAGACCGGGAAGTCCCGGCTGGCTTGGGCTGGGGGCTACCACTCTGGCAGGCGGCACCGGCGGCTCCGGTTCCGGCGCAGCATCATCTTCCACCTGCTTGCGCACCTCGAACTTTCCGCCAATCCCTTCGGCAAGCTTTCGCTTTTCTGACCATTCGTTGGCCAGCTCCATCTTGGCGTCCTGATCGTGGGGCATGATGCCGGCCGGGAAGGCGCGGTCGTCGAACACGCTGGCGTCGGGCACATGATCGGGCGCAACGAAGCCGAGCGCGACATGCTTGAGCGGCACCAGTTCGTACATCGGCATGTCGGCGGCCTCGGGCTCCGCGTAGCCGATATTCGCGCCCGTATCGTGGTGGATCACGCGGTAGGACAAGCTGCGATCTTCCGGACCGAAGGTGTCGCCGTCGGGAATGACATAGCCATTCGGCATCGTCGCCACCCGCAGGAAGGCAAAGACCGTTTCAAGATTGGCAGCCCACGGCAGGACATTGGGCTGGACGATGATCTCCCGGCCCAGCCAGTGACGTGCGCCGAAGGTGCGGAAGCCGGCCAGTGCGTCCTCGCCCGGTGCGGGGGTTGGGCCGAACAGGAAGGGGTGGATGTGCAGCGGCCCCGGTGCCTCGCTGCCGCTCGCCAGCTTATCGAAGACCTCGCCGCCGAGCAGCTGGTCGGACTGGGTCCAATGCACGGCAAGCGGCATGGCGTGATCGGTCACGATGCGGCTCATCAATGACAGCACGCTCAGCCGGTGCTCGAACTGCGCCTGGCTGGCACCCGAACGCGGGCGGCCGATGGCTTCGAACATGGCGGCGATCTTGGGATCTTCTTCCACCCCGCCCATCACTCCGTGCGATGCTTCGACCAGAATGTGGCTGCGCGCACGGCTCAGCCGGTCGCGGATATCGGGCGTGACGATCCCGGTATAGGGAGAGGACAATGCCCCCCGGAACACCTGCGAGACCGCCGGAACCTCGAGGTATTCGAACGTCAGCATCAGCTCGTCTGCGGGATTGAACAGACGATAGAAGCGGCCCGGATTGGCCTCGCTTGTGGTGAAGTCGGCGCCGCTGCGCATTTTCTCGATGCGGATGAAATCGCGCATGATCGCTTCGAGATCGTCCACCGGGCGGTCGAACAGGAGCGCAGCCTGAAGGCGATTGGGGTAGAGCATGGCGCGACGAGCCTCGGCGTGGACAGTAGCGCACCAGCCTAATGCGACAGGGTTAACCCCGGGTTGAGATGGTCAGCCCTCGCCGTGAATTCCGCACTCGGCCAGAAGTCCGTCGATTGCCTTGGCGATGCCGAAGAAGCCTGCCTTGGCAAGCGGCCAGGTGGTGCGGTCGAGATCGCCGAGCAGTGTGACGACACGGCCTTCGGCAGCGAGCGGCGCCAGGTCGGGCCACAGCGCGTCGCGGGTCCATCCGGCGGGGAGGTAGGGCAGGGCGACGCGGTGGACGCCCGCTTCGGCCAGCAGTGGCGCGAGTGGTTCCCCTGCGCGCCATGTGACTGCAGGGCAGCCAAAAGCAGACGTGGCCTCGGCCATTCCGCCGGTCAGCGCGCCGGTGGCGAAATCACGGGCGGGGGAGCCAATGGCGGCCGGCGAGCGTGCTTCCGGCCGGCAAGCACCGATCACCAGCGCGGGTGCGGCTGGCAGGGCGAGGGGGGCATGATGCGCCGCCTCGTCATGCAACAGCAGCGCGAAGGGATCGGCAAGGTCGGCGGCGCTAACGGGCGCGGGCAGATCAAGCTTCAGGCGGCCATAGTCCCGCGGCTCGCTCAGCGGCTCGGCATCCTCCGCCAGCCCCTCTGCGGTCAAGGCGCCGCCGGGCCGTCCCGCCGTGTAGCGGGCGATATTGTCGGCGCGGGCGAGGTAGTGCTTGCCCTTGGTATGCAGCCCCGCGACCCAGCGCCACGAAAGGGTATTCGATGCTGCGTCGGCGTCCATCAGGTGCCGCAGGAAGAAGTCCGCGCCCAGCCGCCAGTCAAGCCGCAGGGTGAAGATCCAGATGCTGGCAAACCACATCCGCGCATGGTTGTGGAGGTAGCCGGTCTCCACCAGCTCGCGCGCCCAGACATCGAATGCCTCGATTCCGGTGCGGCCTTCGGTGGCCTCTGCATAGGCGGTGCGCAGCCCCCCATTGCGCTCCATCGCGGCGAGCGCTCCGTCTCGGCCAGTGCGATAATCGTCCCAGATCGCGGGGCGCTGTTCCAGGTAGCCCTTGAAGTAGATCCGCCAGAACACCTCGGCGATGAACTTCTCTGCGGCGCGGGGGGAATGCTGCGAGAGCACTGCCTCCAGCAATTCGGGTTCGCCGATCAAACCGGCGTGGAGCCACGGCGAAAGCTGGGAAACATTGCCGCGCACTTCCTCGGCCGGGCCATCATCGGCATTGCGGGTTTCGGCATAGTGGCGGCCGGCGGCGGGAAGAAATTGGGCGAGGCGGGCCTGCGCGGCCTCGCGGGTGGGGGTGAAGTCCATGGGCGGGCAATGCCTTGGCGGGCGCATGGTTCCGGCCTATCCTTGGGCCACCGCACAGGAGAGACCCCGATGATCCGCCGCCTTCCTGCCCTTGCCGCGATGATGCTTGCCGTTGCCTGCACGCCCGCCCAGCAGGACGGCATCGACCCCAAGGGTGAGACCTTCGATGCGGTCGCGCCCGATGAAGCTGTGAACCTCGTCGGCACCGAGCCATTCTGGGCGCTGAAGGTGGAAAGCGGCGAGGGGGTGTGGACTACGCCTGACAACCAGCCCGGCACGCGCTTTGCCGTGACCCGCTTTGCCGGGAATAACGGTCTGGGTTTCACCGGCACGCTCGACGGCAATCCGTTTACGGCCACGCTCACCCCCGGCGCGTGCAGCGACGGAATGAGCGACCGGCGCTTTCCCTTCGTTGCCACTATCGCTTTGGGCGGGGAGACATTGGAAGGCTGCGGCTATACGACCAGCAAGCCGTTCACCGGCGACGCAGCGCCATAAGGCGCGCGCAGACAGGGGAGAGAAACGCCATGACGATGACCGGAGGCTGCCTGTGCGGCAAGGTACGCTATACCTGCGAAAGCGACCCGCTGCTGTGCGTCACCTGCCACTGCAAGAATTGCCAGCGTCAGGCGGGCAGCGCGCTTTCGGTGATCGTCGGGGTGCCGGATACGGCGGTCGCCTTCGAAGGCGAGCTCACCACCTATAATGACACCGGCGATAGCGGCGCGACCGTGCGGCGGCAGTTCTGTGGAACCTGCGGTTCGCCGGTATTCACCCGCGTCGACAGCCCTCCGGGGATGATGTTCATCAAGGCCGGGACGCTGGACGATACCAGCATCCTGAAGCCTGCCTTCCACTGCTATGCCAAAAGCAAGCAGGACTGGGTCGACCTCGGCGATCTGCCCGCGTTCGAGACTGTGCCGCAGGGGTTGTAAGCCCCGCGGCACGTTCGTCGGGGCCGTCAGTAGAGGCCCGGCAGCTCGTGCTGTGCAGGGCCCGGCCGGCGCGGCTGGAGTGGCACGCGCTCGGGCAGGTCCACACCCCCGCCGAGGCGTTCGCCTTGCGTTGCTCCTCCGGTCGCACTGGCGGTGCGGCTGGAAGTGATCGGCGAACAGGTGCGCCCGCCTAGGAAGTTGAGCGCCGTCGCAATCGAAGCCTCGCGCGGGTCGCCCAGCGGGAAGGCGATGTCGTCGCCCGCGCGGCAGGTGTTGGGCATCACGCTGGCAAGGCCGGTATAGTAATCGCCCTGATCGTTAGCATTGACCGTCCGGAACGCCACCGCCCGCACGCGCAGGTCGCAGGCGGCGAGGTCAAAGCCGAACTGGCCGACCGGCTTGCCGAAGGAGTTGGCCCCGACCAGCGCCAGATTACTGCCAAGATAGGGGATCAACGAATTGGCAACGAGCTCGCTCGCCGATGCACTCGATCCGGTGGTGATCACCGCGACCTTGGTGGGTGCGATGGCATTGGCCTCGGTGCGGAACAGGCGCGTGCTGTTCTCCGCTGATTTCGATGCGCGCAGGATTTCCTTGCTCCACACCTGACCCACGCGGCCAGCGCCCATCAGGTCGCCGAAGGTGTCGCCAACGCTCACCAACCCGCCGCCGTTGTAGCGCAGGTCGAGGATCAACTCGGTCACGCCCTGCGCTGCAAACTGGCCGAAGGCGGTGCGCAGCTGATTGGCGGCATCCGAGACGATGAAGGTGCGCAGGTTGAGATAGCCGACCCGCTTGCCCCCATCGTTGAGGATCAGCGCGCCGTAGCGGTCTGAGACGGGATCGAGCGCGAATTCGGTCTTGGTGATCGACCGTTCTATCACCGCGCCGCCCGGCTGGGTGAAACGCAGCACGCGGCTAACGCCCGGATCGGACGGGCCGAGCGCATTGGCAACGGCCTGTGCGCCGCCATTGTCGCCGGGGATGGCGAAGAGGCTGGATACGCTCTGGAGATTTGCGCTGGTGGTGCCGATCGCGGTGATCTCGGTCCCGCGGTCGAGCCCGGCGGCAAGCCCCGGCGCGCCTTCATAGGCCTCGACCACGAACAGGCGACGGTTGGCCGTGTCATAGGAGAGGCGGATGCCGAAGCCCGCGGAGGAGCCGGAGTTGATCACCGCGTTCTCTTCCGCGATGGACGTCGCGAAGGTGAAGAAGCGATCCCGGTTCGCCGCGCGTGCGGGCGCCACGCGGGCGTCGAGATAGTCGTCGAGGTTGGTGACCGAGTTCTGGTTCACGGTGGCGAGCAGTTCGGGGAACAGGTACCATTCGTTGAGCACCTGATCGGCGAAGTCCTGCCGGGCGCGTAGCGAACAGGCGGCGGGCGTCGGGCTGGGGGCGGGTGTGCCGCCTCCGCCGGTCGCCGGGGGCGAGGACGACGACCCGCCGCCGCCACAGGCGGCCAGTTGAACGGCAAGAACAAGGCTGAGAGCAGTGCGGGCGAACGTCACGGCGCGGGCATCTCCGGCAGATTCTGGACGGGCCAAGGGGGCGGTCCGGGCTGTCAGGGATGCAATGGAGCGAGGCCAAGAGCAAGGCGGGCCGATGAAATTCCCCATGAATCCAGCGAAAAGCGTGACCTTTTTGCCCGCATTTGCGGGGTTTTCCTCAGAAACCGCGAAAAACCGGCTTGCGAAGTCTCGTATCGGGCATCCGAACGGACTAGCACGAGGGCGATGAAGCGACAGAATCATGACTGATTTTCCTGCCTGGCTTGCACCCCATGTGCCCGCGCCCGCGCGTCATCCCGGTCTCGCCGTGGCGAAGCTGGGTTCGGCGCAGCTATATGCGCGTGGCGGGTTTGCGCTCATCAGCCCCGCTTTCAATGCGGGCGAGGCGCTCGACCCGAGCTTCACCGCGGCCGAAGAAGATGCTGTCGCCCCGCCGCTCGAATGGAGCGCGCCGCCTCCGGGAACGCAGGAACTGGTGCTGATGGTCGAGGATGCTTCGGCCAAGGGTGCCGAGCCCGCGTGCCACTGGCTGGTCTGGGGCCTTGCGGGCCAGCGCGGCAAGCTGCTGGAAGGCGAGGTGCCGCCGCGCACCGGCAAGAACGCGCTCGGCAATTCCGAATGGCTGCTGCCCGCCCCGCCCGAGGGCGAGACGCGCCACTACCTGTTCCAACTGTTCGCGACCGACCTGCCGCTGGTGCTGATGCCCGGCGCAGGGCGAGCGGAACTGCTCGCATCATTGCAAGGGACGATTACGGCCTGCGCAGTGCTTCACGCCACCTTCACCGGCGGCGGGGAGGATGATGATGCGGACTTTGAAGATGATGACTTTTGAATTACCTGCCACTTAGATAAGGGAGTAGATGATGGCTGGCACGACCAACGCACTGCAGAAGCCGGTTACGCTTTCGGGGGATCTCGAAGCTGTGATCGGCAAGGGTCCGATGACCCGCGCCCAGGTGACCTCGAAGGTGTGGGAATATATCAAGGCCCACAACCTGCAGGACACCAAGGACAAGCGTCAGATCAATCCCGATGCCAAGCTTGGCGCCGTGATCGGCAAGGACCAGATCTCGATGTTCAAGATGACCGCAGCGGTCTCTAAGCACCTCAAGTAAGTCTGGCGGTCGCCTGCGGGTGGCCTTCAGCTTGAAGCATCAGCGGCGCGCGATCCGGTAGGGTCCGCGCCGTTTTTGCGTCAGGCGCCGCCGCGTTTGGGCAGCGGCAGACACTCTCCCACCCACAGCGCCAGCCAGATGATCGCGGGCTGCGCAAACATGCGCGGTACGTGGTAGCCGAGGCCCAGGCCACCATCGGGACGGGCCATGTCGATCAGAAGATGGTTGATGTTGGCCGGCCACACGCACAGCGCATAGGCCGCCAGCCCCCACCCCGCTGCTTGCCTCAGCGGCTTCGAGAAGGGTTGCACCAGCCCGATCGCGCCGAGGATTTCCGCCACGCCCGTCCACAGCACTACCGCTTCGGGCGCGGGCACCCAGGCGGGCATGATGGTGAGGAACGGGGCGGGCCTTGCCAGATGGATCACGCCCGCCAACAGATAGAACGCCGCCAGCAGCCATCGCAGGACAATCCGGATCAAGCGCCCGGCTCCCATTCCGGCGCGGCCAGCGTGAAGCCGGCAAAGTCGAAGCCCGGCACCACCACGCATGAGACGAGGGAGTAGCCATGCTGCGGCGCGCCGGAGGGCCGGGCGGCCTGCCATTCGCCGGGCGCGACCACGCCCTGCAACTGCTGCCCCGCGCTGACGTCGCTGCCAAGGATGACCGACCTCACAGGTCCTGCGTCGCTCGCAGCAAGGCGCAATTCGACGGGATCACCTGCCTGCCACAGCCACAATTCGGCAGCATCGACCGTGTGCCAGTGCGAAGCCTCTCCCGCCTTGAGCAGGAAGATGATCGCGGTGCCGCTGGCCCGGCCATCAGCGCCGCTCGCGCCGCGCCACGTTTCCTTGTACCACCCGCCTTCGGGATGGGCAGAGAGGCCCAATTGTTCGATCAGTGCTGCCGCGCTATCCATGTGCCTGTCCTTGCCTGTCCCGAAGCTTTCGGTGCAGGCGCTCTAGCTTCGGGAGCTTACCCCATGCAACTCTCCACGCCCTCGCGCCTTGCCCTGTCCGCTGCGTTGTTGTTGGCGAGCCCCCTTGCCGCGCAGGACGCCGCCCCGGTCGACGCTGCAAAGACCACCGCCAACGCCGCGCTCGACGCCGCGCCGATTTTTGACGGACATAACGACGTGCCCAACCAGCTGCGTGACCGTGTGGCGAACCAGATCAACGCCTTCGATTTCGAGGACACCACCGCCACTGCCGCCGAGCACCCTGAGGGGCGCGCCATGCAAACCGATCTGGCGCGGCTGCGGCAGGGCAAGGTCGGCGCGCAATTCTGGTCGGTCTATGTCCCCTCCAACCCCGACGAGCCCGAGGCGGTGCAGCAGGTGATCGAGCAGATCGACGTTACCAAGCGGCTGATCGCGCGCAATCCCGACGCCTTGCGTTTCGCCACCACCGCCGATCAGGTGGAGCGTGCCATGGCTGAAGGGCGGATCGCTTCGCTGCTCGGCATGGAGGGAGGCCATTCGATTGGATCGAGCCTTGGTGTGCTGCGCCAGCTCCACGCGCTGGGCGCGCGGTACATGACGCTCACCCACAACAGCAACACGCCGTGGGCGGACGCGGCGACCGATGCGCCGAAGCATGACGGGCTGACCGACTTCGGCAAGGACGTGGTGCGCGAGATGAACCGGCTGGGGATGCTGGTCGATCTCTCCCATGTCAGCGAGGCGACAATGATGGACGCTCTGGATGTGGCCAAGGCCCCGGTGATCTTCAGCCACTCTGGTGCGCGGGGCGTGAATGGCCACCCCCGCAACGTGCCGGACTCCGTTCTGGCACGTCTGCCCGAGAACGGCGGGATCGTGATGGTGGTCGCGCTCCCCGGTTTCCTCAACGAGGAACGGCGGCAGTGGTTCGCCCGTCGTTCGGGCGAGGAAGCACGATTGAAGGCACTCTGGCAGGGCCAGCCCACGAAGGTCACCGAGGCGATGGCTGCATGGGACAAGGCGAGCCCCGAGCCTGCGACGACGATCAAGCATATGGCCGACCACATCGACCACATCCGCAAGATCGCCGGAGTGGAATCGCTGGGTATCGGCGGGGACTTCGACGGGATGCCGTCAGGCCCGGTCGGGTTCGAGGATGTGCGCGGCTACCCGCTGCTCTTCGCCGAACTCGCGAAGCGCGGCTATTCGCAGGCGGAGCTGGAGATGATTGCCAGCCGCAACGTGCTTCGCGTTATGCGCGCGGCCGAAGCCTATGCAGCCAGCGCTGCTGGCGATCCGCCGATCGAGACGCTTATCAATCCGCCCGCCAAGGCGGAGTGATCAGTGGCTCGCGTTGATCAGGGCAGGGATGATCCACACGAGGCTCATCGCGATCACGGCGAGGCCGAGGCTGAAGCCCAGCACATAGCGCAAGCCGGTATTTGTCACGGCGCCGCGGGCGGCAACCTCGTCGATGCTGATGCCGTCGTTCTTGTCGGCCATGGTCGCTCTCCCTGCGCCTGTTGACGTAGCGGAAGGGACTTCCGTTACGTCAATCAAACCCGCGCAGGACAAATCGTTCCCGTCGGTCGGCGAATTGGGGAACTCCGCAAAGGGCTAGCCAGCAGGTTTGAGCTCACTGGCCAGCTTCAGCACCTCGTCGCCGTCATCCTGCTCGATCAGGTATGCGGGATTATCGGCATCGCCGTTGCGCGTGATATCCGAACCTTTGATTTTACGTGTCACCTTGCGTTCGTAGCGGTCCTTGATCTTGCCTGTGGCTGTGCCTTCACCCCAGTCCCAGCTGACCTTCTGACCCTTGCGGAAGGTATCGCTCATCGGTCCGCCGAAGTCGGAGGTGCGCCAGCGTCCGGATCATCTACGGTAATCCCGTCGATCGAACTGTCATCGGAAGCGGCCTCAGCCTCAACCTCCGCGCGGCCGGTTGCCGTGCCCTGGCTTTCGTCAGCGTCCTGGGTGAGCGCGCCGGTCACCCAGATGATCGTCATGGCAATGATCGCAAGACCGAGGCTGAACAGCAGCACCCAGCGCACAACACCCTCGTTGCTGCCACCCTTGGCATCTGTTTCGTCGATGCGGTTACTCTGATCGGGCCGGGGCATAGGCGTCTCCTGCTATTGTGAGCAGGGTACTATGCCGCGGTGGCGCGATTGTTCGCGGGCGCAGGACCATGCAGCGCGCAAACGCGGCAAGGCGAGCCGCTGGCGCGCCCGCCAGATCAGTCGCGTAGCAGCTCGTTGATGCCGGTCTTCGATCGGGTCTGCGCGTCCACCGTTTTGACGATCACTGCGCAGTAGAGGCTCGGGCCCATGGTGCCGTCGGGCAGGGGCTTGCCGGGCATCGAGCCGGGGACGACCACCGCATAGGGCGGCACGCTGCCCATGTGGACTTGTCCCGTCGCGCGGTCGACGATCTTGGTCGAGGCACCGAGATAAACGCCCATCGACAGCACCGCGCCTTCGCCCACGCGTACGCCTTCAGCCACTTCCGCGCGGGCGCCGATGAAGGCGCCATCACCGATGATGACGGGTTCGGCCTGAAGCGGTTCGAGCACGCCGCCGATCCCTGCGCCGCCCGAGATGTGGACGTTCGCGCCGATCTGCGCGCAAGAGCCGACGGTGGCCCAGGTGTCGATCATGGTGTTCTCGCCAACGTAAGCACCGATGTTGACGAAGCTCGGCATCAGCACCGCGCCCTTGGAAATATGCGCACCGCGCCGCACGACCGCGCCCGGCACCACACGGAAACCGGCATCGCGGAAGCGGTTCTCGTCCCAACCGGCGAACTTCAGCGGCACCTTGTCATAGGCAGGAGCGCTGGCTGCGCCGCCATCGACCACGGCATTGTCGTTCAGGCGGAAGCTCAGGAGCACCGCCTTCTTGAGCCACTGGTTGACCTGCCAGCCGCCGTTCCCGTCAGGCGCGGCCACCCGTGCCGCGCCACTATCGAGCAGGGCGAGCGCGGCTTCGACAGCTTCGCCCACCGGATGGCCGGGAGAGACAGACGCGCGGTCGTCCCAAGCGGCTTCGATGGCGGTGATCAGGGCTTCGGTCATGGGCGTGCTCCGGCGTCAGGTTGCAGAAGCGCGCCTAGCGGGCCTTGGCCGCACCGGCAAGCGCGCCGCACAGCATCGCGGCCCGCATACGTAAGCCCCTTGGGAACGGCCCGATGGCTACGCGGGCATCCCCGCTTGCAACGCGAAGTGATACGCCCGCTCGGCCAGCGGGCGCACACGGTCGCTCATCGCCTGGGCGTGGGCGCTCGAGGCAGTTCCATCGATTACCCGCTTCTTGATGCCCTGCATGATCCCGGCAAGGCGGAACAGATTGTAGGAGAAATACCAGTCCATCGGCGGAACCGGCCAGCCGGTGCGCGCGACATAGCGCTCTACCGCTTCCTCCTGCGAGGGGATGCCGAGCGCTTCGATATCCAGCCCCAGCAGCCCGGCACGGCCATCGGCGGGGTTGTGCCAGTTGAGCATCAGGTAGCTGAAGTCCGCGATCGGATCGCCCAGCGTCGACAGCTCCCAGTCGAGCACCGCGATGATGCGGGCTTCGGTCTTGTGGAAGATCACGTTGTCGAGCCGGTAGTCACCGTGGACCACGCTGCTCGCGATCTGCGGAGGGATGGTCTGCGGCAGCCATTCGATCAGCCGCTCCATTTCGGGCATCAGCTCGGTTTCGGACAGCTTGTACTGCTTGGTCCAACGGGCGATCTGGCGCGCGCAGTAATCGGTCGGCTTGCCGTAATCGCCCATGCCGATGTTTTCAGGCTGGTTCAGGTGAAGATCGGCCATGGTGTCGATCAGCGCGTTGTAGTGCTGGCGGCGTTCGTCTGGCGTCAGGCCGGGCAGCGCGCCGTTCCACAAGCTGCGGCCATCTGCCATGCTCATCACGAAGAACTTCGATCCGATCACTTCAGGGTCTTCGCAGAGCCCATAGGTGCGCGGGACCGGGAAACCGGTCGGGAACAGCCCCGTCATCGCCGCATATTCGCGGTCGACCGCATGGGCGCTGGGGAGAAGCTTGCCGAAGGGCTGGCGACGCAGGACGTAAGAGGCGTTCGGCGTGTCGATCCGGTAAGTCGGGTTCGACTGGCCACCCTTGAACTTGGTGTAGCTGATCGGGCCTGCGAAGCCTTCGACATTGGCTTCGAACCATGTGGTCAGCGCGCCCAGATCGAGTGCGTCCTTCTCGGTCACTTCGACCGTGCCGACCATTTCCGTGTCGAAATCAATATCCATCAGTCGAACACCACCACGGTGCGGGCCGAGGTGCCGGCGCGCATTATGTTGAAACCTTCATTCACCGCTTCCAGCGGGATGCGCTCGGCGATGATCGTGTCCAGATCGAGCAGCCCGCGCAGGTAGAAGTCGACGAGGCGCGGCAGATCGACGGGGAAGTGGTTCATCCCCATCAGCGCGCCCATCAGCTTTTTGCCGCCGAGCAGGTCGAAGGCCGATAGCCCGACCTTGCAGTCGAGCGGCATCATGCCGAGGATCACTGCCGTCCCGCCGCGCTTGAGGCTGGCGACCGCGAGATCCGCCGAAGCCTGACGGCCCACCGCCTCGATCCCCCAATCGACCCCGCCGCCCGAAATCGCGATGATCTGCTTGGCCGCGTCTTCGGCTAGGGCATCGACCGTGTGGGTCGCGCCCAGCACCTTGGCGAGTTCGCGCTTTTCGGGGAGCGGATCGGCGGCGATGATCTTGGCCGCGCCGGCGATTTTCGCGGCGTTGATTGCGGCAAGACCCACGCCGCCGCAGCCGACCACCAGCACAGTCTCGCCCGGGGTGACCTTGCAGGCGTTGAAGATCGTCCCCGCGCCCGTCGTCACTGCGCAGCCGAGCAGGGCGGCGCGGTCAAACGGCATGTCCTTGTCGATGGCGACGCAGGCGTGTTCATGGATCAGCATCTGTTCGGACAGGGCCGACAGGTTGAGCATCTGGTTGACCGGCGACCCGTCGGCAAAGGCAATGCGCGAGGCATCGCCCTTGGCGCGGCGGGTATCGCCGCCGAGGCACAGCGCCATGCGGCCGGTGACGCAGAACTCGCAGTGGCCGCAGAAGGCCGACAGGCAGCTGACGACGTGATCGCCGGGCTTCACGGTACGCACTTCGGAGCCGACCGCGCGCACGATCCCCGCAGCCTCATGGCCGGGAATGCAGGGCAGGGCGTGGGGGTAATGCCCGTCGATGAAGTGCAGGTCAGAATGGCAGAGCCCGCAGGCCTTTGTGTCGATCAGCACCTCGTGCGGGCCGGGATCGGCATAGGTCACTTCAGCGATTCTGAGCCCCTCGCCGGGTGCTTCAAGTATGGCGGCTTTTGCCAATGGCCTTCTCCGTCTTCCCCCTCCTCTTGAGAGGAGGGGCGCGAGACTTGGCGGCTTTGCCGCCTAGTCGCAGCGGGGTGGTGTCTGTCGCGCTCGCTGCGCTCGCCACCACCCCCCGACCCCCTCCTCTAAAGAGGAGGGGGAGATTGCGATCAGCGCGCCACGCCCATGTCGCCCGAGCTGAAGCTCTGCGGTTCGACCGCCCGGCCATGATCGCCGCGCAGGGCGTTGGCCGTGGGGCCGGGGCGGGGTGCGTGCTTGGCGAACTCCATGTGCGCGATCGAGCGGGCGTGGACTTCGTCCGGCCCATCCGCCAGACGCAGGGTGCGCTGGTTGGCGTAGCTGCGGGCGAGGCCGTAATCGTCCGATACGCCGCCACCGCCATGGGCCTGGATCGCATCGTCGATGATCCGCAGCGCCATGTTGGGGGCCTGCACCTTGATCATGGCGATTTCCTGTTTGGCCGCCTTGTTGCCGACCTTGTCCATCATGTCGGCCGCCTTGAGGCAGAGCAGACGGGTCATGTCGATATCGATGCGCGCACGCGCCACGCGCTCTTCCCAGACCGAGTGCTTGTAAACCGGCTTGCCGAACGCTTCGCGTTCCTGAAGGCGGCGGCACATTTTCTCCAGCGCCTCTTCAGCAGCACCGATGGTGCGCATGCAGTGGTGGATGCGGCCCGGCCCGAGGCGCCCTTGCGCGATCTCGAACCCGCGGCCTTCGCCGAGCAGGATGTTCTCTGCGGGCACGCGAACGTTGACCATCTCGACTTCCATGTGGCCGTGCGGTGCGTCGTCATAGCCGAACACAGGCAGGTGACGCAGGATGTTCACGCCGGGAGTGTCGATCGGCATCAGGATCTGCGACTGCTGCGAATGGCGCTGCGCATCGGGATTGGTCTTGCCCATCAGGATCGCGATCTTGCAACGCGGATCGCCGAGGCCGGACGACCACCACTTGCGACCATTGATGATGTAGTGATCGCCGTCCCGTTCGATGCGGGTTTCGATGTTGGTGGCATCCGACGAGGCGGTGTTCGGCTCGGTCATCAGGAAGGCCGAACGGACTTCGCCGTTCATCAGCGGGCGCAGCCACTGCTCCTTCTGGTCGCGTGTGCCGTAGCGGTGGAACACTTCCATGTTGCCGGTATCGGGCGCCGAGCAGTTGAACACCTCGCTCGCCCAACCGATGCGGCCCATTTCCTCGGCACACATGGCGTATTCGAGGTTGGTAAGGCCGGGCCCTTCGAATTCGAACGAGTCATCGACATGATGGTGGCTGTCATTGCGGGGCGGCATGAACAGGTTCCAGATGCCGGCCGCCTTGGCCTTGGCCTTGGTTTCCTCGACGATCGGCAGCACCTTCCAGCGCTCGCCTTCGTGCTCCTGCTGGTCATAGACTGCCATGTTGGGGCGCACATGCGCCTCGATGAAGTCGCGCACGCGATTGCGCCAGTAAAGCTGGCGTTCGGTGGGTTCGAAATCCATGGGGGTGTTCCTCTCTCGTCTTCAATTGCAATCTAATCTGCGCCAACCGTGGCAGAGCACGCGGCCAGCGCCAAGCTCTCATTTATGGGGCGCGGCACCTGCCGTTGCGGCACGCTCACCCGCGATCCGCGAAGCAAGGCGAGCCTCGTGATCGGCGCGCGTGATCGGAAAACGGGCGAGCCAGAATGCCCCAATAACCGCCAGCACGGCGGTAACCAGCAGGTAAGCCAGCGCAAGGTTGGCGACCACAGCGGGAGCGACAGCAGTCTGCGCGGTGCCCGGCTCCAGACCGATCGTTTCGACGATCAGGCTGGTAAGCAGAATGCCCCCGCCGGTCGCCGACTTCTGAATTAGCCAATTGCCCGCATAGAAGGTGCCTTCGGCGCGCTTGCCGGTGCGTTCCTCGAAGGCCTCGACGATTTCGGCCACCATTGACGTTGCCGAGATGATCGACACGACCCCGGCGGTGTTGGCGGCCACCATGAAGGCGATGAAAAGACTGGTCGACAGCGCGCCGCCGGTTTGTGGCCACCATCCGACGAGGTAGAGCACGTAAGGTGTCCCCGCGATGGCAAGCGCGGCAAGCGCGCCGCCTGCCCCGCTAAGCGGCTTGCCAAATCGGCGGTGCAGCGGACCGACCAGAACGAACATCGCCACCACCGACAGGCCCAGCGCCAAGGGGTAGAGCTTGAATGCGAGTTCGCTGAACTGCCACACATAGCGGATCACATAGAGTGTGATCGACAGCGTCACTCCCTGGCTGATGTAGGCGGCCAGTGCTCCATATGCGAAGATCACGAATGCTCGCTCACGGAAGGCTTCGATGATGTCGGCAAAGGCGAGCCGCAGCGAAAAGGGTGGCGGCGCGGATTCAGGCATCCGCGCGACATAGCTGTGCTGTCCGAGCGCCGAGCCAATGACCGAAACCAGAATGGCGACCGCGCCGACCATTCCGAACACGGCGTAGCCACCGGGCTGCAGCTGCGACTCCGGAGTCGGCAAGAACACCGTGAAGGCCAACACAGACATGGTCAGCCCGCCGACCCAGCCTGACAGGAAGCGGTACCGGAACAGCGTGGTGCGCTCCACATAATCATTGGTGATTTCAGGCACCATGCTGATCGAAGGTACCTCGCAAGCAGACAGCAGCAACCGAACGCCGACGGCCAACAGCACGATCTCCCAAAAGGTCGGCACGCCGGTGAAGGGCGGCGACCACATCAGCGCCCAGGCCATCGCCAGCGGCACTGGCGCCAAGTAGAGCCACGGCAGGCGGCGGCCCCAGCGGGTGT
Organism: Porphyrobacter sp. ULC335; assembly: GCF_025917005.1. Classification (NCBI taxonomy): domain Bacteria; kingdom Pseudomonadati; phylum Pseudomonadota; class Alphaproteobacteria; order Sphingomonadales; family Erythrobacteraceae; genus Porphyrobacter; species Porphyrobacter sp. ULC335. Next base: position 1,440,149 of record NZ_CP078091.1, read on the forward strand.
AGGTGCGGTCGGACAAGTGCCCGATCAGCGGATCGGCGAGGGCATCGATGATCAGCGCCGTCGCCAGCGCCGCGCCGACGATCCCGGCATCGACTCCCAGCACAAGGTTGTAGAACGGCAGCAGGAAGAACGAAAAGCCGCCGTCCTTCACCCCGAAGGCGACCGCGCCGAAGCCATGCATCAGTTTGAGCCTGCCCGGAAGCGGCCCTGCGATGATGGTCATCCGCGCCCGCCCTTGAGGCCAGGCCAATCGCCGAATCCGGACAACGTCACTCTCCCTTTTCGGTTTCGAACCTAGACCGATTGCTCGCCCCGTCAATCGGCGCGCGACTGACGCTACGGCATCGCAGAGCGCGCGATCGGCGCTTGCAGGCCCCGTCCAAATGCCACTAACGTAAGCGTCAAGTGAGAGCTTGAGAGAGGAGAGTCGGCCCATGGCTGATCTGGAAGCATTCCGCAGCGAAACCCGAGCATGGCTGGAGGCGAACTGCCCTGCCGAAATGCGCGAACCGGTGCGTGACGAGAGCGATATCTACTGGGGCGGCCGCCGTGCGACGTTCAAGAATGACGCGCAAAAGGCATGGCTCGAAGCCTGCGTGGCGAAGGGCTACACCGTGCCAAGCTGGCCCAAAGCCTATGGTGGCGCGGGTCTAAGCCCGGCCGAGGCCAAGGTGCTGCGCGAGGAAATGGGCCGTATCGGCGCGCGCCCGCCGCTCAGCAGCTTCGGCATCTGGATGCTCGGCCCGGCGCTGCTGCATTTCGGCACCGAAGGCCAGAAGCAGCGCTTCCTGAATGAAATCGCCCGCGGCGAAATTCGCTGGTGTCAGGGCTATTCGGAACCGGGCTCAGGCAGCGACCTGGTGTCCTTGCAGACCTTCGGCGAGGACAAGGGTGAAAGCTGGGTCGTCAACGGCCAGAAGATCTGGACCTCCTACGCCGATCACGCCGACTGGATCTTCTGCCTCGTCCGCACGGACAAGGCTGACAAGTATCAGGGCATCACCTTCATGCTGTTCGACATGGCGAGCGAAGGGGTGACCACCAAGCCGATCCTGCTGATCAGCGGCAACTCGCCCTTCTGCGAGACCTTCTTCGATGATGTGCAGGTGCCCAAGTCCTACGGCGATGATTGCCCGGCTTACGTGGGTCAGATCAACCGCGGCTGGGATGTGGCCAAGTATCTGCTCGGCCACGAGCGCGAGATGATTTCGGGCGCCGACGGCGGGGATCGCACCGCCGGGATAGGCGCGGCGATGAAGCGCCATGCCGCAAAGCTCGGCGATGATCTCGATCCTGTCTTGCGCGCCGAACTCGCCATGTTCGATGTTGATGCGCTGGCCTACACCGCGATGGGCGAGAAGTTCCTTGACGAGATCAAGGTCGGCAAGGCGCATCCCGCGCAGCCGAACATGATGAAGTATGCCGGGACCGAACTGAACAAGCGCCGCCACGAAATGATGATGGCGGTTGGCGGATCACGCGCTCTCGAATGGGAGAGTGACGCGACGGAAGGCGGCAAGCCGTCACGCAGCTGGCTGCGGACCAAGGCGAACTCAATCGAAGGCGGCACCAGCGAGGTGATGCTCAACGTCATCGCCAAGCGCATTCTCGATCTGCCGGGCGCTTAAACGTCATTCTCCCCTCCCGCTTGCGGGAGGGGTCGGGGGTGGGCAAGTGCAACCGCACGGAGGCCCACCCCGTTGCGACTAGGCCGCTGGCGCGGCCAAGTCTCACTCCCCTCCCGCAGGCGGGAGGGGGCATGGGAGAGGAAATTCGAATGCCCCTGTATCACAACGAAGATCAGGCGATGCTCGCCGATACCGCGCGCGGCTTCATTGCCGAGGAAGGCAACATCGCCCGGCAGCTGCGCCACTGGCGCGACCGCAATTGCAAGGACGGTTTCGGCCATGGCCTGTGGAAGCAGATGGCCGAGATGGGCTTCACCGGCATGCTGGTGGACGAGGCGGACGGCGGGCTCGGCATGGGCCATGTCGAAGCCGGGATCGTGCTCGAGGAAATCGGCCGCAACCTCACGCCTTCGCCGTTCCTGACCTCATCCGTGCTGGCTGCAACCGCACTGAAGCACGGCTCGGACGACCTCAAGGGCCGCTATCTCCCCGGCCTCATCGCGGGCGATTCGGTGTTCGCCGTCGCCATTGACGAGACCGCCAAGCATCGCCCTAGCCGCATTGCCACCCGCGCCGAGAAGTCAGGCAACGGGTTCAAGCTTTCTGGCTCCAAGAGCTTCGTCATTCAGGGCGCCAGCTCGGACATGATCGTGGTCGCCGCGCGCACATCCGGCGGGGACGAGGACGCAGACGGGATCACGCTGTTTGCCGTGCCCAAGGACGCTTCGGGGATGAGCCATGAGGTTGTCCGCCTTGTGGACTCTTCAATGGCGACCCACACCAGGTTCGATGCGGTCGAGCTGGACGGCGACGCTGTGATCGGTGAGATCGACGGCGGCCGCGCCGTGCTCGATGCCATGCTGCTCGCAGGGCGCGTTGGTGCGGCGGCGGAAGGCGTGGGCGTGGCTCGCGGGGCGATGGATATGACCGTCGACTACCTCAAGCAGCGCAAGCAGTTCGGCAAGCTGATCGGTGAGTTTCAGGCGCTCCAGCACCGCGCCAGCCACCTCTATTCCGAAGTCGAAATCGCTCGCGCGGTGACGATCAAGGCGCAGCAGCTGCTTGATGCGGGCGCGCCAAGCGCAGAGCTGATGGCGAGCGTCGCCAAGGCGAAGGTTGCCAAGACCGCGCGCCTCGCCGTGCAGGAAGGCGTGCAGATGCACGGCGGCATCGGCATGACTGACGAATACGACATCGGCCTCTACATGAAGCGCGACCGCGCGCTGGCCGAATTCCTGGGCGATGCCCACTTCCACGCGAACCGCGTGGCGACCTTGAGCGGATATTGATCACATGGACATTCAATCACTTTTCACCCTCGAAGGGCGCATCGCCCTCGTCACCGGCGGTTCGCGCGGGATCGGCAAGATGTTCGTCGAAGGCCTGATCGCGGCGGGCTGCGCGCGGGTCTACATCTCGGCGCGCAAGCTCGACCAGATGCAGGCGACGATCGACGAATTCGGAGCGGATCGCGTCATCGGCATCCCTGCCGATCTCAGCCAGATGGACGGCATGGTGAGCCTCGCCAACGAGTTGAAGGCGCGTGAGACGCGGCTGGATATTCTCATCAACAACGCCGGCGCCGCGTGGGGCCAGCCCTATCTCGAATTCTCGGAAGCCGGCTGGCACCGGACGATGGATCTGAACGTCAAGACGCCGTTCTTCCTGACGCAAAAGCTCCACGATCTGCTGGTTGCCGGCGGGAAGGCCGGGCATCCGGCCAAGGTGATCCATGTTTCCTCGATTGACGGCCAGCGCATCAATCCGTGGGAAACCTATGCCTATCAGGCGTCGAAGGCCGCTGTGATCCAGCTGACCCGGCGCATGGCGGCGCGGCTTATCCAGGACAATATCGTCGTCTCCTCGATCGCACCGGGGGCCTTCCCGTCCGAAATGAACAAGGCCGCCAAGGACGCGCCCGATACCAGTGCGTCAGGCATCCCGGCCAAGCGCATCGGCACCGCAGAGGACATGGCAGCCGCTGCGATCTATCTGTGCAGCCGCGCGGGCGATTACGTGGTGGGCGAGACCTTGACGGTCGATGGCGGCGTGGTCAACGCGCTGCTACCCAACCACTTCGCCGACCCGGCTGGCGGCGGGCACTAAGCGGCAGCAGCGCAGCGGTGATTACCAGGCGATGGTAATCCCGCTGCCCCCGCGCACACGCTTCGACATGTCGTCAATAATCGCGCTGGCCGGGATCACGCGATATTCCATCCCGGCCAATTCGGACGGCAAAGCGTTGGCATTGACCAGTCGCACCCGAAGCTGCGCCTCGTATCCCGAGGCAAAGGTGCTTCCGGACGAATAATAGCCGACAATCGTCGTGCTTAGTTCCGCCGACCGGCGCGACAGGACGACGAGGCTGTCCTTGCCTTCGCGCTGGGCCGTCATCGCTGCCCCATACATCGCCAGTTCCTCGACCACGTGAATCGGCGCTGTCTTGTGGACGAAGCGGATCGTCCAGATGTCGCTCGTGCCCTCCTGCGCGCGCGAAAGGCCGGTGTCGCTCAGGAAATAGCCGTCGCCCGCCGGCTTCATCACCGGCATCATCTTGGCCGTCAGCCGCCGGGGAAGCAGGTCGGCGATCTGCCGTGTGGTCAGCGCCATGGCCTCGCGCTTTTCCTTGGCGAGCTGCTCTTGATATTGCTTGATCGCCTCCTCTCGCGCGCCGATCTGCTCCGGCGTGGTCAGGTTGAGCCGTCCCATCACCGCCGGGAAGATCGGCAGGTCGCTGAACGGCCCCGAGGCGAAGTTAGTGAAGGCTTCGTCCGGATGGCGCGCGGGGATCCCGGCGACGAACTCGGCTGCCTGCTGCCACAGATCAAGCTTGCGCTTGCCCGCCTCGGCGTAAGGCTGGCGCTTCTCCCACGCCTGCACATCACGCTTCTTGGGCGGCTTGCCGCCTGCGCGCTGCGGGGGCAGGGCCATCGCCTCGGCCAGATCGTCGGCAGCTTCTTGAACCACCAGCGCGGCTTCCTCGGTGCGGCCCTCCATTCTCATGGCGAAGGCAAGCGCGCCGGTGACTTGCGCACGGTCTTCGATGTTTTCCAGCTGCCGCTCAGCCTCGCCCTCCATGGTCCAGCCGCCGCGCTTCTTGGGCAGGTCCCACGTGATAATCGGCGCGTAGGCAATCGCCTCGGAATAGTCTGCGCGCAGGAACGCGTCCCAGTAGAGCAGCCGCGCATTTTCAGGGGCGAGCGGCACGCTGTTGCGGAAGGAGGCGTCCGCTGTCGGCGCATCGATGCGGAACTGCAGCATGTTTGTCAGTCGCTGGATACTGGCCGACCAGGGGCGGGCCGCGCTAACCTTCTCGAGTGCGTCGAGCGCGTCCTGTTTGCGATCAAGCCTGCCAAGCGCGAGTGCCCGGAGCGCCTGATTGCCAAGGCCGAGACTGACCGCGAAGAACGGGTCGGACTTGCCGGTCTCGTCGCTCTGATCAGCGGCTTCGAGCGCAAGTTCGGGCTTCCCCGCCTGGATCGCGTGGAGCGCCTTGGCCTGCTGCAAGTGCGCGCGCCGCAGCCAATGATCGGCCAGCAGCAGCGGATCGGCGAGCGCTTTGTCGCAGGCCGTGATGCCGCGGTCACCCAACCTGATATCGGCGGCGCGCAGATCGACTGTGGCAGTTGCCAGGCCAAACATCCACGTGCCTTCGGTCATGCCGTCGGTCTTCTTGGTAGGGGCGGCGAATCCGTCGCAGGACTCGAAATCGTCTGCACGCGCCGCTTGCGGTGCTGCCATAAGCGCCGCCACCGCGGCGCAGGCCGCGAACCGATATTGCTTCATATTGCTCTTGTAGCCCCCTTGCCGATGCTGCCCATGCATCTGCATTGATGCGCATTCTGGTAGGCAATTCTCGCGAAATCAACAGCAAACCAGCGTTTCGCTTGCCGCAGCGTCGCGGTGCCGGTCAGCCCATCAACCCGCGCACAAAGGGGATCAGCCCGGTCTGGCGCTGGCGCTTCATGCGCTCCGCCTCAAGGATCGCGCGGACCTTCTCGAAGCATACGTCGACGTCATCATTGATGATGACATAGTCGTAGCCGTCCCAGTGGCTGATCTCGGCGCGGGCGCGTTCCATGCGGGCGTTGATGACCTCGGCGCTGTCGGTGGCGCGGTTCTTCAGCCGCTGGTGCAGCGCATCGATCGAGGGCGGCAGGATGAACACCCGCACCACGTCCTGCTGGTCTTTCTGGTAGAGCTGCTGGGTGCCCTGCCAGTCGATATCGAACAGAAAGTCCTGCCCCCGCTTCAGCCCGGCGCGGATCATGCCCTTGGGTGTACCGTACCGGTGGCCGAACACCTCGGCCCACTCGTAGAAATCATCCTCGTCGATCATTTGGGCGAAGCGTTCGTGCGAGACGAAGTGGTAGTGCACCCCGTCAACCTCGCCCGGGCGCGGCGGGCGGGTGGTGGCCGAGACCGAGAGCTTGATCTCGTCGTCCTTCGCCAGCAGCATCCGGGAGAGTGTGGTCTTTCCCGCACCCGAGGGCGAGGACAGGATGAACATCAGCCCCCGGCGGTGGAGCCGGTCGTCGGAATGGTGTGAGGAGTCGCCCATAGCGCCCGTTGCACCAACAGGGCGGCACTAATCAAGCGGGGATCAGGATTCGGCGTCCGGTGTCTTGCGCTTGCGCCGCTTTGCTTCAAGCCGTTTCCCGCGGTCGTAGAAGACCTTGGCGGCCAGACCACCGGCAACCACGGCGAGGCCCATGGGCGAGCGGCGGGCCAGGTGACTCGCGCCCCACAGGGCAACACTGGTGGCCAATCCACGCCCGTCGACCAGCTTGTCAGCCTTTGCCTTATCGTAGCTCCTGACGAGCATGCCCTTTTCCATCCGGTCCCGCAGCAAGCCGCCTGCAGCGCGCAGGACGATATCGGCAATGACGAGATTGGTGACCGCAACCGGACTGGGAAGCGGCAGACCGCCGGGGCCGGTCGGCTCGCTCTGAGTCGGCGAGCCAGCGGGCGTTTCGGCTTTGCCGCGCTTGCCTTTGCTCGCCCGTTTGCCCCCCGCCATCGGGCCTATTTCTTACGGCCGAAATCGATGCTGACGACGTTCGACCCGTCAGGATCGGTGTCCGGCCCGTCGTTTTCCGCGTCTTCGTGCGCTTCGGGTTCCAGTTCCTCGACCGCGGCCTGGAACTGGAGGCCGAAATCGACCGCCGGATCAACGAAGGCGGTGATCGCCGCGAAGGGAATCGTCAGTTTCGCCGGCACCTGATTGAAGGTGAGGCTGACCGAAAACTGATGCGGCAGCACTTCGAGATCCCAGAACTTGTTCTGGAGCACGATGGTCATCTCGTCCGGGAAGCGTTCGCGCAAATGCGGCGGGATCGACACGCCGGGGGCACCGGTCTTGAAGGTGATGTAGAAATGGTGCGTGCCGGGCAGCGTACTGCCGCCATCGACGATCGAGCCTAGCACCCGGCCGACCACCGCGCGCAGGGCTTCCTGCACGATTTCGTCATAGGGGATCAGGCTGTCGGGTGTGTCGCTGTTCATGGCTGGGCAGATTCGTGGCCGCACACGCGGCTGTGGTCAAGCCCTTTGGCGCATCGCTTCACGGCTTTGGCCGGGGATCGCCCGGGGGATCGCGCAAAGGATCACAAGACGTTGTCCGGCCCGGATGCGCCGCACGCTTGTCATGCGGGCCAAGCGGACTATAGCGCCGATCATGGCCAGCATCCCCGCCCGCACCGGCTCGGTAGAGCGTAACACCACCGAGACCTCAATCGCCATCGCCGTCAATCTCGACGGGACCGGCGCCTATGATGTCAGCACAGGCATCGGCTTTCTCGACCACATGGTCGAACAGTTCAGCCGCCATTCGCTGATCGACGTGACGATGAAGGTGGAGGGCGACCTGCATGTCGACCAGCACCACACCACCGAGGATTCGGCGATTGCACTGGGGCAGGCGATTAGCCAAGCGCTGGGCGACAAGGCGGGTATCGGGCGATATGGCGCGGCCTATTCGCCGATGGACGAGACCCTTTCGCGGGTTGCTCTGGACATTTCCGGGCGACCCTATCTGGTGTGGAAGGCCAAGTTCACACAGGAACGCCTCGGCGAATGGGACACCGAGCTGATCGAGCACTGGTTCCATTCCGTTTCGCAAAGCGCCGGGATCACGCTGCACATGGAGCTGCTCTACGGCAGCAACAACCACCACATCTGCGAGAGCCTCTACAAGGGCTTTGCCCGCGCGATGCGGCAGGCGGTGGAGCGCGATCCGAGGAAGGGCGGGGCGATCCCGAGCACCAAGGGGCAGCTCGGTGGCTGAAGTCATCGCCCTCGTCGATTACGGCGCGGGCAACCTTCATTCAGTGCACAACGCCTTGAAGGCGGCGGGGGCCGAGGTCACCGTCACCGCCGATCCTTTCGTGGTGCGCGCGGCGGACCGCATCGTGCTCCCCGGCGTTGGTAGCTTCAAGGCCTGTGCCGAGGGGCTCGCCGCGATCCCGCACATGATCGAGGCGATGACCGAGCGGGTGCAGGTGGGCGGCGCGCCGTTCCTCGGCATTTGCGTCGGCATGCAACTGCTGGCGACCCGCGGGCTTGAGCATGGCGAGACCCACGGCCTCGGCTGGGTGCCGGGCGAAGTGCGGCTGATTCAACCCTCGGACCCCGCAATCAAGGTGCCCCACATGGGCTGGAACGACGTTGCGATGCTCCCCCATGCGCGGGATCACGAGGTGATCGAGGAGGGGGAGGCCTATTTCCTCCACTCCTACCACTTCGTTGCCACTGATCCGCAGCATGTTGCCGCCATGACCGACCACGGGCAGGGGCTCGTGGCAGCGGTCGCCCGAGACAATATCATCGGCGTGCAGTTTCATCCGGAAAAGAGCCAGGCCTACGGGCTGGCGACGCTCCGGCGCTTTCTGGAGTGGTATCCGTGATTGTATTTCCCGCCATCGACCTCAAGGGCGGCCAGGTCGTCCGCCTCGCGGAAGGCGATATGGAGCGCGCCACGATCTACGGCGATGACCCGGCTGCGCAGGCGCTGATCTTCGCCGAGGCCGGGGCCGAGCACCTCCACGTGGTCGATCTTGACGGCAGCTTCGCGGGCGAAAGCCGTAACCGCGCGGCGGTCGAAGCCATCGTGGCGGCCTTCCCGGGCTATGTGCAACTGGGCGGCGGCATCCGCGATGCCGCGGCGGTCGAGGGCTGGTTCAACCTCGGTGTCGCCCGCGTGGTGATGGGCTCGGCGGCGCTCAAGAACCCCGAATTCGTCAAGGACATGGCCCGCGAGTGGGAGAACGGCATCGTCGTCGCGGTGGACGCGAAGGACGGGATGGTCGCGACCGAGGGCTGGGCGGAAGTCTCCGACGTCCCCGTCACCGACCTCGCCCGCCGCTTCGAGGATGCGGGCGTCGCCTCGCTGCTGTTCACCGACATTGGCCGCGACGGGCTGCTGAAGGGCGTGAACATCGAGGCGACCGTCGATCTCGCCCGCCGCGTAGACATTCCGGTGATCGCCAGCGGCGGTGTGAAGGGGCTGGACGACATCCACATCCTCTCGCTCCACGCGCACGAGGGGATCGAGGGGGTGATCACAGGGCGCGCCCTCTATGAAGGGCGGCTCGATCTGGCGGCGGCGATCGCGATGGGCGCGCGGGCGGCATGACCGTCCGCATCCGCGTCATCCCCTGCCTCGACGTTGCCGATGGCCGAGTTGTCAAAGGCGTCAATTTCGTCGACCTCAAGGACGCGGGCGATCCCGTCGAGCAGGCGCGCGCCTATGATGCGGCCGGCGCGGACGAGCTGTGCTTTCTCGATATTTCAGCCAGCCACGAAGGGCGCGGAACGCTGCTCGACATGGTGCGGCGCACGGCGGAGGTGTGCTTCATGCCGCTGACCGTCGGCGGCGGGGTGCGCAGCGCCGATGATGCGCGCGCGCTGCTGCTGGCGGGGGCAGACAAGGTGGCGGTGAACAGCGCAGCCGTCGCCCGGCCCGAACTGGTGGGCGAAATCGCCTCGCGCTTCGGCAGCCAGTGCGTCGTCGCCAGTGTGGACGCGCGCCGCACGCCGCGCGGGAACTGGGAAATCTTCACCCACGGCGGACGCAAGCCGACCGGGATCGATGCGGTCGAGTATGCGCTGAAGGTGGCAGGGCTGGGCGCTGGCGAACTGCTCGTCACCTCGATGGACGGGGACGGCACGAAGCGCGGCTATGACCTCGATCTCACCCGCGAGATTGCCGACGCCGTCAGCGTGCCGGTGATTGCCAGCGGCGGGGTAGGGAGCCTCGATCATCTCGTCGACGGAGTGGTGAAGGGCCACGCCAGCGCGGTGCTGGCCGCCTCGATCTTCCACTTCGGCCAGCACACTATTGCCGAGGCGCACGCGGCCCTGCGCGCAGCAGGCTTGCCCGCGCGCGGGGTTTGACCGAAAGTAGCCGCATGGACACCCTCACCCGCCTCGAAGCGACCATCGCCCAACGCCTCATGGCTTCCCCTGAGGAAAGCTACGTCGCCAAGCTGCACGCCAAGGGGCTGAATAAAATCGCGCAAAAGCTGGGCGAGGAAGCGACCGAGACGGTCATCGCCGCGCTTGCGGGTGACGACAAAGAGCTGGTCGGCGAAGCGGCGGATGTGATCTTCCACCTCATGGTGCTGCTCGCTGAAAAGGGCGTGAAGCTTGAACAGGTGCTCGCCGAACTCGACCGCCGCGAGGGGCTGTCAGGCCTCGAGGAAAAAGCCAGCCGGAGCGAATAAATGCCAATCGACCCGACCCTTCCTTACGACGACAACAACATCTTCGCGAAGATCCTGCGCGGCGAAATCCCGTCGCGGAAGGTCTACGAGGACGACTGGGGGTTCGCTTTCGAGGACATCAACCCGCAGGCCGAGGTGCACACGCTGGTGATCCCCAAGGGCCGCTATGTCAGCTGGGACGATTTCAGCGCCAAGGCCTCGGATGCCGAGATCGGCGGGTTCGTACGCGCGGTCGGCGAAGTCGCCCGCATGAAGGGGCTGGTCGAACCCGGCTACCGTCTGCTCGCCAATATCGGCCAGCACGGCGGGCAGGAAGTGCCGCATCTGCACGTGCACATCTTCGGCGGGGAGTCCCTTGGCCCGATGATCGCCCGCCGAGGATAGAATGACGCCCCTCCTTTTCAAAGGAGGGGTTGGGGGTGGTTGCGCGTGCTGAAGGCTCGCGCCTTTGCAACGCACCACCCCGCTGCGACTAGGCTCGCTGCGCTCACCAAGTCTCGCGCCCCTCCTCTCAAGAGGAGGGGGGGGGCTGGCGATATTTCCCCTCGTTTCACCGGCATTCATCGACAATTCGCAAGACCTGCCTTTGCAGCGAATCCCCGCTGCGCTAGGTGGCGCTTGATGACCTCTCCCAACCCTCCCGGCGGCATCCTCGATGGTGCGCGGCATCTCTATGCCGTTCGCGTCTATTACGAGGACACCGACCTTTCGGGGATCACCTACCACGCCAACTACCTGCGCTGGTTCGAGCGCGCCCGCAGCGATCTGCTGCGGTTGCTCGGCATCGACCAGCGTGGAGCAATCGAAAGCGGCGAGGGGGCCTATGCCCTGTCCGAGGTCAATCTGAAGTACCTTCGCCCCGCAAAGCTTGATGACGATGTCGTAATCGAAACCCGCTGCACCGAACTGGGCGCGGCCTCGTGCCGGATGCACCAGATCGCGCGGCGCGGTGATGACGCGCTGTGCGAGGCTCACCTCCGGGTTGGCTTCATTACCCTCGACGGCCGCCCGCGCCGCCAGCCTGCCGAATGGCGTGCCGCCTTCCAGACTTTCATGAACAAGGACAATTGAACCCGTGACGCTCGCCCTGCTCAGCGCCGCTGCTGCTCCGACCCGGCTCGATCCCGTCGAGCTGTTCCTTCAGGCCGACATCATCGTCCAGGCCGTGATGATCGGCCTGATCCTTGCCAGCGTATGGGTGTGGATGATCATTGTCTCCTTCTCCATGCGCATCGGCGCGCTGGGCAAGAAATCGCGCGAATACGAGGGCGAGTTCTGGGAACAGCGCGATCGTGAGGCGCTGCTGACCAAGCAGGTGCGCAAGGAAGTGCCCGCCGCGCGGGTCGCCGCCGCCGGGCTCGACGAATGGCGCAAGTCGACGGCCAAGCAGCCGGTCGACCGCGATGCCACGCGCCAGCGGATTGCGGCGGTGATGGAAAGCCAGATCGCCGAGGAAGCCGATGAACTCGCCGGACGGCTGAACTTCCTCGCCACGGTCGGCTCGGTCGCGCCCTTTGTCGGCCTGTTCGGCACGGTGTGGGGGATCATGAACTCCTTCTTCCAGATCGGCGCGCAGCAGAGCGCATCGCTCGCCGTCGTCGCCCCCGGCATTGCCGAGGCGCTGTTTGCGACCGCCATCGGCCTGTTCGCCGCGATCCCGGCCGTCATCGCGTACAACCGCTTCGGCGGGGCCGTGGACCGCTATGAGGCGGGCCTGCAACGCTTTGCCGACCGGCTCCACACCGGCCTCAGCCGCGAGCTGGACCGCGCCTGATGGGGATGAACCTCTCTTCCGGGCGCAAGGGCAAGCGCACCCGCCGCGCCGCGATGGCCGAGATCAACGTCACCCCGCTGGTCGACGTGATGCTGGTGCTGCTGATCATCTTCATGGTCACGGTCACGCTGCCTGCCGTTGGCGTGCCGGTCGAGTTGCCGGAAAGCCGCGCCGCAGCGGTCGAAGAGAAGCCTGACCAGATCACCATCTCGATCGACCGCGCGGGCGTCATCTATATCGAGGACGAGGCTGTGGCCGCAGGCGGTCTGCCTTCGGCGCTTGAAGCGCTGGATCGCGGGGGCGAGCAACCGCTGGTTGTGCTGCGCGGTGATCGCAGCCTTGATTACGGACGGGTGATGGCGGTGATGGGCGAGCTGGGCCGTGCAGGCTTCACCTCGATCTCGCTGGTCACCGATGGTTCAGTTTCGGCCCCATAGTCCCGGTGCAGTGATGGGTGAAATTGCGCTCCATAATGAAGAGAAGCTCGGCCTTGCCGCGGCCGTGGTGCTGCATGGCGCGCTGGTGGCTGTGTTGCTGATGCAGACGGTGCGCAGCGAAGTTTCTGTATTCCCGGAGCGCATGACGGTCAGTCTTGCGACCGAAGTGGGCCTTGAAGCGGCATCTCCCGATCCGGTTTCCGAAAGCCGTGCCTCGATAGCGCCGACGCTTGACGACAATCCCGCTCCTGCACCCGATCAGGCCAAGCCGGAGCCGGCCACGCGCGTCGCCCCCGTTCCGCCCAAACCGGCCACGCGCACCGCCACCAGCCAGCCCGCGCCGACGCGGGACCGCTCGCGTCCCGATCGCACCCCGCCCCGGCAAGCTGCCACCACTCCGCCAAAGACTACGCCGAAGAGCGGCGGCGGCAGCCGGATCGGTGACGATTTCCTCGAGGGCAAGGGAAGCTCGACCACCACCTCCGAAACCCGCGCACCCGCCGCGACCTTCGGCGCCAAGGAAGCCGCCGATCTGCGCTCGGCAATATCGCGCCAGATCAAGAAGAACTGGACCGCGCCGAATGGGGTGGAGGCCGAACTGCTAGTGTCGGAGGTTAGCTGGAAGTTAAACTCGGACGGCACACTGAAAGGCCGTCCGACCTGTCGTACCAAGCCGGAAAGCATTACGACCAGCAACCGACCGCAAGCCGCCTTGCACTGTGAACGCGCCATCCGGGCAGTGCAGCTTGGCGACTTTTCCAATTTGCCCAAGCAATTCTATAGCCGCTGGGATGATCTCGTGTGGCAATTCGACCGAAGGCTCTGACATGACCAATAAGCTTATCCTCCTTCTGTCCGCCGCCCTTGTCGCCGCGCCCGCCGCTGCGCAGGATCTCGGCGCGCCGATTGGAGAAGATCAGCAAGTGGAGAGCGTCGCTATCGATGGCGAGGATGATGGCCCGCTGCGCGGCACCGTCACCGATGAAAGCGCGTGGTCCGACATCGGCATCGCTATCCCGGCCTTCGCCACCGACCGTGAGCGGGCCACGCCTGCCAACGAAGCCGGGACCGGCGCACTGGGTCGCGAAGTTGCGCGCGTCATTACCGCCAACCTGCGCAACAACGGGCTGTTCAAGCCGGTCGGGCCCGACAGCCTGCCCCAGCCCGCCTTCGCCCAGATCCGCACGCCTTCCTATGGCACGTGGAGCGGGCAGGGCGCAGAAATGCTGGTGCAAGGCTATGTCACCGCGCGTGACGATGGGCGGCTGGTGGTCGGCTGCTATCTCTATGACGTCCAGCTCCAGCAGCAGCTGGTGCGCGAGGGCTGGGTGGTCGCGCCCGGCGACTGGCGGCGCGCTGCGCACAAGTGCTCCGACCTCATCTTTTCGCGCCTGACCGGCGAGAGCCCGTTCTTCGACAGCCGCATCGCCTATATCGCCGAGACCGGGCCGAAGGATCGCCGCGTGAAGCGGCTCGCGGTGATGGACAGCGACGGCGCGAACCATCGCTTCCTCACGTTGGGCAGCGCCACCGCGCTAACCCCGCGCTATTCGCCCGACTATTCGAAGATCCTCTATCTCAGCTATGTCGACGGCAACCCGCGCATCTATGTCTATGACATCGGCACGGGCAAGCAGACGCTGGTGACCGAAAACCGTAACCCGACGATCGCCCCGCGCTGGTCGCCCGATGGCAAGTCGATCCTCTATTCCATGGGTGTTGCCGGGAATACCGACATCTACCGTGTCCCCGCCACGGGCGGGGCGAGCGTCAAGCTGACCGATAATCCGGGGATCGACGTAGGTGGTTCCTATTCGCCCGACGGCACCAAGATCGTCTTCGAAAGCGACCGTTCGGGCAGCCAGCAATGCTATGTGATGGACGCGGACGGCAAGAACCAGAAGCGCATCAGCTTCTTCGGCGGGCGCTGCGCCACGCCGGAATGGAGCCCGCGCGGGGACCAGATCGCCTTCACGCGGATCGCAGGCGACTTCAATGTTGCGGTGATGAACACCGGCGGCGGCGGGATGCGCGTTCTGACCAAGGGGTGGCAGGACGAGGCCCCCACCTGGGCACCCAATGGCCGCATCATCCAGTTCTTCCGCACGGAAAAGAACACCGGGCGTTCAGGAATATGGCAGGTCGATCTGACCGGTCAGAACGAACGCCGTCTGCCGACCCCTGTTGATGCCTCGGACCCCGCATGGGGCCCGATCCGCCCCTGACTATCCACGTGAAAGGAACGAAAGCGATGAACACCAAGCTTGCGACCATTCTGCTGCTGGCCTCGGCCACCGGCCTTGCCGCCTGTTCGAAGAAGGCTCCGACAACACTGCCGCCCGAGCCGGTGCAGACCCCGCGTCCCGACACCCAGCCGACGCCGACGGTGCAACCCACCGGCCCGACCGTCGGCACGCAGCAGCACTTCGCCGCAGCCGTGGGTTCCTCGACCACGATCTATTTCGATACCGATCGTTACAATGTCGACACGCAGGATGCCGCCGCACTTCAGGCACAGGCGCAGTATTTCGCGCGCTATCCTCAGATCACCTTCACCATCGAAGGCCACGCCGACGAGCGCGGCACGCGTGAATACAACATCGCGCTCGGCGAAAAGCGCGCGACCGCTGCCAAAGCCTATCTCGTCAGCCTCGGCGTCGATGCGAACCGCATTGCGGTGGTGAGCTACGGCAAGGAGCAGCCGATTGCTCTGGCGTCCAACGAAGCGGCGTGGGCGCAGAACCGCCGCGCCGCCTCGGTTATCATCAACTGATCAGCTATGGAGCAGGCCGGGCGAAAGTTCGGCCTGCACCGCAACAGGCGCATCGAAGCCGGCCAGATCGCGTGCGCCGGTGACCACGCACAGGCTGGCCAGCGCGAGCACGCAAAACAGGCTGGAGAGGGTCAGTTGCTGGCTCATCGGTCCGGTCTTTCAGGCGCGGCGGTCAATCCGCTCGCGTGGGTCTACTGCGATGCAACATTTCACATTGCAACTGGTTCCCGCATTCTCACGCCTTCCCATTACGGGCTAGTGCGCCTAGATTGAGCGCGTGAGACAATCGACCAACGACATACTGATCCGCACCTTCGGGAACCGCTGGTGAGCGGCGCGCGCCGCTCAATGGATTGGGGCTTCCCGCGCTGGCGGCCCTATGGCTCCTCGCAGGAGGCGACCAATGTCCGCATTTGCGACCGGCATGGCTGCGACGAGCCGGGCAATTGCCCTGCGCCCAAGGCGCCCAACAGCCCCGACCGCTGGTATTTCTGCCAGAAGCACGCAGCCGAATACAATTCCAAGTGGGATTACTTCGAAGGGCTGGAAGCCGCCGAAAAGGAAGAGCGCGCCAAGGCCGAACGGCAGGAAAGCGCAGGCTATGCCGAAAGCGCGCATTACGGCTGGGCCGGATCGGGCGATGGCTCGCGTTCGGCGGACGAGATGCGTGCGCTGGAAGTGCTTGGGCTGGAAGCCGACGCCGATTTCAACGCGGTGAAGAAGGCCTACCGCGCCCGGGCCAAAGAAGTGCACCCCGATGTGAAGCCCGGCGATGCCCAAGCGGCCAAGCAGTTCCAGCTGATCCAGACCAGCTACGAAGTCCTGCGCGCTGCCGAGGAACGCCGCGAGTGGCGCGGCTGATCGGCTGACTGGCGGCTAGTCCGTCTGCGGCCCCGCGAATCCCTTGCCCCGGCTGTCAATCTGCGGATCGGGGTTGTCGTTCCACCACGGCACATCGGTCCACGGGCGCACGTCGACCTCGTGGCTCCAGCAATTGCGCGGCTGGTGGGCGAGGTGCCAGTAGGTTTCGGCCAGCGCCGCCGGGTCGATGATGCCGTCCGCCCCCTTGCCCGCCTTGAAGGCCTCATACTTGTCGCCCAGCAGCTTCCCGAGCGTGTCCGGCGCATCAACCGGCCCGTCGACGATCACATGGGCGACATGGACGCCTTGGCGCGCGAACTCGGCGTTCAGGGTCTGGCATAGCATCCGCCGTCCGCCCATCGCCGCGGCGTGGCTGTGCTGCCCCGCATTGCCGCGCACCGCTGCGGTCGCGGAGGTGACGAGCAGCGTGCCGTGCGCGCCGGTCTTCGCCCGCTCCACCATCGCGGGGAAAAGGGCATGGGCGAGGCGGAACACACCATAGGTGCCGAGCCGCCAGCCCAGCTCGAAGATGCGGTGCGGGGTCTGGTCCAGCGCGCGGTTCCCGATCTGCGCGCCAAGATTGTAGAGCGCAGCGTGGATAGGGCCGATCTCGGCCTCGGTCCGAGCGACCAGCTCCTCGATCGCGCCATCCTCGGCCGCGTTGAGCAGTGTGCCCGAGGCGCTGCCGCCTGCAGCCTCTATCTCGGCCACCATGCGTGCCAGCCCGGCCTCGTCTGAGCGCCGCGCCAGCACCGCATGATAGCCGCCAGCGGCAAAGCGCAAGGCGGCGTTGCCACCGATGCCGGCCCCTGCGCCGATCACGAGGAACACGGGTTTACGGCTATCGGTCATGCTGGCTTCTCCTCGGTTCCCACCCCGCTGCGACTAGGCGGCAGAGCCGGCAAGTCTCGCTCCCCTCCCGCTTGCGGGAGGGGTCGGGGGTGGGCAACTGTCACTTAGACGTGTTCCAGCGCCTGCGCGAAGTCGGCGATCAGGTCATCCGCATCCTCGATGCCGACGCTGATGCGCACGAGGTTGTCGGTGATGCCGAGCATGTCCTTGCGCGCCTGCGGAACCGAAAGGTGGGTCATCGACGCGGGGTGGCTCGCCAGCGTCTCCGTCCCGCCGAGGCTGACGGCGAGCTTGGCGATGGTGAGATTGTCGAGGAAGCGGAAGCACTCGGCCTCTCCGCCCTTGATGAACACAGAGAACGTGCTCCCCGCACCCAGACAGTGGCGGTCATAGATATCCTGCTGGCGCGCATCGCTGATGAAGCCGAGATAGCCGAGCCCCTCGACCTTGGGGTGGCTGCGCAGAAACTCGCAGACCTTCGCCGCATTCTCGCCCGCGCGCTGCATGCGCAGCTCCACAGTCTCAAGCGAGCGGAGCAGCATCCACGCGGTATGGGGATCGACGATCCCGCCCATGGTGTTGCGCAGCGCGCGCACCGGATTGATCCACCGCTTGTCACCCGCGATCGAACCGGCGACGAGATCGGAATGGCCACCGACATACTTGGTCAGGGAATAGGCGACGATGTCCGCACCATGATCGAGCGGGCGTGACCAGAGCGGGCCGAGGAACGTGTTGTCGATGGCGATGGGTGTGCCCTCCAGAGCCGCGTCACGCGCATCCCGCACCGCCTCTACATCGACCAGCGCGTTGGTCGGGTTTGCGGGGCTTTCGAGGTAGATCATCGCCACCTTGCCCCCGCGTTCCGTCGCCTGTGCCTTGGCCTTCGCCAGCACATCGTCCAGCTCCGCGCGGGTCGCTCCCGCCGGGAAGTCGACATAGGTCACGCCAAAGCGGCTCAGCACCTTGGCGACGAAGCCTTCGCTGGCGGCATAGAGCGGGCCGGAATGGACGATCACGTCATTCGCGCTGGCATAGGCCATCATCAGGATGCAGATCGCGGTCATGCCGCTGCTGAACGAAAGCGCGTCCTCGGCCCCGTCCCACACGGCGAGGCGGTCTTCGAGGATTTCCTGATTGGGGCCGTTGAAGCGCGAATAGACGAGGCCTTCAGCCCCGCCTTCGCGCAGGCCGGTGATGCCTTCGAAGTGGCGCTTGCCTGCCGCCGCGCTTTCAAAAGCGAAGGTGCTGGTGAGGAAGATGGGGGCTTTTAGCGACCCTTCCGACAGCACCGGATCGTAACCGTGGCCCATCATCAGAGTGGATGGCTTCAGCGGCCGGCCGCCGATCTCGCGCTTGGCAGGCTTGGGTTTGCGGCGGGGGGTGGGGGTTTCGACGGCGTCGACGGCGTCCGGCATGGGGCGCATCCTTCCTGTGCTCACGCTCCCAGGAAGGCGGGAGCGGGTCGGCGAAGGGCAGGGCGCCCGTTCCTAACCTCCGCAGGAACGCATCTCCGCTACCGTCGCTGTGCTGGACAAGGCGTATCGATGGCGCACAATAGTTTCAAGTCCGCCACCAATGATTTCACGCAAGCGCTGCAATCGTCCACACTATGCCGACGATCAGTGCGATACCTGCGACGTCCAGCAGCGCTCCGGCGAGCACCATGCGTTCGATCCGGATGCGGCCTGTGGCCCAGGCGATCGCGTTGGGGCCAGTGCCAGCGGGGAGCATGAAGCCCCAGCTTGCCGCCAGCGCGGCAGGCAGCGCGAGCAGCACGGGGTCTGCGCCCAGCGCGACCACCAGCGCTGCCACGACCGGCACAATCCCCGTGGCAGTTGCGACATTGCTGGCGAATTCTGTGACGAGGATTACCAGTGCCACCACCGCAAGCGCGACCAGCAGCAGCGGCCAGCTGGCAAGCGGTAGCAAAGCCTGCCCGATCCAGCCCGCCAGGCCCGATGCCTGCATACCTGCCGCCAGCGCCAGTCCGCCGCCGAACATGAAGATCACGCTCCACGGTGCACGCTCGGCCTCTTGCCAGACCAGCAGCGGGCGTCCGGTGCCGTCTGGCAGCAGGAACAGGGCGAGCGCGGCGATCACCGCAATCGTGCCGTCAGTCCATGATCCCGGGGGCAGCAGCGGTGCGACCAGCGGCTGGGTGACCCAGGCAATAAAGGTGACGGCAAAGATCGGCACCAGACGCTTCTCGGGCCTGTTCCATGCCGCATGGCTATGAATCGCGGCGCGGGCTGCGGCAACGTCGAAGGGGTGCTCGGCGACACGCTGGACCCGCGCGACGATCCAGGCGGCCAGCGGCACGCTCACCAGCACCAGCGGCACACCATACATCGACCACTGCACGAAGGTGATCCGTACCCCGGCGATCTCGTCAAGCAGCCCGACGGCGATGGCGTTGGTGGGCGATCCGACGATGGTGCCAAGCCCGCCGATGCTGGCGGCAAAGGCGATGCCCATCGGCAGGGCGCCCGCGATGCCTTCTTGTTGCCCTACCGCTTTGCTACTTGAGGGCGAGGCCTGTGGCGGAGGTGCATCCGGCTGCACCCCGCGTTCGCCCCCTTCAAGCACGGCGAGAGCCATCGGCATCATGATCAGCGCGGTCGAGGTGTTGGAGATGAACATCGATAGCAGCGCAGCGGAGATCATGAAGGCCAGCAGCAGCCGCACCGGCCCGCCACTTGCGCCCACCAATCGCAGGATCGCGAGGCTCAGGCGGCGGTGCAGCCCGGTCCGCTCTATCGCCAGCGCGATGAAGGCCCCGCCCAGCAGCAGGAACAGGATCGGCGAGTAATAGGTGCTCGCGGTTTTCTCGGCATTGGCGACGCCCGCCAGTGGTAGGACCACAAAGGGCAGAAGTGCCGTTACCGAAAGCGGCACCGCCTCGGTCATCCACCAGGCGGCCATCCACAAGGTCAGCCCCGCAACGAGCCACGCCGCAGGTGGCATTCCGGCAGGCGGGGCGACGAGAGCCGTCAGGGCGAAGGCCAGCGGGCCAAGCAGAAGGCCGATATGGCGTGCCGTCATGTGCGCGTTGATCCCTCCGGCCCTGATGGCCCGGCCGGAGGACTATCAGCCCGGAGCCTGCCTCGGCAAGCGGCGCGCTATTCGACCGCATTCTTGTTCGGCGGATCACCCGGCAGATCGATGTTCGAGAAGAACACGCGCGTGGTCGCCTGATCGCGGCGCTTCATGCGCTGCAGCTTAAGCGACCGGGCGTACATCACATCACACGCCGCCTGCCCCAACTGCTCGGTGCAGACTGGTCGATCCGAGGTGATGCCGGGCTCGGACACGACCGGCTGATAGCTGGACGGGCGCGCGCCGCCGTGGAGATCGGCGATGTCGGCTTCTCGGATCGTGGCGTCCGTACCACTGGTTTCCGTCAGCAGTTCCGTGACGGGCTCTTCGGCATAACCCGCCAGATGCGCGCGCACGTCGCTCTCGAAATTGGGGAAGTAGTATGGCGCGACTTCGGCATAAAGCTCCGACACGGCCAGCCTGCCGGCATTCTTCTGGGTGCCGCGCAGCGAGTTGATGAAATCGGCAGCGGCCACATCCAGCAGCGAACTGACGTTAGCCCCCGTGAAGGCATGGGACTGGAGATGCGGCATCCCGATCTCGCCGCGCCAGAAGCCGTAGATCACCTTGGGATCCTTCCAGTGGCGATAGACGATGTTCTCGCGGATGTCGCGCAGCGAGACCGGAATGCCGCGCAGAGTGATGAACTTCGCCTCGTCCAGCGGCTCGCCGCCGATCGTGATGTCGCGCGGCTCGCGCACCGGCCATTCCTTGGCGATCTGCTCCATCATCGCGATGTTGTGGAAGTTGAGCCAGAACGCCAGCTGTTCGTTGCGCGGCAGGGCCGATATGTCATGCATCTCGACTACCCGCTCCAAATCCTGGCGGTATTCGGTGAAGCTTTCGACGACCTTCTTGTCGAAGAACCGGAACAGCACGAGCGAACCTTCGAGCCTGTAGCGCGACTGCGGCCCGCTCTTCAGCCGCGAGCCGGTGAGGGACGCAGGGCTCGGCGCACCCTGCCGGTTTGAAGGTCCCATCGAGATCAGGATGTTCTTAAGCGCGTAATCCCAGATCTCGTAATCGATCTTGTGGCGAATGGGATCGCTGGTCGGAGTGAAGATCGCCAGCCGTTCGTCCGAAAACGAGGCTTCATCATCGGCCTGTGTAAGGCCGGGGACGAAATGGCGCTCTTGCCTTTCGGTCTGTCGGTAGGTCTCAGGTGTTTCGGCGGCAGCGATGGCAGGCAGGGTCAGATATGACCCGGCCAGCAGAGCAATCACGACTTTCGGCAGCATCTCATCTCTCCCACCAGATGAATCGAGCCCGTCCGAAAGGCACGATATATCAGGTGGATAAACCCACGATGAATGCAGCTTCACGCAGGTTGAAGGTGCGGAAGGTCACAGTCGGGGTGCGCAAGAGCGCTGACTACTCGATCTCGCTCGGCTCGCCTTCGACGCCTGGGAGAGTGATGTTGCTGAAGGTGACCGTTCCGGTGCGCCCCTGACGGATGATCTCCTGGAACTTGGTTTCGCGTTCCTTGAGCAGCGCGGCCATGCTTTGCGGGATGCGGAAGCTGACCGAGACACCGCCGGAGGTGATGTTCGAATAGGTCGGCTCGCGCACGCCGCCTTCGAGATCGGCGATGTCGTATTCCTTGATCACCGCGTCCGCGCCGCTTGTCTGGCCGAGGAGCGCGTTGGTCTTCTCGTCCGAGTAGCGGGTCAGGTGGGCGCGGACATCAGACTCGAAATTCGGGAAGAAGAACGGGGCTGCCTCGCGGTAGTATTCGGAGACCTGAAGGCGGCCATCCTGATCTTGCGAGCCGCGCAGCGAGTTGATGAAATCGGCCGCGCCGCGGACCAGCAGGCGTCCGACATTATCGGCGTTGAAAGCCTCGCGTTGAAGGGAAGGGCTGCCGATCTCGCCGCGCCAGAAGCCGTAGATCACGACCGGATCCTTCCAGTGGCGGTAGACGATCTTCTCGCGGATATCGCGCGGCGACAGCTTGATGCCCTCCACGGTGATGAAGCGCGCTTCATCCAGCGGGACGCCGCCGATCTGAATCTCGCGCGGCTGGCGGACCGGCCAGGCATTGGCGATCTGTTCGACCATCGCGACATTGTGGAGATTGATCCAGAAGGCGAGCTGCTCGTTGCGGCTAAGCGACTGGATGTCGACGATATTCGCCGTGTTTTCCAGATCCTTGCGATACTCGGTAAAGCTGGCGATCACGTCGGGATCGAGGAAGCTGAACATCACCCGCGTGCCTTCGAGCCGGTAGCGCGAGACGTGGCCATATTGGCGGCGGGTGCCGAAGCTGGGATCGGGGCGGGGCGCGCCTTCGCGCAGGGAGGGGCCCATCGAGATGACGATGTTCTTCATCGCCTCGTCCCAGATCGCATAATCGATCTTGTCGTTGTTCGGCGTCTTGGAAGGCGCGAAGGTCGCAAGGTCGGCATCACCAGACTGCATCTGGGCATAGGCCGGAGCGGCAGCGATCAGGGCTGTGGCCAGCAACGCAGGGCGGACGAAGGGCAGGAACGGCATGGCTTGATGTTTCCCGTGAAACAATCCCGGCAAGCGGGGTGTGGCGAGGTCTGGAGCGGGTCTAAAGCGGGCAAGAGGGGGTCTGCGCGGGGTCTGGGACCAGCTGGCGCCTGCCTGTCCCCCGTGACAATTCAATAGCATCAACGCAGGCCAAGGTGTTGCCCGCAATCGGTTTGCATCGGCGCTTTGTCGAGTCTGCAAGCAGTCCGTCGAACGGGGCGGCGAAACGGCAAGGGGGCGGACCTCGCGACCCGCCCCCTTGCTCATGTCCGAACTGACAGCGCGCTTATTTGGGCGCGAGCACCATCAGCATCTGGCGGCCTTCGAGCCGCGGGAAGGCTTCGACCTTGGCGACTTCGGCCACGTCTTCCTGCACCTTCTTGAGCAGGTCCATGCCGAGGTGCTGGTGCGCCATTTCACGCCCGCGGAAGCGCAGGGTGATCTTCACCTTGTCGCCATGTTCGATGAACTTCGTGACGTTGCGCATCTTCACGTCATAATCATGCGTGTCGATGTTCGGGCGCATCTTCACTTCCTTGATGTCCTGGGTCTTCTGCGTCTTGCGCGCCAGGTTGGCCTTCTTCTGCGCTTCGTAGCGGAATTTGCCGACATCGAGGTACTTGCACACCGGCGGGTCCGCATTGGGGGACACTTCGACGAGGTTCAGGCCCTTTTCGTTGGCCTGCTCAATCGCTTCGCGGGTGAACATCACACCAAGGTTTTCCCCTTCGTCATCGATGACGCGGACCTTGGGGACATTGATCATGTTATCAAATCGCGGGCCGCTTTTTACGGGCGGGGCCATCGAGCGCCGGGGTGGACGTGATATGGGGTGTTCTCCTGTGGTGGCTTACGTGCTGCGCGCTCCTTAGTCCGAAACGGTGGCGAGCGCTAGGTGAGTCTGCGCCGTCCTGCCGCGAGCGAGCGCGGGCACCACAAAAGGGTTCTGCCGGCCAGCCGACAGGGTCCAGAACGGAGGCGGTGATACATTCAAATCGGATGAAAATTCCGGCCGGGTTGTAACCAAGTATAATTTTTTTACCCAAATCAGCAGTTTATGCTGACTTTTTGCAATTACAGCGACAAAACCGGTGCGAGGCTGATCTGTAATTGACGTAATCCGGGGCCCCACGTGGAATTCGAGAAGCTGCTGAAGGGACTTGAGTCGAATTTCTCGTCAGCATCATTGCGCGATTTGGCAGCCACAATTCTTCGGCTCGCAGATTCCATCGATCAGGACTGCAACTCGGAACACGTCCGGTCGACCTACCCGATGTTTTCGAGGGCCGCGCGGATTGAACGCAATGCCATGCAGCTTGGCGTCGTGGCGGCCAAAGAGCAAAGTCGCGCAAAGGTTCGCGACGACGCCATCGGCCCGGATATCATCGGCATTCCCGCGTGGAACATGCTCCTCGAATTGTTCAGGCAATTCGCTGGCGGAGCAAAAGTCTCGACCAAATCGCTTCAGCTCATAGCGGGCTGTCCCGAGACGACCGCGCTCAGGATCATTGACCGGCTTGAACAGCGGGGTCTTGTGATTCGCACCCAATCCGCTGCCGACCGGCGCGTCACCTTCATCAACCTGACGCGCGAGGGTGTGGTGACAGTCGGCTTGGTGCTGGAGCGCCTGAGCGATTAGCCCGGCGTCTTCTGGCCCCCCGCCTGCCACAGCGGGAAGCGGGCGATGCGGCCGCTGGCGGGCATCAGCGCCTCAATCCGGCGGGCGGGCTGGAGGGCGGCCAGAATTTCGGGCGCGCCTGCGTCCATTCCGCCGGTGAGCGTGCCGAAGGCTGGCAGGATCATCCGCTCGGCGCCTGTGCTGCTGCGCCCCATGACAGCGCAAGGGCGGGCAATATGGCGGCTCCTGACGTTCACCCGCAGCTTGGGGTGATAGTGCCCCGATAGCTCGGGTGCAGTCTCTCCGGCGCGGGCTTCGTGGCGCAGAATGATGCTGCCGACTTCAAGTTCGGCCACGATCGTCCCGCCGAACCCGCGCGGTAACGCCTCGTCGTGGTTGCCGGTGATCCACACCCAGTCGAGCGCGCGGGTCAGCGCCTCCAGCATGCCGGTGCAATGCGAGTCCAAGCGCAATGCGCCTGCATCATCGTGGAAATTGTCCCCTAGCGTGATGATCCGCCGCGCGCCGGTGATCCGCACCGCATCTGCCAGCCGCTCCAGCGTGTCGCGGCTGTCATAGGGCGGGAGCATCTGCCCGCGCTGGGCGAACCAGCTGGCCTTTTCCAGATGGAGATCGGCCACCAGCAACGCCCGCTCCGCCGGCCAGTACAAGGCGCGCGCCGGCCCGAGCGACATCTCGTGCCCGGCGAACTGGAAAGGGGCGAACATAGCGCGAACCATGCCTTGCCTCTGCCTGCAAACATGCGGCTTTGCAACACCGCTGGCGGGGCCGGGGATGGGGCCGAGGATTGGGCCAAGGATAGGGTTGTGCGGCGCGCCTCATCGCCTATGGTACGCCCTGAATGACGGACGGGGATGTATGACGGACTGGACACAACACACAGGCCACGCACGCGTGTGGTTTGAAAATCTGCGCGACCAGATTTGCGCTGAATTCGAGGCGATCGAGCGCGAGGCCGGTTCTGACGCCAGCTTCCAGTATACCCCGTGGAACCGCGAGGAAGAGGGCAATCCCGATCCCGGCGGCGGGGTGCAGGGGTTGATGAAGGGCAAGGTCTTCGAGAAGGTCGGCGTCAATGTCTCGACCGTCCGGGGCAGCTTCGCCAAGGAGTTTGCTGGCAGCATCAACGGGGCGAGCGCCGATGCGCCGGGCTTTGTCGCCACCGGCATCAGCCTTGTTGCGCACATGAGCAATCCGCATGTGCCTGCGGTGCACATGAACACCCGCTTCCTCACCACCACCAAGGCGTGGTTCGGCGGCGGCGCGGACCTCAATCCGCCGATCCCTTACGAAGAAGACACGGCGGAATTCCACGCCGCGATGCAGGCCGCCTGCGATCCGCATAACGAGACCTATTTCGAACGCTACAAGAAGTGGGCGGACGAGTATTTCTACATCCCCCACCGCCAGGTGCACCGCGGGGTGGGCGGGATTTTCTGCGACCATCTGGAATGCGCGGACGACGCTGCCTTTGGCCGCAACTTCGAATTCATCAAGGACATCGGGAAGCAGTTCCTTGAAGTGTACCCGATGATCGTGCGCAAGCGGATGAACAGCGAATTCTCGCCCGAGGACGAGGCGCAGATGTTCGAATACCGGGGCCGCTATGCCGAGTTCAATCTCGTCTACGACCGCGGCACGATCTTCGGCCTGAAGACCGGCGGCAATATCGACGCGATTTTGATGAGCCTGCCGCCGCGCGCGACTTGGAGTTAATCGTCGCGGCCTAACCGACCGCGACGACCCGCTGCCGGAACCAGTCGGCCAGTTCCTCTTCGGACAGTTCCCCGGCGGCGAGGGCAATGAAGGCTGTTGCCACTTCGGCATCGCTGGTGGTTGGCAGATCGAAGCCATTGAGCACCAGAAAGGTCTCGCTGATCACAGCCGCTGTGCGCTTGTTTCCATCGGCAAACGGATGATTGCGCGCGATCCCGTAAGCATATGCGGCCGCAAGCTGGCTGACATCAGGCGCGCCATAGGCTTCAAGCTGCTGTGGCCGCGCCATCGCGCTTTCTAGCAATGCGACATCGCGCACACCATCCAGCCCGCCGTGTTCGGCCAGCTGTTCGCGATGCGCGGCCTGCGCCACCGACGTGGCGACCCAAATCCAGTTCGATTTGGTCAAGGTGCAGGCTTACTTGGCGAGTTCGGCAAGAGCGCGCCTACGCTTGCGCATAATCTCGCGAGCGACCCGCATCTGTTCTTCGAAATCATCTTCTGGAACGCTCAGTTCGATCCCGCGCGGCGTGGTCGTCACCGTAAGCTCGTCGCCTAGCTCCGACTGGAGGTGGGCCAGCAAGTCCTTGGGCAGGATGATTCCAGCAGAATTGCCAATCTTGGTGATCTTGAGCGTCGTGTTCATACGTCCGTTATAACACGCGCCCTGCCGCACCGCAACAATCCCGCTTGCCCCTGCTGCGGCTCCGCCCCATATCCGTGAGCTATGCTGCGCCAATATGAACTCGTCGAGAAGGTCCTCGATTACGACCCCGACGCCGATGAGGCGATGCTCAACCGCGCCTATGTCTACACCGTGCAGAAGCACGGCACCCAGAAGCGGGCGAGCGGCGATCCCTATTTCAGCCACCCGGTTGAAGTCGCGGGGCTGATGACCGATCTGAAGCTCGACATGGCGACGATCATCACCGCGCTGCTGCACGACACGGTGGAGGACACCCTCGCCACGATCGACGATATCGAGGTCCATTTCGGCCCCGAGGTCGCGCGGCTGGTGGACGGGGTGACCAAGCTCTCCAAGATCGAGGCCATGCCCGAGAACGAGCGCGCGGCGGAAAACCTGCGCAAGTTCCTGCTCGCCATGTCCGAAGACATCCGCGTGCTGCTGGTCAAGCTGGCCGACCGCCTGCACAACATGCGCACGCTGCACTTCATCAAGTCACCCGAAAAGCGCCAGCGCATCGCCCGCGAGACGATGGATATCTACGCCCCGCTGGCCGAGCGGGTGGGCATGTACGAATACATGCACGAAATGCAGGCGCTGGCCTTCCGCGAGCTGGAGCCCGAGGCGCATGCGACCATCACCAACCGGCTCGAACAGCTGCGCAATCAGGACGGGGGGCAGGTCGATGCGATTGCCCTCACGATCAAGCAGCGCCTCGCCGAAGCGGGGCTCAAGGTCGAGGTCTACGGGCGCGAGAAGCACCCCTTTTCGATCTGGCACAAGATGGCCGAGCGCCATGTCAGCTTCGAACAGGTTACAGACATCATGGCCTTCCGCGTCCTCACCGAAAGCGACGAGGATTGCTACCGCGCGCTGGGCATCCTGCACACCACCTGGCAGTTCCTGCCCGGGCGGTTCAAGGACTATATCTCGACGCCGAAGTCGAACGGCTATCGCAGCCTTCACACCTCGCTGATGTACCAGAACTCGATGCGCGTCGAAGTGCAGATCCGCACCCGCGAGATGCATCGCACCAACGAATTCGGCCTCGCCGCGCACTGGGCCTACAAGCAAGGCGACAAGCCCGATGGCGCAGTGGGCTGGCTGCGCGATCTGATCGAGATCGTCGATGCCAGCCACGATGCCGAAGAACTGCTCGAACACACCCGCATGGCGATCTATCAGGATCGTATCTTTGCCTTCACCCCCAAGGGCGCGCTGTTCCAGCTGCCCAAGGGCGCGACGGCGGTGGACTTTGCCTTTGCGGTGCACACCAATCTGGGGCTGCAGACGGCGGGCGTGAAGATCAACGGGCGGCACATGCCGTTGAGGACGCCGCTGGCGAACGGCGACGTGGTGGAGATCATCAAGAACCCGCACGCCAGCCCGCAGCTGTCATGGCTGTCCTTCGTCGTCACCGGGAAGGCGCGCGCCGCCGTGCGCCGCGCGGTGCGCATGAAGGAGCGTGACGAGGTCGCCGCAATCGGATCGAAGCTGTTCGACGAGATCGCCGCCCGCGTGCCCGCCCGGATCGGCAAGAAGGCAATCCGCGCTGCGGTGGAACGGCTCGGCATGGAGGAGCCTGACGACCTCATGTACGCGATCGGCGCCGCCAAGATCGCCGACCGCGAGGTGATGGAGGCGCTGGTCCCCGGCTGCACCGCGGGCATCGCCGAAGACGAACACTGGGAACGCCGCGAACGCGCCATCTCGATCCGCGGCCTCACGCCCGGCGTCGCCTTCGAACTCGCGCCCTGTTGCCACCCGGTGCCGGGCGACCGCATCGTCGGCATCCGCCGCAAGGGGGAGACCGTGCTGGTCCACGCGATCGATTGCTTGGAACTGGCAAGCGGCGTGGATAGCGACTGGATCGACCTTGCCTGGGGCAACCAGTCCTCGGGCGCGACCGGGCAACTGTCGGTGACGATTTACGACCGGCTCGGCACGCTGGCGGAGATGGCGGGCATCTTCGCCCAGAACAAGGCCAACATCATCACGCTGATGCAGTCGCAGATCGACCATCCCTTCGTCACCTATGACGTCGAGGTCGAGGTCGAGGATGTGGCGCACCTCAACCGCATCGTCTCGGCCCTGCGCGCGAGTGACGCGGTGGCGCAGGCGGAGCGGCAGTAGGGTTCAATACATCGTCATTGCGAGGAGCCGCAGGCGACGCGGCAATCCATGGGCTGACGGTGCCCCGTGCGGAGCGGTCAGTCCATGGATTGCTTCGCTACGCTCGCAATGACGACTAAGGGGCCACCCGCCGCACCGGCACGCGGATGTTGCAAATATCCGCTCCGCCCGCGGGCACAATGAAAAACGGATCGCGGCGGTTGACGATGGCTTCGGCATAGGTGGCGAAGGTGTCGCTCTCGGTCGAGAGATACTCGAACTTCGGTTGCTCACCAGCGGCCAGATCACTCGCCACCCGCACCGACAGGATCGGCGTGCGCTTGCCCGCTTCCTCGGCGGTATAGAAGCCGAGCGCACCCGACCCGCGCGGCAGCGAGGAGAGGTGCTGCATCCCCTCGATCACCCGGCCGACCAGCGCGATATTGCGATCGAGGTGGCGTGGCGCATGGCCGATTACGGTATAAAGCTCCGCGCCCGATCCGGTGTCGGGGGAGTAGTTCCGGCCAACGCCGACCATGCCGTAGCAGTGGGTGGGCCAGCCGATTTCCGGTGGACTGTTCGGGGCGAACGCGGTTCCGATTGGAAACCCGTTCGAAAAAGTGACGATGGGACTGTAAGGATCAAAAAAGTTGGCACGGCGTGGAACGGGACGAAGCTGAACAGAACCCGATTTGCCGAAACCTTCGTATGCGATGCGATGATCTCTGAACCAAAGGAACGGCGACACTGAAGCATTAAGCTCGGTGAGATATTCCGCCTCCCCCATCACCTTCAGCCCTTCGGGCAGGGGCTTGGGCTTCCCCGTCGCCTCCGGGTTGTCGTAGTTGGGATCGCCCCACTGGGTGACGTAATTATCCTGCACCCGGTTGACCGAGATGCCGTCATACCACTTGGCGCGGGCGAACAGGCGTATGTTGTGCACCCAGCCCTGTGAGAAGGGCGCAGGCATCAGCTGGATCACCACCTGTCGCGGCTTGCCATCCGCATCCGGGGCGAGGGTCATCACCAGCAGATCCTCCGCCGGGATCGCCACCCAGTCCGCCTTGGGCGCGGCAGCGACAATTTCCGAGGGTGCCAGGGCCACAGGCTTGGTGGCCTCCTGCGCGGTCAGCGGCACGGAGAGGGCGAATGCAGCCGAAGCCGCCAGAAGCATCGTTCTCATGGCGCATTTGGTGCCACCACGCGCCTTGCGAAGCAATCCATTCGCGGCTAGTGGGCCCGCTCTTGCCTTTCCATGCGCCTATGTCGCGCACCGGAAAGTCATGCGGAGCGGTGGCCGAGTGGTCGAAGGCGCACGCCTGGAAAGTGTGTATACGTCAAAAGCGTATCGTGGGTTCGAATCCCACCCGCTCCGCCAAATAATCCAATAAAATCAGATTTGTGTGCGTGAAAATCTGACCTTCCGCGTGGACGCAGCCCGTCATCGTGGCGCGTCCAGAGGTTCAGGCGCGGCTTTGACATCCTTTTCACAGCGGCTGCGTCATCCACGCGGGAGAACATGCATCTGACAATCGTCTGATTGCGTCAGTCAATGAAAGCCGCACGCTGATGAACGCCCGCAGCGCCCTGATAATCGTCCTTGGTTTGACGCTCGCCGCCCCGGCAGCGCAGGCGCAATCGACGCTCGGCAAGTATCTGGCGAGAAACACGCAAAGCGATGCAGCGGGCGCCCAGACAACAAGCGCCGGTGTCAAGAAGGTGTTCGAAAGCGCGGACGGGTATTGGCGCGGTGACGACAATCGCGCTGCGGGAGGATCGTGCTCGGTCACATCCGTGGCAGGGCCGAAAAAGGCAGGTTATGTCGCGCCAACCAGCGGCAGCGAGTTCGCCTTCATTGTCATCAGCGGTCCTGACATTCCGCCGATGAAAGCGGGCAAGAACAAGGCAATGACCCTCTACACCGCGTCCAACGAGGCGACGCAGGCGGTGGAGGCTTTCCCCGCGCCCAATACCGCCGAAAAGGGCAGCGGGATCCATTTCAGCGATACCCAATATGGCGTCGCCGATAATCGGGTCGATATCCTCGGCCCAGGCGGACAGATGGGTCAGACGTCCGAGCTCGACGTCACGTCGCGTTCCCGGAAGTGTTCGCGCACGCCGTACCTCGAAGAAGGCGGCGTGGGCGTGAAAGCCTACCGGGTGTTCGACTTCAGTATGGAGTGCTGAGCGATGCTTAAGGCATTGATATTGAGTATTGCTGCGGCAAGCGCGCTGGCGGGCTGTGCAAGCTCTTCCGGCACAGCTCCGGAAGCCGGAGTGGCGCCGCTCATGGCGCAGCATGTCAGCGTTTCGGAAAGCTCCTGGCTGGGCGATCGGGCCACCCGGCTGGAACTGACGGCCGAAGAACAGGCGCGTCAGTTGCAGGGTGCGGGCGGCAATCGGCCGACTTTCGTGGTGCTCGGCGAAGACTTCGCAGATGGCGTGATCGAGGTCGATGTGGCCGGGGTCATCAACGGCAAGGGGGGCCAGGATGCGCGTGGCTTTGTCGGGATCGCGTTCCACATCGATGATCGCCGCGAAAACTTCGAGGCCGTCTACCTGCGCATGGCCAACGGTACGCTGAACGATCCCCCGCCGCCTGCGCCCCGCGATGTGCGCGCGGTGCAATATGTGGCGCATCCCGGTTTTCATTTCGACGATTCGCGCAAATCAGCGCCGGGCCGGTACGAAAAGTCTGCGGCGGTAAAGCTGGGGCAGTGGCACCGGCTTCGACTCGAGATCGACGGCGGTGACCTTGCGGCTTTCGTTGACGGACAAGCCGTTCTGCAAATCGACGATCTCAGATACGCCGCTCAGCCGGGCGGCGTCGGGATCTGGATCGGCGACGGCACGACCGCATACATCAAGAATTTTCGCACAACGCGGCGCTGACCGGTCACCGCCGTGGCGCTGGCCGATCGCACCTTTCTGAGGAATTCGTAATGAAGCGCTTTGGGTTTCCCTCGCTGCGACATGCTGTGACGATGCTCCGCATTGTCACGGCGCTGCTGTTCATGGCCCACGCCGCGGTCCGGATCGTTCTCGGGACGATCCCGCAGTTCGGCGCCGCCATGGAATCGTTCGGGTTCCCGCAGGGAGAGGCGCTGGTATGGGCAATCACCCTGGCAGAGCTCGCCGCCGGGACAGCGATGATCCTCAACAGATATGTGACGCAGGCAGCGGCGGTGCTGTTCATGATCGCCGCGACGGGGATTGCGCTGATCCATCGGCATTTCGGCTGGTTCGTCGGCGAACATGGCACCGGCGGGAGCGAATACAGCGTCGCGTTGATGGCGGCACTGATCGTCGTCATCGCAGCCGACCGTGACGCCAAAGCGTCCTTGTTCGACCCCAGTCCGGCTTAATCACCATGCGCCGCGTGTTGAAGTATGCCGCAGTCCTATCGGCAGGCGTGCCCATCCTTGCCGGGACGGACGCGCTCGACCCTTTCATCCTTCACGGGGCGGCGCTGCATCAGGAGCTTGCCTATCTGGCACGCGCCGGGTTTTCGCCCGCCGAATGTTGCGGGCTGCGACATCCGCTCCTGGAATGACTCTCGGAGCGGGTGGCGAGACGGTGGCGCTTGCCGCCGGACATCATGCCGCCAGCTTTGCCGTTGGCGCCCGGTCATGGTGGGCCTTGTTCGGATTTGATCCGGTTTGAAGCAGACATTCAGGAGGAGGTGCCCCATGGCGCGAATTGAAATTGGTGCGGGCGTGGCACGGGTCAGTGCAACCGGTGTTCTCGCCATGATCCTGGCGTCGCAGGCGATGGCCGCTGAACCCGAAGCGGAGCAGGCGCACGACTATTCCTCGCAGGTTGCAGACAAGATCCTTCAGGCGCTGATCGAAACGAATGGTGTGCCCGGCATGGGCGCGTCTGTCTGGCAGGACGGCGCGGTGGTGTGGTCCGGATCGGCAGGCCACCGCGATGTGGACAAGAACCTGCCTGTGAAATCCGACACCATCTTCCGGCTTGCGAGCGTCTCCAAACTTCTCGGCGTTGCGGCAGCGGCGCGGCTGGAGGAGGATGGCGCGCTCGATATTGATCAGCCGTTGGCGGCGATCCTTCCCTATCTCTCGTCCCGGTGGGCGCCGCTCACCACGCGGCAGCTCGCCGCCCATACCGCAGGCATTCCCCATTATCAGGATGTCGACGAGCAGCGCGGGGGCGTTCATTATTCCAGCGTTCGCGAAGCCGTGGGCGTCTTTCAGGACCGTGACCTGCTGTTCAAGCCGGGCAGCGAATTCAGCTATTCATCCTGGGGATACACGCTGCTCAGCGCGGTCGTTGAACAGCGCGCGGGGGTGCGTTACCTTGATTATCTGGCAACACGGATAACGCCGGGCCTGACGATCGTCCCCGATGCCACAAACAGCGGCAATCCCGCCGCTTCCGTCGCCTACGAGTTCGTCGAAGGGCAGGCGCAACCTGCCGAACCGCACGACTTCAGCTACACCTGGGCAGGCGGCGGGATGGGGGCGACACCCGCAGCACTGGCGGAATTCGGCGGGAGGATGATGCGCGGCAAGGTCGTGTCATCGGCAACGTTCGATTGGATGTTGACGCCAGCCCGGCTGAACGATGGCAGCGTCGTGATGGATCGGCAGGATGTCGTCGGCTTCGGCTGGCGCACCGGTACCGATGCCGACGGTGCGCGAATTGCCCATCACGCCGGCGTCACCATTGGTGCGCGTAGTGCGCTGGTGCTTTGGCCGGATCAATCGATGGCGGTCAGCCTGCTTTCGAACGCGCTTTGGGTTTCATCGATCGAGCAATCCGCAATGATGATCGCCGCACCGTTCAAACCGGCGCCTTCAGGATTGGTGGCTTCGGAATGCCCGACCGTAACCACGCGCTATGCAGGGCAATTCGGCGAAAGCCAGGTCGCCGGAAGCGTCCGTTTCGTCATGGAGGACGGCGTCTGCACGGGCGAGATCCTGCTCGACAAACCGCTCGCAGATTACTTCAATCCGTTCCCGCAAAAGGATGCGGCCGCACTCCGGCTCGTGGGCCTTGATGCAGCGGGCGGATTGTCGCGTGCTGCATTGGTCACGCCGATCGGCGTCTTCGATGCGCGGGCGCAGACAGATGGCAGTTACACCGCGCGGTTTGGCCCCAATCGCACGCTGACGCTCCGGTTCGAATGACCGTCTATGCCCGTTTGGCCGAAAGTTTCCTGACAGCCAACGCCAGGGGAATGGTCACGAGACTGGTGAAGAACCCGGTCGATTTTATGGGCTGGGCTGTCGCGGCAATTCCCGCGAGTGTGTCATCGCCCTTGACCTGCATCGCCTGAATCAGCTGGCAGACGGTTTCGATGGTGTCCGCCACGGCGATCACCACGGCTGCCACCATGATGATTGCACCGAACACCTTCAGCGCGGGCCGGTTCGCAGCCAGGAACATGCGCCCGCCGCAGAAGGCGCCGAATGAATAGAGCGCGATATATGCGAAGTCCAAAGCCACCATTGCCTTGGCATATTCCATCACGCCCGCGGCCAGCCAGGCAGAGTGAATTGCGTCGATCTGCGCCGCGCTGCCCGCTGACTGATGGTCGCGGATACCCCAAGGCGAAACATCGCTGACGAAGATCGGGTTGATCGCGATCATCACGGCCATGATCGCCAGACCGCCCGTCCAGAACCACCAGAAGCGCCGTTCAAGACTCATGATTTTCCCTTTCCGAACGGCGTTTCCCCGGCTTCGGCGAATTCCAGTGTGAAGCATGTTCCCGCGTCGTCGCCGGTGGCGATCGACAGCCCGATTGCCGATTGGGCGCATAACCGGCGCACGATCGACAAACCAAGCCCTTCCCCGGTGCTCGAAGCGCCTTTGCGGAAGGGTTCCAGCAGCGAATCATCGCCCAATCCCGGCCCGGTGTCGGTAACCGAAAGAAATCGTCCACTGCCTGACACGGTCAAGGTGCTGTGATTGGCGTGCTGGAACGCGTTGCCGATGATGTTGTTGAGGATCAGCTGCACGACAACAGGGTTCATCGGCACTGTCTGGTCTGGCGACACGTTGACGATCAGGCGGATATCGGCGTTCGAAAACCGCTCGCTGGCGTAGAAAACGGCTCTCTCGACGAGCGGCAAGAGTGGTTTGATGGCCTGCGGTGCACCGTTCTCGCGCGCCAGCGTCAGCAGCAGATCCAGTATCCGCCCCATATCCTTGGCGGCGGCTTCAATGCGTTTGATCGGGCCAGCCGCAACGTCGTCGTCGGGTGTGCGGGACGCCAGCAGTTCCGCGCCGCTGCGAATGACCGCAAGGGGAGTTCGCAGTTCATGACTGGCATCGCGTGTAAAGGCGCGTTCGCGGTCAACAAAGGCGCGCACCCGGTCGAAAGCCGTTTCCAGCCCCGTTGCCAGAATGGAGATTTCCCTGGTCCGATAGGCACTGCTGTCGATAACCGGCACGGCTTCGTCACGCTGGCCTGACAGCTCGGCAGCGAGCTTCGACAGGGGCGCGACGGCCTGACTTGCGATGAAATACCCGATGCCGCCGGAAACCAGCGCAATCAGCGTCGACAGTACCAGAAGTGCCTTGATCATCTTGTCGCGCCGCGGCCGCACGACCAGGTATGGCCCAACCTCCGCCACGGCGATGGCCTTTCCGCCGCCGTTGGGAAGGGTGAACCGGCTCACATGATAATATCTGTCGGCCGTCCCGAAGAATTCGGTTTGGTCATCGTTCAGATCGAATTGCGCTCGCAAGTCACGGGGTAGTTCGGATGGCTTGCGAAAAATCCGCATGTATTCGCGCGACGGTTCGGCAAGGCGGTTGTGCTTCTGCCAGTTCGCCTGCTGGATAAGGACCTCGTTCTCGAGAGCGCCGCCGAAAATCCGGTCTTCGACGGTGTAGGCAAATACGAAGGTCACCAGCCCGAACAGCGCGCTGGTGATGATCGCGGTGGAAACTGCGCCAATGACAATCCGCATGCGCAGGGAAGATGTGCCAAGCGTCATTGATCGGCGACCAGCCGGAAGCCCACCCCGTGAACGGTTTCGAGCATCAGTTGCGCGTAAGGCTTATCCAATGTCTGGCGCAGCAGGTGAATGTGACTGCGCAATGCATCGGACGGCGGCGGATCATCACCCCACAACCGGCGCGTGATTTCCGAGCGCGAGAGTGGCCGGGGGTAAGCCTCTGCCAGAAGCAGCAGGATGCTCCACAAGATCGGAGTGAGCCGCAATTCCGTGCCACGGCGCGATGCGCGTTGCTCCTGCCGATTGAGCGTCAACGTACCGATCTGGATGCAGTGGTTTGTGCCGACGCGGTGCCGCATCGACAATGCGTCGATGCGGGCGGCAAGCTCCGCAAGGGCGAACGGTTTGACCAGATAATCGTCAGCTCCGGCGGCAAAGCCGGCCAGCTTGTCATCCAGCGTGTCGCGCGCGGTCAGCATCAGCACGGGAATGTAGTGCGACGCATCTTTCCGCAGCTGTTCGCACAGCATCAACCCGTCCAGTCTGGGAAGCGCAATGTCGAGCAGGATGATGTCGGGCTGCGAGGATGTCGCCACGGCAAGCCCGGATGCACCATCGGTCGCAAAGTCCATCCTGTGGCCGCGCTCCTCAAGATAATCGGCAATGTTCGCAGCCAGCGCGTCGTTATCTTCGATCAGAAGTATGTCGAGGCCAGCCTTCATCGAACGTCCTTAACCGGTCATCAGGGGCCAGACAAAATGTCCGGCCTATCGCAAACCCCCGACGCGTGCCCGCGATGGCTCACGATCCTGACGCAGTCGTGCGCCGTTTAGTAACATGCCGCGTCAAAAAGTTGTGAAACCCGATGTACCGGTGCTGTATATGGTGCACCGAGCGCGGAGCGGCGATGACGACAGCCTCAAAGGGCGATCAAGCCGTCATAATAGCGCTGGTAGGCATCCGGCGTGGCGATCGGATAGAGCCATCCACCAAATGACAGCAGAATAAGTCCGGCGATGCCCACCCCCGACAATATGGCAAGTCGCACAGAACCGACGCTGCGGGTTCTGTACCAAACGGCAGCAGCGAAATGGGTAAAGACGGCGAGGATCGCGAGCCCGTAATAGGGGTAGAAGTACCAGCGCAGGACCGGGTGCAGCAACACGCCGGACGCCCAGTAGAAATTGGTGTCGAGCGCTGCGCCATAGCGCGCATAAAGCGCTGCACCGGTGTGGTTGATCACGAAAAAGGCGAGATACAGCCCACTGACAAGCTGCACGCGCGCCCACCGGTCAGCCCTGGTGGAGCGCCACCGCGATATGGCAAATCGGATGCCTATTCCGATCTGTAGCGCAAAGGCCAGAAGCAGCACCGGCTCGACGACCGGATTGCGATAGACAACCTGAACGACAGACAGGAACCTGACGTGCGCCGCGATGCCGAGCAAAGCTGTCAGATGGACCGCAAGGTGCAATGCAACGAAGGTCAGGATCAACATCCCGGTGATCGAATGCACGCGCGCCCACATCGCCATTCTCCTTGGCTGGATATATTCGGATATTTGATATCCGCTTTAAGCGCGTGTTACAAGCCCGGTCTGA
Organism: Porphyrobacter sp. ULC335; assembly: GCF_025917005.1. Taxonomy (NCBI): domain Bacteria; kingdom Pseudomonadati; phylum Pseudomonadota; class Alphaproteobacteria; order Sphingomonadales; family Erythrobacteraceae; genus Porphyrobacter; species Porphyrobacter sp. ULC335. The sequence continues at coordinate 1,477,471 of NZ_CP078091.1, forward strand.
CGGAGGGCTTTGATGCGGATTAACAAGGGTGTGGAATGGGGCGTGCATGCCTGCACGCTGCTTGCGCCACTCGGCCCCGGCAAGGGATTGAGCCTCGCCCTGCTGGCTGAATATCACGGCGTGCCCGCCGCCTATATGGCCAAGCAGATGCAAGCCTTGAGCAAAGCGGGCATTGTGCGGGCCAGCCGTGGCAAAACCGGCGGATACAGCCTCGCCCGCCCTGCCGCGGCGATTTCGCTGTGGGACATCAAGGCTGCGATCGACGGCACCCTACCGGCGTTTCGCTGCACAGAAATCCGTCAAAAGGGGCCATGCGCGCTCCACCGCGACCAATGCAGGCAGGCTTGTCCGATCGCCGCTGCCTTTGCCGGGGCTGAAACGGCCTATCGTGCTGCATTGAAGGCGATCAGCCTTGCGGACATTGTTGCCGAAGTCGGGACGACAAGCGATCAGCATCATCTGGCCCAGATCATGGGCTGGTATGCGCAGAACATCTCGGACCTGCCAGAGTAAGCGGGTCTGGCCGGCGACGATATCAGAAAGCCGGGACGGGGAGGGCGATCGTCACGATCCCGTCACCAGCCTCCACCGGCGGACCGGTGATGCCATAGAGTGCATAACCATCGACCGGGGAGAACAGCCGCTCGACCTCGCGTCCGGTGTAATCGCGGATGGTGCCGATCATTTCGCCCTTGGTCAGCGGGCGGGGGACGGGGTTGGCCGGATGATAGATACCGGTGTGCGAGGCTGAAACCGACACCGTCCCATTGAAAAGACGCGGCGGCGCCGATCCCTCGCGCACAGGCGCATCGCTCATGCCGAGGATGGCAAGAGCGTTCTCTACCCCCGCGACAATCGCGGCGACATGGGCTTCCTCGCGGCTGCCGTTTTGGCCGATCTCGACGAGAATGGTGGGCTTGCCCATCGCCACGCCCTGCCGGTTGAGCGATCGGCCGCTATCGATCTGCGCCTGCGTTTCCATGCTGTAGCGCACGATATTGGGAAAGCCGAAGCCCTGCGCCACCGTGAGCGCCAGCGGAAAATCCGTGGCGAGCGGCCCGCCATAGACCCCGACAAAAGCATCGAGAAACTCCGCCCCGTCGCCGCTGTGCACATCCATCAGGAAGTCGCTGCGGGCCACCACCTCACGGGCAATCAGGTCGGCGATACGTTCGGTCTGGGTGCCGTCCGCCTTGCCCGGAAAGACGCGGTTGAGGTTCTTGCGATCCACCGGATTGACGTTGGGTGAGCGCCCTTCGAAGCCGGGGATGTTGGCGATGCGCACCAGCACCAGCGTGCCGGAAAGACGCGCCGGATCGATCCGCTCGGCCAGCCTCTCTGCCGCCAGTATCGAGGCGAATTCGAAGCCGTGGACGCCTGCCACCACCGCCAGCACCTTGCCGGGCCGCGCACCGTGGATGACTGTCACCGGGATGAAGGTTTCTCCGTCATTCCCCGCAGGCACGGTGATGCGGAAATCGGCGCGCGTGCCAGTGGCAACCTCCTGTCCGGCGATGGCAAAAGGGCGGGCCTCGGCCAAGGCGGCGGCGGGCAGAAGCGCCAGCAGCAAAGCGGCGATCAGGGTACGGAGCAGGGTCATGGTGCGGGCCGATAGGAAGGAAGGCGTTTGAAGACAGCCGGATCGTAGGGCGGGTCGCGGAACAAGAGCGGATAGTGGAACGCGCGCAGTTTGGCATGATAGGCGCGCACCTGTTCCTCGTAAGCGATCATGGCCCGCGCATCGGTGCCGGCGAGCCGTTCGAACCCGCGCTCTACCAGTGACGCGGGAGAGAGGAAGGCAGCCATCCCGGCGGCATGGTCACGCGCCAAACGCCCGTCGCGGTATGCCTTGGCGAGGGGTTCTGCCCGCTGGTCGCCGACCTGCTGGAAGGCGTAGAACCATTTCCATTCGAAGGGCTTCTTTACCTCGCCAAGCGTCCGCCATTCGGGGTGGCGGGCCAGAAAGGGCGTCATCGTCGCTTCCTTGGGAATGTCCCACGCGTCGTTCACCGCCTCGCGGTGGAGCATCAGGATTTCCGCGCCGTCGGGCACAGGGTTGCTCGCTTCGATCACGGCGCGGGCGGTGGCGGGAAGCAGCAGCGCCAGCGCGATCCACAGGCCGACCAGCGCGGCGAGCAGCACCGGCGGGCTGGCCTTGTAGCGGCCGACCACTTCGACCAGCAGCCACCAGACACACAGCGCGCCGATCACCAGCGCACTCCCGAGCAGCACTTTGGAAAGCGACGCGCCTTCAATCACCGCGCCGATCCAGAACGGCAGCAACAGGGCAAGGCCAAGCCCTGCAAAGCGCACCGCTGCGCGCGGCAGCCAGATTCGCGAGGGCCGCCCCGCCGTCGCCACCAGCAAGTCGTGCCGCCCCGCCACACGCTCTGCGCCGCGCAGATCGTGGAGCAGCAGGATCAGCAGCAGCGGGGCAATCGTGGCGGCAAGGAACGCGAAGTCGAACCGCCCGATCAGGCCGAAATCGGCATTCTTCGTATCGGCTTCGTGTATCTGCCCCTCCAGCGCGAGCATCCGCACGCGGTGGAGCCAGGGGGCCGTGTCGCGCTGGCCCAAGGCGGCGAAGGCCAGATCGGAAGGCGGCGCATAGGTCAGGTGAAAGGCGGCATAGGCGGCTCCGCCCCAGTCCGCCTGCCCTGCCAGCGCATTGGCCCGGTCCTTCGCATCCTCGGCGCGCAATTCGGCGATGGTGGCGCGCTGCTCGCGCACCTCGGCTACGCCGAAACCGGTTGCCGCAGCCGACAGCAGGAAGGCGAGTGCGATCCACAGCAGCGCGCCCCGGTCGCGCATCAGGAAGCGCCCTTCTCGCAGCACGGCGTTCACGGCGTCAGCCTCCGCGCGCCGATCACGATGGCACCGCCGAGCATCGCCAGCCATGCGAGCATCATCGCCAGCGGCAGCGCAGCCCGCGCCGCGCGCTCGCTTGCGGCGTCGGGGGCGAAGCGGAAGCTGTCGAGCAGACGCCAGGCATCGGCATTCACGCGCGTGCGGGCCTCCGCCTCGGGATCGGAACTGCGCTGCGCATCATCGGCATAGGACAGCGCCGAGGCGTGCAGATTGTTGAGCGCCTGGACGAAATCGAACCGCAAGGCCTCGCTCTCGCGCAGGAAGCGGTGGTGGGTGGCAAGGTCCGTGCCCGCCAGCGTTCGCGACGCTGCGCCCACGGCGAGCGTCGGCGAGGCAAGGCCGAACCATGTGACGATGCGCGATTGCTGCGCCTCCATCTGCATCCGGTCTTCGGCATAGTCGTTCATCACAGCGGTCAGCTTGGCCTCGGAATAGCCGGCGACCACTCCGCGCCAGTTGACCGGCAGCTCCTCGATGCTTTGCGCTCCGTACTGTTCCAGCACTTGCTTCTGCAAGGCATCGAAGGCGGGATCGGCGGCGTTGTGCCCGTCCCCGAGCGAGCGTTGCTGGGCGAGCATCACCAGATCGCTTTCGATCTTGCCGGGGGCGTCCACAGCGGCGCTCCCCATATTGATGCCGATCCGTGGCACCACCAGCGCAACCAGCAGCCAAACGAACACCAGCAGACCCAGCGCGACGCTGCGTTGGCGCACCCACAGCGATACGGCGAGTACCAGCGCGGCCCATACGGCGAGGTAAAGCGCATAACCTGCAAACAGCATCGCCGCCGCCAGCGGTGCCTCGCCCGCAGAAACCGCGTAAATGGCAAGTGCGGCGACCGGCAGCATGAACAGGCCGGCCACGCCCGCCAGCGCCAACGCCTTGCCCTTGGCGAGCGCCAGCCCCGATTGGCCCTGCGCCAGGAGCACCGCCAGCGTGCCGCTCTCGCGCTCGCGCAGCAATACGCCGTGGCCGATGATGATCAGCAGCAAGGGCAGCAGCAACTGGTAAAGGTTGGCCGGGGTCAGCGCGGCAAACCCGCCGAGGTCCGCGCCAGAGCGCGTGTCTGCGAACATCGCGGTGTTCTGGCGGTGCCCTTCGAGGAAGATCGATTGGCCGGTCACCGCGTCCACGCCGGGATCGAAGGCAGCCAGTGGCGGGGGCGAGCGGAAAGCGTAATGCCCGTAATGCACCATGCGGTGCGGATGGCGGTCAGGCTGGGCAAAGAAGGTCTGCTCGGCGCTCGCCTGCCGCGCATTGCGATTGTTTGCCTCGTCCGCGACGCGCTGCGCGGTGAGCACGCTGGTGATCGCAACCAGCACGGCCACGATCAGCGCCGCCACGAGCACCACGCGCGAGCGTGCCCAGAGCCGCCACTCCTCGCGTGCGATGCGCAGCGCCGCGCTCATGCCGTCTCGCGTGCGGCGAAGGCGGCGTGCACTGTCTCGGTGTCGATCCGGCCCCCGGGCGCCGCCTGAAAGCTGCCAACCAGCCGCCCGCCGCGCAGCAAGCCGACGCGGTCGGCGACCTGACAGGCGCCATAGACATCATGGGTCACCATCAGCACCGTGCGCCCCGCCGCAGCGAGCGCCTTCACCATGTCGTGAAATTCGTCGATGGCGACAGGGTCAAGGCCCGAGGTTGGCTCGTCAAGCAGCAGGATCGGCGTATCGCGCAGCAACGCCAGCGCGATCGCGGTCTTCTGGCGCATGCCCTTGGAATAGGACTGCATGCGCCGCCCGCGCGCCTCGGCCGGAAGCGCGACCTGATCGAGCGCGGCATCAAGCGCCCCCCGATCCACCTTGCGTCCGGCGAGATCGAGGAAATAGCCGAGGTTCTCGTAAGCATCGAGATGGCCGTAGAGTGCGGCTGCCTCGGGCAGGTAGGCGATTTGCGCGCGCGCTGCCTGCACATCGGCAGCGACTTCGCGGCCAGTGACCAGCACGCTTCCGCCCGAAGGCGCAAGAAAGCCGAGGAAGGTCAGCAGCGTCGTCGATTTGCCCGCGCCATTGCCGCCCAGCAAGGCATAGACCTCGCCCGGCGCGACCGCGAAGGACACATCGTTGAGGACGACGGTGCCATCACGGACAAGCGAGAGCGATCGGGCTTCGAGCGCGGCTGCCATCGAGGTTCTTTCTTGTTCTGGCGTCAGAATGCGAAGCTGGCAGTGACCCGCGCGTTGCGCGGCGTGCCGGGCTGCACCCACAGCTGCGAGAAGGAATTGCTGTACCACTCGGTATCGAACAGGTTGTCGATATCAAGCCGCAGCCGCACGCCCTCGGTCAGTTCCGCTTCGGCAAAGACGCGCGCCAGCGTGTAGTCAGGCAGTTCGAAATCGGTGCCGACCTCGCCCAGCCGATCGCCCACGTGCAGCACCCCGCCGCCGAACCGCGTCTCGCGCCCGGCAATTTCGGTCGAATAGGCGAGCTGCACCGAAAGCGTGTGTTCGGGAATGTTGAGCAGCCGGTCACCGGCTTCGATCGGCAGGCCGAAATCGGGATCGCGCACGTCGCCTTCAACCTCGGCATCGACGTAGGCATAGGACACCCACAGATCGAGCCCTTCTGCAATCTCGCCCTCCAGATCGAATTCGAAGCCGCGGCTCTGCGCTTCGCCGCCGGCCAGAGTGAATCCGGCATTGACCGGATCGCCCACCAGGATGTTGCCCTGCTGGATGGAAAAGACGCTGGCGGTCGCAGTCAGGCGGCCATTGGCAGCGGTGTATTTGATCCCGCCCTCAAGCGATTCCGACAGGTTGGGGTCGAAAGGATTGCCCGCGAAATCCGCGCCCGAAAGCGGACGGAAATTCTCGCCATAGGTGGCGTAGAGGGACAGTTCCGGCGTCGCCCGGTAAACAGCACCGACCTGCGGGCTGAAGCGGCTTTCCCCGGTGCGCGCGACAGCGTTGTTCGCACGGTTGGTGAGCCGCTGGTCGTAATCGTCATACCGCCCGCCCACGCGCAGCTCCAGCTTCTCGGCAATGCCGATCTGGTACTGGGCATAGACCCCGGTCGCCTTCTGCACCTCGACCCGGTCGGTCAGCGGCATCGGGGTGGGCAGCGGGAAGCGGCCATAGACCGGATTGAAGATGTCGATCGCCTGCAACTGCTGCTCGGTCGGGTTGCCGGCCAGCGAGGGCGCGCGGACGCGCAGGAACACCTGATCATTCTCGAACCGGTCGGTATCCGCACCGATCAGCACGCGGTGGGTTATGTCGCCGGTGGTGAAATTGCCCGCAAGCTCGGCCCGCGCGACGAAATACTGCGCATCGTAATCGCGGAAGCGCCGCTGGCGGGTGAGCGTGCGCCCGTCGCGGAACAGGCGCTGGCGGCTGCCGGTCAGTTCGGCTTCGGTCGAGGTGCCCTGCAACGAGGTGTCGCGGTAGTTCACACCGACCAGCGCGCTCCAGTTCTCGGAGAAATCGTGCTGCAATTCGATCTGGTGTCCGAAGACCTCGGCGACATTCGGCCCTTCGCCGGGCTCTCCCAGAAAGCGGCTCTGCGGGATTACGCCCAGTTCCCCGTTCACTGCGACCACACCGCGGTCGAACGGGATTTCCTGCCGGGCATATTCCAGCTCGTAAACAAAACGGGTGGCCGACCCGATGTTCACCGCGACCGACGGCATGAAGCCGAACCGTTCGGTCTCGATGGTATCGCGGAAACTGCCCGCATCCTCGTAAAAGCCGACGAAGCGCACCCCGACATTGCTGCCGAGGGTGGTCTGCAGGTCGGCATCTGCGCGGTAGGTGTCGAAGGAACCGGCCAGCAGACGGATTTCGCCGGCGCTTTCGAACTTCGGACGTTTGGTGACGAGGTTGACCGTGCCTCCCGGTTCGCCGCGCCCGAACAGGGCGGCGCGCGGGCCTTTCAGGATCTCGACCGCCTCGATCCCGGACAGGTCGCGCGGCCCTGCAAAACCGCGCCCTGCGTTGAAGCCGTTGACGAGGTAATTGCTCGGCAGGTTCTCGTCACCGACGAAGCCGCGCACCGCGAAGCTGTTCCACAAACCGCCAAAATTGTTCTGCCGCGCCACCGAAGCCGACAGGTCGAGCGCGGTGTTGAGATCGAGCGCGTTGACGTCGCGCAGCATTTGCTGGCCGATCACCTGTTCGGCTTGCGGCACTTCCAGCGGATCGAACTCGCCGCGGTAGGCGGGCCGGGTGGCGGTGATGACGATAGCGTCAGGGGCCTCGCTCTCGGCGAGTGCGTCAACGCCATCTTCGGCCGCGAGCGGCGCAGGGAACGCGAGGAGGGAGGTGCCCGCAAGGCAGGCGGCAAGGATGACACGTTGGCTTGTCATGGGAAATCCGGTCGAGAGGAATGAGAACATTCCACCATTTGCCTCGTGAGATTCCCCAGAGTCAGGCAAGTGAAACGTTATCACATCGCATATGAACTCTCCAAGAGGCTGTCAATGGGACAACGGCACCCTCCAAAACGGCATTTCGGCAGCCCCATTGGCCGTTCTTCGATCTGCCCGGAGCCATTTGCGCCGAGATTCCCGTTGGGCGCACCGCGATAGGCTGTTAGAGGCGCGCCCATGCTTACCATCGACAACGTCACCGTGCGGCTTGGCGGCCGGGCCATCCTTGAACGCGCCAGTGCGACCGTGCCGGTGGGCGCGCGGGTCGGGCTGATCGGGCGCAATGGCGCGGGCAAATCGACGCTGATGAAGGCGCTGATCGGCGAGATCGAGCCGGATGACGGAGAAATCTCCAAGCCCTCGCGCGCGCGCATCGGCTATATCGCGCAGGAAGCCCCGCACGGCAACATGACCCCCGAGGAGGTCGTGCTCGCCTCCGCGACCGAACGCGCGGCGTTGCTGGCCGAACTGGAAACCTGCACCGACATGGACCGCATGGGCGATGTTCACGAGCGCCTGCTGGCGATCGACGCCTATTCCGCGCCCGCGCGTGCGGCGAAGATCCTCAACGGCCTCGGCTTCGACGAAGAGATGCAGCAGCGCCCCGTCGACAGCTTCTCGGGCGGGTGGAAGATGCGCATAGCGCTGGGAGCATTGCTGTTTTCAGAGCCCGATATCCTGCTGCTCGACGAGCCCAGCAACCACCTCGATCTGGAAGCGACGCTGTGGCTGGAGAACTTCCTCAAGTCCTATCCGGCGACGCTGGTGGTGATCAGCCACGAGCGTGACCTCCTCAACAAGGTCGTCGATCACATCCTGCACCTGCAGGGCGGGCAGCTGACGCTGTATCCGGGCGGCTATGATGCCTTCGAAAAGCAGCGCGCCGAACGCGCGGCGCAGCTGGCGGCGGCCAAGGCCTCGCAGGATGCCCAGCGCGCGCGTTTGCAGGATTACGTTGCGCGCAATTCTGCCCGCGCCTCGACCGCCAAGCAGGCGCAGTCCCGCGCCAAGATGCTCGCCAAGATGCAGCCGATTGCGGCGATGATGGAAGACCCGTCGCTGAGCTTTGATTTCCCCGATCCGGCCGAGCTGAAATCGCCGATGATCACGCTGGAACAGGCAGCGGTCGGTTATGGCGATGCACCGCCGATCCTCAAGCGGCTGAACTTCCGGATCGAGGCGGATGATCGCATCGCCCTGCTGGGCCGCAACGGTAACGGCAAGACCACGCTGGCGCGGCTGCTCGCCTCGCAACTTTCCCCGGCAGAGGGCGCGGTGAACGCGCCGGGCAAGCTGAAAGTCGGCTACTTCACCCAGTATCAGGTCGAGGAACTGGCGGGCGAGGATACCCCGCTTGATCTGATGAACCGCGCGATGGAGGGGCAATCGCAGGGCGCCATTCGCGCGCAGCTCGGACGCTTCGGCTTTTCAGGCCCGCGTGCGAACCAGCGCGTCGACAAGCTTTCGGGCGGAGAACGCGCGCGACTCGCGCTGGCGCTGATCACGCGCGATGCGCCGCATCTGCTGATCCTCGACGAGCCGACCAACCACCTTGATGTCGACGCGCGCGAGGCGTTGATCCAGGCGCTCAATTCCTATTCGGGCGCGGTGATCCTGATCAGCCACGATCGCCACATGGTCGAGCTGACCTCGGACCGGCTGGTGCTGGTCGATGGCGGGACGGCGCGCGAATATGACGGCAGCATGGATGATTACATCGATTTCATTCTCGGCCGGAACCAGTCCAAGGGCGACCGCGGCGGAAAAGCGAAAGGCGCGCGCGGTGGCGGTTCCGATCTGCGCTCCGCCCAAGCTGAGCTGAGCAAGGCAGAAAGCGACATCGCCCGCGCAACCTCGGCGCTGGAACAGCTGGATCAGCAGATCCTTGCCCTCAGCAGCGAGGCGGGCGGGCAGGCAGGCGGGGCGATGCAGGGCCTGCTGAAGAAGCGCGCCGCAGCCGCCGATGCCCTCGCCGAGGCGGAAGAACGGTGGCTTGCCGCAGGCGCCGGGCTGGAAGCCATCGCAGCAGCCTGAGCTGCGCTGCACCAACCGCTGACATAGAAAAGGGGGCATCCGGATCGCGCCGGATGCCCCCTTCTTTTGTTCGGCAGCTAAGGCTCAGAAGCCAAGCTGGTCGGTGTTGATGCGGAGACCTGCATAGAAGTACCGGCCCAGCCAGCCCACACCTGACTGACTGGCGATCCCGCGGATCGGCAGTTCGTTGGTGAAGTTGTTCACCCCGAGGAAGAAGCTCGCCTGCTCGTTGTCGGTGGTGAATTCGGCCCGCAGATCGTGGATGAAGCGATCGTTGATCACGAGGAATTCCGGCGCGGCAATGTCCGGATCGCCAGCGATCTGGTCCCTTTCGAAGCGCAGCTGATCGCCGACATATTGCACGCCGTAGTTGAGCGTGACGTTATCGAGCGACCATGTGATATCGGCTGTCCCGACCCACTCGGGCGAACCGTTCTCACCCTGGTTGTCATCAACGATGCCGCCATTGGCCGGAAGCACCAGCAGCTTGTCGAGGTAGCCCACGGTGCCGCGCAGGTTGAACCGGCCCAGCTTGCCGTCGCCCGGCTCGAAGGCATAGTTCACCGTCACATCCGCACCCGCCGTCTCGATGAAGGCGACGTTCTGCGGCGACAGCTCGTAATTGCTCACGAAGCCCGTGCTGGTCGAGCGCTCGATCAGATCGCAGAACACGTTGTCCAGCGTGGCCGAGTCGACGCAGAACTGCGCGGTCTCGTTCAACGTTGCCGTGCGCACGGCGTTCGTAAGCCTGATGTCGTACCAGTCACCGGTCACGGTCAGACCGGGCACGAAGCTCGGCTGCAGGATCACGCCCGCCGTCCAGGTGGTCGCGCCTTCTTCCGTGAGGTTCCGGTTGCCCGAGAAGATCCCTTCGCGGCTGGCGCTCGCATTGATGTCGCTGGCCGGGTCGAAGGTGTCGAAATCGACGCCCAGACCTTCGATCAGCGCCCGGCAATTGGCCGCGCGGAACGAGGTGCCCTGGTTGAGGTTTTCCGGACCACACGGATCGTTGATGAAGGCGAACGTCCCGCTGCGCGGTGCGAACAGCTCGGTGATGTTCGGTGCGCGAACCGATTCCGAATAGCCGCCACGGAAGCGGATATCGCGGATCGGCGCCCACTGGCCGTTGACCGACCACGCTTCGGTGGTGCCGACGGTCGAGTAGTCCGAATAACGGCCCGCAACGGTGAATTCGAGCACTTCGAAGAACGGCCGGTCGGCGAGGATCGGCACGTTGATTTCGCCGAACACTTCCCAAACGTCGAAGCTGCCACGCTCGGGCGCGAGCAGCGCCAGATCGGCCAGCACACCGGAATCAGGATCGAAGTCCGTGACCTGAGTGGAGATCGCATCAGGACGGAAATTGCTGCTTTCCTTGCGATATTCGCCGCCGAACGCGAAGTTGATCGCACCGCCGGGAAGCTCGAAGAACTTGCCGAAATCGCCGCTGATGAAGGCGTTGGCGACGTGCTGTTCGATGCGGTATTCGTTTTCCGTGTCGGTCAGGATGAAGTCGAGCGCTGCCTGGCTGGCAACGCCTTCACCGAAGATGTTGAGCGGCACGCACTGACCGGGCGTGAAGGTCTGCGGCGCTTCGCCATAATTGCCGTTGCCAGCATCTGCGAGCGCCCCGCCGTCGACATTGACGCGGCAATCGAACACGCCATTGGCCACACCGGTGCGGAACTGGCCGACGTCCACCACGTCGAGCGCGGCGAAGTAACGGTCTTCGATGCGCTGGTTGGTCGAGATGTAGGTGGTGTCGTTGCGGCCATAGACATAGCTCGCCTCGAACTTCACGTTGTCGCTGACATTGCCGTCGAAACCGATGACGGTGCGATAGAGATCACGCTCGAAATTCTCGTCGCGTGTGCCGAAATCGAAGTTGTCACGGTTGAACAGCAGCCCGCCGAACTGGTCGAGTCCGGCAGCCCGGATGTTGGCTGGGATCAGCGGGTTATCTTCCGAGATATAGGTGAAGAAATCGAAGGAGGGCTGCGCGATCGTGAAGTTTTCGGACTTCACATACTTGCCTTCCGCGAAGAAGCGGATGTCGGGCGTCAGCTGATAATTGAAGAAGGCATTGAACGAGTGGTGCTCGGTCCCGGCTTGCAAATCGCCCTGATAGTCGTTGATCGGAGTGTTATCGCCGCCCTGCGCCAGGAAGCCCGACTGCGGCAAGAATATGCCGCGATCATAGGGCAGGCCCGAGCCGAGGAAATCCGGCGGCAGATCGCCATCCGGAGTCTGGCGGATGATGATCGCGCCGCCCGGGGCGCTGTCCGAATATCCGATCCGGTTCAGGAAGACAAAGTCGGGCTTGTTGGGATCGTCTGTACCATCGGCAAGGAAGCCGTCGGGGTTGCGGACCAGCGTGTCGGCTTCGAACCGGCCGTTGGGGCGGTCCCCGTATCCGACCCGCGCATCGTCGCGGTATTCGTAGTTCAGGGTGAAGTTGCCGCGATCATCGGCGAAGTTCTTGCCGATGGTGGCCGAGAAGAAGCGGCTTTCCGCATCGCCGAAGTCGGAAACCCCGTTCTGCGCGCGGATATCAATGCCTTCGAAATCGCGGCGCATGATGAAGTTCACCACGCCCGAGACGCCGTCGGCGCCGTAGACCGACGAAACGCCGCCGGTGAGAATGTCGACCCGCTCGATCAGGCTGACCGGGATCGTGTTGGTATCGACCGCCGCTTCACCCGAAACGCCCGCGATATGGCGCCGGCCATCGACCAGCACCAGCGTGCGGTTCGCGCCGAGATTGCGCAGGTTGAGCAGGTTGACGCCCGCAGCGCCGGTGCGCGCCTGCGATCCGGCCGCGTCGAAATTGGTTTCGGAATTGAACAGCGCGGGGCTCTGGGCGAGCAGTTCGGAAACGTTGTTGATACCCGACTGGACGATATTCTCGGCCGTGACGCTCACCACCGGGGTGGCGGTTGCGGCTTCGGGACGCTGGATGCGCGTACCGGTCACCACGATATCTTCGACTTCTTCCTCAGCGACTTCGTCTGCGGTGATGACTGCATCCTGCGCGGCGGCAACGGACGGCATTCCAACACTCAGCCCAATCAGCCCGGCAGTGAGCATGAGTTGAGCGTGGCGACGCCTGACGTCATTCTTGATCATGTAAGATATTTCCCTGTTCGAGATCGTTGTTCGATCCTCGCAGGTACACCCGCCCAGACAGCGGCAGTCATACACTTGCCGCTTCTTGCACATGCGAAGATTCGGGCGTTTGTCCTGCGATTGCCGACGCTTGCAACCAACTAGGTTAGGATATTCGACGAGCGGACGTATTTGTATGTTCAATCGCATATCGTATGGAGGGCGGTTGAGCTTCGCCGCCGGGGTCGCACAGTCTTGGTGGCGGAACCTGCCGTTTCGCCTTTCAGAGCGACGCCCAGTCAATCGGCTGATGGCGGTCGAGACGGCGCGACTGGTCGGCGAGCGGGTATTTGAGGCCCGTCGCACAGTTGAACAGCAGCACCTCCTCGTCGGTGCTGACCAGCCCTGTGCGCAAAGCCTTTTCATAGGCCGCCAGCGTTGCGCCGCCTTCGGGGCAGAGCAGGGTGCCGTCATCGCGGGCGACCGCGGACACGGCCTCTTCGATTGCGGAATCGGGGACGGCAATCGCAAAGCCGCCGCTTTCGCGCACCGCATCAAGGATCAGGAAATCGCCGACAGCCTGCGGCACGCGGATCCCGGCGGCGACCGTCGCCGGATCGTCCCAGCGCACTGCGTGGCGTTCGCCGTTTTCGAAGGCGCGGACCATCGGCGCGCAGCCTTCGGCCTGCACCGCCACCATGCGCGGGCGTTCCGGACCGATCAGGCCGATGGCTTCAAGCTCGGCAAAGGCCTTCCACATGCCGATCAGGCCCGTCCCGCCGCCGGTGGGGTAGAAGATCACGTCGGGCACCCGCCAGCCGAACTGTTCGACCAGCTCCAGCCCCATCGTCTTCTTGCCCTCGATCCGGTAGGGTTCCTTGAGCGTCGACAGATCGAACCAGCCCTGCGTCTCCTTGCCCGCAGCGACCAGTTTGCCGCAGTCGTCGATCTGGCCGTTGACCCGGTAAACCCGCGCGCCATAGGCGGCGATTTCGCGGATGTTGATCTCGGGCGTTTCCTCGGGCGCGAAGATGACCGCCTCGATCCCCGCCGCCGCGGCATAGGCCGCTGCTGCCGCGCCCGCGTTGCCGTTGGTCGGCATGGCGATCTTGGTAATGCCGAGTTCCTTCGCCATCGACAGCGCCATCACTAACCCTCGCGCCTTGAACGAGCCGGTGGGCAGGCGGCCTTCGTCCTTGACCAGTACCGAGCGCGCACCCAGCCGCGCCGCGGTGCGGGTGAGCGGCAGGATCGGGGTCGCCTCCTCGCCCAGCTCAAGGCGGTTGGAAAAATCCGCGAGCGGCAGCAATTCGCGCCACTTCCACAGGGACGCCGGGCGCGATGCGAAGGTCTCGCGCGACACCGCGCCGCGCAGTGCCTCCAGATCATAACGCACCAGCAGCGGGCGACCGGCCTCCGACAGGCCTTGCACCCGGCCTGCTTCATAGCGGGTGCCGGTCAGGCCGCATTCGAGATGGGTGACGAAATATTCGCGGGGGCTGGTCATGCTGGCGTGTCTGCTTCCTGAATCCGGAGCCTTGCCCCCGCCGCCGGAGCGGGGGGTCAGGCTGGCTGTGCCCGGGGGCTAAAGCCTGACTTCGCCTTTGGCAATTCAGTCGGCGGTGCGGCGCGCTACTTGCGGAACTCCACCTTGGTGCTGCCGCTGACCATTTCGGCGAGCCGCGCGGCATCCCAGTTGGTCAGCCTGACGCAGCCGTGGCTCTCGGTGCGGCCGATGGTCTCGGGCACGGGGGTACCGTGGATGCCGTAATGGTCCTTGGTCAGGTCGATCCATACCACGCCGACCGGGCCATTCGGCCCCGGCGGCAGGCGTTGTTTTTCCGCGCTGTCAGGCACGTCCCAGAACAGTTCGGGATCGAAGGCGAAGGGCGGGTTATATGCGACGCCTTTCACCTTCCAGTCGCCAATCGGCAGCGGGTCATACTGCGATCCGGTGGTGACGGTGAACATCGCCACCAGCTTGTCGTCATCGTCATAGGCCTTCAGCCAGCCTTCGGACTCGTCGACCACGATCCGCGCCACATCGGGCTGGTCCGTGCCGACGCCGAGCGAGTGCAGCGTGGCGAGCCAGTCCTTGTTCTCGACCTGCGTGGCATCAATCGCGTCGGCCCCGACATTGGGGACGCGAAGCTGCTGTCCCGGTGTGTAGCGCGCCACGCCGGGGTTGAGCTCCGCCAGCACTCCCGGCGAGGTATGGAAGCGCTCGGCCAGCTTCTCGGCCATGCCTTCGTAGCCGAGCCGGGTCATCTTCGCCTGCTCGGCCATGCCTTTGGGCAGGGCGGTGAACGGCGTTTCGCCCCAGGACGCCGGGATCGTCACCATGCGGGTCGCCGGAATATTGTCCCATTGCGCCAGCGCCTCACGGGTTGCCGGGTCAAGCTCTCCGGTCACGGGCAGGTCGCGCGATTCCTGAAACCCCTCGAGCGCGTTGGTGAAGGACAGGCCCGCCTTGCCGTCGATGATGCCGGGGCCGAAGCCCAGCCGCTCCATCACGACCTGCGCCTGCATCAGCGGGCGCGCCTTATCTTCGGGGCTGCCGTTCGTCGCCTTCTGACCGGGAGCAGGATCGCGCGACGCCATGGCATCGGCCCCGCCGTCACCTTCCGCCGCCGCGCGCGGTGCGGGTTCCGAGCCGGGTGACGTGCCGGCATCGCAGCCACCCAGCGCCAACAGACACAGCGGGAGCGCGGCGGACATAAACTTCAGGTGCATGGAAAATCCTTGTGCGGGATATGGTCGGAGCAAGCGCGCGGTCAGAACGGCAGCTCGACCGCGAAGTCGATCGGCTTGAAGGTACCCCCGTTGGAGGCATAGGCCGAACAGGCGGTCAGGCCGACCACCAGATCCATCTCTGCCCGGAACCGGATCAGGTCACCCGGCTTCGTTCCGGGCGGCAGCACCGCCAGCGTGTCATCGGGCGCGATCGGCACGTTCATGAAGATATTGAACGCTGCCGGGATATGGTCCGGCTCCAGCCCGTGAGGCGCCAGCGCCTCGGCCAGATTGCCGAAGCACCCCCGGTGAAGGGGCTTGTCGGGATAGAAGTGCCGGAAGGTGTCATAGGAACACGGCGTCAGCAGGAAATCATGATGCGGTGCGGTGTCTTCGATGATGGTCAGCATCACCCGCGAACGGTTGGACCACAGCCGCGCCCCGCGTGTCAGACGCAGCGTTTCCTCGTAATCGAAGGTTCGCCCGTTGGAGAGGACCTCCGCCGGATCGTCTGCCGAAATGGCGAGCATATCGCTGACCTGCCCCCCTTCAGGGTCGATCACGGTCAGCAAAGCGCCGCGCGGCAATTTCACGGCGACGCCGCTGCGCGGCGCGATCCGTTGGGTCATGGCTGGCCCTCGGACGGTGCGAAAGGGCACACCCAGTCGCTCCCGACTGCGCGACCGCTATACTGGCGCGCCTCGCTCTGATCGCCGTGGCGGGCGATCATCGGATTGGGGGTGCCATCGAACTCGGCATCGCGGGTCAGGATCACCTCGCGCATCCGCTCGTAACGCTGCGAGGTCCGAAGCTGCGCGAACTGGTCGTGAAGGTTGAACACGATGGTCGGCATGGGCGCCTGCCGCGCACGGCGCGAGGCTTGCGGGTGGAGCCCCACGGCGAAATAGGCGCGCCCGCCGAAGCTGAGGGCGAAATCGGGATTGCGCGGATCTGTGCTGAATCCTTCCGCCGGGTCGAAGCCTTGCGCGCGGTCGATCGCCGTGAGCGCGGACAGCCGCTCCCACAAGGCCGCCTCGAAGCCCGCCTCATCAAGATCGAGCGGCGCGGCAAACACCACCGCGAGACTGCGGAAAGTGACTTCGCGGCGATGCATAGCGCTCCACTGAGCGATCATGTCATGCAGGCGAAGATCGTCAGCCGGGCTGGTGATCGTGGCTGCGGTTTCGATCCGCAGTCCATCCTGCGCGAGCGCTGCCTTCGCCCCCACACAGGGGAAATCCTGCTCCTCGATCAGGTCAAGCAGGCCTGCTTGCAGACGCTCTTGCACAGGCTGTGGCAGGGCGCGGCCAGCAGGCACGGATGGGGCGCCGGCAAGCGGGCAAGTTGCTAAAGATTTCCGCGCGTGTCCGGCGGAAGCGATATTCTCGTCAATGGTACTCATCCCCCGACCCTATGGGAGATCCGGGGATGAAAACTTCAAATACCAGCCTAGCCTGGGTTAGGCAGGGGGTGGGTGTTTGCGCGTCTAACCGCCCGTCGCGGCGGCATAACGGGCCGAAACCTTGCCCCAATCGACCACCTGCCACCACCCGTCGAGGTAATCCGCGCGGCGGTTCTGGTGCTTGAGGTAATAGGCGTGTTCCCACACGTCATTGCCGAGCACGGGGGTGCCCTTGACCTCGGCAACATCCATCAGCGGATTGTCCTGATTGGGGGTCGAGGTGATCGCCAGCTTGCCGTCCGCGCCGACGATCAGCCACACCCAGCCTGATCCGAAGCGGGCGGTGCCAGCCGCCTTGAACGCGGCCTTGAACTTGTCGACCGAGCCGAACTGCGCGGTGATCGCGGCCTCCAGCGCCGGCGACATCGCGCCCACCTGGGCAACTGGCGCCATCGTTTCCCAGAAGAAGGTGTGGTTCCAGTGTCCGCCCGCATTGTTGCGGATTGCAGCAGGCAGCGTGCCCGCGCGCGCGACAAGTTCCTCAAGCCCCATTCCGGCCAGCGCCGGATCGGCAGC
Source organism: Porphyrobacter sp. ULC335 (assembly GCF_025917005.1). Classification (NCBI taxonomy): domain Bacteria; kingdom Pseudomonadati; phylum Pseudomonadota; class Alphaproteobacteria; order Sphingomonadales; family Erythrobacteraceae; genus Porphyrobacter; species Porphyrobacter sp. ULC335. The sequence goes on from NZ_CP078091.1 coordinate 1,494,554, forward strand.
GACCGCCTTGTTCAAGTTGTCGACATAGGCCTGATGGTGCTTGCCGTGGTGGATGCGCATCGTTTCGGCATCGATCACCGGTTCGAGCGCTTCGGGCGCATAGGGCAGCGGGGCGAGGGTGAAGGCGGCAGGGGCCGGAGTCGTTGCCGCCGTCTGGGCAAGCGCCGTGTTGGCGAGCGGTACGGCGATAGCAGCGCAGGCGGCAAGCGCGAGGGGCAGGGCGAAGGCACGCTTCATCGGAATTCTCCTAAGGCAAAGGCGGGACGGCGCGGCGCAATATGGCGCGCGGAATGGAACAGAGCTTTCACGCTTTACAGGCCCAAGCGGCAGCAGCGCGCAAATTCGACAAGCCGCCCCGGTGACAAGGCGAGTGGCTCGCGCCGTCGTCTGCACAGGATCTGCACCAAAAGCACGCGGCATCAGGATTGGTGCCCCCATCGCTTGCGCACGCGGGGTTGCGAGGGAGACGGCAACAACCGGAGAAACCCTATGTCGCGTGCTCTGACACTACATTCCCGATCCCGCTTCAGCTTCGTCATCAAGCTCGCTGCCGCCGCAGTGCTGCTGACGCTCGGCGATCTGCTGCTTTACGGCTTTGAGGGCGGTTCGATCATCGGTGCCTTCGCGCTGGCGTGGCTGCTGGTGATGGTGCTCACCCGCCCCGCCGTCCGCCGCACCCGCGCAGGCTGGGCGGCGATTGCCTGCGCCGCGCTTTATGCGCTGGTTCTGATCCTCGAGCCGGGGCCATTGGTGGCGATGCTGTTCCTGATCGCCATCGGCAGCGCCGCACTGCTGGTGCGCCATGTGTTCGATAATGCCGGGCTTTGGTCGCTGCGGCTGGCCATGCTCGGCATCCGGGCGCCCTTCGGCCCTCCGGGTGATCTGTGGCGCGCGGCGAGCCTGCCGGGCCGCAGCGGGGTTTCCACCGCCAGCGCGATCTTGATGAACCTCGTCCTGCCATTGGGCGGCGGAGCGGTGTTCCTTGCGCTGTTCGCCAGCGCCAACCCGGTGCTGGGTCAGGCGCTCGATGGAGTAAGCCTGCCCGATCTTTCCACGCTGACCGGTCACGTGATGCTGCTGATCGCCATCCTCGGCTTCACCTGGCCGACCTTGCGCCCGCGCGCCATCCGCTTTGCCGGTGGGCGATGGAGCATTGCACCGCGCCTTCCCGAACCGCCGGTGACGATGATGGTCATCACTCTGGGCGTGTTCAACGCGGTCTTCGCGCTGGAGAATGTGCTCGATATCACCTTCCTGTGGAGCGGCGCGCCTCTGCCGGGTGACATCACCATGGCCGATTACGCCCACCGCGGGGCCTACACCCTGATCGCGACCGCACTGCTTGCCGGGCTGTTCGTGCTGGTCGCATTGCGTCCCGGCGCGCCCTCTGCGCAGAACCCGCTGCTGCGCCGGCTGTTGCTGGTGTGGATCGGGCAGAACCTGCTGCTGGTCGCATCCAGCATGCTGCGCCTTGTCGACTATATCGAGGCCTATTCGCTCACCGAGCTGCGGATTTCCGCGCTGGCTTGGATGGTGCTGGTTGCCACCGGGCTGGTGCTGGTGTGCTGGCGCTTCCTCGGCAATCGCAGCGCGGGCTGGCTGATCAATGCCAATGCGCTGGCGGCGGGGATCGTGCTGACGGCAGCGAGCATGGTCGATCTGGGCGCAACCGCGGCGCGCTGGAATGTCGACCACCTGCGCGATCCCTCGCGGCTCGACATGTGTTACCTTGAGCGGCTGGACAGTGCCGCGCTGATCCCGCTGATCGAACTGCGCGATGCGCCGGTGGGCGCGGAGCTTCAGGATCAGGCGGTGTTCCTCAGCCAGCAGGCCTACGACCAGCTCGTCCAGCGTCAGGCCGATTGGCAGGAATGGACTTTGCGCGGCGCAATCCGCCTCGCGCAGGCCGAAGCGATGCTGGCGGGCGATACCCGCAAACCCGCCAAGGCTCCGTATGGACGCGGCTGCGGCGGGGATATTGCCCCGCCGCCCGCGCCGCCCATCGCCTATCCCGAAACCGACGATGCCGCATTGACGCCGGACGAAAACCCGTGATCTTGCAAGTCATGGCCCGCACCATCCTTGTCGTCGATGATGATCCGCACATCCGCCAGCTGCTCGTCTTCGCGCTGGGCAAGGCGGGGCTGGCGGCGATCGAGGCGGGTGACGGGGAGGAAGCGGTGGCGCGCATCGCCGCTGACGCGCCCGATCTGGTGATCCTCGATATCAATATGCCGCGCATGGACGGGCTGGAGGTGTGCCGCCGGGTGCGCGCCACCAGCGCCGTGCCGATCCTGTTCCTGTCATCACGCGATGACGAGATCGACCGGGTGCTGGGGATCGAGCTGGGGGGCGACGACTATGTCGTGAAGCCCTTCTCCCCGCGCGAGGTGGTCGCCCGCACGCAGGCGATCCTGCGCCGCGCTGCCGGTGGCTCGCCTGCGCCTGTGGCGGCGGGGGAGGCCGCGATCATCACTCACGGCTGCCTGAGCCTTGACAGCGATAGCTGGCGGGCCAGCTGGGACGGCGCGGAGGTGGCGCTGACCGTCACCGAGTTCACCATGCTCAAAACCCTCGCCGCGCGGCCGGGCAAGGTGTTCACCCGCGATGCGATCATCGACCGGCTGCACGGCCCTGGCTTTGCCGTGACCGACCGCACCATCGACAGCCACATCCGCAACATCCGCGCCAAATTCGCCAGCCTTGGCGCAGGCGACACGCTGATCGAGACCCGCGCCGGGATCGGCTACGCGCTCGGCCCCTGCACCCGCGCATGATCGCAGCGGCGAAGGAATGGCTGAAAGCGCGCTGGCCGCGCCTGCGGCTGCGCAGCATCGTCTTCGCCACGCTGTTCACCGTTGCCGCTCTGCCGGGGATCGCGGCGATGTTCCTGCGGGTCTACGAGAACACGCTGGTCCGCCAGACCGAGGCGGAACTCGTCGCACAAGGCGCGGCGCTGGCGGCGGCAGCGGCGGCACAGTGGCCGGACGCAGGGCCGCCAGCGATGCCCGATCCGCGCGATCTGCGGCCAGAGGTGCCGACTATCGATCTCAGCAGCACGCCGATCCTTGCCGAGCGGCCCGAACCAATCGCCGTCAACGCACTGCCCGATCCGCAAGCTGTGGCGGCGACGCTTCGGCTTGCGCCGATTGCCGCCAGCACACGTCAGGTGACGCTGTCCTCGATCATCCTGCTCGACAGGCAGGGGCTGATTGCTTCGTTAAAGAACGGACAAAGCCTCGCCAGCCTGCCCGAAGTCCGCGCCGCACTGGCGGGGGAGCCGCAGACCGTGCTGCGCCGCAATGGCGATTACCGCGCGACCTATGACCTCGAATGGCTCAGCCGTGCAGCGGCTTTGCGGGTACATCATGCGCGACCCATCGTGGTGGATGGCGAGGTGGTGGGCGTGCTGCTGCTGTCCCGCTCGGCCCGCGCGCTGTTCAAGGGGCTCTATGCCGACCGCGGCAAGATCGCGCTGGGGATCGTGGCGATCTTTGGCCTGCTGATCGTGATGAGCGGGGTGCTGTCGCGCGGGATCGTGCGCCCCATCGAGGCGCTGGCGCGGGCGAGCCGGGCTCTGGCATCGGGGCGGCAGGACTTTCCCGAACCGCCGCGCACCGCTGCCAGCGAGATTCAGGACCTCTACGCCGACTTCGCGCGCATGGCCGAGGCGATCGAGCGCCGTTCGCGTTATCTGCGCGATTTCGCCCATGCGGTGAGCCACGAGTTCAAGACCCCGCTGTCGGGCATTCGCGGGACGCTGGAGATTCTGGCCGACCACGGCGAGACCATGGCACCCGACGAGCGCCGCCGCTTTCTCGCCAATGCCGATGCCGATGCGGCGCGGCTGACGATGCTGACCGCGCGCCTGCTGGAACTGGCGCGCGCCGATCTGGGGGGCAATGACCCCAGTGAGCGCGCCGACCTGGCAGACGTGCTGCGGCGGCGCGCCGATGCCTGCGGGGCGGGGTTCGAAGTTGCGGTCAATCTGCCCGCCGACCTGCCGCCGCTGGCGCTTCCCGAAGCCTCGCTTGATGCGATTGCCGGGGCGCTGATCGACAACAGCCGGCAGGCGGGGGCAAGCCGCATCGCGTTCTCGGCACAGATAGGGGCGGGGATTATGCGGGTCGCGGTGGCGGATAACGGCCCCGGCATCGCCGAAGCCGACCGCGCGCGGGTGTTCGAACCTTTCTTCACCACCCGCCGCGCCACCGGGGGAAGCGGGCTGGGCCTGCCGATCGTGCTGTCGCTGGTCGAAGCGGCAGGCGGAAGCCTGCGGCTTGAGGACGCAGGAGAGGGCGCGCGCTTCGCTCTCGAACTGCCGTTAGCCGGCCGTCACCATGACATAGCGGCGCGCGACCCAGCCTGACAGACATACCCCTTCATAAGGCCGCGGCGGGCCGTCGGCTGCGCTGGAGACGCCGCAATCCTCCGGCCCCGCGCCGCCGAAGGGTTCGGGATAGATGACGCCGATCCATTGCCCGTCCGCGCTTTCGCGGCACAGCATCAGCGCGCGCCCGGGTTTCAGCCGGTCAAGCTCGCGCGCCTTGCGGCTGGGCGCGGCGCGCACCGCGACATAACCATCACCCCCTTTGCGCAAGGGAATGATCGCGCCCATGCTGGGGCAGGCGTCGAGATCGCCATAGCCGCCGACCATGACAGGGCGTGCGGCTGGCGCCTCGGCGCGCACCGGCAAGGCCAGAGCCATCGCCATGCAGGCAAGAAGGGAAGATCGGTGCATCGCCGTGGTGTCTACCGTGTGATGCCTACCCCTTGCAATCGCCGGTGCGTTCGCTGGTGATGGTCATTTCCATACTGGCCTTGCCGCCGGGCAGCTTGTCGTCGGTCACCAGGCCCGCGAGAGTCATGGTGATCTTCTCGGCGGTGTAGGTGCCGTTCATCTCCATCTTCGGCGCGCCGAAGCTGCCGCTGCCCGAACAGACCATGATGCCCGACATCGTGCCGCCGCCTTGCTTGAACTCCTCCATCTTGCAGTCGCCCTGCTGCATGGAGCTCGACACCTCGCGCACGCCGAGCTTGGCCTGCACCGGGTCCATACAGGCCTCGATGGTCTGTGCCTGACCGAGCATCGCCTTGGCGCGGTCGGCCACTTCGGGCGATGCGCCGGGAATGTCGAACTTGGTCATCGCCATCGTGCTTTTCCAATTGCCGGGGTTAAGCTCCCCGTCGGCTTGCCCGCAGGCGGCGAGCACTGCGATCAAAGGAAGCGTGGCCAGGACGTGTTTCATAGGGATTTCCTTTCGAGTTTCGGGCCTCAGTCGAGGCAAGCGCAGGGGATGTAGCCGGGGGTGAAATTCACCGAGATGCCGCCGGGGGCATAGGTGCCACCGCCGGCATATTTCTCGGTCAGGGTATGGCGGTGGCTGGCGCAGTATTTCGCCCCGCGCGAGAGGATTGCGACATCGGTGGAGCGCTCGATCGGCACGCTGGTCAACTCGTTGACCTCGATTTTCCAGGTGGTGCCGACTGCGACTGCCTTGACGGGCGTCAGCTCCTCCCAGTCCCAGTAGCGCCTGATCTGGTCGAGCGCGCGTGCCTCTGTCGCAGCCGTCCCCGCACCGCCGCGCCCGGGGCCGCACACGGCGGGATTGTTCGCCTTGAAGATCCCCGCCGGAACGGTGAGGTTGAAGTTGCCAGCGGCGACCGGGCCTGCGGTCAGCTTCCCGTGATTTTCGGTGTTGGTGAACGGAATGACCTCCATCATCACGCTGTGCCGGCCCGGGGTCAGCAGTCCGGCCGCCGTCGCGCGCGACAGCATTTCCAGAAACGCATCCGTCCCTGGCGTCACCTGCGCATTGCCGGGATTGACGAACTGGCCGCGCCACGTGGTCCAGGTCTCGTGGTCCTTCCTCCCGCCCCAGGGGAAGATCGTTGTGTCGAAGGTTTGCCGGCCCACCGTGAAGCGGGCGACATAATGGACCCCGTCGGCGTAAACCTCTTGTGCGGATACATTATTCTTGAGCGCGAGGGCGTTGGCTGCCGACCGCTCTGTAAACACGCGGAAGAACATCGGCTGGCCCAGCGTGAAGTCGGCTGCAATGTCGGCCTCGGTGATGGCGCCGATGCCGAGATCCTTGCGGGTGAAGACGATCTGGCTCTGGTGCGCGGCGTGGACCGGGTTGTGCACGCCCTGATCGGGAAACGTGCCGCCGCCCGCTGCTGCGGCAAGTGCCTTTGCCGGGCTCGGCGCAGGGAGCGGTCGGCGCGTCGGGCGCTCGGGCGTCGGGGTGCTGGTGGTCGCGGGCGCGCGCGGCTGCCGCACCGCCTGCTCGAACCGCTTGAAGGGATCAGGCTGTGCCATGGCCGCGCCGGTCAGCGCTGTGGCACCAAGTGCAGCCAGCACGATCAATTCTTTTCGCATCATGTCCCTCCTCGTCAGATCCGTAAAGCCATGCTGCCGCGCCCTGGTGAGGGTTGCCATCCCCCCATCTGGCGGGAGTGAGGCGCGGGCCTGTCTGTGGTTTGTTCGCCGCTGAACTCATGCGGAAGGTGGACGAATGAGGCTCTGGAACAGCGTTTTCGGCGGCCGCGCCCCGCCAGTGCAAGCCGCGCCTGCGCCCGATCAGGCCGAGCAGCTTTTCGAACGCGCGCTCGGACATGATCCCGCCAACGCCCATCGCCGTGCGCGGCGCTGTGCTGCGCTGCGGCTGGTGCTGGCGGGCGAGACCGCCAAGGCGCGCGAGGCGTGGCTGGCGATCGCGCGTGCCTTCCCCGCGGATCTGCCCGATGCGCTGGTGCAGGTCGGCGTGTGCCACTGCCTCGAGCGCGATTACCGCGCCGCGCTGGAGAATTTCGAGGCGGCGATCAGGGTCGGTGCCGATGCGCGCGCGCTGGACGGCAGGATTGCCGACACGCGGCGCAGGATGCGCGGGACCTGAGTGGAATTTCTGGCAGGGATTTGGCGCAGGTTGATGCGCGCAATGGGATGGACCATGCTGAAAGCGGCAGGCACGACGAGCGAGACAATGGAACAACACGAGCAGGATCCGGCCCCGGAGGCACCCAAGGGCACCGCCCGCGTCATCATCATCGAGGATGACGAGCGGCTGCGCGCCTATGCGCTGAGCGCGCTCGCCGCCGCGCCCGAGATCGAGGTGGTCGGCGATGCGGGCAGCCTTGCCGAAGGCCTCCCGCTGGTCGACCTGATGCCCGATCTGGCGCTGCTCGATCTTGGCCTGCCCGATGGCAGCGGCATCACCGTGATCGAGGCGATCCGTGCCAGGGTGCCCGGCTGCAAGGTGCTGGTCTTCACCGTGTTCGAGGACCGTGCGAGCGTGCTCGGCACATTGAAGGCCGGGGCCGATGGCTACATCCTCAAGGACACCACCGCCGACATGGTGCTCGCCCATGTGCGCGCCACGCTGGCGGGCGAGACCCCGATCAGCGCGCGGGCGGCGGGGCACCTGCTCAGCCTCGTCCGCGACGAGCCGGTGGCCGAAACCGCGGAGCCCGACGCCCCGCACCTGTCCCCGCGCGAACGCGAGCTGCTGGAGTATCTGGCGCGCGGATTGAGCCGCAAGGAAGCGGCGCGGATCATGAACCTTTCGCCCTATACGGTCGCCGAATATGTGCAGGGCATCTACCGCAAACTGCACGTCAAATCGCGCGGCGAGGCGGTGTTCGAGGCGATCCAGGCCAAGCTGATCCGCATCGACCGCGAATAGGCGTTTCAGGCCCACCCCCCTCCTCTGTGGGGATATGAAGTTCTGGCCCGCGGGCCGATTGCGACATGGAATTCAACACCCTGGAGGGGAGTTTCCATGTCCGTTACCCGTCGCCGTTCAAACCGTCGTCAGCTTGCCCATGCCGCCCTGCTGGGATCCGCCTCGTTCATGTCGCTGACCTTCGCGACCGAGGCGCAGGCGCAATGTGTGCCGAACCCGACGCAGCCGCTCAACAACATCACGACCGATAGCTCGATCGTCTTCTGCACGGGCACCGTGAACGGGCCGACCATCACCGTGAACGCCAACGGCACCAATGTGGAGGCCAACGGGACCGGAACCAACGTCACAGGGGCCACCATCAACGTCACCGGGGACGGCAACGTGGTCATCGTCCGGAACAATGCGGTTCTGAACGGGTCGCAGATCACCATGACCGGCACCGGAAATACGGTGTTTTATGGGAACGGCGCCGTTTCCAATGGCTCGATCGTCAATATCAGCGGTGCGATCTCGCAGCTCCTTTTTGGTGCCGGATCGCAAGTCACCCAGAACCCCGGCCAGACCATTATCTCGGCGCCCGTTGGGGAGCAGAACAACATTACGCTCGGCACAGGCAGCGGCCTGTTCGCGACGGGCAGCAACGGACAATATCTGCTCACCGGGGGCACCGGGAATCAGAACGTAATCATTCTCGGCGATTTTCAGGCTGCGACCGACGGTTTCGGTATCGCGCTGGGTGACGGGGACGACACCATCGCGATCGGCGGGTCTTCCAACATCACGGCCCAGGGCGGCGGTGCCGTCCTGTTCAATGGCGGGGCGGGCAACGATGCCTTCAGCATCAATTTCAACGGGATCTGGCAGCACAACACGGTCGGGTTCGAAGTCATCGACATCAACCCCAACACCGCCATCACCCTGACCGGCAGCAATGCAGATGCGACCCAGGTCAATGTGCAGGGCGGCAGTGTCACGGTGACCAGCGGCGCTGCGCTGGGTGTTGCGAACAGCACGGTCGACATCGGCCAGTTCGGCAACCTCACGCTCGCCTACACCGCATCGGCCAGCTTCGACAACACGCTGACCGGCAGCGGCGGGCTCAATGTTGATGCCTCGGGCCACACCATCACCTTCGGCGGCGATGGCAGTGGGTATACGGGTGCCGTCACGATCGGTGCCGGCACGACCGCCGCACTGGGGATCGCCAATGCGGTCGGCTCGGGTGTCATCGTCAACAACGGCACGATTGCGTGGGGCGATTTCGATCTCGCCAACAACATCGGGGGCACTGGCAGGCTGATCTATACCGGGGTCGGCACCGGCGACCTTAGCGGGGCGAACAGCTTCAGCGGCGGTATCGACATCCGCAGCGGCAGCCTGCGCGTGACGAATGTCGGCGCGCTGGGCATCGGCGCGGTGACCAGCACCACCGGCGGGGTCATCCTGCAACTGGACAACGGCGTCTATCAGGCGCTGGCCAACGACCTCACCGGTGCGCTGGTGCTAGCCAAGACCAGCGGCGGGGTGCTCGATCTGACCGGCACCAACACCTATACCGGCGGCACGCTGATCGACACGGGCGCGATCCGCGTCGACAGCTTTGCGCGGCTCGGCACTGGTCAGGTCATCGCCAATGTCGGCGGCAGCCTGATCCTCAACTACAATGGCGCGGGCACGCTTCTCCAAACCACGCCGTTCATGACCGGCGACGGCAGATTCATCAAAGAAGGCACTGGCAATGTCGTGATGAATCAGACCAGCACCTACACCGGCGGCACCATCATCCGCGAAGGCCGCATTAGCCTTAACAATGGCGATGCACTGGGGACCGGCGCGATCCAGATCGACAGCGGCGCGGAGCTGGGCGTCGGCAATATCATCCTCAACAACAATCTCACCGGCAGCGGTCTGGTGCGCAAGACCGCGAGCAACGTGGTCGAACTCTACGGCGACAACAGCGGCTTCACTGGCACGATCCAGGTCGAGGACGGCATGCTGATCGCGACCGATGGCAATGCCCTGGGTTCCGGCATCCTGCAGATCGACAGCGGCACTGGCGTGCAATTGACAGCTGCCAACAATTCCATCGTCGCGGCCGATCTTGTTGGCAGCGGCTCCTTCGAAAAGTTCGGCGGCGGTCTGGTGCGGCTGACCGGCGACGGCTCGCAGTTCACGGGCGGCATCGCCATCTCGGGCGGCACCTTCGCGATCGAAGGCAGCCAGAATATCGGCAACAGCTCGATCGTGTTCATCAGCAGCGGGGCAACGCTGCTGCTCGATACGGCGGGCAACACCAATCTGTTCAATGCGGTGTCGGGTGACGGCAACCTCGTCAAGACCGGCACAGGCACGGTCTTCATGACCGGGGCCAACACCTATTCGGGCGGCACCGACATCCAGCAGGGCGCGATCCGGGTGACCGACGTGTCGTTCCTCGGCACCGGCGCGATCACGGTGCAGCAGGGTGCGGCGCTCGATCTGGCCATCGCAGGCGCTCAGTCGCTCAGCCAGACCATCGCGGGTGCGGGCATCCTGCGCAAGTCGGATGCAGGCGATCTGACGCTGCTCAGCAATGGCCTGACGGGCGGGGTCGACATTGTCGGCGGGCGGGTGATCGTCAACACGGCCGCCGCGCTGGGCGGCGGGTCGGTGACGACGGCGGTCGACACCCAGCTGGTGTTCGACAATGCAACCACCGAAGTCAGCAACACGCTGATCAGCGGAGCGGGCGCGCTGACCAAGAATGGCACCGGCCTGTTGGTGATGAACAATGCCAACAGCTACACCGGCGGCACGATCATCAATGCCGGCCGGATCGGGCTGAATGACGGGATGGGCCTCGGCACGGGCGATGTGATCGTGCTGCAGGGCGCGACCCTCGGCATTGGCGGCGTGGCTGTCGCCAACAACATCTCGGGCGCGGGGCAGGTCATCAAGACCGCGACCAACACCGCCGTGCTGACCGGCACCAACACCTATTCGGGCGGCACCGACATCCAGCAGGGACGCGTAGTGGTGAACTCGCCCGCCGCGCTGGGCACCGGCGGGGTGCAGATGGCGGCAAACACCGGACTGGTCGTCAATTACAGCGGCGGGGCAAATGTCGCGATGGCCAACGTGCTGAGCGGCGCGGGCGCGCTGGTCAAGGAGGGCAGCGGCACGGTGGTGTTGAACACCGCGGGCAACACCTTCTCGGGCGGCACCACGATCAATGCCGGGCGGCTGGGCCTCAACTTCGGTGATGCGCTGGGGACGGGTGCGGTGGTCATCAATAGCGGGGCCGAGCTCGGGATCGGCGCGATTGCGCTGGCCAACAACGTTTCCGGCGCAGGCCGCATCGTCAAGACCAGCGGCGGCACGGCGAGCCTTACCGGCACCAACACCCACACGGGCGGGATCGATATCCAGGGCGGCAGCGTCGCGGTGAGCAGCAATGGCGCGCTGGGCACCGGGGCGATCACCATCGCCAGCGGTGCGAGCCTCGATTACACCAACTCTGCTGCTGCCACCTTCAGCAACGGGGTGTCCGGCGCGGGCAGCTTCAACAAGCTGGGGGCGGGGCAACTGACCTTCGCCAACAACTTCACCCTCGGCGCGCTGAACCTCAACGCCGGGCGCACCCGGATCAACACCATCGCCACCACCAACGCCACCGTCGCCAGCGGCGCGACGCTGGACGGGACGGGGCGGATCATCGGCAACCTCGTCAACAATGGCACGGTCGCACCCGGCAACAGCATCGGCACGCTGACGGTGCAGGGCAATTACACCCACAACGCGAATTCGGTTCTTGAGATCGAGTTCGACGCGAACGGGAATATCGACCTGCTCGATGTGACCGGCAATGCCACCCTCAATGGCGGGACGATCCGCTTTGTCGGGATCGGCGGAGCAGAGGGGCAGGGCGGCACCTTCCTGCGCACCGGCGGCACGCTGACCGGCACCTTCGGCACTGTCGAGACCGTCGGCGCGTTGCTCCCGCTCTCGGTGTTTTACACGGCGAACACCGCCCAGATGGCACCTTCGGTCCTGACCGCGCGGCCTTCCACCTTCAACGCGCAGTCGCTGGCTGCGGCCGATACGGCGCTGGGCTTCATTGACTCGATCGGGCTCGCCGATGCGCGCCACGGCACGGGCAACCGCCTGTGGCTCTCGGGCTTCGGCGCCTGGGGCAGCCGCAGCGCCTCGGGCTCGACGCTGGCCTATGATCACGAGACCCGCGGGATCAGCGGCGGGATCAATTTCGATGTCGGCAGCGCGGTGACGCTCGGCGCGGCAATCGGCTGGGCCGATGGCGACATCACGCTGGGCAGCAATGGCGGCGGCGGCGAGCAGACCCACACCCTCGGCAGCGTGACAGCCCGTTATGCGGGCGAGGGCATCACGCTTGGCGCAGGTGCGGTCTACGGCTCGGTCGATCAGAGCACGCTGCGCAATGTCAGCTTCAACGGTTTTTCGGGTAGCGTCGACGGCGCAACCGAAAGCACGATCTACGGCGGCTTTGCCGAGGTGGGCGTGCCGCTGGGCGCGTCGGGCGGGTGGAGCTTCGGCATCAATGCGCGCGGCAGCCTGATCACGCAGGAGCAGGACGGCTACACCGAAAGCGGCACCAGCCCGCTGCGCCTGCGGCTTGATGATATGTCGACCACCACGCTCGAAGGGCAGGCGCGCCTGACCGCCAAGACCCGGCTGTGGGACGCCAATGTCGGGGGCGAGGACACCGGCCCCGCCGGGCTCGACCTGCGGCTTGACCTTGGCGGGCGCTATCTGGCGCTGCAGGGCGATCGGGAAATCCCGGTGGTCTTCGCGGTCAGCAATGCCGGGATCGTGTTGCAGGGCGACACCCGCGACACCCTTCAGGGCGTCGGCGGCATCGCGCTCGATTACACCACCCGCAGCGGGGCGACCTTCAGCCTCGGCTATCGCGGCGAGATCGGCAAGACCGATCGCCATGCTGTCGAAGCGGGCGTGAGCATTGCCTTCTAGCGCGAGCCCCCCTCGCGCTGAGGCCGGAGCAGGGACTTGAACCAAACCCGCTCCGGACGAGCGAGGCTGATGACAGCGGCGACCCTGTCATTGGCCTCGCTCCTTTGGGTTGCCCCGGCGGCGGGCGCACCCGGGAAGATGCCCGCCTTTCTGCGCCAGCTCGACCGCGCGGTCCACGCGGGGGACTGGACGCTGCAATGCGATTCGTCGCAGTTCTGCCAGATCATCGGGGTGGTCACGCCGCCGCGCAACCACATCGGGGTGCGCGCGGTGGTGATGATCGAACGCGGCGTCGCCAAAGACGCCCGCCCGCGCCTGCGCATGGCGTTTCTGGACTCGAGCGGCGCGCTCGCTGTGCCGCCCCCCGAGGAGAGTTGGCGGCTGGTTCCCAAAGGGCGGCTGCGGCGCGCGGTGGCGCTGCCGCTCGGCTTTTCCGAGGCCCAGGCAGATGGTGCCTATCGCGCATCGCCCGAAGCGGCTGAGGCGATCGTCGCCGCGCTGCGTCGCTGGCCGGGGGCGGCGGTGCATAATGGCGAGCGGACCATCGCCCGCATGCCGCGCGGCAATCTCGACCGGCTGATGCGCCGCATGGACCGGCTGCAACACCCATCCCGGCCGCCCCTGACCGAGGCGGAGCGTTCGCAATGGCTCAAGGAATATCACTACACCGTCCTGCGCAGCGATGCCGACGAAGAAGCGCCGGTGCCGGACGCGGTGGAAGATGCCTGCTCCGGACGCGCGCTTCCCAACCGGCCTTTCCTCTTCCGGATCGGCCCGCAACACCGGCTGTGGATTGCCGAATGTCCCGAGGGCAACCGGATATTCCTCCACCCCGATGGCGCGGGGCCAATCCATTTCGAGATGCGTGACAATGCCGGTGTGATCCAGCGGCACGATTATGCGGGATTTGGCGGGGATTCGCTGCTGGTGCTCCAGATGCCGCGCGGGGACAGGATAGATTGCGGCCACTGGGTCAAGTTCGGCTTTTCGGGCGAGGTGTTCCAGATGATCCTCCACCGCCGTTATGACCGTTGCCGCGCTGTACCATATGATTTCTGGCCGAAGGTCTGGCACCCCACCACCTGGCGCTACGCCGATGCACCCCCCTCAGATGGAGGGGATGCGCCCCCCACAGCTGAGGGGGTAAGCCCGCCCTGAGCACTGCGAGGGGGGGATGCCATGAATGATGCTGCACGGCCGTGGATCGGCCTTGTCTTCAAATGCTGCGCTTTGCTGGCGGCGATCTTCGCCTTCATATTCTTCATGCGCATGCAGGAGGAACAGTCTCTCACCGATCGTTATCGCAAGGACGGCACGGTCAGCCGCGCGGTGGTGACCGCCAAGGAGAAAGACCGGCTTGTCACCAATCTGCGCAAGGGGCGAAAACAGACGAAGGATATCCAGGTGCTGAGCGTGAGGTACAACCCCAACTCGGCGCTTGCCTATCGGGATTACACGGGCTCGGGCGTTGTGCCGTCCGCTCCGCCCCCGACCGGGGACCCTGCGGTGGATTTCCGGTTTGACGAGGTCATATGGGTGACGCCGGATGTCTATGCCCGGACCAAGGTGGGCGATAGCTTTCTGGTGGTTGACACGCCTTACAGCAGCGACGGGCCGGAGCTGATCGAGGACATCCGCGATTTCGATCCTGCGATCTTTTACCCGCGCATGGTGATTGCACTGGTGCTGGCGGCCGTGTTTGCGGTGATCGGCTGGCGCGGGCCGTGGCGCCGCCGTGGGTAAGCTATCCCTGCTGGCTGCGGGCATCGCGCTGCTGATGACCGGCCCGCTACGCGCCGAGGACTCCGAGCCCGGGGAATGGATCGCGCCCGAAGTGGCCGAATTCTCCGACTGGTCGGTCGCGTGCGACAATGGCCGCGAATGCACCGCCGTCAGCCTGTCGCGCGACTATCTGGCGCGGATCGCGATGAATGACCCGGGCGATTACGCCTTGCCCAAGCTGTGGTTGAAGCGCCGCCCCGGTCCCTCGGCACCGCTGCGGGTGTTCATCGACACCACCGTCTGGGGCGAGGCGGGGGGCGGCCCCGGCCCGGCGAGCCTTCATGTCTATTTCGATTGCGATGGCGATTGCACGGGCCGCGCCTATCGCCTGCTGCCAATCGAGCCGGGGCGTTTCGAACTGGCCCCGCAGGATGTCGCCGCATTCCTCGCCGAAAGCATCCAGTCCAGCCGCGCCGCCACCCGCTTTGCCGATGGCGAGATGCACGGGACCATCACCACCGCCGGGCTGACCGCCGTGGTGCGCTTCATCGACGAGGCGCAAGGCCGGCGCGGAACCGTGACGGCGACCTTTGGCAAGGGCCCGCGCCCGGCGCGCAGCGTCCCGCCCGGCCCGCCGCTCCCGCGCGTGGCCGTGGTGCGCGGCGAGGAGGTCGATGCAAACGCAACTCTGGCAACCGACACGATGCTGCTTGTCGCCCGTGCGCAACTGTGCCCGCAGGTCAGCCTTGAAGGCCCCGACCCGTCACGCGCACGCTTTCGGTTGGAAACGGGGCAATATCTCTGGGCGCTGGGCTGCTCCGGCAATCCGCATGCACCGCGCCGCCTATGGCTGATCGAAACGCCGGGGCAGGGCATCGCGCCCTACCTTGTCCCGCGACCCGAACAGGGCCGCGCGGCCGAATTGCCGATCCTGCCCAATAGCGATTTTGATCCGGCGAGCGGGCAGATCACAGCCTATTCGGACGGCAAGTGTGGCTGGCGGCGGCGCTGGGCGTGGACCGGGAAAGAGTTCCAGATGGTCGACGCGGTCGAAATGCCGTCCTGTTACGGCATCCCGCTGCACCAGT
Source organism: Porphyrobacter sp. ULC335 (assembly GCF_025917005.1). Classification (NCBI taxonomy): domain Bacteria; kingdom Pseudomonadati; phylum Pseudomonadota; class Alphaproteobacteria; order Sphingomonadales; family Erythrobacteraceae; genus Porphyrobacter; species Porphyrobacter sp. ULC335. The sequence continues at coordinate 1,510,038 of NZ_CP078091.1, forward strand.
GGTTGCAGACCTATCGGGCGGTGCCGGATTGACATGCCGCCTCACCGCGGACAGCGTTTCGCCGGACGGCTGCTGTGGGGCTTTTCAGGAGGGGCTGAATGAACCTGTCGCCAAGGGTGCGCACCTGGCTGCTTGCCGGACTATTCCTGCTTTTCTCGCAGATGCTGTTCTGGCCGCTGGTGGATTTTGCCGAGCGGATCACCCGCCCGGCTGAAATCGACCCGCGCGGTGAAATCGTGTTCCAGGCGCTCGACGCCGAGCGCAAGGTCATCGAACCGGGCAAGAGCTACACTGCCAAACGGCAAAAGCAGCAGGGCTATTATGCCCCGCTGGTGCCGGGCGCGGCCTATGCGCGCTTTATCATTCCCTTCGCCGCGACCGACCCTGATGCGCCGCTGGGACTTTACATGTCCCTGCGGGACGATGTCGCCGAGATCCGGCTGAACGGCATGATCGTCCAGCCCGAGGTGACCGTCTCGCGCCAGCAGGGCAGCGTCAATGTCGGCCCGCATTTCGTGCCGCTGCCGCCTGCCGCGCTGCGGCAAGGGGAAAACAGGCTCGAACTCGATGTGCTCAGCACCGGCACGGTGAACGATTTTCCGACATTTGCCATCGGTGATGCCAACGCGCTTTCGCAGGCGCACCGCTGGCGCAACTTCATGCTGCTGGACCTCCCGCTCGCCGGCATTGCGATCCAGCTGTTCACAGTGTTGCTGTGCGCGGTCGTCGTCTGGCCTCGCGAAGACCGGCCCCGGATCAATGCGATCATGCTGTTGCTCGGGCTGAGCGCGGCATCGACGGCGGTGCTGTCCTACATCCCGCCGACATGGCCCTTTGCGATCACCATCACGCTTTATGTGTTGAGCAGCGCCGGGATCGGTTTGGCGGCGATGCACTATGCCCAAAGCGATGGCGCGGTGACGGTGATCCCGGCCCGGGTGCTGCGCTGGGCATGGCTGGCGCTGCCGTTGCTGGTCGCGCTGCCGATGATCTGGAGCCATTTTGTTCCGGCCAGCGCACCCCTGCTGGTCGCGGGCGTGCTGAAGGCCTCGTTCTGGTTTGTCAGCGCCGCCTGCGCGCTTGCCTCTGTCCTCCTCGCGCTGGCGGCGGCACGCGGCGGCTGGGCCTTCTGGTTCGAGCGGCTGGTGCTGATCGTCAGCTTCTCGTTCTTCACGCTCGACCGGCTGGGGAGCATCTTCGAGCTTCATTCGCTGTTCGACCGCTCGCTGCCGCTGACCTTGCCGTGGTCGCCGATTGTCGGGGTGCCGCTGGGCCTGTCGATGATCCTGTCGCTGGCCCGCCAGGCGAGCGAAGCGCGGCGCACCGTGGTGCAATCCAACGAAATCCTCGCCGCACAGCTGACCGAACAGAACGCCAAGCTGGAACGCAGCTATGATGCGCAGAAGCAGATGCTTCAGAGGCAGGTGATGCTGGTCGAGCGTCAGCGGATCGTGCGCGATATGCATGACGGGATCGGCGGGCAATTGCTCGGACTGATGATGCAGGTGCGCAGCGGCGGGGCCAGCCCGGTCGAAGTCGAACAGGGCCTGCAAGCGAGCATCGCCGACCTGCGGCTGATCGTGGATTCGATGGATTCGGCGGAAGAAGGCCTTGCCGAAACCCTGCGGTCCTTCGAACACCGGGTGCGAAGCCAGATCGAGGCGGCGGGCATCGCGCTCGATTTCTTCGCGGATGTGGACGAGGAACTCGACCTCGGCCCGCGACCGACCTTGCAGGTGCTGCGCATCCTTCAGGAGGCGGTGACCAACGCCATGCGCCATTCGGGCGCGAAGCGGATCGCGGTGAAGAGCCTTGCGCCTGCGGGCGGGCCGATCCGGATCACCATCAGCGACGACGGCACGGGCCTGCCCGAAGGCTACCGCCGCGGGCGCGGGCTCACCAGCATGGAGACCCGCGCACGCAATCTCGGCGGGGCGCTCACCATCGAAAGCGGACCGGACGGCACCCGGCTGGTGCTGGACGTGCCGCTGCCCGAGACCGATCCGGCGGACTGATCCCGATCCCTCCGGTTGGGGGGATTGGCCTTGCAGCCTTCATCGCGCCACACCCTTTCCGGACTGACCGGAGGGACAACATCATGCGCCGTCTTGCCTCGCTTGCCACGATTGCCCTCACTGCGAGCATCGCCGCGAGCATTCTCGCCGCCCCCGCCGCGGCGCAAAGAACGTCGCGCGAAGGGCGAGGCTCCGCTGGCGTGGCCGCCGCGCCCGACAGTCCCAACCCGGTCAAGCGCACCTGGGATTTCACCAAGCGCTTCGGCATCCCGCGCTTCGACAGCGCCGACTGCGCCAGCGATCCGGCGCGGCTGGCGGAGTTCCTCGATGCCTACAACGCCAATGTCGATCGCTTCCTTGCAGGGCCGACCGATCCCAAGAAGCTTGGGCTTGAGCGGCGCAATTATGTGAAGCAGGTGCTTGGCACGGCGCGCGATATCGGTGCCTATCTCGGCGCCTTCGAAACCAGCGGACAACGCTCTCCCGACAGTTACGTGCCGCCGGTCGAGGACGATATCTGCCGCGCGCAGGCACAGAAGCACGCGCTGCTGGCCCTGCGCGCCGGGCTGGCGGCGATAGCGCGGGTCTATCCCGATATGGTCGAGGTCGCCCCGGCGCTGGCCGAGGCGGACGCCGCGCTTGCCCGCGTCGGTGATGATGCCGCGATCCGCAAACTGGTCACCGCCAACCGCGCCGCCTCGCTCGCCGCGGTACGGATGAAGCCCGCGCTGGCGAAGAACCCTGCGTGGGAAAATGGCCTGCGCGATGGTTTTTCGCGGTTGGTGCCGGATGAGACGATCCTCAGGCTCCACCTCTACAGTTCCGACTGGTATATCCACCGCAATGAATTCACCAGTGTGCCCGAATACCGCCAGATCGGCGCGTGGGTGGCGACGCGGCGCAGCGATGGCACCTGCTGGATCAACGGGATCGACCTGTGGCAGAACTTTACGGGCACAGGCTTCGATAGCGGCGAGTACAAGCTGGGGCAGGCACCGCAGCAAATCCTGTGCGAGAACCTGCCAAAATGACAGTCTGACCGGGCGGGACGCGATGTCCCGGTTCCGCTCAGGTCTGTTCGCGGCGGCGATTTGCGCTTATGGCGCTGGCGTTCGGCCCGCATTCAGGCGCGCGGCTGACAAATACTGACCTTCGAACCCGTGTCCGGACAGCCCATCACCCCCTCTGCCGCACTCCAGCAGGCCTATCTCGCCAACCGGGAGCGGTTGGTGCGTTTTCTGCGCGCCCGCGGTGCGGGGGAAGCTGCGGAGGATCTGGCGCAAGACCTGTGGTTGCGGCTCTCCTCCGGGCCCGATCCGGTGGCTGCCGCCGGTCTCGGCTACATGATGCGCGCCGCCGACCGGCTGATGATCGACCGCTACCGCGCCGAACGGCAGGGGGCCTTGCGTGACAAGGCCTGGGCCGAGTCGCAGCCCGGCCTCTCCGACAATATCGCCCCCGCTCCCGGTGCCGACCGCACTATCGCCGCGCGCCAGCAATTCGCGCTGGTCGATGACGCGCTGGCCGCGGTGGGCGACCGCGCCGCCGCGATCTTCCGCCGCCACCGCATCGACGGCATGACCCAGCGCGACATTGCGGCCGAATTCGGCATCAGCCTCAGCACGGTGGAGAGCGATCTGAGGCGCGCCTATGCCGCGATCCTCGAGGTAAGGAGGGCGCTCGATGAGGTTTGAGGCTTGCGACTCCGTCTTGCTGTCAGGAGAACCCGCGTGATGAACCCTGACCAGCCGATCCGTGATGCCGCCCTTGCGTGGGCGATGCAGACGCGCGAGCCCGAATTTGCCGACTGGGACGGGTTCACCGCCTGGCTTGAGGCTGACCCGGCGCATGGCGCGGCCTATGATGAAGTGCAGTTCGCGCTCGACGAGGCTGACGCTGTACTGACCGCGCGCCCGCAGCCTCTTCCCGCGCCTGAAGCGCTTGCCGCCAATGACAACCCGCCCGGCTGGTTTGCCAGCCGCCGTGGCTGGCTGGGCGGAGCGATGGCCGCTGCCCTGGTGCTGGCGTTGACCTCGGTCCTGTGGCTCGGCCCGCAAGGCTCTGGGGTCTATGAAACCGCGCCGGGCGAAACGCGGCTGATTGCGCTCGATGATGGCAGCAAGGTCGAACTGGCAGGCGGCAGTCGCCTCACGCTGGAGGGGAACCGTGCCGCGCGGCTCGAAGCCGGGCAGGCGCTGTTCACCATCCGGCATGACGAAACCGATCCCTTCGTGCTGATGGCCGGCAATGACCGGCTGGTCGATGCAGGCACGGTGTTCGATGTGCGCCTTTCGGGCGAGACGCTCGATCTGGCCGTCTCCGAAGGCGCGGTGGTTGTGAACCCCAAGGATCAGGCGATTCGCGTCGATGCCGGGATGCGCGCCGTGCGCGAAGGCGGGCGTTACCGTGTGGCCGCCATTGATCCGAACGCCGTGGGCGAATGGAGCCGGGGCCGGATCACCTTCGAGAATGCGAGCCTTGCCGTCATCGCTGCGGAATTGACCCGCGCCACCGGCACCAGCTTCGCCAGCGCCGACACTGCCACGCGGCTATCGGGCAGCATCGCAACCGGCACCGTGCGCAACGATCCGCGCGCGCTGGAGGCACTGCTGGGCGTGCGGGTGCGCGCCGAGGGCGATGGCTGGGTGATTGCCGCCCAATGAGCCCGCAAGTGTGACACCATGAGGCCGCTCGCCCCCCTGTTGGCTATCGCCGTGATGGCCGCGCCTGCGCCGCTTGCCGCGCGTGATGTCACGCTGGCTGTGCCGGCTGGCACGGTCGCGGATGTGGCCATCGGGATCGCGCGGGCGACCAATGCCAGCATCGTCATCGCCGATCCGGCGCTGGGAAGGCAGAAAGTCGCGGGCATCAAGGGGCGGATGGACGCCGCGGACGCGGTGCGAAAGCTGGCGCGGTCGGGCGGCTTGCAGGCGGTCAAGGTCGGGCCGAACGCCTGGCGGCTGATCGCCGCGCCGCGCCGCGCGGCGGCGATCCCGCGCGCGCGGGTGCCACGTGCCGAGCCGGTGTCGGCGGCGGCCAGCAGCGCCCCTCCGCCCGAGGTGGAGGGCGCGCCGATCACCGTCACCGCGACCAAGCGCGATCTGAGCTTCACCGAAGTTGCAGCGCAGGTGACGCTTCTGGATGGCGATGTGCTCCAGAGCGGCGGGGTGGGCGGCACGGAAAAGATCATGCAGCGCGCCGCCACGGTCAGTTCGACCTATCTCGGCAGCGGGCGCAACAAGCTGTTCATTCGCGGCATTGCGGATTCGAGCTTTACCGGCCCGACGCAGGCGACCGTGGGCCAGTATTTCGGCGACCTGCGCCTCAGCTACAACTCGCCCGATCCCGATCTGCGCCTGTCCGACATGGAGCGTGTCGAGATCCTCGAAGGGCCGCAGGGCACGCTTTACGGCGCGGGGTCGCTGGGCGGGATCATCCGGCTGGTGCCGCGCGCGCCGGAGCCGGGGGAGACGAGCCTCGTCTTTTCCGGCGGGGCGAGCGCGATCGCCAGTGGCGAGCCGGGCGGCGATGTCCATGCGACGCTGAACCTGCCGCTGGCCGGAGAGACCGCGACGCTGCGGCTCAACTTCGATGCGGCAACGCTCGGCGGCTATATCGACAAGCCCCTGATCGGGCGGCGCAATGTCAATCGCACCGCGATCCTCTCGGGCCGGGCGGCGCTGCGGGTTGATATCGCACCGGACTGGAGCGCGGATGTGATCCTCCTCGGGCAGGATACCGAGGCTGATGACAGCCAGTATGCGGACCGGTCTGGCACGCGGCGGCTGGTCAGTTCGGCGCAGGTGACCGAAGGCAGCCGCGCGCAATACGGGCAGGCGCAGTTTGTGGTGACCGGGCGCGTCGGCGACATCCGCGTCAAATCATCGACCGGGATCGGCGTGCAGGATCTCACCGAACGTTACGATGCGACCGCGCCCGGCGGGCCGCCGCGGCTGTTCCGCCAGCGCAACGAAACCCGCATGATCGCCAACGAGACGCGGTTGTGGCAGCCGGTAGGGGAGAGCGGCTTCGGCTGGGTGCTGGGCACCAGCGTGATCGATAATGACAACACCGTGACCCGCGGGCTGGGCGATCTGGCCTTGATCGTGCCGGTGTTCGACCTGGGCGAAGGCGGCGTGATCGATGGCAATGCGCGGTTGTTGCCCGCGGCGACCGGAGTCAGCAACGCGGTGTTCGAAATTACCGGCTATGGCGAGGCGAGTTACCGCCTTCTCCCCCGGCTGACGCTGGCGGCGGGCCTGCGCATCACCGAGGTCGAGCTGGGCGGCGGGGGCGAGGATGTGTCGCGCGCGGCGGCGCTGGCGGGCGCGGCGATCACGGCCAAGCGGCGCGAGACCGCCTATCTCCCCTCTGCCTCCGCGCTGGTCGATCTCGGCGATCAGGGCCGCGCCTATATCCGCTATCAGGAAGGCTTCCGCCCGGGCGGGTTGGCGGTGGCGGGCGATTTCGTGCGCCAGTTCCGGTCCGACCATGCGCGCACCGTGGAGCTGGGCGGGGGCTGGGGCCAGCCGGGGCGCGGGGACTTCGATGTCTCGGCGAGCCTTTCCTACACCCGCTGGCGCGATATCCAGGCCGATTTCATCGACGATGGCGGCCTGCCGTCCACCGCCAACATCGGCAATGGCACCCTGTGGGCGGCGAGCATTTCGGGCAGCGTGCGCCTTGCCGAAGGGCTGCGCGCCGAGGCAGGGGCAACGCTCAACGACAGCAAGGTCGACGAGCCGGTGTTCTTCACCCAGATCGGCGCTGCATTGGTCGGCTTCGATGTCATCCCGCCCGATGGCGACGTTGGCAGGTCGCGCGTCCTGGCCGCCCCGCGCCTGTCGCGCATCCCCAACATCGCACGCTTTTCGGGCAGGGCGGGACTGCAATGGAGCCGCGAGTTCGACAACGGCACCGCACTCTCGGCAGATGGCTGGATCAGCTACGTCGGCACGTCGCGGCTCGGCATCGGGCCGGAGCTGGGTGAATTGCAGGGCGACTATCTCGACAGCGGTCTGATTATCCGCTGGGGGCGCGACAATGCCGGGCTGACACTGTCGGTCACCAACCTTGCGGGCAGCGAGGGCAACCGCTTTGCGCTCGGCACGCCGTTTTCAACGGGGCGTGCGCAGGAAACACCGCTCCAGCCGCGCACCTTCCGTATCGGGTTCGACACGCGCTTCTGAAGTTTTTTGCGCTGGCGCCAAGGTCGCGCGGCGAGGGCTCCGTCTCATGGTTCAAAGACCAGGAGAATCCCCTCGATGAACCGCACGCTTCTTGCCGGAACGGCGCTTGCCGCCTTTGCCCAGCCGCTTGCCGCGCAGACCGTCATCAACACCGCGCGCACCACGCCGGTCGTCACTTCGACCGTGAACAGCGGCCAGCCCAATGACGTGCGGATCGAAAGCGCCGGTTCGGTGACCGTGTCCACCGGCACCGCGGTGACGGTGGATAGCAACAACTCCGTCACCAACGCAGGCAACATCACCATTGCCAATGCCGACAACGCCACCGGCATTCTGGTGACCGGTGCGCGCACCGCCAACATCACCAATTCCGGCACGATCACCATCGACGAGACCTACACCGCGACCGACAGCGACAATGACGGCGACCTCGACGGGGCGTTCGCGATCGGCACGGGCCGCACCGCGATCCGCATAGACGGCGCGCTGACCGGCAACCTCAGCCACACCGGCACGATCGTCGTCGAAGGCAACAATTCCGCCGGCATCCGTGCCTCGGCACCGATCACCGGCAATGTCACCATCGAGGGTCGCACCACGATCAACGGCAACAACAGCGTCGGCGTGGCGCTAGGCGGCGTGTCGGGCAATGTCCGGCTTGCGGGCGAGATCACCGCGCGCGGCCAGAACACGCAAGGCGCGGTGCTGAGCGGCGATATCGGCGGCGCACTGCGGGTGCAGAGCACCCTGACCACCACCGGCTACCGCACCGTGCCTGCCCCGTCCGACGTCTCCAAGCTGGACGCCGACGATCTGCTGCAAGGCGGCAGCGCCTTGGTGATCGAGGGCAATGTCGCACGCGGGATCGTGTTCGAGGTTGCCCCGCCTGACGCCGTCGCCACCGATAATGACGAGGACAAGGACGGGATCGAGGACTCCAAGGAAGGCAATACCCGGATCATCTCCTACGGCGCGGCCCCCGCGGTGCAGATCGGCGGCACCACCGCCACCACCATCGGCGCGACGCAGGGCACCGCGAATGGCTTCGGCATCATCATGGCCGGCACCATCCTCGGCGACGGGGTCTATGCGGGCGTGAACGGCACGGGGATGCGGATCGGCGGACGCGGCGGAGCCGTCAGCATCGCCAACGGTATCCAGATCAACGGCCAGATCGGCGGCGCATCGCGCGGGGCCAATGCCACCGCCTTTGAATTCGCGGCCGGAGCCACAACGCCCGAACTGCGCAACGCCGGGACGATCGCTGCGACTGTCAGCGGCACCACCGGCACCGGAACGGCAACCGCCGTGCTGATCGGCGCGGGCGCATCGCTGCCGGTGCTGCGCAATTCGCGGACGATCAACGCCACCACCATCAAGGACGGCAGCGCCTATGCCATCCGCGACCTTTCGGGCACGCTCGGCCTGGTCGAGAACAGCGGCGCAATCAGCGCGACCGGGGCCGATGCGACCTCGACCCGCAATATCGCCATCGATCTCAGCGCGCGCACCGGCGATTCCATCATCCGCCAGACCGCGGTTGCGGCAGGCGTCACCGCGCCCACCATCACCGGCGACATCCGCTTCGGCAGCGGTTCAGACCTGCTCGAACTGGCCGATGGCACAGTGACCGGCAATGTCAGCTTCGGCGGGGGCACCAATCGCCTCATCATGACCGGCGATGCGGCACTGATCGGCAATGTCGATTTCGGCGGCGGTGCGGGCGTGCTGAGCCTCGCCAACACGGCCGGATTCGGCGGACGGCTGACCGGCGCACAGAACGTTGCGGTCAGCCTTGGCAGCGGCACCATGGTGCTGACGGGCCAGACCAGCATCGCCAGCCTTGATGTCGGCGCGAACGGCGTGATCGGCGCGACGCTGGGCGGCGCGGCAGGCTCCAGCACCGCCATCACCGTGAGCGGCGCGGCAAGTTTCGGCACGGGGAGCAAGCTCCGCATCCGTCTGGCCGACATCAACACCGCAGTCGGCAATTACACCGTGATTTCCGCAGGCAGCCTGGCTGGGGCGAGCAACCTCACCGCCGATTCCGCGCTCGTGCCGTTCCTCTACAAGGCGGCGCTGGCGGTGAGCGGCAACAATGTGAACGTCGCCATCACCCGCAAGGCAACCGCCGATCTGGGCCTCAACCGTTCGGAAGCGGCGGCCTTCGACCCGCTGTTCGCCGCGCTGTCCAAGGACACCAAGGTCGCCGACCTGTTCCTGGCGATCAACACCGCTGACGTTTTCCAGGCCTATGTCGCGCAGACCCTGCCCGACCACGCAGGCGGCACCTTTGAAGGGCTGAGCCAGGGCCTGCGCGCCTTTGACCGGCACTTCATGGACCCGGATTCGCCCTTCGATCAGGAAGGCAAGTTCCGGATCATCGCCGATTTTGCCAACTGGAATGTCGACAAGGATCGCGGGCAATCGGCGGCCTTTGACCTCACCGGCCTCGGCTTCCGCGGCGGGGTGGAATACCTTACCTCGGCCGGCGCCTTCGGGGTGACCGGCAGCTGGCTGTGGAACAAGCACAAGAACGGCCCGATCGACAATTCCGTGCTGAGCGACACTTACGAAGCCGGTGCGCACTGGCGCGGCAAGTTCGGCCCGGTGGTGGGCTTCGCCCGCGTCGGTGCGGGTAAGGCGGACTATACGGGCAGCCGTGTGTTTTCGGGCGGGACGGGGGCGAACGCCGCCAATTACACGATCCTGCGCGAATGGAGCGGCGATTTCGTCACCGCGACCGGCGGCGTTTCGATCGAAGGCGGCGGCCGGTTCTTCTTCTTCCGCCCCTCGCTGGTGGTCGATTATCTGCGTCTGAAGGAAGATGGCTATACCGAAACCGGCGGCGGCAACGCGCTGAACCTGACGGTTGATGCGCGGTCCAGCAAGGAAATCGGCATCAATGGCGGCGTCGCGCTCGGGGTCGACCTGTGGGGCATGCAGGCGCGTGATCGCGGCTGGCTGCGGCTCGAGACCGAAGGCGGCTGGCGCGAGCTGCTGACCAGCGATCTCGGCGATACCCGCGCACGGTACAACACCGGCGCGCAATTCACCCTCAATCCCGAAGGCCGCAACGGCGGCTGGTTCGCCCGCGCCCGCGCGCTGGGCGGGGACGGGAGTTACAAGATTGCCGGGGAGGTCGGACTGGAAGAACAGTTCGGCCAGATCGGCTACAGCTTGCGCGCATCCATCCGCCTCGGCTGGTGATGCGTGCGGGGTGCCGGTTGCTAGTGCCCCCCGCAAGACCGGCCGGCACCCCTTCACTTTCGGATTTCAATGGGATGAAAAAGTACAGCTTTCTTGCCGCCATGCTGCTTATCGCAGGATGCAGCGCTGTGCCGCCCGCGGAAATGCGCTTACCGCCTGCGCTGGCCGGGCAGCCGCGCCAGACCCTGCCCATCGAAGGGCTGGGCGGCGGCGGTGACAAGGGGCGGTTCTACATCGGTCCGTGGCAGGGCAGCTTCACGCGCTCGGAAGATCGGCTCGCGGTGTTCGATGCGCTCGTCACCAATCGCGGCCATGCCGGCTTCGTCATGGAAGGCCCGGAGATTTCGTGGACCATCGAAGCCGATTGCCGGATGCGCGAGCGGGTGGTCGAGGTGGGCGCGGTGTCCTTCACCCCCGCGCCGATGTCCTATGCCTGCCGTTTCACCGCTGACGGGCAGGCCTTCCCCGCGCGCTTCGAATTGCACGAGGTGAAGACCGGGTTTGCCGATAATCTCAGCCGCCGCCAACGGCGCGGCGAAATCGCGCTGGGGGGCGAGGTTGTGCAGATCAGTTCGGTGCACAAGATCGCAGGCTCGCCGCTCGAACTGGCGAGCCCGATCGGCTATGTCTTCGAGCAGGCGGGGCAGCCGGTCGGTGCGGTGGAGATCAACGGCCGGCCGCGCCTGATCCTCACAGATCCGTCGGACAAGGGGTTGGCACGGACGCTGACCATCGCAGGGCTCGCGCTGGCGCTGTTGCGCGATCCGGCGAACAGCCCGCTGGAAGGGTGAGGCTGCGGCGGTGCGGGGCCTAGACCCCCGTTAGACCCCGCCTAGACCCCCTTTAGCCTCGTTTTGGCACTATGTTTCATGTGGAACATTGCCCTTAGCGGGCGGCTTGCTGGCCTTGCACATGCACCATGTAATCGACGATCTGCGGCACCGCCTGTTCGTCGACCGGAGCCTTGTAGAGCTTGATCATCTTGCCGACGATCGACTCCCATTTCTCGCGGCTGACCTTCGGCTGCTGGAGCATGGTCGAAGGTGAGTGGCAGGCGGTGCAGTTCTCCAGCACCGCTTGCCGTCCGGGGCCTTCGGGCAAGTTCATCGGATCATCGGGCAGGGCGATACTCGCGTCCGCGAAACTGGCTTTCGGTGCAGAGTCGCAACCGGCCAGCATCAGGGCGAGGAGGAGGACAGCGCCTCTCATTGTGCCACCAGCGTGATGCGTTCGATGACGTTGCGGGCATAGCCGGAAGGGTTCCAGACGAGCTGTTCAGGCTGCACCGCGCCCTTCGCATTGGCCGCACGAACGCCGATTTGTTCAAGATTCGCCGTGACTTGCGGGATGGTGACTTGCCAGCGGCGGAATGCGTAGGGCCCTTCGTCCGGGCCGAGCGTGCAAGGCAGTTCCCACCCGTTCCCGACCAGATCGACCTTGGCCAGCGCAGCATCCCCGCCCATCGCGATGCCTTCCAGCACCAGCGGCTTGCCCCGCGCCACGGCCGCGCCATCGGCATGGCTGGTGATGAAAGCGCGCGGCGGCATCGCCTCGATCGGGACGGTGGGGAAGTCTTTGTCCTCGGGCGTCACGGGCTGCGCGGGCATCCGGTAGGAATCCGCGACGTAATAGCTGTCATCCTCGCCGGTCAGCACCTCGATGGTGGCGAGCATCTTCACCCAATAGGTCGAGAACCACCCCGGCACCACGATCCGCAAGGGGAAGCCGTGGAGGATCGAGAGCGGCGCGTCGTTCATCCCCCAGGCGACCAGCACATCATCGCGCATCGCGATATCCATCGGAATCGACTTGATAAATTGCGGCGCGCCATCGGTCAGCGGCACATCAAGCCCGGCAAAGCGCACGCGTTTCGCGCCCGCGCCGACACCCGCCTTGGCGAGCACGTCCTTGAGCCGCACCCCGGTCCACTTCGCGCAGCCCATCGCGCCGTTGCCCCACTGGGTGCCGGTCACACGCGGTTCCGAAAGGCCCCGGCCATTGCCCGCGCACTGGTTGATCGCGACCACCTCGACCGTCTCGCCCGCAGAGGCGATCTCGTCGAGCGTCAGCGACACCGCCTGCTTGACCGCACCGCCCACCGCCACGCGGTGATCGGCGGCCTTGACCGCGGTGGGCATGTCCCAGTTCCAGCGCACGAAGAATCGGTCGTTGGGGGTGATAATCCCTTCGCGGAACACCTCCATCGGCGTTTCCAGCAGCGGCGGGCGGATGCGCTGGACGATCATTTCGCCCTTGCCGGGGAAGGCAGGTTCCAGCGGCCTGAGGCTCGGCCCGCCGGGCAGGCCGAGGTCGACCAGCTTCTGCGCCAGCGCCGGGGCCGCCAGCGCCGCCCCAAGCCCGCCAACGCCCGCACCCGCGATCAGCGCGCGGCGGGAGAGCCGCGTGTCGCTCACGCCTCTGCGCCCTCAAGCCGGGCGACCAGCGCGCCGATATCGGCCACCGCGAGGTCGTGCGCGGCGATCAGCTCGCCAATGTCGTCGATCCGCGCCATCTCGCCATCGTCGCGCATGATCGAACAGATCACCGCCGCATCGCCCGCACCGGCCAACCGCGCGAGGTCAATCGAAGCCTCGCAGGCCGAGGGGCGTTCCAGCACGCCGCCCGCCCGCGCGATCAGCGGGAAGACATGGCCGGGGGAGTGGATGTCGGCGTTGCTCGCGCCCTCGGCAATCGCCACGCGCACGGTATGCGCGCGGTCGGCGGCGGAGATGCCGGTGGAGACGCCGTGCGCCGCCTCGATCGAGCGGGCGAAGGGCCGCCCCGTCTGGCGCGCGGTGCCGGGGTTGACGAGGCTGAGGCCAAGCCGCTCGGCCCGCTCGGGCGTGACCGACAGACAGATCAGCCCGCGGCCGTGGGTGGCCATGAAGTTGATCGCTTCGGGCGTGACATGCTTTGCGGCAATCATCAGGTCGATATCGCCCCCGCGCAGCCGGTCGCCCGCGATGACGATGATCCGCCCGGCGGCAATCGCTGCCAAGGCCGCGTCAAAACCGCCGCCGGTCACGGCAGCGCCCTTCCGGCGGCGAAGCTCTTCGCGCCCAGCACCACCTGCTTGCCGACCAGTTCCAGCTGCCCGCGTGCGCGCTCGTCAAGGCATTCGCCATCGGGCGAGAACAGCCCGCGATAGGTGCGGATCGTTGCGCCCATCGGGGTCGGCCAGCCGCGCAGGGCATGGGTGATGGCGCGCATGGTCAGCAGCGTGCTCATCGACGCCTGATCGCCGAAGGCGGTGGCGATCAGGCCGACCGCGCGGCCATCGAGATAGGGGCGATCATCGCGCGCAAGGTCTTCAAGGTAATCGAGCGCGTTCTTGACCACGCCGGAGATCGTCCCGTGATAGCCAGGGGCGGCGACCAGCAGCCCATCGGCCTCGCGCACCGCGGCGACCATCTCTGCCCCTTGCGAGGGATCGTGGAGCGGGCCGAGATAGTGGGGCAGCGCGGTCAGATATTCGCCGCCGAAGACCGTCACCTCCGCACCCTCGGCCGCGGCAACGCTGGCGGCGAGGCGCAGCGCCTGCTCCGTGGAGGAGCCGGGATTGACCGTGCCGCCAAGGGCTACGATTCGGGTCATGCGGGAGTTGTCCTTTCGGTGATGTAAGCGGCGAGCCGCGCGGTTTCTTGCGGCGTGAAATGCAGGCCCAACTTGGTGCGCCGCCATAGCACGTCGTCGGCGGTGCGCGCCCATTCCTGCGCGACGAGATAATCGACTTCGGCGGCGGTTAGGCCGTGGCCGAAGTCCTCGCCGAGGTCCGCGGCCGTCTTCGCCGCGCCAAGGAAGGTCGCGGCGCGGGTGCCATAAAGACGGATCAGCCGCTGGGCCTCGCGCGCGGAAAGGAAGGGGTAGCGCTGGCCGAGTTCCTGCATTTTCGCTGCCGCTTCGGTCATGCCGAAATCGCCGCCGGGAAGCGGCGCGCTGCCGGTCCAGTCGCTTGCGGCGAGCGTGGGAAGGAAGGGCGCGAGGCTCTCCACCGCCTCGGCGGCAAGGTGGCGGTAGGTGGTGATCTTGCCGCCGAACACCGACAATAGCGGCGCGGTGCCGTCCGTCCCGCCGTCCAGTTCGAAACGGTAACCTCGCGTCGCCGCCTCGGGCTTGCCGGAGCCGTCATCGACCAGCGGGCGCACGCCGGAATAGGTCCAGACGACATCGGCGGGGGTTACGGGCGTGCGGAAATACTCGCTCGCGCCTTCGCACAGGTAGGCGATTTCCTCGGCGCTGGCCTTGACCTCGTCCAGCCCCGCCTTGTGATCGACATCGGTGGTGCCGATCAGGGTGAAGTCGCTCTCGTAGGGGATCGCGAAGAAGATCCGCCCGTCGGGGAGCTGGAAGAAATAGGCGTAATCGTGGTCGAACAGCTTTGTCACCACGATGTGCGATCCGCGCACCAGCCGCATCCGCTGCGCGGTCGGCTCGCCCGCGCGGCCGAGCAGGTCGATCACGCGCGGCCCTGCGGCGTTGACCACGGCGCGCGCCTTGAATGTCTCGGCCCCGGCATGGATGTGCCACAGGTCGCCCTCGCGGGTCAGCGCGGTGACCTCGCAGCGGGTGCGCACTTCCGCGCCGCGATCCGCCGCGTCGCGGGCGTTGAGGATGACGAGCCGCGCATCATCCACCCAGCCATCCGAATAGGCGAAGGCGCGGGTGTATTGCGGCTTGAGCGGCGCGCCTGCGGGGTGGTGCAACAGGTCGACACCCTCGGCAGAAGGCAGGCGCTTGCGGCCGCCAATATGGTCGTAGAGGAACAGCCCCAGCCGCAGCAGCCAGCGCGGGCGCAGGCCGGGGCGGTGGGGGAGGATGAAGCGCAGCGGCCAGATGATATGCGGCGCGATGCCCCACAGCACTTCGCGTTCCGAGAGGGACTCGCGCACCAGAGCGAATTCGTAATGCTCCAGATAGCGCAGCCCGCCGTGGATCAGCTTGGTGGAATTGGACGATGTCCCCTCGGCCAGATCGCCGCGCTCCAGCAGCAGCACCTTCGCACCGCGCCCGGCGGCATCGCGCGCGATCCCGGCGCCGTTCACGCCGCCCCCGATCACCGCGAGGTCGAACACCGGCGCCATCAGATCACCCATTGCGCATAGGCGAGCGCGACCACCAGCGAGGCGATGGTCGCGGCCAGCACCGGCATCACCGCCCGCCAGCCGAGGCCGAGCAGCAGGTCAGTGCGCGTGCGCATCGCGGTGGCGGTGACGGCGAGCAGCAGCAGGGTCTTGGAAAGCGTCAGCGCATGGCCGGCCAGATCGGCGGGCAGGGTGACGAGCGAGTTCACCCCGACCAGCGCGAGGAACAGGAGAATGAAGCCCGGCAGCACCGGCACCCGCGCGCGGCCCACGCCTGCGGGGAGCGGCTGGACGCGGGCGATCCACAAGGCGGCGAGCGTCACCAGCGGGGCGAGCATCGCCACGCGGGTGAGCTTGACCACGGTCGCCTGCGCACCCGCCGCGTCCGACACGGCAAAGCCCGCGCCGATTGCCTGCGCGACGTCATGGATCGACGCGCCGACAAGGAAGCCCGCCTGCGCATCGGTGAAGCCGAGCATCTGGGTGAGCGGCGGGTAGGTGACGAGCGCAATGGCGCTCGCTGCGGCAAGGATCACCAGCGTCAGGGTGAACAGCGACTGGTCGATCCGCTCCCTTCCGATCACCCCGTAAAGCGCCAGCGCCGCCGATGCGCCGCAGATCGCGGTCGCTCCGCCGCCGAGGATGCCGATCGCGGCGTTCTGCCCCGTCGCCCGCGCGGCAGCGAGTGCGGCGAGGAGCGCAGCGGCCATCACCAGCGCGAGGCCCGCGAAAGGGACGATCCCCATCGCCGCGACCTGCATGGCGGTCACCTGAAAGCCGAGCAGGACGATCCCGGCGCGAAGGCCGTGGCGCGATACGGCGTCGAGCCCGTCATGCGTGCGCGGGTCGGTGGCGGCGAAATTGACGGCGAGGCCGATCAGCAGGCCCGCCAGGATCACCGGCACGCCATAGTTCTGGGAAAGCCACGCCGCCGCCGCACCGGCAATGGCGCAAATGGCGAGGCCGGGGATGAAGCGCGACAGCGGCTTGCGTTCAGCCTTGGCAGCAGCTGCGGCGGTGGTGTCGGCGAGCATGATCTCGCCGAACAGGTCGCCGGCGAAAGCCTCGAAATCGGGGCGCGCATTGCGCTTCATGCCGGTTCAGCCCTGCCCATTGCCTGCCGAAAGCCCCTGTGGCCTCGCTTGTGTCTCACGGTGTCACAGCCCTACCGCGCACCGCCTCCCAATGCAACCGCCGCAGGTCAATCGAAGGGATCGGTTTGCTCCTCCGGACGGCGGATATCGGGGAGTAGCCACTGGAACCACGCCAGCGCAACCAGATAGGACGCCGCGGCAAAGATGAACAGCGGCACAAAGCCGAACCCGGCATCAAGCACGCGCCCCGTCACCAGGCTGATCGCCACCCCGCCCATATTGCCCATGAAGGCGCCGAAGGCGGTCACCCGCCCGACCTTGGCATTGGGAACGACATCGGTGATCGTCGAGAAGATCGAGAGCGAGAAGCCCTGATGCCCGGCCATCACCACGCCGATCATCACCGCCACCGGCCAGAAGGAGTTCAGCCCCAGCACCAGCGGCAGCGGCGTGACGATCAGCGCCGAGACCAGCATCACCCCCTTGCGTACGCGGTTGGGGCTCCACCCGCGCTCCAGCAGCCGGGTCGAAGCCCAGCCTGCCAGCAGCGCGCCGAGGCCCGATCCGGCAAAGGCAATCGCCAGCGGCACCGCCAGCTCCAGCGTCGTCAGGCCGAATTCCTTGCGGTAATAATCGGCCAGCCAGAAATTGATGAACCACCAGGTCATGTCGGACAGCGCCTTGGCGACGACGATCGCCCAGGTCTGGCGGTTGAGGAGGATCGGGCCGTAGGCCGCGCCGCTCGCCGTGTCGGCGGCAGAGGCGGTGACGGTGCGTTCGCGCAGCTGGGCGATGCCGCGCGCCAACCACATCCACGCGAGCAGCGAGATGAACCCGCCGATCCCGCCCGCGACCAGCGCGCCGCGCCAGCCCACGGTGAGCGCCAGCGCCGGGACAAGGAAGGGCATCGCAATCGTCCCCGCGCCCGCCAGCATGGTCGCAAAGCCGAAGGCGAAGCTGCGCTTGTCCGGCGGGAACAGGCTGGCGACGGTCTTGATGGTGAGCGGGGTCTGCACCGCCTCTGTCACGCCAAGACCGACCCGCGCGGCCACCACCTGCCACGTTGTCAGCGCCCAGCCGTGGGCCACCGCCGCAAGGCTCCACGCCGAAGCGCCGACCTGCATCGAACGGTTCACGCCCAGCCGGTCGACCAGCCAGCCGGTGAACAGGAAGGCAAACGCGGCGGAGAATTGCGTGACAGCGGCCAGATCGCCGAAATTGCTGTCGGTCCAGCCGAAGTCCGCCATCATGTCGGGCTTGAGGATGGCGATGATCGGGCGGTCCATCGCGTTGAACACCCCCGCGATGCACAGCACCGTGAACAGCGACCAGCGCAGGCGAGCGGTTATCGGCGAGGGAGTGTGCGCGGCCATCAACGGGTTCCTATGGTTTGACTGCGTGGGATACAAGAAGGGCCGCCGGATCGCTCCGACGGCCCGCCTGTCATGACGACCTTAAGGCCCCCATCACATCCGTGCGCGCAGTGACACCCCGAAGTAGCGGTCGGCATCACGCGGGATCTGCAAACGGCGCCCGTTTTCGATGTTGAGCAGCACGTAGCTGTCATCGGTGATGTTGCGGGCGTGGAAGGTCACGCGGTACTTGTCCTCGGGGTCCGAGAAGCCGATCGAGGCGTTCCAGATACCATAGGGATCGATCGGGCCGACATTGCCGAGGTCCGAGAACTGGCGGCTGGTGTGGCGGTAATCGGTGTTGAGATACAGCACCGCAGCGTCGCCCAGATCCCGCGTGTAGTCACCGCCGATGGTGTAGACGAACTTCGGCGCCAGCGGCAGCTGGGTGCCGTTGATCGCGCTCGGCGCGTTGGTCAGCGGGTTGGGGTTGAACTCCTTGACGCGGGCATCGGCATAGGCCGCGCTCGCCCGCAGGTTCAGCCCGTCGATCGGGTTGACGATCAGGTCGGCTTCGAAACCTTCGCTCTTGACCGTCCCGGCGTTGGTCAGGTTCGAAACCGTCGCGCCGTTGATCAGCACGAAATTGTTGGCCTGGAAGCCCTTGTATTCGACCGAGAAGGCCGCGACGTTGAGCTGCACGCGGTTATCGAGGAACTGGGTCTTGGCCCCGATTTCGAAGCTGTCGGACAGCTCCTCGTCGATCGGGCGGGCGTTGTTCGGCGCGGTGTGGTTGAAGAACACGTTGAACGCCGGACCCTTGTAGCCGCGGGTGTAGGACCCGTAGAACATCAGGTCGTCGGTCGGCTGGAACTGCAGCACGGCGCGGCCCGAAAGGTTGCCGTTGGTGGTTTCGCCGCGGCTGGTGTTGGTGCCGTTGCCGCCGTTGGCGACAAGACCGCCAGCCGGGTTGCCGTTGGTGCCGGGGCCGGTTGCGGGCAGGCCGGTGGTGCGGTTGACCGCCGGTGCGCGGGTGTGGCTGAACGACAGATCATCCCAGGTGTAACGCAGACCGCCAGTCAGCGAGAGCTGCTCGGTGATGCGATAGGTCGCCTGGCTGAAGATCGCGTAGTTCACCGAACGCACTTCGCTGCGCGAGGTGGCGGACGGGAAGATGGTGTTGACCGTATCGCTCAGGTTGCACGGACGCGCACCGCTGGCGGCGACCGGCAGGGTCGATGACGCACAGGTCACGTTGTTGCGGGTGAAGTCCTGCGTGTTGTCCGACTGCCAGGCGAAAACGCCCGCCTGATAGAAGAACGGTTTGGTCTGATCGGATGCGATACGGATTTCGGCCGAGACCTGCTCGGTCTTGACCACGCCGGTATCGTGAAGCTCACCCACGCCGACGATCGCGCGCGGCAGGAAGTCGCCTTCGCGCAGTTCGCGGTTGAACCAGTTGCGATAGCCGAGGACGACGCTGAGCGTGTGGGTATCGGTGATCTCGAAATCGCCGGTGCCGGTCAGGCTCCACTGCTTGTCTTCGGTGCTGGTGACGAGGTTGTGGTTGATGAAGCGCTGGTTTTCACCCTGTGCCGGACCGCCGGGCAGGCCCAGTTCGGCATCCTGCGCCGCATTGCCGCGGCTGGCGCCGGTGACGTCGGCGCAGCAATCATCATCGGCCTGGTAGTAATCGGCGATCAGGCGAACGGCATTGGCGCCGTCGTCATAATCCATGATCCCGCGCACGCCGTAGCGTTCGTAACCATTGACGGTGTTGTTGCGGCCGCCGTTGATGTTGGTGATGTTGCCATCAAAGCTGCCGTAGAAGCCGGTCAGGCGGGCGCTAAGGTTTTCGGCAATCGGGCCGGAGATCGCGGCGCGCAGGCGGTATTCCTCGCCTTCGAACCAGTCGGCACTGGCTTCGGCTTCAAGGGTGTCGGTGCCGCCCTTGGAGACGATGTTGACCAGACCGGCCGAGGCGTTGCGGCCGAACAGCGTGCCCTGCGGGCCGCGCAGCACTTCAAGCCGCTCCAGATCGACGATATCCATGAAGGCCTGACCCGAACGGGACAGAACGACGCCGTCGACAACGGTGGACACAGAAGGTTCGGCCGCGACCGAGAAGCTGATGGTGCCGACGCCGCGCATCACGATCGCGCTGTTGGCGCTGGTGGTGCCCTTGCGGAAGGTCACCGAGGGGATGACGGTGCTGATGTTTTCAAGGCTGAAGACCACCGCCTGTTCAAGCCGGTCACCCGAAACCGCAGAGATCGCGATGGGTACGTCCTGGACGTTTTCCTCGACCTTCTGGGCGGTTACGACGATTTCTTCGACCTGCGCCATGGCCGGCGCGGTGTAGAGCAGCGCCAGCGAACTGGCGGAAAGGGCAAGCGACTTAAGCGCAAAACGGGTGGTGGCAGACATGGTATTTCTCTCCCCTGCGTCGTGATCAACTCTTTCGGGCGATATCTCAGATCATCGCCCGTGCGGTCGATCTTTGGACCATCGGGTTGCGCTTTCTGTCTCATTCTGTCAAGCGGTGTCAGAACGGGCCAAGGGACAGCCCGGCGGAGAGATGACAGGCGGGAATGGCGCATCTGGAGGCGACAGAGGGGGGATTTGACCTGCGGCTGGCGGGCCGCACGATCCTTCGCCATGACCAGAATTCAACCGCGATTTCCGTGGCTTCGGGCAATCCGGACGTGGTGATGGTGCGCGGGAATTTCCGCCTTTCCGATAGCCCTGTGGCAGCAGCGCCACTCACCGGCAGCAATCGCGATTCAAGCGGGGGCGTTACCCTCTCGAACGGCGATGGCAGCGCCCAAGTGGCGGTGACGCTTGCGCCCGCTGCATCGCAGCTGGTGGTCGAGGCGCTTTCGGGGCACGACCGCATCACGATCGACCTCTCGCTTGCCGCCGATGACGTGCTGTGGGGCGGGGGCGAGCAGATGAGCTATCTCACCCTCAATGGCCGCAACTTCCCGATCTGGACCAGCGAGCCCGGCGTAGGGCGCGAACCCGGCACGCACCTGACCGATCAGGCGAGCGCGGATGGCTCCTTCGCGGGCGGGGACTACTGGACGACCAATTATCCCGAACCCACCGTGCTGTGTTCGGGCGGCTGGGCGATCAGCCTTGCCAATGCCGAATATTTGGAACTGGACGCGAGCGAGGCCGGGCGGCTGCGTGTTCACGTGTGGTCGGGCAAGGTTGCGATCGACCTGTTCGAAGGCGCGCCCGCCGATTTGACCCGCCAGCTGGGCGCCCGCTTCGGCCCGCGCCACGCCTTGCCCGAATGGGCGCTGGGCGGGGCGGTGGTCGGGCTCAAGCAGGGCGAGGCGAGTTTCGACCGGCTCGAAGCGCTGATCGATGCAGGCGCGACGGTCAGCGGCTTGTGGTGCGAGGACTGGGTCGGCATCCGCGAGACCAGCTTTGGCCGCCGGTTGTTCTGGGACTGGCAGTGGAACGCGGACCGTTATCCCGATCTTCCCGACCGCATCGCCAGCCTGAAGGCGCGCGGCATCCGCTTCCTCGGCTATGTGAACCCCTACCTCGCGGTCGATGGCCCGCTGTATCCCGAGGCTGCGGCCAAGGGCTATTTCGCCAAGTGCCTCGACAGCGATGAACCCTATGCCGTCGATTTCGGCGAGTTTTATGCGGGCGTGGTCGACTTCACCAACCCCGCCGCTGCCGAGTGGTTTGCCGAGGAGGTGATCGGCAAGCGGATGCTCGATTTCGGGCTCGACGGGTGGATGGCCGATTTCGGCGAATATCTCCCCACCGACCTGCGCCTGCATGATGGCGATCCGATGCAGGAGCACAACCGCTGGCCGGTGCGCTGGGCCGAGGTCAACGCCCGCGCTGTCGCCTCACGCGGGCGGACCGGCGATGTCCTGTGGTTCATGCGCGCAGGGCATACCGGCGTGCAGGCGCATTGCCCTTTGCTGTGGGCAGGCGACCAGTCGGTCGATTTCAGCCGCCATGACGGCATCGGCACAGTCATCACCGCCGCGCTGTCATCCGGCCTTGTCGGCAATGCCTTCAGCCACTCGGACGTCGGCGGATACACCAGCCTGTTCGGCAATGTCCGCACGCCGGAACTGATGCTGCGCTGGTATGAACTGGGCGCCTTCAGCCCGGTGATGCGCACGCACGAGGGCAACCGCCCGGACGACAATCTCCAGATCGATTCCACCAGCGAGCTGATCGACGGCTTCGTCCGCTGGAGCCGGGTGCACGCGATGCTTGCGCCCTATGTCCGGCACCTTGTTGCAGAAGCGCAGGCCACTGGCCTTCCGGCACAACGTGCGCTGTTCCTCCACTATCCGGATGACCGGGAAACCTTCACCATTCAGGACCAGTACCTCTATGGCGGGGACATGATGGTGGCACCGGTGATCGAAGCGGGGGCGGTTATGCGCAAAGTCTATCTGCCGGAGGGCAACTGGCGGCATTTGTGGAGCGGGCAGGGCTACGCCCCCGGCTGGCATGATGTGACCGCGCCCATCGGCAAGCCGCCGGTCTTCTACCGCCCGGGCAGCACCTTTGCGCCCCTGTTCGCGAGTTTGGCCGCATGAGCCGCGCCAACATCCGTGATGTCGCCGCCCGCGCGGGTGTGGCGGTAAAGACCGTCAGCCGTGTGCTCAACGGCCACCCCTATGTCAGCGCCGAACTGCGCGCGCGGGTCGAAACGGCGATGGCCGATCTCGATTACCGTCCCTCGGTCGCGGCCCGCATCCTTTCGGGCGCGAAGTCCAATCAGGTCGCGCTGATCTACGACAATCACAGCCCCTATTACATGTTCCAGATCCAGAAGGGCTGCTGGGAGGTGTGCCACGAAAACGGCATCCGCCTGCTTGCCCAGCCGGTGGACGTCGCCGATCCGCGCGTCGGCGATCAGGTGCGCGGGCTGGTGAGCGAGACGCATGTCGATGGCATCATCCTGTCCTCCCCCGTCACCGATTGCGACTCCGTGCTGCGCGCGCTCGAGACGATGGACGTGCCCTTCGTGCGGATTTCGCCGGGGACGAACCACGCGCTGACCTCCAGCGTGTTCATGGACGACGCGCAGGCCGCCGACGACATGACCACCCACCTCATCAATGCGGGCCACCGCCGCATCGGGTTCATCAAGGGCCACACCAATCACATGGCCTCCGACGACCGCCTGTTCGGATACCGCCGCGCGCTCGACCGCGTGGGCATCCCGTTCGAGCCGCAGATGGTGGTCGATGGCGAGTTCGATTTCGATTCCGGGGTGGCGGGTGCCCGCGCGCTGCTCGACCAGCCCGACCGTCCCACCGCAATTTTCGCCTCGAACGACGATATGGCCGCCGGTGTGCTTGCGGTGGCGCATGATCGCGGCATCAACGTGCCGGGCGATCTTTCGGTCGCAGGCTTCGACGATACCACGCTGGCGCGCACCGTCTGGCCGCCGCTCACCACCATTCGCCAGCCGATGGCGGACCTCGCCCGCACGGCGACGCAAATCCTGATTGCAGGCGGGGACATCACCCACAAACGCCTGCCCCACGACCTTGTCGAGCGCGCTTCGGTCGCTCCGCCAAAGAGGAACTGATATGAGTGAATTGCCCCTTCCGCCTGCCACACGCCAGCTGGGTGCCAGCGGCATCGAAGTGTCTCCCATCGCCTGGGGGATGTGGCGTCTGGCGGAGAATGGCCGCACCGCTGCCGATGCGGCCAAGCTGGTGCACGCGGCGCTGGATGCGGGGATCACCTTCCTCGATACCGCCGATATCTACGGCTTCGACGGCAACGGCGGGTTCGGCGATGCCGAGGCGCTGCTGGGCGAGGTGCTGGCCGCCGAGCCTGCCCTGCGGGACAAGATGGTGCTGGCGACCAAGGGCGGCATTCTGCCCCCGCTCCCCTACGACCAGAGCGCCGATTACCTGACAAAGGCGATCGAGGATTCCCTGCGCCGCCTTCAGGTGGACTCGGTCGACCTGTGGCAGATCCACCGCCCCGATATCCTCGCCCACCCGCAAGAGGTCGCGCGGGTGCTCGATGATGCGGTGGCTTCGGGGAAAATCCGCAGCCTCGGCGTGTCGAACTTCACGATGGCCCAGACGGCCGCGCTCAGCCACTTCCTCGGCAACAAGCTGGCGACGACCCAGCCCGAGATCAGCCCGCTGCGGATCGACTGTTTCGAGAACGGCGAGCTGGATCAGGCGATGATGCTCGGCATGACCCCGATGGCATGGTCGCCGCTGGGCGGCGGGCGTCTCGCCGCGCCGGAAACCGCGCGCGACAAGGCTGTCGCCGCCGCGCTGGACGCCGTGGCGGAGGCGCAGGGCGTCTCGCGCACGGTCGCGGCCTATAGCTGGCTGATGGCGCACCCCGCCGGGATCGTCCCGATCATCGGCTCGCAAACGCCCGCGCGGATCGCGGAAGGTGCGGCGGCGCTGACAGTGCGCTGGACGCGGACGGATTGGTACGCGGTGCTTGTCGCCGCACGTGGTGAGAGGCTGCCCTGATGACCCAACAGCAACAATGCGAAATCGCGTGGTTCTCCGCGCTGTGCGACGATGATTACGAGTTCCTCGGCGTCCCCGATCCCTATCTCCAGTCGAGCTGGGAGCATTGTCGCAATCTCGTGATGCGCGCCGAGGAAGGCGGGTTCGACAACATCCTGCTGCCTTCGGGCTATCAGCTGGGCGTCGACACCACCATTTTCGCCGCCGCGGTCGCCACGCAGGTCAAGCGGATCAAGCTGCTGTGGGCGACCCGCATGGGCGAGGATTGGCCGCCGCAACTGGCGCGCCGGATCGCGACGCTTGACCGCATCCTCGGGCCGAACGCTGCCGGCACCGGCGGGCGATTGAACGTCAACATCATCTCCTCCGACATGCCGGGCGAGAAGATCGAGAGCGCCCCCCGCTACCGCCGCGGCACCGAGATCATGAAGATCGTCAAGACGCTGCTGAATGGCGAGCATCTCGATTTCGATGGCGAGTTCTACAAGCTTAAGCTCGATCCGCCGCGTATCACCACATTGAGCGGCAAGTGCCCGCCCTTCTACTTCGGCGGCCTCAGCCACGAAGCGCGCGAATGTGCGGCCGAGGCGGCGGATGTGTACCTGATGTGGCCCGATACGATGGACAAGGTGCGCGAGAATATCGCCGACCTTAAGGCGCGTGCGGCGAATTACGGGCGCACCCTCAAGTTCGGCTACCGCGTCCACGTGATCGTCCGCGAGACCGAGGACGAGGCGCGCCACTATGCCGACCGGCTGCTGTCGAAGCTCGATGACGAGGCAGGCCGCGCGATCCGCGAAAAGAGCCTCGACGCCAAGAACTACGGCGTCCAGCGCCAGCAGGAACTGCGCGGCGCAGCCGACGGCGATGGTTTCGTGGAAGAGAACCTGTGGACCGGCATCGGCCGCGCGCGTTCGGGCTGCGGGGCGGCGATCGTCGGCACGCCTGATCAGGTGCTCGCCAAGCTGCGCGCCTATCAGGCCGAAGGGATCGAGGCGTTCATCCTGTCAGGCTATCCGCACATGCAGGAAGCCGATCTGTTCGCCCGTCACGTGCTGCCGCATATCCAGCATGGGCCGCTGGAGGTGTGACTCACTCCGCCCACCAAAAAGCGTCATCCCAGCGAAAGCTGGGACCCAGGGCGGCAAGCGATGCCCTTTGTAGCCCTGGGCCCCAGCTTTCGCTGGGGTGACGAAAATGGCTGGATAATTCCCAACACCCCGCCAGCTCGGAAATGTTGGACGCGTTTAGAGGCCCCCCGCGCGAATCTGTTGCGGGCCTAGACCCCCTTAGACCCCCTCTAGACCCCCCTTAGGGAGGTGTTGAGCGATGTTTCTCGTGAAACATTCCCCTACTGCATGGCCGCCTCCGTAAATGCGCCGCCATTATCCTCTTTTCCGCGTCCGCAGGGCGTGACAAGACGTATCGCAAAGCAGAACCAATCTGGTGGAGAGACCAAGCCATGAACCTCGAATTCACCCCCGAAGAGCAGGCCTTCCGCGATGAAGTCCGCAGCTTCATTGCCGAGAACTATCCCGCGCACCTCGCCGATTTCGGGATGCGCGAAGACATGAGCCGCGAGGACTTCCTCGCCTGGCACAAGATCCTCGGGAAAAAGGGCTGGTCGGTTCCGGCATGGCCGACCGAGTACGGCGGCACCGGCTGGACCCCGACGCAGCGCTACATCTGGTCGGAAGAAAACGCCCGCGCCAGCACCGTCATGCCGCTGCCCTTCGGCGTATCGATGGTCGGCCCGGTGATCTACACCTTCGGCAATGCCGAGCAGAAGGCCCGCCACCTCCCCGGCATTGTCAGCGGTGAAGTTTGGTGGTGCCAGGGCTATTCGGAGCCGGGCGCCGGTTCCGACCTCGCCAGTCTCAAGACCACCGCGGTGCGTGACGGCGATCACTATGTGATCAACGGCCAGAAGACCTGGACGACGCTGGCCCAGCACGCCGATTGGGGCTTCTTCCTGTGCCGCACCGATCCGACCGCCAAGGCGCAGGAAGGCATCAGCTTCATCCTCGTCGACATGAAGTCGCCGGGCGTGGAAGTGAAGCCGATCAAGCTGCTGGACGGCGGTTACGAGGTCAACGAGACCTGGCTGACCGACGTTCGCGTGCCGGTCGAAAACCTTGTCGGCGTGGAGAACAAGGGCTGGACCTACGCCAAGTTCCTGCTCGCTCACGAACGCTCCGGCATCGCCGGTGTGGCGCGGTCGAAGCGCGGGATCGAAAAGCTGCGCGAAATCGCCGCGAACGAAAGCCTCGACGGCGCACCGCTGATCAAGGATTTCGATTTCGCCCGCAAGGTGAGCCAGCTCGAAATCGATCTCGCCGCGCTCGAAATCACCGAATTGCGCACGCTCGCCGGTGAGCAGGCGGGCAAGGGTCCGGGGCCGGAAAGCTCGATCCTCAAGATCAAGGGCACCGAAATCCAGCAGCGTCTCACCGAGCTGACGCTGGAAGCGGTCGGCACCTATAGCGCGCCCTATCATGGCGGCGTGTCGAACGATAATTCCAACGAGCATCCGGTCGGCCCGGACTATGCCCAGCACGCTGCGGCGACCTATTTCAACATGCGCAAGACATCGATCTATGGCGGATCGAACGAGATTCAGCGCAACATCATCACCAAGATGATCCTCGGTCTGTAAGATCTGGGACGGGAGAGAATTCGTGGATTTCAACTTTACCGAAGAACAAGGCATGGTGCGCGACGGCCTCTCGCGGCTGGTGCGTGAACAATATGACTGGGAAACCCGCCGCAAGGCGATTGCCAGCGGCGCTGGCTGGCGTCCCGAAGTCTGGGCGCAGCTGGCCGAGCTGGGCATCCTCGGCATGCCGTTTTCCGAGGCCGATGGCGGCTTTGGCGGCGGCGCGGTTGATGCGATGGTCATCATGGAAGAGTTCGGCAAGGGCCTGGTCATCGAGCCGTTCGTGCCAACCGTGGTGTGCGCCGGCGGCTTCCTGAAGCACGCCGGAACGGACGCGCAGAAGGAAGAGCATATCGGCGGGATCGTGTCGGGGGAGCGGGTTTTCGCCTTCGCCTATGCCGAACCGCGCGGGCGTTTCGATTATGCCGACCTTGAAACCACCGCCAAGAAGGACGGTGCAGGCTATGTGCTGAACGGCCACAAGGCGGTCGTGATCGGCGCGCCCTGGGCGAGCCACCTCGTCGTCACCGCCCGCACCGGCGGCGAGCGGCGGGACCGCTCGGGCGTCTCGGTGTTCGTGGTGGCCAAGGACACCGCCGGGATCACCACCCGCGACTACGTGACGGTCGATGGCCGCCGCGCATCGGAAGTCTATTTCGAGAATGTTGCGGTGGGCGCGGAAGCCCTGATCGGGGCCGAGGGCGAAGGTCTGGCGCTGATCGAGCTGGTCACCGACGAAGCCATCGCCGCGCTGTGCGCCGAGGCCTGCGGGGCGATGAAGGTCGCCCATGCGATGACGGTGGAGTATTCGCGCCAGCGCAAGCAGTTCGGCGTGCCGATCGGCAGCTTCCAGGTGCTCCAGCACCGCATGGTCGACATGTACACCGCCTACGAACAGGCCGTCTCGCTGACCTATCTCGCCACGCTGCGCCTCGGCTCGGATGAGGTGGAGCGCAAGAAGGCGGTCTCGGCCGCGAAGGTCGGCGTGGGGCAGGCGGCGCGGCTGATCGGGCAGGAAGCGGTGCAGATCCACGGCGGCAACGGCGTGACCGACGAATATGCCATCGGCCACTTCTTCAAGCGGCTGACGATCTTCGACAGCGAGTTCGGCAATGTCGACCACCATCTGAAGCGCCACGTCGCGCTGTCATAAGCGCCGCGCGCGATGCACAAAGCCCCGCTCCCGCCCCGGCGAGAGCGGGGCTTTTGCTTGTGTGCTGTAACCTCCCGGGCGGGGTGGGCGAACAGCGCGTGATGAGAGCCGACGAAGCCTCGCTCGCCCGGTTGATGGCGTTATCGCAACAGGGCGACAGGCAGGCCTATGCCGCGCTGCTCGAAGCGTGCCAGCGCTGGCTGCGGGGCTACTACAGCCGCCGCATCGCGCCCGCGAGCCTCGATGACCTCGTGCAGGAAACGCTGATCGCCCTACACACCAAGCGTGCCTCGTGGGATTCCTCGCGCCCGTTCCTACCGTGGCTGGCGGCGATTGCGCGCTACCGCTGGGTCGATCACCTGCGCCGCCTCTACCGCGCCGACGAGCGGGAATTGCACGAGGAGCTGCTCGGCAGCGATGATGAACCCGCCATCGCCGCGCGCATCAGCCTCGACCGGCTGCTCGGCCTGCTTCCGCCTGCGCAGGAACGCGCCATCGCGCTGGTCAAGATCGAAGGGCTGAGCATCGCCGAAGCCTCTGTAATGACGGGGCAAAGCGAAGCCCTCGTCAAAGTGAACATCCACCGCGGGCTGAAAAAGCTCGCCGCCATGATCGAGAAAGAATGACAATGCCCAGCGATTCCAATGCCCTGATCGCCGAACTGGTGGGCGAGCTCGAGCCGGTGAAGCCGCTGCGCTTCGGCACCGGCATGGCGCTGGCACTGGCGGCGGCGGGGGCGGCGAGCCTTGCGGTGATCGCGCTGTTCGGCCTGCGGCCTGACCTTGCGGCGGGACGGTTCGATCCGATGCATCTGGTCTCCACCGGGCTTTTCCTTGGCCTTGGTCTTGCTGCGAGTGTCACCGTGATCGTGATGAGCCGCCCGTTGGTGGGCAGCGATCACAGCGGCTGGCGCTGGGCTGCGGGCATGGCGGCACTGCTGCCACTGGCGGCTCTGATCGTGGGCCTCAGCCGGGATGCGGGCGCCGCGCTGGCAGGGCCGGGCGACCACGGAGTGCAGTGTTTCTGGGTCGGCGGGGGCGCGTCGCTGATCGTGTTCGGCGCGCTGGTATGGTGGCTGCGCCGGGGCGCGCCCACCGCGCCCGATCGCGCCGGGCTTGTGACCGGGATCGCTTCCGGGGCGTTCGGCACCTTCGCCTTTGCGCTCCACTGCCCGGACAATGACATCGTCCACATCGGCCTGTGGCACAGCGCCCCGGTGCTGGCGATGGCGGTGGTGGGTCGCACCATCGTGCCGCGCCTGATCCGATGGTGACGCGCTAGCCTGCGCCCACGCCCTGCGGCATCCTCGGTTTGCGCATCCGCGCAGGCACCTGCGCGCGCCAGAAGGTCACCACCGCGAGGCTCCCCAGCAGCGCGAGGCCGAGTCCCGCCAGTGTCATCACGATTCGCAAAGGCAGTGCCATCGGGCTGTCCGCCATCCGCGCCGAGTGCAACGGGTAGAGCGCGTTCTGCGCCCGCACCGCCAGCGGCGCCGCGGGGGCATCGCGTGCCATCAGCACGGTGCCGTCGCCTGCCAGAGTGAGGGTGGTGCGCCCGTTGGGGTGCCATTCCTGCGGGCGGCGCATGCGGATCGTTACCGTCCCGCCCGGCGCCTTGGGCCAGACGATCATTCGCGCCGTGCCATCGGGAAAGCGGTTTCGCCCTGCGGTGAGTATCGCGGGCCAATCGGGAGAGGCGGCGGTGGGCGGTGCGGGCGGCTTGGCCTGCCACGCTGCCACCTCGCTGGCGGGCGAGAGGGGGCCGAGCAATGCCTGCCCGAGCGGCTTCAGCACCATCATCGCCCCCGTCAGCCCGGCCAGCAGGATCGGCAGCGCCAGCACCACGCCGATATCGCGGTGGTGGAGGATGATCGCGGGGCGGGTCATCCGCGAGGGGAGGGCCTTCAGCCGAAAGGTTCGCCGCGTTGGCCACCACAGGATCAGCCCGGTGATGCAGAACGCCGTCGCCGCGATGCCGAGCCAGCCCGAAATCAGCTCGCCCGTCTCGCCCATCAGCAGGTGATGGTGGAGATCGAACAGGAAGGTTTCCGGCCGGTCCCAAGTGCTCGCCCACTTGGCGAGGAGGGTACCGTCATGCGCCAGATAAGCGCCGCCGCCGTCGGGCAGCCCCGCCTGCGCCACACCGAATTCGGTCGAGGGGAGGGTGACATAGCCCGCGCCGAGCTTCTCGCCTGCGGTAATGATCGCCAGAGTTTCTGCTTCGGTCGGCACGCGAGGGTCTTGTGCGACGCCCGCCCACCACGGCTTCCACAACAGCGCCGCGCCCGACAGCCCGAGCACCGCCAGCCCTATGCCGACCAGCCCGCCCAGCCAGCGGTGTGCAAGGACAAGCACGCGCCGCATCAGAAGCTGCCGAGCCAGCTCAGCGTCACCGAGCGTCCGCGACCGGCGAAGAAGCGCAGGTTATCGGCGGGCCGCTGGGTATCGGAATTGTAGTCGATATACTGCCGGTCGAGCAGGTTCTGCGCGGCCAGCGTGAAGCTGCCGACATCGGTCGCCACGGTGACCGACCCGTCGAGCAGGTGGTAGCCTCCGAAGTTGTTGCGGACATCGCCGCCTTCGAAATTGCGCGCAAAGTGCGTGCGCGATTGAAGGCGCAGGTTGACCGGGCCGTTGGTGTAATCGGCCGACAGGTTGAGGCGGTCGGGGCCGATATTCGCTCCGTCCAGATCGGCATTCACAATGCCATCGCCGTTGGTATCGACCTGCCCGTTGAGATGCGCATAGCCGATGCCGAGGCGCAGACCGGGGATCGGGGTTTTGGTGGTGAGGTTCAGTTCCAGCCCCTCAATCTCGATCCGCTGACGCTGCACCTCGAACACGTCGCCGACCAGCACGAGAAGCTGCCCGCGGTCGCTGTCCGACCAGTAGTAGGTGGCGCTCGCCTCGATCGGGCCGCGTGCGAACTCCACCCCGATCTCGCGATTATCGGCAACCACCGGCTCGATTTCGAGGAAGGTGTCGAGATCGACATTCGGCGTGCGGATCGCGCGGGTGATGCGGCCCACATCGGGGACGGTGTAACCCTGTGCATAGCTGGCATAGGCACGGATGCCCCGCGCAGGCTCGATCACAATTCCGCCATTGGGCAGCACCCGGTCAAAGCTGGGAGAGCCTCCACCGACCTGCTGCGGGCCGTAGAACCACAGCGTCTGATAGTAGGGGATGCTGATCTCGACATTCTCCCAGCGCACGCCGCCCGCGAGGCGCAGCTTGCCGTCCCACAGCGCGAGGTTGGCCTGTGTGAAGGGGGCGATGCTGCGGTAATCGGTCGGCGGCACCCAGGCGCGGTCTGTCGCGGCGAGTTTCTGGACGGTGTGGTCGTTCAGCAGATCGACTCCGAACACCATGTTGAGCGGGCCGAAACCGCGTTCCCAGCTGGCGTTGACGCCCCATTTGCGGCTGATGTTCTGCGACTGGTCGAACAGCGTGCCTTGGGGGGCAATCGCCGGGTCCTGAAAGTCCGCAAAGGTGGCGCCGCCGTAAATGTCGGCAGTGCGGTTCCAGAAGCCACGCACGCGGAGCGCGCCGCCTGCAAGGTCATCGGCGGTGAGGGTGAGGGCGAGGCTTTCGGCGAGGTTCTCCGGGGCTTCGCCGTCGATCGTGCCGGGCGCGCCGGTGGAAGGCAGGCCGGCCAGCCGGTTGCCCGCGACCGCGATCAGATCGCCGTTGCCCTGAAGGTGGAAGCGCTGGCCCATCGCCTCGATGCGCACGCCGCTGCCCAATTCCACGCCCGCCTTGGCGAAGAAGCTGAGGCTGTCTGAATCCATCAGGTCGCCCTGCGTGCCATCGGGCGCGATTCGGCGCTGCTCGCCGTCGCGGAACACGCCGCGCCGCTCGTAAGCCGCACCCACCACCACATCGAAGGCGCCCGAACGGTTCGCCACCAGCGCGCCGACCTTGCCGCCGAAGCCGTCGCTCCTGAAGCCGCTCTCTGCTGTGCCTTGCAAGATGGTTCGCGCGCTCCAGCCGTCTTGCGCAGGGGCGGACACGGTGACCTGATTGATCACCCCGCCGGTACCGCCGATGCCTTGCAGCGCGTTGGAGCCGAGGATCAGCTCGACCCGGTCGATGAAGAAGGGATCGATGGTGAAGCCGTCGCGCGATCCATCGCGCAAGGGGGCGGTCTGGGGGATGCCGTCAATGGCGAACAGCGGCGAGCGGCCCCGCAGCGTCTCGCCCTGTCCGGTCAACTTCTGGCGCGACGGCGAGAACGAGGGGGTGAGTGCGGCGACGGCGTCCACCACCGAACCGGAAATCTGGAGCTGCCGCTCCAGCGTCTCGCGGTCGATCACCTCGGCGGTGAGGGGCAGTGCCGTGACGGGCAGATTGGTGCGCGCTGCGGTGACGATGATCGGATCGGCGGTTTCGTCCTGGCTGACCGAAGGGGCGGCGGCCTCCTCGGCGGCGTGTGCGGCAGTGGCGAGCGGGAGGAGGGCGGCAGAGAGGAGAAGAGCAAGGCGCATGGACTAATCGTTCCTGATAATCATTCGCGACTCTCATTAAGAATGATTCGCATTAACGCAAGCGCCTTTCTGCAACATCTGCGAGATGATGTGGAAAGGGCGCGACGCGCCGCACGCGATAGCGCTGGGGGTGTCAGCCAGTGAGTGGAATCGGCCTAGGAGGCAGGCTCAGGCCGTCTGCCGCGCCGTCAGTTCGGGCGGGAGCACAAGACTCTCGGTCGTCTCGCCCCCCAGCCGCCGCAGCAGCAGATCGACCAGGCCCCGCGCGCCCGCCGCAATGTCCTGGCGCACGGAGGTAAGCGGCGGCACGGTCTGGCGCGCGATTGGCAGATCGTCGAAACCGATCAGCTTCACATCCTCCGGCACCACGATCCCGCAGCCGCGCAATTCGGTAAGGCACAAAGCCGCGAGGGTGTCGGTCGCGGCGAAGATCCCGTCGATGTGTTGGCCATGTTCGGCAAGATGCGCCGCGATCTCCTCGCTCGCGCGTTCGGGCGAGAGATGGGTGGACAGGATGATGATCGGCGGCAGGCCCATCCGCGCGGCGATATCCTGCGCTCCGGCGAGCCGTGCGGCGAATTCCATTGCGGTCGGATCGCCGATGAACGCGATGCGCTTCGCACCCGCCGCGATCAGCCGCTCGGCCGCGATCCGCCCGCCGAGGCGGTTGTCGGTGCCCACCACGCAATGCCGCTGGCCTTCGTTGTGATTGCCCCACACCACCATCGGGCGATAGCCGTCGGCAACCTCCTCGATCCGCTCGAACTGGTCGGACTGGCCGATCACGATCACTCCGTCGATCATGCCCGATCCGATGAAACGGTCCAGCCAGTCGGGATCGCTTTCCGGCACCACGCGCCGCAGCATCAGGTCATAACCTTCGCGGGTCAGCTCGTCGGCCAGGTAGCCGAGCAGCGTCATGAAGAAGCTGTCGGAAATCTGCTGGCGGACGTCATGGCCCAGCGGGATGACAACGCCGATCACCCCGGTCTTCTGGCGGCGCAATCCGCTCGCCATCTGGTTGGGCCGGAAACCATGCTCGCGGGCGAGATCGACGATCTTGTCGCGGGTCTTGGCGTTGACGAGGTTCTTGCCCGCCAGCGCGCGGCTGACCGTGCCGGGCGAGACCCCTGCCAGACGCGCCAGATCGGTGATGGTGCGCACCGTCGTGCGCGTGTCCTTATCGTCGGCTGCGGCCATATGTCCCCTCAGCCGGTGGCAAGCTCCTCTTCACGAGGCCTGCGATGTCCGGCGTCAACCAGCAGCGTAGCCAGCGCGCCTGCCAGCATCAAGACTCCGCCGAGCATCAGCACATGGCGCGGATCGCCGCCCAGCAGCGGACGGTAGATCAATGGCATGGTGAGTGTCTGGATCAGCATCGGTATGACGATGAAAAGGTTGAAGATCCCCATGTAGATGCCGTTGCGTGCCGGCGGGATGCAGTCGGCCAGCATCACATAGGTGTTGCCCATCATTCCCGCCCAGCCGATGCCGATGCCCAGCATCAGCACGAACAGCGCGGCGGGCGTGGAGGCGCCGGGGATCATCAGCATCGCCGCGCCCGACGCGGCAAGGCACACCGCATGGGTCGGGCGCGCGCCGAAGCGCTTGACGACGGGAATGAGCGCCAGCGCGCCAAGGAAGGCGATGAAGTTGTAGATCGCGCCCGCCTGCTGGGTGGTGAGCGTCGCCTCGCGAAAGGCGCTGCTGGCCGGATCGCTGGTGTCATAGATCGAGCGGCCGACGGCAAAGGTGATGTACTGCCAGTAAGCGAACATCGCATACCACTGGCACAGCATCGCGCCCGCCAGCTGGCGCATCGGGCGCGGCATATCGCGAATCGCGTCTCCGATCTCGGCAAAGGTGGCGCGCACGGTGAGCGGCTTGCTCGCAAGTTCGAGCTGCTGGGCAGCATCCAGCGGCAGCTCGCGCACCCGCCACACCGACCACACGATGGTCGAGATCGAGAGGATCGCCCCGATGATGAAGGCGATCCGCACGATCACCGGAATGCCGTTGGCATCCAGCACGTCGCGCGCGACAAAGGCGGTCAGCAGGGTCGGCGCGAGATAGGACAGCGTCTGGGCAAGCCCGGTAAAGGCGCTCTGCGTCAGGAACCCGGTGGAGCGTTGGTCAGGCGCAAGCCGGTCCGCCACATAGGCACGGTATGGCTCCATCGTGATGTTGTTGCCCGCATCGAGAATCCACAGGAGTGACGCCGCCATCCACAGCGTGCTCGAATAGGGCATGGCGAACAGGCTGAGTGTGCAGATCACCGCGCCAATCAGGAAGTAGGGCGTGCGGCGGCCGAGGCGGGTGTTGGTGCGATCGCTCATCGCGCCGACGATCGGCTGGATGATGAGGCCGGTCATCGGCCCTGCCAGCCACAGCAACGGCATCGACGCCTCGTCCGCGCCGAGGAAGCCGTAGATCGGACCCATATTGGCCTGTTGCAGCCCGAAACTGAACTGGAGGCCGAAGAAGCCGATGTTCATCTCGATGATTCTGAGCAACGAAAGCCGCGGCTTTCCCGACATAAATTGCCTCATCCCATTCTCTCCACCCGCGCCTTATAACCTGCGCTGTGGCCAAGAGGTGACATGATTCCGTGCGACATGCAAACGTTTGCAAGATTCCTGTTGCAATCGTTTGCAGGATGATTAGGCCTCGCATCGTCAGCGCCCGAAGAAGCGCGAACCCGAGAGGAGAATTGCCATGAAATTGCGTCACGCGCTTTGCGCCAGTGCAGCTTTGTCGAGCCTGATTGCCACCCCCGCCTTCGCGCAGGACAGTGCTGAGGATATCGCCACCGAAGGCGAGGAAATCATCGTCACCGCCGTTGCCCGCAGTCAGAACCGGATCGAAAGCTCGGTCTCGGTCAGCACCATCGGTGCCGAGGCGATCACCAATCTTGCCGCACCTTCCGCCGCCGACCTCATCCGCCAGATTCCGGGCATCCGTTCGGAAGCTTCGGGCGGTGAAGGCAACGCCAACATCGCGGTGCGCGGTATCCCGGTTTCGACCGGCGGTGGGCGCTACATCCAGCTTCAGGAAGATGGCCTGCCGATCCTCGAATTCGGCGACATCATTTTCGGCAATGCCGACAATTTTCTGCGCGCAGACCGCTCGGTCGCGCGCGTTGAAGCGGTGCGCGGCGGATCGGCTTCGACCTTTGCCTCCAACGCGCCGGGCGCGGTGATCAACTTCATCTCCAAGACCGGCGAGCAGGAAGGCGGCGCGATCCAGGCGAGTGTCGGCCTCGATTTCGAGACCTACCGCCTTGATTTCGATTACGGCGCGCCGCTCGCGGACGACCTCTACTTCCATGTCGGCGGCTTCTACCGCACCGGCGAAGGCCCGCGCGATATCGGCTATAACGGCTATGACGGCGGCCAGATCAAAGCCAACATCACCAAGGAATTCGGCGGCGGCTACATCCGCTTCAGCGCCAAGTATCTCGACGATACCACGCCGACGATCCTGCCGCAGCCGGTGCGCGTGACCGGCACGGGCGGCAACCCTGATTATCAGGCGGTTGCCGGCTTCGATCCCCGGACGGATTCGCTGTACAGCCCGTTCCTGACCCCTGCACGTTCACTTGACGGGAACAACAACCCGGCCAGCTACGACTTCCGCGACGGGCTTTCGGTCAAGAGCCTCGCCTTCGGGATCGAGAGCGAGATCGATGTGGGCAGCGGATGGACGCTGACCAACCGCTTCCGCTTCGCCGACAATTCGGGCAGCTTCCAGTCGCCCTTCCCGGCGGGCGCGGGCGCTGCGCAGACGATTGCCAATGACATCGGCGGCGCAGGTTCCAGCATCCTCTTCGCCAGCGGCCCGAATTCAGGTCAGGTCGCAAACGCCGCCAACATCGGCGGCAACGGCCTGCTCACCAACGTGGTGGTGTTCAACGTCCGCCTGAACAGCCTCGACAACGTCACCAATGATTTCCGCGTCAACAAGGCGTTCGATTTCGGCAGCGGCACGGCCAACTTCACCTCCGGCTTCTACCTGTCCCGCCAGACGATCAATACCGACTGGCTGTGGACGAGCCACGTGCAGACCGTGCAGGGCGACGGGCAGGCGGTGTTGGTCGATATCCGCAATGCAGGCGGCCAGGCCGTCACGCAGAACGGCACCCTGGCCTACAGTGCCAGCCCCTTCGGCAATTGCTGCCGGCGTTCGTATGATGTCGATTACAGCACCTACGCGCCCTTCGCTTCGCTTTCGGTCGAGCTTGATCGCCTGACGATCGACGCTTCGGTGCGTTACGACTTTGGCGATGCGAGCGGCACGATCACCGGGTCGGACAGTGGCTTCGGTGTCGGGATCCGAAGCTTTGATTTTGACGGGAACGGCACGATCAATCCGGCCGAAGCGCAGACCGCTGTCCTGCCGCTCGGCAATGCCCGCCCGGTCAATTACAACTACGATTACTTCAGCTTCTCGCTCGGGGCGAACTACCTGCTGACCGATGATCTGGGCGTCTTCGCCCGCTACAGTCAGGGTGGCCGCCACACGGCTGACCGCTCGCTGTTCAGCTCTGCGGTCAGCGCGACAGATGGCGGCCTGCCGCTTGGCGATGCGGGTGTGATCGCGACTGTCGATCAGCTTGAGGCCGGGGTGAAGTACCAGTCTGGCGGTATGGCGCTTTACGCGACCGGCTTCTTTGCCAAGACCAACGAAACCAATATTGAGCTGCCCAACCGGGTATTCAACAACAACTACGAAGCTTACGGCATCGAGCTGGAAGGTTCCTATCGCACCGGCCCGTTCTCGCTCTCGGCAGGCGCGACCTGGACCGATGCCGAGATCAAGGACACCGACCCCGGTCGGGCGGCCTTCATCGGCAACACCCCGCGTCGTCAGGCCGATCTCGTATATCAAGCCACCGCGCAGTACGATGCCGATATGTTCACGCTGGGCGCGAACATCGTGGGCACCACCGAAAGCTTCACGCAGGACAACAACGATCTGATCCTGCCTGCCTTCGCACAGGTGAACGCCTTCCTCGCCTTCCGTCCGATCGATCGGGTCGAGGTGGGGCTGAATGCGCAGAACCTGTTCAATGCGACCGGCTTCACCGAGGCGGAAGAAGGTTCGATCCCGGCCAATGGCATCGTGCGTGCGCGCTCGATTGCCGGGCGCACGGTACTGGCTTCGGTGCGGTTCGACTTCTGACGAACGCCTGAAGCAGACGGGCTGGCCGCCACCTCCCCCCGGCGGCCAGCCCACTTGTTTGTGTGACGCGACGGGATGGGATGATTGCCGCGATGAATGCCGCGAGAATGGGCGCCTGGACAGCCGATGACGTCCGCCTGATCGCGCCCGCCTCTTTGGCTGCGCTGATCCCGCCGGTGGAGGCCGACCGCTCTTGCCTCGATACGGGTCGGGTCTACTGGGACATGTGGCCCTTGCAGGACGTATCCGGCAGGCGTGCCGACATGGCCGGGCGCGAGCTGTGGATGGTGCTGACCGCACCTGATCGCGGCGATCCCGGCCTGCGGCATTTCGAAGCGAAGATCCACTGGCTCGAACGGCGGGATGCGGCATGGCACGATCTCGGTCCGGTGCTGCCCGCTATGGTGGTGCCTTACGAGCGCGAATGGGCGGGGTCTGCGCTGCTCGACCATGGCGTCGTGACGCTGTTCTTCACCGCCGCCGGAACCGCCACCCGCGCCGGAGGCTACCAGCAGGAATTGTGGGCAACCAGCGCGCCGGTCGGTGCCGAGGGCTTGCCGCAAGACTGGTCGCCGCCTGCCCCGATCGTCACCGGCTATGGCCCGCACTACATGCCCGCCGATGCCCATGAGGGCGAACCCGGCAGGATCAAGGCGTTTCGCGATCCGGCCTATTTCCGCGATCCGGCTGACGGCAGCGAATACATCGCCTTCACCGCCTCGCTGGCGGGATCGGACAGTGCGTTCAACGGGGCCTTCGGTCTAGCGCGCAGAACCCCTTCAGGGTGGGTCTTGACCCCCCCTTGCCTCCATGCAGAGGGCGTCAACAATGAGCTAGAGCGCGCCCATCTGGTGTTTCACGCGAAACATTACTACGCCTTCTGGTCAACGCAGACCGCGACCTTCGCGGATGATCTGCGCCATGCACCGGGGGGACTATACGGGATGGTGGCGGACAGCATGGCAGGGCCCTGGCGGCCCTTGAACGGGACGGGACTGGTGCTCGCCAACCCCGCAGACCGCCCGTTGCAGACCTATAGCTGGTTCGTCGACGCAAGCCTTGCGGTGTGCAGCTTCGTCGACATGCTCCCTGACGGCAGCTTCGGCGGCGTGCCGGCTCCGCTGCTCCAGCTGGAGCTTGACGGTGACCGCGCGGGCCTGCGTGCGCTCGCGCCGGAGAATGCGCGCTGATGCTCGGCGGGATCGAGGCGGGCGGGACAAAGTTCGTGCTGGCCGTGGGCCCTTCGCCGGACCGGATCACCGCGCGTCACACCATCCCCACCCGCGACCCGGCAACCACACTGGCCGAAGCGGCGGACTGGCTGGCGGGGCAGGGCGGCCTCACCGCGCTCGGCATTGGCAGCTTCGGCCCGGTTGAGCTCGACCGCACCTCGCCGCGCTGGGGCTTCATCACAGCCACCCCCAAGCCGGGCTGGGCGGATTGCGATGTTGCGGGTTATCTCGGCCAAGCCCTCGGCGTGCCGGTCGGCTTCGATACCGACGTGAATGCCGCCGCGCTGGCCGAATATGCGGCGAGCGGCAATGTGGCCGGAAGCCTCGCCTACCTCACCATCGGCACCGGCATCGGCGGCGGACTGGTGCTGGACGGCAAGCCGGTGCACGGCATTGCCCATCCCGAACTTGGCCACATCTACCCGCGCCGCCATCCGCAGGACATGGATTTCGCAGGCATATGCCCAAGCCACGGCGATTGCCTTGAAGGCCTCGCCAGCGGTCCGGCGATCATCGCGCGGTGGGGGATGTCCCTGTCCGAACTGGCCGCCGACCACCCCGGTCACGCGATTATCGCCGATTACATCGCGCAAGCCTGCCACATGCTGTTTGCGAGCGTCGCCGTCGAGGAAGTGGTGATCGGCGGCGGCGTGGCGAACACCCCCGGCCTGGTCGAACGGGTCGCCGCCCGCACCCGCGAGCTCGACGCCGGTTACCTCCCCGGCGGGACGCGACACCGCGTGATCCGTCCCCGCCTCGGCGGGGATGCGGGGATCATCGGCGCACTGATGCTGGCCGAGGCTGCCGCCAAGGCTTGAGAATCCCTCGCTCCCCCGCGATAACCGGGGCGAGAGAGAAGGGAAGGGCCTCACCATGATCCGTCTGATGCTCGCGCTGCTGGCGATGTTGGCCTTTGCCGCACCCTTGGCCGCGCAGGATGTCGGGCGACTGATCGAATACGAGCGCGTTCCCGCCGCAGGCTTGCCCGACCAGCGCCTGACCATCTGGCTTCCCCCCGGCTATGACGCAGGCGATCAGCGCTATCCGGTGCTCTACATGCATGACGGGCACAATCTGTTCGATGTCACCAAATCGAACTTCAACAAGATCTGGGCCGCAGACAAGGCGATGCTGGCGGCGGTGCAGTCCGGCAAGGTCGAGCCGCATATCATCATCGGCATCTGGGCGCCGGGGCCGGATCGCTATCGCCAATATCTCCCCCGCAGCGCCTATGACGCGGCTCCTCCCGGCCTGCGCGCGCAGATGGACGCAGCGGCGGGCGGCGAGGTGGTGTCCGACCGCTATCTCGAATGGATCGCCGGGCCGCTGAAATCGTGGGTCGATGCCAGTTTCCGCACCCGTGCGGGGCGGGATGATACCGCAGTCGTCGGGTCGAGCATGGGCGGGCTGATGAGCTGCTATGCATTCCTTGAAAAGCCCGAGGTGTTCGGGCGCGCGGGATGCGTCAGTTCGCACTGGCCTGCGGTTGATCCGCGCGCGGTGGCGGGCGAGGACAGCGGGGTGAAGGAACTATGGGACGGATGGTTCGCCGCAAGGCTTGGCAAGCCCGATGGCCGGCGGGTGTGGATGGACCACGGCACGGCCACGCTCGACGCCTATTACGCGCCGTACCAGCAGGTGGTTGACGCAAGGTTCGAGGCCGCTGGCTGGCAGAAGGGCCGCGACTGGCAGAGCAAGGTCTACGAAGGGGCCGAGCACGAGGAGAACGCCTGGGCGGCGCGGCTGCCCGAGATTTTCGGGTGGCTGCTGGCGAAGGACTAGGGCTCTCTTCGTCACCCCAGCGAAAGCTGGGGCCCAGGGCTGCAAAGAACTGCGCCTGCCGCCCTAGGTCCCAGCTTTCGCTGGGATGACGGTGGCGTTTAACGCAGCGCGAAAGCTTCCTTTGCCAGCGCCTCAACAACCGCCTTGTCGGGCGCGCCTTTGGGCGAGACCCAGCTACCGCCGACGCACAGCACCGGATCGAAGGCGAGCCATTCTGCGGCGTTGTCGAGGCTGATCCCGCCGGTCGGGCAGAAACGGCACTGGCTGAACGGCGCGGCGAGGGCCTTCAGCGCAGGGAGCCCGCCCGCCGCCATCGCCGGGAAGAACTTGAACCGGTCGAGCCCCAGGTCGAGCCCGCGCATGATATCGCCCGCATTGGCAATGCCGGGGAGGAACGGCACCCCCGCAGCAATCGCCGCCTTGCCGAGGGTGTCGGTCAGGCCGGGGGAGACGATGAACTCGCTCCCCGCTTCCAGCGCGGCGTCAAGCTCGCGCGGGTTGGTGACGGTGCCAGCGCCGACAATCGCGCCTTCGACCTGCTTCATCGCCCGGATCGCGGGCAGGGCGGCAGGGGTGCGCAGCGTGACTTCGAGCACGCGAAGGCCGCCTGCGACCAGCGCTTCGGCAAGGGGGACAGCGTGGGCGACATCGTCGATCACGATCACGGGGATCACCGGCGCGGTGCGCATGATGGCGTCGATATTCATGGCTTACATTCCTCCGGTGGCGAGCATCGCGCTGGCGCCCTGTTCGGCCCCGTCAGCAAAGTGGCGCATCATGCCGAACAGCTCGCGCCCTGTGCCCAGCTCCGCGCGCGGATCGGGCGCAGGCTCGCGGGCCGAAAGGTCGGCGGTGGTCGAAAGCGCGCCCGTCGCCGCGCAGACCCGCACCACATCGCCATCGCGCAGGTGCGACAGCGGGCCGCCGCCCAAGGCCTCGGGCGTGCAGTGGATCGCGGCGGGCACCTTGCCCGAAGCGCCCGACATGCGGCCATCGGTGACCAGCGCGACCTTGTAGCCACGGTCTTGCAGCACGCCGAGCGGGGGGGTGAGCTTGTGGAGTTCCGGCATCCCGTTGGCGCGCGGGCCCTGGAAGCGCACCACCACCACCACATCGCGGTCAAGCTCG
The DNA here is from genome assembly GCF_025917005.1 of Porphyrobacter sp. ULC335. Lineage (NCBI taxonomy): Bacteria > Pseudomonadati > Pseudomonadota > Alphaproteobacteria > Sphingomonadales > Erythrobacteraceae > Porphyrobacter > Porphyrobacter sp. ULC335. Next base: position 1,552,094 of record NZ_CP078091.1, read on the forward strand.
CCCGCACCGAAGGCGGCGGCGACGCTCGCCTGATCCTCGAACACGCGGCACGGTGCTTCGACCGTCCAGCGGCTCTCGTCGACCGCGGAAGTCTTGAAGCAGGCGCGGCCGAGATTGCCTTGGAGCAGGCGCATGCCGCCGTCAGCCTTGAACGGATTGGCGACCGGGCGCAGCATCGTGTCATCGCCCGCCGCGCCGACCTCGCGCCATACCAGCTCATCGCCCTCCAGCCCCGGCTCCTTCGCATAGTCGGCAAAGCCGCCGCGTCCGACGGTAAGGATGTCGGGGTGGGCCAGTCCGGCCTCGAGCAATTCGCCGATCACGAAGCCCATGCCGCCGGCGTTGTGGAAGTGGTTCACGTCGCCCGAGCCGTTGGGGTAGATCTGCGCGATCAGCGGGACGGCACCCGACAGTTCGGACAGGTCGTCCCAGTCGAGGATCACCCCCGCCGCCCGCGCCATCGCGGGCAGGTGGATCGCATGATTGGTCGAGCCGCCGGTCGCCAGCAGGCCCACCGCCGCATTGACGACCGCCTTCTCGTCCACACACAGCCCGAGCGGGCGGTAATCATCACCACCGGGGGCGATCTGGGCGACGCGGTGCACCGCCTCGCGGTCGAGCGCCTGACGCAGCTTGGTGCCGGGGTTGATGAAGGCAGAATTAGGCACGTGCAGCCCCATCATCTCCATCATCATCTGGTTGGAGTTGGCCGTGCCGAAGAAGGTGCAGGTGCCCGCCGAATGGTAACTCGCCATCTCGCTGGCGAGCAGTTCCGCGCGGGTCGCTTTCCCTTCCGCATAGAGCTGGCGGACGCGCTGCTTTTCCTTGTTCGGGATACCCGTCGGCATCGGCCCGCCGGGGACGAAGATGGTGGGCAGGTGGCCGAAACGCAGGGCACCCATCAGCAAGCCGGGGACGATCTTGTCGCAGATGCCGAGCATCAGCGCGCCTTCGTACATCGCATGGCTGAGCGCGACCGCAGTGGAGAGCGCGATAACGTCGCGGCTGAACAGCGAGAGTTCCATGCCAACCTCGCCCTGCGTCACGCCGTCGCACATCGCGGGCGTCCCCCCTGCGACCTGCGCGGTGGCGCCGACTTCGCGGGCGTAGATCTTCAGGCGCTCGGGGTAGCGGTAATAGGGCGCGTGCGCCGAGAGCATGTCATTATAGGCGGTGACGATGCCGATATTGGGGCCGCGTCCGGCGACCAGTGCCGCCCTGTCATCCGCCGTGCCCGCATAGGCGTGGGCGAGGTTCGAACAGGAGACAGCCGGGCGCTTGCCGAGATTGTCGCCCTCACGCGCGATCAGGTCGAGATAGGCGCTGCGGCTGGCGCGCGACCGTTCGATCACGCGCTGCGTTACCCGGTGGAGGGTGTCATGCAAGGGCTTACTCATGCCACGTTACTCCATCGCGTTCAGCCAGCGCGATGGCCGCGCTCGGGCCCCAGCTGCCGGCGGTGTAGGTCTTGGGGGTGAGGCCTTCCGCCTCCCATCCGGCGCGGATCGCATCGACCCATTCCCACTGCGCCTCCACCTCGTCGCGCCGGACGAACAGGGTCTGGTCGCCCTCGACCAGATCGAGCAGCAGGCGTTCATAGGCGATGCGCCGCACCGCACCGGAAAAGGCATCCGGCATCGCGATATTGAGCGGCACCGAGCGCAGGCGAATGCCCTCACGGTCGAGGCCGGGCACCTTCGCCATCAGCGAAAGGGTGATGTTCTCTTCGGGCTGGATACCGATCACCAGCCGGTTGGGCTGCATCGTCGCGCCCTTTCCGGCGAAGATCGAGTGCGGCACGCAGCGGAACTGGATCACGATTTCGGTCACGCGCTTGGGCATGCGCTTGCCGGTGCGCAGGTAGAAGGGCACGCCCTTCCAGCGCCAATTGTCGACATGCGCCTTGATGGCGACGAAGGTTTCGGTGCCGGAGTCCTTACCCAACTCCTCGTCATAACCCGGCACGGCCTGGCCGGTGATTGCGCCCGCGCGGTACTGGCCGGTCACGGTCTCGCCCGCAGTCACACCGCGCAGCGCGCGCAGCACCTTGACCTTCTCGTCACGCACGGCGGTCGCATCGAAGTGCGCAGGCGGCTCCATCGCCACGAGTGCGAGCAGCTGGAGCATATGGTTCTGCACCATGTCGCGGATCGCCCCGGCATCGTCATAGAAGGCGACACGCCCTTCGAGCCCGACGGTCTCGGCCACGGTAATCTGCACATGGTCGATATGCGCCGCGTTCCATAGCGGCTCGAACATGATGTTGGCGAAGCGCAGCGCGAGCAGGTTCTGCACCGTCTCCTTGCCGAGGTAGTGATCGATCCGGAAAATGCGGCTTTCGGGGAAGGCACCTGCAACCGCATCATTGATCTCGCGGCTGGTGGCCAGATCGGTGCCGAGCGGCTTTTCGAGGCACATGCGGACATTCTCGCCCGTCAGCCCCGCCGATTGCAGCCCCTTGATGGTCGGGCCGAACAGGCTCGGCGCGGTCGACAGGAAGATTGCGAGGCCGCGCTGCGGTGCGCCGACCTTTTCGGCGAGAGCGCCATAACCTTCGAGCGTGGTGGCATCGAGGGTCTGGTAGGCGAGCCGGTTGAGGAATTCCGCCATGCGCCCGCGCCGGTCGGCAGGGAGGTACTTCTCCAGCGCCGCGCGCGCGAAATTGCGGTATTCGCCATCACTCATGCTGCTGCGGGCCGTGCCAACGATCTTGAGATCGGGGGCGAGCAGGCCATCGGCATCGAGCGCAAACAGGCTGGGCAGCAGCATGCGCTGGGCAAGATCGCCGGTGGCTCCGAACAGCAGCAGGCGGTCAGCGGTGAAGCTCATGCGCGAAAGGCCCTTTCCCTCGTGCGCCCTACCTAGGCGCGCGGGCGCTTACCTGCCAGCTTCGCGCATACTTATTCAAGCGGGCATGGGCGTCACGCAGCCTTGCGGGCATAGAACCCGAACGCTGCGATGATCACATAGCAGGCAATCGGCAGGATCATCGCCGTGCCAAGGCTGCCGCTGGCATCGGCAAGGATCCCGGTCAGCAGCGGGATCACTGCACCGCCGAAGATGGCGATGTTGATGATCCCCGATCCGTCCGCCGCCTTGGCCCCCAGCTTTTCGCAGGCGAGGCTGAAGATTGTCGGGAACATGATCGAATTCATCAGGCCCACCGCCAGCAGGCTGTAACCGGCGGTCGAGCCGGTGGTGTTGGTGGAGAACAGCACCAGCGCAATCGCGCCCGCGGCCACGCCCGCCAGCACCAGACCCGGGCTGACAAAGCGCAGCACTGCCGAGCCGATGATCCGCCCGACCAACGCGCCGCCCCAGTAGATGAAGATCAGATCGCCCGCGGCTTTTTCCGTGAGGCCCATGACATGGTCCTGCATCAGATAATTGACGATCAGCGAGCCGATCGCGACTTCCGCGCCGACGTATAGGAAGATGCAGAACGCACCGAAACTGAACCGCGTGCGCGATAGCAGGTCGTTCCCGAACAGCCAGACAGCAGGCGCTGCCAGCATCAGGACAAGGCCGATAATGTTGTAGCCATAGGTGGTCAAAACGGCACCCGGGACAATCAGCCCTAGCCCAATAAGGTAGCGCGGAGTTGATACGAGGGGTGTCTCGCTTACCATTGCTGGATTGTGCGGCAGGCGGTTTCGGAATGCCCAAACCGCAGCAGCAACCACTGCCAACGCAGCTGCAATGCCGAGGTAGCCATTCACAATCGCCTGCGTTTCCGCCGTACGATAGGCGTCAAGCTCCGCGCCAGAAAGGTCGGCGGCCGAAACCCCGGCAAGTCCGCCGAGGATGAGCGCTGACCCAATGATCGGGAAAATCGTGGTCCCCATCGAATTGAACGCCTGAGCAAATGTCAGGCGGCTGTGCGTAGTTTCCGGCTTTCCAAGCATGGAAATGAGGGGATTAGCGACAACTTGGACGATGACTACGCCGCTGGCCAAGACGAAAAATGCGGTCAGAAAAAGGCCGTAAGTCGCGGTTACGCTAGCCGGAATAAACAGTAGGCAGCCGCAGAGCATCAGGAGGAGGCCCAGCACCGCGCCCTTCATGTAGCCGACGCGCTTGACCAGCGCTGCACCCGGCACGCCTGCTGCAAGGTAAGCTGTGAAGAAATAGAACTGGATCAGCATCGCCTCGGTGAAGGACAGGCCGAACAGCTCTTTGAGCTTGGGCAGGATGACATCGTTCAGCGAGGTGATCCCGCCGAAGATGAAGAACAGCGCAAAGACGAAATAGTTGAGGCCCGGCGCATATACCTGCGGCGCGTCGCTCAGTTCATCCCCCGCGGCAGTTGCCGCGCTCACCCCCGGTGCCATCGCCATTGTCGCTCTCTCCCATAGCGCACGCGTCTTGCTAACGTTCACAATCCGTCCGCTGTCTCACAATTGCAAGACCCCTGCCGACAAATCCAGTGCGAATAGCAATGCAGGGCAAGCTTGCGCCCCGCTATCAACAGGCCGTAGAGACAGGCGCCATGAACGGGGGATCACGCAGACGGCCGACATCGTTCGATGTGGCGGAGCGGGCAGGTGTAAGCCAGCCGACGGTCAGCCGTGCGCTGTCCGGTTCACCCGCCATTGCCGAAGCGACCCGCCGCAAGGTGATCGAGGCCGCCGAGGCGCTCGGCTACTTCGTCGATGAACGCGCCGCGCGGCTGCGGCGGGGTTCCACCGGCACGCTGGCGGTGGTGGTGATCTGCCGCGAAGGCGACAGCGCATCGAGCATCAACCCCTTTGCCTATGCCCTGCTCGGGTCTGTCTGCGTGGCCGCTTCGGAACGCGGGTTCGAAACCCTGGTCTCCTTCCAGGCGCGGCCGGGCGAGTTCTTCGGCCACCATCAGGAACAGGGCCGTGCTGACGGGCTGGTGGTGATCGGCACCACCACCAATGCGCCTGCATGGGAGCATTTCCGCGGACTGGAGGCGGAAGGGCGGAAGGTGGCCTATTGGGGATCGCCCTTCGACGAGCTTGACTGGGTGCGTTCGGACAACCGCGCCGCGGGGCGGCTGGCGGTGGAGCACCTGCTGGCGGCGGGCTACAAGCGCCCCTGCTTCCTCGGCGCGCTGAACACGCCGCAGGTGCAGTTCACCGAACGCTATGAAGGCTATGCCGAAGGGATGCGCGCCGCTGGGCTGGAACCGTGCCTTGCCCCCACGGTCAACGCCGCCACCCGCGAAGAGGAAGGCCGCCGCGCCGCGCGCCGGTTGATCGAGCGGGGTGAGGATATCGACGCGGTCTTCGCCGCCTGCGATGCGATGGCGCTGGGCGCGATAGAGGCTCTCGCTGCCGCCGACATCGCGGTTCCGCAGCAGGTGGGCGTGATGGGCTTTGACGATCTGGTCGCGGGCCGCTTCAGCCGCCCGCCGCTCACCACCATCGCGCCCGATCCGGCCGAAGCCGGTGCGGCGCTGGTCGAGGCGGTGCTGGATGAAGACGCAGTCAACGCCCGTCGCCGCGTGCCGGTAAAACTGATCGCACGGGGCAGCACACTGCGATCCTAGAGCCTCTGCTGAGGCGGTTTGACCCCCGCTAGACCCCGGTTAGACCCCCTCTAGACCCGGCTTGCGCGGCCTTCGGCAGGGGGTTTCACGTGAAACATCGCTCCAACGGCGGCTCACCCGTGCGCGCCGAACTCGTTGGCGATGGCGGTGCTGATTCGCAGGCTCAACTCCTGCGCGCGGGCGATGGGCGTCATGAAGTCGCGCTCGATCGCGCCGTAACCTTCCTCGCCGCCATCGGGGTAGTCGCTGGGCTCGTCCAGCGGGAAGTCGCGGGGGCCCGGGATGCGCACCGGGAAGGCGCGGCGCAGCTGGGCGAGCGCTTCGTCGACGCGCAAAGTCATCACCATTTCAATGACATCGCGGCGGCTGATATCGTTGGCACGGCTGAAAGCGGGGACCGCCACCGCTTTGAGGAACATGTGCTGGAGCAGGGCCAGCCGCAGCGCCTGCAACACGCCGATCCGGCGGCGCACATGCTCGCGCGCCTCGTCGGCCACTTCGCCGGGCAACAGGTCGGTGAGCCGGTGCAGCTTGATCGCGTCAATCCGCAGGCGCGAGGCAAGGCGGCGGAACACCCCGGTCCGGTCATCGCCGACCAGATATTCGGCCAGCGCGGCGCAGCTTCCCGCAAGGTGATCCTCGGTTCCGCGATAGGTGCGGCTGGCCCAATAGGCCGAGTTGAACAGCTCGCCGTAAGCCGCCACGGTCTTGATGCTGGCGAGCGCATTGGCGGCCCGCGCCAGCCGCAGGATCTGGCTGCCGCGCGGAGATTCTGCAAGCAAAGCAGCGATTTCCTCGCGGTTTCCGTCCGCTGCGCTGCCGATCCCGGCGATGACATTGACCGGGTATCCGAGCTGCTGGAGGATCGCATTATGCGGGATCGCGCGGATCTGGCGCAGGCTCATCTCGCGGTCGGCGTTGATGTCGCTCTGGCGGCGCGAGACGCGGCTGCCCGTGGGGTTGAGCAGGCCCAGCCCGAAAGCGGTCACCGCGCGGGCATAGGTGCGGCTGGCGAGGTGATCGCCCTGATGCTCTTTCACCGCGCGGTAGAAATCGAGGCTGACATCGGTGCGGTGGTAGAACGGGTCTGCGGGCGCAGCCACGTCGGTCTCGGCCGGGCGCAGTTCGGCAATGCGGCTGAGGGTCGCGAGCGCCAGTTCGGGCGTGGCGAAGAACAGGTATCCGTCACCGCCCTGAAAGCTGACTTCGGGCTCCAGCCGGATGCCCGCTCGGGCGAAGCGTCGCCGTGCCCAGGGGGAGAGAGGCCATTCGATCCGGTCGCGGAAGCTTGCGGGATGCGCGCCGCGGCCCATGCTTTCGCCGTGGGTGTTGAACACCAGCGCGGCGATATCGCCGAGGCCGTTGGCGGCCATCGCTTCGGCCAGGCGGCCTTGCAGACGCTCGATGGCAAGGGCTGCGGGCACCTGCCCCACAAAGCGCCCCGCGTCCGAGAACCCGGTCTGCACCGCCACCCGTCCGCGCTTGCGCGCATAGGCGCGGTAGGCAGGCTCGGCGAGGAGCGCATCGAGGAAGCGCCCGCCGTGTTCCAGCGCGGTCTCGGTCTCGAACAGCGGCGAGACATCGACCTTGTCCTCCACCCCGAACAGCTTGGCGAAATAGAGCGCGGCGAGCACCGTGGCGGGCTGTTCGCACTCGGCGACCAGCATGCGGATCGGCGCATCGGCATCAATGTGCTTCACGATCTGCGCCATGGCGATGAATTGGCGGATCGCGGTCGAGCTTTCGGTGGCGAGCGCGGCGAAATTGGTGCGCAGCGGCTTTGCCTCGTCGACCAGACGGCGCAGCGTGGCAATCGCGCCCTTGCTGGCGAGGTCGATCGCCTCGTGATCGCCCAAGCGGCGGCGCACCGCGTTGTGGAGCTGCTTGGCGTTCACCCGGAAGTGGATCCAGCCCATGCCCAGCCCGTCGGCACGCATCGCGGCGGCGAGGGTGAGCAAGCGGACGGCACGGGCGGGTTCGGCGGTCTCCGCCTCGGTTTCTAGCGCGGCTATCAGAGGGGTGAGCGAGAGCAGGTTGTCGGCGCTGTGGGTGGTCAGCCGGTTGGCGGCGGTTGCAAGTGCTTCGGCGCTCGACAGGTCAGCGTCGAAATCCTCGGCGCGCGCTTTGGCAAAGGCGGTGGCAGGGCGCAGCGGCGCCAGCAGCGGGTGAGCGGCGTCCAGCGCTTCCAGGCTGGCGGTATAGCGCGTCAACCGTTCGGCCTTTTCACCGAGACGGAAGGCGATCGAGGTGTGCCAGCCGATATCGGTGCGCCCGTCCATGTCATAGCCGACCCAGCTGGCGAAGCGGAACGGCACGGGGCGAAGGCCGCGCCACTCCCGCGGCCAGCGGCTGCGGGCGTCGCCCAGCAACCGGGCAACGATCACATCGCGGGCGTCCTGTGCGCGGGCCATCGCTGCCATCGCCGCGCGATGTTCGTGGTCCAGCGTCACCGCGCTCCGCGTTGGCGGCACGGCGCAGACGCTATCGTCAACGTCGTCCGGCGCCGAGGCGGAGAGCGCCACCGCTTCGGCCTGTGAAGGGGTGAGCAGGAAGGTCGGGTGCGCGGTGAAGACGGCGTGGAGTTGCGGGCGTTCCCAGCGGATGCGGAAGGCCTCGAAATCTTCCTCCTCATCCGTCATCGCTGCCGGAGCGGCTGGCGGCGTGAGCAAGGTGCGCAGCTTGCGGGCGCGTGCTTTCAGCCCGTCACACTCCAGTTCCGCGACCAATGCGGTGAGATCGTCGAGGCTGACCTCGCCCCCTTCCAGCGCGCGCGACAGGTCGAGCGAAAGCTGGAAAACGGGATTGAACAGCGGTGTCTCGCGCGTGCGCTGGTGCAGCTCGCCAAGCCGCGCTTCCAGCGCCGCGACCGTCCTCACGCCGCATCTCCATGCTCGGAGGCGAAGGCCGCTGCCGCGCCGAACAGGCCGGGTTGCGGATGGACGATGAGCTTGACCGGGATAGATGCCATCAGGCTCTCGAACCGGCCCTTGGCCTTGAACCGCGCCGCAAAGCCTGACGCCAGCAGCGTCTCGCGGATGCGGTAGCCGAGGCCGCCTGCGATCACGACGCCAGCAAAGCCGCCCTGCGCCAGTGCTAGATCCCCCGCGACCGATCCCAGCGACAGGCAGAAGCGGTCGACCGCGGCCGCCGCCAGACTGTCTTCGCCGCTGGTGCCAAGCGTCCATATCTCGATCGCGTCACGCTCTGGTTCGCTGCGCTGTTCGAGCGCGGCGAGTGCCTGATAGATGTCGACGATGCCCGGGCCGGCCACCACGCGCTCCACCGAGACGCGGTTGTGGCGGCTGCGCAGACGGGCGAGAATGGCGTCCTCAATGCTGTCGAGCGGAGCAAAGTCGATATGGCCGCCCTCGGTCGCCTGCACGCGATAGCTGGTGCCCGACCGGTAGAGATGCGCAACGCCGAGGCCGGTGCCCGGGCCGAGCACGCTGATGGTGCCCTCGCGGCCCAGCGGTTCGTCGGGGCCTGCAAGATGGAGGAATTGGCTGTCATCCGCGCGCGCCACCGCATGGGCTACGGCCGCGAAGTCATTGACGATGGTGTAGTGTTCGGCGCCCAGCTTCTCGGGGATCAGCGCCGGGCGGATGATCCACGGATTGTTGGTGAAGCGGATCACCGGATTGAGATTGCCCGGCGTGCCGACCGGCCCGGCAATCGCCATGCTGACGGCAGGGGGCAGGGTGCCGCCCTTGCGGTCGCGGAAGGCCTCCCAAGCGGTCTGGAAGCTGGCGTGATCGGCGGTGTGGAGCGTTTCCGGCTCGTCGAGGCTGATCGCTCCGTCTGCGCCAATGCTGGCAATGGCAAAGCGGGCATGTGTCCCGCCGATATCGACCGCCACCAGATCGCGCATCATTCCCGTCCCCGTCACTTCGCCTCAGCGGCAGGGCTGTAGCAGGCGGCGCGCGGGATTCCCACGCGCCGCATACTTATTCAAATTTTGCACCCGTGCGGGGATTATTGGGCCGAGACGCCCATTTCCTTGAGCAGACGGTCCGCGCCGTCGACCTTCTCCATGGTCCACAGCATGAAGCGGCTGTCGACGTGGATCGTGCGGTTGATGGCGGGATCATACATCCAGTCCGACACCACGCCTTCGATCGTGCCGTCGAAGGCAAGGCCGACGAACTCGCCGCGCGCGTTCAGCGTCGAGGAGCCCGAGTTGCCGTTGGTGATGTCGACGGTGGACAGGTAATCGACCGGCAGCGTGCCAAGCTCGGGCGCGGCCCAGCGGCCGTAGTCCTTCGCCTTGATCAGTTCGATCATCTTGTCCGGCGCGTCAAATTCACCGCGGCCGGTGTGCTTGGCGACGATGCCTTCAGCGGTGGTGAACGGCGTCCACTCTTGCCCGTCGACCTTCTTGCCCGTCACCTTGCCATAGGTGAACCGCAGCGAGCCATTGGCGTCGGGGTACATGGTCTTGCCCTGCGATGCGGCATAGGCGAGGCGTGCTTCCATCACCTTCGAACGGGCCTTCTGGACCTGACCCGAACGCTCCTTGTCAGCAGCCTCGGCAGCCATCGCTTCGTCGTAGGTGGCGACAGCGAGCTGGATGAAGGGATCGCTCGAAGCCTTGAAGTCGGCGACCGACTTGCCCATCCACTCCATCCGCTTGGCAGTGTTGCCAAGTTCGGTGGCGGCATAGAACGAGGCGAGGTCGCGGCCGTCCATGAAGGCGTCGAAGCTCCTGATCCGGTCGTCCGCGCCAAGCTGGCGGTATTCGGCGATACCGTCTTCCCACAGCGCCTTGTCGATTTCGGCCACATAGCGCCGCTCGATGCGCTGCATGCCTTGCGTCATGAAGGCCTTGTCGCGCGCCTGATAGCCGGGCTCACGGTCCTTGTCGGGCTTGGCCTGCTCGTTCGCCCAACGGTAGAGCGAGCGTGCCGCGCCGTAGAGCTGGCCGCGGCCAAGCATCCCCTTGCGCGCATCGGCGAGGGCGGCTGCATTGCCTTCAGCAATCAGACGATCAAGCTCGGCCAGCGCTGCGCCGTACTGCGTCTCGCGCTTGGGATCGGCCTTGATCCACGCGCGGAAAGCCGCTTCTTCGGCCTGCTTTTTGGCGACCAGCGAGATCGCGTCGGCCCCGGCCATCTGGCCAGCGATCTTCTTTTCGTAATTCTCCACGCCCTGCAGCGTTGCGGCATAGGCGATGGTCGCGGCCTGATTGCCCGCGGTCAGCTCGTCGATGCGGTTGCCATATTCGGTCAGCATGCTCTGCTGATAGGGGTAGAGCTCCTCGTAGTAGAAGCGCGCTTCATCGGCGCTGCGCAGACGTTCGGTGGTGCCCGGGAAGCCGGCGACCATGATGAAGTCGCCGTCCTTCACGCCGTCCTTGGCGATGGGCAGCCATGCCTTGGGCTTGAAGGGCACATTGTCCTTGCTGAACGCAGCCGACGAGCCGTCCGGCGCGACATAAGCGCGGTAGAACGAGAAATCGCCGGTGTGGCGCGGCCACATCCAGTTGTCCTTCTCGCCGCCGAAATTGCCCACGCCAGCGGCGGGCGCATAGACAAGGCGCACGTCCTGGATTTCGAGCTGCTGCTGGAGCCAGTATTGCTGCCCGCCGAAATAGGCGCGCACGTCGCAGCGGCGGTTGGCCTGCTTTTCGCAGGCTTCGATCAACGCGGTGCGGTTGGCTTGCAGACGGTCATAACGCGCGCGGCCTTCCAGCTTTTCGGCGCCCTTGAGCATGTCCTTGGAAACGTCGCGCAGGTCCTCGATCACATAGACCCGGCTGCCGGGGGCGGCGGGAAGCTCGTCGCCGAGCGTCTGCGCCAGAAAGCCGTTGGTGAGGTAATCATTCTCGGGCGAGGAATTGTACTGGAGCGAGCCGGCCACGCAGTGGTGATTGGTTGCCACCAGACCATCGGGCGAAAGGAACGCGGCCGAGCAGCCACCCAGCGACGCGATCGCGGTGAGCGGCGGACGCTGGAGATCGCCCAGGGTCTTGGCATCAAGCTCAAGACCGGCGGCTTTCATCTCGTCGGCGATGGCGCCGGTCTGGCTCGGCAGCCACATGCCTTCATCGGCTTGCACGGCGGCGGGTGCGGCAATCATCAGGGCGGACGCCCCGGCGAGCAGGAATTTCTTCATCGAGCACATACCTCTTGCGAGCGATGGCGCGCGCAGCATCGGGCGGCGGCGCACATCGGAGTGGAGCGCGCCTTCAGGCGCATGGCGCGCGTGTTAGGCCAGATGACGTGGCGGCGGAAGGGGCGAATCCGCGCCATCGACAAATGACCGGCTGGCCGGATTGAGCACCAGCAGCAGCCGCACTGCGCCCGTCCCCGCGATCGGCGGTGAACGGTGGATCGCGGGGCGATCGGTGGCCAGCTTGCCCTTGAACAGCCCGATATCGAATGCGGCGAGGCGGTGGATGCGCTGCGGCTCGCCGCCGGTGGCAACGCGGTCGGCATCAGCTTCGTCAAGCCAGTCGGTGCCTTCGCCAACGTAAGTCGTGATGAGGCGGGCTGACACGTAATCGGCGTGGAACTTGCGGCAGGAATCCGTGCGCACCACCTCCAGCCGCAGTTCGAAGCGGGCAAGGTCCATCGCCATGCAAAACAGCCGGGCGAGGAGGGTTGCGTCATCGATCAGCGCGCGGTGGAGTGCCGCATCTCCGCCGAAACCGCCCTGCTGCAATTCTTGTCCGAGCATCTCGGGCACACCGGCGACATCGCTTTCGAAACGCAAATCTTTGGGCGTCCCGGCGATGAGCGGCGTGAAATCGGCGAGGGCCGTCCGCTCCCAGATGGCGAGATTGCAATCCGGATCACGGATCGCGGAGAGCACGTCAGGGTTGTCGGAGGATCGTGACAGGCGGTTGAGAAGCGTTGCCATAAGCGGTTGCGACCTCGGGCGGCAGAATAATGAGACGTTGTAACATAGCGCTAGCCTTGCCGCGGAAAAGACGCAAGCCCCGCAGCGCGAAAGGCTCTTGCGAGTGATTATCATCTGGGCCATGAGGCCTGCCACATGCAATCCCCGCGCAAAGGATAGACAGCTCCATGAACACCACCCTCAAACTCTGGACCCAGCTTGGCCTCGGCACGGCGCTTGCCGGTGGGCTGCTCGCGGCTTGTGGCGGCGAAGCGGGGGGCGAGGGTGCGGCAGGCGAGGCGGGCGCTGCGCCCGATACTGCTGCGACCGCGGGCGAGGGTGAAGGCGGCGCGGGTGAAGGTGAGGGCGGCGCAGCGGCCGGCGGCGAAGGCGAGGGCGGCGTCGCGGTTGCCGACGCGGGCAGCGATCCGGTCGCTTACGGGATCGCGCTGGCTGTTACCGAAGCCCATGTGGTCGCCGCGCGCGATGCCTATGCCGCAGGCAAGAAGGACGCTGCCGCCGAAATGTTCGCGCATCCTGTGAGCGAGGTTCTTGTCGACATGGACCCGGTCTTTGCCAAGCTCGGCGTCAAGGATTTCAAGCCGCTGCTGACCGAAGCCTCGCTCGCCGCGATCGAAGGCAAGAGCCCTGCCGAGGTCAACAAGGCCTATGACAAGATCATTGCCGCGCTGCGCGGGGCGGCGTCCAAGGCTCCTGCATCGGACGCGAGCGCTGCAAAGGTCGCCACCGGCGTGATCGCCGACCAGATCGAACGGGCGAGCGCGATGTATCGCTCGCTCGCCAAGAACGACGGCTACGAACCATACCTTGACGGCTATGGCTTCGCCGCCGTCGCGGCGAGCAGCTTTGCCGCCTCGGGCGCGGCAATCAAGGCCGAGAACCCGGCCGCCCACGCACGCATTGCCGAAGCGCTGGCGGTGCTCAAGCAGGCCTATCCGACCGCAGCCCGGCCCGCCAAGCTGCCGGTGGAGGCGGGCGCGGTTTCGGGCGCTTCGGCCAAGGTGATGCTCGCCGCCGCCAATTGATTCCTCCGGATGCAGGGCCCGCTGGCCCTGCAAACGTTTCAACCTTGTCTAAATGCGACAAAGTGCGCCCCGCGGCGACCTTTCGGGGTCTGCACGCTTGTCTTTGCTGCAAGCCTTAGTAGGCTTCAGGATACGAGGGGTCGTGGGTTGCAGGGCGAATGCCGACACGAACGGTATCACCGTGCAACTGAACGCATTTACTGATGCGCAGAGCAGTCAATCGGGCGGCAATATCTGCGCACGTCAGGGTTTGGGGGAGAACCGTGCCGCACGCTCATTCACGTTGGCTTGGCGTGTACGCGCCTGCTTCGGCCATGCCGGGGGCGCTATCGCTTGCGGGCGCTGCGGCGCTCGCCATTCTGCCCGCGCCGCTGCTGGCGCAGGCCGTGCCGGTCACGCCGCCCAATCGTAGCGACCTGATCCCGCCCGACCAGCGCGCAGGAGAGCGTGGGCCATCGCTGACCGTCGATGGCGATTTCGAACGCCCCCCTTGCGCGCTTGATCGTCCGGAATTTGCCGACATCCGCTTTACTGTAAGGAGCGCGGCCTTTGACGGGCTGGCCCGCGTCCCCGGTCTTTCGCTTGATGCCGCTTATGCCGATTATGTCGGGCGCGAATTACCCGTGTCCGTGCTGTGCGATATCCGGGCCGAGGCCAACGCCATGCTGCGTTCCCAAGGTTACCTTGCCACGGTCGAAATCCCGGAGCAGAGCCTTGCCGACGGCATCCCTGATTTCAAGGTGGTGTTCGGCCGTCTGTCGTCGGTCCGAGTGCGCGGCGATGCCGGTCCGTCGGAGCGAATAGTTGCCGGTTACCTCGAAAAGCTGACCGGCGGCGAGGTGTTCAACACCAATGAGGCCGAACGTTACCTGCTTCTGGCGGACGATCTGCCCGGGCTTGACGTGCGATTGTCGCTGCGCCCTGCGGCGGGCGGCGCACCGGGTGATCTGGTGGGCGAAGTCGCGGTGCTACGCCAACGCGGGATGATCGATCTCAACGTCCAGAATTTCGGTTCAAGGGCAATCGGCCGGTTCGGCGGCGTGCTGCGGGGCGAGATCTATGACATCACCGGCCTTGGCGACCGCACGTCGATCGCCGTGTTCAGTACGCTCGAATTCGCCGAGCAGCAGACGGTCCAGATCGGCCATGATTTCCGCGTCGGCAGCGAAGGGTTGCGGCTGGGCGGGCAGTTCACCTGGAGCACCACCGATCCCTCGATCGGGCTGCCGGGGTTCGACGTCGCCTCGGACACGATCTTCGCCAGCCTGTTTGCCAGCTATCCGGTGGTGCGCAGCCGCCGGCACAGCCTCTATGCCGATGCCGGGTTCGATTACATCGATCAGGAGGTTGTGCTCAACAATTTCGGGCTGAGCGAAGACTCGGTGCGGATGGTCTACGCCCGGATCGCCGGGGAAGTGACCGATCGGCGATCGCTGCTGCGCGCGGATGGATTTACCCCGTTCGAGCCGAAGTTCCGGCTGCGCTACGGGGCCGAGGTGCGCCAGGGTGTCGATGTGTTCGGCGCCAGCCCTGATTGCCGCGCCAATCTGCTCGACTGCCTGTTCGGCGGCGCCGCAGCGCCCAGCCGGATTGAGGCCGATCCCACGCCGCTGCTGCTGCGGCTTAACGCGGATATCGAATACCGGCCCGCCCCGCTGCTGGCCTTCTCGCTTGAAACACAGGCCCAGATCACCGGCGATGCTTTGCCCGCGTTCGAGGAACTGGCGGCGGGATCGTTCTCGATCGGGCGGGGCTATGATCCGGGCGCGGTGCTGGGTGACAGCGGCATCATGACGGCCTTTGAGATGCGCTACGGCTCGCTCAGCCCCAATTCGGAAGCCGGGGTCGCGTGGCAGCCTTACGTCTTTACCGATGTCGCCTTCGTCCGGAACGAGGATCCGAGCCGGGCCGGCACCAATCCTGATCGCCTGTGGTCGGCAGGCGGCGGGGTGCGGATCGCGTGGGGCAGCGGCATCCAGAGCGACTTTCTGGTCGCCGTCCCGCTCGAACGGCCCGATCTCGCCCCCACCCGGGGCGATGTGCGCTTCATGTTCTCGCTGACGGCCCGCCTGTTCCCGTGGAGATTTTCGCAATGAGCCAAGCTGTTCTCAAGCGTTCAGGACTGCTCGTCAGCTGCGGCAGCGGGGCGCTGGCATTGGGGTTGATGTTCGGCCCCGGTCCGGTGGCGGCGCAGGGCATCCAGGCGACTGGCAATGTCGTTTTCGGCGGCGCCGGGATCAGCCAGCCGCTTCCCGATACCACCGCTGTCGACGTGTTCACCCCCACCGTGGTGATCGATTGGACCCCGCTTGAGAATGCCGCTGGCGATGCGCTGACCTTCCTTCCCGCCGGGTCGGCCGCCCGTTACGAAACCGGGCAGCTCTTCAACTTTGCGGTGCTCAACCGCATCCTGCCCTCGACCAATGGCAATATCGTCGAAATCAACGGGGCGGTGACGTCACGCGTACTGAGTGCAGCCGGCCCCGTCCCCGGCGGGTTCGTGGCGTTCTATTCGCCCACCGGTCTGCTGATCGGCGGCACGGCGACCTTCGATGTGGGGCAGCTGTTGCTGACGACGCTCAACACCACGGACACAAATTTCCAGAACTTCGCCGAACAGGGCTCCACGCTCCAGCTCGCGGCGGCGCAGGGTTCGACCGCGCGCATCCAGATTCTGCCGGGTGCGCAAATCCTTGCCGCGCGTGAAAACGGCTTCTTCGCGGTGGTCGCCGCCGATGTCGAGATGCGCGGCGTTGCACGGGTCAACGGCAGCCATGCCTATGTCGCGGGCGAGGTGGTCAACCTTAGCTTTTCGAACGGGCTGTTCAATATCTCCGTTCCTGTCGGCACAGCTGCTGCGGGCGAAGTGGTGACGCTGAATGGCACCGTCGGCGGCCCGTCCAGCACCGGGGCAACCGGCGATAACCACATGATCTACGCGGTGGCTCGCGCTTCGCAGGATCCCATTTCGATGCTGTTCCGGGGCAATCTCGGATTTGATCCTGCGCAGAGCGCGGGCGTGGTCAATGGCGAGATCATCCTTGCGGCCAATTACAACGTGTTCGGGCGGAACGTTGATGGTGGCAACATCAGCAACGGCGTCAACGCCGTGTTCGGCGGCAACACGGAATTGACGACTGTGCGCGCCGACATAGCGCTTGAGGATTTCGCCGCCTCCAGCAGCCTGCTGGCGATCGGCACGCACCGGACAACGGCCGCGGCGGTGAACGCGGCGAGTTCGGCTGCGGGCAATCTGCTGCTGGTCGGGCGCGAGTTGGCAAGCCTGACGGCGGGCAATAACCGCAATCTGACGATTGCAGGCGATGTCCTGGTATCGGCGCAGGATTACGGCGTCACCAGTTCCGGCCTGCAATCGCTTGATAGCATCAATGCAAGTGGCGGCACGGCGCGGCTCGAGGCCTTTGGTGGCGGTTCTATCAATGTTGCCGGCCAGGCACGGGTGCTGGCCGATGCCTTTGCGGGGGCCGATGATCTCAATCAGATAGCGGGCACCGCGCAAGGCGGTCAGGCGCGGCTCGGCGGTTTGGGCGGCGGGACTGTCACCATCGGCAGCGATGTGCTGGTCAGGGCGGCCGGTTTCGGCACCAACGTTTCCAACATTCTGGTCGGTGCGACTGCCCGGGGCGGGTCGGCAGAACTGTTCGCACGCTCGGGCGGCGGCGTGACGATCAACGGCAGCGCCATCGTCGATGCGCGGGCCATTGGGGCGAACGGGTCGGAAGTGAACCCCTCCACACCATCCGACGCCTTCGGCGGACAAGCGCTGATTACGGTCGCCGACGGTGGCGGTACGATCACAGTGCTGGGCTCCGCCGACGCCGACGCCAGCGCCACGTCGCGCAGTGTGAACGCGGCGGGCGCCGGAGCCTTGGCCGGCGCAGGGGTTGCAAGTGCCTCGATCGCGGGGCCGGGGACCATCGGCATCGGCGGCGACCTCAGGCTGACTGCCGTAGGCCGCGCCGGTAACAATGCAGGGGGAACCGGCGGAATCGGGCTGGGCGGCCGTGCTTCGGCCACCACATTGGGCGGCGGCACGATCAACGTGGGGGCCGGGTTCAGGGCCGATGCCATCGGCTTTGGCGGCAATGGTCTGGACGGCGGCGCCGGGTCCGGAGGGATTGCCGGAGCCAATGCCGTGATCGGCACGATCGCGATTGTCGGTGATGCCAATGCCGAAAGCGATGGCACCGGCGGCGATGCTTCTTTCGGCGTCGGCGGCACCGGCGGGCTGGGCCGGGGAGGCAATTCCTTCTTCCAGGCCGATGGCACGCTGACGCAGACCGCGCGCGTTACCATCGGCGGCAATGCCAGCGCCTTGGCGCGGGGCTTTGGCGGGCGCGGCGGGCAGGGTTCGATCTCGACAGGACCGCAAGGCGGGCGCGGCGGCGACGGGATTGGCGGCCAGTTCGCTGTCCCCAATCAAGCCGATCCGGCCTTCACCAGCGGGGCTTTCCTCCTCGCGGGCGGGGATAACGGCACGCTGATCATCGCTGGCGCGGCCGACGCCGTTGCATCGGGCTTTGGCGGCGAAGGCGGCACGGGCGGCATTCCCGGCGGCGGCGGGCGCGGGGGCGATGGCACCGGCGGTCTCGCGCAGGTCGGGCTGGCGCTGCTCGGGCAGAACGGTTCGCTCGGCCTGGGGCTGGCGAGCTTCAACACCGTAAACGCCCTGTCGGACGGCATCGGCGGTTTCGGGGGAACCTCGTTCGGCGCGCCAGGCATTGGCGGCGACGGCACGGGCGGGGCGAGCGTCTTTTCAGTGAGCGCGGGCGACGCGACCGCGACCGAAATCGATCTCAGCGCTACCGGCATTGGCGGCGGGGGCGCCACCGGCGGCACCGGGCGCGGCGGGCAGGTTTCGGTGCTCGGCAGCCTTGGCGGCACCTTGACCGCCACCGATCTCAGCATGGGCGGCGCAGGCTTTGGCGGGGGTGCGCAAGCGGGCGCGGGCGGCAATGCGTTCGGCGGCAACGTGGCGATCAACGGGGACGCGATCACTGTCACCGTCAATGGCAATGCGTTGCTCGATGCCAGTGCCATCGGAGGCGGCTCGACCGATGGCGCAGGGGGGAACAGCACCGGCGGAACGGCCTTTGCCGTTGCCGCAACGACCGGCGTGATCAGCATCACCGGCCATGCGCAAATCTTCGCCAATGCTTTCGGCGGTAGCACCGCAACGTCCTTTGCCGGAGGCAATGCCCTCGGCGGGCTTGCCTATGCAGAAGCGCTGGGCGGCGGCGCGCTGTCGCTGGGCTCGGTGCAGGTCGGCGCGGTCGGGCGTGGCGGCTCCGCTGCCACGTTCGAAGGTGGCAATGGCACCGGCGGCATCGTGCGGCTGCGCGCGTCAGGCTCGGGCAGCCGGCTCACGATCCTGCGCAACCTGCCGGCCGGTTTTGCCGCGGATTCGCCCGCCGGCAACGCGATCCTCAATGCCAGCGGCATCGGGGGGGCAACAGAAGGCGGCAGCGGCATCGGCGGGCTGGGCCGGGGCGGTACGGTCGAGATCACAGCCAGCCTGGGTGGCAGCGTCAATCTGCCGGTCAACATTCTGAACGATCCTGACCGCGTTGCGGACACGATGTTCATCTTTGCCCGCGGCACCGGCGGCAATTCGAACGTGGAAGACGGCACCGGTGGCGGCGCGGTGGGCGGCACGATCAACCTGCTGGTGGATGGCGGCACGCTGGTGTCGGGCACGGCAACCCCTTCGACCCTGTCGCAAGGCGGCAATTCGGGCAATTCCTCGCTCAACATCACCGGCGGCGATGCGACCGCGGGGCTGCAATCGATCCGGGTGATCAATGGCGGCACGCTGACGATCGAGACCCAAGGCGGCGGGGCGAGCGCGCAGGGCGGCAATGGCTCTGGCACCGGCAATGGCGGCAATGCGGTCGCGGGCGCGGTTTTGTTCGAGGTGATCAACGCCACCGCCAATCTGGCCGGCAGGTTCAGCCTGTTCAACGAATCCTTCGGCGGCACTGGCGAGCGCGGCGGCAATGCCGGGGGCGGATCAATCACCGTCAACACCCAGAACGCGCAGATCAACCTTTCGCCAAGCCCAACAAGCCCGGGTATCCTGTCGCTCCAGAGCAGCATGATCGGCGGCGCGGGCCTTATCGCGGGCGGCAATGCGCAAGGGACGACGGTCAATGTCACCCTCGCAGGCACCCAGATCACCGGCGGTGCTTTGACAGTCGAACAGATCGCTATCGGCGGCGCGGCTTCGGCCACGAACGGGGCCGGCGGCAATGCCGCCGGCGCGGCGATCCAGATGGCCGCCACCAATTCGGCACTGACGTTGACAGGCCCGCTGGGTATCACCGCATCCGCCATCGGCGGCGATGGCGGGACGAGCGGGCAGGGCGGTTCGGGCACCGGCGGCACGGCCAATCTGGCGCTTACCGGCACCAGTCTCACGGTCGCGCCCGGCGGTTCTCAGTCGCCCGCCAATATCGCGATCCGCGCTGACGGCACGGGCGGACAGGCCGGCACGGTCGGCAATTCGTTTGGCGGCACAGCCGCGCTGGGGCTCAGCGGCGGGTCGATCACTGCCGCGCAGATTGAGATCACGGCGCTAGCCTCCTCGCTAGGGCAGGCCGGGCAGATCAGCGGCAACGCCACGGGCGGCGCGGCGCAGATCGCGATTTCTGGCGCAAGCACGCTGAATGCTACCAACATCGTGGTCGCCGGTAGCGCCGTCACCGGGCCGGCGGGCACGGTGCGCGGCGGCACGGCGGGCTTTGCTGTCGCGAGCGGCAGCGCGGCGACAGTCAATGCGACCAGCCTCGGGGTGTTTGCCGATGCGACGGGCGGCGCGACCAACCGCGCCGGGCAGTTCCTTGTCACTGTCGGCGGCGGCAATGTGAACCTTGGCGCTCTGGACGCGGCGGCCAACGGCGGCGCGGTGACCGGCGATCCGGCGCCATCGCAACTGGTGGCCGATGGCGGCAATATCAATGTCGCCGGTCAGCTGAGAGCTGTCGCGGCGGGTGATCTTGTCGTGCGCAGCGGACAGGGCGGTATCATCGGCAGCGCGGCGACGGCCGGGACCGTCACCACTGTCGCGTTGAACGCAGGGGGCACGATCCAGATCCTCGGCGATGGCAGTGCGACCGGCGGGCTGGGCGGGCAAACCATCGGCGTGCAGGCCGGTCGCTCGATCCTGCTGGGCGGCAATCTGGCGACCCGTGACGGAGCGATATCGCTGACCGCCAACAGCGGCGGCGGACAGTTACTGAGCCAGCCTCCGGCATCGGTGATCACCATGGCGCAGGGAAGCCGGATCAACGCCGGCACCGGCACGGTCACGATCCGCCTGCTGGATGGCGCGGGCGATCCCCAGCGGGTCAACGGCGCGATCCAGCTCGCCAATATCACGGCGGGCCGCATTGATGTGCGCAATTTCGGCACCAGTGCGGGCAGCAATATCTCTGTGCTGGCCGATGGCGTGCTGACCGCATCGGGTGCGGGGCGGGCTATCGATCTGGCATCGCTGAACGGGGAGGTCATCAATCTTGCGGGCGATGCGGGCCTCGTGCTGACCGGCGGGGGCCACTACGGCATTTTCGCCGCCACGCCGACCGGGTCGCAGATCGGCAGTTTTTCGACCTACGCCCGGCGTTACAACGTCGCCAACGCAGCGGCTTATGATACGCTCAATCCCGGGGGCAATTTTGCCGCCTTCCGGATTGTGCCGTTCCTCACGGTCACGCCCGTTGATGCGACGCGCTTCTATGGCAGTGCCAATCCGGCGTTCACGGCAAGCTATACAGGCTTCCTGCCCGGCGACGGGGTGGCAAACCTTTCGGGCGCGCCGCAGCTGACCACGCTGGCGACGGGCACATCGAATGTGGGCACCTTCGCGATCAATATCGCGCTTGGTTCGTTGCTGAGCGAGCAGGGCTACCAGTTTGTTATCGGCAATCCGGGCCTTCTGACCATCACGCCGCGCCCGATCACGGTGACGGCGGATAATCTGACGCGGATTTATGGCAACGCCAATCCGGCGCTTGGCTTTACGGTCGGCGGGCTGGGTCTGGTGAATGGCGATCAGCTGACCGGCGCGCTCACCACCACCGCTGGCGCGGCCACGGGCGTGGGCAATGTGGCGATCACGCAAGGCTCGCTGGCGGCGAGTGCCAACTACGCGCTGACCTTCGTGAACGGCCAGCTGACCATCACGCCGCGCCCGATCACGGTGACGGCGGATAATCTGACGCGGATTTATGGCAACGCCAATCCGGCGCTGGGCTTCACGGTCGGCGGGCTGGGTCTGGTGAATGGCGATCAACTGACCGGCGCGCTTACCACCACCGCTGGCGCGGCCACGGGCGTCGGCAATGTGGCGATCACGCAAGGCTCGCTGGCAGCGACTGCCAATTACGCGCTGACCTTCGTGAATGGCCAGCTGACCATCACGCCGCGCCCGATCACGGTGACGGCGGACAATTTGTCCAAG
This sequence comes from Porphyrobacter sp. ULC335, assembly GCF_025917005.1. Classification (NCBI taxonomy): domain Bacteria; kingdom Pseudomonadati; phylum Pseudomonadota; class Alphaproteobacteria; order Sphingomonadales; family Erythrobacteraceae; genus Porphyrobacter; species Porphyrobacter sp. ULC335. The sequence goes on from NZ_CP078091.1 coordinate 1,573,971, forward strand.
CTGCTGGGTCTGCGCGATCCGGCGTTCACCTTCACGATTGGCGGCGATGGGCTGGTCAATGGCGACCAGCTGACCGGCAGTCTGACGCGCGATCCGGGTGAGCGGATCGGGGTCTTCGACATCCGGCAGGGGTCATTGACAGCCGGGCCCAATTACGCCGCCACCTTCGTCGGCGGTCAATTGACCATTGATGCGCCGCCTGTCCCGCCTGAAATCAACAGCGCCACGGTGGTCATCAACACGGCGGCGGGGATCGACACCGTGCCTGACAGCGGCGAGGCAGACGATGAGGAACGCTTCGGCATCGAGTTCCCGGAACGCCCCGATGCGGTCCTGATCGCCGAAGACCCGTTGCTTGACGATCCGGTGGCAAGCGGCGGCGATGCATCGCTTTACAGCGGCGGCGCTGTGCCGCCCGCAGGAGGCAAGTGACATGACGATGCGATCCATCGGTCTTGGCGCCATCCTGCCAGCGGCGGCGCTTGCGGCGCTGGCCGCGTGTCTTGCCGCGGTGCCGGGTTCGGCGCGCAGCGAAGGCCCCGCCAGCCTTGCCCTGCGCGACACCTTCCCGATCGGCTCCAATGGTCTGTGCGAAGCGCAGATCCTCCCGCCAGAGCCCGGGGCCGGGCTGTTTGACCGGCGCTACTCGGTGATCTGCCGGGATGCCGCGGCACCCATCGGCACGCTATGGGTGATCAAGGAACAACGTGGCGCAGCGGGCGGCGCGGCGGGGGATCTTGCACGCTTTGCCGGGGCTGGGGCCGAATGCGTCGGAGATGCCGCAGCCCCATCAGGCGCGCTGCCGGGGCTGGCGTCGGTCGAACGCCTCGATTGCCAGCGCGAGGGCAGCATCCTGCGCACTGATCTGCTGGTCGCCAGCCAATCGGGCCGCACCTATGCGGCGGCGGGCCTGTCGGCCTATACCAAGGCGCTGGAACTGGGGCTGGCTTCGTTGGCCAGTGACACAGTGGTGCCCGGCACGGTCGAAATCCCGCTGACCAGCGCCACGGATGCGATCGCATTTGCCCGCCAGCAGGCCGAAGCGATCGCCGCCGATCAGGCCCTCGCCGAAGCCTATCGCCGCTCCAACGCAGGCAATTTTGCCGAAGCGGCAGAGTTTTTCGCCGTCTCGGCAGCGGCGCTGGCGGGGCCGGGCGCGGCGGAGGCCCAGCTCAATGTCGCGCTCCAGCAATCCAATCTCGGCAATTTCGCGGAAAGCCGCCGCCTGTTCGTCGCCAGCCGGAGCAGCGGGGCGGCGAGCCCGGTGCTGGCCCGCTTGCAGCGCAATTACGAGGCGATGGACGCGCTCAACCAGCGTGAGCCGGCGCGCGCGCTGGCGCTGCTCGACAGGCCGCTTCCGAGCGAATCCGCCAGCGCAGACGATGTCCGCCAGCTCACCATCGGCTCTGCGCTGGCCGGGGAACTGGCGAGCGAGGGCGGGCGGATCACGGCCGAATATTCGCAGAGCCTCAGCCCGTCCGAACGCGCGCGCTTGCTTGATGGGCAGCACGCCTATCTCAAGGCGACGGTGCTGCGCCAGCTGGGCCGGACCGATGCTGCCGCTCCGCTGCTGCGCCGCGCCGAAGATGCCTTTGCGCAGGTGCGAGACGGCCGCGTTGTGTCCGTCGCATGGCTGCGCGCGCAGGTGCTGGGCGAATTGGCAGAACTGGCCGAGCGCGGCGGTGCGCCGGGCGAGGCCGAAGCGCTGCACGGTCAAGCCATTGCCCTGCTTCAGGCCGGCTACCCCGGCTCGCCCGCGCTCGGCAGTGCCCGCGCGCAGCTCGCCGGGCTCTATGCGCGCAGGGGCGAACGCGATGCGGCGCTGGCGCTTTACCGCAGCATCGTATCGGATGCCGAAGGCCGCGCGCTGCCGTCCTTGCGGGGCCTCATGACGCCTTATTTCGGGCTGCTTCTGTCCGACGGGGAGGGCGCGGGCAATACCGCCGCCGCGGCCGATGTTTTCGCGGCCAGCCAGCTGCTCCAGCGCCCGGGCCTTGCCCAGACGCAGGCCGCTTTGGCGCGGGAATTGTCCGAAGGGTCCGATGAAGCCGCCCAGCTGTTCCGCACCGCCACCAATCTCGGGCGCGGCATCGAGCAATTGCGCATGTCCCTGCTCGAGCTTGAGAACCAGCCCGATGCAGCCACGCGTCAGGCAACCAAGATTGCCGACCGCCGGGCGCAGCTTGACCAGTTGCAGCAGCAGCAGGCCGAAGTGCTTGAACAGCTCGCCGCCTATCCCCGTTACCGCGCGGTCAGTGACAGCGCGATCACGCTTCCCGATCTGCAAGCGATCCTCGCGCCGGGCGAAGCCTATGTGAAACTGGTGACGCTCGATCAGGATGCCTATGTTGTCTACGCCACTAGCGACAAGGCGCGCGTGTGGCGCGCCGATACCACGCCGAAACAGCTTGAGGCGCTGGTCACGCAGATCCGCGAAAGCATCGCCGTGGTCGAAGGCGGACAGGTGCTGACCTATCCCTTCGATATTGAGCGCGCGCGCGAGCTTTACGTGCGGCTGTTCGCCCCTGTCGCCGATGAATTGCCGCAGTTGCGCCATCTGGTGTTCGAGCCGGATGGCGCCTTGCTGAAGCTGCCGATCAACCTGCTTGTCACCGACGATGCCAGCGTCGCCGCCTACCAGCAGCGCATGAAGCAGAAGGGCGCGGACGAATATGATTTGCGCGGCACCAGCTGGCTGGGCCGCAATGTGCAGGTGAGCACGTCGGTCGCGGCCTCGGCGTTCCGCGATGTGCGCCGCAGCCGCCCGTCCGATGGCAAGCGCGCCTATCTCGGCCTGGGCGAGAATGCGCCGATTGGTACCGCCACCCCCGGTGCCCTGCGCACCCGCGCCGCCCTTGCCGCAGGCGAGCGGTGCACATGGTCGCCATCGATCTGGGCCAATCCGGTCAAGGCCGACGAACTGCGCGAAGCCGCTGCGCGGTTCGGCGGCTCGGCGCAGGTTTTGACCGGCGCGGCCTTCACCGACAGCGCGGTTGCCGGCCTGCCCGATCTGGCCGAATACCGCATCGTCCATTTTGCCACCCACGGTCTTGTCACCGCGCCGCAGCCCGAATGTCCGCCGCGCCCGGCGCTGCTGACCAGCTTTGATGGCAGCGAGGGTTCGGACGGACTCCTCAGCTTTGCCGAGATTTTCGGCCTGCGCATCGATGCCGATCTGGTGATCCTTTCGGCCTGTGACACCGCCGGCAGCGCCACGGTGGGCGCAACCCGCGAGGCGGGGGTGACCAGCGGCGGCGAATTCGCGCTGGACGGGCTGGTACGCGCCTTCGTGGGGGCGGGCGGGCGCACGGTGCTGGCCAGCCACTGGCCGGTGCCTGACGATTTCGACGCCACCGGGCGGCTTGTCTCGGGCCTGTTTGCCGCAGACGGGCGCACCACGGCCGATGCGCTGCGATCCTCGCAGGTCGCACTGATGGACGATGCCCAGACCTCGCACCCGTTCTACTGGTCGGCCTTTGCCGTTGTGGGCGACGGCGCGGCGCGGCTCGCGCGCTGAACGCGATGCAGGAGGGAGCGGCCGCCGCCGGTAAGGGCCCTCGCTTCGGCTGGCTGACGCGCGGCTGGCGCCATGTGCGCGAGGCGGGCACCGTCCAGCTGGCCCTGACCGTCATGCTCGTCTGCGTGGGGCTGTTCATCGCGCGCTACAGCTGGGTTCTGCCCGATGGCGCCGTGCCCACGCCGCTGACCGGCGAGGCGGAGCGCGCGCTCTACGATCTGCGCGCCTACTACGCCGCCGACCTGGTCGAGGAAGACAAGCGGGTGGTGCTGGTCGTCTATACCGATCAGACCCTGATCGCCGCACGCAAACGCTCGCCGCTCGACCGGGGGCTGCTGGCCAAGGCCCTGCGCACGCTCGACGCGATGGAGCCCAAGGCGATCGGGATCGACATCCTGTTCGATCAGCCGCAGGACGAGGACGAGGAGCTGATCACCACGCTGCGCGAGATGAAGACCCCGGTCGCGGTCGCCTATGCCGCCAAGGCGACCAACCCGGACGACATCGAGTGGGAACAGCAGCAATATCTCGACCAGTTCATGGCGCGGCTGAAGGGGAGCAAGGCGCGCCCGGCCAGCATCCGGCTCGATAACACCTTTGGTGCGACCCGGCTGTGGCCCGACAACCGCGATGGCCTGCCGCCGCTGCTCGGGCGCGCGATGCTGGCCGATGCGGGCGAGCCGGCCACCGCCTTTGCCGATTACCGGGGCTCGATTGATTACCGGCGGCCCAAGTTCCAGGATTCGGTGCTGTTCCCTCCGGCCCAGATCGATCTGTTCGTGAATCCCGACCCGGAAATCCTGCCCTTCCTCAAGGAACAGTATGCCGGCAAGTATATCCTGATCGGCGGGGATATCGTCGACTATGACCGGGTCGAGACGACTTTCACCTCGATCAACGGCGAAGTGCCCGCCGGGATCTCCGTCCATGCCGAGATCATTTCCCAGATGCTCGATGACCGCGTTCTCACTCCGGTTCCGGGCTGGGTGATCTGGGCTATGGCGGTTCTGGCGATACTTGCCGGGGTAGTGACCGCACTGCTCGAATGGCCCGCGCGGTGGCTGGCGCTGTTTGGTGTGGCGCAGCTCATGTTCTTTCAGGGCATGCCGTTTCTGTTGCAGGCCCGCAATATCGATACCTACGGATTGCCGGCGGTCGGCGGGTTGGTCGGGTGGATCATTGTCTTCGGTGCGGTCACATCGACAGCGCGCGCATCGAGCGCAGTGCGGCGCAATTTCGCCACCGGGGCGCTGGGCAAATATATCCCGCGCGACATTGCCCAGGCGATCATCGACAAGCCCGAACTGCTCAATCTGGGCGGCGAGAAGCGCGAAATCTTCGTGCTGTTCAGCGACCTTGAAGGCTTCACCAAGATGAGCCACGCGATCCCGCCGGAAATGGTGGCGAAGCTGCTCAACCGCTATCTCGATCTGCTGAGCCAGGTGGTGCTCGACCATGGCGGGGTGATCGACAAATTCGTGGGCGATGCGGTGGTCGCTTTCTGGGGGGCGCCGATCGCCCGCCCGGATGATGGCGCCCGCGCCGCGCGGGCGGGCTATGCCATGTGGCAGGCAGGCGAGTCCTTCCGGCGCGAGGTTGCGGCGATGGATGCAGACCTCCCGCCAATCGGCAAGACCCGCGTCGGTTTGCATCATGGCGAGGCGGTGATCGGCAATTTCGGCGGTGCGACCCGCATCCAGTACACGGCCCTAGGCGATTCGATGAACACCGCCGCGCGGCTGGAAGCGGCCAACAAGGCGCTCGATTCCAGCGTGATGGCCAGCCGGGAGTTTGCCGAAGCCTCGGGCCTCGATTGGTGGCGCCCGATGGGCCGGGTACAGTTGCGCGGGCGAGCGCAGGCGGTCGATCTGTTCGAACCCGCCCCGGATTTCCATGCGGATGACCGCGCTGCCCTGGCGCACGCCTGCGCGCTGGCCGCGACCGACCGCGCCGCCGCGCGGCTGCTGGCAGAGCAGATCGCACAAAGACACCCTCAGGATTCAGCGCTGCGCAATCTTGCGCGGCGGATGAACGAAATGGACGATGGAGGAACCTATGTTCTCGGATAAAATCAAGGCACGGCTCGGCGCGATCGCTCTGGCTGGTGCGGCGCTGGCTTTGCCACTGGCGGCGATGGCCGGGGTGGTGGTCAAATCGACCGGGCCATCGGCAACGAAATATCCCGTTGGCACCAAGCTTGACGACAATGCCTCGATCAGCCTCAAGGCAGGCGATGTGGTGACTGTGCTGACGGCCGAGGGGACGCGCGTCATCAAGGGCGCTGGCACGTTCCGCGTCGGGGATCGCCCGCAGGTTGCGGCAGACCGCTTCGCTTCATTGACCCGCAAGCGCGCCGCCACCCGTGTGCGCACCGGGGCCGTGCGCGGCGAGGGCGATGACAATCCGACCAACCCCAGCCTGTGGTATGTCGATGTGACGCGTTCGGGCACGATCTGCCTCTACGACCTTGCGACAGTGCGTCTGTGGCGTCCGGGGACCGAGGGGACCAGCACCTATTCCATCACCGATCACGCCGGATCGGCGCAGGCGGAGGTAACCTTCGATGATACGGTGACCGTCGCCGCGCTAGACCCTGCACGCCTGCCGATCACCGAGGCCGGGCAATACATGGTCACCGCGCCTGACGGCGCCACCACGGCGCATATCAATTTCGTGCTGCTGGCCGAGGATTATGCCGCGCCCGATGCGCTCGCAGAAGCGCTGATTGCCAAGGGCTGCACGGTGCAGCTTGAAGCGCTGGCATCAAGCCTGGAGGCTTCGGCAGAGGCGAGCGGAGGCTGATCGCCGGGCCGGAGTGCGTGGCGGTGCTCTAACGTCGGTGCGCGGGGCGGTGCAGCGCACCGATTGTCTGTTGCATCGCAGCCCCAAGCTTGGGACAAGAGCGCGGGGGTCGGTTCGTGGAAGCAGCATCTCGAGGGGGGATCGGATGAGGCGATTTTGGGCGGAGGTAATCACAGGCGCGCAGGCGTTGCCTCGCGGTGCCTTGCGCACGATCGCCGTTTTGGCGCTCGCCGCGTTGTATCCGGCGTCCAGCGCGATCGGCAACGGCACTTTCGAAGGCGTGGCAAGCTGCGCTGGATCGACCTGCCATGGCCGGGCCGAGGGCAATGGCGCAGTCGTGCGGCAGGACGAAATCGCCACCTGGCAGGAGCCTTCCTCCCCCGCTGGCGCGCATAGCAGGGCCTATGCGGTGCTGGGCGGACGGCGCGGTCAGCAAATCGCCGCGAGCCTCGGGCTCGGCAATGCACAGAGCGCGCCGGCCTGCCTCGGCTGCCATGCCACCAATGCCCCGGCGGGCCAGCGCGGGGCGAAGTTCACGCTCACCGACGGGGTCGGGTGCGAGAGCTGCCACGGGCCTTCGGGAGGGACATGGCTGGCGGAACACTATGCGCTGCCTGCCACCCATGACTCGAACATTGCGGCGGGTCTCACCCCGCTCGACAATCCCAAGGCGCGCGCGGGCGTGTGCCTCGATTGCCATTACGGATCGTCGAAGCCCGGCCAGTTTGTAACCCATGCGATGATGGCGGCGGGTCACCCGCGCATCTCCTTCGAGCTTGATCTGTTCAGCGCGCTCCAGCAGCACCACAACATTGATGCCGACTATGTTGCGCGCAAGGGCGCCCCTGACTCGGTGCGCTTCTGGGCGGTGGGCCAGGCCGAAGCGGTCCGCCGTGCGACCAGCCTGTTCGCACAGCCCAAGTTCGCTTACGAGGGCGCCTTTCCGCAGTTCACCTTCCTCGATTGCCACTCGTGCCACCGCACCATCACCGACGGGCCGAGCCGTAAGCTGACCTTCGAGACCAATCCGGGACGCCCGATCCCGTTCGGCAACCCGCCTTTCAATGACGAGAACATGATCATGCTCTCGGCCGTGGCGGGCGCGCTGGTGCCGGGAGAGGCGGGAGCCTATCAGACCGCCGCGCGCGACTTCCACAAGGCGATGGGCCAAGGCCCCGCCGAAACGCGCGCCGCCGCGCAGGCGCTTGCGGCGCGCGCGGGGGCTCTGTCGGATGCGCTGTCGGGCCGGGCCTATGGCAATGCCGACGCCTTCAGGATCATTGCGATCATCGCGGGCGAGGCGACCGCGCCGCGCTTCACCGACTATGCCGGATCGGTGCAGGCGGTGATGGCGGTGGACACACTGCTCAATGTGCTGGTGCGCGAGGGCCGGGTGACGCAGGGCGCAGCTGCCGGGATCAGGGGGGATATCGCGCGGGCTTACAAGGCGGTGGAGGAGCCCAATGCCTACCGCCCCGCCGATTTCCGCAGCGCTCTCAAATCGGCCTCGGGCGCGATCGGCAGGTTGCAATAGCCATGCGCAAGGGGGGGGACATTCTGGATCGCGGCAAGCGCACTCGTGCTCGCCTCCTGCGGGGGCGGCGGCACGTCCTCCGGTGGCGCAACCGGCAGTCCCGGACCGACCCCGACGCCTACCCCGCCGCCCGCCGGTCAGGTCTTCGCTGTTCCTGCCGCTGAAAGCCTGTCGAGCGCCGAAGTCGGCACGGTGATCGCGCAGGCCGCCGCAGAAGCCCGCGCGCGCGGCGCGGCGGCGACCATCGCGGTGACGGACCGGGTGGGCAATGTCCTTGCCGTCTTCGCCATGCCCGGGGCAGCGGCAACCGCGCGCATTCCGTCAGCGCCCGACGGCAGCAACAACGATGCGCAGGGGCTGACCATTCCCGGCGCCGGGGCCGCTATCGCCAAGGCTATCACCGGGGCCTATCTGTCGAGCAGCGGCAATGCCTTCTCCACCCGCACGGCGAGCTTCATCGTGCAGGAACATTTCCCGCCCGCGCCAACCACCGCCGGTCTGGAAAGCGGCCCGTTGTTCGGTGTGCAGTTCAGCCAGCTGCCCTGTTCCGATCTTGCCGCGCGGGCGAGCGACGGGTTGATCGGACCCAAGCGTTCACCGCTCGGTCTGGCGGCTGATCCGGGGGGCTTTCCGCTCTATCAGAACGGCGTGGTGGTGGGCGGCATCGGAGTGATCGCCGACGGGGTCTACGGCTTTGATCCCAATGTGCTCGACCGTGACACTGATCTTGACGAGGCAATAGCGCTGGCAGGCACGGTCGGCTTCGAGGCGCCGGTGGCAATCCGCGCAGACCGGATCACCGCCGATGGCACTTCGCTGCGCTATACCGACGTTGAATATCCGCAGATCGGCAATGTGGCAGGCGCAAGCTTCGCCGGCACCGCCGGCACGCTGGTTCCGGTGGCGGGCTATTTCACCGGCGCAGGGCTGCTTTCGGGCGCGATCTACGGCACCGAAGCCTCGGGCGTGCGCGCTTCGACCGCGGCGGAATTCGCCAATCGCGATGCCTTCGTGCTGTCGAACGGGGCGGGGACGAACCGCTATCCCTTGCGCGGCGGCACGGATGCAGCCGAGGTGGCCGCGCCGCTGACCGCTGCCGAGGCCCGCGCGATCCTTGAAGAAGCCTTCACGGTCATGAGCCGCGCGCGGGCGCAGATCCGCCAGCCATTGGACAGCCGCGCGCAGGTGACGATCAGCCTTGTCGATACGCGCGGCAGCGTGTTGGGGCTGGTGCGATCCCCCGATGCGCCGGTCTTCGGGATCGATGTCAGCTTGCAAAAGGCGCGCACCGCCAATTTCCTGTCCGGGCCTTTCGCCGCAAACGAGTTGCTGGCCGCCCCCGGAGAGGTGCCGCAGTTCGTGGCCCGCACCCGCAGCTTCCTTGCCGATCCCAATGCGCTGACTGGCGCCATCGCCTTTTCTGATCGCGCTGTCGGCAACCTGTCCCGGCCCTATTTCCCCGATGGCGAAGTGGGCCAGCCCAATGGCCCGCTGTCGCGCCCGATCCGGCAGTTCAGCCCGTTTTCGACCGGCCTGCAATCGGCGCTGGTGGTCGGTAATCTGGCCCAGCACCTCGCCTTTGTGACGGGGGCAAGCGCATCGGATACGCCGCGCGCCTGCACGGGGCTGCCGGGAGTGGCGGGCGGCAATCCGCGACTTGCCAACGGCATGCAGATATTCCCCGGATCAGTGCCCGTCTATCGCGGCAACACGCTGGTGGGCGCGATCGGCGTGTCGGGCGACGGGATCGATCAGGATGACATGATCAGCTTCCTCGGCCTCAACAATGCGGGCGCGCGGGTTGGCGGGATCGGCAATGCGCCCGCTGCGGCCCGTTCGGACCGGATTGTGGTGCAGGTCGGCTCGCGGCAGGTGCGCCTGCGTTATGTCGGCTGCCCCTTTGCCCCGTTCCTCGATACGGCGGCGCAGAACGTGTGCGAGGGGCTGTAGATGGCCCTGCTGCTGCCTGCGCTGCTGCTGCTTCAAGCGCCTCCGCCCGAGGCCGTGCAGCCGCCGGTTACGCCGCCGCCGGGCGAGGAGGCCGCGCCGCAGGACTGGGAGCAGGACATTCCTCCCGTCGATCCCGCCATCATCGAAGGCCGCCAGCGTCCCGGCTATACCGCCCCGCTGCCGGACCGGATCGAACAGCGCAATGAAGGAGCGATCCGCGCACCGCCGCCGGAAGCCTTCCCCACCGACCAGCTCCCCATTCCCGATCGCTGGCGGCTGATCGAAAGCCTCGGACTGGTGAAGGAGAACCTGCTAGATCCCTATAACCAGAACACCTACAAGGGTGATCGCCCGATCAACCCGGCAAAAGTGCCGTGGCTGCCGATCACGGGCGACGACTGGTTCTTCGTCGCCAATCTGATCTCCGACAGCGTCTACGAACCGCGCACCTTCCCGATCCCTGTAGGCGTGCAGACCACCGAAGACCCTGACCGCAACGACGTGTTCGGGAACGACTTCAGCCAGGTCTTCAGCCAGACCTTCATCGCCGGTTTCGCGCTGCTGAAAGGTTCGACCACCTTCAAGCCGCCGACCATCGAATACCGCGTCACGCTGGCCTACAACGTCAATTATGTCGATGTGCCCGAACGCCGCGTGCTGTTTGTCGAACCTTCGCGCCCCAGCCACCGGCTCGACCATTTCCTCGGGGTGCAGGAAGCCTTCGTCGATTACCACTTCAGCCAGTTCGACAATGACCGGTTCGATTTCATCTCGATCCGCGCAGGGATCCAACCCTTCCAGTCCGATTTTCGCGGGTTCCTGTTCAATGACCAGCAGCTGGGCGTGCGCCTGTTCGGATCGCGTGACAACAACCGCTTCCAGTTCAACCTCGGCGCGTTCTGGCGGCTGGAGAAGGACACCAACAGCGGCCTCAACGCGATTACCAAGCCGCTGCGCGATGATTTCGTGTTCGTCGCCAATGCCTACCGGCAGGATTTTCTGATCCCGGCGCTGACCAGCCAGTTCACCGTGGTCTACAACATGAACCGCGAAGCCGACGATATCGAGATCGACGATAACGGCTTCCCCGTGCGCCCGGCCTTGCTGGGCACGCTGCGGGGGCGCGAATATGACGTGGTCTATCTCGGCTACAACATGGATGGGCGGCTGGGCCGGGTAAACCTGACGGGTTCTTTCTACTGGGCGCTGGGCGAGGACCGGAACAGCTTCTTCACCGACCGCCCGGCCAATATCAACGCGCAGTTCGCCGCGGTCGAGGCGAGCTATGACCGAAACTGGATGCGCTTCCGTCTGTCTGCCGCCTACGCCAGCGGCGACAGCGATCCCTATGACGACACCGAAGGCGGGTTCGACGCGATCTTCGAGAACCCGGTCTTTGCGGGCGCGGATACCTCCTACTGGATCCGCCAGACCATTCCCTTCGCAGGCGGCGGGCGTGCGGTCAGCATCAACGGGCGCAACGGCCTGCTCAATTCGCTGCGTTCCTCCAAGGAACAGGGGCAGAGCAATTTCAACAATCCCGGCCTGATCCTTACCGGCATCGGCGCGGACTTTGACCTGACGCCGCAGTTCCGGCTTTCGGCCAACGCCAACCACCTGTGGTTCGAGGATACGTCGACACTTCAGGTGCTGCGGAACGAAGGTTCGATCCCGCGCGAGATCGGCTTTGATCTGTCGGCCGCGGCGATCTGGCGGCCCAAGGCGAACCAGAACCTCGTCTTCCGCCTGTCCGCCGCCACGCTGCTGGCGGGCGACGGTTTCCAAGACCTGTTCGCCACGCGCGGCGGCGGACAGGAGTTCGTCTCGATCCTCGCCAACGTGGTGCTGACCTACTGATGCTTGACCTCGGCCGAACCTTCATCCGTCACATCGTGCTGCTGGCAGCTGCGCTGGTGCTTGCCATTGCCCTGTTCGCAGGAAGCCCGATGGCGGCGGACAAGGAAAAGCCGGTCAAGCGCGATTACAGCGCCGTCTTCGCCCCGCCTGCGCCGCAACGGCAATCGGTCGCGGAAATGGATGCGAAGTCCGAAGGCTGCAACACCTGCCATATCAAGACCGACGCGCCGACCATGCATGTCTCGCCCGCTGTGCGGCTTGGCTGCACCGACTGCCACGGCGGCAATCCGCAGGTGCGCGGCAATTCCGAACTGCCGCACGATCATCCCGATTACGTCGCTGCCCGTGACACCGCCCACGTGCTGCCCAAATATCCCGGCAGCTGGCACTTCCCTTCCTCGGCCAACCCCAAGCGGTCCTATGCGCTCCTCAACAAGGAAGCGCCGGAGTTCGTGAAGTTCATCAACCCGTCCGATTACCGCGTCGCGCGCGAGGCCTGCGGATCGTGCCACGTGGGCGCGATCGAGGCGACGGAACGATCGATCATGGCGACGGGCGCGATGCTGTGGGGCGGGGCGAGCTACAATAACGGGATCCTGCCCTTCAAGAACTACCTGCTGGGCGAGGCCTATACCCGCGATGGCCTGCCTGCGAAGATCACCACGCCGGGCGCGGGGCCGGGGGGCAAGCTCTCGGATGATCAGGTGGCGCGCGGCGTGCTGGCCGAGATGTATCCGCTGCCCACCTGGCACGTGATCCCGCCGGGCGATGTGTTCCGCGTGTTTGAACGCGGCGGGCGCACGATCAATTCCCAGTTCCCGGAAATCGGCCTGCCCAACCCGACCGGCTCGATCCAGCGCCTTGAGGAACCCGGGCGGCCTGACCTGAAGCAATCGAACCGCGGCCCCGGCACAGGCCTGCGCGTCGCGATCCCCGCGCTCAATATCCACAAGACCCGCCTCAACGATCCCTTCACCTGGTTCATGGGGACGAATGACCAGCCGGGCGATTACCGCCATTCCGGCTGCGCCAGCTGCCACGTGGTCTACGCCAATGACCGCGAGCCGCGCCATTCGCTGACCTACGCGCAATTTGGCCGTGACGGGCAGACCATGACGGTCGATCCGACGATTGCAGGGAAGGTCGAGCACGCCGCCGGTTACGGCGAGGAAAAGCATGGCGCCGTCAAGCATCCGGGGCACAAGGAAGATGACGGGCACAGCCATGGCAAAAAGGACGACGGCGCCCTCACCACCCCGGACGGGCAGGTGAAGGAAAGCGGCCACCCGCTCAGCCACGTCTTCACCCGCGCGATCCCCACCAGCCAGTGCATGAACTGCCACATGCACCAGCCCAACATCTTCCTGAACTCGTTCCTCGGCTACACCATGTGGGACTACGAGTCCGATGCGCCCGCGATGTGGCCCAAACAGCAGAAATACCCCACCGCTGCCGAAGTGCGCGAAATCACCGACCGCAACCCCGAAGGCGCCGCGCCCAAGGGCCTGTGGGGCGACGTCGATTTCCTGCGCAACGTCTATGATCTGAACCCGACCCTGAAGGACACCCAGTTCGCCGACTATCACGGCCACGGCTGGAACTTCCGCGCGATCTTCAAGCGGGACCGCGAAGGCAATCTGCTCGATGCCGAGGGCGCAATCGTGGATCCGGACGATCCGGAGAAATGGCGGCGCGAGGGCGAGGGCAAGTTCGTTCCGGCCGGAACCAATCCGGGCAAGGCTGTCCACATGATGGACATCCATGCCGAAATCGGGATGCAGTGCGCCGATTGCCATTTCGAACAGGACAGCCACGGCAACGGCCTCATCTACGGCGAGGTTGCCAACGCAATCGAGATCACCTGCAAGGACTGCCATGGCACGTCCGATGCCTATCCCACCCTGCGCACCAGCGGCCCCGCCGCGCCGCCGGAAGGCCACGACCTCGCCCTGCTGCGCAATCCCGACGGCAAGCGCCGCTTCGAATGGAGCGAAGGCGCGGATGGCAGGCGAAAACTCGTCCAGCGATCGATCGTCGACCCGAGCCTTGAATGGGAGATGAGCCTCGTCAAGGACTCGGTCGATCCCGCAACACCCACCTTCAACGCCAAGGCCGCGCGGGCCAAGCTGGTCAGCCGCTACGGGGCGGAAACCGGCAATTTCGAATTCGGCACCGGCATCGCCGCCGATGACCGGGCGCACCGCGATCCGGAGATGGCGTGCTTCACCTGCCACCTGTCATGGACCACCAGCTGCGGCGGGTGCCACTTGCCGATCGAGGCGAACTGGAAGACCGCGACCCACCGCTACGAAGGCGGCGAGACGAGGAACTTTGCCACCTACAACCCGCAGGTCGCGCGCGACGAGATGTTCCAGCTGGGCAAGCACCAGACCACCAAGGGCAACCAGACCGCCCCGGTGCGCTCGTCCTCGGCGCTGGTGCTGTCCTCCACCAATATCAACCGCGAACGCATCTATGTGCAGCAGCCGCCGATCAGTTCCATCGGCTTCTCGTCACAGGCCTTTGCGCCGCATTTCCCGCACACGGTGCGCAAGACCGAGACCAAGACCTGCACCGATTGCCACCTCAGCGCCAAGGACGATAACAACGCGATCATGGCGCAGCTGCTGCTGCTCGGCACCAATTACGTCAACTTCGTCGGGCTGAATGCTTGGACGGGTCTTGAGGGTGGTTTTCAGGCAACTCGCGTCACCGAATATGACGAACCGCAGGCGGTGATCGGGTCATACCTCCACCGCTATGCCTATCCTGATTACTGGGGGCTCCATGTCGACCAGAACGGGCGAGAGCTGAAGAACTGGGTGCGCGGCAAAACCTTCGACAAGAAGCTGTCGGGCGAGACGCAACCGCTCGAAGAATTCGCCAATGTCCACGAAGGCACATCTGACAGGGTCGGCTGCCTGCAAGTGCGCGGCGAATACATGTTCGTCGCCGGCGGCAAGGACGGCTTCACCGCCTATGACGTGGCGAGCATCGCCAACAAGGGCACGTCCGAGCGTATCCTCAAGGGGCCGTTCTCTGCTTTGGGGCATGATACCAATGTGAAGACCGCCAACGCGACCTGCATGGCGCTGCCCACCAATCAGCCGATCGCGCCGACCCGCAGCACGCCCGAAATGCGCGAGATGAATCAGGAACAGCCGTTCCTGCCGATCTACAATTATGCGGCGGTGACCGATGCGGTGGAGGGCCTGATCCTTGTAAACGTCAACACGCTGGCGGACGGCGAATTCCGCAACAACAAGCTGACCCGCAAGGTGTTTGCTGACGGCTCCACCGCGTGGAACCACGGCGGGGTGCTGACCGGCGCGCGGCACATCGTGCTGGCGGGCGCGGTTGCCTATATCACAGCGGACCGCGGCTTGGTGGTGGTCGATCTCGCCGATCCCGATACGCCGAAACTGGCAGCGGTGCGCGAGCTTCGCGATGCGCGGGCGAGCGCGGTGCAGTTCCGGTATCTGTGGGTCACCGACGCGGACGGGGTGAAGCTGTTCGACATCACCTCGCTGCGCGATCCGCAGCCCGTGCCCGAGGGGGCGGTGCCGCTGGCCGATGCGCGGCGGCTGTATATCGCGCGCACCTATGCCTATGTCGCGGCCAAGGGTGATGGGCTGGTGATCCTCAACATCACCAACCCGCGCGCGCCCAAGGTCTACCAGAAGGTCACATTGGGCGGGACACTCAACGATGCCGAGGATGTGATCGTCGCTTCCACCAATGCATCGCTGTTCGCTTACGTGGCGGACGGGCGCAACGGGATGAAGGTCCTGCAACTCACCAGCCCTGACAGTCAGCGCAATTTCTACGGCTTCAGCCCCGCGCCTATCCCTGAGCTGATCGCCTGGGCCAGGACGCCGACCCCCGCCATCGCCCTGTCAAAGGGCCTCGACCGCGACCGCGCGGTGGACGAGACCGGCGGGCAGATGGCGGTGTTCGGCAGGCTCGGCTCACGGCCCTTTACCCGCAGCGAGATGGAGCAGCTGTTCATGACCCGCAGCGGCGTGCCGTGGAAGGTCAGCGATGATGTCGACATGAAGCGCTGGGTAGGGGTGGCGCCGCAGGGCGGGCAACGGGCGGCGCGGAAGTAGGACTTACTCCCGTTCGGCGAACATGCCCTCGATCATCGGTTGCAGCCCCGCGTGGAAGCGCGCCAGCACCTCCCAGTCGCCCACGCGCTCGTAGTGCGAGACAAGGTTCTGCCCGTCCCAGCGGTGCAGCGCATAGGTCGGCGGTTCGGTGGTGATCAGCTCGCGGTTGTCCGGCATGTTCTGGTCAATCGGGGTCAGGTCCATCGCCACCAGCGGCGCAACCGAGGGCGTGACGCCGAGCGGGATACCCGCAAACCGCGTGGTGATCGGGCGGTGGAGGTGCCCGCAATGGATCGCCTGCACCTGGGATTGCCCCTCCAGCACCTCGCGAAGCTGCTCCATCCACGGTTCGCGCGGCGCGGGGTCCATCCAGTCAATCCCGGCGACCACCGGCGGGTGATGCATAAAGATCACCGTCGGGGTATCGGGCGCTTCGGCCAGCCGCGTGGCCAGCCAGCGCGCGCGTACCTCGCAGAAGGCCCCGCCGTGGCGGCCGTCCTCCAGCGTGTCGAGACAGATCACCCGCAGGCCCATCCCAGCTTCGATCACATAGTGCAGGAAGCCGTCCTCGGCTGGCACGACCTGCGGGAACGCGCCCAGCAGACCTTCGCGGCTATCGTGATTGCCGACCATCGGCAGGATCGGGAAAGGACATTCGGCCAGCAAAGCGACGGTCTTGGCAAAGCTTTCCGCATCGCCGTGATCGGTGATGTCGCCCGACAGTACCAGCATATCGGGCCGATTCGGGCCATGGATCAATCGTTGCAAGGTCGCGCGGAAGCGGGTGAGGTTCAATTCCTCGGGGTGCTCTTTAGGAGCAAAGCCGACGTGAATATCGGTCATTTGCGCGATCAGCACCGCGCGGCCCGTGGAAGAAGCGCCCCCGTCCATGACTATGGTTTAGCCTGTGCAAGTTTGGCCGCAACTGTCGTTTTGGCGGGAGGCGGCGGCGGCTTGTAATGCGGCGCGGCCCCCTTGGGCGACCATTGCCCGGCGGGCAGGTGATAGGCGTGACACATCGCGCAGTCGGATGGCACGATCTTTTTGGTCTTCACCGCCGCCGCGCCAAGATGGCATTCGCGGCAGCTCTTGAGATCGGGGATCAGCAGGTCGCTCGCCACCCTGGAGGTGTCGGCCGCGTGGCAATCGGTGCACTTTTCCTTCTTGTGCGCCTCGTGATTGAAATAGCCGCTCGACAGGAAGCGGTCGGGCAGGTTCACCGGCATCAGATCGGCTTGCCCGGTGGGGCCGGTGGTGGGCAGGTGGCACTCGGTGCACACCCCGCCGACGCTGAGCGCGTTGGAGAGACCGATATAGGCGCGCACCGGACGACCGAAATCCGCGCGATAGGGCGTCGCGGCGCTGCCCAGCTGGCCGGGGCGTTGGCGTGCGGGACCGACAGGGCTGCGCGGGCCGGTGCTGATCCGGGCGAGATCTTCAGCCAGGTCCTTCACATCGCCGTGGCGCAGCTTGCTGAACCCGCCCCCGGCGGTGCGACCGGAAACAAGGCTGTGGCAACCTTCGCACGCGTCTTCCATCTTCACCTCCTTGAACCCGATGCGGTCAGGGGTGAGGCTGTGGCAATCCTTGCATTCGAGGGGGTTGCCATATTGCGGGAGGGATATGGCCATCCGTGCCGCGCCCCCGCGCGCGTTCATGTGGACGTCGTGCGGGAACTTGAGGCCCGAGCGTTCGACCGGCTTGCCGCCCGGAGCTGCGCGCACCGGCTTGGCCGCGCCGAAGCTGGCGAAGTAGATCGGGCGGAACTGCGGGTGCGCCTTGCCGAAATCATGTGCATTGGCGAGCGCGGTGTCGGTCAGGCGGGTGTCGAGGGTCTTGTGGCAATCGGAGCAGAAGGCCTCGCCGCCCGCGGCCGTGCGGACCGGGCCTTCGTGTTCGGAATGGCAGGAGACGCAGCCGAGCGGGCCTTCCTTGCCGAAGCCTTCGGCGATCTTCCATTGCACCGCGTCACCGGGCGACAGCGCGGGGCTGCCCTTGTCGAGGCGGCCCATCGGCGCGTGATCGCCGGTGTCCTTGTGGCAGCTGACGCAGGTTTCATCCTGCACGCTTTCAAAGGCGTTGACGTGGCAGCTTTCGCAATTGTTCTCGAGCGTATGGTGCTTGAGCGATAGCTCGCCCGAGGTCCAGGCGCTGTCCATCAGCACGGTGCCGGCGGTCTTGCCGGTCGGATCGGGCTTGGCAGGTGTTCGCAGCAGATGGCTGGCGACGGGCACCAGCAGCAAGAGCAGCAGGATCGCCCCGGCCAACACCCAGCTCATCGCCCGCTTGGACGGCAGCACACTGGCCAGCGCGAAGCCGCGCAGCGCATCCCCCTTGCCCTCGTCGGCGACAATCTGGCGGATAGTGATGGAGGTTTTGCCATCATCTTCGCGCGCGATGGCCAGCCGCGCTGCGCCCAGCGCAATCTCGCCCCCGGTGCGCGGATCGACGGAGCCTTGGTTGACCGCCCGGCCATCAAGCGCAAATCCCAAGGTGCCCAAGGCGGCGACCGAAAGTGTGCCATCGCCTGCAAGGTCGATCCGCACGTGACGCTGCTCAACCGCCAGATCGGGCAGATGAATGTCGCATTCCGCCGCCCGGCCGATGGTGAGGCTGGCCTGATCCACCACCCGGTCGCGGATGATCTCGCGCCCGGCGGCGGTGAAATCGATGGTGCGGATCAGGAATGCCATCGTCCGCCCCTCACCAGTAGTAGAACACGCTGATGACATGCGCGGCGAGCGAGGCGATCAGGGCGATGGTGAGGGGGATGTGGATGAACAGCCACACTTCCAGCATCGCCCTGATGCGCAAGGCCCCGCGGATCTGGGCAAGCTGGTCGCGCCGCCTTTCCAATAGCGCGGTCACGCGCGCCTCCGCCTCTGACCCGCCGCCCATGCCTGCCAGCGCCCGCGCCGTGGCGCAGCCGCGATAGCGTCCCGTCAACCGTGCAATCGGCCCGCCGTGGAAGATATCCTGCGCCAGCGCCGCAATCACCAGATCGGACTCGGCGCGGGCAAGCGGCTGCGCGGCGCTTTCCAGCTGGCGATCAATCGCGGTCAGCGCGTCGAGCATCTGCGCGCGTGTCATTTCCTTGCGGTTGGCTGACAGGCTGGCGGGGAGGGTTGCATAGACCACCACGCCGTAAATACCGGTCGCGATTACCAGCAGCATCAGCACATAGGCGAGCGTGTGGACGTTCCAGCCGATCTGAAAGCCGGTGTGCAACGTGCCCACCACCACAAGCGACAGGCCGAGGTAAACATGGGCCGAGGTCCACGCCTTCAGGCTCCACGCGCCCGGATTGATGCGCCGCTTCCTCACCCCCAGCAAGGACAGCCACAGGATCAGGCCAAGGCCAATCGTGCCGAGCGTATAGCCATACCACGTCCCGCCGTTGGGGCGCGGTTGCTGGTCGATCAGGGCGTAGCCTGCGATGGACGCGCCGCTGAGCGCCAGCGCGATCCACAGCCAGCGAAAGCCACGATGCTTCAGAAAGCTGACATGGTCGGAATCGCGCCGCTTTTCATCCTGCGTGAACCTGCCGGTGCCCCCCGCTTTTCCGGCCGCTTTCGTCGCCATCACTCAGGCCCTTCGGTCAGCTTGGTGAAGGTCAGGAACTTGTCAGGCGCCACGCGGATCGCAGCGCCAGTAGGGCAGGCACGCACGCAGGCCGGGCCGCCGTCGATGCCCGAGCACATATCGCACTTGATCGCTTGCTTGGCCTTCTGTCCGCCTTCCTTTTCGGCGGCCTTCTTGCGCCAGCCATAGGGCGCCTCGCCCGGGCCTGGGCCGCTGCCGAATAGCATCCATTGCAGCAGGCTCGGCTTCTTGGGCGGCTTCGCATCCATGCGGATCACGCCGTAGGGGCAGTTGCGCTGGCAATTGCCGCAGCCGATGCAGGTTTCATCGATGAACACTTCGCCGTCCGGCCCGCGCTTGATCGCGTTGGGCGGGCAATCGGCCATGCAGTGCGGGTGTTCGCAATGGCGGCATGACGTCGGCACGTGGAGGTGGGCGTAGGTCTTGCCCGCCTCGCGGTCCAATCGTGAAAGGCCGTCGTGGCTGTCGGCGCAGGCCTTTTCGCAATTGTCGCAGCCGATGCACAGTTTCTCGTCGATCAGCAGCACGTCGGTCGCTTCGCCGATGCCGTTGTCGACGAGGAACTGCGCGGTCTTGGAATAGAGATCGACCGCGCCCGAGAAGTTGTCCTTCTGCCCTTCGATGAAGGCATTGGTAGCGCGGCGGCCTGCCATGTCGGTCATTGCCCGTTCGCGCAGGGCAGGGTTCTTCGCCAGCAGGTCGAGGAAACCTTCCCCCGGCAGACGGATCACTTCGGATTTGATCGCGGCCTTGACTGTGGCGGTGCGCAAGCTGCCGTCGATCACCGCCATTTCGCCAAAATAGGACCCGGCGGGCAGGTAGGACAGGAACACCGGGCGTTCGCCAATCGCCTTTTCGACGATCATTGACCCGCGCCGGATGATGAACACGTCCTTGTCGTCCGCGCCTTCGGTGACGACCACCTCGCCCGCGCGCTTTTCCTCGACCTTGGCGGTCTCCACCAGCGGGGCGATATCATCGCGGGTGAGGCCCGATCCGAACATCTGGAGCAATTGGCGCTCGATCGAAATGCGCTGGATCGCGGCCTTGGCGCTCGGCACCTGCGATTGCAGCTTCAGCGCGGCAAGGCGCGAGATTTCGACCACGATGGTGTCTTCCGCCGCGCGGATCGTCGCCCCGCGCCTGCGGCCGGAGATGAGGCCCACCTCGCCGAAGATCGATCCTGCCTCGATGGGGATGGTGATCGAAGGATCAGCCGGATTGACCTCCACCGCGACCGATCCGCTGGCGATGCCGAACAGTGATGATCCGGGCGCATTGCGTTCAAAGATCACCTCGCCCGGGCTGAAGAACTTCGCCTCGGAATCGAGCATGAACTCGCGCATCTGCAAGGGATTCATGCCGTTCAGGATGCCGACCTTGGCGCGCAGGAATTCGAGCCATTCCTCGGTGCTGCGATTGCCCGGCAATCCTGCAAATTTGGCGGCGATGATCGGCTCGTCGGCAGGCTTGAGGTCGGTATTGCCGTTGATGAACTCGATGACGTCGTGGCCCTGGTTCATGCAATGCTTGATCAGCGGATAGCCCGCCAGCGCGCCGATCACGAAGATGCCGGGCGCGGTGCTTTCGAACACGGGGGAAAGCTTGGGGAAGGCGCCGCGATCCTCGCTGGTGAATTCGATCCCGCATTCTTCGACAAAGGCGCGCGGCGGGGCAGAGCCGATGCGGGCGATGATCCGGTCGCAGGGGATGCGCAGTTCCCCGTCGCGGGTGGTCAGCGTGATGAAGCCGGGCTCGATCGACTTGGTCTCGCTCTCGGTGCGGATGGTGAGCTTGCCCGCCTCGTGATCGGCGTTCAGCGCCTTGACGTTGGCGTCCTTGGCGGTCGGGAATTCGGTGCCGCGGTTGAGGATCGAGACGGTGTTGCGCTGCGCCGGGTCTTCGGCGAGGCCGCGCGCGTTCTCGATCCCCGCATCCCCGGTGCCGACGATGACGATATGCTCGTCGACATACTCGGCCGGATCATCCAGCTGGTACTGGACGTGCGGCAGGTCTGCGCCGGGGCAGCGCATCCGGTTGGGATTGCCCTGCGTGCCGATGGCGAGGATGACGTTTTCCGCCATCACCACCTCGCCATTGGTCAGTTCGATGGCATAGGGCGGGGCGCAGCGCTGGATCTCGCGCACCGATTTGGTGCCATCGCGCGCGCGCACCACGATCTGCTGGATGCTGCCGGGGATCGGGTCGCCGGTGCCGCGGATCGCCTTTGCCTCGGCCATGTATTTCACATTGACCTTGTGGCCTTCGATCTGCTCGTCCCAAATCCCGAGGATCGCCTCGCGCTTGCCTGCCTCGAAATCGATATCGCTGCGCAGCACCAGATTGCTGGGCGTCGCCATGACGTGCTTGCCCTTCTGGTACTTGTAGATCGTGTCAGAGAGGTGATCGGTCTTTTCGAGCAGCACATGGCTCAACCCCGATGCCGCCGCACGCGCAGCTGCACTGAGGCCCGCAGGCCCGGAGCCTATGATCGCAACCTTGAACATGCCGTCCGCCTATCCACCCCCCCTTCGGATAGATCGCACCCCGGCCCGCACCATACCCCAATCGGCCTCTGACACCAGAGCGAATTGCCCCGTCCTGCCGGGGGTGCTAGCCCTTGGCATATGGGACTAGGGGAACAGGCGCCCAAGGGCGGATCATCAAAGGCGGGCTGGTTCCTGCTGGGCGGGGCATTGCTGCTGGCGGCAGGCTCGATCGGGTATAATGTCTACGAAGGTTCGGGGGGCGATGCCGCCTCTGCCGTGCCGGGTGATGGCACGGCCACGATCGAGCAATTGCGCGCCGCGGCCGAGGCGTCGAAGGACGATGCCGGGCCATGGAGCGACCTTGCCTTTGCCTATTTCCAGCAGGGCCAGTTCGGCGAGGCGGCCACCGCCTATCGCCGCGCGCTGGCTATCGCGCCGGACGAGGCGGTGCTGTGGTCGGCGCTGGGCGAAAGCCTGGTGCTGGCGAGCGAGCGCGACCCGCTCCCGCCCGAGGCTTTGCAGGCGTTCCAGAAGGCGGTTGCTCTCGACGCGGATGATCCGCGCGCGCGGTATTTCCTCGCGGCCAAGAAGGACATCGACAAGGACCACGAGGGCGCGATTGCCGCGTGGCTCGATCTGCTGGCCGACAGCCCGCAGGGCGCGCCGTGGGAGGCCGATCTGGTGCGCACGATCGAGCAGGTCGGGCAGATGAACGCAATCGATGTCGCCCCGCGCATTGCCAAGGCGCAAGCGGCCCGCAAGCCTGCACTGATCGCGCCCGGATCGGGCAGCGTCGCGGGGGAAGCAGCGTCCTCCACCCTGCGCGGGCCGAGCGCGGCTGACGTGGCCGCGGCGGGCGCGATGAAACCGTCAGAGCAGCGCCAGATGGCCGAAGGCATGGTCGCGCAGCTCGAAGAACGGCTTCAGAAGGAACCGAAGAACCTCGATGGCTGGGTGATGCTGATGCGCAGCCGCATGACGCTGGGCGAGCCCGCCAAGGCCAAGGCGGCGCTGGACGCGGCCGTGAAGGCCAATCCGGGCAGCGCGGCGGACTTGCGGGCGCAGGCGGCGGCGCTGGGGATCAGCTAGGGTAAGCGGCGGCTTTCAGGTTTTTGGCTGACAGTGGTGAATGACCGCAAGTGGACGGATTCCGGAATGTCTGCTTCGCGAACCGCCCGTCACGCCTCCAGCCAAGCTCTGACCCTGTCAAAGTTCCCAGCTTCCATGTCCGCAGCATTGATCGAGGCATGAATTAGCCCAAGGTCGCCACAGATTCACCCGGTCGCTGTGTCTGAGGCATGAGGCAACGGTAGGATGTGCCCGCCTGGCTTGTGGGGCTTGTCGCATTCGAGATTTCGCAACTATGGCTCGGCACTGGCCACCGTATCCGGGTCGTGGCCATCGAAGTCGCCTTGGTCGCACCGTGGAGCCGCTCCATTGGCGAGGGCAAGTGCACCAGCCCCGGTTCCCGATCAGCGCAAAGGCGCCGCCGGGTCTGCGGGTTCGCGAGCGGTACCACAGGTCAAGCAAACACAGCGCGGCCCGTGCGTTGGCACTCTCTCCAGAGCCATGAGGTCAGAAGCGGTCGGTGAGGCCGTTCTGCCGTGGCGGCCGCTGTCGGTGCCAACGACGATTTGCGACCAAAGCGTCAGCCACCAGCAGTATTTGCAATCGCTGCAAACAGCGCCAGCACCCCGCCGCTCAGACCAGCCAAGGCCGCAAACCTGAGATCGGTGCTGGGGCCGCCGATGGCCGTGCCCGGTGGAGGGCCGTCAAACATGGTCGCCGCCCACGGCGCAAGAGGCCGGGCCGGTTCGGCCGATGGCGGCGCCGCGCGGAACTGTCCCAGCTTGTCGAAATGGTCGGCAAGAAGGTAATATGCCGTCACCCGGTGCCGCGAGGTAGAGTCGCTCATCCGCTGGCCAACTGCGCCGATGGCGGAGTCGAGCACGGCGTCCGGATCGGTCAGGCCGAGCGTCTTCTTGCAGAAATTTTCGCGCACGCGGCGCGTTTCGGCCGGATTGCCGAACGACACCACCGCAGAGTCGCGGGTCTTCAGCGCAACAAGACTATGACTCACGATCCCGGCGATCACATCGTTATCGGCATTGGGTACATAGCGCTTGACGTCGTCCGCCCAGTCGATGGCTGGGGCTGCATTGGACATATCGACCTCCTTCGCTCCGTTAAGGAGCCCATTGTTGTCGATCCCGCGGGCGTTCTAGCAGAGGTTGGGTGCAAGCCCAAATCTTTCTCGCACCTCCACATTCATTCTGCATCGCCAGAGACCCGGATGGGCTCCGCTCTCGGCTTGCTGCAGCCCAACCTGCGGCCGGACCGGCTATCGTCTGGCGCAGCGCATGATGATTGATAAAAACGTAACGCCGACAGGCGCTCGTCCACTCCCGATCGTCCCGTGAGACCACCGCCGGATCGACCAGGACCCCTTGGGAATGCGTAATCTTGGGCAACTTTTCTTGACAACAAAATATGTTAGTCAAAGTTGACGTTTGTCCTGAAAAATGCAACATTCAATCTGCATTAGGCCGCTTACCCGACTCGATGCCTATGGCCGTATTTTGCTATTTCCTGATGCGGTTCATGGAGAATTCCACATCCACGCTAATTGCATCCCAAGGGAACAAGGCTGGGGTCATTACCGAGTTTCCGCGAATGCCGTAACCGATCAAGGAGGTTCGCCACATGGCAGGTGATGACACAATGGTTTACCCAACAGGGCTGACGGAAGCGCAGGCCCTGGAAATCAACGACGGGCTGAAATGGGGGACGCGGATTTACTTCGGCATCGCCGTTGCCGCTCACATTCTGGCGTTCGTTTTGACGCCGTGGCTCAAGTAAGGGAGGCCAGACGATGAAAGAAGGTCGGATTTTCCTCTATGTCAGCCCGAATGTGATCATTCCGATCATGTTCCTCGTTCTGGTGCTGGCGTCGCTCGCGGTCCATTACTCCATTCTCAGCAACACGACGTGGTTTGCTGATTTCTGGCAGGGTGCCGCTGTTACTGCCGAGGCTGCTGCAGCACCGGCTGTCTAAGGCACAGCAGGCCCGCAGGTGCCTGAGGCCTGCACATTCCATCCCGTCCGCAAGGGCGGTGTGGACCACCCAATAGGAAAGACCCGGCCCGCAAGCGCCGGGTCTTTCTTTATGTGCCGCAGACACGGGTGCCGCCGGAAGCCGAAGCCGACCAGACAACGCGCAACCGGCGCGCCCTCAGACGCATTGGCGGAATTGCTCAGACGCGCGGCAGCAGCCCGGCCTGTTCCTGCGGGCGGTGCAGCAGCGGCACCATGATGATCAGCGCCGCAGCCAGCAGGACCAGTTCCAGCACATAGACCAGAACATAGCCGGAGATCGCCGGGGGCCATCCTTCCATGATCACAAGGCCGCGGGCTAGGTCGCGCACCACGCCGCCAATCGCCGCGCCTGCTCCGGCCGCCGTTGCCTGAACCGCGCCCCATGCCCCCAGCGCCATGCCGACCTGCCCCTTTGGCGCATCGCGCATCGTGGCGGTCAGCGTGCCGTGGCCGAACAGGCCGGCGCCGCACCCGATCAACAGGACGCCGACCGAAAACAGCGAGACCGATTGGATCGGCGCTGCGACAATGATCATCGCAAAGCCGGGAAGGCCCATCAGTGCGCCCGCCCCCGCCAGCCTGACCGGATCGCTGCCCCGGCTGAGGATCTGCGATGCGATCGTGAAGCCCACCAGGCTGCCCCCCGCCAGAATCGCGGTCAGCCGCGTTGTCATGCCCACCCCGAGGCCGAGCGCCTGACCGCCATAAGGCTCGAGCAGCACATCCGACATGGTGAAGGCCAGCGTCCCGATCCCGATCACGATCAGGCGGCGCAGCGCCTGACGCTGGACGATGAAGCTGTCCCAACTTTGGCGGAACGACCCGGTCACGGCCGCCGGATCGCTTGGCGGCGGGCTCGAATTGAGTGCCTCCTGCTTCCATGTGGCGACAAGGTTCAGGAACACGGTGACCACGGCGCAACCCTGGATCACCTGGATCAGCCGCCCGGGGGTGAAATCGGTGAGAAAGGCGCCGAACGCCAGCGCGGAGACAATCGATCCCAGCAGCAGGCTGACATACATCAGCCCGACAACATTGGCCTGCTGGTCCTCGCGCGCCAGATCGGTGGCAAGGGCAAGGCCGACCGTCTGCGTGATATGCACGCCCGCGCCGACCAGCAGGATTGCCACCGCCGCGCTGATCTGGCCGATCCATGAAGGCCAGGCCGCCGATTGCAGCGCACCGCCGAGCACCAGCAGTGCAAAAGGCATCAGCGCCAGACCGCCGAACTGGATCATGGTGCCGCGAAAGATGAAAGGCACCCGGCGCCAGCCCAGCGCCGAACGATGCGTGTCGGAACGAAAGCCGATAAGCGCACGAAACGGGGCGACCAGCAGTGGCAGGGCGAGCATTACGCCAACAATCGTCGAGGCCACTTCAAGCTCGATGATCATCACGCGATTGAGCGTGCCGACCAGAAGGGTCAGCGATATTCCGACCGAAAACTGGATGAGCGAAAGCCTGAGCAGGCGAGACAGTGGCAGATCGTCACTGGCGGCATCGGCAAACGGCAGCAGCCGC
Source organism: Porphyrobacter sp. ULC335 (assembly GCF_025917005.1). Lineage (NCBI taxonomy): Bacteria > Pseudomonadati > Pseudomonadota > Alphaproteobacteria > Sphingomonadales > Erythrobacteraceae > Porphyrobacter > Porphyrobacter sp. ULC335. The sequence goes on from NZ_CP078091.1 coordinate 1,600,449, forward strand.
TTGCCCCAGCCCATCCAGAGCGACATCAGCTTTTTGTCAAACCGATTCACTACGGGCTTTCGACCTTGAATAATTTGCACCTAACCTTGGTCAACGGCATAAATGCCGCAACTCAGGACCGCAATGGGGGCGACAGCCGAACGGCAGCTTTTTCCGGCGACCGGCGGAAAGCTGACGCTACGAAAGCGCAAAAAGCCCCCGTGCTCATCACAAGCGCGGGGGCCTTTCCGGGTCGCTAAATCAGCGAGGGATCACACCACCCCGAACGCCAGCATCGCGTCGGCTACCTTCTTGAAGCCCGCGATATTCGCGCCCTTCACGTAGTCGATATAGCCGCCACCCTGATCGCCGTAGCGGATGCAGGAATTGTGGATGCCGGACATGATGTCCTTGAGCATCTGCTGCAATTCCTCCTCCTTCCACGATCGGCGTTCGGAGTTCTGGCTCATCTCCAAACCCGACACCGCAACGCCCCCGGCATTGCTCGCCTTGCCCGGTGCGTAGAGGATTTTCGCTGCCTTGAAGATGTGCACGCCGTCCAGATCGGTGGGCATGTTCGCGCCTTCGGAGACAGCGCGGCAGCCGTTGGCGACGAGGGTTTTCGCATCCTCGCCCAGCAGTTCGTTCTGGGTGGCGCAGGGCAGGGCCATGTCGCAGGGCACGCCCCACGGGGTCTTGCCGGCATGGAAACTCGCGCGCGGGAACTCGGCGACATATTCTTCAATGCGCCCGCGGCGGTGGGTCTTGTGGGTCTTCACCCAGTCGATCTTGTCCTGTGTGATGCCGTCGGGATCATGGATGAACCCGCCGGAGTCTGACAGGGTCAGCACCTTGCCGCCCAGCTGCACGATCTTCTCCGCAGCATGGGTCGCCACGTTACCGCTGCCGGAAATGACGGCGGTCTTGCCCGCAAGGTTCTCGCCCTTGGTGGCCAGCATGTTCTCGAGGAAATAGACCGCGCCGTAACCGGTCGCCTCGGTGCGAATCAGCGAGCCGCCCCATTCCAGCCCCTTGCCGGTCAGCACGCCGGTGAAGTTGTTGGTGATGCGCTTGTACTGGCCGAACATGAAGCCGATCTCGCGCCCGCCCACGCCGATATCGCCCGCCGGAACGTCGATATCCGCGCCGATGTGGCGGTAAAGCTCAGTCATGAAGCTCTGGCAGAAGCGCATGATCTCGCGCACGCTTTTGCCTTTGGGATTGAAGTTGCTGCCGCCCTTGCCGCCGCCCATCGGCAGGCCGGTGAGCGCGTTTTTGAAGGTCTGTTCGAAGGCGAGGAACTTCAGCACGCTTTCGGTCACCGAAGGGTGGAAGCGGATGCCGCCCTTGTAGGGGCCGATCGCGTTGTTGTTCTGCACCCGCCAGCCGCGCTGGACGCGGATATTGCCCGCGTCATCCTCCCAGCACACGCGGAAGGACACCACCCGATCCGGCTCGGCAATGCGGCGCAGGATCTGCTGGGAGTGGTACTCCTCCTTGTCCTGCATGAACTCGAAGATGTCCTCGGCCACCTCCTGCACGGCTTGCACGAATTCAGGCTGGTGCGGGTTGCGCTTCTTCACGCCCTCCATGAAGCCATTGAGGTCGACGTGATCGGTAACTGCCATGATGAATTCCCCCCTGCGATGTATCTATGCGCCCGATCGTGACTCCGCTTGTCGTTATGCGGCAAAGTATCGGGGGAAAGCACAATTCCTGCAAGCAGGCCGGGGGCGGGGCAATAATCCGGTCAGATGGCCGAGCTGAACTTGCGGGCAGTGAGCGCGCGGTAGCTGTCGAACAGTGAGGTGATGACGCGGGCATAGGGCAGGCCGCGCACCGGGATCGTCAGCCGGTCACCGCGCAGATCGGCCAGCCCGGCAGCGGTGAAGGGAGCAAGGCGCGGCCCGACCTCGGCGAGGAGATCGGCGGGGATCGCCGCCTCTCCCTGGCACAGCAGCGCCTCGATCAAGCGGCCGCGGCGCTGGTCCTCGGCACTGCGCACGATGCCGTGGCGGGCGGACAGGCGCCCTTCGCCCGAAAGCTGGCGATAGTGGCCGGTGTGCTTCTCGTTCTGCGCGTAGAGACCGGGGAAACCGCTCACCGCACTTGCGCCCATGCCGATCAGCACCTCGGAAGGATCATCGGTGAAGCCCTGGAAATTGCGCCGCAGCGTGCCGCCCCGCGCCGCACGGGCCATCGGATCATGGGGCAAGGCAAAGTGATCGAAGCCGATCGCGTCATAGCCCGCGCCGGTGAGGATCCGGTGCGCCTCGCTCGCCATGGTGAAGCGCGCAGCGGCGCCCGGCAAGGCGTCCTCGGGGATCATGGTCTGGCGCGGCACCAGATGCGGCACGTGGGCATAGCCGAACACCGCAATCCGGTCCGCGCCCAGCTTGCGGGTGTATTCAAGGCTGTCCTCAAGATCGGCTTCGCTCTGGTGGGGCAGGCCATACATCAGATCGAAGTTGAGCGAGGTGACGCCGCCGGCGCGCAGCCAGTCCACGCTGCGGCAGATCATGGTCAGCGATTGTTCGCGGCCGATGGCTTTCTGGCAATGTGCGGCGAAGGTCTGCACCCCCATACTCGCCCGCGTGATGCCGGTGGCGGCGATCACGCCGCTCCATTCGGCGGTGAGGCTGCGCGGATCAAGCTCGATCGACCATTCGGGCGCGTGCAGCGGGAAGTGGGCGTGGAGCGCATCGACCAGCGCGAGGAATTCGCCGGTGAGGATCGCGTTGGGGCTACCCCCGCCAAAGGCGATGCGCCGCACCCGCGTGCCTGCGGGGAGCAGGCTGGCGACCGTGGCGATTTCCTGATGCAGCGCGGCAAGGTAGCTTTCGACCCGCGCACGCTTGCCCGATTTGCCGGTGTTGCAGCCGCAGTAGAAGCAGATCTGCTCGCAGAACGGGATGTGGAGGTAGAGCGAGATGTCCCCGCTCGCTCCGGCAATCTCACGCTCGATGACGCCTTCCTCCAGCGTGCCGAAATCGGCGGCGGTGGGGTAGCTGGTGTAGCGCGGCACCGGCGTGGCGAGGAGGTCGGGGTGATAGTTCCACATGAGACGCTTAAAGCGCTGCTGCGGCACCCCGTCTTTGCGCGAAATCAAATCGCGGATTTTGCGCGCTCGGGCCGGTCCTTGGCGCGGCAGGTGCCTGCGTGGCAGCCCTTGGGGTGGCAGTTGCGGTCTTCGGCAGGCGGGGCGTTCCGGCCGAGCGGAATGGTGATCGTCCCGCCGTTACACAACATGGCGGTGATCGTCTTCGCTTCGGCGGGGATTGGCCCGATCATGACCGGCACCAGCGCGGCCAGGGCGAGGGGGAGGAGGCGGCTCATGCCTCGTCCTCTTCTTCGATCAGGATCCGGTTGGCCGCGCCGTCCATGTCGTCATACTGCCCGTCCTTCATCGACCAGAAGAACGCCGCCAGCCCCAGCAAGCCCATGCCGAGCGCAATCGGAATAAGGATCGCAAGCCCGGTCATCGCGCGCTCCGGGCCAGCCGCAGCGAATTGGCGACCACCACCAGCGAGCTTACCGACATGGCGATGGCGGCGACCAGCGGCGTGACGAGCCCGGTCAGCGCCAGCGGCACGGCGAGCAGGTTGTAGCCGATGGAAAAGGCGAAGTTCTCGCGCACGATCCGCATGGTCTTTCGCGCCACCCTTACCGCGAGCGCGACGGGCATCAGCGCCTCGCCGATGAACACCGCGTCGGCGGCCTGCTGGCTGGCATCGGACGCGGTGCCGGGCGCGATGGAAGCATGCGCGGCGGCGAGGGCGGGCCCATCATTGAGGCCATCGCCCACCATCAAAGGGCGTCGGCCTTGCGCTTTGAGGCTTTCCAGCGCCGCAAGCTTGATCTGCGGGCTGGCTTCGGCCTGCGCAAAGATGCCGAGCGTTCGGGCCACGTCTTCGACCGGTGCGTTGCGGTCGCCCGACAGGATGCTGGCGTCGATCCCCTCTGCCCGCAATGCGGCGATGGTGGCGGCGGCATCGCTGCGCAGCGGATCGGCAAAGGTGATGGTCTGGAGGCGGTCCCCGATCCGCAAGGCAGTGGCGAGGGCCTGCGCCTCGCCCGCCGGTTTCTCCAGCGCCACGGCCAAGCCCTGCCATTGGCCGGTGAGGCCCGCTCCGCTGGTCTCGCGCACGTTCTCTATGACCGCAGGCTCCACCCCTTCGCGCAGCAGTGCAGCGGCGAGGCCACGGCTGAGCGGATGGCGGCTCGCCTGCGCCAGTCCCAATGCGACGGCCCGCGCCTCGGCATCGAGCTGGCTGACATCGGCGCGCGGTTCGCCCAGCGTCAGCGTGCCGGTCTTGTCGAGCAGCGCAATGTCGCATTCGGCGAGGCGTTCCAACGCGCTGCCGTCCTTCACCAGCAGCCCGCGCCGCAACAGCGCGCCGCTCGCCACCACCTGCGCTGCGGGGACCGCAAGGCCCATTGCGCAGGGGCAGGTGATGATCAGCACGGCAATGGCGATGGTCAGCGACTGGTGCCAGCCCGCCCCCGCAATCATCCACCCTGCGAAGGCCAGCGCGGCGAGGCTGTGCACCACCGGCGCATAGAGGCGCGAGGCGCGGTCGGCGATGCGGACATAGGTGCTGCGCGATTGCCCTGCCTCGTCCATCAGCCGCGCGATTTCGGCAATCGCAGTATCCTCGGCCACGCGGGTGAGGCGGATGCGAAGCGGCGCCGAAAGGTTGATCGTCCCGGCGTGCACCACGCTGCCCGGTCCCACCGGTTCGGGCGCGCTTTCGCCGGTGAGCATGGCATTGTCGAGCGCGCTGATACCCTCCACCACCTCGCCATCGGCGGCGAGCGCTTCGCCTGCGGCGACCAGCACCAGCATCTCGGGGGCGAGATCCTTGGCCGCCACCCGCCGCGTCGAGCCATCGGGGGCGATCACGCTGGCGCTTTTGCCCATCCGCCCCAGCAATGCGCCGATCCCGGCGCGGGTGCGCGTGCGCATCTCGGCGTCGAGCGCGCGGCCCGCCAGCAGGAAGAACAGCAGCATCACCGCGCTATCGAAGAAGGCGTGCGCGCCGCCGGTGATGGTTTCGTAGAGCGAGAGGCAGGTTGCCAGGATGACGCCGATCGAGATCGGCACGTCCATATTGGTGCGGCGGTGGCTCAGCGCCATCCATGCCGAGGCAAAGAACAGGCGGCCCGAATAGGCGATGACCGGAACGGCGATCAGCGCGGAGAGCCAGTGGAACAGCTCCCGCGTCGCCCCGTCCGCGCCCGACCAGACGCTGACCGAAAGCAGCATCACGTTCATCATGCCGAAGCCCGCGACGCCGAGCGCGCGGTTCAGGCGTTTGCGCTCCTTGGTCTCGTCGCCAAGGGGATTGTCAGCGACCGGCTGCGCCTCGAAACCGAGGCCGAGAAGGGCAGCGGTCAGCGCATCCTCGCCGAGGGCCGGATCGTGCTGGACCGCAACCCGCTTGGCCGAGAAATTCGCCCGCGCGGCAGCGATGCCGGGGAGCTTGGGCAGCTCGCGCTCGATCTTGCCGATGCAGCCGGCGCATTTCATGCCCGGCACGGTCAGCCGCGTGGTGACGAGCGGGCGCGCGGTATCAGCAGAAAGGACAGCGGGGGCGTTCACCGCAGTTCGCCTTCCCCGGCCCAGGCCTGATCGCCCGCGCGGATCGCGGTGCGCATCTGCCAGCGTCCCGGTGCCAGTGCCTCGTTGGAAACCCAGCGGCCCTGACCCTGCGCCGCGAAGGTCAGAGGCGTGTCCTCACGCGTCCCGAGCGGGCGTTCTGCAGTGGCGGTAACCGCCGCGCCAGCGGGCACAGCGAGCGTCTCGATCACCACACGGCCATCGGCGCGGCGATGCGGCACGGCCTGCCAGCCCAGCGCCTTGGAAGCCGCCGCCTGTTTGAGCCAGCCGTTGTAGTTCTGGCTGGCGACATAGGAATTATCGACCACCGTGCCGTGAAAGCTTCCCACCGCGATGCTCGCCATGACGAGGTTGACCGCGATGACGATGGCGAACCCGCCAACGAAGACGGCCGCCATGTGCTTGCCGGTGAACCGTGTGGTCTTGCTGGTCATTCGTCGTCCTCGGGCATGGCAAAGGTGGTTTCGGCAATGTCTGTCTCGCCCTGTTCGTCGAGCGAGGTCAGGCGGAAGGAGAAGTGTTCGCTGTCATCCTCGTCCGTGCCCGGCGGCACCAGCACATAGGCGCGCACCACCTTGGTTTCGTTGGCGGGCACGGTGATGACCTGCACGGGCGCAGCGTTTTCGGCGCTGACCGCATCGGTCCACAGCACCGCGCCAGCGGGCAGGCCTTGCAGCGCCACTTCCATGTCGCGCGGGCGGGCCTCCATGTTGCGCAGCCGCAAGGTGTAGGCGTTGCGGACCGATCCATCCTTGAGCAGCATGAAGGGCGGGTTGCGATCGGGCGAGACGGTCAGATCGGTGTGGGTGCGGGTGCCGAGCGCGAACAGCAGCCCTGCGCCCAGGGCCGTCCACACCCCGAAATAGATGAATACGCGCGGGCGCAGCAGCGCTTTCCACGCGGGGGTGGCGGGGGCGCCAGCGGCCTCGGCCTCGCACTGGTCGAGCGTCGCGTAATCGATCAACCCGCGCGGGCGGCCTGTCTCCTTCATCACGCGGTCGCAGGCGTCGATGCACAGCCCGCAGGTGATGCAGCCGATCTGCTGGCCTTCGCGGATATCGATGCCGGTGGGGCAGACCGCGACGCAGAGCTGGCAATCGATGCAGTCGCCGAAAGCCTCGGGGTTCTTGGCCGCCTTCTTCAGGCTGCCGCGCTGTTCGCCGCGCCAGTCCTTGTAGGTGACGATCAGCGATTTCTCGTCGAGCATCGCAGTCTGGATGCGCGGCCAGGGGCACATGTAGATGCACACCTGTTCGCGCATGAACCCGCCGAGCCAGAAGGTGGTGCCGGTCAGGATCGCGACGGTGGCATAGGCAACCGGCGCGGCGTCTCCGCGCCAGAAATCGTAGGTGAGGGTGGGCGCGTCGGCGAAATACATGATCCACGCGCCGCCGGTCCAGAAGGCGATGGCGAGATAGACAGCCCACTTGGCGAGGCGGCGGGCGGTCTTGCCTGCGGTCCACGGTGCCTTGTCGAGGCGGGCGCGGGCGTTGCGGTCGCCATCGAAGAAGCGGTCGACATGCTGGAACAGATCGGTCCACACCGTCTGCGGGCAGGCATAGCCGCACCACGCGCGGCCCACCGCCGAGGTGACGAGGAACAGGCCGATGCCCGCCATGATAAGGAGGCCCGCCACGAAGTAGAATTCATGCGGCCAGATCTCGATATCGAACATGTAGAAGCGGCGATTGGCGAGATCGACCAGCACCGCCTGATCGGGGGCGTAGGCCCCGCGATCCCAGCGGATCCAGGGGGTGATGTAATAGATCGCCAGCGTGACGATCATCACCAGCCACTTGAACCGCCGGAAAGGCCCGTCGATCCGCTTGTTATGGACGGTCTTGCCCTTCGCATAGAGATCACTGTGCAGAAGGTCGGACCCGGCGGTGTCAGCCATCCGTCTTGGCCTCGGTTCCCTGCGCGACGTCCGGCGCAGGTTCAGCGGGAGCGGGGGCCGCAGCCTGCCCGCCGCCGCGCGAGTGGACATAGGCGGCGAGCATCTTGATCGTCACCGGATCAAGCCGCCCTTGCCACGCGGGCATCACGCCGTGGCGCGGGGCGAGGATCTGCTTGGCCACCTCGGCCTGCGTCCCGCCGTAGATCCAGATCGCATCATTCAGCGCAGGTGCGCCCATGGCGGGCATCCCTTCGCCGCCCGCACCGTGGCAGGCCGCGCAATTATCGGCGAACATCTGCGCGCCCGCCGGGCTGGGCTTGGCCTTGCCGCTGAGCGACAGGACATGGCCCGCCAGCGCCCTGGCCTGCGCGGCGTCGACCACGCCTTCGAAGGCAGGCATATAGGTCGCGCGGGTCTGGTCCGCGCCTTCCCAGCGGATGCCGTGGGTGAGGGTATATTCGATATCGGTCAGCGTCCCGCCCCACAGCCAGTCGTCATCATTGAGGTTGGGATAGCCCGGCGATCCCGCCGCGCCCGCGCCGTGGCACTGGACGCAATTGACCTTGAACGCCGCCGCCCCGCCAGAAATCGCCGCCTGCATCAGGTCAGGGTTGGCGGGAAGCGCCTCGATATCGGTCGCCGCAATCTTCGCCACGATGCCCGCGCGCGCCGCATCGGCAGCGGACATTTCGCGGGCGAGGTCGCCCCGGCTCGACCAGCCGAGCGTGCCCGCCGTTGCGCGGTCGATCATCGGCAAGGCGGGATAGAGCACCACATAGACCAGCGCGAATACAATGGTCGCGTAGAAGGTGTAGAGCCACCAGCGCGGCAGGGGGGTGTTGAGCTCCTCGATCCCGTCCCATTCATGGCCGACGGTTTCGGTGCCGGTGGGCTCGTCGATGCGTCGACCGGCGGAGGCCGGAGTCTTATTGGTCGTCATTGTCGTCATCCCTGAAAATCGAGTGCTTGGCGTCCGCAACATGGGGCTTGGCGCCCGGGCGGAAGTGCCACAGGCACAGGGTCAGATAGAGCACGCAGATCATCGCCAGCGCGTAGCTGTCGGCAAAGTGACGAAGGGCGGTGTAGAGGCTCACCGGGTGCCCTCCTTGCTGAGCTGTTCCTGCGCGGCGGCGCTGTTCACATCGACCAGCGTGCCGAGCATCTGGAGGTACGCGACCAGCGCATCCATCTCGGTCACGCGTTTCGGGTCGCCATCAAAGTCGCGGATCTGCGCCTTGGGATAGCGGGTGGCGAGATCGCCCGCGTCGGCATCGGGGTTGGCCTGCGCCAGCAGATCGGCCTCGGCCTTGGCGATGTCGGTGTCAGAATAAGGCACGCCCACCCGCCGCAGCGCGGTGAGGTTCGCCGCTGGATCATCCACCTCCAGCGCGGTTTCGGCGAGGAAGGAATAGCTGGGCATGATGCTTTCCGGCACGACCGAGCGCGGCGCCTTCAGGTGGTCGACGTGCCAGGCATCCGAATAGCGCCCGCCGACGCGCGCCAGATCAGGGCCGGTGCGCTTCGATCCCCACTGGAAGGGGTGATCATACATGCTCTCGGCGGCGAGGCTGTAATGCCCGTAACGCTCCACCTCGTCGCGGAAGGGGCGGATCATCTGGCTGTGACAGACGTAGCAGCCTTCCCGCACGTAGATGTCGCGGCCTGCCTGTTCCAATGGGGTATAAGGCCGCATCCCCGCCACCTTCTCGATCGTGTTGTCGATCCAGAACAGCGGGGCGATTTCCACGATCCCGCCAATTGCGACAGTCAGCAGTGTCGCGGCGGCGAGGAGGGTGACGTTCTTTTCGAGGCGCTTGTGGCCCTCGAAAGGTTCCTTGCGATGGGTATCGGTCATGTTCGCGTTCCTTGCGCAGCAGCGCTTATTCGGCGGGTTCGGCGATGAAGGGGCGGTCGGCGGCTTGATCATGCGGCGTGTCGCCCATCGGGGCTTCGTCGCGCAGGTGCCCTGCGATCGTCATCCAGATGTTGTACGCCATGATGATCGCGCCGCTGAGGTACATCAGCCCGCCCGCAGCGCGCAGGATGTACATCGGGTGCAGCGCTGCGACCGTGTCGACGAAGCTGTTCACCAGATATCCGTCAGCCCCGTATTCGCGCCACATCAGGCCCTGCGTGATCCCGGCGACCCACATGGCCGAGGCGTAGAAAACGATCCCCAGCGTCGCGAGCCAGAAGTGCCAGTTGATCATCCGCAGGCTGTAAAGGCGCTCGCGGTTCCACAGGCGCGGGACGAGGAAGTAGACACAGGCGAAGGTGATCATCCCGTTCCAACCCAGCGCGCCGGAGTGGACGTGGCCGATGGTCCAGTCGGTATAGTGGCTCAGCGAGTTCACCGCCTTGATCGACAGCATCGGCCCTTCGAAGGTGCTCATCCCGTAGAAGGCGAGCGCGAGGACCATCATGCGGATGATCGGATCGGTGCGGACCTTGTCCCACGCGCCGTTCAGGGTCATCAACCCGTTGATCATCCCGCCCCAGCTGGGCATCCACAGCATCACAGAAAACACCATGCCCAGGGTCTGCGCCCAGTCGGGCAAGGCGGTGTAGTGGAGGTGGTGTGGGCCGGCCCAGATATAGAGGAAGATCAGCGACCAGAAGTGGATGATCGACAGGCGGTAGGAGTACACCGGCCGCCCGGCCTGCTTCGGCACGAAGTAATACATCATCGCCAGGAAGCCTGCGGTCAGGAAAAATCCGACCGCGTTATGGCCGTACCACCACTGGGTCAGCGCATCCTGCACGCCCGCAAAGGCGCTGTAGCTTTTCGCGCCCATCAGACTGACGGGGAGCGCCAGATTGTTGACCACGTGCAGCATCGCCACAGTGATGATGAAGGCGAGGTAGAACCAGTTCGCCACGTAGATATGCGGTTCCTTGCGGCGCAGGATCGTGCCGACGAACACCGCCAGATAGGCGAGCCACACCACGGTCAGCCACAGATCGACATACCATTCCGGCTCGGCATATTCCTTGCCCTGGCTGATGCCGAGCAGGTATCCGGTCGCGGCCAGCACGATGAACAGCTGGTAGCCCCAGAACACGAAGCGGGCCGTGCCGGGCAGGGCCAGCGTGGCGCGGCAGGTGCGTTGCACCACATAGAAGCTGGTGGCGATCAGCGCATTGCCGCCAAAGGCGAAAATCACCGCGCTGGTATGCAGCGGGCGCAACCGGCCGAAATTGAGATAGGGTTCGAAGTTCAACTGCGGGAAGGCCATTTGCGCGGCGATGAACACGCCCGCCAACAGCCCTGCCAGCCCCCAGAACATCGTCGCGATCACGCCCCAGCGGATCACGTCGTCATCATAGCGGCTTGGCCCCGGAGGCATCCGGAAGATGCTCTGCGCGCGGGCCATCGGGTCATAGGAGGTGGCTGTGGCGATCAGCAGGATCACCGCGACCAGCCCGACAATGCCCATGTGGATGGCAAACCCGCTATCAGGGGTGAGCGCAATGGCAGCGATGCTGGCGAGCAGGACAAGCGCCCAGACCCCCAGCCGCCGAACGACTGTTTCCATGTTGATTATCCCTTTTCGTTGGCCCGCTTCTAGCTGGCCACCGCACTCCGTGTGTTTGACCGAAATCAAATTTGCTTCAGTTTTTCGAAGATCCCTGTTGCCGCCCCGCGATCCGGGCGAGCGCGCCCACATCGCTCAGAACAACCTTTGATCGCCCCTCGGTCGTCACCAGCCCCGCCTCGCGCAGTTCGGTGAGCTGGCGGCTGACGGTTTCGATGGTGAGGCCAAGGGAATCCCCGATATCGCGGCGGCTCATCGGCAGTGCGATGGCGCATTGGCCTTCGTTGCAGTCGGCCAGCCGCTCGGCCATCGAGACAAGAAAATCGGCGATCCGCGCGGATGCGGACTTGTGCCCCATCTGCATCATGCGGGTGCGGCTGCGGTGAAGCGCCTGAAGGCTGCGGGTCAGCACTGATCGCAGCACCGCCGGATCGCCCTGCGCCTGATCGAGGAACCGGTCCGCCGGGAACACCACCAGATCACAATCGACAAGCGCGACGAGGCGGAAATCGCCGTCTCCGCGCCGCAGCACCGAAACCAGATCGCCTGCGAAGTGAAAGGCCAGCACCTGTCCTCCGGGCGCGCCGGTGGCATGGGGCGCGACCAGCTTGGCAGAGCCGCTGTCGATCCACACCAGCCGGTCTTCCTCGGCATCAGGCTCAAGCTGCGCGCCCTTGGGCAGATGCGCCTTCAGTCCCAGTGCGCAAAGCCGGTCGGCTGTCGCCGCATCGCCCGTTCCGGCCGGCAATGCGGCGCGGAATGCGGCAAGCCCGAAGTCGGGCAGCCCGGGGGGCGGAGAGGGGCTGATGGTCGCCATGATGCTGCCGCTTTGGCGCGGCGGTCGGCAAAGGTCTTTGATCCCGATCAATGAGCGCGAGGGGCGGCTGGGGCTATCGGGCGCTGACAGGCAGCAACCATCCTGGGCCGCGAAAGGCGGCCACTGTTGCCGATGAGGACGGATAAAATGAAGAAAATTCTGATGCTTGCCAATACTGCATTGGGCGGCGCAGCGCTGATGCTGGCCGCAATGCCTGCCATGGCGCAGGACGCCGAAAGCGACCGGGCGGGCGATATCCAGATCAAGCTGCTGGGCACCTATGTGGCGCCCGATGGCAAGATCACCGACATCAACGTCAATCTTCCGGGCCTGCCTGCGACCTTGCAGACCAAGGCGAACGACAATGTCACGCCGACACTGGCGATCGAGTATTTCGTGACGAACAACATCTCGATCGAGACGATTGCAGGCATGACCCAGCATGATGTCGACACGTTGGCGGGGCTGCCTGCGGGCGCTGAGTTGGTCTCGAACGCCAAGCTGATCCCGGCGACGGTGACGGCGAAGTATCACTTCGATCTGGGCGGGATTAAGCCATATGTCGGTGCTGGCCCTGCCTATTTCCTGTGGGTCGGTGACAAGCGCGGCGCGGCGACTGTGCCGCTTGGCGTGACGCGCACCGATCTGTCCGACGAATTCGGCGTGGCGCTGCAAGCCGGCATGGACGTGCCGTTGGGCGACAAGGGGCTGGGCCTCAGCTTTGATGTGAAGCGTTACTTCATCGACACCACGGCGCGCTGGTTCGTGGGCAACACGCTGGCGATCGAGACCGAGCACAAGCTTGACCCCTGGGTGATCAGCGCGGGGCTGGCATACCGCTTCTGATCGGACGACCCTTGCCCAAGTCCAAGCCCCGCCAGCCTTGCGCTAGCGGGGCTTTTGCTTGGGGTTAGACCGGCGTTAGACCCCCGCTAGACCCCCGCTAGACCCCCGCTAGACCCCCGCTAGACCCCTCTTAGCCCCAGCGAAATGGAGACAATATGGCAATGTTTCACGTGAAACATTGCCATATTGGTTAAATGCCTCGGGATCAGAAATTGTACTGCGTCGAAAGCTGGATGCGTTGCAGATTGCCGGTCCGTCCGTCTTCCAGCGTGCGGGTCGCATACATCACTTCGATCCCAACATTCAGCGGGCCGACCGGAGTCCAGATCAGATTGGCGAAGGCGTTCCAGCTTTCGTCGGTGACCTGATTGGTGGTCAGCCGAACCGGATTGTCGGCCTTGAAATATGACCCGGCCAGATTGGACCGCAGCTTGTCCGTCCAGACATGGCGGTAGGCGGCAAAGCCCGACCAGGTGAAGATCGGATCGAGCGTCCCGTCCATCTTGATCGCGGCATCATTGACGATGTTGAGGCCGATATAGCGCCCCAGCCCGTCGCCAGCCGTGGCCATGAAGCGCAGATCGTCTTGCGCGCCGACCTTGAGCTTGCCCGACAGGCTGAGGCCATATCCCCACGCCGCATCGTCGACGCCCATCAGATCGTCGGTCGACACATGCAGCTGGCGCACAATCGCGGCCGCCGTGAATTGGCCCCAGTCGCCGCTCCAGTTGTAACGGCCCACGATGTCCGGGATCTGGTCGTCACCGGGCGTGACCATCGCCCCGTTCTGCGCCGTCACCACGGTTTCGGGCTGCTCGACAGCGAGCTGCAAGCCGCCCTTGGTGTAACGGATCAGAGGCTGGCGATCGAACACCGTGCCCGGCGTTACCCCGATGAAATCCAGCGAATCCGGCAGCGCGCCGACATTCTGGAAGGTCGACCAGCCCTGCCCGAAGGTCCAGTTATCGTAATTGATCAGCGCGTGGCGGATGCGCGGCGTGAAGCTGTTGGTGACCCGTTCATTGCCGCCTTCGGTGACGTTGAAATCAAGCTCGATCAGGCTGCTCAGCTTGTGATCGGTGCCGACGTCGGTTTCGGTCTTGAACAGGAAGCGGGTCTGGCGTGCCGAGAAATCGGTGTCGAAGCCGCTCGCCTGGCCACCCACCGGGATGGACGAGGGGAACAGGAAATCGCGCAGGATCGAATTGCCCGCAATCTGCCCGCCGCTGGTGCGCTGGGAGGTCGCATCGAGTTTCACATAGCCGCCATAGGTGACCCGCGTCTTGCCCATCTTGAAGCCTTCGCCCGGCGCAATCGCGAAATCGATCAGCTTGTCGGACATCTCAGCCTGCTTTGCGGAAAGGGTGCGGGTGGTAGCTTCGGTCTCTTCGACCTCGCTGCGCATCGCTTGCTGCTCAGCCCGGATCGCTCCGGTCTCGGCGCGTACCGCTGCGAGCGCCTCGGCCTGCTCGGCCTTCGCGCCAGCCTCGGCATCGAGCCGCGTGATCAGCCCTTCGACCAGCTTCTCCAGCCGGTCGAGCCGCGCATCGACGCTTTGTTCCTGTGCCAGTGCTGGCGCGGCCACCAAGGCGCTCGCCGCCAGCAGCGCGGCCCGCAATGCGTGTCCTGTCACCGTGTGAATCATGAACCGCTCCCGTCCTTGTCTTATGCCGGGGAGACTGGCCCTATTGTCGGGGCGCGGACAGTTAGCGGATGGTCGTAAGACCTTTGTCTGAGGGCGCGGGGCTGGTAGCCTGGTGTAATACGGGGTCAGAATTAGGGAGAGTCGAGATGATCCACGCCGTCGAGCGGCCCCAACCGCACACGCCCACGCATTGCAGCCCCGAGCAATATGCCGCGATGTATCGCGCCTCGGTGGAGACGCCCGATGCTTTCTGGCTGGAACAGGCGCAGCGGCTCGATTGGGACCGTGCGCCGACAGTGGGCGGCGACTGGGCCTATGACCCCGTCCGCATCGCGTGGTTCGAGGATGGCCAGCTCAACCTGTGCCACAATGCGGTCGACCGCCACCTGCCCGAGCACGCTGATCGCACGGCGCTGATTTTCGAGCCTGATGATCCGGCTTCGCCCGGCCGCAGCCTCACCTATGGCGAACTGCACACCGAAGTGGTGCGGATGGCCAACGCCTTGAAAAATCTGGGAGTGAAGCGCGGCGACCGCGTGACGATCTATATGCCGATGATCCTCGAAGGGGTCACCGCGATGCTCGCCTGCGCGCGGCTCGGGGCGGTGCATTCGGTGGTGTTCGGCGGCTTCTCGCCCGAGGCGCTGGCCGGCCGGATCGAGGACTGCGGCAGCCGCTTCGTCATCACCGCGGATGAGGGCCTGCGCGGCGGCAAACGCGTTCCGCTCAAGGCCAATGTCGATGCGGCATTGGGCCTTGCAGCGCACGCCACGCCCGTCGATGGCGTGCTGGTGATCCGCCACACCGGCGGCGCGATCACGATGCAGGAAGGCCGCGACCATTGGCTGGAGGACGTGGCCAGCGATGCCGATTGTCCCTGCGAGGTCATGGGTGCGGAAGATCCGCTGTTCATCCTCTACACCTCGGGATCGACCGGCAAGCCCAAGGGCGTGCTCCACACCACCGGCGGTTACGGCGTGTGGACGGCGACGACCTTCCACTACATCTTCGATTACCAGCACGGCGAGGTATTCTGGTGCACCGCCGATATCGGCTGGGTCACCGGGCACAGCTACGTGGTCTACGGCCCGCTGATGAACGCGGCGACCGCCGTGGTGTTCGAAGGCGTGCCCAATTACCCCGATCACGGACGGTTCTGGGACGTGGTGGACAAGCATCAGGTCAACATCATCTACACCGCCCCCACCGCCATCCGCGCGCTGATGCGCGAGGGCGATCATCATGTGACGAGCCGTTCGCGGGCATCCCTGCGGCTGCTCGGGAGCGTTGGTGAACCGATCAACCCTGAAGCATGGCGCTGGTATTTCGACACCGTGGGCGAGGGCCGCTGCCCGATCATCGACACCTGGTGGCAGACCGAAACCGGCGGCTGCATGATCACCACGCTGCCGGGCGCGCATGACATGAAGCCGGGCAGCGCTGGCCTCCCGTTCTTCGGCATCCGCCCGCAACTGGTCGACAGCGAGGGCGGGGTGCTGGACGGCGCGGCCGAGGGCAATCTGTGCATCACCCACAGCTGGCCCGGTCAGGCGCGCACAATCTATGGCGATCACGAACGCTTCGGGCAGACCTATTTCAGCACCTACAAGGCCAAGTATTTCACCGGCGACGGGTGCAAGCGCGACGGTGACGGGTACTACTGGATCACCGGGCGGGTCGACGATGTCATCAACGTCTCGGGCCACCGCATGGGCACCGCCGAGGTCGAGAGCGCGCTGGTGCTCCACCCCAAGGTCGCAGAGGCGGCGGTGGTAGGATACCCGCACGATATCAAGGGGCAGGGCATCTATTGCTACGTAACGCTCAACGCGGGCGAGGATGGCTCCGACGCGCTGCTCGCCGAGCTGAAGGCGCATGTCCGCAAGGAAATCGGACCGATCGCCACGCCCGATATCATCCACTTCACCGATGGCCTGCCCAAGACACGCTCGGGCAAGATCATGCGCCGCATCCTGCGCAAGATCGCCGAGAACGAATTCGGCGCGCTGGGCGATACCTCGACGCTGGCCGACCCCTCGCTCGTCGAGCGGCTGATCGAGGGGCGGCAGAACGCTTGAGGTTATGACCACAAGGATCGTCATCGCCGATGACCACCCGCTGTTCCGCAGCGCGCTGGCGCACGCGGTGGGGCGGGTGTGGCCCGAAGCGGCAATCATCGAAGCCAGCTCCGCCGCCGAGGCGCGCTTGGCGCTGGCAGAGGGCGGGGCGGAGGCGCTGCTGCTCGATCTGCATATGGCGGACTCCTCCGGCCTCTCGGTGCTGATGGACCTGCGGCAGGATCACCCTGCGCTGCCCATCGTGATCGTCTCGGCCAGCGAGGAGCCGCGCGTCGCGGCGGCAGCGGCGCAATTGGGAGCGGCGGGGTTCATTCCCAAATCCTCCAGCCTCGACGCCATGCGCGAAGGGCTGGCGGCGGTGCGTGAAGGGGACGGTTGGTTTCCCGAAAGCGGTGCGGCAGGCATGGACGATGATCTCGCTCGCATCGCCAGCCTCACTCCGGCGCAGCGGCGCATCCTCGCGGCGATCCGGCAAGGGCTGCTCAACAAGCAGATCGCCTATGAACTCGCGATCAGCGAGGCGACGGTGAAGGCGCATATCACCGCGATCCTGCGGAAGCTGGGGGTCAACAGCCGCACTCAGGCGGTGCTGCTCGCCGCGAAACTCGATGTCGATCAGCCGGTGGCGGACCCGGCGAAGGGGTGAGCCGCCGCCGCGCGCGCCTGCGCGAGAGCCGTGGCGATCAAGGCGCGCAGTGCAGCGGGCGGCGCGGGTTTCAGCAGGATGTTGGCGCCCATGCGCGCGGCGGCGGCCTCGGTTTCCTCGGCGCTTTCCGCGGTCAGCAGGATTACCGGCGGACGGCAGCCCCAGCCTTCGCACAGCATCGCATAGGTTTCGTCTCCGCGTTCCTCACCATCGAGCCGGTAGTCCATGATCGCCACATCGGGCGACTCCGGCGCGGCTGCGCGGGCTTCGATCAGGCTGGCGGCGCAGGTCACCGATAGCCCCCACTTGCCGAGCAGGGCGGCGGTTGCGGCCAGCACCGCCGGATCATTATCCACCACCAGCACCCGCGCGCTGCCAAGCCCTGTTGCGGCGCGGGCGGGCTGGGACTTCGGAGCCACAATCGCCTCCCGCCGCAGTACCGGCAGAGCGAGCGCGAAGCGGCTTCCGCGACCCGGGGTGGAGGTGGTCGCAATCTCCACCTCCAGCAGTCGTGCCGCGCGGCGAACAATGGCGAGGCCAAGCCCCAGCCCCTCGCGGTCGGTCGATGCGCCGCGTTCGAACTCGCCGAAGATGCGCTCGATGTCTTCGGGCGCGATCCCGCGTCCGGTGTCGTGGATGCAGATTTGCGCCAGCCCGCCGCGTCGCCGCACCCCGATCAGCACACCACCCTGCGCGGTATAGCGCACCGCATTGCTGAGGAGGTTGCGCAGCACATCGGTGAGCAGCGCCCGGTCGGCCATCACCCACACGCTCGTGCGCACCCGCCGCAACCGCAGGCCTTTCGCCTGTGCCTGCAAGGTGAAGTCGCGGGCGACATCCTCAAACAATTGATCGAGGGCGATGGCTTCTGGCGCGGGGACGATCCCGCCGCTGTCGAGCTTGGAAATCTCCAGCAGCACGCGGATCAGCCGGTCGGCCGCGACGATCGAGCCGTCGAGATCGCTGACGAGCCGCTCCAGCGCCTGCTGCCCGCTCACTTCCTCGCCCAATGCCGAAGCGAACAGGCGGGCGGCGTTGAGTGGCTGGATCAGATCGTGGCTGGCCGCGGCGAGGAAGCGGGTCTTGGAACGGGTCGCCTCGGCCAGCGCGGCGTTCGCGGCGCTGAGCTGGCGGGTGCGTTCGGCCACCTTGTCTTCCAGTGCCTGCTCGGCCCGGCGATCCGCCGTGATGTCGGTATAGGAGGTGGTGTAGCCGCCGCCCGGCGTGGGCGCGCCGACGATCCGGAGCACACGGCCATCATGCTGTTCGCGCTCCATCCGGTGTTCGCGCCCGGCGCGCATATGACCGAGGCGGCGGGCGACCTGCTCGGCGATTTCGGCCTCTGAAAGCGCGCTTCGGGCAAGGTTGAAGCGGATCAGATCGGCAATCGGCGTGCCAACGCTGACCAGCCTGTCGGGCAGATCGAAGATTTGCTGATAGCGGCTGTTCCACGCCACCAGGCGCATCTCGGCATCGACCAGCGCCACGCCCTGATCGATACTCTCGATCGCTGTCTGGAGCAGGTCGGCGGAGAAGCTGAGGCGGCGGTGCGTTTCGCCAAACATGGCGACGACTTCGGGGAGGGGGATCGGATCGCCGCCCGCCCATGATGCGACCAGCATCCGCGCAGAGGATGTGCCGATGACGCCCGAGATCAACCGCTCGGCCAGCTCCAGCACCGCCGCGTTCGCAGGATCGCCATTGCGCAGGTGCAGCGGGGTCAGCGCGGCATCGGCGCGTTCCCGTCCGACGAACTGGGTAAGCAGCGCGCGCACATCGGCCACCCGTTTCGCTGTAGCGTGACGGGGGAGCTCGCCCGGCATCGGCGTGCCGACAAAGGCGGCGGCCTGCGCCTGATCCAGCAGCGATGGCCGCACCAGGGCCGATACCAGCCAATAGAGCGCGGCGTTCAAACAGAGGCTCAGCACCACGCCCGAGACCAGCGGATCGGGGTGAATGCTGACAGGCGGGGGTGTGCCGCTCGCCGCAGGGAGGATCAGCAGCGCCAGCCACAGCGCAAAGCCGGTGGCAAGGCCTGTCAGCATCCCCGCCCGGTTGCCGTGCTGGCTCACCATGCCCAGCACCAGCCCCGGCGCGAACTGCGCTGCGGCGGCAAAGGCGAGCGTGCCGAGCCCGGCGAGATCGGTGATACCGGCAAATCCGCGATAAAAGGCATAGGCCGCCATGAGCAGCGCGGCGATCACCATGCGGCGGATCAGCAGCAACCGTCCCGGCACGCGGCTGCGGTCGCCCCGCCCTGCAAGTGTGCGGCGCAGCAGCAGCGGTGCGATAAGATCATTGGTGATCATGATCGACAGCGCGACGCTCGCCACCACGATCATGCCCGCCGCCGCCGAAAGGCCGCCGATGAACACCACGATGGCGAGCATCGGTACATCGCTGGCGAGCGGCAGGGCGAGCACGATGGTGTCGGGATCGGTGCCCGCGGGCAGCATGGCCTGCCCGGCCAGAACGATCGGCACGATCACCGCGGCGGTCAGCGCGAGATAGGCCGGGAACACCCATCGCATTGCCCGGCCGGTGCGGTCTCCGGGGGCCTCGATAAAGCTCATGTGGAACTGGCGCGGCAGGCACAGGATCGCGGCCGCAGCGATGACCGTCAGCACCGCAAAGCGCGCGTCGAAGGGATCGGCGGCGAACAGGGCAGGGGCGGCGGGCAGAGCAAACCCGTCACTGCTCGCCAGCAACCCCACCGCCAGCGCGCCGACCACCAGCAGCGCTGCGAGCTTCACCACCGCCTCCACCGCAATCGTCAGCACCAGACCTGCATTGTCGCCTGCGCGGTCGGCGCGGCGCGAGCCGAACAGGATCGCAAACAACCCCATCAGCACCGCGACGATCAGCACCAGCTCGTCCGCAGCGACCTGCGTGCGCAGACTCGGGTCGAGCAGCAGCAGCGCGGCGCCCACCGATTCCATTTGCAGCGCCATGTAAGGCAGCGTTCCGCAGGTCGCGATCACCGTCACCAGCGCTGCGAGGCTCGCGCTTTTGCCGTAGCGTGCGGAAAGGAAGTCGGCGATCGAAGTGGAATGCTGCGCCTTGGCCTGCGCGAGGATCTTGCGCACCAGCCCGAAGCCGAGGGTGAAGACGAGGATCGGGCCGAGATAGATCGGCAGATAATCAAGACCTGCCGTCGCCGCCGTGCCGACCCCGCCGAAGAAGGTCCAGCTTGAACAATAGACCGCCAGACTGAGGCCGTAGATCGTGCCCGCATGGCGCGTCAGCCAGCCGCCAGCCGCTTGCCTGTCACGCCACGCGGCAAGCCAGAACAGCGCGCCCAGATAGAGTGTCGCGGCGGCCAGCGCCGCGCCCAACATCATGTCAGCCTCCCCTCGCTCGCGGACGACAAGTTACTGCAAGGCGTGCGCAAAGCAAAGAGGCGGCACCTTGCGGTACCGCCCCTGCTTGTGGTCCACCGGTGCTGGATCAATCGTCGATATTCCGTCTGAAAGTCTCGGGCAGGAACAACAGCCCGATCACCACGGTGGCCGCGCAGATCGCCACCGGATACCACAAGCCGAAGTAGATATTCCCGGTCGCCGCCACCATCGCGAAGGCGGTGGTTGGCAGGAAACCGCCGAACCAGCCATTGCCGATGTGGTAAGGCAGGCTCATCGCGGTGTAGCGGATGCGGGTGGGGAACAGCTCCACCAGCAGCGCGGCGATGGGTCCGTAAACCATCGTCACCAGCAGCACGAGATAGGTGAGGATCGCGATCACCACCGGGGTGTCGATGGCGTCGGGATCGGCCTTGGCCGGGTAACCCGCCTTGGCCAGCGCCGCCTTCAATTCGTCCTGATAGGCGGTGATGGCGGCCTTGCGTTCGTCGCCTGCAAGCTTGGCCGGATCGGGAGCGACGAAGGTCTGCGCGCCGATTGTGATCTGCGCGATGGCCCCTGCGTCTGCCTCGACCTTAGAGTAGCTGACGCCGCTCTTCGCCAGGAAGGATTTGGCGATGTCGCAGCTTTTGGCGTCGAACTTGTTCTTGCCGATGGGGTCGAACTGCACCGAGCAATCGGCATCATTGACGATGACACTGACCGGAGCCGTCGCCTGTGCCTTGGCAAGTGCCGGATTGGCCGCTTCGGTGAGGGCGTGGAAGGATGGGAAGAACGTCACCGCCGCCAGCGCACAGCCCGTCAGAATGATCGGCTTGCGTCCGATCTTGTCCGACAGCCAGCCGAAGAAGATGAAGAACGGCGTTCCGATGGCGAGTGCGACGGCGATCAGGATATTGGTCGTCGCCCCGTCTACCATCAGGACTTTTTCAAGGAAGAACAGCGCGTAGAACTGGCCGGTGTACCACACCACCGCCTGCCCCGCGACTGCACCGAGCAGCGCGATCAATGCCCAGCGGCCGTTCTTCCAGTTGCCGAAAGCTTCCGAGATCGGCGCCTTGGAATTGGTGCCTTCGTCCTTCATCTTCTGGAAGACCGGGCTTTCCTGAAGCTGCATCCGGATCCACAGCGACACGCCGAGCAGCAGTGCCGAGATCAGGAACGGCACGCGCCAGCCCCATTCCTTGAAGGCTTCCTCGCCGATCATGGTGCGGGTGCCGATCACCACTAGCAGCGCGGCGAACAGGCCCAGCGTCGCAGTGGTCTGGATGAAACTGGTGTAGAGCCCGCGCTTGTTGTTCGGCGCGTGTTCGGCAACATAAGTCGCCGCGCCGCCATATTCGCCGCCGAGCGCAAGGCCCTGCAACAGCCGCAGCACCACCAGCATGATCGGGGCAGCCACCCCGATGCTGGTGTAATTCGGCAGCAGGCCAACGGTGAAGGTGGCAAAGCCCATCAGGCCCATCGTCACCAGGAAGGTGTATTTGCGCCCGACCATGTCGCCCAGCCGCCCGAACACCAGCGCGCCGAACGGCCGCACCGCAAAGCCTGCGGCAAAGGCCGCCAGCGCGAAGATGAACCCGGTGGTCTCGTTCACCCCCGAGAAGAATTGCGCCGAGATGATCGTGGCCAGCAGGCCGTAGAGGTAGAAATCGTACCATTCGAAAACCGTGCCCAGCGACGAGGCGAGGATGACGCGCTTTTCCGTCCCCGTGACCTTGTGATGCTTGGGCAGGGCGCCATCATATGCCGTCGCCATTGTCCGTCTCCCGCTCGTTTGCTCGATCCCCTGAGCGGCAGGCATGGCCGCGAGGCCGCACCATGCCGCTCCTGTCGAGGATTGCAAAGTCGCGCGTTACGGGTGTGGACGATAGCTAGACCTTGGTCGCATGCCTGCGACCGGCACGGCTCTATTCGAGGGCGGAGAAGGTGTAGCGCAGCTGCGCCGTTTCGATCACCAGCTGACGCCCGTCGAGCGTGGTGATGAACCGTTCGGCTTCGCTGAGGCCGGCGAGTTCATCGCCGAAGCTCGGCTGGGGGCAGAACATCTTGGTGCCGGCGACCGGCCCGATGCTGATGCTGCCCGCGCCGCTCGCCGGCTGGCCCGCAGTCCAGGTGGAGCGCCCGCGGTTGCAATCGAGCTGGAGCTGCATTTCGCCTCCGTCACCGAAGGCGATGGTGTGGCGGCGCTGCACCGCAGGCGTCAGCGTGGTGGTGCTGCCCGACGTGTCGATGGCAACCAGCTGCCACTCGGTCCCGGCCAGCGGGTGGCTGTCGGGAATGGTCATGCAGCCTGCAAGCGAAAGCGTGGCGGCAGAGGCGGTGAAAGCGGCACGAAACGTCATCCCTGTTGCTCCTTGGCAGGTATCAGCCCGTCAATAACGCGCGATCCTGAATGCAGGCAGTCCGGCATTGTTTGAGGGCACGAAAAAACCGCCGGAGCGCGAACTCCGGCGGCTTATCTCGCTCAAGCGGCGAGCAATCAGGCTTCGCGGGTGCCCGACAGCGGCATCGCGCCGAAAGCGCCTGCATTGACCGAACCGGTCAGCGTGTCGCCATCGATGGTCGCTTCGCAATCGAGCGTCATCGGCATGGGGACGACCATGTTCATCTTCCACGAGATGGTGTTGCCGCTGACAGTGCCGCCCGCGATGTCCATCGAACCGAGGCTGCCGACCAGCGAGCCGCTGAAGGTGTCGCCATCGGGAACCACGGTGAGGGTGCCGGTCTGGTCGCCCATCGGGCTCTTGACGATGGTCTTGTAGGTACCTGCAACAGACATAAACCACTCCTTGGGTTTGGTGCGGACCTTGGGTGACCCGACACTTCTGGGTGCGCTATTTACACTCATGTCAGCGCGCTTCAACCGGATTTCGGCTGAAGCGCGCTGCCGATGCGCTGTTTATTCGCCTTCCATCTCGCGCTGTTCGATCGGCAGGCCGAGCGGTTCGAGCTGGGCACGCACCTTGCTGGCATCGCCGACCACGACCCACACGAACTTGTCGGTGTCGATCGCGGCACGGGCGGCGGCATCGAGCGTTTCGGTGGTCTGCGCACGGTAGATGCTGGCGAGCGTTTCCTGATAGGTGTCGGGGCGGCCGAACAGGGCATTGCCCTGCATCGCGCCGAGCACCGCGGGCGAGGTTTCGAACCGGCCCGGCAGCGCGCCGACTTCCGACGCGATGTTGCGGGTCAGCTCTTCAGCGGTCACGCCCTTTTCCGTGAGGAATTCGCGGGTTTCGCGGATCATCTCGGCGACCGAATCCCCGGTGCGGTCCGCCTGAACGCCGCCCGATATCGAGTAGATCACCGCATTCTCGCGCGCCTGCGTGCCGCCGCGTACGCCGTAGCTCCAGCCCTTGGTCTCGCGCAGGTTCATGTTGAGCCGTGCGAGGAAGTTGCCACCCAGCGAGTTGTTCGCGCTGTTGAAGGCCACAAAGGCCTGATCGCCCGCATCAAGCGGCGTGATCTGCGCGCCGACGATGAAGCTCTGCGGCGAATTGGGGCGGTTCACCAGAATGATGCGGTTGCCCTGTGCTTCCTTGCCAGCGGGGAACTGCTTGACGCCCTTGGGCGTGGCAGGTGCCTTCCAGTCACCGAAGGCCGCGTTGAGCGAGGTCACGATCTCGGCCAGCGGCTTGTCCGAAATGACGAAGACTTCTCCATTGTCCGGACGGATCCAGTTGTCCTTGAAGGCGAGCAGATCGTCGCGGGTGATGCTGCTGACGCTCTCCACCGTGCTCACCCCGCCATAGGGGTTTGCAGCCCCGAACAGTTCGGGGGTGATGGTGCGCTGGGCGATACCCTGCGGCGATTTCATCGCCTGGCGGATGCCGGTGACGGTCTGGGTGCGCACCCGCTCGAGATCGGCCGGGTTGAAGGCCGGCTCGCGCATGATCTGGCGCATCAGGTCGAGGCTGGGCGAGAGGTTGGCGGTCAGCGCCGAAAGCGTGAAGGTCGACCGGTCATCGCCGCCGCCGACCGACACGGTCGCACCGAGACGCTCGCCCGCTTCGGCGATCTGCTGCGACGAAAGCTTGGCGGTGCCTTCGTCGAACAGCGACATGGTCAGGCCTTCCAGCCCGCGCTTGTCGGCCGGATCGGCCGCGCCGCCCGCGTTGAAGGTCATCGCCACATAGGTCGCGGGCACCGCGTTGCGGCGGGCATAGGTGACCTTCATCCCGTTCTTGAGCGTCGCGCGCTCGAGCGTGGGGAAATCGAGTTCAGCGATGGAGTCGATCGCAGGCTTGGGCCGTTCGGCCGAGACGTTGATGGTCTCCGCCGCACGGTCGCGCTCGGAAGCGTTTTCGCCATCGGCTGCGACCGATGCGGCTTCCTCGTAGGAAGCGTCGCGTGCGCCGGGTTCCAGCACCACGGTCATCGCCGGGCGGGTCATCCACTTGGCCATCGCCGCCTTGACGTCAGCCGGGGTCAGCTTGGCGAGCGTTTCGAACTCGCGGGCGTAGAATTCCGGGTCGCCCGCCAGCACTTCGCCTTCGGCGAGGGTCTGGGCCTTGCCCGAGAAGCCGCCGACCTGCTCCAGCCCGCGGATCGTGCGGGCGAGGTTGCTGGTGACCGCGCGGCGGACTTCGTCCTCGGTCGGGCCTTCGGTGATCAGCTTGTTGACCACCGCATCCATGCGCGCTTCGAGCGCGGCAAGATCAACGCCGTCCTTGGCGGTCGCTTCGACGCTGAGGAAGCCGACGCGCTGGAAGGCGGAGTTGCCCGCGGAAACGCCAACCGCCAGCTGCTCTTCGCGCACCAGCGTGTTGTCGAGACGGCTGGAGGCGAGACCGCCGAGGATCGAGGCACCGACGTCAAGCGCGATGCGGTCCTTGCCGGTCAGGCCTTCAACCGCCCAGTAACGGGTGATGCTGGTGGCAGCGACCTGATCCTTGAAGGTCTTGCGCACCGGTTCGGCAAGGGTCGGCACATCGGCCTGGGCCGGATCATTGACCGGGCCACGCGCGATGGCGCCGAAATACTTCTCGACCAGCGGACGCGCTTCGGCAGCGGAAATGTCGCCTGCGATCACCAGCGTGGCGTTGTTCGGGCCGTAATTCTCGGTGAACCACGCCTTCACGTCCTCCATCGATGCGGAATCGAGGTCGGCCATCGAGCCGATGGCTTCGTGCTGGTAGGGGTGACCATCGGGGAACAGGGTCTTGAGCACATCGTAGAAAACGAGACCGCCGGGCTCGTTGTCGCCCTGACGCTTTTCGTTCTGCACCACGCCGCGCTGGTTATCGAGCTTGCCCTGCGTCACTGCGCCGAGAAGGTAGCCCATGCGGTCGCTTTCCAGCCACAGCGCGCGTTCCAGCGCGGGGCGGGGCACGGTCTGGAAGTAGTTTGTGCGGTCGAACCAGGTGGTGCCGTTGTAATCGGTCGCGCCCATTTCCGCGAGATATTCGAAATAGTCGTTGGGGGCGTTTTCCGACCCGTTGAACATCAGGTGCTCGAACAGGTGGGCAAAGCCGGTCTTGCCCTTGGGTTCGTCCTTCGAGCCGACATTGTACCACACGGTCACGTTGACGATGGGAGCCTTGCGATCTTCGTGCACCAGCACCTTGAGGCCGTTCGCCAGCTCGAACTGCTGGTAGGGGATCTTCACCTGCGAAACGAGCGTCGGCAGATCGGCTGTCGCCTGCGGGACGGCGCTGGCCTGAGCCTTGGTCTGGGCAAGTGCGGGAGCGAAAGGCACGGCAAGCGCAAGGGCAAGCGCCGAGAGGCTGGCGGCGGCAAAACGGTGGGTCATTTGACGAAGGCTCCGGTGAAGAGATCAGGCGAAAGATCGGCGCCGGTCAGCGCGCGTTGGTAATGGTGCGGCGCTTGCTGGCTTTCGCCAGCAGATCATCGCGCCAGAAATGCACAGGCTTCAGTTTATGATCGACGAACAGCTGCATCTGGTCGGTATAATGCGGACTCGCCGGCCGAGTGCTCGCCGCGCCGAAGGGTTGGATTGAGCGTGAGGATACCCGCTGGCCGGGTGCCCATTCGATCCACATGATGAAGCTGTCACCATGCTTGAGGCTGAGCCGCCCATCCTCGGCCACGTCCCAGGTGGTCGATGCGCGCAGCGTGTCCGAGCCGCCGTCCAGTGGCAGGTCGAGGTCGCCCTGCCGCAACCGCAACAGATCGCCCATCGGCGGATCAAGCCGGCCGAAATGCGTCTTCAGGTGGTCGGCAGCGGCTTGCAGCTTTTCGGCCACGTCGGGGAAGGGCTTGTTGTTGTAATCGGCGGCCATGAAGTCGCGGATGATCAGCAGGGCCAGGGCATCGGCGCGTCCCTTGTTGTCGGCGGTGAAGTCCCAACTGACCAGCAGATCGCGCGCTTCGGCCAGCTGGCCATCGGCCTTCAGGCCCTCAAGCGCATCGAACAGGCGGTCGACATAGCCTTCGCGTTCGTAGCCGGTGTCGTACTTGATCCGCTCGAGCGTCGCACGGTCGAGCACCCGCGCTTCCGAAAGCAGCTTGAAGGCGCGCCATGACCGGTTGGTTTGCTTGAGTTCGATACCCATCAGCGGCGCAAACGCCTGAGGGGCAAGATCGCTCCCGGCGCCCGCTGCGGTGAAGGGGGTGTTGTTCGAATTGTAGAGCCACCCGCTCGCCGGGTTCACGATGCGGGGCAGGGTTTTGTAATCTACTGCGCCCTGCCAGATCAGGTCAGACCGGTCGCCGGGGAGCACATTGCGCCAGTCGGCCTTCACACCCTCGGGCCGGGCGGGGATCGCGGCGTTGTAGACATAGGCGATGGTGCCGGTCTGGTCGGCATAGATGAAGTTTGTCGAGGGGATGGCAAGGCGCGACAATTGCGCTTCCCATTCGGCAAAGGTCTTGGCCTTGTTGATCCGGTAATAGGCGTCCAGCTGGCCGAGCTGGCCGATACCGCCGTAGCGGATGGCAAATGCGCCCTTGTCGTTCTTGATGACCGGGCCGTGGACAGAGCGCAGCACTTCCTTGCGGATCGGCAGAACCACGGGGCCGATCTTGACCGGCAGGGTCACCCACTTGCTTTCCAGATCGCGCCATTGCCCGTCGAGCTTGTAGCGGGTGCCGGTGTCGTCGAGTTCCAGCTGGTAGACGTCGATCATGTCGGGCGTGTTGACCGTGTTGGTCCAGCCCAGATGCTCGTTATGGCCGAGGAAGGGGAAGGGCGATCCCGGGAAGTTCGCGCCCGCGAAATGCCAGCCCTCGCCGCTTTCGACGACCAGTTCGTACCACGCCACGCCGCCGCGCAGCGGCTGGTGCGAATTGGAGATGAGGGTGGTCGTCCCGCCTGACTTTTCAGGAGCAACAGCAAAGGCATTGGAGCCGAGATGTTCGGCATCCTCGCCCAGCGGCAGCACGAGCGTGCGGGCCTGCTTGGGCGCAGCGTCAGTCGCGTCAGGCGCAGCGCCCGACAGCGGCGGGCGGGGGAAGCCGGGAATGTCGGGGCCATGCTCGCGGCGCAGGTCTTCGCCTGCCACCAGCGGTCCGATCACGCCATCAAGCCCGAAGAAGAACGGCTGGCGCAGCGAGAATCCGGCAGCGACGTCCATGCCGTTCACGGGGAACAGGTTGGCCAGCTTCACCTCGCCCGGATGCTCGTCGGCATATTGGTTGAGCCCGGCGGCATAGGCTTCGAACAGCGCGCGGGTATCGGCAGGAAGCTTGGGGTACTCCCGCTCCGCCGTGCCGCGGGCGTCGATCAGGTGGTAGGCGTAGTCGATCTTCGCCCCTTCCTCGCCCGCAATCGCGCCATACCGCCCGCGGGCCATGGCGACCACGTCCTGAAGCGTGAAGAAATCGTCCTCGGCATGGGCAATGGCCACGCCGTAAGCCGTGTCGGCATCGGTCTTGCCGTAGATATGCGGCACACCGAAATCGTCGCGGATGATTTCTGCAGCATAGGTGCGGGCGGGTGCGGTGTTGGCCGCGGTGGCCATGAACGGCTCCCACGTGGCAAGCACCACCACCGCCAGCAACAGCACCCCCACCAGCGCAAAGGCGCCGCGCTTGACCCAGATCATGTCCGATTTCTCTCCCAAACCGTATGACCGCTCCATCGCGTGGCGGCGGGATGAGGTCAAGGCGTGCAGGTGCCTCTTGCCTTGGACAAGGTTTGAACCCACCTAGTCGGGTAATACACCTGCCTTGCGATTTTTTGGCACCAGACCTTGTGTGGCCAATGTGCAACACTATCTGCAAGCGGTAACCTTTGGAGGGGTTAGACGACATGAATCTCGAAAAGTTCACCGACCGGGCCAAGGGCTTCCTGCAATCCGCGCAAACCGTCGCGATCCGCATGAACCATCAGCGCATCACGCCGCTGCACCTGCTGAAGGCGCTGCTGGAAGATAGCGAGGGCATGGCATCGGGCCTGATCCAGCGCGCAGGCGGCACTGCGCCGCTGGCGCTGGGTGCGGTGGACGCCGGGCTCGCCAAGATTGCGGCAGTCACCGGCGGCGGCGCGCAGACCACGCCGGGGCTGGATAATGACGCGGTGCGGGTACTCGATCAGGCCGAGCAGCTCGCCGACAAGGCAGGGGACGCTTACGTCACCGTTGAGCGGCTCTTGACCGCGCTTGCCCTGTCCCAGACCCCCGCTGGCGAGGCCATGAAGGCCGCTGGCGTGACCCCGCAGAGCCTCAACACGGCCATCGAGCAGCTGCGCGGCGGCAAGCGCGCCGATAGCGCAAGCGCCGAGAACACCTATGACGCGATGGAGAAGTTCGCCCGCGACCTCACCAAGGCTGCGCGCGACGGCAAGCTTGATCCGGTGATCGGCCGCGACGAGGAAATCCGCCGTACGATCCAGATCCTTGCCCGCCGCACCAAGAACAACCCCGCGCTGATCGGCGAACCCGGCACCGGCAAAACCGCGATTGCCGAAGGTCTCGCCCTGCGCATCGCCAATGGCGACGTGCCGGACAGCCTGAAGGGCCGGACCCTGATGAGTCTCGACATGGGCTCGCTGATTGCGGGCGCGAAATATCGCGGCGAGTTCGAAGAGCGGCTGAAATCGGTGCTCGACGAGGTCAAGCATGCCGACGGGCAGATCATCCTGTTCATCGACGAGATGCACACTCTGATCGGGGCGGGCGCTTCCGAAGGTTCGATGGACGCCTCCAACTTGCTGAAGCCCGCCCTGTCGCGCGGCGAACTGCACTGCATCGGCGCGACCACGCTCGACGAGTATCAGAAGTATGTCGAGAAAGACCCCGCGCTCCAGCGGCGGTTCCAGCCGGTGTTCATTGCCGAGCCGACGGTTGAGGACACCATCTCGATCCTGCGCGGCATCAAGGACAAGTACGAGCTCCACCACGGCGTGCGCATCACCGACGGCGCCATCGTGGCGGCGGCGAAGCTGTCCGATCGCTACATCCAGAACCGCTTCCTGCCCGACAAGGCGATCGACCTGATGGACGAGGCCGCCAGCCGCATCCGCATGGAGGTTGAGAGCAAGCCGGAAGAGATCGAGGCGCTCGATCGGCGGATCATCCAGTTGAAGATCGAAGAAAGCGCGCTGCAGAAGGAGACCGATCAGAACTCCAAGGACCGCCTCGTCGCGCTACGCGAGGAACTTGCGAACCTTGAACAGCAGTCTGCCGAACTCACCACCCGCTGGCAGAACGAGCGCGACAAGATCGAGGCCGAGGGCAAGATCAAGGAACAGCTCGATACCGCGCGGGCCCTGCTGGAACAGGCGCAGCGCGAAGGCGATCTCGGCAAGGCGGGAGAGTTGTCGTACGGCACCATCCCCGCGCTGGAGAAGCAGCTCGCCGAAGCGCAAGGCCAGGCCGCCAACGCCATGCTGCGCGAAGAAGTAACCGAGGAAGACATCGCCGGGGTCGTCAGCCGCTGGACGGGTGTGCCGGTCGACAAGATGATGGCGGGCGAGCGCGAGAAGCTGCTGGCGATGGAAGAGATCATCGGCAAGCGTGTGATCGGCCAGTCGCAGGCGATCGAGGCTGTGTCCAAGGCGGTCCGCCGGGCGCGAGCGGGCCTGCAGGATCCGGGCCGTCCGCTCGGCAGTTTCCTGTTCCTCGGCCCTACGGGCGTCGGCAAGACCGAGCTGACCAAGGCGCTCGCCGGGTTCCTGTTCGACGACGATTCTGCGATGGTGCGGATCGACATGAGCGAGTTCATGGAGAAGCACGCCGTTGCCCGCCTGATCGGCGCGCCTCCGGGCTATGTCGGCTATGAAGAGGGCGGGGTGCTGACCGAGGCCGTGCGTCGCCGCCCCTATCAGGTGGTGCTGTTCGACGAGGTCGAGAAGGCCCACAGCGATGTCTTCAATGTGCTGCTGCAAGTTCTCGATGATGGGCGCCTGACAGATGGGCAGGGCCGCGTCGTGGATTTCAGCAACACGCTGATCATCCTCACTTCGAACCTAGGCAGCCAATATCTAGCCAACCTGCCTGATGGTGCGGAACCGGTGACGGTCGAGAAGGATGTGATGGACGTGGTGCGCGGCCATTTCCGGCCAGAGTTCCTGAACCGCCTCGATGAGATCATCCTGTTCCACCGTCTCGGTCAGGAGCACATGGCCCCGATCGTCGAGATCCAGGTCAAGCGCGTCCAGAAGCTGCTGGCGGATCGCAAGATCACGATTGATCTGACCGATGCGGCGCTGCGCTGGCTTGGCCGGGTGGGTTATGACCCGGTCTATGGTGCAAGGCCGCTGAAGCGCGCCGTGCAGCGTTATCTGCAGGACCCGCTCGCCGAAATGCTGCTTGAGGGCAAACTGCCTGACGGCAGCACGCTGGCGATCGATGAAGGCGATGGTCAGTTAAGCATGACGATTCGCTGATTTTATCGGGCGAGCCCGTTCAGCCAGCACTCTAAGCCCATGGCTAACAAAGTTGCGCAGAAACGTCCGTTTCGGAAAGTCGGGCGCTTTATTGCGTGCGACAGCCTGTATCTTCAAACAATCGCATAGCGGCAGGATAACTTTATTGCGCACGTTTCGGCCGTCGATGGCTGAATGTGGGATTAACGCAACACGCCTTGAAAAAGTTCGCTGTTGCGAAGGGGCGCTTTGACATCAAACTTTCGCCATTGCACAAAACGGTCACTGCGGGGACTGAATTTGGCAACCTTTGAAGCGTGCGCCTCCCACCTGGGGCAATCTTGTGGTGGGCGCATGTGGTGGCCGTTTCGTCTCCGGTTTGGGCAACTGGAGTGACCATGAAGAAATTTCACAGCAATTCGATCAAGGCGCTGGCCTTCTCTGCATCGGCCATCGCATTTGTGATCGCCGGGCCTGTCTACGCGCAAGACGCGGAAGAACAGCCCGCTGCCGAGGATCAAGAGGAAGAGCCGGCTGACGTTACGACCGATGCCGCTGGCCGGACCGAGCAGGGCAACATTACTGTGACCGGCTCGCGTATTGTGCGCGACACCTACAGCTCGATCTCGCCGCTTCAGGTCATCTCGAACGACATGCAGCAAGCGGTCGGCGCTTTCGATCCGACGCAAATCCTGCAGCGCAGTGAAGCTGCTGCCGGCCTCCAGATCGACGCCACGTTCAACGGCTTCGTGCTCGATAACGGCCCTGGCTCGGAAACGATCAACCTTCGTGGTCTGGACGCCAGCCGCACGCTGCTGCTCGTCAACGGCCGTCGTCTCGCTCCGGCGGGTGTGGAAGGCGCGCCGACCAGCCCTTCGACCAACCTGATCCCGGCCTCGCTCGTTGACCGTTTCGACCTGCTGCTTGACGGCGCATCGTCGATCTACGGTTCGGACGCGGTTGCCGGCGTGATCAACATCATCCTGCGCAAGGATTTCGATGGCCTCGAGCTGTTTGCAGCCGGTGACCTTAACGAACAAGGCGCGGGCAACGATTACACCATCAGCGGCGCCTGGGGCTTCAACACCGACCGCGCCGTGTTCGGCATCGGTGCCGAATACCGTGTGCGTGACGAAATCCGTCTGAAGGATCGCGACTTCTTCGATGGCTGCGACACGCACTACGAAATCGACCAGAACGGCAATATTCGCACGGTCGACCTGCGTTCGAACGCCACGATCCGCAACCGGACGCCGGGCGTCACCGTTTCTGAAAACGAGTGCAAGATCACCAGTCAGGTTGGGCGTTTCAGTTCGCCGGCCCAGACCTATGGCACCCTGTGGTCGGCCAATGGTGTCGGCAACTCCGGTATCCGCGGCTACGACGTGTCCTTCACCGGCGGGCGCGACATTGACACGACCCCTCGTGACGGCGTGCGCGATGTCGACTTCCAGAACAAGAACCGTAACGGCACCAATCTCGAACAGATATTCCTGTCGCGTCAGGAACTGATCAACGTGATGGCTTACGGGGAATATACCTTCCCGGGTGAAGCCAACATCACGCCGTTCTTCGAGGCGAACTACACCCGCGCGGAAATCGGCGCCGACAACACGGGCGCCCCGCAGCTGTTCCCGTTTGTGCCGGGCAGCAACCCGTTCAACCCATGTAACCTGATCAACAACGATTGCTCGGCTGCGGAAGTTACGTTGCTTGGTCGTCCCGGGGGGAACACTGGCTTCAGCCTGCCGGTGCAGCCGGTTCTCTCCATTCAGGGTGATCGCAACAACTTTGCGATCACGCAGGAGCAGTATCGCGGTGTGCTCGGCGTGCGCGGCGATCTGCCGTTCATCGGTTCGAGCTGGACTTTCGAACTTTCGGGCGTCTATTCGCGCTCAATCGGCAAGTCACTGACCCGCGGTATTCGTGAAGACAAGCTGGCGCTGGCGCTGGGCATCGACCCGACTGCCGACTTCAACCGCAACGGTATCGTCGACAATAACCGCGATGGCATTGCCGACGACTATAATGGCAACAGCAATGCGCCGCCGCTGCTTTCCGGGCCGTGTGGTACCGGTTTGCGCAACCCGAACCTGGCCATGCCCGATCTGCTGCAGGGCTGCGTCCCCGTGAACCTGTTCGCGCCCGGCGCGCTCAACCAGGTGATCGGCGATTTCGCCACCGCGGAAGAGCGTGCCTACGTGTTCGGTGAGCGTCGCTTCGACACCACCTATGAGCAGGCCATGCTTTCGGGCTTCATTACCGGCGATCTGTTCGAGCTTCCCGCCGGCCCGGTAGGCGTGGTGATCGGTGCCGAATGGCGCGAAGACACCATTTCGTCTAGCCCGAACCGTGAAGCAGCCAACGGTCTGTTCTTCGGCTTCAGTGCCGACCAGGGTGCGAGCGGAAGCAAGTGGATACGGGAAATCTACGGCGAAATCGACGTGCCGCTTGAAGCCGGCAAGACGCTGGTTGAAGAGCTCAGCGTGAACCTTTCGGGTCGTCTGACCGACGAAGAGTTATATGGCACAAACGGCACCTTCGCCATCAAGGGCGGATGGCGCCCGGTGGCTCCGCTGCTGTTCAAGTTCAGCTACGGCACCTCATTCCGTGCGCCGAATCTGCGCGAGAACTTCTTGCGCGGCCAGTCGGGCTTCTTGACTCTGAGCGATCCGTGCGCCGTGCCGTTCGATGCCTACAACACCGCCACCGGCCAGTATGTTGCGGCTGAAGACGAGCGCGATCCTGCGATCCTCGCCAACTGTCGCCGCGAAGGTCGTGACCCGACCCGCGTCGGTCTGAACCCGGCCAATACGCAGGTGGCGCCGTTCTCGAACACCGGTGTGGAAATCACCACCGGCGGCTCACTGGATATCGAGGCGGAAACTTCGCGTTCGATCACCACCGGCTTCGCCTTCGAGGAAAGCTTCGCGGGTGACTGGGAAGTCGGGCTGAACTTCAACTACTACGATATCAAGCTCAAGGGCTCGATCGTGGAGCCTTCGGCGCAGTTCATCATCAATGACTGCTTCACTCGCCAGGAAGAGAACCGCAGCCCGTTCTGCGACCGTATTGCAACCGGTCCGTTCGACGCGACGAGCCGCGGCCTCATCAGCAACGTGGCAAGCGGGTTCATCAACCTCAACCAGGAAAGCGTGCGCGGGATCGATCTCAACGCCCGCTTCAGCAAGGAAGTCACCATCGGCGAGGAGGCGGTCAGGCTTAACCTGATCCTCCGTGCCGCTCACCTCATCGAGCGGTCGAGCCTGTTCATCGGCGACGATGGCGAGCCTTCGTTCGATGAAGATTCGGGCGAATTCGGCTTCCCGTCATGGGATGGCGCGGCAACGTTCTTCGTCGACGTGAGCGACTTCCGCTTCACCTGGGAAACCCGCTGGATCGGCCGTGTGGAGCAGGAAGAAGACTTCCGCGATCCGCTGTCCGATGCCTTCGGCTTCGGTCCGGATGGCCGCCCGACTGGCGTGCTGGCCGACACCTGCCTTGGTGGCGGCTCGCGCTTCACCACCGGGCCCAATGCCGGGCAGCCCAATGGGATCGTTCAGGGTGACGGGATCTACTGCCGCAACGTCGGTTTCGCTGACGACTACTTCGAGCACACTGCATCGATCCGCTACAACAAGGACAACATCACGCTCACCGCGGGCGTGACCAACCTCCTTGACCGAGCGCCGCCGCAGGTTGACTCGACTGAAGTCTTCGCCGTCAACAACGTGGCGATCGGTAACGGCTACGATCTCGACGGTCGCGAATTCTTCGCATCGGTTCGCTATCGTTTCTGATCGCCGAATGACCTGATTGACTAAGAGAATGCGGCCTCCCGGCACTTGCCGAGAGGCCGCATTTTTCGTTTAATGCTGCCGTGGTCAGAGGCGGGTCCCTAAGCCGCCGACCCCGCGCCTGTTCGGTTCAACGCCCTGTTCGATTCAACACTGTGTCCCCGGGAAAAGCCTCATTATGAAACTTCTCAAAACCTCGCTCGCAGCCGCCCTGATCGGTGTTTCGGCCATCGGCCTTGTGGTCGCCAGTCCGACGCCCACGCAGGCGCAGGGAAGCGTTCCCGTCGATGTCTGGGCGCTGCGCGATGTTGTCGACGCGGTGCAGATTTCGCCCAGCGGCAAATACTTGCTGGTTCACAAGGTTGAAAGCCGCGAAGGGGAGTACATTCTCGAAATCTACGATGCCGCCGATCTGTCCAAGCCGCTGCGCCGCCTCAACGCCGATCCGATGGAGATCGTCAGTGCGCAGTGGGTCAGCGATGATGTGATTTTCGGCTCCGCCTGGCAGGTCAACCGCAAGACTGTGAAGGGCCCGGAAGAAGACGTGCGCGATTACCGCACGTATGCCTACACCCTTTCCACCAACAAGTTCACCAACGTCGACGGCAATTTCAGCATCGTCAATCTGCTTCCTAACGAGCCGGACCACGTGCTGGTCGCCTCCGGCACGATCGTGCCCGATGCCACCGGGGTCGATCCTTTCGCGGCGGCTCGCCCGCGCTCCTATTACCGCTTCGACCTGCGCACCGGTGCGCGGTCGCTGGTGTTGCGCGGCGGGGGCAAGATCCCCTACGTCTCGACATGGGATGATGAAGGCAATCCGCGCTACACCGAGATCCAGGACATCGCGGCCGGCAAGATC
Source organism: Porphyrobacter sp. ULC335 (assembly GCF_025917005.1). NCBI lineage: Bacteria > Pseudomonadati > Pseudomonadota > Alphaproteobacteria > Sphingomonadales > Erythrobacteraceae > Porphyrobacter > Porphyrobacter sp. ULC335. The sequence goes on from NZ_CP078091.1 coordinate 1,636,302, forward strand.
ATCTCCTACTATCGCAAGCCCGGTGACGGCGACTGGACAAAGCTTCAGGAACTTGACCTCAACGATCCCAAGAACCTCTACCGTGTTCTAGGCGGATTTTCAGGCGTGGCAGGGTTCGATCCGAAAGATCCGAACATCGGCTACCTGATCGACAATCGTGATGGTGACGACAAGTCGGGTCTTTACGAGTTCGATTTCAACACCGGCCAGGTGGGCAAGAAGCTGTTCCAGAACACGGATTCGGACGTGATGGGCGTCCAGTTCCATTCGATCCCGGGCAACAACAAGCTCGTCGCTGCGCGTTTCCCCGGCGAGAAGATGGAGCGGCACTGGTTCGATGAGGAAGAGAAAGCGCTTTACGAAGCCCTTGAACAGCAGATTCCGAACGCATGGCAGGTGTCGATCTCTAGCCGCTCGCTTGATGGCAAGTCGATGGTTGTCACCAATCGCGGCCCGCGTGATCCGGGTTCGTTCTGGCTGGTGCAGAATGGCAAGCTTGCCAAGCTGGGAAGCCGTAACCCGCTGATCAGTCCCGATCAGCTGTCGGACGTGAAGTTCATCCGTTACCCAGCGCGTGACGGGCTGATGATCCCGGCATGGATCACCATCCCCAAGGGCAAGGGGCCTTTCCCGCTGATCGTGCAGCACAATGGCGGCCCGCAGGTCAACGGCATGGTCAGCTATGACGAATGGGGCCAGATGCTTGCCAATGCGGGCTACATGGTGCTGCACCCTGACCAGCGCATTTCCGTGGGCTGGGGCCAAAAGCACTTCGACGCCGGTTACGGTGAGCACGGCGGCAAGATGCAGGACGACAAGGATGACGGCGTCCAGTATCTCATCGATCAGGGCCTGGTCGATCCCAACCGCGTGGCGTTCTTCGGCTGGTCATATGGCGGCTATTCCGCGCTGGTCTCGCTCAGCCGCGAGCCGCAGCTTTACCAGTGCGCAATTGCCGGTGCGGCGGTGGCGAACCCCGAAAAGCAGTATCTCGGTCGTCGGAACCCGGACCTCAAGGCGCTCGACGAGTGGGAGCGCCGCCGTGGCACCATCGGGGTCAACCCGATGAACGAGATTGCCAAGGTCAACATCCCGCTGCTGATGATCCACGGCAATGTCGACCGCCGCGTGCAGTACTATCACATGAAGGACTACCAGAAGGCGTTCCAGGCTGCCGGCAAGACCGGCGAGTTCATCACGTTGGATGGCGCGGACCACTTCTACAATACGCTGATGTTCACCCACCAGCAGCAGCTCTACACCAAGATGCTCGACTATCTTGCGAATGATTGCGGCCCCGGCGGGCTGTAAGGCGCAAAGGCGGTACAAACAGCAAGGGCCCGGCCAGCGATGGCCGGGCCCTTTGCGTTGCTGGGCCGGGACGGCCGCGCGCGATCAGGAAACGCGCCGGCCCTTGACCCCGATCTGTCCGTTGATGCGGATGAAGTAATAGCCGAACGATGCCCTCTTGAAGACCACCTTGTCGCCTTCCTTGATCGGCGCGAGCTTGCGCGGGGGACTGTTGATCTCCCAAACCGCACCCTCGGTCGTGGTGAAGCGCCAGGCGTTCGGACCGATCTGGCGGCCGCTGGCGATGGTGGTCTCGAGCATCTCCGAGTTCACCTCTTCGTCCTTGTCGTCACCCTTCAGAATGTCGACATCGGGCATGGTGATGCCGAACAACTGGCGGCGGGTCTGGCGCATCGCTTCGCGATCGACGAGCCGGACGTCACCTGCCTCTACCGCACCGAGCAGCGCGCCGACCTTGGCATCGTAACACGACACCCGCTCGCCTTCGCTCGTAAGCGCGCGGCACCCGCGCAATCCATCAAGCAAGCTCGCCGAGGATTGGAACGCGGGCTGCGCGACGACTGCTATGCTGCCGACAAACGCAATAGCCACCACCGCCGACGCTCTGGTCAGGATGCGGCGGGCGGATGGACGTTGGGCTGGTTGTCGGATCATGCTGTATCTCCCTGCCTTGGCGCATAGCGTCAATGCTAACGCCAGTCCAATCGCACACCTTCCAATTATTGCAGATATATCACACACGCCACCCTCGGCAGTTCATCAAACTGTATCAGAACTGCAACAGCTTCGCAGCAAGTGTACCAAGTACACAACGCGCCATTGCGAGCGCAAACCCGATTGAACTAGTGCCCGACATCTTAGTGCGGGCACATCGTCCGCGCAATTCAAGGGGACCCGTTAATGCAACGCTTCCAGAAAGCTTCGCTGCTTGCCGGTACGATCATGGCTGGCGCCATGTTTGCCGCTCCGGCCTACGCCCAGGACACCGATACCGCTGATGTCACCGGTGCCGAAGAGGCAACCGAATCCACCGCGATCGTCGTCACCGGTTCGCGCATCCAGCGCAAGGACCTCGCGTCTGTCAGCCCGGTCTCGGTAGTTTCGCCCGAAGAATTCCGCCTCACCGGCGCCGTGAACGTCGAGCAGGTGCTTAACACCCTGCCGCAGGTTCTCCCCGGATTCACAGGCTTCTCGAACAACCCCGGCAACGGCTCGGTCACGCTGAACCTGCGCAACCTCGGTGCCACCCGTACCCTGGTGCTGGTCAACGGCCGCCGCTGGATGTTCGCTGACACCAACCAGCTGGTCGACCTTAACACCATCCCGCAGTTCCTGCTGAGCGGCGTTGACGTTGTGACCGGTGGTGCTTCGGCTGTTTACGGTTCGGACGCTGTTGCCGGCGTCGTCAACTTCCGTCTGCGTGACGTCGAAGGCCTCGAGCTCGGCGGCAGCTACTCGCTGACCGGCGAGGGTGACGGCGCGCGTTACCAGTTCAACGCTGCCATTGGTTCGGCCTTCGACGATGGTCGCGGTGCGGTGACCATGTTCGCCAACTACACCCGTCGTGAATCGGTCTTCCAGGACGCCCGTGAATTCTCCGAGCGTGCTGCTGGCGACGGCTGCATCAACGCTGGCACCACGGGCCGCGGTGATATCGGCACCCCGTTCTCCGGTCCGGGCGGCGCTCTCGTCAACTCGGCGACGGCGGGCCTGTGCGGCACCGGCACGCGTTCGGGCGGCCAGATCGGCTTCGTTCCGCAGGGTTCGCCCACCGGCCCGATCGGCACCTTCAACGCCGGTCCGACCGGCGCGCAGCTGCCCTTCATCTTCAATCCCACCGGTGGCGGTTCGCGCGCGTTCCAGGATCCGGCTGACCTCTACAACTTCGCACCGGACAACTACCTGCAGCTTCCGCAGGAACGTTACCTGATCGGTGCCTACGGCCACTACGAGTTCACCGACAACATCGAAGCCTACTCGGAACTCACCTTCGTTCGTAACGAAGTGGCTGCCGAACTGGCGCCGACCCCGGCCGGCCTGTCGAACGTGCCGCTGTTCGTGAACAGCCCGTTCTTCAACGACCAGACCCGTGAACTCCTGAACCAGAACCCGGCGAACGCAACGCTCGGTGCTGGCTATCGTGACACCACGGTGAACTTCCGCTTCAACGACATCGGCAGCCGCCTTACGCAGTTCAACCGTGAAGCCTTCCGCGTCCTTGGCGGCGTCCGTGGTTCGATCACCGACAACATCAACTTCGACGCGTTCTACTCGTATGCACGTACGACCAACACGAACCTGCAGCGGGGCAACATCTCCTCGAGCCGGTTCCGCAATGCGCTGACCGTTGAGTTCGATCCGGCTAACCCGACCCAGCTGCGCTGCCGTGACGCATCGGCCCGCGCTGGTGGTTGCGTTCCGCTCAACGTCTTCGGTTCGGGTCTCGCTTCGCAGGCCGCACTGAACTACCTGTCGGTTGATGCGACCAACATCACCACGTCGGAACTGACCAACGCGGTGGCCTCGGTCAACGGCTCGCTGTTCAACCTCGGCTTCGGTGCAGAAGACGTCGGCTTCGCGCTCGGTGTCGAATACCGCAAGATGGGTTCGGCGTTCATTCCTGACGAGTTCCTCTCCTCGGGTGACGTGCTCGGCTTCAACGCCGGCCTTCCGACCAGCGGCAGCTACGACGTCAAGGAAATGTTCGGCGAAGTCCGCGTTCCGATCATCGAAGACGGCTTCATCGACCGCCTCTCGCTGGAAGGTTCGTTCCGCTACTCCGACTATTCGCTTGAGCAGGTCGGTGGCAACTGGACCTATGACCTCGGCTTCGAGCTGGCCCCGATCCAGGACATCCGCTTCCGCGGCCGTTACTCGCGTGCGGTGCGTGCACCGAACGTGCAGGATCTGTTCGGCGGCGTTGGCGTCGGCTTCCCTGCCGCGATCGACCCATGCTCGGATCGCGGTACTGCGGCTGAGCGGACCACGGCGCTGCGCAATTTCTGCATCGCTTCGGGCGTTCCGGCTGCTGCCGTGTTCACCCGTCCGGTTCAGCCTGCTGCGCAGATCCAGGGCGATTTCGGCGGCAACCCCAACGTTGGCGAGGAAACCTCGGACACCTACACCGTCGGTGTCGTGTTCCAGCCGAGCTTCGTCCCGCGTCTGAACATCACGGCGGACTACTTCAACATCACCGTTGAAGACCAGATTGCGACTCGTGCCGGTGGCATGGCAACCGCTCTTTCGTTGTGCTTCAACACGATCCAAAACGCTCAAGATCCGGTCTGCCGCGTGTTTGCCAACACCCGCAACCCCAACACTGGCGCGATCGGCCTCGGCAACGGCGGTCGTAACCCGCTGTTCGATCAGGCCAACGTTGGCTTGCTTGAAACCAGCGGTGTTGACGTTCAGGTCGACTACAGCCTGCCGCTGTTCAGTGGCGAACTGGGTCTGTTCTTCCTCGCGACTTGGCTCGACGAGTATCGCAGCACCCCGATTGCAGCCCTTCCGGCACGCGTGAACATCCTCGAAGGCACCTTCAGTAACGCCTTTGGTGCGTTGCCGGAGTACCGGCACAACATGCGTGTGACCTACACGCAGGGTCCGGCGCTGTTCTCGCTGCGCTGGCGTCACGAGGGCGGGATGGAAGATGGCCGCATCAAGAACGTGTTCAACGGGCTTGAGCGTATCGGGACCGACCCGGCTGTTCTGCCGCGTCCGGAAATCGGTGCCTGGAATTACTTCGATCTGGCTCTGAGCCTCGACATCGACGAGCGCATGACGATTAACGCTGGTGTGAACAACGTGTTCGACAAGCAGCCCCCGGTTCTGGGTGCGCAGGCCGAACAGGGCAACACCATGCCGAGCTTCTTCGACGTGCTCGGCCGCGACTTCTTCGTGGGCGTGAACTTCCGCTTCTGATCCTGATCGGAAACGAAAACAGAAAGGGGCGGCGGATCACACGATCCGCCGCCCTTTTTCTTTGCTCCGAAGGCAAACCGTGAGGATGTGCGTCAGGCGGTGGGGGTAACGTCGAACGCCACGGTCATGCGCGTTCCCCGCGTGATCGGGCGGGTGCCATGGAACAGCGTGCTCGGAAACAGCACAAGCGTACCCGGCTGCGGCCGTATGGCATGGAGGCGCGACAGGCTATCGGCCAGTCCCGGAGGCGGATTGCCGAGCTCAAGCCATCCCGCTTCGCCCGGCGCATCCACCTCGTCCGGCACCAGCCAGTAACTCGCCGAGGACAAGAGCCCGCGCGGGTGAATATGCGCCGCGTGATGGCCCTCTCCGTTGAGAAAGATCGACCAGCTGCCGATGATCGACCAAGGGTCATCCCTGCGTGACAGCAGCGGGTGATCGGCATCATGGGCAGGCAGTCCCGCACGGTATTCCGCCAACGCTGCCAGAAGCGCCGCTTCAAGCCGCGCCAGTTCCGGCTCGGCCCGGGCGAACAGCGCGCCCTTTGTCTGGCTGCCACGCTTGACCGACTGGCCGATCGGCATGGCCGAGTGGCGATGCAACTGCTTTAGCAGTGCCGTGATGCTCTCCCGCTCCGCGTCATCAAGCGGCAAAGCCAACTGGCGCACAAGCCCCGTTTGTCCGTGGAGCCATTCGTGCCGCGGATCGCCTGCGAGCCGCCAGCACAGGTCGGTCAGCGCCCATGCAGTGACATCCGTGGGCCGTGCTGCCAGCACTGTCGCTAGCTCCGCTTCGGCACGCGCGATCTCGCCGAGCCGTAACAGGTTGCGCCCGCGCGCTGTCGCCCAATCGGGCGATGCGATTGCGGCAAACTGGTCCAGCACGCCCTGTGCTTCCCCTACCGCCCCTGCTTCGCCCAGCGCCACAGCCTGTGCCAGCGCGAGATCAGTGTCCTGTGGCCAGACCGCGCGGGCGCGGGCAAGGATCGCTGCACTCTCCGCGGGCCGGTCGACGCCGTCCAGCACTTCGCACCATGCCAGCCAGACCGCAGGGCCAGCCCCTTGCATGGCGGTGATCGTCTCGAAATGATCGGCGAACGGCTCCCGCTCGCCCGCCGCCCAGCGCAGTTCGGCATGGAGTTTGAGCGCATCGGTCCAGCCCGGCACGTGCGTGACCAGCGTGGTGGTGCATTCCAGCGCCTCGCCCATCCGCCCCTCGACCGCGAGAGCCTGCGCATAGTCGAACAGCAGGCTTGGATCGCCGCGGTTAAGCGTCAAGGCGGTCTCGATATGCGCCACAGCCTGCGGATCACTGCGTTCGAGCGCAAGGCGGGCGCGGCTTCGAGCGGTCTTGGCTCCGCCGGGGTCGAGCGCCACAGCGCGTGCCATGCTCGCCGATGCATCGCGATACCGCCCGGCCTGCCGCTCGCTATCCGCACGGATGCGCCAGTAATTGGGGTGGCCACTCGCGGCCGACTCCAGCGGGGCGAGCAGCGTGACGGCGCGATCAGGACGGCCGAGCCGGCCAAGCGCGATGGCTGCGTTGACCCCGGCCTCGACCAGATCGGGCGCGATCGCCAGCGCCCGTTCAAACAGCGCAAGCGCGCGTTCGTGGCGTCCGGCTTTGAAGTGGAAATTGCCCGCACTATTGGCGAGCCGCGCGTCCTGCGGGAAGTCTGCCAACCCGCGCTCGTAAAGGGCATCGGCTTCGACATCGCGCCCCTGCGCGGCAAGCGCGCTGGCCTGCTGCGCGATTCCCTGCGCACTGATCGTCATTGCGCGCTCCCGGGCCTCACTGGTCTCATCGACTGCGCAACCATCCGGTCACCGCCATCCGTCCCATTGGCGCAAAGGGCGGGACATAGGTGACGAGGTGCGATTGCGGCACGCGGAACAGGTTGAGCGCGTTGAAGCGCGGGCGGAAGCCTTCGACCACGTCGCCATCGTCGTCGAGGAACAGCAGATAACCGCCCCAGTCGGGATGCCAGTCATCGCGGGCGAGGTTGAGGACGTAGGCGACCTCCCACCCCTCGGCGACATGACTGTCGGTATGGCGGCCGAGATAGTGGTTCGGCGCAAACAGCGTGGCCTGGGCATCGGCCTTGAACAGGTGATCGATCCCCGTCACTGCGCGCGCCAGATCGAGGAAATCGGGCGTGTTGAGGTGTTCGAGCAGCACCTCATGCGCGCCGCCGGGATCCCAGCCTTCGCGCAGCGTCTCAAGGATCGGGTAATGCGCGAAGCGGAAGCCATATTCGCCGCGCGCTGAGTGTTGTTCGGCGTTGCGGGCAGCCTGCTGGAGCGCCTGCTGGCCTTCCTGTGTGCGGGTTTTTGCGGCGCTGAAGCTCTCCGGCTTCGCGGTGCCCGCGCCCACCGCCATGCCCCACGGCGTGCCCTTGGCGAGCACCAGCAGCAATTCACGCGCGCTCTCCGGCGTCAGCACGTCGCGCACCTGCACCCGGCCCGTCGCGGCGAACCGCTCTGCGAGCGCCGGCACATCGAGCGCGGGATTGAGTTCGAACAACGTCTTCATGCGGCTAGCGGACGCGGCGTCCCTTCACGCCCTTCTGCCCGTCGATACGCAGGAAGTAGCTGCTCATGGCTCCGCTCTTGATCTCGAGAGTCTGGCCGACCTTAGGCCGCATAAGTCGCGCAGGCATCTCGTCCAGCTGCCACTCCGCGCCTTCCGCGGTGGTGATGACGACGCTCCCCTTGACCGGGCGCACCGCAGTAATGGTCGTGTTGAGTGCAGTGAACTCCTCGGCCTGTGCGGGGTCTTCCTTGTCGCTCTTGCCGCCGAAGATGCCGAGATCGGGGAGGCTGAAGCCGAACAGCTTGCGCCGCGTCTCGCGAACCTGCTCTCGGTCGACGACCTGCACATCGCCTTCGCTGCTGGCCGAAACCATCGCAGCCACCGCAGTGTCGTAACAGGCGAGGCGCTCTGCCGGGTCGGACTTGCCCTGACAATCGCGCAGCGCCGCCACATAGGCGCTCTCGCCCTTGTTGTCCTGCGCGGAGAGCGGCGACGCGGCGATCAGGGCGGCGAGCATCACCGGGGCGGCGGCTGCGACACGGATACGGGTCATTATGGTTATCTCCCTCGCGGGCGCGAAGCCCTGTCCTTGCGCCTCTGATTACGCCGCTGTGCGCAACGTGGCAAACCCTGTGCTGCGGATCAGCTATCGTATCCCATCCGCTCCGCCCAGGGCGCCAGAATCGGCATGACCGGTGCAAGCTGATCGGAATATCGCTGCCAGCGGCCGCTGGCGCGGGTGTAGAGCTTCTCGCCGATCTGCGCATAGCTGGCGGTGCGCACGCGGCTGCGGGTGCGCGCGGTTTCCTCGTGAGCGAGCAGGCGGTCGTTCCATTCCAGCCCGAGCCAGGCGACCAGCGGCTGCAATTCGCCCGCCGGGTCTTCGACCAGTCGTTCGTAGCGGACGGTGTGCGCGGCAAGGGGGAAGATCTCCCCCCCGCGATGCCATGCGCGGAACACTGCGTCATAGGTCAGTGCCGCTTCCTCAAGATCGGTGAAGCTGCGCATCGCGTGGTTGAGCGTGAAGTTCGCCATGAAGCAGCTCAGCACCACATCGGCCGGGTGGCGTTCGGCCAGGATGAAGCGCGCGTTGGGGAACAGGCGGTGGATCACCGGCGCGCGCGCCATGTTGAGCGGGTGCTTGTCCACCAGCCAGCGTGTGCCGTCCCACCCATGCTGCATCGCGCTGGCGAAATAGGCCTCGCGCAGCTGTCCGCACTGATCGGAGGTGAGATCGGCAAGATCGACCTTGCCGATCATCCGCAGAACCTCGGCCACCATCGGCTGTTCTTCGAGCACGGCGAGGTCCGGCAGGCCCATCAGCATCGTATCCAAGAGCGTCGTGCCCGATCGGGGGAAGCCGACAAGAAACACCGGATCGCGCCGCGCCGGATCGGGAGTAAGCGGCGGTGCCCAGCGTGCGGCCCATTCCGTGGTCCAGCGCGCGCAATCGGCCTCCACCTCTGCGCGGAAGCTCGGCCCTCTGCGCGGCGGGGCTTCGGCGATGGCGGCGGCATTCATCCGCGCGAAGGCAGCAAAGGCGCGCGGGGCATCGCCGAGCCGCTCTGCGATATTGCCGATCAGCGCCTCGCGCCGGATCGGATGGATGGTCGCCGGGATCGCTTCGGCATAGCGGGCAGCATCCTCGAACCGGCCCTCGCGCTGGGCGAGCCAGGCATGGAGGAACGCGACTTCGGGCGGGCAGGCCGCCGGATCGAGCGCCGCAAGGAAGGCGGCGAGCGCTTCGGTGCGGTTGGTCGCTTCGTACAGCCGTCCGAGTTCGAGATGGGACTCACCGAATTCGGGCCAACGCTGCGTGGCCGCTTCAAGCACCGCGATTGCTTCGTCGAGCAGCTCGTTATGGGCCAGCGCCATCGCCAACTCGGTCTGCACGGCGCGGTCGTCCGGGGCGATTTCTGCGGCATCGCGCGCAACCTTCAGGCGCGGTGCCCCCCGGTCGGCGCGGCGCAGCACGTCGGCAAGGTTGAGATACATCTTGGGTTCGTCCGGCCGATGGGTGATCGCCTGTTCCAGTGCGATGATCGCCGGATCGAAGCGCCCTGCGGCGGCGTGGATGTTGCCGAGGTTGTTCCAGCTCGCCGCATCGGCCGGTTCGGCCTGAAGCACGCGGGCATAGGCGGCAACGGCGGCGGCATGTTCGCCGCGCTGCTGGCGCACCCACGCCTCGATCCGGGCGAGTGCGGGCAACTGTGCGCCGTCCGCGAGGGCGAGCGCTTCATCCTCGCGCCCGGCGGCGAGCAGTGCTTTCGCCAGATCGGCGCGAATCTCGACATCGCCCGGACGCAGCTTTGCCAGTGCCTCAAGATGAGCGACTGCGCGGGTCGCATCGCCGAGTTCCAGCGCGGCAAGCCCTGCGATGGCGAGGAACGGCGCGCCTGCTTCGCTCGCGGCGGCGTGGGCTTCGGCCAGTGCCAAAGCGCCAGCGGCATCGCCCGTCTGCCGCAGACGGATCGCTTCGGCGAGGGCGGGGGCCAGAGCAGCGGGCTGGTTCATCACGGTCAATCCTGTCGGGGGCGGGCAATGTCGAAAGCGACAGTCAGCCGCTCGCCCGCAGGGAACGGGCGCGTACCATGCCACATGGTCGAAGGGAACAGCACGAGGCGGCCGGGCCTGGGCTCGACGAGGCGAAGCGGGGCGAGACCCGGCACCAGATCGCGCACCTCGCCAAGGCTGAGCCAACCGGCGTGATTATCCTCCCCGCGCCCGAGGCTTTCGGGAAGAGCAAGGTAGAGCGCCGAGCTGAACCAGCCCTGCGGGTGGACGTGATCGGTGTGAAATCCGGCGTTCTGGAGGCGCACAGACCATGACCCTGCGATCCGCAGCGGGGCGCGGTGGTGGGGCAGGGTTGGGTGGTCAGGCTTGGGCGGCGGGAGCTGGGCGACATGGCGCTCGACAAGCGCGAGCAGCCGCGCCTTGAGGTCGCGGATAACGGGATCGACGCGCAGCAGCAGGTTGCCATCGGTCTGGGTGCCCCCGCGCACCGACTGGTCGAGCGGGGCGCTGGTCGCGACGTGCAGCGCACGCAGGTGATCGGCAAGGGTAGCCAGCTCGGCAGAGGTCAGGCCGATGTCATACACGCCAACGAGCCGCGGATCGCCCTCCAGCCATTGCGCGCGCGGATCGCCGAGCATTCGCCAAGCCAGCGAGGCATAGGGCCACAGCGCCTGCGCGCCCGGCTGGCCGAGCAGCGGTTCGATTGTCGCGGCGGCGCGTTCGGGCTGGTTTGATCGGATGCGGTGGCGGGCGTGCATCCACGCGGCATGGGGATCTGCGGGCGGGCCAGCGGCGGCGAAGTGCGTGTCGGCAGTGTCAGTGGCACCGGTTTCGGACGCGACATGCCCGGCAAGCAGGCTGAGCCAGAGCGGACTGCCGAGCGCGGATTGCGCTGAGGTGACAGCTGCCCCGGCGCGGGCAAGGTCGCGGGCTTGCAAGGCAAGCGAGATGGAAAGGTGATGAAGCTCGGTAGCGCGGGGGTGGGAGGCGAGGGCTTGCGTGATGCTTGCCAAAGGGTCTTGCCCCATCTGGCCACGAAGGGCGGCAAGGCTGCGATGCCCGTCGGGCCAGAGCGGATTGGCGGCAAGGGCGTGTTCCAGCAGGGCCATGCCTTCGTCAGGCCTGCCTTCGTGCAGCAAGGCTGCAGCATGCCCGAGCAGGACGCCACCGTCTTGCGGTGCAAGCGCGGCAGCGGCCACAAACAGCTCGGCGGCAGGGAAGCCCGCTTCAAGCGCGGTGCGGGCGCAGGAGTGGGCGATCAGCGCATCGCGCGGCGCGAGCCTCGCAGCGGTGCGGAAAGCTTCACAAGCGGTCAGGCTGTCGCCACACGCTCTGGCGGCAAGGCCAAGCAATTGCTGCGCCTGCACGCTGGCAGGGTGGCGCTCGGCGAGCGTGCGGGCGTGGGGCAGCAGCATTTCGGGAAAGTCGGCGTTGATCAGCGCCAGCCCCGATCCCAGCGCCGCCGCCGGGTCGGAGAGGGGGAATTGCGCAATCCGGGCAAGGGCTTCGGCGTGGTTCACGCGGGTCGTATCCCCAAACGAAAATGGCGGACCTCGCGGCCCGCCATCTCGTGTCTATCGAAGCAGACGCTTAGAAATCAAGCGTCACGCCTGCGAAGAGGTAGCGCCCGAGCGAGTCGTACACCTGCGCGTAAACGTTGCCGTTGCACGGACCGGCAGGGCAGGCCTGCGAGCCGGTGGTCGGCGGCGACTTGTCGAAGACGTTGTTCGCGCCGAGGACGAAGTTGAAGTTGTCCCCTGCATCGAAGGTCAGCGACAGATCGAAGTAGTTGACCGCATCGAAGCCAGCCGCACCCGGACGGGCAACGGCATCGCCGCTGCTGGTGTCGCGAAGCGGCGGGCGACACGACGTGGCCGGAGCCGGACCCGCACAACCATTGTTGAACAGGTTGGAGTTCTCCTCAACCGCGTCCAGCGTAACGCTGCTGAAGTAGCGCCAGCGCACCGAAGCACCGATCCCGTTGCGGAAGTTGAACCCGAGACGGGCCTGATGGCGCCATTCGGGGTTCACCGCATTGGTGGCCGAGCAAACGTTGCCGTACAGACCGACGCAGTCATAGGTCTGGTCGAGACCCGGGATGCTGATGCCGGTGTCGGTGACCAATTCATCGAGATAGGTCCCCATGAAGTTGAAGGTCAGCGTGCCGACATCACCGATTTCGGTACGGTAGTTGACCTGGGCGTCGATACCCGAAGTCTTGAACCCGCCGATGTTCTGCGTGATGTTGGTCACGAAGCCATTGGCCGAGCGCCACAGCGAACCCGAAGCATCGCGGTTGATAAGACCGCAGAAGAACGGATCGGCCGTTGCCGTACAGGCGGTGAGAATGGTGTCCGAACCAATGCCCTGAACTGCATCGCTGATGTCGATACTGAAGTAATCGACGCTGGCGGTGAAGCCGGACAGGAAGGTCGGGGTCAGCACCACACCGCCCGTGAAGGTATCGGCCACTTCCGGCGACAGGTCGACGTTGCCGCCGATGAAGCCGTTATACTGGTCAGCCGGGTTCGGAGCGACGAACTGGCCAACGCTCAGGCCCTGGGCAAGACAGCCGGTGTTGGCTGCGGTAATGACCACGCCCGCACAGGGGTCCGACGAGGCATCAAGCGCCACGCGGTTCGGTGCGAACAGATCCTGGATCGTCGGTGCACGCACGGCCCGGTTGTAACCGCCGCGGATGCGGAAGTCGGCAGTCGGGGCGAACTCGCCTTCGATCTTGTAGGTGTCGGTGTTCACCCCGGTGCTGTAATCCGAGTAGCGATAGCCGCCGGTGATCGTGAAGTCATAGACCCAGCTGTCCTGCGCGATCGGGATACGGACTTCGGTGAAGAACTCCTTCACGTCGAAGCTGCCCGAAACCGGAAGCGACGGCGCGCCCTGACCGGCAAGGTCACCCGTGCTGAACGCGGTGTCCGAGAAGAAGTCGAGCTTCTCCTTGCGGTATTCGGCACCGAAGACGACGTCGACGCCCTGGTCGGACCAGGGGGTCTTGAAGCCGTACTCGCCCAGCGAACCCGAAACGAAGGCGCTGGCCACCTGCTCGCTCACGATCCCGCGCGAGAAGCCCGGAGTCGAAAGGTACTGAAGCGAAGCCTGGCTCGGCGCGACGGTACCGGGGGAGAAGATGTCCCACGGCACGCAGTTCGGGTCGGACCCGTCGAGGGTCGAACGGCAAACGGCGTTCACGCCCGGACCCGGATCAATGTCGACGACATCGAGCGCGCGGTTGAGACGCGAGACCGAGAAGTCGTTGAGGTAGGTCTGGGCGTAGTTGTTGCGGCCGTACTGGTAGTAGGCATCATACGACCATGCCGGCGACAGATCACCCTTCACGCCGAGAACGGCGCGATAGCTGACGTGCTGGAGATCGTCCTGACGCGCACCGCCTTCGACGTTGCGGCGCAGGATCTGCGCGAAGCCACGGTTGTAGGTCGAGCCGGTCAAGGGGTCGACGAAGTTGAACGGCGTGGTCGGCAGCAGCGGTTCGCCAATACCGCGATCGATGCGGTCCTGGTTTTCCTGAGCGACATTGCCGGTCACGATGAAGGCGTTGCCCGGCAGCGGGCTGACCAGCAGGTTTTCGTTGTCGCACAGCTGCGCGCGCTGATTGGCCGAAACCAACGGGTTGTCGCAGTTGATCGACAGGGTGTTGCCGAAGTTGCCCGAAGGAGCGATCTGGGCGACCGTGCGGTCGTCCATGAACATGAACTCCATGTACGGCTTGATCGCGCTCGAGATTTCGTAGTCGGCAAAGACGCCGGCCGTGTAACGCTCGTCGGGACGCTGGAAGTAGTTCAGCGGACCGAAGTTGAAGACGCTGTTGCCTTCGAGCAGCGTGCGGTTGGGGCCGAACTGACCGATGGTCGAGGTCAGCGAATCCGCAACGCCATTGCCGTCCGCGTCGGTCAGGACGTCGAAATCGTCGTAGAAGAACACGGTGCCGTTCGCCGAAGTGGCCGAGCCACCGCAGGTGTACTGGCGACCGTCAGCCGGAATTTCGTCGGCACGGCGGGCGCTCAGCGAGCACGCCGAGTAGTCGCGGCGGGCCTGAAGCACCGGATCGATCTTGCGGTAACCGGCATAGGCGGTGACGCGGCCGCGGCCGTCGTCAAAGCTGCTGCCGAAAGCGACTGTGGCGTCAAAGGTGCCGCCATCGGTGACCATGCCGGTCGGGTAGCCGAACCCGCGTGCGTCAAGCGCGCCGCGGATGTTGTTGCTCGCCCGGTTCTGGTGGTTGTAGACGCCATAGTTGGCGTTGATCTTGAAGCCTTCGAAGTCGGTATCGAGCACGAAGTTCACAACGCCCGCGACCGCATCGGCACCATACACCGACGAAGCGCCGCCGGTCAGCACGTCGACGCGCTCGATCAGAGCGGCGGGGATCGCGTTGATGTCGGCAGCCGAGGTGCTCGGCGTGCCCGGCATCAGGCGGCGGCCATTGACCAGCACCAGCGTACGCTCGGCACCAAGGCCGCGCAGGTTGAGGGTCGCCGTACCGGTCGAGCCGTTCGAGACGCTACCACCCTGCGCCGCAAAGACCTGCGGCAGCGAGTTGATGAGGTCTTCGGTACGGGTGGTCCCGGTGATCGCGAATTCTTCAGCGGTCACGACGGTGACGGGGCTGGCCGATTCCAGGTTCGGCGAGCGCAGACGCGTACCCGTAACGACGATGGCTTCGCCGGGGGCTTCGCTTTCTGCGGTGGTATCAGTGGTTACGTCAGCATCCTGCGCGAATGCAGGGGCCCCGACTGTAAGCGCGATTACGGCGGTTGCCGCACCGGCCTTGAGAAGCGCGTGCTTCCTCATAGTGGTCTTCCTCCTCTAGGTTTGACCAAGTCATTGACACTTCAAGCGTCAAGGGCATGTGACATCTACGTCAAATAGCCCCCTCCGGCCTCCTGCATCGGCCAACCCCATGGACAGCGCAATTTCAATGTCGTGAGGGCGCGACGCTTGCTTCTGCCATGTATTATATATGCAACAGTTGGAAGATGAGGCGTGTTGTGTGCGCGATGAATGCCCGATCATTTTGATCGCTTGATTTGGGCTCGCCCCTTCAATAGGCGGTGGGCCAAGCGAGTGGCGAAGCGCAACTGATCTGGCCACGCGCGGCCCGTCTCACGGGCTGAGGATAGAGGAGAGATTCATGACCACAGCTTATATCGTCGAAGCCGTTCGCACTGCCGGCGGCCGCCGTGGCGGGCGTCTTGCCGGAGTGCATCCGGTCGATCTGCTTGCCAAGTCGCTTGATGCCATTGTCGAGCGCAGCGGGATCGATCCCAAAGCTATCGACGACGTGGTGACCGGCTGCGTTTCGCAGGCCGGCGAGCAGGCGATGCAGGTCGGGCGGATGGGCGTGCTGGCCAGCAAGCTGCTCCCGCAGTCGACCCCCGCCGTAACGATCGACCGGCAGTGCGGCTCCAGCCAGCAGGCGATCCAGTTCGCCGCGCAGGCCGTGATGAGCGGCACGCAGGACGTGGTGATTGCCAGCGGCGTCGAAAGCATGACCCGCGTGCCGATGGGCTCCAACGTCACGCTGCACATGAAAGAAGGCCTCTACAGCAAGGCCGCCGGGATCGAGGCAAAGTTCCCCGGCATCAACTTCAGCCAGTTCATGGGCGCAGAGATGATCGTCCAGAAGCACGGATTCTCGAAGGATGATCTGGATCGCTTTGCATACGAAAGCCACCAGCGGGCAATTGCCGCCACCAAGGCCGGAGCCTTTGAGCGCGAGATCGTTGCTGTGGAGATCGAGACGGCGGAAGGCACCCAGATGCACACCGTCGATGAAGGCATCCGCTTCGATGCTACGCTGGAAGGCATCGCCGGGGTCAAGCTGATCTCGCCCGACGGCGCGCTGACTGCGGCTTCGGCGAGCCAGATCTGCGACGGATCGTCTGCCGTGCTGGTGGTCAGCGAAGCGGCGCTGAAGGCCCATGGCCTCACCCCGCTGGCGCGCATCCACAACCTCACCGTGACAGCGGGCGATCCGGTCATCATGCTGGAAGAACCGCTGTTCGCCACCGACCGCGCCTTGCAGCGTGCGGGCCTCAGCATCGACGATATCGACCTTTACGAGGTCAATGAGGCCTTCGCCTCGGTGCCGCTCGCGTGGCTCAAGCACACCGGCGCCGATCCGGCCAAGCTCAACGTCCACGGCGGCGCGATTGCGCTGGGCCACCCGCTGGGCGCATCGGGCACCAAGCTGATGGCGACGCTGGTTCACGGCCTGCGCCGCCACGGTAAGAAGTATGGCCTGCAGACGATGTGCGAAGGCGGCGGCGTCGCTAACGTGACCATCATCGAAGCGCTCTAATCCCCCCCTGTCTGAGAGGAAAACCAATGGAAGTTTCAGCCAATACCCCTGCCGTCGTCACCGGCGGTGCCTCGGGCCTCGGTGCGGCCACTGCTCGTGCCCTGGCCGCCAAGGGCGCCAAGGTCGCGATCTTCGACATGAACGCAGAAAAGGGCGAAGCGCTCGCCGCGGAAATCGGCGGCGTGTTCTGCCTGGTCAACGTCACCAGCGATGCGGACGTCGATGCTGGTTTCGCCAAGGCGCGCGAAGCCCACGGGCAGGAGCGTATCCTTGTGAACTGCGCCGGGATCGGCAACGCGATCAAGACCGCCAGCCGTTCCAAGGAAGACGGCTCGATCAAGCATTTCCCCGTGTCGGCTTTCGATTTCGTCATTCAGGTCAACCTGATCGGCACCTTCCGCTGCATCGCCAAGTCGGCAGCAGGCATGATGAGCCTCGATCCGCTCGACGAATTCGGTGAGCGCGGGGCGATCGTCAACACCGCGTCGGTGGCAGGCGAAGACGGCCAGATCGGTCAGGCGGCTTACTCCGCTTCGAAAGCTGGCGTGATCGGCATGACGCTCCCCATCGCGCGCGACCTCATGAACGAGGGCATTCGCGTGAACACCATCCTGCCGGGCATCTTCGACACCCCGCTGCTCGCCGCCGCGCCGCAGAATGTGCGCGATGCGCTGGCCGCTTCGGTGCCGTTCCCCAAGCGCCTGGGGATGCCGGGGGAATATGCCAAGCTCGCCATGACCATGATCGAGACCGGCTACTTCAACGGTGAGGACGTGCGTCTCGACGGTGCCATCAGAATGGCCCCTCGCTAAGCGATGTTTCACGTGGAACCCGTCTGCAAGGCGGGTCTGGCGGGGGTCTAAGGGGGGTCTAACCGGGGTCTGACCCCGATCTGGACCCACCTGACTCACCTCAAAAGAAGTCCTCGCTTTTGCGGGGGTTTTCTTTTGCGTGGCTCGTGGCATCACACACGGCAAAGCAGGAGAGGCACTTCCATGACCACCTATACCCAGATCATCGTCACCAAGGCCGATGGCATCGCCACCATCACGCTCAACCGCCCCGACAAGATGAACGCCTACACCCGCACCATGGGCCAGGAGATCATGGCGGCGATGGACGATATCGACGCCGATGACGCGGTGCGCGCGGTGATCTTCACGGGCAGCGGAGAGCGGGCATTTTGCGCTGGCGCCGATCTGACCCCCGAGGGTGGCGGGCAGGTATTCTCCGATCCGACCGAGGTGAAGGATCTGTCCGACCCCAAAGTGCGCGACGGCGGCGGGCTGCTGACGCTGCGCCTGTTCGAGAGCAAGAAGCCGCTCATCTCGGCCTGCAACGGTGTGGCCGTGGGCGTCGGTGCGACGATGCAGCTCGCCATGGACATCCGCCTCGCCAGCACCACCGCGCGTTACGGCTTTGTGTTCGCGCGGCGCGGGATCGTCCCCGAGGCCGCATCGAGCTGGTTCCTGCCGCGCATCGTCGGCATCCAGCAGGCTCTCGAATGGTGCTACACCGGGCGCATCTTCGATGCCGAGGAAGCAAAGACCGGCGGCCTTGTGCGATCGGTCCATGCGCCTGAAGACCTGCTCCACGCCGCCCAGAGCCTCGCGCGCGAGATTGCCGACAATACCTCGGCCATTTCGGTGGCGATGACGCGGGCGATGATGTGGCGGCTGATGAGCGCCGATCATCCGATGGAGGCGCACAAGATCGACAGCCGCGCCATCTACCGCCTCAGCCGCGGCGCGGACGCCAAGGAAGGCATCGCCAGCTTCCTTGAAAAGCGCAAAGCCATGTACCCCGGCAAGGTCAGCGCCGACATGCCCGATTTCTACCCGTGGTGGGACGAGCGCCCCTATGAATGACGATGATGCCGGCGCTGGCGCGGGCGATCTGGCGGGGTTCCTGCCCTACCAGCTTTCGGTCGCTTCCAACGCGGTCAGCGCGCTGATTGCCGAGCGTTACCGCAAGCGGTTCGGCCTCAAGATTCCCGAATGGCGGGTGATGGCGGTGCTGGGGGACGCTGAGGCGCTCGGGGGCAGCCTGACCCAGCGCGATCTGACTGCGGCAACGGTGATGGACAAGGTCGCGGTCAACCGCGCGGTCAAGGTGCTGGAAGAACGCGGCCTCGTCGCGCGCGTGCCCAATCCGGGCGATGGCCGGTCGCACCTCTTGGCGCTGACAGGCGAGGGGCGGGGCATCCATGCCGAGGTCATGCCCCTTGCCCGCGCCACGGAAGCCGATCTGCTTGCCGGATTGGCGGCGGACGAGGAAGCGTCCCTGCGCCACCTGCTGGGCCGCTTGCGCGAACGCGCGATGCGGCTCGCCAGTGAAACGCGCGAAGGGCCGGAGCAGGGGTAAATCCCGCTCCGGCCCCGCGTTGTGGGTTGGGTATCCCGCCTTATTTCGGCGCGTTGATCAGGTTGTCCGAGATCGAACAGGTCGCCGGTCCGAGAATGACCACAAACAGCGTGGGCAGAATGAACACGATCAGCGGCACGGTCATGATCGCCGGGAGTCGCGCGGCCTTTTCTTCGGCGCGCATCATGCGCTCGTTGCGGAATTCGGCCGACAGCACACGCAGCGCCGACGCAAGCGGAGTACCGTAACGCTCGGTCTGGACCATGGTCGTCACCACGCCCTTCACCGCTTCAAGATTGACGCGGTAGGCGAGGTTGTTGAACGCCATGCGCCGTTCGTTGAGGAAGCTCAGCTCGATCGCGGTCAGAGCGAATTCGTCGCCCAGTTCGGGATAGGCGCGGCCCAGTTCCTTGGCGACGCGGTTGAAGGCGGCGTCGACGGTCAGACCGGCCTCGGCGCAGATCACCAGCAGGTCGAGCGCGTCGGGCAGGCCCTTCTGGATTTCCTTGGTGCGCTTGGCAGCCTTGTTGCTGAGGAACAGTTCCGGGCCCTTGTAGGACAGGAACACCGAGATCGCGAACGCGCCCAGCCGCTGCATCGGGCCCCAGTCAGGCCAGAAATCGAAGAGGTAGATCAGCGAGCCCATGATGCCGCCGACAACCACCGGCAGGATCGCGCGGGCACCGATGATGATGACCGCGAATTCCTTGTTGCGGTAACCCGCGTACGCCATCTTCTGCTGGATCGTCTTGATCTGGCTTTCCTGAAGGACGTTCAGGCGGTCGAGGCTGCTCTTGACCTTGTCGGTCGTGTCGGTGCGGCGCACCAGGCTGGTACGCTTCTTTGTCGCCGAGGTGACGATGCCTGCCTTGAGCTGTTCGCGCCGTGCCTCAAGCGCGCGGACGCGCTTGGCCATCGGATCGCGGATCGTGACGGCAGCGTAGATGGCCAGAACCATAGCGAAGGCGGCAAGGCCAGCCAGCAAGGTGCCGACGAGCATGACGTCGAAGCCGAGCAGGTTTGGGCCGACGGGTTGGTCGATCATGATTTGGTGCCCCCCACCCTTAGATTTCGAAACTGACCATCTTGGCCATGATGAACACGCCAAGGCCCATCCACACACCAGCGCCAAGGCCGGTTACGATCAGACGATCGTCGGTGAAGAAGGTGCTCATGTACTTCGGGTTGATGTACATGATCGCACCGAAGACCAGGAACGGCAGCGAGCCGACGATATAGGCCGAAGCCTTGGATTCCGAGCTCATCGCCCTGATCTTCAGCTTCATCTGACCACGCTTGCGCAGCACCTCGGCAAGGTTCGACAGCGTCTCGGCGAGGTTGCCCCCCGTCTCGCGCTGGATCGCAAGTGTGATGGTGAAGAAGTTGAATTCGGCGATGCCGAGCTTGTCGGCGGTGTCCTGAAGCGCATCTTCCATGGTCTTGCCGACCTTGATGCGGTCGATCACTGCCTTGAATTCAAAGCCGACCGGGCCGGGCACTTCGGTCGAGACGATCTGGAGCGTCTCGGTCACGGGCAGGCCCGAACGCAGGCCGCGCACCAGCAGTTCGATGCCGTCGGGGAACTTCGAGATGAAGGCGTTGGTGCGCTTGTTGATCAGGAAGCCGACCACGAAGTGCGGGATACCTGCGCCGACGAACAGTCCGAGTCCGAGCGAGAGAATCGGCGCCCGGCTGAGGATGAAGACCACCACCGCGACGCCCAGCGCCAGGCCGATCGAGCTGTAGACGTATTGGGAGACAGTCCAGTTCTTGCCGGTGCGGTTCAGCCGCACGGCGAGCGCGTCCATCCGCGAGCCCGAGCCGGCGACCTTGTAGGTTTTGGGCTTGCGCGCCGCGATCGCCCGCTTGAACTGGGCGTCGACCTTCGCGTCGAGGCTTTCGGAGTGACGATAGCGCACCGCTTCCACGCGGCGCTTCTGGGCCTTGGCCACGCCGGAGCCGGTGACAACCGCGTAGCCCGCGACGAGTACGCCGAAGATCACCAGCGTGATGAGCAGGGTTTGGAGAAAGTCCATGCCGTAGTTTCCTGCCTCGGTCCGCCGGGCTTCGGCGGTTGGTTGTCCTGTATCTCCGCGCCGGGCGAGGGGAGGCGTGCTGCCGCCCTCGCGCCCGCGCGGGTCCCGATTTAGTCAGCCTTGGTCAGATCGACCTTGGGCTTCTTGGCGAGCATCGCCTTGATGTCGAAGTTGCCCAGCAGCGACTTCTTCTCGCCCGTCATGGCGATCATTTCGTCGGTGCTTACGCCCATCACGCGTTCGGCGATCTGGCGCATGGCGGCGCTTGCCTTGCTCGAACGGTTGGCATCCACGAACACCTGACCCAGCTTGGCCGCGTTCGATGCTGCCTTGATGTCGTAAGGCACCACGAAATCGACCTTGCGTTCGATCGAGGCTTCGAAATCGGCTTTGCTGATCTCGGCGAGGCTCGGCTGAACCTTGTTGGCGACGATCATCGGATGCGCATGGCTCGCGTTGCTCTTGAGCCATGACAGCAGCCGGATCGTGTCGCGCGCCGAGGCGAGGGTGAACTCGCAGGCCAGCACCACCAGATTCACGTCAGCCAGAAGCTGCGGGAAGTTGATGAGCATGTTGCGCGGCAGATCGATCACCGTCATCTCGAAGGCCTGCCGGAACTCGTCCTCCAGCTGCACGAAGGCCGAACCATCGGTCATCAGCGGCTGGTTGATCGGAGCTTCGGCGGACAGGATCGACAGGTTTTCCCCGGCACGCACCATCGCACGTTCGATGAACAGCGGGTCGATGCGGCTCGGGTTCTCGATCGCGTCGGTCAGGCCGCGGCCCGGTTCCAGATCGAGCGCCAGAGCGCCGGTGCCGAAGTGCACATCGAGATCGAGCAGTGCGGTCGGCGACTTGTGCTGTTCGGCGAACAGCCAGGCCAGCGAGGTGGCAAGGGTGGAGGCACCCACGCCGCCGCGCGTTCCGACGATCGCCGTCGAAATGTGGCGCTTGGCCGCATCGGCATCGCCGGCCTTGGGCGACATGAACACTGCCAGCGCCTGATTGAGCGCATCATGCACCTGCTGCGGCGACAAGGGCTTGAGCAGGTAGTCATGGATCCCGCTCGACAGCAGGTCGCGGTAGAGGCGCACGTCGTTGACCTGGCCGATGGCGATCACCACCGTTCCCGGCTCGCACACTTCAGCCAGCGCATTGATGTCGTTCAGCGGATCGCCGCTTTCCGACAGGTCGACCAGCAGGATTGCGGGCGAGGCGCTGACCGAGAGCGATTGCACAGCATTGCGCAGGCCGCCCTTGTTGCACTTCTCCGGCTGCCAGCCGAGTTCGATCACCACGGGACGGATCACGTCCAGCGAGCTATCGTCGCAGATATAGGCCGAGAAGGGATCGCGATTGCCGGGCAAGCCGGATTTCCAGGGAGCATTCATGGCTTAGTTACCTCCTCCGGTCGCTGCGGTTCCGGCATCCTGCAGGCCATCCTTGCCCGTGGGTGCCATCTCGCGATAGGTCGAGATCGCCTTGTTCGAGGTGGCGATCACGGTTTCGCTTGCGCCCTTCTTGCCCTCGAGCAGATCCTGCGGATCGGCGATCATCGCAGCCAGGTTGCTGTTGATGGCGCAGCCGTAGCCCGGGCTTGTGGCGTTGTTGTAATTCATGTCGGATTTGGCCGACCAGTCGGGGCAACCCGGCACGCTCGCCGTGGCACGGGTGATGACCACGCGCGCCTGACCCGGCTGGAGAAAGCCGGAGGTGACCGGAGCGGTAGCGCTCAGCATCAGGCCGTAACGGGCGGCCAGATCGCTGATCGCATTGGCGACGGCGGGGTTCTGGCCCGGGTTTTCGATCGCGATGCGATCCCCGTAGCGCAGGTCCATCGTCTCGAACCAGCCGTTGAGGCGCTGCTGTTCGGAGATCGGCAAGCCCGCCGTGGTCGTCGCCACATCAAGCGTCATGTTGGTGCGTTCCACCACCGGCTGCTTCACGCTGTAAAGCGCAGTGTTGGTGGGCATCCCACCGCAGCCGGCCAGGCCGAGGCCGAGCGTCAGCGCGAGAGCGAGCTTCGCTTGGGGGGCAAGCACGCGGGCCAGCCGGATTTGTCGTGCATTGGGCATCGAAGTCACCTTTCTCACGTTAGAGGCTGAAGCCCGGGGTTGCGGCGACGCTTGCATTCGCTTCGCGCTCGGGACGGCGGCTCTTCTTGTCTGCGCGGCGCGGCTTTTCCTCGCCGTTCGGGATGATCAGGGCCGGGTCGGCCTCGCTCACCTTGGGTTGCGGCGCGTCTGGCTGCGACGAGGTCGGGCCGGGGCGTTGTTCGCCCGAGATACCGGCGTTGTCCTGATAGCCGAGCAACTGCTGGATCTCGTTGGCTGCACGATAGCCATCGGTCGGCAGCTTGATGTCCTTGGCGTCGACCGGCTTGACCAGATAAGGCGTCACGATGATCACCAGCTCGGTCTCGCCCTTGCGGAACTGCCGGCTGCGGAACAGGTTGCCGAGGATCGGCACATCGCCCAGACCCGGCGCCTTTTCGAGCGCATTCTGCGAGTTGGCGCTCATCAGCCCGGCGATCATGAAGCTCTGGCCCGAGCCGAGCTCGACCGTCGTTTCCGTGCGGCGGGTGGTGATGGCGGGCACCTGGAAGTCGTTGAGCGTAATCGCGCCCTGGGTCGAAAGCTCCGACACTTCGGGACGCACGCGCATCGAGATGCGGCCGTTCGAAAGCACTGTCGGAGTGTAGGCGAGGCTCACGCCGAACTGACGGAACTGCACCGTCACCTGGCCGAGGCCCTGTGCGATCGGGATCGGGAATTCACCGCCCGCAAGGAAGGTCGCGGTTTCACCCGACAGCGCGGTGAGGTTGGGTTCGGTGATGGTCGTCACCAGACCCAGCCGCTCCGACAGGTCGAGCGTTCCGGCCATGTCGATGCCGAACATCTTGCCCAGACCGGCAAGGGTCGTGCCTTTGCTGGTGATGACTGATGTGCCATCGGAACCCTCAGTCACGTTCACGCCAGCCAATCCGCCGGGGCTGAACTGCGTCACCGCGCCGCGGCCCGAGCCGACGCCAAACTTGAAGCCGTCGGTCCCATCCGCAGAGGTCAGGTTGGCCCCGATTTCGCGCAGCAGGCTGCGGCTGACTTCGGCAAACTTGACGTGCAGGTTGACCTGCAGCGGGGTTGCCGTCTTTAGGCGGCTGATGACATTGGCTTCCTTGCCGAGGAAGGCGCTGACCAGCCGTTCGGCCTCGGCAGCGTCTTCAGGTGCGCCCACGGTGCCGGTCAGTAGCACCGTGTTGGTGCCCATCGTCGACACGCTCACCTTGGCGTCGGGCATCGCCATGGCGAGCATCTGGTCGATGCTGCCGATGTTCGAGCCGACCCGGATGTTGGCCGAGAAGATCACGTCGCCGCGATCATTGCTGGCGTAGATGGTGGTTTCCCCGCCCGCCTTGCCGAACACGTAGAGCTGGCGCTGCGACTTGATCTGGATGTCGGCGACTTCGTCATTGGCGACGAAGACGTCGGCCATGTTGCCAGGCACCGTCACCAGTTCGCCCTTGCCGATCGACAGGACGATTTCCTGCGCCGGGCTGACGACCTGCTGCGCGGTGGCAGTGGCCGCCGGCATTGCTGCCATCGGCACCGCGGAGATCGCAGCAACCAGCAGCTTGATCTTGAAATTGCGTGTCATGGGTTTGCCCCCCTTGGGCTTGGAACGGTTCGCCTGGAAGGCAGGCACGTGGCCGGTCATGGTGAACGACATGGTCCTGATCCCCCCTTAGTTGATCACGGTCGAACGGGCGGCCGACAGGCCCTTGCCGCTGCCGCGCAGACCACTCGATTGGCTCGAGATGATCGCGGTGCTGTTCGCCCTGGCGCTTACGGGCGCTTCCGACGTTTCCTTGCCGCGGGTCACCCGCACGCTCGGGCCGACATAGACCGGAGCTGCGCTGCCGCCGCCCGAACCGCTGCTACGAGCGGGAGCCGGGGAGTCTGCAGTTGCCATCGAACGGCGCTGTTCCTTCACACCGGGGGTCGAGCGCTGGAAGCGCGAGACATCTGCCCCGGTGACGAAGCTCACACCCTTGTCGAGCGGCTGGGCGGCCGCAGCCTTGAGCAGACGCTCTTCTTCTTCAGGCGAAGCATTGGGCGGAATGACCACGCTGCCGGAGGCGAGCGCACGTTCCAGTTCGGCCGGATTGTCCGAAAGCGAGCGCAGCGCGAGCGAGATTGTCCCGAAGGTCTGGGCCACCGAGATCTTTTCCGCGATCTTGGGCGTTGCCTCCAGCGTAACGGTGCTGAACTGCGTCACCACGGTCTTGCCGGTTTCATCGGTGGTCTTCTCGGTCGTCTGGTCAGTTGCCAGCACGCGCAGGTTGCGCACGATGGTTTCTGCCGCACGCAGCGGTGCACCTTCGTCGTTCGGCGGGATTTCTTGGCTGAGGACCAGATCGACACGGTCGCCCGGGAAGATGAAGCCCGAGACACCGGTCGTCGCCGACACCGGCACCGTCACGGCGCGCATGCCCGGCCCGAGAGCCGCTGCGAGGAAGCCGCGGTCACCCGGAGCCACCAGTGATCCTTGCGTGACAGGTTCGCCCGCAGTGATCGGATAACGGACCACGGTGCCCAGCAGCTTGTTCATGTCGGCCTCGCCGTCGATGAAGTAAGCGTCCTGCACCAGCTCCTTGGGCCAGGGCTGGAAGCCCAGCGCATCAGCGGTGATGATCGTGCCAGCGGTCAAAGCCCGCTTGGCAACCAGAACACGCGGGCCTGTGGGCACAGAGGCCTCGGCATTGGGGGCAGAGCCTCCAGCGAACATGCTACGCGCGGCAAATGCGGTTCCGATCGCGATGATCAGCGCGCCGAGCAGCAGTACCAGTTTCTTCCTATCCATGGCTCAATTAGCCCCCTCGTAATTGCCCTGGGTTTGGTTAGCGGGCAGGTATGGTTGCAGTTCGTAAGGCATGACTGGTTAAAATCGGGTTATGCTGCCTGAACCGCAGTCGCGGCGCCCGGCAGATAATGGGTCGCCAGCACCCACAGGCTGCCGAAAGCGATCGCCACGCCATAGGGCAGGCGGCCCGGAGTCTTGGGTTTGAGAATCACGCGGCGCAGCACAAAGGCGACCGCCAGCGCGCCGCCGAATAGCGACATCACCAGCAGCATCTGAATGTAGCTTAGGGGCGTGAACCACAGCGACAGCGCCGCCAGCAGCTTGATATCGCCGCCCCCCAGAATGAGCACGTTGATGCGATAGCCGATATAGGCAATCCCGATCAGGATCGCCGATACGATCGCACAGAAGATCAGCTGCCAGCCCACGCCCGGCCACAGGTCTAGTCCGCTCGCCCACCAGAACAGCGGAGCCACCAGCGCGATCGCGGCGTTGAGCCAATTGTCGATCTGGCGGCGGCGCACATCGGTGAACGCGGCAAAGACCAGCGCAATTGCCAAGGCGACCAGCAGACCGTAGGAAATGGAACTCATCGACTTCGTGCCCCCGGGCAAGGCCGCGCTCCCCGCGCTGGCCGTCCTTCATTGGGACACTGCTACAGGTTATGACTTACCAAATAGTAACCACACTCTTCAGCCACAGGCGCGCGATTATGGGAGCCATGCGATGATCGACCGCCGGGCCATTCCCCCCTACGCGCAGGAAAGCACCTGGGCCGCTGGCGACGGGCACGCCATCCGCCGTATCGACTGGCCGGGCGGCGAGCATCCGCGCGGCTCGATCCTGTTCCTGCCCGGGCGCGGCGACTTTTACGAAAAGTATCTCGAGACGCTGGACGAATGGCACCGCGCCGGCTGGCGGGTGACAGCATCGGACTGGCGGGGGCAGGCGGGTTCGGGACGACTCGGCAAGGACGCGGTCACCGGCCATATTGATGATTTCGGCACCTGGATCGATGATCTGGCGCTGTTGTGGCAGCGCTGGACCGCCGAAACGCCGGGGCCGCATGTGCTCGCCGCGCATTCGATGGGCGGGCACGTGGTGCTGCGCGCGCTGGTTGCGAAGCGCGTAACCCCCGATGCGGTCGTGCTGAGCGCGCCGATGACCGGCATGAACGGCCCGCCGCTTCCCCTGCCAATCCTCCATGCGGTGGCGCGGACGATGTGCCGCCTTGGTGATCCCGCGCGTCAGGCGTGGAAGTGGAGCGAGAAGCCGGGCGAGCTTCCGGCAAAGCGCGCCAACCTGCTCACCCACGATCCCGTCCGCTATGCCGACGAGCAATGGTGGCGTGACAATCGCCCGCAGCTGGTGATGGGTCCGGCCAGCTGGCGCTGGGTCGAGCGGGCTTACGCCTCGTGGATGGAGCTGGAAAAGCCCGGCGCGCTTGAAGGCGTCGATGTTCCGGTGCTGATCGTCTCGACCGCGTCGGACAAGCTGGTCAGCCACCCCGCCAATCTGCGCGCCGCCGCGCGCTTGCCGAGGGGCGAGATTCTCGCGCTCGGCGCCGAGGCGCATCACGAGGTGCTGCGCGAAGTCGATTCGGTGCGCGGGCGGATCACGGGCGTGATCGCGGACTTCCTCGACCGCTCGGCACCGCGGAGAGCTGCGGCGGCATGATCTACGATGTCGCCGTGATCGGCGCAGGGATGGCAGGTGCGAGCATCGCGGCCGAACTTGCCCCCCATGCCCGCGTGCTGCTGATCGAGGCAGAGGACGCGCCGGGCTATCACGCCACCGGGCGGTCAGCCGCCTTCTGGGAGGAATGCTACGGCGGCCCCGGCGTGGTGCCGCTGACCCGCGCTTCGGGCGCTTACCTCGCCGAACACGGTTTCCTCACCCCGCGCGGTGCGCTTTATGTCGGGCGCGCCGAAGACCGCGCGGCGATGGACGCCTTCCGCGCCAGCTATGCCGGAACCGGCGTGAACATCGAGCCGCTGTCGCCTACCGCGCTGGCGGACCGCGTGCCGCATATCCGGGCTGAGTGGAGCGAGGCGCTCTACCAGCCAGCCTGCGCCGATATCGACGTTGCCGGACTGCACCAGCACTATCTGGGCCAGGCGCGGCGACTCGGAGTCGAGGTCGCAACGCGCGCGCAGGCCGCGGGCCTTGTCCGCGAGAGCGGAGCGTGGACGATCACCGGCGCGCGCGGCGAGACGTGGCGCGCGGCAACCATCGTCAACGCGGCGGGGGCATGGGTAGACGAGGTTGCGCGCTTGGCTGGCGTACGCCCCGTCGGGATCGCGCCGTGCCGCCGCACTGTCGCGGTGCTGCGCGTGGCACCGCACGCGCCTGCCGATCTGCCGCTGGTGCTCGACATCGGCGGCGGCTTCTATTTCAAGCCCGATGCGGGGCGGCTCTGGCTGTCCCCCCATGACGAAATCCCGAGCGAGCCGTGCGACGCCGCCCCCGAGGAGATCGACGTAGCCATCGCCATCGACCGCTTCCAGAACGTCACCGACTGGCGGATCGAGGCGGTGGAGCGCCGCTGGGCGGGCCTGCGCAGCTTCGCGCCTGACCGGATGCCGGTCTATGGCTTCGATCCGGGCGCCGAGGGCTTCTTCTGGTTTGCCGGGCAGGGCGGGTTCGGCATCCAGACCGCCCCCGCCGCCGCGCGGCTGGGCGCGCAGGTGCTGCTTGGACACGGGCCTGACGCAATGACGGCGGAGATTGATCCCTCCAGTTTTGCTCCGTCGCGCTTGGCGGTAGCGCTACAATCGGCCTAGGCAAGGTCGCCCCGATCTGCCATTTCCTAATCTGGTTTAACGAAAGGGAGAGGCCACCGATGGCGCACAAGTTTGAAATCTACAAAGACAACGCGGGCGAGTTTCGCGTGCGCTTCAAGTACAATTCGGAAGTGATGTTCTCGACGCAGGGCTATTCAAGCAAGGCGAGCGCGCAGAACGCGATTGATTCGATCAAGAAGAACGGCCCCGACGCCGAGGTCGAAGACAACAGCTGATTGCATTGCTCGTCATTGCGAGCCGCAGGCGAAGCAATCCATGGTCTGACGTTTCCGCGCGTGGCGCGGTTCGGCCATGGATTGCCGCGTCGCCTCCGGCTCCTCGCAATGACGAAGCGGGCCTAATGCTTGAACGCTGACCCCGGATCGGCCTGCCGCGCCGCCTCCGCGCTCGCCAGCGCGTCGCAGCGCTCGTTTTCGGGGTGGCCGGAGTGGCCCTTCACCCATTCCCACGATACCTTGTGCGGGCGCGCCGCAGCTATCAGTTCGCGCCACAGATCCTCGTTGGCGACCGGCTTTTTCGCCGCATTCATCCAGCCGCGTTTCTGCCAGCCGAAGATCCACTGGGTCATCCCGTCGATGACATAGCGGCTGTCGGTGTGGACGGTGACGGTGCAGGGCTCCTTCAACGCAGTCAGCCCGCGCAGCACCGCGGTCATTTCCATGCGGTTGTTGGTGGTTTCGGGCTCGCCGCCGACCAGCTCCTTCTCGTGCCCGCCGCTGCGCAGGATCGCGGCCCAGCCTCCGGGGCCGGGATTGCCCTTGCACGCGCCGTCGGTGAAGATGTCGACCTGTCTCATGCCAGCCCCCTAGGGCGGCGAGGGGCTTTCAGGCAAGCAGGCCCGCGCCATGGTTGTGGTAGAACGCCCAGCGCGCCGCAAATTGCATCGGGTCCTTGCGGGTGACCAGCGCATCGTCGGGCGTGTCGAGCCAGTCCTCGGCACGGCTGGCGACAAACCGCAGGCACGCACCCTTGGCGACGTCAGCGAAGATTGCGCGCTCTTCGGGCGTAAGGCGGCGCACGGACTGGTAGCCCTCGGCCAGCGCTGCGCCGCAATCGGCGCGATAGGCATTGTCCCCGTCGAAACACCATGCGGCATGGGTCACCGCCAGATCGAGCACCATCGGTCCGGTGCAGGCGAAATAGAAATCGATCAGCCCCGTTACCCGATCGCCCAGCATCAGCACATTATCGGGAAACAGATCGGTGTGGGTCTGCGACGGCGGCAGCGCCGACAGGTCGAGCGCGGCGGCGGCGCGGGCATGATCCAGCATGGCG
This sequence comes from Porphyrobacter sp. ULC335, assembly GCF_025917005.1. Taxonomy (NCBI): domain Bacteria; kingdom Pseudomonadati; phylum Pseudomonadota; class Alphaproteobacteria; order Sphingomonadales; family Erythrobacteraceae; genus Porphyrobacter; species Porphyrobacter sp. ULC335. The sequence continues at coordinate 1,666,256 of NZ_CP078091.1, forward strand.
GGCAGAGCGGCATTGATGGTCGCCAGCCGCTCCGCCCCGCAAGCCTCCAGAATCGCGGCGCTCGCGGCGAAGTCCATCGCATTGGCGCGGATCCGCGGGAAATCCTGCGCGGCCAGATGCAGGTTCGCCAGCACCTCGCCCACGGCGCGCGCCTGTGCGGGCGTGGGGCGGGTGGGGGAGACGCCCGGCAGGAACTCGATCAGTGCCGCCGCCTTGCCCTCGACCATGCGGAAGGACGCGCCGTCGCGGTCGTGCATGGTGCGCGGCACGGGGCAAGCCTTGCCCGCCAGATGATCGAGCAGGTCGAGAAAATAGGGCAGATCGGCATAATCGATCCGCCGTTCGTAGAGCGTCAGGATGAAGCGGGTGCCACTTGTTCCGCTGCCGGTCGTCTCGATCAGCCAGTTGGAGTTGGACACGCCCTCGGCAATGCCCTTGGCCATGACCAGATCGCCCACGTCATATTGCGCGATCAGCCGGGCAAGGTCTTCCGCGCCCAGATGGGTATAGACCGCCACCGGTTGCCGCCTTCCGCCAGCCTATTCGGTCAGCTGACGGGGCAGCTTGAAGACCATCTTCTCTTCGGCGGCGGTGATCGTCTTTTCGCTGATCGGGCGATAGGCGGCGAGCGCATCGACCACTTCGCGCACCAGAATTTCAGGCGCTGAGGCCCCTGCGGTCAGGCCCAGCGTCTCGACCCCGTCGAGCCATGCAAAATCGATCTCGCTGGCGCGCTGGATCAGTTTGGACGGGGTGCCGAGCCGTTCGGCCACTTCCACCAGCCGCAGCGCATTGGAGGAATTGGGCGAGCCGATCACCAGCACCAGATCGCAATCCTGCGCCAGTTCCTTGACCGCCGCCTGACGGTTGGAAGTGGCGTAGCAGATGTCCTCGGCACGCGGGCCGGAGATGTTGGGGTAGCGCCATTCGAGCGCCTGAATCACCTCGCGGGTGTCGTCCACCGACAGCGTGGTCTGGGTGAGGTAGGACAGCGCCTCGTCGGAATCGAAGGGCAGCTTGTCCACATCCTCGATCGTCTCCACCAGTGTCATCTGGCCGGGCTCGACCTGGCCCATCGTGCCGATCACTTCGGGGTGGCCTTCGTGGCCGATGAAGATGATGTGGCGGCCTTTCTCGATCTGGCGTTCGGCCTGACGGTGGACCTTGCTGACCAGCGGGCAGGTGGCATCGACATACAGCAGCTTGCGGCGCTTGGCTTCGGCCGGAACCGCCTTTGGCACGCCGTGGGCGCTGAACACCACCGGCGCATCATCGGGCACTTCGTCCAGTTCCTCGACAAAGATCGCGCCCTGCGCCTTCAGCCCTTCGACCACATATTTGTTGTGGACGATTTCATGCCGGACATAGACCGGCGAGCCATAGCGTTCGAGCGCCTTCTCGACGATTTCGATCGCACGGTCGACTCCGGCGCAGAAACCGCGCGGCGCGGCGATCAGCAGGTTGAGGGGCGGACGAGTTGCCATATCGGCATCGGAGGCGGGAAAGGGCGCGTTCATGTCGCTACCCCTAGCGCTTTCCGCAGGTCCTCGCTAGGGCGCTCGGGATCGTAAATTCGAGGACGGCTTTCAATGATGCTGCGTGCACGCTCCCTTACCGCGCTTGGCCTCGTGGCTGCGCTGTCCGCCTGCTCGAACGAGGGCGAGCTGGTGATCGATCAGGGCGTGGGGATTGCCAGCGTGCTGACGCTGTGCCCTTCGGTCGGCATTCCCGACTATACCGGCGACGTCACGACCTTCCGCTCCGCCGATGACACGACTGTCGCCAGCCTTGATGTCAGCGCGGCGATGACCGACCTGCGCGCCACCTGCAACGACACCGCCGACAAGATCTATTCCGAGGCGAGCTTCACCGTGAACGCGCGCCGCACTGATACGCGCGGCGCGCGCTCGGTTGAATTGCCGTACTTCGTCACTGTGCTGCGCGGCGGCACCGCCGTGGTGTCCAAGCGCGTCGGCACCGTCACGCTGACTTTCGCCGACGGGCAGGAGCGCGCCAGCGCCACGGCCAAGGCGGGCGGCTTCATCAATCGCGCCGATGCGGCCCTGCCGGAAGATATCCGCCAGAAGATCACCAAGCGACGACGCGCGGGCGATGCCGAGGCAGCGCTCGATCCGCTCGCCGATCCCGAAGTGAAAGCGGCGATTGCCCGCACCCGCTTCGAAATGCTGGTCGGCTTCCAGCTGACCGAAGCCCAGCTGCGCTATAATGTAACGAGGTAAGGAACCTCCCCTCCTCTTCAGAGGAGGGGATCGAGGGGTGGTGGCGCGGTGCACAGCACCGCGCTCCCGTGGCTCGCTTCGCTCGCAACCACCCCCAACCCCCTCCTTTGAAAAAGAGGGGGCTTTAGGTGCCGTTCTTCCCTCGTCCCGGGCTTGACCCGGGACCCCGCTTCCTATCTTGCACGCGCGATACTCCGCGCCATACGCACGAGAAACCGATGACCCAACCCAAGACCCTTTACGCCGCTTACACCGCGCTGATCGAAACCGTGCTGACCGATCTGGTCGCAGATGGCGTGCTGCCTGCTGGCACCAGCTTCGCCAACGTCACGCTGGAGCCGCCGCGCGATGCGTCGCATGGTGATCTGGCCACCAACGCCGCGATGGTGCTGGCCAAGGGGGCGGGCATGAACCCGCGCGCGCTGGCCGAGGCGATCACCGCCAAGCTGGCTGCGTACCCCACCATCACCAGCGCCGAGATCGCCGGGCCGGGCTTCATCAACCTGCGCCTCGCTCCGCAGGCATGGCTTGATGAGCTCGCCGCGATCGCCGCTCTTGGCGCGGATTATGGCCGCTCGGCCATGGGCGGCGGCACCCGCGTCAATATCGAATATGTCTCGGCCAACCCCACCGGCCCGATGCACATGGGCCATTGCCGCGGCGCGGTGGTGGGCGATGCGCTTGGCAGCCTGCTCGAATTTGCCGGGCACAAGGTTATCCGCGAATACTACGTCAACGACGCGGGCGCGCAGGTCGATGTGCTCGCCCGCTCGGTGCACCTGCGGTATCTCGAGGCGCTTGGGCAGGAAATCACCATCCCCGAAGGTCTGTATCCGGGCGACTACCTCGTCGATATCGGCCAGAAACTCGCCGCCGAGTTTGGCGACCAATACGCCGCCGCGCCCGAGGGCGATTGGCTGATCCTGTTCCGCACCCGCGCTGTGGCAGCGATGATGGACATGATCCGCGACGATCTGGCGACCCTCGGCATCAAGCACGACCTGTTCTCGTCAGAGGCTGAACTGCAAGCCTCGGGCAAGGTCGATGCCGCCGAAGCCTGGCTGCGCGAACATGACCTTGTCTATGACGGCGTGCTCGAAGCGCCCAAGGGCAAGGCCCCGCCGGAAGATTGGGAGCAGGTAGCACTGCCGCTGTTCCGCTCGACCAAGTTCGGCGACGATCAGGATCGCCCGATCAAGAAGTCGAACGGCGCGTGGACCTATTTCGGCGCGGACCTCGCCTACCACTTCCAGAAGGCCCAGACCGCCGATGCGCTGGTGGATATCTGGGGCGCGGATCATGCAGGCACGGTGAAGCGGATCAAGGCCGCTGTCGCCGCGCTGACCAGTGCCGATGGCGCTACGCCCAAGCCCTTCGAGGTCAAGCTGGTCCAGATGGTGCAGCTGATGAAGGGCGGCCAGCCGTTCAAGATGTCCAAGCGGGCGGGCAATTTCGTGACGCTGGCGGACGTTGTCGACATGGTGGGCAAGGACGTGGTGCGCTTCACCATGCTGACCCGCAAGCCCGATGCGCAGATGGATTTCGACTTTGACAAGGTGGTCGAAGCGTCGAAGGACAATCCGGTCTTCTATGTGCAATACGCCCATGCCCGGATCCGTTCGACGCTGCGCAAGGCGGCGGAAGCGGGTGTCACGCCGTCGGACGCCGCGCTCGACCGGCTTGGAACCGAGGAGCTGGCGCTGGTCGCCCGCGCCGCGCAGTTCCCGCGCGAGATCGAGGCTGCAGCGCGTGCGCGCGAACCGCACCGGATCGCCTTCTACCTCTATGATCTGGCCGCCGACCTCCATTCCTACTGGAACCTCGGTAACGACCGCCCGGAAAAGCGCTTCATCGTGGAACAGGATGCAGAGCTGACCGCGGCAAGACTTTTCCTTGGGGCGGCAATCGGGCAAGTGATCAAGGGCGGTCTCGGCGTGCTTGGCGTCGAGGCTGTCGAGAGCATGTAATCGAGGCTATTCTGCTTCGCGGGGGTCACAAGAAGTCGCCATGATCGATGCCGAATACGAGGAACTGGACGAAGGCAACGGCGAGCTTGATCTCGCCGATACCGACAGTCTGCCCTGGCTCGAATCCGACGAGGAGGACGAGGAAGCGGGCGGGCTCGATACCGGGCAGATCATGCTGTTTGCCGCAGGGCTGGTGGCATTGCTCGGCGTCGTGGTTGGCGGCGTGTGGTGGGTCTCGAACCGCGCGGTGGGCGGCGAGGCTGTGGCCGATGGCAGCGTGATCGCTGCGCCCGCCGGGCCGATCAAGCAGCGCCCCGATGATCCGGGCGGCAAGGAATTCGCCGGAACGGGCAATGTCGCTCCCGTGGTGGGCGAGGGCGGTTCGCGTCCGGCGGTCGTCGCCGATGCGCCGATGCCGCCGCTCCCCGGCCCTGCGGCGACGCCCTCGGCCGCCGCGACCAAGCCGGTGCCTGCCACCTCGCCCAGCGCTGCCCCTGTGGCCGGCGTCGGCGTCCAGCTCGCCGCCTACGGCACCCGCGCCCGCGCCGAGCAGGGATGGACCGATGTGTCCCGCCGCACCGACGCGCTGACCGGGGTCAAGTACCGGGTGGTCGAAGGCAAGGTCGATATCGGCACGGTCTATCGCTTGCAGGCCGTGACCGGCAGCCGCGCCGAGGCCGACCGGCTGTGCGCCGCGCTGAAAGCTGACGGGGTCGACTGTCAGGTGAAGTAAGGGGCCTTCAGAGGCGCTTTTCCCCGCTCTTGACCCCCTCTTGCCCTTGCTAGACCCCCCGTTGAGTGCGAATTTGCGGGCATGATTCCGGCAATCTTCGGCCTTTCCGGCCCGCATCTGACAGCGGACGAACGCGCCTTCTTCCGCGAGGCTGATCCTGCGGGCTACATCCTGTTCGGGCGCAATTGCGTCGATCCCGAACAGCTGCGCGCCCTGACCGATGATCTTCGGAGCATCCACGGGCGCGACCGGCTGCTGGTCTCGATCGATCAGGAAGGCGGGCGCGTGGCGCGGCTCAGACCGCCGCATTGGGCAGGCTATCCGGCAGGCCAAGTCTTTGAGAAGCTTTACGATATCGCCCCCGCCAGCGCCATAGAGGCAGCGCGCGCCAACGCCACCGCAATGGCGCTGGAACTCTCCGCGATGGGCATCACGGTCGATTATCACCCCCCGCTCGATCTGAGGGTGCCGGGCGCGCATGACGTGATCGGCGACCGCGCCTTCGGCAGCGACCCGATGCAAGTCGCAGCGCTGGGCCGCGCGGTGCTCGAAGGGCTGGCCGCAGGCGGCGTGGCGGGGTGCATCAAGCATATGCCCGGGCACGGCAGAACCGATGTCGACACCCACAAGGCGCTTCCCACCGTCACCGCCAGCGCGGCTGAGCTTGAGGATGACCTTGCGCCGTTCCGCACGCTGAATCATGCACTTATCGGCATGACCGGCCACCTCGTCTTCACCGCTTGGGATGCCGAGAACCCCGCGACGCTCTCCGCCACCGTGATCCGCGACGTGATCCGCGGTCAGATCGGCTTCGATGGCCTGCTGCTCACCGATGATATCGATATGGAAGCGCTCGGCGGCACCATCCCCGAACGCGCCGCCCGCGCGCACGCAGCGGGTTGTGACATCATTCTGAATTGCTGGGCGAAAATGGACGACATGACGGGCATTTGCGATGTGCTCCCTGCCATGTCCGATGCCACCGCGGCGCGGCTTGACCGGGCGCTGGCAGGCACGCGGGTTGCGCCGTCGATCGCACCCGAGGCCGCAACCTTGCTGGCAAAGCGCGACGCCCTGCTGGCGCTCGCCGGAACTGCTGCATGATGGCCGACGATCAACCCTTCATGTTCCCGCCCGAAGCGGGGCGTCAGGATACCGACGCGCTCTATCTCGCGCTGGACGGGTGGGAAGGGCCGCTCGATCTGCTGCTTGATCTGGCGCGGCGGCAGAAGGTCGACCTGCGCCAGATTTCGATCCTCGCGCTGGTGGATCAATACCTCACCTATATCGAGCGTGCCGGTGCGATGAAGTTGGAGCTGGCCGCCGATTACCTCGTGATGGCGGCGTGGCTCGCCTACCTCAAATCGGCGATGCTGCTGCCCAAGGCCGAACAGGAAGATCCTTCGCCCGAAGAACTCGCGCTGCGCCTGCAACTGCGCCTGCAACGCCTCGGCGCGATGCGTGAGGCGGCGGCGCGGCTGATGGGGCGCGACCGGATCGGGCGCGATGTGTTCCTGCGCGGCGCGCCAGAAGGGCTGCGCACCGACCGCAAGACCGTGTGGCGCAGCGATCTGTTCAGCGTCATTCAGGCCTATGGGCAGGTGAAAGCGCGCACCGCGCCGCGCATCTATCACGTTGCCAATCGCCCGGTGATGACGCTCGACAGCGCGCTTGAGCGCGTCTCGGCGATGCTCGGCGTGACGCTGGAATGGATGGAGATCCGCGATTTTCTGCCGCCCCACGCCTCGCCGGAACTGAAGCGCTCGGCATTGGCCTCCAGCTTCGTCGCGGCGCTGGAACTGGCCAAGCGGGGCCGGGCGGAACTCGATCAGGAGGGTGCCTTCGCCCCCTTGCGCATCCGCCGCCTGAAGGATGCCGCCGCAGCATGAGCGAAGAGCCCGGCACCCTAGAACGCGCGGTGGAAGCGACGCTGTTCGCGGCCGAGGAACCGATGACTGTCGAGGCGCTGGCCGGGCATCTCGGCGGGCTTGCCCATGGCGACGTCCGCGAAGCACTGCGCCTGCTCGAAGCGCGGTACCGCGCGCGCGGCGTGCATCTGGTCGAGCGTGGCGGCCGCTGGCATTTCGAGACCGCGCCCGATCTGGCTCACCTGCTGCGCCGCGAGAAGGAGCAGGTGCGCCGCCTCAGCCGCGCCGCCACCGAAGTGCTCGCGATCATCGCCTATCACGAACCCGTCAGCCGCGCGGAGATCGAATCGATCCGCGGCGTGCAGACCAGCGCGGGGACGCTGGATGTGCTGATGGAGGCGGGCTGGGTGCGCCCCGCAGGCCGGCGTGAGGTGCCGGGCCGCCCGGTGATCTACGCGACCACGCCCGAATTTCTTGACCAGTTCGGCCTTGCCAGCCGCCGCGACCTGCCCGGCATCGACGAATTGCGCGCCGCAGGGCTGCTCGATCCGGTCGACGAGGCGCTGGAAGCATCGATGCGCTTCGATCCGGATGAAGATCCGGACAAGGAGCCTGACGAAAGTGATCTGCCGGACGACGAGAATCTGGCAGACTGACTCGCAATTCACGCAAGTCTGGCCTAAATGACGCACTAGCGAACGCCGGGGCCGCCCCCGGCCATGCGGCACACCTTGCCCCCCGCCGCAGTTCAGGAGTTGAGACCATGGGTTTTTCGTCGATTTGGCATTGGGTCATCGTTCTGCTGATCGTGCTGATCCTGTTCGGTCGCGGCCGCATTGCCGAGATGATGGGTGATTTCGGCAAGGGCATTTCGAGCTTCAAGAAGGGCCTGAGCGAAACCGAGGAGACCGCCGCCAAGGCCGCGCGGATCGATCCGCCGGCTCCTGCTCCGGGCGAAACTGCGGCTCCGGCTCCGGTCTCGGTCGACAAGACCGACAGCAGCGGCACCTGATCGCCCTCCACTGACCCGGCGGCGCAGGCGCACCCCATATGCTTGATGTCGGCATCGGAGAGTTGCTGGTCATCCTGATCGTCGCGGTGGTGGTGATCGGGCCCAAAGACCTGCCCCTTGCGATGCGCACGGCTGGCCGCTGGATCGGCAAGATGCGGCGTATGTCGGCACATTTCCGCAGCGGCATCGACACCATGGTGCGCGAGGCCGAGCTGGAGGAAATGGAAAAGAAGTGGAAGGCGCAGAACGAAGAAATCATGCGCCGTTCCGCCGCCTTGACCGAAGCCGAAGCTGGCGCGCCGGTGATGACGGGCCCGCCTCCCATCGATACGGCGCCGGTCGAGACGCCCACGCCCGTAGCAGCGCCAGTGGACGTAACCGCAGCCCCGGCGGTGTATACACCGCCTGTGGAAGCGGTGGCTGAGCCTCTGGCACAGGTGCCCGCACCAGACACGAGCCCCAAAGGCGTGAGCGATGTTTAAGGTCGACGATCTGGACGAAAGCCGCGCGCCGCTGCTCGACCACCTGATCGAACTGCGCACCCGCGTGATCCGCGCTTTGCTGGCGCTGGGCGTGGGTTTTGCGATCTGCCTCTATTTCGCCGACGAGATTCTCGGCATTCTGGTCCGGCCGCTCAAGGAAGCCTTCCCCGCAGGGCAGGGCCAGCTGATCTTTACCAAGCTGCCCGAAGTGTTCTTCGTCGAGTTGAAGGTCGCGCTGTTTGCGGGCTTCATGGTGAGCTTCCCGGTGATCGCCAACCAGCTGTGGGCCTTCGTTGCCCCGGGCCTCTATGCGCGCGAGAAGAAGGCGTTTCTGCCGTTCCTGTTCGCCACGCCGGTGTTGTTCACGGCGGGGGCATCGCTGGCCTATTTCGTGGTGATGCCCGTCGCCTTCACCTTCTTCCTCGGCTTCGGCGGGATGACGGGTGGACTCGACGTGCAGGCGCTGCCGAGTGCGGGCGATTATCTCAGCCTCGTCATGCAGTTCATCCTCGCCTTCGGGCTGACCTTCCTTTTGCCGGTGCTGCTGTTGCTGCTGCACCGTGCAGGCATCGTCAGCCGCGATCAGATGGTGGCGGCGCGGCGTTATGTGATCGTCGGCATTTTCATCATCGCCGCGATCGTGACACCGCCCGATCCGGGCTCGCAGATCGTGCTGGCAGTGCCGCTGTGGCTCTTGTTCGAAGCATCGCTGCTGCTGATGCGCTTCCAGGAAAAGGCCGTGCTGGCCGACAAGGCCGCGCGCGAGGCGGAACTCGCGGCCGAGAAGGCGGCGGCGGAGTAGTTACTCCCCGCGCACCTTCACCCCGCCGACCCATACCTGAAGCACCTTCGTTTCCCGCAGCGCCTCGGGCGAGGCGAACAGCGGGTCGCGGTCCACGAACAGGAAATCAGCGCGCTCGCCCGGGATCAGGCGGCCGAAGCGCCCCTCGGCAAATCCGGCATAGGCGGCATCGGCGGTGAATCCGGCGAGCGCCGTTTCGCGGCTGACGGTTTCTTCGGGGAACCACCCGCCGAAGGGCTCACCCTTGGCATCGGTGCGGCTGATTGCGGCCGCCATGCCGGCCCAGGGGTCAGCAGGCTCCACCGGAGCATCCGAGCCGAACGCCAGCCGTCCTCCGACCTTGAGCACAGAGCGCCAAGGATAGGCGCCGTCCAGCCGGTCCGGACCGAGCCGCACTTCGGCCATCAGCCGGTCGGAGGTCTGGTGGAGCGGCTGCATCGAGGCGATCACCCCGTGCTGGCCCAAGCGCGACAGATCGACCGGATCGACGATCTGCGTGTGCTCGATCCGCCAGCGACGGTCGCCCTTGTAGCTTTCCGAAAGCTCCTCGATCGCGCCCAGCACCTCGGCATTGGCGGCATCGCCGATGGCGTGAACGGCGGTCTGGAAATCGTCCATCGCCGCGCGGCTCATCAGGTTGCGCAGCTGGGTGGGCGAGAGTAGCGGCAGGCCGCGCGTGCCGTGATCGTCGGCATAGGGCTCCTTGAGACTTGCCCCGCGCGATCCTAGCGCACCATCCAGGAACAGCTTGATCCCGCCCATGCGCAGCTTGTCGTCATAAAGCCATGCGGTCGGCTGCGGTCCGGCCATCAGCTCCAGCGTCTCGATGCTGTCGGCATAGGACATGATGCGGATTTGCAGCCGCCCTTCGTCGCCCGCGCGGCGGAAGGTCGTCCAGTCGGCAGGCTTGGTGCCCATATCGGCAACGGCGGTGACGCCCTTGGCCAGCAGCACCTCCTGCGCAGCGGCGAAGGCCAGATCGCGGTCTTCCGGGCGCGGGGCGGGGACCACTGCGCCAACCAGCGGCACCGCCTTGTCGACGAACACGCCCGCCGGATTGCCCTTGGCATCGCGGATGATCTTGCCACCGGCGGGATCGGGTGTCTTGGCGGTGATCCCGGCGGTCTGCATGGCGAGGCTGTTCGCCCAGTTGGCGTGATTATCCGCGCGTTCGAGCCACACCGGGCGGTCGGAGACCACCGCGTCCAACTCGGCAGCAGTGGGGAAGCGGCCGAGGCCCCACTTCTCCTGGTTCCAGCCGCGCCCGATGATCCACGGGCGGCCGGGATTGGCTTCGGCAAAGGCCTTGATCTTCGCTAGCGCGTCTTCGAGCGAGGTGGTCTGCGACAGGTCGAGCGTCAGTGCGGCAAAGCCGATGTCCATCACGTGGACATGCGCGTCGATCATGCCCGGCACCATCACGCGCCCCTCGCCATCGAGGCGGTAATCGACCTGCGGGCGCTTGTCCCCGCGCGCCAGAACCTCGGTCACCTTGCCGTCCTCGTCGAAGACGATGCCGTTGAAACGCTTCACCTTGCCCTCGGCATCGATGGTGATGCCATCGACATTGTCCACCAGCGTGTCCGCCCAGGCAGGCGCGGCAAGTGCGAGGGCGGTGACGGCGGCCAAAGCGGCAGAGACGGTGCGCAGCATGGGTGTCCTTGAGGCAAGGGAAAGCGTTGAGCCGCGGTGCCTATCGCGTTGCTGCGCGCTTGCCAACTTTCACCCGCACAGGAAATCCTTTCCTGAAATCGGCGCGTCGCTGATTGCCCTCGGCTCGCCAAGCCTCTAATCGCCCTGGCATCATGTCGACACAGCTTGCCTCATCGAACCCCAAGGGCGCCGCCGCCACTCCGGCCGACCTTACCATCGAAGACGTCCGCGCCGCTGCCGCGCGGATTGCGGGCGCGGTGGTCAACACGCCGATGATGCACTCGATCACCCTGTCGGAGATTACCGGCGCGGATATCTGGCTGAAGTTCGAAAACCTCCAGTTCACCGCCGCCTACAAGGAACGCGGCGCGCTGAACGCGTTGCTGCTGTTGACGCAGGAGCAGCGCAATCGGGGCGTGATCGCCGCCTCGGCAGGCAACCACTCGCAGGGTCTGTCCTATCACGGCACCCGGCTGGGCGTGCCGGTCACCATCGTCATGCCGCGCACCACTCCGACGGTGAAGGTGATGCAGACCGAGAGCGTTGGCGGCAAGGTGGTGCTGGAAGGCGAGACCTTCGACGAAGCCTATGCCCACGCAAGGAAGCTCGAAGGCGAGCTTGGCCTGACCTTCGTCCACCCGTTTGATGATCCGCACGTGGCCGCAGGCGCGGGCACGGTGGCGCTGGAAATGCTGACGGTGAAGCCTGATCTCGATTGCATCGTCACGCCGATTGGCGGGGGCGGGCTGATTTCGGGCATGGCGACCGTCGCCAAGGCGCTCAATCCCGATATCGAGGTGGTGGGCGTGCAGGCTGGCCTGTTCCCCAGCATGTTCGACCGCATAAAGGGCGCAAACCTTCCCTGCGGCGGCGATACGCTGGCTGAAGGCATCGCGGTCAAGGTGCCGGGTGATTTCACCTCCAAGGTAATTGCCGAGAAGGTCGACGACATTCTGCTGGTTGATGAGCCCGCGCTTGAGAAGGCGGTCGCGCTGCTGCTCCAGATCGAAAAGACCGTGGTTGAAGGCGCGGGCGCGGCGGGCCTCGCTGCTGTGCTGCGCAACCCCGCGCGGTTCGCAGGCAAGACCATCGGCCTTGCACTGTGCGGCGGGAATATCGACACGCGGCTGCTCGCCAACGTGCTGCTGCGCGATCTGGCGCGGCAGGGCCGTCTCGCGCGGCTGCGCATCACGCTTCAGGATCGCCCCGGCGCGCTGTTCCGGGTGATGCGCCTGTTTGACGAGCACAACGTCAACATCATCGAGATCTACCACCAGCGCATCTTCACCACGCTGCCGGCCAAGGGCCTGATCACCGATATCGAATGCGAGGCCCGCGATGCCGAGCAGGTCGACCGGCTGGTCGAAGGGCTGCGAGCAAATGGCTATTCGGTGCAGCTGGTCGAACTCGGCTAAACAAGCGGACAGTTTCCACGCGCGCGCACCGGGCTTTCCCCCCGGTTTGCGCCGCTTTGGCTGACGTTTGCGGCAGATTGCGAAGGTCTGCGCATATTTCGCGACATTTTCATGGTTAAGGGACTTTTACCGGAGCGAGGGTGCGGGCATAAGATTTTCTTAACACTTTCCGCATCCGCGATTCAGCGCTCAAAGGACAGGCCCCACCCGTGACGGCTCCGATCCGCTTCCCCCGCTTCTTCGTCACGAGCCCCGCGCCGTGTCCCTATCTGCCGGGCCGCAGCGAGCGCAAGGTTTTCACCGAGCTGAAGGGCGCCCATGCAGACCAGCTTAACGAAGCGCTGGGGCGCATCGGCTTCCGCCGCAGCCAGACGGTCGCCTATCGCCCGTCCTGCCTCGATTGTCAGGCCTGCGTTTCGGTGCGCGTTCTCGCCGGAGAGTTCCAGCCCTCGGCCACGCAGAAGCGTGATCTGAAGCGGAACAGCGATCTGATCGTCACCGAATGCCGCCCCTGGGCCACCGATGAACAGTTTGAATTGCTCGCCCGCTATCTCGGCCAGCGCCACCCTGATGGCGGCATGTCGGCGATGGACGAACTCGATTATGCCGACATGATCGAACACACGCCGGTCAACAGCGTCGTCACCGAATATCGCGAGCCGGGGCCGAACGGAAAGCCCGGCCGTCTGATCGGCGCCTGCCTGACCGACCGGCAGGGCGATGGCCTGTCGATGATCTATTCCTTCTACGAACCCGATCACCCGACCCGCGCCGGTTTGGGCAACTTTATTATCCTCGATCATATCCGCCGCGCCGCGGCTGAGGCATTGCCTTACGTCTATCTGGGTTACTGGGTCGAAGGCAGTCCGCGCATGCAATACAAGGTTCGCTATCGCCCGCTTGAGCGGCTGACGCGGGAAGGCTGGCAGCTCATGGAGGCTGACCAGCAGCACCAGTTGATCGCTGCGGCCACCGCGCCGCGCCGTGGGCAGGATGCGGAGCTTGCCGAAATGGGAACGGGCGCGCGGGGCAAGGATGGCCAGCCTGTCAAGTTCCCCGCCAGCTGAGGCTTCGGCACGGCGATCCACGCTCGGTCTCGCTATTGTTGCAGGATTGGGTCCGGCGTCGCTGGCGTTGAGCGCTGTTCCCGCGGCTGCGGCCGTGCAACAGGCCGCGCCGGAAGAAGCCGCGCGTCCTGACGCCAACCTCCAGGCCCGTGACGACAGCGAACCGCTCATCATCCAGACTCCGGCCGAGCCCGAACCGGTACCCGAATCGCTCGACCTTCTGATCCCCGAAGATGCCGTAACCAATCCCGATGTCTGGGCGGCTGCCGGGGTTGCTGACCCATCGGCCGTGGTGGTGGTGCCTGACAACCCGCTGGCTGATGCGTCCGATCCCTTTACCGATGACGCCCTGACGGCGCTTGCTTCCCCGGCAGACCCGGACGCGCTGCCGGCGATCGACGGCACCTTTGCCGATTTCGCACTGGAAGAGCCCGAGCCGCTGCCATCCGATCCCGCGCTTGAGGAACTCGCCAGCATCGCGGCCCCGGTTCTGGCCGAGCTTCCCGAACTCACGGAAACGCGGGTCAGCAGCACGCTCGTGCTGGCGCTGCCCGCCGCCGAGGAGGCCTTCCCCGAACGTGAGGAATTCGCGCAGCGCTTCAAGGACCTGTCGACCTTGCGCGCGCTGGATGATGGCGTGGAATCCGCGCCGCAAGTCGCAGCCCGCGCCCGCGCCGATGAGGAACTGCTCGGCGATATCCTGCGCACCTATGGCTATTACGATGGCGAGGCGGTGCGCCAGCTTTCAGGCGGTCGCCGCGCGGGAAGCGCCGACGAAGCGGGCAGCGATGACGCCGCCGAAGCCGCCGCGCGTGAACCCAGCGTGCGGTTCGATATCCTTCCGGGGCCGCGTTACCGCTTCGGGCGGATCGATCTCGGCGCGCTTCCGGCCTTGCCCGAGCCTGATGCGAGCCGCTTGCTGGCGGCCTTCGGGATCAAGCCGGGCGACCCGCTCTATGCAGACCGCATCGTCGAACGTGAGCTCGAACTGCGCGTGGCCCTGGGCGAAACCGGCTATCCCTTTGCCGAGGTGGCCGAACCCGAGTTGCTGATCGACCACGCCCGGATCGAAGGCGACCTGACGCTGGATGTCCAGCCCAAGGGTAAATATGTGTTCGGTCCGGTGGTCAGCGGCGATCCGCGCTTCCTGTCCGGCCGCCACCTGTCGCGCATTGCCCGCTTCGATGATGGCGACGTGTTCCAGCAGAGCCTCGAAACCGACCTGCGCCGCGCGATCATCGCCACGGGGCTCGTCTCCAGCGTGACCGTTACCCCGCGCGAAACCCGCGCGCCGCAGGATGGCCAGCCGGGCGAGGTTGCACTGGACGTCGATTTCGAACGCGCGCCGGTGCGCACCATCGCAGGCGCGATCGGTTACGGGACCGAGGACGGGCTGAAGGTCGAGGGGCGCTGGGAACACCGCAACCTCTTCCCGCCTGAAGGCGCGCTGCGGCTGCGCGGCATCCTGGGCACGCGCGAGGCGCTCGCCAGCGTGGGCGTGCGCCGCAACAATTTCCGCGGGCGCGATCAGGTGCTCTCGGTCGATCTGTTTGCCAGCGACATCACCACGCAGGCGGTGGACTCCCGAGGGTTCGGCCTGCGCGGCACCTTCGAAAAGGTGTCGAACTTCCTGTTCCAGAAACCGCTCAGCTGGCAGCTTGGCGGCGAGCTGCTCTACACCGATGAACGCAACCGCGATGTGCGGATCGCGCCAGGTGCGCCGGTGCCGCGCCAGACCTATCTGATCGGCGGGCTGTTCGGCAGCGTGACACTGGATGGTAGCGACGATCTGCTCGACCCGACCGAAGGCTACCGCGCCACCCTGTTCCTCGCGCCCGAGGCATCGCGTTCGGACGGGTCGGAAAGCTTCTATCTGCGCGCGCAGGGGGATGCGAGTTACTACCAGTCCTTCGGCGACATCGTGATGGCGGGCCGTGTGCGCGCGGCAACGATCCAGGGCGCCGGGATCGAGGACATCGCACCTTCGCGCAGGCTTTACGGCGGAGGCGGTGCCTCGGTGCGTGGCTATGGCTTCCAGGGTGTCGGCCCGCGCGATGAGGAGGGTAACCCTACCGGCGGCGCCTCGCTGGTCGAATTCGCGCTGGAAGCCCGCATTCCCACCCCGCTGTTCAGCGGCGCTATCGAGGTGGTGCCCTTCATCGACGGCGGATCGGTGGCACGCGGATCGACGCCCGATTTCGACGAAATCCGCTTCGGCGCAGGCATCGGCATCCGTTACAAGACCACCTTCGGCCCGATCCGCGTGGACGTTGCCGCGCCGCTCAATCCGACTGAATTCGATAGCCCGGTGGTGGTCTATGTAAGCCTCGGGCAGGCGTTCTGATGGCCGAGGGGGTGATGGACCAACCCGACACCGCGCCCGCCGCGCCGCGCAGCGCCCGGCGGCGCTGGGGCAAGCGGCTGGGCTGGGCGCTGGCGATCCTGCTGTCACCCTTCCTGCTGGGCGCGCTGTTCTTTGCGACCCCGATCGGCAAGCGCTTCATCGCCGACCAGATCGCCGCCACCGCGCCCGCATCGGGCCTGCGTTTCACCGTCGGGCGGATCGAGGGCGATATCTATGGGCAGGCGGTGCTGCGCCGCGTGGTGGTAAGCGACCCCAAGGGCGCGTTCCTGACCATCCCCGAAGTGCGGCTCGACTGGCGGCCGCTGAACTGGCTGTGGAGCGGGCTCGACATCCGCGAAGTGACCGCGAGGCGCGGGCGGCTGACGCGGCTGCCTGAACTCCTCCCCGGCGATCCCGACGCGCCCCTGCTGCCCGATTTCGATATCCGGGTGGACAAGCTGGTGGTCGAGGATCTGGTGATCGCTCGGGGCCTTGCCACCCCGCGCGACGAGCGCGCCAACCTCACCGCTAAGGTCGATATCCGCGAGGGCCGGGTTCTGATCGACGCCAAGGCGCGGCTGGGGGCGGAGGACCGCATCACCGTGCTGCTGGATGCCGAGCCCGATGGCGACCGTTTCGATCTGGAAGGCGATTACCTCGCTCCGTCAGGCGGCGTGCTGGCGGGGCTGGCAGGCCTGGAGGCGGGCTACACCGCGCGGATCGTGGGTGATGGCACATGGGCGCAATGGCGCGGTGCGGCGGTAGCACGGCAGATCGGTAGCACAGGGCGGCCGGTCGCAGCCTTCCGCATCACCAATGATGCGGGGCTTTACGGCGTGCTCGGCCGCCTGCGCGCCGGGCTCGGCGACGAGACCCTGACGGCGCGCGCGCTGGGCGAGGCGCTATCGCTGGCCGCCAGCTTCAGGCTTGAAAGCAGCGTGATCGAGGGCCGTGCCGCCGCCATCTCTCCCTCGATCGATCTGCGCGCGGGCGGCGTGGTCGATCTGGCCGACAATGTGGTCGATGGGGCGCGGGTGCGGCTGACCCTGCGCGATCCCGACCTGCTGGGCGAGGCGCTGCGGATCGAGGGCGGGCGGTTGGTCGCCAACCTTGCAGGGGATTTTGACGATCTGGCGATCAAGCACGAAATCGCTGTCACCCGCCTGACCGCATCGGGCATCACCGCCACTGGCCTCGCGCAGCTGGGCAGCGCGCGACTGGAAGGATCGTTGCTGTCGCTGCCGCTGGCGCTGACGGCGGAGCGGGTGACGACCGGCAATCCGCAAGCCGATCCGCGTCTGGTGAAGGGCAGGGCCAGCGGCATGCTGACCTATGATTTCGATCGCCAGCGTCTCGCGGCCGATCGCACCCTGATCACCTTCCCCGGGGCCGAGGCGACGTTGAGCCTTCGCGGTGATATCCCCGCCGGGGCCTACGCCATCGCCGGTCCGGTCACGGCCAGCCGCCTGCGGGTCGACGGTGCGGGCGAAGTCACCGCCAATGCCAAGATCCTCGCCATGTTCGGCCCTTCGGTGCCATGGAGCCTGCGCGCCAATCTGGCAGGCGTGCTCAGCCGCATCGGCAACGCCACCATCGTCAACCTTGCGGGCGAGCAGGTGCGCTTCAAGGGTGAGCTTGGCATGGGCGCAGGCCAGCCGATCATCCTGCGCAACACAACAATCACCGCGCCGCGCCTCACCGCGCAGCTCGACAGCAAGGTCGTGACCGGAGGCGGCGTCACCCGAACCGTCCTCTCGGGCAGCGGGCGGCAGACGCAATATGGCCCGTTCCATTTCGATGCCGAGATTGCAGGTGATGGGCCGCGCGCTGTGCTGGTACTGGCCGATCCCTATCCCGCGGCGGGCCTCAAGGACGTGCGCATCGCGCTCGCGCCCAGCAAGGAAGGCTTCGGGCTGGATATTGCGGGTGGATCGCTGCTCGGCGATTTCGACGGCGCGCTTGAACTGTTCCTGCCCGAGAACGCGCCCACGCGCATCGCGATCAACCGGCTCGATGTCTATCGCACCACGATCACCGGCGATGTGGTGCTGGAGGATGCCGGCGTTGCAGGCGACCTGAGGCTCGCCGGGGGCGGGGTCAACGGCACGCTCGCCTTCCGCCCGCAAGGCAATGGCGTCATCGGCTTTGCGGTCGATCTTGCGGCGCGCAATGCCAGCTTCGGCGGCGCGACCCCGATCAGCATCGCCCGCGCCGATATCGCCGCAACGGGGCGTTATGCCGATGGCAACACCAGCGTCGATGCCGACATCACCGCCGCCGGGTTCGAATATGGCGGGCTGAGCCTTGCCAATCTCACCGCCAAGGCGGCGATCAACAACGGGCGCGGCAAGGTGACCGGTACGGTTTCCGGCAGGCGGGCAGACCGGTTCGCGCTCAATTTCGATGCCGATGTCGCGCCGAACCAGATCGCGGCTGTCGCGCGCGGGCAATATGGCAACGCGCCGATCACCATGCCGCGTCGTGCGGTGCTGACCGCTAACGAGGATGGCGGCTGGAGCCTCGCGCCCACGCAGGTCGGCTTCGGCGGGGGCTTTGCCATTGCCGAGGGCAGCTTTGGCGGCGGTACCACGCAGGCCCAAGTGAAGCTTGCGCGGATGCCGCTGCGGTTGCTCGATCTGGCGGGCGCAGACCTTGGCCTTGGCGGGCGGCTCACCGGGGTCATCGATTACCGTCAGGCGGGCCGCGAGCCTCCTACGGCGCGCGCGCGCGGGCGGATCGACCGGTTCAGCCGCGCCGGTCTGGTGCTGTCCTCCAAGCCCATCAACGTGCTCGGCGTTGTCGATCTGCGCGCAGACCGCCTCACCTCGGCCGCGCGCCTGTTCGAAGGCGACGCACGGCGCGGCGATCTGGCGCTGCGCATCGGCGGGCTGGGGCAGGATGGCGCGCTGACCGACCGGCTGTTGCGCGGGAGGCTCGATGCGCGGCTCGCCTTCGATGGTGCGGCCGAAACGCTGTGGCGGCTCGCCGCGATCGAGGTCTTTGACCTTGCCGGGCCGGTGCGGATCGCTGCGCGGGCCACCGGGACGCTTGCCGATCCCCGGATCACCGGAACGCTCGCCAGCGATGATCTGACAGTGCAGAGTTCGCTGACCGGTACCCGTGTCACCAATGTCACCGCGCGCGGGCGCTTTGCCGGATCGCGGCTGGAACTGGTCCGCTTTGCCGGGCAGACGGCGGGCGGCGGTACGATCAGCGGCAGCGGCACGGTCGATCTGGCGCAGATCAGCGCCGCACGCGGCCCCGCCATCGATCTGCGCGCTGCGGTGAAGGACGCGCGGCTGCTCGATGCCAACGGGCTTCAGGCGACGATTACCGGCCCTTTGCGGATCGTGTCCAACGGACTGGGAGGCACCATCGCCGGGCGCGTGACCATTGATCGGGCGAGGTGGGCGCTTGGCATAGCGGCCGAGGATAATGCCCTGCCGCGCATCGCCACGCGCGAGATCAATGATGATGAAGGGCGCAGCCGCACGCAGGCTTCGGGCCGCGATGCGGCGTGGCGTTACCTCGTCAACGCCTCCGCGCCGGGGCGGGTCGCGGTCGAAGGGCTGGGGCTGGACAGCGAATGGGGCGTCGATATTGCGCTGCGCGGGACAGTTTCCGATCCGCGCATCGGCGGCACAGCAAGGCTGGTGCGCGGCGATTACACCTTTGCCGGCACGCGCTTCGAACTGACCCGCGGTCGCATCCTGTTCGACGTGGGCGAGCCGATCAATCCGCGCCTCGACGTGCTTGCCGAAACCTCGAAGAACGGCACCAATGTCGATATCGCGATTACCGGCAACGCCCAGTCACCCGCGATTGCCTTCTCCAGCGACCCGGCTCTGCCCGAGGAGGAGATCCTTGCGCGGCTGCTGTTCGGCGGATCGGTGACCTCGCTATCGGCAACCGATGCGGTGCAGCTGGCGGCGGCGCTGGCGGCCTTGCAGGGCGGGGGCGGGGGGCTTGACCCGATTGGCAAGCTGCGCCGCTCGATCGGGCTTGATCAACTGCGGATCGTCAGCGCCGACCCGCTGATCGGGCGCGGCACGGGCATCGCCATCGGCAAGAACATCACCCGCAACATCTATGTCGAACTGGTCACCGACGGGCGCGGGTACAGCGCCACGCAGGTGGAATACCGCATCACAAGCTGGCTCGCGTTGCTCGGCACGGTCTCGACCATCGGACGCGATTCGGTGCTGGTGCAGGTCAGCCGGGATTATTGATCGGGGCTGAGATACAGTTCCGCTTCCGCCGCGCGGCGGCGGACGAGGCCTTTCAACACGCGCCCGCCTGCGCGGTTCCAGCGCGCGAATTCGCGCGCGGCCCCGGCATGGTCGCCTGCGACATGCTTCTTCGTCAGCGTGGCGCGGGCAATGGCGCCGGTGTTGTAGTGGAAGCTTACCAGCGCATCGAACTGGTTCTGCGTGGTGGGGGCGGCGCGGATCGCGTCGGCGACCTCGGCGGCAAAGCGGGCGAGATCCTCGGCAAGGCGCGCATCGCACTGGGCCTGCGTCCAGCGGGTTCCAGGGCCGATCCGCCCGCCGCTGAAGGTGTCGCGCCCGGTCGCGCCCCAACCGATTGTCCAGGGCTCGCCGCCGGTGCCGGGATCGGGATAGGCCTCGATCATCCCGTCAGTGCGCAGCCGCGCGCAGCCTTCGAAGCGTTTGACGAGCGCGGTGCCCTTGGCCCCGATCTGTTGGGGCGGGGTGGTCAGGCTGGCAGGCAGCGCGGCCAGACGGCGCATCAGCGCGAAAAGCGGGGTGGATGGCTGGTAGGGCATGGCTGCGGCCTCCTGAAGCGGGTGAGGCCCGGCAATTAGGCAGCTCGCACGCGAGTAGGAAAACGGATTCTTGCGCGGGATGACAAGAGCTCTTTACAGACAAGAGCTCTTGACTGACAAGAGCTCTTGTCTGTAAAGAGCTCTTGTCAAGCGCGGTGCAAGATCGTTCAGGCGCACATGGCCTCTTGATGCACTTCATCAACTTACGGGTCCGGCCACAGTGGAAAACCGTCTGAAACACTACCGCGAGGCCAAGGGCTGGAGTCAGGGTGAACTCGCCCGCCGCCTCGGCGTGTCGCGCCAGACGATCAACGCGGTCGAGACCGACAAGTATGATCCCTCGCTGCCCCTGGCGCTGCGCATGGCGCGGCTGTTCGAGGTGGCAGTGCCGGAGCTGTTTATCGATCATTGGGAGCCTGAAGCATGATGACCCAAGACAAGTCCTCCACCATGCCGCGCTGGGTGCGCAAACTGCTTATTCCTGCCTCGATCGGCGGAGTAGCGGGCTTTGCGGCAAGTGCCGGGGTGATGCGCTTCATCGACAGTTCGGCGGTTGGTGGCTTGAGTGCGTCAGCGACCATCGCCGCGCTGATCGGGGTGCTTTATGTCGTCATCGGGGCCAGTATCGCCTTCGGGACAGCCAGTCCGCAATTGGGCGCACGGTTCCTCAACGTCGAGGACGCTGACGAGTTGCGCGAGCAGAAGAAGGTGCTGAGCCTGTCAGGCTGGGCAATGGCCTTGTGGGGTGCAAGCCTGATGGCGCTCGCACTTGCCGCGCCTGATGGTCCTGTACCGCAGGAAATGGCGCTGGCGATCGGTGCGAGTGGGTTGGTGATCGGATCGGGGCTGTCGGTGCTGATCTATCGCGCCTCGGACGAGCTGATGCGTGCGGTCAATCTTGAGGCCGGTTCGCTCAGCTATGGTCTGGTTCTGCTGGTCGTCGGCCTGTGGGCGATGCTCGCACATCTCGGCTATGTGGATGCGCCCGCGCCGCTCGATCTGCTGAGCCTGTTCTATGTGCTGGTGCTGGTGGCGAGTTTCATCGTGGTTGGCCGCCGCGGGATGCTCGCGCTCCGCTGAACGCTATAAGCGGCCCATACAAAAGGGGCGCCCGCCGTGTGGCGGACGCCCCTTTTTGCTGGCCTGATCGCCGGATCAGAAGCGCCAGTTCGCCCCGACGCGCACCACCTGTGCATCGGCGTTGTCACGGCCGATGGTGGTGTCGATCCCGGCGGTCATCTGTACCGGGCCAGTGCCGAAGGTGGCATTGATGCCCAATTCGCCCCAGGTGTGATCAGCGGTTTCGAGCACGAAGTTGGCGTTCGGCCCGGTGCCTTGCACGAAGTTCGCGCCCAGCAGCTGCGGGCCATCCTCGAACTCCCACACCAGCTGTGCGGTGGCGTTCACTGCCAACATCTTGCCCTGCTTCTCGTAATCGAAGCCGAACCGCGCCTGGGTGCTCTTGAAGCTCTCGCGGTCGATGGCGAGGGCGACGGTGCCGCCGCTCTCGCGCAAGCGGGCAAGATCAACGCTGGCGTAGCGCGCCTCGATACCCGGCGAGATCGTACCGATGCTGCTTTCGAGGTCATAAGAGATGCCCAGAGCGCCCGAGACAAGCAGATCGTCCGACGACGATTCGAGTGTCTGCGTGCCGCCAAGGATCTGCACCTGCCGCTGGGTGTCGAAGCCCATGCTGCCCATGCTGAACTGACCGTCGATCACCGGCCCGCCAGCAAACTTGTGCCGCATGTAGAGCGAGGCGGCATAGGTCTCGCTGTCGACCTGCTGGCCGAGCGCGGTACCGGCTTCGATCGAGTTGAAGTACCCCGACAGGCCGAGCATGGTGTTCTCGCCCGGGTAGAACTCGATCCCGCCCGAGATGCTGTAGCCTTCCATCTCGCGCTGGCTGGTGAAGCCGGGCAGATCGCCGGTGTCACCATTGATGAAACCGCCAGCAAGGAAGATCGCGACGTTCTCGGGCAGGTTCGCCTCGGTCACTTCGGTCTCGCCGTCCTGCAGACCCATCAACGCACCGCCCATCGGCTGAAGCGCCGGAGCCAGGCTCATCTGTGCAAGCTCCAGCGGACGACCGGTGATGGCGATCTTGCCGCCCGCCTTGTCCTTGTCAGCCTCGCGCAGGCGCGCATCGTTGAAGTTCTGGAGCAGGTTGACTGTCTGCCCAGCGATCGAACGGACCGCTTGTTCGTTCACCGGCGCCAGACCCGTGAAGGTGCTGCGGATCGAATCAACCGAAGCAAAGTCGAGCCCGTAGAGCGAGGCCAGCGCCGCATTGGAACGGTTCTGGTCGAGCAGCTGGGCATAGGCGGCCTGCACCGGATTGGTGGGATCGATCACCGTGGAGTAGCTCGCCGCGCGGATCTCCATCAGGACGGCATTGGTCTGATAGGTGAACCGCTGGCTCAGCAGTGCCGACAGGTTCTGGGCCGTGAAGGTGCCCGTCACCCCGCCAGTGGAGGTCAGGATGGTGAACTGACGGCCGAGACCGTTGACCTGACCGGTCACACCATTCCCGAGGACAACCTGACCACCGATATTTGCCAGCCCGGTCACCGCGATACGGTCCGACGTGGTGCCGGCAACATCGATCAGATATTGCGTCCCCGAAGCCAGTACCAGATTGCCGTTGATCGACAGGGTTCCGGTGGTGCCGATGGTGCCCGGCGCGATGGTGCCCGCAACGCTATTGACGAAGGGCGCGGCGATCGTGCCCGTGCCCTGCAGCAAGCCGCCGAGCACCGTGTAATCGCCCACCGAGTTGAGGCGGCCGTTGACGGTCATCGTGCCGCCTGCCTGCGTGATGTCGATCAGCGAGGTCAGGGTTCCGTTGCTGGCGATGCCCAGCCCGGCAGGGCCGCGCAGCGTCAGCCGGTCGATCGTCACGTTGCTACTCAGAGTGGTGAGACCACTGTTGCTCAGCGTCACGTCGAAGTAGCGCGGCAGCACGCCCTGCAAGCGGTTACCCGCGGTGTTGTTGGGAACGAAGCCGGTCGCACCCGGTAAACCATTGGCAATGGTCGCTGCCGGGAGCACCGAGACGGCGCCCACATTCTGCGCTGTATCGGTCGATATCGATCCATCGGCGTTGATCATCGCCGAGCCGAGGTTGTTGCTGTTCTGCGTGCCGCTACCCACGGACCCATTGAGGGTCGCTTCGCCCGAGCTGCCGATCCCGCCCGGTGTGGGCACGATGGTGTTGGTGCGAAGATCAAGACAGTTGTTCAACCCGATGGCACCGGCCACGGCGCCCTGTGTGCAAATCTGGCCGAACTGGCCCGAAGTGCCCAGGTTCTGCTCGCCAGGGGCGGCCGGGACACCGTTCACAAGTTGCCCGTTGGGGCCGATGATGAAGTAATTCGGATCCTGCAAAGAAACCCACCGCGAGGCATCTTCCCAATTGCCGTTACCGGCCGCCGCGCCGACATAGCGGTAGGGGTTGTTCTGCGCGATCCAGTCCCAGTAGAGATAGAGCGGCTGGTAGAACGAGGCGGTTCCGTACGACGAAGTAGGCGTCTGGGGGAAGAAGCGTGAGCCACCGGACAATACACCGATCACCACCTGCTGGGCAAAGGTGCGGTCAAGGATCAGCGGACCACCCGAATCCCCGCCCGCCGTGATGCCTTCATTCGGCAGCGCGTTGTCGCGAAACAGGTTGAAGTCGAAGGGCGTCGCCGCCGTCGTGCCGCGACGCGGATCGTCGAAGTCGGTCCAGTAAAGGTTTTGCGGCCGGTTGACGCTGAAACCTCCGAAAATGGCCGTGTCGCGGACGTTCAACGAAGTGAGTGCACCCAGCCAGTTTTCCGCAATCCGGCGGCGAAAATCGACTGCTCCCGTATCGCCCGTCGTGCCGATCCCATTGCGGCCATATCCGGCAATCGTGACATGATAGCCGGTGCCGTTGGCTGCCGTGATCTGTGTCGGCGGCGTAAGTGCCGAAAGCAGAAGCGCCCAGGTCGGGACATTGCGTGCGGGCGTGTCGAGCGAGGCGATCGCTACGTCGCCGAAGAGGAAGCCCGGCCCACCCGGCGTGGCCGCCGCCGCGGGGTCGAGCGAGAGCGGGTTATAGACCAGCCCGTTGACGGAGTAGAAGAACTCGTTTGTGCTGGTGGTGAAGGCCGCGCGGTTCTGCGCCGTGGAGCCGAACAGCCAGTTGAGCAGCGGCGATGTGCCCGCCGGCTGGCCCGGCTGGGTCGTGTTGTTGGCGGTGTTAAAGCCGAAGCTGATCGCAAGCCCACCCGACTCTGCGCCGTAGGCGGTGGCGGGGCGACTGTTCACACAGTGCGCCGCAAACAGCACGGTGCGCGGATTGATGAGCGAGCCGGTGCACAGTCCGAGTCCAAAGCCGCCTTGGCCGTTGGGAACCGCGACGATCATCTGGCCTATGCCGGTGATATTGGCCGGATCGCGCGCGGTGGTGGGCGTGCCGGGCTGCGAGATGACGACCTGGGGCTCCTCGATCGTTTCCTGTCCGACATAGCTCTCGAATGTGACTCCGATGGCCGGGCCCGAGGCGTGGGCCACGTTTTCGACCTGATTGGGATCGAGCACGAGTCCGCCATGGGGCGCATCTTCCAAGCCATCGATACTGAGGCGCGGCGGCGAATTGACAGCCAAGGTTGACTGCGCGCTGGCAGCTCCTGCACCCAGCATCAGACCTGCCAATGCCACGCCAGTCATCAATGCCGGACGACCCCGGCGATCACGCTTGTTCATAATTTTCCCCGCAATTGCGACCTGAACCAAATGCCCGCGACACAGCGCGGTCGGTCGCACACTAACCTGCGGAACACGCAAGGCAATCGGGAAAGAATATTTCGCTCATGCGTGTCATTGATGCATCAGATTGGAGCAGATGGCGGTCTGCAATATTCGATTACTTCAACAGTTCGCAGATACAGGCGTATCATCGCATCGCGAGAAGCACCGTGTAGCCCACGTAAAGCGCGACCAGCAGAGCGCCTTCAAGCCGCGACAAACGCCACCCGCTCCGCAATTGCACGATCAAAAGCGCGGTGACGCCGAGCATAACCCAGATGTCGAACCCTGCGATTTCGGCCGGAACCTCGATCGGCTTGATGATCGACGTGATGCCCAGAATTCCGAGGATGTTGTAGATGTTCGAGCCGACAATGTTCCCCAGCGCGACATCCTCATGCTTGCGCAATACCGCGACGATGCAGGCGATCAGTTCGGGCAGCGATGTGCCGACAGCGACGACCGTAAGGCCGATCACGCTTTCCGACACGCCCGCCGCGCTGGCCAGAACGACTGCGCCGTCAACCAGCCAGCCTGCCCCGAAGATTGCGGCGACGAGGCCGGCGACAATCATGCCCGCCAACACCGCCGGGCCGGTCCCCGGCGGAACGGGGCGATCGGCTGCCTCTGCCTCATGTCGCGCGGCTTCGGGGCAAGGTGCGGCGCTTTCGGACTTGTAGGCCCACCACACGTAACCGACGAGGCACGCCAGCAGCACGACGCCGGTGGCCAGGCCGAGAACGCCGAGCAATACTGCCCCGACACACAGCAAGGCCGAACCGCCCAACGCAATCGAATCCCGTGTGAAGGAGGCCGGATTGACGTTGAGCGGCAGGATTACTGCCGATAGGCCAAGAATGAACAGGATGTTGGCGATGTTCGATCCCACGACATTGCCGATCGCGATTCCCGGAGATCCTTCCAGCGCGGCCTGCACGCTTGTCGCCAATTCGGGAGTCGAGGTGCCGAACCCGACGATCGTAAGACCTGCGAGCAGTGGCGAAATGCCAAGCCGCGCCGCCATGCCGACCGCCCCGCGAACGAGCAATTCGCCGCCAATGGCAAGCAGGACGAGGCCCCCGGCGATGAGCAGGATCGATTCGGTCATGGGTTCTCCATCAATGCGGCACGCAGCCTCTAACCAGAGGAGGGCGGGCAGTAAATGAAGCGTGCGGCGCAGTGCTGCTGATGAACACGAAAAAGGGGCGGGAAGATTGCTCTTCCCGCCCCCGATCCTTTAGCCCTGCGGCCAGATTACATCGAGTAATACATGTCGAACTCGACCGGGCAGGGGGTCGTTTCGGTGCGGATTACCTCTTCCCACTTCAGCTCGGCATAGGCTTCGATCTGGTCCTTGGTGAACACGTCACCCTTCAGCAGGAACTCGTAATCAGCCGCGAGGCTGTCGAGCGCTTCACGCAAGGAACCGCAGACGGTCGGCACTTCGGCGAGTTCGGCCGGCGGCAGATCATAGAGGTTCTTGTCCATGGCTTCGCCCGGGTGGATCTTGTTCTCGATCCCGTCGAGACCCGCCATCAGCAGCGCCGAATAGCACAGGTAGGGGTTGGCCATCGCATCGGGGAAGCGGAATTCCACGCGCTTGGCCTTGTCGCCCGAACCATAGGGAATACGGCACGATGCCGAACGGTTGCGCGCCGAATAGGCCAGCAGCACCGGCGCTTCGAAGCCCGGCACCAGACGCTTGTAGCTGTTGGTGGTCGGGTTGGTGAAGGCATTCAGCGCCTTGGCGTGCTTGATGACGCCGCCGATGAAGTACAGGCAGGTCTCCGACAGGCCGGCATATTCGTTGCCGGCAAACATCGGCTTGCCTTCTTTCCAGATCGAGATGTGCGTGTGCATCCCCGAGCCGTTATCGGCCTTGATCGGCTTGGGCATGAAGGTCGCGGTCTTGCCATAGGCATGGGCGACCTGGTGGACGACATACTTGTAGATCTGCATGCGGTCGGCGGTCTGCACCAGCGTGCCGAAGGTCAGGCCCAGCTCGTGCTGGGCGGCGGCGACTTCGTGGTGGTGCTTGTCACAGGGCAGGCCCATTTCGAGCATGGTCGAAACCATCTCGGCGCGGATGTCGACAGCGCTGTCGACCGGCGCGACCGGGAAGTAACCGCCCTTGGCACGCGGGCGGTGGCCCATGTTGCCGCCCTCGTATTCCTTCGAGGTGTTGCCCGGCAGTTCAATGTCGTCGATCGCAAAGCCCGAGCCGGCATAGCCGTCTTCAAAGCGCACATCGTCGAACATGAAGAATTCGGCTTCGGGGCCGACGTACACGGTGTCACCGATGCCGGTCGACTTGAGGTAGACTTCGGCGCGCTTGGCCGTCGTACGCGGGTCGCGGCTGTACCAGTCACCGGTCGAAGGCTCGACGATGTCGCAGTTGATGATCAGCATCGGGGTGGCGCTGAACGGATCGACCCAGGTCTCGGTGAGATCGGGCTTCAGGATCATGTCGGATTCGTTGATGACCTTCCAGCCGGCGATGGACGAACCATCGAACATCAACCCGTCTTCAAGCTCGTCTTCGCCCATGATGCTGGCGACCATGGTGAGGTGCTGCCACTTGCCCTTGGGGTCGGTGAAGCGCAGATCGACCCACTCGATTTCCTCGTCCTTGATCTTCTTCAGGACGTCTTTAGCTTTCGACATTGGTATTTGCCTCCGGATATTATGGCGGTGTGTTTCTGGCCGACCCGCCGCTTCGGCAGGCTGGAGAGGGGGAAATCAGATCGCGTCGTCGTTGGTTTCGCCGGTGCGGATGCGCAACGCACTCTCGATCGCAGTAACGAAGATCTTGCCGTCGCCGATGCGACCGGTCTGCGCGGCGGCAGCGATGGCTTCGACCACGCGTTCGGCCTGATCGTCGGCGACGACCACTTCAAGCTTCACCTTGGGCAGGAAGTCGACGACATATTCAGCGCCGCGATAGAGTTCGGTATGGCCCTTCTGGCGTCCGAAACCCTTGGCTTCGGTAACGGTGATACCGGACACGCCGATTTCATGCAGCGCCTCCTTCACCTCGTCGAGTTTGAAGGGTTTGATGATCGCTTCGATCTTTTTCACGTCGTCCCCATCCGCGCTTGGCTGATTGCTGACCGATTCTTAACAAGAACCGTGCCAAGCTTTAAGGTGGTGGCTGCGAACGATCCTTGCTGCTTGAAGACTCAAGGGTGGGGATGTCTTTCGCCGATGAGGTGCGGTTAGCAAGATTATGGTGCACTGCGCAATGGTGCACAGCATATGATCGGGGCTTGCCTAAATTTTAAGCACGGTCGAGGCGAAGGCCGGTGGTTTCGGGCAGGCCGCACATGATGTTGAGGTTCTGGATCGCAGCGCCCGATGCGCCCTTGCCGAGGTTGTCGAGCCGGGCGATCAGCCGGGCCTGGCTGCCGTCAGAATTGGCGAACACGAACAGTTCCATACCATCCCACGGTGCGCTGGCTGCATCGAGAAGCAATTCGCCGGGCGGCTCGTTTGGGCCGTGCACGACGATGACCTGACCGGTGGAATAAAATGCCGCCAGCGTCTCGCGCATCGCCTCGATCTGCTGGACATCCGGCATAGCGCCAAGCGCAAGCGGTACATCGACAACCATCCCGCGATGCGCAGGGATCACGCTGGGCGAGAACACCGGCGGGTGAGCAAGGCGCGCATAGGCTTGCATCTCGGGCAGATGCTTGTGACCAAGGGTCAGGCCATAGGCGCGAAAGGCGATTGTCGAGTCAGCCTCGAACCGGTCGATCAGCGCATTGCCGCCGCCCGAATAACCGCTCACTGCATTGACGGTATAGGGCCAGTCGGCGGGGAGTTGGCGCATCCGCACCAGCGGCGCGATCAGCCCGAGGAAGCCTGTCGGATAGCACCCCGGATTGCTCACAAATTGGGCATTGGCGATTGTCTCGCGCCCGATCAACTCGGGAAAGCCATAGGTCCAGCCCTCGGCCACACGGTGCGCGGACGAGGCGTCGATGATGCGGGTGTCCGACCCTTCCGCCAGCTTCACGGCCTCCTTCGCGGCCTCATCCGGCAGGCACAGGATCGCGATGTCGGCGGCGTGGAGCGCGTCGCGGCGGGCGGCTTCGTTCTTGCGCTGGGCATCGTCCAACACCAGCAATTCGAACTCGCTACGTCCTTGCAACCGCTCGCGGATTTCCAGGCCGGTGGTGCCTGCCGCACCGTCGATGAACAGGCGGATCGCCATTCTCTCAGGCTTCCGAAGTGGCGAGATCGCTCGCCCGGCACCATCCGCTCGGCCCCTGCGGACCCGGACAGCCCCACACCCATTCGCCCGCCACATCGAGCAGTTCGAAGCGGCTTCCGGCGGCGAGGGTCGTGAACACGTCGGCATCGGCGCGCGGGTTGAGCCGCAGTCCGGCACCCGCTGCGCCGACTGCGCGGACATGGGGGATCACGTAATGCGCAGCCAGATGCGTGCCAGCGAGCGCGATATGCGCCAGATCACCGCGCAGCGGCAGCGTGCCGGGCGCGGGCTTTTCCACCGGGCCTTTGAGACCCAGCACGCCTGCCGGCACCGCGTAATCCGTATCTTTGCGCTCCGCGCCGCTCATGTGCGTTCCGACAGCCTTCTTCGTTAGAGCCGCGTCTTCTCCCCACGGCGCGGCGTGGCAGGCCCGTTAGCGGCAAGTCGCCTCAGGAGCAAGCTCAGGCCCCTGTGCTCGTCAGGCATACCGGGCGCGGATCGCGTGCCACGATGCGCGCAGGCCCAGCCCGCGCCCGCCGCGTGCGCGGCCCGGCTTGGGGGAGGGGGTCCAGGCGAAGGTGTCGAAATGCACCCAGTCGATGCCGTCAGCGACAAAGCGGTCGAGGAACAACCCCGCGACGCTTGCCCCGGCGAAGGGATTCGCAGCGGAGTTTGCCATGTCGGCAACGTCCGAGGCGAGGTATTCGCGGTAGCCTTCGTGCAGCGGCAGGCGCCAGGCGGCGTCGTCATTCGCCTTGCCCGCGGCGAGGAAGGCGTCCGCCGTCTCGTCCTTGCGCGCCATCAGGGCGGGGAGGTCCGGCCCCAGCGCGACCCGCGCCGCGCCGGTCAGGGTGGCGAAGTCGACGATCAGATCGGGGTTCTCCTCCGAAGCGCGGGTCAGCGCATCGCCGAGGATCAGGCGCCCTTCGGCATCGGTGTTGTCGATCTCGACCGTCAGGCCCTTGCGGCTCTTGAGCACATCGCCGGGGCGGAAGGCGCCTCCGGATATGGCATTTTCCACTGCCGGAACAAGCAGATGCAGGCGCACCTTCAGCCGTGCGCCCATGATAAGGCTCGCCAGCGCCAGCGCGTGCGCCGCACCGCCCATGTCCTTCTTCATCAGCCGCATCCCCGCGCCCGGCTTGATGTTCAATCCGCCGCTGTCGAAGCACACCCCCTTGCCGACCACCGCCAGCACGGGGTGCGACGGATCGCCCCAGACGAGGTGCATCAGCCGCGGCGCATGATGCCGCGCCGCCGCCCGGCCAACGGCATGGATCATCGGGTAGTCCTGCTCCAGAGCATCGCCCCGCACCACGGTCAGCTCGGCCTTGTGCGCCTTGGCGAGGCGTTCGCATTCGGCTTCCAATGCGGCAGGGCCCATGTCCTCAGGGGGCGCATTGACGAGATCGCGCACCATGCATTCCGCTTCGGCTTCAGCCACATAGCCATCAATCTGCCCGGCCTGCCCGGTCAGTAGCACGCGGGGGCCCGGCGCCTTGTCCTCGCTCTTGTAGCGGCCAAAGCGGTATTGCCCGGTCACCCACCCGAACATCGCCGGGCCGGGTTCCGCATTGGCCACGCGGTAAACCCCCTCGGGCAATTCCTCCGCGAGCTTGGCGAGGCACCAGCTGGAAAGGCTCTCCGGATTGGCGACACCCCCCACCGCGAACCACGAATCCCCCTCGGGAACGATCGCCACCTGATATCCGCCGCCTTCGAATTTCTGCCCTGCAAGGCTTGCCCGCTGTCCGGCTGTCAGCCCCTTGGCAAAGACCTCAAAGCCTTCCTTGTTCACCAGATGGATGGCAACGGCGTCTTCGCCGCGGTCGGGGCGGATCAATGCTTTGGGTTCGCTCATGCCTGTTCCATAATCGCCGCAGCACCGATGTCACCAGCAGATTCGGATACGTCAGGGAGAGCGCCATGGCAGTCGCAATGTTTCGCGTGAAACAAGGGCAAGAGGCGGTCTGGAGGGGGTCTAAGGGGGGTCTAGGCCGCGTTGACACCCCTCTGCTTCGCGCAGGCGCGGGTCTGCTGGCGGTGGTTCTGGCAGCCTGCTCCGCACCCGCCGAGATTGCCGCCAAGTCCGGAGCCGAAGCGTCCGGCAAGGTCGCGGCTGATGCCCCCGCGCCGCCTGCGCCCCCGGCAGCTCCTGCTTCGGGCCCGATGGTCACCTTCACCGACAATGCCGAACAGGGCGAGGCCAAGCGCACCTTTGGCTATTCCTGGCCCGCCGCGGTTGCCGCCATCCCCGATCTTGCTGCCCGCCTGACAGCCGAACGCGACGCGATGCTCGCCGAACAGAAGTCCGACTGGCAAAGCGCCCTTGCCGAATTCGGCGACAGCGATTGCATCAGCTGCGTCAACCGCGATTTCGAGAAATCCTGGGACGTGGTCGCCAACCTCCCGCGATTCCTCTCGCTGTCGGCCAGCTGGTATGACTATTCGGGCGGCGCGCATGGCAATTACGCCTTCGATGCGCTGGTGTGGGACCGCGAGGCCAACCGCGCCATTGATCCCAAGGCGATGTTCCGGTCACCCGCAGCCTTGCAGGACGCAGTCGGCAAGGCATGGTGCAGGAAGCTCGGCGCAGAGCGACAGAAGAAGCTCGGCGAGGACTACAGCGATGATGGCTTCTTCGGCTGCCCGCCGGTTGCCGATCTGACGGTGCTGGTCGGCTCGTCGGACAAGCAGCGCTTCAATCGCATCGGCCTATTGGCCGCGCCCTATGTGGCGGGCTCCTATGCCGAAGGCTCTTACGAGGTGACGCTCCCCGTCACGCCCAAGGTACTTGCGGCGGTCAAACCCGAATACAAGGCGGCTTTTGCTCTAGGAAAGTAGCTTTTTGCGCCCGCAGTCGCTATGTAGTCGCCATGCACGATTACCAACTCGTTGACGGCGATCAGACCGTCTACCGCGACGGCTCCATCAAGCTCCACACCCCCGCCGGGTTCGAGGGGATGCGGAAGGCCGGAAAGCTCGCCGCCGAAATCCTCGACGCCTGCGCCGATATGGTGAGGCCGGGGGTGACCACCGGCGCGCTCGACGATGCGATCCGCGGCATGATGCTTGATGCCGGCGCGGTCCCCGCGACGCTCGGCTATCGCGGCTATGCGCATAGCTCGTGCATCTCGATCAACCACGTGATCTGCCACGGGATTCCGGGCGACAAGGTGCTGAAGGATGGCGACATTCTCAACATCGACGTGACCCCGCTGGTCGATGGCTGGCACGGCGATACGAGCCGCATGTTCTACGCCGGTGAGCCGTCGCTGAAGGCCAAGAAGCTGGTCGAAGTGACCTATGAATGCCTGATGCTCGGCATCGCGGCGGCACAGCCCGGCGCACGACTGGGCGACATCGGCGCGGCGATTGAAGCCCACGCCAACCAGTTCCGCTACGGCGTGGTGCGCGAATTCTGCGGGCATGGGTTGGGAAGGCTGTTCCACGACGCCCCCGAAGTGGTCCACGCCGCCAAGGCTGGCACGGGGCCGGTGCTGAAGCCCGGGATGTTCTTCACCATCGAGCCGATGATCAACCTCGGCAAGCCCTGGGCCAAGGTGCTGGGCGACGGCTGGACCGCGGTGACGCGCGACAAGTCGCTGTCCGCGCAGTTCGAACATTCGATTGCGATTACCGAGACCGGGAACGAGATCTTCACCAAGAGCCCGACGGGGCGGGATTGCCCGCCTTATGTTTAGCGGGGCAGCTTGACCTTCACGTCTCCCCGGGCTTGACCCGGGGCCCCGCTTCTTCTTTCCTCAGAGCATGGATCGCGAACAACATGGCGGCTGGGTCTACATCATGGCCGACCGTTATCGCGGCACAACGTATGTCGGATCGACCGCCGATCTGGCGCTTCGGGTCGCCCAACATCGCGAAGGGCAAGGCTCGAAGTTCTGCGCCGAATATGGCCTGACGCGGCTGGTCTGGGCAGAACCTCTCCCGACCATGCGGGACGTGATGGATCAGGAGAAGCGCATCAAACGCTGGCGGCGGGATTGGAAATTCGCGCTGATTGAAAAGGCCAATCCCGGTTGGCGTGACTTGTTTGAGGACATCCTGAATTAAGGGAGAAGCGGGGCCCCGGCTCAAGGCCGGGGAGACGAGGAGGGTGCGATCCTCACAAAAACAACACCGCCAGCACCGCGCTCATCACCACCACCAGCCCTACCGAAAACCCCAGCATCACCACCACCGGCCACGTGACGCGCCCGTGCAGCACCCAGTCGTATCCCGCCGACACCAGCACCGTAATCGGCACCTGCACCCCAATCGCGACTGGATCAGGCAGGCCCAGCACCTGTACCACGCGGGCATAGGCGGGGGTCATTAGCGCCAGCGTCGCGATCAGCATTGCCTGACGGTGCGCGGCGATGTCGCGGCGGCGGGCGAAGTGGAGCGCGGCGAAGTATAGCGGGATGAAGGTCGCAAAGGCGGCGAGGTTCACCACCGTCACCTCGGGGCGGCCGAGTTCCAGCCCGATGCGCCATGAAATCACCGCTCCGCTCACCAGCATCGCGCCCACCAGCGCGATCGAGGCGCGGCCCGTGGCGCGGTGGGCCGCCAGCTTGAACCGTGCGGCGGCGAAGGCTTGGGTGGCGAGCAGGGTCAGCCATGCGATCATGCTCAGCGCGTGGAACACCACGATGGGGGTGTAGCGCGCCTGCACCTCGGGGTGGGCGATGGCTTTCAGCGCGAAGGCAAACAGCGTGAAGCCGAGCAGCCCCAGCGCGATATTGCCCATCAATGTGTTGGCTCTGACGTGAGACTCAGGTGCGCGCACTAATTCTCCCTTGCCGCCCGGATCGCGGCTCCGGCGGCAAACGGAGCGAGTGCCACCAGCGCGAGGCTTATCGCCCCAACGAAGCCGAGGCTGACTTGATCCTGACGGGCGAGCGCGCCTGCGCCGAAAATCAGGATGGGGAGGGCAAGCGGGATCAGCAGCAGGCCGGACAAGGCGGCTCCTGCGCGCAGGGATGCGGTCAGCGCGGCGATCATCAACCCGATGGCGGCGAGGCCGGGCGTCCCCGCGATCAGGCCGAGGAGGAGGATCTGGAACGTCTCGCCCTCGATCTTGAGCAGGGCTGCGGCGGGGAAGGTCGCCAGCACCAGCGGCGGGCCGAAGCTCAGCCAATGGGCGATCAGCCGCACCGCCATCATCGCCTCTTCCGCCATGCCGCGCAGCTTCAACTGGTCGAAAAAGCCAAGTTCAATGTCGCGCGCGACCAGCTTTTCCAGCGGCAGGATCGCGGCCAGCAGCGCGGCGATCCACACCACCCCGCCGCCGGTCTTGGCGAGAACATTGGCGTCCGGCCCGACTGCAAACGGGAACAGCATGGCGACGGCGATGAAGAACACCACCGGCAGCGCCGCGCCGCTTCCCGTGAAGGGGAAGAACTGGGCGAGGTCGCGTTTGAGGAGCGCGGCGATCATGCCTCCTCCCCCTGTCCGGCGGGGGCAAAGTCCTCGATCGCGAAGCTCGTCATTCCCGGCACATCAAGCGGCTGGTGCGAGGCGATCAGCGCCATGCCGCCGCTGGCGCAATGCTCGCGCACAAGCGTGCTGACGAGGCCCTGCGAGGCAGTGTCGAGGCCGGAGAGCGGCTCGTCCAGCAGCCAGATCGGCGCGGCTTGCCCCAGCACCCGGGCGAGGGCAGCGCGCTTTTTCTGTCCCGTCGAAAGGTAACGCACCGGCACTTCGAGCAGATTGCCGAGGCCAAGCCGGTCGCAGCAAGTCTCCAGCGCGAGGTGGCCGACGTGGTCGATCTGCGCCCAGAACGCCAGCGCGCGGCCCAGCGGCAGGGCAGGGTCAAGGCCGGTGCGCTCGTCGAGCAGCGCCAACGCGCCCACTCGTCGCACTTCGCCAGCATAGGGCGTCGTCAGCCCGGCCACCGCGCGGATCAGCGTTGTCTTGCCCGCACCGTTCGCGCCCGTCACATGGCACGCCGCGCCTGCCTCCAGCGCGAAGGACAGCCGCCGGAACAGCAACCGGTCGCCGCGGCGGCAGGCGAGATTATCGGCGGTGAGGGAAGGCGAGGGCGCTTGCATTGGCCCCCAGCGTTAGGGAAAAGGCGGCCCGCAAACAAGCGACCCCTTATGCCGGAGTGCCCCATGTCTGTCCCCGAACTCACCCCCGAGGAAATCACACAGCTGCTCGGCCAGCACCCCGCATGGAGCCTCACGCGAGAGGGCAAGGCGATCACGCGCACCTTCCAGTTCAGGGATTTCTCCGAGGCCTGGGGCTTCATGAGCCGCGTCGCCCTGCTCGCCGAGACGCAGGATCACCACCCCGAGTGGTTCAACGTCTACGCCAAGGTCGAGGTGACGCTGACCACCCATGATGCAGGCGCGAGCGGAGGGCTGTCGCAGCGCGATGCGGTGATGGCGCAGGCGATTGACGCCTTGTAATTGCGCACGCCCTCCGGCGCGCGATGTCCTCGCTCACGCGGCCTGACGGCCGCATCGCTGCGGGCGGCCAGTCGGCCTTGCGGTCGCTGTCGCGTCCGTTCCAGCGCTGACCAATTCTGTCTGCGCCTAGATCATTTCCCCAGTAGCCCCTGCCGCCCGGCGGCGCGCTGCTGCTTCCTGACTTTGCCGGGCATCCAGCGCTTGGCAAAGGCGAGGCGGCGGGCGGTTGGGCCGACCAGATAGTGCAGCTCCTCGCCGTGGACCGCGTTCCAGATCGCCGCGGCCACTTCCTCGACCGGCGTGATCTCCAGTCCGGCGGCGGTCACGCGGGTGCGGATGTTTTCGTTGGTGTTGCGGTTGCCGGTGCCGTCGAGCAGCGGGGTGTCGATGAAGCTCGGGCAGATCGAGGAGACCTTGATCCCGTCCGCCGCCCATTCGGCATCAAGGCTTTCGGCGATCCCGCGCACCCCGAACTTGGTGGCGCTGTAAACACTCATGCCGCTGCCGCCGGTCAGCCCGGCCGCGCTGGCGATATTGACCAGCGCCGATCCCGGTCCAGCGGCATTGAGGTAGGGGTAGGCCGCCTGCGCGCCATACAGCACCCCGCGCAGATTGATGTCGAGACAGGCGTCGATCTCTTCCTTGCTGAGTTCGGCCAGCGGGCCTCCGGTGCCGATCCCGGCATTGTTGATCAGGGCATCGACCCGCCCGCCCGCAGCAGCAGCAAAGGCGGCCAGCGCCTCGTCCCAAGCCGCGCGGTCGCGCACGTCGAGCCGGCCCGACCACTTGGCCTCACCCGCGATCTGCCCGAGCGTTTCGGCCATGCCTGCTTCGTTGATGTCGGCCACCCCGACGAACCAGCCGCGCGCGGCAAAGTACAGCGCGGTCGCCCGCCCGATGCCCGATCCGCCGCCGGTGATGAAGATGCTGCGCACCGAATTGTTTTGCGTTGCCATGTCGATCCCTTTCCCATTGCTATTTGCAACCTGCCTAGAACGGACTGACACACTTGTCAGCAGGCTCCGGCGCAACAACTCACGGTCATGCTTCCCCGCCCGACTGTGACCGAGCTCATATCTGATCTCATCAGGGCTGCGTCCCCCTCTGTTTGCAGTAGCTAATCAGCCTCTCTGGATCAGTGACCGAAGCTGCGAAGCTCTGATTGCGAGACATCGTGCTGAAGCCGGGCACGGATGGCATCGGATCGGCGCGTGATATCTGCCAGCGTAAAGCGATCAAGGTGGGTCAGGAAGGCTTCCAAAGCACCTCCCAGCGCGGGCTTCAGCCCGCATACGCCATCAATGGGACACGGCTGATCCCCGCCCATGCAAGCAACGAAGCCTTCAAATCGTTCAAACCGGCGCACAACGGCCCCGACATTGATCTCCTCCGGCGACAGGGCAAGCCGCATCCCGCCAGTGCGGCCGCGTGTCGTGGTGACGAGCTGGGCGGTGGTCAGCGCTTGCGCGACCTTGGCGAGGTGATTGCGCGAGATGCCGTAATGCGCGGCCAGCCATTCGACCGACAGCACCTCGTCGGTGGCGGCAAGCGCCATCAGGATGCGCAGCGCATAATCGGTCTTGAGGGTCAGCTGCATAAAATACGCATATCAAATATTGATATTTCCCGCAAGCGAGCTAAATGGGTATTTGAGATACATATATACGAGTCGAGCCCCATGACTGCACCGGCACAATCCCCTGAAGCCCGCGCCCACGTTTTGCGGGCCCGCGAGATCAAGCGGTGCGAGGCCGAAGCCATAGGCGTCGACGAAAGATTCATCTCCGACATGGTCGACGGATTTTATGCAGCAATCCGCACGGACGATCTGCTTGGCCCGATATTCGCTGCGCGGGTTTCCGACTGGCCCCCGCACCTCGCGCGCATGAAGCAGTTCTGGCGTTCAATCCTGCACAATAGCGGCGAATTCTCCGGCAATCCGATGGCTCGCCACATCGCCATTCCTGGCCTTGAACGCCGCCATTTCATTCGCTGGCTTGAGCTCTTCTACGCCAATTTGCAGCAGATGGCTCAGGATCCGCGCTCGTCCGAACACGTCGGCAAGCGCGCGCGCATGATTGCAGAAAGCCTGCTCACCGGCATCAACGTCGCGCGCGACGGTGTGGCGGGAGCGATGACCAAGGAGGCACTTCCCCATGTTTGAAGCAAGACAGGTCCAGCGCGATTATGCACAAGCCGAAAGGCTTGATGACATTCTGCCCGAAGTCACCGCCGCGCCCGAAGCGCCGCACCGTGTTCAGCCCGAGCAACGCGGCTTCGAGCTGCCCTCGCGGGTCTGGCGGACCATGCTTGCCTGCTACGGCATCTTCTTCCTGGCGATGACGACGGCGCTGGGTTCGGGCGGGATGGCGATGTTCTCGATCGTGGTGTCGGCTCTCTATGCAGCCGTGTTCTTCGGGGTCGCGGCGGTCATGGCGCGGCAAAATCCCGCGCGTGACCGGTCACCGCTCGAGAGCAAGGGTGTCCTCGAAACGTGGTGCGGCCCGATGGACCGCAAAGCTGCTTATGGGCAGATTCTCGTCATTCCGGGCGCAGTAGCTTTGTTTGGCGTGGCTGCATCGGTCATCATCATCGCCAGCGGAGCCGCCACGTGAACGGCAGACCCGCAGAGGAAGGACGTTTCGCCCTGCCAAGCGATGCCGCAGTGTATCGCACCATCGGCCCGTTCGGCTGCGATAGCCTGCCCAAAGGGCTGCTGCGGGAGCACCGGCTGAAGGCAGGCACCTGGGGAAGGCTGCGCGTCCTGTCCGGCAAGGTCCGCTTTGTGTGGGATGATGATGGGGCCGATCATGCAACCGTCGTCATCGACAAGGAAACGGTAATCATCCCCCCGACCATTCCCCACCATCTCGAGCTTCTGGAAGGCGAATTCGTTCTGGAAATCGACTTTCTCGAATGCGCGCTCCCTGGACCTGCTCCTGAGGTTCCATGACTGCTTTGGGGGCGCTAGCCGACCGGCGCATTTGGTGGGGCTGCATTCGTGAACACCGGACGCGGCCTATCAGCGCCGGGTTGGCGTAGAAGTGCAAGAAGCAGAAAGAACGGTGAACCGCGCCCACCACTGCGATAATCCGGCACAGTCTGGATTGCGGGTTTTGGGCGGATCCGAAAGGCTGCCGAATGTCCGCAAGTGGGTGGTTCGTTCTCGGTCGGCTTTCGAGTGCGGCGGGCCGCAACGCCATCGCGCGCAGGTGTCACAACCGTTCGGTTGTGACACCTGCGGAAGCGCCAAGTCGTGCGCGCAATCGCTCGCGCACGTCCGGCCATTCCGAGTCTATGATCGAAAACACTACCGTGTCGCGCAGGTGACCGGTCCAAGTGACGAGGTGGCGGCGCAGAACGCCCTCTCGAACCGCGCCGAGCTTCGCAACTGCCGCTTGGCTTCGCTCATTCCGGCTGTCTACGGTCAATTGCACGCGCAGCGCACCACGACTGAATGCATACTCCAAAAGGAGCAGCTTGGTTTCCGGATTGACCGCCGTGCCGCGCACCTCCGGTCGGTAGAAGGTTGAACCGATCTCCACGGTGCAGTTCGCAGACGAGATATGGTGAAAGCTGGTGGTGCCCACCAGCCGTCCGCTTGAGCGTAAGCGTACTCCGTATGCGATGCGGCTCCCCGGCGGGTTGGGCGTGAGCATGCCCGCCCAGTAGCCGGAGAAGGCGTCACCGCGGCCGTTGGCGAACTGTATTGCCCATGCCTCGGGGTCGCAGTCGAGCGCCGCACGCAGCTCGTCGCGCATATCCGGCCCTGCCGGTTCGAGCCGAACGTGGCGACCTTCGAGCAGTTCAGCCGAGAGCTCCATCGGGCCTTACCCTTCCAGTGCCGTGGAATTGATCTCGACCAGGTTGCCACTTGGATCGGCGACAACAAGCTTCGCTCGTCGGTTCGCCGCCTCGTTCGCCGGAACGGCGCGCAGGGGCGAGTACCCGGCAGCGATGATCCTATCACGCAATCGCAGCCACTCGTCGGGCGACACCACCTGCCCGAAGTGCATCGTGCGCCGGGCATCGTCGGACAGCCCGGCCTGGGGCCGTTCGTGGAAGGTAACCTGTCCACCAAAGACGAACAGATTGGCCGCTTTCGCACTTAGCATTTGCACGTCGGCCCCGAAGCAGTCGCGATAGAAGGTGAGACATGCGTTGAATTCCTGAACCGGGAGCGAAAGATGAAACATAGGTACTGGGTTCCAATTGACGCCAAGCCTGATTTAGTAGGCGTAAGCGCACCGGCACCGGTTTTTCAATCATCTAGTCAGTGTCAAAACAAGTCGCTTCCCGAACGGCGGCTTTTGGGCTCCAGACGGAATTACCGGACGCCGCCTCAAAGCGCCGGATTGGCATAGAAGTGCCACGTGAAAATCGCCATTGCCCCGCGCTGCGGCGACCAGCTTTCCGCCAACGCGCGCGTTGCCTTTTCCGACGGGCGTTCCTCCATCTCCAGCAGCCGTTTCACCCCTTCCTGCACCGCCAGATCGCCCGCGGGCCAGATGTCGGGGCGGCCCTCGGCGAACAGCAGGTAGATCTCTGCCGACCAGCGGCCGATGCCCTTGATGCGGGTAAGCAGTTCGATCGCTGCTTCGTCATCGGCGGGGAGGGTATCGAAGTCGAGCTCGCCTGCCACCATCAGCTCGCACAGGGACCGGGCATAGCCTTGCTTCTGGCGTGACAACCCGCAGGCGCGCAAGGTTTCGAAATCGCGCTCCAGCAGACAGGCAGGGGTGAAGCCGTCGCCCAATTCGGCCTCCAGCTTGCGCCACACCGCCGCTGCCGAGGCGACCGAGACCTGCTGGCCGACTATGGTGCGCAGCAAGGTGGCAAAGCCGGGATCGCGGATGCGCGCATCGGGATAGCCGACGCGGATCAGCGCGCTGGCCAGTTGCGGCTCGCGCGCGGCAACAGCATCGAGGTCTTCACGCAATTTTTCGGCTGACAGCCCCACTCGCACTTTCCTTAACTTGCCTTGGCCCCAAGAGTACCTTAGCAGCCGTCCCGCACTCTCACAG
Organism: Porphyrobacter sp. ULC335; assembly: GCF_025917005.1. Taxonomy (NCBI): domain Bacteria; kingdom Pseudomonadati; phylum Pseudomonadota; class Alphaproteobacteria; order Sphingomonadales; family Erythrobacteraceae; genus Porphyrobacter; species Porphyrobacter sp. ULC335. Next base: position 1,707,051 of record NZ_CP078091.1, read on the forward strand.
CGCAGGTTCTTGCGCCCAATAGCCGAAAAGGAAGCCCTGTTCATGCCCAGACTGGTCGTCACCAACCGCGAAGGCGAAACCAGCGAGATTGCCGTCGAAAACGGCCTCACTGTGATGGAAGCCATCCGCGACAATGGCTTCGACGAGCTGCTGGCGCTGTGCGGCGGCTGCTGCTCCTGTGCAACCTGCCACATCCATGTCGATCCGGCCTTCGCCGACAAGCTGCCGAAGATGAGCGAAGACGAGGACGATCTGCTCGAATCCTCCGATCACCGCACCGAGACCTCGCGCCTGTCGTGCCAGATCCCGTTCACCGCGGAACTGGACGGGCTGCACGTGACGATTGCTCCGGAAGATTGATTTCAGGCCGGGCGGGGGGAGTAGTCCGATGGACGCTGACCTCGCCCGGTTCCTGCGCGACGAGCTGGGCCACGCGCCGGAAGGCAACGCGGGCATATGGACTGTGCGCGGCCCGGTGTGGCTATGGCAGGGCAGCGACGGCGCGCCTGCCAAGGGCTCATGGTATTTCCTGACCATCGACGGCGAGACCGCACAGGCAATCCGCGCTGGCGCGGTGAATGCCGCGGCATGGGGATCGGTCTATGTCGAGGTGACCATCGGCGGGACGACATGGCGCACATCGCTGTTCCCCTCGAAACAGGTCGGCGGCTGGCTGCTCCCGCTGAAGGCCGCAGTGCGCAAGGCGGAGAAGCTGGTTGAGGGCAGTGTGGTCGAGGCGGTGCTGCGGCTCGCCTGAAGTGGTGCAGCTTGCCCCGCGCGCTTCGAGCGCCTAATTCAGACCCATGAACATTACCCGCCCCTTTGGCGACACGCTCGCGCTTATCGGCAATACCCCGATCGTCCGCCTTGCCGGACCCAGTGAAGCAGCCGGCTGCGACATCTACGGCAAGTGCGAATTCGCCAACCCCGGCTCCTCGGTGAAGGATCGGGCCGCGCTCTACATAATCCGCGATGCAGAAGCGCGCGGCGAGCTTCTGCCCGGTGGAACGGTGGTCGAAGGCACAGCGGGCAACACCGGGATCGGCGTTGCGCTGGTTGCCAATGCGCGCGGGTACAAGACGATCATCGTCATGCCCGACAACCAGTCCAAGGAGAAGATGGACACGCTGCGCGCGCTCGGCGCGGAGCTGGTGCTGGTGCCGCCGACCAAGTTTTCAGATAGCGGCCACTTCGTCCACACCTCGCGCCGCCTCGCGGAAGAAACGCCGGGCGCGGTATGGGCCAACCAGTTCGACAATATCGCCAACCGCCGCGCCCATATCGAAGGCACCGCGCCCGAAATCTGGGAGCAGCTTGGCGGGCGGGTGGACGGGTTCACCTGCGCGGCGGGCACCGGCGGGACGATTGCGGGCGTGGGCCTCGGCCTCAAGGCCTTCGACGAGAACATCCGCATCGCGCTCACCGATCCGCATGGCGCGGCGCTGTACAACTACTACGCGCATGGCGAATTGCGCGCGGAAGGATCCTCGGTCGCCGAAGGGATCGGGCAGGGCCGGATCACCGCCAACCTCGAAGGCGCGCCGATCGACACGCAATACCGCATCAGCGACGAAGAAGGCCTGGTCTGGGTCGAACGACTGCTGCGGGAAGAAGGCCTGTGCCTCGGCCTGTCATCGGGCATCAATGTCGCGGGCGCGATCGCCCTGGGCAAGGAACTGGTCGCCGAGGGGCGGGCCAATCCGCAGGTCGCCACCATCCTGTGCGACACCGGCTTCCGCTATCTTTCGACCCTGTATAATCACGAATGGCTAAGCGCGAAGGGCTTGCCGGTCTTTGACTGGCTGGCTCCGGCTGGAGGAGCGGCATGAAGGGTCTTTCGTGGCGTGAGCGGTTGCGGCGGATGAACCAGCGCAGCCTGTTCGCCCCCGTCAGCGGTGAAGTGACCGCAACGAGAGAGCTTGAAGGCGAACCCGACGATGGCTCGGCCGCGGTGACGACGCGGAGCGAGGCGGTGCAGCGGCTTCAGGTCGGGCTGTTCGGGATCGGCGCGATGGTGCTGCTGGTGGGGCTGGCAAGCATCATCGGCGGTCAGGCCGAGCGCAATGACGAACTCGCCGTGCCAGAAGCCGCGCCGACCACCGAGCCGAGCGGTGCTGCCGCGCAGGCCAATCCGCTCGCCGATGCCGGCGTGGTGCCCGACATCGCTGCCGACCCGGGTGCAGAACAGCAGCCTCCCGCCGCTGAGCCAGCTGCACCGGCCGATGCCCCGCCTGCGCAGTAAGGGGCTCGTCTGGCTGGGCGCGGCGCTGCTGCTGGCCGGCTGCGATGCTGCCCCTGACGCGCCGGTTTCTCGACAAACCCCTGCGCCCACCGAAAAGCTCGGGCTGATGACCAGCTTGCCGCTGTACTGGCCGCTCGGCGAAGGCATTGGCGACATTGCAGCCGGGCGCGGTGCTGTTCCGTGGCAGCGCTCTGCCATGGGTTCTGCCTATGTGCTGGAGCTGATCGACACGCTGTCGCCGATCCCCGGCCTCTCTCCCGATGCTGCCGAGGTCGATCCGCTGGCGGGCCTTGATCGGTTGGCAGTCATCCAGCCGCGCGGGCTTTCGCCCGGCGACAATGTCGCGCTCGATGCCTGGGTGCGCAAGGGAGGGCGGCTGCTGCTGGTGCTCGATCCGGCGCTGACGGGCGATTATGATCTGCCGCTCGGCGATCCGCGACGTCCGGTCGATAGTGCGCTGATCCCGCCGGTCGTGGCGCGCTGGGGCATGGCGGTGAATTTCGACGATGCGCAGGACGCTGCGGCAACGACAGCGCCGCTTGGCACTGCCATGATCCCGCTAGCGCTGGCCGGACGGATTGCGGTGACCGATCCGGCCGCGGCGGATTGCACTCTGCTGGCGGGCGGTGCGGCGGCGCAGTGCGGGGTCGGGGAAGGGCAGGTCACTCTGATCGCCGATGCCGCGCTGTTCGAACATCAGGAATTGGCCGGCGAGGACGGTGCAGGCCTGCGCGATGTGCTGGCCTTCGCCTTCCCGTGACGCGGCCACGGGAAAATGCGGGAAGCGCGGGACTCGGAGTCGCGCCATGCCGGGGAAAACGCGGGATTGGCCCGCTCCAGACCGCTTTTTTCAGGGATTTGTCGACCAAGTGGAAGCCCTAAGCGATTTCACGCCAGCCTAATTAATGACGATAAAACAGTATAATACCAAGTTTTCCCGCAATTTCCCCGAAAAATCCCTTCCATCCCCGCCCCATCCCCGATAATACCGGGGCCTATCAGACATGCCTGTATGTCTTGCGACCGGTCGGTGGGGCTGGCGCAGACCGTGCCGCACGCGTGCGGCCGGGACGGGAAGGCATGTCCGGGGGATTAGAGCGCGTCATTAGCGCGGCCAGCCGGTGAGGTGCGCCGCCGCCGTTTAGAGGGGAACGCAGGCACGTGTCTGCTTTTGGAGGATATAACGGTCAAGCTTACTCGCCCGCGGGCGAGAAGGGCCGCTTTGTCCTTCCTCCGGCCTTCCGCAAGGCGGTCAAGGAAAGCTCGGGCGGCAACCGCACCCTTTGCCTTGCCGCGCATGACCGCTTCGATTGCCTCATCGGTTTCGGCCTCTCGCGCACCGAAAAGCTCGACGTCCAGCTCGACCGTGAGGAGGAGCGCGCCATCCGCCTCGGCCTCCACGATTTCGACCGCGAAGTGCGCGCCGCGCAGCTGTTCGGCTTCGAGCAGCTGCCCTTCGACGATTCCGGGCGCTTCGTGATGCCCGAGCATCTGCGCGATCTCGGCAAGGTTGGCGACGGGCTGTATTTCCAGGCGGCGGGGGAGTTCTTCTTCGTCTGGTCGCCCGAGGAACTGGCCCACATGGGCCCCGAGTGGAAGGGCGCCCAGGCAGCCTGTGCCAAGCTCATCGCTGCCGCCAAGAAGGGGGCCGCGGCATGACGCAGATCGCCCCGCACATCCCCGTGCTGCTCGATGAAGTGGTCGCCGCGCTCGCCCCCCGGCCCGGCATGACCATCGTTGACGCAACCTTCGGTGCAGGTGGTTACACCACCGCGCTGCTGGAAGCTGGCGCGAGCGTTCATGCCTTCGACCGCGATCCCGATGCGATTACTGCCGGACAGGCGCTGGTCGCGCGTTTCGATGGTCGTCTGGCGCTCCACGCCGCGCGCTTTTCGGCGATGCGTGCGGAGCTCGCCGCGATTGGCGTGCCGCAGGTCGATGCCGTGGTGATGGATATCGGCGTTTCCTCGATGCAGCTCGATCAGGGCGAACGGGGCTTTGCCTTCATGCATGACGGCCCGCTCGATATGCGCATGAGCCAGGACGGCGAGAGCGCCGCCGACTTCCTCAACACCGCCGATGAGGAAGCGATTGCCGACGTGCTCTACCTCTATGGCGAAGAGCGCCAGTCGCGCCGCGTTGCCCGCGCCATCGTCGCCGCGCGCCCGCTGGCGACCACCGGCGAACTCGCCCGCGTGGTTCGCCGTGCGCTGGGCCACAAGCCGCACGACAAGAAGGACCCGGCGACCCGCACCTTCCAAGCGGTGCGCATCCACATCAACGACGAGCTGGGCGAGCTTGAAGCCGGGCTGGCCGCTGCCGAGGCGCTGCTGGTGCCGGGCGGCGTGCTGGCGGTGGTGAGCTTCCACAGCCTTGAGGACCGCATCGTCAAGCAGTTCCTGCGCACCGCCAGCGGCGCGGGCCGCTCCGTCTCGCGCCATCTGCCCGGGGAAATCCCCGGCCCCCCGCCAACCTTCGCGCAGCTTTCCAAGGCGATCCGCCCTTCCGAGGCCGAGATCGCCCGCAATCCGCGCGCCCGTTCATCCACCTTGCGCCATGCGATCCGCACCGGCGCCGCCCCAAGGAGCTTAGCCGCATGATGAACAGCTCTCAGGCCCGTTCGCTGGGTTGGGTCGCCGTGCTCGCCATCTGCTTCGCGCTGGTGGTGGTGCTCAGCTTCAGGGTGCACGCGGTGAAGAGCGAGGTGCTGCTCGCCGAGCGCCAGCTGATCGCGCTCGAGCGCGAGACGATGCTGCTCGAGACCGAGTTCCAGACCCGCGCCAGCCAGCGCCAGCTGGCTGAATGGAACACGGTCGAATTCGGCTACGCGGCTCCGCGCGCCGGGCAATTCCTCGATGGCGAGCGCCAATTGGCGAGCCTTGGCGAAGTGCGCGGCCCCGATGCGCCTTCGCCGATCCGCCTCGCGCGCGCCGATAGCACCGACACGGTGGCTGGCGAGGCTCAGGCTGATGCCCCCATGCGCTCTCCTGTGTCGGGCGCGAAGGTGACGCTGGCTTCGGCATCGAGCGAGAAGGATGCAGGGGCAGTCTTCGCCCAGGCCTTCGGTGATTTCCTGATCGAAGCGTCCCCAATCCGCCCCGCGCGGGCTGAAACGCCGCGCATCGGCAAGGTCGCCGCCGCCGCCAAGGGAACCGGCGAATGAACATGATGGCGGCCCAGCTGGTCGCCCATAATGCAACGCCGGTCATTCCTGCTGGCCGCCTGCCCAGTGTGGGTTTGCGCGCGCAAATGCTGTGGGCCGCGCGCGTGCGGGTGCTGTGGCTGCTCGCCGGTTTTGCTGCCGTCGCGCTGATCGCTTTGCTGCGGATCATTTCGCTCGGCTTGGGCGGGCAAGCGCCGGAACGCACCAGCCTGCAAGATGCGCTGCTGCCCCCGCGCGGCGAGATCACCGACCGCAACGGCACGCCGCTCGCGAGGGCCTTCCCCGCCTATGCCCTGTGGTTTGATCCCAAGGCGATGGGCGATAGCGGCGCGCCGCTGGTGCGCAGCCCCGCCGAGGTCGCGCGCGCGCTCAAGGGCATCTTCCCCGATATCGACGAAGCGCGCATGACCAAGCGTCTCGCGTCCGGCCAGTCGGGCTACTTGCGCCGCCGCTTGCTCCCCGAAGAAGCCAACCGCGTCTTCGCTCTGGGCGAGATCGCGCTGGAAATTCCCCGCGAGACCGACCGTTACTATCCGCAAGGCACGCTGGCCGCGCATGTGCTGGGCTATGTGGTCGAGGACAAGGGCGGGCAGCTGGGCATGGAGCAAGTGCTCGAAGATCGCCTCAGCCACCCCGACCAGCGCACTGCGCCGGTTGCGCTGTCGATCGATGTGCGGGTGCAGGGCGCGCTGGAGGACGAGTTGCGGCGCGGGATGCTGGCAACCAATGCTCTCGGCGCGGCAGGGATCGTGCTGGATGTCGATACGGGCGAAGTCATGGCGCTGGCCAGCCTGCCCGAGTTCGATCCGAACACCGCAGGCGCGAGCGGCGCGGTCAATGTCTTCAACCGCGCCACCAACGGCGTTTACGAACTCGGATCGACCTTCAAGCCACTGACCGTTGCCGCCGCGATTGATGCTGGCGTGGTGCGCAATCTCGGCCAGCAGTGGAACGCCGCGCCGGTCGAGGTCGGGCGCCGCTCGATCAAGGACTCGCACCCGCTGGGAGCAAGCCTCAATGTGCCGCAGGCGCTGGTGCATTCATCGAACACGGTGACCGCGCGGATCGGCGATGCGATGGGCGCGGAACGCCTGCGCCAGACCATGATCGATCTGGGCATGGACCGCCGCCCCTTCATCGAACTGCCTGCCAAGGGCCGCCCGATCTGGCCCCAGGGTCCGTGGAGCCGCGTCACCAACATGACCGTCAGCTTCGGCCACGGCCTTGCCGTGACCCCGCTGCACCTCGCCAGCGCCTATGCGGCGATGGTGAATGGCGGCATCTGGCGTCCCTCGACCCTGCTGAAGCTTGACCCGGCCGATGTGCCGCGCGGACGGCGGGTGTTCAAGGAATCGACCTCGTCCAAGATGCGCCAGATGCTGCGGATGATCTCGCTGTATGGCACAGGCAAAAGCGCCGATGCGCCCGGCTACCGCGTGGGCGGAAAGACCGGATCGGCGGAGAAGGCCGGGGTGGGCGGGTACAACAAGACCGCGCTGGTGTCCTCCTTCGCCGCCGCCTTCCCGATGGACGCGCCACGCTATGTCGTGGTGGTGGTGGTCGACGAGCCCAAGGGCACCATCGCCAGCAGCTTCCAGCGCACCGCCGCCTTCACCTCCGCGCCGATCGTCGGCAAGCTGGTGCCGCGCATAGGTCCGATGCTGGGCGTGCAGCCTGACGACAGCCGCGACGTCGATATCTCCGACCTGCGCTATCTGGTGGACAAGGGCGAATGAAGCTCGACGAATTGCTTGCCAAGGCGGGTCTGCCGGGCGCGGGTGACGATACCGTCACCGGCTTCGCCATCGATCACCGCAAGGTTGCCCCCGGCACAATATTCGGCGCCTTCGAAGGCGCCACCGTCAATGGCGAGGACTTCATCCGCCCCGCCATCGCAGCGGGCGCGATTGCCGTCGTGGCCCGCCCTGAAGTCCGCGTCGAAGGTGCGCTGCACATTGCCGACGTCACCCCCCGACGCGCCTTTGCGCGCCTCGCCGCGGGCTTCTTTTCTCCGGTGCCGCAGACCATCGTCGCGGTGACGGGAACCAATGGCAAGACCTCGACCGTCGAGATGACCCGCCAGATCTGGCGCATGGCGGGCGAGCGCGCGGCGAGCATCGGGACGCTCGGCGTGACCACGCCTGACGGGAGCATCTCGACCGGACTGACCACGCCCGACATCGTCACCTTCCTCGCCAACATGAGCGGCCTCGCGCGCGAAGGCGTGACTCATGTCGCCTACGAGGCATCGAGCCACGGGCTCGACCAGTATCGCAACGAAGGGCTGACCGTCTCGGCCTCGGCCTTCACCAATTTCAGCCGCGACCATCTCGATTACCACGGCACGATGGAGGCCTATTTCGCGGCCAAGATGCGGCTGTTCACCGAAGTCGTAGCGCCCGGCAGCCCGGCGGTGATCCATGATGCGGGCGAGGGTTCGGAATGGACCGCCAAGGCCATCGCCGCAGCAGAGGCGCGCGGACTCAAGGTTTTGACCGTGGGTGAGGGCGGGACTTTCCTGCGCCTCATTGCCCGCGAACCCGGACAGTTGGGGCAGCTTCTTCATATCGCGTATGAGGGCGAGACGCGGAAGGTGAACCTGCCGCTTATCGGGGCCTATCAGGCGGCCAATGCACTGGTTTCGGCAGGGCTGGCGTTGGCGACGGGCGTTTCTGCCTCAAGCGTGTTCGATGCCCTGAGCCGTCTTCAGCCGGTGCGCGGAAGGCTGGAGCGGGCCGCACTCAACCAGGCGGGCGCGCCTGCCTATGTCGATTATGCCCACACGCCCGACGCGCTCGAAGCTGCCATCGCCGCGCTGCGCCCCCACGTGGCGCAAGGCGGTCGCCTGATCGTCGTCTTCGGCGCGGGCGGCGATCGTGACGCGGGCAAGCGCCCACAGATGGGTGAAGTCGCCGCGCGCGCTGCCGATCTCGCCATCGTCACCGACGACAATCCCCGCAGCGAAAATCCCGCCGTCATTCGCGCCGCGATTATGGCCGGTGCAGGCGCGAATACGCGCGAAATCGGAGACCGCCGCACCGCCATCGCCGCCGCAATTGGGGAAGCCGGACCGCGCGATATTGTGCTGATCGCTGGCAAGGGGCACGAGCAGGGTCAAATATTCGGGTCTGGAGAAACAATGCGGATCGAAGCTTTCGACGATGTCGAAGTCGCGCGCGAATGTGCGGGGAGCACGGGTCAGTGAACGCGCCGCTCTCACATCCGATGCTGCACGCATGGCCGGTCACGGCGCGCGACACGCTGCCGCTCGCGCTGTGGACCGCTGCCGCCATCGAAAGGGCGACGGGCGGCATTGCCAGCCATGACTTCCAGGCCTCCGGCGTCGAGATGGATTCGCGCGATGTGAAGCCGGGTGATGTGTTCGTTGCGCTGAAGGGCGAAGCGATGGACGGCCACCGCTTCATCGAAGCCGCCTTCGCCAAGGGCGCGGTTGCAGCAATCGTCGACCGCCCGGTCGATTACCCGCACGTGCTTGTCGAAGACACCACCAAGGCCCTGCACGACCTCGCCCACGCCGCGCGTGACCGTGCGGTGGAGGCGGTGCGGATCGGCATCACCGGATCGGTCGGCAAGACCGGCGTGAAGGAAGCGATCTTCGCCTGCCTCGACCGTGCCAGCCGCGGCGCGGCGCATCGTTCGGTGCGCAGCTACAACAACCATGTCGGCGTGCCGCTCAGCCTCGCGCGGATGCCCGCACGCAGCAAGTTCGGCGTGTTCGAGATGGGCATGAACCATCAGGGCGAGATTGCTCCGCTCTCCGCCCATGCGAAACCCCATGTGGCGCTGATCACCACCATCGCGCCCGCGCATATCGAGAACCTCGGCAGCCTTGAGGCGATCGCGGACGAGAAGTCGCAGATCTTCACCGGTCTGGTTCCCGGCGGCGTCGCTATCATCCCCGCCGACAGCGAATGGGCCGAGCGGATGATCGGCCACGCCAAGGCGCTTGGCACACATGTCGTCACCTTCGGGCGCGCCGCCAATGCGGATGTGCGCCTGCTCGACGCCATTCCCGCAGCGGGCGGCGGTTCGCTTGTCACCGCCGATCTGGGCGACCGGCGCATCTGCTACACCATCGCCGAGCCGGGGGAGCACTGGATCGTCAATTCGCTGGGCGTGATGGCGGCGGTGCGCGCGGCGGGCGGCGATCTTGCCAGCGCGGGTCTTGCCTTGGCCGAGATGGGCGGCCTCAAGGGTCGCGGCGCGCGGCATACGCTGGCTGTGCTGGGCGGGACCGCGCTGCTGATCGACGAGAGCTACAACGCCAACCCGGCATCAATGCGTGCAACGCTCAAAGCACTTGCCGCAACCCCCGCCACGCGGCGGCTCGCGGTCTTGGGAAGCATGAAGGAATTGGGCGATTTCGCCGACGCCTTCCACCGCCAACTCGCCGAACCAATTGCCGAGGCAGGCGTGACCCATGCGATCCTTGTCGGCGCAGAGATGCGCGCGCTGGCAGACGAGTTGGGGAAACAGGCAGAGGCACTGCTTGGCAAGGGCGTCACCTTCGCCCATTGCGAAGGCCCTGCCGAGGCAATTACCGCGCTCGGGCAATATGGTCTGGCGCATGGGGATGCGGTGCTGGTCAAGGGTTCCAATTCGGTCGGATTGGGCAAGCTGGTATCACATTACACCGATAGTGCCCGGGCGTGAGCCGTAGCGGGAGGCGTAAGACCGGGCCAAAGGACGATTGAATGCTCTATCTGCTTGCCGAGTGGCTTGGCTTCGAAGGCATCCTCAATCTGGTGCGGTACCAGAGCTTCCGTGCGGGCGCGACGCTGATGACCGCGCTCGTGATTGGCCTGATCATCGGACCCCGCTTCATCAACCTGCTGCGCGTGCGTCAGGGCAAGGGCCAGCCGATCCGCGAGGACGGGCCGCAATCGCACCTTGCCAAGCGCGGCACGCCGACGATGGGCGGGCTGATGATCCTCGTCTCGCTGACTTTGGCGCTGCTGATCTGGATGGATCTTTCCAGCCCGTTTGTCTGGGCGTGTCTGGCGGTGACAATCGGCTTCGGAATCATCGGCTTCCTTGACGATTACGACAAGGTTTCGAAGAACAGTCATGCAGGCGTGTCCGCGCGGGTGCGACTGCTGGGCGAGTTTGTGGTGGCAGGGATCGCATCGTGGCTGATCGTCAGCCAGATCAACACCAACCTCTACCTGCCGTTCCTCACCGGCGTCAGCATTCCGCTGGGGCCGGCCTATTACGTCTTCGCCGCCTTCGTGATCGTGGGCGCGGGCAATGCGGTCAACCTGACCGACGGGCTGGATGGCCTTGCGATCATGCCGGTGATCATCGCGGCGGGGACCTTTGCGATCATCGCCTATCTGGCGGGCCGCGCGGATTTCAGCGCCTATCTCGGCATCCCGCATGTGCCCGGCGCAGGGGAGCTGGCGATCTTCTGCGCGGCGATCATGGGGGCGGGCCTCGCCTTCCTGTGGTTCAACGCGCCGCCTGCTGCCGTATTCATGGGTGATACTGGCAGCCTCGCCTTGGGCGGAGCGCTCGGGGCGATTGCGGTCGCCTCGCATCACGAAGTCGTGCTGGCGATCGTCGGCGGACTGTTCGTGCTCGAAGCGGTCAGCGTGATTGTGCAGGTGTTCTGGTTCAAGCGTACCGGCAAGCGCGTGTTCCGCATGGCGCCGATCCACCACCATTTCGAACAGCTCGGCTGGAGCGAGAGTAAGGTCGTGATCCGCTTCTGGATCATCGCCATCGTGCTCGCACTGATCGGCCTTTCGACGCTGAAGCTGCGGTAGGCCCGCGCCCGTGATCACCTCGCCCGCCTTCAAGTCCAAGCGTTTTGCGGTGCTCGGCCTCGCGCGCTCTGGCGCGGCGGCGGCAGAGGCGCTGATCGCGAGCGGGGCCGAGGTGATCGGCTGGGACCGCCAGCCGCACGCGCGCGAAGTCTTCGAAGGGCGCTGCCGACTGATCGACCCGCTGGAGCTTGATCTCACCGGCTTTGCGGGCGTGGTCGTCTCGCCCGGCGTGCCGCTCAATTCGCACCCCATCGCCCCGCACACCTGGCAATATGGCCTTCCGGTGATCGGCGATATCGAACTGTTCGCACAGGCCCGCGCCAGCCTGCCGCCGCACAAGGTGGTCGGCATCACCGGCACCAACGGCAAGTCGACCACCACCGCGCTCACCCACCACATCCTGAGCGAGGCGGGCATACCCACCGTGATGGGCGGCAATATCGGCGATCCGATCCTGGGGCAGGAGCCCCTGCCGGAAGGTGGCATCTATGTGCTCGAACTGTCGAGCTTCCAGATAGACCTCACCTTCACGCTCGATTGCGACATCGCGGCGCTGACCAACATCACCCCCGATCATCTTGATCGCTATGCCGATTTCACCGCCTATGCTGCCTCGAAGGAACGCCTGTTCCAGATGCAGGCGAACGGCACCGCGCTGATCTGTGACGAGGACGAGCCGACCATCGCCATCGCCGACCGGTTGGCAGCGCAAGGCAAGCCGCTGGTGCGGGTGAAAACGGCGGACCTCGATGCGGCGGGCCTCGCCGAAGGGCGTTCGCCCTCGCTGGCAGGGCCGCACAATGCCCAGAACGCGGCGGTCGCGGTGGCCATCTGCCGCCAGCTTGGCCTGAGCGATGCGCAGATTGCAGCGGGCCTCGCCACCTATCGCGGGTTGCCGCACCGCATGGAGCGGGTGTGCGAGGCGAAGGGCGTCATCTACATCAACGACAGCAAGGCGACCAACGCCGCCTCGGCCGCGCCCGCCCTTGCGGCTTTCCCGCCGGAAGCTGACATCAACGGCGGCGCCCCGCGCATTCACTGGATCGTGGGCGGACTGCCCAAGGAAGACGGCCTCGGCGCCTGCGCCGATCACCTCGGCAATGTCGCGGCTGCCTATACCGTGGGCGAGGCCGGGCCGATGTTTGCCGACCTGCTCGAAGGACAAGTGCGCACCGAACGCTGCGAGCTGATCAGCGAAGCCGTGCGCCGCGCCGAGGAAGCCGCGCTCCCGGGTGAGGTCGTGCTGCTTTCGCCCGCCTGCGCCTCCTATGACCAGTTCCGCGACTACGAAAAGCGCGGGCTGCACTTCCGCCAGATGGTCGGTGCGATAACCGGCTGCGACACCTGCGGCGATGCTGCCAGCCGGAGCATCCTGCCATGAGCGCTCCCGCCTATTCCCCCGCAGCCCGTAGCAGCGGCAACTATCTTGCTCCGGTTCCTGTGCAGCGTCGCTGGCGCGATGCCCTGCGCATCTGGTGGCGCGAGATCGACAAGGTGCTGCTGTTGCTGATCGCGCTGCTGATGGGGGTGGGCATCATTGCGGTGGCCGCGGCCTCCCCCGCGAGCGCCGACCAGCTTTCGACCGCCAAGGAGCGGGTCGCCGATTTCATGTTCTTCAAGCGGCACATCGTTTTCCAGATGATGGGTCTGACGCTGATGATCGGCCTGTCTTTCCTCAACCGCGATCAGGCGCGCAGGGTCGGCATCATGGTGGGCGCGGTGATGCTGGCGCTGCTGTTCGTCGTGCCGATCATCGGCGAGGAGAAGAACGGGGCGAAGCGCTGGATCAATGTCGGCATGTCCTTGCAGCCGTCCGAGTTCCTCAAGCCCGGTTTCGCGATCATCTGCGCCTGGATTCTGAGCTGGCGGCTGCGCGATCCCGGTCTTCCGGTGATTGCCTTCGTTACCGGGTTTTTCGCACTGATCGCGGGGCTGCTGATGCTCCAGCCCAACCTTGGCGATGCGATCCTGTTCGGCGGAATCTGGCTGGTGATGGTGCTGCTGGCAGGGATGCAGTGGCAGCGCATCGCCGGGCTGGGCGGCCTCGGGATCGCCGGCCTGACGCTCGCCTACCTGTTTTACGATAACGCCCGCCACCGCATCGACGGTTTTCTGGGCGGCGGCACCGCCTTCGATCAGGTCGATCTGGCGCAGCGCACCATCACGGCGGGCGGCTGGACGGGGACGGGCCTGTGGCTGGGCATTCGCAAGATGAACCTTCCCGAGGCGCATACCGATTACATCTTCTCGGTGATCGGCGAGGAATTCGGGCTTTTGACCTGCGGGATGATCGTGGTGCTTTACTGCGGGCTGGTGCTGCGCGCGCTGCTGCGGCTGACGGGCGAGGACAATCTGTTCGCCCTGCTGGCGGCGGCGGGTCTCATCACCCAGTTCGGCGGGCAGGCCTTCATCAACATTCTGGTGAACCTCAAACTGTTCCCCTCCAAGGGGATGACGCTGCCGCTGATCTCCTATGGCGGTTCATCGACACTGGCGGTGTGCTTCACGCTTGGGCTATTGCTGGCGATCACGCGGCGCAATCCGTTCCTCGCCCGCGAGGGCACAGGGCTGCGCGATCTGATCGAACGCAAGGACACGAGCGCATGACCAGTTCCACCCCCACTGGCGCTTCCCGCCACTATGTGCTCGCTGCGGGCGGCACCGGCGGCCACCTGATCCCGGCCTTCGCGCTCGCTACCGAGCTGCACGCGCGCGGGCACCACGTGGCGCTGATCACGGACGAACGCGGGGCGAACATCCCCGGCAAGCCGGATTTTCTCACCGCCCACGTGCTACCCGCCGGGCGCTTCGGTAAGAACCCGCTGGGCTGGCCTGCGGGGATCCGCGCGGTGCTGGAAGGGCGCAGCATGGCGCTGAGGCTGTTCGACGCCTTCGAGCCTTCTGCCATCGTCGGCTTCGGCGGCTACCCCGCGCTGCCCGCCCTGCTGGCGGCGACATCCGCCAAGCTGCCGAGCGTGGTGCACGAACAGAACGCCGTGCTGGGCCGGGTGAACCGCCTGCTGGCCGGGCGCGTGGACGCAATCGCCACCTCCTACGAAAGCGTTGATCGCCTCGCGCCCAAGCACGCCGCCAAGGTGCATCTGGTCGGCAATCCGGTGCGCGCCGAGGTGCTGGCGCTGCGCGAACAGGACTTCCCCGCCTTCACCGACGAAAGCCTGCTGCGCATTCTCGTCACCGGCGGATCACAGGGGGCGCGGGTGCTGTCCGAAGTGGTGCCTGATGGCCTCGCCATGCTCCCCACCGCGCTGCGCCAGCGCTTGCAGGTGACCCAGCAATGCCGCGCCGAAGACCTTGAAGCGGTGCGCAAACGCTATGCCGAGCATGACATCCCCGCCGAACTCGGCACCTATTTCGAGGACATGCACGAACGGCTCGCCGATGCGCATCTGTTCATCGGCCGCGCTGGCGCTTCCACGATTGCGGAGCTGACCGCAGTCGGCCGTCCCGCGATCCTCATCCCGCTGCCGATTGCGACCGACGACCATCAGGCGGTCAACACCCGCGAAATGGTGAAGGCGGGCGGCGCACGGATGATCCGGCAGGAGGCTTTCCAGCCCAAGGAACTCGCCAAGCAGATCCAGGCGATGGCGATGAACCCCGCCAGCCTCGCCAATGCGGCGCATTGTGCATTCAATTGCGGGCGGCCCGATGCGGCGAAGGACTTGGCCGATCTGGTCGAAAGCATGAGCGGGATCGATCTGATGGACGTCATCCGCGTCGGCGAGGCTGCGCCTGCCGCCGCCCGCCTGCGCACGCGGGCCTCAACCGCCGCTGCGGGCGGCGAGAAAACCGAAGAGCAGAACGCAGCATGAAGGGCGTCGGCACCGATATCGGCACCATCCACTTCGTCGGCATCGGCGGGATCGGCATGTCGGGCATCGCCGAGGTGATGCACAACCTTGGCTACAAGGTGCAGGGCTCCGACATTTCCGAAGGCCCCAGCGTCGAACGGCTGCGCGCGCGCGGCATGACGGTGCATATCGGGCACAAGGCCGAGAACGTCGAGGGCGTGTCCGTGGTCGTAACCTCCACTGCCGTGCGCCGTTCCAACCCTGAAGTTGCCGCCGCATTGGAAGCCCGCGTCCCCGTGGTGCGCCGCGCGGAAATGCTGGCCGAACTGATGCGCCTCAAATCCACCGTTGCGGTGGCGGGCACCCACGGCAAGACCACCACCACCAGCATGATCGCGACGCTGCTTGATGCAGGCGGGGTCGATCCGACGGTCATCAATGGCGGGATCATCGAGCAATATGGCTCGAACGCGCGCCTCGGCGATTCCGACTGGATGGTCGTGGAAGCCGACGAGAGCGACGGTTCTTTCCTACGCCTCGACGGAACCATCGCGGTCGTCACCAATATCGATCCGGAGCACCTCGATCACTACGGCGATTTCGACGGGGTGAAGCGCGCCTTCGTGGAGTTCATCCACAACGTGCCCTTCTACGGCGCGGCGGTGCTGTGCGTGGATCATCCGGTCGTGCAGGCGGTGATCGGCGATGTGCGCGACCGCAAGGTTGTCACCTATGGCTTCTCGCTTCAGGCCGATATCTGCGGGGTCAATGTCCGCTCGGAAGATGGCGGCAACACTTTCGATGTGATCGTCCGTCAGCGGGGACTGGAAGATCGCCGGATCGAAGGCGTGCACCTCCCCATGCCCGGACGCCACAACGTCCAGAACGCGCTCGCCGCGATTGCCGTTGCGATCGAGATGGGCTGCTCGGACGAGGTCATCCGCACCGGCTTTGCCCGCTTCGGCGGGGTGCGGCGGCGCTTCACCAAGGTCGGCAGCGTCGCCGTGGATGGCGGCGCCGTGACGGTGATTGACGATTACGCCCACCACCCGGTTGAAATCCGCGCCGTGCTCAGCGCCGCGCGCGAGGCGGTTGCCGGGAGCGGGGGCCGCGTCATCGCGGTTGCGCAGCCGCACCGCTATTCGCGCCTCAATGACCTGATGAACGAATTCCAGTCGTGTTTCGACGATGCCGACATCGCCTATGTCACGCCGGTCTATCCGGCGGGCGAGGAGCCGATCCCGGGGGTCGATCACGCGGCGCTGGTCGCCGGGATGAAGGCACGCGGTCATCGGGCGGCGCGCGAGATCGCCGGGGCCGAGGCGCTGGCCGATGTGCTGGCGGGCGAGATCCAGCCGGGCGACATGGTCGTGTGTCTCGGCGCGGGCGATATCACGCGCTGGGCTGCGAGCCTCGCCCCGGCCATCGATGCCAAGCGGGGCGCGGCATGAACCAGCCGGGCGACAGCTACGAATATGACAGCGGTGCCGCCCCCACCTGCGCGGTCGAAGGTGGCGTGTCGGCGCCCGTGCCGCTCGATTCCATTCGCGGCAAGCTGACCTGCAAGGCGCCGCTTGCGCCCTATACCTGGTTCAAGACCGGCGGGCCTGCGGACTGGCTGTTCGAACCGGCCGATATGGATGATCTGAAGCTGTTCCTCGAACGGCTCGGCGGCGAGATTCCGGTCATGGCACTGGGCCTCGGTTCGAACATGATCGTGCGCGATGGCGGGGTTCCCGGCGTGGTGGTGCGGCTCGGCAAGGCGTTTGCGGGCGTCACGCACAGCGGCGAAATGGAACTGACCTGCGGCGGCGGGGCGAGCGGTATTCTGGTCGCCTCCACCGCGCGCGATCTTGGCATTGCGGGGCTCGAATTCCTGCGCGGCATCCCCGGCACTGTCGGCGGCTTCGTGCGCATGAACGGCGGGGCCTACGGGCGCGAGGTGGCCGATGTGCTGCTGGATTGCGCGGTGATCCTGACCGACGGCAGCTTCATCACTTTGAACGCCGAGGAACTGGATTACTCCTACCGCCATTCCGCGCTGCCCGATGGCGCTATCGTCGTCTCAGCCCGGTTCCGCGGGCATCCGGGCGATCCCAAAGAGATCGGCGCGGAGATGGACCGCATTGCCGCCGCGCGCGAGGCGAGCCAGCCGCTGCGCACGAAGACCGGCGGGTCGACCTTCAAGAACCCCGAAGGTCACAAGGCGTGGCAGCTTGTCGATCAGGCTGGGTGCCGGGGCCTCAAACTGGGCGGCGCGCAGGTTTCGGAGAAGCACACCAACTTCCTCATCAACACCGGCGATGCGACCAGCGCGGACATCGAAGGTCTGGGCGAAATGGTGCGCGACAAAGTCTATGCCGCAACTGGCGTGAGCCTTGAATGGGAAATTCAGAGAGTGGGACGCCCGTGAGCCTCGATACGAAATTCCACGTCGCAGTCCTGATGGGCGGCTGGGCCAATGAGCGCCCGGTCTCGCTGACGAGCGGCGCAGGCGTGGCCGACGCATTGGAATCGCGCGGGCACAAGGTCACCCGCATCGACATGGGCCGCGATGTTGCCCTCCGGCTCCACGAGGCCAAGCCCGATGTCGTGTTCAACGCGCTCCACGGCGTTCCCGGCGAGGACGGGACGGTGCAGGGGATGCTCGACCTGATGGGCCTGCCCTATACGCACTCGGGCCTCGCCACATCGGTCATCGCGATCGACAAGCAGCTGACCAAGCAGGCGCTGGTGCCGCATGGGATTCCCATGCCGGGCGGCAGGATCGTGAGCCGCGATGAACTCTACGAACGTGACCCGCTGCCGCGGCCCTATGTGCTGAAGCCCGTGAACGAGGGCTCCTCGGTCGGCGTCGCCATCGTCACCGCAGACAGCAATGTCGGCAACCCGATCAACCCGCAGGCGAGCGGCCCGTGGCAGGAATTCGCGGAACTCCTCGCCGAACCCTTCATCAAGGGCCGCGAGCTGACCGCTGCCGTGCTTGACAGCCCCGATGGCCCGCGCGCGCTCGGCGTCACCGAGCTCGTGATCGAAAACGGCTTCTACGATTACGAGCACAAGTACACCGCCGGTCGGACGGAGCATATCTTCCCCGCTAAGCTGCCGCCTGAAATCACCGCGCTGTGCGAGGCCTATGCCGTCAAGGCGCATCAGGTGCTCGGCTGCCACGGCACCAGCCGCACCGATTTCCGCTGGGACGAGGAAGCGGGCGAGGACGGCTTGTTTGTGCTCGAAACCAACACCCAGCCCGGCATGACGCCTTTGAGCCTCGTGCCCGAACAGGCGGCGGGATGCGGCATTTCCTATGCCGATCTGGTCGAAATGCTGGTCGCCGAGGCGTTGCGGGTCCATGGGCTGAAGCAGGCGAAAGGAGGGCAGCATGGCACAACAGATCCGGCGTAACGGCGCCTCCGGCGTGCGGCGCGTCGCCAAGGCGCAGAGCCGCGCAGTAACCGCGCGCCGCGCACGCGGGTCCGCTAGCGGGTTCATCGATCAGGCCATGGGCGTGCTGCCCTTCACCGAGGAACAGTGGAGCCGCATCTGGCTCGCCATGATCATCGGCACCGGCGTGGGCGTGGCCTTCATCATCGCCACGCTTGCCGGTGTGCCCGCACTTGCGCAGGCACAGGTCGCGCGGATCGCTGCCGATGCCGGTTTCGAGGTGCGCAATGTGCGGGTCACCGGCACCAGCCGCATGGACGAACAGCAGGTCTATGCCCGCGCGCTGGCCATTCGCAATCAGCCCATGCCCGATGTCGATATCGGCAAGCTGCGCGCCGAATTGCGCGCGCTGCCGTGGGTCAAGGACGCGCGGGTTTCGATCCAGCTGCCGCACACGCTGGCCATCGATATCGTCGAGCGGACGCCCCATGCGGTTCTGGAAAAGCCCGACCGGCTGGTGCTGATCGACGCGACCGGCGTGGAGCTTGAACCGGTCGCTGCCGACAAGTCCAAGGGCATGTTGCGGCTCGCCGGACCCGGCGCGGGCAAGCAGGCCGAAGCGCTCGAAACCCTGCTCGCCGCTGCGCCTGCCTTGGCACCGAAGGTCGAGGCTGCCGAATGGGTCGGCAACCGCCGCTGGAACCTGACCTTCCAGACCGGGCAATTACTCGCCCTGCCCGAAGGCAAGGTCGAGGCTGCGACAGCGCTGGTCAAGTTCGCACGGCTTGACGGCAAGAACCGGCTGCTCGGCGGCAAGGTGCTGGCCTTCGACATGCGCACGCCCCCGCGGCTCTACCTGCGTCTGCCCGAAGCTGCCGGCAAGCCCAAGGTCGTGGCTGCGGGCGAAGACGGGGAGACCACCTGATGGCCAGCAAAGCAGCATCGCCGCGCCGCCTTGCGCGCACCTATGCCGCGGTGAACATCGGTTCGTTCCGCATTTCGG
Organism: Porphyrobacter sp. ULC335; assembly: GCF_025917005.1. Lineage (NCBI taxonomy): Bacteria > Pseudomonadati > Pseudomonadota > Alphaproteobacteria > Sphingomonadales > Erythrobacteraceae > Porphyrobacter > Porphyrobacter sp. ULC335. The sequence continues at coordinate 1,726,441 of NZ_CP078091.1, forward strand.
CGATGATCATGGGCGAGACCGAGAGCGGTGATTTGCAAGTGCTCGGTTCCGGCCATCGCGCCAGTGCGGGGATCAAGCGCGGCTATGTGACCGACATGGGCGCGGCCAGCCACGCGATCCGCGATGCGGTGGAGCGGGCGGAGAAAAGCGCCAATACGCCCGTCAGGAGCGTATGGATCGCCTGCGCCGGAGCGGGGCTCGCCAGCCATGTCGTCTCGGTCGATATCGAGATCGGCGGTCGGCGGATCGAGGACGAGGATGTCGAGCAACTGCTGATCGAGGCGCAGGACATGATCCAGCCCGATGGCCGCAAGGTGCTGCACGCCCAGCCTGCGCATTATACGCTGGACGGTGCCCACGGCGTCGCCAATCCGCGCGGTCTACATGCCGAGCGGCTGGGCGTCGATATCCACGTGATGCTCGCCGATGGCGCACCGGTCCGCAACCTGACCGAGGCCGTGCAGAACGCCCATCTTGAGGTCGAAGGCGTGGTCGCCGCGCCGCTCGCCGCGGGGCATGGTTGCCTGACGCCCGAGGAGCGCGAGCTTGGCGTGGCGCTGGTCGAGATCGGCGCGGACATCACCAATGTCGCGGTGTTCGCGGGCGGGATGCTGCTGGGGTTGCAGGCTGTGCCGATGGGCTCCGGCTCGATCACCGATGCGATTGCCAGCAGCTTCGGAATCCGCCGCAGCCAGGCCGAACGGCTGAAATGCGTTGCCGGATCGGCGATCGCCAGCCCGGCCGATCATCGCGAGCTGATCCCGGTCAGCGGTCCGGGCGAAGGCGGAGAGGGCGCTACACCAGTCGGCCCGCTCGCACGCGGGGCGGATGACAAGAACCGGATCGTGCGCGCCGAACTGATTGCAGTGGTGACCCAGCAGCTTGCCGTGTTGACCGGCGAGATCGGCAAGGCGCTCAAGATGATGGGCTTTGCCGGAAGCCGCGCGGGACAAGTGGTGCTTACCGGAGGTGGAGCCGAGCTTGCCGGAATGGCCGATTTCATGCAGGGTGCTCTCGGCCAGCCGGTGCGGCTCGGACGGCCGCCGCAGCTTTCCGGCATGCCTGAAGCGCACCACGCGCCGGGCTTTGCGACGCTGGCGGGATTGTGTCTCTACGCCGCTGACGACCCGGTCGACATCCGCGCGGTGGGCGCGGGACGCGGCGGAGTTTACAAGGCTTTTGCGCGCGAAAGTGGTATCATGGCGCTGGTGACGCGCCTGTTCCGGGCGCTCAGGGAGTATTTCTGACGGGTCGGGCGGCCGGTTGACGCAGGGGCCGCCTCATCAAAACACTTTGCCGCTGCTGTGGATAAGGGTTTTGACGCTATAAAATGTGCGCGATGATTATGTCACAGACGATAAATGCGGGGGAATAAGGTGAAAAAGTCCTGCTCCCGCGCCTGGAGGACCAGCTGATGAGCATCAATATCGGACCCGCGGCGAGCGACGATCTGCGCCCGCGCATCACCGTTATCGGGATTGGCGGTGCCGGTGGCAACGCGATCGCCAACATGATTGCGGCCGAGATCGAGGGCGTCGAGTTCATCGTCGCCAACACCGACGCGCAGGCGCTCAGCACCTCGCCTGCGGAAAAGCGCATCCAGCTCGGGCCCGATATTACCGGCGGCCTCGGCGCAGGCGCGCGCCCTGAAGTGGGCAAGGCCGCGGCGGAAGAAACCGTCGCCGAAATCGAAAAGGCGCTCGAAGGCGTCAACATGTGCTTCATCGCGGCAGGCATGGGCGGGGGCACCGGCACCGGCGCCGCGCCGGTGATCGCGGAAGCCGCGCGCCGCATGGGCGTTCTGACCGTGGGCGTGGTGACCAAGCCGTTCCTGTTCGAAGGCACGCGCCGGATGCGCTCTGCCGAAGCGGGCATCGAGGAACTGCAGAACCACGTCGACACGCTGATCGTCATTCCCAACCAGAACCTGTTCCTGGTTGCCAAGGCGGAAACCACCTTCAAGGAGGCCTTCCAGCTGGCCGACGAGGTGCTCCAGCAGGGCGTGCGTTCGATCACCGACCTCATGGTTATGCCCGGCCTCATCAACCTCGACTTTGCCGACGTGCGCTCTGTGATGAGCGAGATGGGCAAGGCGATGATGGGCACCGGCGAGGGCGAGGGTGAGAACCGCGCGCTCGACGCCGCCGAACAGGCTATCGCCAACCCGCTGCTCGACGGCGTCAGCATGGCAGGCGCCAAGGGCGTCATCATCTCGATCATCGGCGGCGAGGACATGCGCCTGCTCGAAGTCGACGAGGCTGCCAACCACATCCGCGAGCTGGTGGATGAGGATGCGAACATCATCTGGGGTTCGGCCTTCAACCCCGACCTCAAGGGCAAGATCCGCGTCTCGGTCGTCGCCACCGGTATCGAGCAGAGCGCGATCGGCCAGTCGGAACGTTCGCAGCCGGTCTCGCTCGGGCAATCGCGCGCGCCGAAGCGTCCCGTGCTCGAACTCTCGGAAGACGAAGGTCTGACCGAACTTCCCCCGATCGAAGACGAAGCGCCCGCGCCTGCTGCGGTGCCGACCTTCGATCTCGGCACGCCCGCGGCAACCGCCTCGGCCGGCTACGAAGACGAAACCCTCGACCTTGGCGAAGAGGACGAAGAGGAAGCGGATTATCCGCCCGCTGCGCCTTTCGAGCTGACCGGCATGCAGGCCGGTGACGGCTATGGCGACGAATATGACGACGATGTCGACGGTATCGTCGATCCGCTCGCAGGTCTGCGCGGGGCTGACGAAGCTTCGGGCTTTGGCGCGGCAGCGGCCGCTCCGGCAACCCCTGCGGCGGAAGCCGAGGACGACACGCTCGATCTCGACGATGGCTACGCGCCCTATAGCGACGCGGCGGATGAACCCGAAGGGCCTGCGCAGGACGATCTGCTTGCCAGTGCCGACCGTCTTGCCGCCGAAGACCGTCCGGTCGAAGCGCGTCTGGGCGGCGGACGTCGCCGTTCGCTGCTCGGCGGTGCTGAAGGTGATGATGGCGGGGCAAGCGGCGAGGGCAGCACGCTGTTCGAACGCATGGCCAACCTGTCGCGCAGCACCGCGCGCGACGACGATGACGATGATGACGGCGATGATAGTGGCCCGGCGCTCAGTATTCCGCGCTTCCTTGGCCGCCAGAACAACCAGTAACAACGCGCCCGCGCTGCTATCCGGCGCGCGGGCGGTGCTGTTTGCCGCAGCGTCAGGGACAGCCTCTGGCGGGTATCGGCAGGGCCGTTAGATCACGCATGATGGTGTCGCGCTTTTCCTTGTCCTGTGTGCTCGCGTTGAGCGCCGTGCTGCTTCCTGCGGGGGCGGCGAGGGCGCAAGACGTGGTTGCGCAGCCTGTCGTGCAGGCGCTCCCTTCGCCCGAAGTCCAGCGCCTGAACCGCGCTCTGGTTTCGCTGGCAAAGGCTCCGCGTGATCGCGACACGCTGATCGAGGCGGGGCAGGCGGCGCTCGGGGTTGAAGATCTGGAAGCGGCGATCGGCTTTTTCGGACGCGCGGCGGAGGTTGATCCGGGCCACCCCGGCGTCGCCATGGGCCTCGGCTCGGTCTATCTGCGCGCGGGCCGCGCGGGCGAAGCGCTGCTGCAATTCGATCGCGCGCTGGCAGGCGGGGCCGACGAGTGGGCGGTGCAGACCGACCGGGCGTTGACGCTCGATCTGGTCGGAGAGGGAGGCGCGGCACAGACGGCTTACCTGCGCGCGCTCCAGCTTGATCCAGCCAATGACGAGGCGCGCCGCCGCCTCGCGGTAAGCTATGCCATCGCCGGTAACAGCGCCCGGTTTGAAGAGACGCTGCGCCCGCTGCTCGACAAGCGCGACATGGCCGCGCACCGCGCACGCGCCTTCGGCCTTGCGATCCTTGGCGAGAGCGATCGTGCCACCGCGATTGTCGAACAGGTCATGCCGCGCGACCTCGCCACCCGGCTGGTGCCTTATCTCGGCTATATGCCGCGCCTGACCAAGCCGCAGCAGGCGGCGGCGGCCAATCTCGGGATTTTCCCGCGCGCGGCGGATATCGGGCGGGATGATCCGCGCCTCGCCCGCTTTGCTGCCGAGGAGCGTGCGGACAGCCGCCTCGCGCCAGCAGGTCCGCCGCTGGGTGCGCGTCCTGCACCTGCGCCCACGCCGGCCCCCAAAACGACGGTTTATGCCGAGCCGCTGCCGGCCTCGACCATCGGTTCCGCCCCAGCGCAGGCTCGGGTGGCGACGGTCATGCCGGTTGCGGTGAGCACTGCGCCCGCCTCGTCGGCACCGGCTCCTTCGCAGCCCCAACTGCGCGTGGCCGATGCCTTCGCCGATCTTGGCGCGCCGCTGCCTGATGCGCGGGTCAGCGGGGATGCTGTCGACCTGTCGCGAATCACCGTCAAGCGCGAGGCTCCGCCGCCGCCGGTGGTCGCCAAGCCCGCCGAAAAGCCCAAGCCCAAGGAGCCGCCCAAGCCGGTCCACCCCAGCCGCGTCTGGGTGCAGGTGGCAACCGGCAGGAAGATCGATGCGCTCGCCTTCGACTGGAAGCGCATTGCCAAGGAAGGGGGCAAGTCGCTCTCCGCCCTGAAGCCGCACACCGCGCGCTGGGGGCAGACCAACCGGCTGGTTGTGGGCCCCGTCGCCAGCCGCGACAAGGCCGAGGCGCTGGTCCGCGATTTGAAGAAGCAGGGCCTCGACGTGTTCCTGTGGTTGAGCGACGAAGGTGAGGCAGTTCAACCGCTTAAGTGATGCAAGTCGCCCGTCCACGGGTTTCTTTGCACAGGCTTTGCACAGGTCTATCCGGTTCTCCCCAGCCACTCCATCTTGTGTGATTGCCAAGCGGCCCGCTTCGCGTCCATCCCTGCTCGCGATGCTACGCAAACCCCTTCAGCCTGCGAAAGCCCGGCCATGAGAGCGCAAGAAATGGACTATTCCGCCGAGGACGAAGCCGCCCCCGTCGATATGCTCGCCAGCCTGTTCGCGGCGCGCGGATGGCCGTGCGACATGGTTTCCGACGACGAAATGACCGGCGAAGTGCAGGGCAGCTGGGCCAATTACCAGCTCCGCGCGATCTGGCGGGCGGAAGACGGCGTGCTGCAATTCCTGTGCCTGCCCGACATCCGCGTCACCGAAGACAAGCGCGCCGCCGCCTATGAGCTGCTGTGCCTCGTCAACGAACAGATGTGGCTCGGCCATTTCGATATCTGGTCGAACGGCGATGTGCTGCTGTACCGCCACGGCGCGCTTCTGGGCGATCACGGACGGCTGAGCATCGACATGGCGCAGGCGCTGGTCGAGAGCGCGATTGACGAATGCGACCGCTTCTACCCCGCCTTCCAGTTCGTGCTGTGGGGCGACAAGAGCCCGCGCGCGGCGCTGGACGCGGCGATGGTCGACGCGGCGGGCGAGGCCTGAGCGCCCGCGCCGCGCCATGACCAGCCACCTCCTCATCATCGGTTGCGGCAATATGGGCGGCGCGATGCTGGCCGGATGGCTGGCCGCGGGGGAGAGCCCTTCGCGCTTTTCCGTCCTTGATCCCGCTCTGCCCGAAGCGCCTGAAGGTGTGGCGCTCTATCGCAGTGCGGATGATGCCGCAGCGGCAGGGCATGATGCGGTGCTGCTCGGTTTCAAGCCGCAGCAATTGGGCGCGCTTGGCCCGGGTTTGCAGGGCCTTACGGGCGCGGGTGTCACGGTGTGCTCGTTGCTCGCCGGGATCACGCTGGCGCAGCTTGGCGCGGCCTTCCCGCAGGCTGGCGCGCATGTGCGGGTGATGCCCAATCTGGCCGCGCGCATCAACAAATCGCCGGTGATCCTGGCCGAGGCCGGACTGGACGCGAGCGGGCGCGATGCCGTGTTCGCATTGTTCGACGCGCTTGGCAGCGCGGTGTGGCTGGACGACGAGGCGCAGTTCGATCTCGTCACTGCTCTCGCCGGTTCGGGGCCGGGCTTTGTCTATCGCTTTATCGATGCGCTGGCGGGCGCGGCGGTCGATCTCGGGCTGGACGAGGCGACCGCATCCAGCCTCGCGCTCGCCACGGTCGAGGGCGCGGCTGCGCTGGCGGCGGCATCCGATGTCGGTCCCGCCACGCTCGCCGACCGCGTTGCCAGCCCCGGCGGCATGACCCGCGAAGGGCTCAACGTGCTCGATGCCGATGCGGCCTTGCGCCGCTTGCTGGCCGCAACTTTGCGTGCCACGCGGGACAAAGGCGCTTCGCTTTCCAAGGCAGGTTAAGATTAACAGGCGTTAAGCTGAACGGATTGCGCGCTTTGCAATCCGGTTTCGCTTGAAATGCCGTAACGAAAGCCCGATATTGCATCCATTGAGAGCGTGGGCATTTCCGCGCTCCGACAAGGAAAGGCTAAGGGTTTCGCAATGGCTGACTGGAATGACTCTTCGCGCAACGCGCAGCGGTTTGGCTCCGTGCCCCGCGCCGGAGGCGATGTTGCCGGCCGCGTGAACTTTGACGAGGGCCTGCGTTCGCACATGCTCTCGATCTACAATTACATGACCTCGGGCATCCTGCTGACCGGGATCGTCGCGCTGCTCGCCTATAACACCGGCGTTGCAGAAACGATCTTCACCGGCGGTATCCTGCGCTGGATCGTTGCGCTTTCGCCGATGGCCATCGTCTTCGCGATGAGCCTTGGCGCCAACCGCTTCAGCACGGGTACGCTCCAGTTGATGTTCTGGGGCTTTGCGACGCTGATGGGCCTGTCGCTGTCCTCGGTGTTCCTCGTGTACACCGGCGGTTCGATCGCCACCACGTTCTTCGCCACCTCGGCGGCCTTTGCCGGTCTGTCGCTGTACGGCTACACCACCAAGAAGAGCCTGTCCGGCATGGGCAGCTTCCTGATCATGGGCGTCATCGGCCTGATCGTGGCGATGGTCATCAACCTGTTCCTGCAGTCGCCTGCGTTCCACTACGCGATCAGCTTCATCGGCGTTCTGATCTTCGCCGGCCTGACCGCCTATGATACGCAGCGCCTGAAGAACGAGTACGAGTACCTGCGCGGCTCCGAGTTCGCCGGCAAGGCTGTCGTGCTGGGCGCGCTGACGCTGTATCTGGACTTCATCAACATGTTCCAGTTCCTGCTCAGCTTCCTCGGCAACCGCGAGTAAGCATTCACACTTAACCTGCGCGGCAGCAGCGTAAGCACTTCGCCGCAATGGTGTTGAAATCTCGGATGCCCGGAACCTTTCCCTAGGTTCCGGGCATTTGCTTTGTTAGCGGGCGCAGCTATCGCAGCGCTTCAGGCTGGAGCAAGCCGGGGGCGCGCATCCTTGCCCCGAAGCGGCAATCACAGACCGCAGCAGGAGAGAGTACCCCCCATGAGTGCGGCCCCGCAGACGCCTTCCGACCCGATCCGTACCACCACACGCACCCCCTTCGGGCTCGCCATCACCACGCTGGCAGTGGGCGGAGCCATGCTGGCCGCTTGCGCCACACCGCCGCCGCCGCCCCCTCCGCCTCCCCCGCCGCCCACTCCGCCGGTCGTCGTGCAAGAGGCCGTTCCCTATCGTCCGCTGCCCCCGGGCGGCGCGCATTACGTGATGAACCTGCCCAGCCGCGGCCCCGACGGGCGCCGCATCACGGTCAATTCCAATCTGTCGAACGACCAGCTGGTCTGGAACCTGCGTTCGGCATGGAACGTCGCGGCGCTCAATTGCCTGGCGCCCGAGTATCAGCCGATCCTCGATGGCTATCGCGCCTTCCTGACCACCAACGTGAAGACGCTCAAGGCGGTCAATGACCGGATCGAGAAGACCTACACCAGCCGTTTCCGGGTAAAGCGCGATGCGATTGTGGCGCGTGATGCCTACACCACGCAGGTCTACAACTTCTTCGCCGAACCTGCCGCGCGCGCCGGGTTCTGCCGCGCAGCGCTCGACATGGCGAACAACGCGGCTGTCGCGCCGCCGAGCGATCCGCTCGTCTTCGCGCGCGCCAGCTTTGACGGACTGCTGCTGCCGTTCGAACAGTTCTTCGACGAATACGAGGCCTACCAGCGCGCTTCGTCGGAGTGGGACGCGCAATGGGGCACACTCTACGGCGCCTCGCAGCCCGGCTGGGTGGCGGTGCAACAGGCGCGGGCCGGGACGATGACCGATCCGGCCGCGGGCTTGGTGCAGACCGTGATCGACCCGGTGACCGGCCTTCCGGTGCCGGTGATTCCGGTCAATGAAGGCGTCACCTCGCAGCCGGTGGTCCAGCCCATCGGCCCGCGGATTGGCGGCGCATCGGGCCAGTAGAGCGGGTCCGGCAGAGGGCAAATCTTGCGTTGCAAGGCCATTTGCTTCCCGCTAAATCGCGCTCGCTTGCCAAGGCCCCTACAGGGCGCGGTGGGCGCGAAAACCTGGAACGGGGCCGTAGCTCAGATGGGAGAGCGCGTCGTTCGCAATGACGAGGTCAGGGGTTCGATCCCCCTCGGCTCCACCAGTTTCGGGTGACACGTGCCTGTCCGGGGGACAGGCGCGGCCCCGAAACTCCCAAGCGCAAGCGCGGGAGGAACTGGGCACCGGGTTCTTTTTTTCGCCCTCAGACGCCGGGCGCGGGCCGTCCGGCCCGCTTGGCTTTCCTCGCATAAGCTCGGGCGCGCGGTCGCGCCTGCGGCCCTTTGGGCCGAGGAACAACCTGCCATCTGTCACTGTAACGGCGCGCAGCGCCGCAAGGCCGACCGGCCGCCCGCAGCGACGCGCCCGAAGGGCGTGAGAGCGAGGATTGCGCTCGCGGAGGCGAGCGCCTAACAACAAAAGGCGTTTCGGTAACGGGAATGCGGTTTGATTCCGCAGCTGTCCCTGCAACTGTAAGCGGTGAGTATGCGGTGCGCGCCCTGAAAAGGGCAGCCACTGGAGCGGCGACGCTCTGGGAAGGTGAGCACCGGATGCGTTGATCCGTGAGCCAGGAGACCGACCGGGGCGTGTCGCTCTTTGCTTGGCTCAGGGATTGGCCAAGCGCGGAAACTGACTTTCGTTGTGAGCGACATCGCTAGGCTGTGGGGGAGGCTCCCTCGCGGCCACCATGTTGCTGATGACGGGAGGAATCCGTGAGAAATTTGAAATTGTTGTGCAGCGTCGCTGGGGCGGCGCTGGTTTGGGCTGTGCCGGTTTTGGGGCAGGACGCCGATACTGGCGGCGAACAGATCATTTTTGCCGATACGCGTCTGCCCGAACCCATTCTGGTATCCGCCAGCCGTGACGGATCGTTATCGCGCGAGGATTTCACCGGCTCAGCGCTGGTGATCACCGCCGAACAGCTCGAAAACCGCCAGACCCGTGACATCGCCGACATCCTGCGCGATGTGCCGGGCGTCGCCGTCGCTGGCATCGCAGGGCAGACCCAGATCCGCCTGCGCGGGTCGGAAGCCAATCATGTGCTGGTGCTGGTCGACGGGATCGAGGTTTCCGATCCCTTCGCGGGCGAATTCGACATCGGCACGCTTCAGGCCGAACCCGGCGCGCGGGTGGAAGTGCTGCGGGGGCCGCAATCGGCGCTCTACGGTCCGGACGCGATCGGCGGCGTGGTCGCTTATGAAAGCGCGAGCGGTCGCAGCCGACCGGGCTTTGCCGCGCGGATCGAAGGTGGCACCGACAACACCATCAACGGCGCGCTGCGTTACGGCGCGAGCGGTGACAGCTGGGTCGCGGCGCTCTCTGCCGTCGTCGTCAGCACCGATGGCCAGCCCAATGCGCGGGGCGGCTCGCGCGACATTGGCCGCGACAGCTACACGCTGGCGGGCAAGGGCAGCGTCGAGCTGACCGAGACTCTCGCCCTGCGCGCCGCCGCCCGCTTCATCCGCACCGAGGGCCAGACCAACGACAGCAATTTCGACCGCACTAGCCCCACCTTCGGCTTCATCATCGACAGCCCCGGCGTGACGTTCACCAACGAGGCGGTTTACGCCCTTGTTGGTGCGCGGGCCGAGGTGCTGGACGGGCGCTGGACGCATGATCTGTCCGCTCAGGTCGCCGAGGTGGACCGGCAAACGGATAGCCCCTTCGGCCTCACCTCGGCCAGCGAAGGCGACCGCGTCAAAGCGTCTTACGTCACCGCGTTCAAGCTGGCGGATGAACACAACCTCACCTTTGCAGCCGATTGGGAGCGTGAAAGCTTCCGCAATGCGCTGGCGGCAAGCGGCGGGTTCACCGGCAGGCGTGCGATCGAGCAGACCGGCTTCGTGGGCGAATATCGCTACAGCGGAGATGCCTTCGACCTCTCCGCCGCAATCCGCCACGACATCAACGACCGCTTCCGCGATGCGACCACCTTCCGCGTGGGCGCAGGGTATCGCATCACCGACACCACCCGCCTGCGCGCGGCGGCGGGATCGGGCGTCAAAAACCCCGGCTTCTTCGAACTGTTCGGTTTCGTCGATGGCCGCTTCATCGGCAATGAGGCGCTGCGGCCGGAAAAATCCACCGGTTGGGAAGTGGGCTTCGATCAGGACATCGGTGATGCCGCCCGCGTCGCGGTGACCTATTTCGACAGCGAGCTGGAAGGCGAGATCTTCACGACCTTCCCGGCCCCCACCTTCATCGCCACGCCGGCCAACCGCACTACGGTGAGCCAGCAGCGGGGTGTCGAAGTGTCGGTGGGCGCCCGCCTCGCCGAGCAGTGGAGCCTCGATGCGGCCTATTCCTACCTTGATGCCGAGGAGAACGGGATCGAGGAAGTGCGCCGCCCCGAACATATCGCCAGCGCGGCGCTGACATGGACCGCACCGGGCGATGCTGCCTCGGCCACGCTGGTGGTGCGCCATAATGGCGCGACGCCCGATGTGGCCTTCACTGATCCCAGCTTCCGTCCGGTGCGGGTGCAGCTTGACGATTACACCCTCGTCAACCTCAACGCGCGCGTGAAGCTGACCGACAGCGTCAGCGGCTTCGCCCGCGTCGAGAACCTGCTGGACGAGCGGTACGAGCAGGTGTTCAGCTTCGTCTCACCGGGGCGGTCTGCGGTGATCGGCGTGGAGGCGCGTTTTTGAGTTCCGCACGCCATCCGGCGTGCGAAATCCTCGCTCACGCGACCTGACGGTCGCATCGCTGCGGGCGGCCAGTCGGCCTTGCGGACCTTTGGTCCGGAGGTGCGGTCGCCCAAAGCCCTCGCATTTGCAGCAAGAAATGCGTAGGGGGCTCCCATGCATTTTCTCGACCAAGCCAAGATCTATGTGAAGTCCGGCGGGGGTGGCCCCGGGGCCGTCTCGTTCCGGCGTGAGATGTACGTCGAATACGGCGGCCCTGACGGTGGCAATGGGGGGAACGGCGGCGACATCGTGTTCGAAGCCGTCGCTGGCCTCAACACCCTGATCGACTTCCGCTATTCGCAGCACTTCAAGGCGCCGCGCGGACAGCACGGCATGGGCAAGGACCGCACCGGTGCCTCGGCCAAGCCGCTGGTCATCAAGGTGCCGGTCGGCACGCAGATCCTTTCCGAAGACAAGGAAGAGGTGCTCGCCGACTTCACGCAGGTCGGCCAGCGCGTCACCTTCCTTGAAGGCGGGTTGGGCGGGCGCGGCAACGCCAGCTACAAAACCTCGACCAACCGCGCCCCGCGCCAGCATCAGGACGGGATTCCCGGTCAGGAAGCGTGGGTGTGGCTGCGGCTCAAGCTGCTCGCGGATGTGGGCCTTGTTGGCCTGCCCAATGCGGGCAAATCGACCTTCATCAACGCGGTCAGCAATGCGCAGGCCAAGGTGGGCGATTATGCCTTCACCACGCTGGTGCCGAAGCTGGGCGTGGTGCGCCACAAGGGCCGCGAATTCGTGCTCGCCGACATTCCGGGCCTGATCGAGGGCGCGGCGGAAGGCGCCGGGATCGGTGACCGCTTCCTCGGCCATATCGAACGCTGCCGGGTGCTGATCCACCTCATCGACATCACCGGAACCGAGGATGCCGACCCCGCCGAAGCCATGCGCATCGTCGAGGAAGAGCTGGCGGCCTACGGCGCGGGCCTTGAGGACAAGGCGCGGCTGGTGGTGCTCAACAAGCTCGATCTGGCGGATGCCGAACTGGTCGAGGTGTTCAGCAAGGAATTGCTGGAAGCAGGCGCGGACGAAGTCTTCGCGGTTTCGGGTGTGACAGGCGCGGGCATTCCCGAACTGCTCGACGCGGTGCTCGGCTACTTGCCGGACCGTACCTCGACCGAGACCAAGACGGTCGAGGTCGAGCATGAGGAAGACGCCAGCGATTGGTCGCCCCTGTAGCCGACGATGCTGACACGCCTGGCTGACATCACCACCGCGCGGCGGATTGTGGTCAAGATCGGCTCGGCGCTGCTGGTCGGCGGCGGGGAGGCGCGGGTCGCGTGGCTTTCCAGTCTGGCGCAGGATCTCGCTGCCATACGCCGCGAAGGGCCGCAGGTGATCGTGGTGAGTTCCGGCGCGATTGCGCTGGGCGCGGCGCGGCTGGGGTTGGCGAAAGGCGGGCGCGGGAGCCTTGCCGATGCACAGGCGGCGGCGGCGGTCGGCCAGATTGCGCTCGCCGATCTGTGGTCGCGGGCGCTCGGCGCCGAAGGCATCACGGCGGCGCAGATGCTGCTGACACTCGGCGATCTCGAGGACCGGCGGCGCTATCTCAACGCCTCGGCCACGCTTGACCGTCTGCTGGAGGCGGGCGTTATTCCTGTCATCAACGAGAACGATTCCGTTGCGACCGAGGAAATCCGCTTCGGCGACAATGATCGCCTCGCCGCGCGGGTGGCGCAGGCGGCGAACGCCGATCTGGTGTTGCTACTTTCGGACGTCGACGGGCTGTATGACCGCGACCCGCGCGAAGATGGCGCGGCGCTGATCCCGGTGGTTGACGCCGTGACGCCAGAGGTGATGGCGATGGCGAGCGGGGCTTCGTCCTCGGGCCTCGGCTCGGGCGGGATGATTTCCAAGCTGCAAGCCGCACAGATTGCGACCCGCGCGGGGATTGCGCTCGGGATTCTCAATGGCACTTGGGAGTCGCCCATCGCCAACGCTGTCGAACAGGATCGCGGCACGCTGTTCCTCCCTGTCCGCGCCGACTCGGCTCGCAAGGCGTGGCTTGGCGGACGGTTGGCCCCGGCTGGCGAATTGCGCGTCGACAAGGGTTGTGCGGAAGCCTTGAAGGGCGGGGCGAGCCTGCTGGCCGCGGGCGTGGTCGGCGTCTCCGGCCAGTTCCGGCGCGGCGATCTGGTCAGTGTGCTGAGCATCCGCGGCGAGCGGTTGGCGCAGGGCCTCGCCGAATATGACGTGGCCGAAATGCAGCTGATCGCGGGCAAACGCGCCGAGGATCAGGCCGAACGCCTCGGCTATGCACCACGCTCATGCGTGATCCACCGCGACCATCTGGTGCTGCTGTGAGCCTGATCGCCATAACCGGCGCGACCGGCTTTGTCGGCAGCGCGGTGCTGAATGCGGCGCGCTCGCAAGGCCATCAGGTGAGGGCGCTCGCCCGGCGCGATCAGCCTGCGCGCGGCGGCGTGGAGTGGGTTCGCGGCGACCTTGCCGACACCGCTGCGCTGGCGGCGCTGGTGCAAGGTGCGGAAGCGGTGATCCACGTTGCGGGCCTCACCAACACGCCCGACCCGGCGGAGTTTGAGGTGGCGAACGTCACCGGCACCGCCAATGTCATCGCCGCGATGAAGGAAGCCGGCGTAAAGCGGCTGGTGTTCGTCTCCTCGCTGTCGGCGCGGATGCCCGGATTGTCGGTCTATGGCGCGTCCAAAGCCAAGGCCGAGACGCTGGTCGAGGCGTCCGGGCTCGACTGGACGACGGTGCGGCCGCCCGCAGTCTACGGCCCGCGCGATATCGACATGCTCGACCTGTTCCGCAGTGCCAAGTGGGGCGTGGTGCCGCTGCCGCCGGGCGGAGCGACCTCGATCATCCACGCTGACGATCTGGCGGACTTGCTGGTCGCACTTGCCGGCAGCAACGCCGCGCCGACGAAGAAGAAAATCTACGAGCCCGATGACGGCCGCGAGGGCGGGTGGAGCCACAAGGAGCTTGCACAAGCCATCGGGCAAGCGATGGGCAAGCGTTCTGTTTTCGCGCCGCACCTGCCGCGCGCCGTGCTCGACGCCGCCGCCGCTGCCGACCGCATCGCGCGCGGCGACCGCGCAAAGCTGACCGCCGACCGCGTGGGCTATATGTGCCACCCCAACTGGGTCGCCCGCTTCGACCGCAAACCCCCGCCGGGGATATGGCAGCCGAGGATCGCGGGCGAGGAAGGGCTCAAGGCCACGGCCGAGTGGTATCGGCGTGAGGGGTGGGTTTAAGGCGAAAGCCTCAGAGGAACGGTTCCTCGCCCGGTTTGTGGATGCCGCATTCGGTCTTGTCCCAGCCCTTCCAGCGGCCCGAGCGCGGGTCTTCGCCCGGCGCGACCTGACTGGTGCAGGGCGAGCAGCCGATCGAGGGGTAGCCTTGCGCGATCAGCGGGTGGCGCGGCAGGTCGTGCTGGATGAAGTAGCCCTCGATCTGGCCTGCGTCCCAATCGATCAGCGGGTTGATCTTGAGCCGCCCCTGCGCGTCCGAAGTATCCACCTCGAAGCGAGGGAGATTGGCGCGGGTCGCGGCTTGAAAGGATTTGCGGCCGGTGAAGCTGGCGTCATAGCGGGCCATCGCCTTTTCCAGCGGTCGGACCTTGCGGATTTCGCAGCAGCCATCCGGGTCGTAGGACCAGCGCAGGCCGGTTTCGTCGCGCTTCGCCAGCTCCTGGGCATCCGGGGTCAAGATCACCAGATTGAGGCCGAGGCGCTCCACCAGCAGATCGCGATAGGCCAGCGTCTCGGGAAAATGCTTGCCGGTGTCGAGGAACAGCACCGGCACGCTCGGGTCAACACTCGCGACCAGATGCAGCAGCACCGCGCTTTCCGCACCGAAGCTGGAGACCACCGCCAGATCGCCCGCCAATCCGTCACGGATCACGCTCGTCAGCATTTCCTGTGTTGTGCTGCCGCGGAACAGCCGGTTCAGCCGCACCGCATCATGCTCGGTGAAGCGCGGCGCGAGGTCGAGGGCGTCGCGGGTGCGCGCCTCGGCGGGGAGGGACAGTTCAGGCTTCATGGCGCTTGTCCGCAATCGTGGCTCGGCGGTCTGCCGCGCGCTGGTAGACATTCTCCCACGTCGCGAAAGCGCGCGCGGCGTCTTCTTCGTCGAGGCGCTTGTCGGGGGCGAAGCTGTCGAAACCGCAGCGGCGCATATGGCTGAGCTGGTCAATCAACACCGCGCCCACCGCGCGCAATTCGCCCACATAACCCGCCTCGCGCAGGATACGGGCGGCAGAATAGCCGCGCCCGTCGCCGAAGCTGGGGAAGTTGACCTCGACCAGCGCCAGCCGGTCAAGGAAGGGCAGCAGCACCCGCGCATCATCGCCCGGCTCGATCCGGACGGCGGTGGCGTTGGTCTGGTCGCAGCAGGAATCGACCGTGACGGCGGCGTGATCGACCGGCTCGTCATCGCGGAAGCGGAACTGCACCTCGTCGGGCGAAGTGCCGAGATCGCGGGCATTACCCATAAAGCGCCTCCTTGAACGGCTCCATGCCGATGCGGCGGTAGGTGTCGAGGAAGCGCTCGCCATCGGCGCGGGTCGCGAGGTACACGTCGGTGACCTTCTCGACCGCGGCGATCACGCCGTCCTCGTCGAAGCCGGGGCCGGTGATCTTGGCGAGGCTGACATCCTCGGCCTCCGATCCGCCGAGCGAGAGCTGGTAGTTCTCGGTGCCCTTTTTATCGACACCAAGGATGCCGATGTGGCCCGCGTGGTGGTGGCCGCAGGCGTTGATGCAGCCGGAGATTTTCAGCTTCAACTCGCCCACCACTTCGGTGCGGCCGGTTTCGGCAAAGCGTTCCGAAATGCGCTGGGCCAGAGGGATCGAACGCGCATTGGCGAGGCTGCAATAGTCCAGGCCCGGGCAGGCGATGATGTCCTCGATGGTGTCCATGTTGGCAGCGCCGAGGCCCGCTTCGTCGAGCGCGGTCCACACCGCGTGCAGATCAGCGATCCGCACATGGGGCAGCAGCAGGTTCTGCGTGTGCATGACGCGCAGTTCGTCGAAGCTGTATTGCTTGGCCAGCCGCGCCATGACGCGCATCTGCTCGGAGGTCGCATCGCCGGGGATGCCGCCTGCGGGCTTCAGACTGATGACCGCCGAGACATAACCCGGTGCCTTGTGAGCATGGGTATTGCGGCGGACCCATTGGCCGAACGCGCTACCCTGACCTCCGTTCGCCTCGAGCGTAGTCGAGAGGCTGGGTGTCTCGACTTCGCTCGACACGAACGGGGGGTCGGAGAAGTATTCGGCGATCCGCGCCAATTCTTCGCGAGGCGGTTCCACGCCGACCGAAAGCAGGTGGGCGAATTCCTCCTCGACCTGGCGGGTATATTCCGCCGCGCCAAGCTCGTGGACGAGGATCTTGATCCGCGCCTTGTACTTGTTGTCGCGCCGGCCGTAGCGGTTGTAGACCCGCAAGGCGGCCTCGGCATAGGTGATCATCTGGTCGATCGGCACGAAATCGCGGATTAGCGGCGCGATCATCGGGGTGCGGCCCATCCCGCCGCCCGCGTAGATTTCCGCGCCGATCTCGCCGTTCCGGCTGACGATCCGCACGCCGATGTCGTGCAGCCGCATCGCCGCGCGGTCTTTCTCGGACGCGATGACCGCGATCTTGAACTTGCGCGGCAGGTAGGTGAACTCCGGGTGGAAGCTCGACCACTGGCGCATCAGCTCGGCATAGGGGCGGGGGTCCACCACCTCGTCGGCGGCGGCTCCGGCGAAGTGATCGGCACTAATGTTGCGGATGCAGTTCCCGCTGGTCTGGATCGCGTGCATCTCGACCGTCGCCAGATCGGCGAGCGCATCGGCGCAGTCTTCCAGCTTGATCCAGTTGTACTGGATGTTCTGGCGGGTGGTGAAGTGCCCGTAGCCGCGATCATACTTGTCCGCGATGTCGGCGAGCATCTCCATCTGGCGCGCGTCGAGCGTGCCATAGGGGATCGCGACGCGCAGCATATAGGCATGGAGTTGCAGGTAGAGCCCGTTCATCAGCCGCAGCGGCTTGAACTGGTCTTCGGTCAGCTTGCCTTCCAGACGGCGGCGGGCCTGATCGCGGAATTCCTCCACGCGGGCATCGACCATCGCCTGATCGTAGGAATCGTAACGGTACATCAGCGGGTTCCAGTCAGAACAGGGAGGCGTTCGGTGCCGAGGATGGTGCCAAGCTCGCGCAGGGTCTTGCCTTCGACCGGCACCACCTTGTGCGCGGCGCGGATGGCGGCGAAGGCGGCCTGCGTGGCGGGATCATCGTAACCGGCGGGGGTGGGGTAGCCGACCTCGACCAGCAAGTCCCAGTCGCCGTCGGCGGAGGGGTTGGCGATCAGGCGGTAGGAGGTGAACAGGCCTTGCTCCACCGCCTTGGCGTCCATCGCGAACCAGTTGAGGAAGATGAACGAGGTAAGGTTGGCACGCTCGCCGGGGAGTGCCTTGAGGCGCGTCCATTCGATCACCATGGTGGCGCGGCTTTCGGCGGGCGCGGGCGTGGCGGACGCGGCAATCGGCGCGGCGGCGAAGGCAAAGGCCGAGGCGAGGTTGAGGGATGAAGCGCGCATCAGATCACCCAGTCCCAGCCGGTCTTGTTCGCGGTCGGCACACCGAGGTCGCGGCGCACGGTGGGGCCGAGTGCGCGCACGCGGTCCTTGATGTGCGCGGGGCGCACGTGTCCGGCGGCGTCGATGGTGGCTTCGATGGCATAGGGCACATTGACGCGGCGCGCGGCTTCCTCGCGCGCGAGGATTTCCTCGGCCTCTTCGCCGACGTCTACGGCATCATCGACGAACAGCGACCAGCCGGTGCCGTTCCACCAAGTCACCGCGCCGCTGCGCAGGTCGTTGCCGGTGAGGATCTTCATTCTGCACTCTCCTGTGCGAGCGCCGCCACGACAGCGTCCTCGCGCGCGGTCACTTCGCCGATCACGATCAGCGCGGGGCTTTTCACAGCCTCGGCCTCGACCAGATCGGGCAAGCCCGCGAGCAACCCGCGCAGCACGCGCATTTCGGGGCGCGCGGCGTTCTCGATCACGGCGACGGGCATCGAGGGGGCGAGGCCGTCGGCCATCAGCTTCTCGGCGATGGCGGCGGCGGTCGATACGCCCATGTAGATCACCAGCGTGCGGCCCTTGCCCGCGAGGCCCGACCAGTCCTGTTCGGCGAGGCCCTTGCACTGGCCCGCAACGAAGCTGACGATGCTGGAGGCGTCGCGGTGGGTCAGCGCGATGCCCGAGGCCGCCGCCGCGCCGTTCGCCGCCGAAATGCCGGGGACGACTTCGACCGGAACGCCAGCCGCGCGCGCGGTTTCGGCTTCCTCGCCGCCGCGCCCGAAGATGAAGGGATCGCCGCCCTTGAGGCGCACCACGTCATGTCCGGCCAGCGCCTCGCGCACCAGCAGGGCGTTGATCTCCTCCTGCGGCATGGTGTGGCGCGCGCGCTGCTTGGCGACCGAGATCAGCCGTGCATCGGGGCGGGCAAGGCCGAGGATGTCGGGGCCGATCAGCCCGTCATGGACGATCACCCGCGCCGCTTCGATCAGGCGGGCGGCACGCAAGGTCAGGAGGTCCACCGGACCCGGCCCCGCGCCGACGAGATAGATGGTGCCAGTCTGCTTCATGCCAGCGCAAATGGGCCAGCGCGCGCAGCGGTGCCAGCGAGAATGGTTTGGCGGCGGCGAAGCGGAACTATTGCGGAGTGTCGCCCCGGCGTTCTTCCAGCGCCGCGATCACCCGGTCGAGCGCATCGCTGTCGCGCAGATTGAGGTCGCGCTGCGGGAAGGGCAGGGCGACGCCGTGCTCCTTGAACAGGCCCCACAGGTGCTTCAGCACATCGCTGCGCACGTTGCCGACGCCCTCTTCGGGATCGTTGATCCAGCAGTGGATCGTGAAGTTCACCGCATTGTCGCCGAACCCGCTCCACCATACGCTGGGCGACGGCGTGGCGAGCACGCGGCGCGCCTTGGCGGCGGCTTCCAGCATCAGCTTTTCGGCCAGCGCCATGTCGGCATCGTAGCTGACGCCGACGGGCACCTGCACGCGCACGTTCTTCGAGGAATAGGACCAGTTTTCGACCTGATTGATCATCAGGTTTTCGTTGGGGATCAGATATTCGCGTTCGTCCCGCGTGGTGACCGAGACCGCGCGGATGCCGATCTTGCGGATCTGGCCGAAGGTCTGCTGCCCGGTCTGGTCGCTCACCGCGATCACGTCCCCCGGCTTGATCGACTTGTCCATCAGCAGGATGATGCCGGAGATCAGGTTGCCGAAGGTCTTTTGCAGCCCGAAACCGATCGCCAGCCCGAACGCGCCCGAAAACACCGTCAGCGCGGTCAGATCGATCCCCAGCAGATCGACCCCGACGAGGAACGTCACCACCCAGATGACGATGCTCGCGATCTTTTCGGCCAGCACGCGTTGGGTGCCGTCGAGCGCGGTCAGGCGGCGCAAGGCGCTGCGGGTGAGCCGCGTGGCGACCAGCGCAAAGCCGAGCACCAGCAGGATCGCGGCCACCGTAAACAGCACGTCGAAGGCCGATACGCGCCACGTGCCTATCTCGAGCGCGAAGGCATCGAGCCGGTTGGCGATGTCACCCACGGTCTGGCTGCGTTCGGCGAGGTCTTCGCGCAGCACATCCGCCCCGCCGACGGTTTCGGGGGCGGCGGGGGTGGGTGCGGTCATCCGACCAGCGCCAGCGCCTGCGCCAGATCGGCGATGAGGTCATCCGCATCCTCAAGCCCGATCGACAACCGCAGCGCGGGCGCGCCGCCGGTGGGACAGGGCATCAGGCTGCGATAAGTGCGCGGGGTGATGGGCAGCGCAAGGCTTTCATACCCGCCCCAAGAATAGCCGATCCCGAACAATTGCAGCGCGTCCGCCACGCGGGCCGAGGCTTCGGGGTCATCGCTTGCCAGAACGAAGGAAAACAGCCCGCACCCGCCGGTGAAATCGCGTTGCCACAGCGCGTGGCCGGGGTCGGAGGGGAGCAGCGGGCACAGCACCCGCGCAACCTGCGGCTGGGCTTCCAGCCATTCGGCGATCCGCAATGCCGAGCGGGTTCCGGCCTCAAGTCGCACGCCCATCGTCCGTAGGCCCCGCGCCGCGAGCGCGGCATCATCGGGCGAGACGACCTGTCCCAATTCCTGCGAGACGCGGCGCAGCGCCGTGTACCAGCGCTTGCCTGCGCTGGCGCTGCCCATCATCAAATCGGAATGGCCGCCGACATGCTTCGACAGGCTCATCATCACGATGTCGCAGCCATGTTCCAGCGCGGCGAAGCCGAGCGGGCTGGCCCAGGTGTTGTCGATCATCGTTACCGCGCTATGCGCACGGGCTGCGGCGGCAAGAGCAGGCACATCGCACATTTCGAAGGTGAGGCTGCCGGGGCTTTCCAGCCACACGGCTTTAGCGCCCCCTGCCAGCAGCGCATCGAAACCGGCGAGGTCGCGCGGGTCGAAGAAGGTTGTCTCCACGCCCAGCCGCGCCAGCAGCCCGGTCGCCATGCTGCGGGTGGGATCATAGGCGTTGTCGGTCATCAACAGCCGGTCGCCCGGCTTCAGCACCGCGAGCATGGCGCCCGCAATCGCCGCGACGCCGCTGGGGTAAAGCACCGTGCCGTAAGCGCCCGGCTCGATAGCGGTCAGCGCCTCGGCGAGCGACCACTGGGTCGGCGCGCCGCGCCTGCCATAGAAGAACTGGCCGTCGGCATTGTTGCCGCCCGCCGCGTGACGATCGGCGTCGCGGTCATAGAGGTGGGTTGATGCGCGCCAGACCGGCGGGTTGACCACCGGCCCGGTCCATTCCTTGCGTCGCCCGCCGCGCACCAGCCGGGTGGCGGGTTTCAGGTGCCGTTCGTCCCCGCCGCTCATGCCTCGGGGCCCTGGAGCTTGGGCGTATCGGGATCGGCGCTCCACTCGCTCCAGCTGCCGTCATAAAGCGCGGTGTCGTGCTTGCCGAGGAGGTGCATGGCGAACATCAGAACGCTGGCCGTCACCCCGCTGCCGCAGGTCGCGGCGACGGGCGCGTCCAGGTCGATCCCGGCGGCGGTGAAAGCGGCGCGCAGTTCCTCGGCCGACTTGTACGTGCCATCGGCATTCAGAACCTGATTGAACGGCAGGTTCATCGCGCCCGGAATGCGCCCGTTTGGCCCGCCATGCACCGGATCGATGCCGCTGCCATAGACCCGGTCGGCCCCGCGCGCATCGAGCACTTGTTCGGCGCGGCTTTCGATGTTGGCGAGCATATCGGCCTTGCTGCGCACCCGCGTGGGCGCGGCGAACGTGGCCGGAGCCGCGGGGGTGATGTCGGGCGCGCCGCCTTCGAGCGTGCGGGCTTCGGCCCGCCACTTGCCGAGGCCCCCGTCGAGGATGGCGACATTGCCGCGCCCGCTTGCGGTCAGCACGAACCACGCCCGCGCCGAGGTGCGGATCGCGCTGTCGTCATAGATGATGATGGCATCATCCGCCCCGACGCCGAGGCTCGCCAATCGCTCGGCAAGCTGTTCGGGGGTGGGGAAGGCATAGGGGACGGGCGATCCGGCATCGAACAGGCTCGCCAGCCCCAGAAACCGCGCGCCCGGAATATGCGCTGCGGCGAATTCTGCGGCGGCATCGCGCGCCGCGGCGGGCAGGTGGTACGAAGCGTCGAGGATCATCAATCCCGGAGCACCGAGATTTGCGGCGAGCCAATCGGCTGTGACGAGCGGGGCGGGGAGCGTGATCATGCCGGAGACCCTAGCGCGGCCAGCCCAGCGGCGCAAAGGGCACGCATGTCACGCTGCGGCAGGAACGGCAGGAACTGCGATTGCCTGTGCCACCAGCCCGTTGATCGCACCCGGCGGCACATCCAGCGGGATCGGATGTACCCGTCCGCTGGCGCTGGGTGTGCCGATGACGAAGCTTTTGGAAGTCGCGGGCAGGCTCTCGCCCTCCAGCGTCACGTGGACGAGCGGGACGAACAGCGGGGTCTGTCCCTGTCGCAGCGGTGCAATGGCTGACAGCGGAAGCTGCACTGTGCCGGTGACGGAGCGCATCTGGTTGGGGCCAAGCCGCGCCACATCCGCCAGCGCCTGCGCCGCGCCTGCCGAGGGGGCATTACCGGCGCTCGCCCGCGCGCAGGCAAGCTGCACCGCCAGCCGCGCATCATTGACCGCGCGGTCCGAGCGATTGGCGATGGTCAGGCGGTATTCCAGCGTGAACATCATGACGCTGCGGGTTGCAGCGGTGATTTCCAGCGCAAGGTCGAGGCGCGGCGGTTCGTCGGCAGCGGCAGGCACGCCCGCCGCCGTGTTCGCCACCGGTGCGGCAAGGCGCAGCACCTTGGGCTTGCGGCGACGCCAAAGCAGGGCAGCGCCGCCGAGCAGCGCCAGGCCACCCAGCGCGCCTGCTGCCACCGGCCACCATGCGGGCAAGGCGGGGGAAGCGTCAGCGGGTGCGCTAGTCGCTGGCGCGATGGGTGCAGCGGGCGCGGCTTCGGGAAGGGTGGTGGGCAGAGCGAGCGGATCAATCGGCGCATCCGGCGCGGCGCTTGCACTTGCTTGCGGCAGCGGCAGCGGCGTCGATGCCGGGGCGGCAGGCGTCGGGCGCGGGGTCGGCAGCGCGAGCGGCGGCTGGCTCGTGCGCGGCGAGGGCCGGGGGAGCGGCTGGATCACCGGCGTTGCGGTCGCTGTGGGCACGGCACGCGGCGGAATCGCCACACCCGCGCGTTCGTCAGCCGGGCCGGCGGGGGTCGGCGTCGGCGCCGGGCTGGCGGGCGGCAGGTTGAAGGTGTCGGGCTGATCCTGCGCGGCAAGCGGCACGCTCATCGCGAGCGCGGCGGCGAGGCACGGGAACAGGCGGGCAGTCGGGCGGGTCATGGTGCGAAGCGGCTCGATCGGGTCTCGGACAGGGGGTGGTGCAAGGCGCTGGGTGAACCTTGGCTGTCCCCTTAGGGATTAGCGGGCCCTTGCGTCCAGTTCCCGGGTTGCGCCGTGCGGCGGATCGGGGCAACAGCGCGGCATGGAAAGCACACCCGAAACCGCCAAGCCCGCGCCGCAATTCCTCGGCAAGGATACCCCGCTGCCCGCCTCGCCCGAAGAAGCGGTGCTCGACTATGTCCCCAATCCGCGCCCGGGGCTGACCTATCTGGTGCGGTTCGTCTCGCCGGAGTTTACCTCGCTGTGCCCGGTGACCAACCAGCCCGATTTCGCGCATCTGGTGATCGACTATGTGCCGGGCGAGACGATTGTCGAGAGCAAGAGCCTGAAGCTGTTCCTCGGGTCTTTCCGCAACCACAACGGCTTCCACGAGGATGTGACCGTGGGAATCGGGGTGCGGTTGTTCGAGGAGATGCGCCCGCAATGGCTGCGCATTGGCGGTTACTGGTATCCGCGCGGCGGCATCCCGATCGATGTGTTCTGGCAGAGCGGCACGCCGCCCGAAGGCTTGTGGCTGCCAGACCAGGGCGTGGCCCCCTATCGCGGTCGCGGGTGAGGGGTTCGGGGCGGTCTAGACCCCCCTTAGACCCCCTTCAGACCCTGTTTAGCCCGATGTTTCGCGTGGAAGCGAAGCTCTGCAAAGCAGAAACATGGGCGGCCGCATCAGACTCCAGGCCCGCTCAGTTCCAGTTGGACGAATCTGGGGATGCTTTTGTTCGCGTCGCGCCATTTGGCGAGCGGGAAGGCTCCGGCACCCAGCGCCGCCAGCGGGATCCCCGCCTCGGCCAGCGAATAGGGCGAGATGCGGTGACGGGTCATGAACCCGCCGCTGCCATCGCCGATCAGCGAGGTTTCGAACTTCAGGCCCTGACTGTTCTCGGTGGCATTGACGACCTTGCTCACCACCAGCTGGCCGTGTCCGAGATCGAGCACCACGTCGGTGCCAACCGGCACGCCCGCCAGCCCGGTGATGCGCGCACCGGTCTTCGACAGGTTGCGCAGGATCACGTCGTAGTAGTGATCCTCGTGGATCAATCCGACCTTGCGGAAGATGGTGATGCGTTCCGCGCGGTAGCGGGGCGGGCCGCTGGGGCGGAACAGCCCGGAGCCTTCCGCGAACTGCGCGAGCACCTGTTCCTGCGTGATCGGGCGCGAGTAGATGTAGCCCTGCACCAGATCGGCGCCGCGTTCCTTGACCAGCGCCAGCTCGTCCATCGCCTCGACACCCTCGGCCACGGTTTCCATGCCCAGTGCCTTGGCCAGCGCGACGATTGCAGCGATGATCGCCGGGTTGATGTCCCCGTTCTCGGTACAGCCGCGCACGAAGCTCTGGTCGATCTTGATCTTGTCGAAATGGCCGTGCTTGAGATAGCCCAGCGATGAATAGCCGGTGCCGAAATCATCCAGCGCAAGGCGCACACCGAGTTTCTTCAGATCCCGGAAAACCGCGTCGACCGTCTCCAGATCACCGACGAACACGCTTTCGGTAATCTCGAGCTCGAGCCGACCCGGCGGCAGGCCCGAAGCCTCGAGCGCGGCGGCCACCGCCTTGCGGTAGCCGGGCCGGATGAACTGCTTGGCCGAGACATTGACCGCGACCCGGATCGTTTCCGGCCATGCCAGCGCATCCATGCAGGCCTGCTTCAGCGCCACCTCGCCGATGCGGACGATAAGGTCGTCGTTCTCGGCCACCGGGATGAACTGCGCCGGCGAAATGTCGCCTTCTTCCTCGTCATGCCAGCGCAGCAGCGCCTCGAAGCATTTGACCTCGTTGGTCAGGGGATCGACGAGCGGCTGATAGGCAAGCTTGAGATCACCCCGGTCGACCGCGTCGCGCAGCCGGTCGCCGAGCTGCGCGGTCTTCGATGCCGCGTCGCGCAAATTGCTGGTATAAAAGCAGAAGGTGCCGCCGCGGGTTTCCTTGGCGGAGTAAAGCGCCATGTCGGCAGCGCGGTTCAGCTCGTCGGCCTCGACCCCGTCATAGGGCGCAATCGCGATCCCGACCGAGGTGCCGATGATCGCGCGGCGGCCGTTGATCTGGTAGGGCTGTGACAAGGACTGGACGATGCGGTTGGCAAGCTCGCCCAGCGTACCGCGGTCGTCCATATCGGGCAGCAGCACCTGGAATTCGTCCCCGCCAAGCCGGCCGACCTCGCCCGCGTCCCCGACAATCGAGGCCAGGCGTTGCGCCACTTGCTTGAGCAATTCGTCGCCTGCGGGGTGGCCCATCGTGTCGTTGACCTGCTTGAAGCGGTCGAGATCGATCATCATCAGCGCGCAGCTGCGCTTGCTGGTCCGGAACGCGGCGAGGGTGGCCGACAGGCGGTCATTCAGCTTGCGCCGGTTGGCGAGCCCGGTCAGCTCATCGACCTTCGAATCCCGTGCGACCTGGGTTTCGTAGGCATATTGGCTGGAGATATCGACCGCGCTGCCGCGGTAGCCGAGGAAGGCGCCGTTCGAATCGAGCAGCGCACGGCCGTTCAGCCGCCACCAGCGGCTGCTGCCGCGCCCGTCCGGCACCGCGACAATCTGCTCGTCAAGCTTTGAACGGGCCTTCAGCTTGAAGGCTAGGCTGCGCTGGGTGGAGGCACCGGTGCCCTCCTCGATTTCCTGAAAGATGTGGGTGAGCGGCTGACCGATCAGGCTGCCGCTGTCCAATCCGAGATCGGCGATCGCGCGGGCCGAAAGGAAGCTGAGGCGGCCTTCGGGATCGGTCGCCCAGAACATGCCGATGCCGAGCTCCTCGACCTCGCCCAGCACCGCTGAACGATCAGGCGCGGGCGCATGCTCTGCGCTCCGCCGCTCTGTCGTCGCGGCCTTCTGGTCGCGCTGGGTCTTGCGAAAGCCAATTGCCATCATCGTCCTTGTTGCGGCGCGATTGGCTGGGATGCGCCCGACGTTAAGCCCATAAGCGCAACGTGATTGAAAAAGCGTTACGGCCGGGTGGCGGAGCACGGCGGAAGCGGCAACGCGGCGGCAGGGCGAGGGGCGGGCGCGGTGAACGGCGTGGAACTGTTTGGCTGGAACAGCGTTATCGCCTTGAGTGGCTGGCGTGGCATAATCTTGCACACGGCGGCTATGCCTTGTAATTTTAATGCATCACCGCCGAGCGTTCGGGATCGCGCACTGCGAGTTTTGCGAGAACCGGGGGGGATGGCGTCATTCCTGAAGACACTCTGCTGGCCGCAAGGCCTGTTGCCTTGACCAATCCCGTGCGCACCCGCGCCGACTGGGAGGCGATGCGCGCAGCTGCGCTCGCCGATCCGGGCGCGTTTCACGGCGGTATTGCCGCGCGGAACATGCACTGGTTTGTCGCCGATGCCGGTGCGGCCGGAGCATGGCTTGCCAAAGGCGAGGATGGCCGCTGGCACGGCTGGGATGCGGCGACCGCAGCGCCTGTCAGTCCCGATCTTCCCGCCGGTTTCACCCCGTGGCAGACCGGCTTCGACGGCACGCAAGCACCGCACTGGCGCTGGTTCGTGGGCGGGCGCACCAATGCGGCCTTCTCTGAACTCGACCGCCACGTGCTCTCCGGCCATGGCGACGAGGCAGCGCTGATCTTCGAAGGCGACCGCTGGGACATGTCGGCCAACGGCGGCAAGGGCGCGCCGATCGACTGCTTCACCGTCAGCCGCAAGCGCCTGCTGCTCGAAGTCGCCAAGTGCGCCGTTGCTCTGGAAGCGCTCGGCCTCAAGTCCGGCGACCGCATGGCCTTGAACATGCCGAGCATCGTGCCGCAGATATACTGGACCGAAGCAGCCAAGCGGATGGGCGTCGTCTACACAGCCGTGTTCGGCGGCTTCTCCGACAAAACGCTGTCCGACCGCATCGCCGATACCGGCGCGCGGGTGATCGTCACGTCGGATGGTTCTTACCGCAACGCGCAGGTCGCCGCCTTCAAGAACGCCTATACCGACCCGGCGCTCGACAATTTCGTGCCGGTGACGACGGCACTCGATATTCTCGGCGGGCTCAATCTCGAACTGCCCGAAGGCGGCCATGAGACCATCCTGGCCACAGTGCGCGAGGCGCTTGACGGCGAGATCACTGTCGACCGTTCGGACGTGATGCGCGGCGTGGGCCGGGCATTGATCAATCTGGGCGCGGAAGGGCGGATCAGCACTGCCGATGCCGCCCGCGTGCGGATCGCGATTGCCTCCAGCCTCGTCACCCTGCCGCCGCGCGTGGAGGCGGTGATCGTGTGCCGCCACACCGCGCAGCCCGACGTTATCTGGCGCGAGGAACGCGACCGCTGGAGCCACGAACTGACCGACGCGGCGCTGGAAACGGTGCTGGAAAAAGCACAGGGCGCAGGGTTTGCCGTGCAATCCGAAGCCGAGTTGCTGGCGCTTTCCGACAGCGATTTCGTCCGCGCGATCTGGGCGTCGTCCAAGCCGATGCCGGTCGATGCCGATTACCCGATGTTCTTCATCTACACTTCGGGCAGCACCGGCAAGCCTAAGGGGATCGTGCATTCGCACGGCTATGCTGCGGGCGTTGCCGAGACGATGGCGGCGAGCTTTGACGCGCGCCCGGGCGATACGCTGTTCGTGGTCGCCGATCCGGGCTGGATCACCGGCCAAAGCTACCTGATCTGCGCGCCGTTGATGACCCGGGTGACGACGCTGGTGAGCGAAGGTTCGCCCGTGTTCCCGCACGCTGGCCGCTTTGCTTCGATGATCGAGCGGCACAATGTCCGCATCTTCAAGGCGGGCGTGACCTTCCTCAAGGCGATCATGTCCGATCCCGCCAATCTCGCAGAATTGCAGCGTTACGACATGACGGGCCTCAGGGTCGCGACCTTCTGCGCCGAGCCGGTCAGCCCTTCGGTGCAGGCCTTCGGGATGGAGCATGTCACCCCGCGCTACATCAACTCGTACTGGGCGACCGAGCACGGCGGGATCGCGTGGACGCATGTGTTCGGCAACGACGATTTCCCGCTCCGCCCCGATGCCCACGCCTATCCGCTGCCGTGGATCATGGGCGATGTCTGGGTGGAGGACGATGAATCCTCGCCCTCGCAGGTGCCTTTCGCCCGCAGCGATGCAGGCGGCGTGCCGTGGCGGCGGGCCGCAACGGGCGAGAAGGGCGAGATCGTCATCGCCGCACCTTACCCTTACCTCGCACGCACCATCTGGGGCGATATCGAAGGCTTCAAGGTCACCGACGGCCGCGTCGATTCCGCGTGGCGCGGTGACGCCCAGCGTTGGGAAGAGGGCTATTGGCGGCGCTGGAAGGGCGCATGGGCCTATACTCAAGGCGATTTCGCCATTCAGCATGAGGACGGTTCGTTCTCGCTTCATGGGCGATCAGACGATGTCATCAACGTCTCGGGCCACCGCATGGGGACCGAGGAGATCGAAGGCGCGGTGCTTCGCGACAAGGCGCTCGCGCCGGATTCGCCGGTCGGCAATGTGCTGGTGGTCGGCGCTCCGCACCGCGAAAAGGGGCTGACCCCGCTCGCCTTCGTGGTGCCGGTCGCAGGGCGCAAGCTGACGATCGAGGACAAGCGCCGCTTGTTCGACCTCGTCCGCACCGAAAAGGGCGCGGTCGCGGTGCCGGCGGACTTTATCGAGGTCTCGCAGTTCCCCGAAACCCGCAGCGGAAAATATATGCGCCGCATGGTCCGCGCGCTGGTGGTGGGCGAGGATGTCGGCGATGTCACGACCCTGCGCAATCCCGAGGCGCTGGACGAGCTGCGCAGCGTGATCGCCGACTGGCAGCGCAAGCAGCGCATGAGCGACGAGCAGGCGCTGTTCGACCGCCACCGCTATTTCCTGGTGCAGTACAACATGGTTGCCCCCGGCAAGCAGGTCGCGACCGTCACGGTTACCAACGCCCCGGTCAACGCGCTCAACGAGCGCGCGATTGACGAGCTGGTGATGGTCACATCGACCCTCGCGCGGGATGAGAATGTCGTGGCGGTGGTGTTCACCGGCGAGGGCACATCGTCCTTCGTCGCGGGCGCGGACATTCGCCAGATGCTGGAGGAGATCCACACGGTCGAAGAAGCGATGGTGCTGCCCAACAATGCGCACCTCGCCTTCCGCACCATCGAGAGCATGGGCAAGCCCTGCGTCGCGGCGGTGCAGGGCGTGGCGCTGGGCGGGGGCATGGAGTTTGCGCTCGCGTGCCATTACCGTGTGGCCGAGCCTGTGGCGCGTTTCGGACAGCCCGAAATCCGGCTGCGGCTGCTCCCCGGCTATGGCGGCACGCAGCGCCTGCCGCGTTTGCTCGCCGACCGGCGCGGCGCGGAAGGCGTGCGCGATGCGCTCGACCTGATCCTTGGCGGGCGGAGCATCACGGCTGATGCAGCGGCGGAAATCGGTCTCGTCGATCAACTGGTCGAAGGTGCGGAAGATGCACTCTCGGCAGCCCATGCAGCGGTGCGCGACTTCGTGAAAAACGGTTCGGGCTCCGCGCTCGGCAAGGCTTTCGCGGAACGTCAGGCGGCGGTGTCGCGCTGGGAAACGGCGGCGGATGTCAGCCTCGATACGGTACTGGAGGATGATTTCCTCCAGCGCATCCTGCGCCAGCTCGATTGGGCCGGGCGCGGGCCTGCCGGTGCGCGGGCGCTGGAAGCGGTGCGTGTTGGCCTTGAACAGGGCATCACCGCAGGCACGGCGCGCGAAGCGACATTGTTCGCCGAAGCGATCGTCGATCCCGAAGGCGGGAAGACCGGAATCAAGCAATTTATGGACAAGGTTGCGCCCCCGCTCCCGGTGCGGCGCGACGGCGTGTGGATTGATGCCGAGCACGAAATGCGTGCCCAGGCGTTGGAAGCAGCAGGCGATCTGCTTCCTGTGGGAGCGCCGTTTTATCCCGGCGTGACCCCGATCCCGCGCCACCAATACGCCTTCGGTATCGCCCGCGATCCCGACACGGGCCAGCCCCGCTTCGGGCCGCCTGCGAGCCACGAGAAGGAGCTGATCGTCTCCGTGCCCGAGCCCGCGCCCAATGAGGCGCTGCTCTACATGCTGACCAGCGAGGTCAACTTCAACGACATCTGGGCGCTGACCGGCATTCCCGTTTCGCCCTTCGATTCTCACGAGGAAGACGTCCAGATCACCGGATCGGGCGGCATCGCACTGGTCGCGGCGCTCGGGTCGGAAACCCGCGCGCAGGGGCGGATCAAGGTTGGTGATCTGGTGACGGTTTACTCCGGCACCAACGATCTCCTCAGCCCGCTGGTCGGCAATGATCCGATGTATGCGGACTTCTCGATCCAGGGCTACGAGACCGAGACCGGCAGCCACGCCCAGTTCCTGACCGTGCAGGCGCCGCAGATGCACAAGGTGCCGCCTGATCTCACGCTGGAACAGGCGGGCAGCTATGTGCTGAACCTCGGTACCATCGCGCGCTGTCTGTTCACCACCTTGCAAATTGCTCCCGGGCGAACGCTGTTCGTCGAGGGCGCGGCGACGGGGACGGGGCTTGATGCGCTGCGCTCGTCTGTGCGCACCGGGTTGCAGGTGACCGGCCTCGTTTCTTCCGAGGAACGCGCGCAGTTCATCACGCAGGTGCAGGGCGCGGTCGGGGCGATCAACCGCAAGGATGCGCGCTTCGCCGGTCTCTACAGCGTGGTGCCGGAGGACAAAGCCGAAGCCCAAGCATGGGAAGCCGCAGGCGCTCCGCTGGTGGAGGAATTCAAGGCGCTCAACGGCGGCAAGCTCGCCGATTATGTCGTCAGCCACGCGGGAGAGACGGCCTTTCCGCGCTCGTTCCAGCTTTTGGCGGAGGGCGGTACGCTGGCCTTCTACGGGGCTTCGTCAGGCTACCACTTCAGCTTCATGGGCAAGCCGGGGACGGCGACGCCTGAGGAAATGCTCCGCCGTGCGGCTCTGCGCGGCGGCGAGGCGGTGCTGATCTTCTACGGGCCGGGCTCGTCCGAATTGCTCGACGAAACCGGCCTCGAAATGATCGAGGCCGCGCGGCGCTTCAATGCACGCTCGGTCATCGCCACCACCACCGATGGCCAGCGCGAGTTCCTGCAATCGCTGGGGCTTGAGGATGCAATCGAAGGCATCGTCAGCCTCGAAGCGATCCGCAGGCGGGAAGGGGCGAACTTCCACTGGCCCGACACCATGCCGCGCCTCCCCGAT
The DNA here is from genome assembly GCF_025917005.1 of Porphyrobacter sp. ULC335. NCBI lineage: Bacteria > Pseudomonadati > Pseudomonadota > Alphaproteobacteria > Sphingomonadales > Erythrobacteraceae > Porphyrobacter > Porphyrobacter sp. ULC335. The sequence continues at coordinate 1,757,419 of NZ_CP078091.1, forward strand.
GCCAAGGCCGACATCGAGGTCTTCAAGGCCGCCGTGCGCGACTATCAGGACCGGGTGATGAAGCCCTTCGGCTCTGCGGTGGGCAAGATCCTGCGCTCGCCCGACAATCCGCGCGGCAACCCCGATCTGGTGTTCGAGCGGGCCGGGCAAGACACGCTCGGCATTTCGACCTCGCTGGTGAAGCCCTTCACGGGCCGCGTGATCTTCGCCGAGGATCTGACCGGCTGCCGCTTCACCTTCTACGCGCCGCAGGTCTGGACCCGCCAGCGCCAGATCCTGATGCCGACCGCCAGCATCCTCGGCACCCACCTCTGCAACGCCTACGAGGTCGCGCGGATGAACGACATGATCGCTGCGGGCCTGCTCGAAGTGACCGAGCCCGAGGTCGTGGCGTGGGGCGGCTTGCCCGAAGCGCATCAGGCGATGTGGGAGAACCGGCACACCGGATCGACCTATGTGGTGAACCACGCGCTGCCTGAAATGGGCCTGCGCAGCCGTGACGCGCTGCTTGAGGCATGGGCCGCCCAGAGCTCGGGATCATCGTCCGGGGAACCGGACGGCTGACCCGTGCGTTGCGATTTTTGAAACGTTCTTAGCTCTCCTCCCCAGGGTTTGAACGAAACACAAAGCGAAGCACGGCTTCGCGGTAATTCTGTGAGGAGAGTCCTATGGCTAAGTCGAAAGCCGTTGCTGCTGCGCCCGCCTTGCAAGGCGACGTTCCCGGCCGCCTGGCGGGCAAGATCGCCGTCGTCACCGGCGCGGCGGGCAATCTGGGCGGGCATATTGTCACCCACTACCTTGCAGAAGGCGCAACCGTGGTGATGACGGGCCGCACGCCCGATCGCACCAAAGCCGCTGCCGAGGCACTGCTCAAGGCGACCGGTGCAGACCCGGCGCGGCTGGCCACCGTGGCGCTCGACGGCGGGGACATCGCTTCGGTGCGCGCCGCGATTGCCGAGGTGGTGAAGCAGTTCGGGCGGATCGACATTCTGGTGAACAACGCCGGAAGCGCCGGCCCCAAGCAGCCGATCGAGAACCTGCCGCTTTCGGCGGAAGAGCTAGCCGCGCTCCAGAAGTCCGGCTCGACCGACAGCGAGACCGTGGGCGATGCCCTGCGCAACATCTTTGGCGTGGCGTGGAATGTCGCGCGGGTTGCCGCCGAACACATCCCTGAAGGCGGGTCGATCATCAACGTTTCGACCATTTTCAGCCGCACGCCCTATTACGCGCGCGCCGCCTATGTAGTCCCCAAGGCGGCGATGAACGCGTGGAGCCGTGAACTCAGCCTCGAACTCGGCCCCAAGGGCGTCCGCGTCAACCTCGTCTACCCCGGCCCGATCGAGAGCGAGCGCATCCGCAACGTCTTTGCCGCGATGGACACCGCGCGCGGCGACGCAGCGGGCACCACCGCCACGCAGTTCTTCGACATGATGAGCCTCGAACGCGCGACCGGCGGCAACGACAAGGCCAAGACCTTCCCCACGCCGACCGACATCGCCACCACCTGCGTCTTCCTCGGCAGTGACGAGAGCGCGGCTTACAACGGCCACGATTTCGAGGTCACTCACGGCATGTCGGTGCGCAAGGAACAGCGCTCGACCTATCTCGCGCGGCCCACCATGCGTTCGATGGATGGCACCGGCCTTGCCGTGCTGATCGCGGCGGGTGACAATTTCGAAGAGGCGCTGGAAATCGCGCAGGTGCAGCTCGCCTGCGGAGCGGAGGTCGTGCTCGGCCTGCCGCGCGCGGCCGATGTCGCCATTGCCGAAAAGCGCTGCGCTGCGCTGGGCCTGTCGGACAAGCTCGCCATCATCCGCTTCAGCCGCAAGGACCCGGCCGGGATGGAAGAGGCGCTGGAGGATTACACCAAGGGCGGAACCCCGGTGAGCGGGGCGCTGTTCCTCCCTGCCTTGGGCGCAGGCGAACTCGCGGGCGCGATCACCGACGCGGATGATTCCGTCATCGAGGCGCTGATGGATGCCGAACTGGCGGGCAACATGGCGCTGGCGCGGACGATGAGCCGCTACTGGAAGCGGCACGACAACCTGCTCCAGCCGCCGCGCTTCGTGTTCATCAGCCATGCCAGCGACGGGAAGGGCGATATCTACGCCAACATCCTGCGCGCCGCGACCGAACAGCTGATCCGCATCTGGCGCGACGAAAGCGAGATCGACACCGCCCATGGCCGCCGCCGTCAGGCCGAGTGGGGCAACCAGATCGTGCGCTTCACCAACACCGAGGCCGAGAACATCCGCTTCACCGCAGGCCACGCCGCGCGCATCCTGCTGAAGGAAAGCAAGCTTGGCGAGATCACGCTCTACGTCCCCGGCAATATCGGCGAGGCGACCGGTGCGCGCAAGGCGATGCCGGGCTTCTCGGAGAACATCACGGGGCTGCATCTGGGCAAGGTCGCACTGATCACCGGTGGGTCTGCCGGGATCGGCGGACAGGTCGCGCGGCTGCTGGCGCTGGCGGGCGGCAAGGTGATGATGGTCGCGCGGCGCGAAAGCGAGCTGGCCGTTGCTCGGGCGCGGATCGTTTCCGAGCTGGAGGATATCGGCTTCGCTGGCGTGGAGCGCCGCGTGCAGACCCTCGCCAACGTGGACGTCAGCAATTTCGAAAGCCTCAAGGGCGCGGTCGATGCGACGCTGAAGGCCTTCGGGCGGATCGACTATCTCATCAACAACGCGGGTGTGGCGGGCGCGGAGGACATGGTCGTCGACATGGGTGTCGACGCGTGGAACTACACGCTCGATGCGAACCTCGTGTCGAACTACTTCCTGATGCACCACGTCGCCCCGCTGATGAAGGCGCAGGGCTCGGGCTATATCCTCAACGTTTCCTCCTATTTCGGCGGGGAGAAGTACCTCGCGGTCGCCTATCCCAACCGCGCTGACTACGCCGTCTCCAAGGCCGGCCAGCGCGCGATGGTGGAGAGCATGGCGCGCTATCTCGGGCCGGAGGTGCAGTTCAACGCGATTGCACCGGGCCCGGTGGATGGCGACCGTCTTTCGGGCACCGGCGGCAAGCCGGGTCTTTTCGAACGGCGCGGCAAGCTGATCCTTGAAAACAAGCGCCTCAATGCCGTCCATGCCGCAACGATCAAGGCGATCCGGCGTGGGGTGCGGGTCGAAGCGGTGCTGGCGCGGCTTGCCCGCAATGATACCGTCAAGATGAGCCACGATACCAACAACCCGCGCGAATTGCGCGACTTGGCGCTCGCCTGTGCGCGGGAAGGCGACGGGGCCTGTTCGTGGGACCAGTATCTCCTCACCCCCACCATCGCCGCCGCGCTGATCGGGCGCTTGCGGCAGGCGGGCCTGTTCCTCGACGCGCCCGAGTGGAACGACCGCCCGGCCACGCCTGAGGCAGATGGCGACTGGCTGCTGCGTGTCCCGCCAGAGGACGCGCCCTTCCTCCCCGCCGACAAGATTGCGGTGGAGGCCAACAAGGTCGGCACCGGCGTGCTCTCGAAGCTCTATCTCGGCAAGATGCCGACCGAGCATGATGTGGCGCAGGCGACGGTGTTCTTCCTCGCCGACCGTGCCGTTTCGGGCGAAACCTTCATGCCCTCGGGCGGGCTTTCGGTTGAGCGCTCGACCACCGAGCGCGAACTGTTCGGTTCGCCGAAGCAGGAACGCCTCGACCAGATGCGCGGCAAGACCGTGTGGATCATCGGCGAACACCTTGCCGATTACCTTGCCGAAACCGCGCGCGCCTTCATCGAGGATTGCCATGCCGCCAACGTGGTGTTGATCACCCGCACCGCCGAGGGCTTCGAGGCGATCAAGGCGCAGCTTGAAGACGACATCGCCCAATCGCTGACTTCGCTGGTCGTCACGAGCGACATCGAGGCCGCGATGGACGAGGCGCTGACCACTTGGGGCAAGCCGACGACGATCCTATCGACGCCGTTTGCCGCACTTCCCGGCAAGCTGTTCGGCAAGGACGATCCGCTCACCCCGGACGAGTTCCGCACTGTGGTGGCCGACAACCTCACCCACCACTTCCGCGTCTCGCGCCGCGCCTCGCTCTATGATGATTGCCAGCTGGTGCTGACCTCGCCGGACGTGCCGATGGGCGACAAGTCCCCGGCCTTCGCGCTGGCGAACTTCATCAAGACCACGCTCCACGCCTTCACCGCGACCCTCGCCGTGGAGAACGAGCGGCTGGTGCATGATGTGCCGGTCAACCAGATCAACCTCACCCGCCGCGTGCAATCCGAGGAACCGCGCGATCTCGACGAGCATCTCGAAGAGGTGCGCCGCTTCGCCCGCGCCGTCCTGCTGGTCGGCGCGCCGCTGCCCGATGCGGAGGATTCGCGGTATCGCGCGCGGATCTATCGCGGGATGTCGATGACGGTATAAGCGACGGGCATGATCCAGTACCTGCCCTTCGAAAAGCCGATCGAGGCGCTCGACAAGCATGTGGCGGAGCTTTCCGCCCTTGCCGAGGGCACCGAGGAAGCGCGGATGCTGCGCGAGCGGGCGGACAAGCTGCTCGCCGATACCTATGCGCGGCTTTCCCCGTGGGAGCGCACGCTTGTCGCACGGCACCCCCAGCGGCCCCGCTTCGAAAAGCTGGTGGCCGGGCTGTTCACCGACTTCCTCCCCATCGCGGGCGACCGGGTGTTTGGCGAGGATCAGGCGATCATCGGCGGCTTTGCGCGCTTCGAGGGCCGCAAGGTGATGGTTATCGGCCATGTGAAGGGCGAGGATACGCCGGGGCGCCTCCGCCACAATTTCGGCATGGCGCGGCCCGAGGGCTATCGCAAGGCGATCCGCCTGATGGAGCTGGCCGACCGTTTCGGCCTGCCGGTGGTGACCCTGGTCGACACCCCCGGCGCCTTCCCCGGCATCGATGCCGAGGCGCGCGGGCAGGCGGAAGCCATCGCCCGCTCGACAGAGGCGTGTCTGGGCATCGGCGTGCCGCTGATCGCGGTGATTATCGGCGAGGGCGGTTCGGGCGGGGCGGTGGCGCTCGCCGCGGCGAACCGCGTGCTGATGTTCGAACACGCGGTCTATTCCGTGATCTCGCCCGAAGGCTGCGCCTCGATCCTGTGGCGCAGCGCCGCGCAGGCCGCCACCGCTGCCGAGGCGATGAAAGTCACCGCGACCGATCTGCTCAAGCTCGGCGTGATCCACCGCATCGTTTACGAGCCCAAGGGCGGGGCGCACCGCGATCCGCAAGAGACGGTAAAGCGGCTGACGCTGGCATTGCGCGCCGAACTGGACGCGCTCGCCGGACTCACCCCCGCAGAACTGCGCCGCGAACGCGAAGAGTTCTTCCTGAGATTGGGATAGGGCGTTTTTGTGCCCTATCGCTTCGCTGCGTGAGGGCGCGGGCGGCGGTGCCGGCTACAAGATTCGAACTCGTGACCCCCTGATTACAAATCAGGTGCTCTACCAACTGAGCTAAGCCGGCGCTCCGTCAGGCAGCGCCCTAGACTCAAACGCTCGCGCTCTCAATAGTTCCATTGCGCCTGAATGCGCAGGATCTGCCCTTCGGCCTGCCCGGTGCGGCGCTCATCGGCTTCCTTGCGCGAGGCAAAGCCGTAAGTCGCGGTCAGCTCCAGTGCGGGATCGAGCTGGAATTCGAAGCCGAGCTCCAGCTCCTCGGTCTCCAGCCGCGGGGCGTTGATCGCCGCCTTGAAGCCGCCGCGGTAATATTGCCAGCGGGCGAAGGGATAGAACGGGCCGATCGGCGATTCGTCGATTTTGGCCATCAGCTGCACATAGCCGCCGTTGAGCGGGCGTTCCTCGATCCGGCCGAGCGAGGGTACGAATTCGGGGCCGGTGCCCCAGTTCCATTCCGCCTGCACGCCGAAAGGCTGCGGGTAGAGGATCGCGTGGATGCCGGCGCGGTTGTCCTTGAACCCGGCCGGGCTCAGTCCGCCGGTACGGATTTCCGGACGGATGGTGTTGCGCATCACCGCGCCGCCGATCTCCAGGACCTGTCCGTCGAGGCCGATCCCGTCGAGTTCGAACGGCCAGGTCGCAAGACCGACCAGCATCACGCCGTCATTGCCCTCGGTCCGGTTGAGGCCTTGCCCGTTGAACGCGCCGAAGCCGAAGGCGCCGTAATTGCCGAACAGCTTCTGCCCGTCAGCGGTCAGGCGGTCCCAGATCTTCTGCACCTTGGGCGGGGTGTAATAGGCGACGACGCCAAGGTCGCGCTCGCCCGCGGCAGCGGTGTTGATCGCATCGGTACGATCCAGCGCGAGACGGTTGGACGAAGACTGCATGTTCTCCCAGCCATAGGGCACCTTCGACTGGCCGAGGCGGATGCGGAAGGACTTGTCATCGAACGGGAAGACATCGGCATACATGTCGCGCAGGGAGACGCTGTTCTCACGCCGCTCGCCGGCCGACTGGTTCGAGACCGCAGCGGCGAAATCCGGCTGGAAATAGAGCGAGACGTGATCGTTGAGATCACCCTGCAGGATCAGGCGCATCCGGCGGAAGCTGAAATTGTTGTCGCCGCGCACGTCGCCATCGCCGATGGTGCGCAGGCGCGAGACGCCAGCGGGCGCATCGGCATCGCCCGAAACGATCTGGTTGAAGCGCATCTGGGTGTAGCCGCGCAGGCGCAGCTTTTCGTACCAGGCCTTCGACTTGGGCTTGGGCGGTTCGATGGCGGCGAGGCGCGGGTCGCTTGGCGGAGCGGCGGCGGGGAGCGGGCCGGCTTGCGCGATGGCTGGAGCGGATGAAGGGGCCGGAACGGCCGCCACCACCGCAGGGGCCGGGGCCGGCGCTGCCTGTGCGGACTGGAGCGCGGAGACAATCGCCTTCAACTCGTCAATCTGGCGCTGGAGATCGGCGATGGTGCGTGCTTCGCCGTTTTCGTCAGCAGCGGCAGCGGGGGCGGGTGCGGCTTGAGCCTGTGCCTGCGCTTCGGCCCCGAGGCTGGTCAGCAGGGCGAGAGCGATCGCGGCAGTGGAGCAGCGCCCCGAAATGAAGGACATGATGGTGCCTTTGCAAGTGGACGGCCCCCACGCGGCGGCCAGCGCCCACGCCCCTATGTCGGTTTAATGTCACTTGCGTGACAAATGTGACCGTAATTTATGCACAGGGTGACAAGTGGCTGACATGCGCTCTAAATCGCGCCGAAGGTCCAGCCTTCGGTACGGGCGACTGCGGCAGTCAGGCCGGGCGGGTGCCACAGATCGGCGCTGGTGTGGACGCGGCGCAGCCATGCGGCGGTCAGCAGCGCATCGGAAGAATGATCGTCGATCGCCCCCGTCCCCGCCACCGGCGGCGAGCCGAGCCGGTCGAGCGCGTCGTTGAGCGCCGCATAACTCCGGATCTTGGTCGCCGCGCCCGTCACGCCGCCCAGCCGCGCCGCCATCGAGGTATAGATCTCGGTCACGACCGAGCCTTCATCGGGCAGGGGATCGACGGGCCACACCGGCAGGCGCGGGCCGATCCGGTGAAGCATCCGCATCCCCGTCAGGCTCGACTTGCCGACCTGCGCCGCGCCGACGAGGTTGAAGTTGCTCACCGGCCGCACGCCCTGCTGGCGCTGCGCCGCTTCGGCCACGCGGAAGCGGCCTTCGCGGGTGGCAGCGCCGGGGAGCAGGAAGCGGTCGCCTTCCACCCCGGCACCGTGGCGGAAATAGCGGCTGGCCTCTGCATGGGTGACAAAGCCGCCCGCTTCGAGGTGGGGATCATCCGCGCAAAGGTGGTCGATCAGCGCCCACAGCCCGCGCGCGTCTGCGGGCGAGGCGTCCCATCCGGGAAAGAACGCATCTGCATCGGCGTGCGGCAGGCCGATGCCGAGATCGAGCCCGACCAGCGTTGCGCCGGGCAGATCGAGCAGCAGCGCGAGCACTTCGCTGCGTGCCCATCCCTTCGGATCGGGCGGGGCGACCAGCACCGGCGCACCGCCTTCTGCCAGCGCCACGGCAAGTGCGATGCCCTTCTGGCGCGGGCCCTTCGCCCCCGACCAGTCCACCGCGAGGAAATGGGTGAAGCGGGTCACCCGCGCTCCGACCGTAACTTGTCCCAATATTCGAGGCGCTTCCTGACCTCGCGTTCAAACCCGCGCTCCACCGGGGCGTAGAACCGCTCGGGCTCCATCCCTTCAGGCCAGTAATTGTCGCCCGAGAAGCCCTCGGGCGTGTCGTGGTCGTAGGTGTAGCCCTTGCCGTAGCCGAGGCTTTCCATCAGGCCGGTGGCCGGGTTGACGATGTTCATCGGCGGCATCAGGCTGCCGGTCTCCTTCGCCGATTTCCACGCTGCCTTTTGCGCCACATAGACCGCGTTCGATTTGGGCGCGGTGGCTAGGTAGAGGCAGGCCTGCGCCAGTGCCAGCTCGCCTTCGGGGCTGCCGAGGAAGCGGTAGGCCTCCATCGCCGCCATGCATTGCGGCAGGGCGTGGGGGTCGGCGAGGCCGATGTCCTCCACCGCCATGCGCACCAGCCGCCGCGCGAGGAACAGGGGTTCTTCTCCCGCCACCAGCATCCGCGCGAGGTAATACAGCGCCGCTTGCGGATCGGACCCGCGCACCGCTTTGTGCAGCGCCGATATCAGGTTGTAATGCCCGTCGCGGTCCTTGTCGTACACCGCCACGCGGCGTTGCAGGAAGTTGCCCAGCGCGGCCGGATCGAGCGGTTCTGCCAGACCCGCCGCGTAAAGCGTCTCTGCCTGTCCCAGCAGGAACCGCCCGTCGCCATCGGCCTGCGCGATCAACGCGGCGCGGGCATCGGGCGTGACGGGGAGGGGGCCTTCCAGCGCCTCGGCCTTTTCCAGCAGCAGTGCCAGCGCCGCCGCGTCCAGCCGGTTGAGCACCAGCACCTGCGCGCGGGAGAGGAGCGCGGCGTTCAAGGCAAAGCTCGGGTTCTCGGTGGTCGCGCCGACCAGAGTCACCACGCCGCGCTCGACAAAGGGCAGGAATCCGTCCTGCTGCGCGCGGTTGAAGCGGTGGATCTCGTCCACAAAGAGCAGCGTCTTGCGGCCCGCCCTGGCCATTTTCTCCGCCTCGGCAAAGGCCTGCTTGAGGTCGGCCACGCCCGAAAACACCGCACTGATCGCGGCGTAACGCATCCCTACGGCATCGGCGAGCAGGCGGGCGATGCTGGTCTTGCCGGTGCCGGGCGGCCCCCACAGGACCATGCTGGAAAGCCGCCCTGCCGCGACCATCCGGCCGATAGCGCCGTCCGCGCCGGTCAGATGCTCCTGCCCCACCACTTCACCCAGCGTCTGCGGGCGCAGACGGTCGGCCAGCGGCGCATCGGGCGCAGGTGCGCCATCGCCGCGCGGGCCCTCGGGGGCGTCTTGTCCGAACAGATCAGCCATTCGTCGGGCGTGATAGGACATCGGGCGGAAAAGAAAACCGTCGCAGGTGAGGCAGCTTGAAACGATAGGTCTAAGATATATCTTGGATGTATCGCAAGAAACGCGAGGAGATTGAAATGACCTGGAACAGATATGGCCGCGGCGGCGGCTGGGAAAAGTTCGCCGAAACGATGGCGATGATGGCGATGAACGGAAACATGAACTTCGGCGGCCCCGGCATGAAGGCGCGCTGGCGCTTTGACAGCGACGAGGCCGAAGGCGAGGGTGAAGGCGAGGAGCGTGGCCCCGGCCCCGGCAGGCGCGGTCGCCGCGGGCGGATGTTCGGCACCGGCGAACTGCGCCTCGCACTGCTGGCGCTGATCGCGGAAAACCCCTCGCACGGCTACGAGCTGATCAAGGGGATCGAGGAAATGACTGGCGGCGGCTATGCCCCGAGCCCCGGCGCGGTGTATCCCACGCTGCAACTGCTCGAGGATGAAGGCGCCATCACGGAGGCCCAGGCAGACGGCGCGAAGAAGCCCTTTGCTGTGACCGATCAGGGGCGCGCCGAGCTTGAAAAGCGCGCCGACGAAGTCGAGGCCCTGATGCGCCGTCTGGGCCGCCACGCGACCCGCGCCGAAACGGTGCGCTCACCCGATCTGTTTCGCGCGATGGGCAATCTGGGTTCCGTGCTCAAGAACCGCGCCCGTTCGGGCAAGCTCGACGAGCGGACCATCAACGAAATCGTCGACATGATCGACGAAATGGCCAAGCGCATCGAGCGCCTGTGACGCGGTGATTGCGATTTACGCAAGCCAGGCATAATCTCTCCCCCGTTCGGGTCGTAACGAACGGGGGAGGGGCACCCATGACGATAATCGGCAACAGCCGCACCAAGGCACCGTGGCACCTGTGGGTAGTGGGCCTGCTGACGCTGCTGTTCAACGCAATGGGCATCATCAGCTATTTGACGACGAAGCTCGGCATGCTGGCTGACATGGGCATGACGCCCGGCCAGATCGCTTTCATGGAAAGCTATCCCGCATGGGCCAACGCCTTCTGGGCCTTGGGCGTGTGGGGCGCATTTGCCGGATCAGTGCTGTTATTGCTCCGCTCGAAATGGGCGGTCGCCGCGATGGTGGTTGCGCTGCTGGGACTGATCGGGACGACGATCTATCACTACGCGCTTATCGAAGTGCCAGCCGACATGCAGGCCCCCGCGCTTGATGTGGCGATCTGGGCGGTGACGCTGTCGCTGCTGCTTTACGCCCGGCGGATGGCAGCGACAGGGGTGCTGCGGTAAGGGGCGTCAGGCTGCCTGTCGGGCCTTCGCTGCGCCCCGTTCGTCGACGAGCTTCACATAGGTGTCGGCAACGACCGCGTTGATGGCTTCCCAGCTATACTCGCAGGCGCGGGTCTCGCCCGCTGCGCCGTGGGCCGAGCGCAGGGCCGGATCGGTGCAATAGGGTGCGAGCGCAGCGGCGAAGGCGGCAGCGTCGGCCTTCATGCTGCCCGAAGGCGCAACCAGCCTGCCCGTCACGCCATCTGCCACTAGGCTGGCGCTGCCCGTCGCCCCGGCGGCGACCACCGGAAGGCCGCTGGCCATTGCTTCGAGCGTGACGTTGCCGAAGGTTTCGGTAACGCTGGGGTTGAAGAACACATCGCCGCTGGCGAGCGCCTGACCCAGCGCGTCGCCGGTCTTGAAGCCCGCAAAGATCGCACCGGGCAGGTTCGCTTCGAACCAGCCACGCGCTGGGCCGTCACCGATGACCAGCACCTTGTGCGCCACACCCTGTTCGCGCAGCCGGACGATCGCCTCGGCAAAGACGTCGAGTCCCTTTTCCATCACCAGCCGACCGAGGAAGACGATCCCGACATCATCATCGGCAAGGCCAAGGCTGCGCCGCCATTCCGGATCGCGCCGCGCGGAGGAGAAGATCGTGCGGTCCACCCCCCGGCTCCACAGCCCGATGCGGGTGTGCATGTCCATCGCCAGAAGCTCGTCGATCATCGACTGCGAAGGCGCGACCAGCGCGTCGCAGCGGTTGTAGAACCGCCGCAGGCCCTTGACGATCAGGGGCTCGAGGAACGCCATGTTGTAATAGCGCGGATAGGTCTCGAACCGGGTGTGGACGCTGGCCAGCACCGGAACGCCCTGCGCGCGCGCCCAGCGCAGCGCGGCATGGGCGGAGGGATCGGGTGAGGACAGGTGGACGATATTGGGCGCAAACGCCGCCAGATCGCGCTTCACCGCCGCGCCCAGATGGGTCGGCATGCGGTATTCCCCGCGCCCTTTCACAGGCATCGGCACATTGGGCAGGCCGACCAGATCGCCGGTCGGCGGAAAATCGGGATTGGCGACCTTGGGCGAATAGACGCGCACTTTCGCGCCCCGGGCGAGCAGCGAGCCGACGAGCCGGTTCAGGGCCTGATTGGCCCCGTCGCGGGTATAGTTGTAGTTGCCGCTGAACAGGGCAATGCGCAGGTCTGAAACGTCCATGGAGCGCTGCGTTTAGGCGAGCCGCACAAATATTGCGAGACCCTATCCTCCCCGCACCGGAGCGGATCAAAGTCATTGACTCCACGCCCCCCGCCTCTAAAGCCGCCCACGGGCCACGCGGTCCCAACGCCGCGCGAGCTCTCTGCAAGGAGAGAATACATGACTGAGTATGCACGCGGGCTCGCACACGAGCCGACGCTTAAGCCTGAACGCCCCTTCTTTTCCTCGGGCCCCACGGCGAAATTCCCCGGCTGGTCGCTGGACAAGCTCAAAACCGAATCGCTCGGCCGTTCGCACCGTTCGGCGCTGGGCAAGGCGCGTCTGAAGTACGCGATTGATCTGAGCCGCGAACTGCTCGGCATCCCCGATGATTACCTGATCGGCATCATGCCCGCGTCGGACACCGGCGCGATCGAAGCCGCCATGTGGGCGATGCTCGATCCGGCGCGCCCGGTCACGGTCGCCGCGTGGGAGAGCTTCGGCAATATCTGGATCCAGGACGCGGTGAAGCAGCTCAAGCTGCCCAACCTGCAAGTCCTCACCGCCGATTACGGCGACATTCCCGATCTCACCACCATCCCGCAGCGCAATGACGTGGTGTTCACCTGGAACGGCACGACCAGCGGCGCGATGATCCCCAACACCGACTGGCTGGAGCCGGGCCGCGAGGGGATCACCATCAACGACGCCACCAGCGCGATCTTCGCGCAGGAAATGGACTGGTCGAAGCTCGATGCCACGACCTATTCGTGGCAGAAGGTGATGGGCAGCGAAGCGCAGCACGGGATGCTGATCCTCAGCCCCAAGGCTGTTGCGCGGATCGAAAGCTATGATCCGCCGTGGCCGATGCCCAAGCTGTTCCGCATGAAGAAGGGCGACAAGATCAACCTCGGCATTTTCGCCGGGGAAACGATCAACACGCCTTCGATGCTGGCGACCGAAGATTATATCGCAGCGCTGGAATGGGCCAAGTCGATCGGCGGGCGCAAGGCGCTGGTCGAGCGGGCCAATGCCAATGCGGCTATCGTCAAGGACTGGATCGAAGCCACCCCGTGGTTGCGCAACATGGCGTCCGATCCGGCGCAGCAGACCAACACCGGCGTCTGCATGATGTTCCAGGGCGAATGGTATGATGCCCTGTCGGCTGACGACCAGGCCGCCGTGCCCAAGAAGATCGTCAAGCTGCTCGAAGAGCGCAATGTCGGCTTCGACTTCAACGGTTACCGCGATGCGCCGCCGAGCTTGCGCATCTGGTGCGGTTCGACCGTCGAGCAGGAGGACATCAAGCGCCTGCTGCCGTGGATCGAATGGGCCTATGACAAGGTCAAGAACGGCTGATTTGCGCCGTTAGTGTTTGCGTCGCCCCGGCCTCCGAGCCGGGGCCGCTTTCCCCTATTCCCTAGCGCGTGTCGCGCACGATCCCGGATCAAGTCCGGGATGACGACTGGAAGGAATTTCCCATGACCCGTCCCAAAGTTCTCATTTCCGACAAGATGGACCCCAACGCCGCGCGCATTTTCGAAGAGCGCGGCTGTGATGTCGATGTGATCACCGGCGAAACGCCCGAACAGCTGATCGCCCGCATCGGCGAGTATGATGGCCTCGCCATCCGCTCCTCGACCAAGGTGACCAAGGCGATCCTTGATGCCGCCACCAACCTCAAGGTCATCGGCCGCGCCGGCATCGGCGTCGACAATGTCGATATCCCCTATGCCTCGTCCAAGGGCGTGGTGGTGATGAACACCCCGTTCGGCAACTCGATCACCACCGCCGAACACGCCATCGCGCTGATGTTCGCGTTGGCCCGCCAGATCCCCGAAGCCAACGCGCAGACGCAGGCGGGCCAATGGCCCAAGAGCGGGTTCATGGGCGTCGAACTGACCGCCAAGACGCTCGGCCTGGTCGGCGCGGGCAATATCGGTTCGATCGTCGCCAGCCGCGCGCTCGGCCTCAAGATGAAGGTGATCGCCTATGATCCCTTCCTGACCGAGGAACGCGCAGTCGAAATGGGCGTCGAGAAGGTCGATCTCGATACGCTTCTCAGCCGCGCCGATTTCGTCACGCTGCACACGCCGCTGACCGACGAGACCCGCAACATCCTCAGCCGCGAACGGCTGGAGAATGCCAAGAAGGGCATCCGCATCATCAACTGCGCGCGGGGCGGTTTGATCGACGAAGCGGCGCTGAAGGACTGCCTTGAAAGCGGTCAGGTGGCCGGTGCGGCATTGGACGTGTTCGAGACCGAACCGCCCGCTGCCGATCACCCGCTGTTCGGTGCGCCCAACTTCATCTGCACCCCGCACCTCGGCGCAAGCACCACCGAAGCGCAGGTCAATGTCGCATTGCAGGTGGCCGAGCAGCTCGCCGATTACCTCGTCAACGGCGGCGTGACCAATGCGCTCAACGTGCCGAGCCTCTCGGCCGAGGAAGCCCCGAAGCTGCGCCCCTACATGGCGCTCGCCGAAAAGCTGGGCAGCCTTGTTGGCCAGCTGGCGCATGGCAACCTGACCCGCATCAGCATCGAACGCGAAGGCGCAGCCGCAGACCTCAACGGCAAGCCGATCACCGCCGCCGTGCTGTCGGGCTTCATGCGCCGCTATTCGGACACGGTGAACATGGTCAATGCCCCGTTCCTCGCCAAGGAGCGCGGTCTGGATGTGAGCGAAATCCGCCACGAGCGTGACGGCGCCTTCAACACGCTGGTGCGCGTGACGGTGGAAACCGCGCAAGGGCCGCGTTCTGTCGCGGGCACGCTGTTCGGGACGGAATCGCCGCGTCTCGTGGAGATTTTCGGCATCGGGATCGAAGCCGAATTGTCCGGCCACATGCTCTACATCGTCAACGACGATAAGCCCGGCTTCATCGGCCGCATCGGGACGCTGTTGGGCAGCCACGGCATCAATATCGGCACCTTCAACCTCGGCCGCCGCGAAGCGGGCGGGGAAGCGGTGCTGCTGCTGAGCCTGGACGAAGCGCTGACGCCGGAAGTGATCGCCGAGGCCGAGAAGGTCGAAGGCGTGAAGCTTGTGAAGGCGCTCTCGTTCTAAAAGAAGAAGCCCACCCCTAACCCCTCCCGCAGGCGGGAGGGGGACCGGGCCGCGCTGATACTCCCCTCCCGCTTGCGGGAGGGGCCGGGGGTGGGCCTGCGCAGTGCTTGCCCCCTTCACCCCGCGCCCATCACCCGCTAAGCGCGAGGGCATATGACCCAACCCAACGACCTCCTCCCCGAAGGCCTCGAAGACCGCCTCCCGCTCGAAGCGGCGCGGATCACGGCGATGATGCGCGCGTGTCTCGATGTGCTGGACGCGCATGGATATGACCGTGTCCGCCCGCCGCTGCTCGAATTCGAGGCTTCGCTGGCGGGTCGCATGGCGGGCGTTGCCAAGGGCGAGGGGCGGGCAATGTTCCGCTTCGTCGATCCCGCATCGCTGCGCACGCTTGCGCTGCGTTCCGACATGACCCCGCAGGTCGGGCGCATTGCCGCAACCAGCCTCGCGAGCGCGCCGCGTCCGCTGCGGCTCGCCTATTGCGGCGATACGGTCGTCATCAAGGCCAGCCAGCTTGATCCCGCGCGTGAACGGCTGCAACTGGGCGCGGAGCTGATCGGGTCGGACAGCGTCGCTGCGGCGAGCGAGGCGGTAATGCTCGCGGTCGAGGCGCTCACTGCGGCCGGGCTGACCGGCATCTCGGTCGATTTCACGCTACCCGATCTGGTCGATACGCTGGCAGCGAAAGCCTTCCCGCTGGCGCCCGAGCAGATCGAGGCGGTGCGGCGCGAACTCGACACCAAGGATGCAGGCGGGCTGAAGGCGGCGGGGGGCGCGGCCTATCTGCCGCTGCTCTACGCCACCGGCCCGTTCGATCAGGCGCTGGCCGCGCTGCGCGATGTCGATGCGGGCGGGGCACTGAAGTCCCGGCTCGATGGGCTCGCGCAGATCGCCGCCCATGTCGGCAATGCGGCGCGGATCACCCTCGACCCGACCGAGCGGCACGGGTTCGAATACCAGTCGTGGTTCGGCTTCACGCTCTACGCCGATGGCCTGCGCCGCGCGGCGGGACGGGGCGGGACGTACCGGATCGCGGGCAGCGACGAGGCGGCGACCGGCTTCACGCTCTATCTTGATCGCTTGGCCGACGCTGCGCCCCAGCCGGAAGCCAAGCCGCTGATCTGGCTGCCCTTCGGCCACGACGTGGCGGCTGCGACATCCCTGCGTGCCGGCGGGGCGCGCACCCTCGCACAACTGGCCGAGGGCGAAGACCCGCGCGCATTGGGCTGCACCCACATCCTTGAAGCGGGCGGGCCTGCCCTGCTGGAGCCGCAAGCATGACGCCGATCACCCTGCCGAACGACCCGCTCGCCCCCTATTGCATCGCGCCCGGCTGGCAGGTGGGGAACCTGCTCTTCCTCTCCGGCCAGGCGAGCATCGGCGCGGATGGCAGCATCGTGGGCGAGGGCGATTTCGACGCGCAGCTGGCGCAGACCTTCGCCAATATCGAAAACGTGCTGGCGGCGGGCGGAAGTGACCTGTCCAAGGTGATCAAGGTGACGATCTACCTCACCGATATGGGCAACTTTCCCAAGATCGTCGAGGCACGGCGGCGCTGGTTCACGCCGCCGTACCCGGCCGATACGACGCTGGAAGTGCGCAGCCTCGCGCTGCCCGAATTGATGGTCGAGATTGACGTGATCGCGAGCGTGTGAGGGCTCAGCCCAACACCTTCTTGAGCCACGCATCCATCACTGGGGTCGCCGGATAATCGGGCTCGCCCAGCTTGCGGTTGATCTCCATGTGGCCGCGCAGGCCTTCGCCCGGGAAGCTGCCGATTTCGGCCTGCGATCCGCCGCGCTGCAAGGCCTCGGCCAGCGCCTTGGTCTGGGCCACCGCATCGGGGCGCTGGACGTGGAGCAGCAGGAAGGCGGGCGCGTTGGGCGCGGCGGCCTGCAAGGTCGGCGAGAGCGCCTTCTGCCGCGCCGGATCGGTGCCGAAGGCCTGCACATAGGTCTCCGCCATCATCTTCGGCCCCGCGCTCATCTGCCCGGCCACATCATAGGCCGCGCCATCATTGGGCATCACCCCGTCGATATCGGCGAAGGACAGGCCGACCTTCTTCAGATAGCGCTCGTCCGTCCCCACCAGCGCGACCAGATGCGCGCCTGCCGAGTGTCCGGTCAGCACCACCCGGCTGCGGTCAATCCCCAGCGAGTCGGCACGCTTCAGCACATGGGCGAGCGCCGCGGCGACATCGCTCGCCTGCTCTTCGACCGTGTTGCGCGGGACGAGCCGGTAATCGATCGAGGCGAAGGCATAGCCCTGCGCCAGCATATGCGCGGGCATCGATCCGCCTGTCGCGCTGTTCTTCGATCCGCGCTTCCATCCGCCGCCATGGACATACAGCACCAACGGCGCGGACTTGGCACCCTGCGGCACCCACAGGTCGAGCGCTTGCAGGGAATCGCTGCCGTAGGCGAGCGTCTGCGGGGCAGGGGCCTTCGCTCCGGCCCGCGCACCCCCGCGCCGCCCTTCCATGCGCGAGCGCAGTTCGGTGCGGCATCCTTCGGACAGCTCGCTCACCTTTTCGGGCAGGCATGAGCGCAGCTGCGAACGGTCGCTGCCGCACAGCTTGACGATCTCCGCGCGGCAGGATTGCGGCAGGCGATCACCCCCGCGGCGCTGCTGGGCAAGGATCGGGCTGGCCAGCACGGCAAGCGCTCCGGCGGCGATCAGGGCTTTGGCGGTCGTGTTCATGGGCAATATCCTTGTGAACTTTCTTGCCCTCAACGCCGCCGCCCGGAAAACCCTTCGCGGCTTGCCTCTCCGGCGCTGAACGCCTAGGCCCCGCGCGGCTTTTCCCGCCACCAGCACACAAGGATTGAAATGGCCAACGTCACCGTGATCGGCGCCCAGTGGGGCGATGAGGGCAAGGGCAAGATTGTCGACTGGCTCGCCAGCCGCGCGGACGTGGTGGTG
This sequence comes from Porphyrobacter sp. ULC335, assembly GCF_025917005.1. NCBI lineage: Bacteria > Pseudomonadati > Pseudomonadota > Alphaproteobacteria > Sphingomonadales > Erythrobacteraceae > Porphyrobacter > Porphyrobacter sp. ULC335. Next base: position 1,775,163 of record NZ_CP078091.1, read on the forward strand.
CGTTTCCAGGGCGGTCATAACGCCGGTCACACGCTGGTGATCGACGGCAAGACCTACAAGCTTTCGCTGCTCCCGTCGGGCATCGTGTCGGGCACGCTGTCGGTGATCGGCAATGGCGTGGTTCTGGATCCCTGGGCCTTGCGTGACGAGGTCGCCAAGGTCGAAGCGCAGGGCGTTTCCATCACCGACGAGAACCTTGCCGTTGCCGACAATTGCCCGCTGATTCTGCCGCTCCACCGCGACCTTGATGGCCTGCGCGAAACGGCTGCGGGCAAGGGCAAGATCGGCACCACCGGACGCGGCATCGGCCCGGCTTACGAAGACAAGGTCGGCCGCCGCGCGATTCGCGTCTGCGATCTGGCGCATCTCGATACGCTGGAGCCCCAGCTTGACCGCCTCTGCGCGCACCACGATGCGCTGCGCGCCGGTTTCGGTCAGCCGCCGGTCGACCGCGCCGCGCTGCTCGAAGAACTGCGCGAAATCGCGCCCTTCGTGCTGAAATTCGCCCAGCCGGTGTGGAAGCGCCTCAAGAAGGTCCGCCGCGCGGGCGCCAAGATCCTGTTCGAAGGCGCGCAGGGCGTGCTGCTCGATGTCGATCACGGCACCTATCCTTTCGTCACCTCGTCGAACACCGTCAGCGGCACGGCGGCCAGCGGCTCCGGCCTCGGCCCCAATTCGACCGGCTATGTGCTCGGGATTGTGAAGGCCTACACCACCCGCGTCGGCTCCGGCCCGTTCCCGACCGAACTGGAAGACGACATCGGCCAGCGTCTGGGCGAGCGGGGCCATGAATTCGGCACCGTCACCGGCCGCAAGCGCCGCGTCGGCTGGTTCGATGCTGTACTGGTGCGCCAGTCCTGCGCGATCAGCGGCGTGACCGGCATCGCGCTGACCAAGATCGACGTGCTCGACGGGCTGGAGAAGGTCGCGATCTGCACCGGCTATCGCCTGCACGGGAAGGTTTACGACTACCTCCCCAGCCACGCCGCCGATCAGGCCGCGTGCGAGCCGATCTACGAGGAAATGCCCGGCTGGACCGAGAGCACCGCAGGCGCGCGCTCCTATGCCGATCTTCCTGCCAATGCGATCAAGTATATCCAGCGCATTCAGGAGGTGATCGAATGCCCCGTGGCGCTGGTTTCGACCTCGCCCGAGCGGGACGATACGATCCTGATGCGCGATCCCTTTGTGGATTGAGCAAGAGGGTTTCACGTAGAGAACGCGGAGGAGCGTCCTGCTGCGCAGCGGCCGAGCTGTATTTCACGCGAAGACGCGAAGACGCGAAGATGGAGCGCGCTTCCGCGTTTTTGCACGACATCTTTGCGTCTTCGCGTGAATCGATCCGCGTCAACGCCGCGTAACCTTCTCTGCGGTCTTTGCGTGAAATCTCCTTGGCGCAACAATCGTTGATCCCGACCGCAGGCAGGGTTTAGAATGCCTGACATGCACCGCTTCGCCCTCCTGCCGCTGCTAGCTTTGGCCGCCTGCGCCAACCCGCCGCCCAAGCAGGCGGATGCGCCGTCATCGCAGCCACCGCTGGCGCGCGAGGCTGCGCGGATCGTGCCGGATCAGCGCTTCACCAGTGTCGATTACCTGATCGTCGACAAGTCGGAGCGGTTGATGGTCGCCTATGCGGGCGGCCAGCCGGTCAAGGCTTGGCGGGGCCTGCAACTGGGTGACGCGCCCGAGGGGCACAAGCAGTTCGAAGGCGACGAGCGCACGCCCGAAGGCCGCTACGTGATCGAGGGGCGCAATCCCGGCAGCGCCTATCATCTCAGCCTCAAGGTATCCTACCCCAATGCCGAGGACCGCGCCTTCGCCCGGCAATATGGCCGGTCGCCGGGGGGCGATATCTTCCTCCACGGCCAGCCCAACGCCCTGCCGATGGGGCGGGTGCCCGGCGACTGGACCGATGGCTGCATTGCCTTTTCCAACGCGGAAATCGCCGAATTGTGGCGCATCGTGCCGGATGGCACGGTGATCGAGATTAGGCCCTAGGCGACGCTAAGCCACCGTCACTACGCACTTATACTTGACCTGATCCGTTTTTGTTCCATAAGTGTTCCAACATTGTTGGAGTCGCACCCATGTTGAACGATGCTTCCCCGTTTCCCGATTTTGCTTACGACACCGCGCAGGACGGGGCGGGGCTGCCCGCGCGCGTCGCGATCTTTGGCGAGGATGAGGGCCTGCGCCGCCAGATCGGTGCGGACCTTGGCGGGGCGGGGTTCCGCAGCATTGACGGCGGGGGCCTGCGCGCCCTGCTTGAAGGGCCGATTGCTCTGCTGGGCGATGTGGTGGTGGTCGATTGCGCGGTCACCGGATCGCGCGGGATTGACGGCATGATGCTGGCGGGGCTGGCGCGGCTCGATATGCGGGTGTCGCGATCGGGGGCGAAGCTGATCGTGGCGACCAATCTGGCGGGATTGGATGATGTCTTTGCGGTGCTCGACCAATCGAACCCGCAGATCCTTGTCTCGCCCAGCCGGGCAGAACGCGTGATCGCGGTTGGCCGGGTGATGGGTGAGGCGGGGGCGGCACGCCTGCGCGAAATGGGCGAGGAAGACCGCGTGGCCTTGCTGCGCCTGTCCCAGCAGGTCGAGGCTATTGCCCATTCGCTTGATCGCCTGTCCAAGCCGGAGGCAGGGCGCGGAACGGTTCTGGGTGAATTCAAGCGGGATTTCCGCAGCTATCGCCCGGACACAAGCGGCCCGGAACTGCCGGAATTTGGCGGCGGCGCAGCGGCAAAGCAGTCAGATTGCCGGGCGGCGCTTCCCGATCCGCAGATGGTGCGCCAGATCATCGCCAACCGGCAGGCGCGCGCGCGGTTCTTCGACCCGGCGCTGTTCGGCGATCCGGCGTGGGACATGCTGCTCGATCTCACGGCCGCTCATGGTGAAGGCGCGCAGGTCTCGGTCACCTCGCTGTGCATTGCTGCCGGGGTGCCTGCCACCACCGCGCTGCGCTGGCTGACACAGATGGTGGAAACCGGCATCTTCATACGCGTGCCCGATCCGGCGGACCGCCGCCGCGCCTTCATCGCGCTCAGCGAAAAGGCGATTGCGGCAATGTCGGGCTATTTCGCGAGCCTGCGCACTCCGGTGCTGCAAGCCGCCTGAGGGTCAGGCTCTGGGGCAAGCTCCGGGCCGCCAATGCAGGATCAGGGTGAGGCCGGGAGCATCCTCGTCGGATTGCGGGGTCGCACGTTCAGACCCCGTCCCGCCCGGTCCAAAGGCCTCGCTGCGCGGGTTAGACCCCCCTTTGACCCCCTCCAGACCCCCCTTAGACCCCGTTTCGACGCCCTGTTTCACGTGAAACAGGCGCCTTTGCGCATCGGCACGGGCTCTGGCGAGGATCGCTGCCGGTACGTCGCCATCCAGCAGCAGGACATCCGCCTCGCCTAGCAGACGTGCTTGGCGAAGGGTCAGCTCTTCGGGGTCAGGGCTGGTGAGGGTGATCGCGAATGTGGTTCCCGAAACGGGCGCTAGCGTGCCCTCGGCCCAATCGGCAACACGCTGAAAAGACTGCGTATCAAGCGGATCTAGCGGCCCGCCCTCGCGCAAAGCCGCATCGACCACGCGCCGCCGGTCGGCCCCGTCCGGAAAGCGCCGCCGCAGCACCGGCCGCACTGTCTCCAGCGCCTTGGCGAGAAGGCCGAGCGTGTCCGGCAACATCCGCTCCAACCGCAAACGCACATGCTTTGCCAGCCCGGCAGACGCGCCGCCGGTGCCGATGGCGATCAGCAGCGGGTCACGATCAAGGATGGAAGGCGTTGTAAAGTCGCACAAGTCTGGCCGGTCGACAACATTGACCAGCATCCCCGCACAGCGCGCATTGATCGCCGCCACCTCGCAGGCCCTTGCATCATCATAGGCAATGAAGGCGAGCCGCACCCCCTCGTCCACCGCGCGGGCGAGGTCGTCGACGATCACGCCCCCGGCACGCTCGACCAACCGCCGCTTGGGCTCCGCTGCCGGGCCATCGCCGAGCACAAGTACCTGTTTTCCCGAAACTTGGTGGAACAGTGGCAGGCTGGCGATTCGGCTCATCGCGCCCTCAGGCGAGCCATTCGGGCACGCGCTCGGCATCCATGATCGCGCCTGCCTCGATCCGGTCGGCGACCACGGCGAACTTGTCGCCGTCGACCAGAACTTCGGCGACGAACCCGCGCGAATTGTAGGACGAGGCCATCGTCGCGCCGTAAGCGCCCGCGGTGCGGAACACGGCGAGATCGCCTGCTTCCAACGCGTCGCATTCGCGGCCCATGGCAAAGGTATCGCCGGTTTCGCAGATCGGGCCGACGATATTGGCCGTCATCTGCGCGCCGGTCGGCTCGACCGCTTCGAAGTGGTGATACGCGCCGTAGAGGGCAGGCCGCGCCAGATCGTTCATCGCCGCATCGACGATCACAAAGGGATCCTTGATCCCGCGCTTCACCCGCACCACGCGGGTCAGCAGCACGCCCGCATTGCCGGCAATCACGCGCCCGGGTTCGAAGATCAGCTTTACGCCCCAGTCCTTGGTCACCCGCGCGACCATCGCGCCATATTCCGCAGGCGCAGGCAGCACTTCGCCCACCCGGTAAGGCACGCCTAGCCCGCCGCCGAGGTCCACGTGCGTAACCTCATGCCCCGCACCGCGCAGCGCCGTCACCAGCGCGCCAAGCTTTGCGAACGCCGCCTCCAGAGGGGCCAAGTCGGCGAGCTGGCTGCCGATATGCACCGCCACGCCGCGCAGGTTCACCCCCGGCAGTCCCGCCAGCTTGCCGAAAATCTGCCCGGCCTCGCTGATCGGTACGCCGAACTTGTTGTCGGCCTTGCCGGTCGAGATCTTGTCGTGAGTGCCGGCGTCGACATCGGGATTGATCCGCAGCGTGCACTGCGCGGTCATGCCCTTGGCGGCGGCGATCTCCGCGAGTTCGACGCCCTCTTCCTCGCTCTCGATATTGAACTGGCCGATCCCGGCATCCAGCGCGGCGACCATCTCCGCCGCCGTCTTGCCCACGCCCGAGAAGACGATCATCTCCGGCGCGATCCCGGCGGCCAGAGCGCGGCGCATCTCGCCGACCGAGACCACATCGGCGCCCATGCCCTGCCGGCCCAGCACCTTGAGCACGGCGAGGTTGGGGTTCGATTTCACCGCAAAGGCGATCAGCTTGTCCGGCACTGCGTCCAGCGCCTCGCGGAACACGCGGGCATGACGTTCCAGCGTGGCGCGGGAATAGACATAGACGGGGGTGCCGACCGCATCGGCAATCAGCGGCAGCGGAACGTCCTCGGCGTGCATCACGCCGCCGCGATAGGAGAAATGGTCCATTGGTATCGTTTCTATTCGGGCGGGAGATCGAAGGGATCGTCCTGGCGTTCTTCAGAGCGGCGGCGAAGTTCCACGCTGCGTTCGGGTGCAGCCAGGGCATCGCGGCGCAGCAGTTCTTCCGCCGAAGGTTTCGTGGCGGTGCCATAAGGCGCAGCGGGAAGGGCCGCGCCGTCGGGCGGGGTGAGCGGCGCTCTGGTTCCGCAGGCGCAGAGCAGGGCGGCAAGGCCCATAGCAGCGATGGTGCGCATCATTCCTCCATACCCAGCGCCTTGCGCGCTGCCGCGACCTGCCAACGGACCTGATCGGGCGCGGTTCCGCCATAGGACGCACGCGCCGCGACAGAGGCATCGACCGACAGCGCAGCATAGACGCTTTCGTCGATCCGCGCATCGATCACCTTGAGGTCTTCGATCGACAGCTGATCGAGGGCGATTCCGCGCGATTCCGCCAGCTTGACCGCAGCGCCGGTGATATGGTGCGCCTCGCGGAACGGGATGCCCGCCTGCCTCACCAGCCAGTCGGCAAGGTCGGTCGCGGTGGCATAGCCGAGTTCGGCGGCGGCGCGCATCCGGGCGGTGTTGAAGGTGGCCCCCGCGATCATGCCCGTCATCGCCGCGACTGAAAGCGCCATGAGGCTGGCCGCTTCGAACACCGGCGGCTTGTCGTCCTGCATGTCCTTGGAATAGGCGAGCGGCAGGCCCTTCATGGTAATCATCAAACTGGTCAGCGCCCCGATCACGCGCCCGGAATGGCCGCGCACCAGCTCGGCCGCATCGGGGTTCTTCTTCTGCGGCATGATCGACGAGCCGGTCGAGAGGCTGTCGGGCAGGCGGATGAAGCCGAAGGGCTGGCTGGCCCACAGGATCAGTTCCTCCGCCAGACGCGAGAGATGCAGTGCGGTGGCCGAACAGCTCCACAGGAAGTCTAGCGCAAAGTCGCGGTCGGACACGGCGTCCAGTGAATTGGCGGTGGGCCGGTCAAAGCCGAGCGCCGCCGCCGTCGCCTCGCGGTCGATCGGGAAGCCGGTTCCTGCCAGCGCCGCAGAGCCGAGCGGGCATTCGTTCATCCGCGCCTTCGCGTCGGCAATCCGTGCGCGATCCCGGCGGAACATCTCGTAATAGGCCATCAGGTGGTGGCCGAGGGTTACCGGCTGCGCGGTCTGCAAGTGGGTGAAGCCGGGCATGATGCTGTCTGCATGTTCGCCCGCGCGGGTCACCAGAGCGTGCTGGAGCGCGACCAGCCCTTCGTCCATCTGGGCAAAGGCATCGCGCACCCACAGGCGGAAATCGGTTGCGACCTGATCGTTGCGGCTGCGTGCGGTGTGGAGCCTTCCGGCGACCGGCCCGATCAGTTCGGCGAGCCGCGCCTCGGTGGTCATGTGGATGTCTTCGCGGTCCCAATCCTCGGGTACGCCATTTGCTTCGTATTCGGCGGCCACGGCATCGAGGCCAGCGCTGATCGCGGCGGTATCCTCGGGCGCGACAATGCCCGCTGCGCCCAGCATCGCCACATGCGCCTTGCTGGCGGCGATGTCCTGCCGCCACAGGGCCTTGTCGAAGGGGATCGAGGCGTTGATTTCGCGCATGATGGCGCTAGGGCCGTCAGCGAAGCGCCCGCCCCACATCGCGTTGGTCGCAGCCCCTGCATCGGAGCCTGTCATGTCCCGCTCGCCGCTCATCCTTGCACTACCGCTCCTGCTGCTGGCGGGATGCGATAGGGCTGCCGAGGCCCCGGCGCAACCGGTTGCGCAGGGGGAAGCGGCCAAGACGCCGACAGGTCTGATGACGCGCCAGTTTGCCGGTACGCCGCTTCCGGCGATGCAGTTCAGCGATGCGGGCGGCAAGACGCTCGATCTTGGCGCGCAGGACGGGCCGGTGCTGCTCAACCTGTGGGCGACATGGTGCGCGCCCTGCGTCAAGGAAATGCCGCAGCTTGATGCGCTGGCCGCAGAGCTGGACGGTGAGGTGCGCGTCATAACCGTCAGTCAGGATGTGCGCGGGGCCGAGGTGGTGACGCCGTTCTTCGCCAAGGCCGGGCTCAAGCGGCTCGAACCGTGGCTCGATCCCGAGACAGAATTGTCCGCGCAGTTTACGCCCGAAGGCGCGCTGCCGCTGACGATCCTGTTTGATGCGTCGGGCAAGGAAGTGTTGCGTGTGGCAGGCGGTTATGAATGGGACAGCCCCGAGGCGGCGGCACTGGTGCGCGAGGCGCTGGCCGCGAATTAACGTCAGGCGGTGAGCCGCTGCCCGATGGCCTGACCCATGCGAAGCGGATCGCCCGGCTTCAGGTCTTCGCGCCATTCGACCCGGCCGGGCTCGAACAGCACCACCACGGTGGAGCCGAGGTAGAACCGGCCCATCTCGTCTCCGGCGGCAAAGGCATGACCCTTGCCCGCGAAGGCTTCATGCACCGGAGCCGAAGCGTGGGTGCGGAAGGCATTGGGCCACACGGTGTCGATCCCTGCCACGATCATCGCGCCGACCATCACGCTGGCGAAATGTCCGTCCGGTCCGTCAAATCGGCAGGAGAGCCGTTCATTGCGGGCGAACAGCCGGTCGACCCCGGCGGCGGTCGCGACGTTGACCGAGTAGAGATCACCCGGGATGTAGCTGGTCGCCTGCAAGGTGCCGGCGGCGGGCATGTGGACGCGGTGATAATCCTTGGGGCTGAGATAGATGGTCATGAACCGCCCGCCCTCGAACCGCACTGCCTCTGCCGCGCTGCAGCCGAGGATCTCCGCCACGGAATAGTCGCGCCCTTTGGCCTGAATGATCCGCCCGGCCGCAATCGGGCCGAGCTGGCTGACTGCGCCGTCCGCAGGCGAGAGGATGCACTGCCCCGCATCGGCCAGCGGGCGTGCGCCGGGCTTCAGCTCCCGGGTGAAGAAGTCGTTGAAGCTAGTGAATTGTCCGATGCCGCGCGCCGCTTCGGAAAGGTCGACCCCATAGGCCGCGACGAAGCGGCGGATCAGCCGGTCACGCAGCCACGGCGTCCGGCTCGCGGCAATGCTCCCGGCAAAGCGCGAAAGGGCGTGTTGGGGAAGGATATGCTGGAGCGCGATGAAGGCTGAGGACATGGGGATGCGCTAGTGGCAGTCGCGGCCCTGCGCAAGCTGCGGGGGATCAGAGCGTCGCGGTTTGCCCGCCGTCGACCTTGATCGCGCAGCCGGTGATGAAGCTGGCACGCGGGCTGGCGAGGAAGGTTGCCATGTCACCGAACTCCTCGGGCCGTCCAAGCCTGCCTGCGGGGATCGCCGCGATCGAGCGGGCGGTGATCTGTTCGGGTGCCATGCCGCTGCCCGCCGCCATGGCGCTGTGGAGGCTGGTCAGGCGGTCGGTGGCGATCTGGCCGGGCAGCAGCAGATTGACCGTCACCCCGTCCGCCGCGACCTCGGCCGCGAGCGTCTTGCACCACGAAGCGAGCATCGCGCGCACCGCGTTGGACAGGACAAGGCCGGGGATCGGCGTCAGCAGGCTTGTCGAGGCAACCGCGAGAATGCGTCCGAAGCCGCGCGCCCGCATCTCCGGCAGGAACGCCTGCGCCAGCGTCAGCTGGGCGTTGAACATGCGGTTGAACACCGCGGCGAAATCATCGGGGCCGGTCGTCGCCGCCGCGCCGGTCGGCGGGCCGCCGGAGTTGAGCACGAGGATATCGGGCGAACGGCCCGCATCGCGCACCGCCGCGATGATCGCCTGCGGGGCGGCGGGATTATCAAGGTCGGCGATGATGTGCTGGACGGCGGAGACATCACTCGCCGATCGCGCCACAGTGATGACATCCGCGCCCTCATCGCCAAGCGAGGCGGCAATGGCGCGGCCCAGCCCCTTGCTCGCGCCCAGCACAAGTGCGGTTTTGCCCTCGAGTTGCAGATCCACGGCGCTTCTCCCTGTCGATTGATCGCTGGCTTGCAGCTTGCCCGAATCGCAGCACGAGCGCGCCTGATCAAATGGGCCGTGGCTGGGGAGCGCCGAAGCGTTCGCCGTGGGCGGTGACGGGCTCGAACCGCCGACCCTCTCGGTGTAAACGAGATGCTCTACCAACTGAGCTAACCGCCCCACGGCGTTGGCTTCGCGCCGTTTACCTGTGTTGCGGCAGGGGTCAAGCCGCTAGAACAGGCGCGCAATCCAGCGAGGCATGGCAGGCACGATGATCAAGACCGAACTCAATGACGGAACCCCGGTCTGTATCCGCCGGGTGCGGCCCGGGGACGAGCAGCGCCTGAAGGACGGGATCGCGCAGCTTTCGCCGCAATCGCGCTACCTGCGGTTCTTCTCCGGCATGCGCGAGGCTCCGCCGCAGGTGCTACGCGCGCTCGCCAGCGTCGACGGGCATGATCACATCGCTTGGGGCGCGTTGCGGTCTGACTTGGCCGATACGCCCGCGCTGGGCGTGGTCCACGCCTTTCGCGACAAGGACGATCCAGACGGCGCGGAATATTCGGTCGCGGTGGTGGACGACTATCACGGGCGCGGGCTTGCGCGGTTGCTGACAGCGGTGTTGCTGCTCGATTGCGCGCGCGAAGGTCTAGCGCATTTCACGGTCCACATCCTGCCTGAAAACCGCCCGGCGCTGTCGCTGGCCCGCTCGCTCGGGGCCGAAGGGGTGGGCTACGACTCCGGCGTCTCGGTGCTGGAGATCGACATTGCCGAGGCGCTGGGCGCTCTGCGCGCGGAGAGCGATGTGCCGGGGCTGGCAGCGGTGTTTGCGCAGTTCGACGACGCGGCGCTAGGCGCAGGGCCAACCAGCGGCTAGGGCGCTGCCATGACCACCCCTCGTATTCTGGTTCTCGGCACCGGCGGCACGATTGCAGGCGCAGGCACCGGCGCGACCGGCGCGGCTTACCGCCCCGGTGGGCTCGCGCTGGGGACTCTTGTGGAGCACCTTTCCGCGCTGGGGCTGGCGGCTGAACTTGTCCCGCAAGAGATTGCGCGGATCGGCTCGCAGGACATTGGCTGGGCCGAATGGCAGGCGCTGCACGCGGCCTGCACCACTGCGCTGGCTGATCCGGCGATTGACGGCATCATCATCACCCACGGCACCGATACGGCGGAGGAGACGGGATTCCTGCTTGATCTGACATTGCCTACTCACAAGCCCATCGTGATGGTCGGCGCGATGCGCGCTGCCGATGCAGTGGGGGCAGACGGGATGCGCAACTTCGCCAATGCGGTGAAGGTCGCGAGCGATCCTCAAGCCGCGGGGCGCGGCGTCATGCTGGTGATGGGCGATGCGGTGCTGGCCGCACGCGACGCCCGCAAGGCCGCGACGTCGAGCATCGATGCCTTCCGCACCTTCCCGCGCGGGCCACTGGCAAGGGTCACCCCGGCGACCCTCGACTGGTTCGGCCCCCCGCACCGTACGGGCGAATTGGCGCGCTATGCCTTCCCTCCGGAACTGCCGCGTGTGGCAATCCTGACCGCCGGCGCGGGGATGGACGAAAAGCCGGTGGAGGCACTGCTCGGCATCGGCGCGCGCGGGATCGTGCTGGCGGGCATGGGGCAGGGCAATGCGCCGCGCGTGGTGATCGAAGCGCTGGCCCGCGCGGCGGCAAGCGGCGTGCCGGTAGTACGCTCGACCCGCGTCGACGAGGGGCTGGTCGACCGCAATGTCGAGGTGGATGACGATGTGCTGGGATTGGTCGCCGCTCGCGCCTTTGGCCCTGCGCGGGCACGGATGCTGCTGATAGTGCTGATCGCGAACGGTATTACCGAAGCTGCGGCGGTGCAGGCGGCATTTGACGGGGTCTGATCACTTCGTCGCTGCGGGCCTGCGTGTTTTCTTACAAGTTCCAACCAGATGCGCTAACCCCCCGGCGCAACACCGGGAGGCACAGTCGGCCCGGCCCCAGATAAGGTGACCTTACCCATGTTCGACGAACCCGGCTTCTACGATGATGCCGATCTGGATCCGGATGCGATCCTGCTCGAAACATTCGTCTATTGCAGCCGCGCCACCGATGACGTCGACGCGGACGAGGTCAGCCGGTTGGTCGCGTTCTCGCAAAAGCGCAATGTCGCGCGCGGCATCACTGGCGTGCTGGTGTTCGGCAGCGGCGTGTTTTTCCAATGGATCGAAGGTCCCCCTGCCGAGGTGCGGAGCCTGATCGCCAACCTTCACGGCGATCCCCGTCACTATGATATCGTCACGCTCGACCAGTGCGTTGACAAGCGCGAGCGCCTCTACCCGCACTGGGAAATGGAACAGGTTGCCGCCGATGACCTGCGCGAAGTGCTGGAAAACGCGCTGGAAACGACCGAGGATGAAGCCAGCCTGGCAGCCCTGCAACGCATTCTGGCACACCTCGTAGCAGGGCCGTTGCAGTCGATGGGACGGAGCTGAGCCGGCAGGGGCGGTGGCGGCGCGCTGTCGCTAACGCCGCCTCCAAGGCCTCTCTCCGAAGGGCAGCCCATCACCCCCAGGGCGTGACCAGGTACTTCTCGCCGGTCTTCATCTGGCGGTAATCGCAGATCGCGTCCTTCTCCAGCATGCCCTCAAGAGTCACCTTGGCCTTGTAGTGACTGGCGAAGGTGGTGGTGAGGTTCTGCTGCACGCGGGTGCGCATGCGCACCACGGTTTCCATGCCGGCACGCTGGAGGAAGGGCGTCAGCAGCCAACCGGCGATGCTCCATTGCAGGCCATAGGACGGCGTAAGGATCGTCGGCGCGAGATCAAGTCGGCCGTAGATGTACATCTTCTTCTGCTGGTTCGAACCATAGCGCGAGAACTCGCCCATCTGGCTCGCCGCGACCTGTTCCATCGCCTTCAGCACGCCGTCAGACGCTTGTCCGCCGCCGATCGGATCGAAGCCGAGATAGGCGCCGGTCTCGGCAATCGCGGCGCGCAGGTCGGCCATGTAGGTCGGTGCCGAGGAGTTCACCACGTACTGCGCACCCTGCGACTTGAGCAGTTCGACATGCTCGTCCTTGCGCACGATGTTGACCAGCTTCATCCCGTCCTCGATGCAGATGCGGTTGAGCATCTGGCCGAGGTTGGAAGCCGCCGCGAGGTGGATGATCGCCGAGTGGCCCTCCATCTTCGCGGTCTCGACAAAGCCCAGCGCGGTCATCGGGTTGACGAAGCTCGACGCGCCGGTCTCCGACGAATGATCGCCCAGCGGAATGCACATCATCGCATCGGCGATGGCATACTGGCTGAAAGCGTTGCCCGGCACGCAGGCGACCCGCTTGCCCATCAGCGCCTTGGCCATGTCGCTGTCACCGGTGGCGATGACGGTGCCAGCGCCTTCGTTGCCGGCGGGCAGACGCTGGCCGTGGCGGCCCTTGTTCCCGGTGAGGAAGGGCTCGGGCATGGTCGCGACGACCTTGCCGGGGGTGTATTCGGCGGTCTCGAAATCGGCGGCGCTCGTGAGGATCGCAAGGTCCGACGGGTTGATCGGCGCGGCTTCCATCTTGACCAGCACCTGATTGCCGGTGGGCGCGGGGAACTGGCTTTCCGCCACCTCCAGCGTCAGCTTGCCATCGGCGGTGAGAGTGGTGAAGAGCTGCTTTCCGGTGGTCATCCTGCGTTTCCCTTTTCGTCGTTGCGAGTTGCGCATTCGCTACGCCCGCAATCGCGAGATGGCTAGGGTGACCTTACGTCAGGTCGTCCGGATAGGTCGCTTCGACGAAGTAAAGCCCGTGCGGCGGCGCGTTAAGCCCTAAAGCGCCGCGGTCACACGCCGCCAGCGCCTCGGCTATCCGCGCCTCGGGCCAGGTGCCTGCGCCGACCAGCTTGAGGCAGCCCACCATGCTGCGCACCTGATGATGCAGGAAAGAACGCGCGGCGGCGTGGATGTGGATCTCCTCGCCGACTTTCTCGACATCCAGCAAGTCCAGCGACTTCACCGGATCGGCGGCCTGACAATGGACCGAGCGGAAGGTGGTGAAGTCATGCCGCCCGACAAGCGCCTGCGCGGCGCGGTGCATCGCATCGGCATCGAGTGGCTGGGGTATGTGCCATGCGCGGTCGCGATGAAGCGTCAGCGGTGCGCGGCGGTTGGCGATCCGGTAGAGATAGCGCCGCCCGGTGCAGGAAAAGCGCGCGTGCCAATCATCCGGCACCACCTCGCAATGGGTCACCGCGATGGGATCGGGGCGCAGCTGCGCATTGAGCGCGGCCATTAGCCGGAAGGCATCGAAGGGCTTTTCGATATCCACGTGGGAGCGCATCGCCAGAGCATGGACGCCCGCATCGGTGCGCCCGGCGGAGTGCATAACGACCGTCTCACCCGTGATCCGGTGGAGCGCGTCCTCCACCGACTGCTGCACGCTCGGCCCATGGCTTTGGCGTTGCAGCCCGAAGAACGGCGTGCCGTCGAATTCAAGGGTGAGGGCGAAACGGGTCAAACCAGCACCGTCACGACAAGAGTGTCTTTGGCGCCACCACACGCCCGCGCAGGAATTCGCTGCGCTCCAGCACCGGCTTGCCTGCGCGCTGGAGCTTCAGCGGCCGGATTCCGCCGGTCCCGCAAGCGATGGTGAAATCATCGTCCAGCACCGTGCCGGGCGCGCCGCTTGCCGCAACCACCTCGGCAAGCAGCAATTTCACCCGCTCGCCTTCCAGCTCGAACCACGCGCCGGGGAAGGGGGCGAGGCCGCGCACGAGGCGCTCGATCACCTCGGCGGGCTGCGCCCAGTCGATCTTCGCTTCGGCCTTGTCGATCTTGGGCGCGTAGATTGCCGCGCTGTCGTCCTGCACCTCGGGCGGGAAGGCGGAAAGATCGGCCAGCACCTCCACCATCGCCGCCGCGCCGACTGCGCCCAGTTCGCCGAACAGCTCACCCGTCGTCTTCCTGCCCACCGGCACGGTGACCTTGTGAAGCATCGGCCCGGTATCCAGCCCCGCTTCCATCTGCATGATCGTGACGCCGGTCTCGGCATCGCCCGCCATCACTGCGCGGTGTATCGGCGCAGCCCCGCGCCAGCGTGGCAGCAGCGAGGCGTGGATATTGAGGCAGCCATGCTTCGGCGCATCGAGCACCGCCTGCGGCAGGATCAGGCCATAGGCCGCGACCACCGCGACATCGGCACCGAGCGCCGCAAACTCCGCCTGCGCCTCTGCATTGCGCAGCGAGACAGGCGACCGAACGGGCACGCCCAGACGCTCGGCCTCAACCTGCACGGGGGAGGGCATCAGCTTCTTCCCCCGCCCCGCCGGACGCGGCGGTTGGGTGTAGACGCACACCACATCATGCCCCGCGTCATGTAGTGCCCGCAGCGCCGGCACCGCGAATTCGGGCGTTCCCATGAAGATGATGCGCATAAGGTTTGCCCGCGGCCTTTGTGAAGCGAAGCGCAGCCCCTATCTCTCCCCCCATGGCATCGCAAGAGATCGAGGCTCTGAGTTCTGCGCTCGCCCGCCTGCCGGGCCTGGGGCCGCGTTCCGCGCGGCGTGCGGTGCTGTGGCTGGTCAAGCACCGCGAATCCGCGCTGCCCGCACTGCTCGAGGCGCTGGCAGGCGTCGCCGAGACGCTGGTCGAATGCCAGATCTGCGGCAATGTCGACACCCGAGACCCCTGCGGTATTTGCGCCGATCCGCGCCGGGATGCGCGCGCGCTGTGCGTGGTGGAGGAGGTCTCAGACGTCTGGGCGCTGGACCGCGCGCGGCTGTTCCCCGGACGCTATCACGTGCTGGGCGGCAGGCTCTCGGCATTGGACGGCATCGGGCCTGAGGAGCTCAACATCGCCAGCCTGCTCGCCCGTGTCGAGGGCGGGGGCGTGGACGAGGTGGTGCTCGCCATGAACGCCACGCTAGAAGGGCAGACCACCGCGCATTATCTCGCCGAACGGCTCGAAGCCTTCCCGCTGCGCGTCACCCAGCTGGCCCACGGGCTACCGGTCGGCGGCGAGCTTGATTACCTCGATGAGGGCACGTTGGCGCAGGCGCTTAGGGCAAGGAGGCCGGTGGGATGAACCGCATGCAACGCTTCTTCGGCTGGGTGTTCGGCCCCAGGGTGGAGCGTGAATCCCGCGAATGGAAGTACGAATGCGGCCAATGCGGCCATAGCGAGAGCGTGTGGGAGGCGGGCGGGGTCCGCTTCAAGGCGAACGCGGAAAAGTCCTACGTCGGGCGCTGCCCTGCCTGTGGCCACGTCGGCAAGCGCTGGTTGCGCCGATCACGCTGATCGCAGCATCGCGCTTGCGCGAGCGCCGCACCGTGCCTATTTCGCCGATATGGCTATCCGTGAAATCCTTGAAGTGCCGGACCCCCGGCTGAAGACCATCTCTGTTCCGGTCGAACCGCATGAGTTCGGCCCCGAGCTCAACACGCTCGTCGAGGACATGTTCGAGACGATGTACGATGCCCCCGGCATCGGCCTCGCCGCGATCCAGGTCGGCGTGCCCAAGCGGGTGCTGGTGATCGACCTGCAACCCGACGATTCGGACGCCGAGCCGGTCGAGTGCTCCAGCCACGGCGGGCACAAGCACACGCACCCCGCCACGAAAAAGGAACCGCGGGTGTTCATCAACCCGGTGATCCTTGATCCGGCGGACGAGCTGTCGATCTATCAGGAAGGCTGCCTCTCGGTCCCCGAGATCTATGCCGATGTCGAGCGCCCGATGACCTGCCGGGTCCGCTATCAGGACCTCGACGGCAATACCCACGAGGAAGCGCTAGAAGGGCTGATGGCGACCTGCCTGCAGCACGAGATGGATCACCTTGAAGGTATCCTGTTCATCGACCACCTGTCGCGGCTGAAAAAGGCGATGGCGCTGAAGAAGCTCGAAAAGATCCGCCGGGCTGCGTGATTTGTCTTGCGAAGGCGCCTCCGCGCCTTCGTCCTCGCTAGACGCGCAGCAAAGCCGCGCCCGCTGCGGCTCGCGCGCGTGCGCTCGCGGCCCTGCGGGCCGATGGGTTCCTCCTGACGTCTCCCCGGACTTGATCCGGGGCCCCGCTTTCTTGTTGGAAACACCAGCGCAGGGTCTGGCGTTCTCCATACGTTCCATGTAGGATCGCGGGATGGACCCTGCAATTCTTGCGATTCTCGCTCTCGTCATCGGTGCGGCTCTCGGCTGGTTTCTCGCCTCGCGCCCGCTCGCTGACCTGCGCGCGCGGCTCGCCTCTGCCGAGGCTGCCGGGGTTGAGCAGGAAGCGAAATTTGCCCGCGCTATTGCCGAACTGGGCGACTCTCGGATCGAAGTCGCGGCACTCGGCGAACGCGTAGCGCGTGCCGATGCTCTGGCCGAGCAATTGGACGCCGCCCGCGCCGAGAACGCGCAGTTCCGCGCCGAACGTGCCGGCTTTGCCGAACAGAAGCGCCTGCTCGAAGAATCGCGCACCAATCTGCTGAAGGAATTCGAAAACACCGGCGCCGCCGTGCTCGGCAAGGCGCAGGAGGCGTTCTTGCGCCGCGCCGAGGAACGGCTCGGCCATTCGGAAAAGGCGAGTGAGGAGAAGCTGAAAGCCCTGCTCGCGCCCGTGGGCGACCGGCTGAAAAGCTACGAGGAACAGGTCAAGGCGCTCGAGGAAAAGCGGGTCGATGCCTTCGGCCAGCTCGCGGGCGTTATCGAGGAAATGCGCAAGGGGCAGGACGAAGTCCGGCGCGAGGCGCAACGGCTTGGCAATTCGCTCACCAATGCCCCCAAGGCGCGCGGTCGCTGGGGGGAGCGGGCCTTGCAGAACGTGCTCGAACAATGCGGCCTGGCCGAACATACCGACTTCCATCTCGAACAGTCGATGGACACAGCCGAAGGGCGCCTGCGGCCTGATGCGATCGTCAATGTGCCGGGACAGAAGAAGCTGGTGATCGACGCCAAGGTCTCGCTCAACGCTTATCAGGCCGCCTTCGAGGCGGACGACGAGGGCGAGCGCAAGCGGCACCTCGATCTCCATGCCAAGTCGATGCGCGGCCATGTGCAGACGCTCGGCTCCAAAAGCTATCAGAGCCAGTTCGACGATGCGCCCGATTATGTGGTGATGTTCGTACCGGGCGAGCATTTCGTCGCCGCCGCGCTCGAACATGATCCCGAATTGTGGGACTTCGCCTTCCGCAACAAGGTGCTGCTGGCCACGCCCACTAACCTCGTGGCCATTGCCCGCACGGTGGCGCAGGTCTGGCGGCAGGACAAGATGGCCAACGAGGCTGCGGAGATCGGCCGGATAGGCGCGGAGTTGTATAGCCGGCTCGAAGTCGCGGCGCAGCACCTCAAGCGGGTCGGCGGCGGGCTCGAGACGGCAGTCAACAACTACAACAAGTTCGTCGGCAGCTTTGAACGCAACGTGCTGTCGTCAGGCCGGCGGCTGGCCGAAAAGGGTGTAGACATCGGCAAGCGCGAGATCGAGGACGTGCCGCTGGTGGAAAGCGCGCCGCGTTACAATGCGGCCGATGGCGATGCTGTGGAGAATGATTACCCCGCGCTCGAAGGGCGCAAGGACGCGGCGGAGTAATTACCCTTCCAAACCCGCCAGCACCTCGTAAGCCAGCACCGCACCGGCCACGGCGGCGTTCAGCGAGTCCGCGCGGCCTTTCATCGGCATGGTGACACGCAAATCACACGCCGCCTCGTAGTCCTCGGGTAGGCCTTGCGATTCGTTGCCGACTAGAATGAAACACGGAGCCGCATAAGGCGCACCGCGATAGGGCACCGCATCGCGCAAACTCGCCGCGACAAGCTGCCCCGCTCCGCCGCGCAGCCATGGCAGGAAATCCTCCCACCGCGCTTGCGCCAGACCCACGGTGAAGACCGCGCCCATGCTCGCACGGACGGCGTCGGCGCTGAAGGGATCGGCGCAATCGTCGATCAGGATCAGCCCGCCCGCACCCACTGCATCGCAGGTACGCAGCATCGTGCCGAGGTTGCCGGGATCGCGCAAAGCCTGCGCCGCCAGCCAGATCGGCGCTGAGCTGCGGTCGAGCACTTCCAGCGAGGTGTCCCATTCGTCGAACACACCCGCAACGCTCTGGGCGTTCTCCTTGCCGGTAATCTTTGAGAGGATGTCTGGCGTGGTGGCGATCACCTCGCCGCCAGCGGCCAGCACGTCAGCCTCAAGCCGGGCGAGCAAGGCGTGTTCGCGCCCCTCGGCCATCACCAGCGTTGATGGAACACGGCCAGAGGCGCGCGCATCCTCAAGCAGCCGCAGCCCCTCGACCAGAAACTGGCCCGTGCGCTTGCGATGCTTCTTGTCCCGCAAGCTGCGCAGGTATTTGACGGTCGGGTTGGAAAATCCGGTGATGTGCTTGCGCATGGAAGGCCTATGCCGTTCGCGTCGAGCGTAGTCGAGACGCCATTTGCCGTGCGATCCTGTGTCTCGACTTCGCTCGACACGAACGGGAAGAAAGCACTAATCCTCGCCGAAGCCGTCGGCGATCAGCGCGATCAGATCGGCGAGCACCGCGTCCGCGCCGTCACCCTCGACCGCGACTTCGACCGTGTCACCCTTGGCCGCGCCAAGCATCATCAAGCCGAGGATCGATCCGCCCGCCGCGCTGTGCGGCGTCTTGCTGACGGTCACCTTCACGCCATCAGGCAGCGCGGCAACCGCGCCCACGAACTTCGCACTCGCCCGGGCGTGCAGCCCGCGGCGGTTGACGATGGTGATGCTTTGCCTTGCCTCCCCCACGGCGGTCCCCTCAGGCTTTGGCCCGCGCCTGCGGAGCGGTGTTCGCGCCAAGCAACTCGCTGGCAACGGTAATGTAATTGCGACCCGCGGTCTGCGCAGCGTGGACCGCCGCGGTCACGTCCATCGCCTTGCGCGCGCCGGCGAGGCGGATCAGCATGGGCAGGTTGATGCCCGCAATCACCTCGACATGACCAGCATCCAGCAGCGATATCGCCAGATTGGACGGAGTGCCGCCGAACAGGTCGGTGAGGATGATGACGCCGTTGCCCGCATCGACCGAGGCAATCGCATCGGCAATATCGGCGCGGCGCTGCTCCATATCGTCATTCGGGCCAATACAGACCGTGACGATCCCGTCCTGCGGGCCGACCACGTGCTCCATGGCCTCGACAAACTGGTCCGCGAGGCGGCCATGGGTTACCAGGATCAAGCCGATCATGTGTGAATAGGGGTCCGTTAACTGCCCGCCGGAGGGCTGCCTTACGCGTTTCTACCTTGTCCGACAATGCACGCGTTTGCATCGATCGGTGACTTTCCGGACCGGGTCTAGCGACGTTCGCGTTCAATGGCGTCCGCCGCCCGCGAGCCCAGGTTGCGGTGCCGGACAGTGGGGGAAAATCCCGCCGCGCGCAAGGCCTCAGCCATCCGCTCGGCGGTGAAGACCGAACGGTGTCTCCCGCCGGTACACCCGAATGCGACGTGGACGTAGGGTTTGCCCTGCGCCGCATAGCGCGGGAGGAGGAGGAGAAGCAGATCGCGAATCCGTGCGAAGGCATCGGCAAAGGCAGGATCGCGCTCGATATGTTCGCCGACAGGCGCGTCCTGACCGGTCTGCTTGCGCAGTTCCGGCACCCAGTGCGGATTGTCGAGAAAGCGCATGTCGAACACCAGATCGGCCAGCGGCGGCATCCCGCGCGCGAAGCCGAAGCTCGATAGCGTCAGGGTCAGCGCGGCTTCGCGGCTTTCCGGCGCGAAGAGCTCGCGTATGCGGCCCTGCAGGTCGTTGCTGGTCAGCGCCGTGGTGTCGATCATCACCTCGGCCCAGCGGCGCAAGGGTTCGAGCAACTCACGCTCGGCAGCGATTCCTTCCAGCACCGGACGCCCCGCGGCCATCGGGTGACGGCGGCGGGTCTCGTTGAAGCGGCGTTCCAGCTCACCCCCCGCGCAGTCGAGGAACAGGAAGGTCAGCGCGATATCGGGCCGCCCCGCGAGGTCCTTCATCAGCGCGATGATGTCACCCGGCACGAAACCGCGGGTGCGCGAATCGAAGCCGATCGCGAGCGGGCCGCGTGCTTCATCAGGCATGGTGACCAGCCGCTTGAGCATCCGCACCGGGAAATTGTCGATCGTCTCCCAACCGATGTCTTCCAGCACAGCGAGCGCCGTGGATTTGCCCGCACCCGCCATGCCGGTGACAAGCAGCAGCTGGCGCTTGTCGGGATGCGGGGGAAGGGCGGCGGGCTCGCTCATGCCGGATTATCTGGCGCGTCGGCGCAGGAAAGGGAAGCCGGTTTGAACGCGAGGCCGTGAAGGCGCAGCGCCGCTTCAGCGCGAGCGGCAGGGGCGATTGCTCCCGGATCGAAGGCGAGCACCGGCACGGCCACCCCGGCAATGTGCCTGCGGGGAAGGGGCGTTTCAGGAAGGCGATCAGGCACGGGGCCGCCGAGGCAAAGGATCAGCGCGACCGGCGCGGGCGGAGCGACGGCCACGCGGACAAGCCCAACGCTGCGCACCTCGATCAAGCCGGCAATGTTGGGCGGCGGGCTGGCGATGAGGCACTCGCCCTCCCGCATCAGCGTCACCGCATCATCGCCAATCAGGCCTGCGCCGCGATCGATCAGCGCCAGCGCGAGGCTTGATTTGCCGCTGCCCGGTGGCCCTTCTATCAGCAGCGCGTGGCCTGCGATCACTACTGCGCTGGCCTGCATCACCACAGGGGCGGGCGAAGTCACGGCGCGGCCGGCAGCGTCAGGCGCAGGCACGCGCCCTCTTCACCATCCCGGCGCCCTTCGGCTGTCAGTGCGCCATCATGCGCCTCGGCAATCGCGCGGCCGATGGCGAGACCAAGGCCGGAGTGGTTGCCGAAGCTCTCGCCCTCGGGTCGGTCGGAATGGAAACGGCGGAACACGTCCTCGCGCCGTTCGGGGGCGATGCCGGGGCCTTCGTCGCAAACCTCGGTGATGATGTGACGGCCGGCCTGGCGGATCGACACGCGCACCACACCCTCGGGCGGCGAGAAGGAGACCGCGTTGTCGATCAGGTTTTCGGCCACCCGTTCGAGCTGGGTGGGCACGCCCATGACGCGGTTCGTGCCCCCGCGCGCGGCATCGAGTTCGATCCGGCGCCCGCCGTTCATCCCGCGATCCTCGCGACTGCGGATGATGTTTTCGAACAGGTCGGCAAGATCCACCCGTTCCAGCTTGGCGCGGCTGATTTCGGCATCGACGCGGCTGGCGGCGGCGATTTCGGTGACGAGCCGATCAATCCGGCGCACGTCATGGGCGGCGATCTGGATCAGCTCGGCGCGAAGGGCCGGGTCTTCGACGCGGGGCAATGTGTCGACCGCGCTGCGCAAGGACGCGAGCGGGTTCTTGATCTCGTGCGCAACATCCGCGGCGAAGCTGTCGACCGCGTCGATCCGCTGGCGCAGCGCGCCGGTCATGTCCGAAACCGCGCGGGCGAGCAGGCCGATCTCGTCGCTGCGCTGCGGCAAGCGCGGCACTTCCACTTCGCGGTCGCGCCCCTGCCGCACCCGCACCGCCGCACGGGCCAGCAGCCGCAACGGCGTGACGATGGTGCGCGCAAGAAACAGCGAGAGCAGCGCGGACGCCGCCATCACCAGCAACATCGCCACAAACAGCGTTGTGCGCGCGGCGCGGACGCTTTCGGTGATGTCGACCGCGTTGCGCACGGTCAGCAGTGTCGCGCCCTGTAAGCCGACCGGTACGGCGGCGGTGATGACCGGAGTGCCGTCGCTCCAATCGTAGAGCCGCACCTGCGAAAGCCCGAGTTCGCGCGCGCGCGCTAGTTCGGGCCAGGCATCGGCCTCCTGCGCTTCGGGCTCGTCATAATCCTGCACCGCTTCGGCGCTGACGATCGTGTCGACCGTGCGATCCAGCCAGCGCGAAAAGCGTTGCTGCCAGTCATCGTCATTGATGTCGTTGAAGCGGAATGAAGGTTCGGCCAGTGCGAAGCTATCGGCCGTCAGCCGCCCTTCGGCATCGAACATGCGCAGACGCATGCGCTGTTCCTTGCCGATCTGTACCAGCAGCGCTTCCTGCCGTTCGCGGCGGGCCCCGGCGAGCGCCTCGGCGGTGATCTGCGCCTCGATCCGGGCGAGCTTGAAGCGTTCGTTGATAAGCTGGGTGCGATAGCTGTCGAGGTAGAACAGCCCGCCGCCCATGATTAGCAGCGGCAGGATGTTGACCGCGAGAATGCGGCCCGTCAGCGCAAAGCGGCCGGTTGCGCTCAGCTTTTCGCCGCCCCCGCCGGCGCGCTTGTCGTCAGCCATCGGTGAAGCTGTAACCCGCGCCATAGAGCGTATCGATGGCGTCGAAGCTGTTGTCGACGACCTTGAACTTGCGCCGCATCCGCTTGATGTGGCTGTCGACCGTGCGGTCGTCGACGAACACGTCGTCGGGGTAGGCCGCGTCCATCAACTGGTTGCGGCTCTTGATAACGCCGGGCCGGATGGCGAGCGCTTCAAGGATCAGGAATTCGGTCACGGTGAGGCTGACCGCCTGTCCGTCCCACGTCACCTGATGGCGCGCGGGGTCCATGAACAAGCGCCCGCGGACGAGGCTGGCGGGCGCGGATTCGGTTGGCAATGCTGGGTTGCCAGCGACAAGCGGCTCGGCCCGGCGCAGGATCGCGCGGATGCGGGCAATCAGCAGACGCAGGCTGAACGGCTTGGCGATGTAATCATCCGCTCCCAGTTCCAGTCCCGCTTCCTCGTCCTGTTCGTCATCCTTGCTGGTGAGGAAGATCACCGGCAGCGGCGAGTGCGCGCGCAGACGGCGCAGCAGTTCCATCCCGTCCATCTTGGGCATCTTGATATCGAACACGGCAAGATCGGGCGGATTGTCGAGCAGCGCCTTCAGTGCGGTTTCACCATCGGAATAGAGGCGCGTGGCAAAGCCTTCGGCCTGCAGCGCAATCGAGACCGTGGTGAGGATGTTGCGATCATCATCCACAAGCGCGATCTGGAGCTTGCGCGCATCTGCCCCTGCACTGTCGGGCAGAGCGGGGGCAGGCTCGGTAGTGCTGTCGGACATGGGCTTCATCCTCTCTGCCGCCGCGCTTCCATGCTGCGTGGGTAGCGCCATAGGCTGCTAACCGCAATCGCCAGCGCAGCCTGGCAAAGCGGGGGTTGGCCGCCCAGCACATTTGCTATGTCGCAGCCGGTTTGACGCGGGCGGAGTCGCAAACTAAGGCGCGGCTCGAGGGATCGACTGAACGCACAGGCGCCAATCCGCCCAAGGTTGCATACGTATGCGCAGATGCTACGGAACGTAACGGAAGGCTCGCGGATTCGCCGGTATCGACTGGCCGAGCCCTTTGACCGCTTTTGCCCTGCCGCATCGCCCAGGAGATGTAAGTTGACCTCGCTCGCAACCCCGCTGGCCGCCCAAAATCTTGCCACCCGCGCCAAAATCCACGCCAATCTCGGCACTGCTGCGCTGGTGGAGCACGCGCTCGCCAAGGGTGAGGGCAAGCTGACCAAGCACGGCGCACTGCTGGTCGAAACCGGCAAGTTCACCGGCCGCAGCGTGAAGGACAAATACATCGTCCGCGATGCCGAGACCGAGAACACGATCAACTGGGGCACGGTCAACCAGCCGATGAGCGAAGAACACTTCGCCAATCTCAAGGCTGATTTCCTCGCGCACCTCGAAGACCGCGAAGAACTTTACGTCGCCGATCTGTTTGGCGGCTCGCAGCCCGAATACCGCGTGAATGTGCGCGTCATCACCCAGATGGCTTGGCACAACCTGTTCATCCGCACCCTGCTGGTGCGCCCCACCGCGGACGAGCTTGCCAGCTTCGCCCCCGAATACACCATCATCAACCTGCCCAGCTTCAAGGCAAACCCCGAACGCTACGGTTGCCGCAGCGACACGGTGATCGCGGTGAGCTTCACCGAGAAGCTTATCCTGATCGGCAACACCGAATATTCGGGCGAGATGAAGAAGGGCGTTTTCGGCCTGCTGAACTACCTTCTGCCCGCGCAGGGCGTCATGCCGATGCATTGCTCGGCCAATATCGGCGCGGACGGCAAGAGCGCGATCTTCTTCGGCCTGTCGGGCACGGGCAAGACCACGCTGAGCGCCGACGCCAGCCGCACGCTGATCGGTGATGACGAGCATGGCTGGTCGGACACGGCGGTCTTCAATTTCGAAGGCGGCTGCTACGCCAAGATGATCAACCTCTCGGCCGAGGGCGAGCCGGAAATCTACGCCACCACCAAGATGTTCGGCACGATCCTTGAAAACGTGGCGATGGACGAGGACACCCGCGAACTCGACTTCACGGATTCGAGCAAGACCGAGAACACCCGCGGCGCCTACCCCATCGAGTCGATCCCCAACACGAGCGAAAAGAACCTCGGCCCCGCGCCGTCGAATGTCATCATGCTGACCGCGGACGCGTTCGGCGTGCTGCCTCCGATTGCGCGGCTGACTGCGGATCAGGCGATGTATTACTTCCTCAGCGGCTACACCGCCAAGGTCGCCGGCACCGAAATCGGCGTGACCGAACCGGAGGCGACCTTCAGCACCTGCTTCGGCGCCGCCTTCATGCCGCGCCATCCCTCGGTTTACGGTAATCTCCTCAAGGAGCGCATCGCCAAGGGCGGTGTGGAGTGCTGGCTGGTCAACACCGGCTGGACCGGCGGCAAGTACGGGACCGGCAGCCGCATGCCGATCAAGGCGACCCGCGCGCTGCTCAACGCCGTGCTTGATGACAAGATGGACGATGTCGAATTCCGCAAGGATCCGAACTTCGGCTTCGACGTGCCGGTGCATGTGCCGGTGCTGGCCGAAGCCGGGATCGACCAGACCATCCTCGATCCGCGCAGCACCTGGGCCGACAAGGCCGAATATGATGCGACCGCGCAAAAGCTGGTGCAGCTGTTCATCGATAACTTCGCGCAGTTCGAAGCCCATGTCGATGAAGGCGTGCGCCAGGCCGCGCCTGCACCCGTGGCTGCCTGATAGACTCGCGTCTTACGCCATGATGTCGTAACCTTGCCGGCGGAACACATCGTTTCGCCAGCAAGGGATAAGACTCATGAGCATTCTCGACGGAATCCTGAAGAACATCGGCGGCGCGCCCGATGATGTGGTGAACCTCGCGGCGAAGATCGGCATCGATCCCAAGATGGCCGAGACCGCGATCGCGGCGTTGGGCAAGACCCATCAGCTGGATGGCGACACAGTGACGCTGGCGGCGGAAAAGACCGGGATGTCGCCGGATATCCTCAACCAGATCGTCGCAGCCGTGGGCGGCGAAGGATCGCTGAGCAACTTCGCCTCGATCCTCGACCGCGATGGTGACGGCAACCCTGCCGACGACATCATGGACATGGCCAAGGGCCTGCTGGGCGGCGGCAAGAGCTGAGACCGGCGGGGAGTTTACTCCGCCGCTTCGGGCTCCGACGCTTCGGGCGAGGTGGCAGCGCCTGCCTCGCCCATGGCCGCGCCAAGATCGACCGTCATTCCTTCTGTGGATTCGGCGAGCGTCGCGATCAGCTTCTTGGCCTGCTCTGCCGCGCCGCCCCCATGCGGGTTGGCGGCAACCGGGGCAAGGAAAGTCCGGGCAATTGCGAACTTGCCCTCCTTGATGAGCATCATCCCGGCATTCAGCTGCAAGCCCTGATCGAAGGGCGCCAGCCGTGAGGCGTGCTCCAGCGCAGCGCGTGCGTTCTCCGGCGGCTTGGCACCGCGTTCGGCATAGCTGCGGTAATAGTAGATCAGCGGCAGGGGGTGATCGTTCTCGATGGCGTTGAGCGCCTCGAACGGCTTCATCGCCGCCGCATAGGCTTCCTTCTTGTCCTCGGCCTCGCCGGCCTGACGGAACAGGGCATAGCCCTTCTGCACATAGGCATTGGTGCGCGAAGGATCGGCGGCAATCGCCGCATCGGCGGCAGCGATGGCCTCGGCATCATTGCCCGCATCATATTCCGCCTCGGCCAGTGCGGCGAGCACGCCCGGATCGCCCGGATACTTCGCGGCCACGGCGCGCGCCTCGATGAGCAGTTCGGCGGCCTCGGTATCGTTCACACCGCGCTGCGAGCGGATGATGATAGGCATCATCGCAGCCTCGCCCGGAGGGAGCTTGCGCAGGGACATGGGGCTGCCAAGGCTGAGCTTTTCGGGCGGCAGCACCAAGGTCATCATCTTGCGCGAGCGAAGATAGGTGCCAAGCTCGCGTTCCAGCACGTCGAGATCGCCAAAGGCATCCTCGCCCGCTGCGAGAGGGGGCATCGCGTTGAAGAGGTTGACCAGATACTTGCCCAATTGGCCGCGCCGCTGTTCCGAGAAGGTGAGGTAGTGATACAGCAGCCAGCTTTTGCCGTAGAAGGCGTCATAACCCTTGCCACGTTCCTTCTCGTAGATCGCAGGGTCCAGCAGTTCGCGGACGTGCACCGGGTCGGCAAACACCAGTTCGGCCCCGCGATGCTGCGCCGGGCGGCCAATCAGCAGACTCCCGTCCGCGTTGAAGCCCGCCGCCGCGAAGAACTCCGCCGATCCCTCGCTCAACCAGCGCGGCTGGGCAAACCTGGATGACGAGATCAGGAAGTGGTGCGCATATTCGTGCAGCATCACGATGGTCGAGAAATGCGGATAGCCTTTGGTGTTGCGGATATCCTGCACGAAGGCACGGCTGCCGCCTGCACGCGGGATGTAGAAGCCGCCGACATAGCGGTTGCCGCCCGCCAGCTCGCGCATATCGCGCTGCCCGCCAACAACAAAGATCGTCACGCGGTTCGAGGGACTGGGCTTTTCGAGTTTTGCACTGAGGACATACGCCATCGCGCTGTGATAGCGTTCGAGGTTCTCGGCGAACTTGCGGATGTCCGCTTCCTTGTCGTCGGCATAGATGACGAAGTGGTCGCTTGAAGCCTCGTACCATTCGGCGCGCGCGGGGATCGCGATCAGGGCGAGCGCGGCTGCGAGAAAGCGGAAAATCGCGGTCATCATGGCGTGCATCCCCCAGCGCGCCCGGCCTGCGATGCCCGGACGACTGATGCCAGCATATTGGCTTTTTGTCGGGATGCCAGAGGCTTGCGACGAATTGCGGGAGCGGGAATTTTACCCCTCTGCGGGGCGCGTGTCCTCGAGATATTGCCAGATGCGGCTGACGACGACTGATCCTTCGCCCACCGCGCTTGCCACGCGCTTGACCGATCCGGCGCGCACATCGCCCACCGCGAAGATGCCGGGTGCGGTGGTGGCGTAATCATCTCCCTTTCCTGCCGCCGCGCCAGTCAGGACGAAGCCCTTGGCATCGGTCTCGGCAAGGCCGGACAGCCAATCGGTGTTGGGCGCCGCGCCGATCATGATGAACAGCGCGCGGGAATCGATCCGGCGCTCGCTGTCCTTGGTCTTGAGCGTGATCCCTTCGAGCCACGTGTCACCATGCAGCGCGGTGACTTCCGAATGGTAGTGGATGGTGACGCGCGGATCGGCCTCCAGCCGCTGAGAGAGATAGCTCGACATGGACGCGGCAAGGCTGCCGCCGCGCACCACCAGATGCACATGCGCCGCCGCACGGCTGAGATACATTGCCGCCTGACCCGCCGAATTGCCGCCGCCGATCACCACGGCCTCGGTCTTCGCGCAGAAGCGCGCCTCCATCTCAGTCGCGGAGTAGAAGATGCCTGCGCCTTCCAGTTCCTCCAGCTTGTCGATCGGCAGGCGGCGGTATTGCACCCCCGTCGCCACCAGCACCGCGCGGGCGCACAGTTCGTCGGCATCATCCAGCGTGATGCAATAGGCCCCGTCCTCGCGCCGCGACATCGCCTCGACCCGGCGCGGCATGACGAAACGCGTGCCGAACTTCATCGCCTGCACCTGACCCCGCCAAGTCAGATCGGTGCCGCTGATCCCGGTGGGGAAGCCCATGTAATTCTCGATCCGGCTCGATGTACCGGCCTGTCCGCCGACGGCCGTATCCTCGATCACCAGCGCCTCGATCCCCTCGGACCCGGCATAGACCGCTGCCGCCACGCCCGCAGGCCCGCCGCCGACAATCACGAGGTCGTAAGTGCGGCGCGAACAGATATCGAGATCGAGCCCGAGATATTGCGCCACCTTGCGCGGGGTCGGGTCCTCCAGCCGTGTGCCGGTGCCGAGGATCACCGAAGGCTCGTGCTTGATGAGGGTGCAGACCTTGACCGTCTCGGGATCAGCTCCGTCGAGGTCGTAAGACTGGAAGGGGATGCGGTTCCTCGACAGGAAGCGCTCGACCGCCTGCACCGCCGGATCGCGGTCGGCGCCGATCACCTTGACCGCGGCATTGCCCAATTCGAACTGTTTCCGGCGGCGTGCGGCAAAGACGGTGATGAGGTGGTCGGAAAGCTCCGGAACCCGGCTCATCAGTTCGAGCATCGCCTCGCGCGGGGCCTCGATCACGCGGGTGTCCCTTGCGGCGCGCATCTTGAGGTAATTGGTGCCGCGGTTGAGGAAGGCGATTTCGCCCATGAACTGGGTCGGCCCGAGCGCGGATTTGAGCAAGCGGTCCCCGGTGTAGGGGTTCACCACCTCGATCTCGCCTTCGAGGATATAGACGAACCTGTCCATCGGCTCGCCAATCTCCATGACGATGGAGCCTGCGGGGTAGAATTTCTCGCCGCCGATATCGCAGATGGCATCGACATGGGCGGGCGCCAGCGGCACCCGGCGCATGGTTTCAAGATCTTGTCCGAGCGTTTCCATGCTGCCCTCCTGCTTACCGAAGGTTGCAAGATGGGGTCAGGGGCGGGGATTGGGAAGGGGGCGAATATCGCCCCCTCCTCTTCAGAGGAGGAGGTTGGGGGTGGTGGCGAGCGAAGCGAGTGCCATCAGCACCACCCCGCTGCGACTTGCCAGCAAACTGGCAAGTCTCGCGCCCCTCCTCTGAAGAGGAGGGGGAAGAATGCCTATCCCTTTGCCCCCGCGATGTAGCGGCTGACGGTGTTTGCCATCACGGAGAGCGGCGCGTTGCCGCCCAGCACCACGGCGGTGTTGAAGGCCTTGAAGTCGTAGGCCCCGCCCAGCTCGCTTTGCGCCCGCGCGCGCTGGCGGACGATTTCGCTGTGGCCGATCTTGTAGCCGCAGGCCTGCCCCGGCCAACTGCAATAGCGATCGACCTCGGAGGCGACTTCCTCGACCTTCGATCCGTTCTCCTCGACGAAGAACTGGCGGCCCTGTTCGCGCGTCCAGCGCTTGGAATGGAGGCCGGTATCGACCACCAACCGGCAGGCGCGGAAGGCGAGCGATTGCAGGTAGCCAAGCCGCCCGACCTTGAATTCGTCATAGGCGCCCAGCTCGTCCGCCAGCTGTTCGGCATAGAGCGCCCAGCCTTCGGAAAAGGCGTTGAAGGCGAGGATCGAACGGATCAGCGGCAGGCGGTTGCTGAATTCGCCCTCCCACACGTGGCCGGGAATGCTTTCGTGGAAGGTGAGGTCGGCAAGGTCGTACTTGCGGTGCAGATCGGTGGTGCGCAGGTTGATCCAGAAGCGCCCGGGAATGCTGCCGTCCTTGCTACCCGCCCCGCCGTAGGCACCCGGCGCGCCGGGTTCTTCGGCGAGCGGCAGGCGGCGGACCTCCAGCGGCGGATCGACCAGCTTGTTGAAAGCGCGCGGCATCTGCGATTTGATCCACGCAACGCGGTCATTGATGAAGGAGAATATCTCCGCCCGGCCCGGATCGCCCTCGGCAAATTTGTAGCGCGGATCATCGGCCAGCCCGCGCATCCGCTCGCCGACGGAGCCCTTGGTGTAGCCGATCTCGCGCAGGATCGGGTCCATGCGCCCGTGCAGCGTGCGCAGTTCGTCGAGGCCCTGCTGATGAATCTCGTCAGGGCTCATGCGCGTCGTGGTCGAAGCGCGGATTGCCCAGTCGTAATATTCCTCGCCGCGCGGCTGCGACCACACGCCCGCTGCATCCTTGGCGGAGGCGCGCTGGACCTTGAGTTCGGCCAGCTGGCGTTCGAGCGCGGGCACGATCCCGCTGGCAACGATCCGCTCCGCCTGTCCGGCGGCGACCTGCGCGCCGTCGATCGTGGCGGCGGTCAGCGGCCCGGCATAGCTTTCGGACGTCCCCTTGATGCTGGCTTCCATCTGCGCGATTGCCTTGTCGAGCAGGAAAGCGGGCGGCACGAGCCCTTCGCCGCGCGCTTCGCGGATGCGGGCCAGCTCGCCATCGAGGATCGCCGGCACTTCGGCGAGGCGGCTCATGTAAGGACCGATATCGCCCGCATTGTTCAGCGGCTGGGTCGAACCGAAGAAGCGCGGCATGTCGATATAACCGCCGACATTCTGGATCACGACATAGGGCGCGTTGCGCCAGCTGCCCACGGCCACATCGCCATAGGGCAGGGCCATGCCCTCAAGCGCGCTGGTGAACGCCGTTTCGACCACTTCGAAACCGATCTGCTGATCGCTGGTCAGGCCGTCCTTGGGATAGGCGCGGACCTCGGCGACCAGTTCCTTGAGCGTCGCGGCATATTCGCTGCGCCCCGCCTCGCCCGGCGTGCCGAAGGTGGAGCGCCACGCGGCATATTCACCGGTGTCCACGCCCAGCCCGGTGGCGCGGCCCGGTTCATGCGCGAGCATCCGGTAGGCGACACGCTCAAGCGCGGCATCGGGATCGAGGCCTGCCAGCGATGCCGAAGCACTGCCCGGCGACGGCGTTGTCGCAGCGCAGGCGGGCAGCAGGGCAAGGGCGGAGGTTCCAGCGAGACCGGCAAGGGTCTGGCGGCGGGTGAAATCGGCGGTTTTCTCTCTCATGGCCACGATTTGAAGGTGTGCCGACGCCGAGTCAATGACGCCGCACACCGCCAATCAGTCGCGCAGCATGTCCGGCATGTGACCGCCCTCGGCCGCGAGCATGTTGAGCACCGCGTGGTGCAGGGCGATGTTCTGATCGGCGGTGCCGGTGTAATCGGTCATGCCCAACTCGTCGGCGAGTTCCTTGCGATTTTCGAAGCTCGGATCGACGCCGACCAGCTTCATCAGATCGACGATAGAGGTGCGCCATTCGAACTTTTCCGCGCCTGCCATGCGGCTGATGCGATCGGCCATCGCGGCCTCGCTGATCGGGTCAAGCGCTGCGGGAGCGGCGGGTGCTGCGGTGGCGACAGGCGCAGGCGAAGGGACTGGCCGCGGCCCGGCGGGCTTGACCTCTGCCTTGTCCTTGTCCGAACCCCAGATCGCATTCTTGATTGAACCAAAAATTCCCATCATAGCCTCCTCGTGCCGGCTGGCCCGGTACATACCGGGGCAGGGGCACGGATGTTCCGGCGCGATGCGGGTTTTGTCCCGACCGGCGGACAAGCAGGAGCCGTTTTTTCGCCATGACCGATATCGTGCTTTCGATCGTGATGCTCGCCGCGCTCGCGCTGGTGGCGGGGGCGTTCGTGCTGTGGCGGCGCACGGGCGAGGCGAAGAACCCTGCGCTGATGGTGCTGCTGGCGGTGATCGCGGTGATCAACGTGTTGATCTGGACCGTGCCGACCGAAGGGGGTCAGGCCCCGATCGAGCAGATCAAGACCGCCGGAGAAGGCTAGGCGGTAGCCCTCCCCGGCGGAACTCACTTATTCGGGTATTCTCCAGGTTACGCTGCCCGAATAACTCCCCGCGACCGGCTTGCCGCTGCTGTCGCGGGCCGCAGTGAAGCGGGCGCGCTCGGTCACCAGCTCGCAGGTCGCCGCGTCGAGCGGGGCGTGCCCGGTGGAGCGGGTGATGGTGCAACCCGCCACCTTGCCGCTGGCATCAATGTTGAGCGTAAAGGCGGCGCGGCCCGCCATGTCCTCGCGGATCCAGCGTGGGCGGTAGTCGTCATTGGTCACCCACTTGCCGGTATTGCCGCGCGGCACTGCGCCGACCGGCTTGAAGGGAGAGGCACTCGGCGCGGGGCCGGGGATGGTGAATTCGACCGGGCCGGTGCCGCTGAAGTCGCCGGGACCGGTGTAGCTGGGGACCGGATCGCCCATGCCCAGATCGACCGGCAGGTTGGTCGGCCGCGAGGTCGTGGGAGGCGCGGTAACCGTCGTGGTGGTTGCTGTTTTGCTGTCGGGCTGCGGCTTGTCCGGTGTGGGCGGGGGCGGCGGGGGCAGGACGGTGTCGGTTATCGTCTCGCCCTTGAGGCGGGGCTTGTCGGGCACGGTAACCACCGTCACCGCAAGGCCGACCACCAGCAGCGCGCCGAAGGCACCAGGTATTCCCAGCGCTCCGGCAAGCGCGGCAGGGTTGGGACGTCGATTGGCAGAAGCATAGGTCATGCAGGGGCTCCTCTCTCCATCATCGTGGGAGCAGTGGCCGGAGTGCAGATGACACCAACGCTGTGAGCACAAACCCTCCGGCCCTGCTCACTCGCGAGAGTACTATGATTTTTGCTAGGGGCGAAGAACTTTCGCGTTGTTTTTCAGGACTGTATTTTTTGCAACCAAATCGGTAGAGAAAGGTAAGCGAAAACAAACGCTCAACCCTCAGGCTCAGCGAAGCATTTGGTGGATCATGTCGCTCAGTCCCGGGCTTGACCCGGGGCTCAGCTATCTTGTGGTCGTAATGAGGAGCGGGGCCCCGGATCGGGTCCGGGGCGGGGGCTATGGAATATTCTGGTTCGGCCCGCCAACGGACGGGTCGCAAGCGCGACCGCGCGCCCGCAGGCGCTGAAGCCCGCAGGGCTTGAAGCAGCGCCGAGGAACGTGCCCGCGGAGGCGGGCACGCACACAAACAGCCTTACTTAATCGGACAATCCGGGCTCAGCCGGAAATCGAGGTAATTGTCGACCGAGCGCATCAGTTCTTCGAGCTCGTTTTCGAAGAAGTGGTTGGCGCGGGGGATTTCCTCGTGGTGGATGGTGATGTGCTTCTGGGTGCGCAGCTTGTCGACCAGCTTCTGCACCGCATTGGGCTGCACCACCGTATCGGCCGCGCCCTGCACAAAGATGCCGCTGGCGGGGCAAGGCGCAAGGAAGCTGAAATCATACATGTTGGCGGGCGGCGCGACCGAGATGAAGCCGCGCACTTCGGGGCGGCGCATCAGCAATTGCATCCCGATCAGCGCGCCGAAGCTGTAGCCCGCAATCCAGGTGCTCTGCGCTTCGGGGTGGATCGACTGCACCCAGTCGAGCGCACTCGCCGCGTCGGACAACTCGCCAATGCCGGAATCGAACGACCCCTGCGAACGGCCCACGCCGCGGAAGTTGAAGCGCAGCGTGGCAAACCCGCGATCCGCGAAGGTCTTGTAGAGGCGCTGCACGATCCGGTCGTTCATCGTGCCGCCGCCTTCGGGGTGCGGATGCAGGATCATCGCCACAGGTGCGCGCGGGCGCGGCGGGGGCGAGAAACGGCCTTCAAGGCGGCCTTCGGGGCCGGGGAAGATGACTGAGGGCATCGGTAGACCTTGTGATCGAGGAGCCGCACTACGCCGGGTGGCGCGCGCGAAAGCGGGCTCTATATAGGGTGCGATGGTATTTTCGCAATTTTTTGTCGCGGCGGCTGTGCGGGTGACTGCAAATGGCTGAGCGGGTCTACCTTGACCACGCGGCCACCTCGCCGCTGCGCCCCGAGGCGAAGGCTGCGATGGAGGAGGGGTTTCGCATCTGGGCGAACCCGTCCTCACCCCATGCCGAGGGCCGCAAGGCGAGGGCCGCGCTGGAGGATGCGCGCGAGCGGATCAAGCGGGCTCTGGGGTGGAGCGGGGAGCTGATCTTCACCAGCGGCGCGAGCGAGGCGGCGCTCCTCGCCTTCGACAATGCGACGGTCATTCATGAGGTGGTGAGTGCGGTCGAGCATGACGCCATCGGTCAGTTCGAGAAGAACCGAGGTGTGCCTGTCGTGGAAGTCGGACCTGACGGCCGGGTTGACCTGAATGCGCTCTCGGCGGCCGCAGCACCATCTTCAATCGCTGGTGACGATTGGGAGAACCGCACTCTCGTTGCCGTCCAGCACGTCAATTCCGAAACGGGGACGCGCCAGAACATCGGGCTGGTGGCTGAAGTCGTTCACGACCAGCGTGGCCTGCTTCTCGTCGACTGCGCACAGAGCGCGGGCAAGATCGAGATACCCCAGCTTGCCGACATGGTGATTGTCTCGGCGCATAAGTTTGGCGGCCCGATTGGCGTGGGTGCGCTGCTGGTCAAGGACTTCAAGATGCTCAAGCCCGTCGGAGGGCACGAGCGCGGCTATCGGCGCGGCACAGAGAACCTGCCGGGTGCGCTCGGCATGGCCGCAGCGCTTGAGGCGGGCGCGTGGGCGACCACGCCGGAGAAGCGCGTGGCGTTTGCGGTGCAAGTCGCCGGCCATCGCCTGACCGTCGGTGAACCGGTCGATTACATTATCGCACTGACCCACCCCACCATCAGCGCGCAAGCTCTCCTGATCCGGCTCGACGCGATGGGCTTTGCCGTCTCGGCAGGGAGCGCGTGTTCGTCGGGCACCTTGAAGAAAAGCCGGGTGCTCGACGCCTTCGGCGTGCCCGATGATGTCGCGGCGCGCACGATCCGGGTGAGCCTGGGGTGGTCGACCACACCCGAGGATCTGGAGCGGTTTGCCGAGGCTTGGGCTTCGCTATGCTGAACCCCACCCCCCGTCCCGGGCCTGACCCGGGACCCAGCTGTCTTGATCCCCGAGAGGAAGGAAGCGAGACCCCGGGTCAAGCCCGGGGCGGGGAAGAGAGGCCATGATTTACCTCGATTACCAAGCCACAACCCCGCTCGCGCCTGAAGCGCGTGAGGCGATGTTGCGCTGGCTCGGCGGGCCGGATAGCGACACCTTCGGCAACCCGCACAGCCCGCACCGCATGGGCCGGATGGCCGCCGCTGCGGTGGAAACCGCGCGGGAGCGTGTGGGCGCTTTGCTGCCTGAAGGCGGGAAGCTGATCTTCACCTCTGGCGCCACCGAAGCGCTCAACATGGTCCTGCAAGGCACCCCCGGCGATGTCATCACCTTCGCCACCGAACACGCCGCCGTGCTCGATTGCGCGAAGGTGGTCGAAGCGCAGGGGCGGCGCTTTACCGTCCTCCCCGTGACGCCCGATGGCCGCGCCGATCTCGACGCGCTGCAAGCCGCGATCACGCCGCAGACCGGGCTCGTCGCGGTGATGGCGATCAATAACGAGATCGGGGTCCGGAACCCGCTCGCCCCGGTGGTCGCTATCGCGCAGGCGGTGGGGGCGCGGGTGCTGGTCGATGCGGTGCAGGCCTATGGCAAGGTGCCGGTCGAGGTCGCGGCGGACTATATCGCGATCTCGGCGCACAAGGTGCACGGGCCCAAGGGCATCGGCGCATTGTGGATCGGCCCCGATGCCAGCCCCCCCTTGCCCCTGCTTTGGGGCGGCGGACAGGAGGCTAGCCTGCGGTCAGGCACCCTCTCGCCCGCGCTTTGCGCAGGCTTCGGGGCGGCTGCACAGGTGGCGCAGGAGGGCTTCTCGGAGCAATTGTTTCACGTGGAACATTTGTGGAACATTGCGCGAGAGGCTTTCGCAGACTGGGAGCTGAACGGCAGCGCGGTGGATCGCTGGAGGGGCAATCTCAACATCCGCAAGGAAGGCCTCGATGTCGCCCGGCTGATGAGCGATTGCCGCAACGTCATGTTCTCCGCCGGTTCGGCCTGCGCCAGCGGATCGGGGCGGCCCAGCCATGTGCTGCGCGCACTTGGCCTTTCGGACCGGCAAGCAAAGTCCTCTATCCGCCTCGGATTCGGACGCTATACGACAGCGCAGGACGTCGAATCCGCTGCCGCCATGATCAACACCGCCGCAAAGGAGCAGGGCCTGTGAGCATCACCATCACCTTCCTCGACCCGCGCGGCAAGACCATCGCGGCCTCCGCCGAACCGGGCGACAATCTGCTACGCGTCGGGCAGGCGGCGGGCCTGCCGCTGGAGGGCACCTGCGAGGGGCAGATGGCCTGTTCCACCTGCCACGTGATCGTCGCCGCCGATTGGTTCGACCGCCTCCCCCCCGCTGCCGAGGAGGAGGAGGACATGCTCGATTTCGCCGCCGGGGCACGCCGCACCTCGCGGCTTTCCTGCCAGATCGAGCTGACGGCGGAGATGGACGGCCTGACCGTCTCGATCCCCGCCGAAAGCAGCGACGCGCGGCGGATGTAGCCTAGGCCTCGGCCGCTTCCATATTGAGCGCCGCCATCAGCGCTTCGGTGAAGGCGGGGATGTCACCCGGCTTGCGGCTGGTGATGAAGTTGCCATCGACCACCACTTCCTCGTCGACCACCGCCGCACCCGCATTGGCGAGATCGGTGCGGATCGAAGGCCAGCCAGTCACGGTGCGCCCCTCGAGGATGGCAGCTTCGGCGAGCAGCCACGGCGCATGGCAGATCGCCGCAATCGGTTTGCCCGAAGCATCGAATTCTCGGACGAGATCGATCACCTTGGATTCCATGCGCAGGATGTCAGGGTTCATCTGACCGCCGGGGAGCAGCAGCGCGTCATAATCTTCGGTCGAAACGTCCCGGACCAGCAGATCGACGCGGACGCTCTGGCCCCAGTCCTTCTGGTCCCACCCGCGAATCTCGCCATGTTCGAGACTGGCGAGGGTAACCTGCGCACCGGCTTCTTCAAGCAGGCGCTTGGGCTCCATCAGTTCGGATTGCTCGTAACCGTCGGTAGCAATGATGAGGACGCGCTGCATGGGGGTCTCCTGTGGTTGATGACCGCAGGACTAGCCCCCGCACGCCGCTCATGTTCCGCCTGCCAAGGCAGAGCGGGAGCGGCGTGCGGCAGGGCGTTTCTGGCGCTTATTGCGGGTCAGGCGCAGGCGCGGCGAGGCGGCGGCGCAAGGCCCGGCCCGTCCACCACACGCCCCCCACTGGCAGGGCAATCGCGCCGACCAGGATCAACAGCGCGACCACCCAACCGAAGATCGCTCCCAGCGATCCAATCGCGCCGCTGACCGGGCCGAAGAAGTCGCGGGTGGCTGCCGAACCGGTTTCGTAATGAACGGTAACGCGGCTGTAGGCGACGCGGCCTTCCATCTCCTTGAGCCAGCTTCGCGCCTGATCGATTTCCTCGTTGACCGCAGCGACGCTGCGTTCAGCCTCAACCAGTTCCTCGACCGTGCCCTTGCGGGTGCGCAGCACCTGCTGGAGCCGGTCGCGCAATTCCTTGCGGGCTTCCAGACGCGCTTCGGTGTCGACCAGCTGCTTGGACAGTTCTTCCGAGGCAATCTCGGCGGCGACCTGCTCGGCCCCGGCGTCCAGCGCCTCGTCCTCGAGCAGCGCGCCGAATGCCCGCGCCTGCCGTGTGGCGACTGCCATCTCGAGCTCGCCCGCAACCTCGCCTTCTAGTTCGCCCGTCTTGGTCATGCCGATGATCTGGCAGACCGCCGGGCCTTGCTGCTCGCACAAGGACGCGTGGCGGCGCTGGAGGCTGCCGATTTCGTCCGCTGCCATGCGCCAGCGGTAATCATAGACATAGGCGAGCTGCGGCAGGCTGACCGGGATGCTGCCGAGTTGGGGAATGGCGGCACTTTCCTGCGCGGCGGCGGCGGCGGGTTCCGCCGGGGCGACTTCGCTCGAGGCGATATCGGCGGCTTCGCTGGCGGCAGGGTCTTCATCATCGGGCTTGCTGCACGCAGCAAGGGCGAGGGTGGCAGTGGCAGCAAGAATCAAGGTCTTACGCATGTTTCTCTCTCCTCGTGAAGCCGGTCGGGGGCACGCGACTCGCAATGCCTGCGCCTGCTTCGCCGCAAGCATGCCTTATTTTCGCCATAATTAAACCGCAATTTTGCCACAATGTGGCGGGCCGGCTCCCAGCTGCCCGAATTCAACCCTGTGGAAACCCCTCTCCCTCGCTTGCGCGGGGGTTGCTAGACGGGGGGCATGTCCGATCCCGTCCTGCCCAAGGAACCCGACGACGGCTTTGACGCCATCGTCGATGCCCCCTTCGATGCCGCGCTGTCCGAGCGCTACCTGGTCTATGCGCTCTCGACGATCACCGCGCGCTCGCTGCCCGATCTGCGTGACGGGCTGAAGCCGGTGCACCGCCGCCTGCTGTGGGCGATGCGGCAGCTGAAGCTGAACCCCAATGATGCCTTCAAGAAATCGGCGCGCGTGGTTGGCGACGTTATCGGCAAGTACCACCCGCACGGCGATCAGTCGGTCTACGACGCGATGGTCCGCCTCGCTCAGGATTTCAGCCTGCGCTATCCACTGGTCGAAGGGCAGGGCAATTTCGGCAATGTCGACGGCGATAATGCCGCCGCCTACCGCTACACCGAAGCGCGGCTGACCAAGACCGCGCTGGCCCTGATGTCCGGGCTGGACGAAGGCACGGTCGATTTCATCCCCACCTATAACGGCGAGGAGATCGAGCCCGAGATCTTCCCCGGCCTGTTCCCCAACCTGCTCGCCAATGGATCGAGCGGGATTGCGGTCGGCATGGCGACCAGCATCCCCAGCCACAATGTCGCGGAAATCATCGATGCGACGCTGGCGCTGATCGACAATCCCTCGATCAGCCACGAACAGCTGATGGAGCTGTTCCACGGCCCCGATTTCGCCACCGGCGGGCAGGTGGTCGACAGCAAGGCCGCGATCACCGAAGCCTATCGTACCGGGCGCGGCGCGTTCCGGCTGCGCGGGCGGTTCCTCGCGCCCGAGGCCAAGGACGCCGATGACATCGCCGCCGGGATCGAACGGCTGGGCGGCGGGCAATGGCAGCTCGTCATCTCGGAAATCCCCTACCAGGTGCCCAAGGGCAAGCTGATCGAACAGATCGCGCAGGCGATTGCCGATCGCAAGCTGCCGATCCTTGAAGACGTGCGCGACGAAAGCGACACCGCGATCCGCATCGTGCTCGTCCCCAAAAGCCGCAATGTCGATCCGGAGCTGCTGAAGGAAAGCCTGTTCAAGCTGACCGATCTGGAAACGCGTTTCAGCCTCAACCTCAACGTGCTCGATGCGCCGCCGGGGCTGGGGCGCACGCCGATGGTGATGGGGCTGAAGGAACTGCTGGAAAGCTGGACTTTCGCGCAGATCGACATTCTCCAGCGCCGCGCCAGACACCGTCTGGACCAGATCGCCAACCGGCTGGAACTGGTGCGCGGCTATATTATCGCCTACCTCAACCTTGACCGGGTGATCGAGATCATCCGCACCGAGGACGAGCCCAAGCCGGTGATGATGGCCGAGTTCGAACTGACCGACCGGCAGGCCGAAGCGATCCTCAACATGCGGCTGCGGTCTTTGCGCAAGCTGGAGGAAATGCAGCTGCGCAAGGAGCAGGACGAGTTGCTGGCCGAAGAGGCCGATCTCACCGCCCTGCTCGAAAGCCCGGCCAAGCAGAGCACCCGGTTGAAGCGCGATCTGCGCAATCTGCGCAAGGATTATGCCGAGGACACGCCGCTCGGCCGCCGCCGCACGCTGATTGCCGAAGCTGCGCCGACCATCGAGTTCAGCATGGATGCGATGATCGAGAAGGCACCTGTGACCGTGATCCTCAGCCAGAAGGGCTGGATCAGGGCGGCCAGCGGCCACGTGCCGCTGGATCAGGAGTTTAAATACAAGGAGGGCGATGCGCTCGCCTTCATCCTCCACGCGCAGACAACTGACAAGCTGCTGCTCGCGGCTTCGGACGGGCGGTTCTACACGCTGGGCTGTGACAAGCTGCCCGGCGCGCGGGGCTTTGGCGAGCCGGTGCGCACGATGGTCGACCTTGAAAGCGAGGCGAATGTCAGCGCGATGATGGTGCATCGTCCGGGTGGCAAGCTGCTGCTGGCGTCCAGCCACGGCAAGGGATTTGTCGCGCAGATGGACGAGCTGCTCGCCGAGACCCGCAAGGGGCGGCAGGTGGTGAACCTGAAGGATGGCGCCAAGCTGGCGGTGATCCGCCAGGTTGCCGAAGGCCACGATCACGTCGCCTGCGTCGGCGACAATCGCAAGCTGGTGGTCTTCAATCTTGAAGAACTGCCGGTCATGTCGCGCGGGCAGGGCGTGCAGTTGCAGCGTTACCGCGATGGCGGAATGTCCGATGCGATTACCTTTGTGCTCGCCGATGGCCTCAGCTGGCAAATGGGCGGATCGGGCGAGCGCACCCGCACCGAGACCGAAATCCGCATGTGGAAGGTCGCGCGCGGCGCGGCCGGACGGATGCCGCCGCAGGGGTTCCCGAAGTCGGGCCGGTTTGACTAATCAAACCGGAAGGCGCTGGTCCCAAGTTCCTCGGCGAGCATCTGGTTGACCCGGTCTGCGCTCGGGAAACCTTCGGCGACCCAGCGTTTCTCGATCAGCTGGAGCAGCTTTGCCACTTCCGGTCCGGCGGTGATCCCGCGCGCGACAATCGCGCCGCCCTTGAGCGGGAAGACCGGCACCGTCCAGTCGGCGAGCACGCGCGCATCACCGCCGGTCAGCAACAGGCGGTCGATCGCGACCGGCGGGGTGAGGTGATAGGCGAGCGCTTGCGGGTTGGCGGTGTCACCTGCCCCGCGCTCGGCAGCGGCGACAAGGCGGCTTCTCTGCACCTTGGATAGGCGCAGGCGGGCGGCAACGGTCTCGGCAATCTCGGGCGAGGGCGGCAGCAGCGCGGCAAGCCGCCGCACCGGATCTGCGGCAATGCCCTGTTCGCGCTCGGCCGTGATCAGCCGCGCGAGGGCCGCGACATGGGCCTTGCAGGCTTCGGGCAGGATCACGCCGAGCACGCCATTGCCATGCATCCGCGCAATGGTGGCGTGCGGATCGGGCAGGGCGAGCAGCGCGAGGAGTTCAGCGGCAATCCGCTCCCGGCTTAGGCCTTTCAGCGTGTGCGCAAGTTCGGCGCAGGCGGCCTCGGCAATGGCGTCCAGCGCCGCGCCGAAGCGGGTCTGGAAGCGGTAATAGCGCAGGATGCGCAGGTGATCCTCGGCGATCCGCTGGTGCGCGTCGCCGATAAAGCGCACGCGGCCTTCGCGCAGATCGTCTATGCCCCCGAAGTAATCGACGATCTCCAGCGTTTCGGGATGGGCGTATAGCGCGTTGATCGTGAAGTCGCGGCGGGCGGCGTCCTCGGGCCAGTCGCTGGCGAAAGCGATGGTGGCGCGGCGGCCGTCGGTGGCGACATCGCGGCGCAGGGTGGTGACCTCGACCGGGCCATCCTTGAGGATCGCGGTTACGGTGCCGTGCTCGATTCCGGTCGGGACGGTGCGGATCCCTGCACGGCCGCAGGCGGCGATGACCTCGGCGGGGAGCAGCAGGGTGGCGCAATCGACATCATGGACGGGCACGCCCAGCAAGCCATCGCGCACCGCGCCGCCGACCCAGCGGATGTTCTGCGCCCCCAGCGCCGCGGTCAGCGCGGCAAGGCCGGGGCGGCGCGTCCAGTCAGCATCGCGCAGGTCATGCAGCATCGGAGACACCCTCCCACGCCATGCGCCGCGAAAGGTTGG
The DNA here is from genome assembly GCF_025917005.1 of Porphyrobacter sp. ULC335. Classification (NCBI taxonomy): domain Bacteria; kingdom Pseudomonadati; phylum Pseudomonadota; class Alphaproteobacteria; order Sphingomonadales; family Erythrobacteraceae; genus Porphyrobacter; species Porphyrobacter sp. ULC335. The sequence goes on from NZ_CP078091.1 coordinate 1,816,624, forward strand.
CGATGATCGCCGCAGTCACCCCCCAGATGCGGAAGCCCTGCCAGTCCAATTCCAGGTAGCGCCGGTTCGCCCCGCGCCAGAACACTTCGTTGCTGGTCCAGCTGGCTGGATCGAGCAGCAGGCTGAGCGGTGCCTCGAACCACGCCTCGACCTCGGAAGGATTGGGCACGAGCGGCAGGCCGGGCGGGACGACGCCCACCACCGGAGTCACCAGAAAGCCGGTGCCGGTGTGGTAGACATCGCTGGTGCCGATCACCCGCACGGCATCGCGGGGGAGGGCAAGCTCCTCCTCGGCCTCACGCAGGGCAGCGGTCACGGCATCTTCGCCCGGATCGATCTTGCCGCCGGGGAAGGCGACCTGCCCGGGATGGTCGCGCATGGCGCGGGGGCGCTGGGTGAGGATCACCTGCGGATCATGCGGCACGTCGGTGATCGCGATCAGCACCGCGGCGGGCGTCGCACGGCCATCGCGGGCGAAATGCGCATCGCTCAGCAAATCGGGAATGTCGCGCGCGTGACCTTCCGCAAAGGCGCGGGCGAGAGGATCGAACAGGCTCATGGCAGCAGCGAAAAGGTCGCGCCCTGGCTGGTGACCTGCCAGCCATTCGCCTCCGCCCCCTCGGCCACCGCAATCTCTGCCAGCTGCGCCCAGGTCGAGCGGTTGAGCCGCGCCTCGCATCCGCGCCGCACGTGGAGATAGAGCGCGGGTTCCTCTGCCGTCCCCGCCGCGCGCAGGGGGTGATCCGGCCCGGCGATCACGATGTCATCGGTGTTGAGCCGGAAGGCCAGCGCATCATCGGCCCGCACACAATCGACCGCGATGAAGGCGGCATCCTCGACTTCGATCGACAGCTTTTCAAAGGGGGTGACCAGCCAGTGCTGTCCATCCGCCTCACGCCGGAGGAGTCCGGCAAAGGCCCGCACCATCGCCTCGCGCCGGATCACGCCGCCTTCGTGGAACCACGTCCCGTCAGCCGCTATGCGCATATGGCTTTCGCCCGCTTGCTGCGGCGCCCACCCTTCGACCGGGGGGAGCTTGCGATCAGCCACCAGCGCAGCAATCTCGGCGAGCGTCAGGCCAGCAAGGTAAGGGGGCGGTTCGTAAGGCATAGGGTCAGGGGGATGGCAGATGCGGGCGCCAAGGTGAAGGGGGTAGCGTCTCTACCCCTCCCACGGGCCGAGCATCCCGTCGACGGGCATGGCGGCAAGACCGTGGCCGCGCGCCAGCAACCGGTGCTGCTCGTAAGGGCCGGGGCAACGCCAGCCGCCAGTCAGCGCCGCCGAGAAGCCCCAGCGCCCGTAATAGTCCGCATCGCCGATCAGTACCTGCGGCAGAGCGCGTCCTCCGCCCGCCGCAAGCCGCGCGTCTTCGGCAATCATCGCGCTCATCAGCCCGACGCCGAAGCCTTCGCCCTGCCGTTCAGGCACCACCGCGACCGGCCCGACCATCACCAGCGGGACCTGCCCCTGCTTAGTCTGGAGGCCGATCGGCCAGCACTGGATTGTGCCGACCAGCATCTCGTTCTCGTCCAGCGCAGCAAGGCTCAGGCCCGGCAGCCACGGCATGCCTTCGCGGATGCGATAGGCGGTGCGCGCGTGCCGGTCCGGTCCGAAGGCACGGTCCAGCACCTCCTCGATCATGGCGGGGTCGACCGCCTCGAGCGGGATCAGGGTCGCAGTCGTCGAAGCCATCAGCGCGCGGTGAGCTTCAGCAGGGTTGCGCCCTTGCCGTCCTCTGCCACCCACAACGCGCCATCGGGGCCCTGTGCGATGGAGCGCAGGCGCGTGTCGAATTCGTGGCGCGCAACTTCGCGGGCGGTTTCCCCCTCGATGGCGACATCGACGATGGCTTGCGTGGCGAGGCCTGCCATCAGCGCGTGACCCTTCCACGCGGCGAACATGTCGCCGGTGTAGATCAGCATGTCGCCGGGCGCGATTACCGGAGTCCAGCTGAGCGCGGGCTGGGCAAAGCCGTCATCGGCAGTGTGATCGGGAATCGGATCGCCGTTGTAATGTTCGCCGTTGGAACGGATCGGCCAGCCGTAATTGGCTGCCGGTTTCACAAGGTTGAGCTCGTCCCCGCCCGCCGGGCCATGCTCGACTTCCCACAACCGGCCCTGCGCGTCCCAATCCATGCCCAGGATATTGCGGTGGCCGTACGACCAGATCTCCGCCGTCACGCCGCCCTTGTCCGCCATCGGATTGCCCGCTGCGGGTGTGCCATCAAGGTTCAGGCGTACGATGCTGCCAAGTGTATTGGTGGTATCCTGCGCAGGGGTCATCTTCTGGCGTTCGCCGCTGGCGACAAACAGGTACTTGCCATCGGGCGAGAAGGTGATGCGGTGCGAATAATGCCCGCGGCCACTGACCTTGGGGGTCTGGCGCCAGATCACGGCGAGGCCTTCGATCGCGCAAGCGTCCACGCCGGTGCAGGCGAGCGTGCCCTTGCCGACCACCGCGCCGCGGGTATCGCCTTCGCCGGCCTCGGCCCAGCTCAGATAGATCGTGCGCCCATCCAGCGGCATGCCAGCTTCGGCGGGAAGGAAAGCGATATCGCCAAGCCCGCCCTGACCGCCGTAATCGACCTTGGGCGCGCCGGAGACCGTACCGGTCTTGCCGCTTGCCGTGTCAACCACCTTTACCGTCCCGGCCTTCTCGGTCACGAACAGCATCGCGGTGCCGGGGGCAAAAGCGATGGCCCAGGGTTCCTCGAACGTCGCGACCTCGGAAACCGCAAAGGGCATGCCATCGGCGGCGGCCGCAGGTGCGGTTTCCCCGGTTTCAGCATTCGCGCAGCTTGTCAGCGCCAGCGCGGAAGCGGAAAGAGCGGCGAGCAATGGGACAGAACGGATCATGCTAGGGGTCACTCCGGAAATCACGGCATCGCGCCAGCCGCTTGTCATCGGGGTTGACGAGGCGGGGCGCGGGCCGCTGGCCGGGCCAGTGGTGGCCGCGGCGGTTGTGCTGGGACGGGCGATACCTGCGGGGCTCGACGATTCCAAGCGCCTTTCGGCTGCGCGGCGCGGCGTGCTCGACAAAGCGATCCGGCAAAGCTGCTGCTGGGCCGTGGCGGTGGTAGAGCCTGACGAGATCGACCGGGTCAACATCTTCATGGCGACGATGCTGGCCATGACCCGCGCGGTCGCCAGCCTGACGGCGGCTCTGGGCTGCGAGACGCAAGAAGTTCTGATCGACGGCAATATGACTCCGCAGGGCCGCTGCACCGAATGGTGCTGGCCCGCGCGCGCCATCGTCGGCGGGGACGGGATCGAGCCTGCGATCTCCGCCGCCTCAATCATCGCCAAGGAATGGCGCGACCGGAAGATGCTGGAAGCCGCCGCCGCACACCCGCATTACGGGTGGGAGCGCAACAAGGGCTATGGCACGGCGGAACACATGGAAGCGCTGCGCGTCCACGGGGCCACCCCGCTGCACCGCCGCAGCTTTGCGCCCGTGGCGCAGTTGCCGTTGATCTAGGCAGCCCGCCATACCTTCACGTCATACCAGCGTAAGCTGGGACGACGGTGATGGCCCTGGGACTGAGTCCTCGCCGCCACACCCCCTGCATATCGAGTCCCCGCACAGGGGCCGGACTCAACATCTTGTGTCGGTCCCGCTTCGTTCCGCTTTCCGGGCGCAGGATATCGGACAAGCACCGAAAAATTAGAGGCTTGACGCGGACTCTTCAAAGACTCATGCCTGTGGATAAGTTTCCAGCATAACAGGCGAGGGCCACGTGGCAAGTGTAATAGAGAAGGTGAAGTCGCGCGCAAAAAGCGTTGTAAAAACGCAGGAAGTTGTGCGTTCAGCCGATCTGCCGCTGGGTCGTATCCTGCCCGGTGACTGTATCGAGGCGATGCGCTCGCTGCCGACCGCGAGTGTCGATCTGGTCTTCGCCGATCCGCCCTATAACCTCCAACTCGGCGGCGATCTCAACCGCCCTGATGGCAGCCATGTCGATGCGGTCACCGATCACTGGGACCAGTTCGACAGCATGGCGGTGTACGACAAGTTCACCCGCGAATGGCTGACCGAGGCGCGCCGCGTGCTCAAGCCCGATGGCGCCTTGTGGGTGATCGGCAGCTACCACAACATCTTCCGCGTCGGCTCGATCTTGCAGGACCTGGGCTTCTGGATCTTGAACGACATCGTCTGGCGCAAAACCAACCCGATGCCCAATTTCCGGGGGACGCGCTTCACCAATGCGCATGAAACGCTGATCTGGGCGAGCATGGGGGAAAAGGCCCGCTATCAATTCAATTACCGCGCGATGAAGACGCTGAATGACGAGCTTCAGATGCGCTCCGACTGGGTGCTGCCGATTTGTTCGGGCGGCGAGCGGCTGAAGGAAGGCGGCAAGAAGGCCCACCCCACCCAGAAGCCCGAAGCCTTGCTGTACCGCGTGCTGCTGGCGACCACCGAGAAGGGCGACGTGGTGCTCGATCCCTTCTTCGGCACCGGCACGACCGGCGCGGTGGCGAAGCGGCTGGGTCGCGAATGGATCGGTTGCGAGCGCGAGGATTTCTACCGCGAGGTCGCTGAAAAGCGCATCGCCCGCGAACTGCCGCTCGATGAAAGCGCGCTCACCACGATGCAGTCGGCCCGCAGCGCGCCCAAGGTGGCGTTCGGCGCGGTGGTCGAGGCCGGGCTGATACCTCCGGGCTCGCAAGTGTTCGACAAGAAGCGCCGCTGGATCGCCACGGTGCGCACTGATGGCTCGCTGGAGTGCGGGGGCAAGACCGGCTCGATCCACGGGCTGGGCAAGGATCTGCAAGGCGCGCCGAGCTGCAATGGCTGGGCCTTCTGGCATTACGAAAACGGCGGGGATGTGCAGCCGATCGATGCCGCGCGCCAGCTCTACCTGCTGGCGGCCGAGGATTGATCCCTTGATGGGCGACAGCGTCTATCTCCACCCGCTCACACTCGTCTCCGGCCCGCAGGCGGTGGAGGGCGATGCCCTGCGGCTGGGCGGGTCCATGTCCTACGCGCGCGAGTTCGCGCTGGTGGTGCGGAACCGCACTGAAGTTCACAGCCGTTTTGTAGGAACGCCCGCACAAATAGCAGCGGCGATCGCCCGGCTTCCAACGAACCTCGCAGAAGACGCAACGCGCCAATGGGTGAACCTGGGGAAGATCCACTCCCCCCTCCAACTGGGTTCCCGAACCGTCAGGTTGGATCAGCCGCAAGTGATGGGGATCCTCAACGTGACCCCCGACAGCTTTTCCGACGGCGGACAGCACGACGCAATGGAGGCAGGCCGCGCCCATGCCGCCGCGATGCTTGAAGCGGGCGCCGCGATCATCGACATTGGCGGTGAGAGCACCCGCCCGGGTGCTGCGGCCACCTTCGAGGACGAGGAAATCCGCCGGGTCGTCCCCGCGGTAGAGTACTGTGCCAGCATGGGCGCAGCGATCAGTGTCGACACTCGCCGTGCAGGTGTTCTCTCCGCAGCACTAGGTGCAGGGGCGCACATGGCGAACGACGTCTCGGCCCTGCGCTATGACCCGCGCAGCATCGAGGTGGTGACGCAAAGCGGCTGCCCGGTGGTGCTCATGCACGCGCCGGGAGCAGGTGAGGATCTCCACAAGGGCGCGCCCTATGATGACGTGGTAAGCGACGTCTTCGACTTCCTCAAGGAGGCCCGCGACAAGGCAATCGCGGCCGGTGTCGCCGAGGAGCGCATCATCCTTGATCCCGGCATCGGCTTCGGCAAGTCGCTGGCAGAGAACCTCGCGTTGCTGAATGCCCTGCCACTGTTCCACGCGCTCGGCAGTCCGCTGATGCTCGGGGCGAGCCGCAAGCGGATGATCGGTGCGCTATCGGCCGAGGAGGAGGCTGACAGGCGGCTGGCCGGTTCGATCGCGCTTGCGGTCAAGGGGATGGAGGCTGGCGTCCACCTGCTGCGCGTTCACGACGTCGCCGAGACGGTGCAGGCGCGCAATGTGTGGCGGGGCATGCGTGATGCGGCGCTTACCGATTTCAGCACGCTCCCGGCGCTCTGAGGTAGCTGTGCTCGCCGCCACAACTCTTGCTGCTGCCATCGCCGCGCCGCCGCTGGGGCAACCAATAAGCTGTCCGATTTGCGGATCGTCGACTCCTCGACGCAGGTCATCTCCTCCGCGCGCCAGTTCGAAGTCTGGATCAACTTCCCGGCCGAGCGCCCGAAGCATTCGGGTGGTGATGCCTACGCTTTGATCAAGCCATCGGCGCTTGCCCGGCTGACAGCTTTGTGCGACCTTTCAAACCTCTCAGGGGAGATAAGGGATGTTGAAGCCTTCGTTCGGGGTAGGGATGCTGACCGCTATGGCACTGGCAACCACAAGTGTGATTGCGATGCCCGTGCAGGCGCAGGACACGGTCGATATCTTCGGGACCAAGGTCGTGGGCGGCAAGGCGCTCGCCAAGCTGATCGAGGCTGCGCAGGCCTATCCGCTGGGCAGCAAGGACAACCCCGTGCGGGCCGACATGCCAGGCGGCCAGCGCGCCTACCTCAATCGCCTGCGCTGCGCTGACGGCAAGCGCCCGACCTATCAGCGGGTCGGCAGTTTCGGGGCCGGCGTCTATCAACGGATCATCGATGGCTATGAGGTGAAGTGCGAAGGCAGTACGCCGGAAATGACGATGGTCTATATGGACATGTATCATCCCGGCCACAAAGAAGCAGCCGCAGTGCCCGGATTTACCATCCAGTCGACTTAAAGTGTGAAGCCGCCGTCCGAGACCATCACGTGGCCGGTGATATTGGCGGCGGCATCGCTCAGCAAATAAAGGATGCTGTCGGCCATTTCCTCTGAGGAGGCGAAGCGGCCCAAAGGCGTGGTTTTTGCCATCGCCTTCAGCGTCGCATCGCGGCCGATGGCAGCGACCGAAGCTTTGAAATCATCGCCGCTTTCCCAGATCGCGGTATCCACCCCGCCTGGCGCTATCGCATTGACGCGAATGCCTTTTCTGGCACTTTCAGCGGCCGCAATCCGCGCCATGTGGGCGACCGCCGCCTTGGACACGCCATAGGGGCCGATCCCCGGCACAGGTTTGATCCCGGTCGTCGAGGCAACCACCACCACGCTGCCGCTTTTGCCCGTCATCGCCCGCAACGACGAGGCGAGCGTCATGAATGCTCCGTCAAGGTTCACCGCCATCACGCGGCGCCATTCTGCCAGCGAAATCGACGCAATAGGGCCACCCGAACCGATGCCTGCGTTGACGACAGCGTGGTCAAGGCCGGTCAAGCGGGGCTCTAGATCCAGCCAAAGCGCCTCATCGCCGACGCTGCCGACAATGCGGTGCACCTCGCAGCCCGGAAGCTCCAGTGCTTCAAGGCCTGCGGCATCGACATCGACAAGGAAAAGCCTTGATGCGCCGCGATCCGCGAAAGCCTTGGCACAGGCTGCGCCGATCCCGGATGCAGCCCCGGTGACGAGCGCAGAGCGGCCCGTGAAATCCTGAATGATCGTCATACCCGCTGGGCTAGGACGATCAGGCGGCGTTATCAATCCCGAGATCGCTCAGCTTGCGATACAGCGTCGAGCGCCCGATCCCCAAGCGTCGCGCCACTTCGGTCATCCGCCCGCGATAATGGCCGATGGCGAGGCGGATCACGTCAGCTTCGATTTCTTCGAGCGGGCGCAAGTTGCCGTCGGGCGTGTAGAGCATCACGCCCACGCCCTCATGCGCGCTCGCCACGGTGACGCTGCCCTGTTCGCCGAGCATTTCGCACAGCTGCGGGAAACTGTCGGCCGTAAGCGAATTGCCCTCGCAATAGACCGCAGCGCGGAACAGCACCGATTGCAGCTGGCGGACATTGCCCGGCCAGTCATAGGCGGCCAGCAGGGCAAGCGCGCTGTCCGAGACAGAGAGGTGGTTGAGCCCCGGTTGCTCGCCGATCCGCGCGAGGAAATGGCGGGTCAGCGCCGGAATGTCGCCGGTGCGGTCGCGCAGCGGTGGCAGCACGATCCGGGTCGCAGCCAGTCTTGCCGCAAGACCTGCATCGAACTGTCCGGCAGCGACCATCCGGTCGAGCCCGACATTGCTTGTCACCAGCAGGCGCACGTCCACTCGGAAACCGTAACTGGCACCGACCGGGCGGATGATTCCGCTGTCGAGCGCCTCGGCAAGACGTTGCTGTAGAACGGGGCTCAGACGGTCGATCTCGTCGAGGATCAGGGTGCCGCCGTCGCAATGCTGGAAGGCGCCGATCTGGCGGTCGAAAGCACCGGGAAAGGAGCCGGGTTCGTGTCCGAACAGAACCGAATCGACTGATCCGAGGGGTACGCTGGCAAGGCTGACAATCCGGAGCGGATCCTTGGCACGCGGCGAAGCGCCGTGCATCGCGCGCATCAGCATTTCTTTGCCGGTGCCGGTTTCGCCTTCGATCAGCACATGACCATGCCCGCGCGCGGCTTTGGCAGCCTGCGCCAACGCGGCGCGGAATTGCGGAGCGGTGCCGATCATTGCGTCGAAATCGAGGCTGGCCGACATTTTCTCGGTCAGCGGGGCGAGTTCGTCACGCGGGGATTCGCGGGTGGTGACCGTGCGCAGAGCTTCCATCAACCGGTCGGGGGAGACGGGTTTGACGAGGTAATCGCTTGCGCCCGCCCGCATCGCTTCGACCGCCAGCAATGGCGAGGCGCTGGTAGTCAGCATCAGGATCGGCAGGGCAGGGCGGCGGGATTTCAATTCGGCAATCAGCGCGCAGGCGTCATCGCCCGGCACCCATTGATCGAGCAGGATCGCGGAAAGCTGCATCCCTTCGCGCGTGCCGAGCATCGCGATCGCGGTTTCGGCATCGGGGGCGACAATCGTGCGCCAGCCATCGCGCGCGGCAATTGCGGTAATGAGCCGGGACTGCGCGGGTTCATCGTCAATCAGCATGACGATTCGCGCGTCTTCCTGCGCCTGGGGGAGGCAATCCATCTCTGCCATTAGTCTTGCCGCTTAGCTCCCTAGTTCGCCCGGGAACTGTCCCGAAATCGACATCAGAAGCCTGTGCATAGGGTGGGGAGGTAAAAACGTGATTAAGACTGTGCCGCGGCGGGACACCGAGCCGAAGGTACAGACTCGGGGGAAAGGCTTCGGCCTCTCACTAAAGGTGACTTGAGATAGCGTGCTTGCTTCGATACGGGAGCGGCATGGGCCACGTGCCCGGAACTTTCGACAACCATTCGGCAACCAATCGCGCATCAGCGCGTTCGGGTGCTCAAGGGGAATAAGAAATCATGACTGTTCACGACATGGAAAAGGCCACGGCCACCTACAGCGGGTTCATGGCTACGCTCAAATGGGCCGTGCCGGTTATCGCGGTGATTACCCTCGCCGTCGTCGCTGCGATCGCCAGCTAAGCCGGCGCCCTAGTGAAAATCGCCATCCTGAAAGAGCGCGCCTCGGGCGAGACGCGCGTCGCCGCCACGCCGGAAACGGTGAAGAAGTTTGCTGCTCTCGGCTGCGCGGTCGCGGTGGAGGCGGGGGCCGGGGTGATCGCTTCGATCACCGATGAAGCCTATGCCGAAGCCGGGGCGACCGTGGCCGACGCCAGTGCGACGGTGAAGGATGCCGATATCGTTCTCGGCATTCAGGCACCGGATCTGGCCATGCTGGGGGGCGCCAAGCCCGGTGCATGGGTGGCGGCGCTGTTCGATCCCTTTGCGGCGCGTGAGCGGGTCGATGCCTATGCTGCGGCGGGATACGAGGCGCTCAGCATGGAGTTCATGCCGCGCATCACCCGCGCGCAGTCGATGGACGTGCTGTCCTCGCAGTCGAACCTCGCCGGTTACAAAGCGGTGCTGGCAGCGGCGGATGTGTATGGCCGCGCCTTCCCGATGATGATGACGGCGGCGGGCACGGTGCAGGCCGCGCGCGCCTTCATCATGGGCGTGGGCGTTGCGGGCTTGCAGGCGATTGCCACCGCGCGGCGCCTTGGTGCGCAGGTCTCCGCGACCGACGTGCGCTCGGCCACCAAGGAACAGATCCAGTCGCTCGGCGCCAAGCCGATCTTCGTCGAGAATGTCGCGGGGATCGAGGGCGAGGGCTCGGGCGGCTATGCCACCGAAATGAGCGAGGAATACCAGAAGGCGCAGGCCGAACTGGTATCCAGCCACATCGCCAAGCAGGATATCGTCATCACCACGGCGCTGATCCCGGGCCGCGCCGCGCCGCGCCTGATCACCGACGCGCAGATCGCGACGATGAAGCCGGGCAGCGTGATCTTCGATCTTGCGGTAGCGCAGGGCGGCAATGTCGAGGGCTCGAAGGCGGACGAGGTCGTGGTCAAGCACGGTGTCAACATCATCGGCTTCTCGAACACGCCCGCGCACCTTCCCGCCGACGCCTCGGCTCTGTTCGCGCGCAACCACTACAATTTCCTCAGCGCCTTCTGGGACAAGGAAGCGGGCAAGCCCGTGCTCGACGAGGAAATCGGCAACGCCATCCGGCTGACGCAGGGCGGCAAAGTGGTCAACGAGAGGCTGCTCGGTTAAGCCGATGGGCCTGATCAACGCCACGGTCTGGGACGTCGAGGACGCCGCGTCAGATCTCTCCTATGCGCTGGCGCAAGGAGAGGCGGTGCGCTTCGCTTTCAAGCTGGTGCGCGATTCGATCCTTTTCACTGATCGCCGCATCCTGATGATCGACATTCAGGGGCTGACGGGATCGAAGAAGCGGTTCCTGACGATCCCCTATCGCGCGATCACCACCTTTACGCTGGAAAGCGCGGGCCACTTCGATCTTGATACCGAACTCACGCTGACCGTTTCGGGCAGTGCGCCGATTGCGTTCAATGTTAGCCGCGGCGCGGATGTGCCGGGATTGGTGACGCTACTCACCGAATATCTTGCGCCGGGGAAATAGGGGCGATCCATGGACTTCATTTCAATTCTCAGCATCTTCGTACTGGCCTGCTTCGTGGGCTATTACGTCGTCTGGTCGGTGACCCCGGCGCTCCACACTCCGCTGATGGCGGTGACCAATGCGATCTCTTCGGTGATCATCGTCGGTGCGCTGATCGCTTCGGCCGAGGCGGCTAGCCCGATTGCCCGATATCTCGGTCTTTTCGGAGTGGTGTTGGCGAGCATCAATATCTTCGGCGGGTTTGCGGTGACGCAGCGCATGCTCGCAATGTACAAGAAGAAGGAGAAGTAAGAGATGGACTTCTCCCTGCTTTCCGCAGCCGCATCGGGCGAAGGCGGCACGCCTGCCTGGGCGATGCTCGCTTACCTCGTTGCGGGTGTGTTTTTCATTCTGGCGCTACGGGGGCTTTCGAGCCCAGCGACCAGTCAGGCGGGCAACCGTTACGGCATCTTTGGCATGATCCTGGCGGTAGGGACCACGCTGGTTACGCATGTGCCAATGGCCATAATTCCGACAACGGCTGATGACTTTACAGCACCGGTAGAACGAGTTGTTGATTATTGGACCATCGCGCAGATACTAGCTGCGATCGCTATCGGTGCAGTAATCGGCGTCACAACCGCCCGCCGCATCGCTATGACTGCGATGCCCGAACTCGTCGCAGGTTTTCACTCGCTGGTTGGTCTGGCCGCCGTGGTGGTCGGCCTTGGCGCGTGGCTTGACCCGCAATCATTTGGGATTCTCGATCCGCAATCTTTCGGGGGCGCGGAGGGGGCGGGGCAGATCCTTGCGGTCAGCCGGATCGAACTTGGCCTCGGCATTGCCATCGGCGCGATCACTTTCTCGGGCTCGGTCATCGCTTTCCTCAAGCTTTCGGGCCGGATGAGCGGTTCGCCGATCATGCTGCCGGGGCGGCATGTCATCAACCTCGGCACACTCGCCGCGATCCTCGGTCTGATCGGGCTTTACACTGTCTCGCCGCAGGGCGGGGCGGGTGAGGGCTGGATGATCCTTGCGGTCGCGGTGCTGGCCTTCATCATCGGCTTCCTGCTGATCATCCCGATCGGCGGGGCGGACATGCCCGTGGTCGTTTCGATGCTGAACAGCTACTCGGGCTGGGCCGCCGCGGCGATGGGCTTCACGCTCGGCAATTCGGCGATGATCATCACCGGGGCGCTGGTCGGCTCCTCCGGCGCGATTCTCAGCTACATCATGTGCCGGGCGATGAACCGCAGCTTCATCTCGGTGATCGCAGGCGGCTTCGGCGCAGCGCCTGAAGCTGGCGGAGCCGGCGGTGCGCGCGAACAACGTCCCTACAAGCAGGGCAGCGCGGAAGACGCCGCCTATATGCTCGAACAGGCCGAGAAGGTCATCATCATCCCCGGTTACGGGATGGCGGTGGCCCAGGCCCAGCACGCGCTGCGCGAGATGGGTGACAAGCTCAAGGAAAAGGGCGTGGAGGTGAAGTATGCCATCCACCCCGTCGCAGGGCGCATGCCGGGCCACATGAACGTGCTGCTGGCCGAGGCATCGGTGCCTTACGATGAGGTCTTCGAGCTGGAGGACATCAACTCCGAGTTCGCGCAGTGCGACGTTGCCTTTATCATCGGCGCCAACGACGTGGTGAACCCCGCGGCCAAGACCGACAAGTCCTCACCCATCTATGGGATGCCGGTGTTCGATGTCGACAAGGCCAAGCAGGTGTTCTTCATCAAGCGTTCGATGGGCGGCGTCGGCTATGCCGGGGTCGATAACGACGTCTTCTACATGAACCAGACCGTCATGCTGCTGGCCGACGCCAAGAAGATGGTCGAGGAAATCGTCAAGTCGCTCGACTGATGAAGAAGCTCATTATCTGCCTTCTGCTGATCATCCTGCTGGGGGCGGGGGCGGTATTCACCGGCCTCGCCAACCCGCTGATCGAATGGCAGGTGAAGAGCGCCCTTACGCAATCCGGCATCGGTGAAAAGCGCGCCGGATGCATGGCCGAACGCATGGTGGACCGGCTGACCGTTCCTCAGCTTTGGAAGCTGCGACAGGGCATGGCACCGCAGGCGGGCGAGCCCGAGGAAGGCTACGGCCTCGGCGAACTCGTCAAGCGCCTGCGCCGCGTCGATGATGGCGAGGCGGTCGCCGTGCTAACCACCTCCGCGGGGCTGTGCGCGATCGGCATCGGCTGACGTTTTTGCCCGCCTACCGCTGCGCTGCTTGAGGCGCTTGCTTTTGCTCCCCCGCATGCGTCACACTGCGCATGGAGAGGGAGAATATCATGAACCGACTGGCTCTAGCCGCCGCATTGCTCGCAACTGCCGCGCCGCTCGCCGCAGAGACCCACCGTGTCGCACCGGGCGAGGGCGCAGGCGAGCGCTTGCAGGAAGCACTGATCCTTGCCGTGCCCGGTGATGTGGTGGAACTGGGCGAAGGACGGTTCACGCTCACCGACGGGCTCAGCCTCGATGTTGACGGCGTTACTGTCCGCGGCGCGGGGATGGACAAGACCATCCTCGATTTCACCGGCCAGCAGGGTGCGGGCGAAGGGTTGCTCGTCACGTCCGATAACGTCACCCTGCATGGCTTCGCGATCGAGAACCCCAAGGGTGACGGGATCAAGTCCAAGGGCGCGGACATGATCGTCTACAACTCGATCCGCGTCGAATGGACTGGCGGGCCCAAGCCGACCAACGGGGCCTACGGCATCTACCCGGTCGAAAGCACGGGCGTGCTGGTGACCCGCTCGAAGGTGGTGGGCGCGTCGGACGCAGGCATCTACGTCGGCCAGAGTCGCGACATTACGGTGCGGGGCAACCTCGTCGAATACAACGTCGCCGGGATCGAGATCGAGAACAGCCGCAACGCGCTGGTGACCGAGAATATCGCCACCCATAACACCGGCGGTCTGCTGGTGTTCGACCTGCCCGGCCTGCCGGTCATGGGGGGCGGCAATGTGATCATGCGGCATAATGTGGTGAAGGATAACGACACCCCCAATTTCGCGCCCCCGGGCAATATCGTCGCCTCCGTGCGGCGCGGCACGGGCGTGCTGGTGATGGCCAATGATGGCGTGCTGATCGAGGAGAACGCCTTCGAGGGCAACGCCACGGCGCATGTCATGGTGATCGCCTATACCCAGCCCTTCGATGATGCGCGTTACAATCCCTACGCCCGTAACGTGATCGTCGGCCCCAACGCCTTCGGGCGCGGGGGGGGATGATCCGCAGCTTGATGGCAAGGAGGCGCTGCTCGAAGCCTTCGGCGGCGCGCTGCCGCCGGTGCTGTGGGACGGAATTGTCGAGGACGGCAATGGCCTGCGCATTGCCGAGGGGGTGACCGGCTGGACGCTCAACCTGTCGAAGCCCGGCCAGAGCCTAGCTGAAGCCCGGCCCGGTCCGCTGACCCTGACTCCGCTTGAGTCCTGGGAATTCCCCGAGGTAGGCGCGCCTGCGGAACTGGAAGCGCGGCTGAAGTGAGGCGCGGTGCGGGCCTCCTCGCGCTCGCTTGCGCCACGCTCGGCGGCGCGCTGGCACAGGCGACGGTGCTCGAACCCGCGCCGGTCAACGACGCCGCGATCACCAGCGCGGCCTTCCCCAAGAACCTGAGCGAATACGCCTTCTTTCAGGACGGGCGCGGGCTTGATCCGGCGGCACGGGTGTATCCCTATGCTCTCAACACCCCGCTTTGGTCGGACGGGGCAGACAAGCTGCGCTTCATCTATTTGCCCGAAGGCACGAAACTGGTCGCTGACGGAGAGGGCTTGCTTAAGTTCCCCGTGGGTGCGGCGATCATCAAGACCTTCGCTTTCGGTGAGGGCGAGGAGCGCCGCCTGATCGAGACCCGCGTGCTGCTTCACCGCGCTGATGGTTGGGTGGCGCTGCCTTATCGGTGGAATGCCGAGCAGACCGAAGCGACGCTGGCGCTGGCAGGCGGCCGGGTCGAACTTACGACGCCTGCGGGGGAAGCGATTTCCTATGCCATCCCGAACAAGAACCAGTGCAAGTCCTGCCACGGCAAGGATGGCCAGGTGATCCCCATCGGCCCGAAAGCCCGTAATCTTTCGGTCAAATGGATGGGAGACATGTTCAAGGCGGGCAATCTTGACCACCTGCCACCGGGCGGCGCGACGATGCCGGTGTGGGCGGGCTATACCGCCAACAGCCCCGCCGCGCCCTTCGCCCGCGCCTATCTCGATGTGAACTGCGCCCATTGCCACCAGCCCGGGGGCGGCGCGTCCAATTCCGGCCTTGATCTGCGTTGGGAGCAGCATGATCCGCAAGCCTACGGCATCGGCAAGCGCCCGGTCGCGGCGGGGCGCGGTGCGGGCGAATATGATTTCTCGATCGTCGCCGGACACCCGGACGAATCGATCCTGCTCTACCGGATGAACAGCGCCGAACCCGGTATCGCCATGCCCGAACTCGGTAAGTCGAGTATCGACAAGGACGGCGTGGCGGTGGTGCGGCGCTGGATTGCGGAGATGAAATGATGAAATGGGTCTGGCGCGGATTGCTTGCGCTTCTGGCGGTGCTGGTGATCGCTTTCCTCGTCTTCCGCACGCCGGACACGGACGCTGGAGAAATGCGCGCCAAGTATGGCGGGCCGCCATCGCAGTTTGTGACGATCGGTGACGGGGTGACCGTGCACCTTCGTGACGAGGGGCCGAAGGATGCGCCTGCAATAATCCTGCTCCACGGATCGAATGCCGATCTGCACACGTGGGAGCAGTGGGTGCAGACTCTCAAGACGAAGTACCGCGTGATCCGTTTCGACCAGGTCGGTCATGGTCTCACCGGTCCTGATCCCAAGGACGATTACAGCCGCGACAATTATGTCGCCGATATTCTCGAGGTGGCCGACACGCTTGACCTGAAGCAGTTCGTCCTCGGCGGCAATTCGATGGGCGGCAAGCACGCGCTCGCCTTTGCCGCGGCGCACCCCGAACGCCTAACCGGCCTTGTGCTGGTCGACGGCAGCGGCGGGCCGATGCTGAAGCTGGACAACAAGAAAGACGATGACAGCGGCAATATCGGCTTCACCATCGCCCGGATGCCGGGGGTCAACTTGCTGGTCGAACAGATCACCCCGCGCAGCCTGATTGCGCAGAGCCTTGAGCAATCGGTTTCGGTGAAATCTGTGGCGAGTGAGGCCGCTGTCGACCGCTACTGGGAACTGCTCCGCTATCCCGGCAACCGCCGCGCGACGCTGAAGCGCTTTGGCTATCCCTATGACCCGCTGTCCGAAGCACAGATCGCCGCTGTGGCAACGCCGACGTTGATCCTGTGGGGCGAGGAAGACCGGATCATTCCGGTCGAAGCCGGACAATGGCTCGCCAATGTGCTGCCCAACAACCGGCTGGTGACCTACCCCAAAATCGGCCATCTGCCCCACGAAGAGGCGGCAGCGCAGACCCTTGCCGATCTGGAACCGTGGCTCGTGCAGCACGCCTCGCCGCCAAAATCCGAGTAAGTCGCCGCCGCGCAGCTTGATCTCTGGACGCGCGGCGCGGTTGCGCCTTAGAGTTGTTCGCACTTGCACACTGAATCGAAGGGGCACCCGTTTGCGTAAACTCGGGATCATCGGCGGCATGAGCTGGGTGTCGACCGCGACCTATTATGATCGCATCAACCGCATCGTCCAGAAACGCGCCGCACCGATGGCGAGCGCCCCGCTGCTGATCGAAAGCCTCGATTTCTGCCAGCTTTATGCCTTGGTGGAAGAGCGTGACTGGCAGCGTGCGGCCAGCGTTCTGATTGATAGCGCCCGGCGGCTTGAAGGGGCAGGGGCCGAAGGCCTGATCATCGGCGCCAATTCGATGCACCGTCTTCATGACGATGTCGCCGCATCGGTGAACATTCCGATCCTGCATATCGCGGAATATGTCGGGCTCGCCATGAAGCGCGCCGGCAAGACCAGTGCCGCACTGCTCGGCACCCGCAATGTCATGACCGAAAGTTTCTACCGCAAGCGTCTGGTCGCCCATGGCATCGATCTGCTGCCGCCCAACCTTGCCTATGTCGAGATGCTCGACCGGATCATCTATGACGAGCTGATGGTTGGCAAAGTCACGCGTGAGGCGGAGCGGACGCTGAAGACAATTATCACCAACACCGCTCAGGAAGGGGCCGAGGCAGTGGTGCTGGCCTGCACCGAGCTTGATCTGGTGGTGGACGTTGATGCCAACGTTCTTCCGATCTTCGACAGCACACGCATTCATTGCGAGGCCGCTGCGGACTGGATTCTTGAGCAGGAAGTCGTGAATTAGCCCTCCTCTCGTCCGCTCGGGCGGGCGTCTTGCCGCATTGCAGCATTGCACGGGGTGCAACAGACGATCTTTGCACCTATCTCGCCCGCGGATTTTGTCACGGAAACGATAAAGGCATAATCCGGGTCTTCGGGTCGCACCGACAGGCCCTTGGGGCCGCCTTCCTCCCCCCCAATCACCGGAGGGCGGCCCCATAATTTCCTCAGCCGATCCTGATGCTATCCTGCCGAATTATGTGGTGTTCCCGACCCGTTCCGGTTGAGAAGCGCGGCCTGCTCGCCTAATCGCCGGAACCGTGATGAACCGCGCCATCTATGCTGCTGATCCTGAGGCCCACGGGCCGCGTGAGTTCGGCGGTGCCTCCGGGGGCGAACGCCGCGGCCCGCGTAGCGCCTTCCAGCGTGACCGTGACCGGATCGTCCATTCGATGAGTTTCCGGAGGCTGAAATCAAAAACGCAGGTGTTCATTGCACCTGACGGCGATCATTATCGCACCAGGCTCACCCACAGTCTCGAAGTTGCGCAGATCGGCCGGGTGATCGCCCGCGCACTCGCGCTCGATGAGGATCTGACCGAGGCGCTTTGCCTCGCGCATGATCTGGGCCATCCCCCATTCGGCCACGCGGGGGAGGCTGCACTTTCAGACGCGATGGATCGGCATGGCGGCTTTGATCACAATGCGCAGGCGCTGCGTACGGTGATGCGGATCGAGTGCCCCTATCCGGAATATGACGGCCTCAACCTCACATGGGATCTGCTCGAAGGCCTCGCCAAGCACAATGGCCCGGTCACCGCGCCGAATTGGGCGCTGGCCGAACTTGATCATGCTTTCCCGTTGATGCTTGGCACATGGCCATCGCTCGAGGCGCAGGTGGCGGCGGTGGCCGATGACATCGCCTACGACAACCACGACATCGACGATGGCTTGCGTGCGGGGTTTCTCCAGCTTGACGATCTTCTCACGCTCGATTTCCTCGCAGACCAGTGGCGGACGGTCGAAAAACGCTTTCCCCATGCCCCGCGTGAGCGTCTGCTGCGCGAAATGATACGCGACCAGATCGGGATGATGGTGAACGACGTGATCGACCACACTTCGGCGCAGGTTAAAGGCCTGCGTTCGGTCAGTGATGTGCGTGAAGCAGGGCGGCAACTCGCGGGCTTCTCGCCAGCGATGGCCGCGCAGGAGCGGCGGCTGAAGGCCTTCATGTACGAACGCCTCTATTACCACGCCGAACAGGTCTCGGCAGCCGAGCGTGCGCGTGATGTGGTCGCTCGGCTGTTCGCTGCCTACGCGCAGGACGCCCGCCTGATGCCCGCCGACTGGCAGGCGCGCCTGCCCGATCGCGAACCGCACCGCGCGCGGGTGATCGCTGATTTCATCGCTGGGATGAGCGACCGGTTTGCCATGCAGTCAGTAAGCCAGATCTACGGCGAGCGGCCGTCGGGGCTGATCAATGTATGAGCCGCGGGTGAGCGGACCTGTGCGTATCGCGCTGGTCGGGGCGACCGGGCTCGTGGGACGTCGGGTGATCGAGATTGCCAGCGCGGGCGATGATGTCCGCATCCTCGGCATTGCCCGGCGCGAGGCACCGCTGCCGCCCGCTGCGCGGATGGAAATGTTCGTGTCTGAACCGGACAAGTGGGGCGATGTGCTCGATGCGGTGCGCCCGCGGGCGCTGATTTGCGCATTGGGCACAACCTGGAAGAAGGCAGGGCGCGACGAAGCGGCGTTCCGGGCGGTAGACCATGATCTGGTGCTCGCCACCGCAGAGGCCGCCAAGCGGGCCGGTGTTCCCAATATGGTGATGGTCAGTGCTGCGGGTGCCGACGCCCGGTCCAAAAGCTTCTACATGCGTGTGAAGGGCGAGACCGAGGACGCGCTGTCACGGATCGGCTTCAAGCGCCTGGACATCCTGCACCCCGGCTTGCTGCGCGGTGAGCGTCAGGGCGATTTGCGCTTTGCAGAGCGCGCCGCGCTGATCGCCGCACCGCTGATCGATCCGCTGCTGACGGGTTCGTGGGAACGCTATCGCTCGATCGACGCAGGGCTGGTGGCCGAGGCCGCGCTCGGCCTTGCGCTACGCCGGGCAGGCGGGCGCTTCACCCACGACAACGAGGCGATGCGGCGCGCTGCACGCGAATGGCGCCGCGTTGGCGAGACCGGAGATGCGGCATGAGCTGGGCATTCATTTTCAGTGCGGTGAATATGCTGGCACTGGTCGGGTGGGTCGCGCTGATCCTCCTGCCGCGTTGGCCGGCGCTGCTTTCGGCGGTGTTATACTTGGGCGTGGGCCTGTTGTGCCTGGTCTACGCCGCCGGGCTGATCGGGGTGGTGAGCGGACTCATCCCCAATCCGGGCGGCGGCGGAGCCGACTTTTCGACCATCGCGGGTGTGCGGGCGATCTTTGCCAGCGACGCAGGGGTGACAATCGGCTGGACGCATTACCTCGCCTTCGACCTGTTCGTCGGCCTGTGGATCTCACGCGATGGGGATGCGAAGAACATCTCGCGGTTTATTCAGGCGCCCGTGCTTTTCGCCACGCTTATGGCCGGACCCTTGGGACTTGGCATATGGCTTCTGCTCCGTGAGCCCGCAGCGCGCAGGCAAGGGCGGTTTCGCTAAAACGCGGCTGGACCGGCGCAGGGCAATGCGCTTAACCTCTCTCCACACGGCTTTTGGGAGAGAGCAGCGCCATGGCGAGAAACGCCTATCATGACTTTTCGACCTTCGATGAAATCCTGCACTTCTGGGCGAGGGAGCGGCCCGAAGGTCCGGCTTTCGATCAGGACGGGCGGATTACGACCTATGCCGGGGCTGATGTTCTTACCCGCCAATTGATCGCGCTGATGCAATCCCGCGGGATTGCCGCAGGTGACCGGATCGCATGGCTTGGAAAGAACCGCGATACCTATTTCCTGCTCTATATTGCTGCGGCGCGGATGGGGGCGGTGATGGTGCCGATCGGCTGGCGTCTCGCCCCGCGCGAGATCGCCTATATCCTCACCGACACCGAAGCGAAGCTGCTGTTTGCCGACGCCGACTTCATCGACACGGCGCACGCCGTTGCGGGCGAAGTTCCCGCCAATCCCGAAGTGATCGAGGCCGAAGCGGCGCGGACGGCTGCGGCAGGCTTCGAGCCAGCGGACTACACGCCGCCCGGCCCGCATGACCCGGTGCTGCAACTCTACACCTCGGGCACGACCGGCAATCCCAAGGGGGCGATGCTTTCGAACACCAACCTGTTGGGCCTGCGCAATCCAGGGAACGAAGCAGGGCTGGATTTCCAGTTCTACGAAGCGAATGACTGCATGCTTGTCGCCATGCCGTGCGCGCATATTGGCGGTACGGGGCTGGTGAACATTGCCGTTGCCAACGGCGTGCGTTCGCTGGTGCAGGCCGAGTTTTCGCCGGTCGGTGTGCTCGAAGCGATCGAAGCAGGCGCGACGCATATGTTCATCGTGCCGGCCGCGCTCCAGATGGTAGTGCAGCACCCGCGTGCGGCCACCACCGATTTCAGCAACCTCAAATACCTGATGTATGGCGCCGCGCCAATGCCCTTGGAATTGCTGAAGGAAGCGGTGCGGACCATGCCGACCACCAAGTTCCTGCAAGCTTACGGGATGACGGAGACGAGTGGGACGATCTCGATCCTGCCGCCCGAGGATCACAGCCTTGAAGGCAACCAGCGCATGCGCTCGGCGGGCAAGGCCTGCCCTGCGGTCGAGATCGAAGTCCGGGGAAGCGACAACGTCGAAGTGCCGCGCGGTGAGATCGGTGAGGTGTGCATTCGCTCGCCTTCGAACACCGCAGGTTACTGGAAGCTGCCCGAAGCCACTGCGAAAACCATTGATCCCGATGGCTGGCTCCACACCGGCGATGCGGGCGTGATGGACGCGGACGGCTACGTCTACATCCAGGACCGCATCAAGGACATGATCATCTCCGGGGGCGAGAACGTATATCCCGCTGAGGTCGAAAGCGCGATCTACGGCCACCCTGCCATCGCCGAGGTTGCGGTGATCGGTGTGCCGAGCGCCAAGTGGGGCGAGGAGGTGAAGGCCTGCGTCGTCGCTAAGCCGGGCTGCGAGGTGGATGAAGCCGACGTCATCGCCTGGGCGCGCGAGCGGATCGCGGCGTTCAAGGCACCCAAGAGCGTCGATGTCATCCCGCTGATGCCACGCAATGCCTCTGGCAAGATCCTGCGCCGCGAACTGCGCGCGCCCTATTGGGAGGGGCAGGAGCGGCAGGTGTCGTGATGCTTGAAGCGCTTATGCTGATTATTGCGACCGAGGGAGATGTCATGCCGTTCGATCCCGTCGAGGATGGTGTTCGCAAGATCGCCGAGATCAGCCGGCACTACGCCGGACAGGATTGCCCGGTCGTGCGTTTCGAGGCCCGCAGTTCCTATGGCTTTTCAAAGTATGAGTTTTTCTGCGTGAAGGACGGCGAGAAGGGGCAGAGCTTTTTTGCAACACGAGAGGACAGGAGCGAGATTTCAAAACTGCTCGAAAGGATCTGGATCGCCACGCGTGACAGGGACCGGGGCGGCGGGGTCGTCGTCTCAGTCGATGCAGAGCTTGCCGGTCAGGGAAGTTTTTCGGTGACTTTCCCCCTCGAGAGTGAAGTTTGAAACAGCACGCCCCCGCCACCGAACGCAACCGGGGCCCCATCGCCGAAGTGCTGTCGCGCGAACTGCCAGCCAGCGGCACAGTACTCGAAATTGCAGCGGGGACGGGGGAGCACGCTGTGTTTTTCGCCGGGCGCTTTTCCGGGCTAGGGTGGCAACCCACCGATCCCTCGCCGGAAGCTTTGGCGTCGATTGCAGCCTACCGCGACGAATATGCTGGCGGGAATCTGGCCGAACCGCTCCTGCTTGACGCGGCGGAGCCAGATCGTTGGCCGGTTGTCGCAGCGGCCGCAATTCTGTGCATCAACATGGTCCACATCAGCCCTTGGCAGGCGACCGAAGGGCTTTTCCATGGTGCCGCCCGGCTATTGGCCGGCACCGGCGGGCCGTTGATCCTTTATGGACCCTATATCGAGCAAGGGGTGGAAACCGCGCCGTCGAACCTCGATTTCGACGCCAGCCTGAAGGCCCGCAATCCGGCGTGGGGCTTGCGCGCTGCCGATGCGCTTGACGCTCTTGCAGATCAGCACGGGTTGAGGCGGACAGCGCGATATGCGTTGCCCGCCAACAACATCATGCTGATTTATAGGATTATTTAGTCGATTGCGCGCTTGCCGGCCTGACCGACCGACTTGATATCGTCACCAATGCCGTCAACCGTGTTGCAGGCAGTGGCGGTCAGCGCGAGAGCGGTGAGGGCAGCGGCGGTCAGAACTTTGCGAATCATCAGGCAGGTCCTTTTGGTCAATCTCGATGGATCAACGCATGGCCCTGCCTGATAAATCCTGACAATGCGGTGAATCGCCGCGCCTGTCGGACGAGCGGGGTCAGATCTCTTTCTTCACCTCGCGCGAGGCCGACTTCAGATCGTCGCCCGCGCCATCGACAGTGTTGCACGCAGTAGTGGTGAGCGCGAGAGCGGAGAAGGCGATGGCGGCAATCAGATTTCGAGTGGACATGATAGGTGGCTCCTTCGGGGTGATCCCCGCGTGAGCAACCTGACCTAACCAACGGAAGGTCCATCATCCGTTGGACTATTCGCCAGAGTGCACTCGGGATCGGGCGAGCTGCCGCTCCCGCCACGCGATCAGCAGTCCGGCCCCGATGATCAGTGGTGCTCCCAGCCACAGGCTCGCGGGCGCGGCGCGGTCGAAAATGTAGAAGCCGTAGAAGCTTGCCCACAGCAGCGCGGTATAATCCATCAGCAGGATAACTGCGGCCGATCCGAACCTTAGCGAGGTTGTCAGCAGCATCTGTGCCGCCGCGCCAACAAGCCCCATTCCGAGGATCAGTGCCCAGGTGACCGGATCATGCGCCGCCGCGACAAAGGGTAGGGCGATCGCGGCCACGGGCATGCTCAGTGCGGCGAACCAGAAGACGATGCTCCACGGATTTTCGGTGGTGTTGAGGTCCTGGATCTGGAAGCTGATGAACGCGACCATCAAGGGTGCGACAAGGCCCACGGCTATGCCCGCCAGCGTCACACCCTCGTGAAGGCCGGAGAAAGGCTGCATCACCACGATCACCCCGGCAAAGCCAATGGCCACTGCGCTCCACCGGTAGGGGCCGATCCGCTCCCGGAACAAGGCAATGGCGATCAGCACCGCAAAGATGGGCGCGGTGAAGCCGAGCGTGGTGGCCTCTGCAAGCGGAAGCAGTAGCACTGCGCCGTAGGTGAAGATCATCCCGAATAGCCCGCTTGCCGCGCGCCGCGCATGGGCTGGAAGGCGCTTCGTCCGGAGCAGAGCAAGCCGACCGGTGAGTGCAAGGCCGCCCCCGAGCAGCACCATGGTGAGCAGCTGACGCCAGAAGATAAGTTCCATCAGGTGCGCGCCGCGAGTCCCGGCGAGTTTGACCAGCATCCCCATCGTCGCCAGCGCCAAGGCAGCGAGCAGCCGCACGAATAGCGCGAGCAAGGGCCGGGGGCGAGCGATCGAGCCATCCATCGCGCGAAGGCTTGGCCGAGGCGCCGGGATTGCGCAAGCTGCGCCTCATCCTACATGGGGCCGCGATGGATGTGATTGCACAAATCGAACTGCTCAGTGACGCCGCGCAGTTGGCGCTGGTCGGAGGATTGTTCTGGCTCTTCGCCGGCTTTGCGGCAGTCATGGAGCGTCGCCGCAACAAAACGCGCGATCTGGCGCGGCTTGAACAGGTCGGGTGGGTGCCGTGGACCGGGTTGTTTATGCTCGCGGCAATGCTTGGCGGCGGGTGCCTCGCCATGAGCCTGCCCGTTGTGCTCGGGGGATTGTAAGCCGCATCGGCCCAATTCCAGGCGCCAATACGACGCCGCAGGCGACGCAAGGCCGAGCGGCCGCCGGCCGGTTAGGCCGCAGCTATCGGACCGGAGGGGCCGATAGCGCCCGCCTCGTCAGAGGCAGGCCTCAAGATAAGCCTGATCAAATCCGAACTGCCGCGCCTTTTCCAGCGTATAGGGACGCAGGCCCGACGAGCGGAATTCGCCGAGAATCTTCCCGTCCTCGCTCTCGTCCAGGTATTCGAACTTGAACAATTCCTGCGTCACGATCACGTCGCCTTCCATCCCGATCACCTCGGTGATGTTGGTGGTGCGGCGCGAACCGTCGCGCAGACGCTTTACCTGCACGATCAGATCGACGGATTCGGCGATCTGGCGGCTGATGGCTTCCTTGGGGATCTTGATGTCGCCCATCAGGATCATGTTTTCCATACGGCCAAGGCATTCACGCGGGCTGTTGGCGTGCAGCGTACACATCGAACCATCGTGACCGGTGTTCATCGCCGCGAGGAGATCGAAACACTCCGCGCCGCGAATTTCCCCGAGGATGATGCGGTCAGGACGCATACGCAGGGCGTTCTTCACGAGGTCGCCGATGGTGATCGCGCCCTGGCCTTCGAGGTTCGGCGGGCGGGTTTCCAGCGGCAGCCAGTGCGGCTGCTGCAGGCGAAGTTCGGCCGCGTCTTCGATGGTCAGCACGCGCTCGCCCGGGTCGATCATTTTCGACAGAGCGTTGAGCATGGTGGTTTTACCCGAACCGGTACCGCCCGAGATGACGACGTTCATCCGGCACGCGCCCGCGATTTTCAGCGCGGTGCACATCTTGTCGGACATCGAACCGAAGTCGCGCAGCATGTCGAGCGTGATCGGCTTCTCGGAAAACTTACGAATCGAGATCGCAGTACCGCGCAGCGAGAGCGGCGGCACAATCACGTTCACACGCGAGCCGTCCTTCAAGCGGGCGTCGGCGAGCGGCGTGGTCTGGTCGACGCGGCGGCCGACCTGGTTCACGATGCGCTGGGCGATCTGGAACAGGTGCTGTTCGTCGCGGAAGCGGATCGGGGCGAGCACTAGCTTGCCCTTCTTTTCGATGTAGGTCTGGTCCGGCCCGTTGACCATGATATCGGAGATATCGGGATCGTTCAGCAGTTCTTCGAGCGGGCCGAAGCCGAGCAGCTCGTCGATCAGCACCTTTTCCAGCGCAAACTGCTCGCGCCGGTTCAGGGTGACCTTCAGCTCGGCCAGCACTTCCATGATGATCGGGCGGAATTCTTCGGAGAGTTCCTCCTTGGAAAGTGTAGCCGCCGCTTCAGGGTCAACGCGCTCGAGCAGGCGGGGAAGCACCTGCTCCTTGATCTTGTGGACGCTAGCCTCGAAGCCGCCGACTTCGGAATTGCCTTCGTTGACCGCAGTCATCCGCTCGTTGAGGCGGTCGATCGCTTCGGAAGTCGTGGCTGGCCGGTGCGACTGAGCGGGCGCGGATGCCGGGGCGGGTCGCGCCGCCGCAGCCTCGCCCGGGATAGGCGGGAACTGTTCGCCGCCGCGCGGCGCCGATCCTGCACCCTTCATTGGCCGTGCGACGCCGAAAGCTGGGCGTGAACCCGGCTTCATTCCGCCTGCATTACCCTTTTTGCCGAATGCGCTCATTCCCAGCCCCCGAGGGTCTCAATCCACATGCGCACATCGCCCAAATGAGGCGAGGGGTGCGTCTCGAAGAATGGTGAATAGGACGGAATGGTTGTTTTTTTCCTAAGCTTCATGGGCGAACCCCATCGTGGGGCTTGCCGTTAAGATGCTTGCAGCTAGAGCGGCACCATTCGCAGCAAGGGAAAAGCCACAAGATGTGCGGCATTATCGGGATCGTGGGACAGAGTAGCGTCGCCGACCGGCTGGTCGATGGTCTGAAGCGCATGGAATATCGCGGCTATGACAGCGCCGGCATCTGCACCCTTCATGACGGCGAGCTGGTGCGCCGCCGCGCTGAAGGGCGCCTCGCCAACCTGGTGACAGTTCTTGCGGGCGATCCCGCGCCCGGAAATGTCGGTATCGCGCATACGCGCTGGGCCACCCACGGTGCACCGACAGCAGCCAATGCCCACCCGCACGCGACCGGCGAAGTGGCCATCGTCCACAATGGCATCATCGAGAATTTCAAGGACCTCCGGGCCGAACTCGCCGCACAGGGCCGGGTGTTCGAAAGCGAAACCGACAGCGAAGTGGTCGCGCATCTGATCTCGGCCGAGGTCGAGGCTGGCTCCGATCCGGTTGAAGCGGTGCGCAACGTGCTGCCGCGCCTGCGCGGCGCGTTTGCGCTCGCCATCGCCTTCCGCCAGCATCCCGAATTTCTGATCGGTGCTCGCCTCGGCTCGCCTTTGGTGCTCGGCTATGGCCCCGAGGGCGAGGGCGCCGAGATGTATCTCGGCTCGGACGCGCTGGCGCTCGCACCGCTGACGCAGCGCATCGCCTATCTCGAAGAGGGCGACTGGGTGGTGATCCGCCGCGACTCTGCGCAGATCTATGACGTGGACAACAATCCCGTGGCCCGCGAAGTTCGCGCCTCGGGTGCCTCGGCGGCGGCGGTGGAGAAGGGCAATTACCGCCACTTCATGCAGAAGGAGATCTACGAGCAGCCCACCGTGGTGGCGCAGACGCTTGCGTCCTATCTGCGCCGGTCAGACAATTCAGTGGCGCTGCCGCAGATCGATTTCGACCTGTCGAGCATTCGCCGACTCACCATCGTTGCCTGCGGAACATCGTTCTATGCAGGGATGGTGGCCAAATACTGGTTCGAGCAATTCGCGCGCGTCCCTGTCGACATCGATGTGGCCTCGGAGTTCCGCTACCGCAACCCGGTGCTGGAAGATGGCGGCCTTGCGCTGTTCATTTCGCAGAGCGGCGAGACGGCGGATACGTTGGCGGCGCTAAGGCATTGCAAGGCGAACGGACAGACCATCGGCGTGGTCGTCAACGTGCCGACAAGCACCATGGCGCGCGAGGCCGATCTGCTGCTGCCGACCCATGCCGGCCCGGAAATCGGCGTCGCATCGACCAAGGCTTTCACCTGCCAGCTCGCGGTGCTCGCCGCCCTGGCTGCGCACATGGCGGTCAAAAAGGGCCGCCTTAATCGCGAAGAGGAGGCCGAGATCGTGCGCCACCTTCTTGAAGCGCCCGCTGCGCTCAACGCCGCGCTGGCGCATGACGATGACATTGCGGCGATGGCGCACCTCATCGCTCCGGCACGCGATGTGCTTTATCTCGGCCGCGGGCAGGATTATCCGCTGGCGCTTGAAGGCGCATTGAAGCTGAAGGAAATCAGCTACATTCATGCCGAAGGCTATGCCGCAGGCGAGATGAAGCACGGCCCCATCGCGCTGATCGACGATTCTGTGCCGGTGGTGGTGATCGCGCCGTCCGGCCCGCTGTTCGAAAAGACCGTCTCGAACATGGAGGAAGTGCGCGCGCGCGGGGGTCAGGTGGTACTGATTTCGGACGCGGAGGGCATTGCCGAGGCAGGCGATGGCTGCATCGCGACGATAGAAATGCCGGTGGTTCATCCGCTGATTGTGCCGCTGGTCTATGCCGTGCCGGTGCAATTGCTCGCTTATCACGTTGCAGTCGTGAAGGGCACGGATGTCGATCAGCCGCGCAATCTCGCCAAATCGGTGACGGTCGAATAGGCACTTGTAGCAGGTTCCGCCGCTTAACCATTTTTTCCACTGAGACTTGCGCAGCTTTACCGCCGCCTAACCATTCGGCGTTAATGCGGCGGAGTGCACAAGAATAACCCCTCCATTCCTCCGGCGGCCCCGGTCGAATTGCCGATATCCGACATCCTCGGACTATCGCGCGATCCGGCTTTCGATCCGACTCGGCTCCGCGGGGATGAGTATGCAGAATTGGCGCAAGCCAGCCGCAACAGGTTGTTTGCAAACGCCATCGTCGTGTTTTTCGTGGCTTCGGTATTTGCCCCGCTAATCGGCCTCGCGATCGTCGGGCCGTGGGCCGGGTTGCTTGCCATCATTCTATACAGATCTCGCCAGACTGACTTGCTTGTGGCGGATGCCGCCATGAGGATCGGTCCGGCTGCGCTTGAACGGCGGCAAAACCTCAACTCCGCGGCTGCTGCTGCGTGCTGGGTGGGAGGCCTGCTCGCGTTCCCCCCCTTGGCGGACGGTGCTCAGGACATCACCATGCTCCTGTGCGTATTGGTGCTGATGATATCGTCGACCTTCGTGTTTTCGACATCGCCGCTCAGTGTGCTGATCTATATTGCCATGTTGGGGGCGGGTGCGGCGCTGTCCTTGGCGCTTGACTGGCAATGGCCGGCGGTAGGCGGTGTGATCCTGTTTACCATCGCCAGCCTTGTCGCGACCATTCAGGTGCGGACGATATTCCTCAAGGCGCGGCTCGCGGAAGCCTCCGTGATCGAGAAGGATAAGGTGGTATCGCTGCTGCTGCGCGAATTCGAGGAAAACGAGGCCGACTGGCTATGGGAGGTTGATCCGGCGCGGCGTCTTCGCGCGGTAAGCCCCCGTTTCGCATTCGCGCTGGGCCGGGCGCAGGCCGATGTCGAGGGCAAGCCGCTGCTGGAGATGGTGGCGGGACGCAACTGGACGAACGGGCAGTTCCCCCCCAGCCTCCATGATCTGGCCGAGCGCCTGAAGAACCGCGAAAGCTTCCCGAACATGCTGGTGCAGGTCTCGATCCTGGGCGAGGAGCGGTGGTGGGAGCTTTCCGGCACCCCGATGCGCGACGAGCAGGGAAGATTCACGGGTTTCCGCGGCGTTGGTTCGGACGTGACGGAACAGCGCAAGTCATCGGAGAAGATCGCCTATCTGGCGCGCTTCGATACGCTTACCCAGTTACCCAATCGATTGCAGCTCACCGAAGCGCTGGGCGAGGCTCTGCGTTACGCAGTACAGTGGCGCACGCGTTGTGCCCTGCTGATGGTCGACCTCGACCGGTTCAAGGCAGTCAATGATTCGCTGGGCCACATGACCGGTGACAAGCTGCTGGCGCAGGTGTCGGCGCGGCTGCAATCGCTGATGGGCGAGAATCAGCTGTGTGGGCGGCTCGGCGGAGACGAGTTTGCGATCGTCATCCGCGACGCCAGCACGCCCGGTGTGGTGCGCGATCTTGCCCGGCAGGTGATCGAGCGCTTGTCGGAGCCCTATCAGGTCGACCACCACACGCTTTATGTTGGTGCCAGCGTCGGCTCTGCCGAGGGGCCGCGCGACGGCAACTCTGTCGAGGAAATGATGCGCAATGCAGACCTCGCCCTCTACCGCGCAAAAGATGGCGGCGGCGGCGAACACTGCGGTTTCGAGCCGGTACTCCACGCCTCTGCCGAGGAGCGCCGTCAGCTCGAAATGGCTTTGCGCAAAGCGCTCGGCCGTGATGAGCTGTTGCTGCATTATCAGCCGGTCGTCGACGCGAACACGGAAAGCGTCGTCAGCTTCGAAGCACTGGTGCGGTGGAACAGCGCCGAGCATGGCTTCATCAGTCCGGGCAAATTCATTCCGCTCGCCGAAGACACCCGCCTGATCGTGCCGATCGGACAATGGGTGATGCGCAAGGCGTGCGAAGAGGCGCGCAACTGGCCGGATCACATCAAGGTCAACGTCAACGTTTCGCCCGAACAGCTGCTTGAGCCCGGCTTCCATGACGAGGTCGTGGAGGCGCTTGCGGCGACCGGTCTCAAACCCGAAAGGCTTGAGGTAGAGGTGACCGAGAGCATCTTCCTGCGCGACGCCACTGTTGCGCGCAATGCGCTCGAGAAGGTGATGGCACTCGGCTGTTCGGTGGCACTTGACGATTTCGGGACCGGCTATTCGTCGCTCGGCTACCTGCGCAAGCTGAAGTTCTCGACCATCAAGGTCGATCGCACCTTCGTGCAGGGTGCTGCCCAAGGCAGCGCCGAAAGTCTCGCCATCATCAATGCGGTGGTGGCAATGGCCAACAGCCTGAAAATGACGACGACGGCGGAAGGGGTGGAAACCCTTGAGGAGGCCAACCTGATCCGCAGCCTCGGCTGCGACAAGATTCAGGGGTTCTACTTCGGCCGGCCAATGACCGCGACAGACGCGCGCGGCCTGTTCAAAGCTGTGCGGGAGCGCCGCGCCTGACGCACGGAGCGCCGCGCGTCATGCGGTGGCGAAGCTTGCCAAAATGTTCTCGAACAGCCGGCGTCCGTCGGCACCGCCCAGCGCGTTGACCGCGGCCGGCTCGATCGCACGTTCCGGGTGTGGCATCATGCCGAGCACGCGGCCATTGGCGCTGACCACGCCGGCGATATCGCGCGCCGAGCCATTGACTGCCTCGCCATAACGGAATGCTACGCGGCCTTCGCCTTCGAGCAGGTCGAGCGTTTCGCTGTCGGCATAATAATTGCCGTCGTGGTGCGCGACCGGGATGCGGATCGTTTCACCGGCGGCATAGCCAGCAGTGAAAGGCGATGTCGTATTCGCGACCCTCAGCGCCACCGTGCGGCAAACGAAGCGCTGTCCGGCATTGCGCAGCAGCGCACCCGGCAGCAATCGGGCTTCGGTGAGGACCTGAAAGCCGTTGCACACCCCAAGCACCGGCACGCCGCGATCCGCCGCAGCGATGACCGCGCGCATGATCGGGCTGGTGGCAGCCATCGCGCCTGAGCGGAGGTAGTCGCCGTAAGAAAAGCCCCCGGGCAGGGCGATCAGATCGAGGCCCGCGGGAAGGTCGGCATCACCGTGCCACACGCGCAGAGCCGCCTGCCCCGACACCGCTTCAAGCGCCGTTGCCATGTCACGATCGCAGTTGGAGCCCGGAAAGGTGATGACGGCGGCGCGGAAGGCCATCAGTTCTGGCACCCTTCGGTTTCGATCTTGAAGCTTTCGATGACTGTGTTGGCGAGCAGCTTCTCGCACATTGCCGTCAGCGTTTGCTGATCGGTTCCGTCGGCGACGTCGAGTTCGATCAGCCTGCCGACCCGCACATCGGTCACCCCTTCGAACCCGAGCCCTTCGAGGGCGTGGTGCACCGCGCGGCCTTGGGGGTCGAGCACGCCGGGCTTCAATCGGACGAGGACGCGCACTTGCATGGCCTGATGCTCCATTTGCTCCCGCGATCGACGCCGGGTTCTTGCGGGGCGATATAGCGTCCCGCACTGCGCGCGCAATCGCGCTGGTGCCGCTTCTGCACCGCTGTAAGGTGATTTTTATGACCCGGAACGGTCAAATTCCGGTCATGGAGTGGCCCCGATAGTAACCCAGTTGCAACAACTGGGTGAAGATCGCCAAGCAAGCGTCACTTTCACGCAACATTGCAGCGCCTGATCCTCGCGCGAATCGCACAAAAATGCGACTTCGCCGCCGCACCCAAGCTCCACAAACCAACCAAGAGGTTGTCCGATGTCTCACCGCTTTTCCGCATTTCGTGCTGCGTGGGCCGGTTCCACCGTGCTCGCCGCTGCCGCTTTCGGCTTTGCCGCCCCCGCTGCCGCGCAGGATGGCGAGGCTGATGCCGCAACCGAAGGTCAGCTCGCCACCATCATCGTGACCGCCAACCGGCGCGAGGAAAACCTTCAGGACGTGCCGGTTTCTGCGGACATCCTCGATTCCGAGCGGGTGGGCGCCATTTTCAGCGCCGCGGCTGACATCACCGCACTGGCCGGCACCGCGCCGGGCCTGAACGTCGAAAGCTCGAACGGACGTGTCGCCCCGCGTTTCTACATCCGCGGCCTCGGCAATACCGATTTCGACCTTGCCGCATCGCAGCCGGTTTCGGTTCTGCTCGATGACGTCGTGATGGAAAACGTGACGCTCAAGAGCTTCCCGATCTTCGATGTCGAGCGGGTCGAAGTGCTGCGCGGGCCGCAAGGCACTCTGTTCGGCCGCAATACCCCGGCGGGCATCGTCAAAGTCGACTCGATCAAGCCAAGCCACGACACGTCGATCAACGCGGGCTTCTCGTTCGGCAGCCTTGATACGATCTCGCTGAACGGCGCTGTCGGCGGTTCGATCGCCAAGGACATTCTGGCCTTCCGCGCTTCGGCGCAGCTCCAGCGCCGCGGCGACTGGATCGACAACGGCTTCACCGGGGAAGATAACGCGCTTGGCGGCTTTTCCGACATAGCTGTGCGCGGGCAGTTGCTGTTCACCCCGACCGAGCGGGCCAGCATCCTCGCCGCGGTGAACTTCCGCGATCTTGACGGCTCGTCGACCTTCTTCCGCGGCAACGTGCTGGGGCGCAGCGCCAATCAGCCGAACAACACCAATCGCCTCAACGAGAATTACGACCGTGACACGGTGTTCTATGACGCCGGCGGCGGCAACGTGGCGAAGTATCAGCAGTTCGGTGCCACACTGACGGCGGCTTACGAATTCGACGGCGCAACGCTGACCTCGATCACCAGCCACTGGACCAGCGAAGGCAGCAGCCGCGGCGATATTGATGGCGGGTTTGTTGTCCGCAATGCTGCTGGCACTGTCATTCGTACGGGGCCGGGTCTTATTCCGTTTGAATCCGACACCCAGGACTCGCTTGATCTCAAGCAGACAACGCAAGAAGTGCGGCTCGCCTCGACCACCGATGGCCCGCTCAGCTGGCAGGTCGGCGGCTTCTATTTCGAGAGCGATTTCGACGTCACCACCATCGGCTTCTCCTTCCCGCCGCCGGTCACCGTCAACCACACCAACGAAGCCTGGGCGCTGTTCGGCCAAGTGAGCTACCAGCTGACCGAAGCCCTGCGCGCCACCGGCGGCATCCGCTATACTGATGACCAGAAGGACTTCTTCGTCCGCTCGGGCGCCGCGCCGCAGCCGCGCAGCGTGGGTGACGACCAGTTTGATTGGGACATCAGCCTGTTCGCGGACGTTTCGGAGGATGCGAGCGTCTATGCCAAGGTCGCCAATTCCTTCCGCGGGCCGACCATTCAGGGCCGTGACGTCGCCTTCTTCAGCGCGCCTTCGGTCGCGCAGTCGGAGAACATCACTTCCTACGAACTCGGCTTCAAGACCGAGCTCGCCGATCGCCGCGTGCGTCTGAACGGTGCGGTGTACTATTACACCGTAGAAGACCCGCAGTTCACCGCCGTGGGCGGGGCCGGCAACCTCGTGCAACTGGTCAACGCCAACAAGGGTGAGGCCTATGGCGTCGAGTTCGATGGTGCGTTCCAGATCTCGCCGCAGTTCCTTGTGACGCTCGGCGTTGCCTATAACAGCACCGAAATCCAGGATGAGAACCTTGCGGTTGGCATCTGCGCGCAGTGCACCGTCACCGATCCCACCCGCGTCATTTCGGGCACTCGCCGCGCCTTTATCGACGGCAATCCTTTCCCCAACGCGCCCGAATGGAGCGGTGATTTCACCGCCCGCTATGGCATCCCGGTGGGCAACTCGGGCGAGTTCTTCATCTTCACCGATTGGGTCTTCCTCGGCGAGACCAACTTCCTGCTTTACGAGAGCAGGGAATTCAACGCCGGCAGCCGGATCGAGGGCGGTCTGAAGATCGGCTATTCGGGCGGCGACGGACAGTGGGAACTGGCCGCCTTCGCGCGCAACATCACCGATGAAGACAACGTGCTCGGCGTCGTCGACTTCAACAACAACACCGCTTTCGTCAACGACCCGCGGGTGATCGGCGTGATGTTCAACGTCAAGTACTGAGGGTCAGCCCCAGAGCGGGGCGCGCCATTAGGGGAAAGCCGGCAGGGGGCGACCTGCCGGCTTTTTCATTTCCGGGGCGCGGGCGTGGCAACAGCTTCCGGCAGCACGGTGAATTCGACCGCCCCCTCGGGCACGAGGTATTTCAGTGCCATCTGGTGAATATCCTCGGGCGTAATCGCAGCCATGATAGCGGGTGCATCGAGATATTCGTCGATGTTCTCCGGTTCGCTCTGCGCGCGCGCGGCCAGCGTGATCCAGCCGCCCAAGTCCTTGAGGTAGTTGTTGTAGGACTCGAAATAGGGCTTGCGCGCGCGTTCGATGATGTCGGGATCCAGCGGGCCTGCGCGCAGGTCTTCGACCAGCTGAGTGAGCGCCGCGCGGCTTGGTTCGACCTGATCGACCGCCACCGAAGTGCTGATCGTGAAGGTGCCGAAGCCTGGGTAGTGCTCGCTTGTGTCCGATCCGGCCGAGGGCGAATAGGCCTGCCCCAGCTGTTCGCGCAGCCGGTCGGTCAGCTCCAGCCGCACGATCCGCGCGAGCAGGTTGAGCCGCAGAGCTTCGGCCTGATCGCTGTCGTCGGTGGTCGGCCAGACCCAATGCAGCAGCGCCTGATCGGCCTCGCCCTGATGGGTGAGCATCCGTGGGCCGCGAACCTTGGTGAAACTGACGATCCGCGCCTCGGGGCGAGGCTGGAACTCTGCCTCGCGCGGGGTCAGCGCGCCGAAGGTTGCCGCGACCGCCGCGATGGCCTCTGCCTCGTCCAGATCACCCGCCAGCCCAATCTCGATCGCGCCCGACGCCAGCCGGTCACCGATCACCGCCTGCAATTGCTTGAAATCGAGCGCGAAGAACTCTTCCTTGGGGCGCAAGGCAAAGCGCGGGTCGTTGTCGTGGATGATGCCGCCCTGTGCCGCCGAAAGGGCGCGGCCTGGGGTGGAGGTGAGGGTGTTGAAGAAGTTGTCGATGCCCTTGCGGAACCGCTCGACCGCCTCGGGCCGGTAACCGGGATCGGTGATCAGCGCCGCGGTGACCTGCATCTGCAGCAACAGATCGCGCGGAGTGGTGATGGCTGATGCGGTGAAGGTGTCGGTGCTGCGCCCCAACTGGAGCGAGACACTGCGCCCGGCGAACAGGCTGGTCAGCTCGTCGGTGCTGTGCTTGCCGAGCCCGCCGCCATCGAGCGAGCCCGCCAGATAGGTCGCTAGCGGGGCCTCCCTGGTGTTCAGCAGGCTGCCGCCATCGAGCGCGAAGGAAAAGGCGATGCGATCCTTGCGCACATCGGTGCGCTTCACGTTCAATCGCACGCCATTGGCAAAGACGATGCGGCGGATGCCGAGTCTTTCCTCAACGGTATCGGACACCACCGTGCCTGACGGGCCGAAATCACTGTAGCCGAAGGCGAGCGGGCCGGTATCGGCAGGCGCGGCAATTGGCAGGGCGATGCCTTCGGCAAAGGCACCGCGAAGTGCTGCCTCGCCGCCGTCGGGCGCGGTGCGACCTTCGAAGCGGATCAGCGGTTCTTCCAGCGGTGCGGCGTCGGCCCGCACGGCCTTCCATGCCGCCTCGGGCGTGATTTCGGGGGCGAGGCGTTCGAACTCGGCAAGAGCCCATTCCGGCGTGGTCGGCACACGCTCGTCACTGACAAGAGCCAGCGCCGAGCCCGCGAACACCGCGTTGCTGCGGGTGTCCGCTGAGTTCACAGCATTTTCCAGCGCGGTGCGGATATTGGCGAGCTGCTCGGCCACCTCGGCTTGGGTAAAGCCGTAGGCGAGCGCCTGATTGACCTCGCGCACAGCGGTGAGCATCCCCTTCTTCCACTCCCCGTCGACGCTGCTCACGGACAGGCTGGTGATGCGCGCTTCTTTGAAAATGTCGCCGGTGCCATAGCTCGCCCCGCGGAACGGCGCGTCGGGCGTCAGCGCCAACCGCGCAAGCCGGCGGTTGATGACCGCATAACCGATCCCGCGCATCAGACCGCCGCGTCGGTTGGCGATGGTGTCAGGCTCGTCGCGCCACGGGGCGAGGCGGCTGATCGCGACGCTTTCGGACAGCGCGGGATCGATGTGGATGTCGGTCTTGCCCATGGCTGTCACGTCGATCGGCCCGGCATCGGGATCGGCGGGGGAAGCGCCAGGTTTCCAGTCGGCAAAGCGCGTGCGGATCGCGGCTTCGACCACTTCGACCGGATAATCGCCGACGACGACGAGCACTGTGTTCGAAGGCGTATAGGTGCGTTCATAGAGCGCGCGGATTTGAGCGGCAGTCGCACCTTCAAGAACCTCCGACGTGCCGATCGGGATGCGGTTTGCGTATCGCGCGCCGGGCGCGAGGAAGGCGACATTGTCTTCGAAATTGCGCTGCTGGAAGCCGGCCCGGTCGCGCTTTTCAGCAAGGATAACGCCGCGCTCGCGCTTAACCGCGTCTTCCGAGATGGTCAGCTCGCTTGCGGTCTCGCGCATCAGCATCAGCGCCGTGCCGAGCAAGGCCTCGTCGTTACGCGGAAGGTTGAGCATGTATGTGATTGCTTCGAACCCGGTCGAGGCATTGGTGTCTGCACCAAAGGCCAGTCCCTCGCGCTCAAGCAGCTTGATCATCTCGCCTTCGGGGATGCCTTTGGAACCGTTGAAGGCCATGTGCTCGAGATAGTGGGAGAGACCGCGTTCGGTATCGGTTTCCTCCAGCGCGCCCGAATCCACCCGCATCCGCACCAGCGCCGTGCCCGCGGGCGTGGCGTTGCGGCGAATGATGTAGCGCATCCCGTTGCCGAGCCGCCCGAAAGTATATCCCTGATCAACCGGAACGTCGCTGCTTTCGAAGGCCCAGACCGGCGCGGGCGCGTCAGCTGGCGCTTCGGCGGCGGGGGTTTCCTGCGCGGCGAGCGCGGTGGTTAAAGCGAGCGGTGACAGTGCCAGCAAGAGGCTGGCGACAAAGGGAAAATTCCGCATGGATATCAAGCGCCTTTCGGAAGGCTGCGACCTTGCCGAGAGTAGCGCCTGAAAAAGGGCTGTCAGCCTATTTCTTCAGGGGCGGCGGGCCACGCAGGCGCGAGCGAGCGTGGGACAGGTCGAACACCTCACCCGGGCCGTTGTCCTCACCATTGAGCAGGCCCAGACGGCGGGCAACTTCGCGGTAAGCCTCTTCCTCGCCGCCAAGGTCGCGGCGGAAGCGGTCCTTGTCGAGTTTCTCGCCGGTGTTCATGTCCCACAACCGGCAGCCGTCCGGGCTGATCTCGTCGGCGAGGATCACGCGGCTGTAGTCGCCATCGTACAGGCGGCCGAATTCCAGCTTGAAGTCGACCAGACGGATGTCGATCGCGGCGAACATCCCGCACAGGAAATCATTGATGCGGATCGCCATCGAGGAAATGTCGTGCATCTCCTCGTTCGACGCCCAGTTGAAGCAGGCGATATGCTCTTCGGCGACCAACGGATCGCCGAGCGCGTCGTCCTTGTAGTAATACTCGATCAGCGTGTGCGGCAGAGGCTCGCCTTCCTCGATCCCGAGGCGCTTGGAAATCGAGCCGGCAGCGACATTGCGGAGCACCACTTCCAGAGGAATGATTTCAACCTGCCGGATCAGCTGCTCGCGCATGTTGAGGCGGCGGATAAAGTGGGTCGGGATGCCGATATGGGCGAGACGGGTGAAGACGTGTTCGCTGATGCGATTGTTGATCACGCCCTTGCCGTTGATCGTCCCCTTCTTCTCCGCGTTGAAGGCGGTCGCATCGTCCTTGAAATACTGGATCAGCGTGCCCGGTTCCGGACCCTCGTAGAGGATCTTGGCCTTGCCTTCATAGAGTTTGGTGCGGCGGGACATCAGGTCGGCACTCCCAGCTCGGCTCAGGCCTTTAGCGAATGGTGCCCGGGGGCGGATTTGAACCACCGACACGCGGATTTTCAATCCGCTGCTCTACCCCTGAGCTACCCGGGCATTCGCTGCGAGCGACGGGGAAAAGCCATGTGGCTGCCCCGGCGAGCAAATGAGAGCGGCCCTATGGCGAAGGCGGATAGTGTTGGCAAGGGGATTTCGTGGGCATTGCGCAGGAATATCGCGCGCCGCTCAATCCTGCTCGCGCCAGCTTTCCTGCGCCACTTCGTCAGGATCGGCGGGCGGGCCGGGAACGGCATAGGAATCCGAGAACCAGCGCGCCAGATCCCGATCCCGGCAGCGGGCCGAGCAGAAGGGATGATGATCCGGGTGCCGTGGCTTACGGCAGATCGGGCAGGGCTTATGCGCAGATAGGGTCATGCGGGGACAAGCTGGGTATTGGCTGTCTCTATCGCAAGTGTTGGATCGAATGCGATGTCCAACACGCGCCCGGTCCGGCGGGCCAGTTCGTCCAGCCACGCCTGATCCAGCTTTGCCTTGAGAGCGGGGTGCACGGTCAGTTGCAGCACCCGCCCGGTCCCCTGATCCGCTGCCAGTTCTGCCTGCCGCAATGCCATCCGCGCCGATGCCCCGAGCCGGGCGGTGGCGAATCGGTGCAAGAGCGACGGTCCTTCGAGCCGCGCCACAAGCTGGACGAAGCCGAAGCCGTTCATCGCGGTGCGTTCATGCGGCCAGTGATCCAGCGCCGCATCAAGTGCAGCGTCGACAGCGCGCCGATCCTCCTTCGTCGCGAGAGTCGGAAAATCGATGCCGATGTTCCCCGCGATATCGAACCAGGCCAAGGCCCGCGCAACCGCCGGAACCGCCGCCAGCGCGACTTCGCGCGGGGTGCCGATGCCGTCGATGTCGATCACCGTCATCGCAGGCGTCACGCTGGCCAGCACTTCGCCGCCGGGAAAGTCGAGGCTGGCGGAGGACGCTGCGTGCCACACCTCCTCCCAAAGGCCTGCCGGGAAGCGCCGGACGGTGCGGCCTTCAGGGATGGCGGGGGACGGCGGGGGCGCATCGGCTCCCGCCACCCGCGCCTGCGCGCGCTTAAGCCGACCGCGTTCGGCAAGGCTGGCGCGGGTTATGACCAGATCGAGGCTCTGCCCCTCGGTCACCGACGGGGGGAGCTGATCAACCAAAGCCTCGCCGCCGTTATCCAGCAGCGCGACCCCGCGCCGGGTGCCTTTGAGCTTGGCAGCGAGCTTGCCGGTGACGCGCGCGCCGGCGGCCAATTCGCCCTGCCAGAACAGTTTTGCGGCCAGCACTTGCTCGCCTTCGACCAGCAGCGCCCGCCGCTCGCCGATGCCGTCCTCGATCAGCCACTCAGCCAAGCGCGAACCCCGCCGCCTTCAGCAGCGCCCGCGTTTCATAGAGCGGCAAGCCCATCACACCCGAATGGCTGCCTCTGATCCATTCGATCAGGCCTTCCGCCGCGCCCTGGATGGCATAGCCGCCCGCCTTGCCCTGCCATTCGCCGCCCGCAAGATAGGCAGCGATCTCTTCGTGGCTCAGCCGCTTGAAATGGACGATCGTCTCCGACAAGCGCTCGCGCAGAGTGCCGTCGGGCGCGCGCAGCACGATGCTGGAAAGCACCTGATGGCGACGCCCGCTCATCAGTTCGAGGCAGGCGCGGGCCTCCGCTTCGGTTTCGGTCTTGGGCAGGATTCGCCGTCCGACCGCGACCACGGTGTCGCCTGCCAGCACGACGCCGGGCGCGTCCACCGCCAGAGCCTTTTCACGGCCCATGCGCAGGGCATAGGCGCGCGGAAGTTCGCCCTTGAGCGGGGTCTCGTCGATATCGGCGGGGGTGACGGCGTTCGGATCAAGCCCGAGCCGCCCCAGCAGTTCGCGCCGCCGGGGGGAAGCCGAAGCCAGTGTGAGATGAGGCGCGCCCATCAGGGCCGCAGGCAATTACTGCGGGCCGGGGCCGCCGCGACCCGGCATGAAGCGGTAGGTGATGCGCGCCTTGGTAAGGTCATAAGGCGTCAACTCGCACAGCACTTCGTCGCCCACCAGCACGCGGATGCGATTCTTGCGCATCTTGCCCGCGGTGTGGCCGAGAACCTCATGGCCGTTTTCAAGCTCCACCCGGAACATCGCATTGGGCAGCAACTCAACCACGCGCCCGCGCATTTCGAGGAGTTCTTCCTTGGCCATGAAATTCCTTTTTCGTTTTGCGGCGCACAATACGCCCGTCGATTTGCGGCTGCGCTTTAGCGATGCGGGAACCAAAAGGGAAGGCTCGTGCGTTAGGGGTTATGATCTGCCGGGCTTTGCGCAGGTTCCGTTCACATGGCGGCACGCATCTGCCGGGCCGCACCATGCGTAATCCAATGGCCCCAAGGGAGCGGTAACAGCCGCCCTGCCGCTAGTTTTGTAACCAAAGGGACTACATGAACCTCTCCCCGCTTTCCCGCGCCGGTCTGCGCGCAGGCACCTGTGCCTTGTGCCTTGCGGTCACGCTGCCGCTTTCTGCGGAAACAGCGGGCACCACTGTCCAGCCGCAGCCCGAGACTGTTGCCCAGCCCGAAGAACAGGAACCCGAAAGCGCAAGCGATACCGTTGGCAGCGATAACGAGATCATCGTCCGTTCCGGGCGGCTGCGCGGACAGCTGTTCGTCGATCAGGCTCCCTTGCTCCAGCTTGACGAGACGGCGATTGCTGCCGAGGGCGTCACGTCCATCACCGATCTGATCGCCCAGATCAGTGCGCGCACCGGCTCTGCGCGGGGGCGCGGCGGCGGCGGGCAACCGGTGATCCTCGTCAACGGAATCCGCATCGGTTCCTTCCGCGAATTCGCCAATTACCCGCCTGAATCGCTCGCACGGGTCGAAGTATTTCCCGAAGAAGTGGCCCAGCGCTTCGGCTTTCCGCCTGATCGCCGCGTGATCAACCTGATCCTCAAGGACAATTATTCGAACCGCCAGGTCGATCTCGAGTTCGAGGCGCCTTCGCGCGGGGGCTACAGCCGCAACGAACAGCAGCTTGGCATCCTCAAGATCGCCGATGGCGGGCGGATCAATGCGAACATCCAGGTTGAAGACGCGAGCCTTCTGACCGAGGCGGAGCGCGACATTCCCCAGACACCCGGTTCGGTCTCCGGGGTTGCGGGCGATCCTGATCCGGCGCGGTTCCGCAGCCTGCTGGCCGATACCTTCGGCCTTGATGCCAACCTGTCATGGGCCAAGGCAATCATCGACAGCGGAACCTCGCTCAGTGCCAACATCAATTACTCCCGCAACGAAAGCCGCAGCCTTGACGGGTTGAACACCGTGGTGCTGAGCGCAACGCCGGCCGGACCGGGCGTGGTGCGCACCTTTGGCGGGGACACGCCGCTGGCCCGGCGGTCCTCGACCGACACGGTGTCGACCGCAGGGTCGATCACCAAGCCGGTCAACGCCTTCCGCCTGACCAGCACCTTCGATGGTTCGCTTGCCGAGAGCGAGACCGCCATCGACCGGCGGTTGCGGCCGGACCAGCTTCAGGTGTTCCAGAACGCAGCGCTGGCTGGCACGCTTGCCGTCACCGGCCCGCTGCCGACCGACACCGATAACGGCTTTGATCTGGCGCGCAGCCGCTCGATCACCGGAA
This sequence comes from Porphyrobacter sp. ULC335, assembly GCF_025917005.1. Taxonomy (NCBI): domain Bacteria; kingdom Pseudomonadati; phylum Pseudomonadota; class Alphaproteobacteria; order Sphingomonadales; family Erythrobacteraceae; genus Porphyrobacter; species Porphyrobacter sp. ULC335. The sequence continues at coordinate 1,857,715 of NZ_CP078091.1, forward strand.
GCTCGCTGACCACGCTCGAAGGCCCGCTCGTCAACCTGCCCGCAGGGGAAGTGCTCGCGACCTTCGATGTCGGGCTCAACTGGCAGCGGATTGAAAGCGCCGATACGCGCTCCGGTCAGGATGTGGCGCTGACCCGGCGCAATCTGTCGACCGGGGCCAATGTGGTGATCCCGCTGACCAGCCGCCGCGAGGAATTCCTCGATGCGCTCGGCAGCTTCACCCTCAACCTTCAGGCCGGGGTCGAGGATCTTAGCGATTTTGGCGTGCTGGGAGACTGGAACGCCGGTCTGACCTGGCAACCGGTTGACGGGCTTGACCTTTCCGCGACCTACATCTGGCGCGAGGTTGCGCCGGGATTGACCTCCCTCGGCAATCCGCAGATCGTCAATCTCAACGTGCCGGTCTTCGATCTGGTGCGCGGCGAGACGGTGCTGGCCGAGGTGCTGACCGGCGGCAATCCCGATCTCCCGGCTGAAACCCAGCGCGACTGGAAGTTCTCGGCCAATTGGGAGCTGCCGTTCTGGGAGAATTCGCGCCTGACGGTGGATTACATTCGCAACCGTTCGGACAATGTGGTGAGCGGCTTCCCGCAGATCACTTCGGACATCGAAGCGGCCTTCCCGGGCCGGGTGACGCGTGATGGCAGCGGCCGGATTGTCCGGGTTGACCGGCGTCAGGTGAGCTTCGCCGAGACGCGGGCTGACCGCGTGCAGTTCACCTTCTCGACCAATGGCAGCATCGGTGCGCCTGCCGAAGGTGGCCCCGGCGGCTTTGGCGGTCGCGGCGGCGGCGGTGGACGCTTCGGCGGGGGCGGCGGCGCTCCTGCGGCTGCGGCGCCCCAGCCTGCTCCGCCAACCACGGGTGCGGCTCCGGCTCCGCAAGCAGGCGCGGGCGGGCCTCCCGCTGGCGGCGGCTTTGGCGGTGCGCCCACGCCCGAGCAGCGCGAACAGTTCATGGCCTTCCGCACCCGCCTGTGCGCGGATGATGGGCTTGCCTTCCTCGAAAAGCTGGTGGCCGCTATCGATAGCGGCGCGGATATCTCTGCCGAGTTTCCGGGCATTGACCCTGCGCGTCTCGCCCCGATGCTGGCGCGGGTGCGCGGTGCCGATGGGAAAATCGATCCAGCCCGTCTGGCACAGTTCCGCACCCGCATTTGCAGCTTTGATCCGGCCATGATGGGTGGCGGTGCACCGGGTGCTCCAGCAGGCGCTCGCGCAGGCGGGGCACCGGCTGGTCTCCCCCCGCAGCTCGCCGCCTTCCGGGAACGCGCCTGCGGCCCGGATGGCACCACCGCCATTGCCGAGCTGGTCGCCAAGATCGAACGCGGCGAGGACGTCTCGGCCGAACTTCCGGGCGTCGATCCCGCCTTCATCAAGATGGCGCTCGACCGGTCGCGCGACGCCAATGGCAATATCCCGCCCGAGGCGCTGGAGCAGTTCAAGCAGCGCTTCTGCGCGGCTGCGCCCGCGGCACAGGGCGCTGGCGGCCCTCCGGCAGCGGCTGGCGGAGCACCGGCAGGCGGTCCGGCGTTCAACCCGCTCGCCCAGCGCAGCTTCCCGGGCTGGCGTTACTTCTTCAACCTGACCCACACGATCGAGCTCAAGAACGAGATCCTGATCGCCACCGGTCTCGATCCTCTCGACCAGCTCGACGGGCAGGCGACCGGTGCCTTCGGCCAGCCGCGCCATTCGAGCCGGCTGGAAGCAGGTCTGTTCGGCAAGGGCATGGGCTTCCGCCTCTCGGGTATCTACACCGGCGAGACGCGGCTTGATGGTTCGGTCGGCAGCACCGACCTGTTCTTCGACGACATCGTCACCTTCAACCTGCGGGTATTTGCCAACATGGGCGAAATCACGGGCAAGAACGAAGGCCTGCTCAAGGACTTCCGTGTCAGCCTCGTGGCCGACAACCTGTTCGATGCGCAGCGACAGGTGCGGGATTCGAACGGCATCACGCCGGTGAATTACCAACCCTTCGTGATCGACCCGCTGGGCCTCTACCTCGGCATCGATCTGCGGAAGTTGTTCTAGGTCCTCTGGGCGAGCGCCTCTGCACAAGCATAGCCGCTCGCCCAGGCCCATTGGAAGTTGTACCCGCCAAGCCAGCCGGTGACGTCGACCGCCTCGCCGATGGCATAGAGGCCGGGCACCTTGCCGGCCTCCATCGTGCGGCTGGAGAGCTCTGCCGTGGCAATGCCCCCTGCGGTGACTTCGGCCTTGGCCAGCCCCTCGGTGCCGTTCGGGGCAAACCGCCAGTCGGCCAGCTGGGTCTGCGCAGCGCGCAAATCCTTGTCCGACAGGTTGCCCAATTCCCGCTCCAGCCCGATCCGGTCGGCCAGCGCATCGGCGAGCCGCGCGGGCAGGGCTTCGCGCAGCAGCGTCCGCAAATGCGTGCGCGGGCGATCGCGCTTGGCCGCCAGTAGCCAGTCGGTTGCGGCGTCGGGCAGAAAGGTGATGCCAACCTCTTCTCCGTGCCGCCAATAGGACGAGACCTGCAATATCGCCGGGCCTGACAGCCCCTTGTGGGTGAACAACGCGGCCTCGGCGAATTCCGCCCTGCCAGCCCGCGCCCGCACCGGCGCGGCGACGCCGGAAAGCTCGCGGAACAGCGCGTCTTCGCCGCCCAATGTCAGCGGCACGAGGGCAGGGCGGGGCTCCACCACCTTCAACCCGAAATGGCGCGCAAGGCGATAGGCAAAATCGCTCGCCCCCATCTTGGGGATCGAGGGGCCGCCCGTGGCGATCACCAAAGCGGGAGCGCGCCAACTGCGGCCATCGCTGGCGGTGACGGTGAACGCCCCGTCATCCCCCCGCGCGACCTCCGCTACATCGACCCCGCAGGTGAGTGTCACCCTGTCAGGCGGGCATTCATCCAGCAGCATCGCCACGATCTGCTTGGCCGAGCCAACACAGAACAATTGCCCCAGCGTCTTTTCGTGCCACGCGATGTCATATCGTTCGACCAGCGCGATAAAGTCGGCGGGCGTATAACGGGCAAGTGCGCTCTTGGCGAAATGCGGATTGGCGGACAGATAATTGTCAGGCCCGGCCCCCAGATTGGTGAAGTTGCAGCGTCCGCCGCCCGAGATCAGGATCTTCTTCCCGGGCGCATCGGCCTTTTCCAGCAATGCGACCCGCAAACCGCGCTGGCCCGCCTGCCCGGCGCAAAAAAGCCCGGCCGCACCTGCGCCGAGGATGATGACGTCGAACTGATCCATAGAGGCGCGGATAGGCGCACGCGCGGGAATTGCCAATCGCCCCCCGCAGTCCCTATCTGCACCCCATGGCCAAGACCCCCGCAGGCACCCCTCACGATCCGCGCGGTGCGGAGCGCTTCAACGAAGAGCGCGCCGCCTACACCGTGTCCAGCGCGCAACCCGATCTGGAAGGCGGGTTGCAGGCGATCCGCGAGACGGTGAAGGTCTTGAAGCCCGTTCCCGGCGTGTACCGGATGCTCGATGCCCGGGGCGAGGTGCTGTATGTGGGCAAGGCGCGATCGCTGAAGGCGCGTGTCGCCAACTACACCCAGATCGCCGGGCTGTCCGGGCGTATTCTGCGGATGATCAGCCAGACCCGTTCGATGGAGATCATCACCACCAATTCCGAAGCCGAGGCGCTGCTGCTCGAAGCGCAGCTGATCAAGCGCTTCCGCCCGCCCTTCAACGTGCTGCTGCGCGACGACAAGAGCTTTCCCTTCATCCTGCTGCGCGCCGATCATGCTTTTCCGCGCATCCAGAAGCATCGCGGCGCGCGGCGGGCCAAGGGCAATTACTACGGCCCCTTCGCCAGCGCGGGCAGCGTCAACACCACGCTCAACGCGCTGCAAAAGCTGTTTCTGCTGCGATCCTGCACCGACAGTTTCTTCAACAACCGCGACCGGCCCTGCTTGCTCTACCAGATCAAGCGCTGCTCGGCGCCGTGTGTGGGACGGGTCAGCGAGCCGGACTATGACGCGCTGGTGCGGCAGGCGAAGGATTTCCTCTCGGGCAAGTCAGGCGCAGTGCAAGCCGATCTCGAACGACAGATGGCCGAGGCTGCCCAGAACCTCGATTTCGAGACCGCAGCGATGCTGCGTGACCGGCTGCGCGCGGCGACCTTCATTCAGGGCTCGCAGGCGATCAATGCGCAGGGGCTGGGCGACGCGGATGTCTTCGCGCTTGCCGCCAGCAAGGGGCAGATGAGCGTCCAGTCCTTCTTCATCCGCGGCGGGCAGAACTGGGGTCACCGCGCGCTGTTCCCGCGCCACACCAATGATGTGGAGGAGGCGCAGGTGCTCGCGGACGTGATGCTGCAATTCTACGAAGAAGTGCCGCCGCCGCCGACCATTCTTGTCGATCGCGACCTTCCCGAATGCGAGCTGATCGAGGCGGCTTTGAGCGAGGTGGCGGGGCGCAAGGTGCGGATCTCCGTCCCCGAGCGTGGTGACCGGCGCAAGCTGATGGCGCAGGCGCAGCGCAACGCTGTGGAGGCGTTGGAGCGGCGGCTGGCGGAAACCGGCACCAAGGCAAAGCTCAACCGCGAGCTGGCCGAGTTTCTCGAACTCGACACACCCCCGCAGCGGATCGAGGTTTACGACAACAGCCACATTCAGGGCAGCAAGGCCGTGGGCGCAATGGTGGTGGCCGGGCCGGACGGGTTCGAGAAGGGCCAGTACCGCAAGTTCAACATCCGCGAGGCGCAGACCAATGATGACTTCGCGATGATGCGCGAGGTGATGGCACGGCGGTTCCGCAACTTTGCGGAAGGCGAAGAAAACCCGGAAGCCAAGGCCGGAGGCCACGAGACCATCCTGCCGGACCTGATCCTGATCGACGGCGGCAAAGGGCAGCTATCGAGTGTCATGCGGGTGCTGGAGGAGATCGGCATAGCGGATGATATTGCGGTGATTGGCGTCGCCAAGGGACCGCACCACGGACGCGACGGGCGCGAGATTTTCCACTTCCCGGACGGCCGCGAAAAGATGCTGCCGGTGAACTCGCCGCTGCTGTTCCATTTGCAGAACCTGCGTGACGAAGTGCACCGCTATGTCATCGGCGCGCACCGCGCGAAGCGGTCGAAGGCGATCACCGCCAGTCCGCTCGACGAGATCCCCGGCATCGGCCCTTCGCGCAAGCGCGCGCTGCTGTTGCATTTCGGAACCGCATCGAAAGTGCGGGCGGCGTCGCTTGAAGACCTGCAACGCGCGCCAGGCGTCAGTGCACGGATGGCGCAGCTGGTTTACGATTTCTACCATTCCGGCGGGTAAACTGTCGGCATGACGCAAGTTGTCTTCGCCCATTTGTCGCTGTTCGGGGTTCCTGCGGCAATCATCGGATTGCTGCTGCTTGGCCATCGACTGACGCCTCCCACCATCTGGAAGAGCTTTCCGGTGCAGGCGCTCGCCACGATCGCGTTTCTGGGCTGTATCGGGGTGCCCTTCGCGATCCTGCGGATCGACAGCCAGGGCGAGTATTTCGATGACGAGACCGAACTGGTCAGTCAGGCATTCGCCCTGCCCGCAGGGGTGAAGGTTGACCGGCCAGGTGACAAGTCGGTGCGGCTGGGCGATTGCTGGCGTAATTCTGTCAATTGGCGGTCAGAGGTGACGTTCGCCGATGCCGCTACCTTTGACCGGTGGTTTGCAGGCCAAGGCTTCCAGCAGGGGATTGTCCGTCAGGTCGCGGGCTATTTCGGCCAATCATCTGAGCGGGTGAGCGTCGCGCCGGGCGCGCTCGACCTGCTGCCGCGTGATCCGAAACACGTGCTGTCGGACGAGAACGGATCTTATCAGAGCAACGTCCGCATTCTGGAGTTCTACCAGCCGTTCGTCTGCGCGGCGATCGAGCGGGGTGCGGATGGCAGCATCACGCTGCGCCGCTGCGATCCGATTGCCGAAGGCGGGGACGTGGGCAATGCGGGTCAGGTCATCGTCAAACCGAACGCCATGAAGCGCACACTCGAAGGCCGGATCTATTATGCGACCGGACCGTCCTATTGCACCAATCCGCTCCGGCGGGCGGTGAACGGTGCGCTCGGCCTGCCTCATCCCGAGGCTGGCCCGCCAAATACCACGATCAGCGGGCCGTTGCCGATCGGTTGAGCCAGCGTGCTGCGACGACCCGAAACGGGCCGCCGCAGCACACCAACGCAATATTTACTGCCCGTCGAGCGCCTTGCTCACCAGCACATTGACCGAAACGCGGCGGTTCTGCGCGCGGCCCGCAGCGGTGGTGTTGTCAGCCGCCGGATCGGCGGTTGCCATGCCGGTCGGGGTCAGCATGCGGTAAGGCTTCCACTTGCACACCTGCTGGAGGTAATTGACCACCGCCGACGCGCGCTTTTCCGAAAGCGCCTGGTTCACTTCTTCCGATCCGGTCGAATCCGTGTAGCCGAGCACCAGCATCAGCGAGTTCTCGTTTGCTCCGGCGGTCTGGGCAGCGGCGCAGAGTTCAGCCTTGGCACCCGGCGAGATCACAGCCTTGCCGGTGTCGAAATAGACATTGGTGGTGCTCTTGAGGTTGTACTTGTCGATATCGCCGAGGCGACCGCGCAGGGCTTCGGTGGCGGCGGCGTTGGCCTGGATGGCCGCGCCCTGCTCGCCGAACTGCTGCTGGGTGCCGCCGCGGATCATCCGCGCGATCTGTGCATCGTCGCTGGTAAAGCGCACTTCGTTGGCGACGAGGCCCTGACCGTATTCCGAGGTCTTCACCACGACCGGCATGCCGTTGAGCAGCGCGCTCTGATCGAAGGTCTTGTTGCCGATGCCGAGGAACCCGCCGCGGGTGCGGATTTCGGTTTCGGGGTGCAGCGTCACCATCGTGGTGGTGCCGTCGTTTGCGGTAACCTGCAGGCGCGAGCCACGGCGAGCGGAAATGATGCCGGTGACCTTCGGTCCCTCGGCCATTTCAGCGAGCGGCGGCAGCGAGCCGTAAACGGTGGTCAGCACCTCGCCTTGATCAGCGGTCGCGGTTTGCTCGGGCTGGGTTTGCGTCTGGGCGGCAAGGCCGGTGGCCGAAACGGCGCCCAGCAAAGCGATCAGTGCGAGGCTGCGCGAGTGGCGAATGGTGGTTTTCACAGCGTATTGCTCCTGTGTGAGGGCCGCGATCCCGTAAGGTGGCCCGTGTTTGAATTTTCTGCGCGTGGCGTGGTTGTTCAGCAACACCTTGCCAGCAGATGAACGTCAATCCCCCGGCTGCCACAGGAGCGGGCAACCGGGGCTTGGAATGCGGCAAGTTGATGACCGGGAGGGTGTTCCCGGCCCTGCTATTTCGCAGCTTCGGCAGCGATCCAGCGGTCGATCTTGGCTTCAAGCACGGCCAATGGCAGGCCGCCGGTGTTGAGAACCTGCTCGTGGAATGCCTTGATGTCGAACCTGCGGCCAAGCTTGAGTTCGGCCTTCTTGCGCAGTTCCTGGATCGTCAGGGCGCCGATCTTGTAGGCCAGGGCCTGCGACGGGATCGCGATGTAACGGTCCACTTCGGCGATCACCTCGGTCCGCGTCATGCCCGAATTGTCCATCATGAATGCGATCGCCTGATCGCGGGTCCAGCCCTTGGCGTGGATGCCGGTATCGACCACGAGGCGCATCGCGCGCAGCTGTTCGTCCTGCAAGGTGCCGTAGCGGTTCCAGGGATCCTTGTAGAAGCCCATCTCGTAACCGAGCGTCTCGGCATACAGCGCCCAGCCTTCGACATAGGCGGTCGTCCCGCCGTAACGCATGAACGCGGGCAGGGCCTCGTTTTCCTGCGCCAGGCTGATCTGGAAGTGGTGCCCCGGCGCGCCTTCGTGGAGGTACAGCGTGACATTGCCCGGCGTCAGGCGGCTCGGCAGGTCATAGGCGTTGAAATAGAACACGCCGGGCCGCGCTCCGTCGGCCGAACCGGACTGGTAGGAGCCGCCCGCTTCGAACTTCTCGGTCGTGGGGTCATAGGGGCGGATTTCGAGCGGCGACTTGGGGATCAACGAGAAGTAGTCGCCTATCTTGGCATCGACCTCGCGGCCGATCCGGTAATAGTCCTGCGTCAGCCCTTCGCGGGTCTTGGGCTGGAACTTGGGATCAGTGCGGACATAGTCGAAGAACTGGGTCAGCGTGCCCTTGAACTTCACTTCCTTCTTGAGCTTTTCGAGATCAGCCTTGATGCGCGCGACTTCCGAAAGGCCAAGCTGGTGGATCGTCTCCGGGGCGAGCGGCAGGGTGGTCGAATCCTCGACCAGCCGGGCGTAAAGCTTGTCGCCGCCCTTCATCTGGCTGAGCCCGATGCTGTCGCGCGCGGCCGGCAGATACTCGTCGCGCAGGAAATCGCGCAGCCGCGTGTTGGCGGCGTAGATTGCGGCGGTCTTGGCCTCGTAAGCCGTCGTCAGACGCGCCTTGTCGGCATCGGAGATTCCCTCGGGGAAGGTCTTCACCGGCCCCATGTACTGGGACTCCGCGATCGGCTGGTTGATCTGCGTGTCGAGCTGGGTGACCATGATCCCGACAGTCAGCTTGGTTTCGACCACGCCGCTCTTCATGCCATCGCGGAACTTGCTGATCGCCCGGTCGACGAAGGCGATGTAATCATCGTGCCGCGACAGGTTGTCCTCGTAATTGGCGAGGGTCTTGAACGGGGCGACCCCGGTGCCGCTGGCGAATGTCGGATAAAAGGTGTGCAGCCCGAAGAAGTGGTTGAGCGGGCGCACCTCGGTCAGCGCACGCATTTCGTCGGTGACGCCGGCCAGCGCGCGCTCCTGCGTGTACTTGAACACATCATAGGCGAGCGCGTCGGTCGCATCGAGCTTGGCGCGGTCAATGGCGGCCAGCAGCGCGAGGTTCAGCTTGATGTCGGTGCGCGAGGCGAGGAAGCTTGAATCGGTCAGTAGATCGCCCAGCCGGCCCGCATTCTCCTCGTCACCGCGGAACAGACGGCTGAGCGGATTGAGTGCCAGTTCGCGTTCGTCTGCATCTTCGAACAGGGCGAAAAGCTTGTCGTGCTCTGACTGGCTGGCGGGGGCGGCGGTCGTCGTGGTTGCGGCAGCGGTCTGGGCGAGCGCAGGCGTGGCAACGAACAGCAGCGCGGTCGACGCGGCAAGGGCAAGGCGCAAGGTCATGTAAGGAGTCCCCCGGGGCAAAAGTCCTAGCCGCGCGCGGTAGGCCGGGGGCGGGGCAGGCGCAACCGAATGGGCGACGAGCGACCTTGCCGCTTCGACCGGCGTCTTGACGTCATGCCGTCAGGCGGTGGCAAAGCGCCTTGCGTGGAAGGCCGCGTCAGCCCGCAACTGGTCGTGCTCGACCCATACCGAGTGCGTCCCCGAGCATAGTTTGTGCGGCAGGGCGAGACGGCAGATCGGCCCTTTGGCAATGTCCGACGCATCCAGAATCGCACATTCGGAGGTGCCGGTGTTCTCGTCGATCAGGAAGGTGATGAGGTAGCCTTCTTGTTCGCCTACCGCTTCGCTACTTGAGGCGGAGGGTTTGCGAGGGATCATCGGGCTTTCGCTCGCATAGACGCCTTCAGGCAGGCGGTAGACCTGTTCCCCGCCCGTATCGGTGTCGTGGCGGACATAGCCATTGAACAGGAACCAGCCGGGCCGCGTTGTCGTCGACCAGACGTAGCGGCTCTTGTGCATGGCGTAGCGCGGGTTGATCATCCCGAATTCGACGATCTTTTCACCCAAGCGCTCCTCGCGGGTTTCGCCGGTTTTCAGGTTGAAGCGCCAGCGGTGAAGGCGGCTCTGGAAAGAGTGTTCGTCGACATAGGCCATCATGTGGCTGTAGCGGCCCATTTCCTCCAGCGGATCGGGCATCGGCTTGGCCTGATGGTAGCCTTCGAGGATGACTTCATCCCCCTCTTCCCAAGCGTTGGTCCAGTGCAGCACGTAGGTCGGGGCAGCCTCGAACCAGCGGATGTCCTGCGGCTGGCCGCGGCGCGGGATCAGGCCGAACCGGGTCGGCACGCCATCGTGTATCCGCGCGGCATGAATGTTCCGCCCGAGCAATTCCTCGTCCCAGAAAAGCGGCATATCATTGAGGATCGACCAGTTCTTGGTGATCGCCATGTCGTGCGGCAGGCGCGGTCCCGGCAGCGGCACGGGGACGTAATGCACAAGGCTCCCGGTGCGATCGACAACCCCGTAATGCATGAAGGGCGCGTGCTTGGAGTAGTTGAAGAACATCAGCTCGCCAGTGTCTTCATCGACCTTAGGGTGGGCCGAGATGCCATCCAGCGGCACCCAAGGCGCCTTGCCCCGGCTCCCCAGCGTAACCGGATCGAGCATCCATGCCTCGCCGCACTGGTAGAGCGTGGCATAGGCCGTGCCTGCGTGAACGATAATGTCGGTCGAGCCGGTGTCCTTGAGACCCCCATGCGCGCCAAAGCCCGGGCGTTTCGACGTGCCCCACGGGTCCATCAGCCCGCCCCACAGGCTCTGGCCCGCGATCTGTTCGGCTTCGAAACAATGCGTGCGGACAAAGCGGTTGCGGTAGCTCGCCTTGCCGCCGGAGATATTGACCTGATGGATCATCGCATCGCCATCAAAAGGATGATGGCGGCCGAGCGGCTGGTGCACCTGATTTTCGGTGTTGCGCAGATAGATGCCGTCAATGTCGGCCGGAATCTCACCCGAAATCACTCGCAGTTCGGCAACATCGACTTCCTCGTGCAGCGGCGTCCACGGCCCTGTCAGGTAGGGGTGGTTCGACGGTTCCAAGGACGTTTTCACCGGCGGGTGGCGCGTGATCTGCATGGTCTCTCTCCTGACGACAAGGATGCGCGAGTGCGCGCGGACTGGCAAGCCGGGACAGCGCCTTGCGAAATTTGATTACGATCAAGGTCAGCCGCGTCACATTGGCGGATAATGCCTGCATCAATGGGAGACACGCGATGAAATCCATTCTGCTGCATATCGATCACGACCAGGCCATGCAGGCCCGCCTGCAGGTGGCGCTCGACATTGCCCGCGCGACCAATGGCCACATCACCTGCCTTCAGGCGGTCAGTTACGAGGTCTTTGCGCCGGGCGACTTCTACGGTTCGGCGATTGCTGCGGCGATGCCGGTGATCAAGGAAAATGCCGATAATCTGCGCGCCAAGATCGAGAAGGAGCTTGAGCACGAAGGTGTGCCGTTTGACTGGCGGTTCGTTTACGGCATCGCACCGCACCGCCTGCTCGAAGCATCGCCGCTCGCGGATATCGTGCTGGTCGGGCCCGTCGAAGCAGGCAGCGACGGGCAGGGGCCTTCTGCACTGGTCGGCGATCTGGTGCTGAAGTCTCCGGTGCCGGTGCTGGTTGTGCCGAAAGATGTCCGCAGCTTCGATATCGGTGCGCCCATTCTGGTCGCATGGAATGGCTCGTCCGAAGCCGCACACGCGCTGCGCGCCGCCGTGCCGCTGCTGGCCTGCGCGTGCAAGGTGACGCTGGCGAGCATTGCGGAGTCTTCCGACAAGGCTCGTTTCGATTTTCCGTCAAGCGAAGGGGCGAGATATCTCAGCCGCCACGGGATCGAATGCGAGATCGTCGAAATCCCGCGCGGGGAAGCCAGCATCGCCGACACGCTGTTTTCCGCCGCGCAGGTGCGCGATTGCGGGCTGATGGTGATGGGTGCCTATGGCCATTCGCGGCTGGCAGAGCTGCTGCTGGGCGGGGTCACGCGCCGGATGCTGAGCGATCCGCAGATGCCGATATTGCTCGCGCATTAGTTTGTTGCGCCCTCAAACGCCGGGCGGCGGACATCCGTCCGCCTTGGCTTTCGCGCCAAAAGGCGCGGCGCGCGGTCGCGCTTGCGGCGCTGCGCGCCGAGGGTGTCCCTATGACTTTGCAACCCTCTTCCTCATCATGCCTTCCTGCGCGACGCTCGCTACGAGTTCGCCTGCGAGGTTGAATATCCGCCCGCGGTTGAACCCGCGTCCGCCGCCAGACCACGGGGCGTCGGTGGCGTAGAGCAGCCATTCGTCGGCCCTTGCGTCACGGTGGAACCACAGGGCGTGATCGAGGCTCGCGCCGACCAGCTCGTTGCGCATCCAGCTGAGGCCGTGTGGCAATGCGCTGGTGCCGAGCAGCGTGTAATCGCTCGCGTAGGTGATGATCGCGCGGTGCAGTTCGGGCGTGTCATCGGCGCCGGTGATGGGCGCAGCGACCCGGAACCACGTATGCGCGCGGGGTTCGCGCGGCTCGCGGCTCATCCAGTGCAGCCGGTCGATGGTGCGCATCTCGATCGGGCGCGGGCGCAGCATCATGCTGCGCTGCTGATCGCTGAGCTTGTCGCCCCATTGGGCCGCAATCTCGCGGCGCAGCTCCATGTCGGGGCGCAGATCATCGGGCAGCGTGACATCGGGCATGGGGGAATCAATGTGCTCCAGCCCGTCCTCCGGCTGCTGGAAGCTGGCGGTGAGGTTGAGGATCGGCACGGCGATCCCGTCCTCGTTCTCCTGCGCAGCGACGACCCTGCGGTTGGCAAAACTGCGCCCGTCGAAATCGCGTTCGATCCGGTATTCGATGGCCGCGCCCTCGCGCCCGCCGCGCAGGAAGTAGGCATGCAGCGAATGCGCCGCCTTGCCGTCGGTCACACTCGCCTGTGCGGCCTGGAGCGCCTGAGCGAGCACCTGACCGCCGAACACGCGTCCGATCCCGTCCAGCTGCGGCGGCCCGGCATAGACATCCGCAGCGCGCTTTTCGACGGTAAGCAGGCGGATCAGGCCTGCGACCAGTTCATCGTTTGTGGGGGTCTCGCTCATGGGGCGAGGCCATGCTTGCGCTTTACGCGCCCGTCAATCCCAGCTTGCGCAAGGCGCGGAAGGCATAGGCCTTCGCATAGTTCTGATGCGGCCAGCGACCCGGGGCGGCGGGATGCAGCCCCCGCTCGCGCAGGATCGCATTGAAGATGCGGGCGTCGCTCTCGCGGTAGCTCCACTCGCTGCGCCAGGTGATCGACAGCGATACCGAGGGGGCGGGGCCGTTCTTCACGAAATGCGGCGCCATCACCGGCACGAACAGCGCTTCTCCGGGGCTGAGCGGGAATACGCTGCCGTGGGTGAGGAAGCTGTCATCCCACTTCAATTCGCGCGGGCCGCCTGAATGGTAGGTCTCGTGCGCTTGATCTGGCACGAAGCGCGAGTCGCCTGCCGGGAACTGGGTCATCGCCTTGGTTCCGCGGATCTGGAGCAGGATATTGTGCTCCGGATCGAAGTGGTAGGGCGTGACCGAATTGGGGCTGGAGACGAAGATAAAGCCCTGCGGTGTCAGCATCGCGCCGGTTGCGGTCTCGATTTCGGGGCGGATTTCCTCCAGCAGGCCAAGCAGCAGGTCTTCATAGGCGGGCACCTGCTCGATGTTCTTGAGCACCGCCCAGCTTTCGGCTTCGGCAACCTTGCGGATGGTTTCGGCGATGGTCATGCCGTTCGATCCCGGCTTGCCGTCCACCCCGATCGGCAAATCGCCGCGGTTGTATTCGACCGATGTCATCGGCAGGCGCTCGGCCAGCTGCGCCAGCGCTTCGATCTCCAGCAGCGGGTGGCTGGTGAGGTTATGGGCCAGAATATGCGGCTTTTCCGGATAGTGTGCCGCAAAACGCGCGCGTGACGCAGCGGCGAAGACGGGTGCGGACAGCGCATCGGCAAAATGGGCAGGGGCGTTCATCAGGTGCTCCTTGATCGGGTCTCGTAGGCCATCAGCAGGCGGAACAGGGCGCGACGCAGAGGCCCGCCGATAGCGATGTTACGGCTCACCATGCGGCGCTTGTCCCGCCACAGGCGTTCGATCATCGGATGGCCTTCCACCGCGCAGCTATCGGCCCATTCGATCCCGGGCCGTTCCAGCAGGGCGAGGTTCTCCAATTGCAGCAGCATCCCCGGAGAGAAGCGGGCGTAACCCTCGTCGAAGGCGGTCTTGAAGCTGTAGGCGCCGGGCGCGGTGATGAAATTGGCGAGCATCGCGATGGCGCGTCCATCAAGCCGCAGCGCCAGACGCTCCAGCCTGCCCGCTGCCGCCGCGCCCGCCATGGCCTGTTCGAACAGGGCGCGCGTTTCGGGGGCGCTGGCGAGGGCCGATCCAGCCTCTCCCTTCCACCCGGCCGCTTCCAGCGCGAGAAATTCTGCGATCCACCCGGCCAAGCCCTCATCGCCTGCCAGCCGCTCGAAGGCGAGCGTACCTTCTTCGGCAAGGCGATTGTGCTGGCGGCGAAGCTCCTTGCGCTTCTTGGCGCTCATCGCGGCGCACAGGTAGGCTTCGGCGCTCGTCTCGCCCGTCAGCAGCGCGCGGCTTTCCCGAGCCACGTCGTAACAGGCCCGCGGCCGCGCAGCGATGGCCCGTTCGAGCGCCGCGTTGGCGGGGCCTTCGACCGGCATTTGCGGCAGATGCAGAAACAGCGCCCGCCTTGCGCTGCGGTCGAAATGGGTGAGCAGGTCTGCCCAGAATGCGTCTTCCAGCCCCGCGGCGATCAGGGGCACGCCGCAGAACGCATTGGTGTGAAGCCAGCCCTTCGCATGGGTGACGACGTGGCCGTAATATTGCGCGCTGCGCACCACCGGCAGCAGACCCGCCAACCGGCCTTGGTGAAACCACGCCTTGGTCCGCACCCGCTCGCCACCGCCCCATTGGCGCAGCGCCGGGAGCAGGAACCACGGCTCGAAGAAGGGATTGGGCTCGCACGCGCTGCGCACCAGCCGCTCCCAGTCGGCGACAAAAGCGGGATCGCTCAGCTCATCAATCGCAAGCAGGCGGAGCTGGCCATGCGGCAGGGCAGTCGGCGCAAAGCGCGCGCTGCTGCCGGTGCGAAAGCTGTCCGCACGTCCCATGTCCATTGTCGTTAACCCTGCCTTGCCGCGCAGATCCGTGCGCTGCGAAAGCAGATGGCACAGGGCAATTAAGAAAGCCTCAGCGCGGCGCGGGGCTGTCCGATGCGGGGACAGCGGCCCGGGCAAAGATAAACCCCGCCGGAATTGCTCCCGGCGGGGTTGGTTTGGTCACCATCGGATGAGGGGTTATGCGCCCCCTGCCGCGAGCGCTGCAAGCAGCAGCAGGGCGACAATGTTGGTGATCTTGATCATCGGGTTGACGGCCGGGCCAGCGGTATCCTTGTAAGGATCGCCGACCGTATCGCCGGTCACCGCAGCCTTGTGGGCTTCGGAGCCCTTGCCGCCGTGGTGGCCGTCTTCGATGTACTTCTTGGCGTTGTCCCACGCGCCGCCGCCCGAAGTCATCGAGAGCGCGACGAACAGCCCGCCCACGATCACGCCCAGCAAGAGCGCGCCGAGAGCGGCAAAGCCGTTCGCCTGCCCCGCCACGAGGGTAATCACGAAGTAGACCGCGATCGGTGCCAGCACCGGCAGCAGCGAGGGGAGGATCATCTCCTTGATCGCTGCCTTGGTCACCAGATCGACCGTCCGGGCGTAGTCCGGCTTGACCTCGTAGGTCATGATGCCCGGGTTCTTGGCGAACTGGTCGCGCACGTCCTTCACCACTTCGCCCGCAGCCCGGCCCACCGCCGTCATGCCCATTGCGCCGAACAGGTAAGGCAGCAATGCGCCGAGCAGCAGCCCGACGATGACATAGGGGTTTTCAAGGCTGAAATCGACCGTGATCCCGCTGAACAGCTCGCGCAGGTCAGCGGTGTAGGTGGCGAACAGCACCAGTGCGGCAAGGCCTGCCGAACCGATGGCATAGCCCTTGGTCACGGCCTTGGTGGTGTTGCCCACTGCGTCCAGTGCATCGGTCTTTTCGCGCACGCTATCATCGAGCCCCGCCATTTCGGCAATGCCGCCGGCGTTGTCGGTCACCGGGCCGTATGCGTCGAGCGCCACGACCATGCCCGCCAGCGCCAGCATTGCGGTGGCCGCATAGGCGATGCCCATGAGCCCTGCGAGCTGGAAGGCGATGATGATACCCGCGCAGATCACCAGCGTGGGCAGCGCGGTGGCTTCCATGCTGATGGCCAGACCCTGGATCACGTTGGTGCCGTGGCCCGTTTCCGAAGCCTTGGCGATCGAGCGCACCGGGCGGTAATTGGTGCCGGTGTAGTATTCGGTGATCCAGATGATCAGGCCGGTGATGACCAGACCCAGGAACCCGCAATAGAACAGGGTGCGGCCGTTATAGGCCTGTCCTGCGATGGCAGTTTCCATATCGCCCAGCGTGGCGCTGATCGCGAACCAGATGGCCGGAACCGACAGCACGGCGGTGACAAGGAAGCCCTTGTACATTGCGCCCATGATGTTGGTGCCGCCGCCGAGGCGGACGAAGTAGGTGCCGATGATCGAGGTGACGATGCACACGCCGCCGATCAGCAGCGGCAGAACCATCAGTGCGAAGAGGTTGTCTGCGCCCTTCATCAGCAGCGCCGTCAGCACCATGGTGGCGCCGACGGTGACGACATAGGTCTCGAACAGGTCGGCGGCCATGCCTGCGCAGTCGCCGACATTGTCGCCGACGTTGTCCGCGATCACGGCCGGGTTGCGCGGGTCATCTTCGGGAATGCCAGCCTCGACCTTGCCGACGAGGTCGGCGCCGACGTCAGCCGCCTTGGTGAAGATCCCGCCGCCGAGACGCGCGAAGATCGACACCAGCGAAGCGCCCAGCGCCAGCGAGGTCAGGCCGATCACCACCGGACGGCTATCCGGAGCCAAGCCTGCGGGACCGGTAAGGTACCAGAAGAACACGGCAATCGCGAGCAGTGCGAGGCCCGCCACGAGCATACCGGTGATGGCCCCTGCACGGAAGGCGAGGGTCAGGCCCTGCTGCAATCCGGTCATTGCGGCCGCAGCGGTGCGCACGTTCGAGCGCACCGAGACGTTCATGCCGATGAACCCGGCAACGCCCGAAAGCACCGCGCCGATCACGAAACCGACCGCCGGGATCGCGCCCAGCGTGACGGCAACAATCACCGCCACAATCACGCCGACAATGGCAATCGCGGTGTATTGGCGCTTGAGGTAAGCTTGCGCGCCTTCCTGAATGGCGGCGGCGATTTCCTGCATTTTGGCATTGCCGGCATCCGCGCCGAGCACCTGCCTGCTGGTGATGAAGCCATAGACTATGGCAAGCACCCCCAGCCCAATCGAAATGAGCAATAAATTCACGAGCAATCCCCTCTCGTCTTTTATGTTGCATCCCCTGTTGGGGAGCATGCGCCTCGTTTGATCCCGTGGGCGCAAGGCACACAGTCATAGGGACTCGCGACATGCTGGCAAGCCTCTGGCGGGGCAGGAGTCCCCGATTTGCAACGCTCTCAGCAGTTTTGTGAGGGACGCTCCGATTGCGGCGCGCGTTCAGCCGTGGCGGTAGCCGAGGCGCGAAGGGTCGTGCAGTGCCTCGCCGCCGAGGATCAGCGGGGCTTCGGCGCGGGCGGTGACCACGCCGATCCGGTGCGCCGCGACCGGTAGCTGCGCGGCTGAGGGAGCGGTGAACAGCAGTTCGTAATCGTCGCCCCAGCGCAGGCATTCGCCAGACCGTGCGGGGTCGGCGACCGGTATTTCGTGCGAATTCAGTGCCATGGTTACCCCGCTTGCTTCCGCCATGCGCCAAGCGTCGAGCAGCAGGCCGTCCGAGACATCCATCATCGCGGTGACATGGGGGGCGAGGGCAATCCCCTCGGCAAGGCGGGGGACCGGGCGATTGAAGGCGGCGAGGTGTTCGGACAAGCCCTCGAAGCCCAGCATGGCGCGCCCGACCATACCGGTGAGATAGACATGGTCGCCCGGCTGCGCGCCGCTTCTGGCCGGAACGGGGGTGTGGACCGCCCGCCCGATCGCGGTGAGGCCGAAGCTGCGGGCACCGCTTGCGGCAACCGTATCCCCGCCCAGCAGCGGTGCGCCGTAGGTGGCCAGTGCCTCGTGCAACCCGTTGAGAAACCGCGCATCATCGCGGCCCAGCATGTGGCCGAGCAGCACCCCGACCGGCTCCGCACCCTTGGCGGCAAGGTCAGAAAGGTTCGAGGCAACCAGCTTCCACGCCACGTCCGCCATATCGGCATCGGCGCGGAAATGCGTGCCTTCGGCCATCATGTCGTGGGTGATGACTAAGGTTTCGGCTCCCACTGTCAGAACCGCGCAGTCATCCATCAGACCCCGCGCACCCGGATGGAGTGGTACGGCGCGCAGGGCGGCGATGAAGTCGGCTTCGTTCATCAAAGTCCCTCCCCGTTGCGCAGCAATGGGGAGGTGGCACCGCGCAGCGGTGACGGAGGGGTGAGCGGAGAGGGACTAACCCCTCCGACCGCGCTCACGCGCGGCCACCTCCCCATTCGTTCCGAACGGGGAGGGACTTTACCGCGCCTCTTTGGCCACCGCATCGAGGATCCCGTTGACGAACTTCGCCTGCCCGTCATCGAAGAAGGCCTTGGCGACTTCCACGTATTCGTTGATCGCCACCGCCGCAGGCACATCGGCGCGGGCGAGCAGTTCATACGTCCCGGCGCGCAGCACTTGCAGCATCGCCTTGTCGAGCCGCGTGAGGCTCCACCCGGCGGCGAGCTTGCTGGCCACCAGCGCATCGATCTCGTCCTTGCGGGCGTCCACGCCGCGCACGACATCGTCGAAGAACGGCACTTCGGCTTCGGCATATTCGGCGTCGTCGAAATCATCATCGTCGATGGTGCGGCCCAGCCGGTGCTGGTGGAATTCATCGAGCAGCCGCGCCAGCGCAGTGCCTTCCATGTGCTGCTGATACAGCGCCTGCACGGCAGCGAGACGCGCCGCCGAGCGGGCTTTTGAGCGGGCAGGAGAGTTCATTTGATCCTCAGTTCCACGGACTTGGCGTGGGCAGGTAGCCCCTCGGCATGGGCGAGGGTGGCGGCGGCAGGGCCGATCGCCTTGAAGGAAGCCTCGTCAAGGCCAAGGAAGCTGGTGCGCTTCATGAAATCGAGCACCGAAAGCCCGCTCGAAAAGCGTGCGCGGCGGCCGGTGGGCAGCACGTGGTTGGGGCCAGCGACGTAATCGCCGACCGCCTCGGGCGTCATCCGGCCGAGGAAGATACTCCCTGCATGGCGGATGCTCTTGAGGTAAGGCTCGGGATCATCGACCGCGATCTCGACGTGCTCGGCGGCCAGCCGGTTGGCCAGCGCAGGCGCTTCGGCCAGCAGATCGTTGACGACGATCATCACCCCGTGTGCCTCCCAGCTCGTCCGGGCGGTCTTGGCGGTGGAAAGCTGGCCGATCTGCAAGTCGATGCAATCCTCCACCTGCCGCGCAAAACCGGCATCATCGGTGATGAGGATCGATTGCGAGGTCGGGTCGTGTTCGGCTTGGCTGAGCAGATCGGCAGCGATCCAGTCGGGATCGTTCTTGCCGTCCGCAATCACGAGGATTTCCGAAGGTCCGGCGACCATGTCGATGCCGACCACGCCATAAAGCTGGCGCTTGGCCTCGGCCACCCAGGCATTGCCGGGGCCGGTGATGACATCGACCGGATTGATGCGCTGCGTGCCATAGGCGAGCGCGCCCACGGCCTGCGCCCCGCCGACGCGCCAGATCTCGTCCACGCCCGCGATGTGCGCAGCGGCCAGCACCATCGGGTTCGACTGACCCTTGGGTGTTGGCGTGACCACCACCAGACGCTCGACACCCGCGACCCGCGCCGGAATGGCGTTCATCAGCAGCGAGGAAGGATAGGCTGCACGTCCGCCGGGGACATAGAGCCCCGCAGCATCCACCGCCCGCCAGATCGCGCCAAGCCGCACGCCCGCGCTGTCGACATAGTCACGGTCCTGCGGCAGCTGCGCTTCGTGATAGGCGCGGATGCGCGCCGCCGCGAGTTCCAACGCGTCGCGCAGATCAGGAGCGAGTTCGTTGTACGCCTGTTCGCAGCGTTCGCGGGTGATCAGCCAGTCCGCATCGTCCACCAGCGTGTAGCCATCGAAGCGCTGCGTATATTCCACCAGCGCAGCATCGCCGCGCCCCTTCACGGCCTGAAGAATGCTGGAGACCTGCCCCGCGACATCGCTGTCGGATTCGCGCCGGGCATCGACGATGCGGGCGAACTTCGCTTCGAAATCGGGCTGGAGGGTGGAGAGGATATTGTTCATGCGGCGTCCGCCTTTGCGCTGCGTTCCTGTGCCTCGCGGCGGAAGGCATCGACCAGCGCGGCGACGCGGCGGTCGGTCTTCAGAGCCGTGCGGTTGACGATCAGGCGCGCGGAAATCTCGAGGATGACCGAGGTTTCGACCAGCCCGTTTTCCTTCAGCGTCTTGCCGGTCGACACCAGATCGACGATCTGGCGCGCAAGGCCAAGCGACGGGGCCAGTTCCATCGCGCCGTTGAGCTTCACGCATTCGGCCTGCACGCCCGCCGCTTCGAAATGGCGGCGGGTGAGGCTGGGGTACTTGGTGGCAACGCGCAGGTGGCTCGCCCCGGCGGCATCCTCCCCGTCGCTGACCAGCCGCGCGACCGAAAGGCGGCACAGCCCGATCGCGAGATCGACCGGCGCATAGAGATCGGCGTAGTCGAATTCCTCGATCACATCGGAACCGACGATCCCGATCTGCGCCGCGCCGTGGGCGACGAAAGTGGCCACATCGAAGGCGCGCACCCGGATCAGGCGCATGTCGGCGCGGTTGGTGGCAAAGGCCAGCGCGCGGCTTTTGGGATCGTGGAATTCGGCATCCGGCTCCACGCCCGCACGCGCCATCACGGGCAGCGCCTCGTCGAGGATGCGCCCCTTGGGGACAGCGAAGGTCAGCTGTCCGGGATTGTCGGAAAGGCCAATGGTGGTCATGATTGGCCGCGCACTTAAGGATGCAAGCGGCAAAGGGCAATGGGAATGGGTGGATCAAGCCAGCGTCCGGCTTATGAATTCGTCGACATGAACATCGCCGGGCCGGGCGCGGTGGCGACAGCCTTCGCCAATCAGGTCGCCTATTGCGAGGCGGCGGGCGCGCATGTCACCGCGCGGGTGTGCAGCGGGATCGGGGCGGTGCTGGCTTCGGAGGCGACGGGCGAGCTGCTCGATCGGGTGCGCGGCTGGCCGGGCGCGCCGCTTGCCGATGCGCTGCCCTTGCGGGTGGCGGGCGGTCTTCATGCGCTGCACCTGTCAGGTGCGGCAAACGCGCTTGGCCCGATCTATCGCGGTGAGCCTGCGGATGACGCGGTGGTGATCGCACAGGTGATTGCCGCGCACGAGGCGGCGCTGCTGCCGTGGCTCGACGGGCCGCCGCAGACCAACGAGGCGGGGCGCTCGGCCAATTTCATCGCCGCGATGCTGTGGCTGGCGGATCGCGGCTTGCCTGCGCGGTTCGAATGTCTCGAAATCGGATCGAGCGCGGGAATCAACCTGATGCTGGACCGCTACGCCTATGATCTGGGCGGGGTGCGGGTGGGACCGGAGGATGCGGTGATGCGCTTCGCCCCCGAATGGCACGGCGCGACTCCGCCCGCGCAGGAGATCGCTATTGGCAGCACGCGGGGCTGCGACGTCGCCCCGGTCGATCTGACCGATCCGGCTGAGGCGCTGCGGCTCAAGGCCTATATCTGGCCCGAACACTCCGTACGATTTGAACGCATGGACGCCGCAATCCGCGCCGCGTCCGAGCGCAAGCCCGATCTGGTAAGGGCCACCGCTGCCGATTTCGTGGAGGCGGAGCTTGCGAGCCCGCAGCAGCCCGGCACCACGCGGATGCTGATGCATTCGATCGTGTGGCAATATGTGCCTACCGATCAGCAAGCGCGGGTGACGGCGGCGATGGAAGCGGCAGGGGCAAAGGCCACGCCCGAGCGCCCGCTCGCCTGGATCATGGTCGAGGCCGACCGCACAGTGCACCGCCACAAGCTGACGGTACGCTTCTGGCCGGGCGGGGGTGAGGAAGTGCAGCTCGCATGGTCGCATCCCCACGGGGCGGATGTGGAGTGGCTTGCCTAGCCCGCGAGGAAATCCTCCATCGCCGCGTTCACCGCCTTCGGCGCTTCCCACGGCACGAAATGCCCGCAATCGGGCACGCGCACGATGGTGAGTGGGTCGATGATGTCCTCCAGCCCCTCGAGGTTCTCAGGGGGCAGGGCGAGGTCGTCCAGGCCCCAGATCACCAGTGTCGGGATGGTCAGCTTGGGGAGGGTGGGGGGCGTCCACCCAGCCGGAATTTCGAAAGGCGCGTCCATCGGCGGCACGTCGATCGGGCTCGCGCGGTAATAGTTGAGCATCCCGAAGGCGGCATCGCGGTTCTGCCAGTCGAGCAGCAGCGCATCGCGCTCCGCGGGCTCCATTGCGCTGGGGCGGTCCCACTTGACCTCCTTCAGCAGCAGGCCGGTCAGGCCATGCTCCTTGACCAGCGCGTCATTGGCCGGATCGCGGAAGCCGCGGATATACTGGCTCGCCTCGCGCTGGCCGGGGTGGGTGTAGAGCAGCTTCTGGAAGGTCACCGGGTGGGGCGCGTTGGCGATCACCGCACGGGTGACGCGCGCGTGCTGGCCGCCCAGCGCCACGCCCCACGCCAGCGCGCCGCCCCAGTCGTGGCCGACGATGGTGAAATGCGCGATCCCCAGCGCGTCGGCCAGCAGGAACACGTCACCGATCAGCTTGTCGGGCGTGTAGGCCTCCACCGCCTGTGGCTTCGATGACCCGCGATAGCCGCGCTGGTCGGGCGCGATGCAGCGGAACCTGTCCGAGAAATGCGCGATCTGGTGCCGCCAGGTGCGGTGGCTCTCAGGGAAGCCGTGGAGGAAGATCAGCACCGGCGCATCGACCGGGCCTTCGTCGACGATGTTGAGGTGGATGCCATTGGCCAGCGCCACGCGCTTGAGTTCGAACGTCATCAGTTCTGCTCCAGCTTGTCCATGTAACCCTTGGCGACCATGCCCGCGGTCTGATCGAACAGCGCTTCGGGCGTGCGGCGCGCTTCGCCCATGGCCAGTTCCATGCCCTCGGCGACGATGATCTCGCGCTCTCCGGCGGCGATGCCATCGAGCATCGTGCGTGCGGCGACATCGGCCGGGATGCCTTCGTCAATCGCCTTGTCGGAGCGTCCGCGCTGGGTGCCGTCGGCGTTGAGCGCGTTGCGCGACACATTGGTGGCGACCGAGCCGGGGTAGATGGTGTGGACCGAAACGCCGTTGATCGAGAGCTCCGCCCGCAGCGCATCGGCATAGCCTGCAAGGCCGAACTTGGCGGCGGAATAGGCGGTGCGCATCGGCACGCCGACCTTGCCCGCGATGGAGGAAATGAACCCGAGCGCGCCTAATCCGCGCTCCGCCATATGGCCGATCAGGCCCTGGCTGAAGGCGATCTGGGCGAGGAGATCGACTTCGATGATGTCGCGATAGACCTGCATCGAGGTTTTGAGCGCGCGGCTGCGCTGCGAGATACCCGCGTTGGCAAAGGCGATATCGACGCCGCCTTTCCACGCAATTGCTTTCGCCGTGGCTTCCGCCAGCGCAGTCTCGTCGCGCACATCAAAGGCGAGGATCAGGCTCTCGCCGCAATCCGCAGCCACCTCGGCGAGCCGCGCTTCATCACGGCCTGACAGCACCACTGCCGCACCCCGCGCCGCCAATTCGCGCGCGAGGGCTGCGCCGATGCCCGATGAAGCCCCGGTGATCCACGCCACCTTGCCTGCAAATGTCATGTCTCTCTCCCGTTTCGCCAAGGACTAGCGAGCGCTTCGGTAGAGGGCAATCAGGTTGCGATGTGAGACCGGATGATCGCGGCAAGCTCCACGGGGAACACCGCTTCATGCCAGTGTTCCAGCTCGTTGAGGGTGAACCAGCGGTGCTGCGTCATCAGCGCCAGCTCGGTCTCGGTGTGGCCGCTGGTGTCGATCCGCGCTTCATCGACGTGCACGAGGAAGAAGCGTTCGTCGGCTTGCACAGGCTCGCCCTGCACGGTGATGAATTCGGGCGTCATCTGCATGATCTGCGGGCCGGGATCGGCGGTGAAGCCGGTTTCCTCGAACAGCTCGCGCCGTGCGGCATCCTCGAAACTCTCGTCCGGCTCGCACTCGCCGCCCGCCGTCACCCAGAAGGGCGGGCGGCCGGGCACGTCATAGCGGAACATCAGGGCGCGCAGATCGGGATCGATCACGATGAGCCGCGCTGCGCGGCGCAGCCGTAGTGCGGGGTTCAGGCTCATGCGCCCGGCACGCTCGCCTTGATCGCCACAGCGTGGACCCGTTGGCCGACGATATCGCCCAGCGCCGCAATCACCGCACGCTGGCGGGCAAGGCGGTTCATCGGGGCAAAGGACGATGCTTCGATCTCGATGGTGAAGTGCGATTCGCCCGATCCGTCATCGCCCATGTGGCCGCTATGCTTGGCACTGTCGTTGATGATCGCCAGCTGCGTGGGCGCGAAGGCCTCGGTCAGAAGGGCGTGCATTTCCTCGGCGACAGACATCGGGTCTTTCCTTCTTTGCAATTGATCAGCGGCAATTCGGGGTTGGAACTTGCGCCCCCAATCGCCATTCTGGACTGCCTATGCCTTCACCACGATTTCATGGCCGCGTCGAGAGCGCCGAGCGCCCCTGCGAGGCCCCCGGCTGCCGCGAGGCGGGCGAATTCCGTGCGCCCGGCCGCCGACCCAATGGCTTTGACGGGCCGGGCGATTGGCGCTGGTTCTGCCTGCAACATGTGCGCGAATTCAACGCGGGGTATGACTGGTTTGAAGGGATGAGCGCGGAAGAAATCATCGCGGCGCAGTCGCCGATTGCCGGATGGCGAACGGAAACCCGCGCGTTCCGCCCCGATGCGGGGGTTGATGGCGTGCCGCGCTGGGCCGACTATGCCGACCCGCTCGATGCCATCGCGGCGCGGGCGCGCGGCATCCGCAGCCGGGCCGAAGGGCGGGCGCGGGAAGCGGCGGCGACTATTCGCTTTTCGGCCGACGAATCGCGCGCGCTGGAAGTGATGGGGCTGGGCAGCGACACCGATCGCACCCGGCTGCGGCGGCGTTATTCCGAACTGGTGCGGCGCTATCACCCCGACCGCAACGGCGGCGACCGGCGGCACGAGGCGCAGCTCACCGCGGTGGTCGATGCATACCAGTTGCTCAGGAAAAGCGCCGCGCTGGCCTAGTTCTGCGCGCCTTTGATGATCGCGGCATCGATGGCGTTGGCCTCGACGTAGGCGGTGCGCTGGGTGATGCGCGCGACATAGGCCTTGAACGCAGGTCGATCCGGGATCGAGCCGAACCGCAGGCCCCACACGAATTGGCTGCCCACATAAGTATCGGCCATGGTGAAGCGGCTGCCGGCGATAAAGTCGTTTTTCGAAAGCCACCCATCCAGCGCGTCAATCGTCTGATCGAAGCTGCCGAACCCGGCCTGCCCCTGCTTGCCCTCGGGCACCTCCCAACCGAAGGATCGCGCGATCAGCGCCTGTTCCAGCGGCCCGGCGGCGAAGAACAGCCAGCGGAAATAGGCGGCTTTTTCGTGCGTGTCGGGCAGCAGGCCTTTGTCCGGGTGCGTTTCGGCGAGATAATGGTTGATCGCGGCACATTCGGTGATGACGTGGTCGTGACCCTGATGGTGGTGCACCAGCGTGGGCACCTTGTTCATCGGGTTGATGTCCTTGAAGCTCTCGGGCCGCGTTGCCCAGTCGAACACCACATGCTCGTAATCCGCGCCCGCCTCGTGCAGCGCCCAGCGCGCAATCTGCCCGCGGCTCATGGCGACGGTGTAGAAGGTGAATTCGGCCATTGGTTCTCTCCCGTCGCGGGCCTGCGTTGCCCGTCTCAAATTGTCTATTGCCGGAACGCCCAGCGCAAGGTGCGGCCCACGCCCCATGTGGCGGCGCGTGCGGGAAGCGCGGTCAGCATCGGGCGTTGCAGGCTGAGCATGGTGCGCGCCCAATCGGGCAGCATCGCGACGGCATCGGCGGTGATCATCGTCTGCACGGCCAGCGGCGTGCCCGGCGGGCGCTGACCGAGGACGAGCTGCGCAACCTCGCGCGCTTCGGGCGAGGTCGCAAGATCGTGGCGCAACATGCGGAAAATCCTGTCGGCTTCGGCGCGGGTTTCGGGCACCGGATCGGCACCCAACGCGCGGGCGATCACGGCGAACTGGCGGTAATATTCGTCCTGTTCGGCCGCTGGCATACCGGGGCGCACATGGCGGATATATCCGGCAAGAAAGCTCTGCGCCTCTGTCACGTGGACCCACGCCAGCGTGCGCGGATTGGTGGCTTCGTAGCGCGAACCATCGGGCAGGGTGCCGCCGACATGCGCGTGGATGCGGTTCACGCGATCGATCGCCTTCATCGCCTCGTCGCGGTGGCCGAAGGTGGTGACCGCAATGAACCGCGCGGTGCGGCGCAAGCGGCCATGCATGTCCTCGCGGAAGTTCGAATGATCCAGCACGCCCTGCAAGGCATGGGGGTGGAGCATCTGGAGCAGCAGCGCACGCACCCCGCCGGTCATCATCCCGACGATATCGGCATGCACCTGCCGGATCGGGCTGTCGCGTTCAAACAGCGCCTCGTCAGAGGGCGGGGAGGGGGTCTGGCCCTTGCTCGCATCGTGAAACACGCCGCGCACCTGATCGACCAGTTTGAGGCGCAGCGATTCGAAGGGATCGGCCATGGACCGAGATATAGGGAGGATCGGCCCGCGAGGAAGACGCGCTCGTCAAAATGCCAGCATCGACCGGCAATCCATGGCTTGCGGCCAAGCGACTTGCGCTCTAACCGAACCCGGCGATGAATCAGCCCTCCAAGAACAATGTCACCGGCGATAACGCCATCCCGGGCCAGCCCGACACCACCGTCGACGTCCGCGAGGTCTTCGGCATCGATGTCGATTGGAAAGTGCCCGCTTTCTCGCAGCCTTCCGAGCATGTGCCCGAGACTGACGGCGCCTATGTGTTCGATCCGGACACCACGCTGGCGATCCTCGCAGGCTTTGCGCACAATCGCCGCGTGATGGTGCAGGGCTATCACGGCACGGGCAAGTCGACCCACATCGAACAGGTAGCCGCGCGCCTCAACTGGCCGAGCATCCGTGTGAACCTCGATGCGCATATCAGCCGCATCGATCTGGTCGGGCGCGATGCGATCGTGCTGAAGGACGGCTTGCAGGTCACCGAGTTCAAGGAAGGCATTCTGCCCTGGGCTTTGCAGCACCCGGTCGCGCTGACCTTCGACGAATATGACGCGGGCCGCCCGGACGTGATGTTCGTGATCCAGCGCGTGCTGGAGTTCGACGGCCGACTGACCCTGCTCGACCAGAACCGCGTCATCACGCCGAACCCGTGGTTCCGCCTGTTCGCAACCACCAACACGGTTGGCCTCGGCGACACCAGTGGGCTGTATCACGGCACGCAGGCGATCAACCAGGCGCAGATGGACCGCTGGAACATCGTGGTGGCGCTCAATTACCTCGCGGCCGATGTCGAACAGCAGATCGTCAAGTCGAAGACTCCGCAGACCGACGACAAGCTGATTGCCGACATGGTCAAGGTGGCTGAACTGACCCGTCAGGGCTTCATCAACGGCGATATCTCGACAGTGATGAGCCCGCGCACGGTCATCACCTGGGCGCAGAACGCCGCGATCTTCGGTTCGACCGGCTTCTCGTTCCGATTGAGCTTCCTCAACAAGTGCGACGAGGCAGAGCGGACGCTGGTGGCAGAATACTACCAGCGCGTGTTCGGCGAAGACCTGCCGGAAGGCGCAGCGAAGAAGCGGTAAGCCCTTGATCCGGCGTTGACCTTCGAGCCGAGGCGGTTAGTCTGGCACGCGGTTCGTGGGGGTTGTCATGAGATTTGCATTGCCATTCGCGCTTGCCGTTCTGCCGCTGGCGGTCTCCGCTGCTGCGCAAAGCTATCCGGCCTTGACCGAATCCGATGTCGTGTTTCTGCCCTCCGATGCCGCTGTGGGCGAAGTTACCGTCAAGAGGGGCGATGATTTCCTCAGCGTGCCGCTACGCTGGGCCTTCGCCGGCAGCCTTGCAGCGGACGTTGATGTGGCCGTCGAAGGTGGCAAGGTTACTTTGCGCGCCGGCGAGGTGCTGCCTCAGGTTCGCGTTCCGGGCAGCGGTTACCTTCAAGGGCCGCGAAGCTTGCTGTGCACCCGCAACAAGGTCGTCGAAAAGAGGAACGGTGGCTCGCCTTTCGGCCAGTTGCTCGATTCGATCCGCGACTGTCTGCGCGATGCACAGTATTGTGTCGAAGATACGGACAAGGACGGACTGGTCGACGTTGCGCTGGTTCTTGGCAAGCGTCGCGAGGAGCTGCGGGCTGCCCCGATCACGCCGACAGCGGTCACGTGGCTCACCGATGCCGTTATCCCCGGCGACGGGGATCGGGTGACCTTCGGGCTGGCATGGATCACCACCAACCGCACACGGCTCGACGTCAACATCGTCCAGCGCGGCACGCCGCGGTTGTGGGACACGTTTGAAAACGGACGGTTCTCGGCCAGTAGCCTCTACGATTTCCAGCACGCCGATGGTTTTCCGTCGAAGACGAGGCAGTTCGGGGTCGAGATAACGCTGGTCTCTTCCGACAAGAAGGGCAAGACAGCGACGTTCGGATGGCGTTCGGCGGTGGGTCCGGGCGTAAGGATCGTGGTCCCGCGCGAGGTCGATGTGACCTACGGCTATTGAGGATCAGGGGTGCCTTCGGGAAGCCGCTTGCCTGCAAGTGTCCTAGCCTTATAACACAGCGGTAACCATGGCGCTGTTTGACCGATTCTGGAAAGGCTCTCGCACCGGTGCTCCGGATGGCGCGGGCACGCCTGCTGGGTTCTTCCCGCTCTACGAATCCACCCGTCCGCTTGATGATGACGACGATGGCGAACCGCGCCCGCGCGTGTCCGCCACGCCCGATTACGACACGTGGGATGCCAAGCTTGCCGGAATCGACGATGCGCTCTCGGTTGCCGAGAAGAAGCGCCTGCGCTGGTGGCAGCGTGAATACTGGCGGGCGCGCAGCAAGTGGTGGTGGACGGGGCGCGGCGTCATGGCGGCGCTGGCGCTGTTCGTCACGCTGGTCGGCTGGCTGACCATCACCGCACCGCTTTCCAAAAGCCTCGAACCCATCGCCCCGCCGCAGGTCACCTTGCTTGCCAGCGACGGTACACCGATCGCGCGGCAGGGGGCGGTGGTCGAGGCTCCGGTCAAGGTCAAGGATCTGCCGCCGCACGTGGTGCAGGCCTTCCTCGCCATCGAGGACCGGCGCTTCTATTCGCACTGGGGCATCGATCCGCGCGGCATCGCCCGGGCGGCGTGGACGGGCTATGGCGGGGGATCGACGATCACCCAGCAGCTCGCCAAGTTCACCTTCCTCACGCCCGAACAATCGCTGAGCCGCAAGGCGCGCGAGGCGCTGATTGCGCTGTGGCTGGAAAGCTGGCTGACCAAGGACGAGATCCTCGAACGCTACCTTTCCAACGCCTATTTCGGCGACAACCAGTACGGATTGCGCGCCGCATCGCTCCACTACTTCTACCGCCAGCCCGAAAAGCTGCGGCCCGAACAGGCGGCGATGCTGGCAGGGCTGTTGCAGGCGCCTTCGCGATTTGCGCCGACCAAGCATTACGACAAGGCGAAGAAGCGCATGGAGCTCGTCATCCAGTCGATGGTGGACGAGGGCTACCTCACCGCTGCCGAGGCCAAGGCGCTGCCCGATCCGCGCATCGATGTGCGCACGCGCGATGATAACCTGCCGACCGGCACCTATTTCGCCGACTGGGCGCTGCCGCTGGCGCGCGAGGGGATGGACGCCAGCTATTCGCGGCAGGTGCTGGCCACCACGCTGGATTCGCGGCTTCAGGCGCTCGCCAACCGTATCGTCGCGCGCGCACCGATTGGCGGGGCGCAGGTCGCGCTGGTCGCGATGCGCCGCAATGGCGAGGTCGTGGCGATGGTGGGCGGGCGCGATTACCGCAAATCGCCCTTCAACCGCGCCACACAGGCCCGTCGCCAGCCGGGATCGACCTTCAAGACCATCGTCTATCTCGCCGCGCTGGAGAACGGGTGGGAGCCGGATGACACCATCCCCAACACGCCGATCACGCAAGGGTCATATCGCCCCAAAAACGCGCGCGAGGCCTATTCCGACCAGATCACACTGGAAAACGCTTTCGCCCAATCGAGCAATGTCGCCGCCGTCCGCCTGTTTCAGGCTGTGGGGAGCGACAAGGTGATCCGCACGGCGCGCCGCCTTGGCATCACTGCGCCGATGACGGAGGGCGATCCGAGCCTCGCGCTCGGCACATCATCCATGACCTTGATGGAGCTGACCGCCGCCTATGCCGGGATCGCCGCCAACGAATACCCGGTCGAACCCCACGCCTTCGCACGCGGTGACCAAGGGTTCTGGGAGTGGATGACCACCCGCACGGATTCGATGTCGAGCGGGACGCGAGAAGACCTCGAAGGGATGCTGCGCGGCGCGATCAATCGCGGGACGGGGCGCAATGCCTCGCTGCCGATTGCCAATTACGGCAAGACCGGGACGACGCAGGATTACCGCGATGCACTCTTCGTCGGCTATGCGGGCGATCTGGTGGTGGGCGTGTGGATCGGCAATGACGATAACGCGCCGCTGAATGGCGTTACGGGGGGCAGCACGCCTGCACGGATCTGGCGCGATTTCATGCGCGGCGCGCTGAAGATCGAGGCGGCGCCCGCGCCCATGGCCGACGATACGCCTGATCCTGAAGGGCCGATCCAGCCGCTCGACATTCTCGAAGGGGGCGAGATTCCGCTCGGGCAGGATGGCACCAGCCTCAAGGTCGATGAGGGCGGGGTTACGCTGCGGCAGGATGGCGTTCCGGTCGAGGTGCGGGTCGATGAAGGCGGCGTGGTGGTGAAGCCCGCGCCTGCGCCGACGCCGCCGTCCTAAACCATCAGGATATTCATCACCGCCGTGGCGATGGGGCGTGAGCGATCGTCCTGCCACGCTTCAACGGTGACATTGGCATTGCGCCGCCCCAGCCGGGTGATCCGCCCCACAGCGAAACTCGCCCGAGATTTGCCCGCCGCCAGATATTGCACGGTGATGTTGATCGGCTTCAATTGCGGATCGCGTGCCGCCGCGATCAGCGCGGTGCGCAGCGCGGCATAGCCGGCATTCTCCAGCAGCCCGGCGGTCGCCCCGCCGTGGAAATGCTGCGGGCGGCCTTCGACCATCGGCCCGAAATCGACCGTCAGCACCGGCATCTCGCCTTCGCTTTCGCCCGTCAGCACGATCCCGAGCGAGCGGGCATAGGCGGGCAGTTCCAGCAGCGCTTCACTCATCGCCGTCAGCCTTCAGCACCGGGTTCTCCTGACGCGGATCGGCGCCGATGGTCATGAAGCAGCCAGCGACATGGGCGATGGGATCGTCCAGATCGTCGTCATAGGCCACACCGCGCACGAAGGCGGCCGAACGGGTGATGCGGTAGCATTCGACCCGGCCCTTGACGCTCGCCCGCTCGCGCGCGGGGCGCTGGTAATCGACGCGCAGGTCGAGCGTGGCGACCGGCTGGAAGGTGCCGCGCGTCTGCCAGATCGCCATGCCGCTCGCCATGTCCATCAGGCTAATGATCGGGCCGGAGGCGAGCACCGGGCGGCTGCGGTCACCCAGCAGATCCTCGCGCCACGGCAATTCGAGTTCGACCCAGTTGTCGCCCTGATCGGTAAAGCGCAGGCCCAGCCAGCCGGTATGGCCGTGGCGGAAGAACCACTTGGACGCCTCGCGCGCGTCGAACCGGGGGGTGGGCGTGTTCATGGAGGTGCGCATAGGGGCAAGGGTGCGCGGCGCGCAATGCCTGTTTTGGGAGCCTGATGAGGCAGGCTTCAGGCCGAGAAGGCGACCACGCCCCACACAATAAATGCCAGCACCAGCGCGATTAGAAGCAGCCGCCAGCAGCCCCGCCGCCTTCGCCGCTTGCTGTCAGCCGGTGAACCGATGTCCCCAAGCGCCTCGATCGCGACTTCCGCCGCGCCGCCGATCGCCTCGCCAACCGCGTCTTCCACCATCTAGAAGATGCCCCCCGCCAGCCGGTCGATCGCGCCTTGCAGGATCACGGCGGCCGCATGCGCGTCAATCGCGGCGGCGCGTTTGGCGCGGCTCATGTCCTGCCCGATCATTGCGGCTTCGGCGGCCTGGGTCGACCAGCGTTCGTCCCACAACAGGATCGGCAGCGCGAAGGCCTCGGCGCAGTTGCGGGCATAGGCGCGGCTGGCCTGCGCGCGCGGGCCTTCGGTGCCGTCCATGTTGCGCGGCAGGCCGAGCACGATGCCTCTCACACTGCGGCTCTTGATCAGCGCCGCCAGTGTCTCGCGGTCGCGGCCCCACTTGCCGCGCTGGATGGTGGTGCCGTTGGTGGCAAAGCGCCAACCCGCATCGCAGGTCGCGGTGCCGACGGTCTTGGTGCCGAGGTCGAGCCCGAGCAGCACGCCGCCGTCAGGCAGCGCCGCGCCAAAGCCGCGCGCGTCCTCGAAGATCAGCCCTGCGGTTTCCACGCATTCGCCCGGTTGTTCACATCAGCCTTGGTGTTCGCCCAGAACAGCGGCAGGTCATAGACGTGGTAGTTGTTCCCCGGCAGCACATAGGAGCCCATTTCAGGCGGCGGGCCGATCAGCAGCAACCCGCGCTTGTCGCATCGTGCGGGGACGAGGGCGGGCACAAGCTCGCCTTTCTCCATGCTGTCTTCAGGCACCAGCGTGCCGAGATTGGCGCTGGCGGGCGCAGTGCCGCCGGGCGTCCCGGTGAGCGGGTTGGTGCACAGCATCGGGTCGCTACCCGGTGCCTTTCCGTCGAGCGCAGGGGTGCTGGCATAGGCATCGAGCACCAGCGAGGGATCGGCGGGTTCGGCAAAGCTCGACCAGCTGATCACGCAGGCGGTCTGGTCAGGCGCGGCGCAGGCGGGCAAGCCGATGACGGGCAGATCATGCAGAGCCGAGACCGGCCAGCCAATCAGATAGGCCGCCACCAACCGCTGCGCGAGGGGCGTGCCTTTCACCTCCTCGGCCAGCAGGCGCTTCAGGTGCAATGAACCTTGCGAATGGCCCGCGAGCACGATCGGCGTCTGCGGATCGACACTGGTGAGGAAATAGCGGAACGCCTCGCGCACATCGGCATAGGCGGCGTCCACCGCCTGCTTGCCTTCTGGCGCGTTGGTGAGGAAGGCGCCCATCGTCGCCTGCCGGTAACGCGGTGCCCAGATTTCGGACGCGGCGTTGAACGGGCTCGCCATGCCGCGCAGGTAGATGCGGGCAATCCGCTCGGCCTCGGGATCGCCGCCGTTCTCCAGCGGGGCGTTCCAGCTGGTGCGGCTGAGGTAGCTTGTCGGGTGGACGAAGAAGACGGCGTAGGACTGCTTCGGCTCGGCAGGGGTGGGGAGCAGACCGCGGTCAGAGGCATAGGCCGGCTGCCAGCGCGCCGGATCGCTCACCCCGATGCCGGGGCGCGAATACCACAACGCCGGGTCTTCGTAGGCGTTTGCATCGAGCGGTTTGATTGGCGAGAACGCCACCGAAGGCACTGTCGCCCACTTCGTCAGCTGCCCCGGAAACAGCGCGAGCGCGAACGCCCCGGCGATCACCAGCACGATGCAGAAGGCGACGAAGTAAAGAAACTTGCGGGCCATTGTTCAACCAGACTCGATCTATTTGGCCGCGGCGCCCTCGGCGAGCGGCGGGCGCAGGGTGGTCCAGGCGCGATCCCCGCGCAGGCTGGAGAACCAGCTTGTCGGGTTCCAGGTGGTCGAACCGTTGAGGCTGAAGGTGATGAACTCCGCGCGCCCACCGATATTGGCAAGCGGAACGGCATCGCCCAAGCCGTTTTCGATGGCCGGAGCCCGGCTGTCGGCGCTCTGGTCGCGGTTGTCGCCCATCACGAACACGCTGTCGGCCGGCACGGTGTAGGGACCGTAATTGTCGAGCGGCTGATCGGTGTAATCGATGGTCAGATAGGTCGCGCCGTTGGGCAGGGTCTCGCGCCAGGTCGGCGGGGCGAAATAGTCGCGACCATCCGGGCCGGTTTCGCGGAATTGCTCGAAGGCGTCGAGGCAGGGGCTGCCCTTGCACAGCAGCTCCGGCTCGAACGGCAGGCGCACCGCAGGTACCACCTCGCGCTTGATCGGGGTGCCGTTGAGGATGATCTGCCCGCCGCGCACTTCGATGCTATCGCCCGGCAAGGCGACCACGCGCTTGATGTAATCCTCGTCGCGGGTCGGATGCACCGGGATGACGATATCGCCATATTCGGGCGTCGCAGGCCAGATCCGGGTGTCGCTACGCGGCAGCAGGTGGAAGCTGGCCGAGGCCCATGACCAGCCATAGGGATATTTGCTCACCACCAGCCGGTCTCCCACCCACAGACTCGGCATCATCGAGGTCGAGGGGATGTAGAACGGCTTGGCCACAAGGCTGTGGAACGCCAGCACGGCGAGCAACATCAGCGCGAGGCCGCGGATTTCGGCGAGCCAGTTGACCTTTTCGGATGCGTCGCTGTCAGTCACGCTTGGGCTTTCGTCTGTTGCTGTGGGGTTCGGCGTGGGGAGTGCCATGGGGGGTGGCCTGTCACAGGGGAACGGCTTCGATGATCACAAAGGCCTGCGCCCAGGGGTGATCATCGGTGAGAGTAAGGTGAATGCGCGCCTCATGGCCTTTCGGCGTGATTTCTTCAAGCCGCAAAGCCGCCCCGCCCGTCAGCGCCAGCGTCGGCGCGCCCGAGGGGGCGTTGACCACGCCAATGTCCTTCATGAACACGCCGCGCTTGAACCCGGTGCCGACCGCCTTGCTGAATGCTTCCTTGGCGGCGAAGCGCTTGGCGTAGGTGCCCGCGATGGTGAAGGGGCGGCGGCGGGCCTTGGCGATTTCGGTGGGGGTGAAGACTCGGTTTTCGAACCGCTCGCCATAGCGGGCGATCGAATTGGCGATCCGCTCGATATTGCAGAGGTCGCTGCCCATGCCGATGATCATTTCTTGCGGTCCGTTATGGCGATCAACATCTCGAAGACGGCCTTCAGCCACCAAGTTCCAGCAACAATCAGAAATCCTCCGCCGATCATAATCGCGCCCATGCCGATCATTTCGCCGGTCGTCTGGCCGCTTCCGGGGGCGCCCCTGACAACCATGATTGCAGTTACAATCGCTATACCGATGGGCCAAAGCACCAGCCCGAAAATCCGCGTGAAGCGCCATTGCCATTCGAGCTGGCGACGGAAGCGTTGAGGGTCGCGGAAGATCATCCCTTGAACGCCCTGATGATGACCGCCACCAGCAAGCCCACAGCGACCACGTGCAGCATCACCTGTGCCTTGAACAGCGGGTGCGCGAAGTCCCCCTTGGCAACCCGTCCTGCGCCGACGAAGCCAAAGATCATCAGCGCGAGCCAACCAACCGCGAAGACCCGCATCATGCCGGTGTTGAGTGCAAACCCGAGAAAACCAATCGCCAGCAGGAACAGCGCCGCCGCGCCGAAGGCCCAGCGCTTCTGTTCACCGGTCAGGGCGGGCAGGTCAGGATCGCTCAACGCGCTTCTCTCATCCTACGGCGGTTAACGCTCATGCCGATGATCAAATCAGCCTCCCTGAAAAAACGGCGTACCAGAAGCCAATAGTGAGAAGCAGCGTGGCCGCGATCAACCCCAAGCCAGCGGCCTCGTTACCGTTAACGTAGAGACGATGTGCCAATACCAGACCTGCAAGACAGATAGCGGAAACGGCCAGTTGCATGCCGACCACGAAGGTGAGTGCATTGAGGAAGAAAAGCAGCAAGGCGGGCAGCTGGATCAGGACCGCAAATCGGATCAGCCTGAATGCCATAGTTATAGCCGCCCGCTCAGCGCACTTCATCCATCAATTCGCGCATCCGGCGGATCGCGTTTTCGAGGCCGACGAACACCGCCTCGCCGATCAGGTAGTGACCGATATTGAGTTCCGCAATCTGCGGGATCGCGGCGATGGGCTGGACGTTCTCGAAGGTCAGCCCGTGGCCCGCGTGGGGTTCGATCCCGTTCTTGGCGGCGAGCGCCGCCATGTCGGTGATGCGGCGCAGCTCGCGCTCCACCCGTTCGCGGTCTCCATCAAGGAAGGCGTGGGCATATTCGCCGGTGTGGAATTCCACCACCGGCGCGCCGAGACGCAGCGCGGCGTCAAGCTGGCGCTCGTCCGCTTCGATGAACAGCGAGACACGGATGCCCGCCGCGCGCAGTTCCTCGGCAATCGGGGCGAGGGTGTTGTGCATCCCTGCCGCATCCAGACCGCCCTCGGTGGTGCGCTCCTCGCGCTTCTCGGGGACGATGCAGGCCGCGTGCGGCTTGTGGCGCAGCGCGATGGCGAGCATTTCGCGGGTCGCCGCCATTTCGAGGTTGAGCGGCAGGTTGGTCGCCGCCTGAATCCGCGCCAGGTCCTCGTCGCGGATATGGCGGCGGTCTTCGCGCAGGTGCGCGGTGATGCCGTCGCCGCCGACCGCCGCGACAATCTCCGCCGCGCGCACCGGATCGGGATGATCCCCGCCCCGCGCATTGCGGATGGTGGCGACGTGATCAATGTTCACGCCGAGGCGCAGCGGGCGGGGGTGAGCGTTCATTGCGTCTCCACTGGACAAGCTGCGGCCGAGAGCAGGTCATAGGTAAAGCCGCTCCCCATCCACACTTCGCCGAAATCGAACGGTTTTTCTTGCGAGAAGGCGACCACCGCCATCTGCTTGTCCGGCAGGATGAAATTGCGAACCTGCACCGCGCCGATATCGCCGCGGCGTTCGACGATCTTCACCGGATCGGCGCAGCCCTTCAGGGGCACCTCGAACACCCATTGGCCGAGCGCCATGTACCCGAGGGCCGGATCGCCCTTCCACATCTCCCCCAGCGCTTCAGGGCCGAGCAGGTCGCCGCGCATCAGGGCATTGTCGATTTCGAGGATGTTGTCCGGCTCGCCATAGAGGCCTGCCGAGGCGCCATAGGCAGACAGATCGACTTCGGGCTCGCGCACCCCGTCAATGTTGCCCCAGCGCGTGAATTGCTCGCCCGGATAGGCGCCTGCGAATTCGAAGCCTAGCGGAGTGGCGATGTCGCGCTGGAACAGCTTGTCCCAGCTTAGGCCCGTCACCGCCTCAAGCACCGCGCCCAGCACCATGTAGTCGCAGTTATTGTAGGTCCAATCGCCGCCGGGCGCGCCGGTGACGGGGCCGGCGCAGAAGCCGGTGGCCGGATCGCGGCTTCCTGTGAAATCGGCGTTGTAGAACTCCGGCGTATCGGCAGGGTTGGGCAGGCCCGCGCGATGCTGGAGCAGGTTCCTGATCGTGGCGGTGCCGGCATTGGCCGAGCGGAAACCGGGCAGATAGGTCGCCACCGGTGTGTTGAGATCAATCTTGCCCCGCTCGACCTCGCGCATCACGAGAATCGCCACGATCTGCTTGGTGACCGAAGCCCAGCGCCACGTCAGCCCGTCGGGCCAGCCGCGATCCGGCTCCGGGAGCAGGCCGACATGGGCGTAGCGCGCGGCGGTATAGTCGGAGGCCTTGATGCTGTTGGAAATGGAGATGTCGCCCTGAAAGTCCGCTGCGGCAATCACCGCGCTGACCCGGTCGACCGGAAAGTCATCGGCCATCGCCGCTGCGGGAAGCGTGAGCGCAAGCAGGGCGGCGAGGGGGCGGATCATGCGGCGCTATTCCTTCCGGCTGCCGGGCTTTGTCACTTCTACGCGCGCCAGTGCCGCAGGGATGTCACTTTCGTCATAGGTGGGAAAATCAATGGCGAGCAGCGGGTAGAACGGCACGCCCAGATCGACCGAACCGCAAGACCGGTCGATGATCGCGCATTCGGCGATTACCTCGCCGCCTTCGCGGGCGACAGCCGCG
Source organism: Porphyrobacter sp. ULC335 (assembly GCF_025917005.1). NCBI lineage: Bacteria > Pseudomonadati > Pseudomonadota > Alphaproteobacteria > Sphingomonadales > Erythrobacteraceae > Porphyrobacter > Porphyrobacter sp. ULC335. Next base: position 1,895,369 of record NZ_CP078091.1, read on the forward strand.
ATGGCTTCGCGGCTGGAGAGGCCGGTGGTGACGACATCTTCGACCATCAGCACCTTGGCACCCTTCGCGAGCGCGAAGCCGCGGCGAAGGTGGAAAGTGCCATCGGGCCGTTCGAGGAACATCGCGTCAAGGCCCAGCGCGCGGCCGACTTCATGGCCGATGATGATCCCGCCCATCGCCGGCGAGACGACGACGTCGATCCGCGCACGCACCTCGGCGGGAATCCCGGCGACCACCGCCTCGGCCAGCCGTGCCGCACGGGCGGGGTTCATCAACACCCGCGCGCATTGCAGGTAATGTCCACTATGCCGCCCGGAAGAGAGCTTGAAATGGCCTTCGAGCAAAGCTCCCGAGCTGCGAAACTCATCCAGCACCTGGTCTTCGGTCACGGCCGAACTCCTTAGAAAACATGACGGAAAGCACCCACTTGCGCGGCAAACATGGAGGCTTGCATAATTTTCTCCCTAGAAGCGCTTGAGGCACTCGGCAAGCGCGGCTAAGGGCGGGGTTGAAGCTGGCCCCAGGGCTAGCCAAACGCTGTCTGATGCGGGTCACGAGGGGGCCAGGCGCCGGATAGTATGGGATCAGATTTAAACCACTTGGACACATGAACATGGGTCAAAGGTATACCCGTATGAAAAAGGCTATTCTGGCAGCGATGGTTGCCGGGCTCGCGGCGTTTGCGCCGATGGGCCTTGCGGCGCAGGACGCCGCAGCTCCCGCAGTAACCGCAGCCGAGGCTGGCCAGGTCGAAGGCGCGCAAACCGCGCCCGGTGCCGAGGCACTGCCCGGCAATCTGACCCCTACCGAAGCGGCTGCTGCTCCGGCTGGCGAAGGCGCTTACACGCCGATGGCGCCGACCAAGGGCAAGGGCATGCCGACGTCCTATCAGGACGACGCCATGAAGAGCCTGACCTTCCAGGATCAGTACTCGCAGGACGGCAAGTATGCCCAGTGGATGCATGACGGCATCCTGATGCCGGTGATTACGGTGATCAGCCTGTTCGTGCTCGGCCTGCTGCTTTACGTCGTGGTGCGTTTCAACCGCCGCGCCAATCCGGTGGCTTCCAAGACGACGCACAACACCTTCATCGAAGTGGTGTGGACGATCGTGCCGGTGATCATTCTGGTGATCATCGCCGTGCCTTCGATCACTCTGCTGGCCCGCCAGTACGAAACCCCGCCCGCCGACGCCGTCACCATCAAGGCAACCGGCTACCAGTGGTACTGGGGCTACACCTATCCCGACCATGGCGACATCGAAGTGGTCTCGAACATGCTCGATGAAGCCGAGGCCGTGCGCCGCGGCGAGCCGGGTCAGCTGGCAGTCGACAACCGCATGGTCGTGCCTGCTGGTGTCCCGCTCCGCATCCAGACCACCGCATCGGACGTGATCCACGCCTTTGCCGTGCCGTCGCTGTGGTTCAAGATGGACGCAGTTCCGGGCCGTCTGAACGAGAAGCTGCTGACCATCGAGGAGCCGGGCGTGTATTACGGCCAGTGTTCCGAACTGTGCGGTGCGCGTCACGCCTATATGCCGATCGCGATCGAAGCGCTCCCCCCGGCCGAGTTTGCCGCATGGGTGAAGTCGCAGGGTGGCTCGATGCCGGGTGAGGAAGCGGCAGCTCCGGCTGCTGCGGCCGCACCCGCCGCCGATTCTGCCGCGGCCCCCGCCGCCGCCCGCTGAGCCTGATGAACGAATATAACGCAGAGAGTATCTGACCATGGCAACCACCGCAGAAGGCTTCGACGTCCACAGCGACCATAGCCACGACGCGCATGATCATGCGGACCACAAGCCGGGCTTCTTCGCCCGGTGGTTCATGTCGACCAACCACAAGGACATCGGCACGATGTACCTGATCTTCGCGATCATCGCGGGGATCGTCGGTGGTGCCATTTCGGGCATCATGCGGGTCGAACTGGCCGAGCCGGGTATCCAGTACCTGCAATGGTGGGCCCAGTTCATGGGCGGCGCCAATGATCTGAACACCGCGCTCCACATGTGGAACGTGTTCATCACCGCACACGGGTTGATCATGGTGTTCTTCATGGTCATGCCCGCGATGATCGGCGGCTTCGGCAACTGGTTCGTGCCGCTGATGATCGGCGCGCCGGACATGGCCTTCCCGCGCATGAACAATGTCAGCTTCTGGCTGACGGTTGCGGGCTTCTTCAGCCTCCTGTTCTCGCTCTTCGTGCCCGGCGGCACGGGTCCGGGTGCGGGCACCGGCTGGACGGTCTATGCGCCGCTTTCGACCAGCGGCTCGGTTGGCCCCGCGGTCGACTTCGCGATCTTCTCGCTGCACCTTGCGGGCGCTGGCTCGATCCTCGGTGCGACCAACTTCATCACCACCATCTTCAACATGCGCGCGCCGGGCATGACCCTGCACAAGATGCCGCTGTTCGTGTGGTCGGTGCTGGTCACTGCCTTCCTGCTGCTGCTGGCGCTGCCGGTGCTGGCTGCTGCCATCACCATGCTGCTGACCGACCGCAACTTCGGCACGACCTTCTTCAATCCGGCTGGCGGCGGTGATCCGGTGCTTTACCAGCACCTGTTCTGGTTCTTCGGCCACCCTGAAGTCTACATCATGATCCTGCCGGGCTTCGGCATGATCTCGCAGATCGTGGCGACCTTCAGCCGCAAGCCGGTGTTCGGCTACCTCGGCATGGCCTACGCCATGGTCGCGATCGGCGTGGTCGGCTTCATCGTCTGGGCGCACCACATGTACACCGTGGGCCTCGACGTGAACACGAAGATGTACTTCACCGCGGCCACCATGGTGATCGCAGTGCCGACCGGCGTGAAGATCTTCAGTTGGATCGCGACCATGTGGGGCGGAAGCATCAGCTTCAAGTCGCCGATGGTGTGGGCGATGGGCTTCATCTTCCTGTTCACCGTGGGCGGTGTGACCGGCGTGGTGCTCGCCAATGGCGGGATCGACGACAACCTGCACGACACCTACTACGTTGTGGCGCACTTCCACTACGTGCTGTCGATGGGCGCGGTGTTCTCGATGTTCGCCGGCTTCTACTACTGGTTCCCGAAGATGAGCGGGCGGATGCACAGCGAGTTCCTGTCGCACGTCCACTTCTGGACCTTCTTCATCGGCGTGAACGTGATCTTCTTCCCGCAGCACTTCCTCGGGATGCAGGGCATGCCGCGCCGCTATCCGGACTATGCGGAAGCCTTCACCTTCTGGCACCAGATCAGCACCTACGGGTACTACATCATGGCCGGTTCGATGGTCTTCTTCTTCGTGAACATCCTCTACGCGCTGGTCGCTGGCAAGAAGGCCGAAGCCAACCCGTGGGGCGAAGGTGCGACGACGCTCGAATGGACGCTGCCGAGCCCGCCGCCGTACCACCAGTTCGAAACGCTGCCGGTCATCACCGACGCGCATGACTACCACGATCACCGCCCGGTAACGGCGTGATCGGCTCCCTCACCGGAGCATGAAACAAAGGGGGGAGCGCGGCTGATAGTCGCGCTCCTTGCCCATGGAACCCAGGAATATGGCAAGCACCGCACCCCAGACCACAGCGCAGACGCTGCCCACGGAATGGCGTGATTTCTTCACGCTGACCAAGCCGCGCGTCATGACGCTGGTGATCTTCACCGCGATCTGCGGCGTGCTCGCCGCGCCCGGCTCGATCCATCCGGTGCTCGGCTTCACCGCGATCCTCGCGATTGCGATGGGCGCGGGCGGATCGGCGGCGCTCAACCACTGGTGGGAAGCCGATATCGACGCGGGCATGAAGCGCACCATGAACCGCCCCCTGCCCGGCGGGCGGATGCGGCGCGAGGATGCGCGCGATTTCGGGATTTTCCTCTCGGCCGTGTCGGTCGGGTTGATGGGCGTGGCGATCGGCTGGCTCGCAGCGGCATTGCTGCTGGGCGCGGTGATTTACTACGCCGTGATCTACACCATGTGGCTGAAGCCGCGCACTCCGCAGAACATCGTCATCGGCGGGGGCGCTGGCGCCTTCCCGCCGCTGATCGGCTGGGTCGCGGTGACGGGCGAAATCACCGCCATGCCGATCCTGCTGTTCGCGATCATCTTCTTCTGGACGCCCCCGCATTTCTGGGCGCTCGCGCTGTTCGTGAAGTCCGACTACGCCAAGGTCGGCATTCCGATGCTGCCGGTGGTCGCGGGCGAGAAGGTCACGCGTCGCCAGATCATGATCTACACCCTGCTGCTGGCCCCCATCGCGGTTGCGCCGTGGGCGATTGGCGGGACGAGCTGGATCTATGGTTCCTGCGCTGTCGTCCTTTCTGCCCTGTTCGTGGTGCTGGCCATGCCGGTGTTCACGCGCACGCGGGCAGAGGTCGACGCGATGACGCCCGAAAAGGCGCTGTTCAAGTTCTCAATCGTCTATCTGTTCGTGCTGTTCGCCGCGCTCGTGGTTGACCGTGTCGCCGCCTATCAGGGATGGATCGCATGACGCCCGACGAAGAGCGCGAATTCATGCGCCGCCGCAAGGCGCGCAACTGGGTGGTGGCCGCCACGCTATTGTTCTTCGTGGTGCTGTTCTACGCCATCACCATCGTGCGCATCGGAGACGCCAGCTGATGGCAAGTCTCGCGCCCCAGGCTGACGACACGGCTCGCCGCAATCTGCGGACCGGGCTGCTGGCGTTTGCGGGTGCGCTGGCGATGCTCGGGCTGGGCTATGCCTCGGTCCCGCTCTACCGCCTGTTCTGTCAGGTCACCGGCTTTGGCGGCACCACCATGATCGCCAGCGAAAGCCAGGCGGCGCGCGCTGCTGCTGCGGCGACGGGGCAGAAGATTTCGATCCGCTTCGATGGGACCAGTGCGATGGGGATGCCGTGGACCTTCCGTCCCAGCCAAGCGACCGACACCGTCACCATCGGCGAACGCGACATTGCGACCTACGTTGCCCGCAACGATAGCGATCAGACCATCACCGGCATGGCGACCTTCAATGTCGAGCCGGAGCAGGCGGGCAAGTATTTCAACAAGGTCCAGTGTTTCTGCTTCACCGAACAGACGCTGCTTCCCGGACAGGAAGTGACGATGCCGGTGCTCTATTTCGTCGATCCGGCAATGCTGGACGATCCGAATATGAAGGGCGTCGAGCAGATCACGCTGAGCTACACTTTCCACCGCGCGGAAGGTCCGGTAAATCCGGATGCACCGCGCACCAATTGAACCTTTGACGCACAACCCCAGGGACGGGAACGACCAATGGCTGGCAAAGTAAACCACGAATACCACATCCTTGAACCCGATATCTGGCCGCTGATCGGCTCGATCTCGGCGCTCACCTTCACCAGCGGCATGGTGCTGAGCTTCCACCCCGATCTGTTCGGGGCGTCGGCCAGCATCGTCATGTGGGCGGGCCTCGCTGGCCTGATCGCGACCTTCTTCATGTGGTTCAAGAACATCGTGGTCGAAGCCCAGCGCGGCGATCACACGCCGGTCGTGCAGCTGCACATGCGTTACGGCATGATCCTGTTCATCGCGTCCGAAGTGATGTTCTTCGTCGGCTGGTTCTGGAGCTTCTTCGACTTCGCGCTGTTCCCGACCGCGCTGACCTATGACGCGGCGACCGGGGCCACGACCAGCCTGTTCGGCGAGGAAGGCGCTATCGCGGCGTTCATCCCCGAAGGCATGCACGTGCTCGATCCCTTCGCGCTGCCGCTGCTCAACACGCTGATCCTGCTGTGCTCGGGCACCACGGTGACCTGGGCGCACCATTCGCTGATCCACGGTGACCGTCAGGGCCTCAAGCAGGGCCTGTGGGCGACCATCGCCTTGGGTGCGCTGTTCAGCTCGATCCAGGCCTATGAATATGCGGCCGCGCCCTTCGGCTTCGGCGGCAACACCTATTCATCCGCCTTCTACATGGCGACCGGCTTCCACGGCTTCCACGTGCTCGTCGGCACGATCTTCCTCGCCGTATGCCTGTACCGCACCTATCTCGGCCACTTCACGCCGCGCCAGCACTTCGGTTTCGAAGCGGCGGCCTGGTATTGGCACTTCGTTGACGTGGTGTGGCTGTTCCTGTTCGTCGCCATCTATGTGTGGGGCGGTTGGGGCGCTGAATTCCATTGATGAAGCCGGGCGAAAGTCCGGATGAACAGAAGGGGCAGCCGGGATTACTCTCGGCTGCCCTTTCCGGTTTATGCCCCCGCTGCGGGGCCAAGACACTATTCGCCGCGCCTGCCGCGCTGGCTGATGAATGCGCGGATTGCGGGCTGAACTTTACCAGTCTGGAGCGCGGCGGGCGGTTTGTCGGCGTGGTGACGATGCTGGTGGCTCTGGTGTTGATTCTGGCCGCGCTCGGCATCGATGAATGGCTGCGGCCGCCGCTTTGGGTTTCGTTTCTGGTGTGGGGGCCGGTAACGATTGGCGCGGTCGTCTTCGGCCTGCGCTTCTACAAGACCATGTGGGTCTATCATCAATACGAGGAACGCCAGCAACCATGACGACCCCCCGACGCTTCCCCGTTTTCGCGACGATCATCGTGCTGGCCGCGGCCATGACGATGGTCGGGCTGGGCGTGTGGCAACTGGGACGCAAGACCGAGAAGGAGGCGCTGATCGCGCGCTACGAGGCGGCGATCAGCAATGCTGATCCGGTGGCCTATCCTGTCACGGCGACCGAGGCCGAAGTCGCGGCGGTTCTCTATCGCCGCAGCGCCGTGGACTGCAAGTTCACTGTCGGCGAGTGGCGCTCGATTTCAGGGCGCAGCCGCGATGGACGCAGCGGTTTCGTCCACATCATCGCTTGCGGGACGACCACCGCAACGACCGAGACGGACGAGACAGCCTACGTACAGGCAGGCTGGTCCCGCGATCCTTCGCCGCCCAAGTGGAAGGGCGGCCCGGTCAGCGGTTGGATCGTACCCAATTCCGAAGGCTTCGCGCGCCTCGTGGCCGATCCGCCGGTCGCCGGATTTGAAGCGAGCGCGGCGCCCGATCCGGGCGACCTGCCCAACAACCACCTCGCCTATGCCGGGCAGTGGTTCTTTTTCGCGCTGACCGCGCTCGTCATCTACGTGCTGGCATTAAGGCGCCGACGCGGTTAGGCGCTCTTCCCCATGCAATACGTCTCGACACGCGGGAGCGCACCGGCGCTCGATTTCGAAGGGGTGACGCTGGCGGGCCTCGCCAGCGATGGCGGGCTGTATGTCCCGGCGCAGTGGCCGCGTTTCACGGTCGACGAAATCCGCGACATGCGCGGTCTCGCCTATCCCGATCTGGCCGCGCGGATCATGGCACCCTTTGTCACTCCCAGCCTGACCGAGGATGAACTGCTGGCGATCTGCCACAAGGTCTATGGCGATTTCGGCCACGCGGCGGTTGCCCCTCTGGTGCAGCTGGATCAGCAGCACTGGCTGCTCGAACTGTTCCACGGCCCGACGCTCGCTTTCAAGGACGTGGCGCTGCAATTGCTCGGCCGGTTGTTCGAGACTTTCCTCGAACGGCGCGGTGAGCGGTTGACGATCGTTGGCGCGACCAGCGGGGACACGGGGTCTGCCGCGATTCAGGCGGTGGCCGGGCTCGACCGGGTCGAGATTTTCATGCTCCACCCCAAGGGCCGGGTGAGCGACGTGCAGCGTCGCCAGATGACCACGGTGCGCGCCCCCAACGTCCACAACCTCGCGATCGAGGGCAGCTTTGACGATGCCCAAGCACATGTGAAGCGCATGTTCACCGATGCGGACGTGATCCACCGGTTGAACCTCGGTGCGGTCAATTCGATCAACTGGGCGCGGCTGATGGCGCAGGTGGTCTATTACTTTGCTAGCGCGTTGCAGCTTGGCGCGCCCGACCGGACGGTGGCTTACTCCGTGCCGACCGGCAATTTCGGCGATGTGTTCGCCGGATACGTCGCGGCGAAGATGGGTCTGCCGATCGAAAGGCTGATCGTCGCCACCAACATCAACGATATCCTACACCGCGCGCTGTCCAGCGGCGATTACTCCGCGGGCGGGGTGACGGCCACGATCACACCCTCGATGGATATTCAGGTCTCCTCCAACTTCGAGCGGCTGCTGTTCGATGCAGGCGGACGCGATGGCACCGCGATGGCGGCGCAGATGCATGCCTTCGAAGCGAGCAAGGGCATGGCGCTCACCAACGCGCAGGCGCAGGGTGCAGCGACGCTGTTCACCAGTGCGCGCGCCGATCAGGTTGAAACCGCGCGCGCCCTGCAATGGGCCTACCGCGCGGCGGGGCAGGTGATCGATCCGCACACCGGCGTCGGCCTCCACGCTGCACAGGCCGTGGCCGCCGCGGGCGGGGTTGCCGCCGGCGTGCCACTCGTCACCCTTGCCACCGCGCATCCGGCCAAGTTCCCCGACGCGGTAGAGCGCGCTATCGGCGTGCGCCCGGCGCTGCCCGCGCGCGTGGGCGATCTGTTCGGGCGCGAGGAGAGCTTTGTCGAACTCGCGGGCGATTACGCGACCACCCGCGATCATGTGCTTGGGGCTGCGGCCGCCACGGGCGCGGATTGATGGCGACCCTCATCCAGCAACCGCTGGTGATGGAGTGCACCGGATGGCCGAATGCGGACTGCGCCTATCGCCTGCTCGACAGCGGGGCGGGGCGCAAGTGGGAGGCCTTTGGCCCCTACAGCTTCATCCGGCCCGAGCCGCAGGCGATGTGGCAACCGCGCATCGACAATTGGCAGGCGGACGGCGAATTCATCCCCGGCTCCGACGAGGACGGCGGCGGCCGCTGGCAGTTCGAAGGGCGCCTGCCTGATGCCGGCTGGGAAATGGCCTGGAACGAGGTGCGCTTCACCGCCCGCCCCACCCCGTTCCGTCACCTGCAATTCTTCCCCGACATGGCCCCGGTGTGGGACTGGATGCGCGGGCAGCTGGACGGGATGACCGAGGCGGAGACCCTCAACCTGTTCGGCTATACCGGCCTCGGCACGCTGGCGCTGTCGCGGCATGGCAAAGTCACGCATGTCGATGCGTCGAAGAAGTCGGTCGCCCAGGCGCGCGAGAATGCGGAACTCTCGGGCATGGCGGCACGCCCGATTCGCTGGCTGACCGATGACGCCGCCAAATTCACCGCGCGCGAAGTGCGGCGCGAGCGGCGCTATGACGGGATCATCCTCGATCCGCCCAAATTCGGGCGCGGGCCGGAGGGCGAGGTGTGGCGGCTGGAGGAGCATCTCCCCGGCCTCGTCACCGATTGCGCGCGCTTGCTGGATGCCGACAGCCGTTTCCTGTTCCTCACCGTCTATGCCGTGCGGATGAGCAGCCTGGCGATTGCGGGGCTGCTCGAAGAAGCGCTGTCGCACCTGCCGGGGCAGATCGAACACGGCGATCTGGCCGTGCGCGAGGACGGCGAGGGCGGACGGCTGCTGCCGACGGCGATCTTTGCACGTTGGTCGAACCCCTGACTTGCCCACCCCCGGCCCCGATACCCGCGCCGGGCTTGACCCGGGGGCAGGCGGGAGGGGAGTGTCAGCGCCAACCTTCCCCCTTCCCGCTTGCGGGAGGGGAGCGAGACTTGGTCGCGCAGCGGCCTAGTCGCAGCGGGGTGGGCCTGCGAGCGCTCACCGCAACACTGGACTTAACGACCCCACCCTGCCAACGGCTCGGCAATGTCAGATAGTCTCATCCTTGAAGTCAATGATCTCGTCGTCGATGTCCTGACCGGCATCTATTCCGAGGAGACCGGCAAGCCGCAGCCGCTGCGCATCTCGATTGCGGCGCGCTATGCCATCGCGGATCGGTACGAGCCCGACACGCCGCTTGATGCATCCAAGAACTACATGGACCTGAAGTTCGCCGCCTCCGGTGGCCTGCCCGAAGGCGTGCATTTCAAGCTGATCGAAGCGGTGGCGGATCACATCTGCGAAACGCTGTTCGTGCAGGACGCAAAGGTGCAGGCGGTGACGGTCAAGATCGTCAAGCTCGCCATTGCGGAGGCGAACGAGCAGATCGGCATCACCCTCCACCGCGAACGCCGCCCGGAACACGGGGGCTGAGGCGATGATGCGGCAGCTTGAGGTCGGTCTGCTGCCATCAGCCGCGCTGGATGCGGCGGGGGCGTTCATGGCCTTCCACCTCGAAGCCGCGCGCGCAATTCTCGCCGATCCGCACACCACCGCGTTGACGATCATCCTCCCGCCCGCAGCCCACGATCACCGCGACTGGCGGCTGGCACTGGCCCGCGATCTGGCGCGCGAGGCCCCGCCCAAGCGGGTCAATGTCGTGGCTGGACCCGCAGGCGAGGCGCGCGATGCCTGCTTACGCTTTTTGTCAGATGCGCCCGGAGTGACAGGCCAGTATCTCCTGTGCCATGAATGACATTGTGCCCGGCGCCCCGACCACTCCTGCACCCCGCAAGCCCGATCTGATCGTGCTGCGCGATGTGGCGGATGCAGCGCCGCCGCTGGTCGACAGCTTCCAGCGCCGCATCACCTATCTGCGCCTCTCGGTCACCGATCGCTGCGATCTGCGCTGTTCCTATTGCATGCCCGAGCGGATGACCTTCCTGCCCAAGAAGGACGTGCTCAGCCTTGAGGAGCTTTACGACCTCGCCACCGGCTTCATCGCGCGCGGGGTGACCAAGATCCGCATCACCGGCGGCGAGCCGCTGGTGCGGCGCGACATCATCGACCTGTTCACCGCGCTTGGGCGCCGCCTTGGGCATGATCTGGCGGAACTCACGCTGACCACCAACGGCACGCAATTGGCCGAACATGCCGAGGCGCTGGCCAAGGCTGGGGTGCGGCGGGTCAATGTCTCGCTCGACACGCTCGACCGCGCGAAGTTTGCCGAGCTGACTCGCCGCGACAGTCTGCCGCAGGTGTTGGAAGGCATCGCCGCGGCCAAGGCGGCGGGGCTGAAGGTGAAGCTCAACGCCGTGGCGCTGAAGGGCGTGAACGAGGGCGAACTCCCCGATCTCATCGCCTGGGGCCATTCGCAGGGCCATGACGTGACCCTTATCGAGGTGATGCCGCTGGGCGATGTCGAGGAAGAACGGCTCGATCAATATCTCCCGCTTGATGATGTGCGCGCCGCGCTGGCGCAGCGCTGGACGCTAAAAGACCTCGCCTTTTCGACCGGCGGCCCGGCGCGCTATGTCGAGGTGGCTGAGACCGGGGGCAAGCTGGGCCTCATCACCCCCCACACCAACAATTTCTGTTCCGGGTGCAACCGTCTGCGGGTGACCGCGACCGGGCAGCTTTACCCCTGCCTCGGCGGGGGCGAGCAGGTCGATCTGCGCGCGGCGCTGCGCTCGGACGCGCCCGAAGCCAACCTCGCCGCCGCGCTGGACGAGGCGCTTCGGATCAAGCCTGAAAAGCACCATTTCCGCATGGACGCGCGCGGGGCCGATCCGGCGACCGTGCGGCACATGTCGATGACCGGGGGCTGAGGTGGTCACCATTGTCCTGCTGGGCAAGCTCGCCGATCTTGGCGGAGCGCCTGAGCTGTCGCTGCCGGGCCCGCTCGACTGGGCGGGGCTCAAGGCCGCTCTGCCTGATGCAGTGGCACAGGTGATCGACGATCCGCGCAACCGCGTGGCGCTCAACGGCGCACTGCTGGCCGACAAGGCCGGCTTGCAGGCGGCAGATGGTGACGAGATCGCCTTGCTGCCGCCGGTTTCGGGGGGCTGATGCGCGACATCCGCCTGCTTGACCGGATGTTCATCCCCGGCACGCTGATCGGCCCCTTCACACAGGCCAATCCGGGGCTGGGCGGGGTGTGCACCTTCGTGGGAGAGGTGCGCTACGACGCCAAGGAGCAGGGGGGCGTCGAGGCGCTCGAACTCACCCATTACGAGCCGCTGACGCTGCCTGGGATGCATGAACTGGCCGACCGCGCCTTTGCCCGCTTCGACCTGATGGGCCTGCTGATGGTCCACCGCGTCGGGATGATGCGCCCGGGCGAGCCGATCGTCTGCGTCTCGGCCGCCGCGCTGCACCGCCGCGATGCCATCGACGCGGTCGATTTCTGCATGGACCATCTCAAAAGCGCGGCGTGGTTCTGGAAGCGGGAGAAGCGGGCCGGAGAATGGCACTGGATCGAGCCGCGCGATCAGGACCACAGCGATCTTGCGCGCTGGTGAGCGCTATTTGATCCCCGTCAAAGCAGGCCCGCGCGGCTGCCGGTAATCCTCCTTTCAACAGCAAGGAGGATTTCCCCATGAGCCACATCGTCCACGACATTATCGCCCGCGGTGAAGCCCGCATCGTTGCGCAGCCGGAAGCGGCAAAGGTCCGCCATCAGGTCGAGGCCGACCGCAATTTCGGCCTGCCGACCGCGCTGTATGCTGCGACGGTGGCGGGTTATCTCGGCTTTCTGGTGGTGGTCGGATCGGCCTTTGCCAATCCGGTGCTGGCAATCCCGATGGCGATCTTCGTTGTCTTTATCGTCGCAGGCTTCGGCGTTCCGGCGCTGTGGACACGGCTGGCGGGCAACACCAGCGAGCCGCAGACCATGGGCGAATTCGAAGCGCGCGGGATCATGACCAACACCGGGCGGTTGACGGCGCGGGATGCGACCATTCAGGTGCTGATCCTGCCGGTGCTGCTGGTGGTGTGGGGCCTTGCCGTGGCGGTAATCGCTGCGGTGGTCGCCTGATCTCGAAAGCTCCCCTCGGGGCGGCGGTACTCTCCCAGGGCCGCCGCTCCGAACCCCTTATCGTCCCGAAATATCCTGCAACAGCGCGGCGTCGAGCAGGGCTATGCCGCGCTTCCCCTCGCGCAGAATCGCACCCATGTCCTCCAGCTCGCCCAGTTTGCGGCTGACGGTTTCGATGGTCAGGCCGAGCATGTTGGCGATCTCGCCGCGGGTCAGCGGCAGTTCGAACCGCGAGGCAAGGTGGCACGAGCTTTCGCTCGCGGCGGCGGCGAAATCGTGGAGCAGGGCGGCAAGCCGCGCCTCGGCGCTGGCGTGGCCGGTCAGTTCGAGCAGATTGCGCGTCGCCAGCAGATCGGCCTGGCTGCGGCGCAGCAGCGCGCGGGCGAGCGCCGGGTAATCCTCGATCGCGCGCTCGATGTCGCGCCGCGCAAAGGTGCACAACCGGCTTTCGGTCAACGCCACCACATCATGATGCGCAAAGGGCGCGAACAGCTCGCCGATGAACCCCGCCGGGTGAACCAGCGCGAGGATCTGCTCGTTGCCGTCCTGATCGATCGCCGAAACCTTGAGCGCGCCTGTCAGCAGCGTGGCGCAGGCGGCTTCCTCGTCGCCCGCGGCAAACAGCATCTCCCCGCGCTTCAGCACGCGGGTGCGCCCGGCTGCGGCCATGGCGTCGCGTTCTTCGGTGGTCAGCACCGCGCAGGCGGCGGTCTCATTCACCGGGCATGTGCTGCACGCGAGGTTCATGATCCCGTCACCTCTCCAAAACCGACCATAGCCGGGAAATCGCCGCATCTTCGCTGGCGACCACGGCGGCGACTTCGCTCTGCGCGGCGACAAGCGCCGGATCGGGGCTGAGCGCGCCCGCCGCCTCGGCTGCGAGCTTGTCCAGCGCCGCGAGTGTCCCTGCGGTCTCGCTGCGCTGCGTATCGAGCTCGGCCAGCGCCAGCAGCGCGGCAGCGTGGGCGTTGCTTTCGAAGGGCTGACCCGCCGCGGCACGGGCGAGTCGGCCCGCTTCGCCTTCCTTGGCAAGGAAAGCGGCGTGTGCAGTGCTGGCCGCATTACGCAGTTCGGTCAGACGCGCGGGCGATGTCGCCGGGCGAATCGGTGCAGGCGCAGGGGCGGGGGCCTGGGCCACCTCGCCGCGCTCAAACGGACGCAGCGCCAGCGACGGATAGTCGCCTTTGTTGCCGGCACACCCCGCCAGTGCAGCAAGCAGCGACGCAAGGACGGCGGTTTTTTTCAAATCTGAGCGCATAAAAATCCCATGTCCTGTTACCATGACACTCGTGAATGGCAAAGCCGCCTCACAGATTCCGGCTTCCCTACTTTTTGGTCATGCCGGAGACGCTCGGGCGTTGACTTGGGAACGCCTTTCACCTAACGGCGTGCCTCTTTCCGGGGCTGCACCTTCGCAAGCCTCGCATTGCCGTTCGGTCGGTGTGGCGCAAGCTGCCTTTGCCGGACACTGCACAGACAAGAGAGTTTAGAGCCATGTTCGCTGTAGTGCGCACGGGCGGCAAACAGTACCGCGTTGCCGCCGGAGACAAGATTGCCGTTGAAAAGCTCGCAGGCGAAGCCGGCGACACGATCACGCTGGGCGACGTCCTGCTGGCCGGTGAAGGCGAGTCCCTCGCCGATGCCGGTTCGGTGACCGTCTCGGCCGAGATCATCGCCCAGGCCAAGAGCGAAAAGGTGATCGTCTTCAAGAAGCGTCGCCGCCACAACTATCGCCGCAAGAACGGCCACCGCCAGGAGATGACCCTGCTGCGCATCACGGCTGTTGGTGCTGCGGAAGCCAAGCCTGCCAAGAAGGCGGCTGCCAAGAAGACCAAGAGCGAAGCGCCGGCTGAAGCCGCCGCCACCGCTGAATAAGGAGCGACTGAACCATGGCACATAAGAAAGCAGGCGGTTCGTCGCGTAACGGTCGTGATTCGGCCGGTCGTCGCTTGGGCGTGAAGAAGTTCGGCGGTCAGGAAGTGATCGGCGGCAACATTATCATCCGTCAGCGCGGCACCCGCGTGTACCCGGGCGTCAACGTCGGCATGGGTAAGGATCACACCCTCTACTCGCTCGCCGAAGGCGTGGTGCGATTCCACTCGGGCAAGCTCGGCCGCAAATACGTCAGCGTAGATGCGATGGCCGAAGCCGCCGAATAAGCGGACGATTCGATAAAGGGATCGTCCGCAAGGATGGTCCCGATCGGTGAAAGACCGATCATCAGAGGGAGACAGGACCATCCTCACCAGAGGGGGTCCGTCTCCCTTTTTGCATTCTCCCTCGTACAACCTGCGGAATCATAAAGTTTCGCGGCCTTAATGTTGTCATGCGCGGCCAGTAATGGCGGCGCGGGGCGAGGGAGAGATAACGTGTTCCATCGCAGCGAAAGACTGTTCCTGAGGCCCGCTTTCCCCGAGGATTGCGGCGCGATTCTCGCTGGCATCGGTGAGGAAGCGATCGTCCGCAATCTCGCCCGTGCGCCGTGGCCCTACACCATCGACGATGCGCGAAATTTCGCCGCGCTTCCGCAGAACCCGCGCCTGCCGCATTTCCTCGTGACGCTGCCCGGCATCGGCGTGATCGGCGCTGCCGGCATGGGCGAGCATGATGGTGAGCCGGAGATCGGCTACTGGATCGCGCGCCAGCACTGGGGGCAGGGTTATGCCACCGAGGCGACGGGCGCGGTGCTGCGGATTGCCCGCACGCTCGGCCACCGGCGTGTGGTTGCGGGGCATTTCATCGATAACCCTGCCTCGGGCAAGGTGCTGCGCAAGCTCGGCTTTCTTCCATTGGGACGGATCGCCAAGCGCCACAGTCTTGCGCGCGGGGGATGGGTGGATTCGGTCGAATATGCCCTCGATTGCGATGCGGAGATGGACCCGGCCCCGGTTGCGCGCGCGGCGTAACGCGAGCGCGCCTCCGGCCGCTTGTTCGCACCTGCGAAATCCACTAGGGCGGCAGGCCTATGGTCAGTCGCAAGAGGTTAACGCCCGAGGAATCGCGCAGCTCCGCGCTCGCAGCCGCGCGCGCGCTGCTGATCGAGACCGGCCCGCAAGCGGTGACGCTGAAGGCGGTCTCGGCCCGCATCGGCCGCACCCATGCCAACCTGCTGCACCACTTCGGCTCGGCCTCCGGGCTGCAGAAGGCGCTGGCCGAGCATATTGCGCGCACGGTCTGCGAGACCATCATCGAGGCGGTCCACGCCAGCCGCGCAGGCCTCGGCTCGGCGCGCGAGGTGGTGGATCTCGCCTTCGACGCATTCGACCGCGAGGGTGCAGGCGCGCTCACCAGCTGGATGCTGCTGACCGGTAATGAGGACGCGCTCGATCCGATCATCTCGACGATCCATGATCTGGTGGACGAACTTGCACCGGGTGAGGCGGATCACGAGGGCGCACAGAACATCCACCGCGACACCTTGTCGCTGGTACTGATGGCGCTCGGCGACGCGCTGATCGGCGGGGCGCTGGCGAAATCCCTCGGGCTGCCGCGCGACGCGGCGCGCGAGCGGGCGGCGGCGATGCTCGAAGCGAGCCTCGCCGAACACCAGACCGCCTAAGCCTCGGGAGTGAGCACGCCCGCGCGCTGCCATTCCGGCAGGGTGGCAGGGTCGAGGTTTTCCACCCGCAGGTGATCCACCGCAAACCCCAGATCGGGATAGGTCGCCACGCGCCGTGCTTCATCGGACCCGGCCAGCGGCACCACCACCAGCCGGCGATTGACCTTCTGCCGCCAGTTCATCCGCGCGGTGTTCTCCTGCCCGACATAGCAACCCTTGGTGAAGCTGACCCCGTTCAGCTCGACCGCGTTGGTTTCCAGCCACAGGATATCGCCGAGTTCGGCACGGCCTTCGGGGACGCCCAGTTGGAGGCGGTGGGCGAGCCAGAGGGAATCAGCATCCTTCTCAGGTTCATTGTCAATCGGCACGACCCAGCGGATGCCAAGTTCAGGCAGTCGGGGATCTCGGGCAACCAACTCGCTAGACCCATTCAATCCGGGCGGCTTGCCGGGGATAAATGCAAGGCTTGCAGGCTCTTTCCAATTCCAGTGAACGGCCAGCGAATCGTCCCGCGCGATTCCGATCTTGCGGCGCAGGCGGTACATCGACAGGCGCTTGACCAGTTCGTCGGCAATGGCCGCCTCGCAATCGAGCAGCAGGTCTGCCCCGTCTCCCCACACCAGAAAATCGAACAGGTGTTTGCCCTGCGCCGAAAGCAGCGCGGCGTAGCAGGGCAGCGGCCCGGTTACGTCATTGGTGACGAGGCCTTGCAGGAAGGCGGCGACATCCTCGCTCTCGTCCAGAGGGGACAGGCGAATGATCGCGCGGGAGGTCAGGACGGTTGCACTCATGCGTGACAGATAGGATCGGACATCGCTAAGGGGAAGCCATGACCGACCGCCTCACGATCCGCCGCCCCGATGACTGGCACCTGCATTTCCGCGATGGCGCAATCATGCGCGAGGTGGTGCCCTATACCGCCCGCCAGTTCGCCCGCGCGATCGTGATGCCCAACCTCACCCCGCCGGTGACCACAACGGAGCTTGGCGCGGCGTACCGCGACCGGATCCTGGCGGCGGTGCCGGAGGGTGTAAACTTCACCCCGTTGATGACCTGCTACCTCACCGACAATACCGACGCCGACGATCTGGCGCGCGGCGCGGGCGAGGGGGTGTTCACGGCGGCCAAAATGTATCCCGCCAACGCCACGACCAACTCGGCAGCGGGCGTCACCAATGTCGAAAAGCTCTATCCGGTGCTCGCCCGCATGGAGGCCGACGATATCGTGCTGTGCATCCACGGCGAGGTGACGGATCACAGCGTTGACGTGTTCGACCGCGAAAAAGAATTCATCGCGAGGCACTTGAGGGGCATTGTTGCGGCTTTCCCGAAGCTGCGGGTGGTGTTCGAACACATCACCACCAGTGACGCGGTCGACTTCGTGATGGCAGCGGGGCCGCAGGTCGCCGCGACCATCACCCCGCAGCACCTCCACATCAACCGCAACGCCATGCTGGTCGGCGGTATCCAGCCGCACAATTATTGCCTCCCCGTCGCCAAGCGCGAAAGCCACCGGCTGGCGCTGCGGGCGGCCGCGACAAGCGGGAGCGCGAAGTTCTTCCTAGGCACCGACTCTGCCCCCCACCTGCGCAAGGACAAGGAAAGCGCCTGCGGATGCGCGGGCATCTTCGGGGCGCCCTTTGCGCTGGAAAGCTACGTCACCGTGTTCGACGAGGAAGGCGCGCTCGACAAGTTTGAAGGCTTCGCCTCGCTCCACGGCCCGGCCTTCTACAAGCTGCCGGTGAACGAGGACGCGGTGACGCTGGAACGCCGCGCGATGGCGGTGCCGCCGATGCTGCATGTGACGGGCGAGGAGATCGTCCCCTGGCACGGCGGGCAGACGCTGGGGTGGAAGTTCCTAGGCTAAATCCCCGCATCCGTTCGCCTCGAGCGTAGTCGAGAGGCCGAATGCAGGTGTCTCGACTTCGCTCGACACGAACGGCGTTGGATCAGGCTGAAGCCGCCCTGCGCTTCGCCCACAGGTCCCACACGAACACGCCCACCGCGACCCAGATCAGCACGAAACTCGCCAGCTTGGCGGGCGCGAGCGGCTGGTGGAACACGAACAGGCCGAGGAAAAACACGATCGTCGGCGAAAGATACTGGATGAAGCCGAGGGTCGAATAATCCATCCGCCGCGCGGCAATCGCGAATAGCAGCAGCGGCACGGCGGTGACCACGCCCGAGAAGATGATCAGCGCGCTCATCCACGCATCCTGCCCGAAGGCCGAGCCTTGCGGGGTGGCCGCATACCATGCAGCGATACCGGCGGCGGGGAGCAACAGGATCGCGCTTTCGATCGTGAGGCCGGGCAGCGATCCGACAGCAACCTGTTTACGAACAAGGCCGTAGAGCGCGAAGCTGAAACCGAGTGAGAGGCTGATCCACAGGCTCGTCACCGCACCCGCTGCCAGCAGCGCGACCGCTACGGCGGCGATGGCGACCGCGATCCACTGGCGCCGCGACAGCTTCTCTCCCAGCACCAGCGTGCCCAGCAGCACATTGACGAGCGGGTTGAGGTAATAGCCGATCGAGGTCGCAAACACCTCGCCCGCCATGATGGCCCAGATGTACACGAACCAGTTGATCCCGATCAGCACCGAACTCGCCAGCAGGGCGAGCAGGCTGCGCGGGCTTTTCAGCGCGGCGAGCAGTTCGGGAAACTGGCGGCGAAAGGCGACGATCAGCAGGCACAGCGGCAGCGTCCAGATGATCCGCCAGCCGACGAATTCGAACGGCGGCACGGTCTTCACCAGGATCAGATAGAGCGGCAGGAACCCCCAGATCAGGTACGCCCCCAGCGCGGGCGCCAAGCCCGAAACAGCGGGGGCGGAGGGCGAGGGGGCTGGGGCAGGGGTGGTCATGACCCGAGGGGCGTTAGGGGCCGGAACGCGGCGGCGCAAGCCGCGTGGCGGCAGCGCGCGAATGAACGGCGACTGTCACCCGCGCTGCCGATTCGTTCAGAATAACCGCTCTATATGTGAACAGTACTGATCATCAGCTTGCGACCATTCCCACCAAATGGTTGCCGGCGCGGAGGCATATCTGCCGCCGCGGGAAGCGCCTTCGGGGTCTTCGGGCTCCGGAGGCGTTTTCATGTCCGGGTGAAGGGCAAGTTAACCATCCTGTGGCATATCAGGGGGATGCGTGGCGCGTTCCTTTTTCCCCTGTTGTGCCTAGGCCTGGCCGCCTGCGGAGCATCCGTGGACGAAACGCATAGCGATGCCGCGCTGATTGCCGATGATCCGGTGATCGCGCGCGCGCTTCACGATCCGCTGATGAGCGACCCTGACCTTGCCAGCCGTAACGAGGCGAACGCGGCCATCAGCTTTGTCGACAGCAACGCTCTGCCGGTGATTGCTGCCAGCAATGCCGATGCGCAGGCCGCGCGCGAGGCGCTGCGGCTCGAACTGCTTGAGGCTGGCGCAATCCCCGAACTGCCGCCCGCGCAGGAAAGGCAGGGCGGCAAGCCGCTTGGCCCGATGTCGAGCGCGACCGAACTTCTCGCGGCGGTTGGCGCGCCCGCGACCTGTGCAGCCCGCCTGAAAGAGGACTTCGCGCTCGCCGCCACGCTCCCGCCGGTGGCTGCGATCCCGCCGCTGGGCATGGTGGTGCAGGCGGGCGGAGCCGACGCGAAGGACTGCCGCCTCCGCATCATCCGCTACAACACCGCCGCGCCGATCGTGGATGTGCTGCAATACCACTTCGCGCGCTCTACCCGCGCGGGGATGAAAGCGCAGCGCTATGCCGTACCGGGGGAGAGCATCGCCGCCAATGGCAAGGGCGCAGAACGTCTGGCCGTCCACGTGCGGCCTGCCCTGCATGGCATGACCGGCGTGACGCTCGTCTACCGCGCGGACTAGAGTTTTTTTAGGGCCGCAAACCAACCATGATCGAGGCGCGCGGCTGATCCACCTCGGCGCTGGCGACGGGATAGGCGCAGTAATCGGCGGCGTAATAGGCGGCCGGACGGTGGTTGCCCGAAAGCCCGATGCCGCCGAACGGCGCCTTGGACGATGCCCCGTTGGTCGGCGAGTTCCAGTTGATGATCCCGGCCCGGATATTCGCCCAGAACAGCCCGTAATCATCCGGGCTGCCTCCGATCAGCGATGCTGACAGGCCGAAGCGGGTGTTGTTCGCCTCGGCAATCGCGGTGTCGAGATCGGGGACGCGGATCACTTGCAGGATCGGGCCGAACAGCTCGATATCCGGGCGGTCGGCGACATCGGTCACGTCGATGATGCCAGGGCTGAGGAACGGCAGATCGGGCACCGTGCGGCGCATGTGCAGCAGCACCCTGCCGCCTGCGGTGAGCAGCGCGAGGAAGCTTTCCGAGAGGCGGTCGGCGGTTTCGTTATCGATCACCGGCCCCATGAAAGGCTGCGGCTCGCCCAGCGGATCGCCGACCATCAGCTTGCGCGCCAGTGGCACAACCTCGGCCATCAGATCATCATAGATGCTTTCCTTGACGATCAACCGCCGTGCCGAGGTGCAGCGCTGCCCGGCCGTGGCAAAGGCGCTCTGCACGATCAGCGCGGCGGCATCGGCCAGCTTGGGCGTGTCGATCACCACGATCGGGTTGTTGCCGCCCATTTCCAGCGCGACGATCTTGCCCGGATTGGCGGCGAGTTTGCGGTTGATCGCGATCCCGGCATTGGCCGATCCGGTGAACAGCACCCCGTCAATCCCCGGATGGGCGACCAGCGCCTTGCCTTCTTCCGGCCCGCCGATGATGCACTGGATCACAGCTTCGGGCACCCCGGCGCGGTGGAAGGCGGCGACCAGCGCCTCGCCCACCGCCGGAGCTTTTTCCGAAGGCTTGAACAGCACGGCATTGCCTGCAAGCAGCGCGGGGAGGATGTGGCCGTTGGGCAGGTGCGCGGGGAAATTGAACGGACCGAGCACCGCCATCACCCCGTGCGGCTTGTGGCGCAGCGCGGCGCTGCCGTTGATCCCGGCATCGAACTTCTTCTTGCCGGTGCGTTCGGCATAGGCCTGCACCGAAATGTCGATCTTGTTCACCACCGCGTCGACTTCGGCGCGGGCTTCCCACAGCGGCTTGCCCACCTCGCGCGCGATCAGATCGGCCAGGGTATCGGCATCGCGGCGGACGCCGTTGGAAAAGTCGCGCATCATCCCGATGCGGCTGGTGAGCGGCAGCGCGGCCCATGCCGCCCAGGCACGGCGCGCGGCGGAAACGGCCGTATCGACATCGCTGATCGGCCCACGCCAGATCTCCTCACCGCTCGCCGGTGCGCAGGATATCAGGATATTGTCGGTCACGCCTTCCGTCATCGGACTTGTATCCGCCTGTTATTGTTGCCCCCGCAACCCTTTGCGCGCCCTATAGTGACAAGGCGCAAAAAGATAGGGGCACGCGGACTACGCATGACCCGCAGGGGTGGGCGCGGTACCGTGGGCTTCGCCCATGCGGCGCAGCGCGGCGACCTTGGCGTGGAGCGGGGCCCAATCGTCGCCCTCGGCGATGGCGGCCCAGATCGTCTCGACCTCGTCGATCAGCATGGATTGGGGTTCCGGGTCCGACCAATAGGGGTGCGTGTCTTCGACCGGCTGATAGGCGGCCAGCGCCTCGCCGAGCGCGCCTTCCGCCGCGCCGCGCCCGCCGCGATGGCGGAAGAAGAAGGAATCGGGCTGCGCCTTCCCCTCGCGCATGGCTGCCTCGCAGGTGGCGACGAGCTGCGTGTCAGCCTCGATCCCCTGCGGCACTACGCCCAACCGCCAGCACCAGCGCCGCGCAACCGCTGCCATGTAAAGCGGCCCGAAGCGCTCCAGCGCGGCGACCAGCGGGGCGGTGTCGGCATGCAGGCGCAGCGCCACTGCCAGCTGCCCGCAATTCCAGTGCAGCGCCTCGGGCTGGCGGCCAAAGGCATACAGGCCCGCGTGGTCGAAATAGGCGGCGGTGAAGCCCGGCTCCCATTCGGGCAGCCAGCGCCACGGGCCGTAATCGAAGCTTTCGCCCGTCACGTTCATGTTATCGGTATTGAGCACCCCGTGGACGAAGCCTGCGACCATGTAGCTGGCGGCCAGATCGGCCATGCGCTCGACAACGTTGTGCATCAGCCGGATCGCGGGCTCATCCCTGCCCGGCGCGTCCTCGGGCGGGGGCGGGCCGGGGAAGTGGGTGAGGCAATAGTCGATCAACGCCGCCATCTCGTCTGCCGCCTCCAGCGCCAGCAGCCGCTGGAAAGTGCCGATGCGGATGTGCGAATGGCTGAGCCGCACCATCACGGCCGAGCGGGTGGGGCTGGGCTCGTCACCCCGCCACAGGTTCTCGCCCGTCTCGATAATGCTGAAGGTCTTGGAGGTGTTGACGCCCAGCGCCTCGAGCATCTCGGTCGCCAGAATTTCGCGCACACCGCCCTTCAGCGTCAATCGGCCATCGCCCGAACGGCTCCACGGGGTGGTGCCCGAACCCTTGGTGCCGAGGTCCATCAGTCGCCCGTCGCTCCCGCGCATCTGGGCATAGAGGAACCCGCGCCCGTCGCCGATCTCGGGGTTGTACACGCGGAACTGGTGCCCGTGGTACCGCAGCGCGAGCGGCTGGGGGAGGTTGGCGGGCAGCGGGGCAAAGCGCCCGAAATGCACGGCCCATGCAGCATCGTCGAGCTGCGCCAGCCCGACGCTCGTCGCAGCACGATCATTGCGGAAGCGGATCGTGGTTTCGGGGAAGTCCCCCGGGGCCACCGGATCGCCCAGCCAGTCGGCCAGCGTAAGGATGGCGGGATCGCCGTGATAGGTGGGGGACAAATCCGGGTGTTGCACAGCCTCGCTCATCCCGCGATAGTGGGGGCAAGCGTCGGCGCGCGCAAGTCGCGCGGCTGACCGATCAAAGGGAATATTTCGCGCCCATGGCCGCACCGTACGAAGACCGCTTCTGGACCAGCAGCGATGGGCTGAACCTGCATTACCGCAACTATCCGGGGCCGGAGAACAGCGCGAAGCTGCCGGTGCTGTGCATGCATGGCCTGACCCGCAACGCCCGCGACTTCGGCCCTCTGGCCGAGGCTCTGTCGGCCACCCGCCGCGTGATCGTGCCCGAAATGCGCGGGCGCGGGCAGAGCGACTATGCGCCGGACTCCGATACCTACACGCCGGTCACCTATGTCGCCGATGTGGAAAAGCTGCTCGCCGAACAGGGCATTACCCGCTTTGTATCGATCGGCACGTCGATGGGCGGGCTCATGACCATGCTGATGGCCGCCGCCCAGCCGGGGCGCATGGCAGCGGTGGTGATGAACGATATCGGCCCCGAGGTCGAAAGCGCAGGGTTGGCGCGTATTTCGGGCTATGTCGGGCAGGGGCGCAGCTATCCCACCTGGGTCCACGCCGCGCGCGGGCTGGCCGAAGCGCACAGCGCCGCCTTCCCCGATTTCGATCTCGACCAATGGCTTGAACTGGCCAAGCGCACGATGGTGGTCAGCCAGAACGGGCGGATCGTGTTCGATTACGACATGGCCATCGCAGAGCCCTTCGCCAAGCCGGGCAACGCCGCGCCGCCCAATCTGTGGCTCGCCTTCGAAGCGCTGGCGGGCGTGCCGATGTTGCTGGTGCGCGGTGCGCTGTCCGATCTGCTCAGCCCCGATACGCTCAAGCAGATGGCCGCGCGCAATCCCGCCATGACCACCGTCATCGTGCCGCGCGTCGGCCATGCGCCGACGCTTGACGAGCCGGAGGTCCGCACCGCGATCCACGCGCTGCTGGGCGGGGTGGAGTGAGCCAGCCGCCGGGGCGCGCTCGCCCCCGCGTCCTGCACCTGCATTCGACCTTCAGCGCCGGGGGCAAGGAGGTGCGCTGCGCCCGGCTGATGAACGCGTGGGGGCCGCGGCTGGAGCACAGCATCGTCTCCGCCG
The DNA here is from genome assembly GCF_025917005.1 of Porphyrobacter sp. ULC335. NCBI lineage: Bacteria > Pseudomonadati > Pseudomonadota > Alphaproteobacteria > Sphingomonadales > Erythrobacteraceae > Porphyrobacter > Porphyrobacter sp. ULC335. The sequence continues at coordinate 1,919,377 of NZ_CP078091.1, forward strand.
AACCCGCAGCGATGGCCGCCGCCGCGCTGATCGATGCGGGTGTGCCGGCCCGCTTTCCTGCCGATTTCCCCTCGCTGAAGGGCAAGCCCACCCCCGGACGGCTGCGGAGCCTTGCACGGGCGATGCTGGGCCATGACCTCGTCTGCACCTATAACTGGGGCGCGATGGACGCGGTGTTGGCGCATCGCCTGTTCGCCAGCGCCTATGGCCTGCCGCCGCTGGTGCATCACGAGGACGGCTTCAACGAGGACGAGGCCGAGCGGCTGAAACCGCCGCGCAACCTCTACCGCCGCGCCGCGCTGGGACGGGGGGTGCGGCTGATCGTGCCGTCGACCGGGCTGGAGCGGATCGCGCTGGAAGTGTGGCACCAGCCACGCGCGCAGGTGGAGCGGATCGCCAACGGGATCGACACCGCCGCCTTTGATGCCGCGCCCGATCCTGCCGCGCTGCCGTTTCCCAAGCCCGCTGGCCAGCGCTGGGTCGGCACGCTGGCGGGCCTGCGCCCGGTCAAACAGCTCCCCGTGCTGGTCGAGGCGTTCGCGGGCCTTCCGCCCGAGTGGCATCTGGTGATCTGCGGCGAGGGGCCGGAGCGCGGAGCGATCCTCGCCGCCGCCGCGCATCTGGGCCTGAGCGCGCGCGTCCACCTGCCCGGCGCGGTCGATCCGGCGCGGGTGGCGGGCCTGTTCGATATCTTTGCGCTGTCCTCCGCTTCCGAGCAGTTCCCGCTGTCAGTGGTCGAGGCGATGGCCGCTGGCGTTCCCGTTGCCGCGCCTGATGTGGGGGATATCCGCCACATCCTCAGCGAGCCGAACCGCGCCTTTGTCGCACCCGCTGGTGATACCCCGGCGCTCGCCGCCGCACTCGCCCGTCTGGCCGCTGATCCTGCGCTGCGCGAGGCTATCGGCACCGCCAACCGCGCCCGCGCCCGCGCCGAATTCGATTCTGCCGCCATGCTCGCACGCTACGAAGCGGTCTATGCGCAGGCGATGGGCCGCGCGTTCTAGACCGCTTGCGTGCTTCATCCCCGGTTCAATTGCGGCGCGCCATGCCCCGCCCGTAACGCCGCTACCATTGCGCGCGGCGCTCCACCTGCCTAAAGAGCGCGCGGACGCCCCGGCCATGGCTGACGGCGCATGACATTGACGAGGATCACCGGCTCCCCATGGCGCGCACTCCCACGACCACCTCTTCAGCTCCCGACACCTCGCGTGAGGATGAAGTGCTGATCCGCGAAATCGACGAGGCCGTGCGTGAGGACGCTGCGCTCGATTTCCTGCGCAACCACGGTCTGAAGGTGCTGGGCGTCATCACGCTCGGGATCGCGGGGCTGGGCGGCTGGCTGGTTTGGGATCACTACGCCGAACTGGAGCTTGAAAAGCAGTCCGAAGCGCTGATCGCGGCGCTCGACTATGCCGACCAGCGCGATTTTGCGACCGCATCGGAAAAGGTTGCCCCGCTGCTGGCTGACGGCAATTCGCCCGCCGCCCGCGCGGCGGCACGCTTTGTTCAGGCAGGCGCGGCGCTGGAAGCGGGCGATCAGGCCAAGGCGAGCGGGCTCTACAAGCAGATCATTGCCGATAACGACGCGCCGCCCGCGCTGCGTGATCTCGCCCGGGTCCGCGACGTCAGCGTCAATTTTGACCGGATGAACCCTGCCGATGTGATCGCGCAGCTCGGCACGCTGGCAAAGCCCGGCAGTGCCTATTTCGGCTCGGCGGGCGAATTGGTGGCGATGGCGCATCTCGAAAGCGGCAATCGCGCCGCGGCGGGCAAGCTGTTTGCCGACATTGCCAAGGATGAAGACCAGCCCGAAACGCTGCGCAGCCGCGCGCGCCAGATGGCCGGATTGATGGGCGTCGACGCGGTGGTCGACGTTGAAAAACTGCTCAAGGATGAAGGGGTCTCACGGTCGGAGGGGGACAGCGATAACGCTGCTGCGACCGAATAGGACACGGGATTGGAACGGACGTTTATGACACATAGGAAAATTGCGCGCGCCGCTCTGCTGGCAGGGCTGATGGCGGCCGGACTTACCGGCTGCAAGGGCGGGCTGTTCGGCGGCGATGATGAAAAGACCACGCCGACCGTGGGCAACCGCGTGCCGATCCTGTCGCGCATCGAAAGCGGGGCCGAAGTCGATCCCGCGCTGGCCGGGATTTCGGTCGTGCTGCCGCCGCAGCGCGCCAATCCCGAATGGGCGCAGGCTGGCGGCGCGGCCAGCAAGTCTTACGGTCACCTCGTTTTGGCTGAAAACCCCACCAAGGTGTGGACCGCAAAGGTTGCCGGTTCGACCAACCGTATGCGCCTGGCCGCAGCCCCGGTTATCGGCGGCAACAAGCTGTTTGCCGAGGGCACTGACGGCGTGATCGTCGCCTTCGACAAGGCCACCGGCGCGCAGGTGTGGACCCGCGGTGATGGTGACATGACCAAGGATCAGGAACCCTCCGCTTTCGGCGGCGGGGTCAGCTACGAAGCGGGCAAGCTCTACGCCACCAACGGCGTGGGCGACGTGAAGGCCGTAAACGCCGATACCGGTGAGGTGCTGTGGAAGGTGAAGCCCGCAGGCCCGCTGCGCGGATCGCCGACCATCGCCTTTGGCCAGCTGTTCGTGATGACGCAGGATAACCAGCTCATCTCGCTCGGCATCAATGATGGCGCCTTGGCGTGGGACGAAAGCGGATCGAACACCCAGTCGGGCGTGTTCGGCGTGGCTGCGCCCGCTGCCGGGCAGGGCACCATTGTCGCCGGGTATTCGAGCGGCGAGCTGTCCGCCTATCGCTACGAGAACGGCCGTACGTTGTGGTCGGATGCGCTGGCGCGCACCAATATCTCGACCACGGTCGGCACCATCACCGATATCGACGCCGATCCGATCATCGATTCGGGCCGCGTCTATGCTCTGGGTCAGGGCGGGCGCATGGCCGCCTATGAACTGGTTACCGGCCAGCGCATCTGGGAACTGAACCTTGCCGGCATCTCGACCCCGGCGATTGCGGGCGAGTGGATCTTCACCCTGACCGATGACGCGCGCCTGCTCGCCATCGCCCGCTCGTCGGGCCGGGTGCGCTGGATCACGCAGCTGCAACGCTTCAAGGACGAGGAAGACAAGAAGGGCCCGATCTTCTGGACCGGCCCGGTGCTAGCGGGCGGCCAGCTGTGGGTGGCAAGCTCGCGCGGGGAAGTGTGGAAGATCAGCGCTGGCGAAGGCTCTGCCTCGCTGTTTGCCGATGTCGGCCAGCCGGTCAGCCTCCCGCCGGTGGTGGCTGATGGCTACCTCTACCTGTTGGATGACAGCGGCACGATCCACGCCTGGAAATAGGTTCCAACAGGGGTTTTGCGCCAGACCGGCCCCAGACCCCTGTTAGACCCCGCCCCGCCCCCCTCCAGACCCCGCCTTGCGCGGTTTTGGCGGCGGTTTTCCGGGCTGTTAACCCTTATGCTGTAGGGCGATGCGGCCATGACTGCGCCGTCCTCGCCCTCTCCAAATGCACAAACCCCGTCGCCCGCGCGCCTGCCGGTCAGCGACGTTTCGACCGGCGTGGGGCTGGCGGGACTGGCGGGGCTGTTTGTATGGATTGCTTTCTGCCGATCCTACCCGGAGATCGCCGGTGTGTTCGGTTTGGGCGGAGGGCTTTCAGGAGAACGGGGCGTTTTGTCCGGCCCCTATGCCGCGCTCGCCGCGATGCTGTTCACCGCCCTGCCGATGGCCCTGTGGTCGGTGTTGGTCGACAAGGTGCACCTGCGCCCCTCGACCGGAATCGACTGGTCCCTGAAGCGTCCGCTGGCCGAGGTGCTGCCGGTATCGGTCATCAAATTGGTCGGATTGTGGGCGACCTGGGCGCTGCTGGCGGCGTTCTACGCGCTGGGGCGGTGGTACTGGGCGGGCAATTACCTGTTCGCGATGGAGGTGCTGACCATCGCCGTGCTGCCGCTCGTAACCCTCTCGGTTCCCTATGTAATCTGGCTTGACCGCTATCTGGTCGAGCCGCGCGACGGGTGCTTCCACTTCGGAGCATTCGTGGTCGGCGGCGGGGTCATCGGGCGCGAGCAATGGGACGGCGCGGCCATCGCCAAGCACTGGCGGGCATGGGCGATCAAGGGCTTCTTCGGGGCCTTCATGATCTCGATCCTGCCCCCCGGTTTTGCTCAGGTGGTCGAGGCAAACCCGGCGCAACTCTTTGCCAATCCAGTCGATTTTGTGATGCTGCTGGTGACGCTGCTGTTCCTGATCGACGTCCAGATCGGCACTGTGGGCTACCTGCTCACCCTGCGCCCGCTGGATTCGCACATCCGTTCGGGCAACCCCTTCCTTGCCGGATGGCTCGCCGCGCTGCTGTGCTATCCGCCCTTCGTGTGGGGGATTATCGGGCCCAACGACCAGATCCTCAGCTATGAATACGGCACGCCGGGCTGGGCGCACTGGTTTGCCGGGAACGATACGCTGCTGTGGGGCTGGGGCGGGCTTCTGGTTGTTCTTACAGGGGTTTACGCCTGGGCGACGGTGGTGTTCGGGATCCGCTTTTCGAACCTCACCTACCGCGGTGTGCTGACCCACGGGCCGTATCGCTTCACCCGGCACCCGGCCTATCTGTCGAAGAACCTGTTCTGGTGGGCCTCGGTCCTGCCCTTTCTGGTCACGAGCGGATCGTGGCTGGATGCTGTGCGAAACAGCATTTTCCTACTGGTGGTGGGCGGCATATACTACTGGCGCGCACGGACCGAAGAGGCGCATCTGCTGGCCGAGGACCCGAAATACCGCGAATATCATGCGTGGATGGAGCAGCACGGGCTGATCACCGCACCGATCGCGCGGCTGACGCGGCGGCTCGGCGGGAACAGCGCCTCCCGCTCCGGAGAGGCACAGGCAGTCCCCGCCGAGTAGGATTACATCACCGGCAATCCTTCATCGGTGTGGAACTTCAGCGCCTCGATCACCTTGAAATCGAGCCCCGCGATTGCCGCACCGAAAGCGGCCATGTGGGGCGTGGCAAAATGCGCGGCGAGGGCCGCTTCGTCCTGCCACTTTTCGACGATGTGGAGGGTGCCGGGCTGGAGGACATCCTGCGTGAAAGCGTAGGCGATGCAGCCTTCCTCGGCATTCGACGCCGCGACCATGTCGGCAATCGCCGCCTTCGCCGCGTCCATTGCGCTTTCGCCGACTTGTGCTTTGGCCAATACGATCAGCATTTTAGCGCCCCCTCCTCAGAATGATTGTTCGTAGACGCGGGAGATATCCCCGTTCCACTCGCCGTGATAGGCGTCGAGCAGGCGCTGCGCCGGAACCTTGCCGCTGGCGACGATCTCGTCGAGCGTTTCGAGGTAGCCGGTTTCGTTGTCGCCGCTGGCATTGAGCCGGCCGCGTGCGGCAAGCCCGCCATGCGCGATCTTCAGCGCCTCGCGTCCGATATCGCGCAAGGTGCCGCCGCCGGGGACGGGCGCGTCGAGCGCCAGCTTCGGCGCGGCCGAACGCAGCGCCTCGCGTTCTTCCATCGTCCAGCCCTTGACCAGATCCCACGCCGCATCGAGCGCGGTCTGGTCATAGAGCAGCCCCACCCAGAAGGCGGGCAGCGCACAGATCCGGCTCCACGGCCCGCCATCGGCTCCGCGCATTTCGAGGAAGCTCTTCAGCCGCACCTCGGGGAAGGCGGTCGAAAGGTGGTCCCACCAGTCGCTCTGCGTCGGGCGTTCGCCGGGGAGAACCGACAGCTTGCCGTCGAGGAAGTCGCGGAACGAAAGCCCCGCAGCGTCGATATATTTCCCGTCGCGGAAGACGAAATACATCGGCACATCAAGCATATAACGCGCCCAGCGCTCGTAACCGAAGCCGTCTTCGAAGACGAAGGGCAGCATCCCGGTGCGGTGCGGATCGGTATCCGACCAGATATGCGAACGGTAGGACAGGAACCCGTTGGGCTTGCCCTCGGTGAAGGGCGAATTGGCAAACAGCGCCGTCGCCAGCGGTTGCAGCGCGAGGCCGACGCGGAATTTCTTCACCATGTCGGCTTCGGACTGGTAGTCGAGATTGACCTGGATCGTGCAGGTGCGCAGCATCATGTCGAGACCCATGGTGCCGACGCGCGGCATGTGCCGCAGCATGATGTCATAGCGGCCCTTGGGCATGATCGGCAGCTCTTCGCGGGTCTTGTCGGGCCACATGCCGAGGCCGAGGTAGCCCACACCGCACTTCTCGCCGACCTGCTTGACCTGCTGGAGATGTCGCCCGGTTTCGGCGCAGGTCTGGTGCAGGTTTTCCAGCGGCGCGCCCGACAGTTCGAGCTGTCCCGCCGGTTCGAGGCTCACCGCGCCATCGCTGCCCTTCAGCGCGATAACGTTGCCGCCTTCCACGACCGGCTCCCAGCCGAACTGTTCGAGCCCGCCCAACAGATCGCGGATGCCGCAGGGCTCGTCATAGGACGGGGCGCGGTGGTCCTTGGTCTTGTAGACCAGCTTCTCGTGTTCGGTGCCGATGCGCCAGCGCTCGGGCGGCTTTTCGCCGCCGATCATCGGCACGACCAGTTGGTCTAGGCTTTCGATCACCGGATCGTCGGCGGTGGATGCTTCGCGTGTGCTCATCGAAGAGGCCCTCTCTGGCCGGTTGCTTTAGAAAACGGGTTTGCCGGTGGGAAGGCAAATTCGCGTTTGCTGGGGTCAAGCCGAATTGTCTTGCTGCAAATTGGACCGGTGCAGCGCGCTACCAGTCGCCCGATATCGCCATCCACGCAGCGAGGGCAGCGATGGCGGCGGTCTCCCCGCGCAGGATGCGGGGGCCAAGGGTGATAGGGCGCGCCTGCGGGTGCGCGCGGATCGCGGCGCGCTCGGCATCGTCGAAGCCGCCTTCGGGACCGGTGAGGATTGCGGCGGGGGAGCCCTTGCTGGCGGCGAATGCCTGCGCCGCAGGCTCGCCCCCGTTCTCGTCGGCAAAGAACAGGGCGCGGTCTTCAGGCCAACCCGCCAGCAGCGCATCGAGTTTCACCGGCTCGTTCAGCTCCGGCAGCGCGGTGCGGGCGCATTGCTCGGCGGCTTCAGTGGTGATGGCGCGCGCGCGTTCGAGGTTGAGCTTGTCCGCCACGCAGCGGCGGGTGATCAGCGGCTGGATGCGCGCGGTGCCGAGTTCGGTCGCTTTTTCCAGGATCAGGTCGAAGCGGTCCTTCTTGAGCAGGGCGGGGCACAGCCACAGATCCGGCACAGCCTCACGCGGGCGGAGCAGTTCTGCAATTTCGACCACCACGTCGCGCTTGCCCACATCGCTGACCCGTGCCGCCCACTCGCCCGTTACGTCGTCGCACAAAATCACAACGTCGCCGGGAGCGACGCGCATCACGCGGGCGAGGTAGTGCGCCGGGTTGCCCTCGATCCGCACAGCCAGCCCTGCCGAGAGGACATCGGCGACGAACAGGCGCGGGGCGCTTTTCGGGGGCCAGGCGGGGGTGGCAGGCATGGCTTTGCACTAGGCGCGTCCGCCGCTAGGGAGCAAGCCATGTCCGCGCGAACCGCACAATTCCTGATCGCCGCCGTGTTCCTGATCCTTGGCGGCTGGTGCCTGTTGGGGCCTGCCAGCGTGATCGAACTCGCCTTTACCGAAAGCTACCGCGACAGCAGCTTCATCAACCGCTTCACCATTGCCTGCTTCGGCGCGCAGGCGGTGCTGTTCGGGCTGATGGCGCTCGTCACGCGGTGGAGCGCGCGCAGCTTTGCGGTGTTTGGCGTGCTGCTGCTGCCGTTCTTCGGCTTCAATTACTGGTTTCACTACGAGGTGCCGGTGCTGACCAGCATCGGGATGCTCGACTTTGCCGGAAACGTGACGATGCTGGGGCTGGCGATCATGGGCTGGCGTGCGGCCAGGACGGCGGAGCAAGCGGGATGAGCGAACAGATCGTCCCCGATAGCGAACACCGTGGTGTCGTAGCGCGGCTGCCGCAGCTCCCGCGCGATCTGGCGCTGCTGGCGCGGTTCGACCGGCCGATTGGCTGGTGGCTGCTGTTCTGGCCCTGTGTGTTCGGCGTGTGGCTGGCGGGGGCGGGGTGGCAGTTCGCGCTGCTCGGCTGGCTGCTGCTCGGCTCTATCGCGATGCGCGGGGCGGGATGCGTTTACAACGACATCGTCGATGCCGATCTCGACCGGCAAGTGGTGCGCACCGCGTTGCGGCCTGTGGCGAGCGGGCGCGTCTCGAAAAAACTGGCGTGGGGCTGGTTGCTGGCGTTGTGCCTCGTCGGCCTCGTGGTTCTGCTGCAACTGCGCTGGCAGGCGCAGCTGGTGGCGCTTGGCAGCCTTGCCCTTGTTGCCGCCTATCCCTTCATGAAGCGCATCACCTGGTGGCCGCAGGCGTGGCTGGGGATGGTGTTCAACTGGGGGCTGCTGGTCGGCTGGAGCGAGCTGCGCTGGGACAACTGGGATGCGCTCGGCTGCGTCTATGCCGGCTGCATCGCCTGGGTGATCGGATACGACACGATCTACGCCCTGCAAGACCGCGAGGATGATGCGATGGTCGGCATCCGGTCATCGGCGCTGGCGATGGGGTCGCGGGTGAGGGCGGGGATCGGCGGGTTCTACGCTGCGGCGATCGGTCTTTGGGCGCTGGGGTTCTGGCTCTACCGCCCCGATCCGCTGGTGCTGTTGGCGCTGCTGCCGGTGGCGGGGCATCTGGCGTGGCAGGTGGCGACGCTGGATGCGGAGGATCCCGCCAATCCGCTCGCCCGCTTCCGGTCGAACCGCTGGGCGGGCGCGCTGATGGCGGCGGCGTGCTTTGTGGTCGGGAACGCCTGACATGTGCAACCTCTACCGCATGACGAAGCCGGCCAGCGAGGTCGCGGCGTGGTTCGCGGCGGTCGAGCAGGCAGGCGGCGCGAACTTCGCGGCGGAGGTCTACCCGGGCTACACCGGGCTGGTGGTGGCCGAAGGGGCGGTCAAGGCGATGACCTGGGGCTTCCCGCTGGTGCTGAAAGGCGCGAAGGGCCAGCCATTGAAGCCCAAGCCGGTCAACAATGCCCGGACCGACAAGCTGGATACCGGCTTCTGGCGCCATGCCTTCCATAACCGCCGCTGCCTGATCCCGCTGACCGCCTGGGCCGAGGCGCAGGGGCCGAAGGGGCGGATGACCCGCACATGGCTCTCGCTCCCCGACAGTGAATTGTTCGCCTGCGCCGGAGTATGGCGGGAGAGCGACGAATTCGGTCCCGCCTACTCGATGGTGATGACCGACAGCGCCGGGAGCGCTGCCGAGAATGTACACAGCCGGATGCCGGTACTGCTCGCCTTGGACGATTATTCGCGGTGGGTGTCGGGGTCACCCGATGAGGCGAAGAGCCTGTGCAAGCCGTGGAATGGCGCCGTAATGATCGACCGCACCGATGATCCTTGGGTGAAGGGAGCGGCTAGCCAAAAAGGCTTGCTTTGATCACGCTTGCCAATGGCGGGCGGAGACGGGCCGAACATCGGTTCGCGCGGCATTGGTTCGTTCATTTCGCCGCCACTGCATAGCTCACGATCTCGAACTCGATCCCGTCCCAGTCGAAGAAATAGAACCGCTTCCCCGGTTCGTAATCGGCGTGGTTGAAGGGGATCAGACCCGCGTCCTTGACCACCGCCTCGGCCGCGTCGAGATCGTCGACCACTAACCCGACATGGTTGAGCGGCTGTCCCTTGGTGAAGCGCGGGACCGGGCTGGAGTGGGTGTAGACCGCGATGTAATCGTGTTCCCCGCCCACATGGATCGTCCATCCGCCCAGCTGTGACGGGCCGCGCCAGCGTTCGTGCCAGCCGCAGAGTTGCTGCAACAGGCGTGCAGAGCGATCGGGATCACTGACCGTGATGTTGATGTGTTCGAGTGTGCCGTTCGGCATGTTCAGTTCCTTTCGCAAGTTGATGATCCGCCGCGTTCAGGCGGTGCGAATCAATCGACTTGCCCTAGATGCAATCTCAACCTAACTTGAGGTCAAGCTTTATCGGAACATCCCTCTCGTCATGCCCGCCCGTCGCCTCAAACCATCCGACCTTCTCTCCATCGGCGAGATTGCGCGCCGCACCGGCCTCAGCGTCTCGGCGATCCGCTATTACGAGGACAAGCGCCTGATCGAGCCGGTGCGCACCGGCGGCAATCAGCGGCGGTTCTTGCGGTCCGACATCCGCCGCCTCAGCTTCATCCTGATCGCCCAGCGGCTCGGCCTGTCGCTCGGCGAGATCGAGGCGGAGCTGGCGAGGCTCCCGCAGGGCCGCACGCCCACCACCCGCGATTGGGAGGCGATCAGCGCCGCGATCCGTGCACGGCTTGATGCCCAGATTGCCGATCTCACCCGCACCCGCGAACGGCTGGACGGGTGCATCGGTTGCGGCTGCCTCAGCCTCTCGCATTGCGCGATCTGGAACCCGCAGGACCGGCTGGGTGAAGAAGGGCCGGGCGCGCGCAAGCTGATCGGCTGAACGCGCAGGTCGAGCGATCCTGCTCGACCCGCCAAGTGCTGACCGCAGCCGACCAACGGCATGGGCGTCGATCAAGGACGTGTATTACTCCACCAATACGCCTTTAACGCTTACCCCGCGCCGTTAAGATGCAGTCGACTTAACAGGGGACTTCCATGCTCGAACTTAGCGGCGTCAGCCATGTCTATCCCAACGGCACCCACGCGCTCGACAATGTGACGCTATCGATCCCCAAGGGGATGTTCGGGCTGCTCGGCCCCAATGGTGCGGGCAAATCGACCCTCATGCGCACCATCGCCTCGCTTCAGGCGCCCACGGCCGGAACGATCCGCTTCGGCGATATCGACGTGCTGGCGCAGCCTGACCGTCTGCGCCGCACGCTGGGTTATCTGCCGCAGGATTTCGGCGTCTATCCGCGCGTGTCGGCTTACCAGATGCTCGATCACATGGCGGTGCTGAAGGGCGTCAACAACGGCTCCGAACGCAAGGTCATGGTCGAACACCTGCTCAACCAGACCAACCTGTGGAGCGTGCGCGGCAAGGCGATTGCAGGCTTTTCGGGCGGGATGCGCCAGCGGTTCGGCATTGCGCAGGCGCTGATCGGCGAACCTGAACTCATCATCGTCGATGAACCCACCGCCGGGCTCGACCCCGAAGAACGCAACCGCTTCCTCAACCTGCTCGCCGGGATTGGCGAGAATGTTGTGGTGATCCTGTCCACCCATATCGTCGATGATGTGGCCGATCTGTGCCCGCGCATGGCGGTGCTGGCAGGTGGCAAGGTGCGGCTGGAAGGCGCACCGCATGATCTGATCGCCTCCACCCAAGGGCGCGTGTGGCAGCGCACCGTGCCGCACACCGATCTGGCCGCGATGCAGGCCGCGCATGAGGTGATCTCGCACCGCTTCTTTGCGGGCGACATTGTGGTGCATGTGCTCAGCGATACGCAGCCCGAAGGCTTCACTCCGGTCAGCGGGGGGCTGGAGGATGTCTACTTCGCCACCCTTGCCGAAACCCGCCGCACGCCCGCTCCCGCCGCCGCGCAAGCCGCGTAAGGGGCCCCGGACATGCTGACCGCCAGCCTCGCCGCGTTCGAAATCCGCTACCAGCTCCGCAATCCGGTGTTCTGGGTCTCGGTCGCCATCTTCCTGCTGCTCGGCTTCGGACTTTCCGCCAGTGACAATGTCAGCTTCGGCACGCCCGGATCGGTGCATGAAAACTCGCCCTATGCCGTCACCTTCGCGCTGGCATTGCTGGGCATGTTCTATCTGTTCGTCATCACGTCATTCGTCGCCAACGCCGTGGTGCGCGATGATGTGACGGGCTTTGGCCCGATTATCCGGGCGACGCCTGTGGGCCGCACGCAGTTTCTGGCGGGGCGATTCCTTGGCGGTCTGACCATTGCGATCCTCGGCTACATGGCCGTGCCGCTCGGCATTGCGCTGGGCACGATTATGCCGTGGGTCGATCCTGAGACCGTGGGACCGGGCGGCTTTGCGACCTATGCCTGGCCGTTCCTGGTGATTGCCATTCCCAACCTGATTCTGTCGTCGGCCCTGTTGTTCAGTCTGGCGACGCTCACCCGCTCCATGCTGGCGAGCTATATCGGCGTGCTGGTGCTGGTGATGGGCTATCTCGCGACGAGCATCGTGCTGTCGGCCGATCCGTCCTATCAGGACGCGATTGCCCGCTACGAGCCGATGGGCACTGGCGCGATTGCCGAGGTGTCGCGGTATTGGACCGCGGCAGAGATGAACACGCGCCTGATCCCGCTGGAAGGCAACCTGGCCTTCAACCGCGCCTTCGTGCTCGGCCTGTCGGCGCTGTTCCTTGGACTTTCCTGGGCGCGCTTCAGCATGACCGAGCGTGCGCCGTCGCGCTGGCGGCAGCGGCGGCTGGCCAAGCAGGCGATAAAGGCCGCGAAGGCCGGCAGCATCGCGCCGCGCATGCTGACCGCTCCCGTCGAACGCAGCTTCGGCTTCGGCCATGCGCTCGCCAGCTTCCGGGTGCGGGTTAAGACCGAGGTGCTGCTGGTGGTCAAGAGCCCCGGCCTGATCGTGCTGCTGCTGCTTTCGCTCGGCTTTGCGACGCTCAACCTGGTCTTTTCGCAGACCATGTTCGGCACGGCGTCCTACCCGCTGACCGCCAATGTCGTCGACACGGTGAGCGGCAGCGTGACCCTGTTCGCGTTGATCGTGGCCGTTTTCTATGGCGGCGAGCTGGTCTGGCGCGAGCGTGATGTGAAGATGGCCGAGATCATCGATGCAACGCCGGTCCCGGCGTGGACGATGTTCGTGCCGAAGATTCTTGCGATCTTCACCGTGCTGCTGGCGATGTCGCTGACCGGGATGGCGGCGGGTGTCGTCTACCAGCTCGCAAAGGGCGCGCCGAGCATCGATTTCGGGCTGTACTTCATCTCCTACGTGATGCCGCAGAGCATCGATCTGCTGCTGCTGGCGGTGCTGGCGGTGTTTTTCCAGGTGCTGAGCCCCAACAAATATCTCGGCTGGGGGCTGATGCTGGTGTGGTTTGTCAGCCGCATCTTCATGTCGAACCTCGGCTATACCAACGTGCTCTATTCGTTCGGCGGTGGGCCGGGTGAGCCGCTGAGCGACATGAACGGCACCGGCGGCTTCTGGGTCGGGGGGCTGATCGCGCGCGCCTATTGGGGCTGCTTTGGCGTGCTGCTGCTGGTGTTCGCGCACTGGGCCTGGCCGCGCGGCACGGTGGTTGCGGTGGTGCCGCGGCTCAAGGGCATCGGGCAGCGTATGACGCTCGCATCGGGCGGGGTCGCGGTCGCGGCGGTGGCGGGCATGATCGGCACCGGCCTCGTGATCCACCACAACATCAAGGAATTGAACCGCTTCGAAACCTCCGACGAGGCCGAGGAATGGGCCGCCGATTACGAGCGGAAATATCTCAAGTATGAAAGCCTGCCGCGCCCGGTGGTGACTGATGTTGCCTTCGACGTCGCGATCTACCCTGACGACCGCCGCATGGAGGTGAAGGGCCATTACGACCTGCGCAACGACAGCGGTGTGCCGATCACCGAACTGCACGTGCGGCAGGGTGACGACTCCGTGGCTTTCAGCCGCCTCGATATCGCGGGCGCCAGCCTTGCAAACCACGACAAGCGGCTCGCCTATCGCATCTACCGCTTTGCGACACCGCTGGCGCTCGGGGCGACGACGCGGCTCGATTTCACCTCTCAGGTGTGGCGGCGCGGCTTTGCCAATCGCGAGGCGGCGACCGATCTTGTCGACAATGGCACCTTCGTGAACAACAGGGTGTTCGCGCCGATCATCGGCATGGACCAGCGCGGATTGTTGGAGGATCGCACGGTGCGGCGGCGGCAGGGGCTGCCTGATGAACTGCGCATGCCGCGGCTTGAGGATACCTCTGCTCAGGGCGACAGTTACGTCCGCTCGGACTGGGTCAATTCGCGCATCACCATCAGCACGGCGGCCGATCAAGTGCCGATCGCGCCGGGCAACAAGATTTCGGACGAGGTCAAGGGCGGCCGCCGCGTCGCGGTGTTCCAGAGCCCGGCGCCAATCCTCAATTTCTTCTCGGTGCAATCGGCCCGCTATGCCGTGGCCGAGGAGCAGGCTGGCGATGTGCTGTTGTCGGTCTATCACGACCCGCGCCACGCCTGGAACGTGCCCGCGATGCTTAAGGCGATGAAGACCAGCCTCGGCTATTACGAGCGCAATTTCGGGCCCTACCAGTTCGGCTATGCGCGGATCATCGAGTTTCCGGGCTATGCCGACTTCGCGCAGGCCTTTGCCGGGACGATGCCCTATTCGGAAAGCATGGGCTTTGCTGCCGACGTGCGCGATCCGGAGTCGATCGACTATGTCTCCTACATCACCGCGCATGAATTCGGTCACCAATACTGGGCGCATCAGGTGATCGGCGCGGATATGCAGGGATCGACGCTGCTGTCGGAAACGCTGGCGCAGTATTCGGCGCTGATGGTGATGAAGCAGCTCTATGGCGAGGACAAGATCCGCCGCTTCCTCAAGTTCGAGCTGGATCGGTATCTTGACGGCCGCAAGGGCGATCCCTTGCCCGAACAGCCGCTCTACCGGGTCGAAAACCAGCAGCACATCCATTACCGCAAGGGCAGTCTGGTCATGTATCTCCTCCAGCACCGTCTGGGCGAAGATGCGGTCAACCGCGCGCTGGCAAGGCTGATCGCGCGCTACAAGTTCAAACCCGCGCCCTATCCGCGCAGCCTCGATCTGATCGCCGAACTGCGCAAGGAGGCCAAGACGCCCGAAGATCAGGCGCTGATCACCGACCTGTTCGAAAAGATCACGATCTATGATCTGAAGGCCAAGGAAGCGGTCAGCACCAAGCGGGCCGATGGCAAGTGGGTGACCCGCATCACCATCGAAGCGGGCAAGTTTACCGCTGACGGCAAGGGCAATGAACGCCCGGCCAGCCTTGCGGAGCGTATCGAGGTCGGCGTCTTCACCGACCGTCCCGGCTCCGGCGCGTTCGACAAGGCGGCGGTGCTGTCGATGCGGCGCTCGCCGATCCGGGCGGGCAAGCAGGTGGTGGAAGTGGTGACGGCGAAGAAGCCCGCCTTTGCCGGGGTCGATCCCTACAACTTCTACATCGACCGGGATTCGGAAGATAACCTCGTCCCCGTGACCTGATTTCCCCTTCTTTCCCTTTCCCCTTGCGGGAGGGGGTTGGGGGGAGGGGGCTCTACGCCAGCGGCTCATCTGTTCTTGTAATGAAACGAGGCCTTACGGCCTCGCCCCCTCCCCCAGCCCCTCCCGCAAGGGGAGGGGAGGCGCTTGGCCTAACCTTCGGGGCCGAGGTCCGGGTCGAGGTCTCGGGGCCGCGCGAAGTGGACGAGCTCGGCGCAATAGCGCTTGAGCTCGCTCCAATGCGCGATGTCGCATTCGAGGACGGCGTAGGCGGCGGTCGGGAATTTCACGACTGCTTCCTTGAACAGCGCGTTCTCCTTGCCCGGCGCGACCAGTTCCAGCAGCACGTCCTGTAGACCGGGATTGTGGCCCGAAATCAGGATGGTCTTCGCCTCGTCATCGCCGCTACCGGCATGGGCCTCGATCGTCTCGACGATGGTGTCGAAACTGGCGAGATAGAGCCGCTGGTCATAAATCGGCGTGACATCGGGCAGCGCGCTGTCGAGCGTCAGCTTCACCCGCACCGCAGGCGATGCCAGCACCTTGTCCCACTTTACCCCGTGGTCGCGGATATGCTTGCCGATCAGCTCGGCACCCTTGCGCCCGCGCGCGTTCAGCCCGCGGTCGAAATCGCGCTGGCTGGTATCGTCCCAATCGGACTTGGCGTGGCGCAGGAGGCCGAGAATCTTCATGGCTGCAAGGCTCCCTTGGCATCGTCCGATACCGGCTGCTCCGCGCTGCCCACAACACCAGCGGCGACGCGTTGTAAAGCCTCATCGAGCGTTACGCGCAGCACCGGCGTGCCGGGAGGGAAGGCGCTGAGCAGGCGCGAGGGGAAGGCGGGGGAGAGCATGATGAAATGTCCGGCATCGTCCTTGCTGCGGATCAGGCGGCCAAACGCCTGCGCCAGCTTGGCGCGGATGATGCGGTCGTCATAGGCAGAACCGCCGCCTGCCAGCCTGCGCGCCTTGTGCAGGATATCGGGGCGCGGCCAGGGCACCTGTTCCAGCACCACGCAGCGCAGGGAATGGCCCGGCACGTCCACCCCGTCACGCAGCGCGTCGGTGCCGATCAGGCTGGCGCGCGGATCATCGCGGAAGATGTCGACCAGCGTGCCGGTGTCGATCGGATCGACGTGCTGGGCATAGACCGGCAGGCCCGCCCGGGCGAGGCGGTCGGCAATCCGGCCATGCACCGCGCGCAGCCGCCGGATCGCGGTGAACAGCCCCAGCACGCCCCCGCCGCTCGCCTCGATAATCCGCGCATAGGCGCCCGACAGCGCAGGCAGATCGCCCTTGGTAACGTCGGTGACGATCAGCACCTCGGCGCGAGCGGCATAGTCGAAGGGACTTTCCGCCGCGGAGAGCAGCGGCGCGGTTTCGATATGCGCCGCGCCCGAACGCTGGATGGCGCTGGCCCACACGTCATCGCTGGGGGTGCGGTCGGTCAGGGTCGCGCTGGTCAGCAGCACGCCATGCGCGGGCTCCAGCACCACGCGGGCGAAGGGCTTCATCGGATCGAGCCAGCGGCGGTGGATCGCCACATCGAACTCGCGCGCGTCCGAACGGTCGACTGCCAGCCAGTCGACGAAATCAGGATCGGCTGGCCCGCCGAGCCGCACGAGCAGCGCCTCCCATGCCGCGATCAGATCTATCCGCCATGCAAGCGAAAACCGCGCCCCTTCGATCCGCGCGCGGCCCTGTGCGTCGAGCCAGTCTGGCGGCTCGGCAAGGATGGCCTCCAGCCTCCCGCCCAGCCGGATCAGCGGCACCCTGATAGAGGCGAGCGCCTCGGCAGCGGCGCTGGCGGCTTCGATCACTTCGCCGGGCAGGCCCGCCGCCTCGGTCTCGATTCCGTAGCCCGCGTCGATCCCCCCGCTTTCGTCGCGGGCATAGGTGGCGGTGCGCACGGCTGCGAGCAGGGCTTCGACGGGGCCGAAGGGGGCGTTTTCGCCGAGGCGCTGAAGCCAGCCATCAGACGGGAGCAACTGTCCGGCCTTGCAGGCGGCCGCGATGGCTTCCGCGCCCGCTTCGTCATAGCTGGCGATGTCGGCAAGCCGCGCCGAAAGCCCCCGGCGGCGGCCGCGCGATTCCTTTTCCGGGCCGATGATCCAGCGCCGCAGCTCGATCGTTTCCTGCCCGCTGAGCGTGGCGGCAAAGGTGGAATCCGCCGCGTCGAACACATGGTGGCCTTCGTCGAAGATCAGCCGTGTCGGGCGCTGGTTCGGGTCGCGCGCCCGCGCCGCATTGACCATCACCAGCGCGTGATTGGCGATCACCAGATCGGCCTGCGCGCTATCCCGCGCCGCGCGCTCGATGAAGCACTTCCGGTAATGCGGGCAGCCGGCATAGATGCACTCGCCGCGCTGGTCGGTGAGCGCTGCGATCCCGCGCTTGCGAAACAGCGTGCCGAGCCAGCCCGGCAGATCGCCGCCGATCATGTCGCCATCGCGAGTATAGGCCCCCCAGCGCGCGACCAACTGCGCAAGGATCGCCGCACGCCCCGCAAAGCCGCCTTGCAGCGCATCTTCCAGATTGAGCAGGCAGAGGTAATTCTCGCGGCCCTTGCGCACCACCACCGGGGGCGAGCCATCGGCGCGGCGGGCGGGCCATGCGCGGCGGCTTTCGGCGCGCAGCTGGCGTTGCAGGTTCTTGGTGAAAGTCGAAACCCACACCGTGCCGCCTGACCCTGCCGCCCATAGCGAGGCAGGCGCAAGGTAGCCCAGCGTCTTGCCGATCCCGGTTCCCGCCTGCGCCAGCGCCAGATGCGGGCGGCCTTCGCGGTGGCGGGGGGCGAAGATGCGCGCC
The DNA here is from genome assembly GCF_025917005.1 of Porphyrobacter sp. ULC335. Taxonomy (NCBI): domain Bacteria; kingdom Pseudomonadati; phylum Pseudomonadota; class Alphaproteobacteria; order Sphingomonadales; family Erythrobacteraceae; genus Porphyrobacter; species Porphyrobacter sp. ULC335. The sequence continues at coordinate 1,937,261 of NZ_CP078091.1, forward strand.
ACATCCTGCGCAAAGGCGCGCTGGCCTTCACGCTGCTCCGCGCCTTCGCCGGTCAGGCGGGCGAGCTGATCGCGCACGGCTTCGGGTGCGAGTTCGATCTGGCGCGGGGCGGGGCGCTCGCCGGTTTCCTCCCATTCGGGCAGCTTCGCGAACAGCCAGCGTTCGGCCTTTTCGGGCTTGGCGATATGGGCGCGCAGCACCTGCGCCCAGGGCCAGCGCAGGCGTTCCAGCGACTGCACCGCGCTCCACGCGCCCTCACGCTCGAACCATTCGGGATCCTGGCATGCCGCAATCAGGGCGCCCGCCGCGCGCTGGAGCATGTCCGGCACGGCCGCGTCATTCTCTGGCGGGGGTAGCCCCAGCGCTTCTGCCAGCCCGCGCGGGGTCGGCACGCAGAAGCGCGCGGGGTGGATGAAGGCGAAGGCCTCCAGCAGATCGAGCCCCGACAGGTCGGGATAGCCCAACCGGCTCGCCACCAGCGGCGCGTTGATCATCAGCACCGGCGTATCGGCGGCGGCCATGATCGCATCGCCCTTGGACACCGCGTTGGTGGTGCCGTTCGCGGCGCGCAGCCAGTGCCCCCCGTGGCTGGCGTGCAGCGCGGGGAGGGGCAGGGGATCGGGCAGGGTGTCGGGCGAGGTCACGCAGCCAAGGATGGGGTCTGGGCAACCCAAAGTAAACGATTGGCTGGCAATACTCTGCACGAATGACCGAGTATTCGACAGGCGGAGGACGGTGATGAGTTTCGGCAAGAAGGGCGTCGTGCCCGGCCAGAGTGGCGCCATGTCGCCGACCGTCCGCGTTGCGGGGCCAAGGCCCGCCGCGCCCATTCGCCCCGCTGCGCCAGACCCCCATGCTGCGCAGCGCGAAGCCTTCCTCGCCGCAGAACGCGCGCGCCGGGCTTCCTCCGGAGAGGAGCAGGAGCAGATGAACATACCCTATCCGCGTCGGCAGGCACCGTCGGGCGGGTATGGCCTGTTCGGCGATCCGGCAAAGCGGACGCTGATGCTCGCTTATGTGTATTGGTATTTCTGCTCGCCGCTGGGGGTCCACCGGTTTTATTGCGGGGCGAAGGAGACCGGCTACTACCAGATGGCGCTGTTCCTCGGCGGGTTGGCGATCATGCTGATCTGGCCGCCGCTCGGATTGTTGTCGCTGGGGGCGTGGTTCGTATGGATCATTGTCGACCTGTTCCTGATCCCTGGCCTGATGCGGCGCTTCAAGGCGGAGCACCGGCCGGACTACGGCGAAGTCTTCGCCTGACGCGCGAGGAGGTGTTGCCAGCCCGGTTCTGGCCTTCTCCAGACCGGCTCCAGACCCCTTCTAGACCCCCTCTAGACCCCCCTTAGACCCCCTCCAGCCGCGCATCGGGGCAATGTTTCACGTGGAACCGAAGGTCGGCAAAGCAGAAACAGGCAAAGCGGCTTGACCTGCGCGGCCATTGACGCTTGCAAGCCCGCTTTGCTTGCCTAATAGCCGGGCCGCTATGACGATAACCCAAGATGCCCTCATCGCCGCTGCGCAGAACTCCAAGGCCTGGCCGTTTCAGGAGGCGCAGCGCCTTGCCAAGCGGCTGCCTGAAGGCAAGCCGGGCGGTGTGCTGTTCGAAACCGGCTATGGCCCCTCGGGCCTGCCGCATATCGGGACATTTCAAGAGGTTCTGCGCACCTCGCTGGTGCGGCGGGCCTATGAGGCGCTGACCGGTCAACCGACCCGGCTGGTGGCGTTCAGCGACGACATGGACGGGCTGCGCAAGGTGCCCGACAATGTGCCGAACCGCGACATGCTGGCGCAGCACATGGGTAAGCCGTTAAGCCGGATACCCAATCCTTTCGGCACGCCCTACGAAAGCTTCGCCGCGCATAACAACGCCATGCTGCGCGCGTTCCTCGACCAGTTCGGGTTCGAGTATGAATTCGTCAGCTCCTCCGATTGTTACAACGGCGGCAAGTTCGATGCGGCGCTGAAGGGCGTGTTGGCGAACTTCGGCGCGATCCTCGACATCATGCTGCCGACCCTGGGCGAGGAGCGTCGCCGCACCTACTCCCCCGTCATGCCGGTCAGCCCGACGACCGGCGCGGTGTTGCAGGTGCCGGTCGAAGTCGTTGATCCAGCTGCAGGAATCATTCGCTTCACCGACGAGGACGGCAGCGTCGTCGAACAATCCGCCTTGGGCGGCATGGCCAAGTGCCAGTGGAAGGTCGACTGGGCGATGCGCTGGGTGGCGCTGGGCGTCGATTATGAGATGTACGGCAAGGACCTGACCGATAGCGGCATCCAGTCGGGCAAGATCGCCCGCGTGCTCGGTGGGAACAAGCCCGAAGGCCTGATCTACGAGCTGTTCCTGGATGCCAAGGGCGAGAAGATCTCCAAGTCGAAGGGCAATGGCCTGTCGATCGAGGACTGGCTGCAATATGGCAGCGAAGAAAGCCTCGGCTTCTACATCTTCGCCAATCCCAAGAGCGCCAAGCAGCTTCACGCCGGGGTCATCCCCAAGGCGGTGGACGATTACTGGCAGTTCCGCGCGGCGATTCCGGGTCAGGACATCGACAAGCGGCTCGGCAATCCGGTGTGGCATCTGCTGCGCGCGAACGAGAGCCATGCGGGGGCCGGGGCCCCGGGCGAGGGCGAAACGCTGCCCGTGCCGTTCAGCCTGCTGCTGAACCTTGTCGGCGTGCTCGGCGCGGGCGCAACGCGCGAGGCGGTGTGGTCCTATCTCGGCAATTATGTCCCCGATGCCGATCCCGCTGTGCACCCGGCGCTCGATACGCTGGTGGGCAAGGCGCTCGCCTATAACCGCGATTTCGTCGCCCCGACGCTCGCCAAGCGCGCGCCTGCCGGGGGCGAAGTTGGTGCACTCCAGGCGCTCGACGCGGCGCTTGCTGAAGCTGATCCCGCCACCAGTGCCGAAGACCTTCAGACCATCGTCTACGAAATCGGCAAGATCGAGGAATTCGGGTTCGAGAGCCTGCGGGACTGGTTCAAGGCGCTCTACGAAACCCTGCTCGGCAGCGAGCAAGGCCCGCGCATGGGCAGCTTCATCGCGCTCTACGGCATCGCGCCGACCCGCACGTTGATTGCCGAGGCGCTGGCGAAAGCGTAAGACATGGCATGATCCGCGACGTCGATCCGCATAAGCTCGCCCGCGACCTTCTGGGCCGCGAATTCGATGATCTCGAGGCGGACGAACAGCGCGTGCTGAAGCGGGTGGCTTCGGGCAGCTTCACCGGCCGCGATGCCGATGAACTGGCGCAAGGCCACGAGACATGGAGCGACCGGCTGGCCGACCGCGTTGCCGAAATCGGGGGGAGTTGGGGCTTCATCATCGGCTTCGGCGTGGTGCTGGTGGTGTGGACGACGCTCAACAGCGGTGTGCTGGAGCTGATGGGGGTGCGGCCGTTCGATGCCTATCCCTTCATCTTCCTCAACCTGATCCTCTCGATGCTCGCCGCGGTGCAGGCGCCGATCATTCTCATGAGCCAGAACCGGCAGGCGCGCAAAGACCGCATCACTGCGCGCCACGATTATGAAGTAAACCTGCGCACCCAGCTGGAAATCCTGCGCCTTGCGCACCGGGTCGAGAAGCTGGCGAGGGCGGCGCATCTGGAGCGCAATGAAGCAAGGCACACCCCGCCCGAGGCCTGAACGGGCCTAGCGCCATTCGCGGGTGCGATACCACTTGGTGATGACATATTTCGCGCCGCGTTCCACCGGCAGACCCGCGTGGAGCGTCGCTTCGTTGGGCCGCCCATCGGGCAGGGCATTGTTCCACAACAGCAGCACGCCGGGCTTTGGTTCGATCTCCAGCCCGAGCAGCGTGAAGGCGGTCGCGCCGCCGGCTTCGACCGTGTTGCAATAGGCCATCGCCGTCCAGCTACGCTGTCCGCCGCGCGCTTCCTCCTGCGGCCAGTAGCCTTCGGTCACGTAGAACCAGTCATTATGCGGCTTGAATTGCTGTCCCGGCAGGTAGCGCTGGCCCTGCACCGGCTCGCCGATGGCCGCGTCCACGCCCAGCAGCGCGTCGATCCGCTGCGAAATGCCCGCCACAAAGGGATCGTGCGGATCAAGATCGCCCGAATAGGAGGTGCGGAACCCGCTCTCGTAATCGAGTTCATGCAGCGCCGAAGGCCGCGCCACCGCATCGATCATTGCGCACAGGCCGGTGCATTCCGCTTCGGAGAGAAAGCCGCCCACGGCGAAGAGCTCAATCCGATCGTCCTGCACGCGGTAGATATCCGCATTGGCTTCCAGCCGGGCACGCACCGCCGCGCCGATGTGGGCCAGCGCTTGCCTGTCAGGTACGGGGTCGGTCGCAGTCATGAGTAGCCCACGATTACCCAGCCGGCCCTTGCGTGCAAGCGGTCCCATTGCGCCGCTCTACAGCAGTGCTAGGCTCAGGCTATCAGGGGATCACGGGAGGGACAGACAATGAGCCTTAACGCCAAGACCAAATATTCCGGCTTCGCGATGCTTTTGCATTGGCTGATCGCGGTGCTTGTGATCGTGCAATGGCAGATCAGCTCCACAGCCGAAGCTGCGCCGACCCGCGAAGCAGGCGGCGCCATCATGGCCAACCACTTCGCGCTGGGCCTGGTGATCTTCGCGGTCGTCGCAGTCCGGCTGGTGTGGCGGCTGGTCAATCCGCCGCCCCCGCCCATGGCAAGCCATGCGGGGTGGGAGCGCACCTTGTCGCGGATCGTCCACCTCAGCTTCTATGCGCTGCTGCTGGTCATGCCGGTTGCAGGCTGGATCGCGATGTCATCATTCGGAGAGCCGATCAGCGTGTGGGGCCTGTTCCAGCTGCCTGCCCTGCCGGTGCCGCAGAACCCGGCGCTGGGCGAACAGATCTTCGAACTTCATGGTGCCTCCGGCATCGCCTTGCTGGTGCTGGCCGCCTTCCATGCCCTTGCTGCGCTCAAGCACACGATCATCGACAAGGACGGCACGCTGTTCCGGATGCTGCCCTTCGGCAGGGCGCAGTGCTGAGACCAAGTCGGCACGAAAAAAGCCCCGCCGGATCGCTCCGACGGGGCTTTCTCTTCTTGTGGAGACCTACCAGAAGAAGTCGTGAATCACATCTACGACCTCACCGGTGTAGATATCGACCAGCACGACATCGTCATAATACCTAACCCACTGGTACGGGCCATAGGCCGGGGGCAGGCGGTAGGCGAAGGGGTCGTTGATAAAGAAGCGCGGCTGGAAGAACAGGCTGTCGAGGAAGAACCCGATATCCAGGCGGCTGTAACGGTGGCTGCGGAACGGCGCATAGTAGGGGCCGGGCCGGAACGCGAAGTGGTTGCTGCGACGATAATCGAACCAGTTGTAGTTCCGGTCGCGGTGCCAGCCACGGTTCCAGCGGCGGAAGTCCCGGTTGTCCCAGCCCGGACGGCCGTTCCAGCCGTGGCGCCAGTCATCACGCCGCCAGCCGCGGCGGTCATCGCGCCAGCCGTCGCGGCGGTCGCCCCGCCACTCGTCCCGGCGTCCGTCGCGCCAGCCATCACGGCGGTCGTCGATGCGGCGCGCATCGCGGGCGACGTCACCAACGCGCTCGCCGAAACCACCGCCGCGACCATCGCGGCGTTCGCCCCGCCAGTCATCGCGGCGACCATCGACGCGATCGGCCCTGCGATCACCACGGTCCTCGATGCGGTCGGCGCGGCGGTCGCCGCGGTCCTCCACACGGTCGGCACGCCGGTCACCGCGATCCTCGATACGGTCGGCCTGACGGTCGGTCCGGCGGTCGACCCGGTCGGCTGCGGCATCGCGGCCGCGCCAGTCGAGCCGGTCAGCGCGGACATCCCCGCGCCGTTCGACACGGTCGGCCTGCTGCTCGCTACGACGGTCAATCTGCCCGGCGCGCTGTTCACCGCGGCGGTCAACGCGTTCGGCGCGCTGCTCGCTGCGACGGTCAATCTGGTCGGCGCGGACGTCGCCGCGGCGCTCGGCGCGCTGGGCGGCCTGCGTGCGGGCGAGCACTTCACCGCCGAAGCCGCGCGGTGCAGGGCGAGCCGGCCGGGCTTCTGCCTGAGTCGCGACAGGGGCGCCGCGGCGCTGTCCGTCAACACGCTCGTACGGAGCCGCAGCAGGTGCTGCTACAGCGCGTTCAGCGCGGGGAGCGGCGGGCCTTTCCCGGCGGGGGGCAGCGACGCGTTCGGCACGCGGCTGGACGAATTCGGCGCGAGCAGGGGCGCTGCGGTTTTCGGCGCGCGGGGCGACCCGCATGGGTGCCGGTTCCGAAACGTCCGGCTGGTAATCGGGCGTGGGCTGTGCCGCGGCGGGTGCGGCGAAGGCCAGGGCTGCGGCAAGCGCTGCGAGCGAACCACCCCGTGCAAAGAAGGTCATCATTGTAACTGCCTCCGGTATCGCCAGCCCACCACAGGCCTGTTGAGATGATCCCGACTACGCGTCACAGACTGTCGCAGCGATGAACCGGCTTGTCGATGTTCATAAAAATTGGGCCTGACATGAACATTTCTGCTCCTGCTTGACGGGTGAGGGTTTGCCGCCAAAGGCCTGACCGATGATCGAAACGCTTGAAGATGTGCTCACCGATTGCCGCAACCGGCTGATTCGCGCGCCGCGTGATCGCAAGGCGCCGATGCACACGCCGGTGATCGTGACCGGTGATGTCGATGCGCGGGTGATGGTGCTGCGCGAATTCGATAGCACCGCTTGGCGGCTGCGGTTCCACACAGATTCGCGCGCGCCCAAAGCACAGGTGATCGACGCTGATCCGCGGGTGGCGGTGCTGTTCTATGATAAGGGCGCAAAAGTGCAGATCCGCGCGCGCGGTGTTGGCGAGATCCTGCGCGATGGGGAGCAAGTCGATAGGGCTTGGGCGGCCAGCACCAATTTTGCGCGTCGCTGCTATCTGGGCGAGGGGCCGGGTGCGGGTTCGGATTCGCCGACGTCAGGCCTGCCACCCGAGTTCGAGGGCGTGGAGCCCGACGACGCGCAATTGATCCCCGCGCGCGAGAATTTCGCCCTGCTGCGGATTACGCTGACCGCGTTCGACTGGCTCTACCTCGCGCATACCGGCCATGTGCGGGCGCAGTTTGCGCGCGGCGATGCTGAGCGCGCGGATTGGCAGGGGCGCTGGGTCTCGCCCTGAGCGGGTGCTCAGGCGGCCGAGGCCACGTGTGACGGCGTGGGCGCGGGCAGCAGCATCACTTCTTCGATCTCGCTTGCCGGAACGATGTGATCCATGCCCTTGGCCAGCGCCGCATCAAGCGCGCGCCGGGCCCGGGTGTTCAGTCCGAAATCGCTATCGCCGAAACGGTCTGCGGCGACCCCGAAGCTGGCAGTAAGCCGTGCATCACTGCCAAGGTGCGGAAGGCGCAGATTGGCGAGCGAACGGCGCAGCCGGTCAGCCACGTGCACCGCTGAGCGCTCGTCGGCGCCCGGAATGATGATGGTGAAGCCTTCGCCCTCTGCCAGCGCCATGCTGTCGCCCCGGCGCAGGCCAGCCCGCATCACCGCTGCAACATGCTCTCGCACTTGGTTGTTGGTGTCGGCATTCCAGACCGAGCGGAAGGCGGCGAGCTGGTCGATCCGGCCATGCAGCACAGCGTGCGAAACCGCACGCCGCGCATTGCGCCGCGCAGCCAGATCGACCGCCTCTGCCAGATTTTCGGCCTTCATCAGATCGCGCAGCGGATTGAGCCGCGGGTCAAGCCGCCGATTGGCGCGGATGTGTCCGGCCCATGCACCGGCCGCAATGCAGGCCGCGCACAGCAACGTGGCCAGCTCCAGCGGCACTTCAATCCCCGTGATCACGCCCCGTTGCCCCTTATCGACATTTCGCGTCGTTAAGTAGAGTGACCTACGGGTGATTAAAGCGTGGTTAAATTGCAAGATCGAACGGACGGCGGCGGTCCATGGCCAAGAAGGCCTTTCCCGCCGCCCGCCGGATCAGCGCGTCAGTTTCTTGTAGGCAAGCCGGGTCGGACGATCCGCCGCGTCACCCAACCGGCGGCGCTTGTCTTCCTCGTAAGCTTCGAAGTTGCCTTCGAACCATTCGACATGGCTGTTGCCTTCAAAGGCGAGGATGTGGGTGGCCAGACGGTCGAGGAAGAAGCGGTCGTGGCTGATGACCACGGCGCAGCCTGCGAAGTTTTCGATCGCGTCTTCCAGCGCGGCTAGCGTTTCGACGTCGAGATCGTTGGTCGGTTCGTCCAGCAGCAGCACGTTGCCGCCCGTCTTCAGCATCTTGGCCATGTGCACGCGGTTGCGTTCACCGCCTGAAAGCTTGCCGACGTTCTTCTGCTGGTCCGCGCCCTTGAAGTTGAACGCGCCCACGTATGCACGGGTCGAGGTTTCCTGCTTGTTGACCGTCATGTAATCCAGGCCGTCGCTGATTTCCTGCCACACGTTGTTGGCCGGATTCAGGTGATCGCGGCTCTGGTCGACGAAGCCGAGGTGCACGGTCGAGCCGATCTCGATCGTGCCGCTGTCGGGCTGTTCCTTGCCGGTCAGGATCTTGAACAAAGTCGATTTGCCCGCGCCGTTCGGCCCGATCACGCCGACGATCCCGCCCGGGGGCAGGATGAAGCTGAGGTTTTCAAAGAGCAGCTTGTCGCCGTAAGCCTTGGTGATGTTCTTGGCTTCGATCACCTTGCCACCGAGCCGTTCAGGCACCTGGATGACGATCTGCGCCTTGCCGAGCGAACGGCTATCCTGCGCGTTCTGCAACTCCTCGAACTTGCGGATACGCGCCTTGGACTTGGTCTGGCGGGCGGCGGGCGTCTGGCGGATCCACTCGAGTTCGCGTTGCAGCGCCTTCTGCTTGCCGCTTTCCTCGCGGCTTTCCTGCTCCATCCGCTTGGCCTTCTTTTCGAGGTAGGTCGAATAGTTGCCTTCGTAAGGATAGTAGGAACCGCGATCGAGTTCGAGGATCCATTCCACAACGTTATCAAGGAAGTAACGGTCGTGGGTGATCATCAGCACCGCGCCGGCATATTCCTTGAGGTGGTTTTCCAGCCATTGGACGCTCTCCGCGTCGAGGTGGTTGGTCGGTTCGTCCAGCAGCAGGATCGAAGGCTTCTGGATCAGCAGGCGGGTCAGCGCCACACGGCGCTTTTCGCCGCCCGACAGGCTGTCCACGGCCCAGTCACCCGGCGGGCAGCGCAGGGCTTCCATGGCCACTTCGAGCTGGTTGTCGAGCGTCCAGCCATCAACCGCGTCGATCTTGTCCTGAAGCTCGCCCATTTCCGCGCCGAGGACGTCGAAATCGGCGTCCGGCTCGCACATCAAGGCAGAGATTTCGTTGAACCGGTCGACCATGTCGGCAATCCCGCGCGCGCCGTCCTTGACGTTTTCGAGCACGGTCTTGCTGGGGTCGAGTTCCGGCTCCTGTTCAAGGTAGCCGACAGTGATGTTCTCGCCCGGCCAAGCCTCACCGGTGAAATCCTTGTCGATCCCGGCCATGATCTTGATCAGCGTCGATTTGCCCGCGCCGTTGGGACCGACGATGCCGATCTTGGCGCCTTGGTAGAATTGCAGCGAGATGTTGCTCAGCACCGGCTTCTGGGCACCGGGGAAGGTCTTGGTCATGTCCTTCATGACATAGGCATATTGCGCGGCCATCGGTTCAGTCCTTCGGGATCGAAAATTCAGGTGGGGAGGTTTGGCTGCGCAGATAGGGAAGGGGATGGCCAAGGGCAAGCGGCTAGACTTGGGACCGCCCGACCGATAGCACCTTGCGCCATGAACCGCACCATGACCGCGCTTGTCGCACTCGTTCTCGCCGTCCCCGCGCTCGCTACCACGCCCGCGCCGCCGCCTACGCTGGAGCAGGCGGCTGATCGTGCGCTGAGCACCGATATGCACGCATGGGATTTCGTCGAAGGAATCACCACAGAGGTCGGCCCGCGACAGGCCGGGACCGAGGCCGAGGCGCGCGGCCGCGCCTGGGCGGCGCAGTGGCTGAAGCAACGCGGCTTCCAGAACGTTGCCGTCGAACCGTTCATGATGGACACCTGGGTGCCCGGCGACATCGCCCGCGCCCGCGTCACCGCGCCCTTCGCACAGGATCTGGAGGTGCTCCCGCTCGGCAATTCCGGTGCGACGCCTGCGGGCGGGATCGAGGGCGAGGTGGTGTTCTTCCGCACGGTCGACGATCTGCGCGCCGCCCCCGCGGGGAGCCTGACGGGCAAGTTCGCCTATATCAGCCACCAGATGCGCCCGGCGCAGGACGGATCGCATTATGGCTTTGCCGGACCGGTGCGCTGGGTCGGCCCCGGCCTTGCGGCGAGCAAGGGCGCGGTGGGTGTCGTCATCAAATCGGTGGGCACCGATCACCACCGCAACCCCCACACGGGCGGCACCAGTTTCCCGGCTGGCATCGATCCGATCCCTGCGGGCGCGCTGAGCCTGCCTGATGCCGAGAACCTTGAACGGATGTTCGCGCGCGCGGCGGGGCGTCCGGTCACGCTGAAGCTCGAAATGAACCCGCGCCAGCTCGGCAAGACCGAAAGCGGCAATGTGGTGGGCGAGATCGTCGGGCGCAATCCGTCACTTCCGCCGGTGCTGCTGGCTTGCCACATCGACAGCTGGTGGAACTCGCCCGGTGCCTTCGACGACGGGGCTGGCTGCGCGATCGTGGCCGCTGCCGCCTTGAATGCGGCCAAGGCCGGTCAGCCTTTGCGCACCATTCGCGTGCTGATGGCTGGCGCCGAAGAGACCGGATTGTGGGGCAGCCAGGCCTATAGCGACGCGCATATCGACGAGGCCATTGCGGTCGGCATCGAGAGCGATTTCGGCGCGGACCGGGTGTGGCGTTTCGATTCCAACTTCCGCGAAAGCAATCCGGCCCTGCACAAGCGCATTGCAGCCGCCGTTGCACGCCTTGGCGTATCGAGCGGCACCGAAGTCGCCGGGGGCGGGGCCGATCTCAACATCGTGCGCGACCAGAAAGGCGCGCTGATCGATCTCCAGCAGGACGGGATGCGTTATTTCGATCTGCACCACACGCCGGATGACACGCTGGACAAGATCGATCTTGTCCAGCTGCGTCAGAACGTGGCGGTATGGACGCAGGTGGTCGGCATTCTTGCCAACGAGGCAAACTCGATCCTGACTGGCGGTCCAATCCCGTCGGCCCCGCCGATCATGCAGGGCAAGTAGCCCCGAAGATCAAACCTTGCTTGATGCTTCCAGCGCGAGGCGCAGTTCGCCAAGCCGTATGCCGGCGACTGCCGTGACAGGGTCTGGCGCGGCAAGAACGCTCGCCATCTCGCGCAGGCTTTGCGCCAGACGGTCGATTTGCTGCAATTGCACCAGATAGCGGCCGGCGACGTCGGCATCGCTGCACAGCGCGATGCCGAAAGTCTCGGCCCCCTCTGCCAGATCAGACAGCCGGTCTGCAATTCCGCTGAGCAGCGCCGGGGAATGCGGTGCGCCCGCCAGCGGCGGTGTATCGACAAGCGGGCCGTTCATCCGTCAGGCCGCCAGCTCGATCGGTTCGTCCGCCATCAGCCGTGCCAGATCGAGCACCATGACCATGTCGTCGCCCAGCGGGGCAATACCTTCGAGGAAGTGGGTGATCGTTTCATGCCCCATTGCGTCGGGCTGCTGGAGCGTGCCCGCCTCGATCGAGACAATGTCGGCAACATCATGGACAATCAGCCCGCGCATCTGGCCTTCGTGTTCGATCACGATGATCGGGTTGCGGGGGGTGGCATCGGTCGGCGTCCAGCCGAGCCGTGCGGCAAGGTCGATCACCGGCAGCACCGCGCCGCGCAGGTTGACGACGCCCGCGACATAGTCGGGCACGCGCGGCAGACGGGTGACGGGCGACCATGCGCGGATTTCGCGCACAGTCATGATGTCGATGCCGAAGCGCTGGCTGGCGATGCCGAAGGTGATGAGTTCGTGGCGCATGGGTGCGGTTCCTTGGGCGGGATCAGTGGATCACGCGGCGCAGCGCGGCGGTGAGCTTGTCAGCATCGAACGGCTTGACGATCCAGCCTGTCGCGCCTGCATTGCGGGCGCGCTGCTTTTTCTCGTCGGAGCTTTCGGTCGTCAGCACCAGGATCGGGCGTTCTGCATGCAGCGCGCTGGTGCGCAATTTCTCGATGAGCCCGAACCCGTCCAGGCGCGGCATGTTGATATCGGTGATGATCACATCGACCTCGTTCGACGCGAGCCACTCAAGCGCTTCCTGACCGTCCTCGCATTGCTCGACTGCGAAGCCGCGGGACGTCAGGGCGCCAAGCAGCAGCGCGCGCATGGATGCGCTGTCGTCGACCGTGAGAACACGGATGGTGGCCGGGTTGCTGAATTCCATGATGTGCTCCATTTGGTCCTAGAATAGCTCGACCGTCCCAAGTGCCGATTGCGGCCGCCCCAGTGGTTTCTGCGTAGGAGCGGTCTCTGCCGGCACGAGCCGCGCACGCACCTGCCCGCTGGCAGGACGGAACTGGATCCGGCGCGCCAGTGTGCCTTCGAGATCCTCGAACACCTTGGGAATGTTCTCGCGTTCGAGGAATTGGCGGGCGAAAGCGGCATTGGCCGTACCGATCGGGCTGAGATCGGGGTTGAGATTGGCGCCGCCGTAAAGCCGCGCGCGCATCCGGCTCTTGTGCGCGCCCATGCCCAGCATCTCGTTGATCAGCAGCTCCATGAGATAGAGCCCGTAATCGCTGTCGAAAGCCTGATTGTGGACATGGGCGGGCGGCTCGGCGAGCAGGAAGTGGTTCATGCCCCCGACCCGCGCGAGCGGATCGAACAGGCAGGTGGCAACGCAGCTGCCCAGGATGGTGCTCATCTCGACGCGGGGATCGGTGCTGGCTTTGGCCTCGCCCTGCACGATGGTGACGCGGATCGCCTCGGGCAGAGTGCCGAAGCCGGGGGGAGGCGGGCTCATGGCGGTCATGACAGACTGACCTTTGCGAGGGTGAAGATCGCCGGAGCGATCCGTTCGAGCGGGAGCACTTCGCGCGCGGCGCCCAGCTCGATGGCGGCGCGCGGCATGCCGAAGACGACGCAGCTCGCCTGATCCTGTGCGATGGTGCGCGCGCCGATGCTCGCGAGCTGGGCCATGCCCTGCGCACCGTCCTGGCCCATGCCGGTCAGCAGGATACCCAGTGCGCGCGCGCCTTGCGCTGCACCGATGGTGGTGGCGAGAGAGGCGAACAGCCGGTCGACGCTGGGGCGGTGGCCGGACACCGGATCGCCCTCGCGCAGGACACAGCGAAGCCCCAGCGCTCCGGCGTTGGCGACTTGCAGATGGCGGTCATTGCCCGGTGCAAGCAGCACCGTGCCCCGTTCCAGGGGCATGTCGCTTTCCGCCAGCATCACCCGCGGGCGCACCGCGCGGTTGAAGGACTGCGCGATCGCTCCGGCAAAGCAGCCGTTGATGTGCTGTACGATCAGCGTCGGCGGGCAATCCTCGGGAAAATCGGCAAGTACGGTGTGGAGTGCCTCCACCCCGCCGGTCGATGCACCGATGACGATGATCTCGGGTAGCAAGGCCGAAGCTGGGGCGGCTGCAGGCGCAGCGGCGCGCGGTGCGGGGCGGATGGGATGGGGGGCGAGGCGCACCTTCGCCGCCTCTCGCACCATGTCCACCAATGCGCCGTCGTCGCTCTCGCCGGGACGCACCCGCAGCTGCGATTTGGCGATGCAGCCGACCGCGCCGAGTTGCAGGCCCCGCGCGGTCGCGCTCGCCCCCGCCTCGGTCGCGCCGGAAACGAGGATCACCGGGGTGGGGCGCAAGGCCATGATCTTTTCGAGGAAAGACAGGCCGTCCATTCCCGGCATCTCGATATCAAGCGTGACCACATCGGGATCGAGCGACTTCATCAGCTGGCGCGCTTCTGCGGCATCGGCGGCAGTACCGGCAACGGTGATGTCGCTTTCGCGCTCAAGCCGGTGCTGGAGCAGCGCACGCATCAGCGGGCTATCATCGACAATCAGAACCCGGATGCTCATGCCACGCCTTTCCGCCGGTAAATTGTTGGCCCGACCGGATCGAGCAGCGCCGTGGCCGGGCCGCTGACACGTTCGGAGTGGCCGATGTAAAGATAGCCGCCGGGCACCAACTGGCGGGCGAAACGCTCGACCAGCCGCTCCTTGGTGGGCACGTCGAAATAGATCATCACATTGCGGCAGAAGATCACATCGAACGGGCGCTGCATCGGCCAGTCACCCATCAGGTTAAGCTCGCGGAAGCGCACCATCGCCTGCACGGCGGGATCGATGGCAAGACGTGGCTCGCTCTTGCCCTGTTCCGCCATGCACCAGATGCGGCGCAGATTGTCCGGCAGGGCTTCCAGCGCACTCGCCGGGTAACTCGCTACTCGTGCACCCGCCAGCGCGTTGACCGAAATGTCGCTGGCGAGCGCCAGTAGTTTGCTGCGCGCGATCTTGAGACCTGCCGAGCGATCGGGTCCGAGCAGCACCATCAACAGCGTCCAGATTTCCTCGCCTGTCGAACACCCCGCCGACCAGATCCGCACTTCCTCATTCGCCTGTGCGCGGCGCACCAGATCGGGGCGCAAAACGGTTTCGAAGTGATCGAAATGGTGCGGCTCGCGGTGGAAATAGGTGTGGTTGGTGGTCAGCGCGGCAACCACCTCTGTCATCGTCCGCGCGTCGCCCTGCAATGCGTCGAGAAACGCACCAAAGCTCGTCAGCCCGCTGCGCCGCACCAGCGGGGCCAGCCGCGAATAGGCGAGCATTTTCTTGCGCTCGGTCAGCACGATCCCTGTTTCGGCATGGATCAGATCGGCGATGCGGCGGAAGTCGGCCTCGCTGTAGATGGCGGGGCTGACGCCGGGAACCATGCTATCGGCGGCCGCGGTGGCAGATGAGACGTGCATGGTCAGGCAGCTGCGGCCAGCGCGGGACTACCGATGGACCGGGCAGCCTTGCTGGCGATGAAGTCGACATCGACGATCAGCGCGACCTTGCCGTTGCCGAGGATCGTCGCCCCCGCCACAGAATCGATCTGGCGGTAATGCGCGTCGAGCGCCTTGATCACGAATTGGCGTTGATCGGTGATCGTGTCGACCAACAAGGCGGCGCGGCCGTGACCTTCGGTCTCGACCAGCACCAGCACACCTTCGCACGGATTGCTGACCGCCTTGTTTGCGCCGGTCAGCAATCCGAGCGGCACGATCGGCACAAAGCTTCCCCGCGCGTTCAGCATTTGCGCGGAGGTCCCCATTCCCTTGACGTCGGCAGGGGTGGGGCGGAGGCTTTCGATCACGTGGGTGAGCGGGATCACCAGCGATTGGTCGCCGACCTGCACAATCATGCCGTCCGAAATCGCCAGAGTCAGCGGCAGGGCGAGAGAGAAAGTGGTGCCCTTTCCGGGCGTGCTTTCGATGGTGATGCGCCCGCCCAGCTCCTTCACGTTTTGCTTGACCACATCCATGCCCACGCCGCGGCCCGAGATGTTCGAGACCTGCGCGGCGGTGGAGAAGCCGGGGGCGAAGATCAGCTGGTTGATTTCATCGTCCGACAGCAGCGCCTCTGGCGCAACGAGGTCATTGGCGATCGCCTTGGCCAGCACGCGGTCACGGTCGATCCCGCGCCCGTCGTCGCTGATGCGAATGATGATGCGCCCGGCCTTTTGTTCGGCGGAAAGAGTAAGCGTGCCTTCCGGGTCCTTGCCCGCCGCGCGGCGTTCTTCCGGCGGTTCGATCCCGTGGTCGACCGCATTGCGGATGAGGTGCGTCATCGGTTCGCTCAGCCGCTCGATCACGGTCTTGTCGAGCTCGGTGGTCTCGCCCGCGACCTCCAGCTTCACGTGCTTGCCGGTGCTGCTGCCGAGCTCTCGCAGCAGGCGCGGCACGCGCCCGAACACCGAGCTGATCGGCTGCGCGCGGAACGCCATGGCGTGTTCCTGGATGTCGCGCACCAGCGTCTCGATCAGCGCCAGTTCCTCGATATGGGCGAGGTTCTCGTTGGTGAGGCGCTGGGCGAGCATGGCCTGCGCGATCACCAGCTCGCCCACGCCGTCGATCAGCATGTCGAGCTTCTTGAGGTCGATCCGGACGGACTGGTTCGCGGCGGGCGGCGCTGCTGCGGGGTTGGGCGGGGCAGCGGGTCCGCTGGTGCCGGGATCGGACTTGGCAGGGGCTTGCGGCGGCTCACCTCCGATGTGATGTGCCACGGCCGCAGCCGAGGCGACCTGCACGGCAACACGCGGCGGCGGCATCGCGCTGTCAGCACCATAGGAAAGCGCGACCTCGTCGCCCACGAAGTCGAAGATTTCCGCCACCGCCTCGCGGGTGACATTGCCGGGCATCCTGAACGTCCAGCCGAGATAGCCTTCCCCGACAGCCAGGCGTTCAAAAGTCGGGACTGCAGAGAAATCGCAAGCCTCGCAAGTACCGCCGAGATCGGTAAGTTCGCGCAGCCACAGCAGTGGCTCGCTGCCCTTGGTCATCGCCCCGGCGTGGGGGCGGATATGGACGAGCCAGGTCTCGGGCACGGCAGGCGCAGGGGCAGGCGCGGCGAGCTCATCAAGCAGCGCGTCGAGATCATCGAAAGCAGGCGCAGGCGTGGGAACGGGCGCAGGCGCCGGCGTAGGCGTGGGGGCCGGGGCAGGGCTGGCCAAGCCGGCACCGCCTGCCTGTGCGGCCTCAAGCCGTTCGAGCAGGTCGGCATCCTCAGGCGGAGCGGTCCCGCCGCGCGCCGCTTCGACATGATCGCGCAGGCAATCCAGCGCCTGCAGCAGCAGATCGACCAGCACGGGTTCCACCGGCACCTTGCCCTCGCGGACGTCGGCAAGCAGGGTTTCGAAGCCGTGGGTGAAGGCTTGCAGCGGCAAGTGGCCGAAAGCCCCTGCGCCGCCCTTGATCGAGTGCACCCCGCGAAAGATCGCATTGATCGTCTCGCTGTCATGGGTGCCTTCGCGGCAGGCGGCAAGGCCCGCCTCGGTGGCTTCGAGCGCTTCTTCGCATTCGACGAAGAAGATCTGCTGGATGTCGTCTTCGGTCATGCCGCCACTCCTTCCAGCACCACATGTTCAAGCCGGGTGAGATGCAGCGCCGCGGTAAAGGCAGCGCTAGGCTCGCGGATCGCGATCCCGCCTTCGCTGCGCGCGGCCGATACCAGCAATTGCAGCATCGCCTGACCGATCCGCTCGACGCGGGCAGCATCAACGACAAGCGGCGCCGGCCCGAGCGATTCCGCGAATTCAGGATAAAGCGCCGCGGCGGCGCCCCGGTCGCAGACGGGGGGAAGGGTGATCATCGGGGCGGACCTTTTGCAGGCAGAAAGCAGGCGGGCGGCGTTGGCGGTATCAGAACTCGCTCCAGTCGTCCTCGTCGAAGGCGGTTGTGAGGGCTGGTGCGGGTTTGCGGGCGAGGTTGCCGGTGACTGGCGGCGGTGCGGGCTGTGCGGGCTGTGCGGGCTTGCGGGGTGCGGGGGCCATGCGCGCGGCTGGAGCCGGAGCCGGTGTGCGGGCGGGGATGGGGGCGACGAAGCTTGCAGGTGCTGCCTGTCCTGCGCCGCTCACCCGGAACTGGGCGACCAGCTCGCTGAGGCGCTGGGCTTCGGAGGACAGGCTGCGGGTGGCGGCGGTCGATTGTTCGACCATCGCTGCGTTTTGCTGGGTCATGCGGTCGATGGTGCCGACCGCAACGTTCACCTGCTCGAGGTTGCTGGCCTGCGCGGTGGTGGTCTCGGCGATCGCGCCGACCTGCTCGGTGACCGATCCGACCTGCGCGACGATCTCGGCGAGCAGCGTGCCGGTCTCGCCGACCAGGCTCACTCCGTCGCCGACATGGGCGGTGGACTTGTCGATCAGGGCCTTGATGTCGCGCGCGGCCTCGGCAGAGCGCTGGGCGAGGGCGCGGACCTCGTTGGCGACCACGGCAAAGCCCTTGCCCGCCTCGCCGGCGCGCGCGGCTTCGACGCCGGCGTTGAGCGCGAGCAGGTTGGTCTGGAAGGCGATGCCGTCGATTACGTCGATGATCTGGGTGATCTCGCGCGCGGAGTGCTCGATCGCGCCCATTGCGGCGACGGCCTTGCCGACCACGGCCCCGCCCTCGGTGGCGCGGGTGTGGGTCTTGGCGATGGCGGTCTTGGCGGCGATGGCGTTGTCGGCGGACTGGCGGGTGAGGCTGACGGTGGTGCCGACCGACGCGGCGGTCTCTTCGAGGCTGGCGGCCTGTTGTTCGTTGCGCAGGGCGAGGTCTTCGGACGCGGCGCGGATTTCGTCGGAACTGGTGCGCACGCCGCTGGCGGTGGAGCGCACCGCACCGATCATCGCCTCAAGCTTGCCGACTGAGGCGTTGAAGGCATCCTGCAACCGCTGATGCTCGCCCGGCGGCATGCCGATGATCCGGTGAGTCAGATCACCCTCGGCAAGGCGGTCCAACGCACCGGAGAGAGTCTCGACGAGTTGTTCGGCCTGTCCAGTTGCTGTCTGGCTCTGCTCGGCAGTCTCGCGGAAAACGCTCATCGCCACGCTCATTCTACCGACGCAGTCCGTATGGTCGGCATGGGGAAATGGCGTGATCAAATCGCCTGCAGCCAGCGCTTCCATGCGCACGACCGTGTCCACATAGGGGGCACAAATCAGCTCCTTGGCAACGACCATCATCACAAACGCACCGAGCGATGTGGCAAGCGTCAGGAGGACAGCGCCCAGATGACCGGTTGCACCTTGCATGACCAGCACAGCGGTCAGCAGGTTCACCATTCCCAGCGCCCCGGTCGCCGCGATCAGCAGTGTGAACTTGCGACGGATCGGTGCATGCTTCTTGAACCAGCTAATCATGAGTCTGCCCTTCGGGATTTTTCAGAAGTCGCTTTATGTCGTCGGGTTAAAGAGGTCTTGTCGCGGGAATTAGGAGCAATCCCCTAGCGGCTCATGCGGCAAGGATGCTGCGTCCGTGCCGATCTCCGGGCATGATGACCGCGCGAAGATGATCGTCTTCGCCAATCGATCCATCTCCGATCCGGAACCCCGCAAAGGTCGCTGCCAACTGCCTCGCCTCGTGGTTAAGGTTCTTGGTTGCGGCGTTGGTTTCTTCGACCATCGCGGCGTTCTGCTGGGTCATCTTGTCCATCGCGCCGATGGTTTCGTTGACCTTGCGCAGCGCGACGCTCTGTTCGCTGACCGCTTCGGCGATCGTGGTAACCGCCTCGGTTACCTCACCGACCCGGGCGATGATGGTTTGCAGCGCCGAGCCGGTTTCATTGACCAGCGAGACGCCGGTCTGGACATGTCCGTTCACAGCATCGACGCGCTTCTTGATCTCGCTCGCGGCTTCGGTCGCGCGCATCGACAGGGCACGCACTTCGGAGGCGACCACCGAGAAGCCTTTACCAGCCTCGCCAGCGCGCGCCGCTTCGACCCCTGCGTTCAGCGCGAGCAAGTTGGTCTGGAAGGCGATGGTGTCGATCATCGCGGTAATTTCAGAAATCTCGACGGACGCAGTTTCTATCTGGCCCATCGCCTGGATGGCGCGGCCCACCACTTCGCCGCCGTTTGTCGCCTCATCTCGCGCATCCTGCATCGATCCGCTGACACCCACCGCGAGACCCGCGTTCGCTTCGATATTCGCGGTGAGGCTCGCCATCGTGCTCGATGAAAGTTGCAGGCGTGCGGCCTGATCCTCGCTGCGGCTGGCCAGATCGGTCATCGCGTGTTCGATCTCGCCCGAGGTCAGGTTGATCGAGCCGATGCTTTCATTGACCGCGCCCATCGCCTGACACAATCGCTCCATCGCGCCGTTGAAGTCGCTGGCGAGTGACTGGAACGCGGGCGGCATATCGGTCAGACGCACGGTCAGGTCGGAATGGGCGACCGCCGAAAGGTGCTGGCCGATCCGCGCCACTGCGTCCTCACGCTCGGCAACCGCGCGCTGGCGCTCGATGGCGGCGTCGCGGAACACCAGCATCGCCTGCGCCATTGCGCCCAGTTCGTCGGCGCGCTCGGTGCCGGGAATGGCGATGTCGTTCGCGCCCTGCGACAGATCCGTCACAGCCTTCGTGAGCGCGACGATGGGCTGCGCGATGGACCGGGTCAGCCCGCGCGCCAGCACGAGCGCCAGTCCGATGAGGATGGCAGAACCAAGGCCAAGGGCAATCCACGCCAGCATGATGACACTGGCCTGCCGTTCACTTTCCGCTGCGATGGCGGCGTGCTGGGCATCGCGGATTTCGCGCAAGGGGTTGACGGCATCGCTGACCAGCACCCGCTTGCCCGCCATGCGGATCGCCGCCTGCGCCGCATCGCGCTGCCCCGATTTGACCACGGCGACATATTTGTCGCCCCAGTCACGCCGCCACTTGAGCGTTTCCGCACGCGACACCCGCACCAGTTCCTGCAATGCCGGAACAGTCAGGATTTCCTCAAGTTCGCGCGAGGCTTTGTCGTAATCGTCGCGGCCTTCGTAATAGGATTTGAGATAGCTTTGATCTGCCGTCACCAGAAAGCCGCGAAGCTGGCTGTTCTGGCGCAGCAATGCGGTTTCCAGCGCTAGCACATCGGCGAGGATTTCCTGGCTCTGCGTGTTACGCGCCGTGACCGAGGAGATCATCGCCAGGCTGACCCCGCAGGCAATCATCACGGCCGCAGCCACCACGTTGAGAACCACGAAGGCAAAGCCGAGGCGGCGCGGAATATTCATGCGGTCAAGCACGGATCAGGATTCCTCTCGTCGAGAATTGCGGTGGCGAAGCGATCAGAATGCGTAGCGCAGCGAAGCCGTGACGGTGCGGCCGTTCATCACCTGGGCATTGGTGATCCCGGAGGCGGGAATGGCCGGCGCCTGGATGGCCACGAAGGCCAGTTCGTCAAAGACGTTAAACGCGTTGAGCGCGACGGTCAGGCCATCGGTCGGGCGGTACTGCACGAAGGGGCTGACCAGAACATAGCCGGGCTGCACAAGCTGATTGACGTCCTGGGCAAAGCTTTCCGTCGTGCCATTGATAACAGCGCCGACAGTCACCTTGTCCAAAGCCACTTCAGGGCGTGCAAAGAAGGCAAAATCGGGGATATGGCGGGGGGTTAGCCCGTCGAAAGCGGGGTCGATCGCATCCTTGTCGATGCTCGCATCGGTGTAAGTCGCGCCGACCACTATTGCGAACGGGCCCTTGCGCCATTCGCCTTCGAATTCCACGCCCTTGGCGCTGTAGGTGCGGTTGACCGGGGCGACAAAGGCCTGACCGCTGGCATTGGCTGTAATCTGGAAATTGCGCTCGTCGGTCGAGGCCCAGAAACCGGTGAGGAAGGCGGACAGGCCATCCTTGCGGAACTTCACGCCGACTTCGGCCTGCTTGACGATCGAAACCGTAACACCGGGATCGCGCGGCATTCCGGTAAGCGGGTTGAGTGTCTCGGTACCGATCGCATTCTCCGCGCTCGCGCGCCCGCCGCGGCTGTAGCGGGCAAAGGCCGAAAGGCTGTCGGCAAAGCGGTAGTTCAGCCCGGCCGAGTAGGAGAGATAGTCGTAATCGTAATCAACAGGTGCGGGGCGGGTCAGCGGCAGCACGGCGACGCGGCTTTCCGCGACCGAGACCTGCCCGTCTCCATTGACGTCGAAAGGCACCGTGCCAACGCGACCATCGCCGAAATTGGCCGAGAACACCTGCCCGTTCACATTGCCTCTGTCCCAGCGGATCGAGGCACCGATCGCAAGCTTGCCGATCTGGTAATTGACCGAGCCATAGGGCGCGAGAATGTCGTAATCGACGTCGTAGCGGTTGTGGTAGATGCCGAAGGGCAGGCCCACCGCGAAGCCATAGGCAAGCGTGCCGCTATCCGTCACCGGAACGCCGGTCGCAGTGGTGATGTTGACCGGCGCGTTGCGCCCGCCGCCGGCAAGGTCCTGCAAAGTGCTGGTGAAGTTCCAGAACATCCGCACGTCCTGCCGCGAGTTGTAAACGCCCGCCGTGGTGGTCAGCTTGCCTTCGCCCACATCCCAGACACGGCTGGCGCGCAGGTCATTGGTGACGTTGTCGAGGCTTTCGAGATCGGCATAAATCCGCGCCGACAGCGCAAGCAGCCTTGCATCGGTGATGGCCTGACCGTTGAGCGGTCCCGCGGCGTAGCTGAGCCGTGCACCCGGCCCGCCAAAGGCCGAGAAGAACGGCGCAGGGGCGGTCAGGAACGGTGTGTTGTCGTTATATGCGCCGCTGATGTCGGAGAAGCGGAAGCGGTTGGTCACCGTCCATCCGGCCACATCAAACTGGGCTTCCAGCCCGATCGACTTGACCTGCGCGGCCAGCCCGTCGCGGGTGTCGAGCACGGTGCGGTTATTGTTGCGGTCAACCTCGGCATAGCTGGAGGTCAACGGCGAAGCGTAGCCCTGCTCGCGAATGTCGTAGCCGGGGAGGAAGCCGAATTCAGGATTGGCATTGGTGCCGCTGACAGTGATCGGCTGGTTACCGTAATTGGGCTGCTGATCGTCCAGATACTTGCCGTAGAACCGGATGTAGCCGCCTTCGAATTCCTTGGTGATATTGGCCTTGATTTGGCCGCCCTTGAAGCCGTTGTAGCCGATGTCGCGGGGCCCCTCGCCGGTGCGGTAAAAGCCGCCAACATGGAAGCGCCAGCCATCGCCAAGCGGGCTGCCATAGGCAAAGTCGATGCGCTTCAGGTCGAAGCCGACGCCGGTCGATACCTGCATCATGCCGCCCTCGGTCTCGCCGGTGCGGGAGATGAAGTTGATGAGCCCGCCGGGCGAGTTGGAAGCGAACGTCGAGGCCGAACCGCCGCGGATCGCCTGCACCTGCGAAAGGGTAAGGTCAGCGCGCAGGAACTGGTCGATCCCGGCAAACTGGATGTCGCCGAACTCGAGCACCGGCAGGCCATCTTCCTGAAGCTGCAGGAATTTCGATCCCTCTGCCGCCAGCGGCAACCCGCGGATGGTGATTGCCGAGAAGCCGTCGATGTCGGAGGTTTCCGAGCGGACACCGGGGATGTTCTGCATGATCCCGGCAATCGAGCTGACCGACAGCTGGGCAAGGTCCTCATCGTCAAGCACACTTGCTGAAATCGCGGAATCCAGCAGGTCGCGGCCCTTGGCGACGCCGGTCGTGAAGGTCTTTGCAGCCGGAGCAGGCGCGGGCGCTTGGGCCTCACCCCCCTGATCGGATTTGGCAGCGGCATCGTCCCCTGCATAGGCGGGCACGGCGGCGGTGGAAGCAAGCAGGGCGACAGTAAAAACGGTGCGAGCGCGCATGCGTCTAAAACTCCGGTTTCATGGGAAAAGTGATGAGCGTGGCAATAGGGCCGGACGCTTTAACCATGCCGTTTTGGCCGGATCGGTAATGCTACGTGGCAGAAGGTTGCCGCCTGTTCTGCGCGATTTCCCTTAGTTCTCCGTGTGATAACGTTGTCGCTCACCCGCTAACCTGCACCCTCTTTTGAGTGACCTAAGGCGGCGTGTTTGACCCTTCTTTTTCATCCCGATGATCTTGCTGTTTCCCCGCATGAGCCCGCGCGTACGCAACACCGCGCAGTGCATCAGCTGATGATCGAAGCGCGCAAAGCCGAAGACTTCGGCAAACCCCGCGCGGCTGCGTTGATGCAGGCACTGGCACGCGTGTTGCCTCACACAGGCGCGGTTTACGCTGTGATCGAGCACTGGCCGGGCGACCTTGCTTCGGACGGCGTGATTTTCCGGCTGAATGCAGGCTTGCACGCGCTTGCCCTGTCCGGACAAGGAGGCGCGCTTGGACGGCTTTATGGCGCGGGTGACTTACCTGCGCCCGCGCAGCTTGATGATGCGCTGGCGTACATGCTGGACAGCCATGCTTCCGATCTCCTCGGCTGGCTCGCGCATCCGACCCAGACCAACGAAGTCGCCCGGGTTGCCGGACTGGTGGCTGCGCTGCTCGAACTGGGGAGAAACCGTTCGCTGCCCTGCGAGGTGCTGGAGCTGGGCGCGAGTGCCGGTCTCAATCTCAATTTTCCGCATTATGCTGTACGTCTCGGCGGCTGTAATGTCTGCGCCCCGTCGAGCGCGGTGACCTTGACCCCGGGCTGGCGCGGGAAAGATGTGCCTGGCGGGCCGCTGGTCATCACGCAGGCGCGCGGCGTCGATCTCCATCCGCTCGATGTTTCAGATGATGCGCATCGCCATAACCTCAAGGCCTATGTCTGGCCCGGCGAGGCCGCCCGCGCGGCCCGGCTCGACGCGGCCATCGGGATCGCCTTGCGCCATCCCCCGAAAGTGGCAACGGGCCTTGCGAGCGAATGGCTCGCGCGCCAGCTTGCCGTTCCGCAAGCGGCGGGCGTGCGACGGGTCGTGTTCCACTCGATGGTTTTGCAATATGCCGACGCGGCCGAGCGGGCTGCGATTGATGCTGCCTTTGCCGACGCGGGCCGACGTGACGACCCCGATCGTCCCCTCGCACGGGTCAGCATCGAATGGCGCCCTGACCGCAAAGCGGTGGAGCTGCGGATTGCGCAGTGGGATGGCGGCGCGCAGCAGGGCGAGGCGCGGCTCGCGGCGATCTGCCACCCCTATGGCGAATGGATCGAGTGGCGCGGGCTCACCTGAGCGCGCGTTTGCGATCAGGCCCGCGCTTGGCTGCGGTAGGCGCTGAGGAACACCAGTTCGCGCAGTTGGGAATCTTCGGGGAGGTCGAGCCCGGACAAATCGGCAATGCTGACGATCCGCTCGTCGTCATTGCCTTGGGCAAGAGCGATGCGGTGCGGCAGGATGCGCTCGCCCGATTCCAGCGAGTAAAAGGCCTGCACCACCGGCCGCATCGGATCTTTGCGATCCTCGTCGATCACCATCGCCAGCTTGCGGCTGCTCAGCACCACAAAGGCGCCGACCGGGTAGAATCCGACGGTTTCGATGAACTGGCGCAGGATGTCTTCGTCGAAGGCGCCTTTCTGTGCGCGCATTGCCTCCACGGCGGCGGCCGGATCAAGCTTGGGGATCTTGTCGGTGCCGGCCATCAGGAATTCGAAGGTGTCGCAAATGGCGGCCATGCGGGCGACGACCGGGATGTCGGTTCCTGCAAGGCGCTTGGGATAGCCCCGGCCGTCCATCCGCTCGTGGTGGAGGAGGCAGCCGTCAAGCACCAGCTGCGGCAGGCCGCCGTCGTTCTCAAGCGCACGGTGGCCCAGAAGGACATGGCTTTGCCAGACGCGCTCATCAAGATTGCGATAATTGCCGCCGGGCGGATCGCCAGCGACCGGCAGATAGATCACGCCGATGTCCAGCAGCAGTCCCGCGAGCCCGCAATTGTGGATGTCCTGCGCGGGCAGTTTCATGCGGTCCGCCAGCGCCACCATCAACGCGCTGACCGACAGGGCATGGCGGAAAATCTGCTCGTTCTTGAGCTTGCACCGCATGAGCCCGCTGAAGGCCTGCGGGTTGCGCCGGACCGAGGCGAGAATATCGCTGACAACCGGCTCCACCTTGCGCACATCAAGCGCCTTGCCCAGCCGTGCGGCGATAAAGGCCTTGTTGAGCTTCTCCCTTGCCTGATCGGCAATCGCGGCGGCGCTTTCGAGTTCCTGCGTCATCGAGACCGGCTGCGTGGCTGACTGCTGCACTGCACTGCGCTGCCTGATGCTCTTGATCCGCGACGTTGCGGGTGAGTCCGGTTGCGGTGCCGCGGGTGCCTTCGTATGGGCGGGCGAGGACATGTCCTTGCCCTTCGCCGTGTCGATCACGACCGCGCGCAAGCGGCTCTCCTTGATCGCGGCGAGCTTTTCCGTGTCCTCGATCAGGAACTTTGCTTTCCAGAACGGATGGTCGAACCAACCGCCCTCGAACTTGTGGACGAACATGCCCAACTGAAGTTCGGAAACTGCGATCTGCTTCAACATGGAGTTTGCCCTACTTCCGGGGATTGCGTTCGGGTTTTTAGAGATTTGTTCTTTGCAATTGGCTGGCACGGTCCCCGGCAAATTACCTAGCTACGGGCAAGGGGCTGATCAGAATTCGCTCCAGTCGTCCTCGTCTAAGTCGGTTGTGAGGGCTGGTGCGGGTTTGCGGGCGAGGTTGCCGGTGACTGGCGGCGGTGCGGGCTGTGCGGGCTGTGCGGGCTTGCGGGGGGCGGGGGCTATGCGCGCGGCTGGAGCCGGAGCGCGGGCGGGTGCGGGTGCGACGTAGCTTGCAGGTGCTGCCTGTTCTGCGCCGCTCACCCGGAACTGGGCGACCAGCTCGCTGAGACGCTGCGCCTCGGAGGACAGGCTGCGGGTCGCAGCGGTGGATTGTTCGACCATGGCAGCGTTCTGCTGGGTCATGCGGTCGATGGTGCCGACTGCGACGTTCACCTGCTCGAGGTTGCTGGCCTGCGCGGCGGTGGTCTCGGCGATCGCGCCGACCTGCTCGGTGACCGATCCGACCTGCGCGACGATCTCGGCGAGCAGCGTGCCGGTCTCGCCGACAAGGCTCACCCCGTCGCCGACATGGGCGGTGGACTTGTCGATCAGCGCCTTGATGTCGCGCGCGGCCTCGGCAGAGCGCTGGGCGAGGGCGCGGACCTCGTTGGCGACCACGGCAAAGCCCTTGCCCGCCTCGCCGGCACGCGCTGCTTCGACACCTGCGTTAAGCGCGAGCAGGTTGGTCTGGAACGCGATGCCGTCGATCACGTCGATGATCTGGGTGATCTCGCGCGCGGAGTGCTCGATCGCGCCCATTGCGGCGACCGCCTTGCCGACCACGGCCCCGCCTTCGGTGGCGCGGGTGTGGGTCTTGGCGATGGCGGTCTTGGCGGCGATGGCGTTGTCGGCGGACTGGCGGGTGAGGCTGACGGTGGTTCCGACCGATGCGGCGGTCTCTTCAAGGCTGGCGGCCTGCTGTTCGTTGCGCAGGGCGAGGTCTTCGGATGCGGCGCGGATCTCGTCGGAACTGGTGCGCACGCCGCTGGCGGTGGAGCGCACCGCACCGATCATCGCCTCAAGCTTGCCGACCGAGGTGTTGAACGCATCCTGCAACCGCTGATGCTCGCCCGGCGGCATGCCGCTGATCCGGTGAGTCAGATCACCCTCGGCAAGGCGGTCCAGCGCGCCGGAGAGAGTTTCGACAACTTCACCCTGTTCCTCAGAACGCGCCTTGTCCGATTTGAGCGCGGCGCGGAATGTCTCGATCGCGCGGCTCATCGTGCCGATCTCGTCCTCGCGGTGGATCGTGGTCACCCCTGCATCATGGTCGCCCGCGGCCATGTCGTGCATGGTTTCGGCGGTGATGTAGATCGGCCAGAGCACCTTGCGCCGGAACGCAAGGTAAGCGCCTGCCAGAACACCCAGCACGAGCAGCACGGCCACAAAGCCACCGGCAATCACCAGCATCTGGATGACTGCATTCTGTTCCTTTGCCGCAGCCGTCAGGCTTTCGCTTTGCGCCACCAGATCGCCATTGGCGCTGCGGTGCGCGCGATAGATCAGCAGAAGCCTGCGATGCGAGGCTTTCATGGCCGGTTCGTCCCAGCGCTTGGCGGCGGGTTTCAGTGAGGTGTTGATCTCGTCCCAGAAGGCCTTGCTGGTCTCCTGCGCATACTTGTCCAGATCCGCCTTGAGCTTGTCTGAAAGCGGTCTCTGCGCCCAGCGGCGTTCGGCTGCCCAGTACTCCTCTTCCAGCTTCCTCAGACGCTCCTCGTTGATGGCATAGGCATCCCGGTGGATCGCCATGATGCTGGCGTTGCTGAAGGCTTCGACGAGAAACATCGGCGGGGGCAGAATATCGGCGCGGAAATCGGAGAGCATTTCCTCCTCGTTATCGAGCGCGCCGCCATTCCGTATCTGGTTCATTCCGATGCCCGCGGCCAGCAGGATTGCCGCCACGAACCCGCCGAGCGTCATTGCGCCGACCCGCGAATATCTCTCGATCGTCATCATGCTTTGCCCTGTTGGGCCCGCGGACCTGCGCCGACACGGGCGAATTACAGGGTCCGGCTTACATGCGGTTCTGGTAAGGTGTTTTTGCCATGCGCCTATGCGCAAGCCCCTAAGCGAAGCGCGCGAATTTGTTCGCGGCTCGCACGCTAACGCAGCCGTTCAAAGCGCGCCGAAAGGTGTGCCCGGCCAGCAGCGGCCGGTTCAGGATCGAAAGCGAGAGGCTGAGCGAACATGGCCAATGTGAGAGTACTGGTAGTCGACGATTCCGCAGCAATGCGTGCATTGTTCTGCGACATCCTCGACAATGCCAAGGGCGTGGATGTGTGCGGCACGGCCAAGAACGCCGATGAAGCACGCGACCAGCTCGACAAGCTGAAACCCGACGTGCTGACGCTTGATGTCGAGATGCCGGGCATGAGCGGGATGGAGTTCCTCGAAGAGGTGATGACGACCCGGCCGATGCCGGTCATCATGCTCTCCAGTATCACCCAGGCCGGAACCGGCACCGCGCGGCGCGCGATCGAGCTGGGGGCGGTGCATTGTTTTCCCAAGCCGCTCCACACTTCGCGCGAGGAGTTTGATGCGACCGTGCGGCAGCTGGGCGATATCGTTCTGAAGGCCGCCGCGGGAGAGTTGCAGCCCGGCGGCGAGAGCGCAGGGGCAGGCTCGGGCGGCGGCGCGCGCTATCGCAGCGATGGGCGGATCGTCGCGCTCGCTTGCGGGGCCGCGGGGATCGAGACTGCACGGCAGGTGCTGGCTGCCTATGATGCGGCTTGCCCGCCCACGATCGTGCTGTTCGATGCCGAACCTGCAGCAGTCGAGAACGCAGTGCGCGCGATGCGTCATTCGCTCCCCTGCCAGTTGGGCGATGCGGTCGACGGCGTGACGCTGGAGCCGGGCAAGGTCTGGCTCGCGCACGACCCGACTCGCCACGTTATCGTCGAGCCGGGCGAGCCGCCGCGCCTGCGACTGGTCGAGCGCGATCCGGTCAATGGCTGTCGCCCCTCTGCCGACCTGTTGTTCGGCTCGCTCGCGCGCACCGGACTTCCAGCACTTGGCGGTCTGCTGACCGGCAGCGGCACGGATGGTGTGCGCGGCCTTGGCATCCTTTCCGAGACCAAGGGCAAGGTGTTCGTGCAGCGTCCGGCCGACTACGCCCCCCGTGACCGCTATGATGCTGTACGTGCGCAAGGCCTTGATCTTGCCGATCTGCGGCAAGAGGCTGTCCCCGATTGGATTTTGGAGGCGACCAACGCGGATAGTTAATTTGGGGTTAGTCGCATAAAACCACCGTATCGGGCGCTTTTTTGCCTTTGCCTGACTAACATGTTGGGATAGGGCAGCCCTTCAAGATTTGAGGGGGAATCGACATGGTCGAAGTGCGTTCGCGTAAGCCTGCTGCTGGTAAGGTTGTTTCATTTGGCAAGCTGGCGGCTTCGGGGCTTTTGAGCTCCACGGCGCTTCTCCCGGCGATCAGCGCAGTCGCTGCGGCCGGTCTGATGCTCGCGCCGGGTGCAGCCCATGCGCAGGATCTCGGCGCGGGTGGCGCGGGCGGCGGCGGCGGCGGTGCGGGCGGCGTTTCAAGTTCGACGGGTGCCGGTGGCCCGGGTGCCGGTGGCGTAGCTGCCGGAGCGGGCGGCGGAGGAGGTGGCGCTGGTAGCCCAGCTGGCGCGGGCGGCGCCGGCGAAGGTGGAGCGGCCGGCGGTGCGGGCGGCGTTGGCAACTTTTCCGGCCCCGGCCAGAACGGCCAGAATGCGACCACACCAAATGGCGGTGGTGGTGGTGGTGGTGGCGCCACATTCACGCGTTCCAACACCTTCAATGCCACCGTTTCTGAAACGAACTTTACAACCAATTGGTCGGGCGGCGGTAACGGCGGCGCGGGCGATGGGTCAGGATCGGGCGGCGGCGGCGGGGCCGGGGGTGCGCGCCGCCTCACGTTCAATGCGGTCTATAACCTTGGCCTTTCTGGCACTACGAATATCCGAGGCGGCGCTGGTGGCAATGGTGGCGCTGGTGGCGCGACAGGAAATGGCGGCAATGGCGGCGATGCTGGACCCGGCATGCTCCTGATCCAAACCAGCACCACGAACACGGGCGCAGGCTTGTTGGTGAGGGGCGGTGCGGGCGGAAATGGCGGCGCCGGAGTCGTTGCAGGTTTTGGCGGTAACGGCGGCGCTGGCGCGATCCAAATCGGCGGCACGCTCAACAACGCCGGCACCCTTATTGGTGGCAATGGCGGCGCAGGTTCGGTCGCGGGCCGGGGCGGCGTTGGTCTGATCGGCACAAACATCACGCTCAACAATACGGGCACCATTATCGGTGGCCAGTCGGGCGACTTTTCGTCGCGTGCGCCCGCGATTCGCTTTGCGGGCACGAACACCGTTAATGCCATCGGCATCACGATCGGCGGTATCGACATCGCTTCGGGTACGACGACCTTCAACCCCGGCGCGGGCTTCTTCAGCATCGACAGCCTGTCGGGCTTCGGTGATCTTCAGGTCACCTCGGGCACGCTGATCATCGGCAATTCCAGCGCGCCTCCGACGGCTTTCAGTGGCGCGATCTCGGGCAATGCCAACCTGCTCAAGACCAGCAGCAGCACGCAGGTGCTGCTCGGCGACAACACCTACACCGGGACCACCACCATCGATGGCGGTTTCCTCGTTCTGTACGACGGCAGCCTTGCCGGACCGGTCATCAACAACGCCGGCTTCTCGGTCGGCGGTGTCACCGGTAGCCGCCTGTTCGGCGATCTGACCAACAATAGCTTTGCCGAGATTTTCGGTCAGGTTGATGGCGCGGTTCAGAACAATGGCCGGATCACCACTCTCGGCAACAGCACCTATCTCGGGACGGTCACGCAGGCTGTCGGCGGGCAGTTCGAACTCAACAACTTTGACGTCAGCATGGGCGCACTTGCGGGCGGCGGCACAGTGCAGCTGGGTTCGGGGACGCTGACAATCGGCACGACGAGCGGCGCGACCGGCTTCTCGGGCCAGATTTCGGGCAGCGGCGGCGTGACCAAGGTTGGTGACAGCACGCAGGTCTTCGTCGGCGACCAGACCTATACGGGGCTCACCCAGATTGATGGCGGCTTTCTCGTGGTGGCGGGCGGCAGCCTTGCCGGATCGGTGCTCAACAATTCGCGCTTCATCCTCGATGGTCGCGTGTTCGGTGACTTCACCAACAACAACATTGCGGAAATCGATGGCCGGGTTGACGGGAACACCGTCAACAATGGCCGCGTTATTCTGCTCGACGACAGCACCTTTGTCGGATCGTTCACGCAGAGCATTTCGGGCTCCAGCCTCGAACTCAACGATTTCGATGCCAGCGTCGGCGGCCTTGGCGGCGGCGGCACCGTGCAACTGGGCGCGGGCACGCTGACGATCAACAACGACAGCGGCGCGATCGGCTTCTTCGGCCAGATTTCGGGCAGCGGCGGGGTCATCAAGGAGGGCGCCGGCACGCAGGTCTTCGCCGGTGCGCAGACCTATACCGGCCTCACCGAAGTGCGGGGCGGCAATCTGGTCCTGTTCGGCGGCAGCCTTGCCGGATCGGTCCTGAACAACGCGACCTTTACCATGGACGGTGGCAGCCGCGTGTTCGGTGGCCTCACCAATAATGGTCTGGCACTGCTTTCCGGCCGGATCGATGGCGCAATCTTCAACAACGCAACGATCGAGAGCATCGGGGACAGCGTCTTTATCGACCGCTTCACCCAGGCCGCGGGTGCGACCTTCGACCTCGATGGCTTTGACGCGACCCTTGGCAGCCTCGACGGCGCTGGCTCGATCCTGCTCGGGTTGGGCAACCTGACAATCGGCACCGACAACACGTCTTCGGCCTTCAGTGGCACGATTGCGGGCGGCGGTGACCTGATCAAGATGGGTACCGGCACCTTCACGCTGTCCGGCGTGAACTCCTCTTCCGGCGTGACGCAGGTGGACGAAGGCACGATGGTGCTGGCTGCCAGCGGGCAGATTTCAGGTCTTGTCCGCAACAACGCCACCTTCATCAATGCGGGGGCCGTCAATGGCGGGTTCCTGAACTCCGGCAACCTTACTTCGACCGGTACGATCCTTGGCGGGCTTACCCAGTTTACTGGCACCAATGCGATCGTCTCCGGCGTCCTTAACGGCGCAATCAACAGCGGCGGCACGCTGATCGTCAACGGCGATCTGTCGAGCGACGGCTTCCTCACCAACAGCGGCAGCGGCTCTGTGCAGGTGCTGGCTGGGACGCGTTGGACGGGCCTGACCGGCATCGACAACACCAGCACCGTCAATCCCGGCTTTACCGTCGCAGGCGAGTTGGTGAACGTCGGCACCATCACCAACCGCGCCGGTGCGACATTCAACATCGCCGGCAGCGGCATCGTGAGCACGAGCTTCCTCACCAACCACGGTACGATGCTCAACAACGGCAGCCTCACCGCCGACATCTTGAATACGGGCACGATCACGAACGCGGGCAGCTTGTCGAGTGACTTCGTCAATGACGGCACCCTGATTTCGACCGGCTTCTTCACCGGTGCGCTCGCCAATAATGCGGGTGGCACTGCCAACCTTGCGGGTGTGTTCGACGGTTTCATTGTCAACTCGGGGACGGTGACGCTCACCGGAACCACCACTGGCATCATGGGCTTTGATCAGACCGGCACGGGTATCTTCAACCTCGCCGGATTTGACACCACGATCGGCCGCCTTTCGGGCGCCGGTCAGGTGCAGCTGGGCTCGGCGACGCTGACCACTGGCGGCAGCAACGCCTCTAGCACCTTTAGCGGCGTGATCTCGGGCTCGGGCGCATTGACCAAGGTGGGCAGCGGCACGCTGACCCTGAATGGAGCGAACACCTTCACAGGCCTGACCACCGTTTCAGACGGTGGACTGCTCCTTGATTCCGCTGGTACACTGGCGGGTGCGGTCCTTAACAATGCAATCTTCCTCAACGCAGGCACGGTAAACGGCCTGGTCACCAATAATGGTGATTTGGGCTCGGCGGGGACCCTCGATGGAGGTCTGATCAACAATGCGGGCGCAACGGCCAGCCTTGCTGGTACTGTAAACGGCGGGATCACCAACGCTGGCACCGTCCGCGTTATCGGCCCGCTGACCGCCAGCGGGGCCTTCAATCAGACCAGCACCGGCAGCTTGCGTTTGCAAGGCTTTGCGGCCTCGCTCGGCAGCCTTGCCGGAGCAGGCACAGTCACCCTGGGCGGCGGCGCGCTGACCACCGGGACAGACAACACCTCGACCACCTTCGGCGGTGTGATCTCCGGTGCGGGCACCCTGACCAAGGTCGGCACCGGCACCTTCACGCTGACCGGCGTGAACACCTATACCGGAACGACCTTCGTCAACGCCGGTACGCTGGCGCTTGCTGCGAGCGGCGTGATTGCCGGTCCGGTGCGCAATGCTGCGATCTTCACCAATGCTGGCACGGTCAATGGATCGTTGCAGACCTTCGGCACGGCAACCAACTCCGGCACGATCAATGGGGACGTGCGCGCGGAAACCGGGGGCACCTTCACCAATCAGGTGGGCGGCACGGTCAACGGCAACGGATTCAGCTTTGCCACGCTTAGCAATGCGGGCACGTGGAATGGTGCCTTCGTTATCAATGGCGGTGGAACGATCACCAACACCGGTGTGTGGAGCAACGGGTCGGCCAACTCCTCGCTCATCACCAACGGGCTGTTCGACAACTCGGGCACATTGAGCGGGCTCGCAGTCAGTCTGAACGGGACGAACGCGCGGCTGATAAACCGCGCGGGCGGGACTATCGCGCTCAACGCAGGGCAAGCGCTGTTCATCTCGAGCGGCGCCCAAGTCACCAACGCTGGCGCGATCACTGCAACCGTGGGCAACTCGGGCACCTTTATCTCGACCGGGACGGTCAACGGATTGCTGTCCAATCAGGCGGGCACCGCGATCGCCCAGCTGGCCGGTGTGATGAACGGTAACATCAACAACGCCGGTACTATCACGCTGACCGGCACCACCACGGGGATCGGCATCCTCGAACAGACTACGTCCGGTGTGTTCAACCTTGGCGGGTTCAACACCACGATCGGCGTGCTGTCGGGTGCGGGCCAGATGAACCTGGGTGCTGGCACCCTCACTACGGGTCGCGATGCGGTCAATTCGCAGTTCAGCGGTGTGATTGGCGGCACCGGCGGCCTTGTGAAGGTCGGCACTGGCGGCCTCGTTCTGACCGGCACCAACACCTACACCGGCGGCACAACGATCAGTGGCGGTGTGTTGCAGCTGGGCGGTGGCGGGACCACGGGTTCGATCATCGGTCCGGTGATCAACAACGGCACGTTGTTGGTGAACCGTTCCGATGCCTACACCTTTGCCGGCAACATCAGCGGCACAGGGATGTTCGTGCAGGATGGCACCGGTACCACCACGCTGACCGGGACCAACACCTACAGCGGCGGCACTCTGATCAGCCGCGGGCGTCTGGTGGGCAACACCACTTCGCTGCAGGGCGCGATCCAGAACAACGCAGCGCTCGAATTCGCGCAAACCACGGCCGGCACTTACGCCGGATCGATTGCGGGTGCGGGCCTGTTCGACAAGACCGGCGTTGGGCTGCTGACGCTCACGGGCAACAGCAGCGGCTTCACCGGCGGCACCTTCGTTCGCGGCGGCGAGCTGCGCGTGAACGGCAACCTGTCGCGTTCGGTTGTCACGGTGCAGACGGGCACGACCCTGTCGGGCACCGGCGTGATCGGCGGTCTGATCGCACAAAGCGGCAGCACGGTTGCACCCGGCACCAGCCCGGGCACGCTCAACGTCAATGGCAACGTCACGCTCCAGGCGGGCAGCACGGTGCAGTTCGAAGTCAGTGCCACTGGCCCCTCCGACCGGATCCTCGCGACCGGCACGGCGGCGCTTGGCGGTACGGCCGCGCTCACCAACCTCGGCGGCACCTACGCCTTCAATAGCGAGATCGTGCTGTTGCAGGCTGATGGCGGGCGCACCGGGACCTTCAGCGCCACCACCGGCACGGCCGGGTTCGGCATCCTTTACCGGCCCGAACTGGTCTACACCGCCAACCAGGTCCGTCTGCGCATGGCAGCCAACACGCTTGGCAACATCGTCGGCAACACGGCGCTTACCGCCAACCAGCGTTCGGTGGTGAACCGCATCGATGGCGCGGTGGCCGCGGGTTACAACCCGCAACCGCTGTTCAACATCTATGCCCTGCCGACCGCGCAGCTGCCGGGTGCCTTCGACCAGCTCTCGGGCGAGGTCTATGCGACCGCGGCCGGCGTCGGGATCGAGCAGGAGCGTCTGCTGCGTGAAGCGGTGCTGGGCCGTGCTGCCTCGGCGGCGATGGCGGCACGCACGACGCCCGGTGCGGGTTCGGGCGTGGGCGCCTGGGGCCAGCTGTTCGGCGGTTGGGGCGATGGCGATAGCGACGGCAATGCCGCCGCCTTCGACACCGACCGTATGGGCTTCGTCACCGGCCTTGATTACGGCAAGGCGAACGAGAACGGCAGCTGGCGCGCGGGTGTGTTCGGGATGCAGATCCAGAGCGATGTCACCATCGACGCACGCGGATCGGCGAGCGAGGTCGAGCAGTCGGGTGCTGGTGCTTACGCATCGCTCACCACCGGCGGGTTCGGCGTGACGCTGGGCGGTTATCTGACCGAGGTTGATCTGCGGGCCTTCCGCAACATCAACCTGCCCGGCTTTGCCGAGACCAATGTCGGCGTGACCGAGGGCAAGGGGCGTCAGGCCTTTGCCGAGCTGTCCTACACGATCGAGGCCGGCAAGGCGCTGATCCGTCCCTTCGTGGCCGGTTCGATCGGCACCTTCAAGCTGGATGGTCTGCGCGAGACAGGCGGCGCTGCGGCGCTTGATGTCGCCCGCCAGAGCTACTCGACCGGCACGGTGACCGGCGGGATCGACGGATCGGTCAAGGTCGGCAAGGTCCTGCGTCTGGGCGGTTCGCTCGGTGCGCGTGCCCAGCTGGGCGACCGCGATCCGCAGGCCCTGATCGCGCTGGCCGCCGCTCCGCAGCAGGCCTTCGCCATCGACGCCGCGCAGCTCGACGAAGTGGCCTTCGCCGGACGCTTCGACGCCGTGCTGGAACTGGAGGAGAACCTCATGATCTCGGTCGGATACACCGGCCTGATCGGCTCCACCCAAACCGACCACGGCGCTCGCGCAACGGTACAAGTGCGGTTCTAAAGCGCCTCATTGCCACACAAACACAAGCCCGCTCTTGCCCATGGCAAGGGCGGGCTTCGTGTATCCGGAGACTAGCATTTCAGCCGCTTGGGAAACGCGCCGGTTGCGATAGTCTCTCTTCCGGATCGGAGGGGAGAGGCCATGACAGGATCACTTGCAGGCAAGGCGGCGCTGGTTACGGGTGCAGGGCGCGGTCAGGGGCGTGCGTTCGCGCTCGCGCTGGCCGAGGCGGGCGCGGATGTCGCGATCTGCGATGTCGGTGCGGCGGCTGTCGAAACCGTCGGCTATGCGCTCGGCGGATCGCTCGGTGAAGTCGCGCAGGCGATCGAAGCGCAGGGTCGCAAGGCAGTGGCGATGGCCTGTGACGTGCGCGATCAATCGCAG
The DNA here is from genome assembly GCF_025917005.1 of Porphyrobacter sp. ULC335. NCBI lineage: Bacteria > Pseudomonadati > Pseudomonadota > Alphaproteobacteria > Sphingomonadales > Erythrobacteraceae > Porphyrobacter > Porphyrobacter sp. ULC335. The sequence continues at coordinate 1,973,630 of NZ_CP078091.1, forward strand.
ATCGATGCCTTCATGGCCGCGACGCTTGAGGCCTTCGGGCGGATCGATATCGTGATCAACAATGCCGGGATCCTGACGGGCGGACGCCCTGCGCACGAGCTTGATGACGCGATGTGGACGACCATGATCGACGTCAACCTGACCGGCGCCTGGCGCATGGCGCGCGCGGCGGTGCCGCATATGATCGCGCAGCAGCAGGGCGGGCGGATCGTCAACATCGCCTCGGTCGCGGGGCATGTCGGGACGCCCGGCTATGCCCATTACTGCGCCTCGAAGCACGGCTTGATGGGCCTGACGCGGGCGATGGCGGGCGAGCTTGCGCCGCACGGGATCACCGTCAACGCGCTGTGCCCGGGATTGGTCGATACCCCGATGGTGGCCCATGCCACGGACGAAGTCGCCGCTGCCCGGGGGCTCAGCGTCGACGAGGCTTACGAGCTCCAGCTGACCCCGCATCTTATCAAGGAGAAGATCAGTTCCGAGCAATCGGCGGCGGCAGTCATGTATCTGGTGAGCGAGGCAGCGCGGGTGGTGACGGGGTCAGCTCTGACGATCGACGCCGGGTGGTCGGCCGTCTGAACGGCCGTCCGCGCTTGCTTTCGCGGGGCGGAAGGCGGACAACGGGACACGCAAACCCCTCTTATCAGAAGCAGCAAGTCATGGCAGCGGACAGCGCCCATCCCGATGATCCGCATTATGTCCACCGCACCGGCTGGCTGCGGGCAGCGGTACTGGGTGCCAATGACGGGATCATCTCGGTTGCCTCGCTGATTATCGGAGTGGCGGCCGCAACGCCTGAGCCGGAGGCAGTCATGATCGCCGGGATTGCCGCGCTGATGGCGGGGGCGATGTCGATGGCAGCGGGCGAGTATATCTCGGTTTCGAGCCAGGCAGATTCCGAGCGCGCCGATATCCGCCGCGAGCGCGAAGCACTCACCGAAACACCTGCCGCCGAAGAGGCCGAGCTGGCCGGCATCTACCGCGCGCGCGGCCTGAGCGCAGAGACTGCCGCTGCCGTGGCGCGTGAACTGACCGCGCTTGATCCCTTGGCCGCGCATGTGCGCGATGAACTCGGCCTCTCGGAGCATCTTGCGGCGCGGCCGTTGCAGGCGGCTTTGGCGTCTGGCGTTACCTTCAGCGCCGCTGCGGCGGTGCCACTGGTTGCGGCGTGGCTGGCCCCGGCGGCGGCCATCATTGTCACGGTGGTCGCCGTGTCGATCCTTGCTCTCGCGATCCTCGGCGCGCTCGGAGCGAAGGCAGGCGCGGCGCCGATGGTCCCGGCCGTCGCGCGGGTGGTCGGTTGGGGGGTGTTCGCCATGGCTGTCACCGCCGCCGTCGGGCGGCTGTTCGGGGTGAGCGTCTGATCGATCCGGGGGGCCGCCGGGCAGGGCGCAGGCGAGGCAATGGCCCTACTGCCGCTTGCCGGTCGCGCCTGACTGGCGCGCCGCGCGTGCCAATGCCGTCAATCGTGCCTTGCTCGCCGCCGGCCCCGATAGGGCCGCCACCAGTTCGACGGTGCGGGTGGTGCCGCGCAGGTAATTGACCGTGACGCGCCGGACATAGTGACCGAGTTCGGGCGCATAATCCCATTCGCGCTGTTCGAGCAGGCGCATGGTCGTCGGGGAGTAGCGATCGCACTTGACCGGGATCGTATCGTAAGTGCCCGCCTTGACAGTGTAGGCTTTGAGCTTGCCGGCCTTGCAGACCCATAGGCTGACAGAGCGCCGGACCGGCGACTGGGCATTTGCCTTGGTTTCGGTCACGACCCGGAAGCGCGCCGATTTGCCCTTGCCGATCGGCCACAGGGCGTCGGGCTTGCCGTGCACCTCGCGCCGGCCGGTGGAGCGCCCGTTGCGCCATTCCAAGACGGGAACGACGAAGTTGCGACTGCGCTGGTAGCTCGTACCGCCAAGGCCCGCCCAGGTCATCGTCGCGCCCTCGGCATTGATCACCCGTTCAACCCGGCCATCCGAAAAGACGAAGGCATCACCCGGCTCGTAATCGGGCAGAGGGACCGGCGCGGCAAAGGCAGCGGCGGCGGCAACGGACAGCGATGCCGCGGCGATATGTCCCGCCATCACTGATCGGCTCCGACGAGGCCCGCACCATAAATGGGATCGCGCCCGCGCGCGCCGAGATCCCGCGCTTCGGTCTCAAGCGCGCGGATCACGCGCCGGGCTGCGGCGGGATCGGGCTTGGTCATCTGGCTGGCGAGCCTTGCTGCGACAACCGGTGCGGCAAAGGAGGTGCCGGTTGCATCGCGCAGAAGGCCTTTGGCGTCGATCGCGGCAACGGCTACGCCGCGGGCCGAAAAGTCGACGTGCTCGCCGCGGTTGGCGTAGCGATAGACCCGGTTCTGCGCGTCAACCGCAGTGACGCCAACGACATTGTCATAGGCGCCGGGGAATACTGGCGGTGCGGCGGGACCATCATTTCCCGCTGCCGCCACGATCACATGGCCACGCTTGTTGATGCGCGCGATTGCACCGGCCACGGTCGGGTTTCGCGGGCCGGACAGGCTGATGTTGATCACCGGCACGCCCTGCGCAGCCAGCCAGTCCAGCGCCTTGATCAGCGCAAGGCTCGATCCCGCCGTCTCGCGCGGGCCGGCAAAGATATCGGCGACGAACAGCTTCGTGCGCGCTGCCGGATTGGCTTTGGTTCCGGCCATCAGGTGCGCGACCGCCGTCCCATGCAAGCGGGGCTCGGCGGCCTTGCTGTTGAAGGCCCGCTGGCTCAGAGTGACATGCTTGAAATAGGCCAGGTCGGTGGCGATCCCGGTATCGATCAGGCCGATCTGGCACCCGCAGGCGATCCGCTGCGGGGGGCTGCCCTGCTTGCTGCGCTTGGTCTGTACCGCAGAACTGTCGAACAGGTGGTTATAACCGATGGTGTCGGGATCGGCGATCGCTTCAAGCGCGTCGAGCGCGGCTTGATCGCTCATCTGGGCGGGGCCGCGCAGCAGCAAGAGCGTGCCGTCGACCGATGCGAGGCGGGTGCTCTCGACGACGGTGAAGCCGCCGGTCTTGAGTTCAGCCAAATCGCCACTGGTCAGATCAAGCGCGATGAACTCGCCGCGTCGATAGCGGAAACCGTCGCCATCGGTGTCAATACGGTCGCGCTCGTCGAGTGCGGCGCGTTCGGCCTCGGTCTCGCCGCTGGTAAGCAGCCATTGGCCGGGGTCATCGTCGAGATCATCGCCGCCGTCGTCTGTGTCACCGCGATCGTCGGTGATGTCGTCATTGCCGCCGCCATCATCGTCTCCGCCGGCTGTGCCGCCATCATCGTCATCACCGTCGTTGCCGCCGGCTGCGCCGTCGTCATCGTCGCCGCCAGCAGCCCCGTCATCATCATTACCGCCAGCAGCGCCGTCGTCGTCATCGCCGCCGCCTGCTCCGCCGTCATCGCCGCCGTCGCCACCTGCGCCGTCGTCATCTCCGGCATCGTCGCCGCCCCCCGGATCGTCATCACCCCCCGGATCGTCATCACCCAAGTCATCGCCGCCAGGATCGTCGTCGCCTAGATCGTCGCCGTCGGGGTCGCCCTCACCAGGGTCCTGATCGTCAGGGTCACCGCCATCGTCGTCGTCATCGTCATCATCATCGCCACCCGCATCCTGCGCTGCGAGCGGGACCGGCCACGCCATAATGATGGTGCCGCCCACCATACCCAGCATCAGCAGATATGCGACGATGATCCTGATCTGCATCGATTGTCCCCAAAGCCCCCGCCAAATAAAGCCGGAAGCGGTCTTTCGTTCCTATTCTTCTTAGATACGAAACTGACTGTTCTTTTATTCCGCTGACCTGTCTATGGACGGAATGTTTCCACTCGCTGAACCGTTGGTCTCATGAACCGCCCGATGACTCCGGACGAAACGACAAGGCAGGCGCTGATCGCGCTGATCCCGCGCCTGCGCCGTTTCGCCCGGGTGCTGACGGGGTCGATCGCCGATGCGGACGATGTCGTCCAGGCGAGCCTGGAGAAAGCGATGCTGAATTTGAACCAATGGCAGCCCGGAACCCGGCTTGATGCCTGGGTGTTCCGGATTGCCCGTAACCACTGGGTTGATGACCGGCGCCGGGCGCATAACCGGATGGGCCACGATGATATCGGCGAGATGCTCGATCTGGCTGGCGATGATGGTGTGGCGGTGGTCGAAGCCAGCGCCGAGGCGCGAATGGTGCGTGCCGCAGTGGACGGCTTGCCGCCCGAACAGCGCGATGTGGTCGCGCTGGTGATGCTCGAGGAGCTGAGCTATCGCGAGGCGGCCGATTTGCTCGGCTTGCCGATCGGCACGGTAATGAGCCGCCTGTCGCGCGCCAAGGCGGCGTTGGCGAAACGCATGACCGAGGAAAGGGCAGTTCAATGAGCCAGTCCTTCACCGATGCCCAGCTTGCTGCGTTCCTCGACGGGACGCTTGAGGACGAGACGCTGATCGATGCGATCGAGGCGGCGATCAATGCCGATCCGGCGCTGGCCGCAAGAGCCGAGGGGCTGGCCGCAGCCGAGCCAGCCGGATCGGCCGTGCGCGATGCCTATGCCCCGGTGCTCGCAGCGCCGGTGCCGGAACGCCTGGTCGCGGCGGTCACAGCGCGCGAGGCTCCCGATGTTGCGCAGGTGGTCGATCTGGCCGCTGCGCGCGCTGCCCAGCCGCGCAGCTTGCCGACGCCTGCCAATGATGCCGGACATGGCAGCTGGCGCTGGCCGCAATTCGGCGCGATGGCCGCCAGCCTTGCGCTGGGCGTGATGATCGGCGGTCCGCTTCTGACAGGCAACGGCGGGAAGGCCACGGGCGGCGGCGAACTGGTGCTGGCCAGCGCCGATCTCGACGCGATGCTCGCCACTGCGCCGAGCGGGCAGAAGGTTGATCTCGCCGCACTCGGGCAAGGTGAAGTGGTCCTGACCTTCCGCAATGCCGACGGCGAACTATGCCGTCAGTTCACGATCGCGGCGCCCGCGGGCGCGACCAGCGATGCGCTCGCCTGCACGGGCGGCACGGATGCCGGTTGGCAGATCGAGGCCTATGGTCGCCGCGCCGCACCGGCGGGCGAGATGAAGCTGGCCGGCGGTGATGCCGCTCCAGCAGTCGTCGCGGCAGTCGATGCGATGATCGACAGCGATCCGCTGATCGGCGCGGACGAACTGGCCGAACTCGGCAAAAAGTAAGGGGCTGATCCAACAAAAAAGCCCGGGCAGGTCGCCAGACCGCCCGGGCTTTTCGTGTTCGATGGCAGGGGTCGTCAGATCGTGAACTGTATCTCGAGCACGCTGGCAAAGCCCTCGTCCACTGCAAACAGGAAGCGTTCTTCGCGGAACGAGACCACATCGGCGCGGATTTCGATATTGGGATGCAGGCGGTAGAAACCGCCGACGCCGATGAGGCGATTCTCGCGGTCCGATGAGCGGGTCATCGCCACGCTTCCCGCAACGCCCCAGCCGGGCGTGATCCAGCCCACCCCGCCGTTCACTTCCCACTGGTCGAACCCGCGGTCCAGCCGGTTGGAATCGCCGCGATCGACATAGGCCGCGCCGATCCGCAAGGACCCGCGCCGCGCCTCTGCGCCGACGCTCCAGCTGTTGAGATCGGCGCGAGTGGTCAGCGGGTCGGCCTGTCCCGTGGCATAGCCGCCGCTCGCGCCCAGAATCCAGTCACCGACGGGCTTCTGGTATTGCACGCCAAATTCGAAGGCATCGTTCACCTCGATCCGCTCGCGCGAGTCCACTGCGGCGGGATTGCGGCGCACCTTGGGCGAGTAGGATACGCCCCCGCGCAGGCCCTCGACCGGAGGCGAGAGGTAGATCACCTTGAAGGCATCTTGCGTATCAAGCGCGCGCAGCAGCGCCTGGGTACCGGCGTAGCGCGAGAATTCACCGCGCACCTGACCGAGCGCCACCAGCGGAGCGGCAAAGGCGAGGGTGTCGGCGGGGCCGTCCTGAAGCCCCACTTCGACGCGTCCATAATCGCTTGCGACAAAGCCGTAGATTTCGCCTGCTTCGAGCACTTCGGAGGCACGGCGGCGGCTGTTCTGTTCGGCATTTACCCCGATGATGATCCCGCCGGGCGAGGTCCACTGCGCGTTGATCCGCGCGAAGAGATCAACCTTGGCATCGGGGGAATCGGTCGCCGGATCGTTGTCGTCAAACACCGCCGCCTGGGATGCAGCACCGCCGGTCAGGCGAATGTCGAAGCCCTGCCACTGCACCTCGAGCCGGGGCAGAGCCTCGTCAGCCTGCGCCGCCGAGGACATGGCGATCATCGCGCCGAGCAGGGTGGTGCGCCCAAGGCCGCGGATCGCTGTTGTTGTCTTCATCGTTAAACCTTCAATTAGCGGCCGAAGGGCCAAGTTTTGCATATAACAATCTATGTTAAGTTTTGTGCCATCATTGTGAAAGGTCGGCGCGCGCTCTGATGCGTCCGATAGGCCCGCCATTGCTGCTACGAAGGCAGCCGACGCTATCGTCGAACGTCAGCCACGACCGCATCATCGCCCATCGTCCGCGTGGCGGAGAATTATCCTTGATGATCGCTGCGGCACGGCAGGGCTCCTGTCGCAAGGCTGACCTCTGCGAACGTGCGGCGGCCTTCGACTATTCCCGATCACGGCAAAAAAGATGTCTTTGCAGGCAGTGGGAATAAGCCCCCTGTCAGCCCCGTTTGCTTCACGAACCGGCGCAATCGCCGGACCGCAACAGGAGCTTTCGGTGACCTCTTCCAAACAAATAATTCCCAGACTGATGCAGGCGCTGGCGCTTGGCATCCCGGCGTTCTGCTTCGCCGGCGCCGCGCTGGCCGAGACGGGCCAGAGTGATGAGCCCGAACAGGGCAGCGGCATCGATGCCGACGAAAACGAAGCACAGGCCAAGGCCAAGGATGGCACGGACGGCTCGGCCTGGCGGCTCGAGCCGGGCCTCAGGCTCACCATGCGCGGCATTACCGCGCGCACCACCGCGCCGGGCGAAGACGAGGTGATTGATGGCAATGCGATCGCGCTGGTCGCCGCGCCCTCGCTGATGCTGACCCGAGACGATGTCACGGTGACGCTTCGCAATGCCACCACGCGGCTCGAATTCGAGGATCCGGGCCGCGCCGATCGTTGGCAGAACGCCGCACGGCTCAGCGTCAACTACGATCTGTCGGATGCGACCCGCGTGACCGCCTTTGGCGAGCGCAGCGACAATATCCTTGCTGCCGAATTCACATCGACCGACGAATGGGAGTTCGGCGGCGAGCTGATGCATAGTCTCGACGCGGCCAACCGGGTCCAGATCGGCGCGAGCTGGCGGGAGCGCAGCTATGATGACGCCGCCGGTTCCAAGGGGGATGGTATCCGGGTCGATGGCGAATATCGCTACCGCTTCGGCGCCAACCACTTTGCCTTCCTGCGCGGCCGTTACGACGAAATCAATTCCGCCGAGGCCCGCCGCGATCTGTCGCGCTGGCTGGCCGAAGCCAGTTACCAGCGCCCGCTTGCGGCCGATCTCAGGCTGCGCGGCGAATTGAGCTACCAGAAGCTCGACTTCACCGGCCGTCCGGTGGCGGGCGGGGGCACGCGTCAGGACGATCTGTTCTGGCCGGAGCTGACCTTGATCTGGAGCCCGGGCGCGTGGCGCATCGCGGGCGAGGCGCGCTACATTGTTCGCAATTCCACCGATCCGGCATTCGACCGCTCTGGTTATCGCTTCGAAGTGGAGGTGAGCCATGCGTTCTGACGATCTCCACCTGCCGGGCGACATCGCATTGCTGCGTACCGCCTATGCTCTGGCCGCAGCGCTGGTCGCGACCTTCGGCGCGGTTGTCTGGACGCTGTTCGACCGGTCCGACAACATCATCACCGATGCCGTTATCGCCATGTTCGGCGATCCCTCACGCCCTTGGGATCTGCCCGGACTGCATCTGCTGCTGGTGATGCCGATGGGGGCCTGCGTGGTGGTGTTCGTGCGGTCTGTGCTGGGGTGGAAGACCTTTGGCCTGTTCACCCCGATGCTGCTGGCGCTGGCCTATCTTCAATCCGGACCGATTGCCGGGCCGGTGATTTCGACCACCGCGATCCTGATCGGCATGGCCGCCGTGCCGTTCCTGAAGCTGCTCAACCTCTCGCGCGTGGGATTTCTCGGCACGCTCATCGCGATCGTGGTCTCCGCGCTCGGCGGGATGGCGCTGGAGTTCCATCAACCTGCGCTGGTCAGTGCGTTTCCGGTGGTGGTCACGGCGCTGATTGTCGAGCGGTGGTGGAATGCCTTTGAAGCCGATGGCCCGAAAAAGGCGCTGCGCATGACGGCGACCACGCTTGCCGTCGCGCTCGCTATCCAAGCCCTTGTCGCCGCTCCGCCGGTGGTAAGCCTCGCCGCCGAGCGCCCGCTTGCGCTGCCGCTGGTGTGCATCGTGCTGATGATCCTGCTGGGCCGATATCAGGGCCTGCGCCTGTCCGAAATTGCGCGTTTCCGCGCTGCTGCCAAGGGAGCCTGACATGACCGTTCTCGGAATGAACCGCCGCAATGCCCTGATCGCCCGGCTCAACCCGCGCGAGGCAATCAAGGGAGTGAACCAGAAGTATGAAACCAAGGAACGGCTCGCGCTTTCGGGCGTGCCGGTGCCTCCGACCGTTGCGCTGATCGCCGACGAGGCCGAGGCGGCCGCGTTCGATTATGGCAGCCTGCCCGATGCTTTCGCCATCAAACCCAATCGCGGGCGCCGCGGGGAAGGGGTGATCCTCGTCGATGGTCGCTTGCCCGCCAGCGAGGGGGGCGGTTGGCGCAAGCTCAATGGCGAAACCCTGACGGTGCGGATGCTACGTGCGCATGTGACGCGCATTCTTGCCGGGGAGCTTTCGCTGGAAGGCAGCAATTCCGATGCCGCCCTGATCGAGCCGCTGATCCGCACCCATCCCGCGTTTGCCCGAATGGTTCCCTTCGGCCTTCCCGATATCCGGATCATCTGCCTTGGCGATGTGCCGCTGATGGCGATGACACGCCTGCCGACAGAGGAATCAGGAGGGCGCGCAAATCTGCATCAGGGCGCGGTTGGCGCGGCGATCGATTTCCGTGACGGTTCGATTTTCCGCGCGGTTCTGGGGCAGGATGAAGTGTGGGATCACCCCTCAACCGAAGTTGCACTGATCGGAGCGCGCCTCCCTTACTGGCGCGAGACGGTACAGGCAGCGCAGCGTTGCTCGGGCGCGCTGGGGCTGGGCTATGTCGGGGTCGATCTGGTGATCGATGCGACGCGCGGCGTGCAGGTTCTGGAATGCAATGCCTATCCCGGCCTCGAAATCCAGAACGTCAATGGCGCCGGCCTTGGCGCGCGGGTCGATCGGGTCTTGCGCCAGCAGCGCGAACGGGAGCGGGAGGCGCGCTGGGCGGGGCACCATCATCGCTATGCCGGAGTGCGCCCGCTCCGCGATCTGGGTGCAGCACTGCACCGCGGTGCCGGACGCGTGGCCGAGGCGTGGGCCAGCTCGGTGCCGCTTGCGGCCTGATCGCCGACGTTTCTGAAAGCCCGGGTGCCTGGGGGACCGCGGGCGGGGGCTGGCGGGTGCCAGACCTCGCCTTGTTCGTCCCCCTGACCCCTCCTTGACCCCTTCTAGACCCCGCTTAGCCTCGCCTAGGCCCCCTCTAGGTCGGCGTTGTTCCGAGGTTTCACGGGAAACATTTTCTCAAGCCGGGCGGGAATAAGCACCTCTTGTGAACCGTTAACCAGATGCCAGCCGGATCGACCCGTCCGGTTGGCATCGGTCCCGCCACGGGTCGGCGGCGGGCCTCCCCTCACGCTCAGGAGAAGCCCGTGCATGCCACGACGACCCCCCGTGTGCTCCGCCTTGCTGGAGCCAGCCACACCCTGCGGATGCCGGCCATGAAGCGCGCCGATGCCGCGATCCTTGTCGCGATGATCGCCTGGTCCACCGCCTTCGCGCTGGCAAGCTTCCACCACGAGCCCGGTGCCCGCCCTGCGGATTGGCGCGAATGGCTGATTGCTGCGGTTTTGCACGCACCTTTCCTCGCAATTCTTTCGTTCCTTTTTTTCGGCCTGATCGAGCGTTTCGACTATTTCCGGATCGCTGCACGCCCCCCGCGTCCTGGCAAGCTTCCTCTCCGAACGCCCAAGGTTTGTGCGCAATTGCCGATGTTTAATGAGGATGCCGTGGCTGAGCGGGTGATCGCTGCGGCCTGCGCGCTCGATTGGCCGCGCGATGCGCTGGAAGTGCAGGTGCTCGATGATTCCACCGATCCCGAAACTTGCCGCCGGGTGCGGGCCTTCTGCGAGGAGATCGCCGTGCGTACCGGGGTCGATTGCCGCTGGGTCCATCGTACCGACCGGCAAGGCTATAAGGCCGGCGCACTGGAAGCGGGGCGGCATCAGACGAATGCGGAATACTTTGCGATCTTCGACGCCGACTTCGTCCCCCCGACCGACTTTCTGACCCGCGCAATCCCGCATTTCTACGACATAACCGGGCGTCCGTTCGCCGACCTTGCGGTTGTGCAGGCGCAGTGGGGGCACCTCAATGATACCGAGAGCTTCCTGACCTGTGCGCAGGCCTTGTGGGTGGACGATCACCACACTCTGCAAAAGACCTGGCGCAGCGGGGTGATTGGGTTCGTCAACTTCACCGGCACCGCCGGGGTGTGGCGCGGCCGGGCGATCGAGGCCGCGGGCGGCTGGCGCGCGGCAAGCCTCGTCGAGGATTGCGAGCTCAGTATCCGCGCACTGTTCGCCGGATACCGCACGCGCTTCGTCGGCACTATCGTTGCGCCCGCAGAGCTGCCCTCCACCATCGCCGCCTACCGCTCGCAGCAGAAGCGCTGGACGCAGGGTTGGGCTCAACTCCAGCGGCTGCATATGCCGACCCTGCTAATGCGATACCCCGCATCCTTCGCGCGCCGGCTCTACCTTGCCTATTTCGCCGGGATTTCATGGCAGTGGTTCCTGTGGACCATCTGGATCATGGTCCTGCCCTTCCTGATCGCGAGCGGCATGTGGCTGGGTGCTGTGGCGATGGAATACGCGGTCGCCGCCTATGTTTTCCCGCCGATGTTCTTCGCGGCGTTTGCAGGGACCATCGCCGCCAACGAGGCCCGCCCGACCTATGCGCTGCAGGGCCGCAACGGCTGGCGGGCGCGGCTGCTGCGCATTGGCCGAGTGGTACCGTACATGATCCTCAATACCGGCATGATGCCGCACCACTTCTGCGCCTTCCTTGAAGGGATGTTGGGGCCGCTCCACGCCGAATTCGTGCGCACCCCCAAAACCGCCTCGACCGGTGCGGCAGGCGCCGCCGGTGCGGGAAGGGCCCCGCGGCCCAAGACGACGATCAAGGACGCGAGTTACCTCAAGTTCGAGCTGTTCTTCTGTCTGACGCTCGTCGTCTGGGCCGCATTCTTTGTCCATGCCGGGCAGGTCTTCGCCGCCTTCTGGTCCGTGTGGATTCTCGTCTGCGTGGTCGGCCTCAGAGCCGCGCCATTCCTCAATTCCATGCGTGCCAAGGAACCTGCCAATGCCTGCTAATGCCATGATCCGCCTGCTGCTGGGTACCGCACTCGGCGTTGCTCTGGCTGCCACTTCGGCGACCGCACAGGATGCCGCCGAAGCAGCCGTTGCCGAAGCCCGCCGCGCCGCTGATGCCGGGCGCAATGCCGAGGCCATAGCCCCCTACCGTGAAGCTTTGCGCCAGGCGGAAGGCGCGCGGCCCGACTGGCGGCTTGAGCTCGCCGAGCAGCTGACGTGGGCGGGGGACCTTGATGCGGCTGTTGCGGAATACCGTCAGGTGATCGCCAGCGGGCAGGGCGATTTGATGGAGAAGGCGCAGACCGGCTTGGGCCGTGCACTGGCGCGGCGCGGGGAGTATGTTCTCGCGGTTGCAGCTTTCGATGCCGCGCTGGCGCTCGATCCGTCGGACCGCGAGGCGGCGCTACTGCGCGCGCAGGCCCTGTCCTGGGACAACCGGCAGGCCGAAGCCGAGGCTGCTTATATCGCCCTTTTGGCACGCGATCCGGCAGACGAGCGCGCGCTGCTCGGCCTTGCCCGTGTACAAAGCTGGCGCGGACGGCAGCGCGCGGCGCTGGCGACGCTGGGGCGGCTTCCGGGTGAGCCCGCAGATCCAGTCGAGGCGACCACCATCACCGCCGAAGCCCAGCAATGGCTCGGCCGTCCCGATCGCGCCGCTGCCACGTTGCGCGCCCGCCTTGGCGCCGTGCCCGACGATTCCCGCGCGCGCTGGCTGCTAGAACGGCTGGCGCGCGATACACGCCACGAAGCGCGCTTCGATGCGCGGCGCTTCGACCAGTCGGATGGGCTCGATGTGGAACAGTACAATCTCGGCGCGGATTACCGTTTCGCCGGGGGTCGGGGACGGGTCGGGCCGCGGCTGGCCTATGCCGCCTTCGACCCCTTCGATGGCCCCGGTGATACCATCACCGTCACCCGCATCGCCGCCAGCGGGGGCTGGCGACTGTCAGACAATGTCGATCTGAACGCAACCATCGGGGTGGACAGCATCGACGAACCGGGGCCCGGGCGCACACAGGATTATCTCACCTATGACGCTTATCTGACCCTTTTCCCCGAAGATCGGGTGCGGATCGACCTCGGTGCACAGCGTTTCACGCTCGACAGCGAGCCAACCTTGCGCAGCCGCGTGGTGGTCGACCAGTTCAAGATCTCTGCTGATGTCCTGCCGACCGAGCGCAGCCGCCTGACAGTGCGCGCTGCCCATGCCGATTACACAGACGGCAACCGCCAGTCGTGGTGGCAAGCCGAGTTCGAACAGCGCGTCGCCATGGCGCCGCGCGTCCATGTCGGTCTGCGCTATACCGGCACCAGCTTTCGGCTGGTCAATCAACCGGGCTATTTCAGCCCCAGTGAATATCACGCGATGGAAGCCACGGCGCGGTTCGATGGGCAGGCGGGCCCGCGCACCTGGTATGGGTTTCGTGCCAACGCGGGTGCAGAACGCGATGCGGGTAGTGCCGCACGCTTCATTGTCAGCGGCACGGTCTATCTGCGCCAGCAACTTTCGCAAGCCATCGATATCGAAGCTGCCTATGATTACAGTTCTTCGAGCGCGGCATCCTCTACCGGCTTCGAACGTGGCATCGCAAGGATCAGCCTGGTTGCACGCTTTTGAGGCTTGAGCGCAGTTCAGCCACAGGAAGTGGCACCCAGGTGCGGCCATTGCCGTCACACGGAGTCTTGCCCGTGATCACAGCTGTATTCTGCCGGCGGGGACCGCACCACCTTGTCTTTCCGCAAGGGGGAAATGCGTTATTTCTTGGATGATTATCGCAAAAAGTGGTCGGGGAGACAGGATTTGAACCTCTTAGTGCATAAATATGCAATTATTTTAAAATGTTAACCGCATTTTCCGACTTACCGGCACCGCTACCAACAGGCATTTTATCGCAACTCTTGCGCGGCCTGTCAGTTATCCACAATCTCGCTGTGGCTCGGGCGATCTAAGTGCATCCCGTCACAGCAAGCACCGAGTGAATTTCAAAATTCGAGGAAAATCGGCTTCCAACGCGTGTTGGCCGATGGTCCCATGTGAGCCTGTGGTCGATGCCGCATTAGATGAATCCTTTAAATCCCGATCCCGCTTCCCCTACCAAGATTGGCGCCATGAGTGACCGCGAGCTCGCAACCAAGACTGCGACCTGACTCGAAACTGGGGCCGAGCTCGCGCTTGCGGTTGGCAAGGATCGACTTCAGGTGCGGATCGTGTCCAAGGCTTTTTGCCATGTCGCCGATCGCAGAGCGCGTTGCCCTGTAGCCGGGCATGTCGGCGGTGCGGATCAGTGCGCAGCTCAGTTTCAAGCTGAAGCGCTTGCCTCGCGTGCGACGCCGAGCATCGCGCTCTTGCCGGTCCCGGCTTAGCCAACGACGACGCCGAGACCGCGCTCGCCGTTGGCCGCGAGAACTCAAGAAGGATCGGGCGCGCTACTCGAAGCATTACCGCGTGACTAAAGAGGATCTCGAATGGTTCGGTGCACAGGTTGAGGAGCTCGGAGGCGTCGTGCACGAGGTCTGCTCGGAGCGGATCGAGAGTTTCAGAGCCGAGGCAAAAGCGAAGCCCGACAAGGTCCTGTAATTGTGCGGGGCTTTGTACGTCTGCTTTTGTGCACCTTTGGGAAAAAGCTGCCGTTCGGGAATCGACCTCAAATCGGACCTAACAAAGGGTATGTGATCTTCGTCTTTGTCCAGCCCTTCTCAAGCGTGTCTCTCTTTAAGGCCGGGGTCATTTCTGGCCGCGTCTGTGGCCTGCGAAAGAGCAGACAGCACTTCTTCTGCAGCACATTCCCCTGACTGGATCGCCCCTTCGATGTAGCCGGTCCAGTGTCGAGACGTTTCTGTTCCCGCCCAGACTATTGGGCCGACCGCCTGGCGGAGCCAAGACCCGTGCCGGGCAAACATCCCTGGCGGGAAATAAGCACCATAGCATCCGCCAGACCATACCTCTGCGGTCCAATCGGCCTCCACGTAATCCACCGGCGTCATCGCAGCAGGACCGAAGTGATCGGCCAGCATCGACAGCACGGCATTGCGCCGATGATTTGCACTGCTGTCCCCATGGCGCAGGGCGTGATCGCCATCAAAGAAGCCCGCAATTACGCCAAGCGGCTGACCGGTGGGGGAGACATCAAAGCAGGGAGAGCAAGGCGCATCGTCCCGCACAATGGAACCATTGAAGCCCAAATCGCGCCAGAAAGGACGATCATAAGCTACCCAGTATTTAATTGCCGATCCCATCGCCACCCGCGCATGAAGCGATGCTTTTGGCTGCGGGAGAGGCGGGCAAAATCCAATTCGCGGAACAAGGGTCGGAGGCACCGCGACAATCACTCGCGAGGCTTGATATGTGCCCCGCTGGGAATGGACGGTGGCACACGCACCTTTCCAATCAATGGCCGTAACGGGTTCATCAAGATGGAGGCGCGCTCCGATTGCCTCCCCCATCCTGCGCGCGATCTGGTGAACCCCGCCATGAAACAGAAAGTTCTGCGCGCCGCCCGTCTCGGCCGACATTAGGATTTCAAGCCCACCTGCTGACTTGAGATAGTTCACAAAGAACAGAAGCGAAATCTGATCGGCTTCGGCGCAGAGGATAGAGAAACAAAGAAGCCGGTAAAGCTGCCGCACCCTCTCGCTTCGGACGTTGTCCATGACCCATTGCTCGACCGTCTGCGCGTCCAGCACCGCTGCTTGTTCATGCGACCAGGGCTGTTCGCAGTCGATAGCGGCCACAAGGCGGTCCAGCTTCCGGCTTGCGGTAAGGTAGGAAAGCTTATCCCACCAGGTCAGCAACCCGTCCATCCGCTCGCGCTCGCCATGATGCTCCCGGCCGTGCAGCCGGAATATGCTCTTGCCGTCGAGATGTGTGGGGTATGTTTCTACCTGAAACTGTTGCGCCAGCGCGGCAAGCCTTGCCTGCGTCGGACCGAGCCACATGCCGCCAAGATCGATCTCGAGGCCGGCCAACTTGCCGTGCTTGGTCCGACCGCCAACCCGGTCCCGCGCCTCGAGCACGATAAAGTCGTCGCAGCCTTTCTCCATCAGTCGGGCCGCCGCCGCGAGGCCGGAAAAGCCCGCTCCGATAATGATGACATCAGGCATGGCGCATGGCCCTTTTGCAAGTGAACTGACACCAGCCAGCGGAAGCGCCATCAGCCGACGGGCGCGAATGGGGACATTTTTCAGCATACAGGTCGCAGCAGCGGCGCAGCGGCGCGTGCGGCGTCGATGGCCGCTCTTTGGTGCGATTGTAGCTCCTGCCCCGGCATCGCGTCGATCATCGGCGCAAACGGATCAATGCATCCGGTCGACACGCCGCTCAGCGCTTCCACCACGGCGAGCCCGCAAAAGGGAACATATTCGGCAGAATATCCGCCCTCATGCACGAAGCATACGCGCCCGTTGATCCGGTGATCTGACCAGACCAAAAGCTTCTCGGTCATAAGGCGGTAATGGGCCGAACTGAGCATCATTGCCGCAAGCGGATCCATGGCGCAGGCATCGAAACCGCACGATACAATCAGGATTTCAGGATCGAACGCGTCGAGCGCCGGGAGCACAATCTGGTCGATCGCGTGGAGATATGCACCCCCGCCCGAACCTGCCGGAAGCGGGACGTTGATGTTGAAGCCAACTCCGGCGCCTTCGCCGACAGCGTCTGTTCCTCCGCGTGCCATCGGATAGAGGCCATCCTGATGTACCGAAATGACCAGCGTCTCGCTGTCGGTCAAAAATGCGCTCTCGGTTCCATTTCCGTGATGCACATCCCAATCGATCACGGCTACGCACCGCACGTCGGAAGTGTTGCGCAAGTGGTGAATGGCAATCGCCACATTGTTGAAAATGCAGAACCCGCGGCCCATGGTCGGCCCGGCGTGGTGCCCGGGCGGACGGCAGAGTGCATAGGCGTTGCGGACTTCACCGGAGGCCACAGCCGCCAGTGCGGCCATCGCCCCGCCAGCAGCGAGCAAGGCGATCTCATAAGTGCCCGGGCCAACCAGCGCGAATTCGCCTGCATCGCCGCCGCTGCCTGAGCTCAACCGCTGCACGCGCTCGACGTAGGCGGCATCATGAACCGCAAGAATGTCGGCGAGGGCAGCGGGGGCGAAAGGTACGGGCTTGAGGCGGGGTGTGAGTTCGTAACCGTCCATGAGGTTCTTCAGGCGACGCTTCGTTTCAGCGCTCTCGAAGTGGACGCCCGGCTGATAGATTCCCCGCGCGGGTAGGACCGCGACCGACGGCCCCGCGTCGTGCCACATCATTCGTTCATGCCAAACAAAACCGGTTGCCATCGCAATCTCCATTCGACTCCGAATTAATCGAACGCGTTCGGATATGTCAATCCTCGAAACTTCATGCTACCGAGGCAGGATGGTTGATCCTGTTCGTCACATGGCTGTCGGCAAATCTGTGCGGGGGCGGCCGCGGATGAGCGATTCTGCGGTTGCGGACGTGCGCCAACAGATCATCGATCGCGCCAAGACCCTCTTCCAAACAGAAGGTTATGGTGCTGTCTCGATGCGGCGACTGGCTGCCGAAACGAACCGCGGTGTCGCCACGATTTACGAGTATTTTCCCTCAAAGGCGGACTTGTTGCGCCACGTCTGGGCAGACTTCTTCGATGAGATCTTCAGCCAGATATCGGATGCCAGCCAAGGAAAGATCGGGCTTGCGGCCTTAAAGGCGATGGCGACCGCTTACGCCGAGTATTGGTTCGAGCATCCAGACAGGTTCCGAATGGTGTTCTTCAATGAGGATCGGTCCGAGCAAGGAGAGCCGCTGTTTGTTCATCGTTTTTCGATGGAGTCCCGGCTGCATCCCTTGTTGACCGCGATCGAAGAAGGCCAAGCAGCGGGCGAGATCATACCTGGCGATCCGGTAACACTGCTACAGGTTCTGGTCGGATTTGTGCATGGCGCCGCATTGAACCTGATCACAATCAGCGAATTTGAATGGGTGGAACGCGACCAGCTCATAAGCACGGCGCTGCGTTTGCTTGAAAGACAGGCTTCGACGAGCGATCGTCTTTGAACAGCGCGCGTGAACGAGAATCTGCGTTTGCCGACCAGCGCCCAGCGTCGTCTCTAGTTAACGTCAAGTTCGGCAGTGCACGGCGCGCCAAAAGCCGCCATTCGCAAATCCACCCATGAGCTGCCATGAGCTGGGCAGAGGCGCGATCCCGAACACTGCCCTTTTGCGAGCATGCGCCTGAGGCCGCGTAGACCGTTATTACGGTGCCTCGGCGTGCCCAGCGCTATGTGCTTGGCTTGGCGCGCGTTCTTTCTTCCTGGCCAATCAAGGCCATGGAGAAAGATGATGACCTACTCTCACCTCGACCCCGCCATGCAAAACCGGGTCTCGTGGAATGCTGGCAGAACCGTCGGCACCAAGCGGCCATTTACCCAAAGGCAGATTTAGGCGATCCGGTTCTTCCTCGATCGCGACGAGCGACTGCGAGATCGCGCTCTGTTCGACCTGGCGATCGACCGGAAACTGCGGGGCTGCGATCTGGTAAAGCTCAAGATCGGCGATCTCGTGGCCGGAACTGAAGTCCGCGACCGCGCGATGATCATTCAGCGGAAAACCGGTCGACCCGTGCAATTTGAGATCACCGCTGACGCCCGCTCGAGCCTGGCGACATGGCTACTGCGACGGGGCGGCACCATCGATGATTTCGTGTTCCCAAGCAGAATTCATTCCGGCCAACCGATGAGCACGCGGCAGTATGCCCGGCTCGTCGATGAATGGGTCACCGCGGTCGGGTTGCGGACGGAAGACTACGGCACCCACTCCATGCGCCGCACCAAGGCGGCCATGATCCACCGGACAACCGGAAATCTGCGGGCGGTCCAAATTTTGCTTGGTCACTCCAAGATCGAGAACACGGTCCGGTATCTCGGGGTCGACGTTGAGGATGCTCTTGTCCTGGCGGAGCGCATCGAGGTCTGACAATACTGGCGGCCGTCGGCAAGCTCCGATGGCCGCTTTTGTCGAAGTTCGACGATCACTGAATCGGCAACAAGTGGGTGGAAAACGGTCAATCATCTTTAGCTGATGTCGCCGCATAAAGGCCTGCCCATGCCAAGGCTTCTGCGACAAAGATTATGATCGCCGAAGTCTTAGAACCAGACCACCAAAGTAGCGTCCCGACAATGAGACCGATCAGGAGGCACGATACGGCGGGGCTAGGCAGCTTCATCTGATGATAGGTGCCACATTGGACATGACGGCAGCAATGGGGTCGATTTCAGAAGGGCAGGAATTTTTCGGAAGCGATGCAAAGCCGCAAGTCCGCTTTCCGGATCGCGCAACAGCCTCGCTCATGACCGGTAGTGGGTGGTTAGCTGCCATTCAGAGAAAGATGCTCGGCGTAATCTTCAATCCACATGCGCTCGCACCAAGCGTTCTCACCATGCTGTTCGATTTCTGACCTCACCTGCGTCAGCGGCAACGTCATGGCCCAAGGAAGGAAGTGATCTTCGATATTACTGGTGATCCGATCCAGCTTTTGCAGCACAGCATCCTCACTCGCGCCTTCCCAGTGAAGTCGCTCGTAATGGTAACTTAGATTTTGGGGCCGGTAGATCAGTTCACTTCCGCCATCCTCCAGCGGCCTTAGTTTGTAAGGATAGTCGAAAATCTCTTTTGTGAAACCTGTAGGGACTTTCTCTGATCTGTCCCGCAAAATGGAATGTCGGAAGCAAAGAATATGCGAGATCGATCCTGGAGCACTCATCCGACCGCCCAGTCGGAAAAGCGCAAGTGTTTGGCACCCGTCGAAAAAGACGAGCGTTTTACCCTTAGGCGCAAAGCCGAGCGAAGCTAATCTCCTAGCCACGCGATCCTCGAAAAGAGCGTCAAAAGCTTCCTTGTTCATAATCCTATTCGGCATTCACGGCTGCGCCTGTCAACGTCCGCAATGGGGTCGCTTTCAGAATGTCGCCTTATGGCGAGAAAACCGTTGAAGCTGCCGGGCAAGTCATCCCAGTCGGAGACATCGTCATTGATTATGAGCCGATCGCCCAGCGCATTCCATGCCGCAGGCCAGACGGCACGCGATCCGGTTGCGATCACCACGCGCCCAGCTTCGATTGCGGTTCCATCGTCCAGGATCAGACGGTCGGGGGCAGTGAAGCGGGCTGATCCGCTGATCTTGTGGGCATCCGGCCAGCCTTCGACATCTTCAACCACCAAGCCGACAAAGCGGTCGCGCTCGGCACGGACCCGGGCCATCACGGCCTTGCCGCAAAAGCGGTAGCTGAGTCGCCAGAACTTCTTTCTGTCGGGGTTCGACAAGAGAAACAAGCCTCCGCCATCGGCGTGCTTGGTTGGTTTGGGGCCGGCCTTCAGGCTGCGGATTTTCGCAACGCTAAGCATTGAGACAAGCTAGCGGATCCCAGCTTCGCTACCAAAATTCTTACCAACAAAGTGCAGGTAACTCGTGAAATTGCATGAAATGCGCTGATACAACGTGGCTCAATTATCTACATGAAAATATGAGATAAAATGAACGCGATGGCGCAATATGGGGTCTACTGAGAAAAGAAAATGGTCGGGGAGACAGGATTCGAACCTGCGACATCCTGCTCCCAAAGCAGGCGCGCTACCAGACTGCGCTACTCCCCGACACTCTTCTTCTCGCCCTTCCGGTGGGCCCGGCAGGATTCGAACCCGCGACCTAGCCGTTATGAGCGGCCAGCTCTAACCGCTGAGCTACAGGCCCTTGCGCACAAGGCACCGGAAGACAGGGCGACGGTCAGCCCCTACTCTGGCGGCGGCGTTGAGACAAGCGCGCAAACTGACCTCTATCCGCCGGTTGCAGCAATGATATCTGCGACGGTGCAGCTTTGCACGCCGCGCGCTGCCAGGTGCCGGTAGACCGCTTCAAGCCAGGCGTAGAGCGCCTCTACCCCCGATGCGTCGGCGGCATAGGGAGTGTGGCCCGGGGCAAGCGTGGGGCTGTGCAATGACAATACCAGCACGGGCAGTCCGGCACGCACGGCAATGTCCACGCCGCGCAGGCCCTCCTCGATCGAAACGCCTTCGGGGGTCAGCGCGATATGTTCCAGCAAGCCAAGCCGCGACAGCACGCCCATCGCTCGAAAGAGTGGTTCGGCAAAGCGCTGCAAGGGACGCCCCGCGCCGCGCAGAAGTCCCGAGTGGACGCTCGTCACCGGCAACTCCAGCAGCCGCATCGCGCCATCGACCCAGTAGGGCGCAAGCGGGTGGCGGCTGTAATCCGGTCCGCCCTGGGCCGTGTAATCGAAGAGTGATCGCACGGAGGTGTCGATCCGGATTCCAGCCTGCTTGAGCAGATCGGCCGTATGTGGCCCCAGCCCGTAGCGTCCGGCGCGGTAAATCAGCGGGGCGGCCCCGAAAGCTGCCTCGATCGCATCGCGCAGCGCCATGAACTTGGCCGCTTCAAGATCCCGCGGCAGGTTGCCGGCAAAGGAATTGTGGCCGCTCACCTCCTCATCAAAGGGCGGATTGACCCAGGGGTGGAGCTGCACGCCGACCTCGGCGCAGCCGCGCCGCACCGCATCGCCGATGATCTCCACAGCGCGTGCGTCTTGTACGACCGGCCAGTCGACGAGGTAGACCGGTTGCGCGCCGATCCGCTCGCAGAAGGTCTGGAAGCGCGCAATCGCGGGAATATGGGTCAGGCCGTACCCGTCGCGGCGGAAGGGGCCTTTCCAGTCGAATTCCTCTTCGGTATCGACTGTCAGCAGCACCCGCTGGCCGAAGCCGGGGGCAAAGGCAGCACTGCGCCCTGCTGGCGGGGGTTGGAGCATCGAGCCTGAGGTCATTTCCGCTGTGCGCTGCCGCCGTTTGCGCGCGCTACGCGCCCACCGCGCCGGGCAGGTTTGCGTCTTCGCTGAAGAGCGGCAGGGTGAGCACGATCGCGTCGCCTTCACGCGCCAACCCGCCGCTTGCCGCACGCGCTTCGGCCCGGGCAAGGCGCAAGGCAAAGCCTGATCCGAACAGCCCGGGATTGATCGCCCCTTCCGCCGCGCGGGTTGTGGCTGCGAACAGATTGTCCTCCGCCGCAAGCCGGGCGGGAAGGGTGCAGCGCAATTGCGCCATCGCACGGCCGCCGCCGATCAACGGGTTCAGCCTGACCGCAATCGTCTCGCCCGGTGCACAGGCCGCTCCGAGGCTCGCCAGGAGACGCCAGACGAGCGCTTCAGCATCGTCAGGGTCGATCCCGATCAGCATCGTCGTGGTTTCGGCAAAGCCAAGCGCGAGGCCCGCATTCTGCGGCGCAAGCACCGGATCAAGCTGCGCGGCGGTGCGGCGTACCAGCGCGGCCAGATCGGCCTCGCCCGGCTCGGTCCATATGACGCCGGTCTCGAGCCGCGCCAGCCGGTCAAGCTCCTCGAAGCCAGCAAGGATGCGCGCGGCATCGGCGGCAATCGCGGCTGCAAGCGCGCGATATTCATGCGGAGCAGGGCCGAACAATTGCTGCTGGATCACCTCGGCATAGCCTTGAACCGCGGTGACAGGCGTGCGCAGTTCGTGCAGCAACTGGCGGATGCGGTCGGCTTCGCGCGCCTCTGCACCGGCAGGGATGGCGGCGGCTTTGGGCACACGGCGGAAGCGGCCGAAATAGCCGGTAAAATGGCCTTCCTCGCTGAAGCGCGGTTCGGCATCGATGATCCACTCTCCGGCGATGGCAGGTGCGCCGGACAGGCTGATAGGACCGCGTGCGATCGGCTGACGGCGAGCGAATGCACGGGCGATCCCTGCACCCTCGGCGCTATCCCCGCCGCCGGGAGTTGCGGAGAACAGGCGGGACCCCACCACCATCGGTGCCACATCGCTGGTCGCCCAGCTGATCCGGCCGTTCGTATCCGAGACAAAACCGAAATTGGAGACGACACGTTCGGGCCGTTCGGTCACTTCGCCAAGGGGTAGGCGCGGCGAGCGTTCGCTATCGACGGGATTGTCGCCGCGCTCGCGCCGGAACTGGGCGATACGCTCGACCAGTGCGGAGATTTCCGTGCGACCGGCATCGTCGCGGTTGCGGGCGGAGACCTGGGCCGGCGCGGCAGGCACCTTGCGCAGCGGGATCGGGTCACTGGCTGACGCGGCACGTGTGATCGGAGTCACAATGTCTTTAACCGGCTCTGCATCCGGAGAAGTGGCGGCAGCGGGGGTGGGGGCAGGCAGGCCACGATCATGCACGCCGAGGCGCGCCAGCAGCGCTTCGACGTCAACCGGCAGGTCGCGGCGCAGACGCAAAAAACCGCGCGCACGTACAGGCAGGCGCGGGATCAGCGCGGCCCAGTCCTCCGAGGTGAGATCGGCCCGGGTGAGCGCTGCGGCCGCTACTTCAGGCTCGTGATCGGCGAGATGCGAGGCGAGATCGGGGCTGCGGAAACGCCAGCCGGGTTCGCGGATGATGCGCGCGCGCGTGTCCGCAGGGATTGCTTCGGCCAGAGCATCCATCCGCAACCATGCGGCTGCCATCAAGCTCTGGTCTTGCCCCCGCTCATGGAGACGTTCCTTGCCGAGAAGATCGAGCAATTGCCTGTACTTCGTACGCAGGCTCGCCTCGCCTGTGGCGCGTTGGCGCAGCACGGTGGCAAGGCGGTCATCGAAAAACACAGGCTCTCCTCAATAGCGGCCAGCGGAGCGAATCGCGCTGGCCGATCACGTCTGCAGCGGGACCATAGCCAGTGCCGACCTATCCGTCTTAGCAGGATAGGGGAATTGTCACAGTTTGACGCGAATGGCGCGTTGCAAAGCGGGACAATTGCTGCCAGACCTAATAATATTAGCCAAGCGGGCCATGCGGCACGCGTCTTGTTTCTTTGGGATCATGTTGCACGGGCTGCGTCGCTGAGCGTCGGGGCGTGCTGGAGGAGCTTTAGCCACGTGGCCAATCTCGACGATATCGACCGCCGTTTGCTATCGGAACTGCAGGCTGAAGGCCGCGTGACCAATGTTGAACTTGCCCAGCGGGTCGGGCTGACCGCACCTCCCTGTCTGCGCCGCGTGCGGGGCCTCGAGGAGGACGGGGTGATCCGCGGCTATCACGCCGATCTCGATCCGTCGAAGTTGGGATTTGCCATCACCGTCTTTGCGATGGTCAGTCTCAAGAGCCAGGCCGAATCCAGCTTGCGCGAGTTCGAGGAGCATATGCGTGCACTACCCGAAGTGCGCGAATGCCACATGCTCAACGGCGAGATCGACTTCATTCTCAAGATCGTGAGCAAGGATCTCCAGAGCTTCCAGGAATTCCTGACCGGCAAGCTGACGCCTGCGCCGAACGTGGAAAGCGTCAAGACTTCGCTGACGATCCGTACCGCCAAACAGGAACCCGGCGTCCCGCTGTGAGCGAGGCAACGCGCCTCACCGGAGCCGTGACCGGCCGGTGCCTGTGCGGCGCGGTGGCGATCACGGTTGAAGCCATGCAGGCTGAGGTCGATGTCTGCCATTGTGCGATGTGCCAGCGCTGGGGCGGCGCGTTCTACGCGGGCGTCAAGGGTGATGTCGCCGCGGTGACAGGCGAGGAAGCGATCACCGTCTATCGCTCAAGCGAATGGGCCGAGCGCGCCTTCTGTGGCACCTGCGGCAGCAACTTGTGGTACCACTTCCTGCCGACCGGCAACCGCAGCTTCCTTGCCGGGCTGTTCGACCTGCCGCCGGGCTTCGGAATCGAACGGCAGATTTTTGTCGACGAGAAGCCCGATTGGTATGATCTTGCCCAGCAAAGCCCGATGCTTACCGCTGAGCAGGTGATCGCGGAGGCGGAGGCTGCGGGCTTTAGCTTCGGTTGACGGTCCGTATGGCCCGGTGCTCCGTCTCGTGCAAATGCTCTAGTGCAGCTTCAGCCGTGGCCGCACAATGCGGTTCACGCGGCCCACCAGCATCAGGAAGGTCGCCTTCATCCAGCCATGGATGCCGATCAGGTGCAGGCGGTAGAGCGAGGTATAGATGAACCGCGCCAGCCTTCCCTCGATCGCCATGCTCCCGCCGATCAGGTTGCCCATCAGACTCCCCACGGTCGAGAAGCGGCTCAGCGATACCAAAGACCCCTTGTCGCGATAGACGAAGTGGGTGAGCGGACGGCCTTTCTGCATCCGCACGATGTTGGCGAACACGGTCTCGGCCATCTGGTGCGCGGCCTGCGCGCGCGGCGGGACAGGGCGATCCTCACCCGGCGGCGTGTAGCTGGCGCAGTCGCCGAGCGCGTAGATGCACGTGTCCACCGTGGTCTGGAGCGTGTCGGTGACGAGGATCTGGTTCCTCGGATTGGTCTCCAGCCCGAGGCCTGAGAGAAACTCCGGGCCCTTCACGCCAGCGGCCCAGACAATCAGATCAGCCTCGATCACCTCGCCGGTCTTGGTAATGAGCTGGCGTGGGCGCGCCTCGACGACCTGCACGTCGGGGCGGACCTGCACGCCCAGCTGGCCCAGTTCGTGGGTCGCGGCAGCAGCGAGCTTGTCGGGCAGGGCAGGCAGAATGCGTGGCCCGGCTTCGAGCAGGGTCACGTGCATCCGGCTCTCGTCGAACACCTCAAGGCCGTAGTGCCGCAGCGCGCCAGCCGCGTTGTAGAGCTCGGCCGCAAGTTCCACGCCCGTTGCGCCGCCGCCGACGATGGCGATGCGCACCTGCTCGTCCGCGCCCGGATCGTTCATCATCGCCCGGCTGACGCGAAGGCAATGGTTCAGCAGCCGCGTGCGGAAGCGGTCGGCCTGCTCGCGGCTATCGAGATAGAGGCAGTGTTCCTTCACCCCCGGCACGCCGAAATCGTTCGATACCGAACCCAGCGCCAACGCCAGAATGTCATAGCGGATGGTGTGAGCCTCGATCAGGTCGCTGCCGTCCTCGTCCTTTACCGGCGCGAGGCTGATGGTCTTCGCCTCGCGGTCGATCCCGTCGAGGCTGCCTTGGAAGAAGCGATAACCCCAGCGGTAGCAGTGCCCGCGATAGCCGACCTCGTCGAGGTTTGCGTCAAGCGATCCGGCCGCGACCTCGTGCAGCAAGGGCTTCCAGATGTGGGAGAGGTTCTTGTCGACAAGGATGATGTCGTGCCGCTTGCGCCCGTATTTCGCACCGAGCCGCCGCACCAGTTCAAGCCCGCCCGCGCCCCCGCCGACGACGACAATCTGGGTCTTGCGGCTCATCCAATACTCCTTCGCACAAGCGTGCAGCGCAATCCCGCCAAAGGCATAGCCTGTAGCCACGGCAAAATCGCGTCAAATCAGCGCATGCTCCACGCGAATCTTGCTGCAGTGCAACATTAAGGCATCAGCGCCAGAGTGGTTCCACGCATTGAGCCTAGACTGCGCCTGAGATGTCCAGCGCCCATGCAAGCGGGGTAGGCAGGCTCTCGGCACTGAAGTCGATTTGCAGGACGCGTCTTTGTCCTGACGCTGTGGATTTCTGCGAGGCGTGCAGAATGGGGGTTGCATAGGCCCAGACATCGCCCGGCCGCGCGAGACAGGCGAGGGTCTGACTGGACTCGACCAGCCGCGACACCTCCCTTTCAGGGATGTAGCCACACCGATGAGAAGCGAGCGCGACTTCAAGCGGTGCGTTATCGATCGTGACCGGATCGAGATGGATGCGCAGGGTTATCATCGCCTCGATCAGGGCGAACGGCGGTTGGACATGGGGACTGCCCTGCTTGACGGTCCACGGGCCAAACCCGGGCACCTCCACGCGTGCCGCGACGTTGATCGTCCGATCCTGATGCCAGCCAAGCGACCAGTTGGCACCGGGTGATTTGTCGAAGGCAATGGCACGGACCGGGCGCGCGTTCGGCCCGATCAGGCCCTTGGCGATCCGCGCAATCGGGCCGTCCCCGGTCAGGAAAGGCGCAAGCGCTCCAAGCCGCGTGATCCGCGTGCCCGGCGCCGAGGGAGCGTTGTCATACCAGTCGCTCAGCGCAGGAAGCATCTCCCGCGCCGCACCCGCAAAGAGTGCGGCTCCGTGGGTGTCCAGCTGCTGGCCGGTCAGACCTCGCGTTCTTCCAGCCACTTTTCCAGCCACTTGATCGAATAGTCGCCGTTCAGCACATCGTCCTGCCGCAGCAATTCCTGATGCAGCGGGATGTTGGTCTTCACCCCTTCGACCACCATTTCCTCGAGCGCGCGGCGCAGGCGCATGATGCAGCCTTCGCGGGTGCGGCCGTAGACGATCAGCTTGGCGATCATGCTGTCATAGTAGGGCGGGATCTTGTATCCGGCGTAAAGTCCTGAATCCACACGCACATGCATGCCGCCGGCGGCGTGGAAATAGGTCACCAGGCCGGGCGAGGGCGCGAAGTTGAACGGGTCTTCGGCGTTGATCCGGCACTCGATCGCGTGGCCGTGAAACTCCAGCTCGTCCTGCGTGACCGAAAGCGGGCGGCCTTCGGCGATGCGGATCTGTTCGCGCACCAGATCGACACCGGTGATCGCTTCGGTCACCGGATGTTCGACCTGCAGGCGGGTGTTCATTTCGATGAAGTAGAACTCGCCGTCTTCCCACAGGAACTCGATCGTGCCTGCGCCGCGATAACCCATGTCGCGCATCGCCTTGGAGCAGACTTCGCCCATCCGCATCCGCTCTTCGTGGCTGATGACGGGCGAGGGGGCTTCTTCCAGCACCTTCTGGTGACGGCGCTGGAGCGAGCAGTCGCGCTCGCCCAGATGGATGGCATTGCCGTTGCCGTCGCCGAACACCTGGAATTCGATGTGGCGCGGGTTGCCGAGATATTTCTCGATATAGACGGTCGCATCACCGAAGGCGGCCTTCGCCTCGCTGCCGGCCTGCTGGATCAGCGTTTCAAGCTGGTCGGGGCCGTTGCACACCTTCATGCCGCGCCCGCCGCCGCCAGACGCCGCCTTGATGATCACCGGATAGCCAGCCGCCTCGGCAATCGCCTTGGCTTCGGTGATATCTGAGACCGCCCCATCGGAGCCGGGCACCAGCGGCAGACCGAGCGCGCCAGCGGTGCGCTTGGCCTCGATCTTGTCGCCCATCGTGCGGATATGTTCGGGCTTGGGGCCGATCCAGATGATGTCATGCGCTTCGACGATGTCGGCGAATTTGGCGTTCTCGGACAGGAAGCCATAGCCCGGGTGGATCGCATCGCACTGCGCGATTTCCGCCGCCGAGATGATGTTCGCGATGTTGAGATAGCTGTCGGTCGCAGGCGGCGGGCCGATGCACACCGCGTGATCGGCGAGCCGCACATGCATGGCGTCGGCATCGGCGGTGGAGTGCACCGCCACCGTCTCGATCCCCATTTCATGCGCCGCGCGGTGGATGCGCAAGGCGATCTCGCCGCGATTGGCGATCAGAATGCGTTTGATGCCCATGATCTTAGGAGATCACCACCAGCGGCTGATCGAATTCGACCGGCTGGGCGTTGTCGATCAGGATCGCGGTAACGGTGCCGGCGCGCGGCGCGGTGATCGGGTTCATCACCTTCATCGCCTCGACGATCAGCAGAGTGTCGCCTTCCTTCACAGCCGAGCCGACAGAGACGAACGCCGCAGCGCCCGGTTCAGGCGTGAGGTAGCATGTGCCGACCATCGGTGACTTCACCGCATTCTTGAGATCGGGACCAGCGGGTGCAGCAGGCTCTGCCGGGGCAGGCGCGGCAGCGGCAGGCGCAGGCGCAGCAGCGGCCGGGGCTGGCGCGGCGGCATAGACCGGCGCAGCAGCGGCAACCGCACCGCGCGAAACGCGGATCTTGCGGTCGTCATCCTCGACCTCGATCTCGGTCAGCCCGGTTTCGTTGAGCAGTTCGGCCAGTTCACGCACCAATGCGGTGTCGATGTTCATGCCCGATTTGCGCCCGTTCGCCTTGCTGCCTTGGCCAGCGTCGTTTGCCATGTATGTCCCTTGTTATCCTGTATCGCCCGTTGAGCGCAGGGGACTATTGCCGCGAATTGCGGCTGGCAAGTGGCAAGGGTGCAAAATGTGAAAGTCTGGTGACGAATTACACCGCGCCCGACGCTACGGCTTCGAGCGCGATGCGATAGGAATCCGCGCCGTGGCCCTCCACTGTCAGCGCCGCAGCCATGCCGACATAGGAGAGATGGCGGAAGGCTTCGCGGGTTTTGGGGTCGGACAGGTGGACCTCGATCACCGGCGTGCGGATTGCCTTGATCGCATCGAGCAGCGCAATGGAAGTGTGGGTATAGGCCGCCGCATTGAGCAGCACTGCGCGCGCGCCCTCGGCCTGCGCTTCGTGCAGCCAGTCAACCAGCATGCCTTCGTGATTGGTCTGGCGCATCTCGATTTCGAGGCCCAGTTCGCGCGCGCGGTCTTCGAGCATCCCGGCGATATCATCGAGCGTGGTGGTGCCATAAATCTCCGGCTCGCGCGTGCCGAGGAGATTGAGATTGGGGCCGTTGAGGACGTAGACGAGGTTGCTCATGGGGTGGCTTTAGCGATCAAAACCGGCAGGTCAAAATCCACAAAAGACTTCAGAGTTTGATATGGCCTTCTCCACTGCTAGCCTGTGAGTATGAAGATCGATCAACGACCGATTGAAGTGTTGGAGGAGGGGTTTTCCGGAATCGTTAGGCTGGGATCGGTGGGTCGGCTAAGATTGCCCGACCTCATTGCACACCGGCCCGAAAAATCGCGGTTCGAACGACTGGTAACAGTTCTCACCAGGGCCGTTTTGACAGCCGAGCAGAGCATGGGTGATTATGCTGCCGCCCGGATGCTTGATGCCATCGAGTCATTCTCCGATTTCAAGGGCGATTTTCTGGTGGAGTGGCGGCCCGGACTTCACGATCCGGCGTTTGAGGCGTTTATCAACGCGGCGCTTGCCGAAGTGGGCGAAACCGAAATCTGTCATGAGATCGCGCGGGAGAGCGCCCCTACCGATCCACCCCCTTGACCTTCCCCCACTGCCGCGCTGCCGTGTAACCGAGGTAGCCAGTGCCGAAGAGCGCATAGAGCGGCTCAGGCAGGCCAGCGAGATAGGCATTCATCCCCGCTGCGATATCGCGCGCGGCGGTTGGGCTGAACGCGCTCAGCACGCCCATCGGCAGCGCGGCGAGCAGCAGGATGTACATCACGTAGAGAAAGCTCGGGCGGGCGCGGCTGGTCCAGGGGTCTTTCGAGTTCGCCTCGGCGACGATCGCCTGGAGCTGCGCCTCGATCATGCGCATTTCCTGCGTTCCCTCCAGCGCGATCAATTCGAGTTTGGCGCGCGCCTGTGCTTCCTTGTCGGGAATGATCTTGTCGATGATCGAGGCGATGGGGCCGATGAGAATGTCGAGTAGGGCCATGTTCCTGCGCTCCTTCAATGAGTCGCCGCAGGAATGACCAATCTGGTTAAAGTAGGAAAATGTTTTAACCTATTCTTCGCCCGCCTCGGCCAGCAGCCGTTGCGCCAGTGCCAGATGCGGGCGGTCGAGCATCGCGCCATCGAGCGCCACCACGCCTGCGCCGGGGTGGTCGGCGAAGGCCTGCACCACCGCGCGGGCATGAGCCAATTCCTCTGCGCTCGGAGTGAAGGCGGCGTTGATGGGATCGACCTGCGCCGGGTGGATCGCCAGCATTCCACGAAAGCCCTGCGCCCGCACGTTCCGCGCACGCTTTTCCAATGCCTCAAGATCGCGGAATTCTGGCTGCACCGTCTCGATAGCCGCCACGCCCGCTGCCGAAGCGCCGATCAGGCACAGACTCCGCGCCATTTCGTAGGTATGCGAATATTCGCCATCGGCCCCGCGTTGTTCGCGCGCGCCGAGCGCCGAGGAGAGATCCTCCGCCCCCCAGCTCATCGCCACCAGTCGCGTCTTGCCGGGATAGTCGCCTGAATATTCGCCGGTGCGGAACATCGCCGCCGCTGTCTCGGTGACGAGCGCGGCGATAAGCGTGCGCCCCTTCGGTATGCCGTTCGCGGCCTCCAGTGCGGTCAGGTAGTGGTGGAGCTGCGTGATATCTGCCGCGCCTTCGGCCTTGGGCAGGAATACTCCGCCGGGCCGCGCAGGGATAATCGCGGCAAGATCGGCGATGCAGTCAGCCGTGCTGACCGGATTGAGCCGCACCCACAGCCTCGCGCGGTTGTCGCTCGCAGCGATCTGCTCGGCCACCATCGCGCGGGCCGCCGCCTTGTTTTCGGGCGATACCGAATCCTCCAGATCGAGCAGCGCGATATCGGCCGGGCTGGCAATCGCCTTGCCCATCTTCTTCTCGCTATCGCCGGGCGCGAACAGCCATGAACGCATTTTCGGGTGGGCGGGGGCGGTGTGGGCCATGAAAAGATCCTCTCGAGGCTTCGCTTACGAAGCGCGTCACCTCGGGGCAAGCCTTAGAACGAACCTTCGATATCGAAGCTGAAGATCGTCCCGAACTGCCGGTCGCGCCGTTCGGAAAAGGCGATCTGCCCCGCTGCGCGATCGGCAAAGATCGTGCGCGAGAACCGGTTGCGCTGGCCAAGCAGATTGCCCACCCGCGCCCGCAGGGTCATGCCCGCCACATCCTTGTTTTCGACAAAAGCCGAAAGCAGGGCAAAGCTTGGCTGGTTCAGGGACACCTCGTCCAACCGCACCTGCCGCGCGTTCTTCTGCCACTCGGTTGTGCTCCCGAAAGCCCAGGAGGATGCGGGCACATCGTGGCGCAGGTTCAGATTGATTGTCAGCAATTCATTGCCCGACACCTCGCGCACGAAACCGAGCAGTGGATCGCGCACCTCGCTTTCTGTCCAGGCCGCGCCGAAATCTGCCCGCGTGCCCTTCCAACCCAGGCCGTCGGACAGCAGCGTGGCATTGCCTTCGATCCCGTAGAACCGCGCAGAGGGCAGGTTGCCCGGGGCCTGCCCGCCACCTTCGATCGGAATCTGGTCGACGATGTCGGTGATATCCTCGACAAAGCTGCGCAGGTTGAGGTTGCCCAGCGCTCCCATCCGCCAACTCGCCTCCAGCTCGTAGACCCAGCTTTGTTCAGGCACGAGATTGGCGTTGCTTACGTCTTCGCGGTCCTGATCGAGATCGACCGAGGCGATGAAATCGAAGAAGTTGAGCTGGCCGACCACCCGCTCCACCCGGCCCGCGATGTTGAGCGCCGGGGTGACCTTCCAATCGAGCGCGGCAAAACCTTTTGGCCGCCAGAAATTGCGGGTGAGGCCCTGCGGTCCGGCCTGACTGAGGCGCGAGTATTCCGCGCCGGCTGACATCTGCAATTGCAGATTGGCGGCAAGCGCGCGGCTGTAGGTGAGGCCAGCGTCGATGCGGTCTTCATCGACCCGGTCACTCGCACCGGGCAGCGGGACCGGTTTCAGCACGCCCGCGCCATCGCGCACCGCCAGCGATGAATTGATCTCGAGGAAATTGCGCACTCCCTCGATCGCTGCGACCACATTGCCTCCGCCTGCGCCAAAGGTGTATTCCGAACGCAGAATGCTTTCGGCCTCGTCAGCATCCTGTACGAACAGCGAGCCCTGGGGTGCGCCTCCGGCCGCCAGTTCAGTCAGCACGCCGGTGGTGAAGGGGCTGTCCTCGTAGCGGTGATAGGCGATCAGCTTGAGCTGGCCCGACCCCAGACTGAATTGATAATCTGCGCCGAGTTCGAAGTTGAACTCGTCCTCGGTGCGGCGAAGATTGCGCACCCGTTCGAGCCCTGCGCCGGGGAGGCTCTGGCGCGAGACTTCGGTTTCGCGGAAAAAGTAGCCCTGCGTCTGGCCTGTGAGGTTGAGGACATTGCCATTGTCAGCCGTGCGCGTGAACGAGCCGGACAAGCCGACGCGGTCGGAATTGAAGTTGGCTTGCTCGTCGCGCAGTGCGGTCAATGCGCCACTGCCGTCGAAGACTTCTTCGAGCCCCTCGTTACCGCGCCGGTTGGATTCGTTGCGCAGCGCGAGCGTCCACTCGCTTTTCGCACTGCCGCCCGCCAAGGCCACGCTGCCGTTGAGCAAACGCGCGGGCGTGCCGAAGGTGCGGAATTCGGGCGAATAGCGATATTGCCCGGTGATCCGTCCGCTTGACCGGGTGACGACATTGAGCACCTGTCCGGTGAGGCCGCCGATCTCAAGGCTCGCTCCGTCGACCAGTTCCAGGCGCACCACATCTTCTACCGGAATGCGCCGCAGTGCCTCGATCGGGCCGTTGGACTTGCCCGAGATCCGCCGTCCGTTGACGATGACATTGGTATCGGCTTGCCCCAGTCCGCGCGCGCCGTCGCCTTCGCGGATGGCAAAGCCTGGCACTTGCTGGGCCATGTCGAGCGCGCTGCGGGGGGCGAAGCGAGCGAAGTCTTCGGGCAGGAAAGTGCTGCGCGTGGTCGCGGCGGCCGCGGCGGGTTCTGCGCTGCCATCCTGCGCCGAAGCGGGAACGGCAAGGCTGTTGGCTACGACAAACAAGATGGCGGCAGAGCGGTAGGGGGCTTTGGACATGGCCGGCGCCTGATCGGAAAAGCCGCGCGATGTCGAGATCCTGCCCTGAGGCCTTCGTCCAAACATATGTGGCTATCGACGAACGCAGACGGGACGGATCGCCCGCTCATAAGGCATCTGGCCACTTGACCTTGGCCGCGCACAGGCCTGTGCATTGCGACTGCGTCTTTCCATTGGCCGCAGAGCGATCAGGTTGCTATGAAGGACGGGAATTCAACCAGCGGGGGAGCGCCGTCTGTGGCAATCGCATTTTCTGTCAACGGCAAGCCGGTGAGCGTGGAGGCTGATGCCGATACGCCGCTGCTGTGGGTCTTGCGCGACGATCTGGGCATGACCGGCACCAAGTTCGGCTGCGGCATCGCGGCTTGCGGGGCCTGTTCAGTGCACATCGACGGCGCGGTGACGCGCTCGTGCAGCGTGCCGCTCAGCGACATCGCGGGCAAGGCCGTGACCACGATCGAGGGTCTGAAGGGCGCCGATGGCGTGCTCCACAAGGTGCAGCAGGCCTGGATCGACGCGCAGGTGCCGCAATGCGGATACTGCCAGTCGGGCCAGATCATGGCCGCCGTGGCACTGATCGAGCAGGTCGGATCGCCGTCCGACGCGCAGATTGTCGAGGCGATGACCAACATCTGCCGCTGCGGCACTTACCCGCGCATTCGCAAGGCGATCCTTGCGGCCACCGGCGCCGCCGCACAGACGGGAGAGGCATGATGGCTGACAATCCCAATCCCGATCTTGATCTGCCCGAAGCCGATGCTCCCGTGGCCAAGCCCAAGAAGAAGGGCGTCAAGCGCCGCATCTTTCTGGCGGGCAGTGCGCTGCTTGTCGGCGGCGGAATCTTCGGCGTGTGGTGGACCGATAACTCGGCCAAGGCCAAGGCCAGGACGCTCACTGTGGGCGAGGGCGAGCACGGCTTTGCCACATGGATGAAGATCGCCGAGGATGACACCGTCACGGTTTTCTCGCCGCATATCGATTTCGGCCAGGGCTCGCACACCGCGCTCGGCCAGATGCTGGCTGACGAGCTTGATGCGGCGTGGGACAAGGTGAAGATCGAGCAGGCCCCGGCTGACCTGTCTTTCGCCAACTCGGCCCTCGCCAAGGGCTTTCTTCCTTCTATGACGGGCGAATTTGCTGCGGGACTGATCCCTGATGCGGTGATCGGCATGATGGCGCGATCAATGCCGCTGATGATCACCGGCGGCTCATCGGCAATCCGCTTCACCGGCGAAGTCGCGATGCGGCGCACCGGCGCTGCGGTGCGTGCAGCGCTGATCGCGGAAGCTGCCGACCGGCTGGGTGTTCCCGAAAGCGAGCTCACCACCGCCGATTCTGTCGTGACACACGCCAAGTCGGGCAAGTCGCTGCGCTATGGCGAGCTGGCCGCAGGCGCGGCGGAGCGTTCGCTCAGCAGCGACCCTGTTCTCAAGACCCGCGACCAGTGGAAGCTGATCGGCAAGCCGGTGGTTCGCCGCGACATCCCCGCCAAGGTTGATGGCACCGCGGTCTACGGTATCGATTTCACTCTGCCCGAAATGCGGGTCGCCACCATCGCGGCGGCGCCCGTGCGCGGCGGCAAGCTGGAATCGGTCGACGAGGCTCCGGCCTTGGCGGTCAAGGGTGTCGAAAAGGTCGTGAAGCTGCCTGATGCGGTAATCGTCGTCGCTAAGGGTTACTGGCAGGCGCAAAAGGGCCTTGCCGCGCTTTCGCCGAAGTTCTCTGATGGCGGCCATGCGGCAGTCTCCACCCCGGCGATCTACGCCGCGCAAACCAAGCTCCGCCAGACGGCGGAGAAGCCGGATAATGAAGGCGGCGAAGGCGATGTCGATGCGGCTTTCAAGGGCGCAGGCGTAAAGGTCGTCGAGGCCGAATACCGCGTTCCCTTCCTCCACCATGCGATGATGGAGCCCTTCGCGCTCACCGGCCATTTCAGGGACGGCACGCTCACCTTGTGGGGCGGTCTGCAAGACCCACTCAGCACCCGCACAAAGGCAGCGGCAGCGGCCGGGCTGGAGGTCGATCAGGTCGTCTTCAACCCGATGATCATGGGCGGCGGCTTTGGCAGGCGCTTCCCCGATCTGGTCGAAATCATCGATCAGATCGCGGTGCTCGCAAAGCAGGTGCCCTATCCGGTCAAGCTGATCTGGAGCCGCGAGGAAGAACTTCGCCACGGCACCTATCGACCGCAGTCCTCGGCGGGGCTCAAGGCATCGCTCAAGGATGGCAAGATCACCGGCATGCGCATGGACTACGCCCAGAGCGGCAATGCAGAGGGCGAGGTGCCTTTCATCTATGCCATCCCCGCGACCTCGCGGCGCCACTTTGCCTACCAGTCGAACCAGATTGACGGGCCATGGCGCTCGGTCAACGCCACCCAGATCGGGTTCTATACCGAAAGCTTCATGGACGAACTGGCCGCAGCGGCGGGCGAGGATCCCTACCAGTTCCGGCGCAAGCACCTGCCCGCCGGATCGCGCCATGTCGCCGCGCTCGACATGGTGGCCAAACGGTCGGGCTGGGGCTCGCCCCTGCCTGAAGGCGTCGGGCGCGGGATCGCGATCGTTGAAAGCTTCGGCACAATCGTAGCCGAGGTGGTCGAAGCGAGCGTCAAGGAAGACGGCAGCCCCAAGGTGCTCAAGGCCTGGGCGGTGGTCGATTGCGGCACGACGGTGAACCCGCTCAACGCCGAAGCGCAGATTGCAGGCGGCCTCATCATGGGTCTGTCCTCGGCGATTGGCGAGCAGGTGACGCTCGACAAGGGCGCCGTGGTCGAGAGCAATTTCGCCGACTATCCGATCCTCAAGCTGGCCGATGCGCCGCCTGCGGTGGATGTGCACTTCATCGAGAGCGGGGCCGAGACTGGTGGCATCGGTGAGCCCGGCCTGCCGCCTGCCTCACCCGCATTGGCCAATGCGCTGGCCGCTGCGAGCGGCAAGCGCATCCGCAACCTGCCGTTGCTGACGCAAGCCAAGGCGTAAGTTGGACGGCTGGTCCGCGCTGATCCTCGCCGGAGGGGCGGGGCGGCGTTTCGGCGGGAGCAAGCTGCTTGCCGATCTCGCTGGCGCGCCGGTGATCCGGCGCGTGACCCAACGCGTCGTGCAGGGCGGGTTTGCCGAAACGCTGGTGGTGACGGGGGCGGATGACGCCGCCATCCGTACTTCGCTGGCAGGCATTGAGGTGCGCATCATCCACGCGCCCGATTGGGCTGAAGGCATGGCTGCGACGCTGCGCACGGGCATCGCAGGACTTGACCCTGAAGCAACGGGCGTGTGCGTTTTCCTCGGCGATATGCCGCTGGTGCCGGTGGAACTGGCTCTAGCGCTCGCAGAAGCGGCAGAGCGGGCCGGCTATGCGGCGCGGCCCCGCCATGACGGCAAGCCGGGGCATCCTGCCGCTTTCACCCGCGCGGCCTTTACCGACCTGCTTTCGCTCCAAGGCGATCAGGGTGCGAATGCACTGCTGCGGACGCGCGCAGACGTAGCCTATTGCGACACGGCCGAAAGCGGCGCGCTGCTGGACATCGACACGCCGGATGACCTCGCCGCTGCCGTCGCCGCATGGAACGCCTGCGCGACCTCGGCCACCAGTGACAGCGCAACGTCGCGCGGGGCCTTGCCGAAACCATAGAGCCCGATGGGGGCGTGAAGGCGTGCAATCTGCGCCTCGCTGACTCCATGCCCGCGCAACCGCGCTACCCGCACGTCGAGCCGGGCGCGTGCGCCGATCGCGCCAACATAGAAAGCCTCGCTCTGCAAGGCAGCGGCAAGCCCACGTTCGTCGTCCTCGCGGTCGTGGGAGAGAACCGCGATGGCGGTCCAGCGGTCGGGCGTGATGGCAGCAAGCGCTTCTGCCGGATCGGCACGATGATAGGTGATGCCCGGAAATGGCGATGCGTCCGGCCCGCCTGGCGTAACAAGAACAACATCCCAACCCATTTCGCGGCCCAGCGTCGCCGCGGTCAGCGCTGCACCATCTTCGCCCACTAACACCAACCGCAAGGGCGGGGTGAACCGCCGGGTGTAGCGCGCGCCGTCCCAGCTATCGGCCTGGGTGTCATCTGTGCCGACCAAGGCGTGACGTTGCGTTCCATCGCTGGTCCATTGCACCGGGCACCGCCGCTGCCAGCCTGCGAGCAAAGCCGCCACCGCGGCCTCATCCGCAGCGACCGGTTCGACCAGAACAGAAATCCCCGAACCGCAAGCGAGCTTGATGTCGATCCACGGACTGCCCTCGCCATAACGGAGCAGGCGCGGCGCGCCCTCGGCCATGACCTCGCGGCCGTGGCGCGCGACATCGGCTTCGATGCAGCCGCCCGACAGGAAGCCCCAATATTCGTCCACGGTGATGAGCATCTGAGCGCCCACATCGCGCGGTGCCGAGCCGTCAACTTCCACCAGAGTGGCAATCGCAAAACGCTCTGGCACCGCGCCACCGGCCAGCAAAGCTGCGCGGATATCGTCAACGGGAGCGGCATTGCGCCAAGGATTCATGAAACCGGCAGGCCTTTGCGAGAGAGAGCTGCGAGCCTAACCGAGCGGGCTGAGCGGGGCAATCACTCTCGGGCAGCCCATGCGACTCATACGGTTCCGGAAAGGTGTCTGCGTGGTTTACTAAGACAGATTGATGACCATTTGGCGAGTTCTTACAAGAACAGAGTATTGATATGAAATTAGTCATATTATATTTGGAGACTTACGCAAAAGCTTTACTCGTCTGAGCGCGCGCACGGCTCGATTGACCGCATCGTCGGCTCGGGCCCGATTGACCTTGCTCCCGCTATCTCTGACCTTGCCGGCTTCTGCGCCACGCTCGAGGTCGTCTGGTCAGTCGGAAACGTCGCTTTCCGCCAGGCACATCTGCGCGTGTTTCAGACGTGTAACTACAAGAACAGAATTTGGCACCAAGCGCTCTGGGGATGGGAGAGCAAGTGGATGTCGGAGTGTGCGACCGAAATTCTCGGGACGAGCCGTGCGATCGCGCATTTGCGCGACTTCGTGCCCAAGCTCGGTCGCAGTGACGCCTCATTGCTCATCACCGGCTCGACCGGCACCGGCAAGGAACACATTGCCCGTGCTGTCCACCAGCATAGCCACCGCTCACGCAAGCCCTTCGTTGCGATCAATTGCGGCGCAATTCCCGATAACCTGTTTGAAGCCGAATTGTTCGGCTTTGAACGCGGCAGTTTCACAGGTGCATTCCAGGCCCAGAAGGGCAAGGCGGTTCTGGCCGACGGCGGCACGCTGTTTCTTGACGAGATCGGCGAGCTGTCGCCGCTTTGCCAGACCAAGCTTTTGCGGATGCTGGAGGAGCGCGAAGTGCAGCCGATTGGCGCCCCGCGCCCGGTCAAAGTCGATCTGCGCGTCGTGGCTGCCACCAACCGTTCGGTCGAGGAACAGGTGGAAGAAGGCAGTTTCCGTTCGGACCTGTACTTCCGCCTCAACGTCGCCCGCATTGTGCTTCCCGATCTGAGCGAACGGCCCGAGGATATCGCGATCTATCTCCTCCACTTCATCCGTCATTTCAACGAGCGTACCGGCTATAATGTTGGCGGGCCGAATGCCGAGCTGCTTGATGTGCTCAGCCAATACGACTGGCCGGGCAATATCCGCGAGGTGCGCAATTTCGTGGAAGGGGTGTTCATCGATCCGCCGCGTGGTGCGATCGGGGTCGATCACATCCCCCAGGCATTCATGCAGCTCCAGCGTTCATGGCGGCGTAGCGGTACCGACGAGCGCGACCGCATCCTGGCGGCGCTGGAGGCGACAGACTGGAACAAGGCCGAAGCAGCCAAGGCGCTGCGCTGGTCGCGCATGACGCTGTACCGCAAACTCACCAAGCATCACGTCACGCGCGGCGGGCTGGGGCTGTGACACGTGTCGCAGGTTGCGGCGTATCATGTGACACTGCCTGAACCTTCGGACCCGGCATAAATATCTGAAAAACTGACATTTAGGAATCTGGCACGGGGCTTGCGCCGCTTTGCACGATGCAAGGAGTTGCGGACCGATGACGCGTTTCAAGACCGGTCAGGAGCAGGATCGCCACCTGGGCGCCGACGCCCCGGCCGCGCTCTATGTCAATTACTTCGAGATGGGTCACAACCCGTTCGAATTCCTGATCGACTTTGGCCAGTTCCGTCCCGGCATGGCCAGCAACGAAGCTGATAGCGACGGGACGACCGTGATCCACTCGCGCCTTGCGATGGCGCCCCCCTACGCAAAGATGCTGACCGAGATGCTCGTCCGCTCGCTTCGCGACCACGAGACCGAGCATGGCGAAATCCTTTTGCCGACAAGTTCCGACCCCCTTCCTCCGACTGTCAGCGAAGACCTGCTGGCGCCGCTCGGCGACTTCGAGGCGCGCGCCCGCGCACTTCGGGCCGCCGCGCAATCTGTTCGTCCAACCAACAACAAGGTAGGCTCATGACCGCGCAAATCTCACCCAATCGCATGGAAGTCAGCGATCGCTTCCCGATGCTCGGCTTTGCCGTTCGCACCAGCCAGCCCGATGTCGAGGCCGAGGTGGTGATCGCGAGCGATATCTCGCTGTTCAGCACCCAGAACCGGCAGATGCGCACACCCGCAAACTTCTACACCAGCCGCGAACATGGCACGTTGACAGTGCCGCGCGGTGACGGCGTGTTCGTGGTGCCGCCCGAAGTGCTGGCGCGCTTTATCGGCAGCGAGAAGCTCTATTTCGGACTTGCCACCGGCCGCAGCGGAAACGGCGGCCTGCAGGTCGATGCCTTGCCGCGCGAGGGTAGCCCTTACGTGTCACTGCGCGGGTTCACCGGACGCACGCTGCGGCGCGCGTTCGGCAGCATGCGTCCCACCGCGCCGCGGCTTGAATGGGCAGGCGATCAGCCGCGTCCCGGAAGCGAGACGGCGCCTTCCGGTGCCGCCAGCCCCGCCGTGGCCGGTGGCACACCGGGCGGCTCTCTCCCGCCGGTTCCTTATGATGACGGCTTTGGCCCAATGCCGGAAATCCCGGCGCGCGAGAGCCGCTATGCCCCGCAGAATGGCGGCAATGTACGCGGCTTGCGCGGGATTCCGCTGTCGCACGCCGCGGCTTCCAATGGGGCGGGAGCAGGGCGCACCGCGCTCGCGCTCGGCAGCGGCTACACCGCGCAGCAGGCGCTCGATTATATCCGGCGGCTGGTCGAACAGGTGGTCGATGTGGTCGGATCGGACGCCACGCCCCCGTCGCTTTGGCGGCTGGGAAGCGATAGCGCCGCCTTCATCACCGCTTGGGAAACCGTGCTGACCCCGCTCGGCTGGACCAATCCCACCTATGCTTTCATGAAAGCGCTGCCCGGTCTTGCGCGGTCAAGCGGCGTCACGCTGTCGATCGGGCCCACGATCAGTGGCGGTATGTTCGATGCGGGCGTGGGCGTTGTTTTCGCCCCTGACGGCCAGGTTGCACTGTTCGGCCAGACCGATTTCGAGATCAGCATTTCGAGCCTCGGCGACCTCGTCGACAACCTCAAGATGGCCCTCGCGGCCAGCATGAAGCTCGGCTACAATAATGGCGGGCTGGACGGCTTCGAGAGCCTCGGCAAAGTCGCCGGGTTGATGGAAGGTGTCGAGATCGTTGTCGGCGCCGAAGTCTGGCTCGACCGCAATGGGCGCGGGCTGGGCGGTGCGGTCAGCATCGGGGTCGGCTTCTCGGTCCAGCTCAGCGCTGAAGAAACCGGGGCGGCCCCGGCTATCGTTCCCCCGGCGCTTCCCGGCGATCCGCGCCAACGTGCGGAACGGATTGGCGGCGGCTTTGGCCAGCGGATCGGCGAGGCGCTCGATCTCGGGCTTGAACCCGATGGGCTGACCCGGCTGCTCGACACGCTTGATCCGCCCGCCACGGCCAAGCCGGTCGGCACGGCGATGGGAAGCCCGGTGTGGTCGATCCAGTGGGACGATATCCAGCTGGTGGCCCAGCCGACCGACAATGGCTGCTGGGCGACGACGCTCGCCATGCTGATCGGCTGGCGTGATCAGGTCAGCATCGCGCCGGAAACCATCGCCGGACAATGCGGCCGCGACATCGCCAATGGCCTGCCGTGGGCGGAGCGTGCCGATGTGGCCCGCCAGCTCGGCCTTGGCACCGTCCCCCCGCAATGCTTCATGCCCGAGGCCTTCAAGGCCCTGATCGAGAACCACGGCCCGCTCTACGTCGGCAAGATGGCGAGTGCGACCACGCTGTCGGGTCACGCGGTGCTGGTGGCGGGCATGTATTCCGACGGAACGGACCATTTCATCCGCGTCGTCGATCCATGGGATCGGGCGGTGGGCACCCCGGGTGCTCCCGGCGCGCACGGCCCCGGCCATACGCAGGGCAGCCGCTACATCATCAAGTACGAGGATTTCCAGTCCGAGTACGAAATGGCGGCCGATGGCGATCCGGCGTACGTCCAGATCATCTATGCAGGCGTGCCTGCGGGTCGGGTGATCAACCGCTCGCTCTCCGCACCGACCGGCTTCGCGATGGGCGGCGGGTCTGCCGGGCGCAAGCTCGCGCCGCCGCCCGCGCCGCACGTGCGCGAAATGAGCGCGGCCGAGATCGCCGGGATCGCCATTGACGTGATCACCAACAATACTGGCGACATCAGGACCAACCTCGCCAACTGGTCCGGGATCAAGCATCCGCGCGATCAGGCCCCGCGCCGCGAGGCGACGTTCGAAGCCGGGGAGATCAACCTGCGCGACTGGCCGATGGTCGGCGGCACCTTCGGGATCGACGACATCTACTGCTGGCTCAAGATCCGTTGGCAATACAACGGCACCTCGCTCGGCAGGGTATACATCACGGCCGACGGGCATGATGACGCTGTCGGCTGGGGCCTTACCGTTACCGCCACGATCGAGGATGATTCGCGCCTCTATGCCCGCTCGTCGCAGGCGCGGGCAGCAGGGCCCGATCAGGTTCCGGCGCTGCATATCAACATCGACTACGTCTTCGACGAGACGATCGTTGCCGATCAGGTCGCCAACACCCGCGTGTCGCTGTTTGCTGACGGGACGCACGCGATCGAGAGCCGGTGGGTGCAGCATTCGCGGCCCGGCGGCGGCAATCCGACCAATGTCGTCCGGCCCTTTGAACACGCCTGACGATGGCCGACCGGCACCACCTTCCTCCTCCGCCCTCCGCATCGGGGCGTCAGGCCACCTCCGGCCTTGCCCCGATGCCGCAGGCGATGGCCGGGTTCTGGGACCGCTCGGGCGGTGAAGAAACCGCGCCCGATACACTCCCCGATGAACAGCCAGAGCAGGCCCAGCCCGTAGCCGCGCGCGAGCCTGCCACGGCCACCCTGGGCAGGCGTGCGGGCGCGGTTACCGACGAGCTCGATTTCCCTGAATTCGTCGCCTCGCTGATCCACGGCACTTGGGATGCGATGGTGGACAGCTCGATCCGCCAGATGGATGCCTATGCCGACCTGGTGGCGGCGATCTCCAAGCCGCTGTCGCAATTCCGTGACGAGAACGTCACCGCCAATCAGGCGCGCGACTGGCTGGTGGCGCAATATCCTGGCGATCTGGCGCTGGTGCGGGGCGAGAGCGAGCCGCTGGTCATTCCGCGCGGCGGCAGCGACGAATTCGGCGATGCGCCGTCGCCTGCATGGCTGCGCGAATACGGCGCGGACGGCCAGCCGCTCAGCCCCGAGCTGATCGAGGAAGTGCTGGTCCCCGCTGCGCGTGACAGGTTGGCGGGCGACCGGATGCAGACTCTCGCCACGCTGGTGATGATGGGCATGAACCGCATCGTCGTGCGCGACGGCTCGATCACCGCGCGGCTCAAGTTCCGGGCCTCGGCGGCGGACAAGACTGCGGTCGATTATGCCGTCAGCGATGATCCCGCGAGCGCGACCCCGACCGGCAGCTGGTCGACGCGGGGCAGCACGGCCTATGCCTCTCCGGTCACCAAGGTCTCGACCGTCGGCGTCAATGCGCAGACCGACACCACGCTCAACGCCGAGTTGTTCGGCGAGGTGAAGATCAACTTCGCGAGCGAGACCATCCCGCTTGACCGGTTCGTCGATGACGCACGGCGCACGATGCTCGAACGCGCGGCCAAGCCTGCGCAGATCACAGCGCCTGCACCTGCACCTGCACCTGCACTGGCATCCATGCCCGCGCCGGCAGTGCCAGTCAGCGCGCCAATGGCCCCGCCAGTGCCAGTGCCAGCGCCCGTGGCCGTCGCCGCGCCGGTGCCCGTTCCGGCGCCAGCCACTCCGGCGGAGCCACGGCCATGACTGGCGCACGGCGCAGCCTTGAAGACATGATCGGCGAACTTGCCGAAGGCCTTTTGCCGCAGCTCCAGGGCGGAACAGTGCGGCCGACTTCGATCGACCTTACGCTCCCCGTCGAAACCCGGCTTGAGCAGCGCACGGCCGACGAAGGCGGGGCGCTGCACGTCATGACCGATATGCCGCGCACCCACACCCGCACCGATTTCGACCTGCCGATGGGCCGCATCACTCTCTCGCTCGGCGTCACGCCTTGGGAGGCCGTGTCATGAGCGGGTTCGGCAACAATCAGGCGGTGGCGCTGGAGGATTTCATTCAGGCGGTG
Source organism: Porphyrobacter sp. ULC335 (assembly GCF_025917005.1). Lineage (NCBI taxonomy): Bacteria > Pseudomonadati > Pseudomonadota > Alphaproteobacteria > Sphingomonadales > Erythrobacteraceae > Porphyrobacter > Porphyrobacter sp. ULC335. The sequence goes on from NZ_CP078091.1 coordinate 2,017,050, forward strand.
CAATCGCAGCTGGATACGGCGCAGACCCGGATGTCGCTGAAGGCGCAGAACGACAAGCTGCCGCTGACCTTCGCGATCCGCGACATTGCCATGGACCTCAAGGCCCATGTCGAACTCGCCGATGGCGAGGTGCGGATCCGTCCGGCCCAGCCGCAGGACAAGGACACCACCGTTCTCCGTATCGGCTTCACCGCGATCACCAAGCCGATGATCGAGGAGAACGCCATCCAGCTGGCGGTCGATGACGATCAGGATGTCTCGCTCGACTCGCTCGGCGATGATCTTGCGCCCGATGAACGCCGGCGGCTTGAGGGCATCGGTGTCCGCACCGTTGCCAAGCTGGAGGAAATGCGGCGGCGGGGGCTGGCCGGTTCGGTGGGGCGGATCACGCGCCTGCCGGTCGACAAGCTTGAAAGCGTGCTGTCGCGCGCCACGCGGCCGATGGTCGATGACGTATCGAGCGAAAGCGATAATTCGGGATCGAGCGAGCTGCGCCAGCGCCTCCGGGTACGCGGCCGCAATCTCTTGCGTGACGGGGTTCCGCCGCGCGTCGCGATCGGCGGGCGCGAGGTCGGCGTGGTGCAGGCCAGCGACGATTTGATCCTGCTCGAACCTGGCCCCGACCAGTTCGCCGGGCAGATGAGCCTCGAATATGATCCACGCGCCCGCACCGAGGTGTGGTTCGACCAGAGCCAGCTTTCATCCTTCGGGATGGCGGGTGCTGACATGACGCGGCCCGGTAATGGAGGCACGCAATGAGCGCCGCGGGCCGCCCCCTGCTGCCCTGGGCGCACCGGTCAGGCGCCTATGCCCTGCCGACCAGCCTGGTGGTGCGCCTGAAACTGGGCGAAGTGCCCGAGGGCATTCCGGCGGTCATGGACGTCCGGCGCGGCGCGCAGGAGGCGGCTGGCGCGTCAGGGCATGGCGCCTTTGACCGCGTCACCGCGACCTTCGGCACAGCAGTCAAGATCTCGCGCCTCCACGCGGCCGGTCGCGCGCTGCGGACGATTGGCGCGCGCCATGTCGGTTACAGCGAGGCCGAGCAGGTTAGCGGTGTGGCCCGGATGCTGCGGATCGATGTCGCTCCCGGCACTCACGTGGGCTCGATGGCGATCTCGCTGATGCAGCTCGACCTCGTTGAATCCGCGATCCCCAATTATGTCGCCACTGTCGGTCTTGATGGCCCCGTGCTGCCGCCAATGCCCGGACAGGGTGACGACGAGGACGAAGGCGGCTGGGCCGCCCGCGATCTGGTCAATGCGCGCCGTGCGCTCGCCTATTCGGCGGGGCAGAGCGGGGTGGTGGTCGGCGTCGTCGATAGCGGTCTTGCGCTGGCGCATCCCGAATTCGAGGCTCGCTTGCGCCGGGGTGTCGATACGGTCGAACTGGGGCGCGGCGATCTTGCGGGTGGCATCAAGCTGCTCGGCGACAATAGCGGGGCCGATACCGATCCCAGTGACCGCTATGTCGGGCACGGCACGGGATGCGCAGCGATCATCGGCGGGCAGGGCCGCGGCATTCCGCCCGGTATCGGCGGGCAGTGCTCGCTGATCCCGGTCCGCTCGCTCGGCGCGGCGTTGTTTCCCGGGCGCGAGACACCGCTCGGCGTTGGCGCGCTGAGCGATCTCGACATGGGGTTGGTGCTGGCGGTGCAGCTTGGCGCGCAAGTCGTCAATTGCAGCTTCGGCACCGATGACGAGGCGTTGGAGCCCGGCGCGCCCAAGCCGCATAGCGAGGCGGTCGCCTTTGCCGAGGCACGGGGCTGCACGCTGGTGGTCGCCTCCGGCAATAGCGGCGATCAGCGCACCTATTGGCCCGCCGCCGATCCGCGCGTCATCGCCGTCGGATCAGTCGGGCTGGACCGGCAGGTCAGCACCTTCTCGACCACCGGCGATCATGTCGCCCTGTGTGCGCCGGGCGAGCGGATCCGCACCGCCGGGCTGGGGGAGGGTTACCAGCACGCGACCGGCACCAGCTTTGCCGCGCCTTTCGTGACAGGCGCTGCCGCACTGCTGATCGAACGCGCCCAAGCCCGTGCCGCCGCACTTGATCCGGCGCAGATCAAATCGCTGCTGATGGCGAGCGCCACGCCCCACCGCGCAGGGGTTGCCGATGGCAATGGCACCGGCGTGCTCGATGCCGCCCGCGCGCTCGAACTGCTCGATGCCGCGATCGACGCCGATGACACCACCGAATTCGGGGGCGCCGATGATGGATGACCCGCACCCCTCGACCACGCTTTTTGTTGCAACTTTTCCGAATGGAAGGACCGATCATGGCTAAACCCACCACTTCTGGCAGCAGCGCTGCAACGCCCACCCCCGCGACTGCTGCGGCATCTGCCCCGCCGCCGCCCCCGCCCGTCACCGCAACCGCAACCACCGGAGGTCCCACGCCTCCGCCGACCCCACCCCCTCCGCCGCCAACCGGTGGCGGTTCGGGCGGCGGCGGCGGGTCCGGCGGACGCAGTGCTTCACCGGGTTCAGGAGGACTCAAGATGATGAATATCCGTTTCTACGATCTCGCCGAGCGGGAGATCGAAGCCCGTGCCCGTCTCGAGAACGAATGGCAGCGGCTGGACAACCGCAAGAGCAAGGGTGCCGGAAACAATAACGGGAGTGGCAACACCAGCGGCAACGGCACGCTCGGCACGGCCGACCAGCTGGAATACGCCCGTCTGACCAGCCTGAAGGCGATCGCCGATGGCACGGTTGGCAAGCCCCCGCAGTTCATCGACCCGCTGTTCGCCTCGGTCCGCACGCTGCTGGCGAGCAACAATTTCGGCTTGAACCCGATCGATGTCGAATATGTCTTTACCGGCAAGGTGCCTGAGGCGGTTCTGAAGTTCCCCTCGCTCGCCAAACCCGATCAGAGCAACGAGGTCGTCCGCGTCGCGTTGACGCTCGGCCTGCTGCAATTGTGGGGCGCGCCGGTCCCGCGTCTTGTGGCCGACAAGTCCGACAATGCCGTGCCGGACAAGACCCACCAGAACTACAGCAGCTTTGGCGAAGTGATGGTGCGGGCGATGGCGCGCGCTTCGGCCAACCTGCCGCTGGCGGCGCATACGCTCAAGACGCTGGTCGATGCGGTCAACGTTCCCGGAGACCGTCGCTCGCCCGACATCTCGACGGTCGATTTCGCCAAGACATTCGAGAAGCTGCTCGACAGGGACGTGCAGGTCTCCGACCCGAGCATCAAGCTCCAGATCGAGGACGCTTTCGAGCGCGTCCAGCGCATCGGTGCCGATACGCCGCTGCATGAATTCGTGCTCAACCTGCCCGATCTCGAAGCGGCGACCGATATCGAGGTGATCCCCGAACATTGCCGCCTGATGGGATCGTTCATCTTCGCCTCCGCCTTCGAGGAGTTGAAGGCCTTCCAGGTGGTCGACAAGCTGGTGGAGCTGTCACAGCGCGGCGAGATTCCGCTGATGCGCGGACCGGCGGGCACCCAGCTCTACAATTACTGGCGCGAGGCGCCGAACCGGATGAGCGAGGTCGAACGCCAGAACTTCTACGCCATGACCCTCGGCCTGCCGACCGGTCAGCCGGGCGTCGGCGTCAACGCCGATTTCCAGGACCTGTGGCTGCGGTTCGTCTCCTCGATCTCGACACTGGTGCGCGAAAGCCGGGTGGAGAACCTGCTGCGGTCGAACATTCCGCTGGCGGTCAACCAGCAACAGGTCAAGAAAGCGGCCCGCGATCTGGCGCACAACATGTCTTCGCGCGGCTACGGCATGGCGTTCTATGCCGCGGCCGATCTCAACAAACAGATCAACGAGATCATCCAGCTGCTCAGCAACAAGGAGCTCCAGCGCGTATTCGGCGCGACCAGCCCCTATGACGTGATCGAGCAGGTCGCCCAGACCGAACTGGGCGGGGCGCGCAATTCGTCCAAGTACCGGATGCTGGCGACGTCGGGCGCGATCATCACCAACTGGATCGCCGATCATGCCGACCGGCTGCGCGATCCGACCTTGCCGATGATCGACCTCCAGAACGTCGCCTATCCGCCGGCCCGCGCCTCCGGGGCGACTGCGGTATCGAACCCGACCGACTATGATCTCGTCAATGCCTGCGAGATGTGGCTGGCGGATTCAGCGATGGGCGAGGACCGGGTGGCGATCCTGTCCGAACCGCGCGAAAGCCCGCAGCATTCCAGCCGTCCGATCCAGATCCCGAGCATCGCGCGCGATCTGCTCGAAGGCACGGGGCTGGGCCTGGGGATGGGATACGGCGGCGGTTACGGCGGCGGATACGGCAATGGCAATGGCGCAGCTCCGGCGCGCGCCAATGGCCGTTCTTACGGCGTCTACTGACACCCTCGCACAGGAGACAGGCCATGCCTTTCGAACCGCTCAGTGCACCGCTCAAGTCCCGCTTGCAAAACGCGGCGCGAACCCTGCGGACGGCCAATCCGATGAGTTACGTCAACGGGTTGCTCGAAGACAGCTTCGCCCTGCCGATGGGTGACAGCCGATACTTGCGCAATCATCTGGTCCAGGGCGCCGCGCCGTTCCTGCCGAAGTACGAATCCGCCCAGCAGCGGGTGCTGTCCTTCGCGCTCGAACCGCTCGGCCCCGATGCCTCGCCTACCGACCGGCGCGACGGGGCAACCCGCGAGATGCGGCGGCTGGTCAGCGACAACTTCGGCAATGCGGCGCTCCACTGGCTCGACAGGGCCAGCGAAAGCGAACGTTCGCTCTGCCGGCGCGGCGCTATGAACTACGGCGCGTTCTTCGGGTCGAGCTTCGATGGCGATGGCCTGCAAAGCGCGACCATCACCTATGAAGGCGGGGTGGGCAGCCATTCCAGCATCAATCCCGATCTGGCGCGGCTTGTCATGGCTTCGATGTCGGCGATGCCGGGGCTGCGGCCGCTGTTCACCACGCTGGTCGCAGGCCGCGATTACGGCAGCCAGTGGGTGACGTTCCTGCTCACCAACGGCTTCCGGCTGGTGGAGATGCAGCCGATGCTCGACGAGCTGGGGCTGGGTCAGCGGCTTGCCGGGATCCTTCAGGTGGTGGGCGTGGCGCTGGGCGGACGGTTCGACATTCCGTCGGGCGCGGCGCTGGTCGCCTTCGGGCGCGGGCCGGAAGGGGTCAGCCTCGAACTGCAGGTGATGCTCGACGCGATCCCCGATGTGCCGCCCAACTTCCTGCAATTGCTGACGATGAACCTGCGCGAACGCCCGCGCGAGCTGGCCTCGCTGGAACGATTCCTCGAAGCCTTCACGCCGGAAGACAACATCTGGCCCGGCCGCTTCAGCATCCTGACGATCCGCATCGGCCCATCCGGCCCGCCGCGCATCGGCTTGTCGCTGCGACCGATCGAGTTCGAAATCAGCCCCGCAGCCGCGCTGGTCACGGCCAGCACTCCGCCCGCGCTCGCCTGAGTTTCCCGCCGCCGCTGTCGCTGTCCGAGGCGAGCGGCTCTGAAGGATGACCACCATGACCGCGCTTGCTTTTGCCCCATCGCCCGATCCTGCCGCCGCCGATCTGCCCGCGCCCCGCCCGGAAGTGCGCGCCAAGGTGCACGATCTGCTCCGCGCCTCTCCCTCGTTCCACGAGCTGCCGCCCGCGCGCCAGCAGCAAGTGGCGCGCGACACCGCGCTGATTGCTGATGCCTTGGTGGGTAGTCAGGTGCCGGGCGCTGCGTCCGTCTCCTCGCAGGCGATGGCGGGCGGAAACGACCAGTGGGAGTCGAACCAGGAAGCTGTCGCCGCCATCGGCGAAGACCCCTTCACCGCCGGCGCGGCGCGCGAGGGCGCGGCGGTCGCGGGCGAGTTCATGCGGCAGGTCAATTTCGTCGAATTCGTGTCCGGCCTGATCGACGGGGTGTTCAATTCGATTGTGACGTCGAACATCCAGCAGATGGAAGCCTATTCCAAGATGGTCGCCGACGTGTCGAAGTCGCTCAACCAGTTTCGCGATGACAACACCACGTCCGACGACGGCAAGGACAATCTGGTCGATGCCTTCCCCGACGTGTTCGACATCGGCGTCGACGCGCTGACGGGCGCAGGCGAACCGACGCTGAAACTGAAGGACGGGGTCGATCAGGACGCGGCGCTCGCGCAGGTGCAACAGTCACTGGGCCAGCACACTGACAGCGCGATCGAATCCATTGATGTGTCCGATCCCGAAGTCGCCCAGACGCTGATCCTCGCCTCGCGCCAGCAGATCGCGACCTCGCGCCAACAATTGCTGGCAACGATGGTGCTGATGGGCCTGTCGCGGATTGTCGTCACCAACGGCAAGATCCAGGCCAAGATCATGTACGATTTCAATGCGTCCAGCCAGCGGGTCTTGTCGCGCAGCGCGCAGGCGCGGGACTTTGCCCGCGACGCGCAGGGCAACATGATCCTGACGACCGAAGAGGAAGGCGAAAGCGAGACCAGCGACAAGGGAAAGCGCACCCGCGATTACACCTACGAAAGCGGGAAGGGCACCTACACCGGCAGCTACGACGCCGATTACTACACCAAGGGCAAATACAAGTACGCCCAGAAGCCGATCATCACCGCCCAATCGATGGCGAGCGAGACGCAGACCGACAACTTCTCGGCCAAAGCGAGCCTGATGGGTGCCGTCGAGGTCAACTTCAAATCGGATTATCTGCCGCTCGAAAAGATGGCGACGCCCGAGATGATGGCGGCGATCCAGATGCGCTCGAAGCCGATCGATCACAACAAGCCGCAATATGTTCCGGGTCCGGCGCAAGCCCCCGCGCCGGCACCCGGAGCACCCGCGCCCGCCGCTGCGGCGGCACCGGCACCCGTACCGGCAAGGGCCTGAGCCATGAGCGCGGTCACCCCCACGGCGCCGCCGGGCATATCGGCCCAATCGCTCGAAGCGGTGCGCCCGCAGGTGCAGGCGATGCTGACCCGCATCCCCGCCTATGCCCAGTTGAGCGGCGAAGAGCAGGGCAAGCTGGCGCACGACATGGTCAAGGTGCTGGCCTATATGAACGACCCCAACCGGGTGGTCGAACAATCCTCCGCGTCCCCTGCGCCGCTCGCCGAAGCGCAGAACCGCCGGCCCGATGCCAACGAGCAGACCCGCCAGAACCTCTCCCGGTCACCCGGCTTTGCGGGCAAGGATTTTGTCGGCGGGGCGGCGCGCGAAGGCACCGAACAGTTCGGCAATCTGGTCAAGACGGTCGACTTCCCGGCGTTCGTCGGCGGGCTGATCAACAATGTCTTCAAGGTGATCGTCGAGACCTCGATCGAGCAGATGCGGGCTTACGGCGAACTCGTCGCCGCCGTGGCCAAGACGGCCGATGAATACATGGCCGAGAATATCGGCATGGGGCAGGGCCGCGACTATCTGGCGCAGCGCTTTCCCGATCTGGTCGACGTCGAAGTGGGCGAGGATGGCAGTTCATCACTCAAGGTGATCGCCGAGGACGGCGAGACTGCCTTGACCGAGATCCACAACACGCTGGGCATGCCGGGCCAGCCGGTGACCGACATCAGTGATGCCGAAGCGGAGACGGTGTTCGTCAACGCCGCGCGGTTGCAGATGGCGAAATCCCGCCAGCAATTGCTCGCTTCGATGGTGATGCTGGGGATCAACCGCATCGTCGTGACCGACGGCACGATCAACGCCAAGGTGAAGTTCGACATGCGCTCCACCGACGAGGCGAAGCGGCAATACCGCGCATCGGCCTCCGACCGTCAAACCAGCCGCAACCGCAACACATCAGCCTTCGGCGGGACTTTCCTCGGCTTTGGCGGCGGATCGGTGAACGTCAACGAACAGTCGCATGTCGCCACGGTCAGCACCGGGGTGGACGAGACCAGCGAGTCCAAGCTCGAAATGTCGGCGCGGTTGCAGGGCGAGGTGCGGGTCAACTTCAAGTCCGATTACCTGCCGCTTGAAAAGATGGCGACGCCTGAAATGATCGGCGCGATCCAGGGCAATGCCCAGCCGACTGCGCCGCGGTCCATGCCGGCAGGCGCGCCCGCAGCGGCGCCGGCCGCAGGGGGGACAACATGAACGCACGGATGGTCGCCGCGCTCGATACCACCGCGCCGTTCGGCCTGCGCCGGGCGCTGGACGAGGCAGGCGCGCTGCTGCTGTCGTGCGAGCTGCAATCGACGATGCTCGCCGAGCTCGACTTGCCCGAACTCCCTCCTGCCGCGCGCGCCGACGCGATCCAGCTGCGTGCGGCGGCAAGCCTCTACCTCGCCTCGACGCTGGAGGCGGCAGGCGTGATCCAGGCGGCCGACGATCTCACCCGGCTGCTGCGCAGCGGCGCGGTGCAAGGCGATCCCGGCACGGCCGCCCCATTGATCGAGGCCTTCTGGGACGACCGTCACCAGCGCGCCAGCGAGACCGAGCGGCTGGCGCTGTTCGACCGCCTGTTCGGCGCGCCCGCAGGGCCGCAGGACATAGCCACCGGCTCCAACCACGAATTCGAGGAGCTGTTGCTCAACCTGTGCGATGCGCTGATGAAAGCGGTCGAGGGTGGCAGCCATGCGCGGGTGCGTTCGGCGGCGCTTACGCTCGCTGAGAATCTGGCGCAGGCCACAAATGGCGTGGTGCAGATGCTGGCGGGCGAGATACTCTCCAGCCTGTCGGCAGCGGTGGCGATCCTCAATCACCCCGATCTGCGCATGATGCTTGGCGGGCGCACGATGTGGGATGCGGTCGCCTCTATCGACCGCCGCCTCAAACGGCCTGCCCGCCCGACCCTGACCCATCTGCGGCGCGGGCGGGCGGGTATGGCACTGCTGGCCTGGCTTGCCGACAATGTCGACCGGCTCGAATCTTCGGGCGGGCCCATGGTCGCGGCCGGCGATCTGGTGGTCGATGCCGCAATCGACTGGATTGACGAAACGCTTTCGATCGTGCGCGGCGACGATGGCCCTCCGGCTGCACCCGCCGAACGCAGGCCGCAGGCGAGCTCGGGCTGGCACGATCTGGGGCGCTAGGCCCATGCCGCTGCCCGAGCTTGAGCGCCCCCCGGCCGAACTCCGCCTCGCCGTGCGCGAGGCGCTGACGCGGGACGGTGCGGCACAAGCACTGGGCGAGGACGAGCGCCGCGACATTGCCCGCGCGTTGGTGCGCATCGCCCATGCCGCGCAATTGCTCGATTCCGACGGCACGACGCCCGCCGCACCGCCTGCGAAGCCTCTTGCTCGGGGAATGAATGCGGCCGGAGCCTATGGTGGCAACGCGGTCGCCAACATGGCCGATACCGCGCGCCGCACGCTCCAGGCGATCAGCTTCCCGCGATTTGTCTCCGAACTGATCCAGGGCGTGTTCCGCGCGATGCTGGAAACCAATCAGGCGCAGTTGCAGCAATATCTCGATCTGGTGCGCGCAGTCTCGCAGTCGCTCGATGGCTATGCCTCGCTGGGGGGCGGGGGTGACGACGCGGCAAAGCGCTGGCTGGCGGAGCAATTCCCATCAAGCTACGCCATCGAAGAGCCCGATCCCGAGGATGTGGAGCGCGCCCGGCTCGATCCCGAGGAGGAGCTTGATCCGATCCGGCTGACCACGCGCGGTGCGGCCCCCAGCGCCGATGCGATCCGCGCCGCGCTGGGCACAGAAGCCGATGCCGAAGTGCCCACCAGTCCGCAGGATCTGGTTGCCTTCGTCAAACGCTCGCTGGCGCGCAACCGGCAGGGGATGCTGGCGACGATGATCCAGATGGGGATGCAGCGGATCGTGATCGATTCCGGGCGCATCCATGCTTCGATGCGGTTTCATATCGACGCGACTTCGGCGGCGGCAGAACAGGCGCATACCGGGTTTGACACGCGGCATTCGGTTTCGGCCAGTGCCTCTGGCGGGTGGGGACCGTTCAGCGCCTCGGCCGCGGTCAGTTCGAGCATCGGCTTCGTGCGCACCACCGACACCCAGACCGAGGAGCGCACCAATGCCTCGGCTGACCTCAATTCCTCGGTCGAATTACAGTTCCGCACGGATCAGGTGCCGCTTGACCGGATTGCCTCCTCGCAAACAGTCGACCGGTTGCGGCTCAACACCCTCAACCCCGAACGCGAAATGGAGATAGCGGGCGAGACCGACCGCGCGCGGATCAGCGCCAATCAGGCGGTCGATACGGCGCGGGCCAGCCGCGAGCGGACTGAACTCGCGCCCGGCGAGGTTCCCACGGCGCCGACTCTGCCGACTAGAACGGGTGGTGCGTCGGGAGGCGGTTCAGGCGGGGGTGCAGCAACAGGCGGTGCTGCGCCAGGTGGAGCGGCAACAGGCGGTGCTGCAACAGGCGGTGCGGCGACCGGCGGCGGTGCGACGGGCGGTGCCGCCCCGACGGCCTAGACCAGCGGCCCAGCCGCCTGATCTTGCCTGCAAAAAAGAAAATTCCACTGGTCGGGACGAGAGGATTCGAACCTCCGACCCCCACACCCCCAGTGTGATGCGCTACCAGGCTGCGCTACGTCCCGTCACCAGTGGAGGGGGGCCTATAGGGGGGAGGGCCAAGGGTTGCAAGCGGGTTTGGCGGGGAAGTGGTGTGGCTGCGATGCACCGCTCTTGCCCCCGCGCGATTGCGGGTCGCTTGCAATGCTGCTAGGCGCGCCCACTTGAACGGGAGGGGACGCCGGACTGCCGCATTTTCGGGTGCGTGCGGGACAGCGCAGCCCCCGATATCTTCAACGGGATCCTGACAGGCTTTAACGCATGACATTCGACCTTCTCGCCGCCGCCGCAGGTGCCGCTGGCGCACCGCCCGCATGGATCAGCTTCCTGCCGATTATCGGCATGATCGCGATCTTCTGGTTCCTGATCATCGCTCCGCAGATGAAGAAGCAGAAGCAGCATCAGGCCAAGATCGCCGCCGTCAAGAAGGGCGATCAGGTCGTCACCGCGGGCGGGCTCGTCGGCAAGGTGATCAAGGTCGACGACATCTATGTCGAACTGGAACTGGGCACCAATGTGCGGGTGAAGGCGATCAAGGCCACCATCGGCGACATCATCCCTCCCGGCGGCAGCCCCGCCAACGATTGATCCGGCCGGGCGCGCGGCGCCCGCCATTCTCCCCCTTTGCGTGTGAGACCCTGACGCAATGCTCGACTTCCCCTTATGGAAAAAGCTGTCCCTGTGGGCGACAACGCTGGCGGCATCGCTGCTGGCGCTGCCTTCGCTGTTCAATGTGGCGGGGCTGGATTGGCCCGCGTCACTGCCGAACCCGCAGGTCAACCTCGGGCTTGACCTTGCCGGCGGCTCGCACCTGCTGCTCGAAGCCAAGGCGGGCGATGTGCGCGCCCAGCGGCTCACCAACATGGAAGAGACCGTCCGCCAGCTGATGCGCAACGCCAAGCCGCGCATCCGCATCGGCGACGTGTCGACCGCGGGCGGCGAGCTGTCCTTCATGCTCGAAAGCGCGGCCGACATTGATCGTGCGCGCGGGCTGATCGAGCCGACCATGCAGGGCCAGACTACCGTGCGCGAGTGGGAATTGAAGGTGGTCGATGGCCAGCGCATGGTGCTCAGCCAGACCGATGCCGGGGTCAATCAGGCCATCGACGATGCGATGGACAGCGCGACCGAAGTGGTGCGCCGCCGTATCGACGAACTCGGCACGCGCGAGCCGACGATCATTCGTCAGGGCGACACCCGCATCGTGGTGCAGGTGCCGGGCCTTCAGGACCCCGAGGCCTTGAAGAACCTGCTCGGCCAGACCGCGCAGCTCGAATTCAAGCTGGTCGATCTCAATGCCCTGCCCAGCAATGTGCAGGCGGGCATCGCCCCGGCTGGTAGCGAGATTTTCCCCTTCGCCCCCGGCACGCCGGAACAGGGCAGCTTCATCGCGGTCCGACGCCTCGGCGGCATTCGCGGCGACAATCTGACCGGCGCGCAGGCCGGGGTCGATCCGCAGAGCAACCAGAGCGTCGTCAACATTGCCTTCGATGCGCAAGGCGGGGCCAAGTTCGCCAAGCTGACGACCGAGAATGTCGGCAAGCCCTTTGCGATCATTCTCGATGGGCAGGTGCTTTCGGCCCCCAATATCAACGAACCGATCCAGGGCGGGCGCGCGCAGATTTCGGGTAGCTTCACGCCGGAAAGCTCGAACCAGCTGGCGATTGCGCTGCGATCCGGCGCGCTGCCGGTGCCGCTGGCGATTGTCGAGGAACGCACCGTCGGGCCGGACCTTGGCGCGGATTCGATCCGCAAGGGCCTGCTGGCGATGGGCATCGGCAGCCTTGCGGTGATCGCGTTGATGATCGCGACCTATGGCCGCTTCGGCGTCTATGCGACCGTCGCGCTGGTGTTCAACGTGCTGATGCTGCTTGGCCTGATGGCCGCGGGCGGGTTCACCCTGACCCTGCCGGGGATCGCGGGCTTTGTCATCACGATCGGCGCGGCGGTGGACGCCAACGTGCTGATCAACGAGCGTATCCGCGAGGAACGCGCACGCGGCCGCAAGGTGATCGCGGCGGTCGAGACCGGCTACAAGGAAGCAAGCCGCGCGATCTGGGACGCGAACCTCACCAACGTCATTTCCGGGGTCGCGCTGTTCGCCTTCGGTTCGGGGCCGGTCAAGGGCTTCGCGGTGGTGCTGATTATCGGCATCATGACCTCGGTGTTCACCGGCGTGACGCTGACCCGCATGTTCGTCGCCGGTTGGCTGCGCAAGGCGCGCCCCAACGACATCAACATTTGAGGAGCACGAGACGATGAAACTCCTGAAGCTCGTCCCCGACAATACCAACATCAAGTTCCTGAAGCTGCGCGTGCCGTTCTTCGTGCTCAGCCTGGTGCTGATCATCGGCAGCTGGGCTGCGGTGGCGGTCAACGGCCTCAACTTCGGCGTCGATTTCGCCGGGGGGCAGGAAGTGCGCATGACCTTCCAGCAGCGCCAGACCGCACCGATTGCGAGCTTGCGCGAACTGGTCGGCGGCCTCGGCTATGGCGATCCGGTGGTGCAGGAATTCGGCGCGCCCAATCAGGTGTCGATCCGCGTGGCCCTGCCTGAGGGGGTCGAGGATCAATCCGGTGCCGCAGACGCGATCGGCGACAAGGTGATCGCCACGATCAAGGCCGAATACCCCGACGCGCGCCGCGACGGTAACGACACTGTCTCGGGCAAGGTCGCAGGCGAGTTCCGCGATCAGGCGATCCTCGCGCTGTTGGCGGCGATGGCGGCGGTTTCGCTCTACATCTGGATCCGGTTCGAATGGCAGTTCGGCGTCGGCGCGATGTTCGCGCTGGTGCACGACGTGTCGGTGACGGTCGGATTGTTCGCGCTGACGCAGATGGAGTTCTCCCTCCAGATCGTCGCGGCGATCCTTGCGATCATCGGTTACTCGCTGAACGACACCATCGTGGTCTATGACCGCATCCGCGAGAACCTGAAGAAGTACCGCAAGATGCCGATGGGCGAGCTGCTCGACCTGTCGGTCAACGAGACGCTGGCGCGCACGGTGATGACCTCGCTGACGCTGTTCATCGCGCTGATCCCGCTGCTGATCTTTGGCCCGCCGAGCCTGTTCGGCATGGTCGCGGCGATCACCGTCGGCCTGTTCATCGGCACCTATTCGTCGGTCTACATGGCCGGTCCGCTGCTGATCTGGATGGGGGTGACCTCAAACAGCTTCGTGCCGACCGAGAGCGCGGTCGACCGTCAGGAAAAGATCGCGCGCGGGGAAGTGTAAGCGGGAAGGCGGGGCTCAGGCCTCGCCGACCAGACTTTCATAATGCGCAGCCAGCGCAGCGGCGTTGGCCTCCCAGCTGAATGCTTCCGTCAGCGCGGCCACCGCCTCGCGCGGGGGCGGGTTGTTGAGGACGGCGTTGACCCCTGCCGCCACAGCAGCGGGGTTGCGCTCGACCAGCCGCCCTGCGGTATCGCTCGTGATCAGCTCACGCGCACCGCCGACATCGCAGGTCACCACCGGCGTCCCGCAGGCAAGCGCCTCGACCCAGGCATTGGCCAACCCTTCGTTGGCTGTGGGCAGCACCATCACATCGGCGGCGGACAGGATCAGCGGCATGATGTCGTGATCGATCGATCCCGCGAAGTGCACCCGCTCGGCCACCCCCTCGCTCGCCGCCTGCGCGCGCAGCCGCGCCTCGTCCTCGCCCTTGCCGACCAGCACCAACCGCGCGCCCGGAATGTCGCGCAGCGCGGCAATCGCGATGCCTTGTCCCTTGCGCTCGATCAGCGCGCCGACGCAGGCGAGCAGCGGGGCATTGTCAGGCAGCGCAAAGCCCAGCTCCTCGCTCAGCTGGCGGCGCAGTTGCGGATGATCGAAGGGCCGGAAACGGTCACGGTCGAGCCCGGTGTAATGCACCGTGATCTTGCCCGCATCCATACCCATCGCCGCCATCTGCGCGGCGAGATCGTGGCTGACGGCCAGCAGCCCTGTGGCCGCGCGGGCAGCGTCCAGTATCTGCCTGCGGGCGAAATCCTGCGCGCCCCAGAACGTGATGTCGCTCCCGCGTGCCTTGATCGAAAGCGGCAGCTGCATTGCGTCGGCAATCTCGGCAGCGGCGGGGCCATCGGGGAAGAAGAACTGCGCGTCAATCAGGTCGATCGGCGTTTCGGCGTGGATGCGGCGCGCCAGCGGTAGCACTGCGCGGGCGATGGCGGCTGCGTTGCGCCGCGCGCCGATGCGCGGGATCAGGGTGAAGCGCGGGCGGTGGACGGTGATGGCACCTTCCACGCTCACCTCCGGCAGATCGGCAAGCGGGCGGTAGCGGCCCAGCGCCAGCGGCGGCAGGCCGATGGGATTGACCAGTGTCACCCGCCAGTCGCCGCGCTTCGCCAGCGCCTCGATCGAACGCGCCACAAAGGTACCGAACCGCGGATTGACCGGGTTGGGGTAGAGCGTCGAGAGGACGAGGGCATGTCTCACGGTGCGGAGGTCTAACGCCGAAACACTTAAAGCGGCCTGACCAGCATGAAGGCGACCGCGATCCATGCCGGATTGTCGACCACCACCTGCTTCTGCCCAGCACCCGGCGGCAGCAGGCCGACCAGCGTGCCGCGCCGGTCGATCAGCCGCCCGAAGGCGAAGCGCCCGCCGGGGCGGGGCAGCAGGCAATCGCGGTTGATCGCGCTTTGGGCGTGATCGGGATCGAGCGGGCGGAGCCACAGCAGATCACCGGGGCGATATTCGCCGACACTCTCGGTTACGGCGAGGACCAGCGGGGCAGGGCCATCCTCGCTGGCCAGATCGCTCGGCAGCAGCGCTTCGCGCGGGGCGGTAAGCGCATCCGGCCCGCCCGCACCGAGTTCCGCGACGATCTGCGCCGTGGCGGCGGCATCGGCGCGCATCAGGCTGGCTGGATCGATTTGCAGGGCGGCGGCAATGCGGTTCATCCAGGTGAGCGACAATTGCCGCATCCCTGTTTCAAGCCGACCGATGGTCTGCGCGGTGGTTGGCGGATCGCAGGCGGCGGCGAGATCGGCCAGTGTCAGCCCCTTGGCCTTGCGGATATCGCGGATACGGTTGCTCATCATACGCCTCAATTAACCGGATTGGTTTCTTCTTTCCTACAGTTGCGCCGTGTTGGCAAGTCCCGCCGTGTTCAACACACGGAGGAAATGCCATGAAGCGCGAGTTGGTCGAACGTGAACTCACCCCGGAAGGGCCGCGCCGCCGGCCTGCTGGCCCCGGCGGGCTGCGATCCTCGCGTTCGGTCACGGTCAATCTTGCGGAAAGCCCGCTGGCCTGGCTCCACGCGCGCGGCCATCTCTGTCACCGGCTGTTTGATGCAGGCGAGGCGCTGCGCAGCGATTACGAGCGCGCGCAGCTTTCGGCGAGCATCACCATGCGTTGGGATCCGGTGCGGGTGAAATCGACCGGCGAGCGGGGCCTTGCGCCCAACGAGCGCCAGATTGCCGCCCGCCAGCGCTTCGATGGCGCGATCCGTGCGGCAGGCAAGGGGTTGGAGGATATCCTGTGGCGCGTGGTCTGCGCCGGCGAGCCGCTGCCCGAAGCGGAAAAGACCCTCGGCTGGCCCGCACGCAGTGGCAAGCTGGTGCTGCGTATCGCTTTGGAGCGGGTGGCGGAATTCTACCGGATCACCTGATCCAGTGCCGTGCGGACATTTGCGCGCAATTGCGGCAGCACCTCGGCCTCGAACCACGGATGTTTCGCCATGAATAGGCGCGATCGCCAGGCGGGGTGGGGGAGGGCGATGAAGGGCAGGTCCTCCCCGAACCGGCTCACCCGCTCGGCAAGGCTGAGGCGCTTCAGATGCGGCAGATAGCGCGCCTGGGCATGGATGCCGACGAGCAGCGTCAGGCGCCCGGGCGGCAGCAGATCGAGGATCGCGTCATGCCACTGCGGGGCGCATTCCTTGCGGGGCGGGGCGTCGCCACCGCTCGTTTTGCCGGGGTAGCAGAACCCCATCGGCATCTGCGCGACCTGAGCGGGATCGTAGAAGGTGGGTTTGTCGAGGCCCATCCAATCGCGCAGCCGGTCACCGCTATCGTCGTCCCACGGGACACCGCTGGCATGGACCTTGGTCCCGGGGGCCTGTCCGATGATGAGCAAGCGGCTGGTGGCGGAGAACTGCGCAATCGGGCGCGGGCCGCGCGGGAGGTGCGCTGCACACAGGGTGCAGGCGGCGATCCGTGCGCGCAATGTCTCGATGCTGTCCCCCGGTGCGGGGGCGCTCACCCCTCGACCAGCTCGGCCAGCATCAGCCAGCGTTCCTCTGCCGCGTCCTTTTCAGACCGGGCGTTGGCGATGCCCTGGCTGATGGTCGCGAACCTTTGCGGGTCCTTGGCATAGAGCTCGGGATCGTTCAGCAACGCCTCGCCCTTGGCGATTGCGGCTTCGAGTTCCGTGATCCGGGCGGGCAGGATCTCGTAATCGCGCTGGTCCTTGTAGGAGAGTTTGGCCGCTGGAGCGGGCGTTTTTTCAGGGGCGTTTTGCGCAGGGTTAGACCGGCTTTGACCCCCGCTAGACCCCGTCTTGACCCCTGCTAGAGGCGCTTTGCGCTTCGCTTCCCAGTCGGCATATCCGCCCGCCACAATATCCACCTTGCCCGACCCGTCGAGCCCAAGGGTGATGGTCACCGTGCGGTCAAGGAAGTCGCGATCATGGCTGACGATCAGCACCGTGCCATCGAAATCGGCGATGACTTCCTGAAGAAGATCAAGCGTTTCGAGGTCGAGATCATTGGTCGGCTCGTCCAGCACAAGCAGGTTCGCGGTCCGCGCAAATTCGCGTGCGAGCAGCAGCCGCGATCGCTCTCCGCCCGACAGAATGCCGATCTTGGTGTCGACCAGACCGGGATCGAACAGGAAGTCCTTGAGATAGGCGATCACATGCTTGCGCACCCCCCGGACATCGATCCAGTCCCCGCCCTCGGCAAGGATCTGGCGGACTGTCGCGCCCGGTTCTAGCAGTTTCCTCTGCTGGTCGATCATCACGCCTGAAAGGGTGCGGGCATGGGTGATGGTGCCGGTGTCGGGCTCAAGCTCTTTCGTGAGCAATCTCAGCAGGGTAGTCTTGCCCGCGCCGTTCGAACCGACGATCCCGATGCGGTCGCCATTCTGGATGCGCAGGGTGAACGGTTTGATGATCGGACGATCGCCGTAAGTCTTTGAAATGTTTTCCGCGACAATCACCGACTTCGACTTGAAGTCGGCATCGCTGGCAAGCTTCAGCTTCGCCGTCCCCGCGCCCGAAATCATCGCCGCCCGCGTCGCTCGCATCTGGTAGAGCTTCTCAAGCCGCCCCTGATTGCGCTTGCGCCGAGCCGTCACCCCGCGCTCAAGCCAGTGGGCCTCCAATTTCAGTTTGGCATCTAGGCGATCCGCGTTGCGGGCCTCTTCGGCATAGACGGTCTCTTCCCACGCCTCGTAGCCGCCGAAGCCCACTTCCTTGCGCCGCAGGGTGCCACGGTCGAGCCACAGCGTCGCACGGGTCAGGCGGGTCAGGAAGGTCCGGTCGTGGCTGATCGTGATGAACGCCCCGCGATAACGCGAGAGCCAGTCCTCCAGCCAATCGATCGCGGCAAGATCGAGGTGGTTGGTCGGCTCGTCGAGCAGGATCAGATCGGGTTCCTGCGCTAGCGCGCGGGCAATGGCGGCGCGGCGCCTTTCGCCGCCACTGGCGGTGGCGGCGGGGCGGCTCATGTCGATGCCGAGCTGCCCGGCAATCGCATCGACATCGTGCATAGCGGGGGCATCATCGCCGCTCAGCGCGAAGTCCATCAGTGTTTCGGCCTGCGTGAAATCCGGGTCCTGCTCAAGAAACACGATCCGCGTTCCGGGCTTGATCCGGCGCTGGCCGCGATCGGCATCGATCTGTCCGGCAACCAGCCGCAGCAGGGTGGTCTTCCCCGCGCCATTGCGGCCGATCAGCGCCAGCCTGTCACCCGGCAGCACATGGAGATCGATCGGCGCCGCGCCCGTCGTCGGCGTCGGACCGCCGAACAGCCAGCGCCCCCCCTGCTGGAGAGCGAGGCCTTCGAACGAAAAGATGGGGGGCTGTGCCATGACCCGCGCCACCTAGGGGTTGGGCAGGCAAGCGACAAGCCCGCGTTCGGCACGCGGTTCAGTCGCGCGAAAGGCGAAGCGCGCCAAAGGCACGACCAACCGGAGGAAATGACCCATGATTAAACCCGCTCTCGCCCTTTTTGCCGCCACGGCGCTGACCTTGCCCGCCGCCGCCATCGCCGCCCCGCAGGTCGACATCGCCGCCACCGGCCCCGTGGTCGAACTCACCGTCTACGAGAGTGTCGAGAGTGCACCCGATCTTGCCACCATCGGCGCAGGCGTCGTGACCAATGCACCCACCGCGACAGAAGCGATGCGCCAGAACGCTGCCGAAATGACGAAGGTGATCGCGCGTCTCAAAGCGCTCGGCATTGCCGAAAAGGACATCCAGACGAGCGGGATCAACCTGGGCGCGCAGTACGACTATACTGATGCTGGGCCGGTGTTCCGTTCCTATCAGGCAGGCAACCGCGTGAGCGTGATCCTGCGCAAGATCGACGATACGGGCCGCGTGCTTGATGCACTGGTCGAGTCCGGCGCCAACGATCTCTCAGGCCCTGCCTTCAGCATCGAAAATGACACAGCCGCCAAAGAGCAGGCCCGCAGCCGCGCGGTCGCGCGGGGCGAGGCGCAGGCCAAGGCCTACGCAAAGATGCTCGGGTACGAGGGCGTGAAGGTGCTTGCCGTTTCGGAGACCGTCAGCAACAGTTTCCAGATCATCGAAGCGAAAATGGCGGTTGCAAGGGCTGCCGATGCGGCGGCGGCAACGCCGGTGCAACCCGGACAGATTTCCACCGGTGTGAACGTCACCATCACCTATGAACTGGTCGGCAAGGCCGCCGCCGCAGCCAAGTAAGCCATTCACGGCTTGTTCAATGGACATACGCTAGGCATGATCCTGTCATGAAAGTCTTTCCTGCCATCTTCCTTGCTTCCCTTGGCGCCTTCGCGCTGGTCAGTGCACCTGCGTGTGCGCAGGACCAGCCGCGCGGCGATCAGGGCGAGGCGCGGCGCGAGGCGCAGGCGGGCAACATCATGCGTTCGGGCGAAATCGAGGCGCGGATCCTGCCGACGATGCGGGATGCCGAATATCTCGGCTTTGCCTATGATTCGACCGCTCGCGCCTATCGCCTCAAGTTCATCAAGGACGGCCGCGTGACCTATGTCGATGTTGATGCCCGGACCGGGCGGATCATTGGCCGCTCACGTTGATAGTGCGCTGACATGCATGTTTCGCGGGGGAAAGCCGCAGGGTTGGCGCATGGCGCTCGCTTGACGCACTCGCGCCAAAAGCGCACGACCCGGCGCATCGCTAGGCAGGAAAATGGTGGATCATGCGCATTCTGATCGTCGAAGACGAACCGACCCTTGGCGCACAGCTCAAATCGACGTTGGAAGGGCAAGGCTATGCCGTGGACCTGTCCACCGATGGCGAGGACGGGCACTTCATGGGCTCGACCGAGGATTATGACGCGGTGGTTCTCGATCTCGGCCTGCCCGAGATTGACGGGCTGACCGTCCTTGGCATGTGGCGGCGTGAGGGGCGCACCTTCCCGGTGCTGGTGCTGACCGCGCGGGACAGCTGGAGCGACAAGGTTGCTGGCCTTGATGCCGGCGCTGACGATTATCTCGCCAAGCCGTTCCAGACCGAAGAACTGATCGCCCGTCTGCGCGCGCTGATTCGCCGTGCTTCGGGCAATACCTCGTCGGAACTGACCGCGGGCGACGTGCGGCTGGACACCCGCTCGGGCCGGGTCACGCTGGCAGGCGAGCCGGTGAAGCTGACGGCGCAGGAATACAAGCTGCTCAGCTACCTCATGCACCACAAGGGCAAGGTGGTGAGCCGCACCGAGTTGATCGAGCATATCTACGATCAGGATTTCGACCGGGATTCCAACACCATCGAAGTCTTCGTCACCCGCATTCGCAAGAAGCTTGGCGCAGACGTGATAACGACCATCCGTGGCCTCGGTTACAGCCTCGACGACCCCGCCGACCAGCCGCGCGCCTGAGGCGGCTGCGTCTGGCGGCGACGCCCGCGCAACCTTGCCTGCTGGCGAGGGGGCTGGCGTGCCGGAGGACGTGAGCAGCGCTCCCTTGGCGAAGCCGCGGGCGAGCCTTGCCCGGCGTATGGGGTTGATTGCGGCGGGCTGGATCTTCGTGCTCCTGCTCGGTGGCGGCGTCGCGCTGGAGCGCACGCTGACCACGCAGGTCGAAGCCAATTTCGACGAACAGCTCGATTACATCCTGACCGCAATGATCGCCTCGGCCGAGATCGACGCGAGCGGCGAGGTCTATTTCTACCGCACGCTTGGCGACCAGCGGTTCCTTGAGCCGGGCAGTGGGCTCTACTGGCAAATCAGCGGGGGCAATTACGAGCCCTGGCCATCGCGCAGTCTGTGGGACCGCACGCTGAAGCTGCACGGCGCCGAGACCAAGGGCGACCAGTTCGACAGCGAAGTCCATTTCTACAATTCCGACCAGTTTTCGGGCGAGCCGCTGCGGCTGGCCGAGCGCACCGTGATCCTGCCCGGCAGCGAGACACGCTGGACCTTCGCGGTTGCCAGCGCGACCGAGCAGATGGATGCACAGATCGGGCGGGTGCGGCTGATCCTGATCTGGAGCTTTGCCGTGTTGGGCCTCGGGTTGCTGCTGATGGCGCTGCTCCAGATCCGCTACGGCCTGTCACCGCTACGGCGGGTGCGCGCCGCTATCTCGAACCTGCGCACCACCGGGGCGGGCCGCATTACCGAGCCGCTGCCGCTTGAAGTGCAGCCGCTGGTCGAGGAATTGAACGGACTGCTCGAACATTCCGAGCGGCAGGCCGAAGAAGCGCGGCGGCATGCAGGCAATCTGGCGCACGCCTTGAAGACCCCGCTCACCGTCCTCACCAACGCCGCCACCGCGCGCGCCCCCGATCTTGGCGAAGCGGTCATGCGCGAGACGCGCACGATGCAGCGCCATGTCGACCACCACTTGGCCCGCGCCCGCGCTGTCGGCCGCCGCGCTGTCGGCCATGCGCGCACCAATGTCATGGCCAGTGCAGAAGCCGTGCGCCGTGCTGTCGAGCGGCTCTACCCCGAAGGACGCCTCGACATTGCAGGGGACAAGGCTGCGACCGTCGCTCTGGAGCGTCAGGATCTGGACGAGTTGCTCGGCAACCTGATCGAGAACGCCGCGAAATACGGAGGCGGCAGCGTCTTCGTGACCATCGATCCCGAGGAGGCCGACACGCCCCCCGATCTGAAGATGTGCCTAATCTGGGTCGAGGATGACGGCACGGGAATTCCCGAGGCTGAACGCATTCGCATCTTCGATCGCGGCGTGAGGCTCGATACCGACAAGCCCGGCACCGGCCTTGGCCTCGCAATCGTGCGCGATGTGGCGGAAATCTACGGCGGCAGCGTGACGCTGGGCGAGAGCGAGGATCTGGGCGGGCTGCTGGTCGAGCTGCGCCTGCCCCGCGCGGATTGATTCTGCACCCCCCGCGAAGGGTTTTGGCAAGCCCCGCGTTGTAGCTGCTAAACACGACACGCAAACGGGGCCATTTGCACGATATGACCGCCACCGGCGAGCCATCCATACTTGCACAGGCAGTCGCCGGCCCCGGCGATGATGCGATATGGGCAGCGCAGTTGGCGGCGCGCGATCCTGCGGCTCTGCGCGAGATGATTGCGCGTCATGGCCGGCAGGTTCACCGCGTCGCCTTTCGCATGACGGGCGATGCGCATGAGGCCGAGGATATCGTGCAGGAGGCGATGCTGCGGCTGTGGGATCAGGCGCCCGGCATTGCCGCACGCCATCCGGCGGGAAGCCAGGCTGCGGCGACGCTCAGGCTTGGCGGGTGGCTGAACCGCGTGGTCACCAACCTTGCGATTGACCGCCTGCGCCGCACGCGGCGGCTCTCGGATGGAGAGGTACCGGATCGCGAGGATGCGGAGCCGCTTGCCGATGCCCTGATCGAGGCAGGCGAGCGCGACGGCATGGCACGGGCGCTGGTGCTGGCGCTCCCAGAGCGGCAGCGCGCCGCAATCGTGCTGACCTACTACGAGGAACTGCCCAATGTCGAAGCTGCCGAAGCGATGGAAATGAACATCAAGGCCTTCGAATCCCTGCTGCATCGCGCCCGATCGGCGCTGCGGCAGGCCTTTGCGGCGCAGGGAGATGCGCGATGAGCGTGAATGAACAGGAACAGGGCGGGCCGATCATGCCGGGCAGTCCCTTGGCCAAGGTGCTCGACGATTACCCCGTCCCTGGCCTTTCCACCGGGTTTGCCGACCGCGTGCTTGCGGCTGCGGAAGTGCGCCCTGCGCCCTTGCCGGCATTGCGCCGCCCGGCCCTCCGGCCCGGCTGGCGAACCGGGCGGCGCATAGCCATCGGCCTTGCCAGCTTTGGCGCTCTGGCCACCGCAGCCGCGGCGACAGGGCTGCTCGAACGGCTCGATATCACCATTCCTGCACCTCAGACGGTTTGGGCTAGCATTACCGGTTCCGAAACCGCTGCGGCGGCATCGTCGCCCAAGGCGCTGGCGGATAACGCCGTGCCCGCTCCCGCCGTCTCGCCGACGCCGATCAAAATAGTCGGACCAGTCGACACGCCCGAGGAACTGGGCGAAGCCTTCCGCCGCATTGATGCGATGCGGGCAGGGCGGCGCGAGGAGCGTCGGCAGATCACCGACCAGCGCATCAATAATGCCATCGAGCGTCGCCGCGCGGCCGGCCTGCCGGTGCCGGACGCCGAACAGGAAGCCCGCCTGCGCGCCCGCATCGACGAGGCGCAGGCCCGGCGCGAGCAGCTTATCGACCAACGCATCGAAGAACGGCGTGCGGAGATGCAGCGCAAGGTTGATCAGGGCGAAGCACTCACCCGCGAAGATATTTTGCGGCCCTTGCGTGAAGACAAGCAGGCGCTTGAGCGGCGTGAGCGGATCGAGAAGCTGCGTCGCATGTCGCCCGAAGAACGGCGTGAGGCGCTGCGCCAAATGCCGCCCGAACAACGCCGCGCGTTGATCGACGAATACCGCGCCCGCCGCAGCATTGTAGTCCCGGCGATAAGTCCCGCGTCTGCCCCCGAACCGTCACCTGCCGAGTAAAAAACTTGTAGCCAGCGCGAAGGGTCAGGCGCGGTCGCACGTTTTCCTCATGTCACCGGCGGCATCGACCCCCGCCTCCGGAAAGACCCCGCAAGCTTTTGATTGCAAGGAGGAAAACTGCCATGCTCAAGACCCCCCTTATGCTCGCCTCGCTCACTGCCATTGCGCTCGCTCTCCCGGCCGCAGCGCAGGAGCAGACCCGCACGAAGACTTTTGAAGGCCCCAATGTCAGCGCCGTCCAGACGACCACGGTTGACCGCGAAACCGGCACTGCCACCCGCGACCGCGAGGCGACCAATCTCAACACCGGCAACACCGCTTCCAGCAGCGCCGTGCGCCAGCGTACCGAGACCGGCGCGGAAGTCTCGCTGACCCAGACCGGACCCCAGGGCCGCACCCGCAGCGTCGAGGGCGAGCGTGTTCGCACCGAAAACGGATCGACCTTCACCGGGACTGCCACCGGCCGTCGCGGCGAGACCTATGGCCTTGCCAGTGGCCGCAGCCGCGACGGGCAGGGCAACTCCTCGGCCAGCCAGAGCGTCACCAACAGCGCCGGCGAAACCCTCGCCTCGCGTCAGCGGACCACGACGCGCGCCAATGGGCAGGTGAGCAACACCGTTACCCGCACCCGCGCCGAGGGCGTCTCGCGCCCGCCCCGCGCCCGCCGCCCGCGCGGCTGATCTGTCAACTTGCGACGCTCTGGCAAGGTGATGCGGCCCCGCAGCCCTGCCATCCCGATGGAGCGCGCATGATGGGGGCACGCAGCTTCTGAACCGGCTGCGTGCCCCTTTTTTCCGGGTACTATCCCGCGGCCGCGCGTTCGTGGTGGCGGATCACTTCATCAATGATGAAGCGCAGGAATTTCTCCGAGAACTCGGGATCGAGATCGGCATCTTCCGAAAGTTTGCGCAGCCGCGCGATCTGCCGTGCCTCGCGATCAGGGTCGGCAGGGGGCAGGGTCGCCTTCGCCTTGTACTGACCCACCGCCTGGGTGATGCGGAAACGCTCCGCCAGGATATGGATCAGCGCCGCATCAATATTGTCGATGCTTTTGCGAAAGGCGGCCAGAACGGGATCGGGCTCGGGATGGGCTTGCGGATTGTGCGGCATAGAGCGCAAAACTAGCAGCAATTCTGCGCTTGCCAAGCACGCTGGGGCCGCCGTAGAGCCGATGGAGTATGAGTGCCGACATCATTCCTCTGCCGCGCAAGGCGCCGACACTCGATCCGATGCTGTCCCTGACGGCGGGCGGGATGAATTCTGTGAACGCCGTGATCCTTGACCGGATGCAGAGCGAAATCCCGCTGATCCCGCGTCTGGCCGGGCATCTGATCTCGGGCGGGGGCAAGCGGCTGCGTCCGATGCTGACGCTCGCTGGAGCCGAACTGGTCGGCTACAAGGGCACCCGCCATCATAAACTCGCCGCCGCAGTCGAGTTCATTCACACCGCCACGCTGCTGCATGATGATGTTGTGGATGGCAGCGAACTGCGGCGCGGCAAGGCGGCGGCCAATATCATTTTCGGCAATCCGGCGACCGTGCTGGTTGGCGACTTCCTGTTCAGCCGCGCTTTCGAACTGATGACCGAGGACGGCTCCCTGCGCGTCCTCTCGATCCTCTCCCGCGCCAGCGCGGTGATCGCGGAGGGCGAAGTCTCGCAGCTTTCGGCCCAGCGCCAGATCAACACTAGTGAAGAGCAATATCTCCACATCATCGGTGCCAAGACCGCCGCGCTGTTTGCCGCCGCCAGCCAGATCGCGGCGGTGGTGGCTGAATGCTCTGAAGAGCAGGAGCACGCGCTCGAAGCCTATGGCCGTAACCTCGGGGTGGCCTTCCAGCTGGTCGACGATGCGATCGATTATGATTCCGACGCCGCCGAAATGGGCAAGGATCAGGGGGACGACTTCCGCGAAGGCAAGATGACCCTGCCGGTGATCCTCGCCTATGCCCGCGGGAACGAGGAAGAGCGCAAGTTCTGGAAGGACGCGATCATCGGCCATCGCTCGTCCGATGCAGACCTTGCCCATGCGATTGCCCTGATCGGCAAGCACAACGCGCTTGAGGATACCCGCGAACGGGCACGCCACTTCGCGCACCGGGCAATCGACGCGATTTCTATCTTCCCCGACGGGAAGGCGCGTGCAGCCATGGCCGAAGCGGCGCAATTCGCGGTCGCGCGCGGGCATTGATTCCTCTCGCCGTCACCCTGAACTTGTTTCAGGGTCTATTTGTCCGCAAGCACCGAGCATGATTGCGGGCATGGATGCTGAAACAAGTTCAGCATGACGATTGAGAAAATGACAGACCTCCCCATTCAAGCCGTCCTCCCCGCGATCCGTTCCGCGTTGGCGGGGGAGGGCGCGGGCGTACTGATTGCGCCGCCGGGAGCGGGCAAGACCACGGCGGTCGCGCCTGACCTGCTGGGCGAGGCATGGTGCACCGGGCAGATCATCCTCACCTCGCCCCGCCGCGTCGCCGCCCGCGCTGCGGCAGAGCGCATGGCCGAAATGCTGGGCGAGAAGCCGGGCGAGACGGTTGGCTACATGACCCGCCTCGACAGCAAGGTTTCGGCCTGCACCCGTATCCTCGTCGTCACCGAGGCAATCCTTGTGAACCGGCTGGTGGATGATCCCGAACTCCCCGGGGTTTCCGCACTGCTGTTCGACGAGGCGCATGAACGCGCGCTCGACAGTGATCTCGGTCTGGCGCTGGCGCTTGAGACCCGCGCTGTGCTGCGCGAAGACCTGCGGGTGCTGGTTATGTCAGCGACGATCGACGGTGCACGCTTTGCCCAGTTGCTGGGCGAAGGCGCACCGATCATCGAAAGCGAAGGGCGCAGTTTTCCGCTGACAATCAAGTGGCTTGGCGGCGATTCTGCGCAGGCTATCGAAGACCGCATGGCCGCCGCCGTGCTTACCGCATGGCGCGACGAGACGGGCGATATTCTCGCCTTCCTTCCCGGCGTGCGCGAGATTGAACGCGTGCGAGATAGGCTGGAGCCGCGCCTCGCCAATGTGCCGATCCACCCGCTCCACGGCCAGATAGAGCCCGCCGCTCAGCGCGCTGCGATCCGCCGTGATGCAGAAGGCCGCCGCCGGATTGTGCTCGCCACGGCAATTGCCGAAACCTCGCTGACTTTGGACGGGGTGGGCGTGGTGGTCGATAGTGGACTTGCACGCCTTGCCGAGTTCGACCGGGCGGCGGGAACGACGCATCTCGTGACCCGGCGCGCCAGCCAGGCGTCAGCGGCCCAGCGCGCGGGCCGTGCGGCGCGGCAGGGGCCGGGGGTCGCTTACCGCTTGTGGGAAGAGGCAGGCCACGCAGGACGCCCCGAATTCGCCCCCGCCGAGATTATGCAGGCTGACCTTGCTCCGCTGCTTCTGAGGCTCGCGAAGTGGGGCACGGTCAATCCGGCAGCTTTGCCATGGCTCGATCCGCCGCCCGAGGCTTCTGTGGCTGCTGCGCGGACCGCGCTGGAAGCCTTGGGGGCGCTCGATACATCCGGGCGGATCACTCCGCTGGGCGAGGCGATTGGTGCGCTCCCCATGGCACCCGATCAGGCTGCGGCTGTGCTCCACGGCGCGGCGGCGGGCTGCGGGGAAGATGCGGCGCGGCTGGTGATGCTGTTGCAGGAACGCGGGCTAGGCGGGCGGGGCGAGGATTTGCTGCACCGCCTCACCCGCTGGCGCGGCGACCGCGCACCGCGCAGCGTGGCGGCGGCGCGGATCGCGCAGGGCTGGGCGGGGCAGGCCCGCAAATTGGCTCATGTGATCGGTGAAAGCCCTGCGGCAGACGCCGCCGAAGCGCTGGCGCTTGCGCGTCCGGATTTCGTGGCCCGGCGGCGCGATCCTTCTGGCGAGCACTGGTTGAGCGCAGGGGGGCGCGGCTACATGCTCGATGCAGCCTCACCACTGGCGCGCGCCGAGTGGATCGTGATCGGCGACGCACAAGGCCAGGCCAAGGGCGCGCGGATCACGGCGGGAGCAGAGATCGCCTCCGAGAGGATTGCGGCGCTATTTGCAAAGGCACTTCAGGAACGCATCACAACCCGCTGGAATAGCGAAAAGGAGCGCGTCGAAGCCCGGCGCGAACGGCGGCTTGGCGCGATTGTGCTGGCAAGTGTGCCGGAGCCTTCGCCAGATCCGGCAGTGCTTGTGGATATCCTTGTGGAGAAAGCTCTGGAGCGGCTGGGGGACATTCTCCCCGCAGGCTTTCTTGCCCGCGCCCGCTTTGCCGGAGTGGATGCCCTGTCTGCGCAGAACTTGACCGAGCGCGCAGGGGAATGGCTTTCGCCGCTTCTGGCCGGACGGCGCGATCTCGATCTGCCAATGCATCGTTTCGCAGAAGCGGCTTTGGGCCTGCTCGACTGGAATGCGCGGCAGGCGCTTGACCGCGCCGCGCCCACGCACTTCACCTCGCCCGCCGACACCCGCCACGCCATCGACTATGCGGGCGATGATGCTCCCAGTGTCGAAGTGCGGGTGCAGGGGGTGTTCGGCCTCGATACCCACCCGATGATCGGCACCACCCCGCTGCTTCTCAAGCTGACCAGCCCGGGCGGGCGTCCGGTCCAGTCGACCCGCGACCTGCCGGGTTTCTGGCGTGGCAGCTGGCGCGATGTCGTCAAGGACATGAAGGGCCGCTATCCCAAGCATCGCTGGCCGGATCAGCCGTGGCTCGAAAAGCCGAGCATGAAGACCAAAAACGCCTTCAACCGCAGCGATTCGTGATCTAAGGGGCAGGGCATGAGCGCGAGAATTTACCAGAAGACCAAGCACGCCATGCAGTCCGGCAAGGCGCATACCGATGAATGGCTGCTCGAGTTCGAGCAGTCGGAGGCGCGCTTTGCCGATCCGCTGATGGGGTGGACCGGCAGCGGCGACACGCAATCGCAGGTGCGGCTCACCTTCCCATCGAAGGATGCGGCCAAGGCCTATGCGGCGAAATACGGCATCCCCGCGCGCGTCCACGCGACCCCGCCCAAGCGGCTGAAGCTTCAGGCCTACGCGGATAATTTTCGCTGATCGGATGAGTTGCCAGCATTTCTGTCAAGTGTCCTGCTACACCTGAGAGAGTTGAGGCTGGAGCCATCGGCACGTAATGATCGAAGCTTAGCTTTGGTAAGGGCGGTCTAGCCGAGGGGTTCCACTGTGCGCATCTGTCTTTTGGCCGTTCTGGTTGCGATTTGTGTGCCCGCGCAGGCTGGTGCTCCTGCACCTGAGGCCAAGGCGCTTGCCGTTGATCCTGCTCACCAGGGTGGCGCGGCCAATGACCCCAAGCCGGTCCATCCGGGGGGGTTGTGGCGGAGGCAGGTCGATGCCTTCCTATCCAATTTCGACTGTTCGAAATCAGACTTTCGCGATGACTTGGCGGCGCTCGAGAACCTGAAGGGGCTTGAGGATGTTCTGCGTGAACATGTAGCCGAAGTTCCTGATTTTACCGCGGAAGCCAAATATCAGGAGCTGCTGAAAGCTTGGCTGATCAAGCGGCTCCTTAAAGAGGACGGGATTTCGGAAAAGCAAATCGCCAGCCTTCTCGAAGCCTATCCCGGCATGACAACTGCCGAACAAGTTGCGGATATCAAACGGCAGGCTGAAGTCGGCAGCCGCCTCGGGGAGGCAGAGGATGCACGCGATGGCCTTGCCATTTGCGTGGCGATACGGGACCTCTTTTTGGATGACTTGCAGCGCAGCACCCGCCGCGCAGACCGCATAGCTGCAGCTAACGCCGCGTTGGAGGCAGAAGCGCTGCGGCTGGGGATCGCGCTCGACTGATTACGCTTACCGGCAATCATCTTGCAAAACTGCATCTTCGCCGCCATATGCGCGCTCGGGAGTCGGGTGGACGTTTGCGTCTGCTCACCGAGTCAGGTCCGGAAGGAAGCAGCTCAGGTGGATTGCGGCGGGTCGCTCGGCTCCTTTTTCACGGCATTCGCCCTGATGCGCACCATGACAAAGCGGGTTTGAACGCCTAGCTTGTTGGCATGACCGATTCCGATCCCGATCTGCCTGAGGAAACTGACGCCGGCCCGACCGCGGCCGAGCTGGAGGCGGCCGGGCAGAACGCGCTGTTTGGTGACCTCGCGCCGGCGGCTCCAGCCCCAGCTCCACCCGCGCCAGAGCCGGTCTTGCCCGCTCCTGACCCGGTCTTGACCCCGGCCAGCGTGACGCAGCCTTACCGTGTCCTAGCCCGCAAATATCGCCCGCAGACCTTTTCCGAGCTGATCGGGCAGGAGGCGATGGTCCGCACCCTCGCCAATGCCATCGCCCGCGACCGGCTGGCCCATGCCTTCCTGATGACCGGCGTGCGCGGGGTCGGCAAGACTTCGACCGCGCGGCTGATTGCCAAGGCGCTCAATTGCATTGGGCCTGACGGGCAGGGCGGTCCGACGATCGACCCTTGCGGCCAATGTGAGCCATGCACCGCCATCGCGGAAGGCCGCCACATCGACGTGATCGAGATGGACGCCGCCTCCAACACCGGTGTCGACGATGTGCGCGAGATCATCGAACAGGTACGCTACGCAGCCGTTTCGGCGCGCTACAAGATCTACATTATCGATGAAGTCCACATGCTGTCCCGCAATGCTTTCAATGCCTTGCTCAAGACTCTTGAGGAACCGCCGCCGCATGTGAAGTTCCTGTTCGCCACCACCGAGGTCGACAAGCTGCCCGTCACGGTGCTGAGCCGCACCCAGCGCTTCGACCTGCGCCGCATTCCCGCGCCGATGCTGGCCGATCATTTCGCTAAGGTCTGCCGTCTCGAAGGGGTGGACGCCGAAGCCGAAGCGCTCAGCATCATCGCCAATGCCGCCGAAGGTTCGGTGCGTGACGGGCTGTCGATCCTTGATCAGGCGATTGCCCATGCCGACCTCGATGGCGAGGGCAAGGTTGCCGCCACGCGTGTGCGCGACATGCTCGGTCTGGCCGACAAGAGCGCGCAGCGCCGCCTGCTCGGCCACCTGCTCGAAGGCGACGCACCGGCGTTGCTCGCCGCCGTCGACGAACAATATGCCCTTGGTGTCGAGCCGCTGGCTCTGATCCGCGCGCTGATGGACCTTACCCACCGCGTCACGCTCGCGCAGGTTTCGGGCTCCGAGCCCGATGCGCCTGCCGAGGAAGAGCGCGCCGCGCTTGCCGATTTTGCCGCGCGGCTGGGGGCAGGAGAGTTGCATCGCCTGTGGCAATTGCTGCTCAAAGGCCATGACGAGGTGCGCACCGCGCCCGATCCGCTGGTCTCGCTCCAGATGGCGCTGCTGCGCATCCTCCACGCGGCGCAAATGCCCGATCCCGGCAAGCTGGCGAAACGCATCGAGGAACTTGCCGCGAGTGGCTTTGCCGCTGCGCCGATCGGTGAGGGCGCCCAAGGCACCGCCCCCGCGCCGGCCGCACCCGCCGCCGCTTCCCCGGTGCAGACCTGGGCCGCGCTGGTGGATCAGGTCGATGCCTCGGGCCAGCTGCGCGTCGCCCAGATCATGCGGGACCGCGTGCGGGTGATCGAAATCGGGCCGGAGCGGCTGGTCTATCAGCAGGCTGACAGCTTCCCTGATGACCCCGCGCCCGATATCCGCGAAGCGCTGTTCAAGGTGACCGGCAAGCGCTGGCTGATTGAGCGCGGCGCGGGCGCAGCGCAGCCCAGCTTGCGCGAGACCGCAGAAGCAGACGCCGCGGCCGAGGATGCGCGCATCCGCGCTGACCCGCTGGTCAAGGCCGCGTTCGAAGCCTTTCCCGATGCCGAATTGATCGGCACGGAACCCCGCGCCGCCGCGAGCGGTAGCCCCCCCTGGAATTGATGGAGTAACCCCCGATGAAGTCGATGGAAGAAATGATGGCCGCCGCCCAGCAGGCTGCCGAGACCATCCAGAAGCAGATGAACGAGATGCAGGTGAAGCTCGACTCGATCGAAGTCGAAGGCACCGCTGGCGGCGGGCTGGTGAAGGTCCGCGCCAGTGCCAAGGGCCGCATCCTTGGTGTCGCCATCGACGACAGCCTGATGAACGTGGACGACAAGCAAATCCTCGAAGACCTCGTCGCCGCCGCCTTCAACGACGCCCGCGACCGGGCTGATCGCGTGTCGAACGATCAGATGAAGGAAATGCAGTCCTCGATGGGCCTGCCACCGGGGTTCAACCTGCCCGGGCTGGGATGACGAATCTGGCGTAAAGCCGACCAGCAAGTCCCGGCAGTGGCTGGTTGCAACGTTAATGACGGTGCTTGCGTGGGAATCTGAAAAACGGTTTCCCGATATTGCCCAATCGGATTTGGCGCTATTGCCGGGACATGATCATCGGACAGCTGGACCTCGCCCTCCGTATCGGATCGGCAAGCATCCTTATTCTGCTTGCTTGGCTCCTGCTCCGCCAAAGACAGCGTGTCGGTTTCCCTGCTCTGCTGTTTGCGCCCCTGGCAGCGTGCTTGGCTGGCTTCGTTCTCGGCAATACGCCGCTCGCATCGCTGCGACCTGCTGAACTGATAGGCAATCTCGCAAACGCCGCCAGCGGGTTCACAGTCATTTTCCTGTGGTGGTTTGCCCTTTCCTGCTTCGACAGCCGCTTCAGGTTGCAAGGCGGCGTTTTGATGGTCGGGCTTGCATGGGCTGGTATCGCTGCAGCGGATCGCGGCCTGTTCGGAGATATGCTCGCCAATATTGGCCTATCGCGGGGGCTTGTCGTGCTTGGCTTCGCCGTCGTCGGACATCTTGTCTGGCGCCTCTTGGACGAACGGCAGGGCGACTTCGTTGCGCAACGCCATAACGCGCGCATTATGGTCGCGGTGCTGCTTGGCGGAATGTTGTTCATTGATCTTGCCGCCGACGCTCTGTTCGGCTTCGACTGGCGGCCACTCGCTTTCTCCATGATCCAGAACGCCATGATCCTGGGCTTCGGCATCTGGCTGACAGGTCGGCTTCTGGCTGTCCGGGCCGATGTTCTGACCTTTGGCATCTCTGAAGCGGTTGAAATTCCGATCAGGCCAGCGGCAGATGCGGGCCATCGCCGTGATGAAGCGCTCTACCGCCGCCTAACCGACCTGATAGAGACAAAACGCGTGCATCTCGATCCCGCATTGACCTTTGGCCGCTTCGTGGAGCTGATGGTCGCTCCCGAGCGCGCTGTCAGGACGCTGATCAACCAGGAACTGGGCTTCGATCATTTCCGCGCCTTTCTCAATTACCACCGGGTCGCTGAGGCGCGTCGCCTGCTGGAAGACCGTGATCGCAACGACAAGCTGATCACCATTGCGCTCGACAGCGGCTTTGCCTCGCTCGCCAGTTTCAACCGTGCGTTCCGGACCATCGAGGGATGCAATCCGAGTGCATATCGGACTGCGGCGCGCAGGCTTGCCGAAGGTGGCCCGCTTCTGGCGAAAGCCGAGTTCTGAGGAGCGAAAATCCGCCTTATGAGGAGCGGGAGTGGCAATCGCGCGCTAACCTGAACGCCTACCGGAATGGAAAGGCAGGCGCGTGAACGGACTGATTGGACTGGCAGGAACTCTCGCACTTCTGCTGCTTTTCGGTGCAATGCTGGGTCTCGCCGATCGGCGCAATTTCTCTGTGCGATGGCTTGGCATTGCTGCGCTGCTGGTGGCGATCAACGATGTCCTTCTGACCGGTTGCTACGGATTGGTACCCGATCTGATCGGAGGAGCGTGGAACTGGCAAGGCAAGCTCATGGCCTTGGCCGTCACGATCGCCATCGCGGCTCGCCCGGCCTTTGGGTTCC
Source organism: Porphyrobacter sp. ULC335 (assembly GCF_025917005.1). Taxonomy (NCBI): domain Bacteria; kingdom Pseudomonadati; phylum Pseudomonadota; class Alphaproteobacteria; order Sphingomonadales; family Erythrobacteraceae; genus Porphyrobacter; species Porphyrobacter sp. ULC335. The sequence goes on from NZ_CP078091.1 coordinate 2,050,288, forward strand.
GCCGGGTCGGCATTGCCTTGTCACACGAGCCGGGTAGCCTGAAAGCTGCGGGGCCCGTTGCTGCGGCCTATTGTGCCTTCTTCATCGCCATCGCAATGCTCTTCCCTGCCGACCGACCCAGCGCAGAAGACGTCGCATTTCAACTGACGATGCCGGGCTTGGAGGAGGAACTGTTCTATCGTGGCATCCTGCTCTTCGCGCTCGACCAGGCGTTCCGGGGACGCAGGCGGGTGCTGGGCGTTGACTGGGGCTGGGGGGCGGTGCTGTCATGTTTCCTGTTCGGATTGACGCACGCCTTCGGTTATTCCGACGGGGCCTTCTCGTTTGATCCTGTCACCATGGCTCTGACCGCTGTTCCATCCTTCATCGGGATATGGATCCGTCTGCGGACCGGCAGCCTCCTGCTTCCCGTTCTGCTGCACAACTTCGGCAACGCGTTTTCTTTTCTCGTTTGAGATCAATCGTTCGTCCGTTGCCTGTGACGACAGGAACGCGCGCTGAAGGTGACCTCTAGACGACCAACCACTCGCCCGAAATCTCGCCCCGATGCCCCTCCGGCGCCAGGGCGGCGCGCAGGGCTTCCAGCAGGGGCGGCAGTCCTTGCGTGAAGGCGTAAGGCGGGTTGACGATGAACAGGCCTGCACCGTTATAGATGCCGGGCTGATCGGCATCATAAAGCCAATGCTCGACGTTCAGGAATTTCGGGATGCCGAGCCTGCGCAACTTGTCCTTCCACAGAGCATGCATGGGCCGTTCCTTGAGCGGATACCAGATCACCGTCACGCCATGCGCCCATTTGCGGTGCGCAGCAGCAAGGGTGGCGGTGATGCGGGCGCGTTCGTCTGTCCGCTCGTAGGGCGGATCAACCACCACCACCCCGCGCGGTGTCCGGGTTGGCAGCATCGCCAGCCAGAACTCGTAGGCGTCACGCTCATGCACAGCAGCTTGTGTGCCGCGCATCGCGCCGCGCAGGGCATAGGCGTCCTCGGGATGTTTCTCGTTGAGGATCAGGGCATCCTGCGGCCGCAGGAGCTGCGCCAGAATGCGCGGGCTTCCGGGGTAAAGGCGCGGTTCGGCACCCTCATTCACCGTTCGGACGGCAGCGCGATAATCGTCCAGCAAGGGGTTCGGATCAGCAAAGGCCCGCAACACGCCCTGCGTCGCCTCGCCTGTGCGCCCGGCCTCCTCGCCGTGAAGATCGTAAAGCCCGCAGCCGGCGTGGGTGTCGATCAGCGTCAGCGCGCTCTCTTTTTGCTGCAAGGCCCGGATGAGGGCGATCAGCAGGCTGTGCTTCAACACATCGGCGCTGTTGCCCGCATGGAAGGAATGGCGATAATTCATGGTCCAGCCGCGTTAGCGATCGTCACCAGAGGCGCAAGACGCAACGCGGGGCGCCAGACAACCTTCCGGCCAAACCCACCCTGCGTGCTGTCTTTGTCTTCCCTCTCGTTCGATCCCGCTATCATCATTCTATTCGCCGCTTGGCGCGCCTTTCCTTGTTCCACAGCTTCTCCGGCGAAAGGCATTGCGGCCCGCAAGACCGCTACCCATATTCCTCTCAAAGGCGATCGCCCCCCGGTCGCCGTGGACACAGCTATGACCCAGACTTTCCCTCTCCTCCCCCTGCGCGACATTGTCGTTTTCCCCGGCATGGTCGTTCCCCTGTTCGTCGGGCGCGACAAATCTGTGGCGGCGCTCGAAGCGGCGATGGAAGCGTCCAAGGACATCGTCCTGCTCGCTCAGCTTGATCCGGGCTGCGACGATCCCGAGGGCGATGATCTGTATGACGTCGGCGTGATCGCGCAGGTGCTTCAGCTGCTCAAGCTGCCCGATGGCACGGTGCGCGTGCTGGTCGAGGGCAAGACCCGCGCCCGGCTTTCTGCGCTGGAGGATGTCGGCACACACCTGCTGGCCGAAGTCGATGTGGTCGAACCCGAGACCGTAGCGGGCAGCGAAGTCACTGCTTTGATGCGGCAGGTGACCGAGCAATTCGGCGAATATGTGAAGCTCAACAAGAAGATGGGCGAAGATACGGGCGTCGATCTTGGCGAGGTCGATGATGCCGGCCAGCTTGCCGATACCATCGCCGCCGCGATCAGCGCCAAGGTTTCGGACAAGCAGGCGCTGCTGACCGAGGGTAATCCCTTGAAGCGGCTCGAACTGGTGATGGCCTTCATGGAAGGCGAGCTGTCGGTGCTTCAGGTCGAACGCCGCATCCGCGGGCGTGTGAAGCGCCAGATGGAAAAGACCCAGCGCGAATATTACCTCAACGAGCAGTTGAAGGCGATCCAGAGCGAGCTGGGCGGCGGCGATGACGGCGAGGGCAACGAGATTGCCGAACTCACCGAGAAGATCGAGAAGACCAAGCTTTCCAAGGAAGCCAAGGCCAAGGCGCTGGCGGAGCTGAAGAAGCTGCGCGCGATGCAGCCGATGAGCGCCGAGGCGACGGTGATCCGCAATTACCTCGACGTGCTGCTCGGCCTGCCGTGGGGCAAGAAGTCGAAGCTGAAGCGCGACATCGCGCAGGCGCAGGCCGTGCTCGATGCCGATCACTATGCGCTGGAGAAGGTCAAGGACCGCATCGTCGAGTATCTCGCGGTGCAGGCGCGCACCAACAAGCTGAAGGGGCCGATCCTGTGCCTCGTCGGCCCTCCGGGGGTGGGCAAGACGTCGCTGGGCAAGTCGATTGCCAAGGCGACGGGCCGCGAATTCGTGCGCCAGTCGCTGGGCGGCGTTCGTGACGAGGCGGAAATCCGCGGCCACCGGCGTACCTATATCGGCTCGATGCCGGGCAAGATTGTCGCCAACCTCAAGAAGGCGGGGACCAGCAATCCGCTGTTCCTGCTCGACGAGATCGACAAGCTGGGTCAGGACTTCCGCGGCGATCCGGCTTCGGCGCTGCTTGAAGTGCTCGATCCCGAACAGAATTCCAAGTTCCAGGACCACTATCTGGAGCTCGACCTCGACCTTTCGGACATCATGTTCGTGTGCACCGCAAACAGTCTGAACCTGCCGCAGCCGCTGCTCGACCGGATGGAGATCATCCGGCTGGAAGGTTACACCGAGGACGAGAAGGTCGAGATCGCCCAGCGTCACCTCGTCGAGAAGCAGGTCGAGGCGCACGGGCTGAAGAAGGGCGAATTCACGCTCGAGGAAGAGGCTTTGCGCGATCTCATCCGCTACTACACCCGGGAGGCCGGGGTGCGGACGCTGGAGCGCGAGATCGCCAAGCTGTGCCGCAAATCCCTGCGTCAGATCCTCGAAAAGAAGACCCACAGCGTCACCATCACGCCGGAAAACCTCGGCGACTACTCTGGCGTACGCAAGTTCAAGCACGGCGTGTCGGAAGAAGAAGCGCAGGTCGGCGCGGTGACCGGTCTGGCCTGGACGTCGGTGGGCGGCGAGCTGCTCACCATCGAAAGCGTCACCACCCCGGGCAAGGGCGAGGTCAAGACGACCGGCAAATTGGGGCAGGTGATGAACGAAAGCATCGCGGCAGCCTTCAGCTTCGTGAAGGCGCGTGCGCCCGCCTATGGCATCAAGCCGAGTCTGATCGGCCGCAAGAACGTGCACATCCACCTTCCCGAAGGCGCGGTGCCCAAGGACGGGCCGAGTGCCGGGATCGGGATGGTCACCTCGATCGTATCGACCCTCACCGGCATTGCGGTGCGCCCCGACGTGGCGATGACCGGCGAGGTCACGCTGCGGGGGAGGGTGCTGGCGATCGGCGGGTTGAAGGAGAAACTGCTCGCGGCCTTGCGTGGCGGGATCAAGATCGTCCTGATCCCCGAGGAGAACGTCAAGGACCTCGCCGAAATCCCCGCCAACGCGCGTGAAGGTCTGGAGATCATCCCGGTCAGTCACGTCGACGAGGTGCTGGCCCATGCGCTTGTCCAGCCGCTCGAGCCGATCGAATGGACCGAGGCGGAAGACCTCGCCAGCCAGCCGGGCGCAGCAGGCGCGTCAGGAGAGGTGCCAACCGCGCATTGAGCCGCTAGAGGGGCGCCTCTTGCCGCGATTCGCGGCAGGGTCGCGTTGTCATAAACTTCGGCATTTTGCGGACTGATCCTCGTGGCCAACCCCGGTTCGACGCGGGAACGGCCTTGGCTTTGAGAAGTGGGCTCACCCGGAGGCTGTTTGCCTTTGACAGCCTATCAAAAAAAGGCTCAGTCTGTCGGCTTTAGACAAGCGCGATTCATTGCGATCAACGATATCCTGACGCCAGGGGGTTCCACGATGAACAAGAACGACCTTATCAGCGCCGTTGCCGATGCCAGCGGCCTTTCCAAGAACGATTCCGCGAACGCCGTTGAAAGCGTGTTCGATGCAATCACCAAAGCACTGTCCGGGGGGGGACGAAGTGCGCCTGGTGGGCTTCGGCACCTTCTCGGTGGCCAAGCGCAAGGCATCGACGGGGCGCAACCCGCGCACCGGCGAGCCGATGAAGATCAAGGCTTCCAATCAGCCCAAGTTCAAGGCGGGCAAGGGCTTGAAGGACGCAGTCAACTGATCGCACCTCTTCCGGCCTGACCGCTTCGGCGAGGGCGAGAAAAAACCCCGCGAGCCTTGTGGCTGGCGGGGTTTTTCTTTGCCGCTGGGGCAGATGCTCAGCGCGGGGCGGTGACGATCAGCGCGGTGGGTGACTGCGAAGTTCGCGGGGTGATGGCCCAACGCAGCACCTCGCCGCCGCCGGGCGCGGCTTCAGGCCCTTCATCGGTGTTGTTGGCAAGGATCCGCATTCCGGCCGCCGTGCGGATCGTGAAGGTGCCTTCCAGCGTCGGCACACCGGGGATCGCTTCAGCTTCCTTGGTGCCATCGGCATTTTCCTCGGCCTCTTGCGCTGCACCCATGGCCGCGAGCCCGGCAAACGGGCCGAGGCCTCCGCCGAGCGCTCCAAAGGGATTGTCACCGGTCTGGAACACGAAAGCGGGCGCGTTGATGCGCACCTGACTGCCGTCGCGCAGGTACATCTGGACGAAGGGATTGACCGGCGGAAAGCCCTCGATCTGCGGGAACATGAAGTCATGGCCCAGCGTGCCGCTGATGGCGTAGCTCACCTCGAACAGGCCGTCGCCCTTGTGCACCACGCGGTCCCAGCCCTTCTGCCGCTCAAGCAGCTTGACCAGTTCTTCGGCCGCCTTGGGATCGGACGGGTCGATGCCGCCCATGATCGCCTTCATGTTCTCGGCGTCTTTCTTGGCTTTCTCCGCACGTTCGGCAGCGCCGGCTTCCCATTCCGTGCGCTGTTCGGCCTCTTCTTCCTTGGTGCAGTCGCGGCTCTCGTAAGTCTCGTCGTCGAAACAATAGGCCGCGAAGGTCTCCTCGACACCAGCGCCCAAGCGGGCAAGCTTGGAAAGGCCGAGGAAGAAGATCTCGCCTTCATAGCTGAAGGTGAAGCTGTCCGGCCCGGTGATCGCGAGTTCGGACGTGAACTTGCCAGGCGACATGAAACAGCCGGTCAGCGTCAATGCAAAGCCTGTCAGCAGCGCAGCGGCGCGCAGACGAAGGCCCGAGAACATCTTCATGGCATTACCCCCTTTGCTGGCGCCTTGGCGCCCGTCCCTGGCACTGCTTCTAGCCGCGCGTTGCCACCGCATAAAGCGCAATTGCTGCGGCGTTCGAGACATTGAGGCTCTCGATCGCCGAGGTAATCGGAAGCTTGGCCAGCACATCGCAATGCGCCGCGATATTCTGGCGCAGCCCTTCGCCCTCTGCACCGAGCACGATGACCAGCGGCCCGGTGGGCATGACATCGGCGAGCACCGCGTCTGCCTCGCCCGCCATCCCGATGCGCCAGTAACCGGCATCGGCCAGTTCCTCCAGCGCGCGGGCAAGATTGACGACCCGCACCCAGGGCACGGTTTCCAGCGCGCCCGAAGCGGCCTTGGCCAGCACGCCGCCTTCGAGCGGGGCGTGGCGGTCCTGCGTGACGATCGCCGCCGCGCCGAACGCCGCCGCGGAGCGCAGGATCGCGCCAACATTATGCGGATCGGTGACCTGATCGAGCACCACGATGGGCCGGTCAGCCTCGCCCAGTGCGACCTCATCGAGGAACACGTCCTCCAGCGGCGCGCATTCGAGCACCAGCCCCTGATGCGGGGCGTCCTTGGCAACAAGGCGGGCCAGATCGGCGGCCTGCGCATGTTCGATGGGAAAGCCAGCGGGCAATTCGCCGTCCAGGCTTTCGAGGCCTTCCGGCGTGGCCCATAGCTTGCGGTGCTGGCGCTCGGGGTTCTTGAGCGCCGCCTCGACAGCATGGCGGCCCCACAGGCGCACGGCCCCGCTGCCCGCCCGACCCGAACCGCGTCCGCCCTTCATGCGACCTGCACGGCCGCGCAAGGCTCGCTTCTTTTCACCTTTGATCATGTTCTGTCCCGACTGGCGCTTTACCAAAGGTGCCCCCTGCCAGCAGGGGCATTGACAGGCAAGCAGTGCTTCGCCAAAGGGGCGCCTCTCGGCATCGGGGCCCTTCGCGGCACCGTGCAATTTCAGAGCGTCACAAGCTCAGGAACGCCCCCCTTTCAACAGGGGACTGTGTGGACAGGTGGCCGAGTGGTTAAAGGCAGCAGACTGTAAATCTGCCCGCGCAAGCGTACGCTGGTTCGAATCCAGCCCTGTCCACCACACCCTCCTAGGGTGCTGAAAAGCCTGAAAAACCACGCTTTATTCCTTCCGACTGCTACACAAAGTTGCTACACGGAAGGCATGCAAGAGATGTTCAAGCTGTCCCGGCGGAAGGGGTCTGCGAAGTGGCAGGTCCGGAAGCGTTGGCCCAGTGACGTGGCGTCGGTTCTCAAGGGCGAGTTCAACAAATCGACGGGTGAGGAAGATCGGAAGGCCGCCCAAGCGCAGCTTCCCTTCCTTGCCGCTGAGTACGAGCGGCAGGTGGCGGAAGCCCGGGCCAAGCTGGCAGAGGCCCCCCGGGTCGAGCTTTCCGAGGCAGAGGCCCACCGGATGGCTGCGAGCTTCTACCGCGATATGCTGCCCCGGTACGTCGTCACCAGACCCATCGACCCCATCGACCACCAGCGGCTCCTAGCGGACACCCAAGAGCGCCTTGCGACCGCCCGCACTATGCTGGGCCGCAATGACTTCGCCCCGGTGCGCGCCGTTGCCCGGACCCTCACCCAGCAAGCGGGCCTGTCGCTCCCCGAGGATGCCCCGGCGTGGGAGTTCCTGCACCGGATGCTGATGCGCGCCTTTGTCGAGCTACACGAGGTCGCCGCCGCGAACCTTGCGGGCAACCCCGGGTACACCCCGAGCGACCCGGTGATCCGGGAAGTTCCCGCCGCGACTGCCCCCAGCCGCACCGTGGAGGCGCTTCTGGACGCCTATGAGGCCGACAAGGCCCCCGGCTGGAGCGACTCCACCAAGAAGGCGGTGAAGCCTGTCTTCCGGTTCATGCGGGACGTATTCGGGGGCCGTGCCGTCGGCTCCATAACGCGGGAAGAGGCGCGGGAGGCGGTCAAGCTCCTGCAGGGCCTCCCGTTCGGCATGGGCAAGCGCACCGAGCTTGCGGGCCTCAAGGTGCCGGAAGCGATCAAGAAGGGGGCGCAGCTGGGCCTGCCCACCATCAAGCCCAAGACCATCAATGACGGGTACCTCCTGCACATCGCGTCCCTGTTCAACTGGGCCCGCAAGGAACAGTGGGTCGCTGCCAATCCCTTTGAGGGTCTGTCGGTGTTTGATCCGGTGGACGATGCCGACCGCCGCGACCCGTTCACGGTCCCCCAGCTGCAAGCCCTTTTCACCTCGGGGCACTGGCAGGGCCCATGGCGGGACGGGAAGGGCAAGGCCGGGGACTTCTGGGTGCCGCTGCTTTGCCTGTTCCACGGCCTGCGGAACGGGGAAGCTGCGGGCCTGCGCGTGGAGGATATTGCAGAGGAGGGCGGTCACCCCGTTATCCGGCTGCAGCCCTACGACAACCGGACGCTCAAGACGAAGGACTCCCGGGGCACAATCGCGCTGCACCCCGAAATGATCCGGCTGGGCTTCCTGCGGTACGTCGAGAGCCGCAAGCAGGTTGGGGAGCAGCTGCTATTCCCCGAGGGCCTTGCGAACAGCCGGGGGCAAGTTGGGGCCAAGCTGGGCGAGCGTTTCAGCCTGCACGTGAAGCGGCTGGGGCTGGAGGGCCGCAAGCTGGGGATGCACTCATTCCGCCACTGCTTTGAGGATCGCCTTAGGGAAGCGGAGTTGCCCGAGCGTACCGCACTGGCGCTGGCGCGGCGGCGGGAGGCTGGGTCGAGCAAGAGCTACGGGGACGGCCTATCTGCGCGGCAAAAGGCGGAAGCGGTGGCGAAGATCGCCTATCCCGGTCTGGACCTGTCGCACCTGTACCCAGCCGCCGGGTAACAGCGGGTCGATTAGCACACCCTTTTGAAGGGCGAACCTTGCCCCGGGCAACGCCCTGAAAACCGCCTTCCCGGTGGCTTTCGGGAGCACCCCGGGTGCCCCGGGTGTCATCCTCCCGGATATGCGAGCGACCCGCCGGAAAGCCACCGTAACGCTGGCCTTCCCGGGGCTAGAAGGGCAGGCCAAATAGCCACCACTCTTGAGACGGGAACCGGGGCGGGCGAACTCAGGACTGGCAAAAAACCCTCACCCTTGAAGAGCGGAACGCCGATTACGCCTGTAGTCGAGTTAGGGCCCACTTTTGAAGAACGAACCGGGACGCGTGATGCGGGGCCGTCATCGGGCGTGGGCCAATTAGGCCGCAATCTTGAAGAGGGAGCCTTGCGCCGGGTCGCTTCGGAGCGGCCAATTCGTCAGCACCCTTGGATAGCGACCGCCCCAATCCCTTTCACGTACGCGTACACGTGCGCGCCCTTTAGGTACCTATAGGGGAACCCCCTCAACACCAACGCTACCACCAACAGCTGGTACCTTGCTGGTGCACTGTCAGTTCTACCCCCTCCACACCCTCCTCTCACCAACACCGGGTACCAGCTGGTGACCCGTAAGTAGGGGCTGGGGGCGGGGGTCGATATCTCGCACCTGTCGCCACCGACGGTGCCCCTCCAGTTCCCAAGTTTCTGTCGCGCTCCCTTTCTGGAGGTTGAGCGCACGGTGGACCCTGCCCTGTATGGCTGCTTTCGGTGCCATCGGGTGCAGGGCAGGGTCCAGAACCTCACCAGCCGCCACCGGCTCCACACCCGAAACCGAACCCCATCCATCCCTTCAATTCACCGGCGGTGCCCCTGCGGGCCCTGTCGGGCACCCCCGCTTGCCGAGGCGGGGTCTTTTCCAACCGCTGGCAATCGGCCCCAGCAACCGAAAGGCTTCCACATGGAAGACACCAGCCCCGCCAGCGCCCGTCTGGCAGTGGACACCACCGGTTCCGACTTCACGGTTCCGAGCTATGACATCGCCCCCGAGGATCAAGCCCGGGCCCAAGAGCTCCTGTCGGCCTCCAACGCGGACCCCAACGCCACCCCGAGCCCCGTAAAGCTCACCGGCGGCGGTGCGTTCAAGGCCCCCGAGCGTTTCACCCTGTCCATCCTGCCCCCGGACAAGCAGGGCCCCATCGCTGCGCAACTCGCCCAGGTACCGGCGCACCTGCGCGCCGAGCGGGAGCACGAGCTTGTCGTGGGCGCACTCAAGCAGAACAGCACCGCGCTGCGCATCAAGGCAGGCCCCGGCGAAGGGGCAAGCCCGCTCGAGCGTGAGCAGTTCGCCGTCGCCCGCGATATCGACGCGCTCGAGACCGAGGCACTCGATATCCAGCGCCAGCTTGCCGAGGTCCAAAAGTGGGTGCCGGTGTACAATGAGATCACCGGCGAACCCGTGATCGACCCTCGCACCGGGCAACAGCAGGTCAAGGCCGTGGAGATCATTCAAGGCGACCGCCGCAAGGCCCTTGAGGCCCGCGTCAATGAACTCGCGTACCGCGCCGACCTCCTGCGGGGGGTCGAAGGGGACCGGCGTATCCAGCGGGCTCTTGCCCAGACCATCGAACTCGAAAAGCAGCAGCGCCAGCGGCTGGCGGAGCGGGAAGAGGTCAAGCGGCGGGCCGAGGAAATCAGCCGCCAGAAGCGTATCGACAAGCAGGCCGAGACCCTGTCCCGGTTCAAGGACAACGCGCTTTGACCACCATCGGGGCTGCCATGATCGGGGCGGGGATCGGGCTCTTGCTCGCCCCCGTCCGGGCTATCCTGCGGGTGCCCCGTGCGTAACGCGCCGCGCATCTGGCGGGGTGGTAGCAAGGGCCCCCGGCGCACCGCGCCCCACGTGCCCCCGCAGTGCCGTGAGGTTGCCGTGGAGGTCGCGGGCATGAGCCCGAGCCTACAGCGGTTCGACATTGTCGCAGACGAGCACCAGCCCGAATGAGCACCGGCCAAGACCACCAGCGCCTGTCGCTACGTGAAGCCATCGACGCCAAGTGCAGGGCTTGCATCTACGATTAGTCCGAGCCGGGTCGCTGGAGACAGCAGGTAGCCGCCTGCAGCGTCACCAGCTGCCCGCTTCACCCTGTCCGCCCGCTGCCGAGGCTGCGGGAAAACTAGGTCGATAATCCCCCGGAAGGCCACCCAGACGGTGGCTTTCCGGAAGGCCGCTCGCGCTCCGGGATCAATCCCAGCCGACCACACCGACCACCACCCGAAAACCACTGAGACGGTGGCTTTTATAGCCACCAAATGGAGCACCCCCATGTCCCAGACAAAGACCTGTAGCACCTGCAGGGAGACCAAGCCGGTCTCCGCGTTCTATCGCAATGGCGGTGGAAAGCCCGGATATCGGACCCGCTGCAAGGGCTGCCTGAACGCGGCCCGCCGCAATGGCCCCAGCGCGGCCACCCGCATCATCAAGGAAATCGTGATGCACCACCACAACCCCGCGTTCCCCCTGAGCCCCGAGGCGGAGGCCGTGGTCTACACCAGCATGCCACTGCCCCCTGCCATCATCGCGCTGAGAGAGCGGCGCGAGCAGCGAGCGGAGAAGGAGAAGCTGCGGCGCGAACGGGCGTTCCGCGCAAAGTATCGGCAGTGCCCTGCCATGACCATCCCGGCCCACATGCGGGAGGCGGTGGTATGAGCGGCGCTGTCCGGACCTATCGTGGCCTCCACGGTGAGCCTATTCGGGTGCCCGCGGAGACCTTCGCGACCGTCCCCAAGCTCCACGGCGAGCCTCAGCCGTTCCCCTTCGCCCGCATGGCGGCCGCACTGGGGCCACTGCGCGATCGCTTCGCGCAGGCGGTCAACCGAGCGGGGCTTTTTGAAGAGGCGCTGGCGCGTGGCGATGTACGGAGCATGCAATGAAACAAACGGTACGGCACACGTCCAAAGCCTCCCGCGACCACGAAGAGCTATTTGTTGATGAAAATCAATTGGGTGCAACGCCCGCCTCTTGTGGAGGCTCCATCGTGACCTATACTCTTCAGAGATAGCTTGGAGTATCACCGTGCCGAACAAAGCATACTACATCACACCGATCGATTTCGGTTGGGAGTACCTCCCTTCCGTCCATGAGTTTGCCAACCGGATGGCGAAGCTTGACGTCGAAATCAAACTTGCCCGTCAACCCTACGGCGAGGCTCGTCTTGATAAGTTTCTTGCTGATTTCGCTAAGGCGCAAGAACTCGCCGATGAGGTTGGGTGGGAAGGCGATTTCCGTGGTGACCCGTGCGTGTTCTGCCTCCCCATCGAGAATGAGATCGTCTACGGCTTCGTTTGGAAGCAAGAGAACAACGGCGATACTCTGGTCATCACGCCCGAGCCGATGCCTTGGCTCGATCATCTGGTTTTAACCTGATCCTTCGGTGGCAGAGCGGCGGTGAGCCTCGGTGGCAGGAAGTGGCCGCTTTCACCTCAAAAATCTGAAGCGGCTAGCGTACGGAAGCGAAAGCCCCACTCCCCCCATGGGGGTCCCTAACGCCTCTCGTCGGTGCCTCGCGGAGTGCCTTCTCGCTCTTGTAGCGCGTGGGCACTCCGGTGCCTCACTATGGGGCGAGGATCTCTGCCCGCCCTATGTCCGCTTGGGGTATACCTGCAGCGGACACGCTGTCCGGACACTTTCTCTGTCCGAATAGGGTTGACATAGGATTCTCCGGACAATAGATGGCGAGGCTCTACACCCTAATCGGACAGGAGCACGTCATGACCCAGACCATCGGATACGCCCGCGTGAGCACCGAGGATCAAGATTGCAGCATCCAAGAGGAAGCCCTGCGGGCCGCCGGTGCCACCATCATCCGCAGTGAGCGCAAGAGCGGGACCACCACCACCGGGCGCACCGAGCTTGCCACGGTGCTGGACTTCCTGCGGGAAGGGGACACGCTGCTTGTCACCCGCATTGACCGCCTTGCGCGGTCCCTCATGGACCTTGAGGGGATCGTGGGGGAACTGCGGGCCAAGGGGGCGCACCTCAAGGCGACCGAACAACCCATCGACACCTCCACCCCGGCGGGCCGCGCCTTCCTGCAGATGCTGGGGGTCTTTGCCGAGTTCGAAACCGCCATCCGCCGGGAGCGGCAGCTGGAGGGGATCGCGAAGGCCAAGGCCAAGGGCGTGTACAAGGGCCGCAAGCCCAGCGTCCCGGTGGAGGAGGTGCGCCGCTTGAAGGCGGAGGGGTTGGGAGCGAGCGCGATTGCGGAGCGGCTGGGGATCGCCCGCAGCAGCGTATATGAGGCCCTCAAGGGAGCCTGAAGCCCTGCTTTTTTCGGCGTAATCTACTGAACTGTCGACAAAAGGGTCGACTCTACGGCTCACCTACGACTAGTTTCTTCGGAAACTCTGTTTTGGAAGAGCGATATGGGCGACGTTACTGCTTGGGTCGGAGACAAACTCAACAGAAAGGCCGAGGCCGATGATTTACTGCAGTTCCTCCATGGGCGCCTGAAAGAGCGACGTGGTCGAGGCGTCGGGGCAAGCTACGTCGTGAACGTGGATTCAGGGTGGGGACAGGGGAAGACCTATTTTCTGTCGAACATCAGAAAGGACTTGGTTGGGCGAGGCGCGGCAGTTACGCTGATCGATGCTTGGGCGACTGACTTTTCCGATGATCCACTCACTGCGATCATGAGTGCGGTTGACGCAGCACTAAAGCCTCACCTCAAGTCAAAAAAGCTCAAAGAGGCGTGGCGAGACGTGCTAAAGTCCGGGGGGTCTCTAGCTATTTCACTCACGAAGCACGTGAGTTCCAAGCTAGCCTCAAGGTATGTTGGAGAGTTCGGGGACGAACTGTTCGATGCCACCTTTGGAGAAGATTCCGATAAGTCATCAGATGACAAAAAATCCGATGAGGATAAGCTTGGATTAGGCGGTGCCTCTGAGGAAGTCATCGATAAGCTTGCTGATAGTGCGCTTTCGCGACTTATAGAAACGTTCAGGAAGCAAGAGCGATCGATCGTCACCTTCAAGTCGCAGCTATCCAAAGTGGCTGAGGCAATCAACAAAGGTACCGACGATTTCACACCAATATACATCCTTGTTGATGAATTAGATCGATGCAGGCCAACTTATGCGATCAGGCTGCTGGAGTCGGTCAAGCATCTCTTCAACACAGACGGCGTGGTCTTCATTATAGCAACAGACACTGAGCAACTCTCTGAGTCGATTAAGGCTGTCTACGGAGCCAACTTCGAAAGCGACCGCTACCTTAGGCGGTTTTTTGACAGGACCTATAGATTCAGAGAGCCATCGCTTGAAGAGTTCGTGGGTTATCTCCTTGATAGATCGTCAATACCTTTGGATCGGCTCGGTTGCCCGCGCGGCTTAAGTCCTCAGAAAATGGCAGAGATAATATTCAGAGATTTCGGTTCTTCTCTGAGAGACGTAGAGCAATGCTTTGACATGCTCCAGACTTTCTCGACGATGTGGAATCATAAGATCCCGATTGAGTTGGGATTAGCTCTGACTTTAATTTGTCTCTATCACTCGAATCGTATTGAGGAATACAAGTGGCTTAGTGGACAGCCGACTTCGCTTGCAATGGCATCAGTGTTCAAGCGCCCATCAGTACTGCTTCGGAACATCGTCGGAGGCTACAACGAACCCCGCCGCGAAATCACGTCATCCACCGCCGATCTCTTAAGTGCCTATTCCGATCTGCGGACGACGTCCTTGATTCAACTAGTCGAAAAACAGTCGCCCGGCCACCCGGCCGGGCAGTACGTCAGAGAAGTGATCGCCAATGAGTTAGCGGTCCTTCACGGTAACTCATACCAGTCTGACAAACCGCCATACTCAGTCGTGCGCGAGTACCACCGGTACATCGAACTAGCAGAACGCCTAGCGGAGTGATGACAGCCAGAGGTGGCGTTCTACGGTTAGATCCGATGGCTATAACCCTTGCGCCTCGACACAGAACTGCTACACAACTGCTCGCAGACGAAGTGACTAAGCAACTGTTTTTCAATGCTTTGGGTGGGGATTCTAGCAATCCAGCCCTGTCCACCACTTCCATTTTTCATTTGCCGGATGTTCCACGTGAAACACCCGTTCAACCGGGGGTTTAAACGCGTCTGGAGGGGGTCTAGAAGGGGGCTAACCGGCGTCTAAACGCGTCTCTGTTCAGCAGGAGATGAAGCAGATGGCTTGTTCGCCATCTGGCTTTGCCAGGTCCGAACCTGCGCCGTTGATCAGAAGTCTGCCGATAGGGACATGTTGATCCGCCGCGAGGCTATGAACTGGAAACCCCCGCCGCCGGTAACGTTCCAGCCGAACACATTGGTCAGGTTGGCAACTTGCACACGCAGCACGGCTGGTGTGCGGCCCATTTTGAACCGGTATCGCGCTCCCAGATCGACGATCGCCCGCTCAGGAATGAACAACGTGTTGTCGATCCGCGCCGCTCGGCCACCTGTGTAGTTGATGCCCAGATCGACCGACAGGGCATCAAAGGCGGGCGGCTGGTAATCGAGCCGCAGGTCGAGCGTCGTGCCCACCCGGCCGAGCGGCCTTTCGCCCAGTCGCCCCAAATCCACCGCCTCGCCGGTGACGCGGGGACGCATGAGCACCGCTCCTGCAACCAAATTGAGGCCCGGAACCGGCTTGGCGGTCAGCGAAATCTCCGCGCCCTGATGTTTGACGTCGCCCAGCACCCGGAAAGTGTTGTCGCTATCAAGCTCGAAATAGGGCCTGCGCACATCGAACAGCCCGGCAATCAGCTTCATGTCCTTGGCCAGCGTCCAGCGCACGCCCCCCTCGACCTGCCGGGTGCGCAGCGCGGGCAAGGTGAGGTTGGCGTTCGTCGCAAAGGCAGGCGCGGTGCCGCTTTCCTCCAGCCCGCGTGTGGTCGCGGCATAGATCGCGAGTCCCTCGATCGCTGTAATCGCCGCCGAGGCGTTCCACAGGATCGGGCTGTCCTCGTTAGCGGTCGGGGCAAGGCCCGGCGCGCGCACTTCCTTGCGGTAGCCGGTCTTTTGCACCCCGAGATTGATCTCACCCAGTCCTTGCCACTTCATCTCGTAGCCCAATGCGCCGGTCTCTTGCCGGATTTGGTCACGTGTAAGTGCGCCGAAGGTGACGCCAGGTTCGGCGACGGGATCGGCGACGCCGATCATGCCGGGCCCGAGGCCGCGGAAGGCAAAGCCGCCCAGATCGTCATCAACCCGCCGGAACCTTGCCGAGGCGAGAAGCCGGTGGCGGCGCGGGCCTTCGATGAAGTCACGCTCGACCAGCAATTCGCCCGAGTAGGATTGCGAAACCTGATCCGCGCCAAGCAGCACCTGCCGGTCAGCGCTTCCGTCGGCTTGCGTGTTCGCAAAGAAGTTCGCCCCGAACTGGTCGATGGTGAAGCGCGAGGAGAATAGCCCGAGCCCGATCCTCCACGCCCCACTTGTCACCTTCGCCATGCCGCCGAAGTTCTGCGAATGGCCCGCCCAATCGGCCCAGTCCTGCCCAAAGAATTGATTGCGGGCGATGCGTTTGGGCAGGAAGGCTCCGGCGGTGAAGATCACCGGGATCGTTTCCTCGTCGAAATAGTCATAGCGGCTGAAAAAGCCGGTCAGCTCCACGCCCTCGGCCGGCCGCCAGCGCATCACACCGCCATAGCGGACGAACCAGAAATCGGCGCCATCGGGATAGACGAACTCCTCCATCCCGGCACCGACATTGAGATCGAGATTGCCGGTCAGCGGCAGCGCAGCATCGACGGTGGCAAAGGGTGCGAAGAAATCGCCGAAGCCGGTCCGGGCGCTGACCACCGGTTTGTCGGCGCTGCGCCTCAGCGAAAAATCGACGATCCCGGTCGGCGCGGGGAAGGGGTAACCGAGCGCCGAGATGCCGACCTGGATCGTTGATCCGGCGCGCACCGCATCGCTTAGCGGCCCTTGGTTGTCGAAATAGAGCCCCTCGATCCGCACGTTCTGCGCGGCAAAGGCGGAAAAGCCGCGCACATTGCCGCCGCTGTAGAGACCGATTGTTTCATCGCCCACACTGGTACCAAAGGCGTCCGAGGCCTGCGTGATGACGTTCTCTTCCGAGCGATTGACGAGAGCGATGTTGGAAAGGCCGCCGCGCTGCGACGGTTCAGTTTGCGTGTCCAGCCCTTCGCCCGGCAGTGTTTCCGCCTTCTCTTCAGGCGATACCTCAGTGTCTTCGCGCGATGGTTCTTGCCGGGCCGGCTGGTCTTCGGCGGAGACTGAACTTGCCCACAGCAAGCTTGTTGCCAGGGCCATCATTCTCATCTTCCAGCCTTCCTAGATTGATCTGGCCCGGTTCGTCAGCGGTGTGCAGGAATGGCCGGGCTTCGGCGCCGATCGGTCCATGCGCATTTCCCGTGCCGCGATCATTCCGCAGGCTCCAGCGCGGTCTGGGCCTCGCCCCAGGCGGGGAAGGGGTCGTTCAGCCGCTCCCACTTTTCGGGCGTGAATTCGTTCGCGGGAAGGAGGCAACCGTCGAGCGCCTTGGTGATGGCAGCCTTGTCCAGCCCGATGCCGATGAACACCAGTTCCTGCCGCCGGTCGCCCCACACCGCGTCCCAGTGGCGGATCACGAATTCTTCGAAGGTGCCGTCATCCGGCCAGCGGTTCTTGGGCACGGCGGCCCACCACCGGCCCATGCGGCTCACGCTTTTCTGATGCCCGGCAATCGCCAGTTCCCCCAGGAACTCGCT
Organism: Porphyrobacter sp. ULC335; assembly: GCF_025917005.1. Lineage (NCBI taxonomy): Bacteria > Pseudomonadati > Pseudomonadota > Alphaproteobacteria > Sphingomonadales > Erythrobacteraceae > Porphyrobacter > Porphyrobacter sp. ULC335. Next base: position 2,067,340 of record NZ_CP078091.1, read on the forward strand.
GCGGGTGGCAAGCCAGAAATGGCCCTTGGCGCGGATCACCTTGTCGAGCGAGTCGCCGGTCAGAAACCGGTAGAACGATGCCGGATGGAACGGGCGGCGGGCGCGGTAGACGAAGCTTTCGACGCCATACTCCTCGCTTTCCGGGCGGTGGCTTGCATAGTCGTAAAGCTCCTTCATCCACAGCGGGTGCTGTTCGGAAGCTTCTTCGTCATAGAGCCCGGTGTCGAGGATCGTATCGAGCGCGACAGTGCCGAAGTCGGCTTCGATGATCCGTGCATCGGCGTTCAGCGATGCGACCACCTGCTTGACCGTGGCGAGCTGTTCCGGCGGCACGGCGCTCGCCTTGTTGACGATCACGACATCGGCGAATTCGATCTGTTCGACCAGCAGGCTGACAAGGCTGCGATCATCGCCTTCGCCCGCGGTTTGGCCGCGCGCGCTGAGCAGGTCGGTGCTCGAATAATCGGCGAGCAGGTTGAGCGCGTCGACAACCGTCACCATCGTATCGAGCCGCGCGACATCGCCAAGGCATTCGTCATCTTCGTCGCGGAACGAGAAAGTTGCTGCCACGGGCAGGGGTTCGGAAATGCCGGTGCTTTCGATCACGAGGTAATCGAAGCGGCCTTCCTCGGCCAGCTTGCGCACCTCCTTCAGCAGATCATCGCGCAGGGTGCAGCAGATGCAGCCATTGGTCATTTCGACCAGCGTTTCCTCCGCCCGGCTGAGCGCCGCCTCGCCTCCGCGCACCAGATCGGCGTCGATATTCACCTCGCTCATGTCGTTCACGATGACCGCAACGCGCTTGCCCTCGCGGTTGGCGAGGATGTGGTTGAGCAGCGTGGTCTTTCCCGCGCCAAGGAAGCCGGAGAGCACGGTAACCGGGAGGCGGTTGTCGGCAAGTGCGGGGCTGGAGGCGGTCATGCGGATATCCTGTTGGCTGAGGCTTGTAATAAGGCCTCAGGCCATTACGTAATGTTGTATCATAACGCAACAGGGATATCACATGTCAGCTTCACCATCGCAAGCGCGCAGCGAGGCGCCATGGCACCGTTTCGGCATGGGCCTGTCGGCGCTGTGCCTGGTGCATTGCCTCGCGCTGCCGTGGCTGCTGGCTGGCCTGCCGGTGGTCATGCTTGCCGCCGTGCCAGAAGCTCTACGCGAGAGCGAATGGCTCCACGCAGCGCTGATCATGCCGGTGTTGCTGGTGAGCGGGCCGGCGCTGTTACGCGGGACTCCGGCAAAATGGCAGATTGCGCTGGTTCTGACCGCCTTCGCCTCGCTGATCGGCGGCCTGTTAATCGGCAGCGAGACCGGTGAGCAGGCGCTGACCGTCAACGGCGCGGCGCTGCTGATGGCAGCCCATTGGGTGCGGCTGCAGCGAGGCCATGGGCACTGAACCCTGTCGGCGGGGGAGAAGCAGCTGCCGCCGCTCGCCTGTTCTCCCCGCCGGTGATCCGGCAGGTCGCGACCCCAGACGAGCGACGGCGCTGACGTTTCGCCCCCTCAGGCAGCCAGCGATTGGGCCGTCTGGTCTTCCCAGCTGAGCCCCGGCAGATAGCGCGCGTCGACCTTGCCGTTCTTCATCGCAAAGAGATGCAGCCAGACATTGTCGAACAGCGCGCGCACGCCCGGGTGCTTTTCGAGGATGCGGATCATTTCCTCGCGCGGGGCTTCGATCATCACTGACAGGCGCAGCGGTTCGTGCTGGAGGCCGTCGCCATCGTGCACCGCCTGCCAGGGCAGGCCGGGGCGCAGCTTGCCGCCATTGCCTTCGATCACCCCGATCCCGCCGACCACGTTGTGGATCAGCTTGTTGCCGCCGCCGAACATCTCGGGCGCGACGCTGGAGCCGTAATATTGCAGGGAAATCCAGCTCGCCACCACCACCGGCGCGGTGATGATCAGTTCGAGCGTGCCGAAACCTTCATCCGCCTGCCAGTCATAGGAATGCAGGAACGCCCGCCCGCCAAGGTCGCGGCCCGCGGTTGCCTCGCGCGGGGCGGCGATGAAGGCTGCGCAGCCCGCAAGGCCCCATTCGGGGCGGATCTCGGCCCAGTTCTGGGCGCGGGCGGCGATGGTGTTCCAGCGCGCACCGGGGAGCCGCACCGCACGCTCGGCGCGGGCGATTTTGGCCGCCTGCGCCAGCCACCCGCGCACCTTGGCGAGATCGGCACTACGCGCGGCGGGCAAGCCATCTTCGTAGATAGTGATGTCGTCCGTGGTGGTGTCGTGCAGACCGGCGACGAACAGCGTATCGTCTGCCACTTCGACACCGCGTTCGGCCAGACCGGCGCGGGTCTCGGGATCGTTGAGCAGGATTGCGAGCAGACGGGCCGAAACCTCGCCGGTGTAGCCCCCGCAGGCGCCGCAGTGATAGGCGCTTTCATGCGGGTTGTTGGTGGTGTTGCCGCCGTGGCCGAGCAGCAGCACGATTGCGCCGTGCCCCTTGGTGAGGCTCATCGCCTTGAGCACCGCCGCGCCGGTATCGGCCTTGGCTTCGGCGCTCATGCCGCCGATCACTTCAGGCGCGGGTTCGGGCTTGGCGGCGGGGGTAAAGCCCAGCGCCGATTTCACCAGCTTGACCGCATAGACCGGCCCCATCGCCTCGACAAAGGCAAAGGACGAAACCGCAGCCTGCCGGAAGCGGCCCCATGCGCGCAGCCCCCGCGCGGCAATGCGGTCGGCCTGATCCTTGGCCGGATCGCCCGCGCTGGTGGTGTGGACGCCTGGGTTGAGCAGCACCGGCAGGCGCGCTTCGAGGATGTCCGAGCCGTGCGCGTGGTGCGCCAGCGGCAGGCCGAAAAAGCCAGCAAATCCGATGGTTGCAACGGAACTGTCGACGCTTTCGAGCGCGCGGCGGAACACTTCGGACCGCACGTCGATGCAGAAGGCGGCCTGCAGGAAGGGACGCGCGCCGGCGGGTGTTGCACCATCCAGTGCGGCGACGAGGCGGCGCTGATGGCCGCGATCGGCCGCGTCCTGAAGGATCGCGAGCGCGACATCATCGGCGCTGGCGGCGACCGGTGCGGCATGGGCGGCAACGGTGGCGGCCCACTTGTCGGCGATGGCGGGGGTCTGCACCAGCAGCGCCTCGTCCCAGATCAGGCGGATCGCCAGAAGGTCGATCAGGGTGCGGTCGGTTCCGCCCGCAAGCTCGGCCTGCCACAGCAGCCAGCGCGCGTGCTGCGCCCAGCCGCCGAGGCTCATGGCGAGACGGTGGAAAGCAGTCGGCGCGGCGGCATCGACAATGCCGAGCGTTTCAGCAGCCGAGAGGATAGCCCGCTCGGTCGTATCGGGGGCGCAGGCGACATGGGCGCAGAAGCCTTCGAGCCCGGCGATTTCCGGGGTCAGGTCATGCATCGCCCAGCCGCGCCATGCGGTGAAGGCCTCGGCACCGGGCGCGGGCGACCACAGCGCCTGACCGCGGTCGAAATGGCCCGCAGCCCACAATCCGATGCACTTGTCGATCAGCGCGGGCCAGTCGATCCCGGTGGCTTCGGCCGCAAGGTCGGCCACGGTCGGCAGAGCGCGGGGAGCGGGGCCTTCGCCAAGGGATTCCGCCACTTCGCGCAACGCGGTGACATTGCCCGGCTTGAGCGGCGAGGGCGACGCGGCGAGCGCTTCGGCCATGTCATCGGCGCTGATGCGGCCGTCGGTGATGGCGGCCACATAGTCCGCGCCGGTCCGCGTCAGGCGCACGCCTGCGACCCGTGCCAGCCGCGCAGCGGCGGTGGCGAGGCCTTCGTCGGTCTGGCCGAGGAAAGGGTTCACCGCCACCGTCGCATCCAGCGGAAAGGCGGGAGGGATGGCGCGTCCGGCGCCCTCTGCGGCTTCGAGCACCGCCGAGAAGCGGGCCGGGGCGATGTCAGCATGGTTCATCAGCATGGCAGGTCTCCTTGGTGCGAGGATCAGCGCGTGGTGGTGCGGAAGCCGCCGATCGCGCGATCGAGCAGGGCGTTGAGGTAGAGGCCGTTGGCGAGGTGCACCCGCAGCCCGGCAGTGGCGGGATGGTGCGCCCACAGCGGGAACAGGGCCTGTGCGAAGGCGACGAGGCCAAAGCTGGCGACAGCGATCACCAGCATCGCCCATTCCAGATCAGTCGGCTGCGGCGCGGCCGGCAGCAGCGGCCCCCAGATGCTCTGCGCGAGAGTCTGGAAGCTGAAGTAGCCGATTGCAGCGGCCAGCGCCGAAGCAGCGGTGCGCTTGGTCAGGGCGACCGGTGCGCGGTCGGCCAGGCCCTGCGCGACGAGGTAGGCGACGCCGAAGATCAGGATCGCGCCTAGCGCCAGCGCCTGCGGGGTCTTGGGGCCGAAGGCGAAGGTGAAAGCCGTGGCAATCGCAGCGAAGATGGCGAGCGCCAGCGCGAAGCTTTTGAGCACTGCGGGCACGCTTGGCACCGCGACAGGGCCGGGGCGGCGGATGTTCGACACCTCGGTCACGGCGGTTCCCGACGAGAGGAAGGCGTGCGCCTTGTAGAGCGAGTGGGCAATGATGTGCAGCAGTGCCAGCGTCCACAGGCCGAGGCCGCATTGCAGCAGCATGAAGCCCATCTGCGAGACGGTCGACCAGGCGAGCGCGGTCTTGATCGCACTCTGGGTGAGCATGACAGCCGCGCCGAATAGCGCGGTGAGGCCGCCGATCATCACCAGCGCGGCCATTGCCCCGGTGCTCTGCTGTACCAGCGGTGCGGCTGTGATCAGCAGCACGCCGCCCGAATTGATGATCCCGGCGTGAAGCAGGGCGGAGACCGGGGTGGGGGCCTCCATCACTTCGGTCAGCCAGCCGTGCAGCGGGAAGGCGGCGGTCTTGAGAGCGGCGGCGACCACGATGGCGGCAACGCCCAGCGTTCCGGCAAGGCCGAGGCCGGTCGCGGCGGCACCGGCGGGCAGCGCGGCCACATCAAGCGTGCCGAAGCGGGCAAAGAGCAGTCCTGCGGCGATCACCAGCATCGCGTCACCGGTATGCCATACGGCGGCAAACTTGGTGGCAGCGCGCTGGGCTTCAGGCCGGTCGGGGTAGAACAGCAGCAGGCGCTTGAGGGTCAGGCCGACCGCCATGGTCGCAAGGATTAGGGTGGGGATCGTGCCCGCCTGAGCGAACACCAGCACGGCCGCAAGGGTGGTCAGCATCAACCCGTGGAACGCGCCCTCGCGCTCCTCGCCATCGAGATAGGTGCGGCTGTAGCGCATCACGATCCAGCCGATGAAGCCGACCAGCGCGGCGATGCTGGCGGCGACCAGATCGGCGCGCAGGCCGAGAGTGAAGGGCGCTGCAAACACGGCAACGCCTGCGGTGGTGCCGAGCGCCGTCTGCAACAACCCCGTCACCGCCAGCGCGAAGGCGGCGAAGGCCGAGCTTTCCGACCAGACGGGCAGGCTTCCCGGACGCTTGCCGGGACGGATGATCGCAAGGAAAATGCCGGGCAGCAGGGCAAGCGGGGCAAGCATGGTCAGGGCGAGGGTGTCGGGCATGGTGCGGGCACTCCGTCAGCGGGAAAGGATCGACGGGGTGCGGATAGGGAATGGACAAAATTAAAGAAAATACATATTTTGTCGTCAATCGTTCTCCAAGAACGAACGATCAGACGGGAATGCACCATGGCGAGCCTCAATCTGCACCACCTGCGCCTGTTCCGTGCTGTCGCGCGTGAGGGCACGCTGACAGCTGCCGCCAAAGCGCTCAACATCTCGCAGAGCGCAGTTTCGACCCAGATCAAGGCGCTGGAGGCTGATCTTGGCCATGACCTGTTCGAACGGCGCGGTCGCAATCTGGTGCTGACCGAGGCGGGGCGGATCGCGCTCGACTATGCCGACCAGATCTTCCGCGCCTCCGAACAGCTGACCGCCACCTTCCGCGCGGTCGGGGGTCAAAGGAAGGTGCTGCGCATCGGCGCATTGGCAACGCTGTCGCGCAACTTCCAGATGGGTTTTCTCGAACCGCTGCTGGGCCGCGACGATGTCGAGGTGGTGCTGCGCTCTGGCACGCAGGCGAGCCTGCTGCGCGCCTTGGACGCGCTGCGGATCGACGTGCTGCTCACCAATCAGGTGCCTGCGCGCGACGCGGCGAGCCCCTATCTGGTGCGGCGTATTGCCGAACAGCCGGTCAGTCTGGTCGGCGCACGCACGCGACTGGCGCTGGCGGCGCAGGGCCTGCCGGTGCTGCTGTCCCGTGCACCGCTGATCCTCCCCACTCCGGAAACCGCACTGCGCGCCGGGTTCGACGCACTGACCGAAAGCCTGGGCATCGTCCCGCGTATCGCCGCCGAGGCGGATGACATGGCGATGCTGCGCTTGCTCGCCCGCTCGGACGCTGGCGTGGCGGTGATTCCGCCGATTGTTGTGCGTGACGAGCTGGCCACCGGCGTGCTTTACGAACTGGCGCAGCTGCCTGGCCTGACGGAAGAGTTCTACGCCGTTACCATCGCGCGCACCTTCCCCAATCCGCTGCTGCGCGAGGTGCTCGACCTCGTGCCCGGGGAAGCGGGGCTTGCGGCGGGTGAGGGCGAGCAGTAAGGCGCGCGTCCCACGCAAGAGAGTCACATGCAGGAAGCGCAACTCCCCATGACTGCAACCCTGACCGGCCGCCCCGTCATCTCCGCCACCGGGTTGTTCACCCCTGCGGACAGTATCACGAACGAAGAACTGGTCGCCAGTTTCAACGCTTTCGTCGACCACCACAACGCAGCGAACCCCGACGCCGAGCCGCTGGCCTATTCCTCGGTCGAATTCATCGAGAAGGCGAGCGGGATCAAGGCGCGCCACGTGATGAGCAAGGCGCCGATCCTCGATCCCGACACCATGTGTCCGCGCCTGCCCGAGCGGAGCAATGACGAGCTGTCCGTCATGGCCGAAATCGGCGTTGCTGCGGCAAAGCAGGCGCTGGAGCGCGCGGGCCGCAAGCCGGAAGATGTGGATGCGGTGCTCTGCGCGGCTTCCAATATGCAGCGCGCCTATCCGGCGATGGCGATCGAGATCCAGCAGGCGCTGGGCATCGAAGGCTTCGGCTTCGACATGAATGTCGCCTGCTCCTCGGCGACCTTCGGCATCCAGACTGCCGCAGATTATGTGCGCGCCGGGAACGCCAAAAGCGTGCTGGTGGTGAGCCCCGAAATCACCTCGGGTCACCTCAACTGGCGGGACCGGGATAGCCACTTCATCTTCGGCGACGTGGCGACCGCCGTGCTGGTGGAAGATGCGGCCGTTGCGCCCGCGCAGCACTGGGAAATTCTGGGGACCAAACTGAAGACGGTGTTCTCCAACAACATCCGCAACAATTTCGGCTTCCTCAACCGCGCCGCGCCAGAAAGCGCAGGCGGCGCGGACAAGCTGTTCGTTCAGGAAGGACGCAAGGTTTTCAAGGAGGTGGTGCCGATGGTGGCGCAGATGATCCTTGATGAAGCCGCGCGTCTTGGCATTGATCCGGCCACTCTGCGCCGCCTGTGGCTGCATCAGGCCAACGCAGGCATGAACCGGCTGATCGCGCAAAAAGTGCTGGGCCACGAGGCGAACGAGGATGAAAGTCCGACCGTGCTCGATACCTATGGCAACACGTCCAGTGCGGGGTCAATCATTGCTTTTCACCAGCATAATGAAGAACTTGTGGCGGGTGACACCGGGTTGATCTGCTCCTTCGGGGCGGGCTATTCGGCCGGCACCGTGTTTGTGCGCAAGGTGGCTTGAACTCCCTAGCGTCCTTGCGGGGGCTGGCACCTGCCCCTAGAAGCTGACCGATGGCAGGCGAAATCCTCGATAACAAAGGCCGCGGCGAGGCAGGTTGGGAATGGCCCGCGATCCATCCGGAAGGGCGCAAGTTCGGGCTGATCGCCGCGGCGGCAAGCCTGTTTTTCCTCCTCGTTCTCGACTGGGAAATCATCGGCTGGCCGCTGCTGCTGCTGAGCTTCGGTGTGTTCGCTTTCTTCCGCGATCCCGAGCGCGTCGTGCCGCAAAGCGATGGTGCGATCATCGCGCCTGCCGATGGCATGGTGACGCTGATCACCGAGGTTGAACCGCCGCTCGAACTCCAGATCGACGATGGATCGGGTTATCCCGGCCTGCCGTCCGGTACGGTGACGCGCGTGTCGATCTTCCTCAGCGTGTTCGATGTCCACATCAACCGCACGCCGGTGGGCGGTACGGTGCGGCGGGTGGTCTATATCCCCGGCCGCTTCATCAGCGCCGAACTGGATAAGGCGAGCGAAGAGAACGAGCGCCAGCATATGCTGATCGAACGCAGCGATGGCTTGCGGGTCGGCTTCACCCAGATTGCCGGGCTGGTGGCGCGGCGGATCGTGCCCTTCGTCAAACCGGGCGACATGCTTGCCAAGGGACAGCGGGTTGGCCTGATCCGCTTCGGCAGCCGCGTCGATGTCTATCTTCCGGCGGGGACCGATCCCAAAGTGATGGTCGGCCAGACCGTCATTGCGGGCGAGACCGTCATTGCCGAAATCGGCCAGCGCGGATTGATCGAGGGAATTTCGCAATGAGCCGTCCGCCCCGATCGCCGCGCAAGGGTGCTGCGCGTAAGCTTCCCGGTGCGCGGTTCCTGACCGCGCGGCTTGGCCCCAAGGCGGCCGAGGACGAGGACGAGGATGTGGTGGTTCCAGTACGCGGAGCGGGTGCTGGCGGGCTGACGCTGCGGGCAATGCTGCCCAATGCAATCACTGCTGCGGCGTTGTGTTCGGGCCTGACGGGCATCCGCTTTGCGATTGACGGGCAATGGGCTTTCGCGATCGCGCTGGTGGTGTTGGCGGGCGTACTTGACGGGATCGACGGGCGGATCGCGCGGCTGCTCAACGCCCAGTCGCGGTTCGGCGCCGAGCTCGACAGCTTGGCGGATTCGCTGTCTTTCGGGGTGGCCCCGGCGCTGATCCTGTTTCTGTGGTCGCTGAAGGACTGGGAGCGGTTCGGCTGGTTTGCCGCGCTCGCCTTCGCGATTTGCTGCGCGCTGCGCCTCGCCCGCTTCAATGCGCGGATCGACATGGACGATCAGCCGCACAAGTCCGCCGGGTTCCTGACCGGGGTGCCCGCACCGGTGGGGGCCGGGCTCGCCTTCACGCCGTTTTATCTGTGGAACGAGACCGGCTACGCGCTGTTCCGCGATCCGCTGCTGATGGCCGCGTGGCTGACGGTCATCGCGATCCTGATGATTTCCAACATGCCGACGCTAAGCTGGGCGTCACTGCGACCGCGCCGGTCGATCCGCCTGCCGCTGATCGCCTTTACCGGCCTCGGCTTTGCCGCGCTGCTGCTGGAGCCGTGGTGGACCCTGGCAGTGATCTGCATCGGTTACCTTGCGGTGATGCCTTATGGTCTGGTGAAATACAGCCGGATCAAGCGGCGACGCAGGCAGGAAGATTTGGCTGCCGCACTGCCGGACGCCGCTGCGCAGTAACGCGGCGCGGGGCAGCCATGGTCTTCGGACGCAGGCTCATCTCCATCGCTGCGGCCTGCACTGCAAATCCGGCGCGCATTACTTCGCCTTCCAGCATCAGCCGGGCATAGGCGGCCCGCGCCTTGATCAGGCTATCCGCAACCACCGCCGAAGCGATCAGGCCGGTAAGGGTGAACAGCATGGTGATGGCGATGGCGAGCATAATGGTTCCTCTGAAGTCAGGAGTTCATCTTTTGTTCTGATGCTTTGTTCCCTACATGTTCCATGGTGTCAAGCGGCTTTGTGATTCAGGCCGTAGGTAATTTTCATGAGACCGGCCGATAGGGGCTGGATTTCGCGCGTCTCCCCCGCTAAGGGCGCGCTCGCATCGACGACGGTATTCGACCACCATCGATGCAAATTCACATGGAAGGCGCACATACCGGTGCCGTTTGCGGGAACTCCGCATCACGGTTCCAGCCTTCCAGAGGAACAACCGGAAAGGAATTACCTATGGCGGCACCTGTCGTCACGATGCAGCAATTGATCGAGGCCGGCGCTCACTTCGGCCACCAGACCCACCGCTGGAACCCGCGCATGAAGCCGTATATTTTCGGCGCGCGCAACGGTGTTCACATCATCGACCTGTCGCAGTCCGTGCCGCTTTTTGCGCGCGCGCTCGATTTCGTCGAATCGACCGTGCGTTCGGGCGGCAAGGTGCTGTTCGTCGGCACCAAGCGCCAGGCGCAGGAGCCGATTGCAGAAGCCGCACGCATGTCGGGCCAGCACTTCGTCAACCACCGCTGGCTGGGCGGGATGCTCACCAACTGGAAGACCATCTCGGGTTCGATCCGCCGCCTCAAGGCGCTGGAAGAACTGCTCTCGGGCGACACCTCGGGTCTCACCAAGAAGGAAGTTCTCCAGCTCACCCGTGAGCGCGAGAAGCTTGAAGCCTCGCTGGGCGGCATCCGCGACATGGGCGGCATTCCGGACGTGATGTTCGTGATCGACGCCAACAAGGAAGATCTCGCGATCAAGGAAGCCAACGTGCTTGGCATCCCGGTGATCGGTATCCTCGATACCAACGTCGATCCTTCGGGCATCGCTTTCCCCGTTCCGGGCAACGACGATGCAAGCCGCGCGGTGCGTCTGTACTGCCAGGCGATCGGTGAAGCGGCGCTGGCCGGCAAGGGCAAGTTCCAGGCCGACGTGTCGAGCGATTTCGGCGCAATGGCTGAACCCCCGGCTGAAGCCGTGATCGCCGAAGAACCGGCTGCGGAAGAAACCGAAGCCTGATTTTCTTCACGCGGCAGCGACGACACGTCTCGTCGCTTCCGCGTCACAATCCCACTCTAGCGCGCCCGGCATTGCCCTCTTTTCGGAGCGGCAGGGCCGGGCGCCCGAACAACACACGAAAAGGAATTTTCCATGGCCGATATTTCCGTCGCCGACGTGAAGAAGCTGCGCGAGCGTACCGGCGCTGGCATGATGGACGCCAAGAAGGCGCTGACCGAAGCGGGCGGCGACATCGAAGCGGCTGTTGACGCGCTGCGTGCCAAGGGCCTCGCAACCGCCCAGAAGAAGTCGAGCCGCACTGCGGCCGAAGGTCTGGTCGGCGTGCAGGTCGAAGGCACCAAGGGCGTTGCCGTCGAGATCAACTCGGAAACCGACTTCGTCGCCAAGAACGACCAGTTCCAGAGCTTCGTGCGCAATGCGACCGCTGTCGCGCTGGCGCAGGGCATTGTGGACGTCGAGGCGCTCAAGGCGGCTGCCTATCCCGAAGGCGGCACCGTTGGCGACAAGCTGACCGAGAATGTGGCCACGATCGGTGAAAACCAGCAGATCCGCCGCATCAAGCTCGTGTCGGTGACGCAGGGCGCGGTTGTGCCCTACATCCACAACGCGGCAGCTGACGGCCTCGGCAAGATCGGCGTGCTCGTCGCGCTGGAATCGGATGCCGATACCGCCACGCTCAACGCGCTCGGCAAGGACATCGCGCAGCACGCTGCCGCTATGTTCCCGCAGGCGCTGGATGCCGACGGCCTCGACGCCGAAGTGATCGAGCGCGAGCGCAAGATCGCCGCCGAAAAGGCTGCCGAAAGCGGCAAGCCCGCGGACGTGCAGGCCAAGATGGTCGAAGGCGCGGTGAAGAAGTTCGCCAAGGAAAACGCGCTCCTCAGCCAGATCTTCGTCAAGGACGGCAAGGCAACGGTTGAAGAGTACATCGCCAAGGCCGCCAAGGACGCGGGCAAGTCGATCAAGCTGACCGACTACGTGCGCTACCAGTTGGGCGAAGGCATCGAGAAGGAAGAAGTCGACTTCGCTGCGGAAGTGGCAGCGACGCTTAAGGGCTGATCCGGCTCTTTCTCGACCGACTTCAGTCGAACAACGCTAGGGGACGCGCCGCAAGGTGCGTCCCCTTTGCTATCCTGCGGTCGCATCGGCTAACAGCAAGAACACCGCAATCACCAGCCAGAACCCGAGGCTAGCCGCCGACCACACGAAGGCCTCGAAGGATTTGCGCGGATAGCCGAGATGTCGCTGCGCGATGGCGAAAATGATGCCGATGGTCGTAAAGCCGAACAGCAGGAAAGCTATCCGTGCAGGCCAGTTGAGCGGCGCATCCAGCTGCGCTTTTTCGTAAGCCGCCAGTTGTTCGGCCTGCGCCGCAAGCTCTCCAATGGCCTCTCCCTCTAGACCCCTTCGCCGCAGTTCCACTTTGGCAGCGTCCACGAACTCCGGCTCGAAACCGTCGGACTCACGGCTGCGTGCAATCCGGACGAGGTCTTCGTCCTGCATCCGCCGCAAACGTTCGGTGATTGTCATCGCGGACCCATATTTCACTGTTCGGGTTTAAGAATTGCATCATGAGCTGCGCGTGGCAACCCGCCTCTGCTCTGCGCTGGGCGTATCTCTATCAGCCAGATTTCCGGGTGCGTGAACAGCCGCAGCGGCAGCAGACTGGTTCCGAGCCCTGCGCCGGTCACCAGCACCTTGCCATGCTGGCGCGTAACGCCGCAGGCGTAGAGGTCGCCGTATTCCGACATGGTCGCCGGTGCGCCGCCCCACGGCCAGGCGATTTGCCCGCAATGGGTATGCCCCGCGAGCACCAGATCGACATCGACCGGCACCTGCGGGAAGATGTCGGGCGAATGGGTGAGAATGATCCGCGCGCCCCGCTTGCCCGCCATCGCCGCGACCGTTGCAGGAAGATCAGCGCGCTTGGTGAAGTCGTCATCCACCCCGCCAATCACCAATGGTCCAGCCTGCATAGCCTGATTGCGCAGCACGGTGATGTGCGGATAGCGCGCCAGCTGGGCCGAAAGAGCGGGCCAATTCGACCAGTGATCGTGATTGCCCGGCACCACTATAACCCCGAGCGGCGCGGCGAGTTTGCCGAGCGGGGTGATGACTTCGGCGGGGGAATAGATACGCGTGGCTGTGCGCTTTTCGCTGATCAAGTCGCCCGCAATTGCGATGAGATCAGGCTTGAGCGCATTCACCTGAGCGACAATCGCTGCGAGCCGTTCGGGCGGCATGTCGGGCCCTGCGACATGGATGTCGGAAAGCAGCGCGATGCGCACCAGCTTGGCATCGATGGGGAGAGATGCGCTTTCCACCGTCAGCCGCTCGACCACCGGTGCGCGCATGGTATCGCGCCACGCTCTGGCAGCAAGTGCGAGCACGAGAACCAGCGACACCAGAACCAGCTTGCGCACCATTGTCTTGCCCATTCTCGCCGCTATCCTCTTGGCAGCACGGTGACACCCCGATAAAGGCCCCGCTAGCCTACTCCCGCCAGAAAGCCGATAGCCTCATGTCCTTGCCCACGATCAAGCGCGTCCTCCTGAAGCTTTCGGGCGAGGTGCTGATGGGCGGACAGCAGTTCGGGATCGACCCCGAATTCGTCGCCGAGCTTGCCCAGGAAGTGAAGGCGGCCAAGGAGACCGGGCTCGAAATCTGCCTCGTGATCGGCGGCGGCAACATCTTCCGCGGCATGGCGGGCGCGGCCAAGGGCATGGACCGCGCGCAGGCCGATTATATGGGCATGCTCGCGACCGTGATGAACGCGCTGGCGATGCAGAACGCGCTGGAACAGTGCGGCGTGCCGACCCGCGTGCAGTCCGCGATCGAGATGGACAAGGTGTGCGAGCCGGTCATCCGCCGCCGTGCCGAGCGCCATCTGGAAAAGGGCCGGGTTGTGATCTTCGCCGCCGGTGTTGGCGCGCCCTATTTCACCACCGACAGCGGCGCTGCGCTGCGGGCTGCGGAAATGAAGTGCGATGCGCTGCTAAAGGGCACCAGCGTCGACGGGGTCTATGACAGCGATCCCAAGCACAATCCGGATGCCGTGCGTTTCGATACCGTCACTTACGACCGGGTGCTGGCAGACAATCTCAAGGTGATGGACGCCTCTGCCGTGGCGCTGTGCCGTGATAACAAGATTCCGATTGTGGTCTTCTCGATCCGCGAGAAGGGCAACCTGGCCCGCGTGCTGGCGGGCGAGGGCGTGCAAACCATTGTGCAAGACAGCTGACGAACAGAGGGAACACCAGCCATGCCGCAATATGACAAGGCCGATGTCGAACGCCGGATGAAGGGCGCTGTGGAAGCGCTCAAGAGCGACCTTCAGGGTTTGCGCACAGGCCGCGCCAACACCACCTTGCTCGATCCTGTCGTGGTCGAGGTCTACGGCTCGATGATGCCGCTTTCGCAGGTCGCCACCGTCTCGGCGCCCGAGCCGCGCATGCTGAGCGTGCAGGTGTGGGACCGGTCGAACATGACCGCGGTGGAAAAGGGCATTGCCCACGCCAATCTCGGTCTGAACCCGATTATCGATGGCCAGACGCTGCGCCTGCCGATCCCCGATCTGACGCAGGATCGCCGCAAGGAACTGGCCAAGCTGGCCGGGCAATATGCCGAGAAGGCCAAGATCGCGATCCGCAACGTGCGCCGCGATGCGATGGAAAGCCTCAAGACCGACGAGAAGAAGAAGGAAATCTCCGAGGATGACCGCAAGCGGTCCGAGGAGCAGGTCCAGAAGCTGACCGATCAATACGTCAAGGAAACCGACGAGGCAGCCGCCAAGAAGGAACAGGAAATCCTGACGCAGTGAGCATAGCCGAGAGGGCCAGCCCGCCGTTCGTGTCGAGCGTAGTAGAGACACATCATCGGAAGGGCCAAGGCCTCTCGACTTCGCTCGGGGCGAACGGGTATTGAGGATGGTATTGGACCAGTCGCGCGCCAGACATGTCGCCATCATCATGGATGGCAATGGCCGCTGGGCCAAGAAGCGGGCGCTGCCGCGCGCGGTCGGGCATCAGCGCGGCGTGGAGGCGGTGCGGCGGCTGGTGCGCGCACTGGAGCCGACCGGGCTCGAATGTCTCACGCTGTACGCCTTCTCTTCGGAAAACTGGAAACGGTCTGACGATGAAGTCGACGATCTGATGAACCTGATGCGCCGGTTCATCAAATCGGACCTGCCCGAATTCATTGCCAATAATGTGAAGCTGAAGATCATCGGCGACTGGCAGTCGCTCGCGCCCGATATCGTCGGCATGCTCGAAGATGCGCTGGCGCAGACGGCGAATGGCCAGCAGACGCTCGCCGTGGCGCTCAATTACGGCGGTCAGCACGAGATTGCGCGCGCTGCGGCCAAGGCGGCCGGCGAGGGCGATGTCACCATCGAAACGATCGCCGCGCATCTTGATACCGCCGATCTGCCGCCGCTCGACCTGCTGATCCGCACCAGCGGTGAGATTCGCCTGTCGAACTTCCTGCTGTGGCAGGCGGCCTATGCGGAAATGCTGTTCGTCGATACGCTGTGGCCCGATTTCGAGCCTGAGCATCTGACCCAGGCGCTTGATGACTTTGCGCGGAGGGAGCGGCGCTATGGCGGACGGTGAGGTGATAAAGTCCGGCAGCGGAGGCGTGGCCGACCTGCCGGTCCGCTTCGCATCGGCGATTGTCATGCTGGTGCTGGCAGGCGGGGCACTGTGGCTGGGCGGATGGTTCTGGACGGCCTTCGTGATGCTGCTCGCTTTGGGCACATTGTGGGAGTGGAACCGGTTGATCGGCCGCTTCGGTCGCAAGGGCTGGAACGAAACGCTGTGGTTCTTCGGCGGTGTTGTCTATATCGGCGGCGCTGCCCTTGCGATGCTGGCGGTGAGGAACGGGCGGCAGGTGCTGCCCTTCGATCCCCAGCAATCTGGCTATGGCCCGCTGGAAGTCCTGGTGGTCTTCATCCTGCCGATCATAGCGGTCGATGTCGGCGCCTATTTCGCGGGCCGCGCCATCGGCGGCCCCAAGATCGCGCCGAAGATCAGCCCGTCCAAGACCTGGGCAGGGCTGGGCGGAGGAGCGACGCTGGCAGCGCTGGTGGGCGTGGCGGTCGAACTCACCGACTTTGGCCCTGCGACCCTTCCCGGCACCAGTCCCATGGCTGTGGGGATGGCGGTCGTCACCGGCGTGTTGATCGCCGTGCTCGCGCAGGTCGGCGATTTCTTTGAAAGCTGGATGAAGCGGCGGGCGGGAGTGAAGGATTCGGGACATCTCATTCCGGGGCATGGTGGCTTGTTCGACCGGCTCGACGGCTTCCTCGCCGTGTTCTTCGTGCTGTTTGTGATTGCCACCATCCCCACTTTGCTGGGATGATGCAGCGATGACGCGTTCGCTCACCCTGCTTGGCGCTACCGGATCGATCGGGGCTTCGACCCTCGATCTGGTGCGGCGCAATCGTGATGACTGGCAGATCGAGGCGCTGACCGCGCAATGCAGCGCGACGGAGCTGGCGGCGCTCGCCATCGAATTCGATGCCAAGCTGGCGGTGGTGGGCGACGAGGCCTGCCTTCCGGAACTGCGCGAGGCGCTCGGCAATAGCGGCATCGAAGCGGCAGGCGGGAGACAGGCGCTAGTTGAAGCAGCCACGCGGCCCGCCGACATGACGGTCGCCGCAATTGTCGGCTGCGCGGGCCTTGCGCCTGTGATGGCGGCGGTGGAGCGGGGCGGCACCATCGCGCTGGCCAACAAGGAAGCGCTGGTTTCGGCAGGCGAAGTGTTGATGCAGGCGGTCGCCCGGCACGGCGCGATGCTGCTGCCCACCGATTCCGAACACAACGCGATCTTCCAGTGCCTCAATGGCAATCGCATCGAGGATGTGGCGAAGATCACCCTTACCGCGAGCGGCGGCCCGCTTCGCACCTGGACGCAGGCGCAGCTTGATGCCGCTACCCCCGCCGAGGCTGTCGCGCATCCCAACTGGTCGATGGGCGCCAAGATCAGTGTCGACAGCGCCACGATGATGAACAAGGGGCTCGAGTATATCGAGGCCTATCACCTCTTCCCCGTCGGGCTAGACAAGCTCGGGATTGTCATCCACCCGCAGAGCGTGGTGCATTCGATGGTCGAATTCCGCGACCGGTCGACGCTGGCACAGCTTGGCCCTTCGGATATGCGCGTGCCGATTGCCTCGTGCCTCGCCTGGCCGCAGCGGATGGAAACGCCGCTCGCCCCGCTCGATCTGGCGGCGATTGGCGAACTGACCTTTTTCCAGCCTGACGAAGAGCGTTTCCCCGCCACGCGCCTTGCCCGCGAGGCGATCCGCGCCGGGGGCAGCGCGCCTGCCATCCTCAACGCGGCGAATGAAGTTGCGGTTGCTGCTTTTCTGGCCGGTCAGATCAGGTTCACCCGGATCGCGGCACTGGTGGAAGAGACCCTGGCACGCAGCAATGATGCCCCGCGCCCGGCCAGCCTTGAAGAAGTGCTCGCCGTCGATCAATCCGCAAGGATGCAGGCATTGAGCCTGCTGGAGACCAACGCCCTTGTTTGAATCGCCCCCCTTCTGGATGTACGTGATCGGCTTCGTGCTGCTGCTCGGGCCGCTCGTCACCCTGCATGAACTCGGTCACCTGCTAGTCGGCCGCCTGTTCGGCGTGAAGGCCGAGGCGTTCTCGGTCGGTTTCGGCAGGGAATTGGCGGGCTTCACCGACAAGCAGGGCACCCGCTGGAAACTCTCGCTGCTGCCGCTGGGCGGTTATGTGCAGTTCAAGGGCGATATGAACCCGGCCAGCATCCCCGATCCGGATGCTCCGGCTGAGGAAGGCAGCTTCCAGAGCGCCGCCTTGTGGAAACGCGCGCTGATTGTTGCGGCCGGACCGGTCACCAATCTCCTCCTCGCGATCGGCATCTTTGCCGCCTTCTTCGCGATCATCGGCAAGCCGGTGATTGTCGGCGAAGAGGATTCGCGCACCATCGGCGCCTTCTCCGAAGGTAGCGTTGCCGAGGCAGCGGGGCTGAAGGTGGGCGACATTGTGGTCGCCATTGATGGCCGTCCGATCCGCGATTTCACCGATCTCAAGACCAAGGTGGCGCTCCATCCGAGCAAGCAAATGGTCTTCACGATCGAACGTGCGGGCGAACAGATCGATGTCCCGCTGACCACTGCGCGGATCGAACGCAAGGACGATTTCGGGAATGTCAGCACCGAAGGACTGATCGGCGTGGCGCCTGCGGGCGGCAAGTACGAGCTTGAAAAGGTGAGCGTCCTTGAAGCGATTCCGCTCGGCGCGAAGCAGAGCTGGGACTTCACCGGGCTGATGGTCACCGGCATCCAGCAGATCATTATGGGTGAGCGTTCGGTCAAGGAACTGGGCGGGCCGCTCAAGATCGCCAAATACTCCGGCGAGCAGATGAGCATGGGCGCCGCGGCGTTCATTCACTTTGCCGCGCTGATCTCGCTTAATTTGGCATTCATCAACTTCTTGCCAATCCCCGCGCTCGATGGCGGGCACCTGATGTTCTACGCGGCCGAGGCGATCCGCCGAAAGCCGGTGGGGCCGCAGGCGACCGAGTGGGCCTACCGCACCGGCATCGCGCTGGTGCTCATGCTGATGGTGGTGGTGACCGTGAATGACATTGTCTCGCTTCCGATCTTCGGAAGCTGACCGCACGGTGGAAACGCGCGGGGCGTTCGGCGCTCGCGGCTTGATTGCGGATGGTACATCGGGCAGAGGCGTCCTCCGGGACGGGATAGCGCGGGGCGGGCGCGCAAGTGGTTTCTGGCAGAATGGCTTGTCGTGCGTGACAAGCATCGTGGCGCACAGGGTTGAGAACGGGATTTTAGCTGCATGAACCGAATGAGCGAGACGGGCGCAGTGCCGGTCAATAGCACCCCTGCTGCCTTGCGCCCCTCCATGCGGCTGGCGAGCCTGCTGTGCTGCGGATCGATCCTCGCGGGCGTGCCCACCGTCGCCATGGCGCAGCAGGCCCAACCGGCCAGCCCCGCGCCTGCCGCCCAGCCTGCCACTCCTACGCCCGCGCCGGCGGCCACGCCGCGCGCCAACGTGATCAATTCCATCACCGTGGTCGGGGCCGAACGGCTCGAGCCGACCACCATCCTGAGCTACATCCGTCTGCGGGTCGGTCAGGAATATACCGCCGCAGCCGCCGACGAGGCGATCAAGGATCTCGGCGCGACCGAGCTGTTTGCCAATACCAGCATCCGCAATGATGGCGGCAGTGTCATCATCAACGTGACCGAGAACCCGGTGATCAACCGCATCGTGCTGGAAGGCAACGAGCGGCTGAAGAACGACAAGATCGTCCCCGAGATCAAGCTCGCGCCGCGCCAGATCTTCACCCGTTCCAAGGTCCGCGCCGACGTGGCGCGCATCATCGAGCTCTACAAGCGCCAGGGCCGGTTCGCCGCCAAGGTCGAGCCCAAGCTGGTGCAGCTTCCGCAGAACCGCGTCGATATCGTGTTCGAAATCAGCGAAGGCCCCAAGTCCAAGGTCCGCCAGATCAACATCCTCGGCAACGAGAAGTTCTCGGATGGCGAACTGCGCAGCGAGATGGTGACCAAGCAGGCGCGCCTCACCAGCTTCTTCAGCTCGAACACCAGCTATGACCCCGACCGTCTGGCGTTCGACCAGCAGAAGCTGCGCCAGTTCTACCTGACCAACGGCTATGCCGATTTCCGCGTCGTTTCCGCCGTGGCCGAGCTGACGCCCGATCAGCGCGACTTCATCATCACCTACGTGGTCGAGGAGGGCGAGCGCTACAACTTCGGCGAGGTCAAGGTCGACAGCCAGCTGCGCGACTTCGACAGCGATGTGATGAGCACCCAGCTGCCGATGAAGGAAGGCGATTTCTACAACGCCAAGTCGGTAGAGGACACGGTTGAACAGCTGACCGAGCTGGCCGGGCGTTATGGCTATGCCTTCGCCGACGTGCAGCCGCGCTTCAAGCGCGATCCCGAAACGCTCAAGATGAACGTGACTTTCGTGCTGCGCGAGGCGCCGCGCGTCTATGTCGAGCGGGTCGACATCAACGGCAATACCCTGACTCAGGACAAGGTCGTGCGCCGCGAGTTCCGTCTGGCTGAAGGCGATGCCTTCAACTCGCTGGGCGTGCAGCGCACCACTGCGCGCATCAACTCGCTGGGCTACTTCCAGGAAAACTTCGAGGTCACCCAGACCGAAGGCAGCGCGCCTGACCGGATCATCCTCGAAGCCAATGTCGAAGAGCGACCCACCGGGGAATTGCAGTTCTCGGCCGGTTTCTCGTCGATCGAGCAGTTCATTCTTGCCGGATCGATCCGCCAGCGCAACTTCCGCGGGCGCGGGCAGACCATCGGCCTGTCGGTCAACTACTCGCAGTTCTCGCGCTCGGCGCAGGTGAGCTTCAGCGATCCCTATATCTTCGATCGCAACATCTCGGGCGGGATCGATATCTACCGCCGCGATTTCAACAGCTTCAACTTCACCGGCAACAACCGCAACACGACCTTCCAGCAGGCCACCACCGGCTTCTCGATGCGCGCGGGCGTGCCGCTGACCGAGTATATGTCGCTGGTCGGCAGCTACACGCTCAACTACGACGACGTGTCGCTCGACGAGAATCTGTTCTTCTCCGATCTCGACAACAACGGCGTCCGCGAGTGTGACCCGCTGCGTGCCGGTCGCTTCCTGTGCGATTCGATCGGTTCGCGCCTCAGCTCGATCGTCGGGCTCAGCCTCAACTACAACTCGTTGAATTCCCGCATCCGTCCGACGCGCGGCAAGACCATCTCTCTCAGCAGCGAGTTTGCAGGTCTGGGCGGGGACGTGCGCTATGTGCGCTTCCGTGGCCGTGGGCAGCAGTTCTGGAACGTTGGCAACTCGGGCTTCATCTTCTCGGTTCTGGCCGAAGGCGGCACGATCATTCCGCTGCAGGAACGTCCCGGCGCTGGCGTTGATGACGTCCTGCTCACCGACCGCTTCTTCCTTGGCGAGCCGCAGATCCGCGGCTTCGCGATCCGCGGCGTGGGTCCGCGCATCCTGACGCAGCAGTCGCTCCTCGATGGTTTCAATCGTCCGCTTCTGGATGCCAACGGCAATCCGACATTCGTGACCGAGCGCCAGAATGTGCGGGACGACGCGATCGGCGGGCGCAATTACTATCTCGGTCGCGCCGAGCTGGAAATTCCGCTGGGCAGCGGTGCGCGCGAACTGGGTCTGCGCCCCTCGATCTGGGCTGATATCGGCGCGCTGTGGGGCGTGGAAACCCCGGTCCTCACCAACAGCCCGGGCGGTACGCAGCTTATTGATGCCACGACCGGCCTTCCGCTGTTCAGCACGCCGCCGGCCGGTGGCAGCTGTGGTTCGCCGACCCGCACCCCGACAACCAGCCCGACCCAGCCCGATGGCTCGCCCAACTGCCGCGAAATCCAGGGCGGCACCAACATCCGCGAACTGTTCCTCGGCAACTCGCCGAGCCCGCGCATCACGGCCGGGATCGGGGTCAACTGGAACTCGCCCTTCGGACCTTTCCGCATCGACTTTGCCCAGACCATCCAGAAGGTCGAAGGTGATGACGAGCGGCGCTTTACCTTTAACGTAGGAACCCAATTCTGATGACACGTCTTGCCAAGCTTATTGCTCCGGCCGGCCTGATTCTGGCCGCCACTGCTGCTCTTCCCGCCCAGGCGCAGGTCGATGGCCGTCTCGCTACGGTCGACATCACGCGCACGATCATCGGCACCACTGCGTTCCAGACCGCTTATGATCAGGTCAACACCACCTACGCCTCGCAGAACGAACTGCGCCGTACCAAGGCGCAGGAGCGCCAGACCATGCTCACCAAGTTCGACAAGAACGGGGACAAGCAGGTCGACGAGGCCGAGCAGGCTGCGATGCAGAAGTCGCCCGACTACGCCAAGCTCCAGACGATCGATCAGGAAATCCAGGGCCTCACCAACCAGATCGACGGCGCGCGCATCTTCGCGGTGGAACAGATCATCGGGCAATACGGCGCAGCCCTGCAGGAAGTGGTGGCCGCGCAGCAGATCAAGATGGTGCTTGATCCGGGTACGCTGCTGTTCGCCCCGCCCGAAGCGGATATCTCGGCGCAGGTGACTGCGGCGCTCAATGTGAAGGTTCCCGCCGTTGGCGTGGTTCCGCCGGCCGGCTGGCAGCCCACCCGCGAAGGGGTGCAGGTCTATCAGGAAATCCAGCAGCGTCTCGCCATTGCCGCGCAATATGCGCAGCAGCAGCAGGCTGCACAGGGCGCGCCCGTCGCTCCCGACGGTCGTTGATTCAGCGCGGACACTGAGTGATGAGCGAAGCAGGTAGCGCAGCGGGCGAAGTGCTCGATTATGACATCGTCAAGATCCTCAAGGCCTTGCCGCATCGCTACCCGCTGCTGCTCGTCGACCGGGTGAAGTCGATCACGCTCGGCGAGCGGATCCACGCGGTCAAGGCCGTGAGCATGAACGAGCAGTTCTTCCAGGGCCATTTCCCCGGCGCTCCGATCATGCCCGGCGTGCTCCAGATCGAGGCACTGGCGCAGGCCGCCGGCATCCTCGGGATCGAGACGATGGAACTGGCGGGCACCGGCAAGCTGGTGATCTTCATGGGGATCGAGAACGCCAAGTTCCGCGCTCCTGTGACGCCCGGCTGCCTGCTCGATCTGCATGTGGAATTCACCCAGAAGCGCAGCCGTGTCTACAAGTTCAAGGGCGTGGCCAGCGTTGAGGGGAAGACCACCTGCGAGGTCGAATTCACCGCCATGATGACCGATCCGCCTTCGAGCTGACGGTTCACGATCCTGCAGGGAACGTTCATTTTGATTTTCCGGAGCTATTTGCCACGTTGGGTTGTCGTTGGCCTAGCGCTGTCGCTTGCGAGCATGGCCGCAGCGCAGGAACCTGCGCAAGACAACGCCGAAATAGCTGCGATGTTCGCAGCAGACCAATCGCAACGAAGCGCCGACACCGAAGATTACGAGGCCGCCGCGCAGGCGGACGCGGAGCGGCGGCGGCGCACGCGTTCGCTGTATGACGATGGCAAGCTGACGACGGCGGCCGATTTCTTCGGTGCAGCCTTCATCTTCCAGCATGGCTCCGAGCCGCGCGACTACCTGTTTGCCCACGTTCTTGCCATGCGCTCGTTGGCGCTAGGCCGCAAAGATGCCGAGTGGATCGCAGCGGCCACGCTTGATCGCTATCTTCAGAGTTCAGGTCAGGCGCAGGTCTACGGCACGCAATACAGATTCCCCCCGGAAGGCGGCGTGACAATGGAGCCTTATGACAGCGCCTTGTTGTCAGACGCTCAACGGCGTGCATCCGGCGCGGGCGATCTGGCGTCACAGCAGCGCAAGCTTGCCGAGTATGCGGCGTTGGTTCCGGCCCCGGTCGAAGACAAGGACGAGTGATTTCGCAAGAGTGGTTGCAATCGGCTGTGTTCCCGCCTAAGCGCGCCGCTTCCCATTCATAGCAGCGCCGGTCGGTACCGGCGCCACGCTGCAAAGGATCACGTCATGAAGGCCGAAGGTCACCCCCAATATCACATGATCACGGTCAAGATGACCGATGGTACCGAGTTCCAGACCCGCTCGACCTGGGGCAAGGAAGGCGACACCTTGTCGCTCGAAATCGATCCCCTCAGCCACCCGGCCTGGACCGGTGGCCGTCAGCAGGCGTCGGAAGGCGGCCGTGTGGCGCAGTTCAACAAGCGTTTCGGCGGGCTCAGCCTTAAGAACAAGTAAGTCGAGATCAGGCGCGCCCTTTGTGGCAGCGCCATCCGGTTCGCAGCCTTCGGGTTGCGTGAGAAGGGCGGCCCGACGGGGTCGCCCTTTTCGATTCCGGCGCAGGTGTCAGCCCTGCCACTCGCGCTCACGGTACCACTTGGTGATGACGTATTTGACGCCCTTGCGCACCTTCATCCCGTGGTGGAGCGTGGCAGGGTTGACCGCGCCGTCAGCCAGGCGGTTGTTCCAGCACAGCAACTTGCCCGCCTCGGGCTGGAAGGTTTTGTCGAGCAGCTTGAACCGCGTCGCCCCGCCAGCCGCCACATCGTTGAGATAGACCATGAAGGTCCACGTCCGGTTGCCCGACAATGCGCAGTAGCGCTGGTAGTCGCGGCCATCGGGGGCGAAGTAATCGGTGTGCGGTTTGAACTCCTGCCCCTCGGCGTAGCGCTGTCCCTGCAAGGGTTCGCCATAGGCCGGATCGATCCCCGACAGCTCCGTCAGCATCGCCTCGATCTGCTGGACGGCGGGCAGGGCGGCATCAAGGTCGCAGGTTTCGCTTGTGCGGAAATAGGCATCGCCATTGTCGTCGGCGATGGTGGAGGGGCGGCGGCCAGCCTCAATCAGCGCGATCAGATCGGCGGCGAGATCATCGGATACGAATCGTTTCTGCTGGAACACGGCGGCCTTCGGGCTTGGAACCCGCTGCATACCGGGCTGCGCGGCGAGGCGCACGGCGATGGATTCGCTGATCGTCGTCATTGCCGGACGAGAATAGAAGCCGCGGGGCGCGAGGCAACGCTTTTGCGCCCGCGCAATTATCTTGCGTGCGAAGCGCTCCCGCGCAGTTTTCGCTTCCCTTGAGACAGGCTTTGTGCAAGAGGCGCGCCTCCCTTGCCAGTGCACTTGACGGTGCTTCTGCCTCGCGTAAAGCCGCCCATCTCGCACGGGCTTGGCAGCGACCGGAACGGTGTCTGCGGGCAGGGGCGTGTGGCGATCATAGCTCAGTTGGTTAGAGCGCCGGTTTGTGGTACCGGAGGTCGCGGGTTCGAACCCCGTTGATCGCCCCATTTCTCCCTGCTGCTGTCAAAGACCGCGCCCCACAGGGGACACGACATGACCGCATTCTGGGCCGAGCCCGATTTCGACGCGCATGAACTTGTGCAGCTGGTTCACGACCGGGCGAGCGGGCTGACGGCGATTATTGCGGTCCATTCGACCCATCTCGGCCCCTCTGCGGGCGGCACCCGTTTCTGGCACTATAACGATCCCGCCGGCGCGATGCGCGATGCGCTGCGCCTGTCGCGCGGGATGAGCTACAAGAACGCGATGGCCGGGCTGCCAATGGGTGGCGGCAAGGCCGTGATCCTTGCGGACGAGCAGCGTATCAAGACCCCCGAGATGCTCGCCGCTTTCGGTGACGCGGTGGAAGGTCTTGGCGGACGCTATGTCACGGCCGAGGATGTCGGCATCTCGGAGGCGGACATGGTCGCGGTCTCGCAGCGCACTGCGCATGTCTCGGGCCTGCCGGTGGCGGGTGAGGGCAGTGCCGGCGGCGATCCCGGCCCCTTCACGGCTTACGGGATCTATCTCGGGATCAAGGCGGCGGTGCGGCACAAGCTGGGCAAGGACAGCCTTGCGGGCGTGCATGTCGCGGTGCAGGGCACCGGTTCAGTCGGCGGCGGCGTCGCGCGGCTTCTGGCAAAGGACGGCGCGAAGTTGACGCTTGCCGACATCAACGAAGCCCGCGCGGCGGCGCTTGCAGCGCAGCTTGGCGGCACGGCGGTCGCTTCGGACGCCATCATGGCCACGCCTTGCGATGTCTTCAGCCCCAATGCGCTGGGCGCGATCCTTGATGACACCGGCATCGCCGCGCTTGATTGCGCGGTGGTCGCGGGCGGGGCGAACAATCAGCTCGCCCGCCCGGAACACGGCGCAAAGCTTGCGGCGCGCGGCATTCTCTATGCGCCTGATTACGTGATCAACGCGGGCGGCATCATCTCGGTCGCGACCGAATATCTCGCGGGCCGTGACGGACGCACAGGCGACGTTGCCGAGGTCAATGCGCTGGTCGAACAGATCCCCGGGCGGCTCGAATCGATCTGGCAGGAAAGCGCGAGCACCGGCATTTCGTCGGATGTGGTGGCCGACCGGATGGCGCAAAAGCTGATCGGCCGCGGCTGATCGGGCCTGGAGGGCGGGAACAATTCCGCCGCCCCGCCATTTGCGCTCTTGTCGGGAACGGGTGTAAGGCTACAAGCCCGGCCAGACACGAAACATCATGCACATTTACGCCAATCCCACCCGTTTTCTGTCGCTTGCAAAGTGGCTGATGCCGCTCCTGTTCTGGAGCGGCCTGGTGCTGTCGATCGGCGCGGTGTGCTGGGGCCTGTTCGTTGTTCCGCCCGACCGGTTGATGGGCGAAACGGTGCGCATCCTGTTCATCCACGTGCCCGCTGCATGGCTTGGCATGGGGGGATGGGCGGGGATCGCGATTTCCAGCGCCATGCTCTTGATCTGGAAGCACCCGCTCGCCGCCTTGGCAGCCCGCGCGATTGCCGTGCCGGGGATGGTGTTCTGCGCAATCTGCCTTGCCACCGGATCGATCTGGGGCCGCCCAACCTGGGGCACCTGGTGGGAGTGGGACGGACGGCTCACCTCGATGCTCGTGCTGCTGTTCCTATACGCCGGGTACATCGCGCTGACCGAAGCGGCTGAGCGTGAAGGCTCCTCGACCAAGATTGCCGCGATCTTCGGCCTGGTAGGCGCGGTCAATGTGCCGATCATCAACCGTTCGGTGGTGTGGTGGAATTCGCTCCATCAACCGCCAAGCATCACCGCAGGCAAAAGCGCGATCGAGACGACGTTCCTTGTGCCGCTGCTCGTTGCGGTGGTCGGCTTTTCCCTGCTGTTTGGCGCGATCGTGCTGATGCGGATGCGCGCGCTGATTGCCGAACAACAGGTCGAAGCCCGCCTGCGCCGCCGCGCGATGGATGACGATGCACCCGCCAGCGTCGCCCCCGTGATGGAGCAGGCGTGATGCGCGAAGAATTGAACCAGTGGGATTTCGTCTGGCTCGCTTATGGCGTGGGCGCGATTGCACTGGCATTGCTGATTGTCTGGGCGTGGCGTTCCATGGCCCGTGCCGAAGCGCGGCGTGACGCCACACGGCGGCGTTGAACGGGAGAGATGGGATGAAAGCCAAGCATCAACGTCTGGTCCTCGTGATTATCGCGCTTCTCGCCATTGTCGGCGCGGGGCTGCTGGCGGCTTGGTCTCTCCGTAATCAGGCCAATTACTTTTACCTGCCCGAACAGATGGCGGCGACCCCGCCAGACGTCGGTCAGGCCGTGCGCCTCGGCGGGATGGTACAAAAAGGTTCGATCAAGACCGAGGCTGACGGCGTGACGGTCAACTTCATGGTCACCGGCAACACCGCCGATGCCATTCCGGTACGCTACAGCGGCATCCTGCCCGATCTGTTCGTCGAGAATTCGGGCGTGGTGGCCGAAGGCAGCCTTGGCCCCGATGGCGTGTTCATCGCGACCAACCTGCTCGCCAAGCATGACGAGAATTATGTCCCCAAGGAGCTTGAGGGCATGGGGACGCAGGACGCCGCAAAAATGGCCGCCGAAACGACCGTAGGGCTGAATTAAAATCGTGCCACAGACGAGGGCCAAGCAATGATTGCCGAAATCGGATTGGCTGCCCTCTGGCTCGCCGCGGCGCTAGCGGTGCTCCAGATGGTCTCGGGCGCCTTCGCGCTGAAATCTGCCGAGGGTGAGGTCAATCCGCTGGCGATCTATGCCCGCCCGGCGGCGGTGGTGCAGGCTTTCCTTGCCGTGCTGGCCTTCATTTTGCTGCTGCGCGCCTTTGCGATCACCGACCTTTCGATCAAGCTGGTGGCGGCCAATTCCCATTCCATGAAACCGCTGCTTTACAAGCTGACCGGCACATGGGGGAACCACGAGGGGTCGATGCTGCTGTGGGTGGGCGTGCTGGCGGCTTCGGGCGGGCTGTTGGCCGCCTTCGAGAAGCGCCTTCCCGAACGCACCATGGGCGCGACGCTTGCGGTGCAGGGCTTTGTCGCGCTGGGCTTTTACGCCTTCCTGCTGCTGTCCTCCAATCCGTTCGAGCGCCTGCCGGTGCCCGCGGCCGAGGGGACGGGGCTTAACCCGCTGCTTCAGGACATCGGCCTCGCGATCCATCCGCCGACGCTTTACGCAGGCTATGTCGGTCTTTCGGTCGCCTTCAGCCTTGCCATGGGCGCGCTGCTGACCCGCGAGGTCAACCCATCCTTCGCCCGCGTCATGCGCCCCTGGGTGCTGGGCGCGTGGGTGTTGCTGACGCTGGGGATCACGGCCGGATCATACTGGGCCTATTACGAGCTGGGCTGGGGCGGTTGGTGGTTCTGGGATCCCGTCGAAAACGCCTCGCTGATGCCGTGGCTCGCCGCGACCGCGTTGATGCATTCGGTGAGCGTGCTCGCCGCGCGCGATGCGTTGCGGACGTGGACGATCATGCTCGGCGTGCTGGCGTTCTCGATGTCGATGCTCGGCACGTTCCTGGTGCGCTCGGGCGTTCTGACTTCAGTCCACGCCTTTGCGGTCGATCCTGAGCGCGGGGCCTTCATCCTCGGGTTGCTGGGCCTCTATATCGGCGGTGCTTTCACCATCTTTGCCCTGCGCGCGGGCGCCGTAGCCGAGGGCAAGCGCTTTGCCGTCGCCAGCCGTGAAGGCGCGCTCGTGTTCAACAATGTGATGCTTTCGGCGATCCTCGCGATCGTGCTGCTTGGCACGCTCTATCCGCTGCTGACCGAGGCGTTCAATGTGCGCGTGTCGGTTGGCCCGCCGTATTTCAATCCGGCCTCGGCGATCTTTGCGGTGCCGATGTTCCTTGTGATGGCGGTCGGCCCGCTGCTGCGCTGGAAGAGCGACAAGCCTGCGCGGCTGCAGTTCGAACTCGCGCTGATCG
Source organism: Porphyrobacter sp. ULC335 (assembly GCF_025917005.1). Lineage (NCBI taxonomy): Bacteria > Pseudomonadati > Pseudomonadota > Alphaproteobacteria > Sphingomonadales > Erythrobacteraceae > Porphyrobacter > Porphyrobacter sp. ULC335. The sequence continues at coordinate 2,095,687 of NZ_CP078091.1, forward strand.
CGGCGCTGGTGATCGGGGTGATCGCGGCGGTCAGCTTCTTCGGCCAGTTCCCGCTGCTGCCCCTGCTCGGCCTCGGGCTCGCCGCCGCGCTGGCCGTGGCGGCATTCCTCCCCTTGCGCGGCCGCAATCTGAAGCGCGTGCCGGTGGCGACCTGGGGCATGGTGCTCGCCCATTTCGGCGTCGCGGTCTCGCTGTTCGGCATGGCCTGTGAAGGCGCCTTCTCGCAAGAACGCCTCGCCGCCGTGGCGCCGGGTGGGACCGAGCAGATCGGTGATTTTGCGGTCACGCTGGAACGCGTTACGCCGGTTGCCGGGCCGAACTGGACCGCGATCGAAGCGCGCCTTGCCGTGAGCGAGGATGGCGGCGAGCCGGTGATCTTGAACCCGCAGGCGCGCAGCTTCTGGTCGCCGCCGATGTCGACCAGCGAAAGCGCGCTGCTGACCAAATGGGACGGCCAGCTCTACGCGGTGATCGGCAATCAGGCCGAGGACGGGCGCTGGCAGATCCGCATCTGGTGGAAGCCGTTTGTGACTTTCATCTGGTATGGCGGATTGCTGATCGGGCTGGGCGGGCTGCTGGCAATTGCGGGCCGTGTGCGGGTTGACGTCAAACGTCGCAGCGCAACCGCAAAGGGTGCGCAGCGCCGCGCCGATATCGAAGCGCTGGGCACGCCGCCCACGCCGATACCGGCGGAGTAATCGCTTATGCGCTCGCGTCTGTTCCTGTGGGTGCCACTCGCCCTGTTCGCTTTCTTCGCGGGGCTGGCGGGTTACATGCTTACCCAGGACAAAGACCAGTTCGTCGAAAGCACGATGATCGGTCAGCCCTTGCCCCAATTCGCACTCGACCCTGCGTTCGGCGGATTGCCGGGCGCTTCCAAGGCGGACTTCACCGGCAAGCCAAGGCTGCTCAACATCTGGGCAAGCTGGTGCCTGCCCTGCATCGCCGAGGCACCGCAGCTTGAAGCGTTGAAGGCGCAAGGGGTGGAGATCATCGGCATCGCGATCCGCGACCGGCCCGAGGATGTCGCCAATTTCCTGTCGCGTTACGGCAATCCCTATACCCGCATCGGCAGCGACCGGATTTCCGAGGTGCAACTCGCGATCGGCTCGTCCGGCGTTCCCGAGACCTTCGTGATCGATGCCAAGGGCGTGATCCGCTACCAGCATATCGGCGACATTCGCGCTGATGACGTGCCCGTGTTGCTCGCCGAACTGGAGAAGGCCCGATGATCCGCGCCGCACTTGCACTGCTGCTGGCGTTTCTGGCCATGCCCGTTTTGGCGCAGGACACGATGCCGCCCGCGCCCTATGCCTATAACCAGCTCGACGACCCACGGCTCGAGGCCGAGGCGACCGAGCTGATGCACTCCTTGCGCTGTCTCAAGTGCCAGTCACAGTCGATTGCCGACAGCGATGCACCGATGGCAGGCGACATGCGCCATCAGGTGCGCAGCCGCATTCTCGCTGGCGAAAGCCCCGACCAGATCCGCAGCTGGCTGATCGCGCGTTACGGCGACTATGTCAGCTACGAGCCCGAAGTGAGCGCCACCACATGGCCGCTGTTCGCGGTGCCGGTGCTGGTCATCCTGATCGTCGCTGGCGTGTTGTTGCGGCGCCTCGGCAAGCGGCGCGGCGATGGGGGAGAAGCGGCATGATCGGTGGATGGCTCGCGATCGGCGCGCTGGCGCTGGCGGCTTTTGCGGCGGCGGTGCTGCTCCTGAAGCTTCCACGCCACGGGTTCACCTTGTTCGGCGCGGCGCTGGTGTTCGGTCTGGCTGGCTATGCCTGGCAAGGTTCGCCCGGCCAACCTTCCGCGCCCAAGGCCAAAGCTGAAGAAGCTGGCACGCAGGGCGAGGCGATGGTCGAGGGACGCGCCGCCCTGTTTAGCCGTACGCTGCCGTCGCCCAACTATCTCGTCACCTCGGATGCCTTTGCGAGGCAGGGCCGGTTCGGCGATGCGGCGGCGATGCTTCAGAAGGGGTTGCAGGACAACCCGCAAGACCTGGAAAGCTGGCTTGCGCTCGGCCTTGCGCTGGTCGGCCATGCCGATGGATTTGTCACGCCAGCGGCTTTGCAGGCGTTTGGCCGCGCAAGGGCCATTGATCCGGACCACCCGGGCGCGGAATACTTCCTCGGCTTCGCCTATCTCCAAAGCGGGGAGATCGTCGCCGCGCGCAATGTGTGGGCAGGGCTTGTCGAACGCTCCCCCGCCGATGCGCCGTGGCGCGAGGGGCTCAGCGCCGAAGTCGCGCGGCTCGACGACATGATTGCGCGTGCGCCGATGCTCCAGGGGCAGTGATGACCGACGTGACCTTCGGGTGTCATCAGTGCCGAGGTGTTGCAGGTGCGAACAACGAGTGCTAGGCGCGCGCCCTTCTTGGGCCTAAATGCGTGGGGCCTTGTGGGCAGTACCGGGGGGATACGGGAAATCCGATTATCATGAGCAGCACAGCAACTTCCGCCGATACGCCCGCAGCGCAAGGCCACGGCCATAGCGCGTCCACCCTGACCCTCGCCGTTGGCGCTGTCGGGGTGGTGTTCGGCGATATCGGCACCAGCCCGCTCTACGCCTTCCGCGAAACCTTTGCCTCGCACCATGGAGCGCCGGGCATTGCGCCTGATGCTGCGCATATCCACGGTGTGCTGAGCCTGGTGTTCTGGTCGATGATGATGGTGGTGACGGTCAAATATGTCCTCACCATCATGCGCGCCGACAATGGCGGTGAAGGCGGTAGCCTTGCGCTGCTGGCGTTGATCAAGCGGACCTCGAAAAAGGGACGCTGGACTGCGCCGCTGGTGCTGCTCGGCGTCTTCGCGACCGCGCTGTTCTATGGCGACAGCATGATCACGCCTGCCATCTCCGTGCTATCGGCGACCGAGGGTCTGCAATACATCGTTCCCGGCTTCAAACCGTGGATCGTGCCGACCGCCGTGGCGATCCTGTTCGGCCTGTTCGCGATCCAGTCGCGCGGGACGGATCGGGTGGGCAAGCTGTTCGGGCCGATCATGCTGACCTACTTCGCCATGCTGGCGACGCTGGGCGTGATGCACCTGAGCGCCAACCCGGCGATCATCCTCGAAACCATCAATCCGCTGAACGCCATGCGTTTCTTTGCGACCGATGGGTTCGTGGCCTTCGTTGCGCTGGGTAGCGTTGTGCTCGCCGTAACCGGGGCAGAGGCGCTTTATGCCGACATGGGCCATTTCGGCCGCAAGCCGATCGGGCTTTCGTGGCTGACCTTCGTGTTCCCCGCGTTGATGCTCAATTACATGGGGCAGGGCGCGCTGATCCTTTCGCAGACCTCGCCAGAGGCAGCCGCCGCGCTGGTCAAGGATCCCTTCTTCCTGATGATTCCTGACATGGTGCGTGTGCCGGTGATTATCCTTGCGCTGCTGGCCACGATCATTGCCAGCCAGGCGGTCATCTCCGGCGCGTTCAGCCTCACCCAGCAGGCGATCCAGCTGGGCTTTATCCCGCGCATGGAGATCCGCCACACCAGTGCGGCCGCCGCGGGGCAGATCTATATCCCCACGATCAACTGGGGGCTGATGATCATGGTGATCCTGCTGGTCCTGTTCTTCCAGTCATCCAGCGCGCTTGCGGCCGCTTATGGCATCGCGGTGACGGGGGCGATGTTCATCGACACGCTGTTGCTCGCTGCCGTGCTGTTCGCGCTGTGGCGCTGGCCGGTCTGGAAGGCGCTGCCGCTGGTGATCGCCTTCCTGATTGTCGACATCGCCTATTTCGGCGCGAACCTTATCAAGGTGCCGCAGGGCGGGTGGGTTCCGCTGCTGATCGGCTTCGTCATCTTCACGCTGCTTACCACCTGGTCGCGCGGGCGCGAGCTGATGCGGGCGAGCATGGCGGAAGGTTCGCTGCCGATCGAGATATTCGCCAAGAGCGCGCATGGCAGTTCCACGCGCGTTCCGGGGACCTCGGTGTTTATGGCCTCGACCAATTCGGGGGTGCCGTCCGCGCTGCTGCACAATATCAAGCACAACAAGGTGCTGCACGAACGCGTGCTGATCCTCACCGTTCAGGTGCGCGGGATGCCCTACGTGGATGAGGCCGAGCGCTACGAGTGCAAGAGTCTCGGCAACGGCTTCTACCGCGTGACGATCTATTGCGGCTTCCTCGAGGACACCGACGTTCCCAAGTTGCTGAGCACGCTAACCCTGTGCGATGGCGCCTTCGACATGATGCAGACCAGCTTCTTCCTGTCCCGCCAGACGCTACTCCCGTCTAGCAAGCCCGGCATGGCGATCTGGCGCGAGAAGCTGTTCGCGTGGATGCTGCGCAACGCAGCGAGCGCGATGGCGTTCTTCAGGCTGCCCACCAACCGCGTGGTGGAGCTTGGGAGCCAAGTGGAGATTTGAGGTCGCGCGCGATCATTGTGGCTCTTCTGCCGCTGGGCATCATGACAGCTGCGTGCACGCCCGAGGCAGACGGCGGTGCGAAGCCGCCTGAAGAGGAGCAAGCAGCGATGGCCAACCCGGTCTTCCATTTCGAGATTCCGGTCACCGACTTGGACCGTGCAATCGCTTTCTATGAAGATGTGTTCGGCTACCCGCTGACCCGCGAGGACGTCGACGGGTATGATATGGCGTTCTTCCCGCGCGCAGCTGATCGCCCTGGTGCGAGCGGGGCTCTGGCGAAGGGGGACGTCTATCGGCCTTCGCATGACGGGCCGGTGGTCTATTTCGACGTGCCTGACATTGATGCTGTCATCGCGCGGGCGACGGCACGCGGTGCGCGCGTGCTCTATCCGAAAAAGGACATCGGCACGGCAGGCTTTGTGGCAGAGATCGAGGACAGCGAGGGCAACCGGATCGCCCTGTCACAGGTCAAACCCTGATCAGCTTCCCGTAGGCGGCTCGTCCTTGAAGGGCTCGTCGCGATCCTCGAAGCTCAGGCCGTGCTTGAGCAGCATCGGGATCTGGCTGAAGGTGAACAGGAAGGTCAGCGGCAGGAACACCCAGATCTTGGCCCAGAGCCAGCCTTCGAAGTCCATCTGCGCGCGCAGTACCTCGTTGAGGCCGGCGAGGAACAGGAAGAACACCCCCCAATTGCGCGACAGCTTGAGCCAGCCAGTTTCGTTCAGCCCTTCGAATGCGGCTTCCAGCAGGATGCGCAGCAGCGCCTTGCCCGCGAAGAACCCGCCGAGCAGCGCCACGCCGAAGCAGGCGTAGATGATCGTCGGCTTCAGCTGCACGAAGGTCGGATCGCCGAAGAAGATCGTCAGGCTGCCAAAGCCGACGATCAGCGCGGTCGAGAACCACAGCATCGGCGAGACCTTGCCCAGCCGCCATTTCGAGATCACCAGCGCGGCGATGGCGGCGACCATGAAGGCGGCGGTGCCCGCGATGATCGCGGACAGCTCGCCCACCGGGCTGGGATCGGCGGGAGATTGCCAGCGATAGACGCCGAGGAACACCAGCAGCGGGCCGTAATCGACCGCGACGCTGATCCAGCTGGAAGCAGCTTTCTTGGTTTCGCTCTCGCTCATCACGCCACTCCGGCAATCACGCGCGCGACCAGATCGGGGTCGAAGGGGCGCAGGTCTTCCATTTTCTCGCCGACGCCGATGGCGTGGATGGGGAGCCCGTATTGCTCCGCCGCCGCCACCAGCACGCCGCCGCGCGCGGTGCCGTCCAGCTTGGTCATGATCAGCCCGGTGACGCCGGCGACTTCCTTGAACACGTCGATCTGCGCGAGCGCATTCTGGCCGTTGGTGGCATCGAGCACCAGCACCACATCATGCGGCGCTTCGGGATTGAGGCGGCCGAGGACACGGCGGATTTTCGCCAGCTCCTCCATCAGCTCTTTCTTGTTCTGGAGCCGCCCGGCGGTGTCGACGATCAGCGCGTCGATCCCGGTGTCGGTCGCCTGCTTGACCGCGTCGAACACGATCGCCGCCGGATCGCCGCCTTCCGGCCCGCGCACCAGATCAACGCCGATGCGGTCCGCCCAGGTCGCCAGCTGACCAATGGCAGCCGCGCGGAAGGTGTCGCCCGCGGCCAGAAGCACGCCGTAATCATCCTCCTGAAACAGGTGCGCGAGCTTGGCGATGGTGGTGGTCTTGCCGCTGCCGTTGACGCCGATCACGAGGATCACCTGCGGGCGCGGGAAGGCAGTAATTTCAAGCGGTTTGGCAACGGGGCGAAGGATCGCGGCGATTTCTTCCGCCATCGCCTCGCGCAGTTCGCGGGTGGTGACCTCCAGCCCGAAGCGCTTCTCGGACAGCTTGGCGCGGATCCGGGCCGCTGCCGAAGGACCAAGATCGGACATGATGAGCGCGTCTTCGACCTCGTCGAGCGTGGCGTCGTCCAGCTTCGCCGTCCCGCCGCTACCGGGCAGGTTGGCGGTCAGCCGCTCGGACGTCTTGGCGAAGCCGCCGAACAGGCGCTGGCTCCAGCTGGTTTCACTCATGCGAGCAGGCCCTCCCTGACCGCGCTTGGGGTCACTTCGATGATGTCTCCCGCTACGGTCCCCGGGGGGAGCGCGACGCGGGCGTAGTTTGGCGCATAGCCCGTGCCGTCGCGTTCGGCGAGGACGGGGAGCGTTTCGCCCACAAGGCTTTCGAGCCACGCGGCGCGGCGGGCGGCGGAGCGTGCGCGCAACTCGGCGGCGCGGGCCTTCACTTCCTCGCGAGCCACCTGCGGCATCCGCGCGGCGGGCGTGCCTGGGCGGGGCGAATAGGGGAAGATATGGGCGTGCACGATGTCGAGATCGTCGATGATCGCGAGGTTGGCCGCGTGGTGCGCCTCGTCCTCGGTCGGGAAGCCGGCGATGAGGTCCGCGCCGATGGCGACCTCGGGACGCAGCGTTTTGATCCGCGTAACCAGTTCCAGCGCGTCGTCGCGCAGGTGACGGCGCTTCATGCGCTTGAGGATCAGGTCTGCCCCATGTTGGAGCGAGAGGTGGAGGTGCGGCATGAGGCGCTGTTCGTGCGCCAGCAGTTCAAACAGGGCGGGATCAATCTCCACGCCGTCGACCGAAGACAAGCGCAGGCGCGGCAGTGCGGGAAAGGCGGCGAGGATCGCCTCGAGCAGCACCCCGAGCCGCGGCGCGCCGGGCAGGTCATGGCCCCAGCTTGTGAGATCCACTCCGGTGAGAACGACTTCCTTTGCACCCGCCGCCAAGTGCGCCTCGACCTCGCGCAGCACGGGCGGGATAGCCATCGAGCGGCTTACCCCGCGCCCCTGCGGAATGACGCAGAAGGTGCAGGCATGGTCGCAGCCATTTTGCACGGCGACGAAAGCGCGCGTGCGTTGCGGCGCAATCGGAGGCGCTTCGGCGGCGATGTTCCACGCGCGCGGGTCGAGCTTGGCAGCGTTGGCCACCAGCGCATCGACCTCGTCCATTGCGCCGATTTCCGCCCGGTCGATTTCTGCCGCGCAGCCTGTGACCATCAGCCGGGCCTGCGGATGATCGCGCCGTGCCCGCCGGATCGCCTTGCGCGTCTGGCTCAGCGCCTCGCCCGTCACTGCGCAGGAATTGATCACCACCAGATCGGTCTCGCCCGCCAGCATGGCGCGCATCCGCTCGCTCTCCGCAATGTTCATGCGGCAGCCTAGCGTGACGATATGCGGGGCATTCACGCGTAATCGCCCCAATCGAAAGTGCCGCGGAAACTCTCTGCCGCAGGGCCGCTCATCAGGATCGTGCCGCCGGGCTCCCAGGCAATCACCAGATCGCCGCCGGGCAGGGTCACGCGCACCGGGCTTTGCACCAGCCCGCGCCGGATCGCGGCGACGGCCGTGGCACAGGCGCCGGTGCCGCAGGCGCGGGTCAGTCCGGCGCCCCGCTCCCACACGCGCAAGCGCAGATGATCCGGCCCGGCAAGGTTCGCGACATTGACGTTGATGCGCTCGGGGAACAGCGGATCATGCTCGATTTGCGGGCCAATCATATCAAGCGGCACCGCGTCAGCATCATCGACAAAGAAGATCACGTGTGGATTGCCGACATTGACGGCCATCGGATTTTCAAGGGCGCCTTCGTCCATCGGCCAACCCACCGGCATGGCGAAGGTGTCCATCGGATAGGCGAGCGGGATTGCGTCCCACTCGAAGCGCGGCACGCCCATGTCGACCCGCGCGCCACCTTCCAGCGGCTCCAGCGCGATCGGCCCGCCGCCGGTCTCGATCACCGCCGCCTTGCCATGCAGCAGGGCCACGGCCCGTGCGGCATTGCCGCAGGCCTCGACCTCGCTGCCGTCCGAGTTGAAAATCCGCATCCGGAACTGGTGTGTTGCGCTCGGTTCCAGCAGCACCAACTGATCGAAGCCGATCCCGGTCCGCCGGTCGGCAAGCGCGCGCGCCACGGTCGGAGTCATCGCAGGCAGCGCAGCCTCGCGCGCGTCGAGCACGACGAAGTCGTTGCCGAGCCCGTGCATCTTGATGAAGGCGATAGTCTGCGTCACGGCCCCGCATCTATGCACCCGTTGCCCGCGCGTCCAGTCCCGCGCGCGGCAGGAGGGTGCTGGCAGGTTCAGGGACGGGCTATGCGGTGGCGTGCTTCTGTGTCTTCGGCGACAGTGGGTAGAGCCGCGCCGAATTGGCCGGGTTTGCCCGTCAGCTTGCCAGCTGCCTTCAACCGCACGCGGACTGCATCGGCATCCTCGGGCAGGCCATAGAAATAGCCCTGCGCCTTCAGCCGTCCCATCGACTTGAGCGCGGTAAGGATTTCCTCGTCCTCGACCCCTTCGGCGGTCAGCGGCAGATCGAGCCCGCGGCCGAGCGAGATGATCGCCTCGACGATCCGCGAACGGTTGCCCGGCTCGCGCAGTTCCTGCACGAAGCTGCGGTCGATCTTGATCCGGTCAAAGGGCAGGTTGCGCAGCTGTTCGAAGCTCGAATAGCCGGTGCCGAAATCATCGAGGCTGATCTGCACGCCCTGATTGCGCAGGCTCATGATCATCGAGCGCACCATGCCGATATTCTCGTGCAGGCAGCTTTCGGTGATCTCGATTTCAAGCCGCTGCGGCGGGAAATTGGCGGCGACGAGCTTTTTCAGAAGCCGCTGGGCAAACCACGGATCGCGCAGCTGCACCGGGGAGATGTTGATCGACAGTGTCAGGCTGTCATCCCATTCGCGTGCGTCGGCGAAGGCCTGCTCCATCAGCCGTTCGGACATATCATTGATCACGCCGATTTCTTCGGCGATGGGCACGAAAATGTCGGGGCTGATGAGGCCAAGCTGCGGCGAGCGCCAGCGGGCGAGCATCTCGAACCCGACCAGCTCGCCGCTCTCGAGATCGACCTGCTGTTCGTAATAGGGCACGAATTCCCCGCGCGAAATGCCGCGGCGGATGCCGGTTTCCAGCTGGTTGCGGAAGCGCAGCTCGCTTTCCATGGTCGGTTCGAACCAGAAGTAGCGGTTACGGCCCTGCTTCTTGGCGTGGTAAAGTGCCATGTCCGCGCGGTGCATCAGCGTTGCGGAATCTACCACCAGCCCGATCGTGCCGTCGGCATCGTGGTCGGCGGCAAGACCGATCGACATGGTCATTTCCATGGTAAGCTCGGGCATGCGGAACGGCTCGGCCAGGCTTTCGAACAGCCGGATGATCAGATCATCGATCCGTTCCGGGTGACCGGCGGAGTAGGGCATGACGAAGGCAAATTCGTCGCCCCCCAACCGCGCCAGCCGTGCCTCACGCGGGAGCAGCGCGCGGATCCGTTCGCACAGCATCACCAGCACCGCATCGCCAGCCGAGTGGCCGTGCATGTCGTTGACCTGCTTGAAGTTATCGAGGTCGATCATGCAGTAGACGATCGCCTCGCCGCGGACCGCAGCGTGCGCGCGCATTTCTTCGGTCGCATCGATCATGCTGCGGCGGTTGAGGCATTGGGTGAGCGGATCAATGGCGGCAAGCTGCCGGGCGCGGGCTTCGGCGCGGCGGCGCTCCTCGATTTCGCGTCTCAGCTCGCGATAACGCCGCCAGCCGAAGATGATCAGCGCGATGTTGAGCAGCAGGGCGTTGACGAGGATGACGTCGGGCTTGCTGCCGTTGCCAAGCAGCGCCTGTACTGTCTGCGGAAGCACGGAGCCTCCGGTCCCGACCAGCAGGATAATCGAGGCCACAGCAATCCCTAGCGCGATGATATCGCGCTCGGCGGATTGCAGGGGATTTTCTGGGTCGTGATCCGTCAAAACCGTTGCCCTGTCCGAATGGCCTCCGATAGGCGCACGTCGTTCGACCTGTCTGCCCCTTGCGTCCTCAAAGCGATTCTTCGCAGAGCAGGCTAAAGATCGGGTTAACTCGCGGCGCTGTGCAGTGTTGGTGCGGGGGCTTGGCGAAGCATGGCTGCGCAGGCTATCGGGGCGGCGCAATGATTGGGAGCGCGCACCGCACATGGCCTACTGGCTGATGAAATCCGAACCCTTCAAGTACAGCTGGGACCACCTCGTCGCCGAGGGTGAGGGGACGTGGGACGGTGTGCGTAACTATCTGGCGCGCAACAATCTTCAGGCCATGCAGGTGGGCGACGAGGCGTTTTTCTACCACTCGCGCGAGGGTCTGGAGATTGTCGGCATTTGCACGGTCAGCGTGACAGGAATCGGCGATCCCACCGACGAGACCGGCAAGTGGGCCGCGGTGAAGGTGAAGCCCAAGACCAAGTTCGCTCACCCTGTCACGCTCGCCGCGATCAAGGCCGAGCCGCGGCTGGCCGAGATGCAGCTGGTCCGCCTGTCGCGCCTGTCGGTGTGCGGAGTCACGCCGGACGAGTGGCAGGTGATCTGCGAGATGGCCAAGGGCTGACCCGCAACCGCGATGTTTCACGCGAAACATCGGCCTAAACGGGGTCTAGAGGGGGTCTAGGCGGGGTCTGGACCGCGCTGGAACCCTCTGGCACCGGGCTAGGCGGTGCCTGAAATCATCACTCCGTCCTGCTGCGGCCACCGCTTGCCCCGGAGGATGGAACGAAGCCCTGTTCTGCCCGTAATCTTCTTGAAAAGCCAATAAAGTCATTGGCTTATCATGGGAGGTTATCATGGGTGAATTCACCGACAAGGCCAAGGGTGCTGCCAAGGAGCTCAAGGGCGAAATCAAGCAGCATTCGCGCGATCCCGAGACCCGCGCCGAAGGCCGCGCCGACAAGGTCGATGGCAAGATCGACAAGGCCAAGGGCAGCATCAAGGGCGCGCTTGGCGACCATATCTGACGGGAACGTCAGGATAAACCGAAAAGGCCGCTCCGTCCGGGGCGGCCTTTTTCGTCTCAGGCTTTGGCGCGTGCCCGCAGCCCGCTGATGGTCGCGCCGCTCGCGGCGATCCTTTCGAGATCGGTGACGGCATGGATCAGGCGGATGCCGCTGCGCCCCTTCGCCTCGTGCAGCGCGGCGACGAATTGCGCTGTGGTTTCAACCCGCGTGCTCCACGCGCCGTAGGCCTCGCCCAGCTTGGCGAAATCGGGGTTGGCGAGCGCGGTGGCCGACACCCGTCCCGGATACTCACGCTCCTGATGCATCCGGATCGTGCCGTAGGCGCCGTTGTCGATGACGACCACGATCAGGTTCGCCCCATATTGTGCGGCGGTGGCGAGTTCCTGCCCGTTCATCAGGAAGTCCCCGTCACCGGCAACGGCCACCACCGTGCGGTCAGGGAAGCGCAGGCTTGCCGCGACGGCGGCTGGCACGCCGTAGCCCATGGCACCGCAGGTCGGGGCAAGCTGGCCTGGAGAGGCCTCGTACCGCCAGTAACGGTGCCACCATCCGGCGAAATTGCCTGCGCCGTTGGCGATGATCGTATCGGCGGGAAGCGCCTCGCGCATCGCCTTCACACACAGGCCGAGGTCAATCTGCGCATCGGAAGGCTGCGGGGTCGACCACGCCGCCCACTCGGCGTTGGCCTGTGCCCCCGCATCGAAGGGGATGATGTCACTGCTGTCCCACAGTGCGGCGCATTCGGCGAATTCATCGACCGCGCAGCATAGCGCCAGATCGGTGCGATAGACGCGGCCCAGCTCTTCCGGATCGGGGTGGATGTGGACGAGCGTCTGACCCGGATGCTCCAGCGTCGGCACTTCGTAACCATCGGTCGTGGCCTCGCCCAGCCGCGCGCCCACCGCGATGATGAGATCGGCGTTTTTCACCCGCTCGACCAACTTGGGATTGGGCCCATAGCCGAGGTTCCCGGCATAGACCGGGCTGTCGGGCGCAATCGCGTCCTGCCGCCGGAAAGCGGTCGCCACCGGGAGCCCGATCCGTTCGGCGAATTGCTGGAAGTATTCGCGCGCCTTGGCGTTCCAGCCTGCGCCGCCGATAATCGCAACGGGGCTGGCGGCGTCAGCGATCATGTCAAACAGCGCGCGCATGGCATCGGGGCACACGGCCTGCGCCGGGCGCACTGCAAAGGGGCGCGGGGCGAGGGCGGCGGGCACTTGCTCCACCAGCATATCTTCAGGCAGGGCGAGCACCACCGGACCGGGCCGCCCGCTGATCGCCACGGCGTAGGCGCGGGCGATGTATTCGGGAATGCGCGCCGGATCGTCGATCCGCGCAGCCCACTTGCAAATGGGGCCGAAGAAAGCGGGGAAATCGACCTCCTGAAACCCCTCGCGTCCCTGCATCGGTCTAGCGACATCGCCCACGAACAGGATCATCGGCTGCGAATCCTGATGTGCCACGTGCACGCCGATGCTGGCATTGGTCGCGCCCGGACCGCGGGTGACGAAGGCGACGCCCGGCCGACCGGTCATGGTACCATCAGCGCAAGCCATGAAGGCCACGCCGCCTTCCTGTCGGCAGGTCACCACATCGATTTCAGGCCTGTCGGGCAGGGCATCGAGCACCGCGAGGAAGCTCTCCCCCGGCACGGTGAAGATCCGCTCGCAGCCCTGTTTGGCAAGGCAATCGACCAGCAGGGCCGCCGCGCTTTGTGTGGAAACCGGGCTGGTGGAATCAGGCATCGAAAACTCTCCCGTCGTCTGCCGCTGCCTCTACAGCCGCTCGGTGGAGGGTGCAAACCGGCCTGACGGGCCCAAGGCACCTTCCGGCCAACTGCTCGCCCTGTCCCATGCTGCGACAGGTCCGCCGCAAACCATTTCCAATGGTTAAGAAAGTCTTAAAGCTGTGAGTCCCGAAGCTGGAGATTCGCTACGATGCGCCGCAGCCTGGTCCTCACTGACGAGACCGCCCGCCACTGGTACCGCGCGAGCCTGCCGCCGCATGTGAAGCGCGATCTGATCCCGATCCCGGCCGAGGGCCTGTGGCGGCTGACGCTGGAAGATGTACGCGGCGTGGCGAGCACCTATGTCGCCACCACGCTCGCGATCTTCGCCTTTATTATCTGACGCTTCCGCTCGATTCCTGAAGCGATTCCACACGGTGAAGCTTGCGGGCAAGCTGTGCGGAGAACACGCACAGCACCAGGCTCAGCAGCAATTGCTCTTGCAGCGGAATGCCGAACAGGCCGAGTGCACCGGCCACGCCTGCGCCCACGACCATGAAGATCGACGAGATGAAGTTGTTCGCCGCGACCGACCGTGATGCTTCCGACTTCTCTACGCGGGTGGTGAGGAAGGCGTAAAGCGGCACCACGAACATGCCGCCCGCCACCGCGATCAGCAGCAGGTTGGCGAGCAAGGCCAGCGCCAATGGCTGCATCAGAAACTCGCCCACGGTGAACAATTCGCCCGATGCCGGACTGATGTTCCATATCCGGCAGATCAGGTAGAACACGATCAGAAGCACGCCCAGCACCAGCACCGATGGCGCCGAATAGCGGGCCGAAATGTCGCCTTTCAACAGCGCGTTGATAGATACGGATCCGATCGCGATCCCGGCCGAAAACGCCACCAGCAGCACCGCGGCGACCTGTTTGTCCGCCAGCAGCACGTTCTTGGCGAGCGGAATGAACTGCACCGACAAGATGGCGGCAATCGTCCAGAAGTAACTGATCGCCAGAACCGAATAGCGCAGTTCGAGATTGCTCATGGAAAAGGCGATCAGGTCTTTCGAGGCGCGGATCGGGTTCCAGTCGACCTTCGTCTCTTCCGTCTGGGCAGGGGCGGGCGGCACCCAGCGGCACACCAGATAGCCGATGACCGCGATGGCAATGACGGCGATGATGCTGTCATTGATGTGCATCGCCCCGCCCAGCATCATGCCGACGAGGATCGCCACATAGGTCCCCGCTTCCACCAGTCCGGTGCCTGCGAGAACTTCGTCCTTGTGGAGGTGCTGGGGCAGGATCGCGTATTTGATCGGGCCGAAGAAGGTGGAGTGCACCCCCATCGCGAACAGGGCGACGAACATCAGCGGAATGGCGAGGCCTTCCACCTGCAACCCGCGCGAGGCGAGCAGCAGGCCGGTCGCGCCGACCGACATGATCATGATCTCGGCAAACTTGATCCAGCGGATGATCTTGGTCTTGTCGCGCATGTCGGCCAGCTGGCCGGCGGTTGCCGAGAAGAGCACGAAGGGCAGCACGAACAGCGCGGTCGCCACGCCGCTGATCAGCGTCTCCATCTCGGGCGAATCGTAGACCGAGTAGACCACGAACAGCACCATCGCGTTCTTGTAGAGATTGTCGTTCAGCGCGTTGAGGAGCTGGGTCAGGAACAGCGGCAGAAACCGCCGCTGGCGCATCAGGTCTGTCGATGTTGTCATGCGGTGATTTCGCTGGCGCTTCCCTGTGAGTTACCCGGGACATAGCGGCAGGGGGCGCTTTCACAAGAGCGCGCGCACTTTCCCGTGTTGTGTGCATGGTGTGCCCAAGGGGGTTTTGCAGCGGGGGCTGCCGCGCTAGAGCGGGTATCAGCCATGTCGAGCTTGCCCAATCTCCTCACCCTTTCGCGGATTTTCGCGGTGCCGCTTCTGGCGTTTTTCCTGTGGTGGCCGGATTGGCGGGCGGGGTACCTGATCGGCTTCGTGCTTTATTGCATCATCGCCATCACCGATTTCTTCGACGGCTATCTCGCCCGCGCGCACGGGACCGTATCGAAGCTGGGCATCTTCCTCGATCCGATTGCCGACAAGATCATGGTGGCAGCAGTGATCCTTGTGCTCACCGCGCAAGGATACCTGCGCGGGCCATACGCGGGCGACATTCACGTGATTGCAGGGCTGGTCATTCTGGTGCGCGAGATCGCAGTATCGGGCCTGCGCGAGTTTCTCGGCGGCATTCAGGTCTCGGTTCCCGTCTCGGCGCTGGCCAAGTGGAAGACGACCTTCCAGCTTGTCTCGCTCGGCGCGCTGATCCTCGGCGGGGCTGTGCATGGCCCGCCGTGCCAGTCGGTGTTTGAAGGCTGCGGCTCGATCGCGCAGAGCTGGGTGCATCTGATCGGTCTGGTGAGTCTGTGGACCGCTGCCGTGCTCACCTGCGTCACCGGATGGGATTATCTGCGGGTCGGCCTCAAGCATATGGATTGAGGCTGGAATTGGCCCGGGGTTTCTGGTTATATTGTCTCCCATGGGATCGGATGCAACGCGTCAGCCTGACGCATATGTCGGGCAATTGGCGGATCACGCACGGCGCCTCCAGCGCGAGGCACGAGAGGCAATCGCGCGCGGAGATTATGCACGCGCCGCCGCGCTGATCGGCGATGCAGAGATGCTGGCCGAGGATGTGCACGGCCTCGTCGACGATATTGAACACCGTCAGGTCGACCGGCTGCTGGGGATGGCCGCGCAGGACGCTGCGGCGGCGCGAAAGCCGCAGCAAGGGCGTTTCGCGCTGACGCTACCCCCGCGCCGGCTTCGGGCCGCGATCGGAGCAAGCCTCGCGATGAGTTTTGCGCTGGTGGAGTGCTGAGCGGCCGCTAGCCGGCCCGCAGTTCCTCGGCGAGCAGCAGAAAATCCGCTTCCCTCGGCGAATTCTTGCGCCACGCCAGCACGATCTCGCGCTTGGCAGTGGGGCTGTCGACCGGGCGGGCGACGACCTGCGTTCCGGCGAGAATGCCCGCGTTGAGCGCCATTTCGGGCAGCATGGTCAGGCCGAGGTCGTTGTCGACCAACTGCACCAGCGTGTGCAGCGACGTGCCGATCATCGCCGCACTGGCCCGCAGTTCGGCGCGGTTGCACGCGGCGAGCGCGTGATCGCGCAGGCAGTGGCCGTCCTCCAGCAGCAGCAACCGGCCCTGATCGATCATCTCAGGCTTGATGCTGGCGGGCGGATCGCGCGGGTCGTCCTTGGGGAAGGCGATGAACAGCCGGTCATCCGAGATATGCGCAATCGTCGCGTCCCCGGTCTCGAAAGGCAGGGCCAGCAGCACGCAATCGACCCGCCCGTGCGAGAGGGATTCGAGCGCGTCGTGGCTGGTTTCCTCGCGCAGCATCAGCTTCAGATCGGGCCGCTCGCGCTTGAGGCGCGGCAGCATGCGGGGCAGGAGGAACGGCGCAATCGTGGGGATCACGCTCATGCGCAGCTCGCCCGACAGGGGCTTGCCCGAGGCCTGGACGAGATCGGCCAGTTCTTCCGCCTCGCGCAGCAGCCGGTTGGCCTTGGCCACCACCTGCTCGCCCAGCGCGGTGAAGCGCACCACCCGCCGCGAACGTTCGACCAGCGTCACGCCGAGCAGCGATTCGAGCTCACGGATGCCGGCCGACAGGGTCGATTGCGACACGAAGCTGGCATCGGCCGCCTTGCCGAAATGCCCGTGTTCGTGAAGCGCTACGAGATATTGTAGCTGCTTGATGGTGGGGAGGTAGGTGGACACCGGCCCGCCTTACTCCGCCGCCAGCGTGTCAGGATCGGTGTCGGGCTCGGGCTCGGGCTCAGGCTGAAGCGCTGCCTCGACCACCACCACATCGTCGATATGGGTCATCTTGAGCTTGCCGCGCTCCACCGCGAAAGCGAGCTTGCCTTCGACCAGATCGAGCGCGTCCTTGCCGAACACTTCGTAGCGCCAGCCTTGCAGCACGGGGAGATCGCGCACGCCCGCGGCCAGCGCCTCCATCTCGTCAGCGCGGGTCAGCAGGCGCGGGGCGACGTCGATCTCGCGGGCGCGGATCTTGAGCAGCAGTTTGAGCAGGTCCGCCACCAGCGCGCCTTCCTTGCCCAGCGGAGCGCCCTGCTTGATCTTCTCGGGCATCTCGTCCTTGGGCAGCGGCTCGGCATCGGCGAGCACCTTCATCAGCCGCTTGCCGATGTCATTGTCCTTCCACGCCGGGCTCAGCCCGCGCACCTTGGCAAGATCGCCCTGCGTTTTGGGCGGGTGGCTGGCGACATCGGCCAGCGTTTCGTCACGCATGATCCGGCCGCGCGGGATATTCTTGTGCTGCGCCTCGCTCTCGCGCCACGCGGCGAGCGCCTTCATCCGGCCCAAAACCTGCGGATTGCGCCCCGGCTGGCGGATGCGCTTCCATGCGACACCCGGATCGGTGAGATAGTTGGATGGATCGGCGAGCTTTTCCATCTCCGCGTCCAGCCACACGCCGCGCCCGGTCTTGATCAACTTTTTCAGAATGCGCGGGAAGATCGTGGCGAGGTGGGTGACGTCGCCGATCGCATATTCGATCTGCCGCTCGGTCAGCGGGCGGCGGCTCCAGTCAGTGAAGCGCGCGCCCTTGTCGATGGTCAGGCCCATCCATGTTTCGACCAGATTGGCATAACCGATCTGTTCGGACTGGCTGATCGCCATCATCGCGATCTGCGTGTCGAAGATCGGATGCGGGGTGCGCTGCGTCAGGTTGACGATAATCTCGACATCCTGCCCGCCAGCATGGAAGACTTTGAGCACGTCTTCATTGTCGCACATCAGATCGAGCAGCGGCTTGAGGTCGATCCCCGGCGCCATCGGATCAATTGCGGCAGCTTCTTCCGTATTGGCGATCTGCACCAGGCACAGTTCCGGCCAATAGGTGTTCTCGCGCATGAATTCGGTATCGACCGCCACAAATTCGGACTTGGCGAGGCGGGTGCAGAGGTCGGAGAGAGCCTCGGTCGTGGTAATCAGCGGATGGATTTTCATGTCATCTTTTCGCGGTTAGCGGGCGGAGTGCCGCCCTCGGGATTGATCCCAGTTTGCCCTGACGCCTTACCAAGCGTAGCTTGACAAAGTGCAAGGCTTGCCCTGTTAGCGCGCCGACGGCGGGCGAGCCCGCAAACACCGCGCGTGCGCGCCCTAGCGTCATAGCCGCGAACAGGACAAGAGTTTAGATGCACCCCTACCGCACGCACACTTGCGCACAGCTTTCTTCCGCCAATGTGGGCGAGACCGTCCGCCTGTCGGGCTGGGTTCACCGCAAGCGCGATTTCGGCGGCTTGCTGTTCGTCGATCTGCGCGATCACTATGGGATCACCCAGATTGTCGCCGATGCGGATTCGCCCGCGCTGGCTGTGCTGGACCGGCTGCGGGTGGAATCAGTCATCACCATCGAAGGCGAGGTCAAGGCGCGCTCTGCCGATACCGTGAACCCGCGCATTGCCACAGGCGAGGTGGAGGTGTTTGCGCGGGCCATTACCGTGCTCAGCACCGCTGAAGAGCTGCCGCTGCCGGTCGCCGACGAGCAGCCTTACCCCGAGGACGTACGCCTGAAGTACCGCTTCCTCGATCTGCGCCGCGAAACGCTGCACAAGAACATCATGACCCGCGTGGCGGTCATCGCCGATATGCGCGCACGGATGGGCGCAGTGGGCTTCAATGAATTCTCGACCCCGATCCTCACGGCGTCCTCGCCCGAAGGCGCGCGCGATTTCCTCGTGCCGAGCCGTATCCATGCGGGCAAGTTCTACGCGCTGCCGCAGGCGCCGCAGCAGTACAAGCAGCTGCTGATGGTCGCCGGTTTCGACCGCTATTTCCAGATCGCGCCCTGCTTCCGCGACGAAGATCCGCGCGCTGACCGTCTGCCGGGTGAGTTCTACCAGCTCGATCTCGAAATGAGCTTCGTCACCCAGGAAGAAATCTGGGAGACGATGGAGCCGGTCATCCAGGGCACCTTCGCCGCCTTTGCGGGTGACAAGGCCGTAACGCCGGCGGGCGAGTTCCCGCGCATTCCTTACGATGAGGCGATCCTCAAGTATGGCAGCGACAAGCCCGACCTGCGCAACCCGCTGATCATCAGCGATGTCTCGGCGCACTTCACGCAAAGCGGTTTCGGCCTTTTCGAGAAAATCGTCGGCGGCGGCGGTGTGGTGCGCGTGATCCCCGCGCCTGCCACCCACGAAAAGAGCCGCAAGTTCTTCGACGACATGAACGATTGGGCGCGCAAGGAAGGCTATGCGGGCCTCGGCTACGTGACCCGCAAGGGCGGCGAGTTCGGCGGGCCGATCGCCAAGAACCACGGGCCGGAACGCATGGCCGAACTCTATGCCGAGCTTGGCCTTGGCGAGAATGACGGGTTGTTCTTCGCCGCCGGCAAGGAAGCTGACGCCGCCAAGCTGGCAGGGGCCGCACGCACCCGCGTGGGCGAGGAACTGGGCCTGATCGACGAGAACGCCTTTGCGCTCGCCTGGATCGTCGATTTCCCGTTCTACGAATGGAACGAAGACGAGAAGAAGGTCGATTTCAGCCACAACCCCTTCTCGATGCCGCAGGGCGGGATTGATGCGCTGAACGGGCAGGACCCGCTGACGATCAAGGCCTATCAGTACGACCTCGTCTGCAACGGCTTCGAAATCGCCTCGGGCTCGATCCGCAACCATATGCCCGAAACGATGGTGAAGGCCTTCGAACTGGTCGGCCTTTCCAAGGCGGATGTGGAAGAACGCTTCGGCGGGATGTACCGCGCCTTCCAGTACGGCGCGCCGCCGCATGGCGGGATGGCCGCGGGCGTCGACCGGATCGTGATGCTGCTGTGCGGGGCCAAGAACCTGCGCGAAATCTCGCTCTTCCCGATGAACCAGCGCGCCGAGGACCTGCTGATGGGCGCACCAAGCCCGGCCGAACCGCGTGCCTTGCGCGAACTCCACATGCGCGTGGTCGAGCCGCCGGTTAAGCCCACCGCCTGACCTCGTACCGGTTCGACTTTGCCCGTTGAGCTGACAGGCAAAGGCTGCGAAAAAGCGCAGGCCCGCCGCTGCGGCGCGGATGGCATCAGGGGGTATGGGGCATGAGGCTTGGGCTGATCGTTGGTTTCGTTTCAGCCGCGCTGTGCGGGGTCGGGCTCTCGGACGTCCGGGCGGAGACCCTGCCGGTTGAAGGCATCTATGCCGCCGGAACCGATGCGCCGTCCCGCGCACAATCCATCGCAATTTCAGGCTTTGGCGGGCGCGAAGGCGAACGCGTCGCCTTTGCCATCGATACCGCGCTGCGCAACGCCATCATCGAAGGGCGGCCCTATTTCGATGTAACCTTCAGCGAGCCGCAGTTCGGTGAAAGTTACCGCTATGATCGCGGCGCCGATCCGGTTGCGCGGCGAGGCGGGGCCGACGCGGTGATGCGCGGTATCGCCGAAGTGGAGGTGGATGACGTCGATTCCGGCACCAAGGAAGTCGAGGAATGCACCAAGCGCGATGATCGCGACAAATGCATCGAGAGGACCAAGGTCCCTTACCCCTGCCGCACCCGCACGGTCGAACTGCGGCCTGAAGTCCGGCTGGTGGGGCGCGAGGGCGATCTGCTCTACGCGATGGGCGATACGCTCGTCGCGGAACGGCGCTTCTGCAAGGACGAGAAAGGCACGCCTCCGGTCGACATGATGGTGCAGGATCTCGCCAACGGCTTTGCCGCCGCGGTGCGCAGTGATCTGGCGCCGGTCTTCCTTGTGCAGGATATCCGTGTGCTCGAAAACCGCGACGGGATCGCCAAAGCCGACCACGCCGCCTTCCGCGCGGCGATCCGCCAGACCAAGGACGATATCGAAGGCGCCTGCCGCGCCTTTGCCGCGCTGGAGGCTTCGAACCCTCGCGCACTCTCGGTCCTGTTCAACATCGGCCTGTGCCACGAAAGCGCGGGCGAGCTTGAGGCAGCGACACGGCAGTACGAAGCGGCGCTGGCCATCAAGCGGGGCAAGATCGAACCGCGCGAAGGGCTGGACCGGATCGCATCACGCTTCCGGGCCGAACAGCAGCTTATCCTGCATGAGGGTTCCGGGCGACCCTGATCACTAAGCCCACTTGCACATCCCCGCGCCGTTCATTAGGGCGGGAGCGAGTTATCCTAACCCCAGTTCAAGAGGGAATACCATGAGCGATACTGCCGACCGGGTGGCCAAGATTGTCGTCGAGCACCTCGGCGTTGAGGCCGATAAGGTCACTCAGGATGCGAGCTTCATCGATGATCTCGGTGCGGACAGCCTCGACATCGTCGAGCTGGTGATGGCCTTCGAAGAGGAATTCGGCGTCGAAATCCCTGACGATGCGGCCGAGAAGATCACCACCGTCGGTGACGCCACCAAGTACATCGAAGAACACAAGGGCTAAGTCCCTCGGGCAACGCCCCGGTGTCCGCGACTGCCAGCTGCCTGCCCTTTCGGGGCAGGGTGCGGCAATACTCTGGCAGGTTAATTGCCGGGGCGCGGACCAGGGCCTAAACAGGCTCAGCCCTCAACGGGTTGGGCCTGTTGCTTTATCGGAGAACGCGAATGCGCCGTGTGGTTGTAACCGGGCTTGGCCTCGTCACCCCGCTTGGGGCCGATGTCGAGACGACGTGGGCAAACCTGATCGCAGGCGAAAGCGGGGCGGGGCAGATCACCCGTTTCGATGCCTCGAACCAGAAGTGCACCATCGCCTGCGAGGTGAAGGACAAGGATCACCCCTGGGGCTTCGATCCTGACAAGCGCGTGGATCACAAGGTCCAGCGCCAGGTCGATCCTTTCATCATCTACGGCATCGACGCTGCCGGGCAGGCGCTGGAGGATGCCGGCCTGACCGACATGACCCAGGCCGAGAAGGAGCGCACCGGTTGCTCGATCGGATCGGGTATCGGCGGGCTTCCGGGCATCGAGATCGAGAGCGTCAACCTCCACGAACGCGGCCCCGGCCGGGTCTCGCCGCACTTCGTCCACGGACGCCTCATCAACCTCATCACCGGTCAGGTGCAGATCAAGTACGGCTTCATGGGCCCGAACCATGCGGTCGTCACTGCCTGCTCCACCGGCGCGCACTCGATCGGTGACGCAGCGCGGATGATCATGGCCGACGATGCCGACATCATGCTGGCGGGCGGTGCGGAAAGCACCATCAACCCGCTCGGCATCGCCGGTTTCGCACAGGCGCGCGCGCTCAACATGAGCATGAACGACCGCCCGACCGAAGCGAGCCGTCCCTATGACAAGAACCGCGATGGCTTCGTCATGGGCGAAGGCGCGGGCGTCATCGTGCTCGAAGAATACGAGCGCGCAAAGGCACGCGGCGCCAAGATCTATGCCGAAGTGACCGGCTACGGCCTGTCGGGCGATGCCTATCACGTCACCGCCCCGCACCCCGAGGGCAAGGGCGCGGAACTCGCGATGCGGATGGCGCTGAAGAAGGCTGGCCTCGGCCCGGGCGATATCGACTACATCAACGCCCACGGCACCTCGACCATGGCCGACACGATCGAACTCGCCGCGATCAAGCGCGTGCTGGGCGATGATCTGGGCGGCGCGTCCATGTCCTCCACCAAGAGCGCCATCGGCCACCTGCTGGGCGGCGCGGGCGCGGTCGAAGCGATCTTCTGCATCCTCGCGATGCGTGACGGGATCGTTCCGCCGACGCTGAACCTGCATGATCCGGACGAAGGCACCGAAGGCATCGACCTCGTGCCGCTCGTGGCGAAGAAGCGCGAAGTGCGCGCCGTGCTGAACAACTCGTTCGGCTTCGGCGGCACCAACGCCTCGATCATCATGCAGAAGGTCGACTGACACCGTGAAGGCCGCGCGCAATCTTGTGCTGATTGTGCTCGGCCTGGCGGTGGCCGGGCTGGTGCTGGCATCGACCTTCCTCGGTTCGGCAACGATCGGGAAGGATACCAGCTTCACCATCCCCGCAGGCGCTTCGGTCGCATCCGTGGCCGACAAGCTTGAGGCCGAGGGGCTGATCTCCTCCGCCTCAGGCTTCGTGCTGCAGGCGCGGATTTTCGGATCAGACACCCCGATCCAGGCAGGCGAGTTCCTGCTCAAGCCTGACATGAGCCAGGGCGATATCCTCGCCGCATTCCAGTCTGGCGATGTGATCCGCCGCTTTGTGACCATCCCCGAAGGCATGCCCTCGGTGCTGGTGTGGGAACGGCTGATGGGCGAAGAGCTGTTGACCGGCGAGGTTGCGGTGCCGCCCGAAGGCTCGATCCTGCCCGATACCTATGCCTTCGAACGCGGCCAGTCGCGCAAGAGCATCGTCGAGCAGATGCAGGCAGCTATGGACAAGGCGCTCGCCGAGGAGTGGGCCAAGCGCCGCCCCGGTATCGCCGTGGACACCATGCGCGACGCGCTGATCCTCGCCTCGATTGTCGAGAAGGAAACCGGCAAACCCGATGAACGCCGGATGGTGGCCGGGCTCTATTCCAACCGCGTGAAGACCGGGATGATGCTTCAGGCCGATCCGACGATCATCTACCCGATCACCAAGGGTAAGCCACTGGGCCGCCGCATCCGCCAGTCGGAGATTGCCGCGGTCAACGGCTACAACACCTACACCCGCGTCGGCCTGCCCGAAGGGCCGATCACCAACCCGGGCCGCGACAGCATCGCTGCGGTGTTGAACCCCGAGAATACGGCTGCGCTGTTCATGGTCGCGGACGGCACCGGCGGGCACTGGTTCGCCAACACGCTCGCCGAGCACAATGCCAATGTCGCCAAGTGGTACGCGATCCGCAAAGAACGCGGCGAGATGTAGGCGAGGGCGGCCGCGCAGCACCATGGCCGATCCATTCATCCTTACAGCCGCGCTGCCGCCCGATCTGGCAGGCTTCGCCGAAGGGCTGCGCCGCGCGCATTACCCGGCAGAGAGGAACCACCTTCACGCCCACGTGACGCTGTTCCATTCCTTCGCCCCTTCGCTGCTGGAGGAGCTGCGCGATTTCCTCCCCAAACTCGCCGCGGAATTTGCGGCACCCGAAGGCGCGGTGAAGGGGGTGATGGATCTGGGCAAGGGGACGGCCATCGCGCTGGAGGCGCCGCAGCTGCTCAGCCTGAGGGCGCTGATCGCGGAGCATTTCCACGGCAGCCTGACCACGCAGGACCTTTACGAACCGCGTCCGCACATCACCATCCAGAACAAGGTGACTAAGGACGAGGCGAGGGCGCTTCAGGCAAGCCTCGCGCCCCAGCTGGCGGTGTGGGCGGCAAAGGGGCGTTTCGTGTTCCCCGCGCTGGAGCTGTGGCACTATCGCGGCGGGCCATGGGAGCAGGTCAAGACCTGCGCTTTCCGCGGGCGCGAGCCTCTCTAGCACCCGCGCGCAACGGGGCTTGACCCCGCGCGCGACCCGCCCTAGATGCGCGCCTCGCCCGGGCCGACACCCGCAGGCGAATCCGGCCCGAAACCCGCGCCGGATGCCCATGGGGCGGAGTAGCTCAGCCGGTTAGAGCAGCGGAATCATAATCCGCGTGTCGGGGGTTCGAGTCCCTCCTCCGCTACCAAAGGCCTTTCCGGAAGCTTCCAGATGCTTCCGCATTTATCCGAAAATCGTTGGAAAAGTAGAGGTTTGCGGGTGATTCGCGTCCGCATGCGCGCTATTCGCGGCTGCGCCCCCTTTCGGGGCGTCGCACGCCGCTTAATCTAGCATCAGATCATCGCCGGAACTCGCCGCTGCTACCCGTCCGATCGCGTCAATCAGGGCGTTCAGCGCTACCGGCTTTTGAAGCACATCATTGGCGCCCGCATCGTGGCACCGCTCTTTGAGGTCCGCAGCCATATCCGCTGTCACGACAATCACCGGCGTATCACAAACGGGTGCTGCCATTGCTCGCAAGCGGCGGATCGCGGTCAACCCGTCGATCCCCGGCATCCGCAAATCCATCAGGACAAGATCAAACGCGGATTGCCCGATCATCGCAAGACCGGTCTCACCGTCCTCGGCTTCGGCCATGTCAATGTCGATGACCCGGAGCATATCCCGCACCACCCTGCGATTGAGCGCATCGTCTTCGACAAATATCACGCGCATCAATCAATCGCCCCAAACGTATCGGCCAGATTCGTAGATCATGCGACCTGCGATTGAAACCCCGCCGGCGCCGCCGAAGATTTGATCGCCTCGATAAGATGCGCAGCCTTGAGGGGCTTTTGCAGCAGGACGTCCGGACCAGCGGCCTGCGCAGCCGAGAGAGGCAAGCCATCGTCCGGCCCCAGCAACACGATAACATGCGCCTGATGCTCGCGCGCCAAGCCCATGAACCCGTTAAAGGCCGCCTGCGTGTCAGCTTCACCCGCGAATGACGACGTGTCTACGACGAGTTGGCCCGCTTGCCCCGATCGCAAAAGTTGCTCCGCATCCCGCAGCCCGGTTGTCCCGATCAAGGCGGCGCAATGCGGTTGGATAACGGCCTTGATCTTCGCGAGGCGCAACTCGTTGCTGTCGATAATGACCGTCAGGCGGGGCAGGGCGGCCACATTGTCCACTTCGGGAGATGTCGCAGGCTTCTCAATGCCGGAAGAAGCAGCCTCGGCCTGATCAGCCGCAATGGGCAGGGTCAGGCGAAAGACCGAACCGCGCCCCACTGTGCTCGTCACGCTGATCTGCCCCCCCAGCGCCGTCATGATGTTGCGGCAAATGGCCAGACCCAACCCCGCACCGCCAAAGTCGCGCGACATTCCGTTATCGACCTGATGAAAGGCTTCAAACACGGTTTCCAGCTGATCCTTCGGGATACCGACGCCGGTATCCTCCACGGTGATCTCGATCATCTGCGCATCGTTCTGGTTGGCGGTAACGGTAATGCGGCCTGCTGGGGTAAACTTGATGGCATTGGCAAGCAGGTTGAAGAGCACCTGACGGATGCGGCCTGCATCTGTGGTTATGACCGGTAGTGGTGCGGTCTCGACGAACGAAATGCCGATGCCCTTCGCACTCGCCTCTGCCTGCCAGAACTGGACGCTGTCCTTCAGGATGGATCGCAGATCAGCAGGCCCGGTGGTAATCGTGATCCCGCCGTTTTCCATCTTGGCGACATCGAGCAGGTCGTCGACCAGCGATTGCATCGTTTGCCCGGCCCCCAACACCAAGCTGACCCGTTCGCGTGTCTGCGCATCAAGCCCCTGATCGGCGAGCAGCACCTGGGTCATGCCCATGATCCCGTTCAGGGGGGTGCGGATTTCATGGCTGGTCATGGCGAGGAAGTCGGTCTTGGCCTTGAGCGCCATTTCAAGCTTGCTGTTGACCTCGGTCAGAACCGTGTTGGCAGCCCGAACTTCGTTCCGGCTCCGCCTGATCGACACCAAAGCTGCCCCGGCTACGATGATCAGAATAAGCGCTGCCGCCAACAGGCCCTGCACGATAACGGTCTTTTGCTGTGCGATTTCGAAATCCCGCTCGAGCTGGCCCTGCTTGAGCTGCGCAATCCGGGCCTTCTGGTTGGCCGAATTGAACTGCGCGCCGAGCAGTTGCGAACTCGCGGTCGAAATCAGGTCACGTGCTTCGCTATCGAGCCTCTGGAAGGCCAGGATGTGCGGCAAGGCCTTGGCCGGTTGCTCGTTTCGGGCGTAGAGATCGGCCGCGAGCTTGTGGAACTCCCGGTAAGTCAGATCAGTCTGATCAAGGTCGGTATCCTCGAACAGGCGCTGTATGAGCGTTATGGCGAGGCGATCATTGCCGCGCTTTGCTGCAATTGCGGCCTGAACGCCGTAAACGAAGGGAAGCCAGTCGCGGGCCTCTCCTTTTGCACCAAGGCGTTCGGCCTTCAGAGCGTTATCAGCAGCCTCATCGAGTTTGCCGAGCTCGATCTGGACAAGGGCCAGATTGGTGAGGATGCGCATCTCGAGCAGCGGGCTTTCGAGTTCGCGGGCATTTATCAAGGCGGCGCCAAAGGCCTTTTCAGCTTCCGCACCCCGGCCAAGATTGCGATAGGCTTCCCCGCGATTATTATTCGTTGCCAGCTTGAAGCCAGGGTCATCCTGATAAATTTCCTGAGCTTCTTCAGTATAGGCGATTTCGCGTTCGTAATCGCCTGCCTCGCCGTAGATCGTGCCGACATCATGCAGCGCAATCGCCTGAGCACGCTTATCGCCGAGCTGTTTGTAGATCTGGTGTGCTTCCAGATAGAAACGCAGCGCATCAGAGGCCTTGCCGTTAATGGCAGCGATTGCCCCCTTGGAACGCACCAGATCGCCATGGAGCTTCGAGCTTGGCGCTGCGACCGTCACCAGGGCCAGCGCTTCATCAACCTGCCCGGCAGCATCGCTCAACCGGTTCAATCCGATATTGGCTTCGATCCGCAGCCAGAGCGCTGTGGCTTTCGCCACCCCCCGCTTGTCTTCCGGAAGCTTTTCGGCCTGAGCCAGCGCACGATCAACGATCGCCAGCGCCTGCTGCGGGTCGCTCATCATTGCGGCTTTTGCCGCTTCTACTGATTGGTTGAATCGCGCGGCGTCACCATTGGCGGCGGTTGCCGGAACCGGCATGACAGCCGCCAGCACGAGCGCAACCAATCCGGCAAAAGCAGTCCGCAACATGCGGGTAGTTTAGCCTGAATTGGTAAACAGACTGGCTACCCGCGGCAGCGCGCCCGGTTCACTCGATCAGAAGGCGAGGCTGACCCGGCCGCCCAAGGTCCAGCGCGCAATGTCCTGCCGCACGTCGCGCAGCTCATAGCTGCTGAACATCGCAATCTGGCCGCTGCCCTTCATGATCGGGGCGCCATAATGCGCCTCGGCGCGGAACCGGCGCGTCTCCGGCTGAGCAATGTCGGCCCGCTGGGTAATGATGCCGCGCTCCCCGGTTTCGCGGTTCACAACGCCGACCGACTGGAATTCGAGCACGCCCCGTTCAACCTGCAAAGGCTGAGCGATCGAGAACCGCAGATTATCCTGTGAACCTAGCAGCTTCTGTTTGGCAAAGCCGGCCTGCCATGCGGTGCTGGTGACATTTTCCAACCGCAAGCTCGCATTTCCGCCAGTCTGGCTGCGTGCAACCGTCGCTGAACCGAACAGCTGGAAGGTATCGCCAATCAGTGTGTCAGCCGACAGGGTGGCGCTGCGAGACACGCCGCCGCCACCAAAGTCCTCACGCACCAGCGAGCGGACGCCGAGCAGGGCGTTCTGTTCATCAAGCTGGGTCAGCGAGAGGCCGATATTGGTCCCGGCGCCCATCGCATAATCAACCCGCACATTGGTGGCCGACGCGGCATAATCGCCCAGCATACGCTGCTGTTCGATGAGCTCGGCCGACTGCCGCATGAAGCCGAACTCGGCGTCAATATCGCGGAATTCTTCAGCAAAACCAACGCCGATGGTCAGGTTTCGAGCCAGCTTGAACCGCGCCGCCATGTGCGATTGGCCGGAGGCAAAGCCGAGCAGCGGATCATTGCCGCCCGTCAGCGGATCGAAGTCAGACGCAAGCTGCATCGCGCCATTACCTGCAAGCGCCACGGCACTTTCGCCAAAGCCGAAAGCAAAGGAAACCTTGTCGTCGGGGGCGGCAACGCGGATGCTGGAATTCATCCGGGTGTTGAAGCCGAAGCGGGTGTCCACCGTGCGGAAACCACCGCGCATGGCAACCGACCAGGTGCCTCCTACCCCACCGATGTTCACAGACGGGGTGTCAGTCAGGCTGACGAACTTTCCGCCGCTTGCGCTCCCCCCGTTCGAGGCCCACGCCATGAACAGATCGAACATGTGCTTCTGGAACATCCGCCCATCGACGCTGCCGCCAAACAGGCGGCTCGACAGCGGAATCAGGAAGTCGCGTTCGGCGCTGTCGATCTTTTCAAACGCGCTGAAATAGAGGTTCTGGCTTGACCAGATCGGGTTGATCCCGCTGGATTGCAGCGTGGTGGCGCTGATTTCGGTCAACTGCCCTTGGTCGACGAGGTAATATTTCAGCTGGCTGAAATCGAGTGCCGACTGCGCCGCTGCGATATCAAGCAGCCCATGGCCGTAAATCGGATCAACTCCGGGCGCCCCCAGATCCTGGGCACTCTCCAGAATGATCTTGGCCACATCGCGCGGATATTGCTTCAGCCACGGCCAGCGATCGTGGATCAGCGCGATGGCGCCAGACACCAGCGGTGCGGCAAATGACGTGCCCGACATCCGGGTCACGCCGCCATTGCCGTCAGACACCAGCAGCAGTTCACCCGGGGCCACCAGGAAGCGGTTCATAAGCAGACCGCTTTCCTTGAGGTAATCGGCGGTCTTGAAATAGGGGTCGTCCGCATTCCACGCGGAGGTATTCTTGCAGACCCCGCCATCGGTGATGCAAGCGGTGCCCGGACGGTTGGAAAAGGCTGAGATCTGGCCGAACGGATCGACCGAGCCGACAATCAGGAAGGTGCTGTCGAGTGCGCCATTCATCTCGATATTGGCGCGTTGGGTGGACCCGTCGTTGCCCGCAGCAATGACGTAGATCGTGTTGTCCTTGAAACCGTCAATCTCGGACCGTCTGAACACATCGCGCCATTCGGCCGGAAGCGTAAAGCCCGGCACACCGAGCGAAAGGTTGATGACCGACGCGCCGCGTTGGCCAACCTCGGCGATGCCGCGCGTCACATCTCGCCAACTGGCGGTGAAGGTGTGATCGAAGGGATTGAACGCGGCAATCTGCGCACGCGGCGCGATACCCATGACGCCGCGCCCGTCGTGCGATGCCACGATCAGGCTGCCAACCGCTGCGCCGTGCGCGTTATCGACGTTCTGATAACCGCCCGAGTAAATGACCTTTGATCTCACGTCGGGATCATTGGCGGCAAAGAAATCGATCAGCCCGATAACCGCCTTGCTGCCACCGCCCTGTACTTGGGTCAGCGACGGGGTCCAGCGCACCGCGTTCATCCAGTGATCGTATCGGTCCATGCCCGAGAAGTTCATGACCGTGTCGTACCAGTCGAGCAGGAACATACTGCGGTCGAAGGCATCAAGGCCCGCCAGCGTACTGGCATTGGCCAGGTTGACCTTCCACTTGGCGAGAAACGGGTTGGCGACCTGCGTGGTGAAGTCTTTGCCCGTTTGCGCGGTAACCTCGTCTTCCCATTGCTGTTTGGATACCGCGAGAAGCTCGTTCAGCTTTGCGGTGACGTCGGTATAGTTGCCGCTTGCCTTTGCTGCCGCCCAGCTGGCGATGATCGCTTCGCTGGCGGGCAGGAAGCTTTCGGTAAAACTGCTGATTTGCGTGATTTTAGGGTCAAGCTCTCCGGTCGTCGGGGTCAGATCACCCCAGAAGATCCGGATGCGTCCTTTGTAAGGGTCAATATCGTTCTCGAAAATCCGGATACGGCCCTTTGAAGGGTCGATGGGCCCCGCAAGACTGGCGATGTGCCCGATGTGCGGGCCAAGGTCGTCCGTGAAGATGCGAATCCGGCCCTTGAGCGGGTTGAGCCCGCCCGCTGCCGACGCATTCTGGCCATAGGATGCCAAAGGACCGCCCATCGCCACAATCGGCCGCGCCTCAGCGACTGCCGCAAAAACAGCCTCTGAAACATCGGCATCCAGCGGATTTTCTTCCACCGGAATTGGTGCCTGATCCGACGGCAGCGATGCATTCTGAGCCAACGCAGGCTGGGCCACAGCGAGAGACGCCGCCAGCGCAAGCGCGCTTCCGAAGATCATCGTGTGGCTCAGCGTGCGCATTAATTGCCCCTGGTTTCAGCCTACGGCTTTAAAACTCAGGCAATGAAACCATTGCAAAGAGACGGGCTTAACTTTTGCCCGCCCATCGCAATGAAGATTTCGTTAAAAACGATCTATTGCGCTGCATTCAGGACGTTTTCCTGCTCGCCGACTGCCTCGAAGCTGTGCAGAAAATCTATTAACTTCGAAGGATCGAGCGGGTGGGATACAAGGTAGCCTTGTGCCATATCGCAGCCCATGATCTTGAGCAGCGCCATGCTCAGCTGGTCGTCCACCCCTTCAGCT
Source organism: Porphyrobacter sp. ULC335 (assembly GCF_025917005.1). Classification (NCBI taxonomy): domain Bacteria; kingdom Pseudomonadati; phylum Pseudomonadota; class Alphaproteobacteria; order Sphingomonadales; family Erythrobacteraceae; genus Porphyrobacter; species Porphyrobacter sp. ULC335. The sequence goes on from NZ_CP078091.1 coordinate 2,126,560, forward strand.
GTCACTCGCATATCAAGCGCATGAGCAAGGTCGATGGTCGCGCGGGTAATCAGGGGATTGCGGTGGCTGCTGCTCAATTCGGCAATGAACGCCCGGTCGATCTTGAGTTCGCTGGCGGGCAATCGCTGCAAGTATTCGAGCGAGGAGAGACCGGCGCCGAAATCATCGATGGCAATCGCAATCCCGGCTTTCGCAAATGTGTCGAGGTTGCTGATCGCAATCTCCGGATCGGCGATGACTGCGGTCTCGGTAATCTCAATTCCAATTTGCGCTGATGTCCGTGACACCAGTTTCAGCAGATCGTCAGCGAAGCCGACATCCGCGAGGAGCGAACCCGAGACATTGATAAAGACCAGCAAGGAGTGCCCAACGGCGAGGAACTGCTCGTTGTCAGCAATTGCCTTCGCTGCTGTCCAGCGGGTCAACTCTCTGATTGTTCCGGTTTGTTCGCAAAGACCGATAAGCTCGCCAATGTTGACCTGTTGCCCATCCGGACGATTCCAACGCAAGAGCGCCTCTGCCGAACATATCGTGCCGCTCCGCAAATCAAGCTTGGGCTGATAGGCGAGCGTAACCTCTCCGTTCGTCAATCCGGCCTGAAGACCTCGTAAAAGCTCAAGCCGAACAGAGGGGCTGTCAGTCGGGCTTTCTGACCGGCTTTCTCCCTGGATTGCCGGGCGCGCCGCATTCTGGGGATCACCGCTGCCATCGAGGATCGCAGCGCGAACCGTGCAATTGAACATCGCGCCCGCAACCTGCGTCGGTTCAGCAAGAACCGCTTTTGCGGCACTGATCTGCGCAGTCAGGCCAGCAGCCTGGTCGACGGCAAATGACGCCGTGATCGAACTGCTCCCGATCTCGGGAGGCTTGGCAAGCGTTCCCAGCTTCGACAGCTTGCGCGCCAACGTAGCCAGCAGCGCCGTTGCTGTTTCCGATCCAAGCAAGTGCTTGATCGCCTGTATTTCTGCCAGCTCAAACTTGACGACGGCAAGGCCGCCATCGGTTGCGTTCGTGGACTGTACGGGATGCGGCGATGATCGGGCGGCTCTCGACCTTACAAATAGCGTGCAGACGACAGCGGCAAAGACTGCAATCGCCGCCACCACGGCATAAATGTCTGACAAAGCTGGTTCCACCGCCTTGGGTTAACCAGAACGCATAAAGATCGCGTAAATTGAAGGCCGGAACCCGCAGGTCCGGGTAAGACGGCTTCAACATCGCCTGGCAGCGTTTCCAGCTTCGCAGGACCTTGCCAAATTGCAGTTGCGCGGCTTGCGGCCGGTCACGAGAACAGACAGCGCCTGATTCCGCAGTCGCTTTTCGCGCGATCGAGTAGGAAGCGGATCACCCTGATTCGGCTGGCGTGGTAACCTGTACCGGTATTCCAGCAGCTATTGCGCCCGTCCGCCGACTTCTGGACAAGCCGAGCATGCGGCTTTGCGTCTTCCTGCTTATGCTTATCCTGTTCGGCACTTCAGCGCAGGCGCAATGCCGCACGGGATCAGGGCCTGATTTTGGCGATGGCATCCCTTACTGTTCGCAACTTCCTGCGCCACCCGCACCTTCCCCAGCGCCAGCACCTGAGCTGCGGCCTCAATGGCTTGATTTCGCTGCTGCTGTCGCCTGGGCCGATAGCGATGACGGAAGCCAGTTTGTCGGGGTGGAAAAACAGATCGACGAGCAATCCGCACGTGATGCCGCATTGAAGAAATGCAGGAAAGCGGGCTGGGAGAATTGTGAAATCGCCACATCAGTTGTGAATGCAGTGATCGCGATCGGACGCGACAGCAATGGATCCCTTCGCACCAGAACCGCCGCGACGCTCGAAGAAGCGCGCGATGGACTTATGGCAAAATGCCGGGAGGTAGGGGTCACCTGCAAGATACTGGCGGTTTATGACGGAACACCGGAGTATTTCTGAGTGGCTGCTCGAGCAGATTTGAGGCTGAGCGTTGCAGCAGTGCCTGCAAAAATGGCGGGCTCAGGTCGTTCCTTCAGGCGGCCCCTTGCTCGACGTTCGCCGAAGAAGGGATAGAGTTGTGATTGGCCGACATTCTCTTGCTGTAATCTTTGCGGTCCTTGCCGCCATCGCGGTCGCATCGCCCGTCGATGCGAGGCGGCACAATAATCCGGTATTCGACCAAGACGCTTTGGCCGTGTTGCGCGCGGCAGAATCAGGCGATTGGGATGAGCTGAACAAGCTACTTCCGCCATGCTCAAAGCTGCTGTCGTCGACGGCGGATACCGGCATGACCATGCTGCAATGGACGCTTGCCAACAATAATGAAAAGGCGTTCCGGCTGTTACTTCGCGCGGGCGCGAAGCCCGATCAGCCGGGACTTGATGGAGACACGGTCATTCACGACGCGGCGGGCCACCGCAATCCGAAATGGCTGAAGCTTTTGCTGGAAAACGGCGCAAGTCCCAACGTTGGCAATAGTGCGAATGGGGCAACGCCGCTTGTACGTGCTTTGATTGCTGAACGCGACGAGCAGTTTGAAATGTTGCTGAAGGCGGGAACCAACCCCAATCTTGCCGATGCAACCGGCAACACACCGTTGCATGTCGCAGCCCAGATAAACAAGCCGTGGCATGTCTATATGCTTCTGACAAACCGCGCAGATCCCGCCGATCCGTTTCTGCGGAACGCGCAAGGGCAGACGTTCCAGCGCTATCTCTTCATGACCGAGGATGGGCTATTGAACAAACGCACACGCGAAGGGCGGCGGCTCGTGCTCGATTATCTCTCGATCAAGGACATACCTATCGAACCCGGCGCACCACCACATCACCAGCCGGAATTCAAACAACCATGATAATCCAAGGCGCCATTCGGCCCCATTAGGAAATCGCCACGGCAGGGGCGATGTTGTCTGCCATCATCCTACCGGTCGGCATCCCGGTCCCTGTGGCGGCGCAGCAGCAAGTGATTAACGTGCCACCGAGACACGGGCAAGGGCGTGCTCCTCTCCTCTATGAGGGTTACCGAGCACGCCGTGATTGCCGAACAAAGCGAAGCACGCGCACGGCAATCCGTAACCGAGCAATGCCAGCGGGGGAAGCTGACCTGCACCGTGATTGACGTGCTCGATGCGCGGCTACCGCACCGATTGTCCCAGCGTTGTGAGTTTGCAGTTGGTGCCGCTGCGGATTTTGTAATCGATCAGTCTGTAACCTGGCTTGCTACCGCCCGGCTTCAGGAACAGCGTCATTGCACATGCGCTCAGTTCGCCTTCTTGGGCTTGCATCTGATCCACGCCGATCTGCTTGCCGTTTGCGTCCAGAACCGGCACCTCAAAAACCCTTATTTGCCGAGTGTCATTCTCGGTAAAATAGCTCAGCGCACGGGTTCCGCCGAGATCGCTGCTGCTGCTGGGTGGACCCCAGAAGCCTGCAATTTCCTCCTCGGTCCAGCCGACCATGTTCAGAAACACCTTTTGATGCCAGCTGTCGTTCTTCCTGAACGTCTTGTTCGCCTCCGTGATGAATGCGCGCTCGGCGTCCATATTGCCGATGTCCGTTTGCCACACGTCAGCTTTGCCGGCCAATAGCGCCAATTCGGCATCCATCTTGGCTTTCTCCGCCTGGATTTCCTCAGGCGTTTTGCTGGTCGTATACTGAGGACGCGTGCCGCTTTTCCACAAATTCTGCCATGTGAAATTGGGCAAAGCAGTGCCGTACTCGACGGCCTCAAACTTGCCGGCAAAGATCATGCCCAAGTCGGTCAGCGGCTTCATTTTTTCGATATTATCAAACGACTTGCTTTCTTGAGCAGTCTTGATGGCCTTGGCAACATTGTCGAAATCACATGCGGCGGTGTAAACACGGCCCAGCCAGTTATCGGGGATCTGCATCCACGCATCGGAATTGACGGTTTCCACGGTATCGTTGCGATACACCGCAGTTGCGCGCGCAAACTGGACTTCCTTCTGGCGGCACCGGACATTGAGCGAATAGAATATGCTGTCAGGCTCTCCAGCATTCTCCAGCACCTGAACGACCCAGACGTTGGTATACTGGCGGTCTTGGAGATATTGCAGCCCGTTGCCGCCCTTGACCGCCTCCTTGGGGTCGTAAGTGCTCAAATCCGTCTGCGTAACCATTAGGTCGATGGCCAGATAATGGGCAGTGCGATTGGGAGCCTTTCCTTCCTGCGCGATGAGCAACCAGGGTGTTGGCTCTGCCTGAACTGCAGGAGCCATAAGAAGGGCCGCCGCGGCAGCCAAGGCGCTGCAAATCAGCCGGATTTTGTTGAGAGCATGCGTCATGTCAGCCCACCTTCCCGGCCAGGCAGGCCCGCATCTGATCGCGCGCGGCATGGCCGTCTTTCCACGCAAGACTGAAAACGTGCTTCTTGTCGATGGTCACACGCACCCCTTCAGTATCCTGCATAACGTCAAGACCGGCCTCGACACTCGGAAGCGAAAAAAGAACCATCGCTGTCGCCTCGCCTGGCTCTTCGCCTTGGATCGTCAGCAAGTTGGCGGTGACCGTTCGATCGGGTTCCCCGTCGGTCGACAGCGTAACCTTCTTGGGTGTGGGTGTGTCGACCTGGGGAACCGAGTCCCCGCTGACGAGGAAGAATGCCTCGTTCCAATCCGCTGTCGGTCCGACATAGGCCATCGCTTGCCCACCGGTGCCGGAATAATAGGTTATAGAACAACCCTTGCCAGCCACCTGGCCGTTGTGCGCCAGCTTCCATTCGGACTTGAGCTGGGTCGTATCGAGATTGATCTTATCATCGCGCGCCTCCAAGGCACCCGCCAACTGCCTCTCCAGCGCCGTTTGTGCCGATGCGCTGCCGGCTGATCCCAACAGCAACGCGCCACACATGATTTTCAGATTTTTGGTCATTCTTGGCCCCACAAAGCATTGTTCTCTAGACGGCTGCCACGCACATGGCGAAAACTTACGGGAGCAATGCCGCCGTTTGACTATCTATTGGCTGAATAGAACCCGATGGTGAGCCGACTAAATTGTACCGGGACCTTTTTTCGGCTGCCAGTCCCGCTGCTCGTTCCAGTAACTCGCGCCATGGCCTGCTGTCCTGCTTGGCTTGCCAATCCTCCATCAACGTGCGCGGCGCCCTTGCGCATTTCGGGTGTCTTGTTCCGGCTATCGGAAAGAGCGCATTGAAATGTCGAAAAAATTCTTACCCGTCGGTCCTGAATATGGCGCTGGGGGCGGGCGCTGTATGAGGCGCAATTGATCGAGACCCGAGCAATGGAAGAGGCTCACGCCGCACTCCAAACGCGTGCGTGCCTCACGACTACGGCCGGGCCGTCTGATCACGCTGATTGGAACGATTTCGGCAGTTAAGGGCTATGTGGCACGATGTCGTTTTGGCTGTCATGATCGCCCGCACTGCTCGATGTGAGACACAGCCTCACCGCCCTTCGAACCAATCCTGAAACTCTTTGGATCGGTGGCGACTGATAGGCAGGCAAAGCCCTGTGACGAGTTCGACTTTACCTTTGCGAACCGATTTCACACCGTGCCTTGCAACCCAGTGCGAACGGTGGATCTGAAAGCCATCGGACAATAGCTGTGTTGCCGCAGCCAAAGTCATATGGATCAAGGCTTCGCCCATTGCGGTGTGGACGCGCAGATAATGATCCTCGGATGAAAGCGCCAGAACCCGCGCCGATCGTAGCGCTAGGGGAAGGCGCTCATTGAACTTTGTTTCAGGCACCGGAACTGTCGGCTCGTTCCCGGCAAGCCGCCCCTCTCCAATACGCCGCCACGACGCCAGCATGCTTAGCGCCCGAAACATCAGCCCGATCAGCAAATTCTGCCAGAGCAAATGCACCGGATTGATGTGCGCGATAACATTCGGCGCAAGATAACTCAGGCTGGCGTAAACGAAGGCTGCGCCCGGAACGACCAGCGCCAAGTCAACCAGCAAGGCTGCCCAAAGCGGCCAATATCCCTGAAAGAAGTGCCTAGCGACCAGATAGCTCACGACCAGAATGGTCGTTCCGATCACGCTTACGCACAGCACGAAATGGAGAATTCTCTGCCAGAACCCCATATCGACATATGTGGCAAACGGCCCGGCCAGTCCGATGACAAATCCCGCGACGGGCAAAGATAGCAGAGCCTGCCAACGCAGCAGCGGAGCCGATCGCGACCTGAACTGGAGCATCAAGGTAGAGTTTCCACTGGCGAAAGAAATCGACCATTCGCGAAATGCCTGAAGACCTAAAGCTGCGCCGCGGCATACGCAAGGCCATCCCATGAACCTTGCCAGGAATTGATAATGCTCTCGAAGTATCTGATGCGCGGTGCCATTTCCGCACCCTTCCTTGTCGCTGGTGCGATGGGCGGCATTCTGATGTTGACCGCTCCAAAGGCACCGCCACCAATCGCCGCCATCCAAGGCGCGAGTGATTTTATGAGCGCTTTTGCTCAGGCACAGCCGCCAGCAAGTTATATGACGGCCCGCGATGGCGCCAAGCTGTCGTACCGGCTCTATCCCGGAAAAGCCGGCGCGGGCGTTGTTGTCGCCGTTCACGGATCGTCCGGTACCACAGTGGCCATGCATGGTATCGCAGAAGCAATATCCGCCGAGGGCCCGGCAGTTTATTCAATCGACTTGCGCGGACACGGCTACAGCGAAGGACCAGACGGACGCTTAGGCGATGTGGCATATCGCGGTCAGTACGAAGATGACCTCGCCGACATCGCCAAATTCGTCTCGATAGCGCATCCAACGGAGAATAAACTGCTGCTGGGCCACTCGACTGGAGGAGCGGTTATTCTGAGGACAGCGAGCATTCAGGCCTATGCTGACAACTATGACGCCTATCTTGCGCTGTCACCATTCATTGCCCCTGGCTCGGCAATGGACCGCCCCAATCAGGGGGGGTGGACCTCGGTCAGCGTGCCGCGCATCGTTGTGCTCAGCATCTTGAACGGGTTTGGCATTTCCGCGCTCGATCACATGACTGTACTGGAAATGGCCGTGCCGGATGGCACCAAGGACCGGCGCCCCGGAAGCTACAGCCATGCCTTGCTGGCTTCGGCAAATCTACCGCGCGAATGGGAGCCCGCAATCCGCGCAATTCAGAGGCCGACACAAGTGCTGATCGGTGAGAAGGACGAGTTGTTTTTTGCAAAAGCCTACCCGTCAGAATTGGGGCGCGCCAATCCGAAGATAAAGGTCACGCTACTCCCCAACGTCGGCCATATGGCAATGGTTTACCAAGATGATGCGCTGAAAGCTGTGACAGGGAAGGTCCGGGAAATGCTTCGGCCGGTCGGACAGAATTAAGGCGCCTTCGATGCGACGCTCCACATTGACGCAGCGGCAGGCCGAAATCGCATCGCTTTTGCATCAGAAGCTATCCAACAAGATGATCGCGAGCGAACTCGGCATTTCGCATTTTACGGTTCGCAATCATATCACTATCCTGATGCTGCTGCTGAATGTCGATGCGCGTAGTCGGATTCCCGAGCGAGCCATCGATCTAGGCTTGATCAACCCGCCTCACCCCGAGCCACATTAGCGCAAAGGTGGGAAAGACCATCGCGAGAGACACGTTCCACATTCGCGTGCCGAACTCGACAAACCCGCCTTGTGCTGATCGAAACAGCGTCGTCTGCACGATTTGCCCGGATCGCAGCGCGCGTGGTTGAGCTTTTTCTACACGCAGAAAAGTGCACCGGTACGGAAAAGCGCATTCTTCCTGCTCCAACGACCGCCTATGATCGTGCTCGAATTGGAGGGCTTGTTTGGGCTGGGGGGAAATCCGATGAGCGTGATCCATAAGCTACAGGATTTTCCATTCATCACGTTGCCCGTCGGTCTGCTCCTGCTGCGGACCGTAACAGCGATCTTGTTTGCTGCGCATGCTTTTGTTCGCATCGCCAACGGCTCGATTGCTCAATTCGGGACCTTCATGGAAGCCGTCGGCTTCCGGTTCGGTGTCGCTTGGGTGTGGGCGATCACTATCACAGAGATTGTGGCGGCGTTGCTTTTGATCGCTAACCGTCTCGTGCGCCCGGCAGCTGCGTCGCTACTGGTGATCGCCTTTACAGGCATCATGCTGATCCACCGCAAATTGGGTTGGTTCGTTGGAGAGCATGGTACGGGAGGTGCAGAATATAGCGTGGCGCTCATCTTCATGCTGCTGTTAATCGCAGCAGCCGATCGCGAGGCACAACGACACCGGTCAGGCGGGATCGCTGAATGAACTTCGATGCGTTCAAATCGAAGGCAAAGCTGCTGCGTTTTGCCGCGGTGATCGCAGCCGCCGCATCCACAGCTTCTATTGCGTTAGCGGATAGCACGCCCCCGAGTTTTCCAGTCGCGCTGCACGGTGTGTGGTTCGACGATAACAGGGAAGGCAAAGCGCAATGCCGCGCCCTTAAGAAAGCCGCCAGCGCAGATGATGACGAGGTGTCCCGATTGCTGGTTGGAGGTGTTCTCATCGGCCAATCGATGATCCACGACTATGCTGAATATGGCGAAGGGAATTTCTACGCGCTGCGGGCGCTTGAAAAGTCAGGCAGCAATAGCTGGCGCATTGCCGTTGCCACCGGCATCGACACCTCACCCGAAGCATCGCAATTGGCCGACGATACTTTCACCATGGAGTTGGTCAGGGGGAGGCTCACTATTCGAGCCAAGCCGCACCTTCATGATCTGGCGGATGGCTGGACAGTCAACCACCGGCTGCGGCGCTGTACCAAGTCCTCATGATAAAGCTGTCACGATCTGGAGCGAAATGATGATGCGCATGACATCGGTTGGATATGCGGTCCTTCTCGCACTTGTTGGCATCGCTCCGGCGTCAGCAAACAATGGCGCTGACGCTTCGACGCCGAATGCCGATCAAATCATACTTGAAGAACTACGCTTCACGTTTCCGGGATCGCGCACCTCCCAAAGCCTCCATTGGCGCATAAGCAGTGACGGCAAGGGCGAGATTTCAACCCCGGATTCGGTGGGTTACGAGCCTACCGTCCCGCATATTGCGGCTCCGGTTTACAAGGTTGCACCCGGTGTCCATTCCTTTGACCTTGGCGAGGATGGCTATCGCACGATGCGCGAATTCCTCGCGCTTGTCGTTGACGGTAAGCGCGATCCGAACTCGACTTTTCTGAACGGGAATCTGCGGTGCGCCATCGAGCGGGTTCCGGGCGGCAGTTCTTTGGAGCTCGCCTGGAGCGGCAGGAGTTCGGGGGCCCTAAGTCTCCCCACCGCATGCCTCAATGGGCTCGGCCTGACCTATAAGTCCCAAATGCTGCAGTCATGGCATGTGCTGGCGGAGCAAATGTTCGCGAAAGGTCATCCGGCCATTAGCGTCAAGGATCAGCCGGAGTTGGTTGCTCCAAAAAGGCTGAGCATGACGGAAAAGGTGATCTGGACTCAAAGCGTTACGAGTTGGCAAATTGACGCCAATGGCAAAGGGTGGATCGAGTTTCTGCAAGATGGCAGCATTCAGGGCTTAAAGCCCTTCCAATCATATTATGTCTATGCCGGCCGCTATAACTTCCAGCTTGATCGCCCATTTCACCAGGCGGTTCTGCGCGAACTGGAAACCTATCTGAACGGCTCAGCAAAACCGGGAACGTGCACAGATGAGATAACCATGAGCGATCAGCCGCTGGTCGAGATATCTTGGGTGGATAACAAGCGGACACACAAGACCTATCGCAGCGACCTTGGCTGCCCATCATTCGCTTCCCGCATGCTGAACGTAAGGCGTGTCTTCAACGAGCTGGTTGGGTCGGGGAAAGTCGGTGAAGCAGTGATGCTTGGGTCGGCAACAAAAACCCGCGCTGAAGATGGCTCGTAGCGATCAGAGCATAGCGCTCGAAATCTGGGACAAATCCGTCCCGCCGTGCTGAATTTGTTCTCGATATTGAGCACGGCGCGTTGGAACGCAGGCCCTTCGGCCCGCTTCACGATCCAGCGCCGGACGAGAGATCGGCCTCAATTCAGCCGATCCCGATTGCGCTCCGCTTCAGGCTTGCTGGCCAACACTTTCACAGTGACGAGGAACCAGATTGATGCGGCTGCCGCAAACACCACAAGCATCGGCGTCGCAATTCCGGCGAGAACGCAGACCGCCGCCGCCGCCGCATAGAAATCGCGCATGGTGAGCCAGGTCAGCCACTGCTTCCAACGGGTAGGACGGGTGCCGAAATGATCCTTCACTGCGTCGAAGGTGAACGGCCCTTCCGATCGTCGCGCGCGTAGGCCGATCAGGGTCATGCCCAGAGATAGTATGATGAGACCGGTGAAGCCTGCGGAGGCTCCCACCTTATCGCCCTGCATCAGGAGATTGACACTCAGGCCCGCGAAGAAGGCGAGATTGGTCGCTGCATCGGTCAGGCTGTCGAGCATCGCGCCGAGACGTGACGCGCGAAAGGTCGCACGCGCGATTTCCCCGTCGACCCCGTCCACGATCGAGGCGATCTGGAACAGCACCGCGCCGACATATATCCCGGTAATCCCGCCGAAAAACAGAAACCCCGCCATGGCAATGCCCAGCACCGCGGCGACGAAAGTCGCGTGGTTTGGCGTAATGCCGGGAAGGCGCAGGACCAGCCGACTGAGCAGACGTGAGACCGGGCGGTTGATGTAACGCGATACGATCCCGTCAGCCGGCTTGGCGGTGGACGCGACGATCGCATTGCCTTTTTGCTTCAACATGGCGATCGCGGCCTGAGCCGGAAACACCCACCCGGCACTCCTTTGTCCCACGCTTTTCAGATAGTTCAGGATCTCGCGCGCAGATAGCAGCTCCTCTCCAGCGACATGCACAAGGCTGTCGCCACCCACCATGGCATCGCCGTCGACGATCCGGATTGCGAGGCCGGGCGCAAGCCGCGCCAGTTCCGACCTGCACCATTGACTTGGTTGCCATCCTCCGCGAACGGCGATGATGCAGCAGTCGATGCTGTCCTCTTCCCGAGCAGCCAAAGCCACCTGATGTACCGCCCGTGCCGCAGCAGGAATGCCGGCGACCAGGTAACCCGCAGTGGTTTTATCGGTGAAATGGAGCACGATACATGTCATCGCACGGGGATCTCCGGGCTTTCGCCGTCAACCAGATCCGACAAGCGGACCGACGAGAGGGCAGTGGAATGTGTGCTAGGCAGCGAAAAGTCTGAGGAACGGCATTGGCCAGCAAACCGAAATTCCCCGTCCCTGCCGATGCCGCCGATGGAGGGGCAGCGCGGCGTCCGCGCGAACTGCAGGATGCGCTGAATTTCCATCTGTTCCACCCGCTCGCCCTGCGATTGGCAACGGCGCTGACTGCGACGCGGGTCACACCCAACATGGTCTCGGTCGCGGGCGGGTTGCTCGTGGTCCTCGCAGCGCTGGCCTATGCCCAGCCAGGCTGGCCATGGCCCGCGCTCGCCGGATTTGCGCTGCATCTCGCCTGGCATGTCGTCGATGGCGCCGATGGCGATCTGGCGCGATTGACGGGTCGCAGCAGCCCTCAGGGGGAACTGGTCGACGGCATCTGCGACTACGCCGGTCACATCGTGCTCTATCTGGTTCTGGGCAGCCTGTTGCAGAGCATGATCGGACCGGTCGCCTGGCTGTTCGCAGTCGGAGCAGGGGCGAGCCGGATTGTGCAGGCCAATCACTACGAAGTCCAACGCCGGCAATACCAATGGTGGGTCTATGGCGTGCCGTGGCTGCGCGCGTCGCGCGGGCAGGGGGGCAGCGAGGGCAAGGCCGCGCTGCTTGGTACCGCGTACCTCAAGCTCGCGCAGATGATTGCGCCGCATGCGATCCCCGCTGACAGGGCCGTGGCCGCGGCGCGCGAGAACCCGGAACGATCCGAACAGGCACTTGCAGCCATCCGGCGGCATGCGGAGCCCATTCTGGACAGCCTTCCGCTGCTCGGTGCCAATTACCGTACCGTGGCACTCGGTTTCTCGATGCTGGCCGGTTCGCCGATCTACTTCTTCCTGTGGGAAGCCGTGGCGCTCAACCTCGTCCTGATCCGTTCGGTCCGGATTTCCAACCGGTCGACATGCCGTCTGATCGCAGAGCTCGATCATCAAGAGGCCAGCACACCGCGGTAGACCGCAAGCGTGTCCGCAGCAAAGGAACGCCAGTTCAGCGTGGCGGCGCGCGCCAGTCCGGCCTCCCGCATGGCTGCTGCCTGCGCCTTGTCGTCGACCGCCTTGCGCAGGGCCTCGGCCAGCTTCGGAAAATCGTCGGGCGGAGCCAGCAGCGCAGCGCCGCCGGTCACCTCCGGCATGGCAGAAACGTTGCTGGTGACCACAGGGCATCCGCAGGCCATGGCTTCGGCCAATGGATTGCCGAAGCCTTCGCAGAACGACGGGTGAAGCAAGGCCGACGCGGACGAATAGAGCTGTACGAGGTCCGCTCGGCTGACCGGCTGCAAGAGCCGTACACGGCCCCGGATCCCGAGTTCCTTGGCAAGGCGTAACAGGCGCTCGCCTCTGGCTCCCATCCGCTGGACGAGAACGAGATCAATCTCCGGCCTGTCGGCAAAGGCACAGGCGAAGGCGCGCAGTGCGCCCTCATGATTCTTGTAGGGAGCATATTGGCCAACGGTCAGGACGAAGCGCCGGTCCGGCCTCACCCCCAGTTCGGCAAGGCGCAAAATGTTACGCGGGACCGGGCGAAACTCGGGCGAAACACCTGACATCGTGACGAATGTCTGGCGGGCCGCGGGCGGAGAATGCGCAATGATCTCTCTCCGGCTGGCTTCACTCACCGTGACAATCGCCGCTGACTTGCGCAGCGCGCGCCTGATGCCGTGTCCGTGGAACAGCGCCTGCGCCCGTCCCGCCAGACGCGCGCTGCACAATTGCGGTTCCGTAAGCCACATCAGGTCGTGAATGGTGGTGACGCAGGGCGCTTTCAGCCCGGCCGGCATGATGTTGAACGTCGCGTGGAACAGGCTCACAGCCGATAGATCGACAACGCGCGGCAGCCACCACATGGTAGCCGGACCGTTCGCGGCGGAAGGAACGACCACTTCCCGAACATTCACCGCTTTGCTTAACGCGCCGCGATGTGCGGGCGATCGCAACAACAGGAAGTCCAGGTCGGGCGCGAGTTCCGGCACGAAGTCGACAAGCGCGCGCACTGTTTCGGCAATGCCGCTGGGGCGCGGGCCGATGTAGCGGCAATCGATACAGATTGTACGCCTTCCCATGCCGCCCCCTTCGATCACGAGCCATCCCTTTGCACTGCGAACCTCGCCTGCCGACAATGTCGTGCCGACGACAAAAGCGTCGTGCTGCAGTCATGACGGAGCGGTGGCCGACAAACCGTGAAATTTTTTCGCGGCGGCTCAAAGGCTGTGCCGTGTTGGCTCCGTCTCACCTCAAGAAGCGGCAGCAGCGGGTGGATGCGGACGAGGCGCAATGGGTCTTGTCCGACTGATGTCGAAACGTTGCCGGAACGCTCCTTTGAGAAGTGGGAATGGCTGATGGAAACGATCAAAGTCGCAGTGGTCGGGGTGGGCAATTGCGCCAGCTCTTTGGTGCAAGGAGCGTCGTATTATGGAAGCTCCGGCTCCACACGCGGCCTGATCCGGTCCTTTATTGGCGGATATGGAGCCCAGGACGTCGAGTTCGTGCTGGGCATCGATATCGACGCACGCAAGGTTGACCGCGAGCTCGCCGAGGCCATCTTCGCAGAGCCCAACAACACCACCGTGTTTCATCGGGATGTGAAGCGCACCGGCGCTAAGGTGATGCGCGGTCGCGTGCTTGACGGGGTGGCCGCGCACATGATCGGTGCGGGGCCACGTGGCTTCGTCGTCGCCGATGGACCCGACGCCACGCATGATGACGTTGTCGAAGCGTTGCGCAGCTCGGGCGCGCAGATCCTGCTAAACTTCCTGCCGGTAGGTTCGCAGAAGGCGACCGAATTCTACATGGAATGTGCGCTGGCGGCAGGCGTCGGCGTCGTGAACTGCATGCCGGTTTTCATTGCCAGCAACCCCGAATGGGAAGCACGGTTCCGCGAGCGCCGTCTGCCGATCATCGGTGACGACATCAAGGCGCAGGTGGGTGCGACCATCGTACACCGCACCTTGTCGAGCCTGTTCACCGATCGCGGCGTTACCATCGAGCGAACCTACCAGCTCAACACGGGCGGCAACACAGACTTCATGAACATGCTCGACCGCCAACGGCTGAGCAGCAAGAAAACGTCCAAGACCGAAGCGGTGCAGGCCGTGCTGGCCCAGCGGCTGGCGGAAGAGAATATTCTGATCGGCCCATCCGAATACGTGCCCTGGCAGAAGGACAACAAGCTGTGCTTCCTGCGGATCGAGGGAACGCAATGGGGTGATGTGCCCCTCAACCTCGAACTCCGGCTTTCTGTCGAGGACAGCCCCAATGCAGCGGCCTGCGTGATGGATGCAATCCGGTTCTGCAAGACCGCGATGGACCGCGGCGAGAGCGGCGTTCTGACGGTGCCTTCGGCCTATTACTGCAAACACCCTCCGCAGCAGATCAGCGAGCAGGTCGCCAACCACTTGCTGGAAACGTACCTCGCCGAGGACGCGATCGCTGCCGAATAGGCGCCAGTTCGCCCCTCTCCTTACGTATCCCAGAGCGCGAGTTCCGTACCATGGACGCACTGATCATCGCTGCCGGGATGGGCAGCAGGCTTCGGGCTGTTTCCGAGTCAAAGCCGCTCGCACCGGTGCTCGGTCTGCCGCTGATTGAAATCAGCGTCAGGCAGGCCGCACGTGCGGGTGCGCGCCGTGCTGTCGTGGTTACAGGCTATCGCGCACAAGCGATCGAGCTTGCACTGCCTGCGATCGCCCGCAGGGTCGGTATTCCGGTGGTCCCGCAGCGGATCGAAAACTGGCTGCTGCCCAACGGCTACTCGGTGGTGGCAGGCGCCTCGGTGATCGAGGGTGACTATCTGCTGCTGATGGCGGATCACATCTTCTCGGATTCGATCCTCCGCGGTCTGGTCGCGCAGGGTGCGCCCGAGAATGGCGTCACGCTGGCAACAGACCGGCGGACGAATGGCCCACTGATCGATCCCGAGGATGCGACATGGGTCGACCTCGACGACAAGGGTTTGATCAGGACTATCGGCAAGGACATTGCCTCCTTCTGCGCCGTCGACTGCGGCGCCTTTCTGGCCACCCCGGCGCTTTCGGCCGCAATAATCGGGGCTATTGCTGATGGTCGCCCCGGCTCCTTGTCCGACGGCATGCAGCGGCTCGCCGATCAAGGCCGCGCCGCCAGCATGGATATCGGCAATAGCTGGTGGATCGATGTCGACGATCCACGCGCGCACGCGCTGGCGCAAGCCGAGGTCGCCATGCATCTGCCGCATCTCCTCGATCCCGTGCCATCCGAAGAAAGGCTGGCGGGATGATCGAGCGGCCATTCCTGTTCGATGTGACGAGAATGTTTGCGGCGTTATGGACCGGGAAAGGCCAGACAGGGATAGACCGTGTCTGCCATGCATATCTGCACAATTTCGGCGAGCGGGCCCAGGCCGTCGTCCAGCATCGCGGAATGTTCCGGATTCTCCGCCCGCGTCACTCGGACGAACTGTTCGCCCTGTGCATGTCCGGCGAGCGCACGAGCCGTGCACGATTGGCCCGCTTGGCGATCAAGGCATGGGCGCAGGGTCGATCACACGCCGATGCCAAAGGCGCGGTCTATTTCAACGTCAGCCATACCGATTTTGACCTGCCGGAGCACGTCCGCTGGGTCCGTGCCTGCGGACTGCGGCCTGTCTACTTCATCCATGACCTGATCCCCATTACCCACGCCCAGTACTGCCGGGATCGCGCGGTCACGCGTCATCGCGGCCGGGTGCTCAACGCGCTTGCGAGTGCAAGCGGGATTGTCGTGAACTCGCAATCCACGGCCGACGAACTGACAGCCTTTGCCGAGGGGCAAGGCCTGGCCTTGCCATCGCTGACCGTGGCGCCTCTTGGTGTCGGCCCTGCTGGCAGGATTGCGAAACCGGAGCCGTTCAACCGCCCTTACTTCGTTTGTCTTGGCACGATCGAGGGTCGCAAGAACCATCGCCTGCTGCTGCAAGTCTGGCTTCGCCTGATCCTCCAATCCGGCGTCAAGGTACCACGCCTCGTGATTATCGGTCAGTGGGGAGACAAGGCCGAGGCTGTGTCCGACATGTTCAGGCGCCACCCCGCTCTGCATCAGCATGTCACGCTGATCACGCGTTGCGACGATCAGGAGGCGCGTGACTGGATCGCCGGGGCAGAGGCGCTGGTCATGCCGTCATTTGCGGAAGGCTTCGGCCTGCCGGTGATTGAAGCGCTGACGATAGGCACGCCGGTCATCGCCAGCGATCTGCCCTGCTTCCGGGAGAACGGGCAGGGCATCCCGTGCCTGCTCGACCCGAGGGACACTGTGGCGTGGACGCTGGTGATCAGCCGCTTTTCCAGAGCAGGCGGCGATAAGCGGCGGCAGCTCTCCCTGCTGGGAAACTTCCGACCTCCGCTTTGGGCGGATCACTTCGCTGTGGTCGAGGATTGGCTGGCCACGCTGCCCGAGGCTGCGGACGCGATGCCCGGTGATGCCGCGACAAGAAAACCCACGCTGACCCCGCCGCCTTCCAGAAGTATCGAGGCATGACTGTGATCGAGCGCCTTAAGTCGGTTGACCGGCTGTTCATCGCCGTGGTGATCGTTCCGACGATCATCGGGCTTATCTATTTCGGATTTCTGGCGAACGACATCTACACGTCCGAAGCCCGCTTCGTCGTGCGCAGCCCCAACAAGGATGAGGCATCACCGCTCAGCCTGGTTCTCACCGGCGGGGGGCTTGGCGGGGGAGGCGGCGGCAATGCCGAAAGCGTCACGGTCATCGAATACCTCCAGTCGCGCCGCGCGCTGACCGATGTCGATCAGGACGGGTTGGTGAGCCGTGCCTATGGCGGCGAGGACATCTTCTGGCTCGACCGGTTCGGTGGGATTTTCGGTGACAGCCGTGAGGAGTTCTATCGCTATTTCCAGACCAAGCTGGGGGTTGCGGAGGGGACCAATGGCCAGGTCATCCATCTGACCGTCAGCGCCTTTGCTCCCGGTGAGGCTCAGCAGATCAACGCGCGCTTGCTCGATCAGGCCGAGAAGCTCGTCAATTCGCTTTCCGAACGTGCCCGCGCAGATGCGATTTCGATCGCCCGGCAGGAGGTCGCCCAGGCCGAGGAAGCGGCGCGAAAAGCAGCCGTGATGCTGTCCCGCTTCCGGAACGAGCAGGGCATCATCGATCCCGAACTCGAGGCTGCAAGCGATCTGCAGATGATCGCGAAGCTCCAGGACGAGCTGATCGCGGCCCGAACCCAGCTACTTCAACTCGAAACCTACACGCCGCAGGCTTCGCAGATACCCTTCCTGCGTGCGCAGGTTCGATCCCTGCAGAAGGAAATCGAACAGCAACGGGGCGGCATTGCCGGTGGCAGCCGTTCGCTTTCCACCGCGGCGATGCGGTATCAGGAATTGCAGTTCAATGCGGAAGCGGCCGGCAAGCAGCTGACTGCGGCCCTGGCATCGCTGCAGGAAGCGCAGGCGGAAGGGCGGCGAAAGCAAGCCTATGTCGAGCGTATCGCCGATCCCAGCTTGCCCGACTACGCGACACAGCCGCGGCGGATCAGGAACATCATCGCGACCTTCATTCTGGGCCTTCTGGCATGGGGCGTGTTGTCGATGCTGATCGTCGGCATACGCGAGCATCGCGACTGATGAGCGCGGCCTTGCCTCAATCAAGCCTGCGCAGGAGCGCCGTGATCCAGCGGCGTGTGCTTGGCGCGCTGCTGGTGCGAGAGATGCTCACCCGCTATGGCCGCCACAATATCGGCTTCCTGTGGCTGTTCGTTGAACCGATGCTGTTTACCCTTGGCGTCACGGCCCTGTGGACGGCGACCAAGTCGGTTCATGGCAGCAGCCTGCCAATCGTCGCCTTCGCGTTGACCGGCTATTCCAGTGTCCTCTTGTGGCGCAATATGCCCGGCCGCTGCATCGGCGCGCTGTGGGCCAACCTCGCCTTGATGTATCACCGCAACATCAAGGTTTTCGATATCTACGTTGCCCGCCTGCTTCTCGAATTTGGCGGAGCGACAGTTTCATTTGCCGTGCTGAGCGTCGCGTTCGTCAGCTTCGGCTGGATGTCCCCGCCCGAAGACTTCCTCAAGGTGGCGGGCGGCTGGCTGCTCATCGCCTGGTTTGGTGCGGCGCTGGCGATTGCCCTGGGGGCCTTGTCCCATGAGAGCGACCTGGTGGACAAGCTGTGGCACCCGGTGTCCTACCTGATCTTCCCGCTTTCCGGCTCCGCCTTCATGGTCGATGCCCTGCCGCCCTTCGCCCAGCAGATCGTGCTCACCATCCCGATGGTTCACGGGGTGGAGCTGGTGCGTGAAGGATATTTCGGCTCGCAGGCACGGGCGCACTACGATCTGGGCTATCTGGTTCCGGTGGCACTCGCGCTGAGCTTTGTGGCCTTGCTGCTGGTGCGCCGGGTGGCGCTTCGCGTGGTGCCTGAATGATCAGGGTGCACAATCTCCGCAAGCTCTACCGCACCCGGTTCGGCGAGAAGCTGGTGCTGGACAAGGTGAGCTTCGAACTGCGCATGGGCGAGCGGCTTGGCGTGCTCGGACGCAACGGCGCGGGCAAATCGACTATGATCCGCCTCGTCAGCGGCGCAGAGCGGCCGACCTCCGGCACCATCGAACGCCACATGTCGGTGTCGTGGCCCTTGGCGTTCGGCGGGGCGTTTCAGCCAATGCTGACCGGCGTCGACAACGTCCGCTTCATCAGCCGCATCTATTCGCAGGATTTCGAGAGCAATCTCGCGTTCGTGGAACAATTCGCGGAGCTCGGCCCCTATCTGAGAGAGCCGGTCAGGACATATTCGTCGGGGATGCGCGCCCGGCTGGCTTTCGCAATCTCGATGATCATCGAATTCGATTGCTTCCTGATCGACGAGATCGGAGCCGTCGGCGACGCGCGCTTTCACGACAGATGCAATTACGAACTGTTCGAAAAGCGGGCAGACCGGGCGATGGTCATCATCTCCCATGACGCGGGCTATATCCGCGATCACTGCAACCGGTGGGCGGTGCTCCATGATGGCAAGCTCGAACTGCATGACGATTTCGACACCGCTTACACCGATTACAAGGAAGTCATCGGTGCCTCGCTGAGCAATGCGAAGCCTTCGGTCAGCCATGTGAACCGGGCGATGATGATCGAATCCGCCCACCGGTCCGCTCTGGCAGACGACCGCTTCCGCATTCATGTGCAACAGGGCGACTGGGCGCGCGACAGCAAGGACTGGGCAACAGCCGAGCAGGAATATGCCGCGGCGCTATCGCTCTACCCCTATCAGCGCACCTACTGGATTCAGCACGGCCATGTGACCAAGGAACAGGGCAAGTTTGCCCGGGCTGAGATTTCGTACCGGACGGCAGCCGCGCTTGGCGTGCCCGAGGACGAAATCGAGGAACACGTTCGTTTTGTTTTTGCGCAGCAGCATGGGGAAGATGGCTGGTACGGGGTGCGCGGATTCCGTCCCGGGCCGACCGGCAACCATCCGCCTGCAAAGCCCGAGGTGGATGCCTTCGCGAAACTGCTGTGGCTCGTGGAACAGGTTGATGAGGCCGAGGTGCTGGGTCTGATCCGGAGTCACGCAACCTGCGACGACCTCTTGGCCGCCATGATCGCGGATCAGCGGTTTGCTGAAGCCCACTTCGGAGGCGGTGACGCGCTCGCGAGCAAACTGGACCGGGATTTACGGGCACGGCTGTGCTGTTTCCTCGCGCTTGATCCGGACAGCCCTGCCGGTGAAGCCAACACCGCGGGGCAGATGATCCGTCTCCTGATCGCGCATGGCCCTCTCGCGGAATGGCCCCGGTCGAGCAGGGCTTTGCAAGAGCAGGCGCCGATGCTTCCCGCAGATGGCTCGCGATCGGTCAGCACAGCGAGTTCGCTCGCATGAGTGCTGCGCGGAGAATATTGATAGACGGGTACAATCTCGGCCTTGAGAAGGGCACCGGGGTGGCCACCTATGCCCGGAACCTCAGCTACGAGCTGCACAATCTCGGCCATGCAGCGTCCGTTCTCTATGGCAACGCCGCTGCCACCTCGCGCGATCCGCTGCTGAGCGAGATTGCCTTTTTCGATGGGGAGACCGCGAAGCGGGGCGGCACGCTCGATCTGATCGGTCAAGCCGCGCATGCCTTGCGGGCCCCGCTGGGCCAAAAGGCGGTCGAGGTGCCGATTACCGGACGGGTCATCTCGCGCCAGTTCGCTGCACGGCTGCCGCGCCATGACAAGATCTTCAGCGCCGCCGATGTCTTCCGCAGATCACAAAACGGCTTCGCATTGTGGGGCCAGCTGAACCATGTCGCGCTGCCGCAGCGGGTTGACCTCGCGCATTGGACATATCCCTTGCCGATCAGGATCAGGGGCGTTCCCAACATTTACACGCTTCATGACATCGTCCCGCTCAGGCTTCCTTTCACCACCTTGGACCGGAAGCGGCAGTACCTCGCGCTGCTGCGCAAGCTTGCGCGCACCGCCGACCATATCGTCACGGTCTCGGAGCATTCGAAGCGGGATCTGATCGAGGTGCTCGGCATCGCGCCTGACCGGATCACCAACACCTACCAGTCGGTCGATATCCCCGAAGCCTTGCGCCGCAAGACCGATGAGCAGACCGCAGACGAGGTGGAGAGCCTCTTCCCCGTCCACTACAAGCAATACTACCTTTTCTGGGGCTCCATCGAGCCCAAGAAGAACATCGGCCGGATGATTGAAGCCTATCTGGTGAGCAAGGTGGACGCCCCGCTGGTGATAGTCGGTGCCCAGGCGTGGAAGTCCGAAGGGGAGTTGCAACTGCTCAAGAGCCTGGCCGGGCGCGAAGGTGGTCGGCGACAGGTCATCCAGCTGCCCTATGCCCCGTTTGCGTTGCTGGTCAGTCTGATCCGCGGGGCAAAGGCCGCCCTGTTTCCGTCGCTTTACGAAGGCTTCGGATTGCCGGCGCTCGAAGCCATGTCGCTCGGGACGCCGGTCATCTGTTCGGACACCTCGTCGCTTCCCGAAGTGGCGGGTGATGCGGCGATCATGGTCGACCCATACGATACGGCCGCCCTGACGGCCGCAATACGGCAGGTTGATGCCGATGCAGACCTGCGCGCCGAGATGAGCCTGCGCGGGCTGGCGCAGGCCGAACGCTTCTCGCCAGCCGCCTATCGCGAGCGTCTCGATGCCCTGTACCGGCGCTTCTGAATGATTGTTGCGAAGGAAGTTTCCGAATGAAGTCGAATAGGCACATCATGTCACGCGGACTGCGGATGACCGGCCTGGCGCTGATCGCCGCATCGCTCGCGGCCTGTTCATCGCTTGGCGGCTCGGGTCCGTCCGGCGCCAGCATTCGCGACGCCGGCGGAAGCGACTATGCCGATAGCGGGGTCATCCTCATCGATCTCGACGACCAGGCGGTCAAGCGGGCAGCGCATTATTCCCGCTCGCGCAGCCTCGCCGAAGTCTTTGGCGATAGCCAGCCGGCAAGTCTGACCATCGGCCACGGCGACGTTGTCGATGTCACCATCTGGGAAGCGCCCCCCGCCATCCTGTTCGGCAGTGGCACTGGCCGGGGAAGCCTTTCTGCCGGACCCGGCCAAGGCGTTACGATCCCGCAGCAGATGGTCGATAGCGCAGGCACCATCAATGTTCCCTTTGCGGGACCGGTGGAGGTCGTCGGGCGGACTGCCGCACAAGTCGAGCGGGAGATCGTTTCGCGCCTTGGTGGCCGCGCTCACCAGCCACAGGCGATTGTCAGGCTCGTGCAGAACCAGGCCCGCAACGTGACGATCATCGGCGAGGTCGGGGCAAGCCGGCGCGTTCCGGTCACCGCGCAGGGCGAACGCCTGCTTGACGTGCTTGCCGCCGCTGGCGGACCGCGCCAGCCGGTGGGGAAGACGACAGTCCAGCTTTCGCGCAGCGGAGTTTCGACCTCCATGTCGCTCGACGCGATTATTCGTGATCCGGCGCAGAACATCCGCGTGCGGCCAGACGACGTCGTGACGGTCACGTTCCAGCCTTACAGCTTCATCGCCTTGGGCGCTGTCGCGCAAAACGCCGAAGTTCCCTTTGAAGGTGGGGGGCTTACGCTCGCGCAGGCGCTTGGCCGGATCGGCGGGCTTCGCGCCGATCTTGCCGATATTGGCGGCGTGTTTGTGTTCCGACTGGAAGACCCGGCCGCTCTGGACCCTGCCAACCTTGAAGGTGCGCGGCGCATGGAAGACGGGCGCATCCCGGTGATTTATCGCCTCAACCTGCGCCAACCCACCAGCTTCTTCGCTGCCCAGGGCTTTGCGGTCCGCGACGATGACCTGCTCTACGTGTCCACCGCGCCGGGCGCCGATCTGCAGCGTTTCCTGACGACCCTTTCAAGCGTGGCCTTCTCCACCATTGCTATCAGCGATGCGGTCAGGTGACCTTGGCTGAGTGACGATGAAGCCGGTACGGGGCGGCCTGTCAGAGAAACAGCTCTGCCATCGCGTCGATGATCGCCTCGGCATCGAGCCGGTAGGTGCGATGGAGATCGATGAGGTCGCCGGTCTGACCGAAGCGATCAGTGCCGAGCGGGCTGACCCGCTGTCCTCGCACTCCGCCCAGCCATGACAGCGCGGCGGGCGAGCCGTCGAGCACGGTGACGAGCCCTGCGCCGGGGGCGAGCTGGCCGAGCAGCGTCTCGATATGGCTTGAGGTGCGCATGCCGCCCTGCCAGCGCGCGGCACGGGCCGCGGACCAATCGCGGTGCAACCGGTCCGGCGATGTGACGGCGAGCAGGCCGAGCCCGGGGATGTCGTCCTGCAATGCCTCCCAAGCAACAAGGGCCTCAGGAGCGACCGCGCCGCTGAACGCGATTGCGGCCCCGGCTCCGGGCGCGGGTTCGCGCAGCCAATAGGCCCCGGCGAGTGCGCCCGATTCCCACCCGTCGTCGGCTCGCACCTGTTGTTCGATCTGGCGGGTCGTAAGCCGCAAATAGACCGAGCTGCCGTCATCGGCCTGCATATGCTCGAAGGCCCAGCGCATCAGCAGCGCGACCTCATCCGCAAAGGCGGGCTCGAAGCTTTCCAGCCCCGGCTGGCCCATCCCGATCAGCGGGGTGTTGATCGACTGGTGTGCACCCCCTTCGCCCGCCAGAGTGATGCCCGAAGGCGTGCCCACCAGCAGGAACCTTGCGTCCTGATAGCAGCCGTAATTCAAGGCATCCAGTCCGCGCGCGATGAAGGGATCATAGACCGTCCCCACCGGCAGCAGCCGCGTGCCGAAATGCGGCGCCGCCAGCCCCAGCGAGGCGAGCAGCAGGAAGAAGTTGTTCTCGGCAATGCCCAGTTCGATATGCTGGCCAGCCGTGGTCGCGGTCCATTTCTGTGCCGAGGGAATGCGCGCCTTCTGGAACACGTCGGCCAGCTCCTGCCGCCGGAACAGCCCGCGCTGGTTGACGAAGGCGCCGAGGTTGGTGGTCTGCGTCACGTCGGGCGCGGTGGTGACCAGACGGTCGGCAAGCGCCTCGTCCGATTTGGCGAGATCGAACAGCACGCGCCCGAAAGCGGCCTGCGTCGATTGCACGGCGCCTTCGGGCACAGGCAGGCGGGCCGGCACGGGGATCGCAGGCGCGCGGTGTTCCGGCGCCTTGCGCGCAATCGGGCTGTCCTTGACCAGCGCGTCGAGCCGCGCGGCGAGGTTGTCGCCGAGGCCAGCCCACTTGTCCCACTCCTCGCCCGGCGCAATGCCGAGTTCGGCGCGCAGACCCTCGATCTGCGCGGTGTTCATCATTCCCGAATGGTTGTCCTTGTGGCCCGCCAGCGGCAGGCCGTAGCCCTTCACGGTGTAGGCGATGAACAGGGTGGGGCGGTCGTCGGTCACGGAATCGAAGGCGTCAAGCAGGCTCTCGATGCAATGCCCGCCGAGGTTGGTCATCAGCCGGGCGAGCTGTGCGTCATCATGCTGGCCAAGCAGATCGGCCACGCCCGTCTTATCGCCCAAATCGCGGGTCAGCCGTTCCCGCCATGCAGCGCCGCCAAGGTAGGTCAGCACCGCGAAATCGGCATTGGGGCAGTTCTCGATCCAGTCTTCCAGTGCCTGCCCGCCGGGCCGCTTGAACGCCTCGCGCTGAAGCCTTCCGTGCTTCAGCGTCACCACCCGCCAGCCGCAGGTTTCGAAGATATCGTCGAAGCGGCGGAACATCCGGTCCGCGGTGGTCGCGTCCAATGACTGGCGGTTGTAATCGACGATCCACCAGCAGTTGCGCAGATCGTGCTTGTAGCCTTCAATCAGGCATTCGTAGATATTGCCCTCGTCCAGCTCGGCATCGCCCATCAGCGCGATCATCCGGCCCGCGTCACTTTCGGCAAGCTGGCCGTGGGCAACAAGGTAGTCCTGCACCAGGCTGCTGAACGCTGTCACCGCCACCCCGAGGCCGACCGAACCGGTCGAGAAGTCGACCGGGATCGTGTCCTTGGTGCGGCTGGGATAGGACTGGACTCCGCCGAGACCACGGAACCGCTCCAGCTTGTCACGGGTCTGCTCGTCCAGCAGGTAATGGATCGCGTGCAGCACTGGCCCGGCATGGGGCTTGACCGCCACCTTGTCCTGCGGACGCAGCGCGTGGAAATAGAGCGCGGTCATCACCGCCGTGATCGAGGCGCAGCTGGCCTGATGTCCGCCGACCTTCAGCCCGTCACGCTTCTCCCGAAGATTGTTGGCATTGTGGACCGTCCACGAGGAAAGCCAGCGCAACCGTTGTTCGATTTGCGTAAGCAACGCGACCTGTTCGGCGCGCGCGTTTGCGGCGGTGGCGAGGTCAGGAACGGCGGCGTTCATGCGTGTGTGCTCCTGGCCAGATGGCGCAGATCGCAAGCGCGGATCGCCGTGGCCGGGCTTTCGGTGATCAGGCGCACGGCATGTTCGCCCGCGTTTGCGGAATGCTAGAAGCCTTGCCCCGAACGGGCCGAAACCACTGTGATGCGCTCACTTCCATCGAGCGGCCCGATTACGAAGTCGGCATCCGGGGCGCAAGTGTAGACAAGCGACCGCAACACCCTGATGAGGATGTGCGGCGTAAGCCCGAACGTACCAGCGCCCGAAATCAGGGCTGCTTGGGGCCGCGCTTGTGCTTGTGGGGGCCGGGCTTGCCGGGGCGTGCTGCGTGCGGCTTGCCTGCGAAATTGCGGCCCGGCGGCTTGGCTTTCACGAAGGCATTATCGGCCGAGCTGCGCGAAGGGCGGCGCTGGCGGTTGCTGCGGGCCACTTCACGCGGGCCGGCTTCCGAACGTTCGATCAGCAAAGCCTCTTCCGGGCCATCGGCTTCGGCCGTGCGGGCGGCGGCGGCGGCATACTTGTCGGCGATGGTACGCGGGATCTGGAAGAAGGTCTCTGCCTGCCCGATGCGGATCGCGCCGATTTCGTTGCGGGTGATGTGCCCGCGGCGGCAGATCAGCGGCAACAGCCATCGCGGATCGGCGTTCTGGCTGCGGCCGATATCCATGCGGAACCACACCGTATCCTCGAACCCGGGGCGATGGCGCTCCTTCTGGGCCTCGGCGCGGGCTTGGGGGGTGTTGGCGATAAGGTCTTCAGGCTCGGGCATCCGCGAGCGGTGCGCGTGGACCAGCATCGCGGCGATATCCTCGGCGCTGCGCTCGGCGAGCAGGCGCTGGGCAAGCTCGCGGTCGGCATCGTCGAATTCCGTCGGGGCGAGCAGCTTGCCGAGCAGGCGCTCGCGGTCGCGCATGGCGATGGCTTCGCGGTCGGGCACGTCCTGCCACTCGGCATTGATCTGCGCGCGGCCCAGCATCGCCTCGACCCGGCGGCGGGCGGAGAAGGGCACAATCAGCACGGCAACGCCCTTGCGCCCGGCACGGCCCGTGCGGCCCGAGCGGTGCTGCAGCGTCTCGGCATCGCGGGGGATTTCGACATGGACGACGAGGCTGAGGGTGGGAAGGTCGATCCCGCGCGCGGCGACATCGGTGGCAACGCAAACGCGGGCGCGGCCGTCACGCAGGGCTTGCAGGGCCTGATTGCGTTCCTGCTGCGAATGTTCGCCCGACAGCGCGACAACGGCAAAGCCGCGCTCCTGCAAAGTCGCGTGGAGATGGCGCACCTTTTCGCGCGTGGCGCAGAACAGGATGGCGGTCTCCGCTTCGTGGAAGCGCAGCAGGTTGACCACCGCGTTCTCGACTTCGGGCGGGGAGACGGTCACGGCCTGATAGGCGATGTCACCGTGGCCGCGGCCTTCGCTGATCGTGGCGATGCGCAGGGCATTGTGCTGATAGCGGCGGGCCAGTGCCTCGATGGGGCGCGGCATGGTTGCCGAGAACAGCAGCGTGCGGCGCCCGTCCGGGGTGCCGTCGAGGATCGCCTCAAGCTCCTCGCGGAAGCCCATGTCGAGCATCTCGTCGGCTTCGTCGAGCACCGCTACGGCGAGCTGCGATAGGTTCAGCGCGCCGCGTTCGAAATGGTCCCGCAGGCGGCCGGGGGTGCCGACCACGATCGCCGGGCCGGACTGGAGAACCTTGCGTTCGGCCGAGGGGTTCATGCCGCCCACGCAGGTCGCCACGCGAGCGCCGGTGCGGGCATAGAGCCATTCCAGCTCGCGGCTGACCTGGAGTGCAAGTTCGCGCGTGGGGGTGATGACCAGCGCGCGCGGGGTCTGGACGAAGCCGATTTTCCCCGCATCATCAAGCAGCTGCGGCACCATGGCGAGCCCGAAAGCCACCGTCTTGCCCGAGCCCGTCTGCGCCGAAACGACCAGATCGCGCCCTTCCGCTTCCGGGCGCAGCACCTCGGCCTGAACGGGGGTGGCGACTTCGTAGCCGCGCTCGGTCAGGGCGGTTTCGATGGTGGCGGGCAGGGCGGGGAATGCGGTATTCGTCATGGGGAGGGACTCGTCTGGAACGGCTCGCCGGGGCGCAAAAAAGGCGCAAAATCGGGCGCGAAGCTTGGGGTGTAGAGGGGCGGTGCCGATGCGATCCCGCGTATTCGAGCGCGCCCCATACGCGCTTTCCGCAAATTTGGCGCGTCAAAAGTGAGGGGCGCGGAAATCAGGCCCCTGACGGCGCTTTCAGCACATGAAGCTGGTAGTACCCGAGCGGTCCGCGCCGGCTTTCCAGATAGAGTCCCCGAGCAGCCGCAATTTCCGCCGCGACGGCGGGCAGGGCGGCCCTTGGTTCCACGTGAAACTTGGCTAACCACCCCCTAAGCAGGGTCTGGAGGGGGCCTGACAGCCCTTGAAGGTCGCCAAAATCGACCACGTGCAACGATCCGCCTGCCGCCAGCTGGCCCGCAGCGTGATCGAGCGCGCCTTCCCAATCGGGGATCATCGACAGCGAGTAGGACAGAACAATCCGCTCGAAGGCCGGTTCGCCGAGCAGCGTTGCAGGATCGAAAGCACAGGCATCGCCTTCGCCCAGCCGAGCCTCACTCCCCAGCGCGGCGCGCGCGCTTTTGAGCATCTCAGCCGAGATATCGA
The DNA here is from genome assembly GCF_025917005.1 of Porphyrobacter sp. ULC335. NCBI lineage: Bacteria > Pseudomonadati > Pseudomonadota > Alphaproteobacteria > Sphingomonadales > Erythrobacteraceae > Porphyrobacter > Porphyrobacter sp. ULC335. The sequence goes on from NZ_CP078091.1 coordinate 2,154,046, forward strand.
GGCCGTAAAGCCGCACCCCCGGCCACGCCTTGGCCACCTTGGCGAGGTTGCGCCCCGTCCCGCAGGCAACTTCCAGCACCCGCATCCCCGGCTGCGCGGCGAGGCTCGCGATCAGCGTGTCCCGCCCGAACAGGTAATATTTGCGGGTGAAGTCATAGATATGGCGCTGACCGCGATAGACTTCGTCCATCAGCGCGGCGTGGGAGGGGGGCGCCCCAAAGCTACTACGGCTCGCCATCACGCCAGCTCGTAAACATGCACGCCGCCATAGATCGACGAGCGATCGCGGCGGGTCAGATCGGCGGAGAGCGCGTCGAGATAGCGCCACTTTGACAGGATCGCATCATCCAGCCGTCCAGTGAGCAGGCTCGGCTCGGCAGCGGTGCGGAACAGCACCCGCGCGCCGGGGCGGCTGGCGCGGGTGATCTTGCTCCACAGGTCATCGAGCTGCGCATTGTTCATCCAGTCCTGCGCGTCGAGCAGCACGAAGCGGTCCATGCTGGCTTCCTCGCGTGCGCCGATCCAGTCGACCATATTGGCGCGGGTCACCTCCAAACGGCCCACCCGCTCCTTCATCGCTTCCCAATTGGCGCGCTGGAGATAGGGCGGCAGCGGCGCGCTTTCGGAGCGGTCATAGCCGCGCCCGAAGGCCTGCCACGCAAAGTAATTGTCCTTGACCGCGAAATCGCAGGCGAGCTTTTCCAGCCGCCGCCGCAGCACCTCGGCCATGCGTTCATCGCCCGCGAGGTGTTCGAACTGCGCAGGCGGAATGCCGAGACCGAACAGCGAGACGGGCTGATCGGTCAGCCAGCGGATGAACTTCTTTTCGAACACCGGCGCCAGCTCACGCTCGAAGACTTCGCGCTGCTCCTCAAGCGTGGATGCTTCCAGCACCTTCGACAGGTCGATCTTGTAAAGCCTGGCAAAAATATGCGCCAAGCCGATGAAATTGCCGAGCAATCCCTTCCGGTAAATGCCGCGCGTGAAGTAGGAGATACGCCGCCGCCCGCGAATGTCGCGCTTTTCCCAATAGGCACGGCTGACCAGATCGAGATGCGGGGCGATCATCTCGTGATAGACCGCCGCGTTTTCCTTGTGATCGGCGTGCGCGAAGAAGCGGTGGAAGCGCTCGTAATTGGGCAGGTGCTTGATCGCGGCAATCTTCAAGCGTCCCAGCGCCACGTGCGCGTGGTTGAGATCGACCGCGGTCACGCTTTCGGGATTGGCGGTGAGATAGGACAGCGCGTTGCAGCTGCCGCTGGCGATGCACATGATGCGGCTGTCGGGCTGGATGTCGAGGCCTTCCATATCGACGTCCGGATCTTCCCAGATCTGCGCATAGACAAGGCCCTTGAAAGCGAGGGCAAAGGCCTTGTCGAGCAGCTTGTCGCCGACCTTTGCGTCTTTGCGGACCACCGCATCCTCGATGATCCGCTTCGCCTGAGTTGCCATGGTCTGCCTGTGTCCTTTCGTAAGGTCAGGCGCGGCCATATGTCGCCAGCGTGTCGGCTATATGACGCTTTCCACAGACTAGACGCCGCCCGCGATCGTCGCGGCATAGGCGGCGGGGTCGGCATTGCCGCCGGTGAGCATGATCACCGTGTCCGCATCGACCGGCACCTTGCCCGCCAGCGCCGCTGCCAGCGCCGCAGCGCCGCCGGGTTCGACCACCAATCGCAGCTGGGTAAAGGCAAAACGCTGCGCCGCGCGGACCTCATCATCGGTGACGGTCACGCCCGGCTCGGCGCGGCCTTGCAGCAGGCCGAGGTTGAGCGCCTTGGTGACGTTGGGTTGCAGCGCATCGCAGATGGTCTTGGGCGCATCGGGCGCGGCGTGGACGAGTTCGCCCTTGGCCATGGCCTGCCCGACCATGTCCCAGCCGACCGGCTCCACAGGGTGCACCGCGCTGTCCGGCGCGCCGAGGCCGAGGCCTGCGGTCAACCCGCCGCCGCCGCAGCAGGCGATGATGCGCGAAGGCGCGCGGCCCAGCTGCGCGGCGATTTCGATGGCGGCGCTACCCTGTCCTTCGATCACCCACGGATCGCCGAACGCATGGACCAGCGTGCCGCCACGCTCGGCAATGAGGTTCGCGGCGACGGCATCGCGGTCCTCGCCGGGGCGCTGGTACAGCACAACCTCTGCGCCCAGCGCCTTGGTGTTATCCAGCTTCACCTGCGGCGCATCATGCGGCATTACGATGGTCGCCCGAATGCCAAGCCGCCGCGCGCTCCAAGCAACGCCTTGCGCATGGTTGCCCGATGACACCGCAACCACGCCGCCCGCGCGTTCCTCGGGAGTAAGCGATGATAGCCGCCACCACGCGCCTCTGATCTTGAAGGAGCCGATGGGTTGCAGGTTATCCGCCTTCACCCACGCCCGCACGCCGCCGATTTCGACCGGCAGCAGCGGGGTAGAGGGCAGGATCGCCGCCACGGCCTCCGCCGCAGCGCGCACGCCTTCAGTAGTCGGCATTCTGACATCAGCTTGGATCATTTGTCCCCTTTGGCGCATTGGAGTAGGGCGCACGCAAGATTCGCATAACGAAAGGTTCCTAACATGTCGGCAGCCAAATCCAGCACCGTTCTCGTCATCGGTGCTGGCGGAGTCAGTTCGGTGTGCGTCCACAAGATGGCGTTCAATCCGGACATCTTCCCCGAAATCCACCTCGCCAGCCGCACCAAGTCGAAATGCGACGCGATTGCCGCGTCGGTGAAGGAGCGCTGCGGTCGCGATATCGCGACTTACGAGATCGATGCCGAAGAAGTCCCGGCGATGGTCAACCTGATCCGCAAGACCGGCGCGGGCCTCGTCGTGAACCTTGCGCTGCCCTATCAGGATTTGCCGATCATGGACGCCTGCTTGGAAGCGGGCGTCGATTACCTCGACACCGCGAACTACGAGCCCAAGGACGAGGCCAAGTTCGAGTATCACTGGCAGTGGGCCTATCAGGACCGCTACAAGAATGCCGGCCTGATGGCGCTGCTGGGTTCGGGTTTCGATCCGGGCGTGACCAGCGTCTTCACTATGTGGCTCAAGAAGCACAAGCTGAAGACCATCCGCCAGCTCGACATCCTCGATTGCAACGGCGGCGATCACGGCCAGCACTTCGCCACCAACTTCAACCCGGAAATCAACATCCGCGAAGTGACCGCTCCGGCGCGCCACTGGGAGAACGGCGACTGGGTCGAAACCCCTGCCATGTCGAACAAGGTCGCCTTCGACTTCGAAGCGGTGGGCCCGAAGAACATGTACCTGATGTATCACGAGGAGCTGGAAAGCCTCGCCAAGTTCGTCCCCGAGCTGGAGCGCGCGCGTTTCTGGATGACCTTCGGCGATCAGTACATCACCCACCTCACCGTGCTGCAGAACGTCGGCATGACCAGCATCGAGCCGGTGCGCTATCAGGGCAAGGACATCATCCCGCTGCAATTCCTCGCGGCGGTGCTGCCCAAGCCCGAAACGCTGGGCGAGACCACCAAGGGCAACACCAATATCGGCGTGATCGCCACCGGCGAGGCGCTGGACGGCAGCGGCGAGAAGACGTTCTACATCAAGAATATCTGCTCGCACGAAGCGGCTTACGAGGAGACCGGCAATCAGGCGGTCAGCTACACCACCGGCGTGCCCGCGATGATCGGCGCGGCGATGATGGTGCGCGGCGACTGGCAGGGCGAGGGCGTGTTCAACATCGAACAGCTCGATCCCGATCCCTTCATGGACATGCTGAACAAGCACGGGTTGCCGTGGACGGTGGAGGAAATGGCCGGACCGGTGAGCTTCTGAGGAATAGCACGCGAAGATGCGAAGATGTTGTACCCGGACGAACTGGAAGATCTTGCCCGCATCTGCGTTGACTGTGGGTTCCAGATTCACACCCAGATCGGTCCGGGTTTGCTTGAGTCCGCCTACGAGGCGCTGATGGCCGAAGCACTGCGACAGTCAGGGCTTGCCGTGAAGCGCCAGGTGCCTGTGCCGCTCGTGTATAAGGGCGTTGTCGTCGACAACGCCTTCAAGATCGATCTGCTGGTAGAGGAAAGCCTGATCATCGAACTCAAGTCGGTTGAAAAGATCGCACCGGTCCATGGCAAGCAAGTCATGACATATTTGCGCCTCACCGACCTCAGGCTTGGCCTTCTGATGAACTTCGGGCAGGCGTTGTTCAAGGACGGGGTCAGGCGCGTCGTCAACGACCACCGCGGCGGCCGATATGGTGACTGACATCTTCGCGTCTTCGCGTGAAACAAGGAAGTGTCGGCGATGATCTGTGCCTGTTGGAAGCGATTTCGCGTTCTTGCCGCTGGGGTCTTGCTGTCGCTCTCCGCCTGCGACACCGCACCGCCGCCGCGCGAGGATGTGCCGCCTTTGGCCGTCGATACCGGCTGGCCAACCATTCCGGCGGGCGCCAAGTTCGGCGAAGTCAGCGCGGTTGATGTCGATGCCCAAGGCAACGTGTGGGTGCTCCACCGCGCCGGGCGGGTGTGGGAGGAGCCATTCCCCACCGCGCCGATCGCGGAACCCACCGTGTTCAAGTTTGCGCCGGACGGCACCTTGCTCGCCAAGTGGGGGGCGGGGCTGTTTATCATGCCGCACGGCCTCTCGATCGACGCAGCCGGCAAGGTGTGGATCACCGACGTCGCGCATGAACAGGTGTTCCGCTTCAGCCCGGATGGCGTGCAAGAGCTGGTCATCGGCGAGCGGGGCGTGACCCGTCAGGATGCGGGCCATTTCGGCCGCCCTGCTGACGTCGCGTTTCTGGGAGACCGCGTGCTGGTCGCCGATGGCTACGTCAACACGCGCATCGCCGAGTTCTCGCCGGAGGGCAGGTTTGTCCGTGATTGGGGTGACTTCGATGTCGCCCATGCTGTCGCGGTGGATGACAAGCACATCTACGTCGCCGACCGCGAGAACGCGCGGATCCAGGTGTTCGATCATGACGCCAAGCTGATCGAGACCCGCGCATCGCCATCCGGCAATCACACCTACAGCCTCAAGCCCTTGGGCGGCGGGCGTCTGCTCGCTGTCGAGGGGCGTGACGGGGCCGACCGGAAGGGCGCGGTGCTGCGGGTCTATGCCGCTGACGGCAGCATCGCAGCCTCCTACGACATCAGCCTGCCGGGCAAGGACGCGAGCCTCGGCCACGACCTTGCGCTGGGGGCGGACGGCCATATCTATGTCACCGACGTTGCCGGCGGACGCGTTGTCCGCACCCGGCTCCCGCAGAAATCGGACAAGTAATCATGCAAACCAAAGCTGGTGATCCGGGCGCCTTCGCCCATTTCGATCTGTCGCGTGTCGATAGCCCCGCCTTCGTGGTCGATGCGGCAAAGCTGCGCGCCAATTGCCGGGTGCTGGCGGACGTGCGCGATGCTGCGGCAGCCGACGGGGCGGACATCAAGGTGTTTGCCGCGCTGAAGGCGTTTTCCATGTGGTCGGCCGCGCCGATCATCGGCGAATATCTCGACGGGGTTTCGACCTCGGGCCTGTGGGAAGCGCGCCTCGCCTCCGAGTTCTACGATGGCGAGATCGCGACCTATTCCGCCGCCTTCAAGCCCGAGGAGCTGGAGGAGATCTGCCGCCTCTCCGACCACGTGATCTTCAATTCGCCCTTCCAGCACGAGCGCGCTCGGCTGATCCTCGATCACGCGGCGGCCAATGGCGCAGCCGTTAGCGTCGGCCTGCGCATCAATCCTCAAGTGCCCACCGGCGAAGTCGCCAAGTATGACCCCAGCGCCCCCGGATCGCGCCTCGGCTTCCCGCTCGACCAGCTGACCGAGGAGCACATGGAGGGCGTCGAAGGCATCCACTTCCACAACCTGTGCGAACAGGATTTCGAACCGCTCAAGGCGACGTGGGACCGCGTGTTCGACGTGATCGAGCCCTATTTCGACCAGCTCAAGTGGATCAACATGGGCGGCGGCCACCACATTACCCGCGCCGATTACCAGCGCGAGGAACTGGTGGAGTTCCTGAAGGACGCCGCCGAGGATACCGGCTGCCAGATCATCCTTGAACCGGGTGAGGCGGTTGCGCTGGATGCGGGCATTCTCGTCGGCACACTGCTCGATACGATGTTCAACGAGGTGCCGGTCGGCATCACCGATATCAGCGCGACCTGCCACATGCCCGATGTGCTGGAGGCGCCCTATCGCCCGGCGATGCTCGGCGAAATCGCGGACGAGGGCATGATCCCGATCCGTCTCGGCGGGCCTTCGTGCCTCGCGGGTGATGTGATCGGCGATTACCGCTTGCCGGTGCCAGCCGAACCCGGCGCGCGTTTCGCATTCCTCGACCAGGCGCATTACTCGATGGTCAAGACCAACACCTTCAACGGGGTCGCGCTGCCTTCGATCTGGATGTGGGATTCCGAAACCGATGCGCTCGACTGTATCAAACGCTTCGATTACGCCGATTTCAGGGACCGCCTGAGCTGAGGCGGATCGGAAGGGGGAAAGACATGACATTGCGATCCGCTGCGCTGCTTGGCGCATTGGCGCTGGCCGGGTTTGCCGCGCCAGCCTCGGCCCAGGCCTACAGGGCCGACGAGATAAAGAAATCCGTCAATCAGGCCGATCTGGAAACGATCATCGGTGCAATCGGACACACGGTCATCGAGCGGGGGACCGCTCCGGAAGTCTATGCGTTGGCCCAGACCGACACCGGGTTCATGTATTTCCTGCAGGGTTCGGCGTGCGAAATGAACAATGTGCCCGGGTGTCAGGGGATCATGATGCAAGCCCGTTTTGACCTGCCCGCGTCGACCACCCTTGAAACCCTGTCCAAAGCCAATCTTCTGCAACCCGTGTTCAACACTTCGGCCGATTTCGACGCGAAGACGCTGGTATTCACCCGCTATCAGGTGCTCGATCACGGGGTGACAATGGCCAATATCCGCGAAAACGTGGTGGTGCTGCTGAGCCTCATTCAAGAGACCTTCCCGATCGCCGCAGGCGAGCAATAGGGCTTACAATTCGCCTGCCTGCTCCGGGTTGGCTTCCAGCACCCGCCCGCGCTCGTTCTGGTTGATCGCCAGCGCGAGCCCCGCCAGCGCGCCGAACTGACGGGCGGCGCGTTCCACATTCTCGCGGTCGGCGCTCGCATCCATGCCGCCGCTTTCGAACAGGTCGCCGGCCTCGACCGCGATGACAACCTCGCCGCGGGTGAACAGCGCGCGCAGTTCCCGCGCTTCGAAGGCGCTTTCCAGCTTCAGCAAGTGTTCGACATAGGAAGGGTGGACCAGCACCCGCGCCTCGACCTGATCGTCGCTGTAAAGTGCGAAAGTCTCGCCAAAGGCAGGGTGCACCTGATCGACCCGGTCAAGCCGGTGCCCGTCAAAGCTGACATGGTCGCTCGCCCCGCCAAGGCCCATCCACTTGCGATGCTTGCCAGCGCGTTCGAGCAGGGTGGTGGAGTGGAAGCTGCGGCCAAAGCCCATATGGATCACCGGGCCGCGGAACACCGTGACCCAGCGGCGGTTCTTGCCCGACCCGCGCTGTTCTTCGAGATGGGCTTCGTAGAGATTGAATTCATGCCCTTCGAGCGTGCCGTACCAGCGGTCCTCGAAACCGGACCGGTCAAAGCTTGGGACAAGGCCATAGGTGCGCGCGGCGCCAAATTCGCCGCCCGGCTCGACCTCGCTGATGTAGCTCAGGCCATATGTGGCCGCGATGGCGGAATTGATCCCGGATTTGATGGCCTGCGTGGCGGCAGCAATCGGCTGGTATCCCCACCATCCGGCCCCCAACATCCCGCCGATGGATACGATCATGGCGACGGGAGTCTGCGCCAGCGGGCTGAACCAGATGAAGGCGAGCAGTGGCATCAGGATCGCCGCGCCCCAGACCCAGCGCGACGTAGCCTGCTTCTTTGCGCCCTGGCGCATCTCGTCCTGACCGGCGAGCCAGTCCTCCAGCCCACCTGCCATCAGGCTTTCAATCGGCTTGCGCATTGCCTCTCCCGCGCGATTCTTTAACCTGTGTCAGCACAATTGGGCACGTCAGGTAAAGGGGATGAGAATGAAATTGGCTCTTGTGATGGCAATTGTCGTCGTTGTCGGGTTGGTGCTGGTCATCAGCATCTACAACAAACTGGTCGGTCTGCGGCAGGGTGTGCGGCAGGGCGTGGCGGATATCGACGCGCAGTTGCGCCAGCGCCATGATCTGATCCCCAATCTGGTCGAGACGGTGAAAGGCTATGCCGGGCACGAATCGGCGACCCTCGAAGCAGTGATCGCCGCACGCAAGGCCGCAGCCTCCGGCGCGCCGTCATCGGGTAGCGAGCAGCAGTTGCGCGGTGCGCTCGATAACCTGCTGGCGCTGGGCGAAGCCTATCCCGATCTCAAGGCGTCCGCGAACTTCCAGTCGCTCCAGAGCGAGCTTGCCGATGTGGAGGACAAGCTGGCCGCGGCACGCCGTGCGCTCAACGCCGCTGCCGCCCGCTTCAATGCGGCGCGCGAATCCTTCCCTGCGGTGCTGTTCGCCAATGCGCTCGGATTCACGGAAGCGGACTTCCACCGGCTCGATGCGAGCGAGCAGGGCACTGTCGATCAGGTGCCCAGGATCAACTTCTGACGCGGAGAAAAACCGGGAATTTCCGTCACATTCCGGTCGTGTTGGTGGGGGTGTCTCAAAAAAGAAATATTCCGGCGCGTCGGGGTCCATTTTTCGTTTGCATTCCCCCCCCAAAGCCCTAGATGCGCGCTTCCGCTGCCCCAAGGGGACTTCCAAACCGCAAGGCAGCTTGTCGTTTTATGGTTTTCAAAAACCGTTTTGGGGGTCCCTTGAGTTGCACATTTATCCCGACGCACTGGCTGTAGTCCGCGACCTTCGTCCGGACGAACCCGTCATCCTCAACCGCCCGCATGCCGCGCGGCGCGCCGCCCGTTACTTCGTCGAGAAGTTTCCGGGTAAGGTGCTCTATGCGGTGAAAGCCAATCCGGCTGCCGATCTTATCAGCGTGCTGTGGGAAGCGGGCGTGACGCATTACGACGTAGCCTCGATCACCGAAGTGCGGCTGGTTCGCGGCATTCTCCCGCAGGCGGTGCTGTGTTTCATGCACCCGGTAAAGACCCCGGCGGCGATCAGCGAAGCCTATTTCCAGCACGGCGTGCGCACCTTCAGCCTCGATTCCGTCGAGGAGCTGGAGAAGATCATCGACGCCTGCCGCAACCCCGAAACGGGTGAGGCACCGCGCGATCTGCGCCTGTGCGTGCGGCTGCGCGTGTCGAGCGAGTATTCGGAACTGTCGCTCGCATCGAAGTTCGGTTGCGACCTGATCGAAGCGCCTGCGCTGCTTCAGGAAGCCCGCCAGCATTGCGACTGGCTGGGCGTGTGCTTCCACGTCGGCAGCCAGGCGATGACCCCGTTCGCCTTCGTTCAGGCATTGGACCGCACCCGTGCGGCGATTGCCGAGGCGTCGGTGGTGATCGACATGATCGACGTGGGCGGGGGCTTCCCGAGCGCCTATCCGGGCCTCGAACCGCCGCCGATGGAAGATTACTTCGCGATCATCGCCAAGCACTTCGAAGCGCTGCCGATCGCCTACAACGCCGAACTGTGGTGCGAACCCGGCCGTGCGCTGTCGGCCGAGTACAGCTCGATGATCGTGCAGGTGAACAAGCGCCGCGGCGAAGAGCTTTACATCAACGACGGCGCTTACGGCGCGCTGTATGATGCGGCCCACGTCGCATGGCGCTTCCCGGTGCGTGCACTCGAGGATGACCTGATCGAGGACGAGGAAGACTTCGCCTTCTACGGCCCGACTTGCGACGATGCCGACTACATGAAGGGCCCGTTCCGTCTCCCCGCCGACATTCAGGCGGGCGACTATATCGAGATCGGGATGCTCGGCGCTTACGGCGCAGCGATGAAGACCGGCTTCAACGGCTATGGCAATGCCCAGGTCGTGACCGTGTCGGACGAGCCGATGATGAGCCTGTTCAACGGCACCCGCGTGCGCGAAGCGACCGACAACGTGGTGAGCCTGCGCTGATCCAAAGGCCGCCGCTCCGCTGAAAGGGCGGGGCGGCGGGTTTGGTCTGCTTGCCGCTCCCGTCTGCCGGGCGGCACCTCCTGATCGCCGACGGTCAGCTTTTCGCTGCAAGCCTAAACCCAGCTAACGATGAAGCGCGGACCTGCGGTCCGGCATGGCCAATTCGCCGCCTTTGCTGCCCGATAGCAAGGCCGTTAGGCGCTCGACTAACTCTATTCGAAGTAGAGGCAAATTACCTCGGATTCGGACAAATAAATCTGCAATCCGGTACTTCAGAAAAAAGCAGTGTTGACTTTGTTGTGACTCAAGGCAGTCTTGCCCGCACTTGGGCGGCCGCTAATTCGGCCGCTTTTTGAGGGGGTTGCGGGCATGGGGACGGCGATTGAGTCACGCGAGTATCGAGCGTCCACGGCGCCATCAACCAGCGGTATCCGCTTCTTTGTAAACGGGCGCGAATGGCGGATTGACCGGCCGGACCCGCGCGCGCTGCTGGTTGACTGGCTGCGCTCTCCTGCCGTCGGCTTGACGGGGACCAAGATCGGCTGCGGGCAGGGAGGCTGCGGCCTGTGCACGGTAATGCTCTCTCGCTGGGATCCGGGCACCGGCAAGGTGATCCACGAATCCGTCAATTCGTGCCTGCGGCCGCTTTGCTCTATCGACGGCATGGCGATCACCACGACCGAGGGTGCCGGAACAGTCGAGACCGGGCTGAACCCGGTGCAGCACCGGATCGCCATCGATAACGGCTCGCAATGCGGGTATTGCACGCCGGGCTGGGTGATGACGATGACGGCCTACCTGGCCGCGAACCCTGACCGCAAACCAAGCCAGCTTGAAATCGAGCAACTGTTCGATGGCAACCTGTGCCGCTGCACCGGCTATCGCCCCATTCTTTACGCCATGCGCCATTTCGCTGCGGACTGGACGCCGGCGGACGAGCAGGGTTCGATGACGTGCCTCGCCGATCCCGAAGCCCCGGTGACCGATACGATCACCGCGCCCACTCCGCCCGCCATCAACAAGGCGCCGCTGACGATCGTCGGCGATGGCTGCGTCTGGTATCGCCCGGTCGATCTGTCGGGGTTGCTGGAACTGCTGTTAGAGCTGGATCCCGACGATACGATGCTGGTCAATGGCAACAGCTCGATCGGCATCTACGACCGTTACTCTGGAGAGCGTCCCGGCCAGCTGGTCGACATCTCGCGCCTTGCGGAATTGCGCCATTTCGCGGCCTTGCCGGACAGCTTGCAGCTGGGCGCCGGTGCAACCTATGCGGATTTGCTGGCCTTCCTGGACAAGCTTCCGGCGAGCCAGCGCGACAATCCGACCGTCGCGGCACTGCGTTATCTGGCGGAGCGTACGGCCGGTCATATCGTCCGCAATGTCGCGAGCCTTGCCGGCAACATGATGCTGGTTGCCCGTCATGTGACGCACGGCGTGCCCTTTCCTTCCGACCTGTTTACCGCACTGTGCGCGGCCGGGGCCGAAGTGGAATTTGCGGTGCCGGGCAGCGGCACCCGGCGTTTGCCGGTGCTGGACTTCGCGGCGCAATGGTCGGGCGATGCGGGGCTGCACCGCGCGGTGCTGCTCGCCTACCACGTGCCGCTCGCCAACGCGGATGAATATGTCCAGACCTACAAGGTCGCCCTGCGTGAAGTGAATGCCCATTCGATCGTCAATGCCGGTATGCGGGTGCGCTTCGACGAACAGGGCGTCGTCACCGACTGTGCGATCGTTCTGGGCGGGATCGGCCCGATCGCCTTTCATGCCGTGCAGGCCGAAAAAGCACTGACCGGTCAGCGCTGGACCACGGCGACTCTCGCGAATGCGCTCGCAGGCCTGCGCTCCGACATTGACGGGCAACTGGCCACATGGGCGGGCCGGATGGCGGCCCTGCCCGATGAAGGGTTTAGCGACATCTATCGCCGCCACCTTGGCGAATCCTACCTGTACAAGTTCTTCGTCGAGGTTGCCGAGGCGACCAAGGCTCTGCCCGTTGCGCCGGTCATTGCCTCTGCCGGAAAACGCCCGGTCCGCCCGCTGAGCCGCGGGCAGCAATTCGTGCCGCCCAGCATTGATCCACCGCCGGTCGGATTACCGTTGGTCAAGCAGGATGCGTTCCTGCAAGCGAGCGGCGAGGCGGTCTATACTCAGGACATTCCCTTGCCGCCGCGCGGCCTTGAAAGCGCGCTGGTGTTGTCCGACCGGGCCACGGGCGCGTTCTTCTTCCATCTCCCTGACGAGCCGGGCACGCCGATGACGGGGGCGGCCCTGTCGCAATGGCTGGCGGAGAACCTGCCGGGGGTCGAAAGGCTGGTCACAGCGGCCGACGTTCCGGCCGGGGAGAATGACCGCGTTCCTGTGCAGGTCGTCAAAGAGACTGGCGTGGTCGATCCGATCTTCGCCGAAGCCCGCGTGGAATGGTACGGACAGCCGATCGGCTTGCTGCTGGCCGAAACCCTGACGCAGGCGATTGACGCTGCCCATTTCGTGCGCACCCGCTGCGTCGCCTACACCAATGTCACCGCGCCGCTGCTGAGCATCGCCGCCGCGCGGGACAAGGGCAAAGAATTCATCGACACCACGGTGGGGGGCTACAACCACATTCTGGCAATCGAACGGCCCAATTCGCAACTGGGCTGGAAGGGAACCAGCGGGCCGGTAACGCTTGATGGCGCCGAATGCGTGGTCGTCAACGGCAAGCAGGCGGTTGGCAGCCAGGCCCATTTCTACATGGAGACCCAGTCGGCTGTGGCCTTGCCCGGTGAATGGGGGCGGATGCAGATATACAGCTCGACCCAGAGCCCCGACACGGTCCAGAGTTTCGCGGCGAGCATGCTCGGCAGCAATATGGGCAAGGTCGATGTGCTCGTGAAGCGGGTTGGCGGCGGCTATGGCGGCAAGACCACCCGCCCGCCCTTTATTGCCGCGCCTGTGGCTCTGGCAGCGGCGCTGACCAAACGCGCGGTGCGGCTGGCGGTGCGCCGTGAGGAGGACATGGAAGCCCTCGGCCGCCGCCATGCCTATGAAGGCAATTACAGCCTCGCAGTCGCGACGGGCCAAACGGGTTCGGAGCCGCGCGGCCGCATTCTCGGGGCCGATTTCACATTCTGGTCCAATGGCGGGGCAACCTATGATTGCTCCTTCGTCGTATCGGACTGCGTCCAGATGCGGATCGACAGCGCCTATATGGTGCCCAACTGGCGGACCGAGGGGCATGTCGCGCGGACCAATATGGCGACCTCCACGGCGTTCCGGTCGATGGGGTTGATCCAGGGCGTGATCGTGCTCGAAGACGCCATCGCCGCCGCCGCCCATTCGCTGGGAATGCTCGCGGAGGACCTGCGCGAGGTCAATCTCTACAAGCCGGGTGACGAGACCGTGGTCGGAACCGTGCTGGACATCTGCTATATGCAACAGGTCTGGCAATATCTGCGCAAGAACGCCGATTTCGATGCGCGCGCCAAAGCGGTCAAGGCGTTCAACGACGCCAATCGCTGGCGCAAGCGGGGGATCGCCATGATCCCGGTGCAATACGGCGCGGGCTATAACGCCACCTTCCTCGAACAGGGCGGCGCACTTGTTGAAGTGTTCGCTGAAGATGCCTCGATCCTGATCCATCAGGGCGGGGTGGAGATTGGTCAAGGTTTGGCAGTCAAGATTGCGCAGGTCGCGGCGCAGACGCTCAATGTGCCTCTGGGCCTCGTGACCATCGCCGACACCGATCTGGGTGTGGTGCCCAATCCGGTTTCGACCGGCGCATCGACCGGCACGGGCTTCAACGCCGAAGCGGTGCGCGCCGCCTGCCTCGACCTGCGGGGGCGGCTGGAAGTCTATGCCGAGGACGTGCGCGAAAAGAACGGCGACGAGTGGTGCAAGAAGCACAAGATCGATTACTGGAACTACCCGGCAGAAGGCTGGCAGGCGAAGCCCGATGGCAAGACAACCATCTGGGCCAATCTGGTCGGCATGGCCCATGGCGACCGGTTCAATCTTTCGGCGCAGGTGCGGGTTGCCATCGCGGGCGGCGGAAATCCCGCCAAGAACCTGCAGTTCGCCTCGGACAATACAGCCGAGCAGGGGGTGGACCAGTTCACAGGCTATACCTTCTCGGCGGGCTGTGCCGAAGTCGAGATCGATGTGCTGACCGGCGAGACCACGGTGCTGCGCGCCGACCTTTGCTATGACATTGGCGACAGTCTCAATCCGGCGGTCGATATCGGCCAGGTCGAAGGCGCCTTCGTGCAGGGGCTTGGCTATGTCCTGACCGAAGAGCTGGTGACCCAGCCTGACGGGGCGCGCGCCGGGCGGCTCAACAGCAACAACACCTGGGGTTACAAGATCCCGGCCACGACCACGATCCCGCTGGAAATGAATGTCGGGTTCTTCCCGCGCGCCGACCTGAACCTGCCGCGCCAGATCGACGTGGTGCTGGGGTCGAAAGAGGTGGGCGAGCCGCCGCTGGTGCTGGCGGCCACCGTGTTCGGCGCCGTGAAGAACGCGATTGCCGCAGCCCGCGCCGATCGCGGCCACACGGAATGGTTCAGGACTGACGGACCGCTGACTGTCCAGCGCGTGCGCGAAGCATGTCTGGTGGAGGCCGCGGATCTGCTTGTCTGACAGGGATTATCACACTGCAACTTTGGGGATGGAGGGGACGATGACAATGCGATCAGTTTCAAGGTCAGCCATGGCAATCCTGACGGCGGGCGCTTGCCTCCTCACGACGAGTTGTCAGCAAGTCGGGCCGGATGCCGCCGGTTTCGATCCGGCCGCCGCTGCCTTCCGCGACGCGATATCCGCACCGCCGCCGGGTTACTCCGGGCCGGTTTTCGAACTCTCGCACGATTACCCCGCGCAAAAGCCCGACTGCGAAGCACCGTGGCTTAAACGCAACGTGTCCTTCACCGATCCCAATGCGGACTGGAACCAGTGGCGCGACTATATCGGCGATATCGTGGATTATGTCTGGAAGGGTCAGGATCCCAACCTGCCCGACCAGATCGGCTGGCAGAGCAAGGTGGGCAGCGAGACGCGCTGGTTCCATGTTCCGTGGATGGCCTATGATGGCGAACGGGGACGGGAGTTCGCCCACGGGCTGACCAACGAATTGTCGACGGCGGAATCGACCTTCCGCAACGGCGGTCGCGGCAGCGGCAAGCACACCCTGGTGGGGGCAACCAAGCAGGATGGAGTAGACCCGCTGTTCGAGACCTGGTCGGTCGGCATGTACAATCCGTGCGGCGCCTGGTCGATCGGTCAGGCCATCGCGAAAAACGGCGTGCCGCAGATGACCAAGGATGCGTCGGACCGCGATCTTGTCAACGGGATGCCCTTTGCGCCGGGAACGGTGGTGATCAAAATACTCAACACCACTGCCGATGCCTCGTCCGTGCCCTTCCTCAAGGGCTCGACCAGCTGGACCGCCGATGCCCACGTGCAGGAGTCCGCCGTCAAATATAGTCAATGCGAGCGGAAGGTGCGCAAGGTGCATCTGGTGCAGATGGACATCGCAGTGGTCGATCCGCGCTCGCCGACGCGGTGGGTCTATTCGACCCTCGTCTATGACGGCAACCTGCCGGGCAAGACCGTGCGGTCGCGGATGGTGCCGCTGGGCGTGCAATTCGGCAGCGATCCGCAGACCTATCCGGCGGTCGCGCGCGAAGACAGCAAACCGCTCTGGCAATCGATCCACGCACCCGTGGGCGTGCCAGAACATTATGGCTGCGAAGGCCGGTTGGCCGGGGCGGTCGATCAGGCCAATTCCAGCTGCGTGTCCTGCCACATGGCCGCCTATGCGGCGCCCGTGGGAACAGTCGGCAAGCCGGGCCAGAACATCCCGAACCCCTTTGGCCTGCCATCGCCCGGGCTTTGCCTGGCAGCGGATGCCGGCAACAAGACCTATTTCTCGAACTACAAGTACCCCGACAAGTATCCTGACGGCAAATATGACAGCGCGCTGCCGCTCGATAGCTCGCTGCAGCTTCAGGTCGCCTTCAACGAATATGCGACCGCGTTGAACCCACCAGCCAAACCGGCCTGTCCGCCCGCGGGCAAATGACCGTCCAACCGATCTTTGAGGGGAGCTGATCCATGCCTGCAACCACACGCCGTAGCTTCATGACCAAGACGGCGACCCTTGCCGCGCTTGCTCCGGTGCTCGCCAGTACGGCCAAAACGGCAAGCGCACAGGTTGCGGGCCGCAAGCTGGTGCTTGAAACCCGCGACATGGACATGGTCGTCGATGGCATCACGTGCCGGGTGAGGGCCTATAATGGCCAGGTGCCCGGTCCGCCGATCCGGACTCGGCCCGGTGAGAAGATGACGATTACCCTCAAGAACGGCCTCGCCCCGGTCAGCAGTGAAGGATGGAACGGCGATCACAATGTGCCGCACGGCCTGGGCGATACCAACCTGCATTTCCATGGGCTCGACGTGCGTCCGCACCTGTTCGAACCCTTGGGCACGCTGGATCCGCTGGCAAAGATGATTGCGATCAAGCCGGGCGATTCCCTCGATTACCCGCTTGAAATCCCCCTCGATCATCCGCCCGGCCTCTATTGGTACCATCCGCACAAGCATGGCGCGACGGCGGTTCAGGCGGCCTCCGGGATGGCCGGGCCGATCATCATCTCGGGGCCGATCGACGAGGTGCCGGAAATCAAGGCGGCCAAGGAGATCCTGCTGGTGGTGCAGGATCTCGGCCTGTTCCCGGATGACGGGCATTCATGGTCCTATGCCCCGCAGCAGAATGCCATGTGGCAGACCTTCGCGCAGGAAGAGGTGACGATCTACGATCCTTACACCGGCAAGCCCAATCCCCAGCCGCAGCTGAGGCAGGGCTTCACCACCGGCGACTATGCGCGGCGATATTTCCTGCTCAACGGTAAGCCCTTCTTCCTCGAAACCCACGATCCGGCGAACTCCAAGTGCCCCCCGGTTGCCAAGGGTAAGCAGCCCGCCCAGTGCCCCATTGGCAAGCAGTTGCCGGTGGAGCGCTATGAACTGGTGCCCGGGCAAGTCGTGCGCTTCCGCATGCTCAATGGCTGTACCGACAACATGATGCCGATCACTGTCGATGGCCATGACATGCACCTGCTGGCGATGGACGGCCGCAATTTCCCTCGGGTCCAGACCATCCCGAAGAGCACGTCGTCGCAGGTGACACTGGCCCCGGCTAACCGTGCCGAGTTCCTGATCAAGGCCGGGAAGCCCGGCAAATACGCGATCCGGCAACTGCCCCAGAACGAGCAATTCCTGTATAGCGACGGCAAGGTCATTGCCGAAATCGTCGTCAAGGACGCGCCGCCCGTCGACATGAAACTGCCGACCGACCTGCCTGTCATCTCGCGCTATTATCCGCTGATCAGACCCGAACAGGTCAAGCGCCGGCGCAATTTCGTGCTGACCGAAGCCTTTCCCGCCGTGCTCAACCCCTATGTCGGTGGCGATTTCCTGATCAACAACATGCAATATGGCGAACAGGAGGTGCCAACCGTCGTCCGGATCGGCGATGTCGAGGAATGGAATCTGAGCGTTCCCGACAATGGCGGCAGCGAAGGGCACCCGTTCCACATTCATGTGAATGGCTTCGAGGTGATCTCGATTGGCGGAGTCGCGCAACCGCCCGGGTTGATCCTGGACACGGTCTGGCTGCCCGCCGGCAAACCCGTAGTGGTGCGCACGGTATTCAAGGAGTTCGCCGGCAAGGCCGTCTATCACTGCCACATCCTGCCGCATGAAGACACGGGCATGATGCAGAATTTCCTGATCCTGCCCGAGGGCGGCCATCATCATGGCTAGCGGTCTCTCGCCCACGAAAAACGGCGCGGAAGTTGCCTCCCGCGCCGTCATTGTCAGCTTAGGCGCCGGTGGCTAAAGCTTCACCTCGGCCACCTTGTCCTTGTAATCCTTCTTCGGATCGATCCCGACCAGCATCTTGATCCCTGCCACCAGCGAGGAGGCGTCGATCCAGATTTCGGCATCCTCAGCATCGAGGCGGATCAGCGCGATCTTGGGATCGTCCTTGCCTTCGTACCAGGCCGCGACGAAGCGGTTCCACAGCCGGTCGGTCGTCGCGCGGTCGCGCGTGGTCGACAGGTTGCCGTGGACGGTTGCCCACAGGTCATGCCCCTTGGACGCAAAATGCGCCATCGCGCGCGGCTGTTCGCCTGCGAGTTCGCCCTGCTGGACCGACCGGTAAAGGCTGCTGTCAACCGAGGTGAAGAACCACAGCGGGCCGCTGTATTCTCCATCCTTGTAAAGCTCGTCCTCGAGCTGTGCTGTCATCGGACGGGCGTGGCCGTCCTCGCCCTCGGCCATGCCGAGGAACATCGTCATATCGCTTTTCAGCGCTTTCCAGAACTTGGCACGGATTTCCGCGTCGGTCGCCATGTGTGTCTCCTTGAGTGGAGATCGGACTAGCGCCGACGCGGAGGAATTGTTCCGTATTAGAAGACCTCGAAGAGACCAGCCGCCCCCATGCCGCCACCAACGCACATGGTAACGACGACATACTTCGCGCCGCGGCGCTTGCCTTCGATCAGCGCGTGGCCGGTGCAGCGCGCGCCGGTCATGCCGTAGGGGTGGCCGATCGAGATCGACCCGCCGTTGACGTTGAGGATGTCGTTATCAATGCCTAGCGTGTCGCGGCAGTAGAGCACCTGAACCGCGAAGGCCTCGTTGAGCTCCCACAGCCCGATGTCGTCCATCTTGAGGCCGGTCTGCTTGAGCAGTTTGGGGATGGCGAAGACCGGGCCGATGCCCATCTCGTCAGGCTCGGTCCCGGCGACCGCCATGCCGACATAGCGGCCGAGCGGCTGGAGGCCCTTCTGTTCGGCCAGCTTGGCTTCCATCAGCACGCTGGCCGACGAACCGTCCGAAAGCTGCGAAGCGTTGCCCGCGGTGATGCACATGCCCGGGCCCATCACCGGCTGGAGGCTTTGCAGGCCTTCGAGCGTGGTTTCGGGGCGGTTGCCTTCATCCTTGGTCAGCGTGAATTCGCGCTGCGAGACTTCCTTCGTTTCCTTGTCCATCACATTCATGGTGGTGGTGACGGGAACGATTTCCGCATCGAACTTGCCAGCGGCCTGCGCGGCAGCGGTGCGCATCTGCGACTGGTAGGCATATTCGTCCTGCGCATCGCGGCTGATGTTGTACCGCTTGGCCACCGTCTCGGCGGTTTGCAGCATCGGCATGTAGACATTGCCGTGCATGGCGAGCAGCGACTTGTCCATGGCGACGCGCATTTCCGGCGTCTGCACCATCGAGATGGAATCCTGACCGCCGCCGACGACGATATCCATGTTGTCGACGATGATCTGCTTCGCCGCGGTCGAAATCGCCATCAGGCCCGAGGAGCACTGGCGGTCGATGGTCTGGCCGCTGACGCCTACCGGGCAGCCGGCGCGCAGCGCGACCTGGCGGGCGATGTTGCCAGCCTGAGTGCCTTGCGTGAGGACCGCGCCCCACACCACGTCGTCAATCGCACCGGCTTCGATCCCGGCGCGTTCGATCGCGGGGGCAAGGCTCAGCGCGCCGAGGGTGGCGCCGGGGGTGGCGTTGAAAGCGCCCTTGTAAGCGCGACCGATGGGGGTGCGGGCGGTGGAAACGATAACGGCGTCACGTGCCATGATGGGGGTATCCTTTATCCTGAGCCCCAACCGTCATCCCGGCGAAGGCCGGGACCCAGTGACGGTGAGGGCGGAGCTTGCAGCTCTGGGTCCCGGCCTTCGCCGGGATGACGATGGGTGCTAAATTACACGAAGTACTGCGTGATCCACTCTGCCATCAGGGCGGGCTTGTCCTCGCCTTCGATCTCGATGGTGATCTCGCAAGTCTGCTGCCATTGGCCCGGGCGCTTCTCGACCATTTCGGTCAGCTTCCAGTGGCCGCGGATGCGCTTGCCGGCGCGGACGGGGGCGATGAAGCGGGTCTTGTTGCCGCCGTAGTTGACGCCCATCTTCACGCCGTCGATGCGCGGCGCGCCGCCCTGGGCTCCGAGGTAGGGGATCATCGACAAGGTCAGGAAGCCGTGCGCGATGGTCCCGCCGAACGGGGTCATCTTGGCCATCTCTTCGTTGACGTGGATGAACTGGTGATCACCGGTCGCTTCGGCGAACTGGTTGATGCGTTCCTGGCTCATTTCGGCCCATTCGCTGGTGCCGATGTTTTCGCCGACCTTGGCGGCCAATTCCTGCGGGCTCATGGCGCTCCTCCTCTTTATCGGGCGGCACGATCCTGTAACCGCCACATGCGTTTGCGCCGCGCTTCATGGCGCAACACAAGGGGGAGCGCAACGCCTAGACCTGTGCCGCTACGGCACCGCGCATCTTGTCTGCGATTGCCTGCCGCCGCGAGACGCTGCGTTCCAGCAGACCCTTGGCCGAATCGATTCTGAGACAATAGGTGTTGAGCCCGATCTGCAGGCCGACCAGCATCAGCATCACCGGCTGATAGGCGATCCCCTGGAAGGTCGCGCCGACAAGATAGATCAGCGCGCCCATCTGCAATGCGGCGGCGAGGGGAGAGATCCACCGTTCCGCCTCGGCCTCGGCGTTTTTCCAGCGGCGCTGGATGCGCTCCATCTGCCACAGGCCGATGGCATGGAGCGACAGCCAGATGATCAGCCCCGGCCAGCCCTGTTCGCCCAGCATCTCGAAGACCGAGGAGTGATAGGCGCGGCCTTCGTCCACGACCTCGCGATAGGTCACACTGGTGGTGTTCCCGTCGACCTCCTTGACCGGCATGACATAGGTGAAGCGGTTGCCGCGAAACGCGTCGAACCCGCCGCCCAGCGGCTTTTCGGCGGCATAGTCGATGGTCCATTCCCACACCGCCACACGGGTGGAGGCGCTTTCATCGCCGCTTGGCGCAGCAAGGGTCGCCATGCGGTCGTAATAGGACTGCGGCAGGAACGGCAGGGCGACGAGGCCGAGCAGGCCGGCGGCAGCAATGAACATGAAGCGCCGCTTGGTGTAGCGCAGCATCAGCACTGCGAGGGCTGCAATGCACAGCAGGCCCGTGCGCGCTTCGGTGCCCACCGGCACGAGCAGACAGGCGAAGGTCAGCGCCGCGGCAAAGGCGGTCACCGTCCAGTGCGGGCGGAAGATCGTTCCGTGGCGGACGAACCACCACAGCATCGGGATCAGCCCGATGGCGACCGTGGCGAGGGTGGAGCTTTCGTAGATTCCGCTGTTATCGTCGACGAAGAAATTGAGCTCGCCATAGCCGCCCCCGCCGGTGACGACCTTGAGGCCGGTGGCGATCACGATGGTTGCGACCGACAGCAGCAGCACCAGCGCCAGCCCCTCGATCCGCGCGCGGGTGGTGAGGGTGAGGGGCAGGAAGATCGCGAATAGCAGCGCCTTCCACACCCAGTCCCACTTGGTCGCCGCATCATCGGGGAAATCGGCGTGGCCGGTGGTCCACCAGCAATAGAGCAGCAGCGCCAGCATCAGCCCCTGCCTCAGGGTAAAGCGCGCGCCCTCCTTGCGGTCGAGCGCGACCCAGCCACCGAAGGCTGCGGTAAAGGCGATCAGCGAAACCGGCAGGCTGGCGATCAGCGAATAGCCGATCCGCTGCGGGGCAAGGATGTCGATATAGACATAGAGCAGCACCCACAGGAACGGACGCCTGAGGCCGAGCACCATCACGTAACCAATGAAGGCGAGGAAGACGAGATCAAGCATCGCTGGCCCTGTCGCTGCCTGTTCCGCTCTCTGCTTCGCTCTCGTCGCCGCCCTTGCGTCCCCGCCGCGCAGCATTGCGCCCGGCCGCGCTGGTGGCCTTGCGGTTGCTGGTCGTTTCGGAGGTGAGCTCGCCGATCAGCGGATCACTGTCCAGCCCGTCGCGCGTCACCAGCCGCAGCAGGGCGATGGCCATAAGGCCATGTCCAAGGGCAAGCGCGAGATAATCAATCATGGGACGGCGGTTCCGGGGCGGGGCGATAGGGCAGCATTACCCGCAGCCAGTTGACGCGGCGTTAAGCACGCCTGCGATAGGCACCGGGCATGACCCGCGTTCTCCACGTCCTCGATCACTCGCTGCCGCTCCACAGCGGTTACACCTTCCGCACCCGCGCTATCCTCAAGGCGCAGGAGGGGCACGGGCTTGAGGTGCGCGGGATCACCGGACAGCGGCACAATCTGGAGGCTGCGCTGAACGGCTCGCCCGAGGAGGCGGACGGGCTGATCTTCCACCGCACCCCCGGCACGCCGTCAGGCCCGCCGCCGCTGCGCGAGCTGGGCGAGATCGAGGCGCTGGCTTCATCGATCCACGCGCTTGCGCAGGAGTGGCGCCCCGACATCATCCACGCCCATTCCCCCGCGCTGTGCGGCGCGGCGGCGCAGCGCGCGGCGCGGGCGCTGGGCCTTCCCTTCGTCTACGAAATCCGCGCTTTCTGGGAGGATGCTGCGGTCGGCAATCTTTCAGGCACCGAGGGCAATCTCAAATACCGCCTGACCCGCGCGCTCGAAACGCGGGTGGCCAAGGCGGCGGACGCGCTGTTCACGATTTGCCACGGGTTGAAGGATGATCTGGCCGCGCGCGGCATTCCGGCCGAGCGCATTCATGTGATGCCCAACGGCGTCGACCTGGGCCTGTTCGGCGATCCGCCCACGCGCGATGATACGCTGGCGGCAGAGCTGGGCATTGCGCCGGGCGCTCCGGTGATCGGCTATATTGGCAGCTTCTATGCCTATGAGGGCGTCGACGATCTGATCGCGGCCATGCCGCTGCTCCGGCAAACGCATCCGCAAGCGCGGCTGCTGCTGGTCGGGGCAGGGCCGATGGACGCCACTTGGCGCGCGGCGGCGGCTGCGCTGCCAGAGCCGGAAGCGGTGATCTTCACCGGCCGCGTGCCGCACGGCGCCGTCGAACGCTATTACTCGCTGGTCGATGTGCTCGCCTATCCGCGCAAGCGCCAGCGTCTGACCGATCTGGTCACGCCGCTCAAGCCGCTCGAAGCCATGGCGCAGCGGCGGCTGGTGGCCGCGTCATCGGTCGGCGGGCACCGCGAACTCATCACCGATGGCGAAACCGGAACGCTGTTCCCGCCCGATGATCCCGCCGCCTGTGCCGCCGCGCTCGCCCGCCTGCTCGATGCGCGCGAGGGCTGGGACGCAATGAAGGACCGCGCCGTTACCCATGTCCGCACCCGCCACGACTGGGCGGCAAATGCGCGGCATTATCTCTCTGTTTACCATCTCTTGCTAGCTCGGAACCAAGGCGACAGCACACAGCGCGTCGCCGCGATAACGGGGTGATTTTGCATGAAGCTGGGGCAGCAGGGTCGGTCGAAGCAGCGCAAGCGCAGCGTGTCGAAGGACCGTAGCAAAGCAAAGCTGGCGTCGCACAAGGCATTTGCGCCCCTGCTGGGGTTGTGGGGCGGGCTGCTCGGTGGTTTGGTCGTGGTGGTGCTGCCCGGTGCGATGGTCGAACAGGCCGTGGGCGGTACGCTGCTCTCGACCTGGGATGTTCTTCCGCAGCCCTTGCTGGCTTTGATCGCCGCGTTGCTGCTGGGCGTTGGCTTGTTCGCGGTGGCGGCCGACATGCACAGCCGTGCGCAGCGGGCGTCGGCCGGAACCTCGCTGGTCAAGGCTGCCGCGCGCCGGATGCGCCCGATTGATCCGGTCCGCGATCTTGGCAGCAAGAGCCTCGATGACCCGATCGAGACCATGCCCTTCGCCACGCCCGCGTGGCGCGATGCAGACCTTGATGCGACCGCGGCCAAGCCCGAGCCTGCGCCCGAGACTGAAGCTGCGCCCGAGCCTGCACCTGCGCCTGTGTCGGACCTTCCGCCGGCTCCGGTCGCGCTCGACCTGTCCGAATTTGCCGAACTGCCGACCCGCAACGCCGTGTGGGTCGAGGAACTGCCCGTCGCCAAGCCTTCGCCCGTTGAAGAACCCGCACCTGTGGCCGAGCCCGTCAGCCCCCCGCGTGCGCCCGCCCTGCGCGCGGTGGTCTCCCCGCCGGAGCCCGGCACGGCAGCGCTCGCCCGTCTGCGCGCCGTCCCGCCGAGCGAGTTGAGCCTCGTCGAAATGGTCGAACGCTTCGCCGGAGCCCTCCACGAACACCGCGCCACGCCGCCCAGCCGGACGCTGAGCGGGGCCGATCTCGCCGCCCGTGAAGCCTCTCTGGCCGAGGCGCTGAAGGCACTTGCCGCCCTGAGCGGGGATGCGACCGTCAATGCGGCGCTCAAGGCCCGCGACGAGCCGCTGCGCGCGGCACTCGCCCAGCTCAACACGCCCCGCAGCATGGGGCGCGGTGCGGCCTGAACGAAAGCCCGATCGGGGCAGTGCGCGCAAAAGCTGCAACCAACCCTGACCGGGTTTGCACAGCGCGCAATCTAAGAATAGTTTGAATAGGTCTGCGAGAAATAATACTTCGCGCAAACCCATTGCCAAACCAGCTTCCTGTCGGCATGAGGGGCCCGAAAACGGGCAAGCGCGGACCTTGATCAAGGCCTGGGCCCGCCCGAGTGACCTGCCATCAGGCGTGTTCCCTGCATGAGCGATCATGCCCTCGGGTTCGCGCCTGTCGGCATCTGACAGATCGGACTTTTGCCATGGGATATCCCTCCTCCCAGGGTCTTTACGACCCCGCCAACGAACACGACGCCTGCGGTGTCGGCATGGTTGCGCATATCCGGGGCGAGAAAAGCCATGGAATCATCGCCAGCGCGCTCGAAATTCTCGAGAATCTCGATCATCGCGGCGCTGTGGGTGCCGACCCGCTGCTGGGTGACGGCGCGGGGATTCTGATTCAGATTCCCGATCCGCTGATTCGCGGCTGGGCTGATGCGAACGGCCACGATCTGCCCGCCCCCGGTGAATACGGTATCGGCATGTGCTTCCTGCCGCAGGACGAGGCCGCCCGCGTCTTCGTCAAGGAGCGGATGGAGACCTTTACCGCCAAGGAAGGCCAACGCTTCATCGGCTGGCGCGATGTGCCGACCACGCAGGACGGCCTCGGCGCTGCGGTGATCGCCTCGATGCCGGTGATCCAGATGGCGGTGATCGCGCGCGGGGCGAACTGCGCCGATCAGGACGCCTTTGAACGCAAGCTGCTGACCATCCGCAAGCAGGTGCAGAACCCGCTGGCGCAGCTCGCCGAAAAGCACGGCCTGCCCGGCGTGACCGAGACCTATATCCCGAGCTTTTCGACCCGTACGCTGGTCTACAAGGGCCTACTGCTGGCGACGCAGGTGGGCAGCTTCTACGACGACCTGCGCGATCCGGCTTGCGTGTCGGCGCTCGGCCTCGTCCACCAGCGGTTCAGCACCAACACTTTCCCGAGCTGGCGTCTGGCCCACCCGTTCCGCTTCATCGCCCATAATGGCGAGATCAACACGGTGCGCGGCAACGTCAACTGGATGAACGCGCGCCGCCGCACCATGGAAAGCGAGCTGCTCGGCCCCGATCTCGACAAGATGTGGCCGATCATCCCGCATGGGCAATCGGACACAGCCTGCCTCGACAACGCGCTCGAACTGCTGATTGCGGGCGGATACTCGCTGGCCCACGCGATGATGATCCTCATCCCCGAGGCGTGGAGCGGCAATGCGCTGATGAGCCCCGAGCGCCGGGCGTTCTACGAATATCACGCCGCGCTGATGGAACCGTGGGACGGTCCCGCGTCGGTGTGCTTCACCGATGGCCGCCAGATCGGCGCGACGCTGGACCGCAACGGGCTTCGGCCCGCGCGCTTCTGCGTTACCAAGGATGACATTGTCTGCCTCGCTTCGGAAAGCGGCGTCCTGCCGTTCGCCGAGGCCGACATCGTGCGCAAGTGGCGGCTCCAGCCGGGCAAGATGCTGCTGATCGACCTCGATCAGGGCCGCATCATCGAAGATGACGAGCTCAAGGCCGATCTCGCCAATGCCGAGCCTTATGCCGAGTGGCTGCATCAGGCGCAGTACAAGCTGGCCGACATCACCGATGTGGTGCCCGAACTGGCGGCGATCCCGGCGGAAGAAGGCACGCTGCTCCAGCGCCAGCAGGCCTTCGGTTATACGCAGGAGGACATCTCCCGCTTCCTCGAACCGATGGCGGTGGATGCCGATGATCCGATCGGGTCAATGGGCACCGACACACCGATTGCCGTCCTGTCGGACCGTGCACGGCTGCTCTACGACTATTTCAAGCAGAACTTCGCGCAGGTCACCAACCCGCCGATCGATCCGATCCGCGAGGAACTGGTGATGAGCCTCACCAGCATGATCGGCCCGCGCCCGAACCTGCTGGGCCGCGATGCCGGGACGCACAAGCGCCTCGAAGTCGATCAGCCGATCCTCACCAACGAGGACCTCGCCAAGATCCGTTCGGTGGAAGAAGCGCTCGACGGCGCGTTCCGCTGCGCGACGATCGACATCACATGGGACGCGAAGAGCGGGGCCGAAGGCCTTGAGATGGCGTTGAAGGAAATGTGCTGGGCCGCGACCGAGGCGGTGCTGCAGGATCACAACATCCTCGTCCTGTCCGATCGCGGGCAGAGCGAAGACCGCGTGCCCATGCCCGCGCTTCTCGCGACCGCCGCCGTCCATCACCATCTCGTCCGTCAGGGCCTGCGCATGCAGACCGGCCTCGTGGTCGAGACCGGCGAGGCCCGCGAAGTGCATCACTTCTGCGTGCTTGCAGGCTACGGCGCGGAAGCAATCAACCCCTATCTCGCCTTCGAAACCATCGAAGCGTTGCGGGTGAAGCGCCACGCCGATTTGCCTGCCACCAAGGTGCAGCAGAACTTCATCAAGGGCGTGGGCAAGGGCATCCGCAAGGTCATGTCCAAGATGGGCATTTCGACCTACCAGTCCTATTGCGGCGCGCAGATTTTCGACGCGGTGGGCCTGTCGACCGCCTTCGTGGAGAAGTACTTCACCGGCACCGCCACCACCATCGAAGGCATCGGCCTTGCCGAAGTCGCCGAGGAAGCGCTGCGCCGCCACGGGCAGGCTTACGGCGACAATCCGCTGTATGACGGGATGCTCGATGTTGGCGGGATCTACCAGTATCGCCTCCGCGGCGAGGAGCACGCCTGGACGCCGCAGAACGTTGCCCAGTTGCAGCACGCGGTGCGCGGCAATGATCCCAAGAACTACGCCGAGTTTGCCGCAAGCATCAACGAGCAGTCCGAGCGCCTGCTGACGATCCGCGGTCTGCTCGAATTCAAGAAGGCCGCCACGCCGATTCCGCTGGGCGAGGTCGAACCGGCTGCGGAAATCGTGAAGCGGTTCTCGACCGGCGCGATGAGCCTCGGCTCGATCAGCCACGAAGCGCACTCGACCATGGCAATCGCGATGAACCGCATCGGCGGACGCTCGAACACGGGCGAGGGCGGGGAGGAACCGTTCCGCTTCAAGCCGATGGCCAACGGCGATTCGATGCGCAGCCGCATCAAGCAGGTGGCTTCCGGCCGGTTTGGCGTGACGACGGAATATCTCGTCAATTCGGACGATATCCAGATCAAGATGGCGCAGGGCGCAAAGCCCGGCGAGGGCGGGCAGCTGCCCGGTCACAAGGTCGACAAGCGCATCGGCGCGGTGCGTCACTCGACGCCGGGGGTGGGCCTGATCTCGCCGCCGCCGCACCACGACATCTATTCCATCGAAGACCTCGCGCAGCTGATCCACGATCTCAAGAACGTGAATCCCGTCGCGCGCATCTCCGTGAAGCTGGTGTCCGAAGTGGGCGTCGGCACGGTCGCGGCGGGCGTTTCCAAGGCGCGCGCGGATCACGTGACGATTGCGGGCTATGATGGCGGGACGGGCGCTTCGCCGCTGACCTCGCTGACCCACGCGGGCTCGCCGTGGGAGATCGGCCTTGCCGAGACCCAGCAGACGCTGCTGCTCAACGATCTGCGCGAGCGGATTGCGGTGCAGGTCGATGGCGGGCTGCGCACCGGGCGTGATGTTGCCATTGGCGCGCTGCTCGGCGCGGACGAGTTCGGCTTTGCCACCGCACCGCTGATCGCGGCCGGTTGCATCATGATGCGCAAGTGTCACCTCAACACCTGCCCCGTCGGCGTTGCCACGCAGGACCCGGTGCTGCGCGCGCGCTTCACCGGCCAGCCGGAGCATGTGGTCAACTACATGTTCTTCGTCGCCGAGGAACTGCGCACGATCATGGCCGAGATGGGCATCCGCACCGTCGCCGAGATGGTCGGCCGCGTCGACCTGCTCGACACCCGCCGGATGGAGCGCCACTGGAAGGCGCGGGGGATCGACCTCGGTCGTATCCTGCATCAGGTGAAGCTCAAGGACGGCGCATCGCTGCGCCAGCGCGGGGTGCAGGAACACGGCCTCGAAGGCGCGCTCGACAACCGCCTGATCGCCGATTGCCGCGCCGCCATCGACACCAAGCAGCCGGTGCAGCTTGCCTATGACGTGCGCAATGTGAACCGCACGGTCGGCGCGATGCTCTCGGGCGAGATCGCCAAGGCGCATGGGCACGAGGGGTTGCCGACCGATAGCATCCGCATCAACCTCACCGGCGTTGCGGGCCAGAGCTTCGGCGCGTGGCTGGCCCACGGGGTGACGCTCGATCTGGTCGGCGATGCCAATGACTATGTCGGCAAGGGCTTGTCGGGCGGGCGCATCATCGTGCGCCAGCCTGCCGAGGCCCCGCGCGCGGCGCAGGACAACATTATCGTCGGCAACACCGTGCTTTACGGCGCGATTGCGGGCGAGGCCTACTTCAACGGTGTCGCGGGCGAACGCTTCGCGGTGCGCAATTCGGGCGCCATTGCGGTGGTCGAAGGCACCGGTGACCACGGCTGCGAATACATGACCGGCGGCGTGGTGGTCGTGCTCGGCAAGACCGGACGCAACTTCGCAGCCGGCATGAGCGGGGGCATCGCCTATGTCTATGACCCCGAGGGCGCGTTCAAGGACCTCGTCAACCATGCGCAGGTCGATCTGCTACCCATCGCCGCCGCGCCGGATGCCGAAGAAGGGACAGGCCGTCCGGCCCAGCGTCCGCGCTCGGTCAACGACTTCGGCATGGGCGATATGCTGCGCCACGATGCCGAGCGGCTGCGCATCCTGATCGAACGCCACCAGCTCCACACCGGCAGCAAGCTGGCGGGCGATCTGCTGGCCGATTGGGACGCGGCGCTGGGGCGCTTCGTCAAGGTCATGCCGCGCGATTATGCCGCAGCGTTGAAACGGCTCGAGGCCGAGCGCCACGAAGCCGCCAGCGTCGCTGCCGAATAGATTTCAGGAACGAGACAGTAAAATGGGCAAGGAAACCGGATTTCTCGAGCTGGACCGTCGCGAGCGGGACTATCTCGATCCCAAGGAACGGCTGAAGAACTACCGCGAATTCGTCATCCAGCCGGATGAGGGAACGCTGGCGGGTCAGGCCTCGCGCTGCATGAATTGCGGCATCCCGTACTGCCATAACGGCTGTCCGGTGAACAACCTGATCCCGGATTGGAACCATCTCGTCTACGAGGCGGACTGGAAGCGCGCGCTGGCGATGCTCCACTCCACCAACAACTTCCCGGAGTTCACTGGCCGCATCTGCCCCGCGCCTTGCGAGGCGGCGTGCACGCTCAACATCGTCGACCAGCCGGTCACCATCAAGTCGATCGAATGCGCCATCATCGACCGCGGGTGGCAGGAAGGCTGGGTCAAGCCGCAGATCCCCGCGAAGAAAACCGGAAAGTCGGTCGCCGTCATCGGCTCGGGCCCGGCGGGTCTCGCCTGCGCGCAGCAATTGGCGCGCGCCGGACATTCCGTGACCGTGTTCGAGAAGTCGGACCGCCTTGGCGGGCTGCTTCGCTACGGCATCCCCGACTTCAAGATGGAAAAGCACCTCATCAACCGCCGCGCCCAGCAGATGGAAGCGGAAGGGGTGACGTTCAAAACCTCCAAGGAAGTCGGCGTCGATATCTCGTTCAAGTCCTTGCAGGAGAACTTCGACGCGGTGGTGCTGGCGGGCGGCGCTGAAGATGCGCGGCCGCTGTCGATCCCCGGCGCGGAGATGCCCGGCGTGCGGCTGGCGATGGAGTTCCTCACCCAGCAGAACAAGCGCGTTGCCGGCGATGACGAGTTGCGCGCGGCCCCGCGCGGCAGCCTGCTGGCGACCGGCAAGCACGTGGTTGTGCTCGGCGGCGGCGATACGGGCAGCGACTGTGTCGGCACCTCGAACCGGCAGGGCGCACTCAGCGTCACGCAGCTCGAAATCATGCCCAAGCCGCCGGAAAAGGAAGACAAGGCGCTCACCTGGCCCGATTGGCCGATGAAGCTGCGCACCTCCTCCAGCCACCAGGAAGGCGTGGAGCGCGACTGGGCGGTGCTGGCCAAGCGCGTGATCGGCGATGGCGAGAAGGTCACCGGCCTCGAATGCGTGCGCGTCGAGTGGGTGGGCGGCCAGATGCAGGAAATGGCGGGGAGCGAGTTCACCATCCCGGCCGATCTGATCCTGTTGGCGATGGGCTTCGTCGGGCCGAAGAAGGCAGGCCTGCTCGAACAGGCGGGCGTGGCTCTGTCCCCGCGCGGCAATGTCGATGCCGATACCGAAAGCTACGCGACCAGCGAGCCGGGCGTCTTCGCCTGCGGCGACATGCGGCGCGGGCAGAGCCTTGTCGTCTGGGCGATCCGCGAAGGCCGTCAGGCCGCGCGCGCCGTGGACGAAGCGCTGATGGGGGTGAGCGAACTGCCGCGGTGAGCGGGGGGCGTGTCCGTTGGCGGATCTTCCCCCGCCAATAGCTGCCGTTCGGCTTGCGCCCCGTAGCGGTCATTCGAGAGGCTTGTTCCGGAAACGATGGCCGCTACAATAACCTCATGAAACCATTACGGCGTTTGACACCGAAATGTCTGTTCTGGGCCTGGGTGCTCGGCTGGGCAACGGCGGTCTATCTGCCAAGTCTCGCGATTGCGCTTTTGTCACTCTCGCCGCTTGCTGCCGGCGAGAACCTCTTGGTTGACACTTTTCAAGTCGCTGACGAAGTTTCGCCTGCTGCCAAGCTGGCTTACGCGATCCTTTTTGGCGGATGTATGTTCGCGATACGAATGGCCGGAGCAAACCGTCGATTGTTTGTCGACGCGCTTGGCGGTGCGGCCAGCATTATGCTTGTGGCGGCCTTTCTCCCCGAGTACTGGTCGAGGGGCTTCGGCATTGGATTGAACGGGATCAGGTTCGAAACAGTCCCGACAACAATTTACGTCATCGGTGGCCTTCTGAGCGGAATTGTTTTTTCCCTTGTTGAAGCGCGGTGTGTTTTGCGCAGCCAGAAACATGCAGGTGATGAAGCCGCTCAAGATTGAGTGTCGGAGCAACTTCCCACCTGATTGCTGGTGGTACCTATTGAGGTTCGCCTTCAGACACCGGAACGCCCGATCCGCAACGCAGCCCTATTCAAACCCCACAAACCGCGCCGCCTCGTCCACGCTCTTGCGCAAGGACACCACGGCATTCGCCGGAAAGTCCGGATCGGGCCAGCCGAGCGCGACCGCTTTCATGATCACCTGATCCTCGGGAATGCCCGCGTGCTCGCGCACCACCGGGCTTTGCATGATGCCCTGCGAGTTTATCACGCAGCCGAGCCCTTTGGACCATGCCGCGTTGACCAGCGCCGTCGTTACCGCGCCGCAATCGAAGGCGGTGTCGTCCGAGCCGCCAAGCTCGCGGTCATAGGTGACGATCACGCACACCGGCGCATCGAACTGGCGGAAGCCGCGCAGCACCCAGTCCTGCCGCGCGTCCTTGTCGTCACGCTCGATCCCCATTGCCCCGAACAATTGCTTGGCGACCTCGACCTGCCGGTCACGGTGGACGCCCGCAAAGGCCTCGCCCCGGCGGAATTCGCGGCTGTCGGGTTCGCCTGCCAGAATCCGCTCGGTGTTGCCCTTGCGGATGCGGTCGAGCGGTTCGCCGGTGATGACGTGGAAGTGCCAGGGCTGGGTGTTCATCGACGTGGGCGAGCGCATCGCCATCGCCAAGATGTCCGCGATCAGCGCACGCGGCACAGGCTTGTCGAGATAGCCGCGAATGCTCCGCCGCCCGAGGACGATTTCGGCGTAAGTCTGGTCAGGCGTGCCGCCCATTATGCTCTCTCCCTTGCACTACCGCCGCAGCGGCTAGCGCAAGGGAGGCGCTGTGTGAAGCGCGTGCGTTCAGCTTTGTGGCAGCAGGAAAGCGGTGGCGGCGACCACCAGCTGGCGGTTGGAATTGTCGGTGTCGCCCAGATTGAAGGCCAACACCCCTTCGCGTCCGCGCGGGCCGAA
Source organism: Porphyrobacter sp. ULC335 (assembly GCF_025917005.1). Lineage (NCBI taxonomy): Bacteria > Pseudomonadati > Pseudomonadota > Alphaproteobacteria > Sphingomonadales > Erythrobacteraceae > Porphyrobacter > Porphyrobacter sp. ULC335. The sequence goes on from NZ_CP078091.1 coordinate 2,186,258, forward strand.
GAAGCCGCCCGCGATCGAGCCTCGGGCGACATTGCCTGTTGCCAGCAGCAGATCATTATACCCGCCATTGGACGCGCTGACATCGGCCGACCCAGTGAAGACACCGAAGCTGGTGTCTTCGGTCGACACGGTCGACCCGGTGACCAAGCGGCCCTTGAGATCAAGGTTGATCGTAACCCGCCCGGTCGCCGGATTGGCAACCAGCGTCAGGACGGAGGGTGTCATCACATAGGTGGAGCGTGCGCCATTGCCGTTATTCTCGGTCAGGGTCAGACTGCCGAAAATCACGGTGTTGCGATAGGTGACGCTGGCGGCGGGGACATCCGTCACCACAGTCGGCACGCCAAATGCGCAGAAGAACGTTCTCGGATCGGTCGAGACGAGGGTGGAGACCTGCCCGTACCGCACGTAATCGTAAGGCGTGCCATTGCCGAGGGGAGTGTTGACCGAGAAACGATCGGTAAAGCCGTTGAGGCCTGCTTTGCTGTAACGCTCGGTATTGGGTGTCGTGTCGCGATTGGTCTGGTCGAAGCTCAGTTCAAACCGCTCATCCGGCGATTGGCTGACTGTCCGGATCACGTAATTGGGTGCGGCACGGTCTGACTGGATCGTGATCGCCTGTCCGAAGCTTGAAGAAATTTGCGGCAGCAACTGCGCGCTGCGCGTGCGCGTCCCGCTGCAGATGGCGTTGAAGTTCTGCACGCCTGTCAGCTGCGCGAAGGTCTGATAGGTCGGCGTCGGAGTCGGGCTGGGCGTTGGGGAGGGGGAAGGTGTGGGCGTTCCGCCACCGCCGCCGGTGGGCGGGGGCGATCCACCACCGCTATCACCGCCGCCGCACGCAGCTAGGGCCAGCGCGAGAGCCGCGCTTGCGAGAAACCGTGTTGTCATTGATGTGCCCCCAAATTACTCAAGTGGGCACCAAACTATCCGTAAGACTATCGAAAGCAAGCCAAAATCGCCGCACGAGTGTTGCGTTTTTTACGCCGCTTTCGCCAGCTCCAGCTCCAGCCGGTCCCAGATTTCCACCAGCGCTTCGGTCAGCTCGTCCATCATCGCGTCGGTGTGGTGCGGGCCTGGGGTGAAGCGCAGGCGCTCGGTGCCGCGCGGCACGGTGGGGAAGTTGATCGGCTGCACATAGACGCCGTATTCGGCGAGCAGAATGTCGCTGATCTTCTTGGCGCGGATCGGATCGCCGACCATCAGGGGGACGATGTGGGTGACAGAATCCATCACCGGCAGGCCAGCCTCCGCAAACTTCAGCTTGAGCATCGCTGCGGCGCGCTGCTGGGCGTTGCGCTCGACACTGCTTTCTTTCAGATGCCGTACCGATGCGAGCACGCCCGCCACCAGCACCGGCGACAGCGAGGTCGTGAAGATGAACCCCGGCGCGTAGGAACGGATGCAGTCGACCACCTTGGTGCTCGCCGCGATATAGCCGCCCATCACGCCGAACGCCTTGCCCAGCGTCCCTTCGATGATGTCGATCCGGTGCGCGGCATTGTCCCGCTCCGAAATGCCGCCGCCGCGCGCGCCGTACATGCCGACCGCGTGGACTTCGTCGATATAGGTGAGGGCGTTGTACTTCTCGGCCAGGTCGCAGATCGCGTGGATCGGGGCGACATCGCCGTCCATCGAATAGACGCTTTCGAAGGCGATCAGCTTGGGCGTGTCGATATCGACCGAGGCGAGCAGCTCTTCCAGATGGGCCACATCATTGTGGCGGAACACGCGCTTTTCGCAGCCCGAATTGCGGATGCCGGCGATCATGCTGGCGTGGTTCAGCTCGTCGGAGAAAATCACGCAACCGGGCAGCAGCTTGGCGAGGGTCGAAAGGGTCGCGTCGTTGGAGACATACCCGCTGGTGAACAGCAGCGCGGCATCCTTGCCGTGCAGGTCGGCCAGTTCATTCTCCAGCTGCACGTGCAGATGCGTGTTGCCGCCGATATTGCGCGTGCCGCCCGATCCTGCGCCGACATCGTGGAGCGCGGCTTCCATCGCGCCGATCACCTTGTCGTGCTGGCCCATGCACAGATAGTCGTTCGAGCACCACACCGTGATCGGCTTGGGGCCATTGTGGCCGTGGAAACAGCGCGCGTTGGGATAGGCGCCCTTGTTGCGCAGGATATCGATGAAGACGCGGTAGCGGCCTTCCTCATGCAGCCGGTCAATCGCGGAATCGAAGATCTGGTCGTAGTTCACGTAAGCCGTCTCTTGCCTGTAGCGGCCACCGGAGCGGACGCTGGGTTCCTGCTTTGCTTTTCTATCCCGCCATAACGTGCCAGTGGCCGCTTGGTTTCGCGGATATTTAGGAGCGGGCAAAAGCTTTTGCCACAGCGATCTTTGCGAGTGTTTCGCAAGCGGTCATGCGAAAATCAGAACGCCTCTGCCGCGCCGAAGCCGCGGGCCGCCAGCGCCGATTCAAGGCCGTCTGCGCCGGTGACAGGGCCGGTGACGACGAAGCGGTTGGGGTGGGGCGCGGCGAAGCTCTGCCCTTCGAGCAGGTGGGCGATGCGCCGCGCGATGCCCTGTGCGCCGTCGATCTGGCGGACCTGCGGGCCGAAGGCGGCGGCCAGCTCGTCGGCCAGCAAGGGGAAGTGGGTGCAGGCGAGCACCAGCGTGTCGATCGGTGCGCCGTCCACCATTGCGGTCAGCCGCGCGTGGACATCCGCGATCAGCGCCGGATCGACCGGCTGGCCGCGCAGCTTGGCCTCGGCGGCGGCGACAAGTCCGGGGGCGGCCACGCGCAGCAACCGCTTGCCGCTGGCGAACTGCGCCTCAAGGTCGTCGACATAACGCTGCCGGATGGTCGCATCTGTGCCGACCAGACCGATGGTGCCGGTCTGCGTCATCGATGCGGCGGGCTTGATGGCAGGCACGGTGCCGACGATCGGGATTTCCAGTACATCGCGCACCATGCCCAGCGCGATGGTGCTGGCGGTGTTGCAGGCGATACAGGCGAGGCGCGGCTGATACCGCTCCGCCATCCGCCCCAGCAGCCCGGCCACCCGGGTGGCAATCTGCGTCTCGGTCTTGGTGCCATAGGGCAGCCCGGCCAGGTCGGCGGCGTAGATCACCGGAGCATCCGGCAGCACGGCGCGCAGCGCGTCATACACCGTCAGCCCGCCGACGCCGGAATCGAACAGCAGAATGGGGGAGGTGGGATCGGCCATCGTGCGGCGGCGATGGCCGAGCTACCTGTTCGGGTCAACTCTTTGGCGCAGGCAACGCCTTTAGCACGCTGCTGACTTCGACGCCGAGTTCGGCCAGCCTGGCCTCGCTCCACGTGTAGTATTCCCGGAAGGACACACGTCCGTCGTCATCGGTATCGGAAGCGGCGTAGAATTCGGCGACCTGCGCCGGGTCGGTGCCGTCGCCGAGCACGGCATTGCCGTTGTGGTCCTGCCCGGCTTCGACCGGAAAAGCGGGGTCGAGCAGGGCAAGGTCGATGAAAGGCGATTCCGGGCTTTCGAGGTACCCGCTGCCGTTCGCGTCGAGCTTGTCGAAAATCGGCTCGAGATTGTTCTCGATCTTGATCTCGCGCTGTGCGGGTTTGGCCCAAGTTGCGTATTCGCGCGGTGAAATCCTGCCATCACCATCGGTGTCGGCCTGCGCGTAGAAGCCGTCACGCAGCGCGCCCGTGTCGATCTGAAACGCGTCGCCGGCCAATTCGGCGGTACCATTGCCGTTCGGGGTGTAGGTCGGGTTGCCGCTTGCCCGGATGAGCGGGGGCGCCTCGTTGCCTTCGAGATAGCCCGAACGATCAGTGTCCAATTGTTCGAAGGTGACGGGCGCGACGAGCAGCAGGTCGCCCGGCTTCAGGGCCATTTCTGCCGTGCCTGAATGGGAGAACAGGATGATTGCTGCGGCGGACAAAATGCTCATGGTTGCGGCTCCTGTGACAAGGTGTCTGGTCCGCCATTGTTTCCCGGATTGCGCGGGTGTTTCGAGGTCCGGCAAGCGGGGTACCGCCTGGCCGTACCCCTCGTTTTGCGCGAGCATCCGCGCCGCTTCGAGCGATGATCCGGCATCCAGCTTGGTGCGCGCCATCTTCAGCCGCTTTTCGACCGCGTGGTGCGAAATGCCGAGGTCGATTGCGATCTCCTTGGCGGTCCGGTGTTGGAGCCACAGGCGCAGCACCTCCTTTTCGCGTTCGGTCAGCCGATCGGTCACATCATTCGCATCCATGGCGATCAGCGTAGCGGTACGCGCGACGGCACGAAAGTATGGTCAGACCGTAATCGGGCACCTTAGCCATCCAAGCCTCACTTAGGTTTAGACGAATCGCCTTGCGCGGCTATTACAGCGCGATGGAACCCGTTTTCGCCGCCCTGCTTGGCTTTGCGCTTGGCTCGATCCCCTTCGGCCTGATCCTTACCCGCGCCGCCGGCCTTGGCGATGTGCGCAATATTGGCAGCGGGAGCATCGGCGCGACCAATGTGCTGCGCACCGGCAACAAGGGGTTGGCGGCGGCGACCGTGTTGCTCGATGCGGCCAAGGCGGTGATCCCGGTGCTGGTCGCCAAAACGTTCTGGCCCGGGACCGAAGGCATTGCGGCGGTTGCGGCAGTCGCGGGACATTGCTTCACCCCGTGGCTCGCCTTCAAGGGCGGCAAGGGTTTTGCAAGCGCCGCTGGCGCGCTGCTGGCGCTCGCCTGGCCGGCAATGCTGGCCTGTGCCGCGATCTGGGCGATCACGCTGTTTGTGAGCCGCATTTCCTCCGTATCGTCGATGGTCACCATTGTCGCCGCGCCGCTCGTGGCGTGGGGGCTGGGCTACCCCAGTGTGATTGCGCCGCTGATCGCGATTGCTGCCATCGTGCTGGTGCAACACCGCGCCAATATCGGCCGGCTGATGCGCGGGGAGGAGCCGAAGGTGGGTTCCTCAGGCAAGGCATCGTGACTTCCCCTTCATCCCTTTCATTGTCACCCCAGCGAAAGCTGGGGCCTAGGGCCACACAGGGCAGCGCTTGCCGCCCTAGGTCCCAGCTTTCGCTGGGATGACGAAAGTGAAGGAAGAGGTCGCACTCACACTCACCCAAGCCGAAGCTTTCGCGCGCATTCGCCTGCTGCGCTCGCCCAACATCGGGCCGGTCAGCTATCGGCAGCTCCTCGCGCGGTTCGGCACGGCCGGGGCGGCGCTCGATGCCTTGCCCGATCTCGCCAGCCGGGGGAGGGGGCCATACCGGCCTGCCAACGCTGAAATGATCGAGCGTGAGGTCAGCGAGGTTCGCCGCGCAGGCGCGCGTTACCTGTTCCACGATCAGCCGGATTACCCCGCGTTGCTGGCCGAACTGGACTCCGCTCCGCCGATCATCACCTGCCGGGGGAGGCTGGCACTCGCCAGCGCGCCCTGTGTTGCGCTGGTCGGCGCGCGCAATGCCAGCGCGGCGGCGGTCAAGCTGGCACGCGACTTTGCCGCAGGGCTGGCCGAGGCGGGCTTCACGGTGGTCTCGGGCCTTGCCCGCGGTATCGACGGCGCGGCGCACGAAGGTGCTTTCCCGCAGACCATCGGCGTCATCGCGAGCGGGATCGACATCACCTATCCGCCGCAGCACGTCGCCTTGCAGGAGCGCATCGCGACCGAAGGCCTGCTGATCGCCGAACAGCCCCCCGGCACCGAGCCGCGCGGGCGGCATTTCCCCTCGCGCAACCGGATCATCGCAGGTTTGGCGCTCGGCACGCTCGTGGTAGAGGCCGCGCCGCAATCAGGCAGCCTCATCACCGCAAGGCTGGCGGGCGAGGCGGGGCGCGAGGTGATGGCGATCCCCGGCTCGCCGCTCGATCCGCGCGCCTTGGGGTGCAACCAGCTGATCCGCGAAGGGGCGGTGCTGGTGCAGACGCCGGACGAAGTGATCGAACTGCTGCAAAGCTTCACCGGCGCGCCGCGATCACGTTTCCGGGTCAGCGAGGGGTCGGCGGAGTTCGACTATGCCGAACTCGCCCGGCTGGACTGGGGGGAGTCGCGGGCTGATTTGAGCGGCGATATCGCGGGCCTGCTCACCAACGCGCCCATCGGCATCGACGAGCTGATCCGCCAATCCGGCGCCAGTCCGGCGGAAGTGCACATGGCGCTGCTCGAACTGGAACTGGCGGGCGATCTGGTGCGCGAGGCGGACGGCGCAGTCCGGAGGGCGGGGTGAAACCTTTTTCATCACCCCGGATCAAGTCCGGGGTGACGTAGAAGGGAAATCCCCTTGACGCTTCCCGCCGCGCCGCCCCACCCTCGCGCGTACGTACACGTAAGGACACCTCTCTCAGCTTATGCAGCTTGTCATCGTTGAATCCCCCGCCAAGGCCAAAACCATCGAGAAGTATCTCGGCAAGGACTTCAAGGTTCTCGCATCCTACGGCCATGTCCGCGATCTGCCGCCCAAGGATGGCAGCGTTGATCCCGATGCTGACTTTGCAATGGAGTGGGAACTCTACCGCGACAAGCAGAGCCGCTTCAAGGAAATCGCCGATGCTGCCAAGGGCGCATCGCGCCTCGTGCTGGCGACCGACCCTGACCGCGAGGGCGAGGCGATCAGCTGGCACGTGCTGGAGCTGCTGAAGAAGCGCAAGAGCGTGCCCGCGCTGGTCGACCGGGTGACCTTCAACGCCATCACCAAGACCGCCGTGCTGGGGGCGATGGCCAAGCCGCGCGTGCTCGATCAGCCGCTGATCGACGCCTATCTGGCGCGCCGCGCATTGGATTACCTGTTCGGCTTCACGCTCTCGCCGGTGCTGTGGCGCAAGCTGCCTGGTGCCAAGAGCGCCGGGCGCGTGCAGTCGGTGGCGCTGCGCCTGATCGTCGAGCGTGAGCGCGAGATCGAGGCCTTCCGCGCGGACGAATACTGGAGCGTCGTTGCGCGGATGCAGCACGACGGGACCGAGTTCGATGCGCGTCTGGTGCGCTTCCGCGGCGAGAAGCTGGAGAAGCTGAGCCTCGGCGCGCAAGGGATTGCGATGGAGGCCAAGGCCGCCGTGGAGGCCGGGCGCTTCACGGTCGAAGGCGTCGAGACCAAGCCGCTGAAGCGCAACCCCGCGCCGCCGTTCACCACCTCGACCCTGCAACAGGAGGCCGCGCGCAAGCTCGGTTTCTCGGCGCAGCACACCATGCGGCTCGCCCAGAGCCTGTATGAGGCGGGCGCGATCACCTATATGCGGACCGATGGCGTGCAGATGGACCCGGGCGCGATCATGGCGCTGCGCGATGCCATCGCGGCGCGGTATGACAGTGCGTACCTTCCGGAAAAGCCCCGCTTTTACAGCACCAAGGCGAAGAATGCTCAGGAAGCGCACGAAGCGATCCGCCCGACCGATTTCACCCGCGAACGCGGCGGGGCGGGTGACGAGGGCAAGCTCTACGACCTCATCTTCAAGCGCGCCATGGCCAGCCAGATGGCGACCGCGCAACTGGAACGCACCACCGTCACCTTCCGCGACGCGACCGGCCAGCACGAGCTGCGCGCCACCGGCCAGGTGATCCGCTTCCCCGGCTATCTTGCAGTGTATCAGGAAGGCTTCGACGACGCGGAAGACGATGAAAGCGGCCTGCTGCCGGTGATGAAAGCAGGCGACAGCCCGGCCAAGCGCGCCGTGGATGCCACCCAGCACTTCACCCAGCCGCCGCCGCGCTTTTCGGAAGCGTCGCTGGTCAAGCGGTTGGAGGAGCTCGGCATCGGGCGGCCGTCCACCTATGCCTCGACCATCCAGACCCTGCGTGACCGCGCCTATGTGCGGATGGAGAAGAACCGCTTCTTCGCGGAGGAATCCGGCCGGTTGCTGACCGCCTTTCTCGAACGCTTCTTCCCCACCTATGTCGCCTATGATTTCACCGCGGGGATGGAGGACGAACTCGACGTCGTTTCCGACGGGCGCGAGGATTACAAGCTGCTGCTCGCCCGCTTCTGGAAGGACTTCAAGCCCAAGGCCGACGAGGTGATGGAGAAGCTGCCTTCGGAAGTGACCGAGGCACTGGACGAATACCTCTCCGACTTCCTCTTCCCGCCCAAGGACGACGGCAGCGACCCGCGCGCTTGCCCGCTTTGCGCCAGTGAGGGCCGCGCCAATGGCCGGCTCGCGCTGCGCGGCGGCAAGTTCGGGGCGTTCGTGGCCTGCGTGAACTATCCCGAGTGCAAATACACGCGCCGCTTCGCCCAGCCGGGCGGCGAGGGCGAGGGCGGGGCCGATGACGGCGTCATGGGCCAGCACCCCGAAACGGGCGAGGACATCCACCGCAAGACCGGCCGCTTTGGCCCCTATGTCCAGATGGGCGATGGCAAGGAAGCCAAGCGCGCCTCGATCCCCAAGGACCTGGACGACTTTGATCTGGACTGGGCGGTGAAGCTGCTCGATCTGCCGCGCATCATCGGCGCGCATCCGGATACGGGGCTGGAGATCGAAGCCAATATCGGGCGTTACGGCCCATACCTGCGGCACGATGGCAAGTACGGGAAGCTCACCAACACCCGTGAAGTGTTCGAAGTCGGCATGAACCGGGCGGTCGATCTGCTGGCGCAGGCGGCCAACCGCGGCGGGGCCTCACGCGGCACGTCCGAACCCATCGCGACGCTGGGCGCGCACCCGGTCAGCGGCGGCGAGATCAAGGTCATGCCGGGCCGCTATGGCCCCTATGTGACCGACGGTACCACCAACGCCACGATCCCGCGCGATGCCAAGCCCGAGGACGTAACGCTGGCCGCTGCCATCGAACTCATCGACGCGCGGATCGCCAAGGGCCCGGCCAAGGGCAAGGCCAAGAAAAAGGCCGCTCCCAAGAAGGCGGCGGCCAAGAAGCCTGCGGCCAAAAAGGCACCCGCCAAGAAGAAGGCCGCGCCCAAGAAGGCTGTTTCTGCGACGAAATGACGTGCGGGGCGGCGCAGGCCGCCGCCCCCTGCTTCGCCACGTTGACAAAACATAAAGCATTTCCCGCCTATCACGGGCCTGCGAAAAAGGGCTCCCGCCGTGATAGAAATCGAAATCCAGAACGAGACCCACCAGACCCAGAGCCGCATCCGCTTTGCTGCGGTGCCGCGCATCGGCGAAGGCATCCGCTTGCGCGAACCGGACGGGATGTGGGCAAGCTATGACGTGCTCGACGTGTGGTACCAGAAGGCCGAATTCGGCGATGTCTGGATGCCGTACCTGCACATCCGCATGACCCCGGGTGAGGGCGTCGGCACGCTGGACGAGGATCCCTATTCGGACGATTTTGCCGCACAGGCCTATGAAACAGGCTTTGCCGCCATGGGTGGGGGACGCTGACCGTGCAGAACCTTATCAAGCGTAACACCGGCCCCAACCGCCACGCCCCCGGCGACGGCAAGACCCTGGCCGAAAAGCTCGCCCAGAACGAGGCGATGCTGGCCGCAGCTGCCGAGGAAGACGCCGTGCGCGCAGCCGAGGCTGCCGCCGCGCCGAAGCCTGCCGCTGCCGCGCCTGCCGCACCTGCTGCTCCTGCTGCCGCGCCTGCTGCCGCTCCGGCCTCGGTCGAACCCGATGAGACCGCCGCAATCGTCGCCGCCGCCAAGGCGATGCGCGATCGCTACGCCGGCCGCGAAGCCCCCGCCGCAACGACCCGCACCTGTCTGATCGTCGATGACAGCCGGGTGATCCGCAAGGTCTCCAGCAAGATCGCGCTCAGCCTCGGCTATGTGCCGGTCGAAGCGCAGGACGGCCACGAAGCGCTCGCCCGTTGCAAGCAATCCATGCCCGATCTGGTGCTGACCGACTGGAACATGCCCGAAATGGACGGCATCGAATTCGTCACCAAGCTGCGCGCCATCCCCACGCCCAAGGAGCCGGTGGTGGTGTTCTGCACCTCGAACGGCGAGGCCAAGGACATCCACGACGGCATCGCCGCAGGCGCAGACGATTACATCGTCAAGCCCTTCGACGAGGCAGCCTTGAAGGCGAAGCTGGAAAAGCTCGGGCGGGGGTAAGAGCCTGATCGTTGCCATAATTCCCGCCGAGCTCTAGCTTACCCCGGACGTCAGCGTCGGGGGCGGCATGGATCAGAGTTCAACAGCACGCAATCTGTGGCTCCTCGGCCTTGTGCTGGGCACAGGCTATTGGTTCGGTGCGGCCGCGAGGTCAGGGCTCGCCTTCACGTTTCTTGCCGATCTGCCGGGCGCACTGGTCGTCAGCTGGAAGTGCGCGGCGACCGGCGCGCTGGTGTTGAGCACCTTTCTCGCCACGCGCGGGACGCGGTTGCAGCGCCTCGCGGTGACCTTCGCCTTGATCTGGTTCGCCGATCTGATGCTCGCCGTGGGACAGGCGATTGCCTCGGGCGTGGTCTTTACCGCCGCACATCTGGTCGCGGCGAGCACCTTTGCGCAGCTTGATCCGCGCGAGCAGGCCAAGGGCCCTGCGCTGGCGCTGGCGGGTGTGGTGCTGGCTCTGGCGCTGGCAACTCTGGTGACAGTGTGGCAGCTCGGCGGATCGCCGCTGTTCGCAATCTTCCCGCTGTTCTCGGCCATCGCCACCGCGCTGGCGGCGCGCAGTACGCTGCCATTGGCGCTAGTGGCGCTGGGTTACGCTATCTTCTTCCTGTCTGATGCGATCGTAGTGGTGGACATGACCACATCGACAGGTCCGAGATCGTGGGGCTGGCTCTCCTGGCTGACTTACTTTGGCGGCCTTACGCTGCTGGCGCGCGGGCTGGCTGTCGCGGCTCAGCGGGGATAGCGGGCGGGGAACGAAGCTGGAGCAGCCGGCGGGGGTAAGTCCGCCCGCAGGTCAGGCCCTGCCGCGACGCACCAGATTGAGCACCAGCAGAAGCAGGACCGATCCCAGCAGCGAGACCGCAATCGCGCTGAGGCTGAGATCGCCGCTCATGATATTGCCGCCGCCGATCAGCGGATTGAGCAGAAAACCGGCCACCAGCGCGCCGACAATCCCGACGACAACATTCATCAGGATACCGCCGCCGCCGCCCACCAGCATGCTGGCCACCCAGCCGATCAAGCCGCCGACGATCAATAGAATTATCAGGTTCATTGCATTTCTCCGATGATTGCAGGCGTTCTACCTGAGAACAGGCGGGCTTGTTCCGTGGCGGTGCGAATTGGGCTTGGGGGAGGGGGCGGGGAGGTCGTCTCAAAGCCTACCCCGTCACCCCAGCGGAAGCTGGGGCCTAGAGCGGAATGGCGCTTTGCTTGCGAACTTGGTGCCCAGCCGCCCTGGGTCCCAGCTTGCGCTGGGATGACGAGAAAAGAGATTACCGCGCTTGATCGTCGCCCCGGCCTTGAGCTGGGGTCCCGCTGCCTCTCTCACGCTTGGCTGATCGGAGATAAGCGGCAAGCCCGGGACGGGGGATGTTGTCAGGGCCAACCACACCCTCAATCGTCACCCCGGACTTGATCCGGGGCCAGGCTTATCTTCTCTCAATCCTGCGCCGAAAGAAGCCAAACCCCGTGTCAGGCACGGGGCGACGGGGTAAGCGAGGCTTTTGCGTTCGCATTTCGTAGGTTACAATCACGCATGGACGCCCCATGGACCGAGGATGAAGCCACCGAAGCCGCTGCTCGCTTCTTTGAGGAAGTCGCGGGCGACCTGCTGAGGCATGGTGGTGTGCAAGTCGGAAGAGAGAAGCCTCTACTGCGAAGCCATGCCTTTGCCTGTGCCGTTTTTGACAAGGTGGCTGTGATCCTCGCCAGCAAATATCAATGTGGCGAGTTGGACTACTCGTCGGCCGACGGCTTGGCGAACCGGTTCCAAAGCTTACTGAACACGCTCGGCACTTGGCCGAAAGATGTCTCAGACATCGGCCCCAAGAGGTGGTACGAAGTTTACGAGGCCTTCGACGCTGGCGAATGGGATCATTTTGGCCGATCAAGCGATCCGGTGGCCGAATTCACCAATCCGCAGGTAACCGAATTTCTCTCAAAGCACGGGTAGACCGCAACCCATCCTTCACCGCACCCAATCCAGCCCCATCTCCTCGAAAATCTCCTTGTCCTCGGCCCAGTTCTCCAGCTGCTTCACATGGAGATAAAGATGCACCGGCACGCCGAGCACCTCTGACAATTCCTTGCGCGCCGCGGCGCCGATCTGCTTGATCCGCGACCCGCCCTTGCCCAGCACGATCGCGCGCTGGGTTTCGCGGGCGACCACGATCTGCTGGTGGATTTCGATGCTGCCGTCCTTGCGGACCTCGTATTTCTCGGGGCGCACCGCGCTGTCGTAGGGCAGTTCCTCGTGGAGCTGCTGGTAGAGCTGTTCGCGGGTGATTTCGGCGGCGAGCAGGCGTTCGCTGGCGTCGGAGACCTGGTCTTCGGGGTACATCCATTCGCCTTCGGGCATCATGCCCGCCAGCGCGTCCTTCAGTTCCGGCACGCCGTCACCGGTCAGGGCCGAGACGAAGTAGATTTCGGCAAAATCGACCTTGCCCGCCAGATCCTGCGCCAGCGCCAGCATCGGTTCCTTCTTGGATCGGTCGACCTTGTTGATGACGAGGATCTTGCGCTCGGGGCGGTTCGCCAGAGCCTCCAGCAAAGGCTCCAACTCGTGGCGGCGCTGCTTGATCGGATCGACCAGCAGCAGCACGGCGTCCGCCGCCTCCGCGCCTTCCCACGCAGCGCTGACCATCGCGCGGTCAAGGCGGCGGCGGGGCGCGAAGATGCCGGGGGTGTCGACGAGGATCATCTGCACGCCCGCGCCATCCAGCTCATGCAACGCGATGCCGAGCATCCGCGCACGGGTGGTCTGCGCCTTGGCCGATGTGATCGCGACCTTCTGGCCGACGAGCTGGTTCACAAGGGTCGACTTGCCGGCGTTCGGCGCGCCGATCACGGCGACCATGCCGCAGCGGGTGCCGGGAGATGTGGTGGCAGAGGTGGGGGCGTTTTCGGGGGTGTTGTCAGTCATGCGCCGCCCATAACCTTTCGCGGCGGAATTGTCGAAGGCTGGCTGGCGGCAGGTGCGGTTTGATGCCCTCCAGACCCCGTTCACACCCCCTCTAGACCCCGTCCAGATCGGGTTAGGGCAGGGCTTGGCGGCGATGTTCCACGTGAAACATGACGAGAACAAAGTTCAGCCGAACTGTTCCAGAAATGCCTTGGCGGCCAGCCTTTCGGCTTCGCCCTTGCTGGTGGCGGTTGCCTCCGCGCTGCCGACATTGCGCACGCTCACCTGCACGGTGAAGCGCGCCGCATGGTCGGGGCCGCTCCGGTCGATCACCTCGTAGAGCGGGGTGGCACGGCGGTTCCCGGCGGCCCATTCCTGCAACGCGCTCTTGGGATGCTTGGACTTGCCCTCGTCGCCCTCCAACTCGTGCGCCCAAAGGCGGTAGATGAGCGCCTGAGCCGCATCGAAGCCATGTTCGATGAAGCAGGCACCAATCAGCGCCTCCATCACATCGCCGAGGATCTTGTCACTATCCGCCCCGCCATCGTCGCGCGCCTGCTTGCCGAGGCGGATGTGGATGGGGAGGCCGACGTTGCGCGCAATCCGCGCGCAGGTTGCCCCGCTGACGAGCGCATTAAGTCTTTGCGAAAGCTTGCCTTCGGGTGCGTCTCCTGCGCGGAACAGCCAGCTCGCCACCGACAGGCCCAGCACGCGGTCACCGAGGAATTCGAGCCGCTGGTAATCGGCGACATCCGCGCCGGAGCCATTGAAGCTGCCATGGGTCAGCGCCTCGAGCCACAGAGCCTCCCGCGCCGGAGCAAAGCCCTGTTCTTCCAGCCAGACTCGCGCCGCCGGATCGAGCCCGCCGCTCATAGCGTGTCTCCGATCCGGTCCCAGCGCGCGGCAGAGAACCACGTCCACGGCTTCACCCAGTCGGCCCCGCCATCGGTCGACCACACGATCACAGCCGCGCGCCCCACCAGCAGGTCTTGCGAGACGAAGCCCACGCCTTCGCCCGCCGAAGCGGGGAAGCGGCTGTCGAGCGAACTGTCGCGGTTGTCACCCATCACGAACAGCGATCCGGCAGGCACTGTCTTCTCGGCAAAACCATCCGCCTGTGTGAGACCGAAATCGAGAACATCGTAGCTTTTGCCGCTGGGCAGGGTTTCGCGGAACGCCTTGTAGCGGCACGCCTCGCTGCCGTCCGCGGCCCGCTCCACGTCGCCGCCCCACGCGCAGCCGGTGTTGGCCGACATCGGCACCATCACGTCGGCGATCTGTGCGCGCGGCACGCGAACACCGTTCAGCACCACCTCTCCGCCAATCACCGCCACACGGTCACCCGGCAGGCCGATCACCCGCTTGATATAATCGCGCCGGTCGACCGGATGCTTGAAGATCACGATGTCGCCGCGTTCGGGCGTACGCGGCAGCAACCGACCGCCCGGAAGCCCCAGATCGAAGGGCAGCGACTGGCGCGAAAAGCCATAAGGCCACTTGGCCGCCAGCAGGTAATCGCCGTTCATGAGGCGCGGCAGCATGCTTTCCGAAGGGATCGAGAAGGGTGAGAATACGAATACCCTGAAAGCCAGCACCACCAGCAACAGCTTGATGATAAACCAGACAAATCCGCCCCAGCTGTCGCCCGGGCGCGCGGCTTGCGCGGCGGGCTGCTGGGAGCCGAGCGATTGGGTCTTAACATCCATCACCTCAGCCCTTACTCGCAGCCGCACACTTGCGCAAAGGGGAACGGCGATGGGCGGCAGCAACGGAACAACGGGAGAGGCGGCAGTCGCTGCGGCATGGGCGCATCTGCGGGCGCTTTCGCACCCCAACCTGGCGCAGCTTTTCGCGGCCGATGCGCAACGTCCGGCGGCTTTGACCCGGCATATTGCCTGGCCGATCGAGCCCGGCAGTGACGCCGAAGCGGGCATGCTGATCGACTTTTCCAAGACTCATCTGAGCGATGAGGCGCTGGCCGCGTTCGAGGCGTTGGCAGACGCGGCGGGCTTTGCTGCGGCGCGCGAGGCGCTGTTCGGCGGCGGGATCGTCAACCCCACCGAAGGCCGCGCCGCCACCCACGGTGCATTGCGCGGCAGCGGCACGCCCGCGCAGGTCGAAGAGGCCGAAGCGCTGCTCGCCAGAATGGGGATGCTGGTCGAGGCAATCCACGAAGGCGCGCTGGGCGAAGTAAAGCATTGCATCGCCATCGGCATCGGCGGGTCGGCACTTGGCCCGGCGCTCGCCATTGACGCGCTGACCCGCGATCTGGCGCTGGTTGATGTGCATGTGGTCTCGAACATCGACGGGCTGGCGCTGGAACAGGCGTTCCGCGCCTGCGATCCGGCGACGACGCTGATTGCGGTCGCGTCCAAGACCTTCACCACCATCGAGACGATGACCAACGCGAACAGCGCGCTGAAGTGGCTGGCCGAAAACGGCGTGGAAGACCCCGATGGCCGCGTGGTCGCGCTGACGGCCGCACCGGAGAAGGCGGTGGAGTGGGGTGTGGATGAAACCCGCATCCTGCCCTTCGTTGAAAGCGTGGGCGGGCGCTATTCGCTGTTTTCCTCGATCGGGTTCCCCGTTGCTCTGGCAATCGGCATGGACGAATTCCGCGCCATGCTGGCAGGCGCCAAGGCGGTGGACGATCACTTCCGCCAGACCGAAGGCCGCGCCAATGCCGCGCTGCTCGCCGCCTTTGCCGACCAGTATTACACGCGGCTGCGGGGCTGCCAGACCCGCGCGGTCTTCGCCTATGACGAGCGGCTCGCCTTGCTGCCGGACTACCTCCAGCAGCTGGAGATGGAGTCCAATGGCAAGAGCGTTACGAACGATGGCCGCCCGGTCGACGGGCCGACTGCGCCTGTCACGTGGGGCGGAGTAGGGACCGATGCGCAGCACGCGGTGTTCCAGCTGCTCCATCAGGGCACGCATCTGATCCCGGTCGATTTCATCGCCAGCATCGCACCGGGCGACGATCTCGATCCAGCGCATCACCGTATCCTGCTGATGAACTGCCTTGCACAAGGCGCGGCGCTGATGGCGGGCAAGCCGTCGGACGATCCGGCGCGCGCCTATGCCGGGGATCGGCCCTCGACGACCTACCTCGTCGATGATTGCGATGCCGGGGCTTTTGGTGCGCTGATTGCCTTCCACGAACATCGCACCTTTGCCAACGCCGTGCTGATGGGGATCAACCCCTTCGACCAGTTCGGCGTGGAGCTAGGGAAGGCAATCGCCAAGCAGATCGAATCGGGGGAGGGCACCTTTGACCCGAGCACGGCCGCATTGATGGCAGCGGCAGGGCTGGGCTGAGGGCGAGCTGGTGCAGAATCGCCACAGTTTCAAATGGGCGTTGCGCTGACGCGTATTCTTATTCCTCGCAGAAGTTGCAGGATTTCACGCGCAAGCAAGATAAGATCGAATCTCGCCGCTGCGCCTGCAAGAATCAGCTGATTTGAACGCCTCGTCGCGTTCGAATTGCGCAGCGGCGGCGATTTCCTATTCTGGATGACAGGTAGCCCGGTGGCGCTACCGATCCCTCCAGCAAGGCCTGCCCATGAAATCCGCGCTTTTCCTTTCTGCACTTATTGTGATCAGCATGCCCGCGCTCGTGAACGCGCAGGCCCAGGATAACGGGACCGCGCGGTCCAAGGTCAAACCTGCCCGCCTGATCGAATTCAGCGGCGACCGCGAGTTCCTCAAGGAGTCCGAACGGCTGCGCGTGTGGCGCGGCGAGGTGGGCTACCGGCTCGAAGTCGATGCCGCAGGCACGCCGACCGATTGCGAACTGACCGAGCGGTTCCGGATGACCTATGTCAACGCCAAGCTGTGCGAGGTGCTGCTGCGCACTCACAGCTTCGAGCCCGCTCATGACGCCAGCGGCGCGGCCGTGGAAAGCACCTATGAGGGGCGGCTCAACTTCATGGAAATGCGCGAAAAAGATTGACTTTCGCCTGATTTCCAACACTCTCCGCGTCTGATCATGCTCCCAGACGTGGAAGGATTGAGGCCAATGGAAATCTCTCTCAAGCCATATTTTCTGGCAGCGCTGGCGAGTGCCAGTGGATTGGCGATGGCAACTTCCGCCGCTGCAACCACGGCTGTCGCGCAATCCGACGCGGCCGTAGCAGCGCTGGTGCGGCCGGCCGAGCTGGTGTCGTTCAATTACGGGCGGTTCGCCAACCGGGCTTGGGAACTCGGGCTTCCGCGGCAAAAGCTCGGCTTTACGGTTACGGTTGGCGCTGACGGGAAAGTGACCGATTGCACCTTCACGCGCAAGTTCCGGCAGGCGTTCGTTGCGGCCGAATTGTGCGATCATCTGAAGCTGACCACCCGCTTCAGCCCTGCTCTCGATGAAGCAGGCAATCCGGTCAGCAGCCAGTACAGCGACGTCGTGCAGCTCTGGTCGATTATCCGGCCCAACCGATAATCCTTTGACATTTGCGGTTCGAGCGCCCATCTGCGCCGCATCGAAGCGCGCTAGCCATGCGTGAAGCGGCGGAATTCTGAAAGCATCCGCCCCGGCCGCACTTCGGTTCTACCCCAAGACTTCCCTTTTCACGCGGGCGGTTTCAACCCCCGCGCCGCGCGTGGCGTGCCCGTAAACGTTTGGCGTTCGGGCAGCCCAGCGCGCGTCGCAGACTATTTGCGAGTATAATTCACATGACAACTTTTGCTGACCTCGGGCTGTCGCAGCCCGTGCTGCAGGCCCTCGACCTCAAGGGCTACAATACGCCGACCCCGATCCAGGAACAGGCCATTCCCGCCGTCCTCAAGGGCCGTGACCTGCTCGGCATCGCGCAGACCGGCACCGGCAAGACCGCCGCGTTCATGCTCCCCAGCATCGACCGGCTGCGCGAAGCCGACAAGCAGATCCCGTTCAAGTCCTGCCGTATGCTGGTGCTGGCTCCGACCCGCGAACTTGCGGTGCAGATCGCCGACAGCGCCAAGGATTACGGCGCGCTGGCCGGGCTGAAGGTGCAATGCATCGTCGGCGGCACCAGCGTGGGCAAGGATCGCAACAAGCTGCATCGCGGCACCGATATCCTTGTGGCAACGCCGGGCCGTCTGCTCGATCTGATCGACCAGAAGGCGCTCAACCTTGCCGGCATCGAAATTCTGGTGCTCGACGAGGCTGACCAGATGCTCGACCTCGGCTTCATCCACGCGCTTCGCAAGATCCGCGAGCTGGCGCCCAAGGATCGCCAGACGCTGTTCTTTAGCGCCACCATGCCCAAGGCGATCAAGGAGCTGGTGAGCGGCTTCTGCAACAATCCGGTGCAGGTTTCGGTCACGCCGGAAAGCACCACGGCAGAACGCATCGACCAGTACCTCTTCATGGTGCAGCAGGACGAAAAGCTCGCCTTGCTCGAAATGATCCTCAAGGGCCGTCACACCGTGCCGGGCACGGTCGAACGCGTGCTGATCTTCACCCGTACCAAGCATGGCGCGGACCGCGTGGTGAAGAAGCTGGAGCAAGCGGGCATCCCCGCCAATGCAATCCACGGCAACAAGTCGCAGCCGCAGCGCCAGCGTGCGCTTGACGAGTTCCGCAAGGCCCGCGTGCCGGTGCTGATCGCGACCGATGTGGCCGCGCGCGGGATCGACATTCCGGGCGTCAGCCACGTGATCAATTACGAGCTGCCCAACGTGCCTGAGCAATATGTGCACCGCATCGGCCGCACCGCGCGTGCGGGCAAGAGCGGGATCGCGATTGCCTTCTGTGCCGAGGACGAACGCGCTTACCTCAAGGACATCCGCAAGGTGACCGGCGCCGAGCTTGAGCGTCTGGCGCTGCCGGAGAATTTCCGTGCAGTGGTCGAAGGCGAAGGTCCGGAAAAGCCTGCCGCGCGCACGCCGATGAAGCGGGTGCAAGCGCGCCCGATTGGTCAGCGCAAGCCGCAAGGCGACCGCCGTCCTGACCACGGCGGCGGTGAGCGTCGCCCGCAGCAGGGCGAGCAGCGCCGCGCGGAAGGCGATCGCCGTCCGCAGGGCGACCGCAAGCCGCAAGGCGAGCGTCGTCCGGCCGAAGGTCAAGGCGGTGATCGCCGTGCCTTTGGCGGCGGCAAGCCCGGCGGCAATGGCGGCAACGGCGGCGGTCAGCGCCATCCCGGCGGCGGTCGTCCGCAGGGTGCTGGCGGCAACGGCGGCAATGGCGGCGGAAACCGCGGTCGCGGTCGTCCCGGCGGCGGCGGCGGTGGTCGCCCGCGTGCAGCCAGCGTCTGATCGCCAGCAGCTATAAGAACATGAACAGGGGCGGAGGCGGTAAGCTTCCGCCCCTTTTCCTTGTCTGAAATCATGCATTTCATCTGCGCAAGGTTGCCGCCTGCGCCGCGCGGGGCCATATGCGTCCGCGCAAGAATGGGAACAGCATGATGGCCGACGAATACGATTTTGACCTCTTCACCATCGGCGCTGGATCGGGCGGGGTGCGGGCCAGCCGCGTCGCCGCAGCCCACGGCGCGCGCGTGGCGGTGGCCGAGGAATACCGGGTTGGCGGCACGTGCGTGATCCGCGGCTGCGTGCCCAAGAAGATGCTCGTCTACGGCGCGCACTTCGCCGAGGATCTCGAGGATGCGAAGCATTTCGGCTGGACCATCGAGGGCAAGAGCTTCGACTGGGCGACCTTGCGCGATCACGTGCAGAATGATGTCACCCGTCTGGAAGGGCTCTACGGCCAGACGCTCGGCAACCACCATGTCACGATCTTCAACGAACGCGCGACCATCACCGGCGATCACCAGATCACGCTGGCGAGCGGCAAGGTCATCACCGCCAAATATATCCTCGTCGCCACGGGTGCGCGCCCGCACGTGCCGCAGTTTCCGGGCAGCGAGCATGTCATCACCTCGAACGAGGCGTTCCATCTCGAAACCCTGCCGCGCCGCATCCTGATTGCGGGCGGGGGCTATATCGCCAATGAATTCGCGGGCATCTTCAACGAATTCGGCTGCAAGGTGACGATTGCCAACCGCTCAGACACGATCCTGCGCAGTTACGATTCCGCGCTACGTGACAGGCTGCTCCAGATCTCGATGGTCAAGGGCATCACCTTCCTGTTCCACGCCGAGTTCGAGAATATCGAGAAGCAGGCCGATGGCACGCTGCTGGTCAAGCTGACCGGGCAGGAGCCTTGCGAATATGACGTGGTGATGGTCGCCACGGGCCGCGTGCCCAATGTCGAAGGGCTGGGACTGGAGACGGTCGGCGTGGAACTCGGCAAGAAGGGCGAGATTGTGGTCGACGCCTTCAGCCGCACCAATGTCGATCACATCTATGCCGTGGGCGATGTGACCGACCGTGTGCAGCTGACCCCGGTGGCGATCCGCGAAGGGCAGGCTTTCGCAGACAGCACCTTCGGCCCGGGCGAGCCTTATGCGGTCGATCACTCCTGCGTGCCGAGCGCCGTGTTCAGCCACCCGCCCATCGCCGCTGTCGGCATGACCGAGGGCGAGGCGCGCAACCAGCTTGGCAACATCAAGGTGTTCCAATCGGATTTCCGCCCGATGAAGAACGTGGTGGCGGGTCGCAACGAGCGCAGTCTTTACAAGATGATCGTCGATGCCGCGAATGACCGGATCGTCGGCATCCACATGATTGGCCCCGAAGCGCCCGAGATCATGCAGGCCGCCGCCATCGCGGTGAAGGCCGGGCTGACCAAGGCGGACTTCGACGCAACAATGGCAATCCACCCGACGATGGCCGAGGAACTGGTGCTCTTCAAATAAGTTGCAATAAAAAACCTATATGCTACCAGCGCCAGGTAACCACGCAAAAGGGGTAGGGCGCGATGGCAGGCACGGTTCTGGTAACGGGGGCGACCGGTTACATCGCCGGAGAGTTGATCCGGCAATTACTCGCCAAGGGCTGGATTGTCCACGGCACAGTGCGAAATGTCGCCAAGAGCGAGGGTGCATTGCGTGCCCGGCTCGGCAATCCGGCGCCGAAAACTTTCCGGCTCTTCGCCGCAGAACTCATGAGCGATGCGGGCTGGGCCGAGGCGGTGGCCGGCTGTACCCACGTCGCCCACGTCGCCTCGCCGATCCCAGCGCAGGCCCCCAAGCATGAGGACGATCTGATTGTCCCCGCGCGCGAAGGCACATTGCGAGCCTTGCGCTTTGCCAAGGCGGCCGGCGTCACGCGCTTCGTCCAGACCTCCTCGACCGCCGCAGTGATCTACGGCGTGGATCGCGGCACCTACACCTTCGACGAGAGCCGCTGGACCGACATCAACCACCCAGACGCCTATCCCTATGTGAAGTCCAAGACACTTGCCGAACGCGCCGCGCGCGAATGGGTGGCGGGGGAAGGGGACGATATGGAGTTCGTCTCGGTCAACCCCGGCATGGTGCTTGGCCCGGTGGACAGCGGAGATTTTTCCGCCTCGGTCGAGCTCGTTTCGCAATTGCTTTCTGGAGCCATGCCAATGGCGCCCAATCTCGGCTTTCCGATTGTCGACGTGCGCGACATTGCCGCGCTGCACGTGCTGGCGCTGGAGACGCCGGGGCTGGCAGGCGAGCGCTTCCTGGGTGCGGGCCAATTCCTCACCGCGCTCGAGATTGCAGGCGTTCTGCGCGCGCGGCTGGGCGATCAGGCACGCAAAGCGCCGACCCGGCCGATGCCCGACTGGGTGGTGAACATCCTCGCGCTGTTCAACGCCGAGGTGCGCGGGATCAAGACCGAGATCGGCAAGATCCGTCATGTCGATGCGAGCCATGCCAAGCAGCGGCTCGGCTGGACAATGCGGTCGGTGGAGGACACCATCGAAGATTGCGGCAACAGCCTGATCGCGCATGGAGTGGTGAAAGTCTGATGAAAGTAAACGGCAAGACAGTGCTGCTGACCGGCGGCAGCGCAGGCATCGGGCGCGAGATTGCGCGGCAGTTGAAGGCCAAGGGCGCAAGCGTCATCCTCACCGGACGCGATCCTTCGCGGCTGGACACAATGCGGGCCGAGGGGTTCGAGGCGATTGCAGCTGACCTTTCGAACGCCGCCGGGGTTGATGCGCTGGTCGCGGCGCTGGGCGATCGGCCCATCGACATTCTCATCAACAACGCCGGGTTGGGCGTGCCGCACGATGTCCGCAGTGAAATGCCTGATCCGGATGCGGCGGATGGTTGCCTCTATGCCAACCTCTCGGCGCCGGTCCGGCTGATCAGCGCGTTGCTCCCGCGCCTGCGTGCGCGCCCTGAAGCTGCGATCATCAACGTGACGAGCGGTCTTGCCATCGCGCCCAATACCGCAAGTTCGGTCTATTGTGCGAGCAAGGCGGGGCTGCGCAGCTTCACCATGGCGCTGCGCGCGCAGCTGGCAGGCGAGCCGATCCACGTGATCGAAGCTCTGCCGCCGCTGGTCGACACCCAGATGACTGCGGGCCGCGGCAAGAACAAGATGCCACCGGAAGAGTGTGCCCGCCAGATCATCGCCGCTCTCGAGAACGGCCACGACGAGGCTAATGTCGGCATGGTGAAGGTGCTGCGCGCGGTCTATTCGCTCTCCCCCGCGCTGGCGCGCAAGATAATGCGGCGGCTCTAGGCGCCGAGGCGCGCGGGGGCGAAAGTCTCCGGCGTGAGGCCTGCACGCAGGCAATCATCGGGGAATGGCAGTCCGAGCGTGGCCGCCGCCGCTATCGCTGACAGGGCGGGTGCGGTCTGGAAGCCAGCGCCGCCTTGCCCGGCGCACCAGATGAAGCCGGGTGCCCCTGCCGCTTCGCCGATCACCGGCAATTCGTCCGGCGCGAAACTGCGCAGGCCCGCCCAGCTGTGGCTGATGCGGCGGATGGGGAGGGTGGTGGCCTGCTCCACGCGGTCCGCGGCGATAGCGATGTCGAGTTCCTCGGCCGCCGCATCACACGGCTCTGACGGCGTCTGATCCATCGATGATGCCAGCAATTGCCCGCGGCCTTCGGGCAGCAGGTAGAAGCCTTCGCCGACAGTCTTGGTGAAGGGCCACGTCCGCACATCCTCGCCCTCGGGCGCGGCGAAGCTGATGACGGTGCGGCGGCGCGGCTGGAGGCCGATGGGGGTGACGCCTGCCATCTGCGCAATGACATCCGCCCAGGCTCCGGCGGCGTTCACAAGGATCGGGGCGGCGACGTCACCTGCGGCGGTTGCGACCCGCCAGCCGTCACCCTCCCGCGCAATCGCGTGAACCCGCGCTCCCGTCACCAGCGTTCCGCCTGCCGCCTTCAAGCTTGCGGCGTGGGCTTGCAGCATCGCGTTGGTATCGAGCTTCAGCGAACCGTGGTCGACCAGCGCGGCCACGCAAGCCTCTGGCCGCAAGGCTGGCATCAGCGCGCGCGCCTCATCGCAGCCGATGCGGGCGAAGTCGCAGCCGTACTCGCGGTGGACATCCTCCAGCGCATCCAGCGCCGCGATCTCGCCGATGCTGGCGATATGCAGCGCCGGGTGCACGCTGCCGTGCTCCGCCAGTTCCGCCATGCTCAGCGCGGTGAGCGCACGAACCGGTTCATTGCCCAACCCGTAATGCGCGAAAGCTACCGAGCGGCCCGAGGCGTGGTATCCGGGCGCGCTCTCGCCCTCCACAACCACCACGCGCGCCTGCCCGGCCAGCCGTGCCGCGACCGATAACCCTGCGATCCCGCCGCCCACCACCAGCACATCCGCCGTCCGCATCTTCGCATCCTCGCATCACCGCCATTTTTGCCACGTTGACGCTTGCGGCGCGCTAAGGCAACGCACCGTGCAAAGCTATTGAGAGAGGAACTCCATTGTCCGCCAATATCGCCGAAATGGAACGCCGCCGCGAAGCTGCCCGGATGGGGGGCGGCCAGAAGCGCATCGACGCCCAGCACGCCAAGGGCAAGCTGACCGCGCGCGAACGGCTCGACGTGCTGCTCGATGAAGGTAGCTTCGAAGAGGTCGACGCCTATGTCGAACATGACTGCACCGATTTCGGGATGGAGACGCAGAAGATCCCCGGCGACGGGGTGGTGACCGGCAGCGGCACCATCAACGGGCGGTTGGTCTATGTGTTCAGCCAGGATTTCACCGTGTTCGGCGGCTCGCTGTCGAAGCGCCATGCCGAGAAGATCTGCAAGGTGATGGACACCGCGCTGAAGGTTGGCGCGCCGGTCATCGGCCTCAACGATTCGGGCGGCGCGCGGATTCAGGAGGGCGTGGCGAGCCTCGGCGGCTATGCCGAGGTGTTCCAGCGCAATGTGCTCGCATCCGGCGTCGTGCCGCAGATCAGCCTAATCATGGGGCCGTGCGCGGGCGGGGCGGTCTATTCGCCCGCCATGACCGACTTCATCTTCATGGTGAAGGATTCGAGCTACATGTTCGTCACCGGACCCGAGGTGGTGAAGACCGTCACCAACGAAGTCGTGACGCAGGAAGAACTGGGCGGGGCGATCACCCACACCACCAAGACCTCTGTTGCCGACCTCGCCTACGAGAACGATGTCGAGGCGCTGCTGGCGACCCGTCGTTTCGTGGACTTCCTGCCGCTCTCCAACCGCGAGGGCGTGCCCGAACTGCCCACCAGTGACCCGTGGGACCGGATCGACAACAGCCTCGACACGCTGATCCCCGATAACGCCAACCAGCCCTATGACATGCACGAAGTCATCGCCAAGGTGCTGGACGAAGGCGATTTTTTCGAGATCCAGCCGATGCACGCGGGCAATATCCTGTGCGGTTTCGGCCGGGTGGAAGGGCGCACCGTGGGCGTGGTGGCCAACCAGCCGATGGTGCTGGCGGGCGTGCTCGACATCAACTCGTCCAAGAAAGCCGCGCGCTTCGTGCGGTTCTGCGATGCGTTTGAAATCCCGATCCTGACCTTCGTCGACGTCCCCGGCTTCCTCCCCGGCACCGCGCAGGAGTTGGGCGGGATCATCAAGCACGGCGCAAAACTGCTGTTCGCCTATGCCGAAGCGACCGTGCCCAAGATCACCGTCATCACCCGCAAGGCATACGGCGGGGCCTATGACGTGATGGCCTCCAAGCACCTGCGCGGTGACTTGAACTATGCCTGGCCCACAGCAGAAATCGCGGTGATGGGCGCCAAGGGCGCGGTGGAGATCATCTTCCGCCAGGACCGCGACAACCCCGAGAAGATCGCCGAGAAGACCAAGGAATACGAAGACCGCTTCGCCAACCCCTTCGTCGCGGCGCAGCGCGGCTATATCGACGAGGTGATCCACCCGCACTCGACGCGGCGGCGGATTGCGCTGGGGCTAAGGAAGTTGCGGACGAAGCAGCTGGAGAACCCTTGGAAGAAGCATGACAACATTCCGCTGTAAGGGGCGCACGGTATGTGGTTTTGGCTGGTCTTGCCGTTCATACTCCTCAATCTGGTCGACGGATGGTTCAACCTGAACTCGCAGCCCGACCTTATCGAAAGGTTGTCCCGCAGGCTTGATCCGGCCAATCCGAACAGACTCCGGCGTTTGTTTGGCTCGGTACTGATGGTGCTCGCCGCCGCGTATCTGATTTTCTCCTTGGGAGTATTGATTTCATGAAACTCGGCCGTCTCAACCACATCGGGGTCGCCACGCCATAACCACCTTCGTCACCCTGAACTTGTTTCAGGGTCCATCCCGCCGCAAGCACCGCGGGAGCGGGCCGCAGACTGGATGCTGAAACAAGTTCAGCATGACGGGAATTGAGAGAGGAATGCGCCAGTGAAGCTGGGAAGACTGAACCACATAGGGGTCGCCACGCCCTCCATTGCGGACTCGATCGCGTTCTACCGCGACGTCATGGGCGCGACGAAGATCCACACGCCGTTCGACCTTGAGGAGCAGGGCGTGAAGGTCTGCTTCGTCGACACCCCCGGCGCGGACGGTGCGATGAACGGAACGCAAATCGAGCTGATCGAGCCGCTGGGCGAGAACTCCACGCTCGCAGGCTTCCTCGCCAAGAACCCCTTGGGCGGGCAGCATCACCTGTGCTTCGAAGTGCCCGACATCGCCGAGGCGCGCTCCGAGTTCGAGGCGCTCGGCAAGCGCATCCTCGGCCTCACCCGCATCGGCGCGCACGGGACCCCTATCTTTTTCGTCCATCCCAAGGACATGGGCGGCATGCTTACCGAGATCATGGAAACGCCGAAGGACGGCACCCACTGGTCTGATTGAACCCCTTGTCATTCCCGCGAAAGCGGGAACCCAGAGCGGCACGCGGTGCCCTCGGCCCTGGGGCCCCGCTTTCGCGGGAATGACAGAATTGGAGAGAAAACAATGTCCTACGAAACCATCCGCGTCGACCGTGAAGGCCCGCTGCTCACCATCACCCTCAACCGCCCCGAGCGGCTCAATGCCATGCCGCCCGCGATGGCGGACGAGCTGGGGCAGGCGTTCTACGATCTGGGCGACGCGCGCGCGGTGCTGATCACGGGGGAGGGCAAGGGCTTTTGCTCAGGCGCGGACCTTTCGGCGCGCGGCTCCGGCTCGGCGCTGGGCGGCAAGGGCGGCAGCCATGAGGCGCTGATCAATCACTATAACCCCGCAGTCAGCCAACTGATCCGCGCGAGCGTGCCGGTGATCTGCGCGGTCAACGGCCCGGCGGCGGGCGTCGGCTGCTCGCTCGCCTTGGCTGCCGATTTCACCATCGCCGCCAAGAGCGCCTATTTCCTGCAAGCCTTCGTGAACATCGGCCTCGTGCCCGATGGGGGATCGACCTGGCTGCTCGCCCGCGCCATCGGCCGCGCGCGCGCCACGCGGATGATGATGCTGGGCGAGAAGATCAGCGGCACGCAGGCCGAGGAATGGGGCCTCATCTACAAGTGCGTCGAGGATGCCGACCTCATGACCGAAGCCCGCGCGCTGGCCGAGAAGCTGGCGAACGGGCCGACGGTCGCCTACGCCACGATGAAGCGCAACATCGCCACCGCGATGGACCAGAACCTCCAGATGGTGCTGCTCGCCGAGGCCGAGGGCCAGCGGATTGCGGGCGCGACGAAGGACGCGATGGAGGGCGGCATGGCCTTCCTCCAGAAGCGGAAAGCCGAGTTTAAGGGGGAGTAACGCTCCCAAAACTCCGTTCGTATCGAGCGGAGCGCGAAGCGCGCAGTCGAGATACCCCGCGCGGTGTCTCGACTTCGCTCGACACGAACGGATATGGTATCTGACATGACCCAAAAACCCACCCTCACCGACTGGAACGCCCTCGCCGCCAAGGAGGTGAAGGGCCGCGATCTCACTTGGCAGACGCCCGAAGGTTTCGCGATCAAGCCGCTCTATACGGCCGAAGATCACGCCGGGTTCGACCCCGGTCTCCCCGGTTTCGCGCCCTTCACGCGCGGGGTGAAGGCGAGCATGTACGCGGGCCGTCCGTGGACGATCCGGCAATATGCGGGCTTCTCCACCGCCGAGGAATCGAACGCCTTCTACCGCCGCAATCTGGCAATGGGGCAGAAGGGCCTGTCGGTGGCCTTCGACCTCGCCACGCACCGGGGATACGACAGCGATCACCCGCGCGTTGTCGGCGATGTCGGCAAGGCGGGCGTGGCGATCGATACGGTCGCGGATATGCAGATCCTGTTCGACCAGATCCCGCTCGATACCATGTCCGTCTCCATGACCATGAATGGCGCGGTGATCCCGGTGCTCGCCTTCTTCATCGTTGCGGCGGAACGTCAGGGCGTGTCGCAGGACAAGCTGGAAGGGACGATCCAGAACGACATCCTCAAGGAGTTCATGGTCCGCAACACCTATATCTACCCGCCCGAGCCTTCGATGCGGATCATCTCGGACATTATCGCATATACCTCGGCCAACATGCCGAAATTCAACTCTATTTCGATCAGCGGCTACCACATGCACGAAGCCGGGGCGACGGCGGTGCAGGAACTCGCCTTCACCATCGCTGACGGCAAGGAATACGCCGCCCGCGCGATGGCGGCGGGGCTGGATATCGACGCTTTCGCCGGCCGCCTCAGCTTCTTCTTCGGCATCGGCATGAACTTCTTCATGGAGATCGCCAAACTGCGCGCCGCGCGCACCCTGTGGTACAAGGTGATGGACGATCTGGGGGCGAAGGACGAACGCTCCAAGATGCTGCGCACCCACTGCCAGACGAGCGGCGTGAGCTTGCAGGAGCAGGACCCCTACAACAACGTCATCCGTACCACGGTGGAAGCGATGGCGGCAGTGCTGGGCGGCACGCAATCGCTGCACACCAATGCGCTCGATGAAGCCATCGCGCTCCCCACCGATTTCAGCGCCCGCATTGCCCGCAACACGCAGCTGGTGCTGCAAGAGGAAAGCGGGATCACCGCCGTTGTCGATCCGCTCGGCGGCTCGCACTATATCGAGGCGCTGACCGCGACCTTGGTGGACGAGGCCGAGGCGATGATGGCCGAGGTCGACGCAGCGGGCGGCATGACCGCCTATGTCGCGACCGGCGCGCCCAAGGCCGCGATCGAGCGCGCGGCGGCCGAAAAGCAGACCAGGGTCGACAAGGGCGAGACGGTGATCGTCGGCGTCAACAAGTATCGCAAGGACAGCGAAGACCCGATGGATACCCTCGAGGTCGACAACCAGATGGTCCGCACCGGCCAGATCGCCCGCCTCGCCAAGGTGCGCGAAGGGCGGGACGAGGCGGCGTGCCGCGCGGCTCTGGCGGCGCTGACGGCGGGGGCGCGGGTCAACCCGGCGACCCACCGGCAGGCACTCCTCACCGGCCGCGACGAGCGCGACATTCCGCTGCCGCCCTCCAAGATCGCCGAGCTGGAGAAGCTGGCCGAGGTTAACCTGTTGGCGCTGGCGGTAGAGGCTGCGCGCCATGACGCGACTTTGGGCGAGATTTCCGCGGCGATGGAAGAGGTATTCGGCCGCCACGATGCGACCCCCGCTCCGGTCAGCGGCGTCTATGCCAGCGCCTATGAATTCGACCGCCGCTGGGCCCAGGTGACCGACGGCGTCGAAGCCGTGGGCCGCCGCTTGGGCCGCGCGCCCCGCATCATGATCGCCAAGATGGGCCAGGACGGCCACGACCGCGGCGCGAATGTGATCGCTTCGGCGTTCTCGGATATGGGCTTCGATGTGGTCAGCGGCCCGCTGTTCCAGACGCCCGAGGAAAGCGCCGCGATGGCGCTGGCAAAGGACGTTGACGTGGTCGGCGCGTCGAGCCTCGCTGCGGGCCACAAGACCCTGATCCCCGAATTGATCCGCCTCCTGCGCGAAGCCGGGCGCGGTGATATCAAGGTCACCGCAGGCGGCGTGATTCCGCCGCAGGACTACGACTATCTGCGCGAGGCCGGGGTGCAGGGGATCTACGGCCCCGGCTCCAACGTGGTGGAGTGCGCGGCGGATATTCTGGTGCTGCTCGGCCACAACATGCCGCCGCTGGGTGAAGGGCTGGACGAGGCGGCGGAGTAGCGTCTACTCCCTCGTCATTGCGAGCCGAAGGCGAAGCAATCCAGCTTCTGACCTAGACGCAGGTGGCCACGGCAGAAACTGGATTGCCGCGTCGCCTGCGGCTCCTCGCAATGACGAAGGGGCGTGCGCCGTGACATTTCCGCGAAGGTTGCAGATTCTCGGCGTAGTTTTGGTCTTCGCGGGCTTCCTGACCTCACCGCTAAAGCCCTATGTTTTTCGCTGCGGCATGAAGCCGGTTGATCTGCTGGAAGGCCCCTGCACAGCGTTCAAGGAATGGCATTCGCCCATCGGATTTATTCCCCTCGCGCTGGGCGTTGTAGCGATTGCCGCCAGCGTCGTTCTCAAGAATCGAGAAAGCAATAAATGACCCACCCCCGCACCGACTGGGGCCGCACCGAAGGCTTGCTGAGGGGAGCACCTGCGCGGAGGACGGCGGAGTGAGAGCAAAAGCTCTTCTTGCGTTCGTGACCGCACTCGTCGCCACCACGTCTCTCGAAACCCCGGTTCATGCCTGCGCAACGCTGTCACCAGAGGGCTTGAGGAAATTCGAGCGGTACAAGTCACGCTTTCTTGCCGAAGAGAGCGACAAGAGGATTACCGGAACCTTTCATCTCGAATGGGAATACCTCGACGAGCAAGAAAATTACCAGGCCCGCGTGGGTTATGTGGAGGTGGAAACGCGCAGAGGCGTGCACAGATACCAGCTGTTTATCCCTGATGAGATCAATTGCGGCTTTCCCAATTACGATGTGCAGGATGGCCGGCGAGGGACGTTCTACCTCAAGAAAGACGAAGACCCTGATCCCGATGATCTTGAGGACGGGGTGATCGACAATTTTGCTTTCGTCCACTTCGAGCCGCGCGATTGAATGACCCTCGGCCTCTCCGTAAATGACTTGCTTCCGCGTGCCCGGTATGTTCGCATTGCTCTGGTGGTCATTGCCGGTGTGATCGTCGCATCCTGCGCGCCTGAACACGCTGACGTGGCAGCGGCGGACACGGTTGCGCCCGCTCCGGCGGCCACTTTGGCCGGCGAGACAGAGGACTGCGCCGACGTTACGCCCAACGCCGCCTACACCCAGTGCTTCGGGCAGCTCGCCCTTGCGGCTCAGGGCGATGTTGCGGCGGAGATGACGAAGGCGCGCAAGCTGGCCCAAGCGGCCGACGCGGAATACAGCCGCTATGCGCCGGGCTCCTTGACGGCGGATGCCAAAACGCAGCTCGCACGCCATCTGGCCATGTCGCACGACAACTGGTTGCGCTATGCCGAAGGGCAGTGCGAATTGGAAGCCACTGCCGCGCGCGGCGGCAGCGGCACTGACACCTTGCGGCAAAAATGCCTCTTGCGCCTTGCGCGCCTGCGGCTAGCCGAATTGCGCGGCGCCGAGGCGCTGATTGATGGAAACAGGTAGGATATTACGTTTGTCTCACGTCCCCCGCACCGACTGGACCCGCACCGAAATCGCGGCCCTTTTCGACCTGCCCTTCACCGAGCTGCTGTTTCAGGCCGCCAGCGTCCACCGCGCCTACCACCCCGCCACTGAAGTCCAGCTCTGCACCCTGCTCAGCATCAAGACCGGCGGGTGCCCTGAGGATTGCGGCTATTGCTCGCAATCGGTGAAAGCGGATTCCGGCGTTGAGGCCACCAAGCTGATGGACGTGCAGGCCGTGCTCCAGCGTGCGGCGCAGGCCAAGGATGCGGGCTCGCAGCGGTTCTGCATGGGCGCGGCGTGGCGCAATCCCAAGGACCGCGACATGCCCGCGATTGTCGAGATCGTGAAGGGGGTTCGCGACATGGGGCTGGAAACCTGCATGACGCTGGGGATGCTCGAACCGCATCAGGCGGAGATGCTCGCGGACGCGGGCCTCGATTACTACAACCACAATATCGACAGCAGCCCTGAGTATTACGAGCGGGTGATCTCCACCCGCGATTTCCAGTGCCGTCTGGATACGCTGGACCATGTGCGCAAGGCGGGGATCAATGTGTGTTCTGGCGGGATCGTCGGCATGGGCGAGACGCGAGAGGACCGGGTGGGGTTCGTCCACACCCTCGCCACCCTGCCGCAGCACCCGGAGAGCGTGCCGGTCAACGCGCTGGTGCCCGTGAAGGGCACGGTGCTGGGCAACATGCTGGCCGATACGCCGCTCGCCAAGATCGACGATATCGAGTTCGTCCGCACGGTTGCCGTCGCCCGCATCACCATGCCGCGCTCGATGGTGCGGCTGTCGGCCGGGCGCGAGTCGATGAGTGAAGCCACGCAGGCCCTGTGCTTCCTCGCGGGCGCGAATTCGATCTTCACCGGCGACAAGCTGCTGACCGCGCCCAATGCGGGCGACGACAAGGACGGCGCGCTGTTCGCCAAGCTGGGTCTGACCGCGCTCAAGGGCGAGGAACCCGCGCGGGCGTGCAAGGCTGCGGTGGCGGCTGAGTGATTGTTTCGATCCCCTCGTCATCCCAGCGAAAGCTGGGACCCAGGGCGGCAAGCGCGGCTCCATGCGGCCCTAGGCCCCAGCTTTCGCTGGGGTGACGGAAGAGAGTTATGCGGCTCGCCCCTTTCCTTCTTCCGCTTCTCGCGGCCGCGACTGTAGCGAGCGCTGAACCCGCGCCGCAGCCTCAACCCCTCACCATCGGCGAGACCGTGACCCTTGAAGCACTCGGTGCGGCGCGCGAGGTCAACATCATCCTGCCGCCCGACTACGCCAAGGAGCCAGACAGGCGCTGGCCGGTGGTCTACCAGCTTGATGGCGCGGTGACGCAGGACCTGATGATGGGCGCAGGGCTGATGCGCTGGGGGGCGCTGTGGGGGCGGAGCCGGGATGCGATTATTGTCGGGATCGAGACCAAGGACCGCCAGCGCGAACTGCTCCCCGCGACGGGCGATCCGGCAGAACGCGCGAAGTATCCCACCGCGGGCGAAAGCGCTGCGTTCCGGGCGTGGCTGGCGGGGACGGTCAAGCCGCTGATCGAAGCGCGCTATCGCCATGATGGCACCGCGTTTCTGGTCGGCGAAAGCGCGGCGGGGCATTTCGTGGTCGAGACCTGGGCGGAGGCCCCGGGCCTGTTCACCGGCTACGCGGCGATCTCCCCCAGCATGCAATGGGATTTCGAGGCGCTCAGCCGCCGGGCCCTGGGCGAGGGCAAGCGCCCGCCGCTCTATCTCAGCCTCGCGGACGAGGGCGGGTCGACCGAGACGGGCATGGAGCGCCTGCTGGGCGTGCTGCCCAAGGACCAGCCTTTCTGTTTCTCCGACCGCCGCAAGCAGCTGCGCCACGCTACGAGCTTGCACGGGTTGCTGCCTGAGGCTCTGCAATATCTGATACCGACCGAGGCGGATTGGCTGGAGGAATACGGCATGGTTCTGCGGTGCGAACGACGGGGAGGGGAGGGGTGACCCTCGGCTTTTCGGTCGACAGCCTGCTCCCCAAGGCGCGCGGGGGTGGGCAGCTTCGCATGGGGCTGGTGAAGCTGGAGGAGCATGAGTGGCTCGACCCCACGCCAGACCGCGCGAAGCGGGCCGAGAGCTTTGCGGAGTGGCCTGAAGGCGTGCAGTTAACACCCGAGGTGGACGCTGCCGGGCGCGAACTTGCCGCGATGCTGGGCGTGGAAGGCGCCCTCTCCGAAGCCGCGCTCGCCACCCACGAGGACCTGTGCCTGCTCACGAAACGCGAGGACGAGGACGTCTACCGCCTGATCGGCGCGGCGGTCGCATGGCCTTCGGACTGGCACCCCGCCGAGAAGATCGGGCTTCCCCTGCGGGCGCTGCATGCGCCCATCGCGGGCTATGAGGAGCAGCTCGCCACCGGGGTCGACCGCTTTATGGAAACCCTGCGCCCCGGCCCGATCTACGCCCGCTGCAACTGGTTCATCGCCGCCACCGGAGAGCGCCGCTGGCTCCCCGACCGGCCCCCGCAAGAGGCCTTCGCCCACGTCACACCTGACAACGCAGGCGCGACGCTGTTCGTGCGCTCTGAACGCCAGACGCTCCGGCGCTTGCCGCAAACGGGCGCGATCCTGTTCGGCATCGGAATTTATGTCGAACCGCTCGGCAAGCTCTCTCCCTGCAATATCGCCATGCTGGGCAAGGCGGTGCAAACCCTCGTCAGCGGCGAGGGTGACCGCAGGGGCGCGCCCGCCTATGCGGAAAGCCTGATCGCCTTTGCTGAAAGGAACGCCGCATGATCGCCTCGCTCATCCTTCCGCTGCTGCTGCAATCGGCCGAGCCGCCCGTGCCGGGCTGGAATTGTGCAAACCCGATGGTGCAGCAGGAAATGAACTGGTGCGCCGGGCAGGACTATGCCGCCGCCGATGCCGAGCTGAACGCGCAGTGGAAGATCACCGCGTCCATCATGAAGGAGCGCGACACCGGAATGGAGGCCGATTTCGGCCCGATCAACCCCGTGACCCCACGCGAGGATGCAGCGGCGCGGATGGCCTATACCGGCCACTTCCAGACCTTGCTTGAAGCCCAGCGTTCATGGCTCACTTATCGCGATGCGCAGTGCCGGCTGGAGGGGTACAGTTTCTTGGGCGGGTCGGCGCAGCCGATGATCGTGGCCGGATGCCTCGCCATGCTCACCCGCCAACGCACGCAGGAATTGCGCGATCTCGCCGAAGTCCTCGGATGACGCCCCAAATCCGCTAGCTTGCAGCCAGCGCAAACCCTCGGCATAGCCACCGGCACAACAAGCCCCTGGAGAGAGGTCTCACCCTTGTTCTCGAAAATCCTGATTGCCAACCGCGGCGAAATCGCCTGCCGGGTCATCACCACAGCTCGCAAAATGGGGATCAAGACCGTCGCGGTCTATTCCGATGCCGATGCCCGCGCGCCGTTTGTCGCCATGGCGGACGAGGCGGTGCATATCGGGCCTTCGCCCGCGGCCGAAAGCTATCTGATCGCGGACAAGATCATCGCCGCCTGCAAGCAGACCGGCGCGGAGGCCGTGCACCCCGGCTACGGCTTCCTGTCGGAGCGCACCTCCTTCGCCGAGGCGCTGGCGAAGGAAAACATCGCCTTCATCGGCCCGCCGGTGAACGCGATCGCCGCGATGGGCGACAAGATCGAATCCAAGAAGCTCGCCAAGGAAGCGGGCGTCAATGTCGTCCCCGGCTTTGTCGGCGAGATCGAGGATACCGAACACGCGGTGCGTATCTCGAACGAGATCGGCTATCCGGTGATGATGAAGGCCAGCGCGGGGGGCGGGGGCAAGGGGATGCGCCTTGCCTACAACGAGGCCGACGTGCGCGAAGGCTTTGAAAGCGTCAAGCGCGAGGGGCTCAACTCCTTCGGCGATGACCGCGTGTTCATCGAGAAGTTCATCCTCAACCCGCGCCACATCGAAATCCAGATCCTCGGCGATCAGCACGGCAATATCCTCTACCTCAACGAGCGCGAATGCTCGATCCAGCGCCGCCACCAGAAGGTGGTCGAGGAAGCGCCGTCGCCCTTCGTCACGCCCAAGATGCGCAAGGCGATGGGCGAGCAATGCGTCGCCCTGTCGCGCGCTGTCGGTTACTATTCTGCGGGCACCGTCGAACTGATCGTCAGCGGCGCGGACCCGACGGGGGAGAGCTTCTACTTCCTCGAAATGAACACCCGCCTGCAGGTCGAACACCCCGTCACCGAAGCGATCACCGGCATCGATCTGGTCGAGCAGATGATCCGCGTCGCCGCTGGCGAGAAGCTGGCGATGACGCAGGACGATATCGGCATCGATGGCTGGGCGATCGAAAACCGCGTCTATGCCGAAGACCCCTATCGCGGGTTCCTGCCCAGCACCGGGCGGCTGGTGCAATATTCGCCTCCGCTCCCCGGCTGGACCGAGGACGAGACAGTGGCGGGCAAGCCCCGGCGCGGGGTCGCGCGCGGAACTGGTTCGGTGCGGGTCGATGACGGCGTCTATGAAGGCGGCGAAGTTTCGCGCTTCTACGATCCGATGATCGCCAAGCTGATCACCTGGGCCCCGACCCGCGATGAAGCGGCGGACTTGCAGATCGAGGCGCTCGACAATTTCCGCATCAAGGGGCTCGGCCACAACGTCGATTTCCTCTCCGCGATCATGCAGCACCCGCGCTTCCGCTCGGGCGAGCTGACCACGGGTTTCATCGCCGAGGAATATCCGGACGGGTTCCACGGCGCGGCGACCTCCGATGATGTGAAGCGCATCCTCGCCGCTGTCTGTGCGGGCAACGAGTTCACCCTGCAAAGCCGTGCGCGGCAAATCACCGGGCAGCTCGATACACCGCAGCCGGTGACAAGCGAATGGCTGGTGAAGATCGGCGACGAGCGGGTTGAAGTCACGCTGGGCGACGGTCACGCGATGGTTGGCGGCGTGCGGGTCGATGGCACTTGCACCTGGCGCCCCGGCATGGTGCAGGCCGAGGCGACCGGCAAGATCGGAGAAGGGGCGGAGCATCGCCTGGGCCTAATCGTCGAGCGTGTCGGTAACCAGTGGAAGGTCACGACCCGCGGCGCGGCGCATACCGCGCTGGCGTTGCCGCTGCGCCTTGCGCGTCACGAATCGCTGATGCTCGAAAAGGTGCCGCCGGATTTGTCGCGGTTCCTGATCTGTCCGATGCCGGGGATGCTGGTGAAGCTCCACGTCGCCGAGGGCGAGACGGTGCAGCCCGGCCAGCCGCTCGCCACGGTCGAAGCGATGAAGATGGAAAACATCCTGCGCGCCGAAAAGGAAGGCGTGATCGCCAAGATCAACGCTGCCGAGGGCGAGAGCCTCGCGGTGGATGCGGTGATCCTCGAACTCGAATAAGCGGGCACGCGCGGGGCGGTCGCAAGTGCCGCCTCACAACGCTCTCGACTCACCTTGCCTGCGGCACCGTGTGACGCCGACTTTGCGCCATGGCGTAAGAATGATGCGCAAGGCCGGAAGAATGTTCCGCATTCTGTTGCATCTTTGCGCCAGATTAGTGATTTCCGACACAAAATTCCTTCGGCGTCTGGTCTACAATTCGTCGTGTGAGAAACTCGTTTTGCCGAATCGCGGAATTCGCCGCGCGGTAGATTGAGCCTCAAGCTGGAGGATTGGTCATGGCACATACGGGAACCGGGTTTTTTGACCGGAAGGGCAATTTCTTCAAGAATGCACGAGAAGCGACAGTAAGCGATCTTGCCGCACTGCTCGGCAAGATCGGCGAAGGCGAAAGCCTCGCGCCGGGCATCGCCAATATGCTGCTCGAACGCCGCACCGAAATCGAGCAGTTGTTTGCCGAGCATGATCAGATGCTTGAAGAAGAAACCGCGATCAGGGCCGCTCGTTTGGGCGAAGCGGGGGACAATGTGGCGCAGCTGCCGAACCGTCCGGCGCATTGACCAGATCGAGGTGCAGGCACTGGTTGAATTCGGTAAGGACGTAGGCGCCGAAGGCCTCGCCATTGGCAAAACCGCGCCGCCGGTAGAGGGCGAGGGCAGGCTCGAATGCGGGGCCGCTGCCGGTCTCGAGGCTCAGCACCGATAGGCCCGTTTCGCGGGCATGGGCGATTATCGTTTCCAGCATAGCTGCCGCGATACCGCGGCGCAGAAAATCGGGATGGGTGCGCATCGACTTCACTTCGCCGCGTTCGGCATCAAGTCGCTTGAGCGCCCCGATCGCCGCCACCCGTCCGGCGATATGCGCGGCCCACACGCTGACTCCCTCCGCCTGCAACCCGCTGAGATCGAGCGCGAAGCTCAGTCCCGGCGGCGAACCTTCGACCATCGCCTTCTGGTGAAAGGCGATCAGCGCCCGCACCTCGGGGTCGGCGAGGTCTGCGGGACCGATGATCATGCGGCCAGTTCGCCGTCCAGAAATGCTGCAATGTCCGCCAGATCCACATCGCGGGCGACACAGGCCTCGCCCAACCCGCGCAGCAGCAGGAAGGGCAGGGTGGTGCCTTCGGCCTTCTTGTCGTGACGCATGTGATCGACCAGCGCCGCACCATTGCAGTCAAGGCCAAGCGCGGAAAGCCGGGACGGCAAGCCTGAAGCCCCGATCGCACCCGCAGCCCGCTCGGCATCCGCTGCCGAAATCTCTCCCCGCCGCGCGGAATAACGCGCCGCCAGCACCATGCCCAAGGCGACCGCCTCGCCGTGGAGCAGGCGGTCGGAAAAGCCCGTCTCCGCCTCCAGCGCATGACCGAAAGTGTGGCCGAGATTGAGCAAGGCGCGGCGGTCCTCGGTCTCGCGTTCGTCCTCGGCGACGATCTGCGCTTTCATCGCGATGCTGGTGGCGATGGCGTGCTCAAGCGCGCCAGGTTCGCGCGCCAGCACCTTGTCGCCATTCGCCTCCAGCCAGCCGAAGAACGCCGCATCGCCAAGCAAGCCGTATTTCAGCACCTCGGCATAACCGGCGCGCATTTCCCGTTCCGGCAGGGTGGCGAGCACCAGCGGGTCGATCAAAACCAGCGAGGGCTGATGGAAGGCCCCGATCAGGTTCTTGCCAGCCGCCGTATTGATCGCGGTCTTCCCGCCGACCGACGAATCGACCTGCGCGAGCAGGGTCGTCGGCAATTGCACAAAGCCGCAGCCGCGCTTGGTGATTGCGCAGGCAAAGCCGACCAGATCGCCCACCACTCCGCCGCCCAGCGCGAAGACATGATCCTTGCGGGTGACGCCCAGCGCCAGCAGCCAGTCGGTGAGCTTTTCCAGCACGCCCCAGGTCTTGGCGTCCTCACCCGGAGCAACGACAAACCACTGCGCCGTCATGCCCTGCGCGGCGAGGTTGGCATCGACCCCGGCAGCGTAGAGCCGGTGCGTGTTGGTATCGGCGACAAAGGGTACGGGCCGGGCGGTGCCGTAACCCTTCAGGTAGGGCGCAGCCGCATCGCTCAGGCGGGCCATCAGGCCCTCCTCGATCACCACATCATAGGCGCGCCCGGCGAGCGCGACGGGAATTACAGCCATTGATCAATCGCCTCGATAATCGCGCGGGCAGTGTCGGCATGGGGGCCGTTCTCGCTGACGACGCGGATGTGCGCCTGACTGTAGAAGGGTCCGCGTTCGGCCGCCAGCCGGGTGAGAATTTCGCGCGGGTTGCCGTTTTGCAGCAGGGGGCGATTGCCGCGCCGCGCAGTGCGTTCGACCAGCGTGTCGATGTCGCAATCGATCCACACCGCGATGCCGCGATCAAGGATCTGCGCGCGGGTGGAGGGATCAACGAAGGCCCCGCCGCCGGTGGCGATGACGCCGTGCTCTTCGTCCATCAACCGGGCAATCACCCGCCGCTCGCCATCGCGGAAATAGGCCTCGCCAAAGGTTTCGAAGATTTCGGGGATCGAGCGCTGGGCGGCTTCGACAATCGCCTCGTCGGCATCCACGAAGTCGCGGCCAAGCAGATTGGCGAGTTTGCGGCCAACGGTCGATTTGCCCGCGCCCATCAGTCCCACCAGCACCACCGGACGGGTGATGCGCGCGGCGATCGCGGGAAGATCGAGATCGTGAGGGGAAGGGGACGCGCCGGACATTGCCGCACGGCCTATAGATGGGCTAGGGCACGCGCAATATGGCAAACCTGCGGCGTCAACGTCTCTCCCCGTCCGGACTTCAGGAAGCCCCCGCGCCGCGCACGCGCCGCTGGCCGTGGGTCGCTGGCGTGGTGGCGGTGTTGTTGCTGGCGCTGGCGTGGTTCGAAGGCGGGGAAGAACCGCTCCATCCGATTGCCGAGGATGTCGCGCTGCCGGAGCAAGGACAATGATGGTCAAGCGTTTCGGAGTCTCTGCGAGTATGCTGGCGCTCGGCCTCGCGGGCGCGCTGGGCGGGGCGGGGCTGGCGGGTTTCGCCGCCGCGCAGGGCAAGCCCGAATCGCTGCTGCCGCCGGGATTTGACGATCCCGCCCCTGCGCCGAGCCCGCGCCCCAGTTCCGCGCCTGCACCGCAGCCCGGCACCGCGCCGCCGCCGCCTGCCGGTCAGCCGGGCACGGCGCCGCAGCCGGGCGTGCCGGCCGATCCTGCGGCCCTGCCGCCGCTGCCCTCGATCACCCGCGACGATCTCGCCCGGCTGCCGAGCCTCGAAGCGCTGGAAAACATGTCGACCGAGGAGCTTGACCGGCTGCTCGGTCTGAAGCCCAAGTCCGATATTCCGGCGGGCGCACAGCGCGCGCTGACCCGCGTCGGTGTGCTGGCGGCGGACGAAGGCGGATTGCCGCCTGCCGCTCTGTCCAACCAGTCGGACAAGCTGGTGCGCGCCGTGCTGGCTGGCACCACCGGGCCGATGGTTTCGCGCTGGGGGCATATCCTCATGCGCCGTGCCATGGCGAGCCGCCTTGCCGCGCCGCTGGGCATGGACCCGATCGAATTTGCCGCGCTGCGCGTCGGCGTGCTCAACCGCATGGGCGAATACTCACTGGCCCGCGCCGTGACGCAGGATATCGATAGCGCCAGCTGGTCGCCCGCGCTGACGCAGGAGGCGCTGAATGCCTACCTTGCCAGCGGGGATATCACCGGGGCCTGCCCGGCGGTGCGCTTGCAGGGTTCCTCGCGAGAGGATGGCGAGTGGCAAATGTGGCAGGCGATCTGCAACGCATATGCGGGTGAAGCAGCACTGGCGGCCTCGCAGCTGGACCGGGCGCTGTTCCGCGGGGTGGCTCCGCGTATCGATGTGCTGTTGGCGCGGCGCTTTGCCGGGGCCGCCGGGCGCGGCCAGCGGGCCGTGCAGATCGAATGGCAGGGCGTCGACGATCTCAACCCGTGGCGCTTCGGCCTTGCCACCGCTCTGGGCGAGCCGCTGCCTGAAGGCCTGCTCGATAATGCCATGAAGGCGAAGGACGGCGCCTATTACGCCCGTGCCGGCGCGCTGCTGCCGATGCTGCCCGCGACCCGGCGCGCGCCCTTCGCGGGCCGGGCTGCGCGCGAGGGAATTCTGTCGGCCGACGCAATGGTCGATCTCTATTCCGAGGTTTACGCCGATCCCGCCGCCAGCGGCGATCCGCAGACCCATGCCGCCGCCTTGCGCGAAGCCTATCTCGCGACCGAGCCCTCTGCGCGCATCGCCGCGATGCAGCGTCTCTGGTCGGCCGGTCCTGCACTGGGCGGCGGGGATGGTTACGGTGCCCGCGTGCTGACCGCCTATGCCGCAGCGCGCATTCCCGCCGATGAAGCCCATGCTGCCGCTGCGGGCGAATTGATCGCCGCGATGCTCGCCGCCGGGCTTGATCGCAATGCCATCCGCTGGGCCAATGTGGTCGAGGAAGGCTCGCTTGGCTGGGCGCTGGTGGCTTTGGCCGCGCCGCGCAGCAACGGCGTGGGGCAAGGCGCTGTCGAAAGCTTCATCAGCGACGATGCCAGCGAAGGATCGCGCAAGTCAGCCTTCCTGGTGGCGGGACTGGCGGGGCTGGGGCGGCTCGATGAAGGGGATGCCAGCACGCTTGCGGGCGATCTCGATTTCGATCTGGCCCGCAAGACCCGCTGGAGCAGCGCCATTTCCCGCGCCGCCGATGTCGGCAATCCGGCGCTGGTGGTGATGCTGGCAGGGCTGGGGATGCAGGGGACGAGCTGGTCGCAGATGACCCCGCTCCATCTCTACCACATCACTTCCGCGCTGACCCGCGTGGGGATGGAAGCCGAAGCCCGGATGATCGCCGCCGAGGCGGTGGCGCGCGGCTAGAGCACTTCCCGGCTATCCCGGGTCAACCTGACGGAGCCGATTTTGGCTCAGCACAAGGAGCGAGGAGGGAGCCATGCTGCTGCATAGTGACCGACAAGTGACGCCGTGGTGGGCCAAAAGCGACCCGCCCCTCCGGGGTTGCGTCAGGAGTCCCGCTGGCTTCGTCACAGCACTGGCAGGGGCAACCAGCCCCTGCTGCGCGCTGTTCCTGTCCAGCGGGCCTCCTGACGCAATCAGGCTGATCCGGGATAGCCGGGAAGTGCTCTGATGTCTGCCGCGACCGAGGGGTTTCTCGCCATGCTCGCAGCCGAGCGTGGTGCTGCTGCCAACACCCTCGCCGCCTACCGCCGTGATCTTGCGCAGGCCGAGGAAGCCATCGGCGATCTGGCTGATGCGCCGCGTGATGCGGTTGCCAGCCTTGCAGGAGAGTGGGCGAGCCTTGCTCCGGCCAGCGTTGCGCGCAAAGCCTCGGCCCTGCGGCAGTTCTTCGGCTTTGCCATTGATGAAGGCTGGCGCAGCGATGATCCTTCCGGCGCGCTGCCTGCCCCGCGCACCCGCCGCCCGCTGCCCAAGGTACTGGGGCACGACCAGATCGCGGCCCTGTTTGCCCGCGCCGAGGAGGAAGCCCGCACCAATGACCCGAAAGCAGTGCGGCTGCTGGCGTTGATCGAGCTGCTTTATGGATCAGGCCTGCGTGCCACCGAACTTGTGGCCCTGCCAGTCCACGCCGTTCCGCGCGATGCGCCATTCCTGACGGTGACCGGCAAGGGCGGAGCAACGCGGCTGGTGCCGGTGGGCGGACGGGCGCTTGAGGCTCTCAGCCGATGGCTGGCGCTGCGCCCCGCCGATCCGCCGTCGCGGTTTCTCTTCCCCTCGGGGAAAGGGCAGCATTTCAGCCGGGTGCGATTGTTTCAGCTGGTGAAAGGCCTCGCCGGGCGCGCCGGGCTCGATCCCGCCGCGATCAGCCCCCACGTTCTGCGCCACGCCTTTGCCACGCACCTTCTGGAAGGCGGCGCGGACCTGCGTGTGCTCCAGACCATGCTCGGCCATGCGGACATTTCCACCACGCAGATCTACACCCATGTCGATGCCGCGCGGCTGGTTGCCCTCGTCAATTCCCGTCACCCGCTTGCAACGCGGACAACATCCGACTAGCCCCGCGCCATGATTTCCTATCTCGATTTCGAGAAGCCGGTTGCCGCGCTCGAGGAGCGCATCGCACAGCTTCGCAGTGTCAATGCTTTGCATGATGTCGATGTTGCGGGCGAGATCGGTCGGCTCGAGGCCAAAAGCACCGAACTGCTTGCGAGCACCTATGCCTCGCTCACACCGTGGCAGAAGACGCAGGTTGCCCGGCATCCGCAGCGCCCGCATTTCCGCGATTACGTCGCTCAGGCTTTCAGCGATTTCATGCCGCTGGGCGGGGACCGGCTTTACGGCGATGATCAGGCGATCATGGGCGGCTTTGCGCGCCTGAACGGCCGCCGGGTCATGCTGATCGGGCACGAAAAGGGCCACGACACCCAGACCCGCATCCGCCACAATTTCGGCATGGGCAAGCCGGAGGGCTACCGCAAGGCGATCCGCCTGATGGAACTGGCGGACCGATTCGGCCTGCCGGTGGTGACGCTGGTCGATACCTCGGGCGCGTTTCCGGGGATCGAGGCGGAAGAACGCGGTCAGGCCGAAGCCATTGCCCGCTCGACAGAAGCCTGCCTTGCGCTCGAAGTGCCGATGGTTGCCGTTATCGTCGGCGAGGGCGGTTCCGGCGGGGCTGTTGCGCTTGCCGCGGCCAACCGGGTGCTGATGATGGAGCACGCGGTCTATTCGGTCATCTCGCCCGAGGGCTGCGCCTCGATTCTGTGGCGCACCTCGGAAAAGGCGCCAGAGGCAGCCCAGGCGATGAAAGTCACCGCGCAGGACCTCAAGCGGTCCAACGTCATCGACCGCATCGTCAAGGAGCCGGTCGGCGGCGCACACCGCGATCCGGTGGCGGCGGCGCGGATGCTCGGCACGGCGCTGACCGAGGAAATTGATATGCTCTCCGGCCAAAGCCGGCCGGCATTGGTGGCCCAGCGCGAAGCACGGTTCCTCGGCATCGGCGGATAAAGCCGAATCGCGCCAGCCCAAGTTAAGGTTTCGTTTGCCAAGACTTTGCCGCAAGCTGCTTTGCCGATAGGCAGGCAGCATAAGTAACGCGGAAGAGGGACTCATCATGGCACGAATTTCACGCAAGGTGCTCGCGTTTGGCGCGGCACCGCTGGCTCTGGCCGGATGCATGGCAGCGGGCGCGGCGGTGCCTTCGGCATCAA
Source organism: Porphyrobacter sp. ULC335 (assembly GCF_025917005.1). NCBI lineage: Bacteria > Pseudomonadati > Pseudomonadota > Alphaproteobacteria > Sphingomonadales > Erythrobacteraceae > Porphyrobacter > Porphyrobacter sp. ULC335. The sequence continues at coordinate 2,229,335 of NZ_CP078091.1, forward strand.
CCCCGATCACACCCGCCGAAGCGCAGCAGGGCGCGCAGTATCACCCGCAATTCCTGGCCGAATTCGGCGGCGCGATGACCGGTACGCATGCCCAGTATGTCGAGCAGGTGGGTAAGAATATCGCGGTGCAATCGGGCCTCGGCAATGCGCGGGAATCCTTTACCGTCAGCCTGCTGAACTCGCCCGTGCACAATGCCTTCGCGGTGCCCGGCGGTTACATCTACACCACCCGCCAGCTGGTGACGCTGATGAACAACGAGGCGGAGCTTGCCGGGGTACTGGGGCACGAGGTCGGCCATGTCGCCGCGCGCCATTCGCAGCGGCGGCAGAAGGCGGCGACGAAGAACACGCTGATCGGTGGCGGGCTGGCGATCCTTTCGGGGATCCTGCTCGGCGATTCGCAGGTCGGGCAAACCCTGTCGCGCGGGTTGCTGCAAGGCTCGCAGCTGCTGACGCTCAAGTTCTCGCGCAAGCAGGAACTGGAGGCGGACGATCTCGGCATCCAATATCTGGCCCGTGCCGGTTATGACCGGCGGGCGATGGGAACCGTTCTGGCGAGCCTCGCCGCGCAGAACACGCTCGACGCGCGGCTGGCGGGCAAGAATGCCAGCGTTCCCGAATGGGCTTCAACCCACCCCGATCCGGCAAGCCGGGTGAAGAGCGCGCTGGCCAAGGCGGGAACGGCTGGCGGTGGTGTCAGCAATCGCGACACCTTCCTCACGCGAATCGATGGGCTGCTTTACGGCGATGACCCGGCGCAGGGCGTGATCGAGGGGAGCACCTTCATCCATCCCGAGCTGCGGCTGGCCTTCACTGCGCCGCAAGGGTTCTACATGGTCAATGGCACCCGCGCCGTCAGTATCCAGGGGCAGGGCGGGCAGGCGCAGATGACAACCGCGGCCTATAGCGGCAACCTCGACACCTATGTGCGCCAGCAGTTCACCACGCTGGGCGGAGAGAAAAGCACGCTGGCACCCGCGCAGATCGAGCGGACGACAGTGAACGGTCTGCCCGCAGTCTTTGGCACGGCACGGGTCAACAATAATGGATCGCAGGTCGATGTGGTGATTTTCGCCTATGAATTCGCCCGCAATCAGGCCTTCCACTTCGCGGTGATCGCGCCTGCGGGACGCGCGGGGACGTTCAACCCGATGTTCCAGTCGATGCGGCGAATCACCCAGGCCGAGGCTGGCGCGGTGGTGCCCAAGAAGCTGCAAGTGGTGACAGTGGCGCGCGGTGACACCGTGGCGAGCCTGTCGCGGCGGATGGCCTATGACAGCGCGCAGGAAGAACGCTTCCGGGTGCTCAATGCGCTGTCGGGCACGGCTGCGGTTACGCCGGGCCAGAAGGTCAAGCTGGTGGTACGTTCGCGCTGATCTAGTCTGCGTCGGCGCGGCAAGCGCAGCACAGGGATCTGGCGCACAAAGAAAAACGGCGGGGATTGCTCCCCGCCGTCTTCTTTTTGCCGTAGGCTTAAGCCTTACGCACCCGGAGTGGTGGTGCCGGCCTGCATTTCGGTGTCGACGTTCGTGAAGGTCGCGTCGAGGGTCGTGCCGAGGTTGCTCATGGCGGTGATGGCAGCAACAGCGATCAGAGCAGCGATCAGGCCGTATTCGATGGCGGTGGCGCCCTGTTCGTCACGGACGAGGTTCTTGAAGAAGGTCATGTGTAGTCTCCTGGTTTGGTCTTCGGTACCCGTGCCCCCCTGTGTCGCGGCGGGCTGTGGACTTGTTAGATCGATACTTATTGAGAAATTCCTAATCTCGACTTTGATCGAGAATTAATTTGTCATCGCATCGATGCTTTCGGTTTCGATCTTGTCCCACATCTCGGTCGTGGTCGTCGCCACGCCTTGCAGCGCACCGATCAACGCAATCACGATAAGTGAAACGATCAGCCCGTATTCGATAGCGGTTGCCCCTGAGGTGTCGTCCTTCAGTTCTTTTATGAAAGTCGACAACATGGGATGGCCTCTACTTCGTGCGTTCTGACACCCCCAGAATCATGGGTGCGGGTTAAGAAAAGGTTGAGATAGGGGACACGGATGGAAAGAATCCCGACATGACACGCACGTTTATGGCGGTGGTTGCTGGTGCCTTGCACCGGGCGGACGGGCGTTGGCTGATGCATCGGCGCCCTGAAGGCAAGCATCACGGGGGCCTGTGGGAGTTCCCAGGGGGCAAGGTCGAAGCTTATGAAATACCGGTACAATCTCTTGTACGCGAGCTGACCGAGGAGCTTGGGATCGTCTGCCATTCCGAAGGGTGTAGCCCGGCCGGCTTTGCCGAGAGCGAGGCGGACAGCGGACAGCCAGCCATTGTCATTCTGCTTTACACTGTCAGCGCATGGGACGGCGAACCCCAAGCGCTTGAGGGCGGGGCGATCGGGTGGTTCACCCCGGCCGAAGCGCTCGAATTGCGCAAGCCGCCGCTGGACATCCATCTGGCCGGACAGCTGTTTCAAAATCTCTGATTTGCGGCAAACTTCCCTTGCCAAGCCTGATCGACCCCCTTATGTGGCCCCCCTCAGCGCGCACCCGTAGCTCAGCTGGATAGAGCACCAGACTACGAATCTGGGGGTCGGACGTTCGAATCGTTCCGGGTGCGCCAACAAAGCCCGCTCCTCGCAAGAGGGGCGGGCTTTGTTGGTTTCAGGGGCGAGTTTCAATCCCCCGCGCTGTCCTCCAGCGCGTGCATATCCTCGTCAGACAGGCCGAAATGGTGACCCGCTTCGTGAATCACCACGTGACGGATCAGCGCTGCAAAGCCGACGCCGGTTTCGTCCATCTCGGCGAGCAGGGGCTTGCGGAACAGTGTAATGACAGGCGGAAGACCGTCACTGTCCCACTGCGATCTTTCGGTCAGGGCCACACCTTCATAAAGGCCGGTCAATTCGTACGGATCCTCGATGCCAAGCGAATCGAGCTGTTCGGCCCGGGCGAATTCTTCGATGCGCACCACCACGCCTTCAAGCTCGCGGCGAAACGCTTCGGGCAGGCGCGCAATGACATCATGCGCAGCGGCTTCAAATTCGGCGGTGCTCGGTTCGCGAAGGGGCATTTGCGTCCTTTCTTGCCGGTCGGGGGATGAATTACGGCGACGAACTATTACATTTGTATGAGATGGTGAGCGCAACCTTCCCGCGCAATGAGCGTATCTGCAAGGAACGCCTTGGGTGGTTGATGGTTGACGCCATTCGGGATCGACAGGCGAGGGGGCTCCGGACGAGCCTATGAGTGAAGAAAGACGCACACCAATGAACTATGTCTCGGCCCACGATCACGATGATGAATTCGATCCGGAGAACCCGCTCGGCAAGCCCGAGGTTCCGGATCACGTGCAGGATGCGATTCGCACGCTGATCGAATGGGCGGGCGATGATCCCGCGCGCGAAGGCCTGCGCGACACGCCGAAGCGTGTCGGACGCGCATGGCTGGAATATTGCGAAGGCTACAAGGAAGATCCCGCGATCCACCTGTCGCGCATCTTCGAGGAAGTGGGCGGCTATGACGAGATCGTGCTGCTCAAGGACATCCCGTTCCAGTCGCATTGCGAACACCACATGGCACCGATCATCGGCAAGGCCGCGATCGCCTATCTTCCCAACAAGAAGGTTGTCGGCATTTCAAAGCTGGCGCGCGTGCTGCACGGCTATGCCCAGCGTCTCCAGATCCAGGAGCGCCTGACCGCAGAGGTCGCGCAGTGCATCTGGGACAATCTCGATCCGCACGGCGTCGCGGTGGTGATTGAAGCGCAACATGGATGCATGACCGGGCGCGGTGTGAAAACTCCGGGCGTTGCCATGATCACAAGCCGCATTCTTGGCTGTTTCCTTGATGATGATCGCAGTCGCAAGGAAGTGATGAGCCTGATGGGTTACTGATCCTGCAAATATGCAGAGATCGGCACATTGACGCTGGTCACTAGAGATTGTCGAAATTGCAACCTTGTGTGCTTGGATAGCATTTACCGCGCTGCTATTCATGTTGGGACGACGGCCGCAAAGACCGCGTCACAGCAGGAGAGACCATCATGAATAAAGGTGTCCTTATCGGATCGGCGCTGGCGGTGCTTGTTGCTTCGCCCGCGCTTGCGCTTGAGCATGAAGTGGTGATCGATCACGTTTCCGGGCCGATTGCTGCTGATTATCAGGGCTCTGTCACGATCGAGACCACGCAGGTTGGGGCAGCGGGCGTTGCAGGCCGGCCCAGCACGCTTCGCTGCAATTGGACGGCTACGCTCAATGTCGAGCGTGTCGCAAAGGTGGGTGAGACCCTCCAGTCGCGCCGCACACTGAGCAGCGAGGATGTGGCCAGCGGCTCGAAGCCGGGCTGGTGCGAATCCAACGAAAAGGCGATCGACAAACTGGTCAGCACCCGCAGCGAAAGCATGCGGAGCGCGATGCTCGCGCTGGTCGAACAGGATCGCGCAACGATCCTTGCAGAGGCAGAGAGCGTCGGCAAGACGCGTAGCTGAACCTCTTTCAGGGTCGCACGGAAGCGGGGCACTCCTTTGCGGAGCTGCCCCGTTTTTGGTATTTGCGATCAGCGACGAAGCAGCATAGCCTGCGGGCGGGATCAACCCGATGGCCCACTCGAAGGAGTTTCCCGATGCTGCGTAAACCTGTTTCCCGCTTTGTGCTTGTCGCTGCCATGGCTGGTGTTCTCGCCGCCTGCTCGGGCGAAGGCGCATCCGATGCGGCGGCCAGTGGCGATGCCGCGCCAGCGGGCGAGGTTCCCCCGGTGCTGAAGGAGCGGCACGACAACTTCGAAGCGATCGGCGATGCCTTCAAGGCGGTTCGCGGCGAGCTTGAAAAGGACACGCCGGATTTCACGCTGATTTCGGCGAAGGCTTCTGACATCAATACCCGCGCAGGCAAGATCGCGGACCACTTCCCGGCCGGCACAAGTGTCGAGGATGGCTACGACACCGAGGCGCTTCCCTCGATCTGGAAGAAGCCTGAAGAGTTCAAGGCATCCGCGCAGAAGCTGGTCGACGAAAGCGCCAAGCTGGTGACTGTGGCGGGCGGGGGCGACAAGGCCGCGACCGGAGCGCAGGCCATGGCGATGGGCGGCGCGTGCAAGGGCTGCCACGACCAGTTCCGGCTCGACGACAAGAAGTGACGCGGTGAGCGATTCGCTGCGACCGCCCGGTGCATCGGGACAGGACGTGCGCGTGTGGGACCCGCTGCTGCGGCTAACCCATTGGAGCTTCCCCCTGCTGATCCCGGCGATGTGGTGGACAGCGGAGAATTCCAAATGGGCGCTGCACAAGCGGCTTGGCCTCGTGTTGCTGGGCGTTCTGGTGTTTCGCGTAGTGTGGGGCTTCCTTGGCCCGGACACCGCCCGTTTTGCGAGCTTCGTCAAGCGGCCGGGCGCGGTCATGGCCTATCTGCGCGGCGGGGGCGGGCACACCATCGGCCATTCGCCGGTGGGTGGCTGGAGTACGCTGGTGCTGATCGGGGCGATGCTGTTGCAGGTCAGCATGGGGCTGTTTGCGGGTGATCCCTATGACGGGATGACCGGGCCGCTCAATGCGCTGGTGGGTGTGGCGGTGGCTGACACGCTGACCGAACTGCACGAGACCTTCTTCTGGGTGGTTGCCGGGCTGGTGGCGCTGCATCTGACGGCGATCACCTTCTACGCGGTGCGGGGCGATGATCTCCTCAGCCCGATGGTGGGCGGCGATCGTCCGCCGATGGCAGGGGTTGCGGGAATCGGGCCGATGCCGTGGGTGAGGGGGCTGCTCGCCTGCGGCTTCGCAGGGGGAATCGCGCTGTGGGTGGCGTTCGGTGCGCCGCCGCTGACATGACCGGACGTTGCCGCAGCAGCTCAAGGCCATGTCCCTGATGGCACAGAGGCTTGGACCTTTGTCTCTACTGGCTTTTTTGCTCAACGGGCCTGCCGGTGCCGATGACGAGGCTTGGCAGGAAGATTTCCCGCAGAATTGCATTTTCCCCGCTGACGGCCTCGAAGAACCCGAACCTTGCCGCAGTTTCTACCGGCTGTCCGACCGTCGCACTGAAGATGGCGAGGCCTACACGATCTATGAATACAAGTGGGTCGGCTCCGATGGCCGGGAGGTTGTTTACTCTCCGGACATCGGCGGCCTTGGCACTGGCCGGTTCACCATCGGCACGCTGTACGACAACCGCTATGACGGGGGGCGCACGTTCAAGCCGGCGGTCAGTCACACATTGCACAGGGACAAAACCGTGATCGGCGCGCCCGGCGAATTGTATCTGTTTGCCGTGTGTGACGAGTATGTCGACGGGAAGCCGTATAATTGCGACTGACAGGGTTCACGGTCCCTGTCGGCTCTAACGAAAAAGGGGTGCCCCCGTTGCGGGAGGCGCCCCCTTTCCTTTGGGCTTGTCGGATAAGCCTTACAGCTGGCCGAGCATGTGGTCGGCGCTCGAAACCTTGAAGTCGCCCGGCTCTTCCACGTTGAGCTGTTCGACCACGCCATCATTGATGACCATCGAGAAACGCTGGCCGCGCGTGCCCATGCCGAAGCCCGAGCCGTCCATGGTGAGGCCGATCGCCTCGACGAATTCGGCATTGCCGTCTGCCAGCATGGTGATGTCGTCGCTGCCCGCCGACTTGTTCCAGGCGCCCATCACAAAGGCATCATTGACCGCGGTGCCGACGATTTCATCGACGCCCTTCGCCTTGAGATCGGCGGCCTTCTCGACGAAGCCCGGCAGGTGCTTGGCCGAACAGGTCGGGGTGAAGGCACCCGGGACCGAGAACAGCGCGACGCGCTTGCCCGCGAAGTAGTCCGAGGACTTCACGGCCTGCGGCCCTTCGGCGGTGGCCTTGACCAGCGTGACTTCGGGGATCTTGTCGCCAACGGAAATCGTCATGTGTGTATATCCTCTTCTGGGGGTGTGGGCGCTCTCTATCGCGCGCGCCGCAAGGGGGCAACAAATAGACATATAAAGATAAGTTTATATTTGCTTCACGGCGACCTTGCGGCTAGGGGGCTACCGACAAGAAGCAGACCACCGCACCACGCGCGGTCGGATCTGCGCTTAGGAGATAAGATAATGGCCACCCTCGCTGCCACCCCGACCCACGAATATGTCATCAAGGACATCGCGCTCGCCCGTTTCGGCCGCGACGAAATCCAGATTGCCGAAACCGAAATGCCCGGCCTGATGGCGCTGCGCGAAGAATATGGCGCTGCCCAGCCACTCAAGGGCGCGCGCATCACCGGCTCGCTGCACATGACCATCCAGACCGCAGTGCTGATCGAGACCCTTGTGGCCCTCGGCGCCGAAGTCCGCTGGGCGACCTGCAATATCTTCTCGACCCAGGACCACGCTGCTGCCGCCATCGCGGATGCCGGCATTCCGGTCTTCGCCATCAAGGGCGAGACTTTGGCCGAGTACTGGGATTACGTCGGCCGGATCTTCGACTGGGCGACCGATGAAAATCCTGACCTCACCTGCAACCTGATCCTCGACGATGGCGGCGATGCCACCATGTTCGCACTGTGGGGCGCGCGCCTCGAAGCGGGCGAAGAAATGGGCGAGCCGACCAACGCCGAAGAAATCGAGTTCCAGCGTGCGCTCAAGGCCTTCGTTGCGGCGCGTCCGGGCTACCTCACCAAGACCGTCAAGGCGATCAAGGGCGTTTCGGAAGAGACCACCACCGGCGTGATGCGGCTCTATCAGATCGCCAAGCAGGGCAAGCTGCCTTTCCCGGCGATCAACGTGAACGATTCGGTGACCAAGTCGAAGTTCGACAACCTGTACGGTTGCAAGGAATCGCTGGTCGACGCGATCCGTCGCGCGACCGACGTGATGCTGGCCGGCAAGGTTGCCTGCGTTGCCGGTTACGGCGATGTCGGCAAGGGCTCGGCCGCCTCGCTGCGTGATGGCGGCGCCCGCGTGATGGTCACCGAAATCGATCCGATCTGCGCGCTGCAGGCGGCGATGGACGGCTTTGAAGTCGTCACCATGGAAGACGCCGTGAAGCGCGCTGACATCTTCGTCACCGCCACCGGCAACGAAGACGTGATCACCGCCGATCACATGATGAACATGAAGCCGATGGCGATCGTCTGCAACATCGGCCACTTCGACAGCGAAATCCAGATTTCCGCGCTTTCCAACTACAATTGGAAGGAAATCAAGGAAGGCACCGACATCGTGACCTTCCCGGATGGCAAGTCGATCATCATCCTCGCCAAGGGCCGTCTGGTGAACCTCGGCTGCGCCACCGGCCACCCGAGCTTCGTGATGAGCGCGAGCTTCACCAACCAGACGCTCGCCCAGATCGAACTCTTCACCAAGGCGGAAGAGTACGAGAACGACGTCTACGTCCTGCCCAAGCACCTCGACGAGAAGGTCGCTGCACTGCATCTCGAAAAGCTGGGCGTGAAGCTGACCCAGCTGTCGGGCAAGCAGGCCAGCTACATCGGCGTGCCGCAGGCCGGCCCGTTCAAGCCGGACCACTATCGCTACTAATCTCGCGAACCGCCCGCCCCGCCCGTGTTTTTTCACGGGGTTGGGGGCGGGCGGGTTCATCCCCGTTGCACTGCCGCGCGCACGCGCATAGCGGTTGAGTAATGGATGTCTCGCCCCTCTCCTTGGTGCTCATAGCACTTGTGCTCGCCGCTTGGGCGGTGGGAGCGGGCGTGGTCGTGCTGCGCGCCAACCAGAGCGTCAAGCGCGCCAAGGCGATGCGCACCAGCCTGAAGCGCATGCAGACCCTGCTGGATGTCGCGCCTGCTTTGCCTCTGCTGGTGCGGGTCGATGGCCGGATCGAAGCTTCGGACAAGCTGGCCCGGATGCTGGGCCTTGCGACGATCCCCAAATACCTGTCCGAGCTTGCTGCGCCGCCCGCCAATCCCAAGGCAGGTGGGCTCGCGCAAGCGCAGATCGACCAGCTTTGGGCCAAGATCCAGACCACCCAGAAAAGCGCCGCGCCGTTCCGCATGGCGATCAACCTGCCGGGTTCGCAGCGCAGCCTTGCGCTTTATGGCACGCTGGCTGATCCGCAGGTCTCGCCCGGCGGTGCTGCGCTGGTATGGGTGTTTGATTTCACCGAAAGCCATTCCGAAATGGCCCGCCTCCGGTCTGCTGCTGCGCGGGCAACCGGCGATTTTGCGGCCTTGGTCGGTCTGATCGAAGCCGCGCCGATGCCGATGTGGTTCCGCGGCGCGGACCTCACGCTTCAGCTCGTCAACCAGGCCTATGTCGATGCCGTGGGGGCAGCCAGCGCGGCAGAAGTGGTGCAAGGCCAGATTGAGCTGCTCGAACCAGAAGACAGCCGCTCGCCGGCCGACATTGCGCGGGGCACGCTGCAACGGCAGGATAAATCGGAACGCATCGTCGCTGCGACGATCCATGGTGCGAGGCGCACCCTGCGCGTTTCTGACCTGCCCTTGGGGCAGGAAGGGGTCGCGGGATATGCTATCGACATCGAAGAACAACAGCAGGTCGCGCGCGAATTCCGCGCTTTCCGCGATGCCCAGCGCGCGCTGCTTGACCAGTTGTCTGTCGGGGTCGCGCTGTTTGACGGCGATGAGCGCCTGACCTTCGCCAATCGCCCGTTTCGGCGCCTGTTCAGCCTGACCGACGAGGCGATCGAGGCGCACACACCTTTTGAACGCTTCCTCGCCGAAGCGCGAGAGCGTGGGCGCACACCCGAAGTGCGCGACTTCCCCGAGTGGCGGCGTGAGCGCACCGGATGGTTCGGGATGCAAGATTCGCTCGAGGAGGCTTGGCCGCTCCCCGGCGGCACGCACCTGCGCGTCGTCGCCCAGCCGATGCCTGACGGCGGACTCGTACTGATCACCGAGGATCGCACCGAAAGCCTCGCGCTATCCGCCGTGCGTGACACGCTGTTGCGCACCCGCACCGCAACGCTCGACAGCTTGTTCGAGGCGCTGGCAATCTTCGCGCCTGATGGCTCGGTGCAGCTGTGGAATCGCAGCTTTGCCGGCACCTGGGGCCTCACCACCGACCTGCTTGACCAGCACCCCAGCGCGGATGAATTGCTGAGCGCGATCGGACGCAATCTCGTCAATCCCGAAGAGGCGAGCCTGATTGGCGCGGCGGTGCGCGCTGCCACGCTCGACCGGAGAGAAAAGGGCGGCCAGGTCGAACTTGCCGACGGGCGGTCCTTGCGGTTTGCGGGTATCCCGCTGCCCGATGGCAATGGCCTGCTGACCGTGCTCGACATCACCGCTTCGCAGAAGGCCGAGCAGGCGCTGCGCGAACGGGCCGAGGCCTTGGAAGAGGCTGATGGCGTGAAGGCGCGGTTTCTCGCCAACATGTCCTACGAATTCCGCACGCCGCTCACCACCATCGGCGGCTATGCCGAACTGCTGAAGAGCGGGGCAGCGGCCGATCCGGCGGCGGCGGGCGAATATGTCGACGCGATCCTCGCCGCGGTTGAGCGTCTGACCGAGCAGGTCGAAAACGTACTCGACCTGTCGCAGAGCGAGGCGGGGCTCCTGCCGATCCGCAAGGAACGGATCGACGTGCTCGATCTGCTCACTACGCAGGTGCGCGAGCGCGAGGCGGTGATCATCGCCGCGGGCCTGAGCCTCGATCTCAAGGGCCGGCGGGGCCGCGTTATCGAAGCAGATCCGCGCCAGATGGGCCGTGCGCTCGGCAACCTCATCGACAATGCCATTGCCGGGACGCCTGATGGCGGGCGCATTGTTATCGAGATCCGCAAGGCTCCGGAAGGGACGGGCTGGTCGCTCGAAATCAGCATTGTCGATAATGGCCGCGGAATGACCTCGCAGGAACTGGCGCGCGCGCAAGGAGGGCTCAGGCCCGCAGGCGAGGGCGCGCCCGAACGGCGCAGCGGGCTCGGCATTCCGCTCGCCCGCCAGCTGATCGCCGCGCATGACGGTACGCTCGAGATCGTCAGCCGCAAGGGCTCCGGCACCACCGCCACGATTCGTCTGCCGTGACCGAGACGCGCGAGAGCTTGCCGGACCTTGCAGCGATGGCGGCTTTCGGCGCGCGCATCGCTGAACAGTTGCGGGCAGGCGATGTCGTGGCGCTGACCGGCGGGCTGGGGGCGGGCAAGACCACGCTCGCTCGCGCGATCCTCGCCGCGCTGGGGCATGACGGCGAGGTGCCTTCGCCCACCTTCACGATCATCGAGACCTACGATTCGCCCCCGCTGCGCATCGCCGTGGTGCACGCCGACTTCTACCGGCTCGAAAGCCCTTCCGAACTCGATGAGATCGGCCTCGACGATTACCGCGAAGGCGCGGTGCTGCTTGCCGAATGGCCTGATCACGCGGGCGGGTTCGGGCATGAGGCGGGCTGCCTGTCGATCACGCTCGAACCGGTCGGAGAAGTCGGGGAAGGCGGAAGGATTGCGATTGCCCGCGGGGCTGCGGATTGGTTAGGGCGGATGCCATGATCGAACTGCCTGAAGGTCTCGCCGATTTCACCGCCCGCGCCGGTTGGGCCGATGCCCGGGTCGAGCCGCTGCCGGGTGATGCCTCGTTCCGGCGTTACTTCCGGCTGGAGCGGCCGGATGGCGCAACTGCAATGCTGATGCACGCGCCGCCGCCGCACGAAGACCCTGCGCCTTTCCTCCATGTGGCACACTGGCTCAACGAGAACGGGATGCGCGCGCCTGCGATCCTTGCAGAAGATGCAGCGCAAGGCTGGGTGCTGACCGAGGATTTTGGCAACGACCGGATGCGCGATTGGCTGGATGACCATCCCGCCGACGAGCGTGCGGCTTATGAAGCGGCGGTCGAGGCGCTGGCCGCGCTCCACCGACTGCCGCCGGGGCCTTTCGCGCCCTACGACATGGCGGTTTATGCCCGTGAGGCGGCGCTACTGACCGAATGGTATTGCCCGGCACAGGGTCTGGAGGTTGATGCCGCTGGCTATGCCGCAGCATGGGAGGAAGTGCTCGCGCCTGTGCTGTCGCGCCAGACGCCCGGCGTCACCGTGCTGCGCGATTACCATGCCGAGAACATCATGCTGCTCGGTGGCAAGGCGAGCGCGCCGCAGGGGCTGATCGACTTTCAGGACGCGCTGGTGGGGCATCCGGCCTATGACCTTGTCTCGCTGCTTCAGGACGCGCGGCGCGATGTGCCGGTCGATCTCGAAACCGCGATGCTGGTGCACTACGCCCACCACGCCGGGGTGGCGGATGACGAATTCATCGCCGATTACGCCCTGCTCGGCGCGCAGCGTAACGCCAAGATTGTCGGCATCTTTACCCGGCTAGACCGGCGTGATGGCAAGCCAAAGTATCTCGGCATGATCCCGCGTGTATGGGCTGCGCTGGAGCGCGATCTGGCACACCCTGCGCTGGAGCCGGTGGCGCGCTGGTTCGACGTCAACATCCCCGATGACCTGCGCGCGGCAAACGGGGCGTTCCCGGCATGAGCACCGCGCCGCTCGCCTCCGACACCGCCATGATCCTCGCGGCCGGGCTCGGCAAGCGGATGCGGCCGCTGACCGCCAGCCAGCCCAAGCCGCTGGTGCGGGTCGCGGGCAAGCCGCTGATCGATTATGCTCTTGATCGTCTTTCCGAGTCTGGCGTGGCCAAGGCGGTCGTCAATGTTCACTACCTCGCCGATGCGCTGGAAGCCCATGCGCTTGCCCGCAGCGCGCCGAAGGTGACTGTATCGGACGAGCGCGCCTTGCTGCTGGAGACCGGCGGCGGGATGGTCAAGGCGCTCCCGCACCTGCCCGACCCCTTCTTCGCGCTCAATGCCGACAATATCTGGCTCGACGGACCCAAGAGCGCGTTCCATGACCTCTCGCGGCGCTGGAACCCGGAGGTGATGGACGCGCTGCTGCTGGTTGTGCCGCACGCCCGCGCGGCCAATTTCAACGGGCCGGGCGATTTTCACATGGACCCGCTGGGCCGCCTGTCGCGCCGCCGTGACGGGCGGATCGCGCCCTTCATCTACACCGGCATCCAGTTGGTCAGCCACCACCTGCTGCGCGATGCGCCCGAGGGACCGTTTTCGACCAACATCCTCTGGAACCGTGCGATGGAGGAGGGGCGCCTTTACGGCATCAGCTTCACCGGCCTGTGGTTCGAAGTCGGCACGCCGCAAGCGATCCGTCCGACCGAGGAGGCGCTGCTGGGTGGCTGAACCCCGCAAGCCCGGGCCGCTGGTTTATTCGATCGCCGCGCATCGCGGGTTTGCCGATGCGCTCGTGGCCGGGCTGGTGCCGCGTTACCGCGAACCCGGCTTCGGCCTCGCACGCCTGACCCTGCTGGTTCCGTCGAGCCGCGCGGCGCGCACGCTCTCTGAAGCCTTCATCCGCCACGCGGGTGAGGCTGGTGAGGGCGGCCTGCTGATGCCGCGCATGGTCGCAGTGGGTGATCTCGACCTCGACGAGAAGCTGGGTGCTGCGCTCGATCCGCTCGGCGCGAGCGATATTCCTCCCGCCTGCGATCCGGTACGCCGCTGGTTGACGCTCGATCGTCTGATCGCCGAGGAGCGCTCGGGCGAAGGGATGGACCCGCTCCCTGGCCGGTCGAGGCTCAATCTGGCCCGCGAGATGGCGCGGACAATGGATCGCCTGCTCGTCGAGGAAAAGACGTTTCAAGACTTGCTGAGCGAGCCGGTGCGCGACAGCGTGGCTGGGCTGGCCAGCCATTGGGAACGGTCGATCCGACTCTTCGCGCGGGTCAATGTGCGCTGGCAGATCGAACTGGCGGAGCGCGGCGAAGTCGATGCGGCGGCCCGGCGCAACCTCCTGTTCGATCGTGCCGCGCGGCGCTGGAGAGAAACGCCGCCGCCGCATCCTGTTGTTGCCGTGGGGGTGACGAGCGCTTCGCCTGCACTTGCGCGAATGCTCCGGGTGGTGGCGGAGTTGCCTGACGGTGCTGTCGTCCTCCCCGATCTCGATCTGGCGATGGACGATGCTGCCTGGGAAGAACTGGGCCTTGCCGGCGCGTCGGAGGAACCGGGCGGACCTGTGTTTGGAGCGGGCGATGCGCTCAGTCATCCGCAATATCACCTGAAGCTGCTGCTCAATCGCATGGGTGTGAACCGCGCCGAGGTACAGCCGTGGCACCGGCGCGGGATCGGCGCGGCAGAGCCTGCACGCAGCCGCGCGATTTCCTCGCTATTCCTGCCTCCGCAAGCGAGCCGGGCGTGGATCAATCTGGACGCGAGGGAGCGGCGGCTTGACGGGGTGCGGCTGCTCGCGAGTGCTTCGATCGAGGAAGAGGCGCAGGCCATTGCCCTGCTGGTGCGCGAGGCGCTGGAACAGCCAGAAAAGCGCATCGCTGTGGTCTCCGCAGATCGCGGCCTTGCACGGCGGGTCGCACAGCATCTCGAGCGCTGGAACATCACCGCCGACGATTCCGCTGGTCGTCCGCTGGCGCTGACCCCCGCCGGGCGTTTGTTCGGCCTGCTGGCAGAGATCGCGGCGAACGGCGCTGACCCTGCCAATCTGGTCGCGGCCTTCGGTCATCCATTGGTGCAAGGGTGGGACCGGGAGACGCGGCGCAATTGGCTGGTGGGGCTGCGCGCCTTCGACCGTCAGTTGCGCGGACCATCGCCAGCGCCCGGTATGGAGCCTTTGCGCGAAGCTGCCGCCAAAGCCGAGGTTGCCGAATGGTGGGGCGAGGCCGAGGCACTTATTGCGCCGCTCACCGATTGGCCGCGCGACATCCCGCTCGCCGAAGCGCTGTCCCGCCTGTCCGCCGCGGCGGAAGCCTTTGCCCGCACCGCCATATGGGAGCGCGAGGATGGCCGCGCGCTGGGCTTGATGATCGAGGAATTGCGCGGGCAGGCAGAGGCGCTCGGCACGGCGATAGAGACCGCCGATCTTGGCGGCGTGCTGCGCGACGCGATGGAGGCTGTCGCGGTGCGCCCCGGATATGGCGGGCATCCGCGTGTCGCGATCTACGGCTTGCTTGAAGCGCGCATGGCACGCGCCGATCTGGTGATTTGCGGCGGGCTCAACGAAGGCAGTTGGCCGCAGCCGCCCGGCGCCGATGCGCTGCTTGCGCCAGCGATCCTGCGGGCGCTGGGCGTGCCGGGAGCGGAGTTCCGCATCGGCCTCGCGGCGCATGACCTTGCAGGCGCCATGGGCGCGCCCGAAGTGGTGCTGAGCCGGGCCTTGCGCGATGCCGAAGGGCCGACGCTGCCCTCGCGCTTTCTGCTGCGGGTTGAAGCGCTGTTGGGCGATGATCTCGACAAGGAGCATCGCGAGCGTGCCATTCCGGCTCTGCTGCCCCATCTCGACCGTGAGCGTCCGGCGGCGGAGCCTTATGAGCGCCCCGCGCCCGATCCCGCGCCTGCGCTACGCGATGTGCCGATCCGGGTGACGGCGCTCGACCGGCTGTTGGGCGATCCCTACCAGTTCTATGCGCAGGCGATCCTTGGCCTGAGGCAGCTTCAGCCGCTCGCCGCCGATCCCTTCAGCGATCCCGCGCTGCGCGGCACGCTGGTGCACGATATTCTCGACAAGTGGCATAAAGCGAAGGAGGATCAGCCCGGCCTTGCTCTTGCACCCTTCGCCGCCGCACATTTCGCGTCCGCGCGCGTCCACCCCCTGTTCCGCGCGCTGTGGCAGCCGCGCCTGATCGATGCGCTGGAGCGCTTTGAGGCTTGGATTGCCGAGGATGCTGCGGAAGGACGGCAGGTGATCGCCACAGAGATTTCGGGCGAGATGATCTTCGATGGGGTCAAAGTCATGGGCCGCGCGGACCGGATCGACCGGCTTGCTGATGGCAGCCTTGCGATTGTCGATTACAAGACTGGTACCGTGCCATCGAAACAGCAGGTCGAGAAGGGCTTTGCGCTTCAACTCGGGCTGCTCGGGCTGATTGCGGAGGCTGGGGGTTTTGCTCGGGCGGGCCTCCCGGCAAGCGCGGCCACCGGATTTCATTACTGGTCGTTCGGCAAGGAAGACGGCGGCTTTGGAAAGCGCCAAAGCCCGATGAAGCTTGGGCCGCGCGAGGGCGGCTTGTTACCGGAGCGGTTCCTGCCACACCACGCCGAAAAGCTGTGCGAAGCCATACGGCGCTTCATCAAGGGCACCGATCCCTTCAAGGCGCGCGAGAACCCTGATTACAAAGGCTACAATGAATATGACCAGCTGATGCGGCTGGAAGAATGGATCGTCCGGCTCACCGACAAGGAGTCCGAGGCGTGAGCGGCGGCGCTAACGGCGGCGGGGGCCTGGTCTTTCCCCTGAAGGACAACCAGCTGACCGCAGCTGATCCGGAGGAGAATGTCTGGCTGTCGGCCTCGGCGGGGACGGGCAAGACGCAAGTGCTCTCCGCGCGCGTGCTCAGGTTGCTGCTGCGCGAGGATGTGTCGCCTGGGCAGATCCTGTGCCTGACCTTCACCAAGGCGGGTGCGGCTGAGATGGCGAACCGCATCAATGCGGTTCTGGCGCGCTGGGTTCGGCTTGATGCAGGCACGCTGGGGAAGGAGCTGCGCTATCTCGGCGCGGATATCGACCCAGCCACGCAGGAACGCGCGCGCAGTCTGTTTGCGAGCGTGCTCGATTGCCCCGGCGGGGGGCTCAGGATCGACACGATCCACGCCTTTGCGCAGTTCCTGATCGGCAACTTCCCCGAGGAGGCAGGCCTCGCTCCCGGCACGCGGCTGTTGGACGATCGCAGCCGCGAGCTGCTCGCCCGCGAGGTTCTGGCCGACCTGTTCGAGGAAGCCGAGCGCACCAATGACGTGCGCGTGCTCGATGCGATCAGGCAATTCACCACCCGCAAGGATCCCGCCGCTTTGCACAAATGGCTGATGCGAGCGGCCGATGCGCACGAGCTGTGGGAGGGCACCACCGGCTGGCAATCGCCCATGGCTGCACGGGTGCGCCGGACATTGGGAATACCCGCCGATGCTGACGAGGCATGGGCAAGCGAGCCGCTGCATCCCGATCTCTTTCCCGATGACACGCTCATCTCGCTGCTGCCCGCGCTTGAGGGATGGAAGGCGAAGACCGGGCTTGAGACAGCCGCCTTTATCCGCGAGTGGATCAATCTCGGCCTGGCCGATCGTGTTCAGGCGGTATCCCGTTTCTACGACACCCTCCTCAAGAAGGACGGAACGCCGCGCAAAATGGATGGCGCGGCCAAGCTCGATCCCGATTTCCTCCGCCATCAGGAGGACATGGCGGAGGCCTTGCAGGAATACGAAACTCGCTGCTCCCTACTCCCCACCGCCGACATCATCACCTCCGCGCTCGAAATTGGCCGCGCCTTTGCGGTCCGCTGGGAAGCGCGCAAAGCACGCGAAGGGCTGCTTGATTTCGGCGACCTGATCCGCAAGGCAGCGGGCCTTCTCGGCAACTCCGAGGCCGCCGACTGGATCCGCTACAAGCTCGACCGGCATTTCGACCACATCCTGATCGACGAAGCGCAAGACACCAACCGCAGCCAGTGGGATATTGTCGAGGCGCTGATCGAAGATTTCTTCGCGGGTGATGGCGCACGGGGCGACAAGCTGCGCACGATCTTCACCGTGGGCGATTACAAACAGGCGATCTTCGGTTTTCAGGGCACCAGCCCGGAAAACTTCGCCCGTGCCAAGCAGCGCATCAGTGCGCGGATTTTCGCCGCACGCGATGGCATCCGCACAAGCCGCGTCAATCGCCGTGAGCCGGGCTGGCAAGATCTCGACCTTGGCCTTTCGTTCCGCACCGCGAACATCGTGCTGGGGTTCGTCAACCGGGTGATCGGCCTGCTCGGCTTCGACGCCTTCGGTCTCGACACGCCCCCGGCCGAACATGTGGGCGCAGAACGGCCGGGGCTGGTCACGTTGTGGCCGCCCGTGATGCCGGAGAATCCGGAAGGCGACGCTGAGTTCGACGACGAAGGCAGCGACGACAAAGCCAGCGAGGAGAGTGAGCGCGATTGGTTGCCCAAGCACGATACCTTGCTTGCGCAGAACATCGCCGAACAGGTGCACCGCTGGGTTACGGATGTTGAACCCTTCGTGCTCGCCAAGGGCACGCGCCGCCATGCGCGGGCTGGCGATATCATGGTGCTGGTCCGCCAGCGCAAGGAACTCGCCGCGCAGATCGTCGCCAAGCTTTATGCCCGCGGCGTTCCGGTGGCCGGGGTCGATCGGCTGCGCCTTGGCGCGCCGCTGGCGGTGAAGGATGTGATGGCGGCACTGCGATTCGCCGCGCAGCCGCAGGACGATCTCAGCCTTGCAAACCTGCTCGCCTCGCCGCTGATCGGGTGGACGCAGGACGATATCCTCGCCCATGTCCCGCGGCCCGACAAGGTCCGGCTCTGGGATCATCTGAAGCGCGAAGATGCGCCGGTGCCGGTGCTCCAGACAGCGGACAAACTGCGCGACCTGCTGCGCCGTGCCGATTATCAGACCCCGCAGGCGCTGATCGCCTGGCTCCTGACCGGCCCGTGGGAGGGGCGGGCGCGGCTGGTGGAACGACTTGGTAGCGAAGCCAACGATCCGCTCGATGAACTCATCAACACCGCATTCGCTTATGAGGCCGACCATTGGCCGAGCCTTGCCGGCTTCATCGCCTGGTTCGATGCCGGAACGGGCGACCTGAAGCGCGATTCCGACAGCGCGAGCGGACAGGTGCGGGTGATGACGGTGCACGGATCAAAGGGGCTTCAGGCGCCGATTGTGATCCTCGCCGATGCCACTGGTGCGCCCGGCGATCCGGGCGATCTTGCCTTGGAGGACGAGCCCCACGGGTTTGATCCCGAGCGCCGCCGCGAAGTGCCGCTTCCGCCGCTGGGCAAGGACGAGAAGCGGGGACGGATCGCCGAGTCTGCCGAAGCCAAGGCAACCGCTGCCCTTCAGGAACACTGGCGGCTGCTCTATGTGGCCATGACCCGCGCGGAAGAGGCGCTGTTCATCGGCGGGTCGCTGAACAAGAAGGAAGCCAAGAACCGCGAGCCCCACGAGGACAGCTGGTATGCGCGGCTTGCCCCAATGTTCGAGGGCGAACAGCTTAATGACCTGATCTGGGGCTGGCGAAAGGAATGGGGCGAACGGGCCGAGCCGCTGGTGCCGGAAGATGGTGCAGAAGCGAGCGGAAATGCCGCCCCCGATCTGCCGCGCTGGGCAATTACGCCGATTGGCCCCGAACCGCGTCCACCGCGCCCGCTTGCGCCGTCATCAGCGGGCGAGGACATGGGCAGCGAACCCCCGCTTCCGCCCGAAGCCGCGCGCAATGCCGCCCGTCGCGGCAGCCTGATCCACACGCTGCTGGAACGTCTGCCCGATGTCCCGGCGACGGAACGCGCAGCCGCTGCGGCGCGCTGGCTGGAAAGGCACGCGGGCGACCTGCCCGACGCGATGCGCGGCGAGATGCTGGCGGCGGCGCTGGGCGTCCTCGATCACTCCGGCTTTGCCGCGATCTTCTCTCCGCAAGCGCTCGCCGAAGTGCCGCTCGCCGCGACAGTCGGCGGCGTGGTGGTGGCGGGCACGGCTGACCGGCTGCTTATCGAGGAAGCCTGCATCACTGTGGTCGACTTCAAGACCACCCGCCGACCACCCGTCAGCAGCGGCGACATGCCAGCGGCGACGCTCCGCCAGATGGCCGCCTATGTCGCCGCGCTTGAAACGATCTATCCGGGGCGCGAAGTGCGGGCTGGCGTGCTCTACACCCATGCGCCTGTGCTGTTCGATATCGACCCCGGACTGCTTGGAGTGCACAAGCAGGCGTTGCAGGCACCGCAGCAATCCTTGTCCCTGCCGGATATTGAGTGAACAAGCTCGCGCATTAGATTGCATTCACGTGACCGGCGCTCTTATGGTCGCCGGCAAAAGGAGAATGCGATCATGGCTACCATCAACGTCACCGATACCAGCTTCCAGGCCGACGTGCTGGATAGCGATACGCCTGTGCTGGTCGATTTCTGGGCAGACTGGTGCGGGCCGTGCAAGATGATCGCACCGGCGCTCGAGGAAATCAGCGAAGAGCTGGCCGGGCAGGTGAAGATCGCCAAGATCGATATCATGGAGAACACCGATATCGCGGCGCAAATGGGCGTGCAGTCGATCCCGCTGATGGTGCTGTTCAAGAACGGCGAGGCGGTCGCCCGCAAGCTTGGCGCTGCGCCCAAGGGCCAGCTTAAGGCGTGGCTCGAAAGCGAACTTTAAGCCAGCACCCGCGCGACGAATTCGTCCCAGATCGCCGGGCTCGACGCGCCGACAAGGCCCGGCGCGTCGTGCTGGTCGACGCGGTATTCGCTGCCATCGAGCCGCGCGGCCTTGCCGCCCGCTTCATTGAGCCACAACACGCCGGCCGCGTGATCCCAGGCGAGCGTGCGTTTGAAGCTTGAAACGTCGTTCTCGCCCAGCGCGAGGCGCGGGTATTGTTCGGCAGCGCAGCGCGGAATGTCGACCAGCGTGTAGTAGGGCGCGAGCTTCGCATCGACCATCGCCGATTGTTCGGGGGTGAGGAAGATGCGGCTGACGGCGGTGACCGGCTGCTGCTGCCCGGTGCTGCGCGCGGCGATCCGCTCACCACTCACAAACGCGCCTTCGCCCGCGCGGGCATGGCAGAAGCGGTCCTTGTTGGGATCATAGATCCAGCCCGCCACCGCGCGTCCGGCATCGGCCAGAGCAATGATGATCCCGAACGGCTCCTTGCCTTCCGCGAAGTTAGCCGTGCCGTCGAGCGGATCGATGATCCAGCACTGGCCCGAAAGGTGATCGAGCACCGACTTGTCGGCGTGCACCGCTTCCTCGCCGACCACCGCCACGCCGGGTGCGAGCTTGGTCAGCGCTTCGGTGAGGAAGGCTTCGACCTCACGGTCAACGATGGTGACGGGATCGTCCGCCCCCTTCATCTCGACCTCGCCCGCCGCCAGGTTCCGGAAGCGCGGCAGCATCGAACGCTGCGCAGCGAAGCGCATCAGATCGCGGATCTCGGCGTCGAGGGCCGACAGTCTCACGAGCGGTAGTCCGCGTTGATTGCGATGTAGCCGTGCGTGAGATCGCAGGTCCACACGCTGGCGCGGCCGTCGCCGAGGCCAAGATCGACCGAGATGTCGATTTCCTCGCCCTTCAGATGCGCGGCGACGGGGGCCTCGTCATAGTCCTCGACGGGAAGACCGTTGCGGGCGGCCCAAACCCCGCCAAAAGCAATCGAAAGCCGGTCGCGGTCTGCCGGTTCGCCGGCCTTGCCCACGGCCATGACAACACGGCCCCAATTGGCATCCTCGCCTGCAATCGCCGTCTTCACTAAGGGCGAATTGGCGATAGCAAGGCCTACGCGGCGGGCACTGTCATCGCTCGACGCGCTGCTCACGCGGATGGTGATGAATTTCTGGGCACCCTCGCCATCGCGCACAACGAGCTGCGCAAGATTGCGGCACACATCGGCAAGCGCCGCCGCGAAAGCATCAGCGCCGGGGCTATCCCAGCCCTCGATTTGCGCATTTCCGGCCTTGCCAGTCGCAAACGCCATCACCGTGTCGCTCGTGGAGGTGTCCCCATCAACGGTGATGCACGAAAAAGTGGCAGCATTCGCGCGTTCGAGCGCTTCCTGAAGGAAGCCGGGGGCAACATCGGCGTCGGTGAAGATATAGCCGAGCATTGTCGCCATGTCGGGCGCGATCATGCCGCTGCCCTTGATGATTCCGGCCAGCTCGACCCGCGTTGCGCCGATCATGGCCGATGCGCCTGCGCCCTTGGCGAAGGTATCGGTGGTGCCGATCGCGTTCGTGGCATCTTCCCACCCGCAGGGCTCGGCGTCGAGGGCGGCTGCAATTCCGGCGCGGGCCTTGTCGATGGAGAGCGGCACACCGATCACTCCGGTCGATGAGACGAACACCTCGTCCACCCCGCAGTCCAGCGCCGCGCCGACCTGAGCGCGGATCGCATCGACCGCCTCGCGGCCGCGCCATCCGGTGAAGGCGTTGGAATTGCCCGCATTGACGATCAGCGCCCGCGCGCGGCCCTGCTTTACCGCCTCGCGCCCAAGTTCAACTTCCGAGGAGGCGCAGGCGCTCTTGGTGAAAACGCCCGCCACGCTGGTGCCGGGCTCAAGTTCAGCGAAGGTCAGGTCGCAGCGGTCCCACGCCTTGTACTGCGCTCGCGCGACACGCAGGGTTACCCCCGCAATCGGCGGCATGTCTGGGAACGGGCGGGCGAGGGGCGAACGGTCGATCTGCATGGCAAAGCCCTCTAGGCACGCAGGGCGGCGCAGTAAATCGGCAAAGCTGGTGGACGAATGCCGCGCGATTGCCTATTTAGCGTGCACGATGACCCGGCGTTTCCTTGCCTTTCTGGCCCTGCTTACAGGCCTTGTCGCTTTTGGCGGCCCGGCGCAGGCGTCTTTGGCAGAGGCGTTGGCCTGCAATGCCAGCATTGCTGCGGCCGCCGGGGATGAGACTTCGGGCAGCGAGAGCATCGCTGCGCAAGCTGCGCCGACGAGCCTCAGGGAAACGCGTCAGCTCGAAACGTCCGAACCGCGCCCGGCACCTCCGGCCTCGCTGCGTCTGCCGGTGCTGATGGGGATCGAACGCGCCTTCGAATAGGCGCCGTTCAAGTTCTCACCGTGCATTCCAGCGCGCCGAGCCCCTTAGGCTGCGCGCCACCCCCATAATCCGCTTCACGCCCGCTCACCGGGTTGCTGTGCGCATCAAAGGTTTGATTCCATGTTCAATTCCCTCATCAAGTCGGTCTTCGGTTCGTCCAATGATCGTTACATCAAGTCCGCTCAAAAGATCGTCTCGCAGGTCAACGGGCTTGAAACGCAGATTCAGGCGCTCACCGACGAGGAGTTGCAGGGCCAGACCGGCAAGCTGCGCGCCCTGGTAGACAAGGGTGCAACCCTCGACGAGATCCTGCCCGAGGCCTTCGCCACGGTGCGCGAAGCTTCGGTCCGCGTATTCGGGATGCGTCACTTCGATGTGCAGCTGATCGGCGGTCTCGTGCTGCACCGCGGTGAGATTGCCGAGATGCGCACCGGCGAAGGCAAGACCCTGATGGCGACGCTGGCGGTGTACCTCAACGCGCTTGAGGGCAAGGGTGTGCACGTGGTCACGGTCAATGATTACCTCGCGCGGCGCGATGCTGCGGAGATGGGCAAGCTTTACAACTGGCTCGGCCTGACCGTCGGCGTGATCGTCCCCGGCATGCCCGAGGAGTTCAAGCGCGACGCCTACAACGCCGACATCACTTACGGCACCAACAACGAATTCGGCTTTGATTACCTGCGCGACAACATGAAGCACGAGCGCGCGCAGATGGCGCAGCGCCCCTTCAACTTCGCGATCGTCGACGAGGTCGACTCGATCCTGATCGACGAAGCGCGCACACCGCTGATCATCTCCGGCCCGACCGAGGACAAGTCCGAGCTTTACGTCTCGCTCGATCAGGTGGCTCGGGAAATCCCGGTCGAATGGCTCGACATCGACGAGAAGGTGAAGCGCGTCCAACTGACCGAAGATGGCATGGAAGCGGTTGAGCAACTGCTGATCGAAAAGGGTCTGCTTGCCACCGATAACCTCTTCGACGTCGAGAACACGCAGGTCGTCCACCACCTCGATCAGGCGCTGGTCGCCAACTTCGCCCGCAAGCGCGATACCGATTACATCGTGAAGGACGGCAAGGTCATCATCATCGATGAGTTCACCGGCCGCATGATGGATGGTCGTCGCTGGTCGAACGGGCTGCACCAGGCCGTGGAAGCCAAGGAAGGCGTGCGGATCGAGCCCGAGAACCAGACGCTCGCCTCGATCACCTTCCAGAACTACTTCCGCATGTATCCCAAGCTCTCCGGCATGACCGGCACCGCGGCCACCGAAGCCGCGGAATTCTGGGACATCTACAAGGTCGGCGTGGTCGAAATCCCGACTAACCTGCCGGTCGCCCGCATCGACGAGGAAGACGAGTTCTACAAGAACACCGCCGACAAGTTCGGCGCCATCGCCAAGGCGATCAAGGAAAAGCAGGAAATCGGCCAGCCTGTGCTTGTCGGCACGGTTTCGATCGAAAAGTCCGAACTGCTCAGCCAGTATCTCGACAAGGAAGGCGTGACGCACTCGGTGCTGAACGCCCGCTTCCATGAACAGGAAGCGCGCATCGTGGCACAGGCCGGGCGGTTGGGTGCGGTCACCATTGCCACCAACATGGCCGGGCGAGGGACCGATATTCAGCTGGGCGGCAATATCGAATACCGCATCCTCGATGAATTGGGCGAAATGCCTGAAGGCCCCGAGCGCGATGAAGCTGTCGCCCGCATCCGCGCAGAAGTCGCGGCGGAAAAGGATCAGGTGCGGTCGGCAGGGGGCCTGTTCGTGCTCGGCACCGAACGCCACGAATCCCGTCGCATCGACAACCAGCTGCGCGGCCGTTCGGGTCGTCAGGGTGACCCCGGCCTGTCGCGCTTCTACCTGTGCCTTGAGGATGACCTGCTGCGCATCTTCGGCCCCGACACGCTTTTCTCGAAAATGATGAAATCGAACCTCGCCGATGGCGAAGCGATCGGATCCAAGTGGCTATCGAAGGCGATCGAGACCGCGCAGAAGAAGGTCGAAGCGCGCAACTACGACATGCGCAAGCAGGTCGTGCAGTATGATGATGTGATGAACGACCAGCGCAAGGTGGTCTACGAACAGCGCGCCGAGATCATGGACAGCGAGGCGGTCGACGACGTGGTGGTCGATATGCGCCACGACACGATCAACACCATCGTCGGCGCGGCGTGCCCTCCGGGCTCCTATCCGGAGCAGTGGGACATTGCCGGTCTGAAGACGCGCGCCGAAGAGGTGCTGGGCTTCCAGCCGCCGTTCGACGAATGGCTCGCCGAGGACGAGGTCGAGCCTGAGCTGCTCGAGGAAAAGCTTCGCGCTCTCACCGACGAGATGATGGACACCAAGGTATCCAATTCCGATCCGTCGATCTGGCGGATCGTCGAGAAGGACGTGCTGCTGCGTCAGCTTGACCATCACTGGAAGGAACACCTCGCCACGCTGGATGCGCTGCGGCAGGTGATCTGGATGCGTGGCATCGCGCAGAAGCAGCCGATCAACGAGTACAAGCAGGAGGCCTTTGCGCTGTTCGAGACGATGCTCGATACGCTGCGCGAGGAGGTGACCAAGATCCTGTTCCGCGCGGAACTGAGGATCGAGCCGCCGCAGCCGCAAGGGCTGCCGGAACTGCCCGATTTCCTGACCGGCCATATCGATCCGCTGACCGGCCTTGACGACTCAGCCGATGGCGACGGATCGCACATGCGCCCCGAACTGTTCGGCTCGCTCGCCGGTGCGCCGGCGGCGGAATTCGGTGCGGGCGGGGCCGAGGCAGGAACGGACCCCTATGCCAATCTCGGACTCAGCCGCAATGCGCTGTGCCCGTGCGGCAGCGGGCAGAAGTACAAGCATTGCCATGGCGCCCTGTCACCGCGCGCTATCGCCCTATGAGTTGAGGCATGATCGGGGCGGTTCCTGCGCTGCTGGCGCTCGCCTTTTTGGTGACGGCGCTGCTCTATGCCAGTGTTGGTTTCGGGGGCGGGTCGACCTATTCGGCGCTTCTGGCGCTGTCCGGGCTCGATTACCGGCTGCTGCCGCTGGTGGCGCTGGCGTGCAATATCGTTGTCGTGAGCGGATCGAGCATCCGCTTCGCCCGCGCAGGGCTTACGCCGTGGATGAAGGCGTTTGTGATCGTGGCGCTGGGCGCGCCTGCGAGCTTTGTGGGCGGTCTGACCCCGATCAAGGAAGCGACCTTTCTGTCGCTTCTCGGGGGCAGCCTCGTGCTGACCGCGCTGACCATGCTGATCCCGGTGCGCGAGAACGAGGATGGCGGGCCTACGGGTTTTGCCCGATGGATGCCGCTCGCCGCCGCACCGCTTGGCTACTTTGCCGGGCTGGTGGGGATCGGCGGAGGCATATTCCTTGCGCCGCTGCTGCACCTTGCCCGCTGGCATGAGGCGCGAGCGATTGCCGCAACAGCGAGCCTGTTCATTCTGGTCAATTCGCTGTTCGGCCTCGCCGGGCAGTTGGTCAAAAACGGCCCCGGCCTGTTCGGCCAAGCGCTGG
Source organism: Porphyrobacter sp. ULC335 (assembly GCF_025917005.1). Lineage (NCBI taxonomy): Bacteria > Pseudomonadati > Pseudomonadota > Alphaproteobacteria > Sphingomonadales > Erythrobacteraceae > Porphyrobacter > Porphyrobacter sp. ULC335. Next base: position 2,255,295 of record NZ_CP078091.1, read on the forward strand.
GCGCAGCGTTGCCGCTAATGGTGGCGGTGGTGATCGGCGGCCAGATCGGCAGCCTGTTGGCGGCGAAGTTGTTGCCCCCGAAGTGGATAAGGTGGCTGACCGCGCTGCTGGTGCTGGTGGTTGGGGTCCGGCTGCTGGTGGGGGTCTAGAACTGATCATGTCCAGGGACTGTGCACGGCGTGATGGCGTGTTAAAGCGCAGACAAGGCCCGAAAAAGGGTGGCGCGGCCTGACATTCGAACGACAGCTCCAGGGACCATCGCGCTAGCATCCGCGTCCTCGGCATGGCCGCAGGCGTCGGGGAATACAGCACAGGATGCCCGCTACCAAGGCGTTCGCAATGGCGGCTATCCGCTTGTTTGCGCCAAAAACTGCCCTTCAGCATTCGACCCCATAGCGGTCATGGGCCCCTCTCATGCTCGCGCCACGGGTGCCATATGAGTGGCTCGGCCTTGCGCTCCGATTGTACGCGATCTCAAGCAGCCATTTGGTCGGGGTCAGCCTCATGCGGCAGCGCCAGTCAGAAATGGGTGAAATGTACTGCGATTCGCCGAGATCAAGCGAAACGAATTTGCAAGCACCTCGGGCGCTCTCGTCATGTTACCGGGAAGAGAAAATATAATATAATTGGCTCAAGCAATTGTAATAAATACTATATGTCAATAAAGCGATAAATATAATTCAAATTACTGACAATCACGACAAATATAACTCGCTTCATGTAACCGATGTGAAATAGAGATTCATGATTTAGAATTAAAATATTCGTGAATCTGAAACATGCATTTCCCAGCAGATTCATATATTCACAATATACCCTGCGCTCACAAACCAGGGGGTATTGAAGATGCGATCAATTTTTTTGATGAAGGCCGCGCTTTTGTGTTCTGCAATTCCATTTGCGGCACAAGCAGAGAGTAACCAGCCAACGTCACAGGAAACTCAGGGGGCGTCACAATCTGAAGATGATGAAAATACTATCGTCGTAGAAGGCCAAAAAATTGCAGTTTCCGAGACCGAACTAGCCGCTGCCTTTGTTGATTTCGGCACGCAGGTACAAATAATCAGCGACGATGAGATCGATACCGGCGGCTTTACCAACTTCGGAGAGCTTGCGGCTGGCCTGATCCGCGGTGCCAACATTGGATATTCACCCGATGAAGGTGAATTCACCATCCGTATCGACGGCGGCACAGACCGTGACACGCTCCTTCTAGTTGATGGCGTGCCGTATTTCGATCGATCCTCGCCACTTGAGGACATCTGGCCCGCTACCGCAATCGATCCGCGCATGATCCGCTCGATCGAGATTTTCCGCGGGGGAAACAGCCTCTACTTCGGATCGAACGGCGGTCTGGGTGTGGTCTCGGTCTATTCCAAGCAGCCGGAAGGCAAGTTCTCGGGCGAGATCGGCGTTTACGGGGGATCGTTCAAAACGCGCGAAATCTATGGCAACGTTTCCTTCCCGCTACCGCTCGCTGGGTTGCCGGGAGAGCATTCGATCATGGTCTTCGGTCGTTCCTACGAGACGGATTCGAACATCCTGTTCAACCGTGATGCCTTTGCCGACACGTTGCTGGATCTCGGCGGTTTTCGTGAATATCCCTACAGCTACAATAATCTGGGTGCGAAATACTTCTGGGAGATCGATCAAGACACGCAGTTCCGCGCTGGCTTCCAGTTCGCCACGGTGGATTTCGAGGACACCTTCCCCGACAGTCAGCCCTATGCACCCAACAAGACCGAATTCCCGATCTTCAACGCAAGCTTCGAGAAGCGCTTCAATGAAAACACCAGCCTGATCGTCGAGGGCTATTATCAGGCCCCTAAGCTGCGAAATACCGAGCTTGATCCGCTGGTCTGCTCGATCCCGCGGGTCGGTGATTTGCCCGCCGCGATCCGTCCGCGGGCGCCTGCCGGGGGCTTCACCACGGCAACGCAGTACGAAGCTTTCGCCGCCGCCAACGGTCTGCCCGCTGGCTGCGTCACCAATCCGCAGTTCAACTTCGGCCGCGCCAACGTGCAGGCGCGCGAAGGTATCTACGTCAATCCGGCGAACGGCCGTCCCTACGGCACGCTCGACAACCCCTTCCCGATCGGCAACCCGCTGGGCTTCGTCATCCAGTCGGTCGCCAACTTCGGTACCGGGGTGCCGGTCAAGGGGATCGGGGACGTCGACCAATTCACGTCCAGCTATGTTGATTACGGTGTCAACGGGCGTCTCACGCACCGTTGGGCCGATTGGCTCGAGACCGTGGTCGGCGTCCAGAACACCAGCTATCGGGACAACTCCGACGCCGTTTACGGCGTGCAGGACCTGACGCTGCGGTCGACCGGTGTTTACGGCGATGTGCGCCTCAAATTGCCGATCCTCGAAGGGTTCAACGCCTCAATTGCGGGACGCCACGACTTCAACACCAGTTTCTCGGATGAGAGCGTCTGGAAAGTGGGCCTGCGTCAGGAGCTGCCCGCCGGCTTCTACCTGCGCGCCAACGGCGGCACGTCCTATTCGCTGCCCAAGATCGACGAGCTCGGCGTGTACGGTGCCAACGCCAACCTCAACCCCGATCTCCAGCCGCAAAGCGTCGAGACCTATAGCCTCGGTGCCGGGATCAACGGCGAAATCGGCGGGGGCACCTTTAACATCGAACTCGGCTACTTTGATACTGAGATCAAGAACCTCTTCGCCGACCGGTCGATCGACAGCGTGTGCCTCGAATATGCGCGCGAAGTGCTGCCCGGCAGCCCGCTCACGCGCGATGTAATCACCGCCAACCGGGCGCTGATCATTCCGCCGGACGCCTTCTGCGCCTCCGCGAGCGCCGCCAATCTGGCTGGCCGAGAAACCGTCGCGGTCAACCAGCTCGCGCTGCAGGATATCCAAGGCTGGACAGTCGACCTTTCACTCGACCTCGATCTTGTGCAGTTCGACCTGACTTTCACCAAGACGGAATCGCTCGAACCCAACCCGGTCTTCGGCCTGCGTGCTAGGCGTGATGGAACCACCGTCGACCTGCCCTTCGTGACGCCCGGCCCGGCTGGCAGCGAGCCGCTGCGTCAAGCCGGTGAACGGCCCGAATGGGCGCTGTCAGGCCTCTTTACCCTCACGCCGAGCGATCGCTGGGTGTTCGCGCTCAACCCGCGGTATCAGGGTCCGGAATTTGCCTATGCCCCCAACGCCCTCGCGCGGCTGGTCGATGCCAACGGGAACCGGGTGGTCGAGGACATCAACTTCGGGAACTACTTCGTGCTCAACGGCTCGATCCAGTACTACCTCGGTGAAGAGCGCGAACACCGCCTGATGATCCGCCTCGTGAACATTCTTGACGAAGAATATTTCGAGCGGGCCTCGGGTGGCTCCACGCTCCAGGTCTCGCGTGCGGCAGTCCGCGGCGAGATCGGGCCGCAGAACAGCAGCTTCTACCGTCAGTACGGCTGGAACGGGAAGCCGCGGTCGGTCTGGCTGCAGTACGAATACAACTTCTGATCCAGCCCGCGGGCGGCTGCCCTTCGGGGGCCGCCCGCCTACGCTTTCGCGAACGCGTCCGCCGCTGGCCGGCCACGCGCCAAGCGCACCGAGGAGAGCCGAGATGTTCAATCGCCGTCATTTTCTGGGTTCCGGCATCGTTGCCGCTGGTAGCGTGCTGCTGCTGCCCGCAGCCGTGCGTGCTGCCATCAAAAGCAACCCCTTCACGCTAGGCATCGCATCGGGAAGCCCGCGCGATACCAGCGTGATGCTGTGGACGCGCCTCGCACCCGATCCGCTGCGCGGCGGCGGGATGCCGCTCGGCGACGTGCCGGTGCGCCTCCGGATATGGGCCGATGATGCCGCCAAGCGGCTGGTGCGCGAGATGGACGTGGTGGCAGTGGCGGAGGATGCGCATTCCATCCACGAGCGGGTCGAGGGTCTCGAGCCGGGGCGCGAGTATTGGTACCGCTTCAGCGTCGGCGATTACGAGAGCGCGCTCGGCCGGACCCGCACGACAAGCCGCGCCTCGTCCACCGCACGGCTGGCGGTAGCGAGCTGCCAGTCTTGGCAGAGTGGGCACTACGCCGCCTATGCCGACATGGCCGCTTGGGCTCCTGACTGCGTCGTGCACGTCGGCGACTACATCTACGAAGGCGGGACGAGCGACCTCGGCAAGCGCACGGCGAAAATGTTCGGCGAGGATCTGACCTTCAATACCGTGCGCCAGCACAACGGGCCGGAAATCGTCACCTTGTGGGACTATCGCAACCGCTACGCGCTCTACAAGACCGATCCCTCGCTTCAGGCCGCGCACGCGGCGAGTCCGTGGATCGTGGCCATGGACGACCACGAGATCGACAACAACTGGGCCTCGGACACTCCGCAGGATCCTTGGGCGCAGACGCCGCTGGAGTGGCAGGTGCGGCGGATCGCGGCCTTCAAGGCCTATTACGAACACATGCCGATCGACCGCCCGCCGGTGATCGATATGCTGGGCACGGCCCTGCAGGCGCGCCTGCAGATGTACGGCCTCTACCGCTTCGGACCGGCGCAGGTCCATTTGCTTGATACCCGCCAGTTCCGCGCCGATCAGGTCTGTGGCGAGGGCTTCCCCGGCCAGACACCCTGTCCCGAAGCCGCACGGCCCGACCGCACGATGCTGGGCGCAGGCCAGGAGAAATGGCTGGCCGACGCGCTGCGGCGATCGGACGCCAAGTTCAACGTGCTGGCCTCGCAGGTCTGGCTTACCCCCTATCGCTACAATCAGGCGCCCGAACCAGCCGCAGTAAACTTCGATGCGTGGGACGGCTATGCCCCGGCACGCCAGCGGCTGTTCGAAACGCTCGCTGATGGTGTGTCAAACCCGGTCTCGATCACAGGCGACTGGCACTGCGCCGCCGCATCGCGCCTTCATCTCGACCCGTTCGATGTCCGCTCGAAAAGAGTCGGCGTCGAGTTTTCGGGCACTTCGATTTCGTCCGATTGTCCCTGGTCGCCAGCGATGGAACGTGCCCGCGCGGACAATCCGCACGTCGCCCACCATAATGGCCGCCAGCGGGGCTACTGCCGGTTTGATGTGGATACGCGTCACTGGGCAACGACCTATCGGGTTGTTGCAGACCCGCTCAATCCGAACTCCGCCGTCGGGACCGATGTAGAGATAAGGGTCGCTGACCTTTGATCTGTTGAGCTTGAGCGAGTGAGGACTGCTACGGCGCGGAAATGCGGACACAGTTTTGGGGCAAGCATTGCCGTGGCGAGCATGCGCCGCTTCGGACCAAAGGGTCTAATTGCTGAGCGTGCTCCGGCAAGATTCACGGCTGACCGCGTCATTCTGGTGACGTCCGCTACCCGACCCAGTTCCAGCCATTGTGATCCAATCGCGCTTCTCCCAAAAGCTGCCTTTCGCGCACCAGTGCAAACCCGCGCTGCGACCTTACAATCGCAATGCGTCTTAACGTGTTGTGGGGAAAGGTGTGGGGAAGCCTTAGGCCAGCTAGGCCTAAAATCTTGAAAATAAATATTATTTTAGAAGTAAATGGCTCCCCGAGTAGGATTCGAACCTACGGCCAAGTGATTAACAGTCACCTACTCTACCGCTGAGCTATCGGGGAGCAACTCTTCCAAGCGGTACTAAGGAAGAGCGGAAGCGCGCCTATATGGGCCGGTGCGGGTGATTGCAAGAGGGTTTTGAGCAACCACCGCAGGTAGCGTCATTCGGTCGCGGAGCGGCCGCGCCCCAGATGGCGTTCGGAAAATCAAGACGTAATGAACTGCTCCGCCACGATGCGTTCTTCAAGGCTTTGGCCCGGATCGAACAGCAGGGTCAGGTCATTGTCGTGCGCGATCTGGAGGCGGACTTCGGCAATGTCGCGCAGCTCCTTCTGATCGGCCACGGCGGCGACCGGTCGCTTGGCCGGGTCGAGCACGCGCAGCACGATCTTCATCCGGTCCGGCAGGATCGCGCCCTTCCATCTGCGCGGGCGGAAGGGGCTGATCGGGGTCAGCGCCAGCATCTTGCTGTCGAGCGGCAGGATCGGGCCGTTGGCCGATAGATTGTAGGCGGTCGACCCGGCGGGGGTCGCTACCAGCACGCCGTCGCACACCAGCTCGCGGATGCGCACCCGGTCGCCCACGGTGACCTCGATCTTGGCGGTCTGGCGGGTTTCGCGCAGCAGCGAAATCTCGTTGATCGCGCTCATCACGTGGGTCTCGCCGTCCTGCGTTATCGCCTCGACGCGCAGGGGAGAGATCGTCCAGCGACGCGCCTTGTTGACCCGTGCGGCAATCGCGGCGCGTTTGTCGTACCGGTTCATCAGGAAGCCGACCGTGCCGAGGTTCATCCCGTATGCCGGGATCACGCGCCCCGCATCGAGCATCGCGTGGAGCACCTGGAGCATGTAACCGTCGCCGCCCAGAACCACGACCGCATCGGCCTCGGCCAGCGGGACCCAGTCGCCCGTGTCGAGCAGCGCACTATATGCGTCCTGCGCGCGATCAGTTTCCGACGCGAGCAACGCCAGCCGCTGATAGGTCGTACCAATGCTCGCCATTCTTCCCCCTCCGGCAGCAAAGTGCATCCGGACAGCTTATCCCCGGCCCAGTGCTAGGCGTGGGCCCTGATGTGCCAGATTCGGGCGGATTGCAATTGATGCGAGGCAGGGGCCTATTGAATGGTTAAGGAAGGGCGGGGCAAGAGGAGCGAGATGGAACAGACCCGGACATCCTTGCGCGGCAGCGCGGTCCGCGGGCGCTTGCCCGGGGTCAGCCCCGGCGTGCTCGAGGCTGATCTTCTGCGCGCGCTCGACCGGCGCGAGATCGAGGTGCTGTTCCAGCCGCAATTCTCCTGCGTCACCGGCGCGCTTGTCGGGGCGGAGGCATTGGCGCGCTGGCGGCACCCGACACTTGGCGCGATCGGCGCGCGCGATCTGTTTGCGGTGGCGGAACGGGCCGCACTCGTCGCGCCGCTCTCGCGCCATGTGGTTGCGCGCGCGCTCGAGGATGCCGCGACGTGGCCGGACAATCTCACCCTGTCGCTCAACATCACACCCGAGGAACTGGGCGATCCGCGCTTTGCCGCCGATTTTGCCGCGCTGATCGGCCGCTCGGAAATTGCGCCGCAGCGGCTCATGCTGGAGATTACCGAGGATCTGCTGCTGCGGAATCTGGCGCAGGCGGCGAGCGCGCTCAAGGCGCTGCGGGGCCTCGGCTTCCGCACCGCGCTCGATGATTTCGGCGCGGGGTTCTGCAATTTCCGCTACCTGCGCGAACTGCCGCTTGATGCGCTGAAGCTCGACAAGGCGATGGTCGAAGGCGTTCCCGCCGATGCGACCGCGCTCGCCGTGCTGCGCGCTATCGTCGCGCTCGCCAAGGCGCTTGGCCTTGAAGTCTATGCCGAAGGGATCGAGGACGAAATCCAGCGTGCCGCCATCACCGCCGAGGGCTGCGACTTCTGGCAGGGTTTCCTGCGCGCCCAGCCCATGCCGAGCGAAAGCGTGGTGGCGTTAGCACGGACAGCGCGGGGCATGGGGCACGGGTAGCGGGTACTCCGGTGACGCGTCCCGTTATGTGGTGTGCGTTTATTGCTGCGGAGCTGCGTCCGGTTGCAAAAAGAAGGGAGAGCGCTCTCCTGACGGCGGGTCCAGCACAAAACGTGGGTAGGACAGAACCAACCCTGAATTGGGCAGAGTCAGTTGCTGCACCCCGCCTGACTGCCGAGCGCGGGCTGCGTTGCCCGTTCCCGAGATTGTGGCGAACCCATAATCACGCATCACGTTGCTAAAGAGCACTGCTGAGGAGTAGGTCAACGGTCCGATTAGCACCGTCACCTTGCCGGAGAACTTTAGAGGTTCGTCGACTCCAGGCTGTGTAGCTGTTTCGATCATGCCCTCGGTTATCTCACCGGTCTTCTCACGCTTCACATAAGTTGAGCCGTGCTTGTATGGTTGCGTGGCGATGTAACGGAGAATGCCCTGCTTCCACATGTCGTCGTCGCCTCCGCCGTTGGCGCTGACATCAATGACCAGGTGCTTGGTCGACGCGGCCTTCATCTGAGCGAAACAATCTTGCGTGAATCGATAAAACCGCTCTTTGTCCTCCCAGTAGAATGCCGAGATGGTCATTTGGGCGTCCCCGTCAGCGTCTACCCGACATTGGAACAGACGCTCGAAACTGGCCTCCTGCTGAAGAACAGCTGGCAGGACGTATCCGGCAGGAACGCGATGAGTTTCCGCCGATCCGCTCAGCACAAGGTCATAGCTTGAGGGCGCACCGTACAGCTTCCAATGGAGCAGCCACCAGCGCTGTGAGACCAAGGCGGTTCGGAAGGCCAGAGTATCCCCGTGCGCCCTCGCCAAGAGCGTATCGGCAATCATCCGTGCATCCTGCCCGTTTATGCGCAGGATGCGACGGCCAGCCAGAGGAGTAGTCGCTCCGCCGAGTGCGGTATTGATGACGGGGTAACCGTCACCATCGAGCGAAACTTCGAAGGGGAAGAAACCTTTGCCCTGACGGATCGCTTCTGCGCTTTGTCCTCGCCAGTCCGGCAGGCCGACGAAGAGGTGACCGTCTGCCATTATCGGGTTAAGCTGCGCCAATGCTGCCCACGCCTCATCCTGGGTCATGGGACGGGTAAGTTGCTCGCTTACCTTCTCGGCTGCCTGTTCGAGGTCAGCCTTCGTGACTGAATGAGAGAGATCAGGGTGTAGACGTTCAATTGTGTCGAGCGCGATGCGAAGGTCGGCCTGCAAGTCTACAGGATCGATTGTGCCCACCGTCGCTGCAGTTGCGGGCGGGGTGAGAAGCGCAGCTGCGGCAGCGATACAGAGCCGAATGAAAACAGGCATCAACGCCTTTGACCTTTCAACGAATGCCACATGGCGACTTGCCCGTGCCTCGATCCATTGAAATATATGTATTACAATTTAACAAGCGTCAGCATGAATGAAGACCTAGTACATCTCAAAGATAACTCGAGATGCTGACCGGCTCCGGCTTCCCGCTGCGACAGGTGATTATGGTCACGCTGGCAGCGCGGGGTGGCCAGCCGACTGCGTCCAGTTTGACGGACCAGGTTGGCCGTCCAGCTCTTTCGAATGAGCCTGGGCCGGGAAGCCATCACGCCGCCTTCTTCGTCTTCGCCGCAGCTTTCTTGACAATCCCGCTCAGCCCCTTGGTGAGCTGGAACAGGCCATTGAGGCGGCTCTGCGGATCGCTCCACGCGCGGTTGATCACCAGCTTCATGTCGGGGCGCAGTTTGGCGGTATCCTTGCCGCCGTCATTGAGCCGCTCGACATAGGCGATCAGGCCCACCGGATCGGGGAAATCGTCATTGTGGAAGGTGACGAGCGTCCCCCGCGCGCCAACATCGATCTTGGCGATGTTCGCGCCGATGGCCTGATGCTTGATCTCGATCAGGCGGATCAGGTTCTTGGTCGGCTGCGGCAGATCGCCGAAGCGGTCGATCATCTCGGCGGCCATGCTCTCGATATCGTTCTGCCCCTCGGCCTGGTTGAGGCGGCGGTAGAGCGCCATGCGAACCGCGAGATCGGGGACGTATTCTTCGGGGATCATGATCGGCGCATCGACGGTGATCTGGGGCGAAACCTTGTCGCGTGCCGGAGCAAGGCCCATCTCGCCCGCCTTGGCCGCAAGGATCGCCTCTTCCAGCATGGCCTGGTAAAGTTCGAAGCCGACCTCGCGGATATGGCCCGACTGTTCGTCGCCGAGCAGGTTCCCCGCACCGCGAATGTCGAGATCGTGGCTGGCGAGCTGGAAGCCGGCACCCAGCGTGTCGAGATCGCCGAGCACCTTGAGCCGCTTTTGCGCGATCTCCGAAAGTGCCACGCCCGTCTCGTGCGTCAGATAGGCATAGGCGCGCAGCTTGGCCCGTCCGACGCGGCCGCGCAGCTGGTAGAGCTGGGCAAGGCCGAACCGGTCGGCGCGGTGGATGATGATGGTGTTGGCGGACGGAATATCCAGCCCGCTTTCGACGATCGTGGTCGACAGCAGCACGTCGTATTTGCGGTCGTAGAAAGCGCCCATCCGCTCCTCGACCTCGCTCGGGCTCATCTGGCCGTGGGCGGAGACGGATTTGATCTCGGGCGCGTTCTCGCGGAGCCATTCCTCGACATCGGCCATGTCGGAAATGCGGGGCACGACGATGAAGCTTTGGCCGCCGCGATGATGTTCGCGCAGCAAGGCCTCGCGCATCACCATGTCGTCCCACTCCATCACATAGGTGCGCACAGCGAGGCGGTCGACCGGCGGGGTCTGGATGGTGGAGAGTTCGCGCAGGCCGCTCATCGCCATTTGCAGCGTACGCGGAATCGGTGTTGCGGTGAGGGTGAGGACGTGAACGTCGGCCCGCAGCTGCTTCAGCTTTTCCTTGTGGGTGACACCAAAGCGCTGCTCCTCGTCGACGATCACAAGGCCCAGGTTCTTGAACTTGGTCGACTTCGAGAGGATCGCGTGGGTGCCGACGACAAGGTCGACATGGCCGCTTTCCAGCCCCTCGCGCGTTTCGGCAGCCTCCTTCGAAGTGACGAGGCGCGAGAGCCGTCCCACCTTCAGCGGGAAACCCGCGAACCGCTCGGCAAAGTTCTGGTAATGCTGGCGGGCAAGGAGCGTGGTCGGCGCGACCACGGCGACCTGCTGGCCGTGCATTGCCGCCACGAAAGCTGCCCGCAGCGCGACCTCGGTCTTGCCGAAGCCGACATCGCCGCAGACGAGGCGGTCCATCGGGCGGCCGCTTTCCAGATCGCCAAGAACATCCGTAATCGCGCGTTCCTGATCCTCGGTTTCCGACCACGGGAAGCGGTCGGTGAACTGGCCGAGGGTCGCGGGATCGGCGGGCAGGGCAGGGGCCTGTCGCAAAGCACGCTCTGCGGCCACCTGCATCAGCTCACCGGCGATTGCGGTGATGCGCTCCTTGAGCCTGGCGCGGCGACGCTGCCATGCCTCGCCGCCAAGCTTGTCGAGCGCGACCGGCAACTCGGATGATCCGTAGCGGCTGAGGACATCGATGTTCTCGACCGGGATGAACAGCTTGTCCCCACCGGAGTATTCCAGCGCGACGCAATCGTGCTCGCTTTTGCCGACCGGGATCGGCTCCAGTCCGAGGTAACGCCCGATCCCATGTTCGACATGCACGACCAGATCGCCGCGTGCCAACGCCTGAATTTCAGCGAGGAAGGCGTCGGAATCCTTGCGCTTCTTCTTGCGCCGCACCAGCCGGTCGCCGAGCACGTCGGCTTCGGTGACAAGATCGAGCGTGTCGCTCGAAAACCCGCTCTCCAGCGGCAGGACGACCACTGCGGCCTTGCCCTTGGCCGCAAGGCCGAGCGCCTGTTGCCAGCTATCGGCCAGCGCGGTGGGCGCGCCGGCTTCCTCAAGGATTGCGGCAATCCGGCGGGCGCTGCCAGTGGAATAGGCGGCCACCAGCGGCTTGCGCTTGGACTTGGCAACAGCCTTCAGGTGTGCGGCGGCGGCCTCGTAGACATTCTCCCCGCGCCCGCGTTCCGGCGAAAAGTCGCGCGCCGAACGGAAGCCGAAATCGAGCACGTTTGCGCTGTCATCGGCCGCAAAGCCCGATGCGCGGTGAGCGGGCAAAGCGGCGAGGGCCGCATCGAATTCGGCGCGGGTGAGGTACAGCGCATCGGGCTTGAGCGGGCGGTAGCTGCCCCTCTTTTCGCCCGCGATCCGACCACGCTGGTCGTGATAATCGCTGATATCGGTCAACCGCTCCTCGGCCGCCCCCAAGGCGCCCTGATCGATGACGACGACATCATTGGTGCCTAGGTGATCGAACAGGCTCGCCAACCGGTCTTCGAACAGCGGCAGCCAATGTTCCATCCCAGCGAGCCTGCGGCCTTCGGACACGGCTTCATAGAGCGGGTCTTGCGTGGCGTTCGCCCCGAAGATCTCGCGGTACCGGCTGCGGAAGCGCTTGATGCTCTCCTCGTCGAGCAGCGCTTCGGAGGCGGGGAGAAGCAGGTGGCTGTCGATCCGCTCGACCGTGCGCTGGGTTGCGGGGTCGAAGAGACGCAGGCTCTCCAGCTCGTCACCGAAGAAATCGAGGCGCAGCCCGCTGTCCAGCGAGGACGGGAAGATGTCGACAATCGAGCCGCGCACCGCGAACTCGCCATGGTCGATCACTGTGTCTGTGCGGCTGTAGCCCTGGCGGGTGAGCAGGGCGGCAAGGCTCTCATGCCCGATCTGCACTCCGACCTTAAACTCCCGCACAGACTCGCGGACCCGGAACGGGGTGAGGACCCGCTGGAGCACGGCGTTGATCGTGGTCACCAGCAATTGCTGGGCGCTGCCGGGCTGCTGCAAGCGGTGGAGCGTGGCAAGCCGCTCCGCACTGATCGATAGCGCGGGGCTCGCGCGGTCATACGGCAGGCAGTCCCACGCGGGGAAGGTGATGACATCGAGTTCGGGCGCAAAGAAGCGCGCGGCATCGGCAGCGGCGCGCATTGCGGCGTCATCTGGCGCGATGAACACGGCCCGCCGCCCGCCCTTGTTCGCCTGTGCGGCGCGCGCGAGATCGGTCAGCACCAGCGGCAGGCTCCCGCGGGGGAGCGAAGCGAGGGTCAGGGCATCACGGGCCGCGAGGATGCGGTTAAGGTCAGGCATAGGTTTCCAGTCAAGCAGCGCGAGGCCAATGCGTTCCCGCGCGGCTCCTGTCAGCGCGGTATATCGACGTAATCGAGGCGTTGCATCGTCGTAAGCAGATCGCCGGCAAGATGTTCGGGCGGCATTTGCGATCCGAGCGCCCAGGCCATCACGTCGACATCATCCTCGTCGAGCAGCGCTTCGAACCACGCCAGCTCTGCCTCGCCCCATGATGCATGGTAGCGGTCATAATAGCCGCCCATCATGTAATCGGCCTCGCGCGTGCCGCGGTGCCATGCGCGGAACTTTGCCCGGGCGAGACGCTGTTCGAAGGAGGGGGTGTCGGTCATGCGCCTCACCTAGCCACAGCTGTGCGTGGCTTCAACTCGCAATGACGCGGCGAGAATGATAGCGACAACCCATGCGCCCAGAGGCCCTCAATCCGCTCTTTGCTGAAGTCGAGACGCTCGAAGGCGTCGGGCCGAAGGTGATGAAGCCACTGGAGAAGCTCGGCCTGACGCGAGTCAAGGACGTTGCCTACCACCTGCCCGAACGTTTCGTCAGCCGCAGCGCGGTAGCCGATCTCGATTCGGCGAGCGAGGGCGAGCAGGTGATTATCGCGCTGACCGCTATCGAACACCGCGCGCCGCGCGCCGGAAGCCGCGGGCCGTATCGCGTGCTGGCGCAAGATGCGGCCGGCAATATCTGCGCGCTGACATGGTTCGGCAAGGCCGCCTACAGCGCGAAGAAGCTGCTCCCGGTAGGCGAGAAGCGCTGGGTGGCAGGGCGGCTCGACCGTTATGGCGACATGCTCCAGATCGTCCATCCCGACCATATCGAGGCCGAAAGCGCGGCCCAAATGGGGCGGCTGAGCGAGCCGGTTTATCGGCTTTCCGAAGGGCTCACCCAGCCGCGGGTGGCGGGGCTTGTCGAACAGGCTCTCGCGCGGCTCCCGGCGCTGCCCGAGTGGATCGAGCCGGGCCAGTTCGAACGCGCAGGCTGGCCCGCATGGCGCGAGGCGCTGCGACTTGGCCACGAAAGCACCGATGAAAAGGCACGCGATCGGCTCGCCTATGACGAGTTGCTGGCGAACAGCCTCGCGCTGTTGCTGGTCAAGGCCGAGGGGCGGCGGCGCAAGGGGCAGGCGCTGGCGGGAGACGGCGCCTTGCGCGCCAAGCTGCAACTGCCCTTCGCCCTGACCGGCGCGCAGAGCCGCTCGATCGCCGAGATCGAGGGCGATATGGCGCAGGAAGCGCCGATGCTGCGGTTGCTGCAGGGCGATGTTGGCGCGGGCAAGACTGTGGTCGCGCTCGAAGCGATGCTGATCGCGGTAGAGGCCGGCAAGCAGGCTGCGCTGCTAGCGCCGACCGAAATTCTCGCGCGCCAGCATTTCGAGACGCTGCGCAAGATGCTCGCACCGACCGGCGTCAACATCGCGCTGCTGACCGGGCGGGCCAAGGGGCGCGAGCGCGAAGGGCTGCTGATGGGGCTGATGGACGGCTCGATCCAGGTGCTGGTCGGCACCCATGCGATTTTTCAGGACACGGTGAACTACCGCGATCTGGGGCTGGTGGTGATCGACGAGCAGCACCGCTTCGGAGTGGCGCAGCGGCTTGCGCTGGCCGCAAAGGGCCGCCGCGCGCCGCACACCCTTGCCATGACAGCAACCCCGATCCCGCGCTCGCTGACGTTGGCGCAATATGGCGAGATGGACGTGAGCCGCCTCGATGAACTGCCCCCGGGACGGCAGGCGATCGACACCCGCGTGGTGCCGATGGAGCGTATCGACGAGGTGGTCGCGGGCGTGGCACGCCACCTCGCCAGCGGGCAACAGGCCTATTGGGTGTGCCCGATGGTGCGCGAGATCGACGGCGCGCCCGACCTTGCCGATATCGCTGCGGCCGAAGCGCGCTACGCGGCGCTGACCGAGCGGTTTGGCGATGCCGTGGTACTGGTCCACGGTCAGCTTCGCCCCGAGATCAAGGATGCTGCGATGGAGCGTTTTGCCAGCGGGCAGGCGCGGCTGCTGGTGGCAACGACGGTGATCGAAGTGGGGGTCGATGTCCCCTCGGCTACCCTGATGGTGATCGAGCAAGCTGAGCGCTTCGGCCTGGCCCAGCTCCACCAGCTGCGCGGGCGGGTGGGGCGGGGCGCGGAGAAATCCACCTGCCTGCTACTGCGCAGCGGGGCTCTGTCCGAAACGGGGCGGGCGAGGCTCGCCCTGATGCGCGAGACGCAGGACGGGTTCCGGATCGCCGAGGAAGACCTTGCCCTGCGTGGCGGTGGGGAGCTGCTCGGCACCCGCCAATCGGGAGAGGCGGCTTTCCGGATCGCCAATCTCGAGCAGATGCAGCGCCTGCTGCCGATTGCGCACGGCGACGCCCGGCTTTTGATGGACCGCGATGGCGGGCTAATGTCGGAACGCGGTGAGGCAGCGCGGCTGCTGCTTTATCTGTTCGAACGCGATTGGGGCGTTCAGCTGCTGCGCGGCGGTTAGCTGCGCAGCGCCGCAGCTTCGCTCTTCAGCCGGTCAGCCCAGGCACATGCGCCGAGGTTGATCATGCTCCACGCCAGTTCGAACGCGGCGGTATCGCCATAATAGGGATCAGGCACCGGTTCGCCCCGGCGCCCGTCGACCGCGTCCATCAGCATTGCGAGCCGGGCCGTGCCGTCACGCGGGGCCTTGGCACGCAGGCTTTCCAGATTGGCGCGGTCCAATGCGATGATGTGGCTGAAGCGGTAGAAATCGTCGCGCTCGATCTGCCGTGCCGCTTGTTCGGCGATATCGATGCCCTTGGCGCTGGCAACGGCGATTGCGCGTTGATCGGGTTGGCTACCCAGATGATAGGACGCGGTTCCGGCAGAGTCGATCAGACACGCCAGACCGCGTTCCTCCGCTGCCGCGCGGAAAGCACCCTCAGCCATTGGTGACCGGCAGATATTGCCGAGACACACAAACAGCACACCAATTCTATGTTCAATGCCCCCATGCATGATGATGCACTATTACATTCATCAGGGGCTGTCCACCGGCTATCATGTTGGTTTCACGTGAAACATGCCGGTCCGGACAAGTATCCGGGGCGAGATGTGTCCAAAACCGGCCTAACGGGGGTCTAACCGGGGTCTAGAGGGGGTCTAGGTGCCGTCAGGCGGCGGCTGCCGGGAGTGGTGAGGTGCTAGCCAGCACATCTTCGGTGATGCGCCGGATGTTCACCTTGGCCTTCAAGCGTGCGCCCAGCAGCGCAGTGCCGGAAACCTTCCTTTGCACGAACAGCGTCTCGATCGGCGGGAAGGCCCAGGTGTCCTTGTCCTGCGCGATGGCAAAGCCTTCCTCGCGCAGCAGCGGGATGAACGCGCGGTCACCAAAATCGAAGGGCGCATCCTCGCGCATTTCGTTGATCACGATGTCGATCATCTTGTTCACCCGCTCGGGGTGCTTTTCGGCGACGATCGGCATCATGAAACCCGCTTCGATCGTGGCGGCGAGCACTTCTTCGGCATTGCCGCGCAGCCCCGCTTCGAGCATCTTGCGATAGCCGTTCGCCACTGCCGGATCGACCGGACGACACGCGCCGAAATCGAGCAGAATGATCTCGCCCGTTTCGCGCCGGTAGCGGAAATTGGCGAAGTTCGGATCGGTCTGCATCACGCCGAATTCGAACAATTCGCGCGCCACCAGCCGGATCAGCCGCGCATAGACCTCGTCGCGGCGCTCGGGCGTTTCCGATCCGATTTCCTCGATCGAGACGCCGTCTTCAAAACTCATCGCAAGGATCGAGCCGCGCGTCAGACCTTCGTGCAGCTTCGGCACGACGAAGCCGGGGGTGCCCGCCAGCTGCTCCCGGTACAACGCCATTTGCGCGCCTTCGCGCTCGTAATCCGCTTCTTCGTGGAGCTGCTGCTTGGCCGCGGCCATCAGCTTTTCCATTTCGAGTTCGGGCGGAGCGAAGCCTGCGACCTTCAGCAGCGTCATCACATTGTCGACGTCGCTGTCGATGCTTTTGGCGACGCCGGGGTATTGCACCTTGATCGCCAGCTCCTCGCCATCGCGGGTCAGCGCCTTGTGCACCTGCCCGATGGAGGCGGCGGCGATGGGGCGCGGGTTGAACCAGCGGAACTGCTTGCGCCAGTCCGGCCCCCATTCGCTCCTGAGCACCTGATCGAGCTGCTTGGTCGGCATGAAATTGGCTTGGTCGCGCAAGGTGGCGAGAATCTTGGAAAGCTCGTCAGGCAGAAAATCGCCCGCATCCAAGCTGATCATCTGCCCCATCTTCATCGCCGCGCCGCGCAGGTGCGAGAGGCGGTCGGTGAGGCGCTGGACGTTGCCGGGGGTAAGGATCAGATCGCGCGCGGTTATCCCTTCGCCGCTGGCGAGCCGACGCGCGCCTTCTGCCACCATGCCGCTCGCCACGCCGCCGACCAGCCGCCCGAATGTGCCGAACCGCGCAATCCGTCCCGCCGGCACAGCGCGCTGGCGGTTGCGGTCTTCGGGGAGTTTGTCGAAATCGGGAATCTGATTGTCGTCGGACACGGGCAGGGGGCTTCCGCTTGTGAAGGGTTTGTTCGCAAACGGCCGGAATTGCCGCCTGTTCCTTGCTCTAGATGGCGTGCCCTGCCTGATGCACAACTAGGAGATGCACAGTCCGCCATCGACCGGCAGGCATTGCCCCGTGATATAATCGGAGTGGGACGAGGCAAAGAACACCGCCAGCCCCTCCAGCCCTTCGTGATCGCCCGGGCGGCGCAGCGGGATGCGGCGGCTCATCCATTCGGCAAACTTGGGATCGGCCTTGGCGGTGATGTCAGTCTCGTAGAAACCGAAAAGCAGGGCGTTGGCGGTGATCTGGTGGCGTGCAAGTTCGAAGGCAGCGGCGCGGGTGAGGCCGTTGAGCGCAGCCTTGGACGCCGCATAATCGGATGAGCGGTTAACCCCCATGATCGACTGGCCCGAGGATGTTGCGATCAGCTTTCCGCCCGGATCGCCTTCCTTGGCGCGTGCGATCATGTGGCGGGTGACATGCTTGTAAACCAGCGCCGCGCCGCGGGTGTTGACGGCGAGTGTGTGGTCCCAGCCTTCTGCCGTGATATCCGGGATCGGCGTGCCTGCGCCTGAAATACCGGCATTGGCGAAGCATATGTCCGCGCGCCCGAAGGCGCCGAGGGTCTGGGCCATGGCAGCCTCTATGTGCGCTTCGTCGGCGATGTCGCAGGTCAGCGCCATGACATCGCCTGCGCCGAGGGTGCGCAGTTTCTCCACCGCGGATGCGTTCTTCTCAGCACTGCGTGCCCAGATCGCAACATTCGCGCCAGCCTTGGCAAGACCGCGTGCCATGGCGAGGCCGAGCCCGCCGTTGCCGCCGGTGATGATGGCCGTGCGGCCGGTGAGATCAAACAGGTTCATGCGCCCCGTCTGGTGCCGCAAACGTCCTGTCACTGCAAGCTTGCGGGAACCGTGCGATGGGCCCGGGACTTGTGCCGCCATGGACGGACAAGATTCAAACTCCCAAGCTTCGCTCACCCCCGCGGCCCGCGCGCTCGGCTACGCCGGCCTATTGCCGCAGGCGATCTGCATCGGGTTGATCCTGACAGGTCACGAATGGCGCTATTCGGCGCTCGCCGGAGGCTATGCCTATGCGGCAGCGATATTCAGCTTTCTGGGCGGCGTGTGGTGGGGGCAAGCGGTGCAAAGCCAGCGAGCGACGACCGGTGCCTATGTGCTGGCCGTGATGCCCAGCCTGATCGCCGTGGCGCTGTTCCTGCCATGGACCTTCGGTTGGGAATGGCCCGGCCCGGCGCTGCTCTATCTCG
Organism: Porphyrobacter sp. ULC335; assembly: GCF_025917005.1. Lineage (NCBI taxonomy): Bacteria > Pseudomonadati > Pseudomonadota > Alphaproteobacteria > Sphingomonadales > Erythrobacteraceae > Porphyrobacter > Porphyrobacter sp. ULC335. The sequence continues at coordinate 2,273,688 of NZ_CP078091.1, forward strand.
GAGCGCTGATCCTGGGTTCGCCGATGATCGACCGTGCGCTGGGTTTTGCGCAAGGCGATTTCCTCCAGTTGCGCTGGCACCTGTCGATCGGTCTCGGCGGGCTGACGATCGCGCTGGGCCTTCTGTCGGAACGGGTGATCTGAAGCCACCGCGCCAGCGCTGGCCGCGGCCAGTCGTTTGCGATGCATTAACCACTGTATCTTAGGGAGAAGCTTGAGTTTCTCTCTTGGAACAGCGCGCTCGATGATCGGATCGTTACAATCTCTGGCCGACAGGATCCGGCGCGCGTTTGAGGTGACCAGCGAGCAACCGGCTGTATCGAAAGAGGAAACGGGACGTAAGTCGGGTGCGGACTTGCTCCGTCGCAAGCGAATTCAGGTCGCCGTGTTCGCGATCCTGTTCGGGATCGTTTCCTCGCTGATCGAGTTGCCGCTCCCAGCCGAGGACATGTACCGCGCTGTCCGGGCAGAGTTGCGCATCAGGCCAGCTCCACGCGACATCGTGATGATCGCGATCGACGACAAGACGCTGAACGCTTTCGAGCGCAACCTCCCAACTCGTGTTGAAGATAGCGCAGTCATCGACCGTCTTTTCGCGTCAGGCGTCCGGAAAGTCGCCTTCGATCGGGCTCATGCCGATCTCGAAAGCCCGCGGGCAGATGAGATGTTTGCGCAGACTCTCGCCCGACACTCCGGCAAGGTTTGGCTCGGCATGGCTCCGAGTCACAACGTCGGTCTTCAGGAAGTCGGGGAAATCATCCCGCGCCCCGAATTCCGCCGACATGCCAACGCAGCCGCCATGAATGGAATAGGCTCTGTTTTCGGGCTGTCGGTGACGTTTCCGACGAGCGTCGCCTACGAGGGTCAGGCGATGCCGTCGCTGTCGGCGGTGTTAGCGGATTATAGTGGGCCCGCGCGGATGTACCGGCCGGACTATGCTTTCGATCCCCGGACGATCCCGACATATAGCTATGTCGATGTCTATCGTGGCCGCGTCCCGGCGTCCAAGTTTGCTGGCCTGAATGTGATCATCGGCAAGGCTTACTACGAATCCGCTGACTTCTACACGATGCCTCTGCGGGACGGAAAAATCCCGGGGGCCTATTTCCATATCATGGGCGCCCATTCGCTGAAGCGCGGTGTGCCGATGGATCTGATGTGGTTCCCGGCGCTGATCCTCGCGGCAGGCGCGATTCTGGTGCAGGCGCTGAGCCCGCGGCGCACATCCAAACCATTGTGGATGGTGGCCCTTGCGCTGCTTACGGTCACCTTCGTGCTCGACGAGCTTTCGATCAATATCGACATCATGTCCGCGTTGCTGGCGATGGGCGGGGCCGCGTTCTTCTTCCACCGCATCAACCGCAAATATTTCAGCAGCGATTTCGACGCGATGACCACGAGCGCGATCAGCTCGGACAAGCCGAGCGAGGAGCGCGACGTTTACGCGCTCAAGATCGCGAACCTGGCAGAAATGTCGGAAGAGTGGTCGGCGCGCGAGATCGGCGATTTCGTCAACACGCTGATCGCCTATGTGAAGGGGCCCGGCGAAGTCGGCGACGTTGCTTTTGAACGCGATCTGCTCGTCTGGCTGGCGCCCCGCATGGAAACGGTCGAGCTTGAGCGCCATGCTGATGGTCTTGCGCTGATGCTCAAGACCGCGATCAACCACGACTGGCAGTCGACCAACAGTTCCCCCGCGTTGGGGATCGACACGAACTATGATCTGCCGGTGGCACTGCGCATCAAGAAGGCAATGCAGGCAGCCGACGAGGCAGCGGCTCGCGGTGTGCGCTTCATCATCAACGACGCAGCACATCTCGAAGCACGCAATCACCGGCTTGAGCTGATCCGCGTCCTCGAGAAGGGCCTGAGAAATCGCAACATAGGCGTGGCCTATCAGCCCAAGATCGATCTTTCCTCGGGCCGGATCGTTGGCGCGGAGACTTTGATCCGCTGGCAGCCGGACGGGGGCGAGTTCATCAATCCGCAGGAGCTGGTGCTCGCCGCCGAGGCCGGGGACCGGATCAACGAACTTACCCTGGTGGTGATGGAGGCAGCGCTGCTTGATGGAAAGCAGGCGATCGCGCTCGACCCGCGCTTCAAACTGGCCGTCAATATGTCGGCCAAAAGCCTTTCCGACACGCACCTGCTGTTCGACATCATGACCCTGCTGGGCCGTTACGATTTTCCGCCCGAGAACCTGACGCTCGAACTGACCGAAACCGCCAAGCTGGAAGATCACCGGATCGCCCCGCAGATTGCCGCCTTGAAAGCAAGGGGTATCTGCCTGTCGATCGACGACTTCGGCACCGGCCAGTCGAACCTCGAATACATCGAAAAGCTGCCGAGTTCCGAGCTCAAGATCGACAAGCGTTTCGTCCAGCACATGGCGACGTCCGAAGAGAGCCGCGCCGTGGTGCGCGCTACGATCGAGATCGCCCATTCGCTGGGCAAGATCGTTGTGGCCGAAGGCGTCGAGGATCTTTCAGTGGCCGCAACGCTCAAGGCGATGGGCTGCGACCATGCCCAAGGTTACCTGTTCTCGCGCGCGATTGCGATGCCGGAACTGCTGGCGATGATGGGTGGAGGACGAGCGGCACTTAACGCTTGATTAAGGTTAATAACGTGTTAAACACATCCTACAGCTTTTGCCGCTGATAGGAGAAAAATCATGTGGGGCTACTTCTCGCACCTGTTCGGCAGCCGCTAATTCGGCGTCGCTCTTAAAAGATACAAAAAGCCTCGGGAAACCGGGGCTTTTTTTGTTTCAGGCTCCCGTTTTCTTGGTCTGGCGTGCCACGCAACTCCGGCGCCGGTCCGCGCGTGACCGGGTTGCGAATCGTGGTTAATCCGCAATGCGCCGGGCCGATGCGCGCAACGCTGTAGGACGAGATCGCAAGCCTTCAGACTAGAGGCTGCTTCGCCAGCAAAATGACTGGCCCATCGCGGCATCGGTCTGCGCCCGACCAGTCCATCGCCCCTATGCCCTGTTCGTCGATTAAGTCCTGCGCTTCGTCGGCTGCTTCGCCCAAAGCTTGAATGCCCGTTGCTACAGAACCGGTATCGGGGCGATGTCACATGTCGCAAGGGAACTGCCAGAGGGCGAGCCAAACGGTTTGACCATCTCGCGGGCTCTCGGCAGTTATGTCCCCCGCTGCAGAGCAATCGCCGGATTGGCTTCGGAAATTCCCGAAGACTGCCATCGGCCGGTTTGGGGAGGTTTCACGTGGACAGACGGGATTTTTTGGCGCTCAGCACCTTCTTTACAGGTGCCGCGCTGTCGCCCTCCATTTTCGGCAAGGCGATTGCGGCTAGCGAACTTCAGAACGGGATCGAACTCGCGGTCAAGAAGCGGCTGGCGGACGCCGCGCTCGCGGCGGCAACCGCGGCTGGCGCCAGCTATTGCGACGTTCGCGTCGGGCGCTACCTGCGCCAGTTCGTCATCACCCGCGAACGCAATGTCGAGAATATCGTCAACACCGAAAGCACTGGCACGGGCGTGCGCGTGATCGCTGACGGAGCCTGGGGCTTCGCCGCGACCAACGACATGACCGAGGATGCCGTCGCCGCCGCAGCGCGTCAGGCGACCGCGATTGCCAAGGCCAATGCCCGCATCCAGAACAGCGCCGTGCAGCTTGCGCCCACGCCGGGCGTCGGCGAAGTCAGCTGGCGCACCCCGATCAAGAAGAACGCGATGGACGTGCCGATCGCCGACAAGGTCGATCTGCTGATGTCGGTAAACGACGCCGCGCTCGGTGCCGGAGCCAGCTTCGTCAATTCGCTGCTGTTCCTCGTCAACGAGCAGAAGTATTTCGCCTCGACCGACGGGTCTTACATCGATCAGGACGTTCACCGCATCTGGGCGCCGATCACCGTCACCGCGGTCGACACGACGACCGGCAAGTTCCGTTCGCGCGAAGGGCTTTCGGCTCCGATGGGCCTCGGCTGGGAGTACATGGACGGCCGCGCCGAGGACAAGTTCGTGCTGCCCAACGGGCTCACCACCTACGGCAATTCCTACGACATGAAGGAAGATGCCATCGCCGCCGCCAATGATGCGCAGGCGAAGCTCAAGGCACCTTCGGTCAAGCCGGGCAAGTACGACCTGGTGCTCGATCCAAACCACCTCGGCCTGACGATCCACGAATCGGTCGGCCACCCGCTCGAGCTGGATCGCGTGCTCGGCTATGAAGCCAACTACGCCGGCACCAGCTTTGCGACCCTCGACAAGCGTGATGCTGCCTTCAAGTACGGCAGCGAGATCGTGAACCTGTTCGCCGACAAGACCCAGCCCGGATCGCTCGGCGCGGTCGGTTATGACGATGAAGGCGTGCAGACCAAGCGTTGGGATCTGGTCAAGGATGGAACGCTGGTCGATTACCAGACCATCCGCGATCAGGCGCACATCGTCGGCAAGGATGCATCGGACGGCTGTTGCTATGCCGACAGCTGGTCGAGCGTCCAGTTCCAGCGCATGGCCAACGTCAGCCTTGCGCCGGGCAAGACCAAGCTGTCCCCCACCGACATGATCGCAGGCATCGAAAACGGGATCTACATCTCGGGCCGCGGGTCATTCTCGATCGATCAGCAGCGCTACAATGCGCAGTTCGGCGGGACGGTGTTCTACGAGATCAAGAACGGCCAGCTCGGCCCGATGATCGAGGACGTCGCCTATCAGATGCGCACCCCCGAATTCTGGGGCGCGTGCTCGGCCATCTGCGACGAAAGCGATTATCGCCTGTTCGGTTCGTTCTTCGACGGGAAGGGGCAGCCGAGCCAGATCTCGGCGGTCAGCCATGGTTCGTCGACCACCCGTTTCGACGGGATCAACGTCATCAACACCGCCCGGTCGCTGGGTTGAGCCAAGCGCAGGAGAAGCAGACATGAGCATTCTTACAGAAGCGCAGGCAAAGGCCATCCTTGAAAAGGTCATCGCCTTTTCGACCGCGGACGAAGCCAGCGCGCAGCTGAGCGGCGGAACCCAGGGCAACGTCCGGTTCGCCCGCAATGATATCTCCACCTCGGGCATCGTCGAGAGCATCGATCTTGCCGTGCAGGTCGCTTTCGGCAAGCGGGTCGGGACGGCGACGATCAACCAGTTCGACGACGCCTCGCTGGAGCGGGTCGTGCGCCGGGCGGAGGATCTGGCCAAGCTCGCTCCGGAAAACCCCGAATTCATGCCCGCCGTCGGCCCGCAGACGTACCGCGCGACCGACATGTACGGCGCGGGCACTGCGGCGCTGACGGCAGAGGCCCGCGCCAAGATCGCGGAAGCCTCGATCATGCCATGCCGTGACAAGGGGCTGATTGCTGCCGGTTTCCTTGAAGACGGGTACACGTTCTTTGCCCACGCCAATTCCAATGGCAACTTCGGCTACCAGCAGGCCACAATCGCGGATTACACCTGCACCGTGCGCACCGAAGATGGCCGCGGGTCGGGCTGGGTTGCGAGCAATGTGAAGGATGTGGCGGATTTCGATCCCGCCAAGGATATCCAGATCGCGATGCGCAAGGCGGCGGCGTCAGCCGATGCTCAGGCGCTAGAGCCCGGCAAGTACACTGTCATCCTTGAGCCTGCGGCGGCTTCGGGCCTCATCAGCTTCATGATGAACTTCTTCGACGCACGTTCGGCCGATGAAGGGCGCAGCTTCCTCAGCAAGCAGGGCGGTGGCAATAAGATCGGCGAGCAGATCATGGATCCGCGCGTCAATATCTACACCGATCCGTGGAACCCGGTGGTGCCTGCCATGCCGTGGGACGGCGATGGCCTGCCGCGTGAACGCACCCAGATCATCGATGCCGGCAAGGTCGCGAACCTCCAGTACTCGCGCTACTGGGCGGGCAAGCAGGGCAAGCCCGAAACCGCAGGGTGGGGCAACACGATCATGGAAGGCGGCACCAAGTCGACCTCCGAACTGATCGCCAGCACCGAACGCGGCATTCTCGTCACACGCACCTGGTACATCCGCATGGTCGATCCGCAGACCGTGCTGCTGACCGGCCTGACGCGTGACGGCACCTTCTACATCGAGGACGGGCAGCTGAAGTACCCGATCAAGAACTTCCGCTTCAATGAAAGCCCGGTGATCATGCTCAACAACATCGAAGAACTGGGCCGTTCGGTCCGGGTCGAGGATGGCAGCATGATGGTCCCGCCGATGAAGGTCCGAGACTTCACCTTCACCTCGCTGTCCGACGCCGTCTGACAAGCGATAACCAAGGGCGCGGGTGACGTGAGCCATGAAGCCATCACCCGCGCACGTTTTCTGCGATTGGTCGCAGGCGGGCTGTTGAGCACGCTTCCGGGCGCGGCCTTGTCTGCTGCTCCAAGGCCCGGCGGGGCGGCGGCGGGCGGCTATGACTTCTGGTTCACCCGCCTCAAGTATAATTCCGGCGACTGGGACGTTGACCAGCGCATGCCGGCCAACCTCATCACCTCGCTCATCGACTACACCAGCCTGAGGGTCGACACGCAGGAACACGTCGTGGACCTCGGCGATCCGAAGATGCTGTCGGCACCGTTCTGCTATCTTGCCGGGCACAAGGCGGTCGAATTCTCCGACGCGGAGCGCCGCAATTTCGAACGCTATGTCAGGAATGGCGGCTTCGTGTTCGTCGATGATTGCAACCATGATATCGACGGCTTGTTCGCCAAGTCTTTCGAGGCGCAGATGGCCCGCATCTTCGGCGGCGAGGCGATGAAAAAGCTGCCCAATGACCACGCCCTCTATTCAAGCTTCTTCAAGTTCAACGGTCCGCCTGCAACATCCTTCGAGCTCAATGGCTGGGGCGATGATCTCATCCATGATTACCTGAAGGGCATCACCATCAACGACCGCCTTGGCGTGCTCTACAGCAACAAGGACTATGGTTGCGAGTGGGACTACGACTGGCGCAACAAGCGCTTCCTGGCCGAGGACAACACCCGCTTCGGGGTGAACATCATCATGTATGCGCTCAGCAATTGAAGGGTTTGAACAGGTGTCGGAACAGGCTGCGGTAAACGCCGCGCAGATCGAACAGCGGATCGGGAAGCTCGGCGAGCTGAAGAACGCTATCGCGACCGCCATCGTCGGCCAGAGCGATGTGGTCGAACAATTGCTGATCGGGTTGCTGGCGGGTGGGCATTGCCTGCTGGAAGGCGTGCCGGGGCTGGGCAAGACACTGCTGGTGCGCACGCTGGGCGAGGCGCTGGAGCTGGATTTCCGGCGCGTTCAGTTCACGCCCGATCTGATGCCGAGCGACATTCTCGGCACCGAATTGCTCGAAGAGGATCACGGCACCGGCCACCGCAGCTTCCGCTTCCAGCAAGGCCCGGTGTTCACCAACCTGCTACTGGCCGACGAACTCAACCGCACCCCGCCCAAGACGCAGGCGGCGCTGCTGGAGGCGATGCAGGAAAAGACCGTCAGCTACGGCGGGCAGACCTATCAGCTGCCCAAGCCGTTCTTCGTGCTGGCCACTCAAAACCCCTTGGAGCAGGCGGGCACCTATCCGCTGCCCGAAGCCCAGCTTGACCGCTTCCTGCTGCTGGTGCGGGTCGGCTATCCGACTGCGCAGGAGGAGCGTGACATCCTCGCCCTGACCACCGGCCGCGCTGGCGACCCTGTCCCTTGCGTGATGCACGCCGCCGATGTGCTGGCGCTGCAGGCGAATGTGCGCGACGTTTATCTGAGCGAGGACCTGCTCGGCTGGATCACCACGCTGGTGCGCGCGACGCGGCCCGGTGATCCGGCTGCGCCCGCCGATGTCGGCACCTATGTGCGCTGGGGCGCGGGGCCGCGTGCGGGGCAGGCGCTGGTGCTGTGCGCCAAGGCGCGTGCGCTCATCCACGGGCGGCTGGCCGCCACGCGCGAGGATATTGCCGCGCTGGCCGCGCCGGTGCTGCGCCACCGCCTGCTGCTGTCCTTCGCTGCCGAGGCGGAGGGCAAGAGCGCCGACGATGTGGTTGCCGCGCTGCTCGCGCACCTGCCACCGCCGACGGCCTGATCCATGGGGCGCACGCCGCTCACCATACCGCCCGAAATCCGCAGCCGTTTGAGGCGGCTGAGCCTGCGCACCCGGCGTGATTTGGGTGACCGGGGCTTTGGCATGCATCCCAGTCGCAACCGCGGCTCGGGCCTCGAATTCGCGCAATACCGCGCCTACGAACCGGGCGACGAGCCGCGCCGGATCGACTGGAAGCTGTTCGCCCGCTCCGACAAGTTCTTCGTGCGCGAGGCGGAGCAGGAAAGCCCCGTCTCGGTCTGGATCCTGCTCGATGCCAGCGCCTCGATGGGGCAGGCAGACCGCGCCCGTCCCGATTGGTCGCGGCTCGATGCGGCCAAGCTGCTGGCTTTATGCATCGCCGAACTCGCCTTGATGCAAGGCGACCGTTTCGGGTGGATGGCCTTGCAGGACAGCGGGCTTGGCGTGGCAGAACCGGGCGGCGGGCGGGCACAGATCGACCGATTGCAGATCGACTTCGCGCGGCTTCAGGCGGCGGGCACTTTCCCCGATGCGATCACCATCGCCCCGCTATGGGAGCGGGTCGGCGCGCGTGACCTTGTGATCTTCCTCAGCGACTGCTTCGACGAGGGCGGCATCGCCCTGATCGAGCGCCTTGCCAAGGCGGGACGCGAGGTGCTGGCGGTGCAGATGCTGACCGTGGAGGAGCGCGATTTTCCGTTCGATGGGGGCTACCGCTTTCTCGATCAGGAAAGCGGCGAGGCTTTGATCGGGGACGGCAAGAGCCTGCGCGAGACATTCCTCAGCCGCTTCGCCGCAGCGCGGGCGGCGCTTGAAGATCGGCTCGATGCAGCGGGCATCCGCCATACCGCCTATGTGCTGGACGAGGCGATAGACCAGCCCTTGCAGGCCTTCTTCGGTCGCGGGGCAGGGCTGACGTGACACCGCTGCTGCTGCTCCCGCTTGGTCTGGCTGCGCTTGCCGCAGTGATCGTGCCGCTGCTGATCCACCTGCGCCGCCGTACCGAGGAAATGCCGGTCGATTTCGCCGCTTTGCGCTGGCTCGATCCGTTGCCCCGACCCCGCAGCAAGCTGCGCTTTGACGAGCTGCTGCTGCTGGCGCTGCGGCTTCTGCTGGTCGCGCTGCTGGCGCTGCTGCTGGCGCGTCCGGCGGTGCTGGGCTGGGAGGACAAGGCCCCGCGCTTCATCGCCGTCCCCGGGATTGATCCTGCCGCGGCGCGCAAACTCGCCGGGCCGGATGCGGAGATCCGCTGGATCGCGCCGGGCTTTCCGGAGGTGGGGGAAAGCAAGCCAGCACCGCCTGCGCAGATCTCCAGCCTGATCCGCCAGTTCGATGCTGAACTGCCGCCGGATGCCGCGCTGACGATCCTCGTGCCGCCCGTGCTCAGCGGCGTCGATGCCGAGCCGCTGCGCCTCACCCGCAAGGTCGACTGGCGCGTCGTGGAGGGCACCGCCGGGGCGGAGGACGCTGACCCCGTGCCAAGTCCGATTCTCGCAGTCCGTTATGCCGAGGGGCAGGGCGCTCCGGTGCGATACCTGCGCGCGGCAGCCGAGGCGTGGAGCGACACACCTCGCTTTGAAGCGACCACTGGCAGCGATGTACCGCCGCGTGATCATGTGCTGGTCTGGCTCGTTCCCGGCCCCGTGCCGCAGTCGGTCACCGATTGGGTGAACGCGGGAGGCACCGCCTTGCTCGCCGACAAGGCCGAGGTTGCAATGCCCGCCGCCAGCCAGGCGCTATGGCGCGACACGATGGGCCGCACGCTGGTTGAGGGTGGGCCGCTCGGGTCCGGGCGATTGCTGCGCTTCATGCAGCCGCTTGTTCCATCGGCGATGCCCGATCTGCTCGCGCCTGACTTCGCCGCCCGTTTGCGTGATCTCGTCATCGCCCCCGCGCCGCCGCCCGCGCGCGTGAACGCCGCTGCCTTTAAGCCCACCACGGGCGCCGCGCCCTATGCCTTGCCGCCGCGCGAGCTTTCGGCGTGGCTGGTGGTGCTGATCGCGCTGGTCTTCCTGGCCGAGCGTCTGCTCGCGACCCGGCGGCGGAGGTTTTCCGCGTGAGCAGCGAGCTTCCCTTCCACGACTGGCTTCGGCCTGCTCGCCAGCGCGCGATGGCGGATGTGGTGCTGGTGTGGAGCCCGCTTGTGCTGGTGCTTGCCGCACTGGGCTGGGCATGGGGCGGCGTAGCGCTGGCGCTTGGTGTGGTGGTGGCAGGAAGCGTCGCGCTAGCTTGGGCGGCCAGACAGTTTGCGCATCGCTTCGACCGCGACTGGCTGGTGCGGCGGCTCAATGCCCGCGAGGCGCGGCTTGAGGACAGTGCCGGTTTGCTGTTCGCCAACACCGGCCTTGCCCCGCTCGAGCGTTTGCAGGCCGACCGGATCGCCACACGCATCGCGGCGATTGACCCCGCCAGCCTCGCCGATGGCTGGTCGCGCAGACGCATCGCCGCCGCGTGGGCGCTGGGAGCGATGGCTCTGGCGGCAATCCTCTACTGGCAGGCGCAGGCCGCCGCTCCGCCGCCGCTCGCCCCGGTTTCGGGCAATGCCAGCGCCGCACCGGGTGAGCCGCGCCTCACCGGCCAGCGCGTGCGGATCGTGCCGCCCGCCTATACCGGGCTTGCCCCCCGCTATGCCGACAGTCTCGATATCCGCGCGCCGATGGGATCGCGGATCGAATGGATGCTGGCATTCGAACCACAGCCTGCCTCTGCCGCATTGCAGCTGGTGGGCGGGCAGAGCCTGCTACTGAAACGCAGTGCGGAAGGCTGGGCGGGGGCGCTGCGACTCGATGTGCCGTCGCTCTACCGTGTCACAGCAGCAGGGACGCGCGGCGCGCAGCCTTCGCACCGGCTTGAACCGATTGCTGACGAACCGCCGCAGGTGCGGGTGGTCGAGCCCGCCTCCGGTCTCGTCACCATGCGCCCCGGACAGCGCAGCTGGCGCGTGGTGTTCGAAGCGAGCGACGATTACGCGGTCGACCAGCTCGCCCGCCTGACAATCACCACCGCGATCGGCGAGGGCGAGAATGTCAGCTTCAGCGAGCGTAGCCAGACCGTCACCGGCACCGGCGATCCCCGGCGCAGACGCTTTGTCATCGATCTGCCCTTGGCGTCTTATGGCCTGAGCCCCGGTAGCGACCTTGTGGCGCAGATTACCGTAGCCGACACTCGCATGCCGGGTCCGCAGATGGTGCGCGGCCCGGGGGTGATCCTGCGCTTTCCCGCGCCCCAGCCACCGCAGGCCGAGGGGCTCGACCTGATGGCCAAGCAGCAGATGCCCGCCTATTTCCGCAGTCAGCGGCAGGTCATCATCGATACCGAGGCGCTGATCAAGCAGCGCCGCAACCTCAGCGCCGACGAGTTCATGTTGCGCTCCGACACGATCGGGGTTGATCAGCGCCTGCTGCGTCTGAGGTATGGGCAGTTCGTTGGGATGGAGGCCGAGGAAACACCCCGGCCGCCAATGCCCACGTCCGACAAGGATTCGCCCGGTGAGGAGGAAGAGCCCGAGCATTACGACGGTGACGGGCACGATCACGGAAGCGCGCCCGAAAGCCCGGTGTTCGGCGATCTCGGCAACATCACCGCCGAATATGGCCATGTCCACGACGAGAGCGAGGCGGCGACCTTGCTCGATCCGGACACGCGCGCGCTGCTGAAAGCCGCGCTCGATGCGATGTGGGAGGCAGAGGTCAATCTGCGGACGGGCAAACCGGAAGCGGCGCTGCCGTTCGAGAGCAAGGCGCTCGATTACATCAAGAAAATCCAGCAGGCGACCCGCATCTACCTGCCGCGTATCGGCTCTACCCAGCCACCGATCGACATGGCGCGGCGCCTGACCGGCAAGCGCGAGGGGATCGTGGGTGGCGGCGCGCAGCTTGCGCCCTTTGCCATCGAGGATGCGGTTCCGGCGACAGCATGGCGGGCGCTGGCGGCCCCCGGTGCGATCGATCTGGCGGGTCTGGACCAATGGGTCCGCGCCAACAGCGCCCGCATCCGCGATCCGCTGGCTGTGCTGGCGGCCATTGATGGCTTGCGCAATGCGCCGGGATCGCGGGCCAGGCGCGAGGCCTTGCGCGGCCAGTTGTGGACAGTGCTGGCCCGTCCGCCCGCACAGGTTCGCCGCCGCGATGATGGCGGCACGCTGGGCCGCCGCTACATTCAGGGGCTGCGCTGATGATCGCGCCTGAAACCATCGCTGCGGTGCTGATCGCAGCGGGCGCGCTGGTGGCGGCGGTCCTGCTGCTGATACGGCGGCAAGGCTGGCAGGCGTGGCTGCTGGCAGCGCTCTCGCTCGCGAGCGGGCTGCTGCTCTATCTGACCCTCTTTCCGCCGCGCCTGCCGATTGGCGGGGAGACGCTGCTGGTGGCGACCGCCGAGACTCCGGCAGGGGTCCGCGCAGAGCCCGGTGAGCGATTGGTCGCCCTTCCAGAAGCGCCCACCATCGCCGGGGCCGAGCGCGTGCCCGATCTTGCCACTGCGCTGCGCCGTCACGGGCAGATTCAGCGTATCCGCATCCTCGGACGCGGCCTCCCCCCGCGCGACCGTGACGCAGATGCAGGTCTTCCGGTTGAATTCGCGCCCATGCCGGTGCCGCGTGGTCTTGTCCGGCTTGAACCGCCTGCCGATACGCCCGCTGGCGCCGTCTTCGCGCTGGCGGGCCAAGCTTCGGGTCTGGAGGGCGGGGCGGCCGAGTTACTCGATCCTGCCGGGCGCCGGGTGGACGGCCGGACCATCGGCGCGGACGGCAGTTTCACCTTGGGCGGTACTGCACGCGCTGCGGGTCTTGCCCGGTTTACCTTGCGCCTGCGCGGGCGTGACAGGGCAATCGTCTCGGACACCCCGGTCCCGCTGCGCACGCTGGCCGAACAGCCTTTCCGAGTGCTGTTGATCGGCGCGCCGTCTCCGGAGGCAAAGTATTTGCGCCGTTGGGCCGAGGATTCGGGGATTGATCTGCAAAGCCGCTTGGATGCGGGTGGCGGAGTCGATCTGGCGGGTGATCGCGCCAGGCTGAACGCGGCAAATTTGCGGGACGTCGATGCGGTGATCATCGACGATCAGGCGCTGTTGGCGATGGGGAGTGGCGGGCGCTCCACACTGGCGCAGGCCGTGGCAGGCGGGCTGGGCGTGGTGGTGCGGATGACAGGCCCGGCCACTGCCGCCACCCGCGAAAGCTGGCGCGCGCTCGGCCTTTCGGTCGAGGCCGGCAGCGACATCGCGCCGGTGGTGCTCCCCCCGCTCGCCCCCGATGCCGAGGCGCTCGCCTTTCAGCGCGGTCCGGGCTCCGATGATGTTCCGGAGGGCGTCAACGCCTTTGACGATCCTGCCCCCGATCTGGGGCATTGGATGGTGCGAACGGGTGCGGATTTCGTGACTGCCGTCACCGACGCCGATGGCGCGGTGCTCGCAGGCTGGCAGCAGCGCGGCCAAGGGCGCACCGCCCTTTGGACCGTCGCCAACAGCTTCGCACTGATCCTCAACGGGCAGGATGATCGCTACCAGCAATGGTGGAGCGAAGCGATCAGCGCCGTGGCGCGGCCCGGCGGACTGTTCCGCCCCGAGGTGCCGCCGCTGCCTCTCGCTGGCGAGCGCATGGCGATCTGCGGGCTGACAGGAGCGGCGCAGGTGTTGGGTGCTGATGGGACGGCGAACACCTTGGTGATCGATCCTGCGGCAGGGGCGAAGGGTTGCGCGGCATATTGGCCGTCGGCCGAGGGCTCTCACACGATCGAGCAGTCCGGGCGCGGCGGCAAGCAGACCTATGATTTCCTCGTCCTGCCGCGTGGTGCGCTGAAGGCGATCACGGCAAGGGAGACCGGCGAGGCGACGGCTCGCTGGGCGGCAGAACAGAATGCGCCCAACATGCGCGGCGTGCCCGAACGGCGCGGCCCGGCATGGCCCTATTTCCTTGCGTGGCTATTGCTGAGCGGCGCGCTGTGGTTTGCGGAACGGCGCTGGCGCACAGTCTCCGATCAGCCGGGATGATTGGACGCGATAACATCGCGAATTCAATGAAACGCTTGCCGCCTGCGCAGCGCCACTAAGTGGCGAAATTGGTCGGGGAGAGAGGATTCGAACCTCCGGCCCCTGCCTCCCGAAGACAGTGCTCTACCAGGCTGAGCTACTCCCCGACCGTGTCGTGCCCGCGGTGGCAAAAGCCTGTGCGGGCCGAGGCAAGGCGCGCCCTATAGGTGGGGATGAGCAGAGTGGCAAGCGGGCAAATGCGGTCTATAGTCGCCGCCATGGCCAGTGCAGCGATTCCCGTATCCCCGTCCGCGGAACACCACCCCGAACAGCAGTATCTCGATCTGATGCGCCAGATCTGGGAGACGGGGAGCGAGCGGGTGGATCGCACCGGCGTGGGCACGCGATCCGTGTGCGGCAGCATGCTGCGATTCGATCTGGCGGGCGGGGCCATGCCGCTGCTCACCACCAAGCGGGTCTATTGGAAAACTGCCACGCGCGAACTGCTGTGGTTCCTGACGGGTGAGACCAATATTCGTCCGCTGGTGCTGCAAGGGGTGAAGATCTGGAACGAATGGCCCCACGCGAAATACGTGCGCGAGACGGGTGACCAGCTCAGCCTCGATGATTTCGTCGGGCGCATTGCCGAGGATGAAGCCTTCGCCGCGCGCTGGGGCGATCTGGGGCCGGTTTATGGCAAGCAGTGGGTCGACTGGCCGACCTACCGCTACCGCCCCGACGGGCTCTACGAGAAGGGCGAGGGCATCAATCAGGTCGCGCAGGTGATCGAGAGCCTGCGCACCAGCCCGGGCAGCCGTCGCCACATCATCGAAGGCTGGAACGTCGCCGAGCTTGACCGCATGGCGCTGCCCCCCTGCCACAAGACCTACCAGTTCCATGTCGCAGGGGAGGGCGAGAGCGCGCGGTTGAACTGCCTGCTGTACCAGCGCAGCTGCGATGTGGCGCTGGGCCTGCCGTTCAACCTGTGGTCGGCCGCGCTGCTCACCCGCATGATCGCGCAGCAGGTGGGGATGGAGCCGGGCGAGCTGGTGTGGATGGGCGGCGATGTGCACCTCTATCTCAACCACGCGCATCTGATCGAGGAACAGCTTTCGCGGCAACCACAAGGGCGTCCGACGCTCGAGATTGCGCGTCGTCCCCAAACAATTTTCGACTACGCAATCGACGATTTCGTAGTGCATGATTACGCGCCGATGCCCCCGATCAGCGCACCTGTTGCGGTTTAGCCCTGCGGGTTGCGCCTGCCTTGACCGCGCTTCTGCGTTGAAATAAAAATACGTATGCAAGCAATGATTGCACCCGCCTCCCGATCACCGGGGTGCGGGTGATGGTCGAGGGGAGAGCAAGGCGCATGGCCGATCCAGCGAAACCGGCAGAGGCCAACCGCCCGGCGCTCGCGCTGCACGTGCCTGAGCCGAAATACCGGCCCGGCGACACTGCCGATTTCTCGCATATCGACATCGGAACCCCAGGCGATCAGCCGCGTCCTGATGAGAGCGCACATCCTTCGCAGATGGGGGCGTTGGCCTATGGTCTGGTGCGGGTGCTGGGTGACGACAATCAGGCGCACGGGCCGTGGAACCCGCGCCTCAGCCCTGACACCCTGCGCGCGATGCTCGGCCACATGGCGCTGGTACGCGCCTTCGATGAACGCATGTTCCGCGGACAGCGGCAGGGCAAGACCAGCTTTTACATGAAGTGCACCGGCGAGGAGGCTACCTCGATTGCCCCCGCCATGGCGCTCGCCAGTGACGACATGGTGTTCCCGTCGTACCGCCAGCAGGGCATCCTGATCGCGCGCGGATACCCGCTGATCGACATGATCAACCAGATCTACTCGAACAAGGCCGACAAGCTGAAGGGCCGCCAGCTGCCGATCATGTATTCGAGCCGCGAGCACAGCTTCTTCAGCATCTCCGGCAACCTCGCCACGCAATGCCCGCAAGCCGTGGGCTGGGCGATGGCGAGCGCGGCCAAGGGTGACAGCCGGATCGCCGCAACCTGGGTGGGCGAGGGCAGCACGGCCGAGGGCGATTTCCACGCCGCCTGCACTTTCGCCGCCGTCTATAACGCGCCAGTGATCCTCAACGTGGTCAACAACCAGTGGGCGATTTCCAGCTTCAGCGGTTTCGCCGGGGCCGAACGCACCACCTTTGCCGCGCGCGGGCTGGGTTATGGCATCGCCGCGCTACGGGTCGACGGGAACGATGCGCTTGCCTGCTATGCGGCCGCCGAATGGGCCGCCAACCGCGCGCGCGGCAATCACGGGCCGACGATGATCGAATACTTCACCTACCGTGCGGAAGGCCATTCCACCTCCGACGACCCTTCCGGCTATCGTTCCGCGCAGGAACGCGAGGAATGGCCGCTCGGCGATCCGGTAAACCGCCTGAAGAAGCACCTCATTGCCATCGGCGAATGGGACGAGGAACGCCATGCGGCGATGGACCTTGAATGTGCCGAGCTGGTCAAGGCGACCACCAAGGAGGCTGAGAAGAACGGCATCCTCGGCCACGGCCTCCACCACCCGTTCCACACCATGTTCGAGGATGTTTACGAGGAGTTGCCCTGGCACCTTGAGGAACAGGCCGAACAGGCGATCCGCGAACGCATCACCAAGTTCGGCACCGAAAGGCCCTTCGGATGAGTGAGGAATTGTCAAACGAACCGGGCACCTTGGGCGACAACGTGATCGCAGAACGCCGCCTCAACATGATCGAGGCGATCAACGAAGCGCTCGACATCATGCTCACCCGCGATCCCGATGTGATCATCATGGGCGAGGATGTGGGCTATTTCGGCGGCGTGTTCCGCGCCACGGCGGGCCTTCAGGCCAAGCACGGCAAGAACCGCGTGTTCGATACCCCGATCAGCGAATGCGGGATCATCGGCGCGGCGGTAGGGATGGGGGCTTACGGCCTGCGCCCGGTGCCCGAAATCCAGTTTGCCGATTACATCTACCCGGGCCTCGACCAGCTTATCAGCGAGGCGGCGAGACTGCGCTACCGCTCGGCGGGGGATTACATCGCGCCGCTGACGGTGCGCTCGCCCTTCGGCGGGGGCATCTTCGGCGGGCAGACCCACAGCCAGAGCCCGGAGGCGCTGTTCACCCACGTGGCGGGCCTCAAGACCGTGATCCCGGCCACCCCGCACGATGCCAAGGGCCTGCTGATTGCGGCCATCGAAGACAATGATCCGGTGATCTTCTTCGAGCCCAAGCGCATCTACAACGGCCCGTTCACCGGTTTCTACGACAAGCCGGTCGAACCGTGGAAGAAGCACCCCGATTCCGTCGTGCCCGAAGGCTACTACAAGATCCCGTTCGGCAAGGCGCGGACCGTGCGCGAGGGCGAGCAGCTGACCGTGCTCGCCTATGGCACCATGGTGCACGTCGCGCAGGCCGTGTGCGAGGCCAAGGGCGTGGATGCCGACATTCTCGATCTGCGCACGCTGGTGCCGCTCGATATCAAGGCGATTGAAGCCTCGGTCGAAAAGACCGGGCGCTGCATGATCGTGCATGAAGCCACGCGGACGAGCGGCTTCGGCGCGGAACTTTCGGCGCTCGTTACCGAACGCTGTTTCTATCATCTCGAAGCCCCGGTCGAACGGGTGACCGGTTTCGACACACCCTATCCCCACAGCCTCGAATGGGCCTATTTCCCCGGCCCCGTCCGCATCGGCGAGGCAATCGACAAGCTCCTCAAGGACTGACCGCAATGGCGAAATTCATCTTCAAGATGCCCGATGTGGGCGAAGGCGTGGCCGAGGCGGAAGTCGTCGAATGGCACGTCAAGGTCGGTGACCGGGTCGAGGAGGACCAGCACCTCGTCGACGTGATGACCGACAAGGCGACCATCGATATCGAAAGCCCGGTCGCCGGTGTTGTCACTGCGGTTGCGGGCGAGGTTGGCGATGTGATCGCCATCGGCGCGATGCTGCTGGTGATCGACGTTGAAGGCGAAGCGTCCGAGGAGGAAGCCGAGGCCGCCGCCGAGCAGATCGAAGACGAAATGTTCGATGCCCCGACCTCGGAGGAGGTGGCTGAGCGGATCGAGGTCGAGAACCCCGACGCGGGCGACGCGGATGATGCAATTGCCGCCGCGCCAGCGCCCGCTCCGGCGCCCGCACCCGAACACAAGGCCGGGGCCAAGGTCCTCGCTACCCCCGCCGTGCGCCAGCGCGCGCGCGAACTCGGGGTCGATCTGGCCCAGTTGAAACCCGCCGAAGATGGCCGCGTGCGCCACGGCGATCTCGACGCATTTCTCGCCTACAACGCCGGCAGCGGTTTCGGAGCGGCGGGCAAGGCGCGCAGCGACGAGACGATCAAGGTCATCGGCCTGCGCAAACGCATCGCCCAGAACATGGCTGCGGCCAAGCGCCACATCCCGCACTTCACCTATGTCGAAGAATGCGACGTTACCGATCTGGAAACCCTGCGCACGCAATTGAACGCCGCGCGCGGTGACCGGCCGAAGCTCACCCTGCTGCCACTGCTGATCACTGCGATCTGCAAGACGATCCCGGCCTTCCCGATGATCAACGCGCGCTATGATGACGAGGCCAATGTGGTCACCCGTTACGGCGCGGTGCACCTCGGCATGGCGGCGCAGACCGACAACGGGTTGATGGTCCCCGTGATTCGCGACGCGCAGAGCCGCAACCTGTGGCAGCTCGCCCGCGAGATCGGACGGCTCGCCGAAGCTGCGCGCACGGGCAAGGCGACCTCGGAGGAGCTTTCGGGATCGACCCTGACGATCACCTCGCTCGGCCCGCTCGGCGGGGTTGCGACCACGCCCGTCATCAACCGCCCGGAAGTGGCGATCATCGGCCCCAACCGCATCGTCGAACGCCCGATGTTCGTCAGCGACGGCATGGGCGGCGAACGCATCGCCAAGCGCAAGCTGATGAATATCTCGATTTCCTGCGATCACCGCGTCGTCGACGGCCATGACGCGGCGAGCTTCGTGCAGGGGATGAAGCGCCTGATCGAAACACCCGCACTGTTGCTGGTGGATTAGGCGAAAATATTGCGCCAGGGGCGGTGCCGAGGGCGTTGACAGCCCGAAGCGTCGGCCCTAATGGCGCTGCTCCACGAGCGGGACGGCATCGCCGGAACGCTCGAAAGGACAAGATGCGCGGGTGTAGCTCAGTTGGTTAGAGCGCCGGCCTGTCACGCCGGAGGTCGCGGGTTCGAGCCCCGTCACTCGCGCCACTTGTTCTTCAGGATCGCCTTCAAGGGCATTGAACAAGGCGGGCGTCAGTCCGCCTTTTCTTTTTGCTCCGCGATCACCTCGGGCGCGCTCCAGCGGCCGGTCTCCATCCAGATCAGGAAACGCTTCAGCGGCAGCAGCCAGATGAGGCCCAGCACGAGATAGACGACCGTCTGCGCGCCGCCCGACCAGCGGCCGATGATGTCGGGCGCATAGCGCGCGATGACCACGCCGTAGACCATCAGCAGAATGAACAGGCTGACGATGCCAAAGGGAATTCGCCAGGTCGGAGTTTCACGCATCAGGTCAGTCCATAGATCCGGGTGGGGGTGATGACCGCATCGAGCCGCCGGTCGTGCGGCTCGGTGGGAAGGGATTCGCAGAGTTGCGCATCCCATGCTAACCCAATCGCCGGAACGCCGGGATGTTCCGCCAGCCAGCGGTCATAATGCCCGCCACCTTGCCCCAATCGGTCGCCATCGGCGGTGAAGCCGACCAGTGGGACGAACAGGAAATCGGGCAGCAGCGCTTCGGCGTCAGCCCCGGGCTGCATCATGCCGAAGGGGCCGGGTTCGAGGTTGTCCTCACCATAGGGATCGGCGTGGCGGGCGAAGGCCATGGGTGCGGTGCGACTGTCAAAGCGGGGCAGGGCGAGGGTGTGCCCTGCTTCGTGGAAGAAGCGGGCATAGCCGCCTGCGGGCGCCTCGTAGGGCCCTGCGTGGTAAACCCCGATCACCGCTTCATCTCCGATCCGCGCGAGCACCGGCGCAGGCGGGCGATGAAACAGCAGCCCGCGGATCGAGTCCGGCAAAGACTCGACATGCGCCTTGCGCGCGGCGCGCAGGGTGCGGCGGAGCTTGTCTTTATGAAGATCAGTCATCTCAGCCTGCGGTAGCCCCCGGCCCAAAGGGCCGCAAGGGCGACCGCCCGCCCGCAGGGGTGGCCCTGCAAGGGCCGGGCCCCCGGAGGAAAGCCAAGCGCGCGGATGCGCGCGCCGGCGCTTGAGGCCGGAAAAAAGGAGTGACGGAACCACCATGGGTCGTTTGCGCTAGAAATCCTCTGACGCGTGGTACGTCAGGTGGGCGCCGTATGCCCGAGTCTTCCGGACGAACCGGCAAACAAGGGCAGGGACAGCTCCCATTTGGATTACTTATAGCCTCAGGGATGTTCAATCGGCTCGTGCCGGGCAGTCCCGCCAAGATAGTATCTAGGCGCTTGCGCCCAAGGCTTCAAGCGCGGCGGCGCTCGCTTCGGCGCGGGCGGCCAGTGCTTCGAGCTTTTCGGCGAGGTCTTCGGCCGCGCCAGAGTCAGCGGGCGGGCCGCCGAACAGGTCGAATTGCGGCTTCGGCGCTGGCGGTGGCTCGCTGGCTGCGGCGGCGCGCGATGCTTCCAGCTCGGCTTCGAGCCGGGTGACAGTTTCGCGCAGAGCATCCAACTCAGACGTATCAGGCTCTGCCGCTGATTCTGCCGCAGGGGCGGCACGCTTTCTCGCTTCGGCGAGTTCATCGGCGAGGAACAGTCCTGCAAACAGCAGATTCTGCGCCTCAAGCGGCGCACGGGCGCTGCCGAGTTGGGCGTATTTCTCCGCGATCATCGCGCCCAGTGCGCGGATATGGGCTTCCTGCCCGTCGGCACAGGCGATGGTGTAGGTCTTGGGGCCGATGCTGAGCGTGACGGTGCTCATGGTGCGTCAATCCTCCAGCTGGGCCAGCAGATCGTCAAGTTCTCGAAGACTTTCCGCGACTTGCTCGCGCAACCTCTCGTGCACATTGACCAGTTCGACCACGCGCGCGGAACCGCCGCCTGCTTTGGCCTCTGCGCCCGCCACGACTTCGCGCGCCGCGTCGATGCGCGTCATCGCGGCCTCGATGCGGGCAAGCGCGGTTGCGATACGGTCAGCAGTCATGGGTGCTACCGATACCAACAGAATGCATGGGGCGCAAAGGCTTGGGCGGGGCTGTTGATAAGTGCGCTATGCTTGCGGCGCGCGGATCGGGTGACGCGGGCGCAGCGCAAGGTTGACCTCCCCTTTGGCCTCGGCAATGGCACAGCGCACCGCAACCGGGGTCGAATCGCGCGCGCAAGCACGGCGACTCCCGCAGGAGAATTTCGTGCCGATGAGCCTCGAGCCCGCCCGCCTTCAGCCCATGGCAAACGCCATCCGCGCCCTTTCGATGGATGCGGTCGAAGCGGCCAATTCGGGCCACCCCGGGATGCCGATGGGCATGGCCGATGTGGCGACCGTGCTGTTCACCGGCCACCTCAAGTTCGATCCGACCGCCCCGCATTGGGCCGACCGCGACCGCTTCGTGCTCAGCGCGGGTCACGGATCGATGCTGATCTACAGCCTGTTGTACCTCTCCGGCTATGCCGCGCCGACGATCGACGACATCCGTAATTTCCGGAAGCTGGGCAGCCCCTGCGCCGGTCACCCGGAAAACTTCATGCTCGACGGGGTCGAGTGCACCACCGGCCCGCTGGGGCAGGGTCTGGCGATGGCAGTCGGCATGGCGATGGCCGAGCGGCATCTGAATGCCGTCTATGGCGACGATCTGGTCGATCACCGCACCTGGGTGATCGCGGGCGACGGGTGCCTGATGGAAGGCATCAACCACGAGGCGATCGGTCTGGCGGGCCACCTCGGTCTGGGCCGCCTCAACGTGCTGTGGGATGACAACCGCATCACCATCGACGGGGCGACCGATCTGTCGACGTCCGAGGACATTAAGGCGCGCTATGCCGCGACCGGATGGCATGTGACCGAATGTGACGGCCACGACTTCGCCGATATCGAGCGCGCCTTGCAAGAGGCCAAGGCTGACCCGCGGCCGTCGCTGGTCGCCTGCCGCACGATCATCGGCAAGGGCGCGCCGAACAAGCAGGGCACCAGCGCCACCCACGGCGCGGCGCTGGGCGCGGCGGAAGTGGCCGCAGCGCGCGATACGCTGGGCTGGACTTCCGAGCCCTTCGTGGTGCCGTCCGAAATCCTCGCTGACTGGCGCAGCGCGGGCGAGCCGGGCCGCGCGGCGCACGGCGCGTGGGCGGGCCGTCTCGAAGGCTCGGCACACAAGGGTGAATTCGAGCGCCGCATGACGGGCGACCTGCCGGAAGGCTTCAGCCTTGACGCGCATATCGCCGGGCTGATTGCCGCCCCGCAGAAAATCGCCACCCGCAAGGCCTCGGAAATCGCTCTCGGGGCAATCAACCCGATGCTGCCCGACACCATCGGCGGCAGCGCCGACCTGACCGGATCAAACAACACGCTCGCGGGCGGGATCGGCACCTTCAACCGCGATAATTACGCGGGCCGCTACGTCTATTACGGCATCCGCGAATTCGGCATGGCCGCCGCGATGAACGGGATGGCGCTGCACGGCGGCGTGATCCCCTATGGCGGGACCTTCCTCGTCTTCACCGACTATGCGCGCGGCGCGATCCGTCTGTCCGCGCTCCAGCATTGCCGCGTGATCTATGTGATGACGCATGACTCCATCGGACTGGGCGAGGACGGGCCGACCCACCAGCCGGTCGAGCACCTCGCTTCGCTGCGGGCGATGCCGAACCTTCTGGTGATGCGCCCCGCCGACGCGGTGGAAACCGCCGAGTGCTGGGACATTGCCCTGGCGCAGAAGGATCGCCCGACCGTGCTGGCGCTGACCCGCCAGAACCTGCCCCAGCTGCGGCTTGAGGCGGGGGAGAATCTTTCGGCCAAGGGTGGCTACCGGATCAAGGCAGCAGGCGCGGCGCGCAAGGTCGTGTTCCTTGCCACCGGTTCGGAAGTCGAACTCGCGGTCGCCTGTGCCGATGCGCTGGAAGCGCAGGGCGTTGGGTCGGATGTTGTCTCGATGGTCTGCACCGAACTGTTCGACGAACAGGATGCCGCCTACCGCGCCGACCTCCTGCCCGCCGACGCGCTGATCGTCTCGGTCGAGGCGGCGAGCACCTTCGGGTGGCAGCGCTACACTGGCACGCATGGCCTCAACATCGGGCTCGACACTTTCGGCGCTTCGGCACCGGCGGGCGATCTGTTCGCCCATTTCGGCTTCACCGCGGAGGCAATAGTCCCGCAAATCCTGAACAAACTGAACGCTTAAGCAGGAGTATTTCTCATGGCCACCAAGGTCGCCATCAACGGCTTCGGCCGCATTGGCCGTCTCGTCGCCCGCGCGATTCTCGAGCGCACCGATCACGATCTCGATCTCGTCGCGATCAACGATCTGGCGGATGCCAAGTCCAACGCGCTGCTGTTTGCCTATGACAGCGTGCACGGCCGTTTCGGCGGTGAAGTGACCGCCGACGGCGATGCAATCATCGTCAACGGCAAGCGCATCGCAGTGACCAAGGAGCGCGATCCCGCCAATCTGCCGCACGGCGAAATGGGCATCGATATCGTGCTGGAATGCACCGGCTTCTTCCAGTCGGACGAAGCCAGCCGTCCGCATCTTGCCGCTGGGGCCAAGCGTGTGGTCATCTCTGCGCCCGCGACCGGCGTCAGCAAGACCATCGTTTACGGCGTGAACCACGAAACGCTGACCGCTGATGACGTGATCATCTCCAATGCGAGCTGCACTACCAACTGCCTCGCGCCGGTCGCCAAGGTACTGAACGACGTGATCGGGATCGAGCGTGGTTTCATGACCACGATCCACTCCTACACCAACGACCAGCGCATGCTCGACCAGATCCACTCCGATCTGCGCCGCGCGCGCGCCGGTGCGGTCAACATGATCCCCACCACCACCGGTGCCGCGCGCGCCGTGGGCCTGGTGCTGCCGGAACTGAAGGGCAAGCTCGACGGTTCGTCGGTGCGTGTGCCGACACCCAACGTGTCGATGGTTGACCTCGTCTTCGTGCCGAGCCGCGAAACCACTGCTGAAGAGATCAACGCTGCTCTCAAGGCTGCTGCCGAAGGCCCGATGAAGGGCGTGCTGGACTACACCGATCAGCCGTTGGTTTCGAGCGATTTCAACCACTACCCGGCGTCTTCTACCGTCGATTCGCTGGAGACCAGCGTCATGGAAGGCAAGCTCGCCCGCGTGGTCAGCTGGTACGACAACGAGTGGGGCTTCTCCAACCGCATGATCGACACGGCAGGGGTTGTGGCGAAGTTCTTGTAAGATATTGACCCCTCCCGCTCGCGGGAGGGGAGCGAGGCTTGGCAGCTTGCTGCCTAGCCGCAGCGGGGTGGGCCTGCCGCTGCCGTGCCCACCCCCGGCCCCTCCCGCAGGCGGGAGGGGAGAAGGAGCCACCAATGCCCAAGTTCAAGACCCTCGATGATCTGCCCGCCGACTTGACCGGCGAAGTCGCGTTGGTGCGCGTCGACCTGAACCTTCCCATGAAGGACGGCTCGGCGACGGATGTGACGCGGGTCGAGGCGGTGAAGCCCACCATCCTCGAACTCGCGGGCCGCGGCGCGAAGGTGCTGCTGCTGGCGCATTTCGGGCGGCCGGGCGGGCAGCGTTCCTCGACGCTGTCGACCAGCATGGTGATCGGCGATGTCGAGCGGGTGCTGGGCAAGGAAGTGATGTTCATCCCCGAAATCACCGGTCCGGTAGTGTCGCAGTCGGTCGGCACCATCCTGCGGGCTGGCGATATCGGTCTGCTCGACAACACCCGCTTCTGGCCAGGCGAGGAAGCGAATGATCCGAACCTTGCGCAGGCCATCGCCGCGCATGGTACGCTCTACGTCAACGACGCCTTCAGCGCCGCGCACCGCGCCCATGCGACCACCGAAGGGCTTGCGCATTTCCTTCCGGCCTATGCGGG
The DNA here is from genome assembly GCF_025917005.1 of Porphyrobacter sp. ULC335. Taxonomy (NCBI): domain Bacteria; kingdom Pseudomonadati; phylum Pseudomonadota; class Alphaproteobacteria; order Sphingomonadales; family Erythrobacteraceae; genus Porphyrobacter; species Porphyrobacter sp. ULC335. The sequence continues at coordinate 2,298,613 of NZ_CP078091.1, forward strand.
CCGATCGATGGAGGCGGAGCTCAAGGCATTGGACGCAGCCTTGGGGACGCCCGAACAGCCGGTCGCGGCAGTCGTGGGCGGGGCCAAGGTTTCGACCAAGCTTGCCGTGCTCGAACATCTGGTGGGCAAGGTGCAGCACCTGATCATCGGCGGTGGCATGGCCAACACCTTCCTCGCCGCGCGCGGCGTGAATGTCGGCAAGAGCCTGTGCGAGCATGATCTTGCGCCGACCGTGACACGCATCATGGACGAGGCCGACCGCGCTGGCTGCACCGTCCACCTGCCTTATGACGTTGTGGTCGCGAAGGAATTTGCCGAAAACCCGGCGAGCCTGCGCACCTGCAACGTCCACGAGGTCGCGGCGGACGAGATGATCCTCGACCTTGGCCCGCAGGCAGTCGAGGCGTTGGCCGATGTGCTCAAGACCTGCCGCACGCTGGTGTGGAACGGACCGCTCGGCGCTTTCGAGACCGAGCCTTTCGATGCGGCCACTGTTGCGCTGGCGCGCACGGCTGCGGCATTGACGCTGGAGGGCTCGCTCATCAGCGTAGCGGGCGGCGGAGACACAGTTGCGGCGCTGGCTCGGGCGGGCGTTTCCGAGGATTTCACCTATATTTCAACTGCTGGCGGCGCTTTCCTTGAATGGATGGAAGGTCGCGTCCTGCCCGGCGTCGCCGCGCTCGAAGGCTGACCATGGCGACCACCGATGCCGAAATCGAGGCGCTGGCGCTGACCGTGATGCGCGCATGGCTGGCGGGCGATGCCAAGGCCATGAAGAAGGTCACGGCGCGCGATATGATGATAATGATTGGCACCTTACCGCCACAATTGCTTGATAGACCGAGTTTTCTTGTCGCCATCGAGCGTGGGTTCACTTGCACCCGCTTTGCATTCCGCGAAGTCTTTGTCCACAAGCATGGCAAGGCCGCGTGGTTCGTGGCGGGTGCGGAACTTGAATTCCAGCTGGGCGCCAAGGTGTGGTCTGGCCGCTTCCTCGTCACGCAGCTGTGGCGCTGCGGCACTATCGGCGGGTGGAAGCTCGCCGACCTGAGCCTCGCGCGGCTCGACGAAGGCGAACGCTACGCCGATTCCATCCGCGCCCTGCAATTGTGGACCTAGAGATGAGCGACGCGAACGAAGCCAGTTTCGGCACGCTTTCGACGATGGACAGCGGCGAGTTTGCCGGTTGGCAGTATTGGCAGGGCGATCCCTACGAGACCCGCTCGGGCCCGTTCTATCACCGCCGCGAAGACGATGGCTCCTACGTCAGCGCTTTCCGCGCCGAAGCGCGCCACATGAACGGCGGCGGCTTCATGCATGGCGGCTGCCTGCTGACCTTCGCCGATTTCGCCCTGTTCGCGATCGCCACCGACGAATTGAACGGCGACCACGCGGTGACGCTCAACCTTGCGGGCGATTTCCTCGGCGCAGTGCAGGTCGGCGCTCTGGTCGAGGCGCGCGGCGAGATTACGCGCGGCGGCGGCAAGACCATCTTCGTGCGCGGCCTTGTGACCGGCGATGGCAAACCCGCTTTGAGCTTCACCGGCATCATCCGCCGCCTGTCGCGGCGTTGATCCGCGGCTTCGCGGTTGCAGCATTCGCAGCGACTGGCTAAGGGCGCGGGCTAAGGCTCTGCATAGGTATGCACAAACCGCAGGGGCCGCATCACACACCGCGTCAGCGCCATTGGAGAACGCCGCAATGAACACCCGCGAAATGACCGACCGCATCGCCACCGGACAGGGTTTCATTGCCGCACTCGATCAGTCGGGCGGCTCGACGCCCAAGGCACTGCGCGGTTACGGGGTGGAGGACAGCGAGTGGTCGGGTGACGAGGCGATGTTCGCCCAGATCCACGCGATGCGCGCCCGCGTTATCACCTCGCCCTGCTTCGGCAGCGGGAAGGTGATCGGGGCGATCCTGTTCGAGCGGACGATGGACGGCATGGTCGATGGCAAGCCGACGGCCGACGCGCTGAAGGACCGCGGCATTGTCCCCTTCATCAAGGTCGACGAGGGCCTGGCCGATGAAGCGGACGGCGTGCAGCTGATGAAGCCGATGGGCAAGCTGCCTGCGCTGCTCGAAAAGTCGGTCGCGAGCGGCATGTTCGGCACCAAGATGCGCTCTGTCGTCAAGGCTGCAAACCCCGCCGGGATCGCCGCCGTTGTCGCGCAGCAGTTCGAAGTGGGACAGCAGATCATCGCCGCCGGCCTGATGCCGATCATCGAACCTGAGTACGACATCACCGCCGCGGACCGCGTCGAAGGTGAGGCGATGCTGCTTGCGGAAATCCTCAAGCATCTGGACGCGCTGCCCGAGGGTCAGCAGGTGATGCTCAAGCTGTCGATCCCCGCCACCGCCGGGCTTTATACCCCGCTGGTAAACCACCCCAAGGTGCTGCGCGTGGTCGCGCTGTCGGGTGGGTTCTCGACCGACGACGCCTGTTCGCGCCTCTCGCACAATCCCGGCATGATCGCGAGCTTCAGCCGCGGCCTGCTGCAAGACCTGCGCAAGGGTCAGTCCGACGCGGAGTTCAACACCGTGCTCGGCAAGGCGATCGACCAGATCGCCAGCGCCAGCGTTTAAGGCCTCAGTGCGCCTCGTAGGTGAAGCGGTAATCCTCCTTGGCGGTCTCGTTCCCGGCTCCGGCCATCGGAGAGGGATTGCCGGAGGTCAGCGCGATGACAATGCCGTGCGTTCCAAAGTCCTCGCCCAGCGTGAGGTCTGCGGTCTCGCGCCAGCCTGCGCCGTCGATGCGGGTGCGCACCACCAGCCGCCCGGCCCATACGCAGCGCGCGTTCATCGGGCAGCGGCTGTCCTCGACCACCTCCTGCGGAGTCACGACAACCGCGCCGACCTGCACCGCCTGGCCGATTGCGACCGCGCTGCCCTGCGGAACGGGGGCGCTGGCCGAATTGGGCGCATCGGGGATCACCGCGCAGCCCGCGACGGCGGTGGCGGTGAGGGCGAAGGGGGCGAGGGTGCGCAACAGCTTTATCATGCCCCGCTTAGGCCCGCCCGCGCCTGAGTGGCGGCTGAACAGGTGACAGGCGGCCCGCAAGGCTTTAGCGGGAGCGCCATGACCGAAACCCAGCTTTATCTCATCTCCCCGCTTGATGTCGGCGGTGACTTCCCAGCCCGGCTCGAACGGGCGCTTGTGGCGGGGAAGGGTCTTGTTACCGCCTTCCAGTTCCGCGTGAAGGGTGTCGACAGCCACGAGGCTGCCGCGTTGGCAGAGCCGCTGCAGGCGATCTGCGCCGCGCATGACGTGGCCTTTATCGTCAACGATTCGGTGGCGCTCGCCAAGCGGTTGAAGGCGGACGGTGTGCATCTGGGGCAAGACGACGGCGCACCGCGCGAAGCCCGCGAGGAATTGGGGCGCGAGGCACAGATCGGCGTGACCTGCCACGCCAGCCGCCACCAGGCGATGGAAGCGGGCGAGGCGGGTGCGGACTATGTCGCCTTCGGGGCGTTCTACCCCTCGACCACCAAGGATAAGGGGCCGGACGCCGAGGTGCCCGATCTTGAGCTGCTTCAATGGTGGACCACCATCTTCGAAATCCCCTGCGTCGCCATCGGCGGGATCACGCCGGACAATTGCAAGCCGCTGATCGAAGCAGGCGCGGATTTCCTCGCGGTGTCAGGCGCGGTGTGGAACGGGGACGAGGTTGCGGCGATCGAAGCCTTCGCCAAGGTCATGCGGGGGTGAAGCGCAAGCTGGCCTTGCTGGCTGGCGCGATTGCCGCTTGGCTTGTGGCAGTCGCTTGCTGGATTGCCGTTGGGCCGGCCGTTAGCAGGACAGATCGGAGTGCGACCGCCATCGTGCTTGGCGCTGCTGTGATCGGCACAAAGCCTTCTCCCGTGTATGCCGCGCGGATCGACCACGCCGTTGATCTCTATCGTCAGGGGCGGGTGCAGAATATCCTGCTGACCGGGGGACGCTCACCCGAAGACACGCTAACCGAAGCGGCGAGCGGCGCGGCCTACGCCATGGCAAAGGGCGTTCCGGAGACCGCAATCCTGCAGGAAGACCGCTCGCGCACGACCCGTGAAAACCTCGCGAATGCCCGTGAGGTGCTGGGGCAGGCCCGCTTGCAGCCGGTGCTGATCGTTTCTGACCCGCTCCATATGCGCCGCGCCATGGCGATGGCGGCCAGCGAAGATTTCGATGCGCAAGCCTCGCCCACGCCCACCACACGCTATCGCAGCCTTGCGACGCAAGCTCCCTTCCTAGCGCGCGAGGTGTGGTTCATGCATGTTCACTGGCTGGCCGCGATTTAGGCCGACCTCAACAGCCCAGTTGATCGGCCAGATCGGTGAAGCTGGTCGCCGACCATTCCCACACCTGTTCGTAATGCGCATCGGGCGCAGGTGCGCCGCCGTATTCTTCGGGGCGGTCGACATAGGCCGTCAGCAATCCGCAAGCCCGCGCGCCCGCCAGATCGCCGTGGTGCGCCGCGACGAGGCACAGTTCGTGCGGTGCAATGTCCAACACTTCGGCGGTGTGCAGATAGGCCTTCGGGTCCGGCTTGTAGGCGCCGCTCACTTCCGCCCCGAGGATCGCATCCCACGGCAGGCCGCCTCGGCGCGCCATCGCCAGCAGCAGGGCGATATTGCCGTTCGAGCACGTGACGATCGGAAAACGCGCCTTGAGTCGTATCAGCCCTTCGACCGCGTCGGGCCAAGGGTCCAGCCGGTGCCAGGCGCGGTTCCAGTCGGCCAATAGATCGTCATCAAGGCGCGCCGGATCGACGCCGCGTTCGCGCAAGGCCGCCTCGAGCATTTCGCGGTGGAGCACATCGAGCGGGACGAAGGCGCGGCCCGATTTCCGCATGCCGATCATCGCCGCGATATACTGCCCGCGCCATGCGTCGGCAAAAGCCTCAGCCTCGCTGGCATCCTGCCCGATCATCGCCAGAAAAGCGGCGGATTCCCGCGCCACACTGGTGCGCCAATCGACGACCGTGCCGAACACATCGAAGGCGAGTGCTTTGGGCAGGGCCTGGTGTGGTTCGCTTGTCGCCATTATCTGCGCGCTGCCTTCCCGGCCGCTCAGTTCCCGCTGCCCACCCGCGTGCAGATCAGCCTGCTCAAGCTCCCGTCCGGGTTCAGTTTCTGCAAGGTGTTAGCGCCCAGCACCTTGAAACGCTGGTCCTTCTTGGGGCCGCGGGTGAACACCACTTCGGTGCCGCGCAGCAGGTAGATGCCGCTGCCTTGGGGGCTTTCGTAGCTGGAGGCGGTACCGATGCGGAATGCTTCTGCGGGGACTTCGATGAAGGCTTCGCCCCCTGCGTCGCCGGGCAGGGCGCATTGCCAGTTGCCATGCTGGAGAATGCCGAGCAGCCCGCCGCTGGGCGCAGGCGCGCTGGCTTGCGGGCGGGAAGCATCGCGATCCTGCCCGCGCGCATCGCCGGGCAGGAAGGCTGCGGCCGCCGCGGCGCCGATCAGCAAGAGGAAAACGTAACGGGTCTTCATAACGCCGCCGCTCTATCAGCCTGCGCCCGCCGTGGCCAAGGGTTTTGCGCGAGGTTTTGCCCGCGCTTGCCCGGACAGCCCGCCTCGGCTATGGGCGCGCATCATTTCGGGGCGTGCGCCTTTGCGGCGGTGTGCCCTTTCGCTCTTTCCACCACGTAAAAAGGCCCAAAGCCCCATGAAGATCAGCGGCGTCGACATTCGCCCCGGCAACATTCTGGAATATGAAAAAGGCATCTGGAAAGTCGCCAAGATCCAGCACACCCAGCCGGGCAAGGGCGGGGCCTATATGCAGGTCGAAATGAAGAACCTGCAGGATGGCCGCAAGACCAACGTGCGATTCCGCAGCGCCGACACGATCGAGCGCGTGCGCCTCGACACCAAGCCCTTCCAGTTCCTCTATGCCGAGGGCGAAGACCTCGTCTTCATGGACAACGACACCTACGAACAGATTACGCTGCCCGGCGACCTGCTCGGCGATGCGCGCCCGTTCCTGCAGGACGGGATGCAGGTGAACCTTGAGCTGTGGGACGAAAAGCCGATCTCGGTTGAACTGCCCTCGCAGATCGAAGCCATGATCGTCGAGGCTGACGCCGTGGTGAAGGGGCAGACCGCTTCTTCCAGCTACAAGCCCGCAATCCTCGACAATGGCGTGCGCATCATGGTCCCGCCGCACATCGGCAGCGGCACGCGCATCATCGTCGACGTTTACGAGCAAGCATACGTCGGCAAGGCGGGCTGAGCACAGATCATGGCAGCTATTTCCGGCCTCATTCGCGTCATGGAGCGCGCCGCGCGCAAGGCGGGCGGGCGTCTGCGCCGCGATTTCGGCGAAGTCGAGCACTTGCAGGTCAGCCGCAAGGGCCCGGCCGATTTCGTCAGCAAGGCCGATATCCGCGCCGAGCGCACGCTTTATGACGAACTGCTCGCCGCCCGTCCGGGCTGGGGCTTCGTCATGGAAGAGGCGGGCGTGATCGAAGGCGATCCCGGCATGCCGCGCTGGATCGTCGATCCGCTCGATGGCACCAGCAACTTCCTCCACGGCATCCCGCACTTCGCCATTTCCATCGCCGCGCAGGAACCGCGCGCCGACGGCAAGGGCTGGGGCGATGTGGTTGCGGGCGTGGTCTATCAGCCGATCACCGACCAGACCTTCTGGGCGGAAAAATCGCGCGGCGCATGGCTTCAGGATGCGCGCCTGCGCGTCTCGGCCCGCTCGCGTCTCGCTGATGCCCTTGTGGCGACCGGCGTGCCGTTCTTCGGTCACGGCGACTTTGCCGAATGGAGCCGCATCTTCGGCGCGATCGGCCCCGAAGTCGCAGGCATCCGTCGTTTTGGCGCCGCATCTCTCGATCTGGCCTATGTGGCGCAGGGCCGGTTTGACGGGTTCTGGGAAAGCGGCCTCAGCGAATGGGACACGGCGGCAGGCTGTCTGCTGGTGCGCGAGGCGGGCGGGTTCGTCTCCGATTTCCGCGGCCGGTCCGAACCGATCCATGCCAATCAGGTGCTGGCGGCCAATGACGGGTTGCACTCGAAGCTGCACAAGCTGCTGGCGGGTGCGCTGCGATAGGGTTCAGGGCGGGTTTGCGGCGGGTTAGCCCCCCCTTAGACCCCCTCTAGACCCCCTTTAGCCCCGGTTTGCGGCGATGTTTCGCGTGAAACATTGTCGCGGCTTGCTTGCCAGCGTGATCGTCGCTCGCTAACAGCCCGTGCATCCGCTCCGGAGCCCCTGTGGTGGAATTGGTAGACGCGACCGACTCAAAATCGGTTATCGAAAGATGTGCCAGTTCGAGTCTGGCCAGGGGCACCACTCACATGAGTTAAATACTCTTCGCTTGTGCAATGCGGCCAAGCGGCTAGCCTTCGGGCCAAGCCATGCTGGAATCTCCATCATATCACGCGATTGCTGCGATGGCCGTGACCGTCGCCATGTTCATCGCCTTTGCGCGGGGGCGCTACCCGGAAGAGATCATCTCGCTGGTCACCATCGCGGTGATCGCAGTCGGGCTCTACTTCGCCCCGATCGGAGACAATAGCCCGACCGACGGCCTCGCACTTGCCTTCGGCGGGTTCGGCCATTCGGCGCTCATCACGATCTGCGCGCTGATGATTATGGGGCGGGGGCTTGTCGTCACCGGCGCGCTGGAACCTTTCGCTAGGCTGCTGGAAAGGATTTTCCGTTGGAACAGCCAGATCGGGCTGCTTGCGGCGCTGCTGGTTGCCTACTTCCTGTCGATGTTCGTCAACGACACACCGGTCATGGTGCTGCTGATTCCGATCATCGTTGCCATTGCTGCCAAGGGGCTCATGGCGTCCTCGAAAATCCTCATGCCGGTGAATATCGCGGTGCTGCTGGGCGGCATGTCGACCACCATCGGCACCTCGACCAACATCCTGGTGGTCTCCATCGCCGATGACCTCGGAATGGCGCCGATCGGGGTTTTCCAGTTCACCCCGATCGTGCTCGTCGCCGGGATATTCGCGTTGCCTTACCTGTGGCTTGTCATGCCGCGGATGCTGCGCGACAACAGCGTTGTGCCCGACAATGCGCGCCGCATCTTCCATACCCGCCTGCGGGTCGGAGGGGGCGGCGAACTTTCACCCGACAAGGACAAACTGCCCGAAGGCATAACCTTCCACGACACCCCCGGTAAGCTTGCGCCTGACGAGCGTCCGCATATTTCGGGCACACATGAAGCCCTTGAGGAGGCAGCACGCGCGCTCAAGGGCGAACTGGCGCCAGCTTGGGTGGTCGAGCGGATCCGCCGTATCTCGAATGCGCAAAGGCAGGACATTGTGGCAGTCGAGATGACGGTCACTGCGGATTCGCGACTGGTTGGCCTCACACTTGCAAGCTCCGGAATCGCTGATCTCTACAGTGTTGCGGTGCTCGGCATCCACCGGCCTGACCGCGTTTTGGGCGAGCGTGACACGTTCAGTGAGGCGGGTGATCGCGTGATCCGCGAAGGCGATGTGCTGCTGGTCATGGGGATCGACGACGACTTGCATAGCTTTGCGCGAAATGACGGCCTGTTGCGGCTTGCGGGCGCGCGGGAGTTGCCGCGCAGGTCCAAGGCGGTGCTGGCGGGCGCAATCATGCTCGGCGCGATTGCCACGGCATCGATCGGGCTGCCGTGGTTCGACGGGCTCACCTATGCACCGATCAAGCTGCCGATCGCGATTTCGTCGCTGGCGGGGGCAATCGCGATGTTCGTCACCGGCTGCGTGAAGTTCGACAGGGTAGGGCGGGCGCTTTCGGCAAAGGTCATCGTCCTGATCGCGGCAAGCCTCGCGATCGGACAGGTGATCGACAAAAGCGGCGCGGCGGAGTGGCTGGGACAGGCGCTTTCGCTCGGGCTGGCCTATCTTCCGGCCGCTCTGGTGCTTGCCGCCATCATGCTGTTCGTGACGATTCTGACGAATTTCGCCTCTAATGCGACAGCGGCAACCATCGGCACGCCCATCGCTTTCAGCATCGCCGCGCAGCTCGGCCTGCCGCCGGAGCCGCTGGTGCTGGCCGTGCTGTTCGGGTGCAACCTGTGTTATGCGACACCGATTGCCTATCAGACCAACCTGCTGATCATGTCCGAAGGCGGCTACCAATTCGGCGATTTCGTGCGCGCAGGGGTGCCATTGGTGGCGTTGATGGTAACGGTACTCTCGGTGCTGCTGGTGATATGGTACAGGCTGTAGCGGCTCATTGTGGGGAGAAGAACATGAAGCGGGCATCGATTTGGGCGGGGATCAGCGCCATTGCATTGGCGGCAACGCCCGCGCAGGCTGACGAATTGCGCGACGCGGTTTCGGCCGATCTTCCCGCGCTGGTGGAGCTTTACAAGGACCTCCACGCCAACCCCGAACTCAGCTTCCAGGAAGTCGAGACATCAAAGAAACTCGCCGCCCGCGCCCGGGCGATGGGGTTTGACGTGACCGAAGGCGTCGGCAAGACCGGCGTGGTTGCGGTGATGAAGAACGGTGATGGCCCGGTGGTGATGCTGCGCGCCGATATGGACGGTCTGCCGGTGATCGAGCAGACCGGACTGCCCTACGCTTCCAAGCGCCGCGCGGTGCCGCAGACCGGGATCGAGACGGGGGTGATGCACGCCTGCGGGCATGACACTCACATGGCCGCATGGATCGGCACGGCCCAGCTTCTTTCGGCGCGCAAGGACCAGTGGTCGGGCACGCTGGTGATGATCCTGCAACCTGCCGAGGAGATCGGGCAGGGCGCCAAGGCGATGCTTGACGACGGGCTCTATACGCGTTTCCCCAAGCCCGATTATGTGCTCGCTTTCCATGATGCTGCGCAGTTCCCTGCCGGCCACATCGGCTATTCGAAGGGCTTCGCGCTCGCCAATGTCGATTCAGTCGATGTCGTGGTGCCCGGCATCGGCGGGCACGGGGCCTACCCGCATACGACCAAGGACCCGATCGTCATTGCCTCCAGCATCGTCATGCGTTTGCAGACCCTGGTGAGCCGCGAATTGAACCCGACCGATTCCGCGGTCGTGACCGTCGGCAGTTTCCAGGCCGGGTCGAAGCACAACATCATCTCCGATGAAGCACGGCTCCAGCTGACGGTGCGCAGCTATAGCGACAAGACGCGGCAACACCTGCTCGACGGGATCGCCCGCATCGCCAAGGCCGAGTCGATGGCGGCGGGGATGCCGGATGACAAGCTTCCCAAGGTCACGGTTGCCGATCCCTATACGCCGGCCACCTACAACACTCCCGAATTCACCGAGACGGTGATGACAGGCCTGAAATCACGGTTCGAGGGGCGCATTACCGAAACCCCTGCCGTGATGGGGGGCGAGGACTTCAGCCAGTACTACCGCGCCGACCGCGAGAACGTCGAATCCCTGATCTTCTGGGTTGGCGGGGTCCGTGCGTCCGAGTGGGAGAAGGCGCAGAAGGGCGAGATCCAGCTACCGTCGCTGCATTCGCCGTTCTGGGCGCCCGATGCGCCGGTGGTGATCGCCACGGCGACCGAGGCGCTGACTGCTGCAACTCTCGGGCTAATGCCCAAACAGGGCGGATGAGCTAGCACAAAAAAGGCGGCCGCCGGAGCGCGACCCTTGCGGGTGCGTTCCGGCGGCCGTTTCTCCTCCCCAGGAGAACTGTGAAACGGGTTATTCCGAAGCGGGCACGTAGGTGCCGAGGCGGTGGTGCAGCGCGTTGATCTTGGCCAGCTCCTCGCGGTCCTCGGTGGCCCGTGCGTGGCTTTCCAGCGCACGGCGCAGCAGCTTCATGTCAGCGGTGGAGAGCAGCGCGCGGGCGCGGGCAGGCTCGGTCTTGGGGGTATCGGTATTGGTCATGTCACTCTCCTCGGGGTGATTGCCCGCCAGTCCTTAGGCGGTTCGCGGGCATCCCGGAAGGCCGGATTATCCAGTCCTCCCGGGATTCTCTCCCACCCTTGCAGCTACCGTTAGGCAGCTTCGAACTGGTTCATGGTGTTGTGCGCGCCGCCAGCCTTCAGAGCGGCTTCACCAGCGAAGTATTCCTTGTGATCGTCGCCGATGTCCGAACCGGACATGTTCTGGTGCTTCACACAGGCGATACCCTGACGGATTTCCTCGCGCTGCACGTTCTTCACGTAGCCGAGCATCGCAGCCTCACCGAAGTATTCGCGGGCAAGGTTGTCGGTGCTGAGCGCGGCGGTGTGGTAGGTCGGCAGCGTGATGAGGTGGTGGAAGATACCGGCCCGTGCAGCGGCATCGCGCTGGAAGGTGCGGATCTTTTCGTCGGCTTCGGCGCCGAGTTCGGTGCCGTCGTAATCGACACTCATCAGCTTGGCGCGGTCATAGGCCGAGACATCCTTGCCTGCTTCGGTCCAGGCATCGAACACCTGCTGGCGGAAGTTCAGCGTCCAGTTGAAGCTGGGCGAGTTGTTATAGACCAGCTTCGCATTCGGCACGACTTCGCGGATGCGGTCGACCATCTCGGCGATCTGTTCGACGTGGGGCTTTTCGGTCTCGATCCACAGCAGGTCGGCGCCGTTCTGGAGCGAGGTGATGCAGTCGAGCACCACGCGGTCCACACCCGTGCCAGCGCGGAACTGGTAGAGGTTCGAAGGCAGACGCTTGGGCGAAAGCAACTTGCCGTCGCGGCTGATGAAGACCTGGCCGTTGGTGATGTTGGCCGGATCGACCTCATCGGCATCGAGGAAGCTGTTGTACTGGTCGCCCAGATCGCCCGGTTCCCTCGAGAACGCGATCTGCTTGGTCAGGCCAGCGCCGAGCGAGTCGGTGCGGGCGACGATGATCCCGTCTTCCACGCCCATTTCGAGGAAGGCCATGCGGCAAGCGCGGATCTTCTGGAGGAAATCCTCATGCGGCACGGTGACCTTGCCGTCCTGGTGGCCGCACTGCTTTTCGTCCGAGACCTGATTTTCGATCTGGAGCGCGCAGGCGCCCGCTTCGATCATCTTCTTGGCGAGCAGATAGGTCGCCTCGGCATTGCCGAAGCCCGCGTCGATGTCGGCGATGATCGGCACCACGTGGGTTTCGTAGTTGTCGATTGCATTCTCGATGCGCTTGGCTTCAACGGCGTCACCGGCCTTGCGGGCAGCGTCAAGCGCGCGGAACATCATGCCGAGTTCGCGGGCGTCAGCCTGCTTGAGGAACGTGTAGAGCTCCTCGATCAGGGCAGGCACCGAAGTCTTCTCGTGCATCGACTGGTCGGGGAGGGGGCCGAACTCGCTGCGCAATGCGGCAACCATCCAGCCCGAGAGGTAGAGGTAGCGCTGCTTGGTGGTTCCGAAGTGCTTCTTGATCGCGATCAGCTTCTGCTGCGCGATGAAGCCGTGCCAGCAGCCGAGCGACTGGGTGTACTGGGCGGGGTTTGCGTCATAGGCGGCCATGTCGGCACGCATGATCTTCGCGGTGTACTTGGCGATGTCGAGGCCGGTGGCGAAACGGTTCTGGATGGCCATCCGCGCGGCGCTTTCAGGATCGATAGCGGCCCAGCTCGGTCCGTTCGCGGTGACGATGTCGCGCATCCGGGTGATGGTGTTCTGGTAAGTCATGTGCGTCTCCTGTCCATCCTGGGGAGTGGTGAAAGCCCGATGAGGGACTCGCGCCGCTGGATGGGCAGGCTTTGGCGTGGTGCGCCGCAGCATGACAGGGAAAGTTACAGAAAATCGTGTCGCTATCCGGACAATTGGCCGTAGACTTGTGTAAATCTGTCAATAAAGTTACAAGTGGCGCATGGCTGATACCAATATTCTCGCAGGCCCCGCCTTGCGCCGTTTGCGCAAGCGCGAAAGCCTGACCCAGGCTGCAATGGCAAGCATCCTTGGGATATCGCCCTCCTACCTCAACCTGATCGAGCGCAATCAGCGTCCACTTTCCGCACGGGTGCTGGTGCAGGTGATCGAACGCTTCGACTTCGATCCGCGATCCTTGCGCGAAGATGACGCTATCGGCGGACTCGACGGACTAGTGCGTCGCATGGCCGACAAGCGCTTCGGCGACCTTGGGATAGACCGCGAGGAAGTGCAGGAATTCCTCGCCACCGCGCCACAGATCGCGGCTGCCTTTGCGCGGCTCTACGATACAGGGGGCGGCGAACGGATCGTTGTCGAGGATACCGCAGCCGCCGCGCGCCGCGCTGTCGAACGCTGGCAGAACCACTTTGCCGATCTTGATCATGCGGCCGAAGATCTTGCGGACGAGCTGCGTCTGTCGCGCGGGGAGATCAGCGCCGCACTATCCGAACGTCTGCGCGAAAAGCACCAGCTATCGGTCCGCATCCTGCCCGCAGAAGTCATGCCGGGGCAGGTCCACCGCCTCGATCTTCACGCCCGTCAGCTGCAACTTTCCGAGATGCTACCCGGTGCAGCGCGGCGGTTCCAGATCGCGCGGCAGGTGGGTGCGCTGGAAATGCGCGAGGGTGTCGAAACACTGGTGGCCGGCGCCAACCTCGCCAGCCCCGAAGCGCGTGACGCGCTGCGCGAACATGTGACCGATTATCTTGCGGGCGCGCTGCTGCTGCCTTACCGACGCTTCCTGCGCGCCTGCGAGGCGACGGGTTATGATCTCGCCGTGTTGCAACGCCGCTTTGCGGTCAGCTTCGATCAGGTCGCCCAACGCCTCACCACACTGGGCCGCGTGGGCGAGCGTGGCTTGCCGTTCTTCACCGCCACCATAGACCGGGCCGGGCGGATGACCCACTTCACCGCCGGGGGGAGCGGTGCGCTCTACCCGCTGGAAGGCGCGCGCTGGCCTGCATGGGTGCCCTATGCCGCTTTCGAGCGTCCGGGCACGGTTCTTACCCAAGCCGTCACATTCGGCGAGGGGGAGGCAGCGGCACGGCACTGGTTCACAATCACCCGCACCGTGGACGGCGACGGAGTCATGTGTGCGGGGCGGCGCGCTGTGGTGCTTGGGATCGAAGCGCGCTTTGCTGCCGATCTTGCCCATGCTCGCGGTGTTTCGCTCGACCGCGCTGATGCAGTGCCGCTTGGCACGCCGTGCCTGCGCTGCGGACGGGCCGAATGCCTTACCCCCGCGCCGGCCCGGCTCGCCAGCGCGCTCCCTCGGCTGCGGCCCGGTATCTGAGGACCATGTTAACCCTCGCAACCCGCACAAAAGCGCGGTGCGGCAGAGTGGTGTAAAGTTTACCGACACTTAAGGTCTCAGCCTTAGAAGCGTGTGGGCATGCACCAGAGGCCCCCCGCGCGATGATCCGCCTGTTCAAGCATTATATCCCGCATGCCGTGCTGCTGCTCGGCCTGCTAGATCTCGGCTTGCTGGTTCTCGCGAGCGAGATTGCCTGGCAGTGGCGGGCGCACCAGATCGGCATGGATATGGGCGATTTCGGCGGCCGCGGTCTTGCTCTGGTTGGTACAGCGAGTGTCATCTGGCTGGCGATGATCGCAGTCGGTGTTTATGGCCCCAACGCACTGCGCAGCCTGCGCTTTGCCGGTGCGCGGGTGCTGGTCGCGATCAGCCTCGGCATCATTGCGCTTGCTGTCGTCGACTTCATCATTCGCAGTGATCTGTTCTGGCGGTCGACCCTGCTTTACACGATGGGTCTCGCCATCCTTGTGCTGGTCGCCGACCGGTTGCTGCTCAACTCCTTCCTTGGCTCATCGGCCTTTCGTCGCCGGGTGATGGTGCTGGGCGCCGGCGACCGGGCGCAGCGCCTGCGCGAACTTGGCGAGAAGCCTGAAACCGGTTTCGCGATCGTTTCCTACATCGCGGTGAGCGATGACGTGCGCGTGGTCGAGGAAGCCATTCCGCGCTCCGCGATCCACGATCTCGGCCGCTTTGTTGAGAACCTTGGCGTTTCCGAAGTGGTGCTGGCCTTGCAGGAGCGACGTAATGCGCTGCCGCTGAAGGATCTGCTGCGGATCAAGACCAAGGGCGTCCACGTCAATGATTTCTCCAGCTTCATCGAGCGTGAGACAGGCCGCGTCGATCTCGACACGATCAACCCGAGCTGGCTGATTTTCTCTGACGGTTTTTCGAGCGGGCGCATGTTCTCGAGCGCGGTGAAACGCATCTTTGACATCACGGCAAGCGTGATCCTGCTCGCTCTCACCTTCCCGATCATTGCGCTGTTCGCGCTCCTCGTGAAGCTCGACAGCAAGGGCCCGGCGTTCTTCCGCCAACAGCGCGTGGGACTGTTCGGCGAGCCGTTCACCGTCATCAAACTGCGCTCGATGCGCACCGATGCCGAAAAGGACGGGGCCAAATGGGCGGAAGAGAACGATCCCCGCATCACCCGCCTCGGACGGTTCATCCGCAAGGTCCGGATCGATGAGCTTCCACAGACGTGGAGCGTCCTCAAGGGCGAGATGAGCTTCGTCGGACCGCGCCCGGAAGTTCCGTCCTTTGTCGATAGTCTGGAAGAGGAGATTCCCTTCTATGGCGAACGGCACATGGTAAAGCCCGGCATCACCGGGTGGGCGCAGATCAACTATCCCTACGGCGCGTCGGTCGAAGATAGCCGCTGCAAGCTTGAGTATGATCTCTATTACGCCAAGAATTACACGCCCTTCCTCGATTTCGTGATCCTGCTGCAGACCTTGCGGGTGATCTTGTGGCCGGAGGGCGCGCGGTGATCTGGCTCGGCGGTATGGTGCCCATGGCGGGCTTTCTTGCGTGGCTTGCGGGCGCGGTGCTCAGCGCAGGCGCGATGCTGTGGATCTGGCGCAACGGCGAGCGCGCGCGGCCAGACCGGATCGGGCTGATGGCCGCCTCTGGTGCGAGCGCCATCTGGTGCGCGCTGGCTGCGGGGCTCGGGCCGGATCATGGCGTTGCCGTTATCGCGGCAATGGTCCGCAATCTGGCATTGATCGCAACGATCTTCTCCCTGTTTGCGGCCGATGGTCGAACCGCCAGCCTCAAGCCGGTCCGTCCGGTGATCATTGCCTTGGTGATGGTGCAACTGCTCCAGCCTGTTGTCCTCCTGGTTGGCTATCCGCTCGGCGATGCGGCACATGCCGGACGAGCCGCCTTCGAAGCGCGCGCGCTGATCGACATGCTTGTGGCCATCGGCGCGCTGATGCTGCTGCACAACCTTTACGCCGGAGCGGCCAGCGCTTTGCGTCCGGTGCTGCGCTGGACCGGCATGGCGCTGTCCGGGATCTTTGCCTACGATCTCAACCTGCACACCCTGGCCTATCTCGGCGGCACAACGCCGTGGGCGCTGGGCGACCTGCGCGGTGTGTTCGCAGGAACAATGGCGGTGCTGTTCGCGCTCGGCATGAATGCGGCCGGGCCGCGGGTCCAGTTCAGTCCATCGCGGGCTGTGACGTTCCGCACACTCTCGCTATTGCTGATCGGCGGCTATCTGGCGGGCATGGTGCTTGTCACCAAGTCGCTGGCGCTGATCGGCGGCGATGTGGCGCGTGCGAGCCAGGCCGTGTTCGTCGTGGCCGCGATTATCGCTGCCGCCGTTGCTCTGCCATCGGCTCGGATACGCGGATGGATGCGCGTGACGGCGACCAAGCACCTGTTCCAGCACCGGTACGACTATCGCCAGGAATGGCTTCGCTTTACCCGCACCATCGGCCACGGCGGCAGCGGGGGCGCGAGCCTTGAGGAACGTGTGGTCAAAGCACTGGCCGACATTACCGAAAGCCCCGCCGGATTGCTGCTCATGCCCAATGAACAGGCGCAGCTGGAGCTGACCGCACGCTGGAACTGGCCGACTATTGCGGTGCCGGCAGTGGCGGGCGACTTTGCGCTGTCCGGTCTGCTCGAACAGCACAACCTGATCCTCGCACTCGACGAGGCGCGAGAAGGTATCGATCATCAAGGCGAGCTGTCTGCCGTGCCGACTTGGCTGATGGAGGCCGAAGACGCCTGGGCGCTGATCCCGCTGATCCACTTCGACCGCCTTGTCGGGGTGATTGTGCTCGCCCGCCCGCGCAATCCACGCCAGCTTGACTGGGAAGACTTCGATCTGCTGCGGGTCACAGGGCAACAGCTTGCAAGCTATCTGGCAGAGCAGGCCGGTCAGCAAGCGCTGATGGATGCGAGCCGCTTCGACGAGTTCAACCGCCGGATGGCGTTCGTGATGCACGACATCAAGAACCTCGTAAGTCAGCTTTCGCTGCTCGCCGCCAATGCCGAAAAGCACGCTGACAATCCAGCCTTCCGCGCCGATATGCTGGTAACTCTGCGCAATTCGGCGGACAAGCTCTCGGCACTTCTGGCACGGCTTGGTCGGTACGGGACGGGGCAGGTTGCCGCTCTGGGGCCAATCGATCTGGTTGAGCTTGCCCGAAGCATCGCCGCGCGCTTTGCGGGCGTGCACCCGGTCGCGTTGACCCGCGAAGGTGCGGTTCAGGTGGTGGGCGACCGTGAAGCGCTGGAGCAGGCTCTGCTCCACCTTGTGCAGAACGCCATCGATGCCAGTGAGGCGAACAGCCCGGTGTTTCTGGATGTCATCGCCGAGGGGCTCCACGGCACCATCGAAGTGGTCGATGCCGGCAAGGGCATGAGCCCCGAATTCGTGCGCACCGGCCTGTTCAAGCCCTTCGTCTCGTCCAAATCTGGCGGCTTCGGCATCGGCGCCTTCGAAGCGCGCGAACTTGTGCGGGCGATGGGCGGACGGATCACCGTCGAAAGCCGCGAAGGGCTGGGAACACGCTTTGCCGTGGTGCTGCCGCTGGCTGAGGCGGTGCGCCTGCTCGGAGCGCAGAATGCTGACAAACCACAAGAGGTCGCGTGATGGCTGACAAGAAACCCGTCCTGCTCATCATCGAAGATGATCCGGGCCTGCAGGCTCAGCTCAAATGGGCCTATGACGATTTCGAGGTGGTGATCGCGGGCGACCGCGACAGCGCCATTGCCGCGCTGCGTTCTGAAGCGCCGGGTGTCGTGACACTCGATCTCGGCCTGCCGCCAGATCCCGACGGGACGACCGAGGGCTTTGCCGTGCTCGATGCGATCATGGCATTGAAGCCCGATACCAAGGTCATCGTCGCCAGCGGCCACGGTGCGCGGGAAAGCGCGCTAGCGGCCATCGCACGCGGGGCTTACGACTTCTACCAGAAGCCGATCGATATCGACGCCTTGGGGCTGATCGTGCGCCGCGCTTTCAATCTGCGCGCGATCGAGGAGGAAAACCGCCGCCTTGTCGCGTCCAGCAGTGCGGACAAGACCGTGCTGGGTCGGATGATCACCGGCGCGCCGGAGATGGTCAAGGTCGCGCGGACGATTGAACGGGTGGCGCGCACCAGCGTATCGGTGATGCTTCTGGGGGCAAGCGGGACGGGCAAGGAACTGCTCGCCAAGGGTCTCCATGAAGCGAGCGATCGCGCAGGTGGGCCCTTCGTGGCGATCAACTGCGCGGCGATCCCGGAGAACCTGCTCGAAAGCGAGCTGTTCGGCCACGAGAAAGGTGCCTTTACGGGCGCCGTCAAGACTACCGAGGGCAAGATAGAGAGCGCCGATGGCGGCACGCTGTTCCTCGACGAAGTGGGCGACATTCCCCTGCCGTTGCAGGTAAAGCTGCTGCGCTTTTTGCAGGAACGGACCATTGAGCGGGTTGGCGGACGCAAGGCCATTCCGGTCAATACGCGCATTGTCTGCGCGACCCACCAGGATCTCGAAAGTATGATCCAGCAGGGGGCTTTCCGCGAAGACCTGTTCTATCGCCTCGCCGAGATTGTCGTGCGCATCCCCGGCCTTGCCGAAAGACACGGCGATCCGGTGCTGCTCGCCAAGGCGTTTCTCAAGCGGTTCGCTGCCGAGATGAACCCATCCGTGACGGGCTTTGCGCCGGATGCTTTGACCGCCATCGACGCGCATGAGTGGCCGGGCAATGTCCGCGAGCTGGAAAACCGGGTGAAGCGCGCGGTGATCATGGCCGATGGCAAGCTGGTGAACGCTGACGACCTCGATCTGGGCTCTGCCGGAGATGAGGATGCCGATGTGCTCAACCTCAAGGCTGCACGCGAAGCGGCCGATCGCCGGGTGATCCGCCACGCGCTGTCGCGCAGCGAAGGGAATATCTCCAGTACCGCCAAGCTGCTCGGGATCAGCCGCCCGACGCTTTATGACCTGCTCAAACAATATGACCTTCAGACCTAGCCTTTGCGCCGCGCTGGCTGCGCTGGCGCTGGTTCTGGCTGGTTGCTCAGGTGGTGCAGAAGATAGCGCCCGGCGATCCGCTGGCCCGGTAAGTCCTGCCTTTGTCCGATTGCTCGACGAAGCCGACAAGGCCATGGCGCAAGGCGCGCTCGCCGATGCGGGCCGCAAGCTTGACGAGGCGCGCAGCCTCTCGCCCGAAAGCCCCGACCTGTGGCTCGCCATCGCCCGGCTGCGTCTGCGCGGCGGGGAGCATTTGACCGCGCTGGAAGCCGCTGACCGTGCGCTCGCGCTTGGCCCTAACCACCCGCCCGCATTGCTACTGCGTGCGCTGATCGTGCGCGATGCCCACGGGGCCGCCGACGCGCTGATCTGGTTCGAAGCTGCGCGCAAGGCTGAGCCTGCCAATCCCGATATCCTCGCCGAATATGCCGCAACTCTGGGCGACAGCGGGCAGGCAGGCGCGATGCTCAAGATGGTGCGGGCGCTCGCCGAGATCGCACCTGACGATCCACGCGTGCCCTATCTCCAGGCGGTTCTGGCCGCGCGCGGAGGAGAATACACAATTGCCCGCAGCCTGCTCGCCCGCAGCGAAATGGTGGATCGCGGCGTGCCTGCGGCCTTGCTGCTCGATGCTGTCATCAGCCTTGAAGAAGGCAATGCCGACAGCGCAGCCGAGACGCTGGAAACCCTCGCCGCACGCCAGCCCGCCAACACCCGTGTCCGGGAGTTGCTTGCCAGAGCATTGCTCGCTGGCGGGCGCGACAGCGAATTGATCCGGCGCTTCTCGGCCGAGGCCGCGTTGACCGAGGCCTCGCCGTATCTGCTGATGCTGGTCGCACGCGCATACGAACGCTCGGGTGACCGCGCGGCAGCGGCTCCCTTGCTGGCACGCGCCTACGGCCCGATGCGGGGTTTGCCGGTGGTGCTGGCGGTGCGTGACGGCCTGCCGACACCGACAGCCGGGGTGCGAAGGGCGTTGCTGGCTGGCAATGGCGGGAACGCGCGTGCTCAGACTGAGGCGTTGCGCCGGCAGTTTCCCGCATCGGTCGATGTCGCGAGCCTTTCTGGCGATGCATCGCTGGGTGCGGGCGATCCGCAGGCAGCGCTGACTGCCTATGCGCTGGCGTCCGAGGTGCGAAGACCCTGGCCGCTCACCCGCAAGGCTGTGTGGACCTTCGACCGTTCCGGCAATCACGAAGCTGCCGAACTGCTGCTGATGCGCCAGATCGCTGGCGAGACCGATACGGCGAGTGCTCTTGTTGCTCTGGCCGAACGGCAGGCGGCTCGCGGTGACTGGGTTCGTGCGGCGGTGCTGCTCGATCACGCAATGATGCTGGGTTCGGGGCACGATCCGGCATTGCTCCGACTGCGCCTCCGCGTTGCGCGTGAATTGGGCAAGGCAGAGGACACGGCCCGCTTTGCCGCGCTGCTTGCCGAGGTGCAGCCGCGCAGGTTGAGCCCGCGATAAGTCTGCGCACGCTCGACAAGCACGCCCGCGCAGGGCAGGGGCGTGGCCCGATGACCAAGCCGCCCGCCGCGCCTGCGCGTTTCCCCTTCTTGACCGATCCAATGATCGCGGTGCTGGTGATCGCGACTGCACTTGCCCTGCTGCTCCCAGCGGCGGGAGAGGCGCGTGCGACCGCGACCACGGTTTCGAACGTCGGCATCTTTGTGCTGTTTCTCGTCAACGGGATGCGGATACGGCGTTCCGAGATTGCGCGGGGGCTGGCCAATTGGCGCTATTTCGGGCCGCTGATGCTGTTCGTGTTCGGGGCGATGGCGCTTGGGGGTCTGGGCTTCGCGAGCCTTGCAGGAAACGTGCTGCCGCCACTGGTGGCGCTGGGCTTCGTCTATCTCGGTTGCCTCCCCTCGACCGTGCAATCGGCGACGTCTTACACCAGCCTTGCGCAGGGCAACGTCGCGCTGTCGGTAGTCGGCGCGGCGCTGATCAATATCGCGGGCGTGCTGGTCAGCGCGCCGCTGTTTGCGCTTCTTGGCGGGGGAGGGGCTGGAGAGATCGGCGGTGAAGCGATTATCCGGATCGTGCTGATCCTGGTTCTGCCCTTCGCTATCGGGCAGGCGGTGCAGGACCGTTTCATCGACAAGCTGATCGCCCACAAATCGACTGCCGCTTGGCTTGACCGGGCGGTGATCGGGATTGCGGTCTATGTCGCCTTTTCGGGGGCGGTCGAGCAGGGTCTGGCGACGATGTTCGCGCCTGCCGATTGGGCCGCGCTGATCGTGCTGGTATTGGCGATGCTGGGGTTGGCGTTGGCGAGCGCCTGGGGCACCGCGGTGCTGCTTGGCCTGCCGCGTCCTGACCGGATCGCCTTCCTGTTCGCCGGGTCGCAGAAGAGCGTCGCCATTGGCGCGCCGCTCGCTGCCATCCTGTTCCCACCCGCGAGCGCTGGCTTCGTGATCGCACCGCTGCTGCTGTATCACCTCGCCCAGCTGGTGCTGGCCGCGCCGCTCGCTTTGCGGTTGGCGAAAGACGCGGATTAGGCCTTGGGCTGGTAAGTCTGCTCTTCGCCCGGGAAGGCGCGGGTGCGCACTTCCTCGGCATAGCGGGCGACGGTGCGGTCGATTACGCCCGCGATGTCCTCGTAGCGTTTCACGAAACGCGGTACACGCTCGAACATGCCGAGCATGTCTTCGGTGACAAGCACCTGTCCGTCACACTGGGCCGAGGCTCCGATACCGATGGTGGGGCAGGACACACCCTGCGTCGCGGCGATGGCAATCGGTTCGACGACGCCTTCGATAACGATGGCGAAGGCACCCGCTTCATCGAGCGCTTTGGCATCGGTGACGATCTTGTCCGCTTCGGCGTCAGAGCGTCCGCGCGCGCCATAGCCGCCCAGCACGTTGACGGCTTGCGGGGTCAGCCCGACATGGCCCATCACCGGAATGCCGCGCTGGTTGAGGAAGGCGACCGTTGGTGCCATCGCCGCTCCGCCCTCAAGCTTCACGGCCGCCGCGCCCGTCTGCTTCAGCAGGTACGCCGCGCTCTCGAAGGCCTGCTGCGGCGAGGCTTCGTAGCTGCCAAAGGGCATGTCGATCACCACCACGGAATGGTAACTCCCGCGGACCACCGCCGCGCCGTGGTTCGCCATCATCTCCAGCGTCACCGGGATGGTCGAGGGCAGGCCGTAAATCACCTGCCCGAGGGAGTCGCCCACCAGCAGCAGATCGCAATGCGCATCCAGCAGCTGGGCCTGACGGGCGGTGTAGGCGGTGAGCATGACCAGCGGTTCGGCGGTCACACCGTCCCGTTTGCGGGCACGGATGCCCGGCACGGTCAGGCGTTTCATTGGCGCCGGGGTGGGGTTGGCGCGGCTTGTGCTGGTGTCGAGCTGGAAGGTCGTGGACATGGGCGCAGGGTGTAGCGACTGCGCGGGCCGGGGGAAAGCCTGCGCTTTACCGCTTGTGTTGCGAGCCTGTTGCGCTAGCGTTACGGCCATTCGATCGCGCGGGGGATCTGCCGCGATCAGTGGGAGACCTATTCCAGATGTTTCTTGACAGGATCAAGCCGCGCGCCGCGCAGGCGTGCAGGGGAAAATTGTAATGGCAAGCAAACCCAACCAATCCGTTTTGGCCCGGATGTTCGCGCGCAAATCGATTGCGCAGGTCCAGCGTGAAACCCAGACCAGCGAGCTGAAGCGCACGCTCGGCAAGTGGAACCTTCTGCTGCTCGGCGTAGGCTGCATCATCGGGGCGGGCATTTTCGTGCGCACCGGCAGCGCCGCGGCGCTCCATGCGGGGCCGGCGGTTATGCTGTCCTTTGTGGTTGCGGGCATTGTCTGTGCCTTTGCCGGGCTTTGCTACGCCGAGTTGAGCTCGACTCTGCCGGTGTCAGGCTCGGCCTACACGTATAGTTACACGACGCTTGGCGAGTTTGTCGCGTGGATCATGGGGGCGCTGCTTCTGCTGGAGTATGGCCTCGCTGCGTCGGTGGTCGCGGTTGGCTGGGGCGGCTATGTGGTCAGCCTGCTCGCGGACTTCGGGCTTGTGATACCGCCGCAGTTTACCGGTCCTGCTGGCGTGACGCTCATGCGGGATGGCGTTCCGGTGGTCGTCGATGGCCAGACGGTGACGACGATCTTCAATCTGCCGGCCTTCCTGATCTGTATCGCGCTTTCGGGGCTGCTGATGCTGGGCGTGTCGGAATCGGCAAAGGTCAACAATGTGATCGTCGGCATCAAGGTCAGCGTGCTGGTTGCCTTCATCGCGGTTGGCGGGCTGATCGTCCTGTCCAACCTCGGCGAGTTGATGGCCACCAACTGGGTGCCCTTCATCCCCGAATATGACGCGGCCGCCAATAACGGCGAAGGCGCCTTCGGGGTTGACGGGATCATGCGCGCCGCCTCGATTGTGTTCTTCGCTTACATCGGGTTCGAAGCGGTTTCGACCGCCGGGCAGGAAGCCAAGGACCCGGCCAAGGATATGCCGTTCGGCATTCTGGGCTCGCTGATTGTCTGCACCGTGATCTATATGCTGGTGGCTGCGATCATGACGCTGCTGGTGCCCTATGGCACGCTCAACGTTCCCGATCCGGTTGCAGTGGTGGTCGACAATTTCGGTCCGACCTGGGGCTGGCTCGCCAAGATCATCAAGGTCGGCGCGATCATCGGCCTGACTTCGGTGGTGCTGGTGCTGATGTATGCACAGACCCGGATCTTCTACACCATGGCGCGTGACGGCCTGCTGCCCAAGATCTTCAGCAAGGTGCATCCCAAGTACCAGACGCCCTATGTGAACACGGCTCTGGTCGGCATCATCACGGCAGTGGCCGCCGGCTTCTTCGACATCAACGTGTTGGGGGACATGACTTCGGTCGGGACGCTGGCAGCTTTCGCCATCGTGTGTCTGTCGGTGATCTACCTTCGCCGTAACGCGCCGGAACTGCCGCGCGGGTTCAAGGTCCCGCTCTATCCGGTCACGCCGGTGCTCGGCATCCTGTCCTGTGCCTATCTGATCTATACCGTCCCGCCGAGCGTGCTGATCTTCTTTGCCTGGTTCATGGCCGGGATGATTGCGCTCTATTTCATCTACGGCCTTTCGCATTCCAACCTCCAGCATGGCGAGTGGCAGGATGATGCGCCCGACATGGGCGAGTTTCCGGGGCCGGTGATCGACGACTGACCCTCGTCATTCGGACGTGCTTTGAAGGGCGCGGGGAGCAGACATGCTTCTCGCGCCCTTTGCATTGCAACCGGAGCAATGTTGGAACATAAAGCGAACATATGAGTCGTTCATCCATGTTCTCCAAGCCATCACCTGCCCGCATCCTGTCCCGTGCGCTCGCCGAAACACGCTGGCGGCCGGGCTTGGCTAACCAGCCGTTCCACTCCGAGATCTTCGCCTCCGCCAGTCAAGCGAGCGGGGCGGGGCTGGCGCTGGCTCTGGCACGCGATGCTCTGGCCGCGTCGAGCGAGGGCGATGATGCCCGCCAGGTGCTGTGGGTGCAGGATCGCAAGGCGATCAGGCTGGGCGGGCGGCCCTGTCTTGCGGGTCTGCCGCCGGACCTGCGTCACCGTCTGATCCACGTCGCCGCTGCCACGCCCGAGGACGCGCTGTTCGCGCTGGAGGAAGGGCTCAAGTGCCGCGATCTGGTCTGCGTGATCGGCGAGATTGCGGGCAACCCGCGCTCGCTGTCCTTCACCGCCTCGCGCCGTCTCAGCCTCACGGCGGAACGGCACGGGGTGCGATTGTGGCTGGTGCGGCTCGATGCGGAGCCTGATCTTTCCTCGGCACGGATGCGCTGGCGGGTGAGCGCTGCGCCGTCACCGGACCCGCGCTGGAACCCTGCCGCACCCGGCACTGCCACCTGGCACGCCGAACTGTTCCGTGCGCGCACCCACGCGCCGGGCGAATGGATGTTGAGCGATGACACTGGAACCTTGCGCATCCGCCGCGATCCCGTTTCCGACACCGACGGCACCATCACGCCGGATATTATCCGTCTGGTTCGCCCGACTGTCGGTCGATCGCTGGCGGCTCGCGTTCGCGCCTGAGGAGCGGGCGGCCACCGATGCGCAACCGACCGCGCTGACCCTCGATACTGTGCACGGGCCGCGTATCGCCGCCGTCAATGATGCGGGGCTGGCGGCAGGCGCGCGGGCGGGAATGCTGCTCGCCGATGCGCGTGCGCTGTGCCCGCAGCTTGTGGCGGTCCCGGCCGATCCGGCGGGTGACCTGGCCAACCTCGAGAAGCTTGCCCTGTGGGCGCAGCGCTGGGGGCCGTGGAGCGCGCTTGATCCGCCCGATGGTCTGCTGGTCGATGTGACCGGGGTGGCCCACCTGTTCGGCGGGGAGGCACAGCTGATCGCAGATGTCACCCGCGCCTTTGCACAGCGCGGCCTTGCCGCGCGCGCGGCCCTCGCGCCGACGGCGGGTGCGGCGTGGGCGCTGGCCCATTACGCGCGGGCGGGTGCGATCCTCGATCCCGGTGACGATCCGCTGCGGCTGCTGGGCGATTTGCCGGTCGCGGCGCTCAGGCTTGACGACGATGTGCTGACCGTGCTCCGCCGCCTCGGCATCAAGCGTCTGGGCGAGCTTGCCGGGGTAAGCGGCACCGGCGACGATCCGGCGCAAGAGGCTGCCGCGCGCGATGCCTTGCGCCGCCGGTTCCGCAATCACCGCTCGCCCGCGGCCAATCCGCTGCTGCGGCTCGACCAGTTGCTGGGACGTGTGCCTGAGCCCCTGCTGCCGGTCATCGCCCGCCCGATGCCGCTGGTGCAGCGCCGGCTGATGGAGCCGCTGCGCCACCGCGATTTGCTCGACCGGGTGGTGAATGATCTGGCCCATGACATGGTGCGCGCGCTCGAGGCGCGGGGGGAGGGCGCGCGGCGGCTCGAACTGGCGCTGTGGCGGGTCGATGGCGAGGTGCTGATGCGCCGCATCGAGCTTGCCGCTCCCACCCGTGAGCCCACGCACATCACCCGGCTGTTTGCCGCGCGGCTCGACGATGTCGAAGCCGGGTTCGGGATCGAGATGCTGCAATTGCGCAGCCCCTGGAGCGAGCCGGTCAGCGCTTCGCAGGCCGATCTCGATGCTGCCGCCGAGAACCACGGCACCGCACTTGCCGCCTGCATCGACCGCCTGACCGTGCGGCTTGGGGTCAAGGCGGTCACCCGCCCGGTCGCCCGCGCCAGCCACATCCCGGAGCGCGCGCAAGGCTGGCAACCCCCGCTCACCCCGGTGCCGCCGATGCAGAACACGCTCGCCTTCCACACCCGTCCCTTGAAGCTGCTCGACCGGCCCGAGCCGATCGCGGTGCTCTATGCCTCGCCCGACGGCATTCCCCAGCGCTTCCGCTGGCGAGGGGAGGTGCGCGAGGTTGTGCGCGTCGAAGGGCCGGAGCGGATCGCGCCCGAATGGTGGCGCGAACGCTCCACGGCGCGGCTGCGCGACTATTACCGGATCGAGGACGAGGCGGGACGCCGTTACTGGATCTATCGTCAGGGGATCATCGGCGATGGACGCGGCGGGATGCCGGACTGGTTCCTGCAAGGCCTTTATGCCTAACGCCTCTTTACCGCCTTGCTTAGCTTTCCTTTACGGATTTGTGCGATGCTTGCAGCATGAACCTCGACTCGATCTCGCGTTCCTCCGATCGTCGGCCGATGAGCCTGACAGTGAAAAGCCGCGTGCGTTCGCGCGTGGTCTTTGTCGATCTGCTCGACCTCTCCGAAGGGGGCTGCAAGATCCGCGGGAAAGCCGGGTTTGCCGAAGTCGGTGACCGGGTGACCATGAAGGTCAACGGGATCAACGCCCCGCTCGGTTCGGTCGCCTGGGTTGAAGGCTCGGTCGCCGGCGTCGCTTTCGAAGGTGCGATGCATCCGGCGGTGATCGACTATCTGTGCGACCAGCACGACGAGCGCGATTCCGGCCCGAGACTGCGCCGCGTCATCTGATCCCTCGCGCTTGCAAGCTTTGCATTAGGCAGAAGGGTTTCTGGAACATATAAGGAACACGAAAGGTGTTCCCCAAGTTCCCATGGCCCAGCAAACCCTCCGCCAGAAGCTCGAAATCCTCGCCGATGCAGCGAAGTATGATGCGTCCTGCGCGTCATCCGGAACGGCGAAGAAGAACTCGCTGGGCGGAAAAGGCGTGGGTTCGACCGAGGGGATGGGCATTTGCCATGCCTACGCGCCGGATGGGCGCTGCATCTCGCTGCTCAAGATCCTGCTGACCAACCACTGCATCTTCGACTGCCACTACTGCATCAACCGCAAGAGCTCGAACGTGATGCGAGCCCGGTTCACGCCGCAGGAGGTGGTCGACCTCACGCTCAATTTCTACCGCCGCAATTATATCGAGGGGCTGTTCCTGTCCTCGGGCATCGTCAAGAGCGCCAATCATACGATGGAGCAACTGGTCGAGGTCGCGCGAATTCTGCGCGAAGAGCACGATTTTCGCGGCTATATCCACCTCAAGACCATTCCCGAGGCCGATGCCGAGGTGATCCATCAGGCCGGGCTTTATGCCGACCGCGTCTCGATCAATGTCGAACTGCCCACCACGGCCGGGCTGACCCGTCTCGCGCCCGACAAGAATGCGGGCCAGATCGAGGGCGCGATGGGGCGGACCAAGGCGCGGATCATCGAGGCCAAGGATGAAAGGAAGCGCTTTCGCCATGCCCCCCGCTTTGCACCGGCGGGCCAGTCCACCCAGATGATTGTCGGCGCGGACGATGCCTCGGATAGCGCGATCATTGGCAAGGCGAGCCGGCTCTACGGCGATTTCGGGCTGCGGCGCGTCTATTACAGCGCCTTCTCGCCGATCCCCGATGCCTCTGCGGTGCTGCCGCTGAAGCGCCCGCCACTGCTGCGCGAGCACCGCCTGTACCAATCCGACTGGTTGATGCGCTTCTATGGCTTTGCCCCGCAGGAGGTGGCCGACGCTGCGGAGGCGGATGGTAACCTGCCGCTCGACATTGACCCCAAGCTCGCCTGGGCACTGAAATTCCGCGAGAGCTTTCCGGTCGATGTGAACCGCGCACCAAGGGAAATGCTGCTGCGGGTGCCGGGGCTGGGAACCAAGGCGGTGGCGCGCATCCTTGCTTCGCGTCGACACCGGACGTTGCGTCTGGATGATATCGCGCTGCTGACCGCTTCGATCACCAAGGTGCGCCCCTTCATCTGCGCGCTCGACTGGCGGCCCACGCTGCTCACCGACCGCGCCGATCTGCGCGGCCTGATCGTTCCCAAGCAGGAACAGCTGGAGCTGTTCTGATGACAGCGATGCAGCATGTCTCCCTCGGCGCGCATTATGCCGTCCATCTGCCTGCGCCTGACGATTTCGCCTTCTGGCGCGAGCGGGCACGCGGGTTGATCCGGTGCGACGTGCCACCTGACCGGGTTTCGTGGATCGAGCCGGGCGGGACAGGCGATTTGTTCGCGTCCGATGGCCCAGCGCGCAGCGACAAGCGCCTGCCCGCGCCGCGCGCCGATGCGCCGCCGGTGCGTGCCAGCCAGCGCTTTCTCACCATTGCCCGCAGCGCCGCGCTGCACAGCGATCCTGCGCGTTTCGGGTTGCTCTATCAGGTGCTCTGGCGGCTCCAGCGCAATCCCCGTCTGATGGAGGACAAGGCCGATCCCGAGGTCCGCCGGATCGAGGAACTCGCCAAATCGGTGCGGCGCGATGCCCACAAGATGCACGCTTTTGTCCGCTTCCGCGAGGTTCAGGAGGAGGACGGCACCCCGCACTTCGTCGCCTGGTTCGAGCCCGATCACCATATCGTCCGCGCCGAAGCGAGCTTCTTCATGCGCCGCTTCGCCAATATGCGCTGGTCGATTCTCACTCCGCGCGGGACGATCCACTGGGACGGCGAGACCATGCGCGAAGGCCCGCCCGCGCGCCGCGAGGATGCGCCGGGAGACGATCCGGTCGAGGATCTGTGGCGCTCCTACTACGCCTCGATCTTCAATCCGGCGCGGCTGAAGGTCGGCGCGATGCTGTCGGAAATGCCGAAGAAGTACTGGAAGAACCTGCCCGAGGCCGAGCTGATCCCGCAGCTGATCGCAGGCGCGCAGGCACGCGAGGCGGCGATGGTGGCAGCAGGCGCGCGGGCCGAACGGGCGCGGCCTGCGAGCCTCGCCGAAATCGCGCAGAGCATTACCGCCTGCCGCGATTGCCCGATTGCCGATTGCGGTACCCGCGCGGTGATGGGCGAGGGCGCGCCGGGCGCGCCTCTGATGATCGTCGGTGAGCAGCCGGGGGATCAAGAGGATCTGGCTGGACGCGTGTTCGTCGGGCCGGCGGGACAATTGCTCGATCAGCACCTCATCCAAGCAGGGATCGACCGCCGCACGGCCTATGTCACCAATGCGGTCAAGCACTTCAAATTCACGTGGAAGGGCAAGCACCGCCTGCACCAGTCTCCAGGCGCGAAAGAGATCGACACCTGCCGCTGGTGGCTTGAGGCCGAGCGGCAGATCGTCCGGCCCCGCATTGTGCTGGCACTGGGGGCGAGCGCCGCGCGGGGTCTCCTCGGCCGTACGGTCAGCATTACCCGTGAGCGGGGCAGGGCGATCATGCTCGATGCTGCAACCGAGCTGTGGGTGACGGCGCACCCTTCCTACCTGCTGCGATTGGACGGTGCGGCGCGCGAGCAACAGGCAGCGCTATTCGCCGCCGATCTCGCAGCGGTGAGGGAGCGGCTAGCGGAGCTGACAGGCTGAGATGCCCGAAGGTCCGCTCACCCCCGACAAGCGCACGCTCGATATCGACCCCGCTGCGGTCGCGCCGCCGCCGCGCGCGCCTTTTGTCGAGCTCGGCCTGGTCAGCTGCTTCAGCTTCCTGCGCGGGGCTTCGGACGCGGTCGACATGGTGCTGGCGGCGCACGCCCTGGGCTACGACGCGCTGGGGATTGCCGACGTCAATTCGATGGCCGGGGTGGTGCGCATCCACACCGAGGCGAAGACGCTCAAGATGCGGCCCGTGATCGGCTGCCGGATCGAGACTGTCGAGGGGCTCGCCTTCCTCGCCTACCCCGAGGACCGCGCCGCCTATGGTCGGTTATGCCGCCTCATCAGCGCCGGGCGGATGCAGACGCCCGAGGGCGAGTGGCAGGAGAAGGGCGTGTGCCAGATCACGCTGGCGATGTTGGCGGCGGAGACGGAAGGCGTGCAGCTGATCCTGCTACCACCGGATGATCTGGAGGCAGAGTTCAGCATTCAGGTGCCCAGCAATGTTATCCCCTTCCGCCGATCCGGACCCGATCCGGGACCGCTTGACGACAGCGATCCCGGCTTTTGCCGGGATGACGAGCGAGAGATGGCGTTCCCCGATCTCCTCCCCCACCTCGTCCGGCAGCTGCCGACCTTGCGCCACATCGCCGCCAGTTACCTCTACCGCGGCGATGATATTGCGCGGATCGAGTGCCTGGACGCACTCGCCCGCGCACATGGCCTCGGCCTGCTCGCCACCAACGACGTCCACTATCACGCCCCCGAGCGCCGCGCCTTGCAGGACGTGATGACCGCGATCCGGCACAAGACGACGGTGGCGGCGGCCGGATACTTGCTCCACCCCAATGCCGAGCGGCATCTCAAATCGCCCGAGGAAATGCAGCGCCTGTTCGCGCGCTGGCCGCACGCCATCGCCGCAGCGCGCGCAGTGGCCGACGCCTGCCAGTTCAGCCTCGATGAATTGCGCTACGAATACCCCGAAGAAATTTACCCCGACGGGCAGAGCCCGCAGCAATATCTGGAAGCCGAGGTCTGGGCAGGTGGAGCGCGGCGCTATCCCGAGGGCCTTCCTGAAGCGGTGCGCGAGACTTTGCAGCGCGAGCTTGCTCTCATCGCCAAGCTTGATCTTGCCCGCTACTTCCTCACCATCAAGGACATCGTCGATTTCGCGCGGGGGTGCGATCCGCCGATCCTGTGTCAGGGGCGGGGCAGCGCGGCCAATTCCGCCGTGTGCTACGTGCTCGGCATCACCAGCGTCGATCCGGCCAAGCACCAGCTGCTGTTCGACCGCTTCATCTCCGAAGAGCGGAAAGAACCGCCCGATATCGACGTCGATTTCGAGCACGAGCGGCGCGAGGAGGTGATCCAGTACATCTACCGCAAATATGGCCGTGACCGGGCCGGGCTGTGCGCAACCGTCATCCACTACCGCCCGCGCATGGCGATCCGCGAGGTGGGCAAGGTGATGGGCCTCAGCGAAGACGTCACCAGCGCCTTGGCGCGCACAGTGTGGGGCGGTTGGGGGCGCGAGATCAGCGAGAAGCACGCTGCCGAAACCGGGCTTGATATCACCGATCCACATCTGCGGCGGGTTCTGAAGCTCACCGAGCAGATGATTGGAATGCCGCGGCATCTGGGCCAGCATGTCGGAGGCTTCATCCTCACCGAAAGCCCGCTGACCGAGACCGTGCCGATCGGCAACGGCGCGATGCCGGAACGCAGCTTCATCGAGTGGGACAAGGACGATATCGAGGCGCTGGGCATCCTGAAAGTGGATGTGCTCGCCTTGGGGATGCTGACCTGCATCCGCAAATGCCTCGATCTGCTGACCGCGCATCACGGCCGTGCGTTGACCCTCGCCACGGTCCCGCGCGAGGACCCGGAAACCTATGCGATGCTGCGCAAGGGGGATTCGCTCGGCGTCTTCCAGGTCGAGAGCCGCGCGCAGATGAACATGCTGCCACGCCTGCGCCCGCGCGAGTTCTACGATCTCGTCATCCAGGTCGCGATTGTGCGCCCCGGGCCGATCCAGGGCGACATGGTGCACCCCTATCTGAAGCGCCGCCGCGGGGCCGAGCCGGTGCAAATCCCCGCGCCTTCGCCCGAACATGGCCCGCCTGACGAACTCACCAGCATTCTCGGGCGCACGCTGGGCGTGCCGATCTTTCAGGAGCAGGCGATGAAGATCGCGCTCGACGCGGCCAAGTTCTCCAGCCTCGAAGCCAACCGGTTGAGGAAGGCGATGGCGACCTTCCGCAGCCGCGGGATGGTGGACGAACTTCAGGACATGATGGTCGAACGCATGGTCGCGCGCGGCTATGACCGCGACTTTGCGCAGCGCTGTTTCAACCAGATCAGGGGCTTCGGCGAGTACGGCTTCCCCGAAAGCCACGCGGCAAGCTTTGCGCAGCTGGTTTACGTGTCGAGCTGGCTCAAGTGCCATTACCCGGCGGCCTTTGCCTGCGGCTTGCTCAATTCGCAGCCGATGGGCTTTTATGCGCCCGCGCAGATCGTGCGTGATGCGGCGGAGCATGGAGTGCGCGTGCTGCCGGTCGATGTGAACCACTCGGCTTGGGATTGCACGCTGGAGGGCGAGGGGGAGCATCACGCGCTGCGCCTTGGCCTGCGCCAGATCGACGGGCTGCCCGAACACGTCGCCGCTACGCTGGTGGCGCAGCGCGAGGCGGGCGGAGCTTACCGCGACATTGCCGATCTGCGCGTGCGCGCCGGGCTTTCGCCTGCCCATATCGAGCGGCTTGCCAGCGCGGATGCCTTTACCTCGCTGGGCCTTACCCGCAGGCAGGCGCTGTGGGATGCGCGCAGCCTGATCGCCGCGCCCGACTTGCCGCTGTTCCGCGCCGCTGGCGTGCGCGAGGAAGGCGCGGAACGGGCTGCCATCGCTCTCCCCGCCATGCCGCTTTCGGAAGAAGTGGTGGCCGATTACCAGACCACCCGCCTTAGCCTGAAGGCGCACCCGATGGCCTTCCTGCGCGCCGATCTCGCCGCACGCGGTTTCGTGCGTGCCGCCGATCTGCGCGCGCGCAAGTTCCGCAGCATGGTGCAGGTCGCAGGGGTGGTGCTGATCCGCCAGCGCCCCGGCAGCGCCAAGGGCGTCACCTTCATCACCCTTGAGGACGAGACGGGGGTCATCAACCTCGTTGTCTGGCCTGACCTCAAGGAAAAGCAGCGCAAGGTGGTGATGGGTGCGCGGCTGATGGAGGTGCGCGGGCGGGTCGAATATGATGACGAGGTGATCCACGTGATCGCCGCGCACATGACCGACGCGACGCAAGCGCTCCATGCGCTGTCCGACGATCTGCTGGACGCCCCGCTCGCCCGCGCCGACGAGGTCAATCGCCCGATGCCGGAGCGGGGGCCGCCGGTGCCGCGCGATCTGATCGACGAACTTGCCCCGCAACCCAACGTAACCGGGCACCCACGCGACCATCGGATTTTGCCAAAGTCGCGCGACTTCCACTAGGGTGATACGATGCCCCGCACCCGATCAAACAAGCATTTCCGCGCTGCCCGTCTTGCCATCATCGCGCTGGTGCTGCTGACAGGAGCAATAGCGGGGTGGCAGTGGTTGCTGGTGCATCCGCAGCACAATCCATGGGCGCCGCTCGACCTGCGCGATCCTCCGGGATGGGCAACCCGCACCAAACTCGCAAGGCTCAAGGGCGATGTGGACGAGTGCCGCGCCGTGCTTGCCCGCAGCGACGTTGCTTTTACGGCGCTTCCGGCAACCGGGGTGGGGGATTGCGCGCGCACAGATCGCACCCGGCTTGGCGAATATCCCCTCGCCCCCGATACGCCCGCGGTTACCTGCCCGGTTGCCGCAGCGCTGGAGATATGGCGGCGCGACAGCGTGGCCCCCGCCGCACGCGACATTCTGGGCAGCGAACTTGCCCGGATCGAGCACCTCGGCGCCTTTTCCTGCCGCAGGATGTATGGCGGCGCAGAGGGCCCTTGGAGCGAGCACGCCACCGCCAACGCCATCGACATCGCTGCCTTCGTGCTGGAGGACGGGCAGCGGATCAGCGTGCTGAAGGACTGGGACGGAACGGAGGCGGAAAAGCGGTTCCTGCGCACCGTCCGGGATGGCGCATGCGGCAGCTTCGCCACCGTTCTCTCACCCGAATACAACGCCGCCCACGCCGACCACTTCCACCTCGACCAGGATGATCGCTGGGCGGGGGTGTGCCGCTAGCGCCTAAATCGGCTCGAGCGCGTAACCTGCCGACCGGACGGTGCGGATCGGGTCCTTTGCCCCGTCAATGCCGATCGCCTTGCGCAGGCGGCGGATGTGGACGTCCACCGTGCGCAGTTCGATGTCCGATCCTGTGCCCCAAACGCCGTCAAGCAATTGGCCGCGGCTGAACACCCGGCCCGGGCTCTCCATGAAGAACTTGAGCAGGCGATATTCCGTCGGGCCAAGCTGCAGGGCGCGGCCGCGGCGCTGGACCTTGTGCGCGACGGGATCGAGCTTGAGGTCGCCGACCTCGATGGTTTCGCCGGCGAGAGCGGGGCGGATGCGGCGCATCACCGCGGCGACGCGGGCCAGTAACTCGCGGGGGGAAAAGGGTTTTGTGAGGTAATCGTCAGCCCCGGTTTCCAGCCCGCGCACCCGGTCATCCTCGGCCTCGCGCGCGGTGAGCATGATGATCGGGACATGCGCCGTTTCCTTGTCGCGGCGCAACCGGCGGCAGACCTCGATCCCGCTGGTGCCCTCGATCATCCAGTCCAGGATGATGAGATCAGGCACCTCCTCGGCGGCGAGCATCAGCGCTTCGTCACCATCGCCGGTGCAGCGCACGGCGTAGCCTTCGTTCTGGAAACGGTATTCGAGCAGCTCGGACAGGGCGGGATCGTCTTCGACCAGCAACAGTTTGGCGGCGGACATGCGCAAGTGCCTCCTCAAGCCCGCAAGCGCGGGGAACTCCCGGCGCTATGTGTCACTCGAGCGACAGTTTGATGAAACCCGGCAAGTTTTCAACCGCGGTGTGACAATCGGCAATGTTTCCCGTGAAACATTGCCACAAGGCGCCCCTAAACGGGGTCTAGAGGGGGTCTAACAGGGGTCTAAGCGGGGTCTAACGCCGCCAACTTGCCACCTGACCGCCCCCTGCGGGCTGCAAGCTTCAACGGTCGCCTTCGGGCGGATAGACGCCGGTGGCCGCGAAGTGCACCATCTCGGCCACGTTGGTCGCATGGTCGCCGATGCGTTCGATATTGCGGGCGACAAACAGCAGTTGTGCCGCGCTCGAAATGGTCGAAGGATTCTCGACCATGTAGCTGACCAGATTGCGGAAAATCGAGTTGTAGAACCCGTCCACCTTGGCATCGGTTGCAATCACCTCACGCGCCAGATCGGGATCGCGCGCGGCATAGGCGGTCAGCACGTCGTGCACCATCTCGCCCGCCAACTCGCCCATGGTGGGCAGCAGCGTCAGCGGTTCGAACCGGGCGCGGCCTTCGATCATGCCGGTGCGCTTGGCGATGTTCTTGGAATAATCGCCGATCCGTTCCAGCACGCCAGCGATTTTCAGCGCGGCGATCACTTCGCGAAGGTCATCGGCCATCGGCGCGCGCAGGGCGATGATCCGCACCGCGAGCTTGTCGACCTCCATTTCGAGCGCGTCCATGCGCTTGTCGCGCAGCACCACCTGTTCGGCCAGTGCCTCGTCCCCGCGCACCAGCGCGTCGAGCGATTCGGCGATCGCGACTTCGGCGAGGCCGCCCATCTCCGCAATCAACCCGCGCAGCCGGGTGATGTCCTCATCGAATGCCTTGACGGTATGTTCAGCCATCAGCCGTACCTTCCGGTGATATAGTCTTTGGTACGCTCTTCGATCGGATTGGTGAAGATCTCTGAGGTCGGGCCGTATTCCACCATCTTGCCGAGGTGGAAGAAGGCCGTGCGCTGACTCACGCGCGCGGCCTGCTGCATCGAGTGGGTGACGATCACGATGGCGTAGCGTCCGGACAGATCATCGATCAGTTCCTCGATCTTGGCGGTCGCAATCGGATCGAGCGCGCTTGCCGGTTCGTCCATCAGGATGACCTCGGGGTCAACCGCGATGGCGCGGGCAATGCACAGGCGCTGCTGCTGGCCGCCGGACAGCGCGGTGCCCGAATCCTCGAGCCGGTCCTTGACCTCGTCCCACAGGCCCGCGCGGGTGAGCGAGCGTTCGACCACCACGTCGAGATCGGCCTTCTTCTCGGCCAGCCCGTGGATGCGGGGGCCATAGGCGATGTTTTCGTAGATGGTCTTGGGGAAGGGGTTGGGCTTCTGGAACACCATGCCGACACGGGCGCGCAATTGCACCACGTCCATGCGGTTGCCGTGGATGTCCTCGCCGTCCAGCTCAATCAGCCCGGTCACCTTGGCCGCACCGATCGTGTCGTTCATGCGGTTGAAGCACCGCAGGAAGGTGGACTTCCCGCAGCCCGACGGGCCGATGAAAGCCGTGACGTAATTGGGCGAGATGTCGATCGACACATGATCGATCGCCTTCTTGTCGCCGTAGAAGACGCAAACGTCACGCGCGCGAATCTTCGCGTTTTCGTCGGCCATATTGGGATGGATTACAGTCACCAGCGTTTCTCGAACTTGTTGCGGAGGTAGATGGCGAGGCCGTTCATTGTCAGCAGGAACACCAGCAGCACGATGATAGCCGCACTGGTGCGTTCGACAAAGCCGCGATCGATCTCGTCCGACCACAGGAAGATCTGCATCGGCAGAACGGTGGCGGGCGAGGTGAAGCCTTCGGGCGGGGTGGCAACGAAGATGCGCATCCCGATCAGCAGCAGCGGCGCGGTTTCACCCAGCGCGCGGGCCATGCCGATGATAGTGCCGGTCAACATGCCCGGCAGCGCCAGCGGCAGCACATGGTGGAACACAACTTGCACGGGCGAGGCCCCGATAGCGAGCGCCCCGTCACGGATCGAAGGCGGCACCGCCTTGATCGCGTTACGCCCGGAAATCACGATCACCGGCATCGTCATCAGCGCCAGCGTCATGCCCCCGATCAGCGGCGCAGATCGCAGGTTGGGGAATAGCGCAAGGAAGATCGAGAGCCCCAGCAGGCCGAAGATGATCGAAGGCACCGCCGCCAGGTTGCTGATCGACACTTCGATGATGTCGGTCCAGCGGTTGCGGGGGGCATATTCCTCAAGATACAGCGCCGAGAGCACGCCGATGGGGAAAGCCAGCACCAGCGTGACCAGCATGGTCAGCATCGAGCCCTTGAGCGCGCCCCAGATGCCCACCGACTGCGGGCTCGTCGCGTCGGAACGGGCGAGAAAACCCCAGTCCCAGTTGCGCGAAAGCTTGCCCTGATCGGTCAGCCTGGCGGCGAGCGCCTGCAATTCCGGTGAGCCTTCGCCCTGCATGCCCGCGGCCAGCGCCGAGGTGGTGGGTAGATAGAAGGTATCGCTGCCGGTGATGAGATCGGGGTTCTTGGTCAGCGCCATGGCAACATCGCGCCACGCCTCGGGCGAGATTTGCGCGGCGGCGTCCTTGCCCAGCTGCTGCTCGGCGAAGAAAGTGACGATCGCAGGCATTCCCTGCATTTCGAGGGTCTGCACCGCGCTCGGCGCTGTCAGTGATACCGCGTCGCCTTTTACGCCGCTGGCGGCAAAGTCGATGGTCACCTCAAGCTCGGCGCGCTGGAACCCGGCCACGCCGTTCATCAGCATGTTGCCGAGCAGGAACACCAGGACCGCGACCGAGAACACCACCGCGCCAAGCCCGATGCGGCGGAAATTGCGTTCCGCCCGGTAACGCTTGGCGAGCCGCTGCTCGAAGGCGGGCGTGCGGGTGGGGCCCAACTGTTCGGCGCTGGGCGTTGCATCCTGAGGAAGGGCGGAAATGCTCATTCGTAAGCCTCGCGGAAACGCTTGACGACGCGCAGGGCGATGAAGTTGAGCGCCAGCGTCACCATGAACAGCACGAAGCCGAGCGCATAGGCGCTGAGCGTTGCGGGGTGATCGGTGCTCTGTTCGCCGGTCAGCAGCTTGACGATCTGCACCGTAACGGTCGACATCGGCTCAAGCGGATTGAGGGAGAGATTGGCGGCGGGAGACGCGGCCATCACCACGATCATGGTCTCGCCAATCGCGCGGCTGACTGCCAGCATAATCCCGGCCACAATCCCGGGCAGCGCGGCCGGAAACAGCACGCGGCGGATCGTCTCGGACTTGGTCGCGCCCATCGCAAGGCTGCCGTCACGCATCGCGCCGGGAACAGCCGCCATCGAATCGTCCGCCATCGAGGAGACGAAGGGGATGATCATCACCCCCATCACGATGCCCGCCGCCAGCGCGCTCTCTGTCGAGGCGTTGGTGATGCCCACCGCCACGGCGGCATCGCGGATCATCGGGGCGAGGGTGAGCGCGGCGAAATAGCCATAGACCACCGTCGGCACGCCTGCGAGCAGCTCCAGCAGCGGCTTGATCCAGGTGCGCACGCGCGGGTCGGCATATTGGGTGAGGTAGATCGCGCTCATCAGGCCGAGCGGGATGGCGACGATCATGGCGATCACCGCGCCGATGAAGATCGTCCCCCAGAACAACGGCACCGCGCCATAGCGGGTCGGATCGACCGCCTCGGGGCTGCTCATCGTGTCCGGCCCCCACTTGGTGCCGAACAGGAAATCGATCGGCGAGACCATGCCGAAGAAGCGCACCGTTTCGAACACGAGGCTGGCGAAGATGCCGAGCGTGGTGAGAATCGCCACCAGCGATGCAAGCAGCAGGAAGGTCATCACCGTCCGCTCGACCCGCGTACGTGCGCCGAATTGCGGGCGAAGGCGCAGGAAGGCGAGCGCGCCGCCTGCCAGCGCGATCAGCACCGTGACGAGGATGCCGATGGTGTTGTAATGGGCAAAGGCATCGCGGAACGGCGCGATCAGCGCCTCGGCCTCGTCATTGAAGACACCCGGCGCCTGCCCCAGCGCCACCGCGCGGGCCTCACCGAGGAAGGCGTCACGTTCAAACCCGAAAGCGGGCAGCGCTTCTGCTGCGGGGGAGGCGAGCACGGTCTGCATGACCAGCTGCGGCGCGATCACCGACCATGCCACCACGAAGACCAGCACCGGGATCACCACCCACAGGGCGACGTACCATGCGTGATAGATCGGGCGCGAGGCAGGGCGATGTGCCGCATCGCTCGTCTGGAAGCTCCACGCCTTGGCACGGCCAGCCAGCCAGCCAAGCAGGCCGAGGCCAAGAGCAATCAGGATCAGCGTGATCGGCGACATGAATCAGACCTGTGTTTCCTGCAGGAATTGCGTTTTTTCAGTTGGCCCGCGTGTTTCGGGACACGAGCGCCGTAAGGTCCGGCTCCGTTGCCATGACGGCGCCATGTTGAACAAATAAGACAGGTTTATGACAGTTGTTCGGATTCCGGCTCGCGGGGGCCATTATCGTCCGTCTCCGATGAGGCGGTTTCAACCGGCAAAATGGCTTCGGCGAGCGGAATTCGAACGACCACGCGGGTGCCTTTGCCGACTTCGCTGGTG
Organism: Porphyrobacter sp. ULC335; assembly: GCF_025917005.1. Taxonomy (NCBI): domain Bacteria; kingdom Pseudomonadati; phylum Pseudomonadota; class Alphaproteobacteria; order Sphingomonadales; family Erythrobacteraceae; genus Porphyrobacter; species Porphyrobacter sp. ULC335. Next base: position 2,337,853 of record NZ_CP078091.1, read on the forward strand.
ATGTCGAGCCGGCCCCGGTGGCGTTCCACAATATGCTTGACGATGGCAAGGCCCAGGCCGGTGCCGCCAGAGGCGCGGCTGCGGCCCGGATCGGTGCGGTAGAAGCGGCGGGTGAGGTGCGGGATCTGTTCGGGCGCGATACCGTCGCCTTGGTCGATCACCGCAATCCGCGCCAAATCGCCCTGCGCCAGATCGAGCACCACCGTCACCGGCGTATCGGGCGCGCCATATTTCAGCGCATTGTCGACGAGGTTGCGCACCACCTGTTCAAGCTGTTGCAGATCGCCGGTCACCACCGGTTCGGTGGTCAATTGCAGCGCCAGCCGATCGAGCCGCTGCGGCCCGGCGGCATCGCGGGCGGCACGCTCGACAAGGGAGGCCAGGTCGATGCGTTCAGTCGGCAGATCGTGCTTTTCCGCCTCGACCCGCGAAAGACTCATGAGGTCGCTGACCAGCGCGTGCAGCCGCTGCGCCTCGCGCTCGATGATGCCGAGAAACTTGCGCGCGGTCGGCGTTTCGAGACTGCCGTCGCCTTCCTGCAAGGTTTCCACATAACCGAGGATCGCGGCCAGCGGCGTGCGCAGTTCGTGGCTGGCATTGGCGACGAAATCGGTATGCGCGCGGCTGATGTCAGCCTCGGCGGTCTGGTTGATGAATTCGAGCATCGCCAGCCGCTCGTCGATCATCTGGCGGTTGATCTGCCAGATGTCATTGCGCCGCACGAGCCCGCGCACGATCGCCTCGCCCTGACGGTTTTCGGCCAGCAAAGAGATCGCTTCGGGCTGGCGCAGGCCGACGCGGGCGTCCTGACCGATCACATGCGGCCCCAGCATCTTGCGAGCGGCGCTGTTGGCAAGGGCAATGGTGTTACGTTCGGTAATGACCAGCGGGATCGAGGAATTTTCGATCAGGTCGCCAATCGATTCGAGCGTGAGCGGCTGCTTGACCTTCGCCTTGGGCGGCTCCGGCGGGCGTCCGGCGGCGACCAGCAGCGACCCGACCCATACCGTCAGCACGCAGACCGCAATGACGACATCCGTGCCCAGCAGCAGCAGCGCCACGAAGGTCACCGCCGCTAGCAGGATGCCGGCGATGGGGATGTTCTGGCTGCTGCCCATGCCAGAGGCCTTACAGCCAAGCTTTCAGCGAGGGAAGGGGGGTGCGCCTGCCGCGAGATACGAAAAAGGGCGGCCAAGCCGAAGCCTGCCGCCCTGTTTCAATCACACCCGAAGGTGGTGACCCCTACGGGAATCGAACCCGTGTTTCAGCCGTGAAAGGGCCGCGTCCTAACCGCTAGACGAAGGGGCCGTCGCGATTGCGAGAGCGCGCCTTTAGGGGGGTGTTTCGGGACGGTCAAGCCCCGACCTGCGCAAAACTTTGCTGTCGGCGCTCAATCGGCGAAAGCAGCATCTTCCAGCATCAATTCGGCCGCCGGGCGGTTGCCCCAATCATCGATCTTGGCGCGTCCGGCGAGGTGGAAGCGGCGACCCTGGCTGCGGTGGAGCAGGGTCTGCGCCATCTCCGTCTCGGCAGCACGGAAAGCGATCGCCTTGAAGCTGCGCCCGTCGTTCCCGCTGGCGACCAGCCGCAGGTGGTCCTTGCCGACGATATCCGCCTTGATGATGCGCACCGGGCCGACGGCAATCCGCGGCGCAGGCCAGCCCACGCCGTAGGGTCCGGCTGCCTCCATCATCTCGACAAGCTCCGGCGTAAGCCCGCCCGGCGCCAGCGCCAGATCGAGCAGCATCGCCGCACCCGCCCGCGCACGCTCCACATCGCGGGCGAGGCGTTCGTCGAGGAATCCGGCAAAATCCGCGAGCCGCGCCGGATCAATCGTCAACCCCGCCGCCATGGCGTGCCCGCCGCCTGCCACCAGCAAGCCGGCCTCGCGCGCGGCGATGATCGCGGCGCCCAGATCGACCCCGCTGATCGACCGGCCAGAGCCTTTGCCCTGCACATCGTCGAGCGCGATGACCACCGCAGGCTTGCCGGTCTTTTCCTTGATCCGCCCGGCAACGATCCCGATCACGCCCGGATGCCAGCCATGCCCGGCGATCACCTGCACCGCCATGTTGTGCTGTCCGGCAAGCTGCGCTTCGGCGGCTTCCTGCACTTCGCCTTCGATGGCGCGGCGTTCCTCGTTCAGTTGCGATAGCTGCGCGGCGATGGTGCGCGCTTCTTCGGGATCGGTGGTGGTCAGCAGCCGCACCCCAAGTGTCGATTCGCCGATCCGGCCCCCTGCATTGATGCGCGGGCCGAGCGCGAAACCGAGGTCGCTGCATTGCGGCGCGCGGGTGAGACGGCTTGCATCCATCAGCGCCGCCATGCCGATCCGTTCGCGCCGGGCGAGTACCTTCAACCCTTGCGCCACAAAAGCGCGGTTGAGGCCGTGCAGCGCGGCGACATCGGCCACGGTGCCCAGCGCCACCAGATCGAGCAGGCCCATCAGGTCAGGCTCGCGCCGCTGGGCGAACCAGCCCTTGGTGCGCAGGTTTCGCACCAGCGCGATGCCGAGCAGGAAGGCCACGCCGACTGCCGCCAGATGGCCATGCGCCGCGCCAAGATCGCTTTCGTCGAGGCGGTTGGGATTGACCAGTGCGGTCGCAGGCGGAAGGTCGGCCGAGCATTTGTGGTGATCGACCACGATCACATCGACCCCGACATCGCGCGCCATGCCCAACGCCTCGTGCGCCATCGCGCCGCAATCGACCGTGACGATCAGCTGCGATCCGTTTTCCGCGAGTTTGACCAGCGCCTCTCCCGACGGACCATATCCTTCGAGCAAGCGGTCGGGGATATAGTAACCCGCCTCCAGACCCAGCTGGCGCAGCAGTTCCACCAGCAACGCGGCACTGGTCGCCCCGTCGACATCGTAATCGCCGTAGATCGTCACCCGCTCGCCGGTCATCACACTGTGTGCAAGGCGTTCGGCGGCGGTATCCATGTCGCGGAAAGTGGAGGGATCGGGCAGGAAGCCGCGCATGGTGGGCTGGGCATGGCGTGCCAGATCATCTTCCGCCACGCCCCGGGTCAGCAGCAATTGATCGATGATCGAATGATTGAGCCCATGCGGGCCGCCCGCGCTGTCCGCGTCCAGCTCCATGTTCCCGCCGCGCCAACGCCATGCCTTTCCCGAAAGCGAGCAGGTAACGCCGAGCACCGGGGCAAAGCCGGGGGAGGAAAGCGGAAGGGTGGCCATGTCCTGCTGATAGCGCAAAGCATTGTTCGCCAACAGGTGCGCGCGGTTGACAATCGACAGGCCTGCACGGAAGCCTTTGCCTGATGGATGATGGCCCTCCCGAACCCCGCCTGTTGATCGTCTGGCATAGCCGCACCGGTGCGAGCGCCGCGCTGGCGCATGCGGCAGCAGAGGGCGCGGGCGGGGCGGCATGGTTTGTGTCTGCGGACGAGGCCACGCCTGACATGCTGCTGGCGGCTGATGGCTACATCTTCTGCTGTCCCGAGAATCTCGGCAGCATGAGCGGGCTGATGAAGGAGATGTTCGACCGCGCCTATTACCCCGTGCTGGGCCGGATCGAGGGGCGTCCCTATGCCACGATCATCGCTGCCGGATCGGACGGGGAGGGGGCGCAGCGCCAGATCGATCGGATCGTGACAGGCTGGCGGCTGCGGCGGGTGGCGGAGCCGCTGATCGTCAACCTCGGCGCGCAGACACCCGAAGCCATTGCAGCTCCCAAGCAGGTGGCCCCCGAAGCGCTTGATCGGGCGCGCGACACCGGTGCGGCGCTGGCAGAAGGGTTGAGGCTGGGCCTGTTCTGACGTTTGCTCCGAAGCGGAACCAGTAGGCCCTTTGGGGACTCGACGAGTCACGGCAAACGCGGCAAATGTAGAGCAGGAATTCTGTTGCTATTCGGCCAACTTACGAGGGAGGCCTGGACGATTTTACAGCCGCAGCGCGCTCAGGATGCCGAGCTGCACCTGCTGTTTGCCGGTGGCAAACGGCCCGACAGGCTTGCGATTCGCGCCTTTGCGAACCGCCAGCCAACGGTGAGCATCAGCCACGATCCCGTTCCCGACGATGCGCCGCACGCCGAGACGCTGTGGCCAGGCCAGATGCATTGGCTGGAACTGCTGCGCGACGGGCTGACCTTTGATCTCAGCGGCGTGGCGCCCGGCCCTGCGAGCCTATACCCCGATTTCGCACATCGCTTCGATATGACTGCATTGCCCTTAGAGGGCGAATATGATGTCCTGACTCTCCGCCCGGGACCGCATCTCGCGGCCGGACGCGGCAGCCTGCCCCTGGTCCGTGCGATGTTGGCACTGGCCTGCGAGATGGTGCGCCAGTTCGATGATCTGGTCGCGGTAGGGTGGGGCCCGGCGAACAGTGTGATCGGGCGGCGGTTTTTCGAATCCGTCATCAGCTCGTGGCTTGATGGAGGCGCGTTCCCGGCGCTGGGACTGTGCGCCTTTGTCGAAACGCCCGATGGTGCGCTCGAAAGCGTGGGCCTCGGTTACTGGATCGGGCAGGAACTCAGGATCGAGCCGCCGTTCAGCGCCGACCGTGTGGCCGCCACTCGGCTCGGTATCCGCTTGATCAATCATCTGGTCCTTGCTGGCGAGCTCCAGCAGGATGACCGCATTACCGCACCCGATGGCACGCGCCTGGTGCTCCGCCCCTCGCGCAACCGTGCGCTGATCAGTGTGTGGCGCGAATAGATGCAGGCTTCGGGTCGCACCGCCAACCTGACTGTTGTTACCTTCCGCTCGGTGAATGCGCCGGGCACGGCAGACTACGACCCCGGATTGCAGCGCCATCACCTGCTGCCCTGCCAACTGCTATCGCAACGCTGCTTCGGGCGGATGTTTGCCGACGTGGGGCGGGCGCGGATCGGGTTCGATGATTTCCGCTACAACGGCTTGCTGATGCCCTCGACCGAGGGCGCGTCGCTGCGCACGGGAATGCCGCTGCACCGCGGTCCGCATCATCGTTACAACGAAGTGGTGATCGCACGCGTCGGCCGGATCGAGGCGCAGTGGTCCCTCGCGCGCCGACGGAATGACGAAGACGCACTCGGCGAAGCCTTGTTCCGCCTGCATCTGCTGCAAGGCGCGTTGCGGCGGCAATTGCTCGCGCAGCGCCGGCGGGTCGTGCTGAATCGCAGGGACCCGCTCGGCACCGGCTTTGACTTCAGCGAACTCGACGCAATGGCCGAAGCGCTGTGGATGGCGGAGTAAAGCTTACTCTGCCGCTTCGGCCATTGCGCCCCACGAGGCATAGCCCGAATTGGCGAGCAGTTGCGCCTTGGCGGCGTGATATTCGCGCTCGAACCGGGCGACGAGGTCTTCGACCGTGCCGACTTCCTTGATCGGGCCGATGCCCTGACCGGAGCCCCAGATATCCTTCCACGCCTTGGCCTTGGTGTTGCCGCCGCTGCCGAAGTTCATCTTGCTGGGATCGCTGACGGGCAGGTTGTCCGGGTCCATCCCCGCCGCCTCGATCGAGGAGCGCAGGTAGTTGCCGTGCACGCCGGTGAAGAGGTTGGTGTAGACGATCCCTTCGGACGAGCCCTCGACGATGCCTTGCTTGTAACCTTCGGCAGCGTTGGCTTCCTTGGTGGCGATGAAGGCGCTGCCGGCATAGGCGAAGTCGGCACGCAGGGCTTGTGCTGCAAGGATCGTCGCCCCGTGGCCGACGCTACCGGACAGCGCGACGAGCCCGTCGAACCACTCGCGGATTTCCTGCATCAGCGCGAAGGGCGACAGCGCGCCCGCGTGACCGCCAGCGCCCGCCGCCACCGGGATCAGGCCGGTTGCGCCCTTTTCGATCGCCTTGTGGGCAAAGCGGTTGTTGATGACGTCGTGCATCGTCACGCCGCCCCAGTTGCGCACGGCGGTGTAGATGTCCTCGCGCGCACCCAGCGAGGTGATGATCATCGGCACCTGCCACTTCTCGCACGTCGCCATGTCGGCATCGACGCGGTCGTTGGTCTTGTGGACGATCTGGTTGACCGCGAAGGGCGCAGCCGGACGATCAGGATGCGCGCGGTTGTGGGCGGCCAGTTCCTCGGTGATCTGGTGGAGCCATTCATCCAGCTGCGACTGCGGCCGGGCGTTCAGCGCCGGAAAGCTGCCGATGATCCCCGCCTTGCACTGCGCGATCACCAGCTCCGGGCCGGAGACGATGAACAGCGGCGATCCGATCAGCGGCAAGCGCAGGCGATCAAACGGGGCGGGAAGGGGCATGGGTTTCTCCTGAAAACGTATTCGGCTTGAACGGGTTTCTCTAACGCAGGTTCCTGATGTGCCAAGTGCGATTTTGCGAGGTGGGTCGGGTCAGCCGAGCAGGTCTTCCAAGCCGTAGAAGCGCGCCGCCGTCCCAGCGAACAGCGCTGCCCTCTCGTCTGCGCTGGCCGAGCGGGTGAGGCGCTTGAAGGCGTTCCACAGCACCGCGTAATCCGCGCCCCAGTAATCGACAGGATAATTGCTCTCGAACATCGCGCGGTCCGGCCCGAAGGCTTCGATGCAGGTTTCGATATAGGGCCGCCACAGGGCCGCCAGATGTTCGGAGGAGTGACCGGCGGCGGGGCCATCTTCGGGCAGGGCGCAGAAGGCCATCGCCAGCCCGCCCAGCTTCACCACCACGTTCTCGCAAGCGGCCAGTTCGCGGATATTGTGCCGCCATTCGTCAAACCGCTCGTGCAGCTTGCCCTTGTAGCTCGCCACGCCCACCGGCGTGCCGCAGTGGTCAAGGCAGATCGGCTGATCGGGGAAGGCGCGGGCGAGGGCAATCACATCGGGCAATTGCGGCTCCAGCACCCAGGCATCGAAGGTCATCCCGCGCTTGCCGAGCTGCGCAAATCCGGCGCGGAACGTCGTATCCCGATACAGGCCTTCAGGGTGGTGGAAAGGCGGGCCGAGCACCTCTACATCGGCATCCCAGGCCCCCGCATGGCGAATACCCTTGAACCGGTGCGGTGCAGCCGCGTGGAGCGCGTCCAGCACTTCGCCCGCGCGCTCGCCCAGCATCAGGTTGGCGTGGCCGACAATCCCGGCACACATCCGCCCCGGCCCATAAAGCCCGCTTGCCGATTGCGCCGCGACGCCGTTCACGAACTCGACCTCGCCCACCGGCTTCAGCGCATCGCCATAGGCGCCGTTGTAGAACGCGCCGCACTCCATGAAAACGGTGCCGATGATGTTGTGCCCGCTGGTCAGATGCGCGTGAAGCTGGTCGAAGGTGTAATGCGCATTGTCGACCAGCGCGGCGATGAAATGATGATGCGGCGCCGGGAACATCGGGATCATCGGCCGCAAGTCCCAAAGGTGGTGGTGCGGGTCGATGATCTTGAGATCGGGTTCAAGGATGGCTTCGGTCATGGTTGCATTTTCTCCCTATTCCACCACCCGCACATAAAGATGCCAGGTCGCATGTCCCAGCACCGGCAGCGCGATCAGCAGCCCGAGAAAGCCCGGCAGCATCGCCACGAATAGCAGTGCAGCGATGATTGCAGCCCAGCCCAGCATCACCGCAAAATTGCGCCGCATCACCTTGAGGCTGGTGATGATCGCGGTGAGGAAATCGACCTTGCGCTCGACCAGCAAGGGCAGGCTGATGACGGTCATGGCGTAGAAGGCAAAGGCCATGATTCCGCCGACCGCGCTGCCCACCGCCAGCATCGCCAGGCCGGGGGCCGTCAGAAGCGCATCAAGCGATTCTCCGCCCATTCCGCTTTCCGCCATGAACACCGCGAAGATCGCATGGGCGACAATCATCCAGAACGAAAAGGCGACGAAGACGATCACCCCCATCGACAGGATCTGGTCATCGCCGTGGCCCTTGAGCGCGCCCAGCACCGCGCGCCATGTCAGCGGCTCGCCTGCAGCGCGGCGGCGGCTCGCCTCGTAGAGACCGACCGCGATGAAGGGCGCGACCAGCGGGAAGCCCGCGATGGCGGGGATCAGCCAGGTCAGCTCTCCGCCCGAAACCGTAGCCCAGCCGATACCCAGACCCGCCAGCACATAGACCCCGCCGAAGAACAGGCCGAAGCGCGGCATGGCGAGGAAATCACGCCAGCCTGCCGCCAGTGCCACCGCCAGATCGCGCCATGCCAGATCGCCTGCCACGGCAGGGCTGGTCGGCGCGGCGGGAACGCCCGGATTATGCTGCAACCCTGTCATCGCGGGCCTCTCCTCCCTTGGCCGGCAAGGTTGCGCGCAAATCGGAGGCCGCGCAAGGGCGCGGAGCGTCAGACGGCGGAGGAAGCCACAGCCGAATTCGCCGCAGATAGCACCGCCCGCACACTGGCGGTGGCGATGTCCTCGTCGATCCCGCAGCCCCAGATGGTCCGGCCGTCAGGCGCGCGGCATTCGAGATAGGCGGCCGCGCGCGCATCTGTGCCAGCGCCAAGCGCGTGTTCGCTGTAATCGACCACCTCAAGCTCGACCCCGAAGGCCTCGCGCAAGGTGCCCATCACGCTGGAGATGAGCCCGTTGCCGCGGCCCGAGACAGACTGCTCTGTGCCGTCGACCGCGATGGTGCCAGCAAAGATGCGCGTGCCATCTGACGCGCGGCTTTCCTCGTAACGGACAAGCTGGAAATGCTTGGGATGGGTCTTGACGTGATAGGCGCGGCGGAACGCGTCCCAGATGTCGGCAGCGCCCAGCTCGCGGCCCAATTCGTCCGCCATCTGTTGCACGTGTTTCGAGAAATCGGCCTGCATCTTCTTGGGCAGCTTGAGGCCCTGATCCTTCTCCAGCACCCAGGCGAACCCGCCCTTGCCGGACTGCGAATTGACGCGGATCACCGCTTCGTAGCTGCGCCCGAGATCGGCGGGATCGATGGGCAGATAGGGCACGCGCCACGCCTCGTCGTTCTGCGTATCGCGCGCTTCGAAGCCCTTCTTGATCGCATCCTGATGGCTTCCGCTGAACGCGGTGTAGACCAGTTCCCCGCCATAGGGGTGGCGCTGGTGGACGGGCAGATCGTTGCAATAGGTGACCGTCTCGATCACCCGGTCGATGTCCGAGAAATCCAGCTCCGGATCGACGCCCTGCGTGTAGAGATTGAGCGCCATCGTCACGAGGCAGCAATTGCCGGTGCGCTCGCCATTGCCGAACAGACAGCCTTCGACGCGGTCCGCGCCTGCCATCAGCCCCAGCTCTGCCGCCGCGACACCGGTGCCGCGGTCGTTGTGGGTGTGGAGTGAGAGGATCGCGCTTTCGCGGTTCGGCAGATGCCGCGCGAAGTATTCGATCTGGTCGGCGTAGATATTGGGCGTCGCCGCCTCGACCGTGGCGGGGAGGTTGAGGATGATCGGATGTTCAGGGGTGGGCTGGAGCACCTCCATCACCGCCGCGCAGACCTCGATGCTGAAGTCGAGTTCGGCGGTGGAGAAGGTTTCGGGGCTGTACTGGAAGTGCCAGTCGGTATCCGGATATCTGGCCGCCTCGTCGCGCATCACCTTGGCGCCGGCGACGGCGATGGCTTTCACCTCGTCCTTGCTCATGCGGAACACGATGTCGCGCCACGCCGGGCTGACCGCGTTGTAGAGGTGGACGATTGCCGCGCGCGCGCCTTCGAGGCTGGCAAAGCTGGTGCGGATCAGGTCTTCGCGGCTTTGGGTCAGCACCTGCACGATCACGTCATCCGGGATCGCGTCGGACTTGACGAGACCGGAGATGAAATCGAACTCAGTCGCGCCAGCGCTGGGGAAGCCGACTTCGATTTCCTTGAGACCGACCTCGACCAGCAGGTCGAAGAAGCGCCGCTTCTTCACCGCGTCCATCGGATCGATGATCGACTGGTTACCATCGCGCAGATCGGTCGACAGCCAGCGCGGGGCTTTCTCGATCAGGCGCGAGGGCCATTGGCGGTCTGGCAGGTTGATCTGGCCAAACGGACGGTACTTGGCGGAAGGCTGCTTGAGCATGGGCATGGGAAGAGGCTCGTCGCGAGAAGGGAAGGAAGGCTGCGGCGGGTTACCCTTGGGAGCGGTGCCGCGGCTGTCTCCGCGCGCGGCTGCCTACGCCCAAGGGCGCATAAGTCGAAGCAGCAGGAGTCCGTTCCGCGTCATGGCGTGCAGTCTTTGCCGATTATGCCTGAGCGCGCAAGCGGGGAATGGCCCGGGGCGCTACCCTGCCGTCAACCGCAGCGTGCGTCGCGGATGATGTTCTGCGCATCGAGCATGATCGACAGGCGCGGGTTGGTCGGATCGGGATTGACGTTGCCGCCGCTGCCAAAGGCGACGAAACGCAGATTGTCGGTGCGGCCGAGCATCTTGGCGATTTCGGCGCGGGTCGCCTGATCGGCGAGCTTGCCCATGAATGGCCCCATCAGCGGCGCGCCGCAGGTCTTTGATGCCGGATCGGTCAGGGTGCCGCGCGCGAATGGCCCGGGTGCAGCGCCGGGGAGCGGTTGCGCGATCTGCGGGGTGGCAGTGGCAGCAGGGGCGGGAGTACCGCCCGGCGCGGGCGTTGCCTCGCCTGCCCCGATACGCTCGGCAAAGCTTTCGGCATCATTGCCGGGCTGCTGCGGCTCGCTCCCGCAGGCTGAGAGTGCCAGGGCGAGGGCGGGGACGGCAAAAGAAAGGGCACGAGCGGTGATCATGTCGTCCAGTCCATGAATTGAGGCGAGGTCGCCAAAGCGCGCTTTGCGTTACCGGTTTATGACATTCTTGTGCGCCCTACCACTTTGTTGCTTGAGGGCGGGGCTGTGCGCCCTACCACTTTGTTGGGTGTGGGCGGGGGCAAGTTAGCTTCGCTGGCGGATGCGATCGCCCGTCAGCTGGTCCACGCTGGTCACGCCCATCAGCCGCATTCCGCGCTCTATCTCGTCCTTGAGGATGCCTAGAGCGCGCTCGACCCCCTCCTGCCCCGCCGCTGCGAGGGCATAGAGATAGAGCCGCCCGCCCGAAGCAGCAGTCGCCCCCGAGCACAGCGCTTTCAGAACATGGGTGCCGCGCCGCACGCCGCCATCGCAGATGATCTCGATCTTGCCGCCGACGGCATCGACAATCTCGGGCAGCTGGTCGAACGGCGCGCGGCTGCCATCGAGCTGCCTGCCACCGTGGTTGGAAATCATGATCGCATCCGCGCCGATCTCCACCGCCCGCCGCGCGTCGCCAGCGCTCATCACGCCTTTGAGGACGAAGGTCCCGCCCCATTGCTCGCGGATCGCTGCGGCGGTTTCCCAGTTCATCGAGGTATCGAGCATGGTGTTGAAATATTCGGCAATGCTCACCGCCTTGCCGCTGCCTTCGCTCACGTGTGTGTCGAGATTGGGGAGACGGAATCTCTCGCGCAATACGTAATCGAGCGTCCAGCGCGGGCGGGTGGCGTAGCTGAGGATGCTCGCCGGGGTGAAGCGCGGCGGGGTGGTGAAGCCGGAGCGCAGGCACCGCTCGCGCTTGCCCGATACGATGGTATCGACCGTCAGCGCCAGCGCATCGAACTTCGCTGCCTGACACCGCTCGATCATGTGGGTGTTCAGTCCCTTGTCCTTGTGGACATAGAGCTGGAACAGCTTCGGCCCGCTGGTCAGCGCCGCGATCTCCTCGATGCTGCGTGTCGCAAGGCTGGAAATGCCGAACCACAACCCGAACTTCTCCGCCGCCTTCGCCACAGCCGTCTCGCCCTGCCAGTGGAAGGCGCGCTGCACGGCGGTGGGGGAGAGCATCAGCGGCAGGGCCGACTGCTTGCCGAGGATCATGCAGGAGGTATCGATCGTCTCGACCCCGGCGAGCACGTCCGGCACCAGATCGACGCTGGCAAAGGCGGCGGTGTTGCGCGCCTTGGTCAGCTCGTCATCGGCCGCGCCGTCGATGTAATCGAACACCGGAAACGGCAGCCGCGCCTTCGCCAGCGCGCGGAAATCGTCGATGTTGTGGCAATCGGTCAGGCGCATCGCAGCGATGGCCTGCCCGATTGCCGCATCCAAGTCGAGAGCGCTTCTACTGCTTTTCGAAGGCCACGCTGATATCGAGTTCAACCTCGTCGCTGACGAAGGGGATGCCGTAGTTTACGCCGAAGTCTGACCGCTTAATTTCAGTCTCGGCCTCGAAGCCGATGGTTTCCTTCTTGTTGAACGGGTTCACGCCCGCGCCGGTGAATTCCGCCTGGAAGGTCACGGGCCTGGTCACGCCGTTCAGCGTCAGATCGCCGGTGATGGTGGCCATCATCCCTTCCGCTTTGACCGCGGTCGAGACGAAGCGTGCTGCCGCCGGTGCGGGGCCGAAGAAATCGGGCTTGCCGCCATCCTTGCCTGCACGCAGCAGATGATCGGTCAGGCCCTTGCTGGCGGTGGTGACGCTGGCAACCGGGATGGTCACATCCACCTTGGCTGCATAAAGGTTCGCCGGATCAATCTCCAGTGAACCGGCGACATCGCCGAAAATGCCATAATAATCGTTGAAGCCGAAGTGGTTGACTTCAAAGGCGATCAGCGAGTGGCCCGGATCGGCAGTATAGGTGCCTGCGGTGACGCGCGATGCGTCCTGCTGGCCGGGAGCTTGCGGCGCGCCCTGGGCGAAAATCGCGGGCGCTGCCAGCATTCCGCCGGTGGAAGCGACGAGTACGGCGGCTGCGGCGGCGGCGAGTTTGCGGTGCTTCATGGAAAGAGTCTCCTTGCTCGAGTGATCTGAATTCGCCGGCCCGATCAGGGTTCCGGCTGTGATCGTCGTTTCAGCACTCGGCGAACATCTGACGGGTGCGTGCGCTCAACTGGGGCCGCGAATAGGCAGGGGCAATAGCATCGCCGGCGCAGGGGCGATAGGCCGGGTCCTGTTTCAGGCAACCTTCGCGGCAGACCAGCATGGCGCGTTCCTGCTGCCAGTCGATCCGCCAGAAGCGCCCGCCGGGGGTGGAGACATAGCCATCAAGGCGGCTCTCGATATCGCTTTCCAGATCGAGCAGCGAAGGCACTTCGCTGTCATAGTTCTGATCGAAAGCGCCGTGCGTATGGATGCTGGCGAGCGGGGCCATGCCCGGTTCGTCGAAATAGCGCAGATCGCAGGTCGCCTCGTCGCCTTCGCGCACCTTGGTGGTGTCCAGTTTACCGTCGCTGTTTTCGAAGATGATCGCGCATAATTCGACCCTGTCGGAGAAGGATCGTGCCTGCATCGCGTCGAGCCGTTGGCGCGCGAAGGCCTGCACCTCGCTTTGCGAGACGGTGACGACAAAGTCTTCCGGGGTTTTGACGTTGGTGGCGGCACGCACGACGATCACCACCCACAGGATGGCGATCGCCGCGTATACCAGCTTTGCGTATCGGCCTTCAAACATCTGGCCGATGGTGTGGCCTCAGTTTTTCGCCTTGTCGACCAGCTTGTTGGCCGCGATCCACGGCATCATGGCGCGCAGCTTTTCGCCGGTCTGCTCGATCGGGTGAGCCGCAGCCTGCTTGCGCGCGGCCTTGAGTTCGGGCTGGCCGGCGCGGTTATCGAGCACGAAGTTCTTCACGAAGCGGCCCGACTGGATGTCGGCGAGCACGCGCTTCATTTCGGCTTTGGTCTCGTCGGTGATGATGCGCGGGCCGGTGGTGATGTCGCCGTACTCCGCCGTGTTCGAGATCGAATAGCGCATGTTGGCGATGCCGCCTTCATAGAGCAGGTCGACGATCAGCTTGGTTTCGTGGAGGCACTCGAAATAGGCCATTTCGGGGGCGTATCCGGCCTCGACCAGCGTCTCGAACCCGGCCTGGATCAGGTGGGTGATCCCGCCGCACAGCACGGCCTGCTCGCCGAACAGATCGGTCTCGCATTCCTCGCGGAAATTGGTTTCGATGATCCCGCTGCGACCGCCGCCGACGGCAGAGGCATAGGCGAGGGCAACGTCATGCGCCGCGCCGCTGGCGTCCTGATGGATGGCGATCAGGCAGGGCACGCCGCCGCCCTTCACATACTCGCTGCGGACCGTGTGGCCCGGGCCCTTGGGCGCGATCATGATCACGTCGATATCGGCGGGCGGCTCGATCAGGCCGAAGTGGATGTTGAGCCCGTGCGCGAAGGCGAGCGCTGAGCCGGGCTTCATGTGGCCCTTGATATCGTTTTCCCAGATCGCGGCCTGATGTTCATCCGGCGCGAGGACCATGATGAGATCGGCCCACTGCGCGGCGGCGGTGTTGGTCAGGACCTTGAAGCCAGCGGCTTCCACCTTCTTGGCCGTCGCCGAACCTTCGCGCAGGGCGATGGCCACTTCGGCAACGCCGGAATCGCGCAGGTTCTGCGCATGGGCGTGGCCTTGCGAGCCATAGCCGACAATCGCGATCTTCTTGGGCTTGATCAGGTTCAGATCGGCATCGGCGTCGTAATAGACTTTCATTTCGTCAAATCCTCGTTGTGATTATCGTCATGCTGAACTTGTTTCAGCATCCATCCCGCCGCGAGCACCTGCGCTTGAGGAAAAATGGACCCTGAAACGAGTTCAGGGTGACGGAATGGAAAAACTTCAGGCCCCCTGCGCCCCGCGCATCATGCCCACGATCCCGGTGCGGCCCACCTCGACCAACCCCAACTCGCGCATCAATGCGATGAAGCTGTCGACCTTGTCGGGCGGACCGGTGATTTCGAAGATGAAGCTCTCGGTTGTCGTATCGACCGGCCGCGCACGGAAGATGTCGGCAAGACGCAGCGCCTCGACCCGCTTGTCCCCCGTGCCGGTGACCTTGATCAGCGCAAGCTCGCGTTCGACATGCGGGCCGGCGGTCGTCAGGTCGGTGACCTTGTGCACCGGCACCAGCCGTTCGAGCTGCGCCTCGATCTGGTCGATCACCCGCGGGGGGCCGTTGGTGACGATGGTGATGCGGCTGATCGCGTGGTCTTCGGAGATATCGGCCACGGTCAGGCTGTCGATGTTGTATCCGCGCGCGGTGAACAGGCCTGTGATCTTGGCGAGGATCCCCGGCTCGTTATCGACCGTGACGGCGAGCACGTGACGCTCGGAGGCTGCTTCGGCAATTTTCATGGGCATGTGCGTGTCCTAGACCAGCGCCTTGGCTTCGTCGTCCATCGTGCCTTCGACCTTGTCGCCGTAGAGCATCATTTCGGTATGCGCCGCGCCCGAAGGGATCATCGGCAGGCAATTGGCATCCTGCGCGACCATACAGTCGACGATCACCGGTCCGGGATGATCGAGCATCCGCATGATACCATCGTCCAGATCGCGCTCCTCGGTTATGCGGATGCCCTTCCAGCCATAAGCCTCGGCAAGCTTCACGAAATCGGGCAGGCTGTCGGAATAGGAGTTCGAATAGCGGCTTTCATAGGTCAGTTCCTGCCACTGGCGGACCATGCCCATATATTCGTTGTTGAGGATGAAGATCTTGACCGGCAGGCGGTACTGGCTCGCCGTGCCGAGTTCCTGGATGTTCATCTGGATCGAAGCTTCACCGGCGATGTCGATCACCAACGCATCGGGATGGCCGAGCTGCGCGCCGATGGCCGCGGGCAGGCCATAGCCCATCGTGCCGAGCCCGCCCGAGGTGAGCCACTTGTTCGGATCTTCAAAGCCGAAATACTGCGCGGCCCACATCTGGTGCTGGCCGACTTCGGTGGTGATGATCGGGTTGCGCGCATGGGTGAGGGCGTGGAGCCGCTCCACTGCCTTTTGCGGCATGATCATGCCCGGGTTCTTCACCGAGCGTTCGGGATAGGCGAGGCATTCACGTGCACGCCAGCCTGCAATCCGCGCCTTCCATTCGCCCAGATTGCGTGCCTGACGGTCGCCCCAAGCCTCGATCAGCTGGGCGATCACCGTGCCGCAATCGCCGACGATACCCATGTCGACCGGCACGACCTTGTTGATCGATGAGCGGTCGATATCGATGTGGATTTTCTTGGAATCCGGCGAGAAGGCATCAAGACGCCCGGTCACGCGGTCATCGAAGCGCGCACCGATGCAGACCATCACATCGCACTTGTTCATCGCCATGTTGGCTTCGTAGGTGCCGTGCATCCCCAGCATCCCAAGCCAGTCGGGGTGCTGCGAAGGGAAGGCACCCAGGCCCATCAGCGTCGAGGTGACCGGCGCGCCGGTGATGTCCTGCAACTGCCGAAGCAAGCGGCTCGCCTCGGGGCCGGAATTGATCACGCCGCCGCCGGTGTAGAAGATGGGACGCTGGGCGTTGGCGATCATCTCGATAGCCTCGACGATCTGCTCGGGCGGAGCGACGGTCTGCGGGGCGTAGCGGTGCGCGCCCGCGCGGGTCAGCGTGCGGCGTTCGGACGGCACGGCGATCTGCACGTTCTTGGGAATATCGATCACAACCGGGCCGGGGCGGCCGGTGGTGGCGATCAGGAAGGCTTCCTTGATCGTCGCGGCCAGATCGGCCGGGTCCTTCACGAGGTAGTTGTGCTTGGTGCAGTGGCGCGTGATGCCGATGGTGTCGGCTTCCTGAAACGCGTCAGTGCCGATCAGGCTGGTCGGGACCTGTCCTGTGATGACCACGAGCGGGATCGAATCCATCCACGCATCGGCAATGCCGGTGATGGCGTTGGTCGCGCCCGGGCCGGAGGTGACGAGAACCACGCCGGGCTTGCCGGTGGAGCGGGCATAGCCTTCAGCGGCATGGGCCGCGCCCGCTTCATGGCGGACGAGGATGTGGCGGATACGCTCATCGCCAAACAGCTCGTCATAGATCGGCAGAACCGCGCCGCCGGGATAGCCGAACACGAATTCGACCCCCTGTTCGATCAGGGAGTTCACGAGGATAGCCGCACCGCTCATGGTGCTGGCGGGTTCCCTCGTCGGGGCAGGGGCCGGCTTGCCGGGCACGGGACACTCCATCAGATCGCTGTCACAGGGCCGGGTGGGCCGGGTGAGGGGGCTTCAACAAACAAAACCGGCCCGATGCAGGGGGAATTGCATCGGACCGAGTGATACGGCCGCTATCGGTTACATTCTGATAAGTCAACCCCTATTTGCGCAATAATGATGCAAAATAGGTCTCGATATCGATATTTTCAGATTCCCAGCTTGGCTGCGCCCTTGGCCAGTCCGCAGGGGGCTGGCGGCGGAACCAGGTGAACTGCCGCTTGGCATAGTTGCGCGTGGCTTGCTGTCCGGCCGCAACCACTGTTTCCGCCTCGATCTCGCCTGCCAGCCATGCCGAAATCTCCGGCACGCCGATGGCCCGCATGACCGGCAGATCGGGATCGAGCCCGCGTGCCAGCAAAGCCTCGACCTCCGCCACCGCGCCGCCATCAAGCATCGCTTCGAACCGCGTGTCGCAGCGCTCGTAGACCCAGGCGCGCTCGGGCTCGATGATCAGCGGATGGAGCGTCACCTCCTCGGCAATCCCCCCTGCTTTGGCGAGCTGCCAGTCGGCGAGCGTCACACCGGTCGCGCGCTTCACCTCCAGTGCGCGGGCGATGCGCTGACGATCGCCGGGATCAAGCGCCATGGCCCGTTCCGGGTCTTCGATCTGGAGCAGCTTGTAGGCGGCATCATCCTCCATCGCCCGCACGGCAGCGCGCACGGTGGGATCAATCTCGGGGATCGGGGCGATGCCTTCGAGCAGCACCTTGAGATAAAGCCCCGTCCCGCCGACCAGAATCGGCACGGCATTTTCGGCATGGGCGGCAGCAATCTCGTCCTTGGCGCGGGTGGCCCAACCCGCTGCCGAGCAGGCCTCCGCCCCGTCCCACGCGCCGAACAGGCGGTGGTCTATCCCCTCCATCTCGTCTTCGGATGGCCGGGCGGACAGCACCTGCAAATCGGCATAGACCTGCGCGCTGTCGGCATTGATGATCACGCCGCGCCGCCCGTCCGCAGCGAGAATGTGGGCGAGGGCAAGCGCAATCGCGCTCTTGCCGCTGGCGGTCGGCCCTGCGATGAGCGCGAGCGGCAATTCAGGAGAAGTCGGAATGCTCATTGCGCGGCTGATAGCAGAGACGAATGAATGTGAAACGCGTCTCGCATCATTAGCCGATTCTCTTGCGCGTGATGGCGTCGCGCTGACCGGCTCCGCGCGCGACGGCGAAGTGCTGGAACTGCATTGCGAGGGCGATGCCGCTACGGTGCTTGCCGCAATCGATGCGAACTTCGCGCCCGCCGATATGCTCGTGGCGCAGGGGGCTATCGCTATGCCGAAGCTGTTCGTCTCCGACATGGATTCGACCATGATCGGGCAGGAATGCATCGACGAGCTGGCCGATTACGCGGGGCTGAAGCCGGAAATCGCCGCCATTACCGAGCGCGCGATGCAAGGCGAACTCGATTTCGAGGCCGCCTTGCGCGAACGCGTCGCCCTGCTCGAAGGGCTGGAGGAAAGCGCGATCCACGCCTGTCTGGCCGAACGGATCACCGCCACGCCGGGCGCGACGACGCTGGTGGCAACTCTTGCCGCGATGGGAACGCGCACGGTGCTGGTGACGGGCGGGTTCCACCATTTCGCTGATCCGGTGGCAGAAAAACTCGGCTTCCATCGTGTTGTCGGCAACCGGCTCGGCGTGGAAGGCGGCAAGCTTACCGGCGGGTTGATCGGCCCGATCACTGACAGCGCGGTCAAGGCGGCGGTGCTGCGCGAGGAACTGGCGGGGCTGGGCGAGGGCGCGCACAGTTTGGCGACGGGCGACGGGGCGAATGATATTCCGATGATTGAAGCGGCGACCTATGGCTTTGCCTACCGCGCAAAGCCCAAGGCACGCGCTGCCGCCAATGGCCGCGTCGATCATGGCGATCTGACGGCTGTTCTTACCCTGCTTGGCATCCCTCGATCCGATTGGCGGGAGGACTGATCGCAGACCGCGCACGTTGCATCGCAAAAAGGGTTTTGATTGGCGTACCGAATCGGCTATTAACACTCATGTAAGCAAGCGGGGCTAGAAGCAGCCCATCTTGAAGGACCCGTATCCGCATGACCCGATCAGCCCGTGATGCCTATAGCCAGATGTTCGCCGCCGACGGCACCGTGCTGCTGCACCCCGATCGGGAGGCCGCGAAGTATCGCCCGCTGCGCGCGGTACGGAACTTCCAGAAGCTGATGAATGACAAGGAAGACACCGCAGCAGTCTTCAAGATCTTCGAATCACTCCCCTCGAAGGACTTCCTGACGCGCGTCGCCGATCTCTCCCTGTCCGAACGCGGGGAGCACCTGCGATCGACCGAACCTTTCCTGCCCGAAATCCTCGACGATCACGCCGCCCTGCGCCGCACCCCTAAGGGCAGCCTTGCGCATGCCTATTGCGACTTCATGGAGGCCGAGGGGCTTTCGGCTGCGGGCTTGGTCGCCGAATCCGAACGCGCCGGGCGGCCGCGTTACCCCGATCTCGTCGAATGGTTCATCAACCGGTCGCGCGATACGCATGATCTGTTCCATATCCTCACCGGTTATGGCCGCGACGCTCTTGGCGAAGCCAGCGTGCTGCTGTTCACCCACGGCCAGTCGCCCAGTCAGGGCCACCTGCTGATCGGTTATGCCGGGGCAGCGAATATCAAGAAGATGGCGAAGGGCAGCCGCGCTCCGATCTTCGGCGCCGTGCGCGAGGCGCATCGCACCGGCAAGGGCGCACCGCAGCTGATGGCGCAGCCGATCCGCCAGCTGCTCGAACGGCCGCTGGCAGACGTCCGCGCCGAGTTGCGCATTCCAGAGCCGCAGCAATATCGTGAATGTCACCGCATCTGGCAGGCCGAAGGGATCGACCCCTACAATCTGCTCGCCAGCAGCAAGCCTGCTGAACAGGAGCTGCTGGCGGCCTGACGCCCCTGCGATGCTGGTCGACGCCGGGTCAGAGCCAGCTGCTGATTTTCTCGTAAGGCTTTTTCTTCAGCGCATGGGCCGGAACGGTAGCGTCAGGGGCAGGGTGCCCGACGACGACGATCATCACCGGTTTTTCCCATTCGGGACGCGCGCATACCTCGCGCAGGAAACCCATGGGTGAAGGCGTGTGGGTCAGTGTTGCAAGCCCGGCTTCATGCAAGGTTGCAAGCAGCATCCCGCAGGCAATTCCGACACTTTCGTTGACGTAGTAATTCTGGGTCACACCGTCCTCGGCGATGCCGCCTTTGCGCTGGGCGAAGACGACGATCAGCATCGGGGCCGTTTCAAGGAACGGCTTGTCCTCATCGGTGCCCAGATCTGCCAACGCTGCCAGCCATTCTTCGCTGGCTTTGGGATCGCTGCCGTCGGCGCCGTAGAAACGGCGTTCTTCGGCTTCGGCAGCCTCGCGGATGGCTCGCTTCTTTTCCGATGATGCCACCACCGCGAAATGCCAGGGTTGGTGATTGGCGCCGCTAGGGGCGCTGCCCGCAGCGCGGATCGCCGCTTCGATCACTTCTGTCGGCACCGGATCGGCTGAGAAATCGCGGCACGTACGGCGCTGTTGCAGGTTTCGTGACAACTGTTTGGCGCGAGCAGCGGATTCTTCGTCAGACAGCCGCGCCAGTTTGTAGGGGATCATTTCAGCGGTAGGCATGGCGATGAGCGACCTCGATCAAGCGGTGGTGGACATTTAACTGACATTAATGTAAGTGGCGTAATGTGAACCTATTCCGCGAATCGCGCAAAGGATGTCGTCCATGACAGTTACCGATCTCCCGCTGTCTGCGCCCGAGCGCAAGGTTTCCGGATTTCGTCCGCTCAAGGTGCTGCATCACTTCCGCAAACTGATCGATGACAAGGAGGACACCGAACAGGTGTTCCACATCATCGAGGCGACCAAGGGCAAGCGCAGCCATGCGCAGGCGCACCAGTTCATCCGCTCGCCCGAAGGTCGGCGCTTCCTTGCCCATGGCGTCGACATCGCGGCGATGCTCGATGACCACGCACGCTGGGCCGATTGCGGGCCGAACACGGTGGCCGCGCATTACATGGCCTTCATGAAGCGTGAGGGCCTGTCGGCTGCCGGACTGGTGGCGGAAAGCCACAAGTGGGCGCCGCCTGAAAACCTGCCGCGCGACCAGACCCAGTGGTATTTCGACCGCCTGCGCGACACGCATGATCTGTTCCACGTGCTGACTGGTTATGGCCGCGATGCGCTGGGCGAAGTGAGCCTGCTGGGCTTCAGCTACGAGCAGAACCACAACACCGGCATTCTGTTCATCTCCTATGCCGGCGCGCGCCAGATCAAGAAGGTGAGCGGCACCAAGGCCCCGCTATTCGCCGCCATCAAGGAAGGGCGCAGGCTGGGCCGGGAAGCGGCGAAGATCGCGCATCAGGATATTGCCGCACTGATGCGCGAAGATATCGGCGAAGCGCGCAAGCGGCTGAACATCGGCAAGCCCGACGTCTACCGCCAGTGCCTCGCCATTCTTGCGGGCGAGGGGATCCTGAGCGAGGAGCTATCGCTGGGCAGCGCGCAGCCGCAGGCGGCCTAGGCGATCAGCGCAATTCCTTGCGGATCACCAGTTTGAGACCCGACCAGGTCTCGTCAATCGCGCAGACCTTGGTGTCGACCAGACCCAGCGGCAGGCACAGCTCGCGGATCGTATCCTCGGTAATGTCGGTCGGTACGCCCGATGCCTGTTTCGGCCAGCTCACCCAGATTTGCCCATCGGGCGCGATCTGATCGCGAAGGGCAGTGAGGCGCAATTGGAGCGCCGCCCGCTCGGTCACGAAGATGTGCGCGGCATCGATCCCATCGGCCGGATCGGCGACGAAGAACAGTTCGAGCGCATATTCGTCGATCTCGTCGATCACATGCTCGGGCATGGCGTCGAACCACACCCGCATTCCATCGCGCAAGGTGAGTTTTTTGACCAGCGGCGTGCCGGAGTAGCCGCTGTTCATTGGGCGTCCGCCGGACAAGCGCCGAGAATCGCCTGCGCCGTGGCGATAAGGCGTTCGGCCATCGCTGTGGGCGAGGCGGCCAATTTGCCTGTGACCCACGCGCCGAGCGCGGCCATGACCATGCCCGCGATGAGGATCGCGTGCAGCCGCACGTCCCGACGCCCCTCAAGCTCGCGCATCAGCAGGCGCGCCAGTAGCGTTTCGGTCCGCTGTGCGCCCGGTCCGGCCAGCATGTCCCGGCCACGCTCGCGGTTGTCATGGATATGCTCCATCAGCCACACCATGTCCTCTTGCGATCGATAGCCGACCAGGCATTGCGCCACCTGTCCGAGAAGCATCGACATGCTTTCATCGAACAGCGCCTCGACCCCTTCGAAATGGTCGTAAAACGTCGATCGGGCGACGCCCGCCTCGGCCACGATCTCGGCAACTCTCGGGCGGCCACTTTGGCTTTCGAGCATCAGGCGATTGAACGTCGTGAAGATCAGCGTGCGCGTGGCCAGGCGGGTATCGGACTTTTCGCCAGCATTGTTCATTGTCGTGCATCCCAAGCGAATGGCATCCCCCGTGCCAGGAAAAGGGGATAATCATGGAACTGAAAAAACTGCAATCTTTGCGCGTTGAAGGCATGCTGCTTGCGGGCAGCGCGCTTCTGGCGGCGGTGCTTATGCACCATCATCCGCAGTGGACAGACGGGGCGTTCACGATCCGCTTGCTTCATGGCGCATTTCTGGCGCTTACTCTTGGACAACTTGCGATCTTGGCATTGGTGACGCGCGCACTGGGGTGGAGCTTGCCCACCGCGCTCGGGCTCACCTTCATTGCGATGGGCACCGTCTTTGGCGTGTTGGCAGGGACCATCAACGGCTTCGTGGTGCCTGCGCTTTGGGCCTATCCCGAAGGCGAAATCGGCCCGGGGATCAGCCAGCTCCTTTGGGAATTCAACCAGCAACTTGCCCGCAACGGTGCGGTCGCAACCGGCGCGGGAATGGCCTTTCTGGGCGCAGTACTATGGCAGCAGGAATGGCGTGTTACCGGCATTCTGGGTGTGCTTGCCGGAGCGGTCCCGGCTGTGCTGTTGATCACCGGAGTAGCCGATATGAAGTTCGAAGGCGCAATCCTGACTTATGTTACGCAGCTGATCTGGATGGTGGCACTGGGCACGGCGCTGTTCCGCGCAGCCGGCAAAGTCACCCTTCCATCCACTCCGTGAAGAAGCGCTGGTTGGCCGCTCGCAATTCGGCGAGCGGCACGCCAAGCACGCCATCTCCGCCGACCGTGCCGATCCGCTGGAAGCCGATCTGCGCGGTCTCGTCGTTGCGCGTGCCCCTGGCGAGCGCTTCGTTGAGGGCGGCAACATCGGGAACGGTGATGAGGTAGCGGCCCTGATCCTCGCCGAACCACCATTGGGCGGGCGTGTAATCGGGATTGCCGGCGAGGTCCGTTTCCGCCCCGATGCC
Organism: Porphyrobacter sp. ULC335; assembly: GCF_025917005.1. NCBI lineage: Bacteria > Pseudomonadati > Pseudomonadota > Alphaproteobacteria > Sphingomonadales > Erythrobacteraceae > Porphyrobacter > Porphyrobacter sp. ULC335. The sequence goes on from NZ_CP078091.1 coordinate 2,360,998, forward strand.
GCCTGCCAGCGCCATTTCCGCGAGCGCGACAGCAAGCCCGCCATCGCTGAGGTCGTGGACCGCGTTGACGAGGCCATCGGCGATCAGCTCGTGGATGATCTCGCCAGCATTGCGCTCGACGGTGAGGTCGGTCGGCGGGGTGCGGCCGGCTTCCATGCCCTTGACCACGCGCAACCACAGCGACTGTCCGAGGTGAGAGCGGGTCGGATCGGGCTTGGCCCAGAACTCTGGCCCGACGAGGTAGATCGCGTCACCCGCATTCTTGAAGTGCATCGTCATCATCTTCGAAAGGTCATTGATGATGCCGACGCCGCCAATCGCCGGGGTGGGCAGGATGGCCGATCCGCCGCCGGTCGCCTTGCTTTCGTTGTAGAGGCTGACGTTGCCGCTCACGATCGGGAAGTCGAGCGCGCGGCAGGCATCCGCCATGCCTTCCAAAGCGTGGACGATCTGCGCCATGATTTCGGGACGCTGCGGATTGGCGAAGTTGAGGCAATTGGTCACCGCCAGCGGCCGCGCGCCGACGGCGCACAGGTTGCGATAGGCCTCCGCGATGGCCTGCTTGCCGCCTTCATAGGGGTCGGCAAAGACATAGCGCGGGGTGCAATCGGTGGTGATGGCCAGCGCCTTGCCCGTCCCGTGGACCCGCACCACGCCCGCGTCGCCGCCGGTCTGGAGCGTATCGGCACCGACCTGCGAATCGTACTGCTCGGCAATCCAGCGGCGCGACGCGAGGTCTGGCGAGGCCATCATGGTGAGGAGATCGGCGGCAATATCGTCGCTGGAAGGAACTTCGGCGAGCGGCTTCACACCCGCCCAGACCGCATATTCCTCCTTGGAGAGATAGGGCCGGTCATAGAGCGGGGCATCATCGGCGAGCGGATCGAGGGGGATGTCGCACACCACCTCGCCATTGAATTCGAGCACCATGTGACCGGTATCGGTCACTTCACCAATCACCGCGAAATCCAGCTCCCACTTGGTGAAGATCGCTTCGGCCATGGCTTCCTTGCCGGGCTTCAACACCATGAGCATGCGCTCCTGGCTCTCCGAGAGCATCATCTCATAAGGCGTCATGCCGGTTTCGCGGCAGGGAACCTTGTTCATGTCGAGCCGGATGCCCGCGCCGCCCTTTGACGCCATCTCCACGGAGGAAGAAGTGAGTCCCGCCGCGCCCATGTCCTGGATCGCCACGATCGCGTCGGTCGCCATCAGTTCGAGGCAGGCTTCGATCAGCAGCTTTTCGGTGAAGGGATCGCCGACCTGTACGGTGGGGCGCTTGGCCTCGGCATCCTCGCCGAAGTCGGCCGAAGCCATGGTCGCGCCGTGAATCCCGTCGCGGCCCGTCTTGGAGCCGACATAGACGATCGGATTGCCGATCCCGGTCGCGGCCGAATAGAAAATCTTGTCCTGCTGGGCGACGCCGACAGTCATCGCATTCACAAGGATGTTGCCATCGTAAGCGGGGTGGAAATTGGTCTCACCCGCCACAGTCGGCACGCCGACGCAATTGCCGTAGCCGCCGATGCCCGCAACGACGCCCTGGACCAGATGCTTCATCTTGGGGTGATCCGGCCGGCCGAAGCGCAGCGCATTGGCATTGGCGATGGGGCGCGCGCCCATGGTGAACACGTCGCGCAGGATGCCGCCCACGCCCGTCGCCGCGCCCTGATAGGGCTCGATGTAGGAGGGGTGGTTGTGGCTCTCCATCTTGAAGATCGCCGCTTGACCGTCACCGATGTCGATCACGCCCGCGTTCTCGCCCGGGCCGCAGATCACCCACGGCGCCTCGGTCGGGAGCTTCTTTAGGTGCAGGCGCGAGGATTTGTAGCTGCAATGCTCAGACCACATCACCGAAAAGATGCCGAGTTCCACAAGGTTCGGCTCGCGGCCCAGCGCGGAAAGGACGCGCGCGTATTCATCAGGCGAGAGGCCGTGTTGTTCGACGATTTCGGGGGTGATGGTGGTCATGTGAGGGACTCCTTGCGAGGCCCCCTAGATTACCGCGCGGACAAGGCCAAGCCGCCGCGTTTCCTGAACCAGCGATTCTCCCCGACCCATGCGGCCAGAGCGGTCATCACGGCGAACGCCAGCAATGCCTGTAAGGCGAAGAACATCCCGGCGCTTGAAGGGTGCGGGCCGAACCAGCTGAAGGCTTGCAGCAGCAGCATCACGCCGATCAGAATCGCGGGCGGCCCGGCCGGACCGCGCGTGCGGCGCAGGTAGAAGGCAAAGGCGCCGAGCGTCACGGCGAGTTCGAGCGGGATCGCAACAGCAGGCATATCCCACAGGCCCAGCCCCAGCTTCGGCGGCGTGCCGTCGATGGTGAGATCAGGCACGTGCACCAGCCAGTCGAGCAGCCAGTGCGACAACACGACCAGACCCGCCAACGCGCCCAGCCGGATGTTCCGCTGATGCACAGCGACAATTCCAACGAAGGCTGCGGCCCAGATCACCGTCCCGATCAGACTGTGGGTATAGGGCATGTCATAGTAATCAATCGGCATCATCACGCTCGATCCGGGGGCGAGGCGCATATGCTCGACCCCGATGATGCTGAGCGCGAAGAAGGCCCAATCGACCAGCTGCGCCGCCACGAACATCATCCCCAGCCGCGGCCGCTCGGGGCTGACGGCGGCGGCGACAAAGGCGGGGGCGAAGTGACCGATGAACATGAAAAGTGCGTGGGGCTCAGGCTGCGGCGGGAGCGAAGCGCAACACAGCCCAGGTGGCAATCGCGCTCGCCGCGCCGGTGACGAATGCGCCCCAGAGGATGTCGAGCACGGAGATATGGGTCGCCCAGACCTTCATCACCGCCTGCGACGTAAGGTCGAAAGTGGCATAGCACAGCGCGCCCAGCAGGATGCCGTTGAGCATCGCCGCCTGCACGCCGCCGCCTTCAAGCCCGGGACGGATCGCGAACCAGGTGATGCCGGCGATGTAGATGAGGTAGAAGGCGATGGCCGGACCCGGGTTGAACTTTTCCGCCATGATCTCGCCGATCACAGGCTTGTAGAGATTGCCCGCCGCCCAGCGCAGCCACACGATGTCAAACGCCAGAAACGAGACGGCCGCGACGCCATAGGCGATGATCCACTTCAACATATTCCGGCTGTTCCTTAGAGTTTCGTGATCCCGCCCAGTACTGGCAGCCTTGACCGCGCCCGCTGGCCCCGTCAATGCTCCACGCCATGGACGAGGGCACTTCATCACCGGCTGCCGCAGGGCAGGACATCGCAGGCATGAGCTTCGAACAGGCGCTCGCGGGGCTGGAAAGCATCGTGCAGCAGCTTGAACGCGGAGACGTGCCGCTCGACCAGTCGATCAGCCTTTATGAACGCGGTGAGGCACTGCGCGCGGCGTGCCAGCAGCGGCTTGACGCGGCGCAGGCGCGGATTGAACGGATCGTGACTGCCGCCGATGGCCGGGCAACCGGTACGCGGCCGTTCGACGCGGAAGGGTAGGGGCAATGCTGGCAGAGACGCAGGGAACCTTGCTGGGCGAGGCGATCAGAAACATCCAGTCGGAGATCGATTCGGTCTTCGATTCATTGCTCCCCGTTCCGGACGACACCAGCGCGCGGCTTGTCGAAGCGATGCGTTACGCCGCGATGGGCGGCGGCAAGCGTGTGCGCCCGTTGCTGGTGTGCAGCACCGCCAGCCTGTTCGGCGTGTCGCGTGATGCGGCGCTGCGGGCCGGGGCAGCGATTGAAGCGATCCATGTCTATTCGCTGATCCACGATGACCTGCCCTGCATGGACAATGACGATCTGCGTCACGGCAAGCCGACGCTGCACAAGGTCTATGACGAGGCGACCGCCGTGCTCGCCGGTGACGCGCTCCATGCGCTTGCCTTCGAAATTCTGGCCGATGATGCGACCAGCGAAGACCCCTTCACCCGTAGCGAGCTGATCCTGACTCTCGGTCAGGCCAGCGGCATGAGCGGGATGGCGGGCGGACAAATGATGGACATGGTCGCCGACGAGGAGGGCGTGGTCTATGATCTGCGCACCATTACCCGGCTCCAGCAGTTGAAGACCGGCGCCCTGCTTGCCGCAGCGGTGGAAATGGGCGCGATCCTCGGCAAGGTCGCGCCGCAGGGCAGGGCGCATTTGCGCGCCTATGCCCGCGATATTGGCCTCGCCTTCCAGATTGCCGATGACCTGCTCGATGTCGAAGGCGATATCGAAAAGGCGGGCAAGGCGCTGCGCAAGGATGACACGCAGGGCAAGCAGACCTTCGTTACGCTGATGGGCGTCGACAAAGCGCGCGAACAGGCCCGCGCGCTGGTCGATCAGGCCATCGAACGGCTCGCGTCCTACGGCAGCGAGGCTGACATTCTGCGTGCGCTCGCCCGCTATATCGTGGAGCGCGACCGCTAACCGCGGCGATTCTTCGGCAAGGCACCAGAGGGGAGATATCTCATGGCATTCCGGCAGATGATTCAGGAAGAAACCCGTGGCGGTGTGACCATGCGGGTGCATCGCTACGTCGAGAAGAAGATGGTGGCGCGGGGGCTGCCTACCGGTGTGGAAGGGCAGATGCACTACATCGCGGAGCCGACCGATGTGCACCAGCTCGAGATTGAGCTGAACAACGCCGCCGTATTGATCGAACCGGGCGCGCTGCAATATTCCTACGGCAATCTCAGCGTCGAAGTGATCCGGCACGAGGCGGGCAAGGGCTTCTTCGCCCGCGCTGCTGCATCGGCCGCGACTGGCGAATCCGCCCATGCCACACGCTATTCCGGGACAGGCACGATCTGGTGTGAACCGGTGCGCCGCCACTTCATTTTGGCAACGATGGACGGCCCGCAGGACGCCTTGCTGCTGGATGACCGCGCTTTCTATGCCTGCGCGGAGGAAATCTCGCTTTCGACCCATATGCACAAGTCGGTTCAGGGTATGCTGTCCGGTAACGGCCTCGCCCAGCCGAAGATTTCGGGGCATGGCGTCTTCGCGGTCGAAAGTCCGGTTCCCGTCCACGAGATCGACGAGATTTCGGTGAAGCCCGGGCAGGAAGTCGTCGTCGATGGCGATTTCATGCTGATGTATTCCGCCTCGCTCGAAGTCTCCATCGGCCCGCTGGTCAAGGGCCTGCGCAGCGCGCTGCGGTCGGGCGAGGGCTTCGTCTACAAGATGCGCGGCGCGGGCACGGTGTGGGTCACGCCTTCGGCCCGGATCGCCTAAGCTTCGCCGCGTCCGCACAACAGAAAGTCTTCAGACATGAGCCGCCGCATCGGAATCTATCCGGGGACATTCGATCCCATCACGCTGGGCCACGCCGATATCATCCGGCGCGGATCGAAGCTGGTCGATCACCTGATCATCGGCGTCACCACCAACCCTTCGAAGAACCCGATGTTTTCGACCGAGGAACGCTTCCGCATGGTCGAGCGCGAGGTGGCAGGCATGGGCCTCACCAATGTTGAGGTGGTGGGCTTCAACGCGCTGCTGGTGAAGTTCGCGCGGAAGCAGAAGGCGAATGTCATCATCCGCGGCCTGCGCGCCGTGGCCGACTTCGAGTACGAATATCAGATGGCGGGGATGAACCAGCAGCTCGACGACGATATCGAGACCGTGTTCCTGATGGCCGACGTCTCGCTCCAGCCGATCGCGTCGAAGCTGGTGAAGGAAATCGCGGTCTATGGCGGCGATATCGCCAATTTCGTCAGCTCCGATGTGTGCGAGGAAGTGGTCGCCCGGGTGCGCGAGCAGGGGCTGAAGGGCGATTACTGAGGCCAGAAGCCTGTCGGCAGCGCGGCATCATTCATTGCAGTGTCAGATCGGCGGGGCTACACGCCTCGCAAATCCGGATGGAACCATGACCACAGCCAAGCTTGCCTCTGCCTTCGCCGCTCTGTTTCTGCTGACCGCACCGCAAGCGGCCTTTGCCCAGAAACAGAAGGACGACACCCCGCCCACGGCCTTCGGCGACAATGCCGAAACGCCCAAGGAGGAAGAAGCGGCTCCGACCGCCGTGCGAGTCTATGCGCCCATCAACTATGATGTGACGGCTGACCCGGAAAACATCTGGGTGCTCGATCTGTCGAACGGGCAGCGGATCAAGGTCCGGCTTCAGGCCGACTGGGCGCCCGGCCATGTCGAGCGGATCAAGACGCTTACGCGTGCGGGCTTCTACGACGGGGTGATCTTCCACCGCGTCATCGACGGCTTTATGGCGCAGGGCGGCGATCCGACCGGAACGGGGCAGGGCGGCTCCGAGCTTCCCGATCTGAAGGCCGAGTTCAATCCGATGCCGCATGTGCGGGGCACGCTGTCGATGGCGCGCGCCGCATCGGATGACAGCGCGAACAGCCAGTTCTTCATCGTTTTCTACCCGCGCTTCAGCCTCGACAAGAAGTACACCAATCTTGGCCGCGTGATCGAGAACATGGAGGCGGTCGACGCCATCACGCGCGGCGAACCGCCTGCGGCGCCGACCTTTATCGTCCAGGCCTCGATCGCTTCGGACAACAAGGCCCCGCCGCCACCGCCCGCCCCGGCAGCAGATGCGCCGATCTCGGTGGACATGCTGAACGCGCCGCTGCCCTAAAGTCCTTTCGCGGGCGCGCCCTTCGGGTTAGGGGCGCGCGCCATGAAAGTAGACCTCTTCGATTTCGAACTGCCGCAAGAGCGCATCGCGCTGCGACCGGTCCGGCCCCGCGATTCCGCGCGCATGCTGGTGGTGCGCGGCGCTGATGCGCCTTTCGGCGACATGGGCGTGCGCGATTTGCCCAAGCTCCTGAACCCCGGCGATGTGCTGGTATTCAACGACACTCGCGTGATCCCCGCCCAGCTGGAGGGCCGCCGTGCTGACGGCGAGGCCAAAATCGGCGCGACCCTTCACAAGCGGCTAGACCTGCGCCGCTGGCAGGCTTTCATCCGCAATGCCAAGCGGGTGAAGGAGGGCGATCAGCTCGTGTTCGGCGGCGGCGTCACAGCCATCGCCGAGGTGCGCCATGCCGATGGTTCGCTCACTTTGTTCTTCGAAGGCGACGAGCCGGTCGAAGTGCTGCTCGACCGCGCGGGTACCATGCCGCTGCCTCCCTATATCGCCTCCAAGCGCGGGGTCGATGCGCAGGACCTGGAGGATTACCAGACGATGTTCGCGCGCGAGGAAGGGGCCGTCGCGGCCCCCACCGCCTCGCTGCATTTCACGCAAAGATTGGTCGATGCGATCGACGCCGCCGGGATCGGCCGCGCGATGCTGACGCTGCACGTGGGTGCGGGCACCTTCCTGCCGGTGAAGGCGGACGACACCGACGACCACCAGATGCATGCCGAATTCGGTCGCATTTCGGCAGAGACCGCCAGCCAGCTCAATGAAGCGCGGGCCAAGGGCGGCCGGATCATCGCCGTCGGCACCACGTCGCTCCGCCTGCTGGAGAGCGCGGTTGACGCGAACGGCATCATCCAGCCTTTCGCGGGCGATACCGCGATTTTCATCACGCCCGGCTACAAGCTCAAGGCAGTCGATGGCTTGATGACCAATTTCCATCTGCCCAAATCGACGCTGATGATGCTGGTCAGCGCGCTGATGGGGCGCGAGCGGATGCTGGCGGCATACGAGCATGCCATCGCAAACGAGTATCGCTTCTATTCCTATGGTGATTCCTCGCTGCTGCTGCCCTGACCGGGCAGCTGCCGATGGGCAGCTCCTGCATTTACGCGTGGCATTGCTGCCGCGTTCGAGCGTCGGAATTTCATGCCGTTAGCATGCTTTTTTGTCGTGCGTTGCTCACGTGGCGGCCATCTATTGCGCGATCAGGGTTGTCATTAGCAAAGCTGATTTCACAATTTAACTAACAGTAACGCCTGTTTGTCCACTTGTAGCGCCTTGTTGACTCATTGAAATCGCTACAATATATTTGATTCGCTTTGGATAATATTATTTATTCAAGGTCTCTAGTGGTCGCAAATTCGTAATATTAGATGCCTTGCTCTGCATTTCTTCGTGAAATGCAGTGTGTGGATATTTGCGCCTGCCAGATGCAACCAACTGGGAGCAATGTCATGAAGCAAGTCGGAAAGTTCTCACTCAAGAATAACGGCGGTTTCGCAGTCAAATTGCAGTTCGTTTACGTCAACACCAGTGGCGAAAAGATCCACGTTGACGGTACGGGTTCCTTCCCGCTCGGTCAGAGCGAGACTGCCGACCCCGGCGATTACGGTGTGCCGGATGGTTCGCCGGTCGCGATCTATGCTTTCGTTGTCTGGGGCAAGGACAACACGGGCGCCCAGTTCTTCCAATATTCGAAGGGCAACGGCACCACCGCCAATTACACGATCAGCGGCACCACGCTCGACAACAGCCTCGGCTTCGAAGGCCTTTCCACCTGACCCCCCTTGACCGCTTCTCATACGCAAGTCGGAAAACGGAGTATTATCATGCAGAAGATTGGAAACTTTTCGCTGTTCAACCAGGGCGGGTTCGTGACGAAGTTGCAGTTTGTCTATTGGGACGACGACGGCAACAAGATCCACAAGGATGGCACGGGCGACATTCCGCTCGGCCAGAAGAAGACGGCCAGCCCCGGCGAATTCGGCGTTCCCAACGGCGCGATGGTGTCGCTCTATGCCTTCGTAGTGTGGGGCAGCGACAATGAGGCGAACCAGGTGTTCATCTTTGATTCGTCCAGCTCGGTGACGGCGAATTATACCATCAGCGGCACCACGCTGGACAATTCGCTGGTGCTCAACTCGGTCGGCTAGGCCGGGCTCCGCCATCCGCGGGTGACTCTTCGCTCATGCTCCCCTAATCGGGTGGCATGAGCGAACCTATCCTTTCGATCCGCGGCCTTACCAAGACCTATCAAGGCGGCACTCGCGCGCTCGATTCGGTTGATCTGGATATTCATGCGGGCGAGATTTTCGCGCTGCTCGGCCCCAATGGTGCGGGCAAGACGACGCTGATCGGCGCGGTATGCGGGCTGGTGCGGCCCACCGCAGGCACGATCACCGCTTTCGGTCAGGACCTGTCGCGCGATTGGCGCAAGGCGCGGGCGCGGATCGGGTTGGTGCCGCAGGAACTCTCTACCGACATGTTCGAGACCGTGTCGCGGGCAGTCGCCTATTCGCGCGGGCTGTTCGGCAAGCCGAGCGACCCTGCGCGCATCGAAGACATCCTGCGCAGCCTGTCCCTGTGGGACAAGCGCGATTCGCAGATCCGCGCGCTGTCCGGCGGGATGAAGCGGCGCGTGCTGATCGCCAAAGCGCTCTCGCATGAGCCTGAATTGCTATTCCTCGACGAACCCACTGCCGGGGTCGATGTCGAACTGCGCAAGGACATGTGGGAACAGATCGCGGCGCTGAAAGAACGCGGCGTGACGATCATTCTTACCACCCATTACATCGAGGAAGCCGAGGAAATGGCCGATCGGGTCGGCATCATCCAGCATGGGCGGATCCGCATGGTCGACGAGAAGAGCGCCATGATGGAGCGGCTCGGCACCACCGAAGCGGTGATCGAACTTTCCGCGCCGCTCGCCGCTTTGCCCGACGCGCTGGCGGGCTTTGCGGCCGAATTGAGCCAGGGCGGCACGCGGCTGACCTATCGCGGCGGCAATGGCGAGGGCAAGGGCCGCGCCGAAGTTGCGCAGCTCGCACAGGCGCTGACCCGCGCAGGCATCGGCTATACCAGCCTCGACATCCATGACAGCTCGCTCGAGGATATCTTCGTCAGCCTGCTCGGCGAGAAGGAGGCGGCGTGATGCATTTCAACCTGCGCAGCGCCTATGCCATCTATCAGCGCGAAATGGCCCGCGCCTTCCGCACAGCCTTCCAGTCCATCCTGGCTCCGGTCTTGACGACATCGCTGTACTTCGTGGTGTTCGGATCGGTGATAGGCGCAAGGATGGAACCGATCGATGGCGTGCCCTACGGCGCGTTCATCATCCCTGGCCTGCTGATGCTGACCCTGCTGGGCGAGACCACCAGCAATGCGAGCTTCGGCATCTACATGCCGCGCTTCACCGGTACGATCTACGAACTGCTCTCCGCCCCTGTGGGCGTGGCTGAAACCCTGACCGGCTTTGTCGGGGCGGCGGCTACCAAAGGGCTTATTCTGGCTGCGATCATTCTCGGCACGGCGCGGCTTTTCGTGGAGTACGAGATCGCGCATCCGCTGCTCGCGGCGGTGTATATCATGCTGGTCGCGTCCAGCTTCGCGCTGTTCGGGTTCATCCTCGGCATCTGGGCGGATTCGTTCGAGAAGCTCGGGATCATCCCGATGCTGATCCTCACGCCGCTGACCTTCCTTGGCGGAACCTTCTATTCCATTCGCGAATTGCCCGCCCCGTGGGACGCCATTGCGCTGGCCAATCCGATCGCATTTCTGGTCAGCGGACTGCGTTACAGCTTCTACGGCGTGTCCGACGTGCCGATTGCGGTGTCGCTGGGGCTGACCCTCGGTTTTCTGACGGTTTGCACCATTATAATTGCAGTGATTTTCCGCACAGGTTGGCGTTTACGCGAGTGAATCGCGCGATCCGACCAAGGTCGTCTGTCGGACACTATACACCGCTGGGCGGACATTAACGACAACCTGTCTGTTCGTTCATTGCGCAGCAAGTCTTTGATTCCTACATGAGTGCCACGTGCCGCTTCCCCCGCGGCCGGGCAACAGTAAGGAAAAACCCCCATGAAGAAGATCGCACTTGCCACCATGGCAGCGATGGGCGCCATCGCGCTCCCGACCGCCGCTCAGGCACAGACTGACACCACCAAGCCTGATGTGACCATCGGCGCGACCGTCGGCCTTCACGATCTCGGCATCGACCTTGGCGATTTTGACGCCGACGATGGCGACCTCGATGATCTGAACATCGACGACAGCGGCGAAATCTACGGCGGCTTCGTTGCTGTCGACTTCCCGATCGGCAACAGCCTGTTTGCCGGTGTTGAAGGCAACGCCTCGTTCGGCAGCGGCCCGATCGACGCAGAATACGGCGCCTCGGCCCGTCTCGGCTTCCGCACCGAAGGCGGCGCGAAGATCTATGCCCGCGGTGGTTACCAGTGGGTCGACCTCGACGCCGGCAACCTGGCAGGCATCCCTGATTTCGACGAAGACGAATTCGGTCTCGACACGACTGTTGGCGACTACCTCGTCGGCGTCGGCGTTGAAGTTCCGATCAGCTCGGTCGTCCTGCGTGCCAACGTCGATACCATCGCGTTCGACACCCTGCGCGGCACGGTTGGCGTCGGCTTCAAGTTCTGATCGTCTGATCTGATCTGAAAGCATTCGACGGGTCGCTCGCCAATATGGCGGGCGGCCCGTTTGCTTTTGGGGTGACAGCTTCGCCCCGTCTCGCTAGCGCGCGGGGCCAATGACAGCCCCTCGTTTCTCCTTCACGCTCCATGCGACTGACGGCAAGGCGCGCACCGGCACGATTGCCATGCAGCGCGGTGAAATCCGCACGCCTGCCTTCATGCCGGTCGGCACGGCCGCCACGGTCAAGGCGATGAAGCCCGAAGCCGTGCGTGCGACGGGCGCCGATATCATCCTCGGCAACACCTATCACCTGATGCTGCGGCCGGGTGCGGAGCGCGTCGACAGGCTGGGTGGCCTCCACACATTCATGAACTGGCAGCGCCCGATCCTGACCGATTCCGGCGGCTATCAGGTGATGAGCCTGAGCGAGCTGCGCAAACTGACCGAACAGGGTGTCGAATTCCGCAGCCACCTCGATGGGTCAAAGCACATGCTTACGCCTGAGCGGAGCATGGAAATCCAGCGGCTGCTCGGTTCCGATATCGTCATGGCCTTCGATGAATGCCCCCGCGCAGACCGCGCGCGCGACGAGATCGCGTCCAGCATGGAACTCTCCATGCGCTGGGCCAAGCGCAGCCGCGAAGGCTTTGACAGCGGCGAGGAGCACGCAACCCGCGCCGCGCTGTTCGGCATCCAGCAGGGCGCGCTGCACGAAGACCTGCGCCGGATCAGCGCCGACAAGCTCACCGATATCGGCTTCGATGGCTACGCGGTCGGCGGGCTGGCGGTGGGTGAGGGGCAGGAGGCGATGTTCGGCGTGCTCGACTACGCGCCCGACATGTTGCCGGCGGATCGTCCGCGCTACCTGATGGGTGTCGGCAAGCCCGACGATCTGGTCGGCGCGGTCGAGCGGGGGATCGACATGTTCGATTGCGTGCTGCCGACCCGGTCGGGCCGCAACGGGCAGGCGTTCACCTGGAACGGCCCGCTCAATCTGCGCAACGCCCGCTTTGCCGAGGACACCGGCCCGCTGGATGAGCGCTGCACCTGCCCGGTCTGCACCACATACTCGCGCGCCTATATCCACCACCTCGTCAAATCGGGCGAGATGCTGGGCGCTATGCTGGTGACCGAACACAACCTGTGCTTCTATCAGGCGCTGATGCAGGGCATGCGCGATGCCATCGCCGCAGGAGAATTCGCCCGCTTTGCCAGCGACTTCCGGCGCGATTATCTGCGACAGGGGGCTTGAAGCCTGCCTAACCCCCGCTAGTCTGCACCTTATCGCAGAACCTGGGGAGCAATCATGAATTTGGCAAACAGAGCCGCATCGGCGGCGCGCAACCTGCTGCTTGCGGGCACCGCACTTGCCACCATTGGCGCAGGCGGCGCAGTTGCGGCGCAGGAGACGGCTGATGAAGCCGCGATCCGCTTCGGTGCCCGCGCCGATGTGCTCGACATCAGCCTTTCTCCCTCGGGCAACAAGATCGTCTTCATTTCTGCCGGGCCGGGACACACCGAGGTCGTCAACGTGATCGATTTGACCGCCGATGCCGCGGTCAAACCGGTGCTGACCAATGGCGAGAAGGTGGTCGACATCGATTCGTGCGAATGGGCGAGCGAGGAACGTCTGCTCTGCCAGCTTTCCGGCATGGGCGGCGGCGACGGGAGCATCCTGATCCCGTTCGACCGCCTGATCGCGCTGAATGCTGACGGCACCAATATCCGGATGATCAGCCAGCGCGAATCCTCACGCTCTCTGGGCTTCAACCAGTTCGGCGGTGATGTCCTCGCCCTCGATGTCGCGGGGGAGGAAGGCATGATCCTCATGACCCGCAACTTCATCCCTGAGGCGACGACCGGATCGCGGCTTGGCAATGAAAAGCGGGGACTGGGGGCCGAGCTGGTCGATACGGCCAACGGGCGAGGGCGTATCCGCGAACAGCCTGACGATGCGACACGGCGCTTTATCGCCGACGAACAGGGTCAGGTGCGCATAAAGACGCAGGCCCAGCAGGATCCGAATGGAAACCTGACCGGCGTGTTCCGCCATTTCTTCCGCAAGCCGGGCAGCAACAGCTGGTCGCCGCTCGAATCTTTGGTGATCGACGGTCAGCCCGTAGAACGGATGAGCCCGCTGGCGGTCGATAGCGCGCGCAATGTCGCCTTCGGGTTCATCACCAAGGGCGGCTATGACGCGATTGCCGAAGTCGCGCTGGACGGCACCGGCGCGGGCAAACTGTTGATGGCGCGCGGCGATGTCGACGTGGACGGGTTGATCCGGATCGGCCGCAAGAACCGCGTGGTCGGCGCAAGCTATGCCACGGAAAAGCGCGAAATCGCCTATTTCGATCCGGCACTGGCCAAACTCGCCGCCGATCTCGGCAAGGCGCTGCCCGATCAGCCGCTGGTCAACATTGTCGGCGCCAGTGCGGACGAACAGAAGCTGCTGCTGATTGCGTCAAGCGACACGCAACCCGGCATGGTCTATCTGTTCGACCGCAAGGCCCGCGCGCTTGAGCCGCTGCTGCCGCTGCGCCCGCAGCTTGAAGGGGCGGCGATGGGCGCGATGAAGCCGGTCAGCTACCCGGCGCGCGACGGAACCATGATCCCCGCCTACCTCACCCTCCCGCCCGGCTCGACCGGCAAGGGTCTCCCTTCCATCGTCCTCCCCCACGGCGGCCCGGCGGCACGCGACGAATGGGGCTTCGACTGGCTGGTGCAGTACTTCACGGCCAAGGGCTATGCCGTGCTCCAGCCCAATTACCGCGGTTCATCCGGCTATGGCGAGGCATGGTACGGGCGCAACGGCTTCAAGGCGTGGGAAGTGGCGATTGGTGACGTGAATGACGCGGGCCGCTGGCTGGTGAGCGAAGGCATCGCTGTGCCGGACAAGCTCGCCATCGCCGGATGGTCATATGGCGGCTATGCGGCGCTGCAATCGCAGGTGCTCGATCCTGCGCTGTTCAAGGCGGTGGTGGCGGTAGCGCCGGTTACCGACCTCGGCTTTCTGATCGATGACGCGCGCGAATATACCAATTCGCGGCTCGTGCGCGAATATGTGGGTGAGGGGCCGCACGTGGCCTCGGGCAGCCCGCGCCGCCATGCCGAAAAGTTCGCTGCGCCGGTCGCACTGTACCACGGCACGCGCGATCTCAATGTCGATGTCCGGCACGCGCAGGCGATGGAGCGGGCGCTCAAGGCGGCGGGCAAATCGGTGACGTACCGTGAATATGCCGATCTCCAGCACGCGCTGGATGATAGTGCGGTGCGCGCGGAGATGCTGGCGGATATCGGGCGCTTTCTCGACACGGCGCTGGCGGGCAAGTGAGGGGGCGGGAACCCCCTCGACAAGAGGCGGTTTGACCGCCTAGGGCGCTGGCCATGACCGATCTTCCCCTGAACCCTGAAGACTGCACCACCATGCTGGAAGTGCGCGCCGGGGTCGATGCGCTTGACCGCGAGCTGGTGGCACTGCTGGCCAAGCGGTTCGGCTATATGCGCGCGGCCGCCCGGATCAAACCGACCCGCGATGCGGTGCGTGACGAGGCCCGCAAGGCGAGCGTCATCGCCGCCGCCGTGGCCGAGGCGGAAGCGCAGGGCATCCCCGCCGATGTGGTGGGCGATATCTGGGAGCGTCTTGTCGAAGGGTCGATCGCCTACGAATTCGGCGAGTGGGACCGCACGCGGGTCTGAGCCCAGTCAGTCTGGCGCCAACGAAAAAGGGCGGCCTTGCGGGGCCGCCCTTTTTGTATCGATTCGCTGAAAGCGGATCAGCGCGAGTAGAATTCCACCACCAGGTTCGGTTCCATCGTCACCGGGTAGGGCACTTCGTCGAGCTTCGGCACGCGGGTGAAGGTCACCTTGTCGGTGCCATCGGGCATGACGTAGTCAGGGATGTCACGCTCGGCGAGGCCCTGGGCTTCGATCACGAGCGCCATTTCCTTGGCCTTGCTGCCGAGGCTGATCACGTCGCCGACGTTCACGCGGCGCGATGCGATGTTGCACTTCACGCCGTTCACATAGATGTGACCGTGGCTGACGATCTGGCGGGCCGAGAAGATGGTCGGCGCGAACTTGGCGCGGTAGACCACCATGTCGAGACGACGCTCGAGCAGGCCGATCAGGTTCTGGCTGGTGTCACCCTTGAGGCGCGAAGCTTCGGCATAGGTGCTCTTGAACTGCTTTTCGGTGACTTCGCCGTAATAGCCCTTGAGCTTCTGCTTGGCGCGCAGCTGCAGGCCATAATCGCTCATCTTGCCCTTGCGACGCTGACCGTGCTGGCCGGGGCCGTAAGAACGCTTGTTCACCGGGGAATTCGGGCGACCCCAGATGTTTTCGCCCATCCGGCGGTCAAGCTTGTACTTGGCGCTTTTGCGCTTCGACATAGTCGTATCCTTCAATGTGCTGGCCCACCCCAATGGTGAGCATTCAACCCGGCATCGCTCCATCACGACCCAAAGGGCGGGATGCGGCCACTGCTTCACCGGGGTGCAGGGCCCATTTGCGAAGGCGCGCGCATAGCAGGATAGGCCGTTGCGTCAAGCTTTGTGCGCGCCGTTTGCCTGCGCGGTTACGTCAGAGCGGGACGTTGAGGTTGCGCCATTCTTCGACCGTGCGGCAGACCCGGGTCTTGCGGCGGCTCGAAGGATCGGCCCTGACAGACTTGCACACACGCTTTTCGCCCTCGTCGACCTGTTCCTTGGCTGCTTCGCCATCGGGTTTCGGGGCAGGGCTTTCAGTGGCGGGCGCAGGGGTCTGCGGCTGATCCTCGGATTGGGCCGCTGCGGCGAAGGGCATAAGCAGCATGCCGCCGGCACAGGCCAGCAGGAAGCGGCGCAGGGAAATCATCAGCAATCTCACTTGTTTGGAGGCGGGGAAGGGCAGTGCCTAACCGATGGCAGCCCGCTGTCCAACCCCATTCGACGAACGACGTCAGTCCCGGCGGTTGCGCTCGATGGTGCTCAGGACACCGCGCAAGGTGCGCACTTCAAGGTGGTTCCAGCCGGGTTTGGTCAGCACCCCGCGCAGCGTGCGGCGGGTTGCCTCGGCACGGATCTCCGGGAAGAAATAGCCGAGCGGTTCGAGCAGCTTTTCGAAATGCGCGACCAGCCCTTCAAGCTCTTCCTGCGGGGCAGGGGGGAGAATCTCCTCGACGGTGGGCTGAACCAGCACTTCGTCCGCATTCGCCAGCTCGCGCCCAAGCCGCGCCCATTCGTAGGACACCAGCACCACCGCCTGCGCGAGGTTGAGCGAGCCGAATTCCGGATTGATCGGGATGGTGAGGATGTTGCGGGCGAGCGCCACGTCCTCGGTCTCCAGGCCCGAGCGTTCGGGGCCGAACAGGATCGCGTGCCTTCCGGGCTGGGTGTGCACCAAGCGCCCGGCCTCATCCGCGCCGATCACCGGCTTCGTCACGCCGCGCTTGCGCACCGTGGTCGCATGGACATGCGCGCAGTCGGCAACCGCCTCCGCCGTCGTCTCGTAGACCTTGGCCTGTTCCAGCACCATATCCGCGCCCGAAGCGGCAGGCCCCGCCGAAGGGTTGGGCCAGCCATCACGCGGGGAGACCAGCCGCATCTCGGTCAGCCCGAAATTGAGCATCGCGCGCGCCGCCTTGCCGATGTTCTCGCCCAGCTGCGGGCGCACCAGCACGATCACCGGCTTGTTGAGGTCGGCCATCTTGTCGTTATTCTTTCGCGGCTTGCTGGACGGTGCTGGCAAATTCTTCGAAGTCGCGCGCTTCGGAGAAATCGCGATAGACCGATGCGAAGCGGATATAGGCAACCGAATCGATCTGCCGCAGACCTTCCATCACCAGCTCGCCGATATGCGAGGAGGGCACCTCAGCCTCTCCCGAGGTTTCGACCTGCCGCTGGATGCCGGAAATCAGCTGGTCGAGCCGTTCCTGATCGATCCCCCGCTTGCGACTGGCGAGCGCGACCGACTGTTCCAGCTTCGAACGATCAAAAGGCTCGCGTCGATCCCCGGATTTCACCACCACCACTTCGCGCAATTGCACGCGTTCAAAGGTGGTGAAGCGCGCCCCGCAGGACGAACACTGACGCCGCCGCCGGATCGAGGCATTGTCCTCGGTCGGGCGGCTGTCTTTTACCTGGGTATCATCATGGGCACAAAAGGGGCAGCGCATTCAGAGGGTTATTTCTTGATCCGCTGATAAAGCATGAAGCCTGCGCCCGCAATCAAGCCGATCGGCAGCGAAACGATCGGCAGCAGCCAACCGGCCACCGCGCCCACGGCCGCTCCCGTCAGGACCGGTGCGGTCGAAGGGTGATTGAAGCCCTCCTTGGCCATGCCGGTCACTTCGACTTTCACGTCTTCAACCCAATCGGGGCCTTGGCCGGGGTTCTGATCGTTCATGGCAATTGCTTCCTTACATTCCGGGATAGACGGGGAAGGCGGCACACAATGTGGCGACCCGCTGGCGAACGCTCTCTTCGATCTGCGCGTCACCTTCGGGGCCATTTTTGGAAAGACCTTCAACCACTTCGGCGATCAACTTGCCAACGGTGTGGAACTCTTCCGGGCCAAAGCCACGGGTGGTGCCGGCGGGGGTTCCCAAGCGGATGCCGCTGGTCACGAAGGGCGAGCGGCTGTCGAAGGGGATGCCGTTCTTGTTGCAAGTCAGCCAAGCGCGATCGAGGCCCTTTTCGGCGTCCTTGCCGGTCACGTCTTTCGCGGTGAGATCGACCAGCATCGAGTGGTTGTCGGTCCCCCCACTGACGATCCGCAGGCCGTTTTCCTCAAGGCTCGCGGCGAGCGCGCGGGCGTTTTCGACGATGCGGTGAGCGTAGGTCTTGAACTCCGGACGCAGCGCCTCGCGGAAGGCGACCGCCTTGGCCGCGACGATGTGCATCAGCGGGCCGCCTTGCAGGCCGGGGAACACCGCCATGTTGAGCGGCTTGGTGTACTTCTCGTCATTCCACAGGATGATGCCCGAACGCGGGCCGCGCAGCGACTTGTGCGTGGTCGATGTGACGATGTCGCAATGCGGGAAGGGCGAGGGGTGCGCGCCGCCCGCGACGAGGCCCGAGATGTGGCTCATGTCGCACAGCAGCACCGCGCCCACTTCATCGGCGATGGCGCGGAAGGCGGGGAAATCCCACGTGCGCGAATAGGCCGTGCCGCCGCAGATGATGATCTTCGGCTTGCTTTCCCGCGCCTTGGTGGCGACTTCGTCCATATCGATGGTCTCGGTCTCGCGGGAGACGCCATAGGACACCACGTTGAACCACTTGCCGCTCATGTTGACCGGCGATCCGTGGGTGAGGTGGCCGCCCGAGTTCAGATCGAGCCCCATGAAGGTGTCGCCCGGATTGAGCAGGGCGAGGAACACCGCCTGGTTCATCTGAGAACCCGAGTTGGGCTGGACGTTTGCGAAGTTGCAGCCGAACAGTTCCTTGGCGCGATCAATCGCCAGCGTCTCGACCACGTCGGCATAGTCGCAGCCGCCGTAGTAACGCTTGCCCGGATAGCCCTCGGCATACTTGTTGGTGAAGACGCTGCCTGCGGCTTCCAGAACTGCGCGCGAGGCGATGTTTTCCGAGGCGATCAGCTCGATCTTATCGCGCTGGCGGGCGAGTTCCTTGCCGATGGCCGCCGCGATCTCGGGATCGGCGTGGGCAAGATCATCATGCCAGAAACCGTCCATCGGCGAGCCGGACGTGCGGGCGGCGAAATCAATCGGGGCAGTGCTCATTGGTGGGTCTCGATATGATCAGGCTGGAACGGGGGCTTGCCGAGCTTGCCGACGCGGCGCTGGTGGCGCCCGGCCGGATCGCCGGCATCGGCGAATTCGGTGTCTAGGAATGTGGCAACGCAGGACTTGGCCATTTCGATCCCTACGAGACGCGCGCCCATTGCGATGCAATTCGCGTCATTATGTTCGCGCGCGAGGGCGGCGGACAGGGGTTCGCTGACCAGCGCGCAGCGCACCTGGGGGTGGCGGTTGACGCTGATCGAAATGCCGATGCCGCTGCCGCACAGGGCGATGCCGTATTCGACGGTCCCTTCGGCGATGATCTCGGCCAGACGGTAGCCATAATCGGGATAATCGACGCTCTGCCCGGGCTCCGGCCCGAGGTCGGCGACTTCGTGGCCTTCCTCGATCAGCCACTCGGTGAGATCGGCCTTCAGTTCGATGGCGGCATGGTCGGAGGCGATGGCGATACGCATGGCAGGCCTATAGGCGCTAGGGGAGAGATTCTCCACCCCTTGGGAGGTCTTTTTCCCTGCCCTCTCGCCCGCCTTACCGGGGCGGTTGGGGCGGGGCAGGCGGAAGGGTTGGCGCTGGCGCGGGAGCACTCACGGGCGGATAGTTCGCAATCACCGGTACGGGATCACCCGCGCTGGCCCGCTTCTGTGCGCGGTATTCACCAATCCGCCGGTCCCAGTCCGCCATGATCGGGTCGAGATTGCTTTCCAGAGAGGCCAGAAAGCGCTGGTTGACCACGGCAACCGCGGGGTCTTCCAGCATCTTCATGCTCGCACCGAGATAATGGCTCCCGGCGGGCGTTTGCGCAAACTTGCGGATATCCCGCAGCTCGCTGGCGGAGAATTCGCGGACATAGGCCTGTGCCATTGCATCGGCCATCTCGATACCGAAGGCATCAATGGCCGGTCGCAAACGGTTAGGAAGTTCGGCCATGAATTCGTCGAAAAGGCGAGCCATCCCGGGATCTCTGGCGTCCATCAACCCCGACTGCACCATCTGCGATCCGATCGCCTTCATGACCCCTTGCAGGCTCGCAGTCCGACCGGTTTCCGGCACAACCGCTTGAACGATCACGCGGGCGTCTTCGAACTCTGCCAACTCGTCCTTGCTTGCCTGCGCGTGGGCGGCGGAGGGCGCGAGGATCAGGACGGTTGCGAAGAATACGGTACGCAGGTTGCAAGGCATTGCGATTTTCCAAGGGGAAGGTTGCGAAGGCATGGTGCTGACCCGCCTAGCAGCCACACCGGAATTTCAGCCTATCGCGCAGTGTACCAGTGCAGATTGGCTCGCTGATCCGGGCGAGGGTGACACAGGTTAAGCGACGCTCTGCCCGGGGTCTGTCCCGAAGTGGGCGACTTCGGGGTCTTCCTGGATCAGCCATTCGGTGAGATCGGCCTTCAGTTGGATTCCGTTTTGGTGGGAGGCGATGGCGATACGCATGACAGGTCCATTGGCGCTAGGGGAGAGATTCTCCACCCTTGGCCGAGGCTTTTCCGACGGTTGGCTCAATGGGCCGCGGACGGTGCAGCGAGGGTACGTTTTCCTCGCAGAGTAAGATTTCTCATTCACCCAATAGCCAACTGGGCCACTCTTCCTTGCGCGTGTGCCAAGCGACATTCGGAAAAGCCTCAGCTAGCGCTCTGGTGGCCCCCTTAATCAACCAAGGATGGATTGGAAAATCGCCACGGGAAGAATGCAGTACAAAACCGCGGAGAGGCGAAACCCCAAAGCCCAGCACCTCGTCCGGTGCAAGATTTACGCCGCTTAAGGTAATGCCCTGAGGTCCTAGTCTGAACATCTCCGGGCGTGTGAAGTACTTCCGGAAGGGATTTGCGACAAGCACGAGAAGGAAACAGCCCCATCCGACCAGATAGGATATCCAGGTTGGCGTCTTTCTAGATCCTTGCCCAACAGCGTCCAAATCGATGGTCCCCGTCGTAAGCAGCTCGTGCAAACTCATGATCGGAAGAATTGCAAGCACAGCAAAGATAGCCACTACAGGCATCAGGGCGCGATAGCCGACGTTGAACGCCCGCTCTGCGCCTGCGTCAGACAACGCATTATCAGCCATGCGGTCTGCGCTCTACTGATCCAGGAACGACCGCATCTTGCGCGACCGGCTCGGGTGCTTGAGCTTGCGCAGCGCCTTGGCTTCGATCTGGCGGATACGTTCGCGGGTCACCGAGAACTGCTGGCCGACTTCTTCCAAGGTGTGATCGGTGTTCATCCCGATGCCGAAGCGCATGCGCAGCACGCGTTCTTCACGCGGGGTGAGCGACGCCAGCACGCGGGTGACGGTTTCCTTGAGGTTCGCCTGAATCGCGGCATCCACGGGGATTATCGCGTTCTTGTCCTCGATGAAATCGCCGAGGTGGCTGTCTTCCTCGTCGCCGATCGGCGTTTCGAGAGAGATCGGCTCCTTGGCGATCTTCATCACCTTGCGCACCTTCTCGAGCGGCATGGAGAGGCGCTGCGCCATTTCCTCAGGGGTCGGCTCGCGGCCTTCCTCGTGGAGGAATTGGCGGCTCGTGCGCACCAGCTTGTTGATCGTTTCGATCATGTGCACCGGAATACGGATGGTGCGCGCCTGATCGGCGATCGAACGGGTGATCGCCTGCCGTATCCACCACGTGGCGTAGGTGCTGAACTTGTAGCCGCGGCGGTATTCGAACTTGTCGACCGCCTTCATCAGCCCGATATTGCCTTCCTGAATAAGATCAAGGAATTGCAACCCGCGGTTGGTGTACTTCTTGGCAATCGAGATCACCAGACGCAGGTTCGCCTCGACCATTTCCTTCTTTGCGATGCGTGCCTCGCGTTCGCCCTTCTGCACCATGTTGACGATGCGGCGGAACTCGGTGAGGCTCATGCCGGTCTGCGCGGCAATGTCGGCGATTTCGGAACGGATGCGCTCGATCGCGTCCTCTTCGCGCTCGGCGAAGGCGGCCCACTTCTTGTCCTTCTTGGCGCGTTCCTTGAT
The DNA here is from genome assembly GCF_025917005.1 of Porphyrobacter sp. ULC335. Lineage (NCBI taxonomy): Bacteria > Pseudomonadati > Pseudomonadota > Alphaproteobacteria > Sphingomonadales > Erythrobacteraceae > Porphyrobacter > Porphyrobacter sp. ULC335. Next base: position 2,382,923 of record NZ_CP078091.1, read on the forward strand.
CCAGGCGTCGTCCATCTCGTTGCCGACATACGCGGTGAGGAAGTCGACGCGCTTGACCTTGTGACGCTCGGCCAGACGCAGCATCTGCCCGCCCAGCGTGGTCAACCGGCGGTTGAAGGCATAGAGGTTGTCGACGAGGAATTCGATCTTGGTCGCGTGGAACTGCACGGACTCGACCTCGGCGGTGAGGTCTTCGCGCAGCTGCTCGTACTTGCCTTCCTTGGCGGCCGGGAAGGCATTGCCCATCGCCAGCGTTTCGACCCGCTCGCCCTGCAGCTTTTCAAAGGCATTGAACAGCGAGGTGATGCGCGCGAAACGCTCGAGCGCCTCGGGCTTCAGCGCGGCTTCCATCTGGGCGAGGGAGAGGGTGTTGTCCTCCTCCTCTTCCTCTTCGCGCTTGGGGCGGCCTTCGCCGTCCTCGTCTTCATCGGCGTCAGCTTCGGGCTCGTCCGCGACTTCATCGTCCTCGCGGATCGTCGGGCCGGCGGTGGCTTCGGAGATTTCGCCGTCGTCGTCGTCATCCTCGGCGCCCTCGGCCATCTTGTCGGCCGGGGGTTCCTTGGAGAGCATCGCGTCAAGATCGAGGATCTCGCGCAGCTGCATGTCGCCGTTGTTGAGCGCTTCGGACCACTGGATGATTGCGTGGAAGGTGATCGGGCTTTCACAAAGGCCCATGATCATCATGTCGCGCCCGGCTTCGATGCGCTTGGCGATGGCGATTTCGCCTTCGCGGCTGAGCAGTTCCACCGCGCCCATTTCGCGCAGATACATGCGCACCGGATCATCGGTGCGCTCGCCGGTTACGAGCTTGCGATTGCCGGCGCGGGCATCCTTGGCAGGGCCCTTTTTCTCGCCGTCGTCATCATCATCCTCGTCGTCCGCGACGACATCTTCGCTTTCGCTGTCCTCGCCCTCGGCTTCGGCCTCTGCGTCTTCATCGCTTTCGACGATCTGCACGCCCATTTCGGACAGCGCGGTCTGGATGTCCTCGATCTGGTCGGGACTCATCTCGCCCGAAGGCAGCGCTTCGTTCAGCTCGTCATAGGTGACATAGCCGCGCTTCTTCGCCTTGCTGATCAGCTTCTTGATCGAAGCCTCATTGAGATCGATCAGCGGAGCATCTTCCTTCTCGGCCATAAACTCGTATCAATCCGTTATGGGGTTGGCCTGCCGCTGTGCGCACAGCCCGCATGCCACCCGTTAATCCCATGTCCGCCGGTCAGGCGGTATCGCTATCGGTTGCCAACGGTGCCGCCTTGCGACGCCCGAAGGCCTTGAGCCGTTCTTCAACTGCCATGAGCTGTGCGCGCAGGCGGGTCTGTTCGGCAAACGACCCTTCCGGATCGTTGTCGAAACGAGCAATGGTGGCCGCAAGCGCAGCCTCCAGTGCCGGCCTTTCGACCAGCAGCGACACAGCTTCAGCCAGTTCCTCGCACGCAGCGTCGGGATCGTTGCCTTCGTCAATGAAGGCGTAGCGGATATCTGCCGACGGGGCGGGTTGGCCTTGCGCGTTGCATATGGCGGTTGGCGCGGACGAATCAAGCGTTTCTGCAAGTTCGAACAGCGATTCGATCAACGGGGCGGCTTCGCGGTCAAGCCGGGCAAGGCTGGAAAGCGCCTCGGCATGGCGCGGAATCTGTGCCGGATAGCGCGCAAGGCCTGCCAGAACAGCAGTGACCAGGCCATGCCGCTGCCCGCCGGCCATCATCTGCGAAAGCTGCGCGCGTGCGCCTTCCGACAGGCCGGGTGGCGGCATCGGCACGCCCTTCCACGGCCCGCGCTGTCCCCCCGCCTGAAACGTGCGCTGGCCCGCTTGCATCGCAGGCCGGGGCGCGCGCGGCGGGTAGGCAAATTCCGAGAAGCGGTCGGAAAGCTCACGCCGGTAGAGCGATTTGATCTCGGCATCGGCGATGGTTTCGACATGCGCCATCAGCCGCGCCTTGAGGCCCGCCTTGGCCTCGGGCGTGGCGAGGGGCTGGGCGTCGCGTTCGAACTCCCACAGCGTGTCGATGAGACTGGCGGGGCTGGCCAGCAGCCGTTCCATCGCCGCTTTGCCCTGCGCCTTGATCAGGTCATCGGGATCGAGCCCGGCAGGCAATCGCACAATGCTGAGCGAGCGCATCGGCGCCAGCATGGGCAGCGCGCGCGTAATTGCCCGCATCGCCGCCCTCTGTCCCGCCGCATCGCCATCGAAGCACAGCACCGGCGCATCGACCATGCGCCACAGCAGTTCGAGCTGCATCTCGGTCAGCGCCGTGCCGAGCGGGGCGACCGCATCGGCAATCCCCGCATTGGCGAGCGCGATCACGTCCATGTAGCCCTCAACCACCACCACGCGCCCGGTCTGGCGCGCGGCGGGCGCAGCGCGGTGGAGGTTGTAGAGCGTGCGGCCCTTGTCGAAGAGATCGGTGTCGGGAGAGTTGAGGTACTTCGCCACCCCATCCCGCTTGTCGAGAATGCGCCCGCCGAAGGCGATCACCCGCCCGCGCGCGTCCTGGATGGGGAGCATGACACGGCCGCGGAAGCGGTCGTATCGCTCGCCCTGTTCATTGGCCGCGCGCATGCCAGCGCCTTCCAGCATATCCTCGCCGAATGCGCTCAGCGCCTTGGGGAGCGCCTGCCGATCATCCGGCGCCCAGCCGAAGCCGAATTCGCACATCACCTGCGGGGAGAATCCCCGCCGCTGGAGGTAGTCCCGTGCCGCGTTGCCGGATGGGCCGCTCAGGCTCTCGACGAAGAACTTCTGCGCCGCTTCGGTCACGTCGATCAGACTGGCGCGTTGTTCGGCGCGCTTGGCCATGACGGGATCGGGGGCAGGGACTTCCATCCCGGCCATGCCCGCCAGTTCCTTAACCGCATCCATGAACTGGAGGCCCTGCTGGTCGACCATCCAGCTGATCGCATCGCCATGCGCCCCGCAACCGAAGCAGTGGTAGAACTGCTTCTGGTCGTTGACGTAGAAGCTGGGCGTCTTTTCCTCATGGAACGGGCAGCACCCTTTCCACTCGCGTCCCGCCCGCGTCAGCTTGACCGACCGCTGGACAAGCGTCGACAGCGTGATCCGCGCACGCAGCTCGTCCTTCCATTGCGGGGTGATGGCCATGGGCCTCTACTGCCCCCCATCACCGTTCGTGTCGAGCGAAGTCGAGACACCTTCCGGTGGAGTGCCTGTGGATCGTTCGGAAGGTGGCTTGGCGAAATGAGACACGCTTGCCCAATCGGACCGAGCCAATGCCTCTTTCTTTGCGCGTGACCACTTCTTCACTACGAACTCGGCAGCCAAAGCTTCATGGCGCGTCGGAAAGTCTTGGGCCCAGATCAACGTGACGGGACGGCGCTTTGACGTGAATTCGCAGAAGCCGCCATGGTAATGTTCAGCGAGCCTGCGTTCGAGATTGTCGGTATGGCCGGTGTAATATTTGCTGTCAGAACAGTGAAGTATGTAGCACCAGAAGGCCATCAATCACTCATAACCGTTCGCCTCGAGCGAAGTCGAGAGGGCAACGCGTACCCGCAAGGGTGTCTCGACTACGCTCGACACGAACGGAATAGGGAAAACCCTAGCTCAAAGCCGCCTTCACCAGCGTGCTCGCCAGCTTCCCGTCGAGCACCGCGCCGTGGCGGGCCTTCAGTTCGGCCATGACGGTGCCCATGTCCTTCATGGTCGACGCGCCGGTCTCCGCCTTGATCGCCTCGATGGCGGCGGCGGTTTCGGCCTCGCTCAGCATCTGGGGCAGGAATTCCTCGATCACGGCGAGTTCGGCGCGCTCAACCGCGGCGAGTTCCGCGCGGCCGCCGGCATCATACATCTCGATCGATTCGCGGCGCTGCTTGGCCATTTTCTGGAGCACGCTCACCACCAGCTCGTCGTCCGGAATCGACTTGCCCGAAGTGCGTTCCTCGATGTCGCGGTCCTTGATCTTGGCGCTGATCTGGCGGAGCGCGGCGGTGCGGTCCTTCTCGCCGGCCTTCATCGCGGTGATGGTTGCGGCTTTGATTTCGTCACGGATCATCGGTGTTTCCTGTGGATTGAATTGGTGCGCGCGCCCCTAACGCAATTAGTGGCCCAAGCCTAGGTTGACGCGGGGGGGCGAGGGGCCTAGCGGGCAAAACTTAGCAACATCGCTGGCTTTATACGCAACGGAGCGCCCCATGGCCGACCCCGCATCCACCCGCGCGCAACCTTCGGGCGCGACCGGAGTCCTTGTGCTGGCTGACGGCACCACCGTTTGGGGTCGCGGCTTTGGCGCGACGGGCGCGAGCGTGGGCGAAGTCTGCTTCAACACCGCCATGACCGGCTATCAGGAGGTGATGACCGATCCCTCCTACGCCGCGCAAATTGTCACCTTCACCTTCCCGCACATCGGCAATGTCGGCGCAAACGGCGAGGACGTGGAGAGCAAGGTCGAAGGCGCGGTCGGCTGCGTGGTGCGCGAGGATGTGACCGAGCCTTCGAATTTCCGCAGCGTCGAAAAGTTCGCCGACTGGATGGTGCGCAACGGCAAGATCGGCCTCGCCGGTGTAGACACCCGCGCGCTCACCCGCCGCATCCGCCAGAGCGGCGCGCCCAATGCGGTGATCGCCCATGCGCCCGACGGCAAGTTCGATATCCCCGCGCTGATCAAGCGCGCGCAGGAGTGGCCGGGGCTGGAGGGCATGGACCTCGCCATCCGCGTCACCCGCGACAAGCACGAGGGCTGGGAGGGCGGCTACTGGACGCTCGGCAAGGGCTATGGCCGCGCGGCCTTCGATGCCAAGCCGCACGTTGTGGCGATCGACTACGGGTCGAAGGACAACATCTTCCGCAATCTGGTGAAGGCCGGGGCGCGGGTGACGGTGGTGCCTGCCAAGACTTCGTTTGACGAAGTGATGGCGTTGGCGCCCGACGGCGTGTTCCTGAGCAACGGCCCGGGCGATCCGGCGGCAACGGGCGAGTATGCCGTGCCGGTGATCAAGGCGCTGCTGGATGCGGATGTGCCGCTGTTCGGCATCTGTCTGGGCCACCAGATGCTCGCGCTCGCCGCGGGCGCGAAGACGATCAAGATGCACCAGGGCCACCGCGGCGCGAACCACCCTGTCCAGCGCGTGGGCGAGGGCTGGGGCGAGACCACCGGCCTCGTCGAGATCACCTCGATGAACCACGGCTTCGCGGTCGATGTCGCCACGCTGCCGGAGAATGTCGAGCAGACCCATGTGAGCCTCTTCGACGGGACGAATTGCGGGATTGCGATCAAGGGCAAGCGGGCGTTTGCGGTGCAGTATCACCCGGAGGCAAGTCCGGGGCCGCAGGATAGCTTCTACCTGTTCGAGAAGTTTGTCGGGGGGCTGGGGTAAGGCTATGGCACGCTGGCAATTCGGTCCTCGCGGAACTCTCACGCATTTGCGGATGCCCTTCCGTAAGCTCGAAAAACGCATGATCGTGTCGTCAACTTACGGACGGCGCTTTCTCGTGAAGTCTGGCTTGATCCACACGATCAAGCTCTACGGCTTGCGGATAGAGGAACACGGTCCACGCAAGGTCAAGCTGACGCTTCCTCAAGAGGTGAGTGTAGATCGTGCTTCTAGGCTTGCCGAGCACATACTCCGCTGGCCCGCGAAGGCCCCTCTTCGTCGTGTCGCAATTAGAATTCTGCGTAGTGATCGCTCAAGAAACAGGTTCGGCTACTGATGCCCAAAAGAACAGACATTTCCTCGATCCTCGTCATAGGCGCTGGCCCTATCATCATCGGGCAGGCGTGCGAGTTCGATTACTCCGGCACGCAGGCGATCAAGGCGTTGAAGGAGGAGGGCTACCGCGTCATCCTCGTCAACTCCAACCCCGCGACGATCATGACCGATCCGGAGTTCGCCGACGCCACCTATATCGAGCCGATCACGCCCGATATCGTCGCCAAGATCATCGCCAAGGAACGGCCCGATGCGCTGCTGCCGACGATGGGCGGGCAGACCGCGCTCAACTGCGCGCTGAAGCTCGACGAGATGGGTGTGCTGGCCGAATACGGGGTCGAGATGATCGGGGCCAAGGCCGACGCCATCGACAAGGCCGAGAACCGCCAGCGGTTCCGTGATGCGATGACCAGCATCGGGCTGGAAAGCGCGCGTTCTGGCGTCGCCAACACGCTCGAAGAAGCACGGGTGATCCTTGAGCGCACCGGGCTGCCCTCGATCATCCGCCCCAGCTTCACGCTCGGCGGGACGGGCGGCGGGATTGCCTATAACAAGGCGGAGTTCGACCAGATCGTGCGCGAAGGCCTTGATGCCTCGCCGACTACCGAAGTCCTGATCGAGGAATCGCTCCTCGGGTGGAAAGAGTTCGAGATGGAGGTGGTGCGCGACCGCAAGGACAACGCGATCATCATCTGCGCCATCGAAAACGTCGATCCGATGGGCGTCCACACCGGGGACTCGATCACTGTCGCTCCGGCGCTGACGCTGACCGACAAGGAATACCAGATCATGCGCAACGCGAGCATCGCTTGCCTGCGCGAAATCGGGGTGGAGACGGGCGGCTCCAACGTCCAGTTCGCGGTGAACCCCGCCGATGGCCGTTTGATTGTCATCGAGATGAACCCGCGCGTGTCGCGCAGTTCCGCGCTGGCGTCCAAGGCGACCGGCTTCCCCATCGCCCGCGTCGCGGCCAAGTTGGCCGTTGGGTACACGCTGGATGAACTCACCAACGAGATCACCGGCGCGACCCCCGCCAGCTTCGAACCCACGATTGACTACGTGGTGACGAAGATCCCGCGCTTCGCCTTCGAGAAGTTCAAGGGCGCAGCCACTGATCTGTCCACCGCGATGAAATCGGTCGGTGAAGTCATGGCTATCGGCCGCAACTTCCAGGAATCGATGCAGAAGGCGCTGCGCGGTCTCGAAACCGGGCTTGATGGCTTCAACCGCGTGCCCGAGCTGGAAGGCCAACCGCGCGACATCATCACTGCCGCCCTGTCGCGCCGCACGCCTGACCGGCTGCTCAAGGTCGGGCAAGCCTTCCGCGAGGGCATGAGCGTGGAGGAGGTGGCCGCCGTGACCTTCTACGATCCGTGGTTCCTGCGCCAGATCGAGCAGATCATCGATGCCGAGCGTGCCATCCAGAAGGACGGCCTTCCCCGCGATGCCGCTGGCCTGCGCCGGTTGAAGGCGATGGGCTTCTCCGACAAGCGCCTCGCCACCCTGGCTGTGCGTTCCGTGGGCGTTGCGGGCGGCATGGGCGAAACCCAGGCCAAGCGTTCGGGCCTGCTCCACGATGCGCTTGTCGCGATGGCGGGGGCGACCAGCGCCGAGGAAGTGCGCGCCCTGCGCCACAAGCTGGGCGTGTTCCCGGTCTTCAAGCGCATCGACAGCTGCGCCGCCGAGTTCGAGGCGATCACGCCCTACATGTACTCGACCTACGAGGCCCCGAGCTTCGGTGAGCCCGAGTGCGAGGCCATGCCGTCCGATCGCAAGAAGATCGTGATCCTCGGCGGCGGGCCGAACCGGATCGGGCAGGGCATCGAGTTCGATTATTGCTGCGTCCACGCCTGCTTCGCGCTTGCCGAACAGGGCTACGAGACGATCATGATCAACTGCAACCCGGAAACCGTCTCGACCGATTACGACACGTCAGACCGCCTCTATTTCGAGCCGCTGACCGACGAGGACGTGCTGGAGATCCTGCGCGTCGAACAGCAGAATGGCACGCTGGTGGGCGTCATCGTCCAGTTCGGCGGGCAGACCCCGCTGAAGCTGGCGCAGGCGCTGGAGGATGCGGGCATCCCGATCCTCGGCACCTCGCCCGATGCGATCGACCTTGCCGAAGACCGCGAACGCTTTGCCAAGCTGGTCAGCAAGCTGAAGCTCAAGCAGCCCGAAAACGGCATTGCCCGCAGCCGCGATGAAGCCGCCGCGGTGGCTGCACGTATCGGCTATCCGGTGCTGCTGCGCCCCTCCTATGTGCTCGGCGGGCGGGCGATGGAGATCGTCGACAGCGAAGCCCAGCTCGACAATTACATCGCCACGGCCGTGAACGTGTCGGGCGATAGCCCGGTGCTGATCGACCAATATCTGCGCGACGCGATTGAATGCGATGTCGATGCGCTGTGCGATGGCGAGGAAGTGCGCATCGCCGGCGTGATGCAGCATATCGAGGAAGCGGGCGTCCATTCGGGCGATTCTGCCTGCACGCTGCCGCCCTATTCGCTCCCGCCGGAAATCATCGCCGAGATGGAGCGGCAGGCCGAGGCGCTGGCGCATGCGCTGGGCGTGGTCGGCCTGATGAACATCCAGTTCGCGGTGAAGGACGGTCTGGTCTACCTCATCGAAGTCAATCCCCGTGCCAGCCGCACCGTGCCGTTCGTGGCCAAGGCCATTGGCCAGCAGGTCGCCAAGATCGCGGCGCGGGTGATGGCGGGCGAGAAGCTGTCCACCTTCGAACCGTTCAAGCGCGACCTGCCTTACATCGCGGTGAAAGAAGCGGTGTTCCCCTTCGCACGCTTCCCCGGCGCCGATCCGGTGCTGAGCCCCGAAATGAAATCGACGGGCGAGGTCATGGGGATCGACACCACCTTCGAAGCCGCCTTCCTCAAATCGCAGCTGGGCGCGGGCATGGTGCCTCCGCAATCGGGCACGGTGTTCGTCTCGGTCAAGAACACCGACAAGCCGGTGATTCTGCCTGCGGTGCGCCAGCTGCTCGACCACGGGTTCCGTGTGATCGCCACCGGTGGCACGCAAAGCTACCTTGCCGAACAGGGGCTTGCCGTCGAGCGGGTCAACAAGGTGGCCGAGGGGCAGCCGCATATCGTCGACAAGATCATCGACGGGGATATTGCGCTGATCTTCAACACCACCGAAGGCTGGCAATCGCTGCTGGACAGCAAATCGATCCGTCAGGCCGCGCTTTCGGGCAAGGTTCCCTATTACACCACCGCCACCGCATCGGTCGCGGCTGCGGCGGCCATTTCGGCAATCCGGCCGGACCAGCTTGAAGTCCGGTCGTTGCAGGACTATTATGGTGGGTAACTGACGCCTCCCCCGAAATCGAGAGTGCCTGACGCCGTGCCGACTGGACGGCGACAAGGTCTTTCTTTCCTTTCGCGGGGCAAGTGCCGGGAAAAACAGATAGAAAGATAAGAACGATGGCGACGGTGGAAAAGGTTCCGATGCTGGCCGAGGGCTACGAGCGGCTCACCGCCGAACTCAAGGTGCTGCGCGACGAACGTCCAAAAATCGTAGAAGCCATCGAGGAGGCGCGCGCCCACGGCGATCTTTCCGAAAATGCCGAATACCACGCAGCCAAGGAGCGGCAGGGCCAGGTCGAAGCCATGATCGGCGAGATCGAGCATATGGTCAGCCGCGCCCAGATCATCGATCCGACCACGCTGTCGGGTGACAAGATCGTGTTTGGCGCGACCGTCACCCTGCTCGACGAGAACGACAAGCCGATCCGTTACCAGATCGTCGGCCAGACCGAGGCGGATGCGAACAAGGGGCGGATTTCTTACAACTCGCCACTCGCCCGCGCGCTGATCGGCAAGCAGGTCGGCGACGATATCGAAGTGACTGTTCCCTCTGGGGAAAAGTTCTACCACGTCGACAAGATCGAGTTCATCTGAGGCGCAGCGGCGTGGCTGTCCCGCCCGTCAGACCGATTGCCGAGCGCAGGATCGCGCAGCATTTCATTGATGCCGGTGCGGTCAGCATGGCCGATGCCATTCGCTATGCACCCGCTCGCCCCGGCCGCCAGCACGCTTTCGAGCGGCTGAAGGGGGCCGATGTGCTCAAGACCGACGGGCAGGGCAAGTGGTGGCTGGACGAGGAACGCTGGTCCTCGCGCCGATCGGATCGCCGGACGCGGGTGGTGTTGACGATGCTGGCGGTGGCAGCGGCAGGGGCCTTCGCGGCCCTGCGTTGACGGGTCCCAGCGCGGTCTAGACCCCTGTTAGACCCCCTCTAGACCCCCCTTAGACCCACTTTGCCCCGGTGTTTCCCGTGAAACATCGCTCGCGCTGTCAGCCGATCAACCTTTCCATCGCGTAATTGTGGATCGCCACTTCACCGCCATCAAACGGGATAGTGAAATCGCGGCGGTGCAGGACGGTGTAGCCCGCGCGCTCGAACACCGGGCGGGCAAGCTCGCTGGCTTCGGTGACAATGCGGGTCACGCCCTGCGCCCGCGCAGCGTCCTCGACCTCGGCGAGCAGCGCGAAGGCCAGCCCCTTGCCGGTGTGATCGGGGTGGCAGAACAGCATGTCGAGATGCCCGCCACCCTCAAGCACGGTGTAGGCGAGGGGGCAATCATCAGCCCCGGTCGCGACGAGGATCACGTCGCCTTTCGCGGCTCCCTCCAACAGGCGCTCCACCGAATAGCGCCCTGACCATGCCTCGACCTGCGCAGGCGAATAGGCACGCAGCGCAGTGGTGCGGATCGCCGCCAGCGTCAGCGCCGCAATCGTTTCGGCATCGCTAGGCCGGTAGGGGCGGATCACCGCCACGGCGAATTAATCCTCGGGAGTCAGCAGCTTGTGGATGTGGACCACAACATACTTCATCTCGGCATCGTCAACCGTGCGCTGCGCCTGTGCGCGCCAAGCGTCGACCGCCGCATCATAGGAGCTGTACACGCCGACGACGTGAATGCTCTCGGGATCCTGGAACTCGAGACCGCGCGGGTCGATCACGCGGCCGCCCATCACGAGGTGGAGCCGCTGGGTGGGAGTGGTTTCTGCCATTGTCGTAAGCCCTTGGGGAGGAAGGATGCGCGCCCCCTTAGCGCCTGACACGCCGAGGGCAAGCCTTCAGGGCTGGTGATCCGGTCAGCCTTTGGTCCTGCTCCGCAAATCGCGCACCGCATCAAGCGCGGCATCGCGGGTCTTGCGGGCCAGCGCGCGGGTGTTGTCCGCCGCCGATCCGGCCGCGTCGGATGCGTTTGAGGTCAGCCTTTTCGCTTGTGTTCCAGCAGCTTCGCCTAGCTCCCCGGCGCGTTCCTGTCCGGCGCGGGCGGTCTCTACCATGTCATCGATCAGGGTCATCGCATAGGTCACCGCGGCTTGACCGATCATCCGGCCCAGCTGCGATCCGCCGCGCGAGGTGATGTTCTTCACACCTGATGAAGCGCTTGAAGCGGCGCCGGAAATCGCGTCGGCGGTGCTGTGCAGCGCCTTGCCGGCAACCCGCCGTCCGGGGCGGGTGAGCAGCCCGATCACCAGACCGGCAGCCAGTGCGCCGCCGATCACTGTCAGCGGGTTGGCGCGGGTGTAGTCGACCGCGGCATTGGCAGCGGTGCGGGCCTGATCCGCCAGCGAGCGTTCGGAATTGCGGCGCTCGGCAGCTTCGATCCGTGCGCGCAGGGAATCACGCTTTTCGGTTGCAGGCGATTGGTCGGTCATTCGGGGTCTCCCTCGGACACCGCGTCGGGCGATGCGGTGTCGTCATTGTCTTCGTCTTCGGTAGCGTCAAACTCGTCGATCCAGTCGAGGATCGGCCCGCGCGCGATCCACAGCAGGATCGCGCCGAGCAGGACGGCGAGCACGCCCTTGTGGTCGCCCGCCTGGGCCTTGGCCTGGGCGAGTACATCGCGCGCACCGGTGCGGATCCGGCCCGAGATGGTCGAGGTCACGCCCGAGGATACGCGGCTCGCAATGCCCTCTTCGGAGAGGTTGGCGCGCAGCCGCTCGATATCGTCGGTCAACACCGCACGGGCGGCATCACGCAAGGCGCGGTCCACGATAAACTGGTCAGGCAGATGGCTCATGCGCCGTCTCCCGGACCGAACATCGCATTGATGGCCTTGCCATCATTCGCCGCGCCCCAAACCAGCAGCGCAACGCCGATCAGCAGCACGCCCACGACAATGGCTATCGCACCCCAGATTGTCACAAGCGGAGCAAGTGCAATCACCGCCCCCACAGCAAGCGCGATGAGCGCAAGGTTGAGGAGCACCAGCGCCAGCACCAGCAGCACCAGTGCGCGGCCGCCCCGCTTTCCGGCAAGACCGGCGCGGGTCTTCTGGAAAGCGATCTCGGCCTCGGCATAGGTCCGCGCATCGTCGATCAGCGCGGTGACATCATCGCGCAAACCGGCAAAGCCGTTCGTCTCGTCCTGCGTACTGTCAGGCTCGCCCGTCAGCGCCGGATCAACCGGTGCGCTGTCTGGCGGCCCACCAAGGCCGGGTTCGGTATCATGCATAAGCTCGGCCTTTCGGCGGGATCAGCGCCGCTTCCCGCCGAGCAGCCGCGCGATGAAGAAGCCGACCACAGCGGCGACGCCAACCGCCACGCCCGGGCTTTTGCGCACCATTTCGCGTGCGTCATCGCCCAGTTCCTCGACGCTCTTGGCTTCGAGCTTGGCAGAGGTTTCCTGCAACGTGCGCGAAGCCTTGCGGGCATAATCGCCATATTGTTCGCCCAGCTTTTCGTCGATCTGCGCGGCGCTATCGCCAACCACCTTGCCGAGCGAGGCAATGGCATCGGTCGTCACCTTCTTGCCTTCGACCGCGAGCTCGCCTGCCTTGCCCTTGGCCTGCTCGCCATAATTCTTGGCTTCGGCGACCAGATCGGTGCCCTTGCCCTTGGCCTGCCCGCTTACGGTGCTGAGGCGGTTCTCGGCCTCGGTGCGCAGCGCCGCAGCGCCGGCTTTCGCTTCCTCTAGCGCGGCATTGAAGCGGCTCTTGGCCTCAACGACCGGAGCAGAGGGTGCAGGCGCGTCGGCAGACTTGGCAGTTGCCGCAGTCTTGCGCGAAGCAGCCTTTGCCGGACCGTCAGTGCCGGTCGTGGCACCCTTGGCGGACTGCGCGGGGGTTTTCTTGGTCGGGGTGGTGTCGGCCATTGCGGTACTCCTTGTGTTTCGGCTGATCCGGGCCGCGTCGCGCGCTTGCGCGGGCCAATTCCCGCGCATAGGGACGTCACGCGTCGCGAACGCTGGAATCGTCAAACCAGAATCATGCCGTTTCCATTATCATAGTGATCAAGTGTCTTAACACCCTAAACCACATTACAGCCGGAGCCAATCATGACCGCCATCATCGACCTGCACGGGCGCGAAATCCTCGACAGCCGCGGCAATCCGACTGTTGAAGTCGACGTATTGCTTGAAGACGGCAGCTTTGGCCGCGCGGCTGTACCCTCGGGTGCATCGACCGGCGCGCACGAGGCGGTGGAACTGCGCGACGGTGATGCGGCGCGTTATCTCGGCAAGGGTGTCCTTAAGGCGGTCGAAGCGGTGAACACCGAGATCCGCGAGCTGCTGATCGATAACTTCGATGCCGAGGACCAGCGCGATATCGACCTGTCGCTGATCGCTCTTGATGGCACCAGCAACAAGGCGCGCATCGGCGCGAATGCGATCCTCGGCACTTCGCTGGCAGTCGCAAAGGCCGCGGCCAATGCGCGGGGGCTGCCGCTTTATTCGTACCTCGGCGGGGTTTCGGCGCACATGCTGCCGGTGCCGATGATGAACATCATCAATGGCGGCGAACATGCCGACAATCCGATCGACATCCAGGAATTCATGATCATGCCGGTTGGCGCGGACAGCCTTGCCGAGGCGGTGCGCTGGGGCGCGGAAGTGTTCCACACCTTGAAGAAGGGCCTCGCGCAGAAGGGCCTCGCCACCAGTGTCGGGGACGAGGGCGGCTTTGCCCCCGATCTCGCCAGCACCCGCGCCGCGCTCGATTTCATCATGGAAAGTGTCACCAAAGCGGGCTTCACGCCGGGTGAGGACATCGTGCTCGCGCTTGATTGCGCGGCGACGGAGTTCTTCAAGGGCGGCAAGTACGAGATCTCGGGTGAGGGCCTGAGCCTCTCGCCGCACGAGATGTCCGACTACCTCGCCAAGCTGTGCGCCGACTATCCGATCCGCTCGATCGAGGACGGCATGAGCGAGGATGATTTCGAGGGCTGGGCGGCGCTCACCGCACAGCTGGGTGGCACGGTGCAGCTGGTGGGCGACGATTTGTTCGTCACCAATCCGGCGCGTCTGAAGGACGGCATCGGTCGCGGTCTCGCCAATTCGCTGCTCGTCAAGGTCAACCAGATCGGCACGCTCACCGAAACGCTCGCTGCTGTCGATATGGCGCACCGCGCGCGCTACACCTGCGTGATGAGCCACCGTTCGGGCGAGACCGAGGACGCGACCATTGCCGACCTGGCGGTTGCGACCAATTGCGGGCAGATCAAGACTGGCTCGCTCGCCCGGTCGGACCGGCTTGCCAAGTACAACCAGCTGATCCGCATCGAGGAAGAACTGGGCGATAGCGCCGCCTACGCAGGCCGCGCCTGTTTCGGCGCGCGCGCCTAATCAATCGCGTCGAAAAAGCGTTCCATCGCCGCCTGTCCGGCGGGCGTCAGCCTGACGAGCACGCGGCGATTGTCGCCCGCATCATTCTCGCGCACGATAAGGCCCTCGTCCGCCAGCACGCCCAGCCAGCGCAGGCCGGTGGTGGCGGGCGATGCCGACCCGATGCAGGCGCTGGACACCGAAACCGGTTTGCCCTCGGCCTGTGCGATGAAGAGATCGAGCAGGATATCCCACGCCGGCTCTCCGAACAGGTCGGGATTGCCGAATATCGACGCCCTTTTGCGCCTGAGGGTATAGGCCTGCCGCGCAAGGGCGAGGTGATTGCGCGCGGGGCGGGGCGGTTTGGTTTGCGCGGAAGGTTCGTCCGGCTCTGCATTGGGCGCTCCCTCGGAAGCGCTCCGCAACCGGGCGGCAATGGCCATCAACTCGTCGGCCAGCGGGTTAAAGATAGACGCCGTATCAGAGAGGCTTTCGCCTTCTCCGTGGTGCCCGCCCACGTGTGTCATTTTGCCCCATCCTGCTATCTTCAGGAAGCGATGGCCCAAATCGGAGCCTGTTTCCCTTGATCTTGATAATAGGCATGCTTTGGCGCGCTGGCTTTAAGGGCAAATACGCAGACTGCTATTTTCTCAGGATAAATCGTCAGGGCAGTGGTGGCTTAGCTCCGCGCCAGATCAAGCCGTAGCTGCTGGATCGCGGCATCCAGATGGGCAGCTGCGATATGTGCCCCGCGTTGGTCGAGCGCTTCAAGCTGCTTCTCAAGCGATGCCAGCACGTGATGCACGCCCGGCTCATATGGCATAGGCGGAGAGTGGTTTTCCAATTTTAGATCCCGCGAATTCGAATGTGCTTTAGCTAACTCGTGCGACCGGCGAGCAACAGCATAAGATGGTCGGATATCGCGTTAATGGCTTATGGAAATCTACAGAGGGAAACTACGTAGCGGCGGGCGTGCACCAGAACGGCACGTCCGCCGCCGCTTTGGTCAACGGCCGAAGCGATCCTGCAGGGCCAGAAGGGCCAACGCCGCCTTGGCTGCCTCGCCGCCCTTGTCCTTCTGTGCGGGGTCTGCCCGGACCAGTGCCTGGGCCTCGTTCTCGACTGTCAGGATGCCGTTGCCGATGGCGATGCCGTCCATGGTCAAGGCCATGATTGCGCGGGCGCTTTCACCCGCCACGATCTCGAAATGGTAAGTCTCGCCGCGTATAACGACACCAATGGCGACGAAGCCATCATAGCGGTCGCTTTCGGCCGCGAGAGCTATGGCACCGGGAATTTCCAGCGCGCCGGGAACGGTCAGAACTTCGACCTTGTGCCCTTCGGCCTCAAGCGCGGCACGCGCGCCTGCCACCAGCATATCGTTGAGGTGGGCGTAAAATCGGGCCTCGACGATCAGAATATCGGCCATGGGGAATTACTCCGGAATGGGGTGGAAGTCGGTGATGGTCAGGCCGTAGCCTTCGAGTGCGACGTAATCGGGGCGGCTGTTCGACAGCAGCACCATCTCGGAAATGCCAAGATCGACCAGAATTTGCGAACCAATCCCGATGTTGCGCAGTTCCTCGTCCGGGCGCCACTCGCCGGTACCGACGCGGCCCGTCAAGATCACGA
Organism: Porphyrobacter sp. ULC335; assembly: GCF_025917005.1. Taxonomy (NCBI): domain Bacteria; kingdom Pseudomonadati; phylum Pseudomonadota; class Alphaproteobacteria; order Sphingomonadales; family Erythrobacteraceae; genus Porphyrobacter; species Porphyrobacter sp. ULC335. The sequence continues at coordinate 2,398,802 of NZ_CP078091.1, forward strand.
TGACACCCGAACCGTGCGTCCCGATCGCCTGCATCGCCCGCTGGAGGGTGCGCTTGCGGGCGCCGGGCTGGCCCAGCACATCGTCAAACACCGAAATCGGGTGAACGCGGGCGAGGGTAGGCTCGCCGGGAATGACGTGGCCCTTCTGCAGCACATAAGCCTCGTTGCCCGCCACACGGTCACGATAGGTGATCATCCGCCATTGGCCGCCATAATCGGAGGTAAAGGCGCGCTCCCCAAGCCGTTCGACCAGATGGTCGTTGCGCATCCGGTAGGCGATCAGATCGCGGATCGTGCCGATCTTCAGGTCATGCTTGCGGGCAAAGTTGATGAGATCGTCAAGCCGGGCCATTGTCCCGTCCTCGTTCATGATCTCGCAGATCACGCCGGAGGGGTTGAGGCCCGCAAGGCGCGAGATATCGACCGCCGCCTCGGTATGCCCGGCGCGCACCAGCGTGCCGCCGTCGCGTGCCGTCAGTGGGAAGACGTGGCCGGGGGTGACAAGGTCATCCGCACCTTTGGCGGCATCAATCGCGACCGAAATGGTGCGCGCTCGGTCCGCCGCCGAGATGCCGGTGGTGACGCCCTCCTTCGCTTCGATCGAGATGGTGAAGGCGGTCTGCATCGATTCCTTGTTGTTGCGGCTCATCGGCTGAAGGCCGAGCGTATCGACGCGCTCTTTGGTGAGTGCGAGGCAGATCAGCCCGCGACCATACATCGCCATGAAGTTGATCGCCTGCGGCGTTGCCATCTGCGCCGGGATAATGAGATCGCCCTCGTTCTCGCGGTCCTCATCGTCGACGAGGATATACATTCGCCCGTTGCGCGCCTCGTCGATGATCTCCTCGATCGTTGCGAGGACCGGGCGATCTTCATTCACCGCAAGGAAGGCTTCAAGCTTGGCGAGCGTTTCGGCTGTCGGGTTCCACGATTCCTCGGTGCAATCACGCAAGGTGTTGGCATGGAGCCCGGCTGCCCGGGCCAAGCCAGCGCGGGTCATTGTGCCTAATGTGACGAGATCGCGAACGCGTGTGATGATCAATGTGCTCATTTGGCTCATGTATCACATTGACGTGTGATTTCAAGATGGGAGAATTATCGAAGTCTGTGCAATTTCGCCTGACCTATCCGTGTTGATGCGTAACCCATCCACCATACCAGATTAGGAATAAAGGTTCTTCAGTGCGTTAGTAGCTTTC